>OZ241860.1:0-3779225 GCA_965203195.1 Dehalococcoidia bacterium | reverse complement strand
AGGGGTTCATTGCGGTTGACGGAATCAGCCTTACGGTGGTACAAAGAGCAGGGAACCGTTTCACCATCTCGGTCATCCCGTTCACCATGCGGAACACCAATCTGCAAGAGCGGGCGGTGGGCGACGGAGTGAACCTGGAAGCGGACATTCTGGCAAAGTATGTGGAGAGCCTGCTGGCCGCCCGCCTCGGTTAGGCTGACCACGCCCACGCGCCCCGGCGACATTCGGACATAGCGAAAATGCAGCTGGCAAGCATTGAACAAACCCTGCGCGACATCAAGGCCGGCCGGTTCCTCATCGTGGTAGATGACGAGAATCGGGAGAACGAGGGCGATCTGGTAATGCCGGCGGAGTTCGTGACGCCGGAAGCCGTGAACTTTATGGTAACCCACGCCCGGGGGCAGCTGTGTATGCCTATGCTGGCGGAACGGTTGCAGGAGCTGGACATACCCATGCTGCCCAGCCGCAACTCGGACGCGGCCCTGCCCACCGCCTTCACTATGCCCGTGGACTACGCCATCGACACCAGCACCGGCATATCGGCCCACGACCGGGCCGCAACCATCCGCGCCCTGATCGACCCGGCGGCCCGCCCGCAGGACTTCATCCAGCCCGGCCACCTGTTCCCCCTGCGGTATCACCAGGGCGGCGTGCTGGCGCGGCCGGGGCATACCGAAGCCATCATTGATCTGTGCCGCATGGCCGGCCTCTACCCCGCCGGGGTGGTCTGCGAAATTATGAACGACGACGGCAGCATGGCCCGGCTGCCCGACCTGGCGCCAATGGCGCAGAAGCACGAACTCAACATCCTTTCCATTGCCGACCTGGTCCAGCACTGCCGGCAGCGCCGCGCCGCTGACCATAGCCGCGATTAACCCGGCCGGCGGCCGGCCGCCGTCGCGCCCGAACCCCCTAACGCCCCGCCGCCCTTGCCCGGAGGAATAATGCCCCTATGCAGCCTTGATGAGGCGCTTGACGACCTGACCTCCGGGAAAATGCTGATTGTGGTTGACGATGAGGCGCGCGAAAACGAAGGCGACCTGTTCCTGTTCGCCGAGCACGCCACGCCCAAGGCAATTGCCTTTATGGTAACCCACGCCCGCGGCCTGGTCTGCGTGCCTATGCTGGCGGAACGCCTGGACGAGCTGCGCATCCCCCTGCTGCGCAGCCGCAACTCCGGCTCCCCCCAGCCCACGGCGTTCACCACTTCGGTGGATTACAAGTGGGGCACCACCACCGGCATTTCGGCCCACGACCGCAGCGCCACCATACGCGCGTTGATCGACGCCGATTCCGGCCCCGCCGATTTCATCCATCCGGGGCATATGTTCCCCCTGCGCGCCCACCCCGCCGGCGTATTGGGCCGGCCGGGGCATACCGAGGCCATCGTTGACCTGTGCCGCGCCGCCGGGGCCTATCCGGCCGGCGTCGTCTGCGAAATTATGAACCAGGACGGCAGCATGGCCCGGCTGCCGGAACTGGAACGGTTCGCCGCCCAACACGACCTCAAGATCTTCAGCATCGCCCAGCTCATTGCCCACCGCCGCGCCAAAGAAACCCTGATTGCGCGGGTCGCCGAAGCCAACCTGCCCACCAGGTACGGGATGGCGCGCATCGTCGGCTATCGCAGCGTGCTCGAAAGCGGGGAACACGCCGCTCTGGTGGTTGGCGACTGGCAGGAAGGCGACGAAGTGCTGGTGCGCGTTCACAGCGAATGCCTGACCGGAGACGCTTTCGGCAGCCTGAAATGCGACTGCGGCGAACAGCTGGATATGGCGATCCGGATGATGTTCGAGCACGGCTCCGGCGCGCTGGTCTATCTGCGCCAGGAAGGGCGCGGCATCGGCCTGCACAACAAAATCAGGGCTTACTCCCTGCAAGAGCAGGGGATGGACACCATTGAGGCCAATGTGGCCCTGGGGTTCCAGCCTGATGAGCGCAAGTACGACCTGGCCGTGCAGATTATGCGCGACCTGAACATCTCCCGGGCCCGGCTGGTGACCAACAACCCCCACAAGATGGCCGGCATCAGCGGCCTGGGGGTGCAGGTAACCGACCGGGTAGGGCTGACGGTGCTGCCCAACGCCGCCAACGAGGGTTACCTGCGCACCAAGCGGGAGAGCATGGGGCATCTGCTGTCGCCGCTGCAACCCAGCCCGCCGGATGTGTAGCGGCAATATGTCGGCGCCGGGGCAAACGGCAATTCGCCCCGGCGCCGCGCTCTAATTTCCCTCGGCGCCCAGGCGACGCACCAGCCAGGCTTCAATGAAGCCGTCAATGTCGCCCGCCAGCACGGCGTCGGCGTTGCCCGTCTGGTGGTCGGTGCGATGGTCTTTGACCGACTTGTAGGGATGCAGCACATAGCTGCGTATCTGGTTTCCCCACTCGGCGGACACCCGCGCCCCGCGCAGGGATGACAGCTCCCGCTCCCGTTCCTCCTCCCGCAGCGCCAGCAGCCGGGCCCGCAGGATGCGCATCGCGTAGTCCCGGTTCTGATGCTGGGAGCGTTCCGTCTGGCAGGACACCACAATGCCGCTGGGCAGGTGCGTCAGCCGCACCGCGGACGCCACCTTCTGCACATTCTGCCCGCCGGGACCGCTGGAGCGGAAAAAGTCCATTTTGAGGTCCTCGGCGCGAATGGCGATTTCGGTGTCATCATCGGGCACGGCGGGCAGCGCTTCCACGCGGGCAAAAGAAGTCTGGCGCCGGCGGGCCGGGTCAAAGGGCGACACGCGCACCAGGCGATGGACGCCGGCTTCGGCGTTGAGGTAGCCGAAAGCGTGGGGGCCGCCGATTTCCAGGGCGCTGTTGCGGAGGCCGGCTTCGTCGCCGTAGGCGGTGTTGAGTATCTGAACCGGACGCTGGCCGGCCGCCGCCCAGCCGGCGTACATTCCGGTGAGCATCTCCACCCAGTCGTGGGAGTCGGTGCCGCCGGCGCCGGAGTGGATGGTGAGGATGGCCGGGCGGTCGTCGTAGGGGCCGGAGAGGGTAAGCTCCATTTCGGCGCGGGCCAGCGCCGCCGCCAGGTCTTCGGTTTCGGCGGCCAGCTCGCCGGCTATGCTGTCGTCATCGTTGGCGATGGCCAGGTCGGTGAGTTCCAGCAGATCGGCGGCCTGCGACTGCAATTCCTGCCAGAGGGCTACGGACTGCCGGAGCTGTCCCAGCTGCTGCATCCGGCGCTGGGCGTCGATCGGGTCGTCCCAGAAGTCGGGGGCGGCCGACGCCGTTTCCAGTTGGGCGATGGTTTGCTGCTTGCCGGCGAGGTCAAAGCCGCTCCACGACGGCGGCGAGGCGGGCGGCAAGTTCGGCAAGGCGGTGGCGCAGTTCGTCCATTGGGCAGAGTTCCTCGGGTTCACGGGTAGGCTGTCAAAATGTTGCAACGCTGCCGGATATTATACCCCCGACTCCCCGATTTGGTGAGGAAAATTGGACAGCGGCAAGGGCGTAATTCGACAACCCCGCGCCGCCAGTCCACTGTTAAAGACGCATTTCCAGCGCAGATAAGGGTTGACTGCATCTTGACAGGGGGGTAAATTAGGGGTGCGACAGTCTAGGCTCCTCCCTTCGGCCTCTCACCAGAGAGAACGGCGTGAGTCCTGTGCTCTAGGGCGGCATCGTGCCTCCCTTACGGGACTCGCGTTAGGGGCCTGGAGACTGTCGCAAGTAGCCAAACCCAAAGAGCCGTAAGGGAGGTTCCAAAATGTACGCTCACGAATCCACCTGCACCTCGTGCGGCGACAATTTCGTCGTTGAGGTCCGACCCGGCGACGCAATGCGGCCGAGGGGTATGTGCAACAGCTGCATAGCCCTTGAAAAGGAAAGGCGGAACCGCCAAATGCTGAAGTGGGGGCTGATCATCGGGGTACCACTCTTGATCGTCCTCGCAATAGCCGCCTCGTGCGGGTAGCTTTGTATGCACAGGGAGCGCAAAGTGCGCTCTACGAGCATATCGGTTGCCCTGATTTGCAAACTGGCATCTTACCCATCCAGCTGCGCCGCCAGCCCGGCCGCGTCCGTAACCGGCAGCCGGCAGGCGTAGTGCTCGCACACATACGCCGCCGGCGCCCCGTCAATCAGCCCCCGCCGCTCCAGCAGCGGCGACGCCGGCAGCGGCGGGTGGCCCGGATCCGCCATCCCCACTATCACCCGGTTGGGCAGATACCGCCGGCCGATTTCCGCCCGCATCGCCCGCATCGCCGGATGCTCCGCCGGCCCCGCCAGCGCAATCTCTTTGGGCAGCGACACATAAAAATCCAGCGCCCCCAGCCAGTGGCCCATTGCCCCCGGCGCCCGTCCCAACAGCGACTGTAGGTCCCGCAGCGGCGCAACGCCTTTCGCCCGGTAATCATCATTGCCCGTAATCACCGCCAGCCGCAGCAGCACATCGGCCGCCACCGACCCGCCGCAGGGCTGGGCGTTGTCAAACATATCCCGCGGCCGGATGACCAGCGTCTCGTGGTCAACCCCCGTATCGTAAAAACCGCCGACCCCGTCATCCCAGAACAGGGCAATCATCCCGTCGGCCACCTTCACGGCTTCTTGCAGCCAGCGGGGTTCCAGCGTGGCTTCGTGCAGCGCCAGCAGCCCGTCGGCCAGGCAAGCGTAGTCCTCCAGATAGCCCGGCAGCCGGGCCTGCCCGTTGCGCCAGGTGCGCAGGATGCGCCCGTTGCCGTCCCGCATATTGTCCAGCAGAAAGGCGGCGTTGCGCCGGGCGGCGTCCCGATAGTCGGCGCGGCCCAAAGCGGCGGCGGCTTCCGCGCAAGACCGCAGCATCAGCCCGTTCCAGGCGGTAAGCGCCTTGTCGTCCAACAGGGGGTGGACGCGCCGTTCCCGCGCCGCCAGCAGCGTTGCCCTGGCCCGCTCCACCGCCGCCAGCAGCTCCGCTTCGGATATGCCCCGCTGCGCCGCGTAATCCGCCGCCGGGCGCGGCGTATTGAGGATATTGGCCCCCTCAAAGTTGCCCCGCTCGGTGACGCCGTAGTAGCCCATCACCAGGTCGGCGTCATCGCCCAGCAGGGAGCGGAGTTCAGCCGGCGTCCACACGAAAAACTTGCCTTCCACGCCTTCGCTGTCGGCATCCTGCGCCGAGTAGAAAGCGCCGGACGGGTCGGTCATCTCCCGCAGAACATAGTCCAGCGTCTCCTCCGCAATGCGCCGGTACAGCGGCTGGCCCGTAATCTGCCAGGCGTGCAGATACAGCCGGGACAGCAGGGCGTTGTCGTACAGCATCTTTTCAAAATGCGGCACCAGCCAGTAGGCGTCCGTGGCATAGCGATGAAACCCGCCCCCAATCTGGTCGTACATCCCGCCGCCGGCCATCTTTTGCAGCGTCAGCTCCACCATCTCCAGCGCCCGGTCGTTGAACCCGTGCCGGTAGTAGCGCAGCAGGAACTCCGGGGTCGTCGGCTGCGGAAACTTGGGGGCGTTGCCGAAACCGCCGTTGAGGTGGTCAAACTGCGTTGCCAGCTGCGAATAAGCCTGGTGCATCGGCTCCGTGGTCAGCGGCGTAAAGCCCCCGGAGCCCCGGAGCAACGCCTGCCCGACGCGGCTTATCTGCTCCACCAGCTGCCGTGTAACCTGTTCAATTTCCCCCTTGTTGGTGCGATACGCCTGGATGCCTGCCGACAGCAGCCGCGGGAAACCGGGCATCCTGCCCCGGTCTTCCGGCGGAAAGTAAGTGCCGCCATAATAAGGAAGGCGCTCCGGCGTCAGGAAAACCGTCAGCGGCCAGCCCCCGCTGCCGGTCATCGCCTGCACCGCTTCCATATAGATGGAGTCCAGGTCGGGCCGTTCCTCCCGGTCCACCTTGATGTTCACGAAATGCTCGTTCATCAGGGCCGCGATTTCCTCGTTCTCAAAGGACTCCCGCTCCATCACATGGCACCAGTGGCAGGCCGAGTAGCCGATGCTCAACAGGATGGGCCGATCCTCCGCCTGCGCCCGGCCCAGCGCCTCCTCCCCCCAGGGATACCAGTCCACCGGATTGTGGGCGTGCTGCAACAAATAGGGGCTGGTTTCGTCAATCAGTCGGTTCGGCATCGGTCACACTCCCCGGAAATCTGGTACAATCGGAATCGGCTTGGCGATGCCCAGCATACCATATGAACGCTATCGCCGCCCTCTCCCGTCCAATGGCAAAAGCGCGGAACATCAACCGAATCCGGTGGCTGCCCGGTCTGCTGGCTTTGGCCATGCTGGCCGCGGTCATTGCGGCCTGCGCCCCGGCGGCTCCCAGCCCCGGCGATGTCCCCGGCCCCGGCGGCGGCGTTGACGCCGGCGACATCGCGCCCCCCTTTGCGATGCAGCTCGCCGACGGGTCGCAGGTCACCCTGAAAAACCTGGTGGACAACCAACAGCCCGCCTTTCTGATGTACTTCGCCACCTGGTGACCCCACTGCCGCGCTGAGTTGCAGCAGCTGGAAACCTTCGCCGCCGGTTACGATGACACCATTGACTTCTACATCGTTTCCTTTAACGAGGACGCCGGCGTTGTTGCCAACTACATCGCCGACCGGGGCTATCGCGCGCCGTTCATCCCCGCCCAGCCCGTGGGCGCTATGCTGGCCGATTTGGCAATAACCCGCCAGTCGGCGATGATGGCCCTCAACGCCCATGGCCTGATCCTGCACCGTCAAACCAAAGGGGACGCTGCCCAATGGCCAGCGTATCTGGACCTGCTGACGGCCGACCCCAACGCCGCGCCCGCGCCCGGCGACGCCGAACAACAAAAACAACAGCGGCGGCAGGATTTGCAGCTGCCTAGTTGATGAGGCTAGTCTATGGCGTCGTTGACGCCGCCACTTCCGATTATGATGACGCCAACCGGCCGTACCATTGCCGCTGTCACTATTGCCGTCGCCCTGGCGCTGGCGGCAATAACAATGACCGCCTGTAGTCCGTCCGCAGCCCCCGCGCCGCAGCCGGCCCCGGCAACGCCGTCCGCGTCAGCGCCGGCCCCGCCAGCCCCGGCAACAGCCGTCGCCGGGGCCACGCCGGCCATCCCTGCGGCCTCGGAGCCGGCCAACGCTCCGCCATCGCCGGCCCCGGCACTGACGTCGGCGCCCACGCCGGCCGCAGCAACCCCGGTTTCCGCCACCGACACTGCCATCGCCACCGCGCCGCCGGCAACCGTTCCTTCAGCGACCGCCGGCGCCCCGTCAACCCCGGCAACCGCCGTCGCCACGCCACTTGCGCCTGCGGATACGCCGGCAGCCCCATCGCCGTCGCCGGCCCCGACACTGCCGCCGCCGCCCGGCGATACGCCATTGCCGGCGCCAACCGCCGCGCCGCCCGACACTCCGGCGCCGGCGGCCCCGGCAGCCCCGGTAGGAACCGGAGTCGGCGCCGCGCCCCCGCCCTTCGTTATGCGGCTGTCCGACGGCAGCGCCGTCGCCTCCGCTGACCTGGCCGCCGCCGGCCGGCCCGTCTTTATGATGTACTTCGCCACCTGGTGACCCACCTGCCGCGCCGAGTTGCGGACGCTTAATCCCATCATCGCCGACTACGCCGGCCGCGTTGACTTCTACCTGGTGGCCTTCAACGAAAACGCCGCCGCCCTGGAAGGCTATATCGCCGAAAACGGGTACGCCCATATGACGGCAGCCCAGCCGGACGGCTCAATGCTGCGCGACCTGCAAATCGTCAGCCAGTCCTCAATGCTGGCCCTGGACGCCGCCGGCGTAATCACTTTCCGCAAAGGCTACGGCGGCCGTTCCGTCGACTTCCGCGCCGAATTCGCCCGCCTGGCGCCGTGAGAGCCGCCGCCGTGAGCTGAGAGAGGAACCACAATGCCCGAACCCAAAGTAGTTTTCCTGACCGACCTGGACGACGAATACCGGCAAATCGTCGTTGGCGAAGCCCCCGCCGGGATGAATGTCATCGCCGCCGCCAACGGCCTGGACGAGGACGCCCAGATTGAACTGGCGCGGGACGCCGATTTCCTGCTCCTGTTCCCCGGCCGGCTTTCCGACCGGGTGCTGCAAAACGCCCCCCAGGTGCGGCTGCTCCAGCTGTTGAGCGCCGGCTACGACCGGATGAACCTGAAACTGGCCGCCGATTTGGGTATCCCCGTCGCCAACAACGGCGGCGCCAACTCCGTGGCCGTCTCCGAACACGCCATTATGCTGATGCTGGCCGTCTATCGGCGCCTGTATCACTACGCCACAATGGTGAAATCCGGCGGCTGGCGCCCCACCGGCGACCGCAGCATTGACACCTACGAGCTGGAGGGCAAAACCGTCGGGCTGGTGGGCATCGGCAACATCGCCCAGAAAGTGGCCCGCCGGCTGCGCGGCTTTGAAGTCAATCTCCAGTATTACGACAAATATGCCGCCCTGCGCCCCACCGAGGAGGAGGCTATGGGTATCCGCAGGGTATCCCTGGACACGCTGCTGCAAACCTCCGACGTGGTCAGCGTCCATGTCCCCCTCACCTCGGAAACCCGCCATATGATTTCCGCCCCGCAGCTGGCGCTGATGAAGCCGTCGGCTATCCTCATCAACACGGCGCGCGGCGGCATAGTGGACGAAACCGCCCTGGCGGCGGCGTTGCGGGAAGGCGGCATCGCCGGCGCCGGCCTGGATGTGCTGGAACACGAACCGCCGTCCCCGGACGACCCGCTGCCCAAACTGCCCAATGTGGTGGCAACCCCGCATACCGCCGGGCCAACTTACGAATCCCTGGCCAAGCGGGCCGCCAACTCCTTCGCCAACATCCGGCGGGTCTGGGATGGCCAACCGCCCCTCTGGACGGCGCAGTTTGACGCCGACGGGTAAGCGGCTTTCGCCGCCGGTCGCGCCGGCAGCCGGAACGGAATTATAGGGGCAAGAACCTTCGGCGGCGGCGCAAATCGGGCCGCCGCCATAATGTTGCGGCAGCGTTATCGGACGCGCCGCCCCGGCTGTCCGGGAGTTAGGCGCGGCGGGCGCGGGCTTCGTTGCAGACAATGCAGGCGCAGGCCGCCCGCAGCGCCCGGTAGGTATAAATGCCGGTGTAGTGGGCATCGCTCCACAGAAATTGCAGGGCATACTGCCCCACCGCCATCTGGTCCAGGGCGCGCACATCCGGCGGCACGCTGCCCGGATCCAGCAGCGCCCGCCCCGTCATTTCCTCTACACAGGACGCGCAGGGGCAGCGCAGCCGCAGCATCCGGTGCGGATAGATGCCGCGGTGCCCGTCGTTCCAGTTGATGATGATGACGCTGCCGGAAATGTCAACGTCGGTGGGCTTGATGATTGCGTCGGCGGTCATAATCTCCCGTTCCTGATGGCATTCGCAATGGTATCCGCCACGGCCCGCCACTCTGCGCCATCCCGGCATCGTTATCCGTTATCCGATACCCGCTACCCGTTGCCGCTTCCGGGCCGCGACCGGAAAGCGACCACTGCGCCGGCTATCCCCAGCAGAACGGACACCGCCAGCGTCGCCACCAGCGCGTAGGTGACCGCCCGCCACTTCCCGTAGTAGCGGCCAATGTCCGTGGCCGTGCCAATGTAGGTGTCGACCAGCGCGTCATTAATCGGACGCATAATATCCGCTTTGCGCTGGTGGTAATCGGCGCCGTTGAGGATGAGGCGCGCCCCTTCCAGATCCCCGCCGCTGGCCGCCGTCATCGCATCATCCTCCAGCTCCGCCAGCGCATTGGAATTGGACTCCGATTGCAGCAGCAGGGTCATAATTTCAGGATCCAGCCCCGATTCCGCCATCAGGGCGTCCAGCGACTTGGGCGGGCCAGCCTCGCCCGGCGGCGCTTCGCCCGCCACTACGAAGTCCCAGTAAATCCCCTGATAGGCCGTCGGGCGCGGCGCGGCGCCGTTCCTGATGTCCAGTATTTCCTGGAACCACTCCCGATACCGCTCGTCCCCGGTCGCCGCGTACAGCCGCGCCATCCGCGTCAGGTCGTCCGAAGTCTGCCGCAAGCCGTCCGCCAGGGCGTAAGCCTGTAGCGACGCCTCCCCCCGCGCCCACATTTTGCTGCCGATGCTCATCGAGGCAACCAGCAGCGCCAGGGATACTACCCCCAGTACGGCCGCCGCCGCAAACAGCCCCACCATCGCGTTCCGCGTCTTGCTCGAACCATTCATAGGTCATTCCCCCATTATGGAAAACTGTGGCCGAAGTTCCGACGCCGAGCCCGATTAAGACGCCGGCGGCGCCTGCACTTCAGCCAGGCGCGCCGGACGGGGCATTTCGTCCGGGTCGGTGGGAATTTCAATGATGCTGGGCCCGTCCGCCGCCAGCGCCTGGACGAAAGCGTCCGCGATGTCCTCCGGCCGGTCCACATAGAACCCCTGGCCGCCGAACAGCTCGGCGTACTGGTCAAAGCGCGGGTTCACCGTATCCGCCCCCACATAGCGCTCGTTGAAAGCGTACTTCTGGTACGCCTTTTCCGAACCCCAGCAGCTGTTGTTCATCACCACTGAGATGTTTTTCAGGCCGTAGCGCACGGCGGTCTCAAACTCCTGGGCGTTGAACAGAAAGCCGCCGTCGCCATTAAAGTTGACCACCGGACGCTCCGGCGCCGCGAAGTTGGCGCCAATAGCAGCCGGGAAGCTGAACCCCAGCCCGCCCAGATCCAGCGCCATAATCAGGCTGCGGGGCTGGTAGTAATTCAGCCGGTCCTGCCCGAAGTTCGGCGCCAGGCCCGCGTCCAGCGCCACGATGACATTCCGGGGCATCACCTTGCGCAGTTCGGCATACACCCGCTGGGGCTTGATGTGGTCACCGGCCAGCTCCCCTTCCGATGCCAGCCGCGCCGCGCGGGCCGCGTTCCAGGCGGCCACCCGGCCCGTCCATCCGGCGTCGGGCCGCAACTCCGCCTCCGCCACAATGCCGTTGATTTCGTCCACCACGGCGCCCACATCGCCCGCCACGCCCACCGCGATGGGGTAGATGCGCCCGATTTCTTTGGGGTCAATCTCAATATGCACAATGCGGGCCTCGGCCGGAATAAAGCGGTGGTCATAGAAAGTAGTGGATTGCCCCAGCCGGGTGCCCGCCGCCACGATGACATCCGCGTTGCGGACGGCGTCAATCGCCTCCGGCGCGCCCAGCCGTCCCAGGTGGCCCAGGTAGTTGGGATGGTCGTTGGGCACCGCGTCGGCGCGCCCGTAGGATGTAACGATAGGCGCCCCGGTCAGTTCGGAAAGACGGGCCACCGCCGCGTCGGCCAGGCTCCATTCCACGCCGCCGCCGGCCAGGATGACGGGCCGCCGGGCAGACAGGATTTCCTGCGCCGCCGCCTCAATCTGCGCGCGGTCGCCCCGGGATCTGCCCTGCCCGGTGCGGTAGGCCGCCGGCGCCAGCGTATCCAGGTCAACCTCCGCCCCCGGCAGCAGGTCGCGGGGAATGTCCACCAGCACCGGCCCCATCTTGCCCGCAGTGGCGATGCGAAACGCCTGCCGCAGCGCGTCGGGCAGCCGCTCAACCTTGTTGATGGCGAAACTGGCCTTGGTAATGGGCTTGAACAGCGCCACCTGGTCAAATTCCTGCGTGGAATCCAAGTGCTGGTGGTCGCGGGACGCCGACGGGGCCAATACCACCACCGGCGAATGGGCCACATAGGCGGAGCCGATGCCGTAGGTAAGATTCAAAACGCCGGGGCCGTTGGTGACCAGGCACACCGAAGGCGCGCCGGCAATGCGGCTGTACCCGTCGGCCATCAGCGCCGCCCCCTGCTCGTGGCGCACGCCCACGAATTCCATATCATCCCGGTCGTAAAGCGGGTCCAGCACGTCCAGAAAAGACGAGCCAACGATGCCGAAAATCTTGCTGACGCCTTCCTGACGGAGCAGTTCAATCACCGCTGCGCCGGCTTTCATACGCTGGGGCATTGGGGCAGTCTCCTTGCGTTGGCAGCCCGAGCCTTATAGCCCGGTCATTGTCGCCCGGTGGTTGTAGCCAGATCGTTGTCGCCCGGCGGTTGACCATCAGGGCGTTGGCGGCGATCCGGGTAGGCTGCCAAATCGCAACGCAGTGTACCACAGGCTTGTGCTAAAATGCGCCGGACACCGGAGCCTGCCGGGGCGGGATTTACTGCGCCTTATGATTGCACAAACACCACCTGCGCCCACGGCCGCGCGGCTGCCGTGGCCCAACAAGATATTCTTCTGCGCCGACCATATCGGCTTGCAGGCGATCAGCTACTTCCGCCAGCAGTGGGCGCTTTTCTTTCTGGCGCCGCCGCTGCTGGAAGGCGCCACGCGGGTGCCCGACGTCCTGCTGCTGGGCTTCCACATTGACGCCCGCGTGCTGGCCGGCTTCCTGATCTTCGCGGGCCGGTTCATCGACGCCTTCACCGACCCCCTCATCGGCTGGTGGAGCGACCGCACCCGCAGCCGCTGGGGACGCCGCATCCCGTTCATCCTGTTCAGCACGCCCTTTTACGCCCTGTTCGCCGCCCTGATCTGGTTCCTGCCCGTAGAAGGCAGCAGCTGGTGGAACGCCCTCTACTTCGTGCTGATGCTGGAACTCTTTTTCACCGCCGGCACAATGTCCAGCGGCGCCCTGGAAGCGCTGGTGCCGGAACTGACCGACACCGCCCGCGACCGGATGAACGTAGTCGGCCTGATTTTCCTGTTCGCCGTGTTCGGAGCCGGCCTGGGCCTGGTGGCCGGCGGGTACATCAAAGACGCCCTGGGTTTCCAGATTACGGGAACGATTTTCGCCGTCATCGCTCTGGCCTTCCGCGGTATATCGCTGGCGGCGGTCTGGCGGCACGCCCCGCGCCACACGCCGCCGGCGCGGGTCAACTTCTGGCGGGGCGCCCGGGACACTCTGCGCAACCCCCAATTCATCTACTTCCTGCCCACCTTTGTGATGTTCACCACCGGCGTGGGCGTGCTGCAAAGCTGGATACCTTTCTTTGCCGCCGGCGTCCTGCTGCAAGAGGCGGAGGGCGGCGCGTCCAGTATGCTCTCCAGCGTCATCATCGGCGGCGTCGTGCTGGCCGGCGTCTTCATATGGCTGCTGTTTGACTACAAAGGCGTGAGCAAACGACGGATTTACGGCATCTGCCTGGTGTTAAGCGGACTGGGGTTCCCGCTGCTGGGGCTGGTCGGCCTGCTCGGAACGGGAAACCTGATGATGCAGGGAATGATGCTGGTGTTTATCGCCGGAATGCCTATGGCGGCCGTATTCCTGCTGCCCAAGGGCATCACCGCCGACATTGCCGATTATGACGCCCTGCTGCGGGGCGAGCGGCGGGAGGCGATGTTCTACTCCACCCAAAACTTTTTTGAGAAGCTGACCTACGCCTTGCCGCCGCTGCTGTTGAGTCTGGTCTTGCAGCTGGGCGATTCGCCGGACAACCCCCTGGGCATCCGGCTGGCGCCGCTGCTGGCCGGGGGGCTGGCGCTGCTGGGCAGCGTCCTCTGGCCCCGCTACCGCCTGCCCGACACCATCAACCGCGCAACCGTAGCGGCCGCCGGCCTGCTGCCGGCAACGGCAGTCCGCGAACCCTGATTGCCCCGACAGCCCGCATAACGGGTACAATAAACGAACCACGCCATCGCATTCACGGAGGCCAGGTTTTATGGTTGCGCTGACAACAGGCCCGGAATCGCAAGTGGGCAGCTATTCGGTCCCGCAAGCCGCCCGCCTGGTGCGGGCGGCTCCCGAGTATGTCAGACGCTACGCCCGTCAGCACGGCGGAGACGGCGGCCCCTGGGGGGCGCAGCGCTACGGGCGCGAGTTTTACCTGGTGTTCCGCGATCTGATGGAGCTGCGGGTCGCCAAAGCCTTTCACGACCTCGGCGTACCCTGGCCCAAAGTCCGCCAGGCCGCCCGCTATGCCGCCCGGCGTTTCGGCAACGAGCGTTACCCCCTTTCGCACCGCCGCTTTCTCACCGACGCGCGCCACATCTTCGACGACAACCCGTCCGGCTTGGAAACTATCACCCGAAGCGGGCAGTACGCTCTGGCGCCCTTGCTCGGCCCTCTCACCGCCCCCGTGGAGTACGATGACCACGATGCGCCCCGGCGATGGCGCATATCCGAGGAATGGGGACTTGAGGAATGCGGCGCTGCCGTTGTGATCGACCCGCTGCTCTCATTTGGCGCCCCCGTAATTAGCGAATGCAATGTGCCCACCGCAATTCTGTACAATTCCTGCCTTGCGGAACAGGGCAACTACCGGACGGTAGCGGACGACTACCAGGTAAGCGTCGCGCAGGCGCGCCTGGCTTACCGCTTTGAAAGCATATTGCGGGGACAGGATGCTGTATCTGCTTGATGAGGGCTGGCCGCCCGATTTCGCCAGCCGGCTCAATGCGGAATTTTACTCAGCCGCTGCCAGTTCCGTCGTGCATGACGCTCGGCGGCTTGGTTTCGCCAGCACTCCGGACCGAGCATGGATAACCGCGCTGGAATCCAGGACCCGCGCTCGGGGAGAAAACTGGACTGCCGTCATCCGGGATAAGATGCGGCAACATCGCCGGATAATGTTTGACAGCCCGTTGCGGTTCGCCGTTCTGGGCGATGACCTTTGGGCGCGGGCGCGCAAGCCAGACTTGTGGCGACAGCTGACTACGCACTGGCCTCGCCTGCACGCCTACGCAATCTCGCCCAACGCCAATGTGTTCCGCGTCGCTTACTACGATGGGCGTATCTACGAATACCGGCGGCCGGAGTAAAACAGGACAGCAGGGGCGTCGCAACCCGGTCTCTCCACTACCCTGTTCAGGCGTAGGGCAATAATCAGCCCGCCCGACAGCAAATCACCCCCGATGTTCTGCCCACTGTAAATAACCGCTGGCGCGCCCGGGCAATTGCCCCGGATAACTGCGCCCTCGGGTTTGCGCGCCGAACTCAACCGGCCGGAGGTCGGTGCGTAAGTTGGGGTATAATCGAGAACAGCAATCCTTAAACAACCCGGCCCGCAGGAACCAGGAACGCCCGCTATGCTTGACCACGCCGCCCCCGACCACGCCGCCAACCCGCTGGACGCCCATCGCCACCGGATGCGCCACAGCGCCGCCCATGTGATGGCCGACGCCGTGTTGCAGCTCTTCCCGGAGGCCAAAATCGCGATCGGGCCCCCTACCGCCGACGGCTTCTACTACGATTTTGAGGTGGCACGGCCCTTTACGCCCGAGGATCTGGAACGCATCGAGGCCCTGATGCGGGCAACTATCCGCGCCGACGTACCCTTTGTCCGCGCCGAATTGAGCCGGGACGAAGCCAACGGGATGTTCGCCGACCAGCCCTTCAAAAAGGAAATCATCGCCGACCTGCCCGCCGATGCCACCCTGTCCATCTATAAGCACGGCGACTTTACCGACCTCTGCCAGGGGCCGCACGTAGCCACCGCCGGCGAGATTGCCGCCGTCAAGCTCCTGCACACCGCCGGCGCCTACTGGCGCGGCGACGAAAACCGCCCCATGCTCCAGCGCATCTACGGCGCCGCCTTCGAGTCCCAGGAAGCGCTGGACCTCCACCTGGAGCGGCTGGCCGAGGCGGAACGCCGCGACCATCGCGCCCTGGGGCGGCAGCTGAACCTGTTCACCGTCCACGAGGAAATCGGCCCCGGACTCATCGTGTGGCACCCCAAAGGCGGTGTCATACGGTCGCTGATTGAGGACTACTGGCGGGACATTCACTATCGCCGGGGCTACAACATCGTCTATTCCCCCCATATCGGGCGCGCCCGCCTCTGGCAGACCAGCGGCCACCTGGATTTCTACCGGGACAGTATGTACGCCCCCATGGATATTGACGAACAGGAATACTTCCTCAAGCCCATGAACTGCCCCTTCCACATCCAGATTTACCGCTCCGCCCTGCACAGCTACCGGGAACTGCCCCTGCGCATCGCCGAACTGGGCACGGTCTATCGCTACGAGCGCAGCGGCGTCCTACACGGCCTGATGCGGGTGCGCGGCTTCACCCAGGACGATGCCCACATCTTTTGCCTGCCCGACCAGGTGGCCGGCGAAGTGGGCGCTGTCCTTGACCTCACCTTTGAGATGATGGCCGCCTTCGGGTTTGAGGAATACGACATTATGTTGTCCACCCGGCCCGACAAGTTCGTGGGCGAACCGGCAATGTGGGAACACGCCACCGAATCGCTGCGGCAGGCGCTGGCGTCCCGGGGGCTGTCTTACGACCTTGACGAAGGCGGCGGCGCGTTCTACGGCCCCAAAATTGACCTCAAAATCACCGACGCCCTGGGCCGGGCCTGGCAATGCACCACCGTGCAGTTTGACTTCAACCTGCCGGAACGCTTCGACCTGGTGTTCCAGGACGACCAGGGCAACCGCTCCCGTCCGTATATGGTGCACCGCGCCATCCTGGGTTCACTGGAACGGTTCTTTGGCGTGCTGGTGGAACATTACGCCGGCGCGTTCCCCCTGTGGCTGGCGCCGGTGCAGGCCGTGGTCATCCCTATCGCCGACCGCCATATTGACTACGCCGGGCAGGTAGCCGGCCACCTGCGGAACGCCGGCTTCCGGGCGGAGGTGGACGACCGCAGCGAGCGGATGAACCTGAAAATCCGCCAGGCGCAGCTACAGAAAATCCCCTATATGCTGGTGGTAGGCGACCGGGAAGCCGACGCCAACGCCGCCGCCGTGCGCACGCGCGACGGCGAAAACCGGGGCGCAACGCCGCTGGACGATGTCCTCAAAATGCTGGCCGCCGACCTGGCGGGAACGCCGGCGGCCCGCTGACGCGGGCGGCGCCTTGCCACATAAAGCCGGCATAAGGGTTCAAAGAGGTTGCCGGCCAGAAAACGGGGCCAGCGTGTTCGCTGGCAGCTACACCCGGCCCGGGTCCTGGCGCGCCTTTGCCGGATTATGTTGAGAATACCCCGGCGGCAATAGAAATTTGACAAGCCGGTCGACGGCTGGTATGCTGGATAGCGAAACTTCCCCGCCGTCCGGGCTCGTCCCGCACTGGCGGGCGTTTTTATGGATAGAAGGTTCGCATCGCAACGCCCGGAATCGGGTAATCCGGGTCACAGTCCAGCGCCGGATTATGTTGAGCATAATCGGGCGGCAATAGAAATTTGACAAGCCGGACGACGGCTGGTATGCTGGGCATTGAAACTTCCCCGCCGTCCGGGTTCGTCCCGAACTGGCGGGCGTTTTTATGAGGGGATATGGGAGGTTCGCATCGCAACGCGTAGTTATTTTTGTAGATTGTCAGAACGCGTACCGGCGCGCCCGCGACGCTTTTCACAACCACCTTGCTAACCAAGGCGTTGCGGTTGTGGCGTGGGAGCCCCTTGCCGGCCGTCGCAGATACCGGGTACGCCTTTCCGGGCAGTTTGCCAATAACCAGCCGTACTGCCACTGGATCGACCAGGCCGCATATGCGGCTATGCAGGACACTACCGACTACACCCAACCCGCCGGCCGGTGACGGATGGCAACGCCGCGCCCCACCGCCCCGCCCGGCAGCGCCTCTACTCCGCAAGCCAGGCCAGGGTTTCATCTACCACCTCCGCCGGCACATCCCGCCGCACCGTGGCGCGGCCCACCTCCTCCAGCAGCACCCAGCGGTTGGCTCCGCCTACGGTTTTCTTGTCCAGCGACATTGCGGCGCGTACGCCGGCCAGGTCAACCCCGGCCGCCGTCACCGGCAGGTTGAACCGCCGCAGCAGCGCCCGCTGGCGTTCCAGCAGGTCGTCGCCAATCATCCCCAGCTCGCGGGCAATCCGGCCCGCGCCCATCATCCCCACGGCGACGCCCTCGCCGTGCATAAAGCGTCCGTATTCGGTGGACGCCTCCAAAGCGTGCCCAATGGTGTGGCCGTAGTTGAGCAGGATGCGGATGTCCAGCGTTTCCCGCTCATCCTGGCTCACGATGTCCGCCTTGATGGCCATGCTCCGCCGGATGACTTCGGTGGCGATTTCCGGTTCCACCGCCATCAGCGCCTCGGCGTGTTCCTCAAAGGTAGCCACCAGCGCCGGGTCCAGAATCAGCCCGTGCTTGATGGCCTCCGCCCAGCCTTCCGCCAGCTCCCGCTTGCCCAGCGTGGACAGCGCCTGCGCGTCCGCCAGCACGGCCCGCGGCTGGTAGAACGCCCCCACCATATTTTTGGCCTGCGGCAGGTTGACCGCCACCTTGCCCCCGATGGACGCGTCCACCATTGCCGCCATGCTGGTGGGAACCTGGACAAAAGGCACGCCGCGCAGGAAGGTGCTGGCGACAAAGCCGCCCAAATCCCCGGCCACGCCGCCGCCGATGGCAATGATGGGCTGCCCCCGCTCCGCTTTGAGGCCAACCAGCCATTCGTAGATTTCCTGCGCCTGGGCGAAAGACTTGCTGGTTTCGCCGGCGGGAATGACGAAGCAATGGGCGGCAATGCCGGCCCGCTGCAAGGCCCACTGGGCGCTGCGTCCGTAGGGGCGCATCACATTGTCGTCGGTGATAATGTAGGCGGTATTGCCCAGCCCCAGCCCGGCAATATGTTCGCCCAGCCGGTCAATCAGGCCCCAGCCGGCGATGACAGGATAACTGCCGCCGGCGTGGCGCACAGTGGCAGCGAGGTCAGGGGTAGTCATAGTAAAGCTCCTCTTGCGCCCGACGGCGCCTGCCGGTTAGGACAGGTAATCGCCCCATTGTCGCAGCGCCATCGCCAGGCATTGTTCTGTCCATTGCTTAAAGCGCGGCGTCATGGCATCCGCATCACTTTCTAGGGTAAAAGTAAGCGGCTCCGGGGTGCAATCAACAAATGAATAGTCCCCCTGTTCCTCTTCAGTTTCCGAAACGCCGGGATGGAGATTGCCGATGAGCGCAAAAGCCGTTGCCACCATAATGCCGGTGAGTTGCTGCCGGCCCGTATGATGCAACGATACCACGAAAACCAGGCGCGGATACGGCACCGTCGCAAGGGACATCAGAGACAATTTCACATAGAACCTTGCCTCGTTCAAGTTGGCCCAATGCCCTGAGTTTTTGGCCGTCTGGACGACGTGCCGGTGATACCAATGCCCGTTTCCCAATTCGAGGCGACCTTCGCCTATACTAGTTTCCACAAGCCGTCCAACTGCTTGCAGCCGGGCGCGTATTACTTCAGCCTGTTGCGACAACAGGGTGTGGAGTGTTTCGGCAAGGCGTGACGCTACGACGTTGACAGAACGCAGTTGAGCTATATGCGAGTCGTCCTGATGGGCGATGTGCTCCACAATGTAGTCCAGTGCCTGGCTAACCAAGTTGGGCGCGGGAGCGTTGGCTTCTTTCAGGGCAGCCAGAATATCCTTTTTCTGCAACCCCGCCAACAGGTCGACAAATTGAACTAGGTCACCCCGGTCGGCGTTTGCCAAGGCCCGGATGTAGGTTTCCCGGTCATCCCGCTTTACCACTACTGGCAGATAGCCTTCGCGTACCAGATGCCAGGTGAGGAGGGTACGAGCCACTCGACCATTGCCATCCGGGAACGGATGGATTTGTGTGAAACAGTGGTGCAACCACGCCGCCACCAACAACGGATGATAGCGGTCTTTGTCGTTTTGATAGTGACCGTACCATTCAATCAGGTTGTCCAACTCGCTTTCAACCTGTTCCGGTGGGCAGTACTCATGGAGCTTCCCGTCAGGGCGCGTTGGGCTGTTAGGTAGTTTCTTGAATTCCCCGTGTTGCAATGAGGCATTGAACCAGCCGGCAGACGGGTTAAACGCCCTATATGTCGGCTGGTTCTGGGTAATTTGGGCGTGTATCTGCTGAATGGCAATACGGGTAATAGGCCGCCCATCCCTGATCCTAGAGTACACGCCGGCAGCGGTGGCCTGGTGGTCGTCCAAGATCAGTACAAGCTCATTTGGATCCTTGTTAGTGCCGCTCCGCTCGATGCGGTCGGCCGAGATGCCGTGCATCACAAGCGTCTGCGTCACGCCGAGATCCAAGTCGTACAGGCCCTCAATAATGCCTGTCTCGATAGCCCAGCTCCGCGTCAAGCGTGCCGTGAAGTCGGCGTAAGCATCAGGAGACCAGGCCTCCTGCACCTGCTTGAACGCCAACCACTGCCTTTGCAACGCGTCAGTCTCTGAAAAATCGTATTCTATAGTCCCGGTCAACGGGACAATCGGCTCCCATTTGTGGAAAATCATTTTGCTGTTGGTGGGTTCTGGGGCTGCCATCGTTGTCCTCCTTACTGACTGGTCAGATGAAATCTATCAGCGCCTTCGTAGATGCGCAAGATTTCCGCCGCCACCTCCTCCGGCGTCCGCTCATCCGTCCCCACAAAATGGTGGGCGTAAGCGTAAGCCTCCGCCCGTTCCGACAGCAGTTGCCGGATGCGTTCCAGCGCATCGCCATCGCCACCATCCCCCCCCAGCATCGGCCGCACGGCCCCATTCGGGTTGCCTCGCAAAATCCGCCGCTGAATCGTCTCCGGGCGCGCCGTCAGGCAGAACACCCGCCCGCTCGCTAGCAGAACCTGACGCGTGGCCTCTTGCGCGAAAGCCCCGCCGCCGGCCGCGATCACCTTCCCCCGTTCCCCGGCCGCCGGCGCGCACAGCGTCATTGCGGCGTGGCGTTCCATCGCCCGGAACACCGCCTCGCCGTGCTCGGCGAAGATCCGGTGAATCGGCTTGCCCGCCCGCCGCACGATTTCCTCGTCAATATCCGCCATCTGCCGCCCCGTCAGGCGAGCCACGATGCGCCCCACATGGCTCTTGCCCGTAGCCATAAAGCCTACCAGGATGATGTTGTCGCCGGTCATTGCGGGTCGGGTTACGCCGGACGCGGCGGCGCCGGCGCGTAGCCGGCGGCGGTGCAGAACTCCACGCTGTTGCCGTCCGGGTCCTCAATAAAGAAGTACGCCTGCCCGTCGTAGCGCACGCCGCCCCGCAGGATTTCGTACCCGCTGCTTTCCAGCGTGGCGCGCGTCGCCTCCAGGTCGTCCACCTGGAAAGCGTGGTGAATGTTGCCCGGCTTGGCCGGAGCCTCCTCGGTTTCAATCAGATGCACCATCACCCCGTTGTCCAGCTGCAACCAGGTAATGGCGGGGTTGTCCACCTGGCTTTCAATCTGCTTGATGCCCAGCAGGTCGTTGTAGAACTCCATAGCGCGGGCGGTGTCCTTGACCATCGTGGTGACATGATTAATCCGGCGAACCTGGATTTGAGCGGCCATCTCCGTTTCTCCTCCGGCGGGCGTGTAGCGGGCGCTATGCTTGGGCGTGTGGCGGACGCAATGTTCGGGGCGCCGCCGGAATGGACAGCGTTATTATGCCACATCCGGACCGCCGGCGTCGGGATCGCCGGCCGGCCCGCTGTATTGCGTTGCGTCAATCGGGCCAGCCCCCGTCGCCCAGCAGCGGCACGAACCGGCAGCCCCCCAGGTTTTCCGACACCAGCCCGTGCGGGGTCAGCCGCACCAGGGTCAGCGTCTGATGCGCCCGGCCGCCCACGGGAACCACCATCCGCCCGCCCGATTTCAGCTGCCCCACCAGAGCGTGGGGTACGCCGGGCGCCGCCGCCGAAACCAGGATGGCGTCAAAAGGCCCGTCCTCCGGAGCGCCCAGCGTAGCCCCGGCGCCCCGCACGGTCACATTGTCAAAGCCGCAGGTTTCCAAGTTGCGCGCCGCCAGCGCCCGCAGCTCGGGTATCCGTTCCGTAGCGAATACCCGTCCGAAGGGCAGCATCTCCGCCAGCGCCGCCGCCTGGTAGCCGCAACCGGCGCCCACCTCCAGCACATCCTCATCGCCCTGGAGTTCCAGCGCCGCCGTCGCCTTGGCCACCATATAGGGCTGCGAAATGGTCTGCCCATAGCCGATGGACAGCGGAATGTTGCAGTAGGCCAGCGGCCGCAGCAGCTCCGGCAGAAACCGCTCCCGCGGCACCCGGCGCAAGGCGTCCAGCGCCGGCTGTTCCCCCAGCGTCCTGGACAGCTGGGCGAACAGCCGGATGCGTTCCTCGTTGTACTGCTTGCTCATCACAGCGCGCCGGCGCTCCACCGGCGGAGGTAGTGGGGGAGAGAAGTAGAGAGGGTGGGATGGTGGTAATGGCGCGGAAAGTTGCGCCGCTGCCCGCGGCGGCGCTGCCCCTCCGGCGTCTGTACATTAAACCTTAAAAGCGCGCTGGGGGCAAACGCCCGGCCGGTTCGCCGCCCGAAGCTTTTAACCCCGGCGAAAACGCCCGCGGACACGGATTTTCCGTTGACCGACCGCTGCTCCTGTGTTAGGATTTTACCGTCAATCTGCCGGCGCCAGGCAGATTGATACAGATTTATACAGGTTTTGTAAGCAGTGACCGCCCCTGCCACCACCCACAACGCTACCCGCTGGATGTCCCTGGGCGAAGTCAGCCGGGCTTTGGAAATCAACGAAGCCACCCTGCGCCAGTGGGCCGACCGCGGCCGTCTCCCCGTCTATCGCACCCCCGGCGGCCACCGCCGCTTCCTGCGCGAGGACGTGGAAGCCCTGATGCGCGGCGCCGCCACCCCCGCCCCCTTGACTACCGCCACGCCCGTCTCGCCAGACGCCGACCCTGAGGATCTGGCCCTCCGCCGCATCCGCAGCAAGCTCAACCGCATTGACCTCTCCGAACAAGCCTGGATGCAAAGCTTCCAGGCCGAAGGCCGCGACCGGATGCGCCTGTTCGGACGCCGCCTCCTTTCTCTCCTCCTGCAACAGAACCTCAACGCCCGCAGCAGCCGGCGCAAGGACGAAACCCTCTCCGAAACCCATATGCTCGGCCACGAATACGGCTCCGAAATGGCCGACCGGGGCGTTCCCCTTACCGACAGCGTGCAGGCGTTTCTGTTCTTCCGCCAGGCGGTAGTGGAAGCCGTAAGCCCGGAACGACTCCAGCAGGTAGTCGAAATATCCGACCGCGTCCTGGTGGGGCTGGTGAGCGCCTACGACTCCCGCCTCGCCGCCACTGCCCACCACGCCGGAGACCAGCAATGACCACCGAAACTATGGACCTCACCGACCGCAAGCTGCTCAACATCGTCCAGAGCCGGTTTCCTGTCGTCGCCCAACCCTACACCGCCATCGCCGCCGAAATCGGCATTGACGAAGGCGAAGTCCTTGCCCGGCTGGCCGAACTCAAACGACAGAACGTCGTCCGGCAAATCAGCGCCATCTTTGACACCCGCCGCCTTGGCTACCAAACCACCCTGGTGGCCTTCGCCTACGCCGACCACGACCTCCACCCCGGCGCCATCTTCATCAACCGGCACCCCGGCGTCAGCCACAACTACGCCCGCGAAGGCTCCTACTACAACCTCTGGTTCACCCTCGCCGTCCCCCCCGACGGCGACCTGGAAACCACCGTCCGGTGGATGGCTCAGCAGACCGGCGCCATCGAGTTCCGCATTATGCCCACCATCCGCTTTTTCAAAATCGGCGTCAACTTTGATATGGTCAAACGCCGCAGCGACGCCTACAACTACAACCCGGACGGCATCGGCGGCAACCAATCGTCCGGCGTCCCCGCCCCCGACTGGAACCAGGCGCAGGAAATCACCGAATGGGACCAGCAGGTCATCCGCGCCGCCCAGGAAGACTTGCCCCTGACCTCCCGTCCCTTTGACGATATGGCCGCCCGCCTGGAAATCACCGTCCCCCAGCTCTTCGCCCAACTGGAGGAATACCAGGAACGCAAGCTGATGCGCCGCTACAGCGCCGTGCTCTACCACCGCCGTTCCGGTTTCCGCGCCAACGCGATGATCGTCTGGCAAGTGCCGCCGGAACGCGCCGCGGAAGTCGGCATGATTATGGCCGAAAACCCCGCCGTTACCCACTGCTACGAGCGCCCCACCTTCCCCGACTGGCCCTACAGCCATTTCACTATGGTCCACGCCCCCACCCGCGACGAATGCGAAGCCATCGGCCGCGACATCGCCCAAGCCACCGGCATCAGCGACAACCTGCTGCTGTACAGCACCCGCGAGTACAAGAAAACCCGCGTCCGCTACTTCGTCGAGGACTACGAAAAGTTCTGGGACACCGCCGAAGCCGAAGCCCTGGCCGAAGCCGTCGCCGACTAGCCGGCCCCCGCCGGCTTGCCGCCCTCCGACCACCCACAGGAATGTTCTCCCAATGCCCGAGTACTACCCCGTCTTTCTCAACCTGGCCGGCAAACGCTGTATCATCCTGGGCGGCGGCGCCATCGCCCAGGGCAAAATCGCCGCCCTGCGCGACGCCGGCGCCAGTATCACCGTCATCAGCCCCCAGGCCACCGACGGCATCAAACGCGCCGCCCAGCGCGGGGACGTCGCCTTCATCCCGCGCGAATATCAGCCCGGCGACCTGGACGGCGCCTTCCTCGCCGTGGCCGCCACCAACGTCTGGCACGTCAACCGGCAGATTTTCGAGGAAGCCGAAGCCCTCGGCGTCCTCCTCAATGTCGTGGACGACCCCGACCAGTGCACCTTCATCGCCCCGTCCATCGTCCGGCGCGACCCAGTCACCCTGGCCGTCTCCACCGGCGGCGCCAGCCCGGCCCTGGCCCGCAAAATGCGCGAAACCCTCACCCACGCCCCTCAGCTGAAATGGGCCGACCTGGCCGACGCCCTGGGCCGCGCCCGCCGGGTCATCAAGGAACGCCGCGCCGTCATTGACCCGGCCCGCTGGCAGTGCGTCATCACCGAGGAACTGCTGGCTCTGGCCCAGACCGGTCGCAACGACGAAGCCGTGGCCATCATCCTCCGCCAGCTGCAAGACAGCTCCATCCCCGAAATGTGCCCGGACCTGACCCGGTGCCAGCCCGGCGGTTGCGCCCAACGCGCCGCCCAATACGCTGCGGAGGCCCAGAATTGAGCCTCCTCGTCATCGGACTGGACCACCGCACCGCCCCCGTAGAGCTGCGCGAGCGCCTCGCCGTGGAACGCGACCAGCTGCCCGCCGCCCTGGCGCAGCTGGCCGACTACGTGCCGCAATCGGTCATCCTGTCCACCTGCAACCGCACTGAAGTCTATACCTACGACGCCGACGACATCGGACTGGTGGGGCGCGTGGGCGATTTCCTCATCGGCTGGTCGGGCGTCGCCGGCCACGAACTGGAACGCTACATCTACCAGCTCTGGGAAACCGATTGCGTGGCCCACCTGTTTCGCGTCGCCGGCGGTCTGGAATCAATGATTGTCGGCGAGCGGCAGATCCTGGGCCAGGTGCGGACGGCATTCAGCGCCGCCAGCCAGGCCGGTTATGTCAAAAGCCCGCTGGCCCGCGTGTTCCACCAGGCCCTCCGCGCCGGGCGGCGCGTGCATCGGGATACCAATATCGGCCGCCATTCCCGTTCCGTAAGCCGCGCCGCCGTGCACTTGGCCCGCGGCCTTTACGACCGCCTGGACGACCGCCGCGCCCTGGTCATCGGCGCCGGCGACGCCGGCCGCCTGGTGGCACGCGCCCTCTCCGACGCCGGCGTCCGCGAAATCGCCGTCGCCAACCGCACCCAGTGGCGCGCCGAGGAAATCGCCCGCGCCCTGGGCGGCGTCGCCATCCCCTTTGCGCGGCTGCCCGACGCCCTCGCCCACGCCGACCTGGTCATCAGCAGCACCGGCTCGCCGGGCTATGTAATCGACGCCGGCATGGCCGCCGCCGCAATGTCCCGCCGCCTCGCTCCCGAACCCGCCCTGTTTATTGACATCGCCGTCCCCAGGGACATCGACCCGGCCGTCGCCAACCTGGACAACGCCCGTCTCTTTGACATTGACGCCCTGGCGCAGGTGTCCGAAATCGCCCTGGACGGGTTCAGCGACGAAGTGAACCGGGCCGGCGACATAGTAACCGACGAACTGGCCCGCTTCACCGAATGGTGGAACTCCTCCGATACCCTGGAACTGGTGGCCGCAATGCGCCGCCGCGCCGATGCCGTCCGCCGGCAGGAAGTAGCCCGCACCCTGAAAATGCTGGACGCCGACGCCGATGGCGAACTGGCCCGCCGGCTGGACGCCATGACCAACGCGCTGGTCAAAAAACTGCTGCACCAGCCCACGGCGGCATTGCGCGCCGCCGACAGCGCCGCCGAATACCCGGCGGCCCGCCGGATGTTCGCCCCCGACGCCCCGGCCGCCCCCAACGGCCGAGGTCGCCGCCGTGCCCGCCCCTGACCCGCCCCGGCCGGGGCCAGGGCCGGGTCAGATAATTCGGGTCGGTGCCAGGGGCAGCCGCCTTTCCCTGGCCCAGACCGAGCTGACGCTGGCGCCGCTGCGCCGGGCGCACCCGGACGTCATTTTTGAAGTAGTAACCGTCACCACCCAAGGCGACGCCGACCGCATCGCGCCCCTGGCCGGAATGGGGCTGGGGGTTTTCGTCACCGAAATCGAGCGCCGCCTGGAATCGGGCGACATTGACCTGGCGGTGCATAGCCTCAAGGATCTGCCCACTGCCCTGCCGGAGGGTATGACCATCGGAGCGGTGCCGCCGCGCGCCGACCCGCGTGACGCCCTGGTGTCCCACCTGGGCTGGACGCTGGCCGACTACCCCGCCGGCGCGCGCATCGGCACCAGCAGCCCCCGCCGCGCCGCTCAGATCGCCGAACTCCGCCCCGATTTGGCAATCGTTCCTATCCGGGGCAACGTAGATACCCGCCTCCGCAAAGCCGCCGGCGACGAATGCGACGGCGCCATACTAGCGGCGGCGGGCCTGCATCGCCTGGGGATGGCGGATGTAATTGCCGAATACCTGTCGCCGCAGGAATTCGTGCCTCCGCCGGGACAGGGCGCAATGGCAGTGGAAATTCGCGTCAACGATGCCCGCATCCGGGACCTGGTCGCCCCCGCCAACCACCACGCCACTGCGCTGGCCACGGCGGCGGAACGCGCCTTTCTGCGGACATTGGGCGGCGGCTGCCAGGTTCCCGTCGGCGCTTACGCGGCGCCGGCCGGGGATGACCGGCTGGACTTGACCGTATTTATGGCCGCCCCGGACGGGTCGGCAGCCTGCCGCGCCACCGTGTCCGGCGCCGCCAGCGACGCAACCGGCCTGGCCGCCGCGGCCTGGGCGCAGCTGCAAGCCCAGGGGGCCGCCGATTTGATTATCTAAAATGCCCCACAACCTTCACTGTCCTGATTCATTCCAATCCAGCCCCAAAAATTCAAATTCGCAAGGTAGCGATCTGTCTGAAACAGGAGTAACTCATTGAAATGGTGATCAGAATTCTCACGCCGCGCCCTACCAAGCGCGAGATCAAAAAGCGCGTCAGGGAATACGAGGAGACGGAACTTCATATCCTTGAAAGTTGCTCTCCGGGGTACGCGTATGAGGTTGAAGGAGATGACGGCGGCCCCCCTGTTATCATTGACATCATGACCGCTGAAGGATACCTTATAGAGGTAGGCGTCAAATATGCGATTACAGCCCGTGGTCGCCGACGTCTGACTTACCTGCACCGCAGCCGGCTTGCTCGCTGGCTGACCGTCAATTACCAGTGGATAGTCACCACGCTTATCGCCACCGCGTCCGTGTTCACGGCCCTAACCGGGGTGATTATTGCCACCGCCAAGTGACCACAGGAGGCCATTATGAGTCATTTCCACTACCCGGGCGGGCGCATCCTGGGAGAGCCCAACGACGCCGACGCCAGGCCGGAAAAAGGCGACATCGTCACCATCGGCCGGCACACCGGCGCGGTAGTCAATGCCCGGCCCTACGGGTATGCCCACGAAATCTCGACGATCCACCTGCCGCTCCAGCCGCAAGACCCCTACTTCTCCGCGTCGCGCCGCGATGTGGTTATCCTGCCCAGGGAACACCACGGCAAGCGGAACCCTTACCCCCATATGCTGGTACTCTCCGTATAACCGCCCGGCAATGGCGTCATCCTTGCCGGCGCCAATTATCGCCGGTCGCAAATCGCAGGCAGAAAATGAACACTGGCAAAGTCTATCTGATTGGCGCCGGCCCCGGAGACCCCGGTCTGCTCACCGTCAAGGGCGCGCAGGCGTTGGCCGCCGCCGGCGTCGTGGTCTATGACCGCCTGCTCTCGCCCTCTCTCCTGGAACTGGCCCCCGCTTCGGCCCGCCGCATTTTCGTCGGCAAGGAACGGGGCCGGCAGGCTCTGTCCCAACCCGAAATCAACAACCTGCTGGTAGCGGAAGGACAGGCCGGACGGACGGTAGCCCGGCTGAAGGGCGGCGACCCTTTCGTATTCGGGCGCGGCGGCGAGGAAGCCCTGGCCCTGGCCGCCGCCGGCGTCCCCTTTGAAATCATCCCCGGCGTAACCTCTGCCATAGCCGCCGCCGCTTACGCCGGCATCCCCGTCACCCATCGTGGCATCGCCACCTCCGTAACCGTGGTCACCGGCAGCGAGGATCCCGCCAAAGGCGACACGACCACCAACTGGCCCGCCCTGGCCCAGGCCGGCGGCACCATCGTCGTGCTGATGGGCTGGGCGAATCTGCCCGGCATCGCCGCCACCCTGCAAGCCCACGGTATGCCCCCGGACACGCCCGTGGCCCTGGTGCAATGGGGCACCTGGCCCCGCCAGCGCACTGTTACCGGCGCTCTGGCCGACATTGTCGCGCGCGGCCAGGAGGCCGGCGTCAGCGCCCCCGTAATCGCCGTCATCGGCCCGGTGGCGCGACTGCGGGACGAAATCGCCTGGTTCGACCGCCGTCCGCTGTGGGGCAAACGGATTCTGGTGACCCGTTCCCGCACCCAGGCCTCCCGGCTGATTGAGCTGCTCTCCGAACTGGGCGCCGAAACGGTGGAACTGCCCGCCATCGCAATCGCCCCCCTAGACGACTACGCCGAACTGGACGCCGCCCTGACTGGCGCCGCCGGCGTTGCCGGACGGTGGGTCATCTTCGCCAGCGTCAATGCCGTAGATTATGTCTGGCAGCGGCTGGCGGCGCTGGGGCAGGACGCCCGTCACTTCGCCGGCGCCACCGTTGCCGCCATCGGCCCGGCCACCGCGCGCGCCCTGCGAGAACGGGGGATTGAACCGGACTTCGTGCCCCGGCGGTCCGTATCGGAATCGGCACTTGCCGAACTGTCCGCCCGGGACTGGCGCGGCGTCCCCGTACTGCTGCCCGGTTCGGACATCGGGCGCGATGCCCTGGCCGCCGGGCTGGCCGAGCTGGGCGCCGCAGTCCACCGCGCGCCCGCCTACCGCAACCTCCGCCCGGCCGGAGTCGAACAACAGGCGCGGGATGCCCTGCGCCGGGGCATTGCTGCGGTCACCTTTACCAGCTCGTCAACCGTCCGCAATCTGCTGGACATTCTGGGTGACGACCGCCATCTGCTGGACGGCTGTGCCATCGCCACTATCGGCCCCGTTACCGCCGCCACCGCAACGGAATGCGGCCTATCCGTTGACCTCATCGCCGCCGAACACAATGTAGAGGGACTGGCCGATGCGCTGGCCGGCTATTTCGCTGCCGCCGGCCAGTCATCAGGAGGGCAATTATGCTGAAACACCCCGACTTGCGAATGCGCCGCCTGCGCGAAAAGGCCCCCGTGCGCGACCTGGTGCGGGAAACCCGCCTCGCGCCCGACAACTTCATCTACCCTATGTTCGTCGCCCACGGCGAAAACATCCGCTCCGAAATTGAACCTATGCCCGGCTGCTACCACACCTCCATCGACCGCCTCAACGAGGAAATCGACGAAGTGGTCGCCCTGGGCATCCCGTCCGTGCTGCTGTTCGGCCTGCCCCCGGAAAAAGACGCCCTGGGCACTGGCGCCTATGACCCGGAGGGCATCATCCAGGAAGCCGTGCGCGCCATCAAGCAACGCGCCCCCGGCCTGATGGTCGTTGGCGACGTCTGCCTCTGCGAGTACACCGACCATGGCCACTGCGGCGTCATCAGCGGCAACCGCATTGACAACGACGCCACCCTGGAACTCCTCGCCCGCGCCGCCCTGACCCAGGCCCAGGCCGGCGCCGATATGGTCGCCCCATCCGCGATGATGGACGGACAGGTGCGCGCCATCCGCCAAACCCTGGACGCCCACGGCTACGAGGACACCCCCATTATGGGCTACGCCGCCAAATACGCCTCGTCCTTCTACGGCCCCTTCCGCGTCGCCGCCGACTCTACCCCTCAATTCGGCGACCGCCGCGCCTACCAGATGGACCCCGCCAACCGGCGTATGGCTCTGCGGGAGATCGAATCCGACATCGCCGAGGGCGCCGACATCGTAATGGTCAAGCCCGCCATGGCCTATATGGATGTCATCAAAGCGGCGCGGGAACGCTGCGACTATCCCCTGGCCGCCTACAACGTCAGCGGCGAATACTCAATGATCAAGGCCGCCTCCCGCGCCGGCTGGATCGACGAAAAGCCGGTGACCCTGGAACTGCTGACCGCCATCCGCCGCGCCGGCGCCGACATCATCATCTCCTACCATGCCAAAGAGGCAGCCCGCTGGCTACAGGGCCGGGAATAAGGGAAAGGAGACGCCTGCCGATGATGTTGTCCAGAGCCGGGCGCAATTTCGCTGGCCGTGTCAACCGGGCTACGGAACGCTGGCGCGGGCCGGTCGCCGCCGGCTGCATCGCCGCCGCCATCCTGTGGCTCATCTGGTATTTCACCAGGCCGCCTTGTACGATGGCAAGCGCCGCCCAGGGGATGTGCCATCCGGGCCTCGTGGCCCAGTACATCAACCACCAGATAGCGGCGCAGTGTATGCTGGTGGGCATGGCCGCCACCACCCTGAAAGGAGGCTACGACCAACTTATGCTGAACCGGGAACGCAAGCGCGCCGACGAAGCCGAGGAACGCCTGGCCGAGGAACGCCGCCGCAACGACGAGCGCATGGAAACTCTCTACGCCGAGCTGCGCGAGGAGCGGCAGCAGCATCTGGCCATTCAGCAGCAAAACTATGCCGTCCAGCAGCAAATGCTGGCCGCCCAGCAGGAAACCCTGAACCGCATCGCCGAGACCCAGTCTCTGCTGCTCCAGATGTTGCAGCGCCGGCAGAACGGCCACGACCAGGCCGCCCCCGAAAACTAGCCATTTTCCGCATCGAAACCCCGCCCCCGGCAACCCCGTTGCCACCGGGGAGACCAGCCCGAGGAGACCAGTCGCCATGCAGCAAGCCCAATCCCAGCGCCTTTTCGAGCAGGCCCAGCGGGTCATCCCCGGCGGCGTCAACAGCCCGGTGCGCTCTTTCCGCGCGGTGCAGGGTACGCCGCCATTCATCGCCCGCGGGCAAGGCGCCCGCGTCTGGGATGTGGACGGCAACGAGTATATCGACTACCTGGGTTCCTGGGGGCCGCTGGCCCTGGGCCACGCCCACCCCGCCGTAGTGGATGCGGTGCGGCGGGCCGCCGCCGACGGCGCCTCTTTCGGCGCCCCCATCGCTCAGGAAGTGGAACTGGCGGAAATGATTTGCGCCGCCCTGCCCTCCGTTGACCTGGTCCGGCTGGTCAACTCCGGCACCGAAGCCTGTATGACGGCGCTGCGGCTGGCGCGCGCCTACACTGGCCGCCCCAAAATCGTCAAATTCGCCGGCAACTACCACGGCCACGCCGACGGGCTGCTGGTGCAGGCCGGCTCCGGCGCCCTCACCCACGGCGTGCCTACCAGCGCCGGCGTCCCCGAATCCTACGCCGCTGAAACCCTGATTGCGGACTACAACGACCTCGCATCCGTAGCCAGCCTGTTTGACGCCTGGCCCGACGCCATCGCCGCCGTCATCGTGGAGCCGGTCGCCGGCAATATGGGCGTCGCGCCGCCGGCCCCCGGCTTTCTGGCCGGCCTGCGCCAAATCACCGCCGACCACGGCGCCTTGCTGATCTTTGACGAAGTGATTACCGGCTTCCGCGTGGCCTACGGCGGCGCCCAAACCCTCTACGGCGTCACGCCCGACATTACCACCTTGGGCAAAATCATCGGCGGCGGGCTGCCCGTCGGCGCCTACGGCGGGCGCCGCGATATAATGCAGCTGGTAGCCCCGCTGGGCCCGATGTACCAGGCCGGCACCCTGTCGGGCAACCCCCTGGCCGTGGCCGCCGGCGTCGCCACCCTGACCGAATTGCAGCGCCCCGGCGTCTATGAGCAGCTGGAAGCCACCGCGGCGCGCTTGACCGACGGCATCGCGGCCGCCTTCGCGCGGGCGGAGGTTCCCGCCACCATCAACCGGGTGGCGTCAATGTTCACCGGCTTTTTCCACCCCGGCCCGGTGTCCACCCTCGCCGAAGCGGAACACTCCGACACCGCCGCCTATGGCCGCTACTGCCACGCCCTGCTGGCGCGCGGCGTGTACATCGCCCCATCCCAGTTTGAGGCCGGGTTCGTCTCCATCGCCCACACCGCCGCCGATATTGACCGGACCATTACGGCGGTGGGCGACGCCCTGGCCGCGCTGGCATAACCGGGGGCGCCCCCAATGGAACACCAGACCCTCTACTTCGGCGACTGCCTGGACTGGATGCGGGAATGGCCGGCCGAATGCGCCGACCTCATCTACCTGGACCCGCCCTTCAACAGCAGTGCCAACTACAACATCCTCTACGGGCGCAGCAACGGCGCCCCCGCCCAGGTGCGCGCCTTCACCGACACCTGGCGCTGGGACGAAGCCGCCGCCGGCCGCCTGGAGCGCATCCAAAGCGCCATCAGCCATCCCGCCCACCGCGCCGTCTCCGGCTTCGAGCTGATACTCGGCCCCTCCGGTACGCTGGCCTATCTGACCTATATGGCGGAACGGCTGCCGGAAATGCGCCGCCTGCTCAAGCCGGGCGGCAGCATCTACTACCATTGCGACGACACCGCCGGGCATTACCTCAAGGTACTGCTGGACGACATCTTTGGCGCTACGCGGTATCGCGGCAACATAGTCTGGCGCCGGGCCACGGCCCACAACGACGCCCGGCGCTTCGGCCGCGTCGTTGACCACATCTTCTTTTACGCCAAAGACGACCAGCCCTATTGGGATGGCTACGCCACCGCTGCCCCCAAATCACCCGAGGAACTGCGCGAGCAGTACCCCTCAAAAGACGACCATGGCCGGTACTATACCTCCAATTTGACCGGCGCCACCGTTTCCGGCGGGGCATCGGGGCAACCCTGGCGGAACTACGATGTTACCGCGCGCAACCGCCATTGGGCAGTGCCGCTCACCGGCGCCTACGCCCAATATATTGAGGACCACTTCATCCCCGGCTACCGGAACCTCGCCGATCTGCACCGGCGGCTGGACGCCCTGGACGCCGCCGGTCTGATTCACCACCCCGGCGAAGGCGGCGTCTGGCCCGGCCTGAAGCGCTACGCCGCCGCCGACCCGGGCCGCCGGCCCCAGAACCTCATCCTGACCCCGTCCGGGTTCACCAACTTCAGCGCCCGCCGGGGCGAATACCTGGGCTATCAAACCCAGAAACCCGTTGCCCTGCTGGAACAGCTCATCCCCCCAGCTTGCCCCGAAGGCGGCCTGGTGCTGGATCCCTTCTGCGGCTGCGGTACTACCGTCATCGCCGCCCACAACCTCAACCGCCGCTGGGCCGGCATCGACATCGCCACCACCGCCCTGGACATTATCCAGGAACGCCGCCTCGCCCCGATGGGCATCCAGGCCAATGTGCTGGGCATCCCCGCCGATCTGGCCTCGGCCCAGCGACTGGCCGCCACCCGCCCCTTCAGCTTTGAAATCTGGGCCGTTACCCGCATCCCCGGCCTGGTTCCCAACGAAAGGCAGCGGCGCGACGGCGGCATCGACGGACGGGGTATGATGCTGACACGCCCCCGCGAAACGCGCGCCCGGCTGGTATTGGCCCAGGCCAAAGGCGGCGCTTTTGTGTTAAGCCAGTTCCGCGATTTCCTGCACGTAGTCAACAGCAACAACGCGGCGCTGGGCATTTATATTACGCTGGAACCCGTCACGTCGCGCGCCGCCCGCGCCGAAGCCGCCGCCCTCGGTTCCATCCGCGTCGGCGCCGCCGACTATCCCCGCGTGCAATTCTGGTCCATCCGCGACTACTTTGACGGACGGCAACCCAACCTCCCCGTAATGGCCGACCCCAACACCGGACGCGCCATGCAGCCGCCCCTGACCTGACCGAACCGTCTCCAACCGGCCCCGCCCGGCATAACCGCAGCGCAATGACCGACCTTTCCCTCCACAGCCTCCTGAAGCGGCATTTCGGCTACGACGCCTTCCGTCCCCGGCAGGAGGCGATTATCGCCAACGCCCTGGCCGGCCGCCACAGCCTGGTCATAATGCCCACCGGCGGCGGCAAGTCCCTCTGCTACCAGCTGCCCGCCCTCGCTATGGGCGGCCTGACCCTGGTGGTATCGCCCCTCATCGCCCTGATGCAGGACCAGGTGGACGCCCTCCGCGCTAACGGCATCGCCGCCGCCTTCATCAACAGCAGCCTGGACAGCCGCGCCGCCGCCGCCGCCGAGCGCCAGGCCCAGGACGGCCGGGTCAGCCTGCTCTATGTGGCCCCGGAACGGGTCAGTATGCCCGGCTTCCGCCGCTTCTTGCAGACCCTGGACTTGCGCCTCATCGCCATTGACGAAGCCCACTGCATCAGCGAGTGGGGCCACGACTTCCGCCCCGACTACCGCACCCTGTCCGACTTGCGGACTCTCTTTCCCGACACGCCGCTAATGGCTCTGACCGCCACGGCCACGGCGCGGGTGCGCCAGGACATCGTTGACCACCTCCGCCTGGGCGATGCCCCCCAGTTTGTCTCCGGCTTTGACCGCCCCAACCTGACCTACATCATCCGCCCTCAGCCTGGAACCCCCGCCGCCCTGGCGGAACTGCTGGACGAAAGACCCGGCCAGCCGGCCATCGTCTATTGCTTCTCCCGCAAGGATACCGAGGAACTGGCGGAATATCTGACCGCCCGGAGCCACCCCACCGTTGCTTACCATGCCGGCTTGGACGCCAATACCCGCCGCGGCGCCCAGGAACGCTTTATTGACGGCGCGGTTCCCGTGGTCGCCGCCACCATCGCTTTCGGAATGGGCATTGACAAGCCCGACATCCGCCTGGTGGTCCACTACGCCCTGCCCAAATCCGTAGAAGGTTATTACCAGGAAACCGGGCGCGCCGGCCGCGACGGCCGGCCCAGCGACTGCGTGCTGTTCTTCTCCCCCGGCGACCGCGCCAAACAGGAATTTTTCATCCAGCGAATGACCGGCGACGCCCGCGCCACGGCGGAACGCCAGTTGCAGCGGATGGTCGACTACGCCCGCCTGACCACTTGCCGCCGCAAGTACCTGCTGAACTACTTCGGCGACACCACGGCCGACGAAACCTGCGGCAACTGCGACATCTGCCTGGCCGAACACCAATCGGTGGATATAACCGTCGTGGCCCAAAAGATGCTGTCGGCGGTAATCCGCACCGGAGAACGGTTCGGCATCGCCCATATCTGCAATGTGCTGCGGGGCAGCAATTCGGCGCGGATCCGGGAACTGGGCCACGATAAATTGAGCGTGCACGGCATCGTCAACGATTATGACCGCAACATCTTGCGGGACATCGCCAGCGGCCTGGTTGAAAAAGGGCTGCTGGCGCGCGCCGACGGCGAATATCCAACCATCAGTGTAACCGATGCCGGGCGTACCTGGCTCCGCAGCCGCCAACCCCTGACCCTGGCAATGCGGGTTGACGAACCGGTTACCAACTCTAAACGCCGCCGTCGCGAAGGGGTGAATACTGATAGCCAATCCGATAATGGCCCTTCCCAAGCATATAGCGTTGACGCAATACGCAGGGAATACCCTAACGCTTATGCTCCGTGGACCGACGAAGAAATCGCCCGGCTCCAACGATTTTATCACTCGGCAACAAGTTTGGCCGAACTGTCCGAACATTTTGGCCGTCAGCCCGGGGCAATCGTGTCGCGCCTGAATCGACTAGGGCTTGACCCTGACCGGTTTGGCGATGCGAAATCCACCGCTGATCACACCAATAACCCCGATTACGATGCCGACCTGTTCGAGGAACTGCGCGCCCTCCGCCGCCGCCTGGCCGACGAACAGAGCGTGCCGGCTTTCGTCGTGTTCAACGACGCCACCCTGCGCGCCCTGGCCGCCGCCCGCCCTACTGATGACCAGGCAATGCTGGCCGTGTCCGGCGTCGGCCCGGCCAAGCTGGACAGCTACGGCGAGCCCTTCCTGGACGTGATTCGCAAGTATGCTAACAATATGCCTTTGCCACAGGAGGCAACCCGTTCTCCCGATTGGCGTCAGTCGCCGCGCAATGTCGACAGTCAACCATTAGGCGTTACTCACACGCTAACTCTGCGGCTGCTGCAACAGGGTTTGACCATTGACGAAATCGCCCGCGAGCGCGGCTTTGCCCCGAACACGATTATGTCCCACCTGGAGCGCATCGCCGCCGCCGGCGAACCCGTCCCCCTGGCCCATCTGCTGCCCCCGCCGGAACGCATCGCCCAAATCACCGCCGCCATAAACGCCGCCGGCGACGAAAGACTGGCGCCGGTAAAAGAGTTGCTGGGCGACGATTACGCCTACGACGAAATCCGCCTGGTCCGCTTGTCCCTCCGGGCCACGGCGGCGTAACCCGGCGTTGACTTTTACCCCCGTCCCCAAGCACAGCGTCCAACACCCGGTTGCTCAAACCCACAGTTGACTAAAATAAATGCCGGGGCGGATGGCTGTTCCGCCCCGGCATCCGGCTTTCCGCCGCCGCATCGGTTTAAGCGCCGTAGCGCGCCGCCGCGTTGGGGTCGTTGTACTCCACATTCTTGGTCGCCCAGAAAGCGGTGGCGATGTCGTCGCAGGCCGCCACCAGCGACTCGGCGTTTTCCATGCTGACGGTCTGCTTGCACTGCCCCGCCAGCTTGAGGGCGGCATTGAACTTGGCCGCGATTTCCCCCGCATCGGTGCCCGGCCAGGCGTAGTCCGCCCACAGAATGCGCAGCTCCTCCTTGCACTTCTCGGCGTGTTCCTCCTTGACGGTCACATACCGGGAGAAAGTGTTGGCGAAAGACTGCCGCTCGGACGGCGGCGCCCCCGGCTGCGGCGCCTCCAGATTCTGCATCCGCAGCACCATCTTCTGCACCGTCTGCGCGGCGATTTTAGCCACCAGCGGGTCGTAGATGCCGCACGGAATGTCGCAGTGGGCATACGCCGTGCGGGGTTTCAAAAAAGCAATGGGATTGAGCATCTTTGGCGGTCTCCTCCGGGGAAACGGGCCGGCGGGGCGAGGGGAGCGCCAATGCCGGACACGGGATGATATTGCGCCGGGAATGCTAACGCAATTCCGCCCCTCGCGCAATAGCGAATCACAATCACGCCGGGGCGGTTACACGGCAACCGCCCCGGCGCCGGCAATCCTGCCGGGCTACTGACTTGCCGGAATCCTGACTCGTCAGACTGCTAACCTGTCGGACTGCTGATCGCCCTCGGGGTTAGAAATCCATCGGCGGAGCCGCCGGCGCCGCCGGCGTGGGCTCGGGAATCTCGGTGATCATCGACTCGGTGGTCAGCACCATGGCCGCCACGGAGGCCGCGTTCTGCAACGCGGAACGGGTCACCTTCACCGGGTCAATGATGCCGCGCTCCAGCATAGGCCCGAACTCGCCGACTTCGGCGTCGTAGCCGTAGTCGTCGGACTGGTGCTGCACCTCGTTCAGCACCACCGCGCCCTCGGAACCAGCGTTTTCCACAATGATCTTCAGCGGCTGTTCCAGCGCCCGCCGGATGATGTTCACGCCCACCGTCTCGTCGCCGGCCAGGATGCCTACGGCTTCCAGGGCCCGCTGCGCCCGCACCAGCGCCACGCCGCCGCCGGGCACAATGCCCTCTTCCACCGCCGAACGCGTGGCCGACAGGGCGTCTTCCACCCGGGCCTTCCGCTCTTTCAGCTCAATCTCCGTCGCCGCGCCCACCTTGATCACCGCCACGCCGCCGGACAGCTTGGCCATCCGCTCCTGTAGCTTCTCCCGGTCGTACTCGGAAGTGGTGTCCTCAATCTGCGCCTTGATCTGGTTGATGCGCGCCTGGATGCCATCCTCCGAACCGTGGCCTTCCACAATAGTGGTGTCATCCTTGGTGGACGCCACCCGGCGCGCCCGCCCGAAGTCCTCAATCGTGGCCGAGTCCAGCCGCCGCCCGGTCTCTTCGCTGATGACCGTGCCGCCCGTGAGAATGGCAATGTCTTCCAGCATCGCCTTGCGCCGGTCGCCAAAACCGGGCGCCTTGACCGCCAGCACATTCATAATCCCGCGCAGCTTGTTCACCACCAGAGTCGCCAGCGCCTCGCCGTCCACGTCCTCGCCGATGATGACCACATTCTTCTGCCCGACTTGCAGCAGCTTCTCCAGCGCCGGCACCAGGTCGGCCACCGCGGAGATCTTCTTGTCGGTGATGATGAGATGGGCGTCGTCAATGCCGGCTTCCATCCGGTCGCTGTTGGTGATGAAGTAGGGAGAAATGTAGCCGCGATCGACCTGCATCCCCTCCACATACTCAATCTCGTCGGTGAGACCGCGCGACTCCTCAACGGTAATCACGCCGTCCTTGCCCACCTTCTCCATCGCCTCGGCGATGGTCTCCCCAATGGCGTCCTCGTGCGCCGACAGGGAAGCCACCTGCCCGATGCGCTCCCGGGTTTCCACCGGCTGGGACATCGACTGCAACTCGGTGACGATCTCGCCCACGGCCCGCTCAATGCCCCGCTTGATGGCCATCGGGTTGGCCCCGGCGGTCACATTCTTGAACCCTTCGGTGATAATCGCCTGCGACAGCACAATGCTGGTGGTAGTTCCGTCGCCGGCGGCGTCGTTGGTCTTGGTGGCCGCTTCCTTCAGCAGCTGCGCCCCCATATTCTCAAAAGCGTCCGGCAGCTCAATCTCTTTGGCGATGGTCACGCCGTCGGAACACACCTGCGGCGGGCCGAACTTCTTGTCCAGCACCACATTCCGGCCCCGCGGCCCCAGGGTAATCTTGACCGAATCCGCCAGCGTGTCGATGCCGGTGCGCAGCGACTTGCGGGCCTCTTCGGAGTAGGCCAACTTCTTTGCGGGCATTGCCTCTCTCCTTGCTCGGGATTGGGTGATAATTGGGCGATTGGCGACACGGACACGCCCGGTTGCCCATCGCGAATTGCGGGTTGTCGGTTGTCGATACGCGGATTGCCGATTATGCGCTGCCCGTCGCCGGGCGCCGATCTGCGGATTGTTGCCGGTCGCCGCTGGCGCCGGCCGGCCGCGCCTAGCCCAGCTTGGCGAGCACGTCGGACTCGCGCATAATCAGATACTCGTCATCGCCGTCCTCGTACTCGGTGCCGGCGTACTTGGAGTAGATCACCTTGTCGCCTACGGTCAGTTCCATGGCGATGCGGCTGCCGTCATCGGCCACCCGGCCCGGCCCCACCGCGATGACCTCCCCCTCCTGGGGCTTCTCCTTCGCCGTGTCGGGCAGCAGGATGCCGCCCCTGGTCTGGGTTTCCTGCTCCATGGGCTTGATGACGATACGCTCGCCGAGGGGAGTGAAAGTGGCCACTGATTGCCTCCTTGCAGCTGTGGGGGTTGCCTGTTGACAGATGTGATGGGTTGGGGTTGACGGATGTATGGCTCGTTGCCACCGGGCCAGGCCGGGTAGGTAAGGTAGTACCGGGCAGGGCCGGCCGCCGGGCTGGGCAGCGCCGGGCCTACTTCTTGCGGGCATAATCCGTGGTGTAGAACCCGGAACCTTTGTAGATCACCGGCACCGCGTGAAACTTGCGGCGCGCCAGGCCGTCGCACCGCGGGCACTCGGCTTCCGGCGCCGCCCCGAAACTCTGCCGCCGGTCATACTCATAATCGCAGGTCGTGCATTGGTATGCGTACCTGGGCATCCTGGCCTCCTTTGGAAAATCGGCATCGGGCCGCGCCGCCTCCTGGCGCCGACAATCAATGTGCGTTCGATTGTCCCCGCAGAACGGCGCTCTGCCAATGGGGGCAATATTAAAATTGCGTGTGAAATCGCCGCCCCCGCCCTCCGTCGCCGCCCGTGAGCCGGGCCAGGACAGGATAGTACAGGACAAGGACAGGGCCGGCGTCGCAACCCGTCCCGCCAGCCGCAGCCGGGCCGCCCGGCATCGCAACCCGGCGTCCCCGGCGCCGGCCCGTACCCTCTCCCCGGTTGACCCCTTTGCGCCGTTGGGGGATACTCAAAAGGGAATACTCAAGACCAGTACGCCGCCGCCATAATCGGCAACCACGCCAACGAAACCGAAACCTGCCCGCCCGGCCCCATATGCTGCACCGCAACACCACCCCCGCCTCTGACGGACCTTCCGGCGCCGACGGCTACCCCGACCTCCAGCCGGAACTCGCCAACATCCTCCGCAACGCCGTCCGCGCATTGGGCGGCAGCGCCGCCGTCGTCGCCACCTGGGACGCCGCCGCCCGCCGCTTCGTCGTCACCGGCGCCTACGGACTGGACGGCTCCCAAATCGCCCGCATCCGTCCCCTGCTCAACGAAGCCATCCCCGACCTGGCGTTGAGCCGCGAACAATTCACCCTGCTCTCCGCCCTGTTCCCCCAATCCGCCCTCCCCCTCTCCAGCGCCGGCGAAATGCAGAACCCGGTAATGGCTGTGCCGCTGCACACCGGCGACGAAAACGTAGGGCTGATTTTCGTACTCCGTTCCTCCGACGCCGCCAACTTCTCCCGTCTCGACCCCCCCGTGCTGGCCGCCTTCGCCGAACAGGCCGCCATCGCCGTCCAGTCCGCCCGCCTGGCGCACCTCCTGGCCCAGGAAAAACAGCGCGTGGAATCCATCCTGGAGGGCAGTGCCGACGGCATCTACACCGTGGACGCCGCCCGCCGCATCGTCAGCGTCAACCCTGCTATGGAGCGCCTGCTGGAACGCCCCCGCGAGGAACTCCTGGGCCTGCCTTGCGCCGTCGCCCTCAACTGGCGCGACCGGGAAGGCCGTCCCCTCTGCCCCGGACGCTGCCCGATGCTCCACAGCAGCGCCGCCGCCCCCGCCGACAATGTAACCGAACTCGCCGCCACTGCCCGCGCCCGCAGCGGCCGGCATACCGACGTCGCCCTGCTTTACTCGGTAGTCCGCTCTCCCGAACAGGCTCCGCTCAACGCCGTCGTCAATGTCCGCGACGCCACCCGCCAGCGGGAAACCGAAAATATGCGCTCCACCTTCCTCTCTATGCTGGGCCACCAGCTGCAAACCCCCCTGGCCATCATCAAAGGCTACACCAGCACCCTGGCCCGGGACGACGCCGACTGGGACGCCGCCACCCTGCGCCCCATCGTTGCCGCCATTGAGGAGGAAGCCGACCACATGAGCCAGCTGATGAACCGCTTGCTCCTGGTGTCCCGCCTGGAAACGGGCGCCCTGCCCCTCCACGAGGAACAGGTGCAGCTGCCCGCCTTGGCCGCCAAAGTCGTCGCCCGGCTGCGCCCCGCCGCCCGCCGCCATCATTTCCGCCTCTGCTTCCCCGACGACCTCCCTCCCGTCGCCGGCGACCCCGAACTCCTGGAGGAAGCCCTGGTCAACCTGGTGGACAACGCCGTCAAGTACTCCCCCGACGGCGGCCCCGTACGCATCGTCGGCGCCGTTGCCGCCACTGCCGCCGTCCACCTCACGGTCACCGATGCCGGCATCGGCGTTCCCCGCTGGGAAACCCGGCGCATCTTTGAACGCTTCCACCGCGCCCATAACGCCGTCGCCGCCGGCCCCCGCGGGCTGGGCATCGGACTCTACATCTGCGCCGCGGTAATGAAAGCCCACGGTGGCGCCATCGCCGTCGCCCCCGCCAGTCCGGGCCCGGGCTCGGCATTCACCCTGACCTTTCCCGACTCTCCGGAGCAACTCCCCCGATGACCGCCCCTGACGCCCGCACCATCCTGGTGGTGGACGACGAGCCTCACATTGTCCGCTTCACCGCCATGAACCTGGCAATGGAAGGCTTCGGCGTCCTCACCGCCGCCAACGGGCAGGAAGCCCTGGCCACCCTGGCCGGCGACGCCCCCGTCGACCTGGTAGTGCTGGACGTGATGATGCCCGAACCCGACGGCTTTGAAACCCTCCGCCGCATCCGCGCCGATTCCTCCGTCCCGGTCATCTTCGTAACCGTGCGCGGCGACGAAGCCGACCGCGTGGCCGGCCTGGATCTGGGCGCCGACGACTATCTAACCAAACCCTTCAGCCCTCGGGAGCTGGTGTCCCGCATCCGGGCCCTGTTCCGCCGCATTGAGGCCGCCGACCCTCCGCGCCTGCACGAAGTCATAGTTGACGACTGGCTGACCATCAACTTTGACCGCAGCGTCGTCTATACCGGCGGCCGCGCTGTCCACCTCCGCCCCACCGAATACCGCCTGCTTTACCAGCTGGCGCACAACGCCGGCCAGCTCTTAAGCCACGACACCCTGCTGGAACGCGTCTGGGGGCCGGAATACCGCGGCGAACACCAGTATGTCCGCACTTATGTAACCTACCTCCGCCAGAAACTGGAACCGGACCCCCGCCACCCCCGCTACATCATAAGCGAACGCGGCCTGGGCTACCGCTTCAAGGAGCTGGACCGCTGACGCCCCCGGCCCGCCGCCGGCTTTCATAATCCCCCGTGCTATAATCATATTGCAATGCGAACCCGATATGGACAGGAGGCAAGGCAATGGCGGTTTGGGTCATCAAAGGCGGCCGCGCCGGCGAACACGAGGACGCGTTCCTGGAAAAAGGCATTGTCGCCATCGGCTTCGGCCTGCGCCAAAGCATTGCCGACTTCCCCGACCGGGATGCCTTGCGCGACCACGCCGAAAGCCCCAGCGCCGCCAACCAGATGTGGCGCTTCTACCAGGATGTCGCCCCCGGCGATCTGGTAATCCTCCCCCGCAAGCGCACCAGCGAAGTCGCGGTAGGGCAAATTGCCGGTCATTATGCCTACCGGCCGGAAGCGGTAGGCCAGCATATGCCCCACACCCGCAGCGTCGCTTGGCGGGTCACCGACATCCCCCGTTCCCACTTCGACCGGGATTTGCTGAACTCATTCGGTTCGCAGCTGACACTTTCCCAGCCCGGCGCGCCCGATTCTGAAGCCCGCATTGCCCGCACCGCCGGCGCTTACTTGGGCGACCTCCCACCCACCGCGGCGGACATTCCGGCGCCAACCGTGGCGGAAAGCCCCGGCGATAATCCCCCTGTAACCGCCGACCTCAATGAGGAAATCGACATCGATCGGGAAATCAGAGACCGCATCATCGCCCGCCTTCGCCGCCAGTTCGCCGGCGCCCGCCTGGAGCATCTCGTCGCCAGCATCCTGCAAACCTCCGGCTATGTCGTCGCCCAGACCCGCCAGGGCGCCGACGGCGGCATCGATGTCCTGGCCGGCAAAGGCGATCTGGGCTTCGGCGAGCCTCGTCTGTGCGTACAGGTCAAAGGCCGCGTCACCCCGGTTGACCTGCCTGAATACGACCGCTTGCGCGGCAACATCGCCAACTTCCACGCCCAGCACGGCCTGCTGGTCAGCCTGGGCGGCTTCACCAGGCCGGTCCACGACCGCAACGAGCAGCAGTTCTTCGAGATCCGTCTGTGGGGCCCTGACGAATTGGCCCAGAAACTGCTGGAAAACTACGACGCTATGCCGCCCGACATTCGCGCCGACCTTCCGCTGGAAACCATCCGTGTGCTCCGCGAGGGCCCCTCGGAACTCTAGCCTAACCCCCCGCCCCCCCGCGCTTGGGTGGCAACCGCCACGCCCCTCAACCGCGCCGGGACCCGACATCAAACCGGTGCCCCCCGCGTCATCGTAACGGCCAGCGCCACGATGAGGATAGTCAGCAGCACATTAATCCGCGCCACCCAGATCACGCCCCTGCGCAACGCCGGCAGATAGCCCGGCGGTTCCGCCCCGGCCTGCGCCGCCGCCAGCAGCCGGTTGACATACGGCCCCAGAATGAAGTCGTGCCACGCGCTGAGCCAGATTACGATGGCGACCAGCCCTACTTTGACTTGCAGTGTGGCTACGAAATGCCCGCCCAGGCTGAAAAACTCGCCGAACCCGACGCCGTAGCGCGTCGGCAGGATATACAGCCCCGTTGCCACCAGCAGCGCAATGCAGACCCACGATATGACCCGGAACCGCCGCGCCATTGCCCCCAGCAAATCCGACGGCATAGCGCCCGCGCCACCGCCACCGCCACCGCCCGGCCCGCCGCCCGGCGTCGCCCCGGCGCCCGATGCCATTCGCCGCATCGCGGGTATCAGAACCAGCGCCAGAAACAGGCTTCCGCCAATCCAGATGATGGCCGAAGCCAGATGAATGAAAACTGCTGCTTGATACATCGGTTACCCCTGATCCAGACCACCTGACGAAACCCGGCCGGCCATTGACAGCCGCTCCTCCCCGCCCCCAGCCACAGGCAAGCGTGCCTCACCCGCCGCGCCGCCGGCTTTGAGCCGGTCGGGGTAGGTCGGTAGCGGTCACTGTTCCTCATCCTCCGGGTCGTCCACGTCGGATATAACCGCCACGATGCGCGGGCCGTGCAAGTGCCACCGCTGCCCGATACGCTCCAAATCCCCGGCGACGACAACGGGCCAGCGTTCCGCGTGGGCTTGGACAGCCCTGTCGTAGTCCGACTGGGTTAGCGTAGCCGTTACGGATTGGAGGCCGCCGTTAACCGACGCCCGTATGGTAACCGTACCATCTCTTTCGCTTTCGTCTCGGCGCAGTATACGTACCGAACCGGTCAGTCGCACATCCGGTTGCGACTCCCGGCTACGGAATGATTGGGCGGCAGCTCGCAGGATAGGGACGTCATCTCCGGTGAAGCTGACGGTTTGCCGCGGGGTTGACATCCGGTATGTCCTGGCCCAGGTGATGCTGATGTCCAGCGCAGGAAAGGGTTCAATCAAGTCCACCAGAGCTTCGCACAGATTGGCGCTGACGCCGCGGGTGACCGCTTGGGAGAAAGCGTTGGCATCTCCGCCGGACGCAATTTCTACTGCGCCGCGTGCCGCCGTTAACGCCCGGTCTAACCGGAGCGTTACCCTTCTGGTCGTTATGGTCGTGTCGATTTCGTGGTCGGGGGACAAAATATCCTGATCCAATGGCAGGATGGTCGGGGTTAGCAGAGTAACGACAAAACTGCCCTGTTCCGTCTGCCCCAGGCGCATCCGGCGCAAAAATTCGTTGGCTTCGCGGTTGGCGCCGATGCGGTAGAAAGGGCGCCAACCGCTCAAGGAGCAGGCTATCGCCAGCACCAGATCCCGCGCGGCCCTGACCATCTTGACGCCGCTGCTAAGGTCAACCGTGCCATCCCCGGCGACATCGACAGCACGCGCGCGGATGACATCTCGGTCGGCGGTAATCAGGTCGTTGTAGAGGGTCGCCTCACCCACTTCAGCCACCCGGGCGAAAATGCCGATGAGCCGCGCCACCACCGAAGCGTAGTCACCCAGCTGATGGGTGCGGGGGATGATGATTTCCGGCAAGGACTGGCCGGCATACACATCGGAATGCTCCCCGTAAGTTTCAACCTTGGCCCAGCCCGCGGTGCGGGCGTAAGCGGACAGGGCCATCGGCGAAACCGCAAGCAGGACATTCCGGTCGCTGATATTGGCGTTCATAGGATTACCCCCGTGCGCGACCGCTCCATCAAGTCCTGCAAGCCCGCCACATCAAAGATGTTTTCTTTCGGAATTGCAACGGTGATCCTGCGCCGATTGTCGGTCTCCTCCCAACCGCGCAGGTTCAGCCAATAGGCGCGGTGACGGATTATCAGCTCATCCTCGGTAACGGTCAGCCACTGCTGTTCGTCGCGTGGTAAATCGAGAACTACCAGCAAACGGGGAGTCTGCGTGTCTATTCTCAACCGTTCATAATTACCGACGGGCAGGAGAAAGCGAAAACTTTCATCACCGGCTTGGCGCAAGTTGATGGTAGCTTTCAGCTGGAGATCCAGCGCCGGCCGCATCGCGCCCCCGGCCTGAATTCGCAGATCAACGCCATCCCGGTCCAAATCATCAACTGCGGTAGTATAGCCGGCCCGCGCGACTATGGCGAGGACGTAGACCATTGACAGCCGTTCCTTCTGGTCGTTGGTAGTTAGCAAGCGATCGGTGGCCATAATGGAAATCCGCGGCTATTGCCGTTGCCTCTCTACATCCATCCCGCGGTACTTCAGCGCCGGATACTGGTGAGAATTGCCGAAATCCCACGGGTCGTCGGCGATATTGTCGCCATCCAAGTCCAGGTTCCACTCCGCGTAGATCCCCGTGTACCCCGCCGGCAACTGCAACTCGGCGGTAGGCTTGCCTACGCCCCCGTAACTGCCCACCTGCCCGCTGGCTTGCGTATCCCAATAGCTGGCGGTAATGTCGCCGCCTTCGTCATACCCAACCAGCCCGCCGATGTAAAAAGTATCCCCCAAGGTGGATACCCGCCCAGCCGCATAGCTGGCAATGACTGATGCGTAATTTCGGCCCACCAGGCCGCCAATATCATCGCCGCCGCCGGACACATCACATATGGCGTAACTGGCACTGATTATGCCACTACTACTCCCGACCAGGCCGCCAACCCTGTCATCGCCGCCGGACACGCTACCTACGGCGTAACTGCCACTGATTGTTCCGCTGTTATCCCCGGCCAGACCGCCAACAACGTCATAGCCGGACACACTGCCCGTAGCGTAACTGCCGCTGATCGTTCCGCGGTCGTTATCCCCGACCAAGCCGCCAACACTGTTCCTGCCGGAAACGCTGCCGGTGGCGTAGCTATCGCTGATTGCGCCGTAGCTGCTGTACCCGACCAGACCACCAACAGAGTAACTCTGACCGGACACACTGCTCGTGGCATAACTACCGCTAATTGCGCTGTAGCTGCTGTACCCGACCAGACCGCCAACAGAGTTATCGCCGGAAACGCTGCCCGTGGCGTAACTGCCGCTGATTGTTGTGCTGCCTCTGCTATACCCGACCAGACCGCCAACCCCGTGACCACCGGACACGGCAGCAGATACGATGCCAACTTGTTTGATAGTGTTGCCCGAAGCATACCCGAGCAGACCGACATAGTCAGCACCGCTTCGGTTGATATACAGGTTGGCGACAGTATAATTGTTGCCGTCAAAATCGGCGGTGAATTTGTGCTCTCTATCGCCGATAGGAACCCACCCGGCACCGTCGTTCCAGTAGGCATCCCCGGCATCCGCCTCCCCGTTGCCGTTGGTGTCAAAGTCCAAATCTGCCACTAGTTCGTACCCGGTGCAACCGGCCTCCGGACAGCCCATCCCGGCCATCGCGTCGGGGAAAGCGGCGGCATAGGCCGGCGCCGGCGACACGCCATCCCCGTTCAGGTCAGCACTTATGGCGGCCAGCTGCGCCAGGCTGGACACCTCAATCAGCCCATCTTTGTCTGCATCATAATCCCTGTCGCGCGCGCCGGTGCCGGCAGGCGTAGGCCGGGGCGTCGCTGCGGGAGTAGGTGTCGGTGTCGGATAGGGAGTCGGTGTAGGCACCGGCGTTGCCGCCGGAGTCGGCGTCGCTGTCGCTGCCGGGTTCGGCGTCTGGGGCGCCGCCGGCTCCCCTCCGGTATCGGTAGGGCAGGACGTCGCCGACGCATCCGCCAGCGTCAGGTATGCCCACTCCGACCACTGGGCAATGCCAAATCGGCTGCTTACGCTGCCGGCGATAAAGGCGTACTCCACGCCCGGATGCAACCCGGTCAGCGTATGCCCGGTCTGCCCATAGTTGGTGACATCCATAAAAGCGAAAGCGTCCAGCCAGGGCCGCCCGGCATCCTGCACCGTCGCAATGTCCTGGAAGGCGACCCAGCCGATGCGGTAAAAGGCGGCACCGGTGGCGACATCCCAGGAAACGGTGACCTCGCCGGGGTTGGCACCATCGACGGCTTGCACGTTGACCGGCAATGCCAAGCCGTCGTTGGCCAAGACCTCGTTGCAGATAGCTATGGCGCCGCAGATTACGAAGGCAATCAGCAAGCCCAATATCAGCAATTTCACCCATTTCTTCATATTGATACCTCGCGTTGATACTTGGGCACCCGGTGTCCACGCACCGCAGTGTCGCCATTGTACCACATCATACCACGCCCCGCTCCGCCAGCCGCCCCAAATCCCGCTCGCTCACCCCCAGCTCGCCCCCCAGTATCTCCCGGTTGTGCTCCCCCACCAGCGGCGCCCGCCGCCGCACGCCCACCCGCCCGGCATCATGCATATCCTTGACGAAGTGGCCGGGATAGGGAACCGTTATGCCGGCATCGGTATGCTCAATATGGTCGTAATACTCCCGCGCCGCCAGCTGCCGGTGCGCCAGAATATCGGACGGCGTAGCCACCGGAAACAGCAGTATCCGCCGTTCCAGCGCCCCTTCGGCCAGCTCGTTCCGCGTGTGCGTCATAAAGAACGGCGCCACGGCCGCCACCGTCTGCTCCATAATCTCGGCCCGCGCCGTGCCGTACCCCAGCTCCTCCCAGTTCACGGCCTCCAGCGCCTCGCTGCCTATCCCCTCCTCCCGCATCCACGCCAGCAGGGCCCGCACGCTGCGCGCGGAGCCGGCCGTGCCGCCCCCCGGCTGAAAGTTCACGTACCCGTCCCGGCAGGGCCAGTTGATGCGCGTGTAAGTCCCGCCCGCCGATTCCCGGTAGGCGCCCATCCTGCGCAGTATGGTCCGTTCCAGATCCCAATACTGCGGCGCGTGGGCCAGCGTCCGCGCCACCGCCTGCTGGCAGGAAACATCCACCTGCTGCCCCTGCCCGACCCGCTGCCGGTGCGTATGGGCAATCAGCGCCCCGGCGGCCCCGGCCGCGCTGCCGTGCTGGTAAAACTGCGGCATACTCACCCGCAGCGGCGGCCGGTCGCCGTCCCCGGTAAGATGCATAAACCCGCCCAGCGCCATGCCGATAATGTCCGACGCCAGGTACTCGGCATAAGGCCCATCCTGCCCGAAAGCCGTAATGGACACCATCACCAGGCGCGGGTTGATTTCCCGCAAGTCAGAGTAGCCCAGCCCCAGCGCCGCCATCCGTCCGGGTTCCGCCGATTCAATCAGAAAATCCGCATTGGCGACCAGGCGCCGGAACAGGGCCGCGCCGTCGACGGTAGCAATGTCCAGCGTAATGCCCCGCTTGTTGGCGCCGTACGCCCACCAGAACAGGCTGCGCTCGGCGCCCGGCGTGTCCTGGTAAAACGGCCCGATGCGCCGCGCCGCGCTGCCGCCCGGCGGCTCCACCTGCACCACATCGGCGCCCAGATCCGCCAGCATTTTGCCGCAGAGCAGACCGCGCGCGTCGGTTATGTCCAGGACGCGATAGGGGGCCAGCAGGCCGGGGCCGTAGTCATCGGCCGGGTTGGGTACGGTCATCGTCATTGTCATTGCGCTGGGGTTTCTCCCGCGGGCGCGGGTTCGGAGCCGGGCGGAAGGGTGAACACGGCATCGCCATCAGCATTGTGCGTGTGATTGCTCAAAGCCTCCAGCAGCTGCCGCACGCTGCGCCGCAGCTCGTCAAGCATCGCCTCATCGCCGCGCTGCAGTTCATCGCGCAGCGCCGCATTGTCGCGGCGAAATTCCTCCCGCAACTCAGCGTTGTCGCGGCGCAGTTCCTCGTAGTCCCGGCGGTTTTCCTCCCGCAACTCGGTGTTGTCGCGGCGCAGTTCCTCGTAGTCCCGGCGATTTTCTTCCCGCAACTGGGCGTTTTGCAACGCCAGGTTTTCTACCTGGTTGGACAGCTGGCCCAACTGGTACATACCGGAGGCCAGCGTAGCCAGCAAGGCGATTGTGGCCACGATGGCCGTGATGATGGGAGCATTCAGTTTCATTTGTTATACCCCTGACAGGTACGATGCGGCCACGGGTGCGCTGGGGTTGGGGACAGCCATTGTCATTGCGCTGGGGTTTCTCCGGCGGGCGCAGGTTCGGAGCCGGGCGGAAGGGTGAACACGGCGTCGCCATCAGCATTGTGCGTGTGATTGCTCAAAGCCTCCAGCAGCTGCCGCACACTGCGCCGCAGCTCGTCAAGCATCGCCTCATCGCCGCGCTGTAGTTCATCCCGCAGCGCCGCATTATCGCGGCGAAATTCCTCCCGCAACTCAGCGTTATCGCGGCGAAATTCCTCCCGCAGCTCGGCATTGTCGCGGCGCAGTTCCTCGTAGTCCCGGCGGTTTTCTTCCCGCAACTCGGCGTAGTCCCGGCGATTTTCCTCCCGCAGACTGGCGTTTTGCAACGACAGGTTTTCTACCTGGTTGGACAGCTGGCCCAACTGGTACATACCGGAGGCCAGGGTAGCCAGCAAGGCGATTGCGGCCACGATGGCCGTGATGATAGGAGCATTGAATTTCATTTGTTATACCCCTTGACCCGCTATACTCTCCGCTGGATGCCACGCGGCGCAGTAAATAGCAGCGTAGTGATGCCGGCGGCGTGTCCCTCAATCTTACCAGACCGGCGCCGGCGGGCGCTACCCATCCTCAAATCCCGCCTCCAGCAGGGACGGCGGCGCGGCATCCAGGATGTCGGCAATAAGCCGCGCGACGGCATCCGGATCCAGAACCGCCCCGCGCATCGGAGACGGGTCAAACTCCCAGAGGTCAATCATCGCGTAAGACAGGGTGTAAAGATGCCACTCCGTTTCATCGGGCAGAATCTCCAGCACATTGCGCGCCGCTTCGATGTCCCGGTCGGGGTATGGCAAGGCGGAACGCGCGGCCTGCGTTGCCATCAGAACAACGCTGCGGATGCGGTCGGGCAGCTCGGCGGCCTTGAACTCGCCGTTCTCCTTGCCCAGCCCGTAACACCCCAGCATAATCGCATCCTCAATGTCCGTAGGGTGGCGATACTCTTCCGCAACGGCCTCGCTGAGCGGCCAATAGGCGAGGGCCAGCGCGTACCCAACATCCCATGGCGTGCTGAATTCCTCGGGATGCTCCCGGAAATTATGTATCATCTTCCAGTCCGGGCGGCGCAGCCACTCGGCCCAGGCGCGGCGGTTGGCTTCCTGGTCGGTGGGAGTCAAAATCAGGGCAGGCATCGGCGTGCCTCCGGGACGAGCGGTTCAGGCGGGATTCCAGAATGTGGCCAGAGGGTTTGACAGGAAACCTTTGACAAGAAGCCTATGGGCTGCGCCGGCCCTGGTGTCGCTGCCGTGACCATAAACTCCCGTCGGTTGCAACGGCGGCAAACGGGGACGCTTCGTCAAAATTGCCACCCCCACCGCGACGCAATAAGCAAGACGGCCTGACGGCACTTGACGCCAGATAAGGTTGAGGATCAATTGCCTCGTCATCGTATCGGCGTCCCCAGTTGTTGAGGGTGTCAAACAAGCGAAAGCTTCAGCTTCCTATGGAGAAGCAGGATAGCTATAGCTTGTCCGGCGACGCATCGAGGCACTGATTTTCAATGAAATCAATTACCTCAAGGCATTTAGGAAAGTATTCCCTCACTTGCGCCAGCGTAATTTCGGACTGCTGGTCGTGTGCGTTCAGGTTGCGGTTGCGTTGTATTTCGTTGATTGCCATTCTCCGGCCATTCTGATCTATAAACTTGCTCAAGTCATTCCCCCAATCCTGATTGAAGGCCCTGGCAAGCTCAATAAATCGGCCAGCATCAGGATTGCGAACGCGTCGCAGTTGGCCGCTGACATAGTTCGCCACATTCCGGTCTGATGCCTGGCTGGCATAGTTCCGGTACACGGTTTGCAATGCGCTTTCCAAAAAGCCGGCGGCCATAATGCACATATACCGCCCCCAATGGGGAGCAACCGGCCGGTCGGCGACGGTTATTGCCAGCAGGCTGTTGATTTCGCGCAACCGCAGTTGGAGGTCCGGGTCTTGCATCACGCCTCCCCAAACGCCCGTACGGCTTTCCGTATCCGTGTTTTGACCGCCGCAGCGTGAGCAGTGCCGCCGGAGACACTTGCGACGTACTCCTCGTCTATGAGCAGCGCATCGCGGGCGTGTATCAGGGCGCTGGCTGCCGGGCAACCAACGCTTTGGATGCGCCGGGCTAATCCTACGGTCATTGAGTCGAATACGGCGGCGTTCAGTTGTTTGCCGGCTTCGGTACGAAATGCTTCCTTGCCCAGCGCGGCATTAAACGCGCCGATGGTTTCAACAAACGCCTTTCGCCCTTCGTACAGAAACTCTACGCTGGGGTTGCGGTGCCGCCTGGCGAAGTTGTCCAGAAAACCCAGCATCGGCGCCCCATAAGCCTCGGCGTTATGGTGCATTGCCCAGAAGCGCAGTATCAGTTCCTGGTCTTTCTGGCGGAGGCTTTTCGGACCGAATATGGCGCGCCAGTCGGCATTGTCGTTAAGTTCCTTGACGCTGTCCATCAAACTGCCACCGCAGATGGCTTGCCGAATTTCCTGCGGCGCCAGATGCTGGCCGCCACTGTTCAGGCGATGGAAAACATGAAAGACGCTGCTGTTGCCGTCCTCCGGGAAATTCTGGCGGATGACGGTAGCGTGAATACGCGAATTGTCCAGCCGGTAGCGTTCCGGCTCGCTCAAATCAGCGTATCGCTTGTGCAGAAATTCCTGGTCCACACCCTCCAATGCGAATGGCCGGGAGCTGCCGCCGGCATTGTTGGCCCTGAAAAACCCGTCGTAGAAAAATTGCAGGGTTTTCAACCTCTGCTGCCCGTCGATAACCATCATCTTTTCCGTGTCCGATTCCTGGGTGAGGAATACGCCCGGCACCGGCAAACCCAGGAGAAGAGATTCAACGAACTGGGACGCGCGCTTGCGCGACCATACGAATTCCCGCTGGAAGGGCGGCACAAACACGCTACCCTGATCGAGGCGGCGCACCAGCCCCGCTACATCAAAGTCAATGCCGTAGCTCGTAATGCGGTAGCGAACGGACTTTACCACATCTCCGGCAACATCGTCCGTCTCCGTGTCATCGTACACATTTTCATCCGCAACCAGCGCGTCGCGGATTTCGGGATCCAACTCGTTAGCGGCGGTCATTTTGTCCTCCAGGGAGCAAGCGCGTGGTCGGCGGCCGGCTGCTGTTTGCCAGAGTATAACACGTCGCTCACGCCTCCCGCAGGCGGCGCGACAGCAGGCACAGAAACACCGCCACCGCTCCCCCGACGCCCAGATACAACGCCGTCAGCGGCGCCCCCACCTGCGTCACCAGCCAGCCATTCAAAACGCTGGCCGGAAAGTGCGCCTGTATCGCCAGCACCCGCATCCCGCCCATCCGCCCCCGGTATTCCGGGTCCGAGTTCCCCATCAGCACCGTCATCACCAGCACCAGCGAACCCGCCCGCCCGATGCCCGTCCAGACTTTCACCGCCAGCGCAATCGCCAGCACCGCCGTAAAAGGCAGCAGCCCCGGCAGCGTCAGCGTCGCCACAGCGAACAGTATCATCGACAGATGCCAACCGCCGTTGACCGCCCACACCAGCCACCACCCCTGCCGCCGGAAATCCCCCAGTCCCGCCACCAGCAGCGCCCCCAGCACGGCGCCCAGTCCCATGGCTCCGTTGAGCAGCCCCAGCGTCTCCGGCCCGGATTGCAGCGTTTCCCGCGCGAAAATGGGCATCAGCGCCGTAGTGAATGGAAAGCCGGTGACATTGTAAAAAGCGGCAATCAGCAGCGCCATAAACAGCTCCTGACGCCGCCATACGTGACGCATTCCGGCGACCACGCCGGCGATAATCTCCCGCGGCGTCGTCTGCCCGGCGGACTGATTGCGCGTCCGTACCAGCAGGGCCAGTACGCCTCCGATCGCGTAAAACGCGCCGATGAACGCGAACAGGCCGCCCGGCGTCAACGGCGTGAACAGGAAGCCCGCCACAATCGGCCCCACGAACTGCGTCAGGTTCTGTCCCAGCCCCAGCATCGCTACGGCGTTGGTGAGGCGCTCCCGCGGCACCGTGTCAATCAGCAGGGCATTGGTCACGGGCAGCTCAAAAGTGCGGAACACGCCGCCGCCGATGATGATGACGAATATCATCCACACCCGCAGCGCATCCAGCAGCAGCAGCCACATCAGCAGAAAGGCCAGCGCCGCCGCGATGAACTGCATCGTCGCCAGCAGCAGACGGCGGGGCATCCGGTCCACCACCGCGCCCGCGAATACCGACAGAAACGCCAGGCTCAAAGGCGCCGCCCCGGCCATTCCCACCAGCACCGCGCTGTCCGTAAGCTCCAGCACCAGCCAGAGCACGGCAATGACTTCCATCTGCCGGCCCGCCATGGCGATGTTGGCGGAAATCCAGACCAGCGAAAAATCGCGCTGCCGGAAAGACCCGAAAGTCTCCCGCGTCCGCGCGGCGAGGGGCATTCTCAATTTTCCGTACCTTGTCCTCTCCCGGTCAAGCCGGGCTATCACACCGCGGACGCCGGCATCGTTCAGTGGGCGCCAGCATCGTTATGCCCGTCGCCGCGTCGAGGGTTCCGGCCCGCCCGGCATCACGGGCTGACTCGTCGGGACGAATTTCCATCCCCGTTCCAATTCCCTGCGACTGCCTTGCCGGTCAAACCGGGCGGTGATTATAGCGCCCCCCGTAATGGTACAATCCCTGATGGCGCCAAGCGCGCCTCGCTGATTGATCACACCCGCCGGGAGGTACGGCAATGGAAATCGGAGTTGGACTGGACCACACTTTGGGAATGAATTGGGACGACCAGGCCAATCTGGCCCGGGATGCGGCGGAACTGGGCTACGAAAGCATCTGGACCCCCGAAAACATCGGCACGGATTCCTTCCAGATCTGCGCCCGTCGCTGGCAGGCCACCTGCGCTGTGGTGGACGGCGGCCTGACTACGGGCATCGGGGTCTCGCCGGTGATGTACCGCACGCCCGTGGGCTTTGCCATGTCCGGCGGCACCGTCAGCCAGCAGACCGGAGGCAAATTCATTATGGGCATCGGCGCCGGCAGCGCCTACCGCCCCGCCAACCGCCGGGATCTCGGCTTCCCCCGCGTCTCCGCCCTCAACCTGATGCGCGACTACCTCACTACCGTGCGCGCCCTGGTGCGGGGCGAGCGGGTAACCTACCGGGGCGAACACATCAATTACAACAACATCCGCCTGGCCATACGCCCGGCCCCTGATACGCCCGTCTATCTGGGCACCCTGGGCCCGGAGATGCTGCGCCTGGCCGGCGAACTGGCCGACGGCGTTTGCCTGAACTGGTGCACGCCCGCGCAAATCGCCTGGAGCCGCGCACGCATCGCCGAAGGCGCCGAACGGGTGGGACGCGACCCGTCGGAAATAAAAGTGGTGGAATACATCCGCATCTGCGTTGACGACGATGCCGATGTCGCCCGGCGCGCCTTCGCCAAAAACTGCCTGGGCTACCCGTTGGGCGCATCCGTGCCCACGGAGCGGGAACGCCAATTCGGCTACCGCGCCCACTTTGAACGCATGGGCTACACCGAGGAGTTGGCCGGCGCCGACGCCATCCGCCGCCGCGGCGGCGATATGGACGAAGTGGCCGACGCCTACCCCTCCGATGCCCTGCTGGCCGTGGGCTATTACGGCCGGCCCGAAGGCGCCGCCTCCGCTTTCGCCAAGCTGGCCGAGGGCCTGGACGTAGCCCTGGTGCGGGTCATCGCCGCCCGCCCGCAGATTGCCTCCACCCAGGCGGTAATGCGCGCCTGCGCCCCCGACCAGGTGCGGAGCGCCCTGTGAAACGCTTCATCATCAAAGCAATGCAGGCCGTAGTCGCGGTCCTGATCTACGCCGGAATACTCTGGTATAGTATCAACGCGGACGCCGACGCCAGCGGCGCAACGGCCTACGGGATGATTGCGGTCATCAGCCTGGGCATCGCCTACGGCGTAACGGTGGCCGTGTTCCGCGTGTCCAGCGAAATCGGAGGCAGCATTATGGTAATAGCGGCATTCCTCAACCGGCACCTGCTGGAACCCCAAAAGCAGCGGCTGATGGCCCAGGGCCTGGAGCAGGGCCTGGAGCAGGGCCGGCACCAGGGCCTGGAGCAGGGCTTGGAACAGGGCTTGGAACAGGGCCGGCACCAGGGCCTGGAGCAGGGCTTGGAACAGGGCTTGGAACAGGGCCGGAAAGAGGAACGGAACAACATCCGCGAACACCTGCGGCAGCAGGGGTATGACCCGGACGAATTGCTCCCGCCGCCGGAGGATGACCGCAAGTAGAACCCAGCTCCGGCCCCACCCGCCGCCGGCAAGATCTGCGGCCGGCAGCCGCTATTGCCCGGCGGCCGCAGCGTACCGGCATACCGGGGCCAGGGCTGGCGTCAAACGGTGGCCGTATTCCGCGTGTCCAGCGAAATCGGAGGCAGCATTATGGTAATAGCGGCATTCCTCAACCGGCGCCTGCTGGAACCCCAAAAGCAGCGCCTGATGGCCCAGGCCCTGGAACAGGGCCGGAAAGAGGAACGGAACAACATCCGCGAACAGATGCGGCAGCGGGGGTATGACCCGGACGAATTGCTCCCGCCGCCGGAAAATGACCGCAAGTAATACCAACCCCGCCCCCACCCGCCGGTATCCGCAGCAATATGACAACACGCCCCAGCCTGGAAGTGGTAATCCCCTGTCTGAACGAGCGCGCCGCCCTGCCTGTCTGCGTGCGCCGCCTGCGCGACTTTATGTCCGATAAGATGGCACGCTACGACTGGCGCATCCTGGTCGCCGACAACGGCTCCACCGACGGCACGCTGGACATCGCGGCCGCCTTGTCCGCCGAGTTCGCCGAAGTCGCCTACATCCGGCTGGAACAGCGCGGCCGCGGCCGTGCCTTGCGCCGGGCCTGGACGGAAAGCCGCGCCGACATCGTAGCGTATATGGACGTCGACCTCGCCACCGACCTGGCCCACCTGCCGGAACTGGCCTCGGCCATTGCTGACGACGGCAACCACATCGCCATCGGTTCCCGCCTGCTGCCCGCCTCCCGCGTGGCCGGACGGACCCTGAAGCGAGAAATCACCTCCCGGGGCTACAGCCTGCTGTTCCGCGCCATGTTCCTGACCACTTTCCGCGACGCCCAATGCGGGTTCAAAGCCGCCAGCCGGCAGGCGGCGGACGACCTGGCCCCGCTGGTCCGGGACAACGGCTGGTTCTTCGACTCGGAACTGCTGATCCTCGCCCAGAAATGCGGCTACCGCATCCGCGAACTCCCCGTGCGCTGGACGGACGACCCCGACACCCGCGTCCGCATCCTGCGTACCGCCTGGGAGGACGTGAAAGGGCTGCTCCGCCTCAAATTCGGCGGCGTCGCCCGCGCCCGCCGCCACTTGCGCGCCGCCGCCAAGCCCTAGGCCGTGTTGACATTTCAGCGTAGCCAGATGAGGGCCGCCGCAAAATGCCAAAACCCCAAGTAGCGTCGGCTCAGCTTCTCAAACCGGGTGAACACCCGCCGGTAGCGCTTCACTTTGCCAATAAAGCACTCCACCAAATGACGCTCGCCGTACAGGTCCGGGTCATACACCACCACTACCTTCCGGTTGGAACGCCCCGGTATCACCGCCGTCATCCCCAACTCCGCAATCCACTCCCGCAGCCACTGGGCATCGTATCCCTTGTCCGCAATCACATACTCCCCGGCGTAGCCGGACAGCAACGCTTCGGCCTGGGTAATGTCGTTCTCCTGGCCTCCCGTCAGGATGAACCGCAAAGGATTGCCCAGCCCGTCCACTGTGATGTGCACTTTGGTACTGAACCCGCCCCGACTGCGCCCTAACGCTTGAGCGTCTTGACCGCCCCCTTTTTCGGGGCGCCGGCGGCGTCGGGGTGGGCGCGGACGATGGTACTGTCAATGATGAGGTATTCAGTGTCCGGGTCATCGGCCAAGTGTTGGTGGAGCGCCGTCCAGATGCCTCGGTCGCACCAGTTGGCGTAGCGTCGGTAGATGGAGTTCCATTTGCCGTATTCCGCAGGCAGCATTCGCCAGGGGGCGCCGGAGCGGGCGATCCAAAGTACGGCGGTGATGAAGCGTCGGCAATCGGTTTCACAGCCGACGTAGAGGTCGGAGCGGCTGCGGAGGAAGGTGAGGATTTTGTCCCATTGGTAGGATGTCAGTTCCAAGTTTGCCATGCCGCAATGATAACACCAAAATGTCAACACGGCCTAGCCGCCCCCGCTACTGGACGCGCCGTATTGCCGGCCGCCCGCGCCGCGCACAAAAAATGGCTGGGGATACAGGATTCGAACCTGTGATACCTGATCCAGAGTCAGGCGTCTTACCACTAGACTAATCCCCAGCGCAACCACCTGTAAGCCAGTTACAGGCTGTACGCCGATTATAGCAGGACGCCCGCCACAATTTCAATACCTCATTCCGCCGGGTATTTTTAGCCCGCCCTGCCCTCGGATTTTCGGCCCCGCCGCGTACGCCAGCCACCGCCCCGCCCGCAAACCCCGCCGCGCCCAACCTCCCTTGCCGCACAATGAATGTCGGAATTATGCGCCTGTACCTGCGCCTGCCCGCAAGCCGCAGCCTCAAAACCCGCCGCCAGGCCGCCCGCAGCCTGACCCAGCGCATCCGCGCGCGCTTCAATGTGTCCGTGGCCCACGATGCCGCCGCCGACGGCGAAGCCCGGCAAAGCCTGACCCTGGCCGTCGCCGCCATCGCCAGTAGCCCCGCCAATGTGGACGCTATGCTGGCCGAAGTGGCGGAGTTCGTCATCCAGACGCGGCCCGATTTGGAAGTGCTTGACTACGGCCACGAGGTCATCAGCGGCCTCTAGATCCGTTGCCACTCCGCAGCGCCGGAAGCGTCATCCGAAAAGGGCGGCGTATCGTATAATGAATGACAGGCCCCCGGCCACTTTCAGGTTAAGCCGATCCGTGGCCGGACAGCACAGGAGAGGAAGGCAATGGACACTCTGAACGCAATGGCGCAGCAGGGCCACGAGCAGGTGACGATGTACAGCGACCCCGAATCGGGCCTCCGCGGCATCATCGCCATCCACGATACCACCCTGGGCCCCTCCTGCGGCGGCGCCCGGATGTGGGACTATGCCACCGAAGCCGACGCCGTCGCCGACGCCCTGCGCCTGGCCCGCGCCATGACCTACAAATCCGCCGCCGCCGGCCTCAACCTGGGCGGCGGCAAGGGCGTCATCATCGGCGACCCCGGCGCCCAAAAAACCGAGGGCCTCCTGCGCGCCTGGGGCCGTTTCGTCAATACTTTGGGCGGGCGCTACATCACTACCACCGACGTCGGCACCACCGGACGGGACCTAGAAGCCGTGCGCGAGGAAACCGAGTACGTGGTGGGCCTGGACACCACCCTCGGCGGCAGCGGGGACACTTCCGTAATGACCGGCCTAGGCATCTACATGGGTATGCGCGCCTGCGCCGCCGCCGTGTGGGGTAGTGATTCCCTCCGCGGACGCACCGTGGCCATGCAGGGCTTCGGCAAGGTGGCATCCCGCACCGCCGAACATCTGCTGGCCGAGGACGCCCGGGTTATCGCCGCCGACGTGAGCGAAGCCGCCCGCGCCCGCGCCCGGGAGATGGGCGTCCAGCTGGCCGCGCCGGACGATATTTACGATGCCGAGTGCGACATATTCGCCCCCTGCGCCCTGGGCGGCGTCATCAACAGTGAGACCATCGGGCGCCTCCGCTGCCGCATTGTCGCCGGCGGCGCCAACAACCAGCTGGCCACGGACGCCGACGGCGAGGAACTCCACCGGCGGGGCATCATCTACGCCCCCGACTTCCTCATCAACGCCGGCGGCGTCATCAATGTGGCCGCCGAGATCGGGCATCCCTACAACGCCGCCCGGGCCCGCCAGCAGACCGAGCGGATTTACGAGCAGATGTCGGCGGCCCTCGCCAAATCCGCCCGGCTGGAGATTTCCACGGCCCGGGCCGCCAACCTGCTGGCCGAAACCCGCCTGGCCTCCGTGCGCCGGATGCGCGGCATCTACCGCCCCTAGCCGCGCGTCGCCATTTCAACTAACCTCTGCACGCCCGGGCAAGCGGAATCTGGCGCTATAAAGGTAGAGCCGATTCCAAATGTCTTGGCGGCACAACCCCAAAGTTCCGCGCGCAGGGCGCTGCCGGCCAAATCTCCCGGACGGTCTCGTGGTAGTTATTAATTTTGCCGCCGCTACCGGACAAGGAAATCGCCTTGACAGGGTGGCGCAAAGTTGCTATTTTCCCCCAACGATGCTTTCCACACGGAGTAGTCTAATGACTGACAACAGTAGCCGGGCTTGGCGGAATCTGTCGGAACCACCGCCGGGTCACCCCGACGCGCCCCTCCTTTGGGAAGCGGAGCAAGCCTTGGACAGCATCCAGGAGCTCGCGGAAAATCCGGACATCAGAAACGCATTTGTGCGGCGTCTGGGGGCGTTCCGTTCCGACTTGGAAAGCGCGGCAAAACTGGTCGCGGGAACGGAACACAGCGTTGCCTTCATCGGAGACATCGGCGTAGGCAAAACTACCGCCTTGTGCCGTGCCATTGGCCTCAACATACCCGACCGTATGCCGGGTGTAGCCGCGGCGGCGCCGGTCCTCGAAACGGGCGCCGGCGGAACTACCGTCTGCGAAGTCCAAATCGCGAGCGGGCCGGACTACGGTCTGGTAGTTGAGCCCCGGGACGAAGCCGAACTGAGGGAGGAAGTCCGCGAGTTTGCGCGCCTATTGATGCCGGCGTCAGATTCCGGACCGGATGACCAGACCAGGGTGGCAAGAGAAGTATCACGCGCAATCCGAAACATGAGCGGCCTCCAACGCATACCGCAAAGAGGCCCCGATGGCAGGAGTACGGTGCCGGTCGACCCGGCCAAAGATTTGGCCGAACAGTTGCCCGACGAGACTGCTCTAGCCGACGAAATATGGGCCAGGATGGCCCTCCACAAGCGGACGCTCCGCGAAATCTGGTACGCGGACGCGTCCGATAAAGAGCCTTTGTCGTGGTTGCAGGAAAATTTCAGGATGCTGAACTACGGCGCAAACGCTGGGTTTTCGTTGCCCCAGCGTGTCGAGGTCGTGCTTCCGCAACGGATCCTTGGCGATGACTCGTTGTCAATTCGCATCGTCGACACCAAAGGGATCGACGACACGGCAGAACGCGAAGACCTGATGGCTCATTTGAACGAACCGAACACAATTGCGGTGCTCTGTTCATCTTTCAACGCTGCGCCGGTGACTTCGGTGCAGACCATTCTGGAGAGGTCAGTAGAAGCGCGCTACCCTGATTTGGAAACGAAGTCCGCCATTCTGGTGTTGCCGCGTTCTGGTGAAGCATTGGCGGTGAAAGATGACTTTGGCGACCAGGTGGACACCGCGCTGGATGGGTATCACTACAAGCGCGAACAGGTGGTATCCAGCTTGTCCACTGCGAACCTTCCTGGCGTGGGCGTCGCATTCTTCGACACCGGCAATGACGAAGTAGCGCAGCTCAACAACTTCTTGATGGGGCTGGTTGGCGGCTTGCGTCAGATGCACCGCGCCCATCTCGAGGAAGTGGTCGTTGACGCCCATGCCTTGGTGAAGAATTACGAAAACGAGCAGGCCAGGGTCGTTCAAAAGCAAGCGGCCACCCATTTGAAGATCTGGCTGGACAGCAACCGTCAGGTCGGCCAATTTCATGGTAGCGTACACGATGGCCTGCTTCGGGAAATCAGTACGGTTCACGTCAGTTCCTTGCGAGCCAGCATCCGGCGCAAAGGGAAATGGCACAACTTGGACTACTCCCAGCAACTCAGCCACGGTGCCCGCGTGATGGTTGCCAATGCCGTAGTTCCTCAATTGGAAGAGTTCCGGGCCATCGTCAGGAACTTGCTTCGGAACCCCGATTTGCAGGAGGCTTCCGGCCTGCTGCGAGAAGCCCGTCGTATTATCTCGGCTGACACTGACTTGTTGCTCCGGGCTGGGCAGCGTATGGGCAGGGAAGTTCATACCGAGTATATGCAACCCGACGACTTGCTTTGGGCCCGTTGTGTTGGCGAATGGGGGCAAGGGCCGGGTTACAGAATGCGAGTAGCAAATCACAACGGCAATTGGTTCGCTAACGACCAGCACGGCATTGCGGGAGCAACTGGGGAACTGGTCAGCAAGGGATGGGCGCAAATCCTGGAACGGATAGAAGCCATCCTGCCCGACGACGATGATTAGGGCATACAACGGCGAACTTTGTCGTCGTCATCAGAGCCGGCCGCCCTACACCGCCGTCAGCCACCACCGCGCCGTCCCCTCGCCCCCGCCGTCAACCGCCACCGACATCCCTTCCAGCAGCCACGCCCCGCTGATGCCCGCCGTCGCCGCCGACACCGCCGCCACATCGCTGATGCGCGCCTCCACCGCTGCCCGCCGGTTAGCCGCCCCCAGCGGCAGCGTAACCTCCGCCTGCGCCCGCGCCACGCCACGCTCCGCCAGCCGCGCTCCCGCCGCGCCTTGCGCCGCCGCATAGTTGTCCGTGAAATAGCACCGCACTACCCGCTCCCGGACGCCGCCCGCTGCCGTCGCGCCCGGCGACGATGACGATGAGGCCGGCGGCGACGCCGTCGCCCGGTACGCCGTCGTCCCCAGCGACCGCCAGCAGCGCTCCGCCCAAAGACGCAGCCTCTGCACATAAACCGTCCGCGCCCCTGTGTTCCGCACCCGCAGCATCGCCCCCCGCCCCGATACCCCCGACTCCCCTTCCGGCAGCACGGTTACGCTGACGCTGGCCGTGGCGTCTGCGCCCTCGCCCGCCGCGTCCGCCGTGGCCGCGTAGTCGGCGCCGGCCACCGGCGTCTGCACCCCGGCAATGGCCGCCCAGCCCTCGCCCGCCGCCAGCAGCAAGTGATCCTCGCCCGCCATCACCTCCAGCGGTTCGTTGAGACTCCATACCTGTTGCCGTCCCGCGTCCGCCAGACGCCGGTAGCGAAAAGTCACCGCATCCTCAACCCCCGCCGCTCCGTCGTCCCGCCGCGCCGCCGCAATATAGGCCATGCCGGCATCAGCCCGGTCCGACACGGACACCCGCGCCAGCGCCGCCGGGTTCCGATGACTGCGGATGCCGGCCCGCCTCGATGCGGCCTCCAGACGGATGCGCCCCAGGCCGTCGGCGTAAATCAGCCCGTTTTCTTCCCGTTGCAGACGCCGCAAGGCGTTGGCCGCCGACACCTCCCACACTGACCGCGGCCCGCCGGTCACCAGCGTCCGCCCCGCATCCAGTCGGTAATCGTTGGTTGACCGGCCCGCCCAGCCCAGTATCTCCGCCGCCACCTCCCCGGCCTGCATCTCCTCATCGGCCAGCCCCCGCTGTAGCTGCGCCGACTCCAGCTCATGCATCCCGTCGGCCGCCGTTACCCGGCACACCCCGGCGTCATAGTCCGGCGCCAGCGCCGTAATCCGCCCCACGAACAGACTCCGCCCCACCCGCCACTCGCCCCAGAGGTCCAGGGTATTCTGAAACCCGTTCCACAGCCCATGCCGCCCCGACGCCGGCGCCCCTTCAATCGGCTCCGCCACCAGAATTTCCTGCCGCGCCACGCCGCCGGCATTCAGTTTGGTGGCATATACCCGGACACCGCCATCCTCTTGAACCATTTCCAGTTCGTACCACGCCAATGCGTCCAGCGCCGCCCCGTCGGCCAGCCGGGTAATGTTCTGTCCCGACACCCGTTCCAGGATAGTCGCCGTATCGCCAAAACGCAGCCGCAGACAGTCGCGCGGGGAGCGGGCCCGCAGCGCAAAGCCCCCCAGCCCGTTGCTGCCCCGCCGGTAGCGCGCCATCAGAGTAGCCCGCGGGTCGCCCGTATCCAGCAGCGCCAGGCCATCGGGCGGGCGGACCCCGCCCACCACGCGCGCCGCCCCGTCCTGCGCCTCAAAGCCGCTGCCCGGCGCCGCCATCACCTCCCAGCGCCCGCCGCCGTCCGCGGAGACGCGCCCGTTCAGGCTAACCGCCGCCGGCGTCGCGAAATCATCATACTTGTACGCCGCCCGCAGCCAAACCTCCCGTCCCGCCCGCACATTCGCCCCCAGCGGCCCGTCGGTCTTGCCGGGCGTGTACCGATGCTCGCCGTTCCGCAGCGTCAATTCCAGCGTCGCCGGAGACGCAAACTCCGGCGCCGGCAGCCCCCGCCGGCCCCATTCCCAACGCAGCGCCAGCACGTCGTCCGATATATCTGCCCCCGGCGCGCCCCAAACGCCGCCGCCGGCCCAGTCCACCCACACTTCCCACCGCAGCCCCCGTTCATTCCCTCCGGTCGTCATACGCATCATCTCCATATCTTGATTGGTGATTTGTGATTGGATCGCCCGCCGCCCCGGAGCCGCCGGATTGCCCTTGCCCCCGGTTTCTGGCACAATAGGCCGCGCACCACGCTGGCAAAGGAGCGCGCTGATGGGCATCTCTACCGAGTTCTACATCCTCTACGGCTTCCTGGCCTTTATGTCCGTGATACTGGCCGCCCTCACCGTCGCCGTCATCCGGCTGAGCTTCGTCGTCGGCCGGCAAAACGGCCAACTCACCAGCCTCAACGAACGCGTTGGCCGGCTTGAAGTCAAAGTTGAAGCTCTGGCTGAAAGTACCCAACGGCAAATCGGCGACCTCAATGAGCGTGTCACCGAAATCAGAACGCTGATTTTCAGCATCAACGAGCGTATTAACCTGCTGATGCGTCACCGGCACGACAACTTGGGGCGCGTGTACCTCGTCCCGGAGGAAACGCCGGCCGACTAGGGCGTGTTGACATCAAAATCCTGATTGGTGATTTGTGATTGGGCGATTAGGTCGCCCGCCGCCCCCCGAAAGGCGCCGTTTCCGCGCCGCCGCCAGGGCTATCGCATATGGATTTTTCCTCTGGCCGTCTTACCGATATACCGGATTCCAGAAGCCACAATGCAGCTGTATTCGTAGCCGAATTACGAATTCGGTCGTGGCGATCGCTAAAACCAAGCCCATATCAAGCGAATCGCTCCATATGCGATAGCCCTGGCGCCGCCGCCGGATTGGATTGCCCTTGCCCCCGGTTTCTGGCACAATAGGCCGCGCACCACGTTGGCAAAGGAGCGCGCTGATGGGCATCTCTACCGAGTTCTACATTCTCTACGGTTTCCTGGCCTTTATGTCCGTGATACTGGCCGCCCTCACCGTCGCCGTCATCCGGTTGAGCTTCGCCGTCGGCCGGCTCAATGGCGAGATCACCGGTCTCAACGGCCAGATCACTGGTCTCAACGAGCGGGTTGGCCGGCTGGAAGTCAAAGTCGACACTCTGGAAGCCAAAGTCGACGCTCTGGCTGAAAGCGTCCAACGGCAAATCGGCGACCTCAACGCGCGTGTCACCGAAATCCGAACAATGATTTTCAACCTCAACGAGCGTATCAACCTGCTGATGCGCCACCGGCACGACGGCGTCGGGCGCGTGTACATCATCCCGGAGGAAACGCCGGCCGACTAGCGCCCTGCCCTCGCCCCGGCATCCCCATCGTCACCACGCATCCAGCGTCACCGGCCCGTCCTGTCGGAACACCGCTTCAAACCGCACCGGCTCTCCCGCCCGGCTCTGCGCCCGGTACGACAGGCACACAAACCGTCCCGATATGCGCCGCCGCCCCGCCCCTTTCCCCGCCGGCCCGTATTCCACCAGCGCCGACCGCCCCACAATCCCCGCCAGCGTCGCATCCGGCCCAATCACCGGCGTGTCATCCCATCGTCCCGCCAGCGCGAACTCCTGCGCCGCCTCCCGCCCGGCCGCCGTCCGCGCCGCCCGGTCGTTCAGCCCCGCCACATCCTGCGCCTCCAGAACCCGGCCCAGCGGCCCGATGCTTTCCGCCCAGGCCGACAAATCCCGCAGCGTCCCCCCGGCGTCCGCTACCGCCACATAGCTCCGCCCCGTGCTGCCGTATCCCGCCGTCATCTTTACGCCTCCGTCTGCCTGCTGTCTGCTGCCATCTGCCCGTTGCCTGCTGCCTACGCCCCCAGCGCCGCCGTCCGCCGCCGGAAGGGCTCCAGCAGCGCCCGCGCCCCCGCGTCCACCCCATCCCCGCCACTAGGCGCCGGCCCCGCCGGAAACGGCGTCAGCGTCCGTTCCAGCCACCACCCCGCCGCTATCCGCCGGCACGCCTCCGTCACCGCCGCCGGATAGCGATACACCCATACCCTCGCCCCCGGCGCGTGCGCCGCCGCCCGGCTGCCATTCACGCCCCGTTGCACCGTCAGTGCCACCGTATCGTCGTCCCCGTTCACCGTTGCGCCGGCAATATACAAATCCTCATCGTCAATGCGGATGGTATGCCCGCCCGACAAAGCATCCTCCGCCGGCGACAGCGTGACCTCCGTGTCGCCCACCGTAAAAGTGGTTCCGCCGGCAATCTGCAACCCCGTATCCTCCCGCCGGCTGCCGTATCCCCAAATCCCGGTCACCTCCACCGTGGCCATCCCCGCCGGAAACCGCCGCCTGCTGCCGTACGCCGCCGCAATCCGCGTGTGCGGCGCCGCGTCCAGCGGGTACAGCAGCCAGCTCTCCGCCGGCCACTCCTGCCAGCCGGCCCCCGGCGCCCGCGTCCGCAGCCGGCCGACGCTGACCAGATCAGGCACGGCCACCTGCGTTCCCCCGTTGCCGTCAAACCGCCGTTGCGCCGCCACCGCGCTGAAATGCCGCCCGCAGCGCCCGTCAATCCATCCCGACGCCGTCTCCAGCAGCCGCCGCAACGCCCCGTCATGCGTCCCGTCGGCCATATTCAAACCCGACGCCGACTTCAGCGTCCCCAAATCCGCATAAGCGTTTCCCATCATAATCTCCCGAGCCATTCCGTCATTCATTCACCCGGGCGTCCGGCCATCCCGGCCCCCGGACATTCTGTTGCGCCGGCGCTGCGACTGCTCCGCCGTTCCGTTATCCCGACTGGAGCCGGACTCCGGCATAGGTTGCCCCGTACGGGACTGTCCCGTACGGGGTTGCCTCGTACGAGACTGCCCCGCCACCGGAATCCGGCCCGGTTCTGCCCGCGCCGCCGCGCGCTTCCCCGGCCTCCTTACACCGTGATGTTGTACTGCATGGCGGTATGCTTCGCCGTGCTGCGGCTGCCCGTCCGTTCCATAAACGCCAGCCGCATACTCACCACCATGATGTTCTGACGCTTCTGAATGTCCCGCGCCGTTTCAATCATCAGCTCCCGGCGAAACCCCAGCCGCCACTGCGTCCGGTTCACAATCAGCAGCCGACCCTTGTTGTTCGCGCTGCCCCCGTCCGTCACCTTCCCGTCCGCGTCCGACGCCGCCAGCTGCTCCGACACTATCACCGGAATCCCGTCCACCTGCGCCAGCTGCCCGTTCAGCAGCGTCGCCTGCTGCCCCAGCTTGTCCAGCGTCCGAAACTCATCAATCCCCAGCGACTTGATGTAAGTCCCCACATCGGCAATGTACGCCAGCTCCGACGGGCGCACGCCGTACTTCCCCAGCAGCCCCCGCGCCTCGTTGAACATATCCGCGTTGGCCTCAGCGGAATGATTGTTCCCCTGCCCCGTGTTATCCACCAGCGGCAAATGCGCCAACCCGTCAAAACCCACCAGCCAGTGCGCCTTGCCCCCTGTGGACGCGCTGATCGTGGCCCCGTCGGCGTTGATGTTGTTGGTCGTGGTCGTATCCGCATTCAGCAGCACATCGTCAATCACCTCCACCGCGTTCCGCACCAGCGTGCTCCGCACTTCCCCGGCCATGGCAATGACCGCATCCTCATCCAGCGTCAGCGACCAGGGCACCTCCGCCACCAGCTCGTACGCCGTCATCGTCTGCCGCCCCGTGGTCAGCGCCGTCTCCGTGCTGGCCGTGTTCTCCACCCCCGGATACCACGACACATTCCCCAGTTGCAGCGGAATCTCAAAAGGATTGGTGGGCATATCCACCCGGGTGAACAGGTTGGCGATGTGCGTATCCAGGTTGATGTCCGCCCACAGCGCCGCCGCCTCCCCGGTGGCCACCAGCTCCTCCCCGCTGCCCGCGCTGGCGCTGTCCATCGCCGCCTTCAGGTTCGCCTGCCAGTCCTCCAGAATCCGGGGATTGGCCTCCCCCGGCTCCCGCTGCTGCGCCGCCAGCACGCTGCGCACGCACGCCAGATCCAGGGCATCCATCCCCCGGTACTTGCCGAAAGGCACCCGCGCCCGGTCGCCCCCACCGCCACCGCCGCCGTAGTTCGCCAGCAGGGCCCGCCGCTCCCCCACGCGCTGCTGCTCCGTGAGCTCGCCCACCGCCCGGCTCAACCGCCCGATTTCCTCCTGCATCGGCGGAATGTCCGCGTCCATACGCTGGCGGTAAAACTCCCGCGCCTCCGCCACCTCGTTCTTGATCGCTTCCATTTCCCAGGTCGAAAGAGTCATCAGACTTTCTGCTCCTTTCCTTTACTTTACTTTTCGCTTTGCCAGTGCCGGATGACGCCAACCGGCGTCTCCCGGAACCGACAGCTCTCGGAATACCGGAAACCGCAGCGCTGGCCCCGCAGTTCCCGCCAACTTTGCCCTATTCTTAAGGCGTCCAATCGGCCGTGCCGGAAACTACAACGCTGGCCCCGCAGTTCCCGCCAACTTTGCCCCTTTTTAAGGCGTCAAATCGGCGTACTTGAACCGCGGCGCTAGGCCCGCAGTTCCCGCAACAGGGCGATGATGGACGCCGCCCGCCCCAGGCCCGCCGGCGCCGCCACATCCGCCTCCGTTTCCACGACAACGCCAGCGGCTGCGGACGTGGGTGCGGATACAAATACGGATGCCGGCGTCTCCGTGGTGAGGAACCGCCGCCGGTTGTCAGACGCAAAAATGCCATCAGATGCGGATGCCGGCGCCGGCGCCCACGCCGCCCCGCGCCGCAGCGCCCGCCCGTTGGCCGGCACCGGCGCCGCGCTGATTTCCAGCAGCTCCTGCTCCAGAAACCGGATGCCCAGAAACGCCCCGCTGCGCGCGTCCCGCCGTTCCTCAAACCGGATGGGCCGGAACCCCACCGACACCCCCTGCTGGTAGCCCTGTCGGTACAGGGCCGCCACTTCCCCGGCGAACTCCGTGGGCGCAAACTCCACCTGCGCCAGCAGCGCGTCCCCTTCCCGCCACACCGCCGCCGCCCGCCCGATGGCCGGACGCCGGTAGTCATGCGCCCACAGCACCACCGGATTCCGCCGGTACGCTTCCAGCCGCCACCCTTCCGGCGCAATCACATCCCCATGCCGGTCCACATCCCCCGTAGATGCCACCACGGTCAGCAGCCCGTAGTCCCCGCCGCCCGCATTCGGGCTGGCGGCGGCCTGCCGCCTTTCCGTCCCCGTCGCCGCAGCAGCCATACTAGTGACCATCCCCGCCGGCATCGGCGCCATAGCCGTAGCTATCATCGCCGGCACCGTAGCCATACTAGGCCGTGTTGACATTTCAGCGTAGCCAGATGAGGGCCGCCGCAAAATGCCAAAACCCCAAGTAGCGCCGGCTCAATTTCTCAAACCGGGTGAACACCCGCCGGTAGCGCTTCACCTTGCCAATAAAGCACTCCACCAAATGACGCTCCCCGTACAGGTCCGGATCATACACCACCACTACCTTCCGGTTGGAACGCCCCGGTATCACCGGCGTCATCCCCAACTCCGCAATCCACTCCCGCAGCCACTGGGCATCGTATCCCTTGTCCGCAATCACATACTCGCCGACGTAGCCGGACAGCAACGCTTCGGCCTGGGTAATGTCATTTTCCTGGCCTCCCGTCAGGATAAAACGCAAAGGATTGCCCAGCCCGTCCACTGCGATGTGCACTTTGGTACTGAACCCGCCCCGGCTGCGCCCTAACGCCTGGGCGTCTTGACCGCCCCCTTTTTCGGGGCGCCGGCGGCGTCGGGGTGGGCGCGGACGATGGTACTGTCAATGATGAGGTATTCAGTATCCGGGTCATCGGCCAGGCGCTGGTGGAGCGCTGTCCAGATGCCTCGGTCGCGCCAGTTGGCGTAGCGTCGGTAGATGGAGTTCCATTTGCCGTATTCCGCAGGCAGCATTCGCCAAGGGGCGCCGGCGCGGGCAATCCAAAGCACGGCGGTGATGAAGCGTCGGCAATCGGTTTCACAGCCGACGTAGAGGTCGGAGCGGCTGCGGAGGAAGGCGAGGATTTTGTCCCATTGGTAGGATGTCAGTTCCAAGTTTGCCATGCCGCAATGATAACACCAAAATGTCAACACGGCCTAGTGACCATCGCCACCGGCATTGGCGCCATAGCCGTAGCTATCATCGCCGGCGCCGGCGAAGCGGCGATAGCCGCCCCGATTGCCGCCCCGTCCTCCCGCCGCCATACCTCCGGCGGCATGGCGCCAACGCCCTGGCGGACGGCGCCGGCGTCCGCCTCCCGCAGCCGGCGCCTCCGCGCCCCGTTCCTCATCATAAAAATCTCCCCGACCGGAACGCCGGGGAGCGGGCGCCGACCAAAAACCGGCGGAACCGACCCGGCGCAGGTCAGTCCCACCGGCCATTGCATTTTTGCGATTTGATAACACCCTACCGCACGCCCACACCGCCGGTCAAGCGCACCCGCGTCACTCCCGCTGATTTGGTAGCATTTTTGTTCGGGCGGTTTGATATTCACCCGTCATCCCGGCTCAAGCCGGCATCCGGCGGCGCTTCTGGACTCCAGCTACGGGAGCCACGGGCTTATGGCCCAACCACCCGGGGCCTGTCGTCAAATGCGTCAAATGCGTCTTGCCGTCATTCCGGCGCCATATTCACTACCATCCCAATGCCGGCCCGAATCTGAAACCGCCCCCGCTTGCTAGGCACCCCATTGCCCGGACGCCTGTATCCCGGCTTGCGACGGAACAACAAGCATTTTAACGACACGCCCCGGAGCGATAAACTGCCTGACCAGCCGCCCGCCGGGATGCGCGCCCGGTCGGCGGCCGGATGATAAGCGCACGCCCCGGAGCGATAGACTGCCGCGCCCGCCGCCCGCCGGTTATCGCGCCGGCGGTTAGCTCGCTTCGGCCTTCACTCCCGAAATAGGCGGCAGTTCAATTGACCATCGCATCCCGGATGCCCCAGGCCGAACCGCCCCAAGTCAGCGCGGCGTGCCGGGCCAACCCCCAGGGCGCCAGCCGGGGCGATCTGCCCTCCGCCCCGTCCCCGCAGCGTCACTCCGCTTTGGGTTTGGCGTCCCCGATAGGCGGGGGTTCAATGGCGTCCTTCAGTTCAGGGTGAGCATCCAGCAGGCGGGCGTACCATTGCGCCACTTCCGCCTCCTTCCGGGCCACGCCCTCCGTGCGCCCCTGCTCAATGCCCTCGGCCACGCCCTCGGTGCGCCCACGCTCAATGCCCTCGGCAATGCCCTGGGCCTTCATCCGCTTGCCAACAAAATGCGCGATAACCATGATGCTGTCAATAACCTCCGCTGTGGGGTATTTTCAGCACGCGCTGGTGATATAATTGGGGCCGGATTTTGCCACTGCCGGAGGTAATCCCATGGCCGCCGCCCGCTCCTACCGCGACGATCTCCAGTGCCCCCACTGCGGCTCCAACTGGCTGCCCAAAGACGGACATTCCCGGGGCAAGCAAACCTACCGCTGCCGCCTCTGCCACTACCGCTTCACGCCCGATGGCAACCGCCATTACTACTCGGAACAGGTCAAAGAACAGGCCATCGATATGTACGGCGAAGGCATGGCCATAGCCGCCATCAGCCGGGTTCTGGAGGTCAAGCTGGGGACGGTGTACGAATGGGTCAAAAAAAAGTCCGGTGGGCCCTGATGATTTGGGCTTGGGTGACCATGCAGCGCCAGCGATGGGGTGTCGTGCCGGCCATATCTTTTGACGAGATGTGGACTTATCAGCAGGCGCGACATGGCAAGAAGCGGCAGGAAGTGTGGATCTGGACGGCGGTGATTGAGCTGCCTGACGGCCGGCGGTGCGTGGACTTTGAGGTGGGCGACCGCAGTGGTGAAACCTTTCTGCGGTTGTACGAGCGGTTGCCGGAGGCGGAGCGGTATTACAGCGATGACTACGGTGTGTACGGGAGCTGGCTGCCGGCGGAGCGGCGCATAGTGGGCAAGGGCAAGCTGGCGAACCGGAACGAGGGATTGCATTCGGAGTATCGCGGGCGGTTGAAGCGATTGGCGCGGGCCACGACGGGCTACACGAAGCAGGTGTGGGCGCTGCGTGGTTCGCTGGCGTTGTTGTGTTTGCGTCCGCGGCGGGGCCAAAAATCCAATGCCAGCGCGTGTTGAAAATACCCGCTGTGGTCACTAGGCCGTGTTGACATTTCAGCGTAGCCAGATGAGGGCCGCCGCAAAATGCCAAAACCCCAAGTAGCGCCGGCTCAATTTCTCAAACCGGGTGAACACCCGCCGGTAGCGCTTCACCTTGCCAATAAAGCACTCCACCAAATGACGCTCGCCGTACAGGTCCGGGTCATACACCACCACTACCTTCCGGTTGGAACGCCCCGGTATCACCGCCGTCATCCCCAACTCCGCAATCCACTCCCGCAGCCACCGGGCATCGTATCCCTTGTCCGCAATCACATACTCGCCGGCATAACCGGACAGCAACGCTTCGGCCTGGGTAATATCGTTCTCCTGGCCTCCCGTCAGGATGAACCGCAAAGGATTGCCCAGCCCGTCCACTGTGATGTGTACTTTGGTACTGAACCCGCCCCGACTGCGCCCTAATGCCTGGGCGTCCTGGCCGCCCCCTTTTTCGGGGCGCCGGCGGCGTCGGGATGAGCGCGAACAATGGTACTGTCAATGATGAGGTATTCAGTGTCCGGGTCATCGGCCAAGTGTTGGTGGAGCGCCGTCCAGATGCCGCGGTCGCACCAGTTGGCGTAGCGTCGGTAGATGGAGTTCCATTTGCCGTATTCCGCAGGCAGCATTCGCCAGGGGGCGCCGGCGCGGGCAATCCAAAGTACGGCGGTAACGAAACGGCGGCAATCGGTTTCACAGCCGACGTAGAGGTCGGAGCGGCTGCGGAGGAAGGTGAGGATTTTGTCCCATTGGTAGGATGTCAGTTCCAAGTTTGCCATGCCGCAATGATAACACCAAAATGTCAACACGGCCTAAGCCGTGTTGACATTTCAGCGTAGCCAGATGAGGGCTGCCGCAAAATGCCAAAACCCCAAGTAGCGGCGGCCCAACTTCTCAAACCGGGTGAACACCCGCCGGTAGCGCTTCACTTTGCCAATAAAGCACTCCACCAAATGACGCTCACCGTACAAATCCGGATCATACACGATTGTCACCTTCCGGTTGGAACGCCCCGGTATCACCGCCGTCATCCCCAACTCCGCAATCCACTCCCGCAGCCACCGGGCATCGTACCCTTTATCCGCAATCACATACTCGCCGGCGTAGCCGGACAGCAGCGCTTCGGCCTGGGCAATGTCATTCTCCTGGCCTCCCGTCAGGATAAAACGCAAAGGATTGCCCAGTCCGTCCACTGTGATGTGCACTTTGGTACTGAACCCGCCCCGACTGCGTCCTAACGCCTGGGCGTCTTGACCGCCCCCTTTTTAGGGGCGCCGGCGGCGTCGGGATGGGCGCGGACGATGGCGCTGTCAATGATCAGATACTCGGTGTCCGGGTCATCGGCCAGGCGCTGGTGGAGCGCGGCCCAGATGCCGCGGTCGCGCCAGTTGGCATAGCGTCGGTAGATGGAGTTCCATTTGCCGTATTCCGCAGGCAACATTCGCCACGGCGCGCCGGAGCGGGCAATCCAAAGTACGGCGGCAACGAAACGGCGGCAATCGGTTTCACAGCCGACGTAGAGGTCGGAGCGGCTGCGGAGGAAGGTGAGGATTTTGTCCCATTGGTAGGATGTCAGTTCCAAGTTTGCCATGCCGCAATGATAACACCAAAATGTCAACACGACCTACCGTGGCCGTGGACAACCCAAAGGCCAGCAGCGTATTGATGCCGATCGCCTGGTAAAGCTCGTAAGCCACGGCGTAGCCGCCGCTAACCAGCGCCTCCCGTATGCCCCAGGCCGAACCGCCCAAAGTCAGCACCGCGTGCCGGGCCAACCCCCAGCGCGCCAGCCGGGGCAATCTGCTCTCCGACCCGTCCCCACAGCGTCACTCCGCTTTGGGTTTGGCGTCCCCAATGGGCGGCGGTTCAATGGCGTCTTTCAGTTCCGGGTGAGCGTCCAGCAGGCGGGCGTACCACTGCGCCACTTCCGCCTCCTTCCGGGCCGCGCCTTCAGCCACGCCCTCCGTGCGTCCCCGCTCAATGCCCTCGGTGCGGCCCTGCTCAATGCCCTCGGCGATGCCCTGGGCCTTCATCCGCTTGCCAACAAAATGCGCGATAACCATGATGCTGTCAATAACCTCCGCCGTGGTGACTACCGTGGCCGTGGACAACCCAAAGGCCAGCAGCGTATTGATGCCGATCGCCTGGTAAAGCTCGTAAGCCACGGCGTAGCCGCCGTTGACCAGCGCCTCCCGGATGCCCCAGGCCGAACCGCCCAAAGTCAGCCCCGCGTGCAGGGCCAACCCCCAGGGGGCCAGCCGGGGCGATATGCTCTCCAGCGGTATGCGTTGCAGGAAACCGGGCTGCCTCTGCTGATTCGCCATGCGCGCTCCTATTTTTTTGTACCACAGGCCGGCCAGCAATGCCAACCCTGCGGCCTCTCCCGCCTACCCGCTTGGGGTAGGCTAGGCGCTTGCCACCCCCGGCCGCTCCACACAGGTATCAGGACAACCACCATCCAATACCCGGCAGCCGCCGACCTGTGCCCATAGTATCACCACATCGCTACTTTCGGCTCTGCCGTCCCCGAGGCGGCATTTCCCAAGCCGCATATCCGGGGCCACACTTCCGGGGCCGCATTTCCCCGCCATCGCCGCCCCGAATAACAGCGGCGCCTCAATTTCCCTTGACACGGCGTTAATATCGGTAGCATACTGCGCCGCCAGGGGAGAGAACATTATGACCACATTGAACCTGCGCCCGGCCGATTTTGCGATTGCCGGTCAGCGCATCCACTACGCTTGGGTGATCGTGATCCTGACGGCGTTGATGCGCCTCGTGTCCTCGTCCTTTCGGATGTCCTTCCCGGCCCTGGTGCCGATAGTCGCCGAGGTATTTGGCTGGAGCGAGGGCCTGATTCTGCTGGCCTTTTCGTTGCAGTGGGTGGTTTCCGGTATATTCGGGCCACCGGCTGGCTGGCTGGGCGACCGCTACGGAGCGCGCTTCACGATGACGCTAGGCGCGTCGTTGTATATCGTCGGGATGCTGCTCACCGGCTTGATGACCGAAATCTGGCACCTGTACCTCTTTTTCGGCGTGCTGCTCAGCGCATCAATGGGGATATTCCAGGTGCCCCTCACCGTGGCGGTTACTTCCTGGTTCCGCCGCCACTTGGGGTTGGGTATGGGGATATTGCAGTCTTCCCAGGGGTTTGGCCCGGTGATTGCACCGCCCATAATGCTCGGCCTGGTGGCATATTTTTCCGTGGGCGGTGGCGTGGCGTGGGCCGAGTCGTTCCCGCTTTTCAGCGCGGACAGCATCGGCCTGCGGATGGCATTTTGGGTGCCGGGCATCTTGGGCGGGGTTATCTTGCTGCTGCTGACCCGGCTGTTCCACAACTCGCCGGCCGATGTGGGGATGCGGCAGTTGGGCGCAGATCCCAACGAGCAAGTGCGGGCAGTGCCAACCACCGGGGCTAGTGCCAAAGCGCGAGCGCGGGTATTCCTGCAACAGGTGCGCAAGACCCCAGCTTTCTGGAATTTGATCGGGATCCACTATTGGGGCTGCGCCGGACACAGCATCGTTATCGTGTTCCTGCCCGTTATGGTAGTGGATGCCCTGCAACCGGCGGAGGGCTACCAAGGCGTGCAGGATCCGGCCCTGCTGACAGCCACTGCCATTGGAGCCGGGGCCGCGGCCGCCATGAGCCTAGTTAGCACCGTCACCCGCTTCGGCGTCCCCATCGCCGCCGACCTCCTGGGCAGCAAGTGGGTGATGGCTGTCTGTTTTGCCCTACAATTCGCGCCGGTGGCAATTCTGCTGTTCGCCACCGATCCCTGGATGTTCTACCTATTCGCCGTTTTGTTCGGCATCGGCTTCGGCGGCGAAATGTCCGCCTTCCCCATCATCAACCGCCAGTACTACGGCAACGCCCCAATCGGCAGCGCGTATGGGTTCCAGATGATGGGGGCCGGGGCCGGAATGGCCTCCGGCGCCGGGTTGGGTAGCCTGTTGCTCATCGGCGTGCGGCAGTTGGGGTTCCCGGTCATTCTGGACAACCCCTATTGCTGGACCATCCTACTGTCCTTTGTGATGAGCCTGGGCGGAGTAATTGCCATTTTGTTCCTGCCCTCCACGCACAGGCATCAAATGCCGGATTGGGAAGAGCATCTGCCGCCGGAATTCCGTGGTGCCTCGGCCAAGCCCCAGGTTGCCGCGCATACGGCGCCTGCCAGTGCTGCCGGCGGCAATGGCGACGGAGACTGACGGAATGTACCTATGCGTACCGACGAAACCGCCGCCGCCGTTGAGCGCGACTTGCCGATTGTCCGCGACCTGTCGCCGCCAGCGGCGGATCCCGGCCCGCCGGGGCTGGTGATACTCTACGGCCTGCCCGGCAGTGGCAAAACCTACTTCAGCCACCTGGTAGCGGAGCGCGCCGCCGCCGTCGTCTTGAACAGCGACTCCATCAGACGCGCCATCGTCAAAGGCCAGCCCCGTTACGACGGCCCGGAAAACCAGCGCCTGTTCACCGCCTTGTTCCGGCGCGCCGACGAATTGCTGGCGCAAGGACAAAAAGTGGTGTTCGATTCCACCGCCCTCCGCTCCTGGGGCCGCGCGCCTCTGGAATCCATCTCCCAAAAACACGGCATAACCCCGGTTCGGGTACACCTGGACCCGCCGGAGGAAATCATATTGCAGCGTATGTCCGCCCGCCAGCCGCCCCCGGATCCCACTGACGCTGCCAAAACCTGGCGCGATGTGTACGAATGGATGAAACCCGGCTGGCAGCCAATCAATGAACCACATCTCCGACTGATCGACCCTGCTTGCGCTGACCTAACCGCCGACCGGGTGCATCGCCTGCTGCCCGCCGGCGGCAACGCCGACTAACGCCCGCCGGCGCCGGCGAGACGCAAGCATACCGCTTCCGGCAGGGAGCCGCGCTATGCCAAGTCGCAAGGGGCAGCCCAACGACCCTAGCCGCAGAGTTGCCTCGCCGGACTCCGTCAGCGGCGAAACTCTGGATAGGCTATGCCAGGCGCGCTATACCGGCGTGTGCTATCATAAAAGCCGCCGCTCCCCGGGCTATGGCTTTGCGCCTTGCCCCCGTCCCGATAAATCGCTTTGCGACGACCTGCGTCCAATATCCCTCCTGGAAGCAACCCGGCTTTTTCGCTCCGGCATACGGCTTGCTATGGTGAGCGACCATCTGGAACGGGGCCTTCCCAAACGGGTCTGGGCCGTTGACGACGCTGGCCAGGCTTACGAGGCAATGCTCGGCGACGACGGCGCCACCTACCACGGCTACCGCCTGAACCGCACAGCCCCCAACCGTGAGTATGTCATTGCCGAGTGGCGCCGGCGGAGTGCATCACGATGACCACTATGCAAATTTACCTCACGCCGGCGCGGTTTGACCAAGGCCCGGCTCTGGAGCGCGTCGCCTTCGGCAAACTGGAGCTGACTGCCGCCGGCCATTTGCTGACTGCCGCCATCCGGGTCGACGATGATGACGCCCGCCATTACGACCGCGGCCCCTACATTTCAGGCTATCATCTGGCGGAATGGCTGGTTTGGAACTGGTGGCGGCTGCGCTGGGAACCCCGGCTCGCGCCCGGCAGCCCGTCCGGTTTCGAATGGAATCTGGCCCACTGCCTACCGGCCGCCGGCGAGGGCTATCACTGGCCGGACATCACCATCTGGTCGGACGGCTTCCAGAGCAGCCTAACCTCGGCCGGATCCGACCAGTCCGACACCCCTCTTTTCTACTACCTGGGCGCCCTCGAGGGCCGTCCGGTTACCGTTCCGACAATGGACTTTGAATCCGCAGTTGACCGGTTCGTGGGCATTGTGCTGGAACGGCTGAACGCAGAAAGCTTTGCCGACACCAACCTTCACGCAATATGGAACGACCTATGCCAGGAACGCAGCGACCCGGAGATTGGCCGCTTCCGGCGCCTCGAGGCGCTGCTGGGCTTTGACCCTGACGAAAAAGGGGACGAGTACATCTCCAATCTGCTCAAAAACGCGGATCTGGTCGGCGAAAACGCCTTGAACGAACTGGCAACCGGCGCCGCCCACAATATGCTGTCCGCCCACCAAATCGGCGGGGAACGATCTGAACCCCGATGACGCTTTCCGCCTGGCCGCCCCGGTAACGATGCCCTGGGGCCAGACCCCGGCCTGGCGCATTGGCGCTGCCACCGCCAAAGCCGTCCGCCAGCAGGCCGGCCTGGCCGGCCAACCAGTCACTGACCATATGTTAACCTGCTTGGGCGGGATGGACGACGCCACCATCGCATCCGCCCACAGCGCCAACAGTCTGTCGTGGGTATTTCACCTACCGCCAAACCGGCCCCGAGTCGTCCTCAGGCCGCGCCAACATACTGGACGGCGCTTTGACGTCGCGCGGTTGATTGGCGACCGCTTGTTTTCCGACAGCGGCTTTACTGCCCGCGAAAACTTGTCCCCCGCCACCCGTTCCTACACCTACCGGCAAAAAGCCCAACGCGCTTTCGCTGCGGAACTGCTGAGCCCTTGGGAAACGGTGCGCGCTATGCTTGACAATGATCGCTCGGCGGAAAATCAGGAGCAAATCGCCGAGCATTTCGCCGTATCGCCGCTAACCATACACACTCTGCTGATGAACCACGAGGGCTATGCCCCCGGATTCTATGGTTAAATCTACGGGTTGAAAAGGAGGCATCACTATGGCAAACCACATCACCATCCTCGTCGGCACCGCCGGCCAGGGCGTAATGCGCAGCGTGGACAGCGGACAATCCTGGCGCCGCGTCGGCATCAACCAGGGCATCCACTCCGACGCCGTCGTCCGTTGCCTCGCCCCCCTACCCAACTCCACTGCCAGCATCCTCGCCGGCTGCGACCGCGGCATCCTCCGCAGCGACGACCACGGTGACCACTGGCGCCGCCTCGACACCCCGATGAACGATACCGCCGTCTGGGCCATCGCCTTTGACCCTTCCAACCCCGACATCGCCGGCGCCGGCGCCGGCACCCCCGACCCTTGCCGCATCTACCGCACCCGCGACGCCGGCGCCACCTGGCAACTCTGCCCCATCGCCGTCGCCGCCGAATGCCCCGCCGTCGGCGTCCCCCGCGTCACCGGCATCGCCATCGACCCCGCCAACGGCGACAGCGTCTGGGTCGGCATTGAAGTGGACGGACTCCGCCACAGCGCCGACGGCGGCGACACCTGGACCACCATACCCCATGCCGACATCCCCAACCTGGACATCCACAACGTCGCCGTAACCCCCGGCCCGCCTCACCGCGTGGTGGTAATGGTCAACGACGACGTCTTCCTCAGCGATGACGACGGCGACACCTGGCGCAACCTCAATGTCCGGCAGAACTTCCCTCTCGGCTACCCCCGCGGCATCCAGGTCAAACCCGGCAACCCCCAAACCATCTACACCACCTTCGGCGACACTACCCCCGGCTCCACCGGCGTGGTAATGCGCTCCGACGACGCCGGCGACACCTGGCAAAACCTGCCTCTGCCCGTCCCCCCCAACACCGCAATGTGGGTCGTCAACTCCCAGCGCCAGAACCCCGACTTCCTCCTGGCCGGCAGCCGCTACGGCTACCTCTACCGTTCCCACGACGCCGGCGACTCCTGGGACAAGTTCGACCGCGAATTCAGCGAAATATCCTCCCTGGCCTGGTTCCCCAACTAGCCCGCGCCATCCAATCCGGCCGGTTTCGTATCCGCCGGCTTCGTTTCCGGCGGAGTGGTCTCCGCGCGTCTGCGGGCAGGCTCCCCCAAAATCCTGCTATAATTAGCGGCGTGGCGCGCCCTCTCGCGTGCTGCGCCGCTATCATTTGAACCCCGGCGCCGCTGCCATTTGGAACCCCGCAACCGGCGCCCGCAATCGCCAAGCCCCCAGGAGCCTACCCGATGACCCTGACCAAAATCGCCCCGCAGAACCTCCGCACCCCCGGCCCCACGCCCATCCCCGACGACATCGTATCCGAAATGTCCCTGCCTATGATCAACCATCGGGGGCCGGAATTCAGGGAACTCATCCAGGCCACCACCGCCGGCCTCAAACAGGTCTTTATGACCGACAACGACCTGTATATCCTCACCGCCAGCGGCACCGGCGCTCTGGAAGCCGCCGTGGTCAACACCCTTTCCCCCGGCGACCGGGTCATCGCCGCCACCGCCGGCTCTTTCGGCGACCGCTTCGTCCAAATCGCCCAAACCTACGGCGCCGACGTCCTCCGTATGGACTTCGAATGGGGCCACGCCATCGACCCCGACGCCATCCGCGCCGAACTCCGCAAAGACCCGTCCATCAAAGCCGTCCTGGTCACCCACAACGAAACCTCCACCGGCGTCACCCACGACCTGGAAACCATCGCCCGCATCGTCAAGGGCGAGTTTGACAAGCTCCTCCTGGTGGACGCCGTCAGCAGCCTCGCCTGCCTCCCCCTCCCCGTGGACGGCTGGAACTGCGACCTGGTGGCCACCGGCTCCCAAAAAGGCTTTATGATCCCCCCCGGACTGGCCTTCATCAGCATCAGCAAGCGCGGCTGGCAAGCCTACCAGGACGCCACTATGCCCCGCTTCTACTTTGACTTGATGGCCGCCGAGCGTTCCCTGTCCCGCGGCCAAACTCCCTGGACGCCCAACGTAGCCCTCCTCTACGGCCTCCGCCTGGGCCTGGACCGCATCCTGGCCGAAGGCCCCGAATCCGTGTACAACCGCCACGCCGCCATCGGCGAATACTGCCGCGCCGGCGTCAAGGCCCTCGGCTTGCAGCTCCTCGCCGCCGACGAAACCCGCGCCTCCAACACCGTAACCGCCGTCAAAATGCCCCCGGAAATCGACGGCCCCAGGTTTATGGCCCTGATGCGCGAGGAGGAAGGCGTCGTCCTCGCCGGCGGCCAGGGCAAACTCACCGGCCACTGCTTCCGCATCGGACACCTCGGCTGGGTCGTCAAAGACGACATCGCCGCCGTCCTCGCCGCCCTGGAACGCACGCTGCCCAAAGTCGGCTTCAGAGGCTAACCGGCAGACCGCAGCCACTGCCGTTGTCGCCGCCAACAAGGTTTCAAAGCCTGACCGGAGCGGAACGCCCGTCCCGCCCCGGCGTCATCCGGGAACAATCATCAATCATCCGTTGCCCGCCGCCCCGGCGCCTGCGGCGCGCCATCTAAACCGGAACCGGCCGCCTGCCATCGCCCGCCGGCGCCCCGGCGCCCGGCTGTCGCCATCCCTCTCCATAGTACCGGAATGCCATAGCGGGGCAATTATGTCATCCGTATCACAGCTGCAACAGGCCATGGCCACCCTGCGCCTGTCCCTGGCGAACATCCGCCACAAAGAGGAACAGCTGGACGCCCAAATCGCCCAGTTCCGCACCCAGCTGCGCCGGCTGCCCCGCCAGGCCATCTACGGCCGCGCCCCCCTGGAAATGGCCCTCTCCGCAATGGGCGAAATCGAGGAACGCCTGCAAGACGCCGAACAGACCCGCCGTCGCCTCCTCGCCATCAAAAAGGCCGCCCTGGACGAACTCGCCGCACTGGAATCCGTCCAGCAGGTCGACGACGCCCGCAAGTCCCTCGCCCGCCTGAAACAGCAATCCGGCCGCCAGCCCTCCCCCGAAACCGCCGCCGAAATCCGCCAACTGGAACAATTCATCGCCCAGCACAGCAAGCGCGCCGAGCAAACCATAACCGCCAACTTCGCGGAACGCCGGCAGCAGGAATAACCCGGAGCCGCCCGCTATGGACGCCATCACCCTGCAAAACTACCGCTGCTTCGGCCCCGGCGAGCAGAAGGCGCGCCTGGCCCCTCTCACCCTGCTGGTGGGCCCCAACGGCACGGGCAAAACCTCCTTCCTCGCCCTGGTGCGCGCCCTGTGGGATGTAGCCTTCGACAACCGCGTCCCGAACTTCCGCGAAGCCCCCTACGACTTGGGCTCCTTCCAGGACATCATCCACCACCGCGGCGGACGGGCCAAAAACGCCAACCGCTTTGCCGCCGGGTTTGAGTACACCCCCATGGCCAGTGCGATTGACGCGGTGGCAAAGTTTGACACTACCTTCGCCGACCGGCGCACAACCCCTTTCCCCGTGCTCCGCCGTTTCGCTGACAAGGATGCCAGCATCGAGTTTCCGCAAATTGACGAAAGCGAACCTCTGGAAGCGCAGTGGCGCACCAATCAGGGCAAGGGTTCTCTTCCCTTGTCAGGTTGGCGGGAATCCGCCGGCGCCGGTATGGGGTTGTTTCCCCTGTTTCAGTTTCAAGTTGCCATTAGGATAGACGTTCTGGCGACGAAACCTGAAACTACCCTGCAACCGGATGACAGTTCGGTATCCAAGCTGTTCAACCTGATCAATCTATTTGCTTTCCCGTACCCCCCCAACGACCGCCCTGTCGCCAGCGCCCCCGTCCAGTCCCGCCCGCTCCGCACCTATGACCCGGTGCAGCTGGCGCAAGACCCGCACGGAGCATCCGTCCCCAGCTATCTGGCGTCCTTGTATCGCAACGACCCGGACGAGTGGCAAAGACTGAAAACGGCGCTGGACACTTTCGGACAAGCCTCCGGGTTGTTTGACGAAATTGCCGTCAAATCATTCGGCAAATCCGACGGCGACCCGTTCCAGTTGCAAGTCCGCAAATCCGGCAAGCGGCGCAAAGGCCCGTGGCGCAACTTGCTCGATGCTGGCTACGGCGTCAGCCAGGCTCTGCCGCTGATCGTAGAATTGGCCAAATCCCCGGATAATCCCTCGGCCAACCTTCCGGGATACCGCCCCCCGGCCTTGCTGCTGCAACAACCGGAAGTGCACCTGCACCCCCAAGCCGAGGCCGCATTAGGAACGCTGTTCGCCTCCACGGCCGCCGCCGGCCGCCAAATCATCCTGGAAACCCACAGCGACTACATTATCGATCGCGTCCGAATGGACGTGCGGGACGAAACCACCGGCCTCAAGCCGGAGGATGTTTCCATCCTCTACTTCGAACCGGGAGATTTGGAAGTAAAAATCCACAACATCCGCCTGGACCAAATGGGCAACGTCCTGGACGCGCCCCCCTCTTACGGCGCGTTCTTTATGGCCGAGGTTGACCGCTCCATCGGCTTGGTGAAACCCAATGTGCGCGATACTTGACAACAACGTCCGAGACCATGTTTTCGGGAATGCTCCGACCGAAAGAGGTCTGATTTTCTACAATTGGCTCAACAGCGGCAAAGGCCGGCTGGTCATCGGCGGCACAAAGTTGCGTGCTGAATTAGCTGGGAATCGCCCGCAACCCGGCGATGAATCGGCTGGGAACCGCTGGCAACCCGGCTCTGTCAATTTTCGCAAATGGCTACCCGCAGCCATCAGGCTGGGCCGCGTGACACAATGGGATGACCGAGAGGTTGATGACGCGGCCAGGGACTTGATAAAAGACCGGGTGTGCCGGTCTGATGACCCGCACGTCATCGCACTGGCCCGGGCATCCGGCGCGCGGCTGCTGTACACTAACGAGCCAAAGCTGGAGGCGGACTTTAAGAACCCCCATCTCATCAGCAAACCCCGTGGCAAGATTTACCCCAACGAAGGCTGTCAGGAATTTCTGAACGACCGCCGCAACCGGAACCTCTGCGCCCGCGCGACAGCGTAAGCGACATCATCACGGGATTTGCCGGGTTGCCCCTCTCCGTCCGGCAAATTGTAGTATAGTGCCGACACAATTCCGGCCCCTAGGAGCCCCGTTATGCCCGCTAATGCCGCCTTCACTCCCGCCGACCTCACTCCAATCGAAAACGGCTCCATCACCGCCCCCCGCGGCTTCGCCGCCGCCGGCGTCTTCATCGGCCTCAAAACCCGCGGCCCCGACAAACTCGACCTCGCCCTCCTGGCCTCCGACCAACCCTGCGCCGTCGCCGGCGTCTTCACCACCTCCGCCATCCGCTCCGCCACCGTCGACTTGGACCGGGAACGCGTCGCCCGCGGCCGCGCCCAAGCCCTCATCGTCAACGCCGGCATCGCCAACACCTGCGTCGGCCCCCAGGGCTACAAGGACGCCGCCGAAATGACCCGCCTCGCCGCCGACCACCTCGGCCTGGACGCCGCGGACGTCCTGGTCTGTAGCACCGGCGTCATCGGCGTCGAACTCCCCATGGCCCTGATCCGCTCCGGCGTAACCCAAATCGCCCTGGACGCCACCGGCGGCCACCAGCTCGCCCGCGCCATGATGACCACCGATACCCATCCCAAAGAAACCGCCGTCTCCTTCACCGCCGCCACCGGCCAGACCATTACCATCGGCGGCGTCGCCAAGGGCTCCGGTATGATCCACCCCAATATGGCCACAATGCTGGCCTTCGCCGCCACCGACGCCGCCGTCGACCCCGCCTTCCTCCAAACCACCGTCCAGGCCGTCGCCGACGATACCTTCAATATGCTCACCGTGGACGGCGACAGCAGCACCAACGACACCTTCCTGACCTTCGCCAACGGGCAAGCCGGCAACCCCGTCATTGACCACGCTTCCCCCGACGCCCCCAACTTCCGCGCCGCCCTCCATCAGGTCTGCGCCAACCTGACCCGTATGCTGGCCCGCGACGGCGAAGGCGCCACCCGCCTCATCACCGTCCAGGTGGACGGCGCCCGCACCCACGCCGACGCCCGCCTGGCCGCCAAAACCATCGCCGGCAGCAACCTCGTCAAATCCGCCGTCTATGGCGCCGACCCCAACTGGGGCCGCCTGATGATGGCCCTCGGCCGCAGCGGCGCCGAAGCCATCGAGGAAAAAGTCGACCTCTTCGTCAACGGCGTCTGCATTATGGAAGCCGGCCTCCCCGTACCCTTCCACCGCGACGCCGTCGTCGCCCTGATGTCCGGCGAACAGGTCGACTTCCGCGTCAGCCTCAACCTCGCCGACTGCGCCGCCACCGCCTACGGCTGCGACCTCACCGAACAGTATGTCATCATCAACAGCGCCTACACCACCTAGCCGTAATCAGCGGCGCCGGTGGCGGCGGTGAACTTCATCCGCGCCTAACCCGTCCGTCCCGGCACACCCGATGGCAAGGAATCCCATCGTGTCCCCAACCCCGTCCGCACCGCCCATCGTAGTCAAAATCGGCGGCAGTACCCTGGGCGCCAGCGATACCTCCCTCCGCGACCTCGCCGCCCTCCACGCCGCCGCCCGCCCCGTCGCCATCGTCCACGGCGGCGGCAACCTCATCAGCGAATGGATGCGCCGCCAGAACCTGGCACCCATCTTCATCAACGGACTCCGCGTCACCGACGCTCCCGCCCTGGACATCGTCGTCGCCGTCCTCGCCGGCCTGGTCAACAAGCAGCTGACCGCACATATGCAAAACCTAGGCGCCCCCGCCATCGGCATCAGCGGAACCGACGGCCGCCTCCTCCAGGCCCGCATCACTAACCCCCAACTGGGCTACGTGGGCGAAATCGCCGCCGTCGACCCCGCCCCTGTCCACGCCATCCTCGCCGCCGGCTACATCCCTATGATTTCCCCCCTCGCCGCCGACATCGCCCCGGATACCGACCACGCCGGCCATCCCTTGAATGTCAATGGCGACACCGCCGCCGGAGCTCTTGCCCGCGCCTTGCGCGCCCCCCAGGTCATCTTTCTTACCGACGTCCCCGGCGTAATGGACACCGGCGGCCGCGTCATCCCCCGCCTCAACGCCCGCAGCGCCAACGCCCTGCGCCACTCCGGCGTGGCCCGCGGCGGTATGCTCCCCAAACTCGCCGCCAGCCTGGACGCCATCGCCGGCAACCCCGCCGCCACTGCCCACATCATCGACGGCCGCCAGCCCGGCGCCCTGCTGGACTGCCTCCACGGCCGTCCCGTCGGCACCCGCATCGCCGCTTGAACCGAACCCGCATTAACCGAAATCCGCCCCGGCCCAACCGCCCTCCCTCTGGCGTCCGCAGGCGCGTTGGCGTTATCATTGCCCCATTATGACTACTTCAGCGCCAGTCTATTACCGCAAATGGCGCCCCGGCGCCTTCACCGACCTGGCCGGACAGGAGCACGTCGGCAACACCCTCCGCCAGGCCGTCATGCAGGGCCGCGTCAGCCACAGCTACCTCTTCTGCGGCACCCGCGGCAGCGGCAAAACCACCACCGCGCGCGTCCTCGCCAAAGCCGTCAACTGCCTCGACCCCCAACAGGGCGACCCCTGCAACCAATGCCCCGCCTGCGTCTCCATCAACGAGGGACGCAATATGGACATCATCGAACTGGACGCCGCCAGCAACCGCGGCGTCGAGGAAATCCGCGAAATCAGAGACAAAGTCCACTTCCAGCCCGCCCAGAGCAAACGCAAAATCTACATCATCGACGAAGCCCATATGCTCACCAGGGAAGCCTCCAACGCCTTCCTCAAAACCCTGGAGGAACCCCCGGCCCATGTCATCTTCATCCTCTGCACCACCGAAGCCGACCGCCTCCTCCCCACCATCCTCTCCCGCTGCCAGCGCTACGACTTCCGCCGCCTCCCCGGCCAGACCATCTACGACCGCCTGGCCCACATCACCGACCAGGAAGCCGTCGCCATCCACCCCGACGCCCTCCGCCTCGTCGCCCGCAGCGCCGGCGGCTCTATGCGCGACGCCCTCAACATCCTGGAGCAGATGGTCGTCGCCACCGACCGCGCCATCACCCTCAGCGACGTCGAAGAATCCCTCGGCCTCACCCGCAGCGACGCCTACCTGACCCTCGCCCGGCAGCTCCTGGCCGGCCAAACCCCCGCCGCCCTGGAAGCCATCAACCAGGCCGTCTGGGAAGGCGCCGAACCCCGACAGCTCCACAAGCAAACCCTCGACCTCCTCCGCGCCCTCCTCCTCCTGTCCTGGGACGCCGGCCAGACCCTGGACTTGCCCGACGACACCCTCTCCGGCCTGCGCTCCATCGCCGCCCTAACCGACTCCTACCGCATCCTCCGCGCCGTCCGCATCTGGGGCGAAGCCGGCGCCGGCCTCCGCTACGACGCCCCCGCATCCTTGCCCCTGGAAATCGCCGCCGCCGACATCTGCCGCCAGGACATCCCCCAGGAAACCCCGGCGCGTCTGCCCGCCGGCGCTCCCCAGGCATCTGCCCCTGCCCCCTCGCCGGCCTCGTCCCGACCTGCCCCCTCTCCGCCGCCCTCCCGCGGCGGCAACGGACGCCCGGACGCCCGCCCGGCCCCGCCGCCGACCGATCGACCCGCCGCCGCCCCATCGCCATCGCCCTCGGAACGCCGGACGCCCGCCCGCGCCCCCGCCGCTCCCCCCGACAGCCTGCAAGGCCGCTGGTCCGAAGCCGTCCGCCACCTGGGCCGCTCCAAAGGCAGCAAATACAACCTCGGCGCCCTGTTGCGCGACTGCCGCCCCGACGCCGTCCATTTCGCCGCCGACGACCACGCCACCCTGGTGCTCCCCTTCAGCAACGTCGCCAACCTGGATCGGATGCAGGACGAGCTCAACGACCCTCGCGTCCGTGATACTATTGAGCAGGCCATTGCCCGTTCTTTCGGTGCCCCCCATTCCTTCCGCATCATCCTCGCCGGGGCCGATGGCGCCGACGCCTCCGGCAACGGCCCCCGTGCCTCGCGCCACAACCCCGTCCAGGACAGCCACCTGCTCCGCACCGCCATCGGCCTCGGCGCCCGCATCCTGGAGGAACAATAGCCGATAGCCGCCGCCGGTGAAACCCCGTCCGCCCGCCCCGCAACTACCCACAGGAGGCCCGCAACCCGCTATGATGAACCGCAAAATGATGCGCCAGGCCCAGCAGATCCAGAACCGCCTGACCAAGGCCCAGGAGGAACTGGAGGCAATGATCGTCCACGGCAGCGCCGGCGGCGGCGTCGTCCGCGTGTCAATGACCGGCAAACACGAAATCATCTCCGTCATCATCGAGCCGGAAGCCGCCGAGGATCTGGAACTCCTGCAAGACCTGGTCGTCGCCGCCGTCAACGACGCCTACACCCGCGCCCAGGAAATCGCCGTCGAAAAAATGGGCGCCCTCACCGGCAAAATGAACATACCCGGCCTGCTCTAGCCCCCGCCTTCCCACATCCGCGCCCCTTTGCCAAGCCCCGACCGGATCCGTCCGGCCGGGGCCGGTTCGATTCGGGCCGGCGCTGCATCAGCGGCAATCCCCCGCGCGGTGAGAGCCGGATCCGGGCAAAGTTGCCTGGATCCGGCCCTCGACATCATCTTTCCGGTGCCAATAAAATCGCCCCAAATCCGCCGCCATACCCTCTTGACAATCTGAACATCCGTGCGCTACCATCAGACACGGATGCGGCAACCCGCCCGGCGAACAGGGGAACAGCGCTGCCCCAACCGCCATCCGCCACAACGCCCCGGACGCGGACGCGCGCCCGGGGCCAAAACGGACACCGCACTGCCCACCTGCCTTTCAATCCGCATCGCCCTTCGTCAATTTACCAATTACCCAACCAGCAGTCAATCGCCTACCATCTACTGACCATCAGCCCGCCGCCAGCCGTTAGTTAGCCACCAACCCGCCGCCAACGACCGGCCTGCCGCCAGCCACCAACCGAAAGGAGCCGTTCCTTAATATGGGAACCGTCCAGCACCATCAATCCCGCAGCGATGCCTTACTCCGCCACGCCTGCGAAGCCACCGACGCCGCCATCGCCGCCCCCGCCACCTTCGACCCCACGCCCCCCGGCGCCGTGGATCCCTTCATCGACGGTCTGGCCGACGCCGTGGACTCCATCCGCCGCGCCGCCGCCCACGCCGCCACCGCCCTGGCCGTACACGGCGGATTACGTCACAACACCACCCGTCGTCTCCAAATTGCCCTCGCTAACGCCATCTTTGGCGGCCAACTCCGCCGCGCCCACCTCAGAACCTTCCGCCAGACCTACTCCCTGGCCGCCATCCTCAACCTGCCCACTCCCGCCTACAAAATCGCCAGCCTCGCCCGCGCCGCCGGCCACACCGCCAACGCCGGCAGTGCCGGCCACGCCGTCCGTCGCCGCGCCCATCGCCACCATCCCGGCGCCGCCATCGGACACCGCCCTATGGCCACCACCATCCAAACCATCCGCCGGATGTGCCGCCGCGTGGCGTCCCTCAAAAACGCCATCGCCGCCATCATCGCCGGCCACCCCAAACTTGTCCGCCGCGCCCAGCGCAGCCTCCGCTGCGACCGCGACGAATTCACTCCCACTACCCCCACCTACGGCGCAATCCGGTCTGCCGGCGAAATTGCCCGACTTCCCTACTACCAGAGTTTCCTGAAAAGATACGGACTGGCCGGCGTACCGATGTCCACCGACTGCGACCTCTACCCCGGCTACGGCTACGCCGCCCGCCGCATCTGCCGTTGCAGCCCGGAACTGCGCCACCTGGCCAGCGACCGCGACCACAACATCGTCCTCGTCCCCCAATGGCGCCAGGCCCTCGCCGACGCCTACCCCCACCTCCAAATCCCTCAGCTCCTCCCCCTCTAACCCACCCGCCCCACCCGCCTCGTCAGCCGCCCAACCTGAAACGCTGCCCGGAAGCCCGGTAGCGTTTCGTTTTAGGTGGTTTGGTTCTCAGTCCCTGCTCTTCCCGCAGTACCAGCAGGTTGTGCTCCGTCCACACCGTCCCCAGCTTCTCCCGCCGCCGCAACTCCCGGTTGTGCCTCTCCAATCACGACATCGTCCGATGCGCCATCCGCCCCATCGCCAAATGACGCAGTCCTTTGCGCAACGCTTGCTCACACCGGTAACGCGCCGCCCTGGCCGTCGCCCGCATAATCCGCCTTGCCCATTCCCGACCTCCCGCCGGACTGCCCGCGTCCAGCAACCGCCGCGCCGCCGCAAACCCCGCCGTCCCAATGTTCCGCCGGCACTCCCGCAACAGGTGAAACACGCACAGCTGGCGCCGCGCTTCCCCGACATAGACCAGCCCAATCCCCGCCGCTATGGCCCCATTGCCATCACTGACCGGATGCTGCGGATGATGCGCCCCCAACTGCTAGGCCCGGCCAATCACCTCAGCCCAGGAACCAAAATCCCCCATGGCCGTCCCCCCAGCACCATTGCGGATTACCTTCAATTCGGTACGCCCCCGGCGGGTTCGCGTGCCCAAACCGCCCAGTTCAGCGTTCCGTCCGGCGGCAACTCCGGCGCCGTCAAAGGCGACTTCCGCAGCCACTTACCGACCGTACTCTTGACGCAGCCCACCCGGTTTCCGGCGCGGGCGTAGCTCAATCAGGCGCGCGGCCAGGCTGATGGCGGTGTCATGGTTTTTTGGAAAACCGCTGGTGGCGCATTTCCGCGCCCAGCAGCGTTATGCCGCCGACCATGCGACGACACTGGTCGCAAAGGGACTGATAGTCGTCTAGGGCTTGTTGGAGGGCGGCTTGGAGTTGGGCGGGGATTTGGCGCCCCAGTTAGGTTTACAGCTGGTCCAGCAGTCCCATAGCGGCGCATCTCTGGTAGGGGACGGACGGGCATTGTACCCCCATCTTATAACCAACCCGCCTAAAACGAAACGCTACCGGCCTGGAAACCCCACTACCCTGATCACGCGCCGGATGCTACAATAGCATTCACCAACCGGGAGCAGCCTTCTGACAATGACCACCGCCGCATCCATTCCCATCAACACCTACCAGGACATTCTGGACGCCCTGGAGCGCGACCCCGGCCTCCGCGCGGAAACGCGCCGGCACTTCCTCGGCGAGGAATACCTGCGCCTGCCCGAAATCGTCGCCGACCTGGCCGCGATGGTAAAGCAGGTCAGCGACGTCGTCGGCGCTATGGCCGAAGGCCAGGCCCGCGCCGAAACCGACATCGCCGAACTCAAAGACGGCCAGGCCCGCACCCAAGCCGACATCGCTGAACTCAAAGACGGCCAGGCCCGCACCCAAGCCGACATCGCTGAACTCAAGGAAAGCCAGGCCTGCACCCAAGCCGACATCGCCGAACTCAAAAACGGCCAGGCCCGCATGGAAGAACGCCAAACCCGCACCGAAGCCGACGTATCCGAACTCAAGGACACCCAAGCCACCCTCATCACCGAAGTCGCCAGCCTGCGCGCCACCGTCAACCGCTTGGACAGCACCGTGGAAACTATGGGCAACACCGTCAACCGCCTGGACAACACCGTAGATAGTATGCGCGGCACCCTCAACCGCCTGGACGGCACCGACTACGAACGCACCGCCGCCCGCCGCATCCGCCGCTCCGGCGGCCGACGCCTGGGACTCACCCGCCCCGTCATCGTCCAGGCCCGTACCCTCCCCGAAAACGACATCATCCCCAGCCTGCTGGACGACGCCGTCGACGATGGCCGCATCACCGAGGAACAAGCCGACGAAATCGACCTGGTGGACATCATCGTACGCGGCAACGACCCCGACGGCATCCTCACCTACGCCGCCGCGGAAGTCTCTCTTACCATAGAAATCCACGACGTCACCCGCGCCCACGACCGCGCCCACCTGCTGGCCCTGGCCACCCGCGCCCCGGTCAAAGCCGCCGTCATCGGAACCGCCATCACCGACGACGCCCAGAACGCAGCCCTTTCCCACGATGTAACCTGCATCGTCCTGCCCCAATAGCCGGTCTTGCCCTCCGGCGGCGTCTGGCAAATGCCCCCGCCCTCTGCTACAATGCCCCCCGGCCCCTGCTTCCAACCCTATCGGAGTTGATAACAATGCGTATCGCCGGCCTCGGTCTCCCCGAACTGCTCATTATCCTCCTCGTGGTGCTGCTCATCTTCGGCGCATCCCGGCTTCCCGGCGTGGGCTCCGCCCTCGGCAAGGGCATCCGCTCCTTCAAAACCTCGGTAACCGGCGAGGACGAAAAACCCGCCGCCGACCGCGCGCCCTCCGAGGAACCGCCCCGCTCCTAAACCTAACCTGCCCCCCGTCCGGCGGCCCGCCTTAAGCGCGGTGCCAGCCACCTCTGGCCCCGAGTTCCCCTGGTTGCGTCCGCTGCCGCCGTTATTCCGCATTCAGCGCCGCCGCCGCCCGCCTTCGCCGTCCCGCCAGCCGCGCCAGCAGCACCCCCACCTCGTACAGCGCAATCAGCGGCCCGGCTACAATCGCCTGGTTCAGCGGGTCTATCGTCGGCGTGATCGCCGCCGCGATTACAAACGCCGCCACCAGCCACAACCGCCGGAAACGCGCAAACCCCTGCGCCCGCACTACCCCCAGCGTCGCCAGCGCGTACATCACCAGCGGCGTCTCAAAAGATACCCCCAGCCAGAACAACAGCCGTATCATTATGTTCACCAGATTGCTGACCCGTATCAGCGGATCCGCCACATCCCCGCCAAAAGTCAGCAGAAACCGCAGCGCCGGCGGTATCATCACAAAGTACCCGAAGGCCATCCCCCCTACGAAGGCCAGCAGCGCCGCCGGCAAAAACGCAAACAGCATCCGCCGCTCCCGGGGCGTCAGCCCCGGCGCCACAAACCGGATGCCGTGATACAAAATCACCGGCAGCGCCAGCACAAACCCGCCCAGCAGTGATACCCTTACCGTCGTCCCCAGCAGTTCGGTAACCTCCGTATAAATTATCTCCACCTCCACCTCGCCCTCGGCCGCGCGTAGTGCCGGCTCCGTCAGCAGGTTGAGCAGCTCCTCGTAAAAATAAAAGCACACCGCCGACCCCACTAGCAGGGCCGCCAGGCACACAATCAAACGGGAGCGCAGCTCGCGGAAATGCTCCCGCAGCGGCATCGCCTGGCTCATCGGATGCCCGCCCGGCCGCTGCCGCCCTCCGGTCGGTCATCAGGCCCGCCCATATCGCCGCCGCCGTCATCACCTGTTGCCGGCGGCGTCTGTTCCGCCAGATGCGCCGGGCCCGGCAGCGGCTCGCCAGGCGGCGAAGGCGCCCTTCCCGGACGGCGGTCATCAGCCCGGCCCTCATCGTCAAAAGACGCCGCCTCCACAATATCGCTGAAAGCCCGCCGCGCCTCCCGCATCATCCGCCCGATAGTGCGCGCCGTCTCCATCGTCTTCCCCGGCCCCAGGGCAATAAACGCCACCAGCAGAATCACCAGCAGCTCCAGAGCGCCAATCCCAAAAACATTCACTGCGCCCCTCCCCCGTCGGCGTCAAACGGACAATCCTCCGTACACCCCGCCGGCGCTGCCGCCCGGCTCAAATCCGGCAGCGGGCATCCTACCTCGGCCAGCAGCGCCGCAACCCGGCACACCGGCAGCCCCATCACATTGGAATAACAGCCCCGTTCCAGCCGCGCCGGCCGGAAATCCGCATCCTGTATCGCGTAGGCCCCCGCCTTGTCCATCGGAACCCCGCTGGCTATCGACCGCTCCATCTCCGCATCCGTAAATTGGCGCATCGCCACCTCGGCGGACAGCGCTTCCGTCAAACATCGCCCGGTGGCGGCGTCATACACCGTCAACCCTGTAATGACCTGGTGCGCCGTTCCCCGCAGTCGCGTCAGCATCGCCCGCGCCTCGTCCGCGTCCGCCGGCTTCGCGATGGACTCCCCATCCAGCGCCACCGTGCTGTCCGCCCCGATATAGTACCCCGCAACCGCCCCTTCCGACTCCGCAACCGCCAGCGCCTTCTCCCGCGACAGCCGCCGCGCCATCGCTTCCGGCGTCTCCCCGTCCCCCGCCTCCTCCGGTATGTTGGACGGCGCCACCCGGAAATCAATCCCCAAATCGCCCAGCAGCTCCCGCCGGCGCGGCGACGCCGACGCCAGCGTCACCTCCGCCCCCGCCTCCTTGCGCGCCAGCATGGCCACACACTCAATGTGATGCGTCTGCGGAAACATATCCACCGGCTGCACCCACTCCACCACATAACCCCGGCACAATACCGCCAGATCCCGCGCCAGCGTCTCCGGGTTGCACGACACATAGGCAATCCGCCCCGGCGCCAGCCGCAGCAGCGCCGCCAGCGCCGCCGGCTGGCACCCCGAACGGGACGGATCCAAAATCACCGCATCCGGCCGCGCCGCCAGTCCCGGCAAAACATCCTCAACCTTCCCCGTCAAAAACCGCACATTATCCAGCCCGGCCGCATTCTCCTCCGCATCGGCAATCGCCGCCGTCGCCTCCTCTATGGCGATGATTTCCCCCGCGTCCGCAGCCAGCAGCGCCGCAAAAGTCCCTACTCCGGCGTAGGCGTCCACCACCGTCTCCCGCCCCGACAGCCCCAGCCCGTCCCGCACCAGCTCCGCCAGCCGCGCCGCCTGCTTCACATTCACCTGGAAAAAGGACGGCGACGCCACCCAAAACTCCCGCCCGGCCACCGACTCCCGGTAGCGTCTCTGCCCCGTCGCCACCCCCACCGCCGGGTTCCGCAACGCCGGCTGCACCAGATAATCCCCCGTGTCGTCCGACGACCGGATTGCCACCTGCGAAGTCTCCCCGCACTTGCCTTGCAGCTCCGACAACAACCCGTTCACCCCGTCCTGCATCAGCAGGCACCGTTCAATCGCCACAAACCGCCGCCGTTCCCGGTGCGTAAAACCCAGCGCCCCGCTGGAACGCCACACATTAAACCGCGCGTGATTGCGGTAGCCATACTGCTCCGGCGCCGGCAGCGTACCCAGCGGCGCCGGATTATGAAACCGCCCCACCCGTTCCAGCGCATCCCGCACTATTCCGGTCTTCGCCGCCAGCTGCGCCTCATATGTTATGTGCTGCCACTGGCACCCCGTGCACTCCCCGAAATACTCGCATGGTGGCGTCGCCCGTTCCGGAGCCGCCACGATAACACGCCTGGCCTGCGCCCCAATATACTTCCGCCGGATGGACACCACCTCCGCGGCCACCCTCTCGCCGGGAATGCCGCCAAAAACGAACACCTCCCTGCCTTCCCATGTCCCCATCGCCTCCCCCAGCCGCCCCCAGGCCAGCAGGTCCAGCTCTATGGTGTCCCCTCGTTGGGGCCGGCTCTGCGCCGCCCCCCCGGTCGCCTCCGCCTTGCTCATTTCCCTTCTCGTCTCGTCCCCGTAAAAATGCCTCGCCCGGTTCCGCCCGCGCCCTCAACCCGACCGCCGCTGCTACCCCCCTACCGACCAGTCCCCGGCGGACATCATCATAACCCCCGCCGGCAGCTCCGACGATACCGACAGGCCGGACGCCCTTCGGCAGGCGCCCGCCGGATTATATCACAACGCCACGCCCATAACCTCGCCGGCAGCCCAAACCCGTACACATCGCCCGGCAGGACGCCCCCGTCCCCCGTCTGCCTATCCGGGCGTGTCGTCAAATCGCCCGCCATTCCGGCGTCAATTGGCATCAGCATCGGCATCGCCGCCATTTGCCGCCGCATCCGCCCGCCGGATTTTAAAACTCGCCGCCATTTATGACATCCGCGCCCTTGCGCCTTGAACATCAGTACTGCTAACCTCAAACACGGATGCGGCAACCCGCCCGGCGACCAGGGGACAGCTGCCCCGACCGCCATCCGCCACAGCCCCGACGCGGACGCGCGCCCGGCGCCAAAACGGACACCAGCTATGCCCAATCCAATCCAAAATCGACGTCGTGCCACCATCGGGGAAACCTTTCGGGCTAACCACCAAACGGGCCTCCAGGAAACGGCCTAACCCTTGTCGGAACCTAATTTCAGCTGGTCCTGCTTCGTCGCTGTGTGTCTCATACGGCCCGTGTAGTTCTGCGCCAGCCAGCGGGTGTCACCACCGCCCCGTGCCGGAAACGATAGCCCTCAAAAGCCGCCGCTCCGGGACACGGAAAACTAGGACGAAACTCACGCGTTACGCTCTCAGGCCGTAGCGCCGACAACCTGGAAACCCCAAGGCCCGCCCGAGCCTTCCCCGATGCCATCAATTTGCCAACTGCCACTTACCAATCGCCAACCACCCACCCCCGGAAAGGAGCTGACTTCCAATGACAACCTCCCTGCCCCCAACTGCCCGCCCGCCGCCCGCCGGAACCGCCCTGGTAACCGGAGTATCCTCGCCAATCAAGGAGTGCCAGTGAATTAAGGCCCGTCGCCAAGCGCATTGTGCCGTCGCCAACGGCGGCATCGCATAACCCCCGTCAGTCCGGCGAAAACCGGCGCCCGGGCATCCTCCCCGCCGGCTGCTCCACAGCCATAGGCGCTTGCCCCGGATTCCGGCCCCACCCCGGACTGGCGGGCGATTTCACGACGCGCCCCGCTATGACCGGCTGCCCACGCCCTACCCGGTTGACCCGCCCGCGCTTGCGTTATAATATGGTAGCATCCAACGCCGGCCGTTGCGCCGCCCCGCCTCTGGCGGCCGGCGCGCTTGGCCGCCCCGTTGCGAACCACCGCCCCCAACACCCCCCGGAGGACTCAAAATGCCCGAACCCATGGACGTCAACGGCGAAACCTGGCAAAACATCGTAATGGACTCGGAACTCCCCGTAATGGTGGACTTCTGGGCCGAATGGTGCGGCCCCTGCAAAATGATCGCCCCGGCCGTACACGACCTCGCCCTGGAATACGAAGGCAAGCTCAACGTAGCCAAGCTGGACGTCGACAGCGACCCCGACATCGCCGCCCGCTACGGCATCCGCAGCATCCCGGCCCTCATCTTCTTCAAAAACGGCCAACGCTTTGACGAGGTCGTCGGCGCCCAGCCCAAACCCGCCCTCAAGCGCAAAATCGAAGCCGTCCTCGCCGCCTAACCCCGGCGCGTCCCCTCTGCGGGAGTGGATGGGGCCCGGTGGCTCTTGCGGACTTCAAATCCGTTATGCCTCGTGACGAGCGGGGTAGGTGGGTTCGACTCCCTCGCACTCCCGCCAGGCATCCCTTGACGATGCCCACTGAATGCCCGCCCCGACGCCGTTGGCGTCGGGGCTTGCCTTTGCGCCGCCATCGCCCGGCCTTTGCCGCCGCCGATACGGACACGCCATCCGCATCCGCTGCGATGCTTGCCTTTGCCCCGCCATCGCCCGGCCTTCGCCGCCGCCGATACGGACACGCCGCCCGCATCCGCTGCAATGCTTGCCTTTGCGCCGCCATCGCCCGGCCTTGCCACTATCACCCGGCATAGCCGCCGGAAACCGCCGCCCGCGGCGACGCCATCGGACCCTATCCGGCGCTGCCCTTCCCGCCGGCCCCATCCCCGGAACCCCCGGCCTCGTCGCCCTCCCCCGTCTCGTCCCCCGGCGCCGCCATCTGCCGCCGCCAGCTTTCCGCCCAATTCTGAACCCACCGCCGGAACTCATCCAGCGCCGGCGGCGCCACATAAATCACCTCAATATCCCCGGCGAATTGTACCTGATGCCGCTCGTTCACCACCAGCAGCCCGGTCTCGTCATCCCCGATGCCCGCGTCAATGGCGCTGGCGATAAACTCGTACCGCCGCCGGTTGGCCTCGGCGAACCATTCCTGCAACCGGCTTGCCACTGCCGGGCTGATTAGCGGCTGCATCAGACACCGCTGCCAGTCCAGCATCTCCGCCATAATTTCCATCGCTTCCGTAGCCTCCAGCGTTGCCCCGGCCTCCGTCAGCTCCCGCACCAGCCCCAGGCTCCCCTGCCCGCTGGCCTCCAGATACCTGATGCCCTCTGCCCCGCCTTCCGGCACATTCTCGTGATAGACACGCGCCACGCTGCCCAGCGCGTTCTGCACCGCCCGCACCTGAACCGCCACCTGCTCCCAGTAGCGCCCCACGATTTCCGCCCCTTCCGCCGGCAGCTCCGCCGGCGCCAGCGGCGTCTCTATCAGCGGCGTCAGCAGCAGCTTCCGCTTCCCCTGATAATTCCCCGTCGCCGGCCGCGTAATCCGTCCCAGTTCTTCAGCCATCGCAAAACACCTCTCCTGCCAGCCTTGCGCCCTGCCGCGCTTGCGCTGTTCCTGGCTATCATACCATCCGACCGGCAAAACGGGTTCCCGCCCGCCGCCGCCCGCGCCTCCACCGCCAACCGCCGCCGCCCTCCCCAAATATCCGAAAATATCCGAGACGCCAACCCGACGCCGGCCCGCCATCCCCATAACCCGGCCTATCCCGCGCCCGGAATGTCAAATCCGCCCACCCCACCCCCCAAGCGGCGCCCATCATACTCCCGGGCATTTTCAGCACGTGATGGTGATATAATTGGGGCTGGATTTTGCCATTGCTGGAGGTGATCCCATGGCCGCCGCCCGCCCCTGTCTCGATGACATCCAGCGCCCCCACTGCGGCTCCAACCGGCTGCCCAAAGACGGACGCTCCCGGGGCAAACAGACCTACCGCTGCCGCCTCTGCCACTACAGCTTCACTCCCGACGGCAACCGCCAATACTACTCGGAAACAGGTCAAAGAACAGGCCATTGATATGTAGGCGAAGGCATGGCCGTAGCCGCCATCAGCCGGGTTTTGGCGGTCAATCTGGGTGCCGTGTACGAGTGGGTCAAAAAAGTCTGGTGGGTGCTGGGGATTTGGGCTTGGGTGACCATGCAGCGCCGGCGGTGGGCATTGTGCCAGCCATATCTTTTGACGGGATGTGGACTTACCAGCGGGCGCGGCGCGGCAAGAAGCGGCAGGAAGTGTGGATCTGGACGGCGGTGATTGAATTGCCTGATGGCCGGCGGCGCGTGGACTTTGAGGTTGGCAACCGCAGCGGGGAGACATTTCTGCGGTGGTGCGAGCGGCTGCCGGAAGCGGAACGGTACTACAGCGGTGACTACCGGGCGTACGGGAGCTGGCTGGCTGCGGAGCGGCACATAGTATAGTGGTCAAAGGAAGCTGGCGAACCGGAATAAGGGGTTGAATTGGGGGGGTGATCGCGGGAGATTGAAGCGATTGGCGCGCGCGACTACGGGCTATACGAAGCCGGTATGGGCGCTGCGCGGTTCGCTGGCGTTGCTGTGTTTGCGTCCGCGACGGGGCCAAAAATCCAATGCCAGCTCGTGCTGAAAATACCTACTCCCGCGCCCGCTTGCCCTAACCCCGCCCCTCTGCTAACCTTGCCCTCGGTCTTTCCCCGCCGGAGCATCTTTTGAACCAGCCCACTGCGCCCCTCCGCGCCTCCCTCTTCATCACCTGCATCATCGACCACCTGTACCCCGAAGTGGGCGTCAGCGTGGTGCGCACCCTACGGCGCCACGGCGTCCGCCTAAACTTCCCCCCCGGCCAAACCTGCTGCGGCCAGCCCCTCTACAACGCCGGCTTCGCCGCCCAGGCCCGCCGCCTCGCCGCCCGCGTCCTGGACGCCTTCGACGACCACAACCCCGACCACTCCGACTATGTCGTCGTCCCCTCCGGCTCCTGCGGCGCTATGCTGCGCGTCTTCTACCTCGACCTCTTCGCCCACGACCCGCCTATGCTGGCCCGCGCCGCCGCATTAAGCCGCCGCGTCTATGAATTCACCGAATTCCTGGTCGACATAGCCGGCGCCAGCGACAGCGACAGCGCCGCTGCGGCATCCGCCGCCGCATCCGCCCACAGCCCCGCCGCATCCATAGCCTACCACCCCTCCTGCCACCTCCTCCGCGAAATGGGCGTTGTCGACGCCCCCCGCCGCCTGCTGGACGCCGCCGGCATCCCCCTGACCGAATTGCCCGACGCCGAACAATGCTGCGGCTTCGGCGGCGCTTTCGCCGTCAAGTACCCCCACATATCCGAGGCAATGCTGGCCGACAAAATCGACGCCATCCGGCGCAGCGGCGCCGACACCCTGACCGCCTGCGATATGGGCTGCCTGATGCACCTCGCCGGCGGCATCACCCGCCAGCAGCGCCCCGTCCGCGTGCAGCACATCGCCCAGCTCCTGGACCAGGCCGCCGGCTAACCTATGGCTGAACTATGGCTGAAGTAACCACCCGCCAATTCGTTCCCGCCTCGCAGGCGGCCATCCACGACGACCAACTGCGCCAGGCTCTGCGCCGCGCCGGCAGCGGCTTTGACGGCGCCCGCCGTGAAGCGATGGCCGAAGTCACCCCCGCCGTCTGGGAATCCTGGCGCCGCCAGGCCCGCGCCATCAAGGAACACACCATCGCCAACCTGGACTACTACCTGGCGATGCTGGAACGCAATGTAACCGCCGCCGGCGGGCAGGTCCACTTCGCCGCCGACGCCGCCCAGGCCAACGCCATCGTCGCCCAAATCGCCCGCGCCGGCGGCGTCCGCGTCGTCGCCAAAAGCAAGTCTATGGTCTCCGAGGAACTCGGCCTCAACGCCGTCCTGGAAGCCCAGGGCATCGCAGTCTTTGAAACCGACCTGGGCGAATACATCATCCAGCTCGCCGGCGAAACCCCGTCCCACCTGGTCGCCCCCGCCCTCCACAAAACCCGCGCCCAGGTAGCCCGTCTCTTCACCGACCGGCTGGGCGTACCCTACTCGGAAGACATCGCGGAAATGGCCCGCATCGCCCGCATCGCCCTGCGCCAAAAGTTCCTGGACGCCGACCTCGGCATCAGCGGCGCCAACTTCCTCATCGCCGAAACCGGCTCCCTCGCCATCGTCACCAACGAAGGCAACGGACGCCTCTGCACCTCCGCCCCCCGCATCCATATCGGCCTCGCCGGTATGGAAAAAGTCATCCCCTCCCTCTCCGACCTGGCCGTGTTCCTCCGTCTGCTGCCCCGTTCCGCCACTGGCCAGCGCATCACCTCCTATGTCAGCATGGTCACCGGCCCACGCCGCGCCGCCGACGAGGACGGCCCGGAACAGTTCCACCTGGTCATCGTGGACAACGGGCGCAGCCGTCTGCTGGCCGACCCCGCCCTCCGCGAATCCCTCTACTGCATCCGCTGCGGCGCCTGCCTCAACGTCTGCCCCATCTACCAGCGCGTGGGCGGCCACGCCTACGGATGGGTCTATCCCGGCCCCATCGGCGCCATCGTAACCCCGGAACTCGTGGGCCTGACCCAGGCCAAAGACCTGCCCCACGCCTCTACCCTCTGCGGCGCCTGCCGCGACGCTTGCCCCGTGCAAATCAACATCCCCCGTATGCTGCTCCACCTGCGCCAAAACCTGGCCGAAAGCCCCGATTCCGCCCGCCGCGCCGCCTCCGATACCGACGCCCTGCTGGCCCGCGCCTTCGCTTTCCTTATGTCCCGTCCGGCGTTGCTCCGCCTGGGACGAAAGGCCGGACGGCTGCTGCTGCGCGCCCGATCTCAAAACGGCGTCATCGCCCGCGCCCGTATCCCTTTCCTCTCCCGCTGGACCCGGGCCCGCGACCTGCCCGCCCCGCCGCCCCGCACCTTCCGCGACATCTGGCGTGACGAACTTGATACCGAACCCGAGTAGCCCCGGCCCGGCTTCCGCCCGGGCCGGGAGTAGCAATCCCGGCGCCCGCCCGCCCCACTGCGGCGCCATCGGCGGCAACCGCAACGGCGTCAGTGGCGTCGGCAGCAGCAGCAGCGGCAACGGCAACGCCCTGGACCAGTTCTACACCGGCGCCGGCGCCGCCCTGGAATGCGTCGCCCTGGCGCAGCGGTTTATCGCCGCCGCCGGCATCCAGCGGCCCGGATACATTGAACCCTCCGCCGGCGACGGCGCTTTCCTGGCCGCCTTGCCCCGGGGCCACGCCACCATCGCTATGGACATTGCCCCCCTTTCCCCTCAAATCCGGCCGGCGAACTTTCTGGAATGGGCCTACCGCGGCCGCCGCCGCCGCAAAAATCTGGTCGTCATCGGCAACCCCCCCTTCGGCAAACGCGGCCATATGGCGGTAGCCTTCATCAATCACGCCGCCCGCCAGGCCGACACGGTGGCATTCATCCTCCCCGCCTGCTTCCGCAAATACGGCCTGCACAAGCAAATCGCCCCCGACCTGTCCCTCCAGATCAGCCACAATCTGGACTGGAACGACTACCGTCTGCCCGGTGGCAAGACCCAGCGACTGAACACCGTATTCCAGATCTGGAGCCGCCACACCCCTTACCCCGATCTGCGGCGCACTTGCCGGGAACCCCACCGCCACCCCGACTTTGTGATGCGCCAGTACAACAACACCCCCGCCGCCGAAAAGGTCTTTGCCCACGACTTCGACTTCGCCGTCCCCTGCCAGGGCTGGCAGGACTACGCCCGCCGGGAAACCCACGAAAGCAAATGTGAACGCAACAAGCAGTGGATCACCATCAAAGCCGTCGCCCCCGATGCCCTGGCCCGGGCAATGTCCATCGACTTCGGCGCCCTGGCCGTCAGCAACGGCACCAGCGTGCCGGGCTTCCGTATGAACGACGTCGTCACCGAATACGCCCGGATGCGCCCTTCCCCGGGCCGCCGCTTCGCCAGCCGGCGAACCGCTTGAAACAATGCGCCGGCATCGCTCTACAACCCGTCCTTTCCACCCCGGCAGCCCGGCCCGCCGGGAAATACGGGCTTTCGGTGTACACCCACTTTATGCCGCCACCGCAGTGCCACAACCACCCGGAGCGCCGCCGGGCTTTTCGCCAATCCCCAGCGGGTACAATTGGAAAACCGGGTCCTGGCAATGTTGAGCGGCCCGCAGCTCCCACTGGAATGATGATATGACGACATCCCCCCGCTCCGGCCCGGCCAACCTCGGCGTCCCCTCCGGCCAGTTTCTAACGATGGTGCGCAATGCTCTGGGCCGGGATGACGCCCCGCCCCCCGTAGCCCACCCGCCCCTGCAAGACGACCTGCCCGCCCTGGAAGCTGCCGCCGCTGTCCTCCGCGCCCGCGTCGCCGCCGAACTGCCCGCCCTGCTCGACCGGATAGCCGACACCGCCGCCCTCCGCGGCTGGCAGGTGGCCCGCTGCCCCGGCGTAGAGGATGCCCTGGACTACATCGTCGCCCTGGCCCGCCGCCTGGGCGCCGCCTCCGCCGCCCGCGCCGAACAGCCCGTCTTCGACGCCCTTCCCCTTGACGCCGCCCTGGCCAACGCCGGCGTAATCTGCTGGCCGGCCGTGTATAATGACGCCGCCCCCGCCGCCGTCCGCCGCCGGCTGGCTGAATCCGACCTGGGCATCACCGGCGCCGATTACGCCGTCGCCGAAACCGGCTCCGTAATCCTCCTCCCCCGCCGGGGCTTGAGCCGCCTGGTCTCCGTAGTGCCTCCCACCCATATCGCCATCGTGCGCCCCCAGGACATCCTCGGCAGCCTGGACGACCTCTTCGCCCTCCGCCGCCTGGAATATCATCGCCACGCCGGCGATATGGGCAGCTACCTCAACTTCATCACCGGCCCCAGCCGCACCGCCGACATCGAGCAGACCATCGTCGTGGGCGTCCACGGCCCCCGCCAGGCCCACCTCGTCCTGCTGGAACAGGAGTAACCAACCCTATGCCAATGCGAGTCGGATTCATCCCCTTCCGCCGCCAAATGCTGGAACAGCAGCTGGCCGAACTGATGGACGTCTTCCCCACCCTGGGCATTGAAAAGGCCATCCTCACCGGGGATCTGGTCACCGGCGACATCTCCCCGGCCAGCACTATGGACTTCGTTTTCGTCCACGACACCGACCGGCCTTTTGCCCGCCGCGCCGATTTTTTCTCCTACCACCTCGCCTCCCAGGTGGGAATGACCGTACAGGTGTACACCCCGGCGGAGTTCGAGGAACTGCACAGCGCCCTGCCGGCCCTCAACCAGGCCGTCAAACAGGGAAGGGTGGTTTTTGATGCCTGATTTCGCCGCCGAAGGCGCCCGCTGGTTCCGCCAGGCCCAGCGCGACCTCGAAGACGCCGCCTTCAACCGCCAGGGCCAACGCCACAACATCGCCTGCTTCCTCAGCCAGCAGGCCGCCGAAAAAGCCGTCAAAGCCTATCTCTATCGCCGCGGCGCCGAGGACGTGTGGGGCAATTCCCTCCTTGACCTCTGCGAGGACGCCAAAATCTTTGAGATGTACTTCGACACCATCAAGGCCGACGCCCGCCAGCTGGACAAGTACTACGAAGTCACCCGCTACCCGGCCCACCTCCCCGGCGGCATCCCCGCCGAGGCTTTTGACGAAGTGGACGCCGACCGCGCCATCGCACTGGCCGGCATCGTAGTGGACTTCGTCAGCCAGCGCATCACCTGACCGGCCGGCGCCCCGCGCCGGAAGCCCTGCCCGGCAAACCCCGCCCGGCAATAGCCACCCGGCAGTAGCCGCCCGGCAGTAGCCTACGCGTGCCGTCTCCTCAAATGTCCACCGCCGTCCGTCCTGCGCCCTTTTCGCAAGGCAACCCGCCGCCGCCAAACGCCTCCGCCAGCCGCTCCTGCCGGTAGGCGAAAATGCGCCGCAAATCCCGCCGCACCAGCAGCCGGTCCACCAGCCAGCCGCCAAGCATCCCGTACTCCACGCAATCCCGCGCCAGAGTGCCGCCGTCCTGCTCCGCAAAGGTATGCTCATGAACCCAGCGCCGGTATGGCCCGCTGATTTGCTCGTCAACAAAACGATGCGGCGGCTCCCACGCCACAATGCGGCTGCGCCACCCCATCGGTATGCCATGCAGCCGCAGGCGGTACTCAATCTCAACCCCGGCCCCCATCTCAATGGGCGGCGGCGTCAGCACCCGGAACCGCAGCCAGGCCGGCGTCAGCCGTTCCAAATTAAAGGCGTCGGCGTAAAAGTCAAACACCTCCGCCGGCCGGCGCGGCAGCCACTGCTCCGATTCCAGCGTAAAGACCGCCATCGGCGTCAAATCAGCCCCGGCCCTGCCGCCCCAGCAGATACAGCCGCAAGGCCCGTTCCGCCGCCCGTTCCAGCAGCCCGGCGCCCTGCCCCAGGCTGTATTCCAGCGTCGCCGGTTCCTCGGCAATGGGAATGATGGCGTCAATGCCGTGTTCGTATAGCGCCTCGTAGCCGGGGCCGAGGCTGCCGGCCAAGAGCAGCGTCGGAACGCCAAAGGCGCGGCTGCGCCGGGCAATGCCCACGGGCGCCTTGTCAAAGACAGTGGAGCGGTCGGCCCGTCCCTCGCCGGTGATGACCAGATCGGCGTCTGCGGCGTGGGCGTCAAAGTCCAGCGCGTCGCACACCAGGTCAATTCCGGAGCGCAGTTCGGCGCCCGCAAAGGCCATCAGCCCCGCGCCCAGCCCCCCGGCCGCGCCTGCCCCCGGCGTATCGGCGACATCAATCCCCAAATCCGCGCTGATAACCCGCGCCAGATTGCCCAAACAGCCGTCCAGCTCCGCCACCATTGCCGGCGTGGCCCCTTTCTGCGGCCCAAAGATAGCGGACGCCCCGGTATCGCCGCACAGCGGGTTGGTCACATCCGTCGCGCCGGTGATGACCGCCTCGCCCAGTTTCGGATGAATGCCGCCCGTGTCGATCCGGGCCAGATTGGCCAGCGCCGCCCCGCCCGGCGCCAGCTCGCCGCCCTGCGCGTCCCGAAAGCGGACGCCCAGGGCGGACGCCATGCCGGCGCCGCCGTCGTTGGTGGCGCTGCCCCCCAGCCCCACAATGATGCGGGCATAGCCCGCGTCCAGGGCGGCGCCCATCAGTTGCCCCACGCCGTAGGTAGTGGCGTGGCGCGGGTCCCGCTGCTCGTCCCCCAGCAGGGCCAGGCCCGAGGCCAGGGCCATTTCAATCACGGCGGTCTGGCCGTCGCCCATTGCGCCCCAGCGCGCCATCAGGGGCTCGCCCAGAGGCCCGCGCGCGGGGGCGTCAAAGTAGCGTCCGCCGCTGGTCTCAATCAGGGCGGCCAGGGTGCCGTCCCCACCGTCGGCCACCGGAATCAGCGTAGTTTGAGCGTCGGGGGCCACCCGCCGCACGCCGCGCCCAATGGCCACGGCGGCGGCGCGGGCGCCCACGCTCTGCTTGAAAGCCTGCGGTGCGATGACAATGCGTAGCGACATAGCGGGGATTATAGCGCATCCGGCAACGCCCCGTACCAAACCGGAATATGCTACAATCAGCCCTGTTATTTTCCGTGAAATGGACGATCTCGTCCGCCGCAATATGATTAACCAGGCCATTCGCGAACATATTCTGACTACCGACGCGGCGCAAGGCCCGGAACTGGCAAAGGCGTATGCCGAAGCGCGGTGGCACCTCCGTGGCTGGGCTGGTTCACCTGACGCCGGAGCGACTCCAGCCGGACACGGGGGATCTAGTATGACTGCCCATCGCAAACTCCAATACGACCCCAAAGCCCTCGCCGTCGCCCGCGCCGTCCACGACGCCATCCGCCCCGAAACCGTCATCCTGTTCGGCTCCCGCGCCCGCGGCGACTACGGCCCCGACTCCGATATCGACCTGCTGGTCATAACCGGCGAGCGCGGAATGTCCAACGCCGCCTATATGAAAGCCACCGATGCCGCGCGCCGGCAGACCATAATCGCCTACGGCGAATTTATGAACGTGGACGTCGTGCGGATGACCCCGGCCGAATACCAACGCTGCCGCCGCGGCATCAACCACGTGGCCGGCCAGGCCACCCGCGACGGAGTTATGATGACCGGAGAACGCCCCCACTGCGACCACCCCAACCCCGACGCCGGCCCCATCGACTGGCCCGATGTACAACAGCGCGCCATCACCGCCGACCGCAACCTCGGCGACCTGGAAAAAGCGCTTGAAATCAGGCAATCGCAGGAATTCATCGGCTTCCTCGCCCAGCAAACTTTGGAAACCATCCTCAAAGGCTGGCTCTCCGCCCTGGGCGTCGGCTACCGCAATTCCCACAACTTGGACTGGCTTATGGGCCTGGTGCGCCAGCAGCCGGGCGAAGCCGAAACCCCCGCCGGCGAGGAACTCGACTGGCTCGACAAATACGCCGTCGCAGACCGCTACGAGGGCGCCCGCGTCCGAATGGACGACCCTATGGAGCTTTACCACGGCATTGAACGCGCCGTCGCCGCCATCCGGCAGCGCATTATGGAACTCACCGGCGCCGACGATTTGCCCTGCTACATCGGATTCCCGGATACCCAATAGGCAACCGGCGCCGGTTATGCTACTATCTGCCCGCGGGCGGCTCCGGCCGGAGCCGTTCAGCCTGCGCCGGAGGGTTTGCCTGGTATGCCTACGAAAGAGGATTTGAAAGACATCGCCTTTGCCGAAATCGACGCCCGGGGCGACGAACTGGTGAGCCTGTCCCGCCAGATCCTGGCTAACCCCGAACCCGGCTTCCGCGAATTCAAAACCGCCGCCCTGGTCGGCGAAAAGTTCGCCGCAATGGGCCTCCCCTTCCGCAGCAACCTGGGGATGACCGGCCTGCGCGCCGATCTCATCGGCGGCCGCGAAGGCCCCACTATGGCCATCATCGGGGAACTGGACAGCCTCATCGTCAACGAACACCCTCACGCCCGCCCCGACACCGGCGCCGCCCACGCCTGCGGCCACCACTGCCAAATCGGAATGATGCTGGGCGCTACCATCGGCCTCATGCACCAGCGCGTGCTGCCCCACTTGAGCGGACGCGTGGTCTCAATGGCCGTGCCGGCCGAGGAATACATCGAAATTGAATACCGGGACGACCTGCGCCGCGCCGGCAAAATCGAGTTCCTGGGCGGCAAACCCGAGTTCATCCGGCTGGGCGAATTCGACGACGTCCACCTCGCGATGATGATGCACACCACCAGTACCGCCAGCGAAGGTCAGCTGGCCGTAAGCGGCACCAACAACGGCACCCTGGCCAAAAAAATCCGGTTCCTCGGCCGCGGCGCCCACGCCGGCGGCTCGCCCCACTTGGGCATCAACGCCCTCAACGCCGCCACCCTGGCAATGTCCGCCATCCACTTCAACCGCGAAACCTTCGTTGACACCGACACCGTCCGCGTCCATCCCATCATCACCAAAGGCGGCGAAGCCGTCAGCGCCGTGCCGGCCGACGTCCGTATGGAAACCTTCGTCCGCGGCAAAACGCTGGACGCCATTATGGACGCCAACCGCAAGGTCGACCGCGCCCTCCGCGCCGGCGCCATGGCCGTAGGCGCCACCGTCAACATCCAAACCATCCCCGGCTATCTGCCTATGCTGCAAGACCACCGCATGAACGAACTGTTCCGCGCCAACGCCGGCGCCCTGGTCGGCACCGACGGCGTGGGCGACACCGGACACCGCACCGGCAGCACCGATATGGGCGACGTCAGCCACCTGATGCCCGTCATCCATCCCTACGTCGGCGGCGCCACCGGCATCGGACACGGCGCCGATTATGTAGTCCACGACTACCAACTGGCCGTCATCACCGCCGCCAAGGCCATGGCCGCCACCGTAATCGACCTGCTGGGCGACGGCGCCGCCGAAGCCAACCGCGTCGTCGCCAACCACCGCCCCGAAATGACCCCGCGCCAGTACGTCGACTTTATGCGCACGCTGGCCGCCGAGGAAAGCTACACCGAAGGCTGACCGCGGCCGGCCGGCAGCAATGCCCTGTCCGCCGTCAAACCCGCCCAGAGACCATTCACAATGTCAACCCGCGCGGAACTGAAGCAGGCGGCCTGCGCCGCCATCGACCGGCATAGCGACGAGCTGGTCGCCGTGGCCAGGGACATCCTGGAACGCCCCGAGCCGGGCTATCGCGAGTACCGGACGGCGCGGGTGGTAGCCGAGCAGTTCGCCCGCTGGGGCGTCCCCTTCCGCCCCGGCCTGGCCCTGACCGGCCTCAAGGGAAAAGTCGCCGGCGGCGCCGGCAAAGGCCCGCGCGTGGCCATCATCGGGGAACTGGACAGCCTGATCGTGGACGGCCACCCCCACGCCGCCCCCGACAGCGCCGCCCACGCCTGCGGACACAATTGCCAGATTAGTATGATGCTGGGCGCCGTAGTTGGGCTTACCCAACCGGAAGTGCTGCGGGAATTGAGCGGCGAAATCCTGCCCTTCGCTGTCCCCGCCGAGGAATTCATCGAAGTCGCCTACCGCCTGGACCTGCGGGCCGCCGGCAAAATCGAGTTCCTCGGCGGCAAACAGGAACTGATCCGGCTGGGCGAGTTTGACGACGTAGACATTGCCATGATGTGCCACACCGCCAGCGATATGGGCGCCTACAGCTTCGCCATCGGCGGCACCAGCAACGGCCATGTGGTCAAATATGTCCGCTTCACCGGCAAGGGCGCCCACGCCGGCACCTCCCCTCATCTGGGCATCAACGCCCTCAACGCCGCCAACTTCGCCCTCCAGAGCATCAACGCCAACCGGGAACTGTACCAGGAACAGGACACCGTGCGCATCCACGGCATTATGACCAAAGGCGGCGAAGCGGTGAGCGCGGTGCCGGCCGATGTCCGCCTGGAATGGCGCGTCCGCTCCGCAACCCCGGAAGCGGTAGTGCGCAATTCCGACATCGTGGACCGCTGCTTCCGCGCCGGCGCCCTGGCCGTAGGCGCCTCCGTGTCCATCACCAACATTCCGGGCTACCTGCCTATGCGACACAACCAGCAGCTGCTGGACGTGTTCCGCGTCAACGCCCTCCGCATCATTGACGAGAAGCGATTCACGGTAATGCCCCCCTCCCGCAACCGCGGCGGCTCTACCGATATGGGCGACGTAAGCCACATCATCCCGTCCATTCATCCCTACACCGCCGGCGCCCAGGGGCCGGCCCACAGCGCCGAATATGTCATCACCGACTACGCGCAGGCGGTACTGAACCCGGCCAAAATTATGGCAATGTCGGTGATCGACCTCCTGGCGGACCACGCCGCCCAGGGCAAGCAGGTCGTATCCTCGTTCCGCCCGGCGATGTCCCGGGGCGCGTACCTCAATTTCCAGCGGCAGCGCGCCGCAGTAACCGAGTACGACGGCGCGGCGCAAACGCCCCCTACACAGACCACACATTCGCCAGCGTCATCGCCCCGCCGGCGATCAGCGGCACGGTGAGATTGTCATCCAGCGGGATGGGCGCCAGCTCCACGGCGGCGGCCACCATAACCCCGATGACTATCGCCCACGACCACCCGCCCGCCCCCAGAGCGGACAGCGCTGCCCACGCGCCCAGCGCGGCGGCGATGAAGCCCAGCCCGCCCACGGGCGACTTGCCCCGCCAGCGCGGGCCGGGGCTGCGTGTTCCCACCAGAGCCGCCACCGGGTCGCCCACTGCGATAAACAGCAGCGCCGGCATCGCCACTGCCGCCCCGTAGAAATAAAAGGCGAAAAAGGCGGCAATCAGAAACCAGGTGGCCCCCGATATTTCCGTAACCTCGGCGGGCTTCAGCATCGGCCCGAAAATGCGGATAAAAAGCCGATTCAGCGCCGGCACCCGCGGCCGGGCGGAATCCAGCGCCAGAGCCAGCAGCGCCCCGCCCCCAATCAGCGTCAGATAAGCCGGTTGGGGAATAACCAGCGCCAGCAGAGTAGTGGCGCTGGCGGCAACCAGATGAAACACGCGCCGCCGCGCCGGCGGCGGTGAGGGCGGCGGCGCCGGAACGGGTGGCGTCGTCATCAGGGCGTCGTCAGCAGGCGTTATCATCCAGGAAAGTGGCCGGCCAGCCGCCCGGATTTCCCCCCTGCCCGCCGATGACCGCAATCCTGCAAGGTCAACCGGCATTAATCATCGCCGCTGAAAAACTGGACGATGCGGAGCAGGATGAGAAATATGTTGAGGAAAGCGAGGTAGAGGCCGGCGGCGCCGATGATCGCAATGCGGCGAGCCGCATTTTCGTCGCCGTCCTCGGCGGCCTGTTGCGCCAGTTCCTTAACCTCTTTCGTCTCCCAGACGACCAGGGCCAGGAACAGGGGCAAAGCCACCAGGGTTACTATCCAGGACAGGATGCCGGAGCCGATGAAAATGTTGATAACGCTGACGATGACCACCCCAACCAGCCCGAACAGAAGTACAGGGCCGAGTTTGGACAGATCCCGCCTGGTGGTGAATCCGATTACGCTCATCGCCGTGAACAACCCGGCGGTGAGACCGAAAGCCAGGACGATGGTCTGGTTGGTGTAGGCGCCAAAGATGTAGGAAATGGCCACGCCCTCAACGGCGGTGAAGGCCAGATATAGCACGGCGGATACCGGAGCGGGGACGCGATGGACGGTCAAATACAGGGCGACCAGCAACGCCAGCGCCACGCCGATAATCACCAGGTATCCAATCAGCCCGATGCCATCCAGCGCCCCCAGCCGGTAGGCGATGGCGGCGGTAGCCCCGGTAGTGACCAGGCCCAGGGCAATCCAGCCGTACATCCGCGTGATGGCGGCGGTGTAAATGCGGTCGCCGGCGGCCTCAAAGTCATAGGGCCGCGTGGTCGTCCAGTCCGGGTTAGTCATCGCCTGTCCTCCGCCCAGCCCGCCCTGACCTCTGGAAATCAAAGGTTAGGAATCAGGGGCTAGAAATCAATGGTAACGGTATCCCCCGCAGACCAGCGGAAGGAACGGAACGGCGTGTCTTCAGGGGTCTCAAAAACCAGCCACCCATCCAGCCCGTTGCCGTTAGGGATCTCCTGAGCCCGCAGGACGATGACCTTTTGCCCGTCGGCGCCATCTTCCTCGTAGGTTAAGTTCCACAGAAATTCGACGCATACCCCAAGCCGCTCGGGGTTGACGGGAACATTGCAGGCGTCGGCGGGGTTTTCGGGAACGCCGACCTCCTCGGCCCGCGCGTTGACATCAATGGGGCGGTAGCGTCCCCGCAGGAAATCCCGCAGCTGGGCCGCGTCGCTGTCAATGTTGACGATGGCGTTGGTGGCCGTGTGGTTCTCCACCTTGACGCGCAGCAGCGTCAGCTCGTGGTCTTCCGATTTGGGGATTATTCTATAGAAGCGTTCTACCGGCGCTCCTTGCTCGTTGCGATGCACGGTGGTCCAGCGCAGTTCGTCCGTGCGCTCCAGATCCGCCACGCTGATATGGAGAATGCGCCCCTTGTAGTACTTGCCGATGTTGGGCGACTGCTCCGAGCAACCCATAATCGCCGCCCCCAACAGGGCCATCGCCAGCAGCGCCATCGCCAGCCACCGGCGCCGCGCGGTCTTGACCGGCCTAATCATTTGCCGCCCCGCCCATCGTCGGCATCTGCCGCAGTTCGCTAACCAAATCACAGAGCACGGCCAGGAGCCGGTCCACCTCGGCGTCGGTGTTGTGCTTGCCCAGGGTAATGCGGAGAGAGCCCCGCGCCAGGTCGGCGGTTTGCCCCAGCGCCAGCAGCACATGAGACGGTTCCAGGGAGCCGCTGCTGCAAGCGCTCCCGCTGCTGGCGGCAATGCCCCGCAGATCCAGGCCCAGCAGAATGGCTTCCCCCTCCACGCCGGGGAAAGAGAAGTTCACATTATTGGGCAGCCGCTCCGTGGGATGTCCGTTGAGAATGGCGTCGGGAATGGCGCGCCCGATTTCGGCGATGATGCGGTCGCGCAAGGCGCGGCAGCGGGCGCCGGTGGCCTCCCGCTGAGCGTCGGCAAGTTCCAGCGCCACGGAAAGGCCCACGATGCCGGCCACATTTTCGGTGCCGGAACGCCGCTCCCGCTCCTGCCCGCCCCCGGTGATGATGGGCAGAAAAGGAACGCCGCGCCGCAGAAACAGCGCGCCAACCCCTTTGGGGCCATAAAACTTGTGCCCGGACAGGCTCATCATATCCACGCCCAGGCGCCGCACATCAAGGTCCAGAAAACCCGCCGCCTGCACGGCGTCGGTGTGCATCACTACCGTGCGGTTGAGTTCGCGGGCCTTCTCCTTGACGGCGGCGGAAATCTCCGGGATGGGATTGATGGCGCCAATTTCGTTGTTGGCGTACATTATGGAAACCACGGTGGTATGGGCGGTAACGGCGTTAGCCACGGTTTGCGGGTCAACCCGACCCTGGTCGTCAACCGGCAGATAGGTAACATCCCAGCCCCGGTTTTCCAGCGCCTGGCAGGCGTGCAGCACGGCGTGATGCTCGGCGCTGGCGGTGATGACATGACGCCCCGTTTCCTCCAGAGCGTAGGCGGCGCCCAATATGGCGGCGTTGTCCGATTCCGTGCCGCCGCTGGTAAAAACGATTTCCCGCTGGCGGCAGTTCAGCGCTCCCGCCACCCGCGCCCGCGCCGCGTCCAGCGCGTAACGCGCCTCCTGCCCCACGGTATGCACGCTGGAAGCGTTGCCGTAAAGCCGCGTGAAATAGGGCAGCATAGCCTCCAGGACGGCCTCGTCCATCGGCGTGGTGCCGGCGTGGTCAAAGTAAATGTGGTTCTGCGTAGTCATCAGCGCCCGGTTCGCCCCCCGCCCGGTGTGTCCCCGGCCGGAAATGCCGCAACCATTTTAGCACACGCCGCGTTGCCCGGCGCAGGGAATGGCAATAGCGTAGTTGGACTGAATGCGCGCCCGGATGATAGCGTATCCCGTCCCCGATTAGACCGCCACGGCGGGCATCGTCCGGCGGCAGCCCCGGCCGCATCTGCATTGCGCTATTAATGCCGGCGGATGGTCATGGCCGGCCGGCCAATCTTTCGCGCATTGAGAGTGCCGGAGCCGGGCGCCAATGGCGTCATCCGGCGGCGCGCTGCGGATGTCCTTGCCACTGGCCGGTGATACGGCTATATTGACGCTGACTACGACAGTTAGAGAGGATAGGGCGATGCCTTTCGACGACATCAACGGCTACCGGATGCACTACGCTGTCTTCGGCCCCGCGGACGCCCCCGCCCTGGCGCTGATCCACGGCGGCCTCGGCGGCGGCGACGGCAGCCGGGACACCGTCAACCGCCAGGCGGCCGCCTTGTCGGCAGAGTGCCGCTGCGTATTCTACGACCGGCGCGCCTGCGGCCTGTCCTCGGCCCCGCCCGACGGCTACGACATCCCCAACTGCGCCCGGGACCTGCGCGCGCTGCTGGAACGCCTGGACATCCCCAAAGCCCACATCCTCGGCTCCTCCGCCGGCGGCCCCATCGCCATGCAGTTCGCCCTGGATTGCCCGGAAATGACCGACACCCTGATACTGGTCAACACAATGACCTACTCCCAGGAAGCCCAGCGGGAAGTGCGCCGGCAGGAGTTGCGCCGCCTCAAGGACCGCATCGCCTCCGAAGGCCGCGCGGCGGCTGTGTCCCGCGCCATCGCGGAGCGCTTCCCCCACCTGGAAGCCGACGACCCCGACCGTTTCGCCCGCATCGCCGCCGCAAACCTGCCCCGCCTGGACGCCATCGCCGCCACCCAGCAAGCCTACCTGGACATCGGCGCCGCCCTGGAAACCCGCCTCCCCGAACTTCAAATGCCCGTTCTGATTATCCACGGCGACCGTGACACCCGCATCCCCGTAGAATGCGGGCGCAGCCTGCGCGCCGCCATCCCCCATGCCCGTCTCCACATCATCCCCGGCGCCGAACACGGCCTGATGACCAACGCCGCCGCCGCCGACACCCGCGCCGCCATTATGCGCTGGCTGGCCGGCCCGGTTAGCGAAGCGGCAGCTTGATGATGGACTACCACCTGCCCGGCTACCACGAATGGGACGAAGCCAACTGGCGTGAGGAACGAATCTATGCCCAGGCTGAAACCTGACCACATCAGCCCAACTGACGATGAGGATGCGGCCATTATGGCCGCCATCGCCGCCGACCCCGATACCTTTGAACTGGACGCGGAATGGTTCGCAACCGCCAAATCCTTCCAGGAAGTCTATCCCGACGGCATTGACCGCCCGCCGCGCCCGCCCGCGGAGCTGTGGCCGGAACGCTTTGCCGCAAAGCCGGAGAACGCGGCGCAGGGGGCTGCCTGATGTCCGCCGCCGGAACTGACCAACGCCGCCGCCGACACCCGGGCCGCCCTTATGCGCTGGCTGGCCGGCGGGATTAGCCGGGCGGCAGTCTGATGATGGACTACCGCCACCCGCCCGCCGGCTACGAATGGGACGAAGCCAAGCGGCGTGAAAATCTGGCGAAACACGCCATCGACTTCGCCGCAATACGAAACTTTGAGTGGGCCACCGCCGTGTATAATGCAAGCCCTCGACACGGCGAATTGCGCTGGGTGGTCACCGGGTACATCGGCATCCGGCTGCACACCGTCGTCTATACCCAACGCGGCGACCGGAGGCGCATCATCAGCCTGCGCATAGCCGGCAACAGAGAAAGGAGAGAATATGCCGAAGCTTAAGCCCGGAGACATTCCTTTGACCGACGCGGAGGATGCCGCCATAATGGCCGCCATCGCCGCCGACCCCGATACCTTCGAACTGGACGCGGAATGGTTCGCAACCGCCAAAACCTTCCCGGAAGTCTATCCCGACGGCATCGACCAGCCGCCGCGCCCCCCGGAGGAGCTGTGGCCGGAGCGTTTTGCCGGCAAGCTCCAGCATAACGAAAAGGAGGCCGTCTAATGTCCACCGTCGGAATTGACCACATCGCCATGCCCACCGCCGACGCCGAGCGCCTCATCGCCTTCTACAAAAAGCTCGGCTTCGCCATCAACGACGAAAACGAATGGCGCGCCGGCGCGGCCACCATCTTCTCCATCCAGGTGGGCGACTCCAAAATCAATGTCCACCCGGAGGGCTACCTCGCCAACTACCGGGGGCCTACCGCCGTCCCCGGCTGCACCGACATCTGCTTCGTCTGGAACGGCTCCGTGGCCGAATGCCAGCGGATGCTGGCCGACGCCGGCGTGGAAGTAGTGCGCGGCCCCGGCCCCCGCAAGGGCGCCCGCCAGCGCGGCGCTCTCCCCGCCGTCAGCCTCTACGCCCGCGACCCGGACAACAACCTGCTGGAATGGATGATCTACCAGTAGCCAGCCGTCCCGGCCCCGCCGTCCGGTCCGGATAACGCCTGCTCCAAATCAAGGAGACCCAGTATGCCCCGAATGCTTGGCAAACACGCCCTGGCCGAAATGCTCGTCGCCGAAGGCGTGGAATACATCTTCGGCAACCCCGGCACCAGCGAAACCCCCTTCCTGGACGGCCTGCAAGATTACCCCCGGCTCCGGTACATCCAGGCCCTCCAGGAAGGCACGGCGGTGGGCATGGCCGACGGCTACGCCCGGGCCACCGGCCAGCCGGCCTTCGCCAACATCCACATCGCCGGCGGCCTCGCCAACGGCATCAGCGGCCTCTACAACGCTTTCCGCGGCGGCACGCCCCTGGTGCTCACCGCCGGCAACTCCGACACCAGGATGCTCATCAGCGAGCCGGTGCTCTCCGGCGACCTGGTGGCAATGACCGCGCAGTACACCAAATGGAGCGTGGAAATCCGCCACGCCTCCGACATCCCCGTAGCCATCCGCCGCGCCTTCAAGGAAGCCAAAACGCCGCCCACCGGCCCCGTGTTCATATCCTTCCCCTGGGATACGCTGGACGAGGAAATCGACTTTGAACCCGCGGCATCATCGGATGGCTACTTCCGCATCCGCCCCGATGCCGCCGCCATCGCCCGGGCCACGGAACTCCTGGCCGGCGCCGAAAATCCCGTCATCATAGTCGGCGACCGCGTGGCCCAGTCCGGCGCCGTGTCCCAGGTGGTGCAGGTAGCCGAACAGACCGGCGCCCGCGTCGTCGCCACCGCCTACTCCGAAGTCAACTTCCCCACCACCCACCCCCAGTGGGGCGGGATGCTGAACCTCAACAGCCCCGACACCGCGCGCCAGTTTGACCATGTAGACGTGGCCCTGGCCGTCGGAACCGATGTGTTCGCCTCCTTCCTCTATGTTGATGTCCCCTTCCTCCCGCCCGGCGCCCGCCTGATCCACCTGGACAGCAAGTACTGGGAAATTGAAAAAACCTACCCCACCGAGGTTGGCATCCTGGCCGACCCGGCCGCCGGCCTGACCGACCTGGCCGCCGCCTTGGACGATGCCCTCACCGGCAGCCAGCGCGAAGCCGCCGCCACCCGCGCCGCCGGCCTGGCCGCCGCCCGTCAGCGGGACCACGACCGCTACCGGGAACGCCTCCGCGCCTCGTGGGACAACCGCCCTATGCCCGTGGAACGGATGATGCGCGAACTGGCCGCCGCCGTCCCGCCGGACACCGTCATCGCCGACGAAGCCGTCACCTCCCGCCCGGCCCTCAACCGCGCCTTTGACTTTGAGCGCCCCGGCGACATCTACGGCATCCGCGGCGGCGCCCTGGGCTGGGCTATGCCCGGCGCCCTGGGCGTCAAACTCGCCCACCCCGACCGCCCCGTGCTCGCCGTAGTCGGCGACGGCGCCTCAATGTACACCGTCCAGGCCCTGTGGACGGCCTGCCGCTACAACATCCCGGTGGTGTACGCCATCTGCAACAACCAGGCGTACCGCATCCTCAAGGTCAATATGGAAGTCTATCTGCGCGATATGCTGGACGACCGGGAACGCGCCAGCGACTATGTGGGCATGGACTTCGCCAACCGCCTGGATCTGGCCATGATGGCCAAAGCTATGGGCGTCCACGGGGAACGGATCGACGACCCGGCGGAAATCGGGCCGGCGCTAACCCGGGCCTTCGCCAGCGGAAAGCCCGCCCTGCTGGACATCTCCATCAGCGGAGCCCTGTAAAGCGGAGCCCTGTAAAACGGAGCCTTGTCCGATGAGATGCTGTCGCCGGCGCCGGGCCCGCAATTTCGTAATTTGATGACGCGCCGGCGATTGCGCCTCCACCGGGCGCAGCGCTAGGTTGCGGGCCACAATGCCGCGCCCCAACCGTGGCCAACCCGCAACCCGTCGGAGACCAACCATGAACCCCCTGCCGGAGACTGACGCCATACTGGAGGGGAATTGCGTAGCCCTGCTGCGCGATTTCCCGCCCGACAGCATCGACCTTACGGTGACTTCCCCGCCTTACGACGGCCTGCGCGATTATCAGGGCTACGACTTTGACGCCGAAAGCGTCGGCAACGCCCTGCTGCGCGTCACCCGGCCGGGCGGCGTTGTCGTCTGGGTGGTGGGCGACCGCATCAACGGCGGCCGTTCTATGACCAGCTTCCGGCAGGCCATTATGTTCCAGGACCTCGGCTTCATCGTCCACGATGTAATGGTGTACCAGAAAAAGAACACGCCCTTTATGCGCTCCAACGCCTACACCAACTGCTGGGAACTGATGCTGGTCCTCGCCAAAGGCAGCCCGCCCCGAACCTTCAATCCGCTGAAATCGCCCACCGTCCGCAGCGGCCCGGAAATGCTGACCCACAACAAGCGTCCCGACGGCGTCAACAAAAAGAATCTGGCCACGCTGAACGGCGCCAAGACGCGCACGAATATCTGGTCCTACGCCGTAGGCTACGGCGGCACCACCACCGACAAGGCCGCCTTTGCACACCCGGCTATGTTCCCCGAAAAGCTGGCCGCCGACCATATCCTGTCCTGGTCCAATCCGGGAGATCTGGTGCTTGACCCGATGTGCGGAGCGGGTACCACCTGCAAAATGGCAAAGCTGCACGGGCGCCGGTACATCGGCATTGACATCAGCCCCCGCTATGTGGCAATCGCCAGGGAACGTGTCGCATCCGTTAATATGCCCCTGCTGACGGCAATAACGCATTGCCGGTCTGGTTACGCATACGCCGGTTGATCACAACCCGGAACGGCGCCGTCCCCGTGCCATTATCCGTGCTTCCTGCAATGCCGCACTGGACAGTTTCAAAGAGGACAGTATCGCTCCGGAAGTGTCACCGGAGCGATAACCCAACGCTCATCCAACGCCGGAACCCGCGCCGGAGTAATTCGCGGGGCAATCAATTGAGGGAGTCAAAATGCAACCCATCGCCAACATCGCCGAAAAGCTGGGCATCGCCGCCGAACACATCCTCCCCTACGGCCGCCACAAGGCCAAAATCGCGCTGGACGCCCGGCAGGACGCCGCCGCCGGACGGGGCAAGCTGGTGGTCGTAACCGGCATCACCCCCACGCCCGCCGGCGAAGGCAAAACCACCACCGCCATCGGCCTCACCCAGGGCCTGGGGCAGCTCGGCCAGCGCGTCGCCGTCACCCTCCGGGAACCCACCCTCGGCCCGATTTTCGGCATCAAGGGCGGCGGCACCGGCGGCGGCGCTGCCCGCGTCGTCCCCGAGGAGGAAATCAACATCCACTTCACCGGCGACGCCCACGCCGTCTCCTCCGCCCACAACCTCCTGGCCGCCCTGGTGGACAACGCCGCTTTCCGGCGCACTCTGCCCGACTTTGACGCCGACGGCATCACCTGGACGCGGGTCACCGACGCCTCCGACCGGGGCCTGCGGCAGGTCGTCGCCGGCGTCGGGGGCGACGGCTATGGCCCCTTGCGCGAAGCCCGCTTCAGCATCGTCTCCGCATCGGAAATTATGGCCATCCTGGCCCTGGCCGAAGATCTGGACGACCTGCGGGAACGCGTGGGCCGCATCGTGGTCGGCTCCACCCGCGGCGGCGCTCCGGTCAGCGTAGATCAGCTGGGCTTCACCGGCGCCCTGATGACCCTGCTGCACCAGACCGTAATGCCCAACCTCGCCCAGACCCTGGAAGGCCAGCCCGCCCTGGTGCACGCCGGGCCTTTCGGCAACATCGCCCACGGCTGCAACTCCGTAATCGCCGACCGCATGGCCCTGGCCTACTCCGATTATGTCATCACCGAAGCCGGCTTCGCCTCCGATCTGGGCTTTGAAAAGTTCATGCACATCAAGGTCCGCAACCGCGACCTGGCCCCCGCCGCCGCCGTATTGGTGGCATCCGCGCGCGCCCTGAAGTGGCACGGCGGCGCCCGCCGCCGCGACCTGGCCCAGCCCAACCCGGAACAAGTGACCGCCGGCGGCGCCAACCTGGCCCACCACATCAGCATCGTCAAGAGCTTCGGGCTGCCCACCGTGGTGGCAATCAATCGGTTCGGCTCCGACAGCCCCGAGGAACTGGCCTGTGTCAAGGACATCGCCCTCGGCGCCGGGGCCGACGCCGCCGTGGAATGCGACGGCTACGCCCAGGGCGGCGCCGGCGCCCTGGCCCTGGCCGAAGCCGTAATGGCCGCTGCCGCCTCCGATACGAAAGTGGACTACCTGTACCCCGACGACGCCCCGGCCCAGGACAAGGTTCTGGCGCTGGCGCAAAAGGTCTATGGCGCCGCGGATACCGTCTGGTCGCCCGCCGCCCGCCGCCAGCTGCGCTACTTCGAGGAACAGGGCTGGGGCAAACTGCCCATCTGCATGGCCAAAACCCACCTGTCCATATCCCACGACCCCACACTGCGCAACCGCCCCCAGGGCTACACCTTCCCGGTGAACGAAATCCGCGCTTCGGTGGGCGCCGGCTTCCTGTACGCCCTGGCCGGACGGATTGAGACGATGCCCGGCCTGCCCACGCGCCCCCGCGCCCTGGGCATGGACGTGGCGGAGGACGGCAGCGTCATCGGGTTCTATTAAGGCCCGTCGTCAGCTGCCTTTTCCCTCATTCCGGCGGCGCCCGGAATCTGGAACCGGCGCCCGTTGCCGCTGTCCGGCGGCAGCGGGCGCCCGGTTGTCGGCTCCCGCCGGAATGATTCGGAACGACAATGATAGTGACGGCGAATATGGCCGCCGGCCTTTACCCGACGCCTTTCGCCAGCAGCTCCTCGGCAAACTCCAGCAGCCCGCCGCTGCGTCCGCAAGCGAAGCACTGCCAGCGCGCCAGCGCCAGCGACACCCGCAGGGAATCCGCCCCGCCGCACAATGGGCAGCCGCCGGACATCCGGCGCCGTTGCAGCGATGACACGCCCGCCACCCGCAAAGTGGTAAATGAACCGATGAGCTGGAGCAGCCGGCCTCGGCGCACCGCCCCAACCGGATCCACGCCCATCCCCCGGCAGTTGCGGGTGCGCAGCTCGGCACGCAACCTCGCCGCCAGTTCGCCGCGCCCGCCCGATTCGCCGGCCTCGCCCGCCAGCGCCGCCGCCAGCGCGTACAGGCCCGGCTCCGGCACGGCGGACAGCGCGAGGGCCGACGCCGGCGCCCCGCCGGCCGCCGCCCGCAGCCGCTCCCGCAGCGCCCGCAGCTGCCGCCCGTCGTAAGGCGGAAACACGGCAGCCGGATATTCTTCCTCTCCGGCCCCGCCCCCATTCCCGGCGCCCGCATCGCCGGCGGCAACGCCATCGCTCGCGCTGTCGGTAACTGGCGCCGAAAACATACGCAACAAACCTCCTCCTGCCCGGCAATAGGCGCTTGTAGCCGGCTGGCCGCCGGCGCCGGGCTGGCATCAGACTGACATCAGGATAAAAAAGCCAACCGGCGCGCGCAAGGCGCCGCCGTCAGCAGGTATCCGCCCGCGCTGTCCCGTCCCGCCCGCCGGCTTGTATGGACGCCAATCCTTTGCTACAATCCCGGCGCGCGCCCGCAGATAGCGACATGGCGCGCCCCGGTTGCGCCGGGCAACTGACTGCCGCATCGGTTCCGTTCCGACCCCGGCGTCCCCTAACCTACGGAGGAGGAAATACTATGCCGTCATTCTGGGAAAACATCCGAATGCCCGACAGCTCCCGCGAATCCGGTGCCAACATCGCCGAAGGCGGCGATATGGCCGCCTATGTCAGCTTCCCCGCGCCCAGCGCCGGCACCAGCCTGCCGGCCGTCATCGTGGTGCAGGAAGCTTTCGGCGTCAACCCGCACATCCAGCGCGTCGCCGACGGCTTCGCCGCCCAGGGCTACGTCGCCGTGGCACCCGCAATGTTCCACCGCAACGAGCGCAACCCCAACCCTATGCTGGGCTACACCCCCGACGACTTCGACGCCGCCATCAACACCTATATGCCCGAACTTACCGGCGCCGGCATCATCGAGGACATCAACGCCACCGTTGATTACCTCCAGCGCACCTACCCCCGCACCCGGGGCCAGAAAGTCGGCATCGTCGGCTACTGCATGGGCGGTCGCGTGGTCTATCTGGCCGCCAGCGCCTGCTCGGGATTGAGCGCCGGCGTGGTCTATTATGGCGGCGCCATTATGGCCTCCTACTCCGACGGCGTTGCCCCCATTGACGGCACCGCCAACATCGGCATCCCTCTGCTGGGCAACTTCGGGGACACCGACGCCAACCCCACGCTGGACGACGTCGCTAAAATCAGCGCCGCCCTGAACGCCGCCGGCAAGTCCCACGACTTCAAGTCCTACCCGGACGCCGGCCACGGCTTCAACTGCGATGACCGTGACAGCTACAACCAGGCCGCCGCCGCGGACGCCCAAGCCCGCACCCTGGACTTCTTTGCGGAACACCTGAAGTAGCAGTCCCGCCCCGCCGGCATAGCGCCGCACGCCTGGCCCCCGGTTCGCCCGAACCGGGGGCCATATCGTTCATTCACCGATCTGCGCGGCCCCTCCCCGTGGCGTCCGGCAGCCGGTGATTACATAGCGGGGACGTCCGGAACCAACCCGACGGGTGCGGGCTGAAATATGGACTTCTTGTTGCAGGATTTCGTTGATGGCGACCGTCTCATCTACCTCAGGGACAACCCGCCCGGAGATTACCGTTCCGATGGCTGTCTGTAGAAAATCAGCTTCGGCGCCGGATACCAGGAACTCAGTGCGCCGGCCAACGGGAAGGAAACCCAGGAACTGGCCGTCAAGCGTTACATCGTCATCACGGATATTATTAGCGCTCAACCGATGCGCGCAGCGCGCGACTTGGCCGTTATCGTGAAACTTGAAAACGTCGTTGCGGAAGTCCAGCGCGCACACGGCGCCGGCGCTGGCCACGGTTTCCAGAAAATCCCGCACTGCCCGCACCGCCCGCGGGTCGCTGTCTATGATAGCGTCGGCTAATTCCTCGTCGCTTCCTGCGGATGCTTCCAGGATGCTTTTGACCTTTGCGATGGCGGCGGCAACCGGGCTGGACTGTCCGGCCAGGGCCGGCTGCTGGGCCGCATCCTCAATCTCAAAGCCGAAAGAACCCGTCGTCGTGGCGGTAATCAGCAGCTGGTAATCTTCGCGATGAGGCGCCGGGCCGTTGGCGGGCAGTTCCTGGCTTTGGCTGCTGCCGGTCAGGGTCACCGCTTCGGCGAAGGCGCCGATCGCTCGGCCGCCAAAATCAGCCCGGATGCCATGACTGCCCCGCACCGGCCGGCCGCCAAAGACTAGGCGCGCATTATCCAGCCGGGCCGAGCAGCCTTCGTAAGATTGCAACGCCGCTTCAACTTCCCGCAGGCGCCTCTCCAGACTTAATCGGCCAATCGCATTGCCGGGCGATGTCCGGCCGATTAGCTGGCGCAGTGTGCCTTGCTCCGAAAGGAGAAAGCGGTAATCGTGTCTATCCACAGCTACCCTCCGGTTCCATCCGTTCTTTCCAGCTCGTACTGGGTCTCCGCGTCGTCATCGCCGGACAGCGCAACTTGCAGATAGCCTTTCCAACGACCGGCGCGGGTATGCGACCAGAGGCTGTACCAGTATGTAGCCTCCCCGATGATCTCCTCGGATGTAGTCTGGTTCAATTGCACGAAATAGGCATCGATTGCGTAGGCGTCTCTCGATGCCTTGCCGTCAAATAACGCCGGAAAACTTTCCACCAGCGATTGGGCGGTGTGCCCGTTTGGGATATAGAAAAAGGTAACCACATCAATATCGGCAGGGGCGGGCCGTTCCCCCAATTCCTCAACGTTCTCGACGAAGCTGCCGTTGAGCCACTGGAAGCCGCGTGTGAGACCTGCGCGATGCAATTCGGCCCGGAAGTCCAGCAATCCGCTCAGCAAACGTCGGCGCGGCCCCGTATGTCCGAAGCGCATTGCCGCCTCATAAAGCGAGACAACATAGGGCGACCGTTCCCGGGCAACCGACGCCTCCGGGACGCTGGCGGGCAGCATACCGCTGGTATCCCACTCGGGAATGCCGTTGGCATAATCAGGCGCTGGCATAAGAATCGGGCGTGCCCCGTTGACTTGGCGAAAATGATAGCATCGCTGTCAAGTTTTCGAAATTGCATCCCGTGCTGTCCTTACGGCGCAAACCGGGATGACGAAAATCAGCCTGCTGTCAAAACCCATCGCCCGCCGGCATCCCGAAGCCGGCCCCCGCCCGGGCTCCGGCCGGGGCGGGGACACAACGGCCGGCGTGGTCATGCCCCGCAATCCTCAGGAATAATGTCCGCAACCGCAAGCTCAATATCCGGGAAAGCCCGCGGCCCAACGCCCTGGCCTGGAGCGAAATGGCGCACCGCGGCGTAGCGACCATCAACAGGTTCCCGGTAGGTTTCAACCCGGCGGTCGTCGCGGCTGGCGATCCACACTTCCGGGATGCCCGCGCGGGCATAGGCCGCCAGTTTGGGGCCACGGTCGTAGGCCAGGGTGGTATCGGATATTTCAATCAGCAAAAGGACATCCGCCGGCCCCGGTTTGCGGGAACGGTAGAAATCGGAGCGGTAGCGCAAGAGCAGAACATCCGGCTGTAGTTCCGCCCCCTCGTCCAGCCGCAAAGGGCCCTGGACACTCACCATAGCCGAGCCCTGCACAGCCGGAACCAGCGCATTGTTCAGCCATCCGGTAGTGCCGTTATGCCATTCTCCGATGGGAGGCATCTGGATGATTTCTCCGTCCAGCAGCTCCACGCGGTCGTATTCGGTCAGTATCCCGGCGGCTGTCATCGCGTCATACTCCGCCACGGTGAAACGGCGACGGGTTGGCGCCACCGGATCCCGGGCGGCCGCGTCTGCCGTCGCCGGCTCGGCGCCGGCCGCGGCCGGATACGGGGACACAACGGCAGGCGTGGTCATAGCGCAGCTTCCCTTCTGCGGATGCCCTTTTACCGGGCGCCGGCAGCATCCCCGCCGCCGCCGCCAGCCGCAACGCGGTTTTCCAACGCCTTGTCCATCACCCGCCGGAAAATCTCGTAGGGCTGCGCGCCGGTGAACAGCAGGTTGTCAAAAACGAAAGTCGGAATGCCGCTGATGCCGTAGCCCAGCGCTTCGTGGTACTGGTCAATGACCCGCTGCGCGTAGTGGCCCGATTCCACCCGCGCTTGCAGCTCCGCCGCGTCCAGCCCCACCCCGGCGCCAATCGTCGCCAGCGTGGACGGGCTGCCCAGATCGGCGCGGTCATCCCAGTAAGCGCGGTAGGCGGCCCGGTGATACTCCAAAAACTTGCCCTGCTCCTGGGCGTACTCCGTCGCTTGCAGGGAATTGAGGCTGTTGTGAGTGTAACGGGGCGGGCGCATCACCAGGTTGGCGGCGCGCGCCTGGCTGCGCAGCGGGTCGGCCAGTTCGTCCTCCGTTTCGCCAGGCCGGGGTTCGCGCACGCGGCCCTCCGGCGGCGTGTCCGGACGCAGCAGGTAGGCGCGCCCCTCAACGGTAATGTCATATTCCTCGGCCAGCTTGTCGACGCGTTCCAGGCCGACATAGCACCACGGTCAAATGTAGTCGTACCACACGATAATATGCACGGGGTTGGCATCGCTGGGGTGGCTGTGCGCCGGCGCCGGGGTAGTCATCCGATTTCCTCCGTATCCTTTGTGATTCAGCCTGGCCGCCGGGCCGGGTCAGGCGTTGGCCAGGCGGTCCAGGATGGCATAAAGCCCGCCCAGATGATCAATGTGTTCGCACCCGGCGACATCAGTATGAAAGCCGCCCCGGTCGATGAGAACGGGATGGAGGCCGGCTTGCCGGGCGCCCTGGACATCGGAGCGCGGCTGGTCGCCTACGTGCAACGCCTGTTCCGGGGGCACTGCCATCCGCCGCAGCCCGGCCTCAAAAATGGCGGTAGCCGGCTTTTCGGCCACTTCCCGCCCGGTGATGCAGAACTCCAGGTACTGGTATATGCCCAGTTGACGGGTCAGCTCGTCCATATCCCGCCGCAGGTTGGTGAGCACCGCCAGCCGGTAGCCCCGCCGCCGCAGTTCCGCCAGCACCGGCCGGGTCTCCTCGAATTCCACCAGCTCCTTCGGCACGGCGATCGCCATATCCCAAATTTCCTTGGCCAGGCGCAGGGACACCGCCACGCCCGATTCCGCCAGAATGATTTGCTCGTAGCGCGCAAAAAAGGCGTCCCGGTCGGCGGCGTCCCGCTCCCCCAGGGGCCGGCGGTGGTTTTCCTCGTTGAAATAAAGGTCGGCAATGGCGTACCCCCGCGCCAGCCGTTCCGGGGGCACCCGGATGCCCAGGTTCTGGCAGGCGGCGTGCTGAATCTGCGGCAGCGGCGGCCAAAAGCGCGCCAGCGTGTTATAGAAGTCAAAAAATATGGCGGTAATCATCGGCACCGGGGCGGCGCGCCGCGAGAGTAGAACGACGCCTGCGCGCCGCTCCGGGGGCTGCCCGGCCCCATAATAGCATATTAACGCCGGTTTTAATGCCCAACGCCCTGACGCCCGACCCCGTCCCCGGCGGCAACGGACGGCGTCGCCGTTCAGAGACGCATCAGATCGGCCAGCGTAGTGGTTACATCGGCCGGCGAGTCCAGCCGCCACCCCGCGCAGGTGTCGCCATCGGGGGGCCCCACGAAAACGCCCGCGCCCCCGGCGTCCTGGGCGGCGCGGAAGGCGTCCTCATCCGTGGCGTCATCGCCAATATAGACCGGGTACGCCTCGGGCGCCACCCGGTAGCGAATCAGCTCCACCGCGCGCCCCTTGTGCCAATCCACCGCCGGCCGCAGTTCCAGGGCCGCTTTGGCCACGGTTACGCGGCACAGCCGCCCCGTAATCAGTGGCTGCACCGCGTCGCGGAAAACCGCCATCACCCGCCCCTGGAGTTCGGACGGCGTGCGGCGGTAGTGCACCGTCAGGGTTAGCCCTTTGTTCTCCACCATTGCGCCGGGAATGCTGGCCAGAGCTTCGGCCAGGCTGTCGGCGGCCTCCGTCATCGCCGAAACGGCCGCATTCGCCACCGGGTGGCGGTACTCCATGCCGCCGCCCCGGATTTCCAGCCCGTGATTGCCCGCGTACACCAGCCCCGGCACCCCCACGCGCTCCGCCACATCGTCCAGCGACCGCCCGCTGATCACGCCCACGGCGTACCCGGAACGCCGGCTCAAATCCTCCAGCAGGGCGGCGTTCCCCGGACGCAGCACGGCCACCTCCGGGCTGCTGGCAATTTCCGAAAGCGTGCCGTCAAAGTCCAGCAGCAGCAGAACGGAAGGCAGCCCGTCAATGCGCCGCAGCAGATCGGGCCACTGGTCCGCCGCGTCGCCCACCAGAGCCTCGCCGCCCGCGCCGAAAGGCATTATTCCGTTTCCGTTGCGCCGCGGCGGAACGACGCCGGTTTCCGGCACGCTGGCGGGCGCATAAGACGCAACTTCGGACGCCGCTTCCGGCGGTACGCCGGAATGGTCGGGCGTGCTGGCCTGCATCAGGTGCATCATTATGCGCCCGGCCCACTTGTAGATATTGTTCTCCCGCACGGTGCCCCGCATCCGGCGCATCCGCTGGCGGCGCTCCGTATCATCCATCGTGAGCGCCCGGTGAATAGCGTCCGCGAACTGCTCGGTGGCGTAGGGGTTGATAATCAGCGAATCGGTAAGTTCCTGGGCCGAGCCGGCGAAAGCGCTCAGTATCAGCACGCCGTCGTCGTCAATCTGGGAAGCCACATATTCCTTGGCCACGAGGTTCATTCCGTCGTGCAGACTGCTTTCGGCGCAGAAACTGGCCAGGCGGCGCAGTGCGGAAAAGGTCGCCGCCGGCAGGGAAGTGGGCCAATACAGAATGGGCTGCCACCCCTCGTGTCCAAAGCGCCCGTTGATCCGGTCCACGGTAGCCTGGATGTCCACCGTCAGCTGCATATAGGAATTGATGTTGGTCCGACTGGCGGCGCCGGCCTGCAAGAACACCAGCCGCCCCCGATACTCCGGCCTTTTCTCCAGCAGCCGTTCCACGGCCCGCAGCCGATGGGGAATCCCCTTGGTATAATCCTGCCGGTCGATGCCCAGCCCCAGGATGCGCCCCCGGTTGAGACCCAGCTTCCGGGTCAGCCGCTCCATTTCGGCGCCGACTTCCTCGGTGCGCGCTTCCCGGTCCAGATGGTCAAAGTCAATGCTGATGGGAAAGGGGCGCACCAGCGTGGTCTCGTTCCGATAGTCAATCAGCCCGTAAGCGGGGTCAATCCGGGCGTTCAGGTTGGCGGCCACGCCATTCATAAAGTTCTGGCAGTCGCCGGAAAGGTGAAAGCCCAGCAGGTCATTGCCCAGCATCCCGTCCAGGATCTCCGATTGCCAGGGGCAGATGCGGAGAATGTCCGGGCCAGGCCAGGGAATGTGCCAGAACTGGCCGATGATCACATCCTGGTTGATTTCCCGTATGTAGCGGGGCAGCAGGGCCAAGTGATAATCCTGTATCAGCACAATCGCCGGGTCGCTGCCGATTTCGTCCAGCACCAAGTCCGCGAAGCGCCGGTTGACCGACTGGTAAAAGCCGAAGTGCGCCGCGTCAAACAGCGGCTCCGTATAGGCAATATGGCACAGGGGCCATAAGCCTTCGTTGGCGAAGCCGTAGTAGTAGCCGTCGTTTTCCTCCTCGCTGAGATTGAGCAGCCGCATCGAGTACGCCGGCGCGTCGGGCGGCACCGGAATGCGCCCCTGTTCATCCATCGCGGCGCGGTCGTGGGCCCCGCTGCTCTGCGCGATCCAGGCGCCCCCGCACGCCCGCATCAGCGGGTCGATGGCGGCCGTAAGCCCGCCGGGAGGCATCTCCCCCCGCAGCGCGCCGGCATCGTCAACGCGGAACGCATAGGGCTGGCGGTTGGAAACCACGATCAAGCGATAATCGCTCAACTCGCGGCTCACCAGCCGTTGCAGGTCATCGCCTGTCCACATTGCGGGCAACCATCCTTTTCTGTGCGCAGAGGCCCGGCCCGACCGCGTACGCCGGCTATTGCCGGCGGCCGGCACCGGTGCCGGCCGAACTGCGGGGTTGCGGCCGGCCGGATTCCATATATGCCCGGTTCCGTACTATGGCGAAACGGCATAATGGATATTACGATTGGCGCAACCGCCCCCAATTGTGCCACAAGCGGGGTATCCGGTCAAATCGCCCTGCCCAGGGTATTTTCAGCACGTGCTGGCGATCTAGTTGTAGCTGGATTTTGCCGCCACTGGTGGCAATCCTGTGGCCGCGCCTGTTCCTGCTGCGATGAGGTAGCGTTTCGTTTCAGGTGGTTTGGTTGCTCAGGCCCTGCTCTTGCAGCAGCGCCAGCAGGTTGTGTTCCGTCCACACCGTCCCCAGCTTCTCCCGCCGCTGCAACTCCCGGTTGTGCCGCCCCAATCGCGACATCGTCCGATGCGCCACCTGCCCTGTCGCCAAATGGAGCCGTCCTTTGGACAACGCTTTCTAGCGCCAGCAACCCGCCGCCCGCATAATCCGACGCGCCCATTCCCGACCTTCCGCCAGACTGCCTGCCTCCAACAACCGCCGTGCCGCCGCAAATCCCGCCGTCCCAATGTTCCGCCGGTACTCCCGCAACAGATGAAACGCGCACAACTGATGGGGCGCTTCCCCGCCATAGACCAGCTCAATCCCCGCCGCGATGGCCCCATCCCCATCGCTGACCAAATGCGCCGGATGCTGCGCCCCCAACTGCCAAGCCAGGTCAATCACCTCCGACCAGGGCCCAAAAGCCCCCAACGCCGTCCCCGCTGCCGCCAACGCCCACCCCCACAGCGTGGACATCCAACAGAACCGCGCCGGATAGACCCGGCCGTGATTGATGCGCCAGGACAGACCTCACTGGGCAGCGTCAACAAATAGCGTCCAATAGTGACAGCGGCGTCTGTTGGCAGGAACCGGGCATCCTGTGCTATCATCGCCGTATGGAAGTTTGCCCCGCATTCATTGACGAGACCGGCATCTTGTCCGGCCTCCGTCAGCAGCAACCCGTCTATGGCATTGGCGTCCTGGTCGTCCCTGACACCAGAGCGATAACCAATAGCTTGTATCGCCTGCACTTCAATTTCCGCGCCGACCGGATGGCGGAACGCGGGCGTCTCCGGCGGGACATCCAGTCCCGAAGCGGCTTGCCGACGCTTCAGGAAGTCGACCGGCTGATGCACTCCACCCGTCACCACGAGTACAAATTCACCGCCGTCAGTCGTTACAATGTACAGCAGTACATAGACTTGCTCAATTTGTACTTCTCTTTCCAGGATCTCCAGTTTCACGCCTTGATACTGGACCGGCTTGACCCCGACTATAGCCTGGCGCGCTGGGGAGATGATATATGGCGGGCATACGCGGATTTGGCCCGTGAGCTGATTGAGCTACGATTGGATCGGGATGTATTCGCAATCGTGGATCTACAGGACAAACCGGACAAATCTCCAGTGTATATTGAAGATGTACTCGGCACGGTGCCAGTAGTGAAAGGCTGTCTGCGGGCAACATCAGATATGTCGATTTATCTGCAACTGGTAGATGTGATGCTGGGTTGTGTGCAGTTCGACTGGAAAGACGCCAACGGTTACTATGGCACGACATCACAGCGCGCTATTGAGAAGCGGGCGCTGGTCAATTTCGTGAAAGAACGGCTGGGATTGCCCCCGGAAGCGCGGCTACTGGCGCCGGGGGCTTTGTCCCGATGTTGGGAGACGCCGTCGCGGTTCACGATCCGCCGCGGTAGCTGGCAATAGACCAGTCTCAAGAGCGAAGCGCGGCTATGTCCGGCGCCTGTCCCTTAAGCGGGACGGCGTGCTCCGACCACTCCGCGCCTGCCATTGTAATCTAGCGCCCCGGCGCCGGTATGTCAAGATGAAACTTGACGGGGTAAGCCCGAATGGCCATCCTCCACGCCCATAGCGCCCCCCAGTTCCCCGCCCACTCCGTTCCAGCCTCGCCGACGCCAACGCCCACCCCCACAGCGTGGACATCGCCGTCGGCTACTTCTACCTCTCCGGCTTCGCCCTGGTCGCCGACCTCCTGGCCACCCGCCCCGGCAAAGTCCGCAATTCAATACGTCCCTTCGAGCGTTTAACAAAAAACGCCGCATCCGCTGGCCGGATCAACCCGGTTAGCGCAAACCCGATTAAAACACAGGGGCCTCGCCCGCCCGCGAAGCCCCTGCACCGGCAAAACCCCTGACTTCCTCGCCCCACCCGCTCATTCCCGCAGCGCCGGCGCCACCTCCTCGGCGTACAGCCGAATCGACCGCTGCACCCGTTCCGCCGGCACCGTGCCCCCCAAATTGGGCTCCATAATAAAGCCGGTCAGACCCAGATCCGCCCGGATGCTGTTCAGACGCTCCGCCACCATCTCCGGCGTGCCGTACGCCACCCGGTCCGCCAGCAGGTCGTCATAGGTGGTATTCAGCAGCTGTTCCGCCCGCTGCCGCCGTTCCGCAGTGGCGCTCTCACCCTCGGCCTCCACCGTCCTGATGTAGGTGTCCGCCGTCCGCCGGAAGGCCCGCATCGTGCTTTCCTCGGTATCCGCGCGCGCCTCCGCCATGGAGTCCGACACATAGATGGGCATACGCAGATACACATCGTCCCCATCGTGGTCGCTTTCCTGCGCCGCCGCGCGGTACAGCTCCAGGTTTCGGGCCACCTGCCCGATGCCCTGCCCCCGCACGCCGGTAACCAGCGGAAAGCCCAGCTCGCCCACAATGCGGAAAGTATCCGCCGAGTTGGCCGCAATGCGGATGGGCGGGTGCGGCTGCTGGTAGGGCCGCGGCGTCACCACCACATCGTCCATATTGTAATAGTGGCCGTGGTGGTCAAAGCGGTAGTTGCGCCACGCCTTGAGAATGACGTCCAGGGCTTCGGCGAAACGCTCCCGGCTTTCCTCGTAGGGAACATCATAGCCCTGATACGAGCGGGGAAAACTGCTGCGTCCGATGCCGAAATCCAGCCGCCCCCGGGATATGTTGTCCACCGTAGCCGCTTCCTCCGCCAGCCGGATGGGGTGCGCCAGCGGCAGCACGCTGACCCCCGTGCCCACCCGCACACGCTCCGTGCGCGCCGCCACAATCCCCGCCATCAGCAGGGGAACCGACGACACCGAGGGAATGCCCGCCCCGCCCGGATCGGTAGGCGTGCGCGGCGCCGCGAAATGGCGCTCCGCCAGCCACACCCCGTCAATTCCCGTCTCGTCGGCCAGCCGGGCCATGGCGAAGGCTTCCGCAAAAGCCTCGTCCTGGGTGCGGCCCTCGCGGTAATCACATTCCATTACCAGACCCACGTGCATAATCATCCTCCTGCTGCGGGTTCGTCAAAAACGGCGGCCGGCGCCGCGTCAGCAGCGCGCCGCCGGGCGGTCAGCTTCCCCGGAGGGTTGGCTTCCCCGGAGGGTTAGCTTCCAATAAAGGTATGGGGCGCCGTGAGGAACCGGGTGCGGCACCCCAGGCTACAGAAATAGTACCACTCGCCGTTGTAGAAACTGCGGGTGCCGGCGGTAGGATCCACCTCATTGGCGCCATGCATCGTCTGGCTGGTGGTGGCGCGGGCGCTGCTTTCGTTGATTTCGACTTTGCAAACCGGGTCAATGGGCATTGTCGGGCTCCTCTATGCTGTTTCGGGGTACGGGTTCCCTGGCCGGGTCTCATGGCCCGGCTTCGGCAATGGCGCCGCCGCGCGTCAGGGTACCGGCTCCAGGTTCATCCCCAGACGGACCCGGCCGGGCTGGTCCAGCAGGGCGCGGGCCACCCGGGCCCGGTGCTCAAAACTGGTGCCTAGCCGCATCGTCCAGGCCGTGACGCGGCGATACCAGAGATGCAGGTCAAACTCCATCATAAAGCCAATGCCGCCGTGTATCTGCTGGGAGGAACGCACCGCAGCCTGGCACTTGTCGTTGGTGAAAGCTTTCGCCTGGGACACTTCCACCCCGTAGGGCAGCCCGGCGTCCAGCTTCCACAGAGCCTCGTAAGTGAGCAGCTGCGCCCCGTCCACCCACACAATCATATCGGCGCACAGGTGCTGAATGGACTGGAACCCGGCAATGGGCCGGCCAAAGGCGACCCGGTTCTTGGCGTATTCAATGGCCATTTCCGCGTCCTTGCGCGCCGCCCCGATAATCTGCGCGCAGAGCAGGGCCGCGCCGGTGTCCAGCATCTCCAAAGCCGCCGGCCACCCCCGATTGATTTCGCCGATGACATTGCTCAACGGCGCTCGCACCCCGTCCATAACCACCTTGCTTTGCGAATCCTTGGCCAGCGTGGCCAGCCGCGTCTCGGTAATGCCGGCGGCGGACGTCGGCACGATGACCAGGGTAATGCCTGCGTTATCGCCGGACGGCGGCGCGGTGCGTACCGCCATCACCACCAGCTCGGCGGCCGCGAAATTGTCCACAAAGTGCTTGACGCCGGTGATGACCAGGCTGTCGCCGTCCACTTCGCCCCGGCACTGAATTGCATCAGGCCGCAGGCGGGGATCCTGCTCCTGCGCCGCCCAGGTCATAATCAGATCGCCCCGCGCCACCCGGGGCAGAATGGCCTCTTTCTGCTCCGCGCCGCCGTGACTGGCCACCGCCAGCGCGGCCGTGGCGCTGCTGTGAAAGGGCACGGGCGCAATGGCCCGCCCGCATTCCTCCAGAATCAGGCCCAGATAGGTAACCGGCAGCCCGCCGCCGCCATAGGCTTCCGGCAGCGCAATGCCAAACCAGCCCAGGGCCGCCATCTTTTCCCACAGCTCCACCGCATAGCCCCGCTCATCCTGCTCAATGGCGCGGGCCAGGCTGGGCGGACATTCCGCCTCCAGAAACTCGCGGGCGGCATTTTTGACCATCAATTCTTCTTCGGAGGGTAGTACGTTCATCGTGCCTCGGCAAGGGGGTAAGGTAAGGTAAGTTGGCGCAGGGTAAATCGGCGGCGACGCAGCTGCTAACTGGCAACGGGCGGCAAGCCGACTTGATGCCGAATCAGGTTGACCAGATCGGTTACATCGTCCAGATGCGCGGCAATCTCTGGCGCAGGCAGCCGGTCTGTGTAATAGTTCCGATGCAGGGAGTTGGCGCTGTCTCCCCACCCGGCAACGCGGGGTTCGCCGGTGGCGCGTTGCAGTCTGGTCACCAGGCCGTTGAACTGACTGTGGTTGACATAATTTGCGCCAATGTGGTCGGCAAAAAGTTTGATGGCGTGCGCCGCCGCGCCCCAGCCCTTTTCGGATGCCTGCAACAGCTGCCCGTCAGCAAGATAGGCCCGGCTCTGGCGCAGGAACACGGCGCAGATCTGGGCATTGTCGCCGGCGAATTCAGACATTGTATCTGCTCAACAAGCGCGTTGCGGCGGCATCAGCGATGCGATGAAAGATACCAGATTTTTGGCAGCCTTCAGGCCGTCTGCGACTACATCGGGGTGCAGCGCATCGGGACTATAATAGGCCGACTCCAGCATCACATCTACGGCGATTGACCAGGCGCCGGCATCCTTGCCGCCCGATTCTTTCATCAGCAGATGCGAAACCTGATCCAGATAGTTGCTGCGGATGCGGTCATAGCCCATCGCTTCGGCATAGACTTTGGCGGCATAAGTAGCCGCTGCCCACCCCTTTTCGGAAGCCACCGCCAGCGCTCCGTTGTCCATGCACTGCCACGCCCGCCGCAGTATGTCGTCGGCGTTCTGCGGCGGTTCGGCAATGTCCTGCGCCAGGATGCTTAACCGCTGCATATCGTCCAGCCGCCGCCCTACGCCCTCCCGGTCCAGCCAATCGTACCGGGCGTTATCGTACAGGGCAAGGGCGCTGGCCGCCCACTCCGCCGCCCGGTCATCGCCCCGCCGGTCTTGCGCCAGCCGGCGCGCCGCCTCCGCAAAAAAGTCTCTGTCCCCGTCCCCGTCCCCGTCCCCTGACCGTCCGCCCGTCCGGCCCGCCCCGGCGTAGCTCGCCACTGCGGACACAGCCGCCTGCCACCCGGCCGCCGACGCCGGCGCCAGCCGGCCTTGTTCCAGCAGTTGCCGCGCCCGGCGCAGCGGCAAATCGCCGGCCGCCGGCGCCGGCGCGCGTTCCGGTTTGGTCGTCGTTGCGGACATCGTGAGACGCGATAGAAGCGATAAACGCGACGGCGGCGGCGTAGCGGCCTCTAGACCCGGGGCATTCCCAGCCCGCGCCGGGCCACCTGGTCCCGCATCACCTGCACGCTGCCGTGATTGATGCCGCTCTGGAAAGCCCCCATCAGGTTGTGCGCGAACACCCCGCTCTCTACGGCGTCCTCGGAGCCGTTCAGCAGCTGCCCGTAGGGCCCCAGCAGCTGGGCAATGGTTTCGGTAGTGCGGACGCCGTGTTCCGGCGCGAACACCTTTTCCGCCGCCCCTTCGTAGGTGAATGCGCCCTCGTTTTCCACAATGGACATACTCCGCATCGTCATCAGGCGGCAAACCTGGCCTTCAATCCACATATCCGCCAGACGGTCGCGCACGGTGGGGTCTTCGCGCATCCCGTAGCCCTCAATGTCGTTTTCCTTCACCCAGTTCACGATGTCCTCATCCCGCTGGATGGAAATCAGGTAGCGGGAAGCGCCCACCCGGTCCAGGTTGAGGCCCATCGCCCCCACATACCAGCCCTGGTTTTCCTCCCCCAGCATACACGAGGCGGGGACGCGCACATTCTCAAAGAAAGTTTCGTTGGTGCGGGCGTCGCCATAGGTAGTCCCCAGGGGCGCCGGCGGGTTGTTCTGTATCGTCCACAGCGGGCGCACCGTGATGCCCGGCGTGTCCATCGGAATGAGAAAAATGCTGATGCCCCGGTGCCGGGGCGCGTCGGGATCCGTGCGCGCCATCAGGTAAATGTGCGTGGCGTAGTGGGCGGCGGTGGTGTACATCTTTTGCCCGTTGATGACATACTCGTCGCCGTCCCGCACCGCGCGGCACTGCAAGCCCGCCAGGTCGGCCCCCGCCTGGGGTTCGGTGAAGCCCAGCGCAAAGGAAATTTCGCCCCGGATGATGCCGGGCAGAAACTCCCGCTTCTGCTCCTCGCTGCCGGCGGTCAGGATGGCGGGAGCGCCGGAGCCCGCGCCGCCCACCGTGATGCCGATGCGGGCGAACTCCTCCTCCACAATGTACTGGTCAATCCGGCTGCCGTCCTGCCCGCCGTACTCCCGGGGCCAGGAGATGCCAATCCAGCCCCGTTCCGCGATTTTGCCGTACAGCTCGCGGGTCTTGGGGCCGCGCCGCCGCACGCCCGTGTCCTCCAGCTCGGCGATGATCTCGGGGGTTACATAGTCGGCGATGAACTCCTGCACTTCCGCGCGCAGGGCTTCCTGTTCGGGCGTGAATGCGAATTCCATAGCAAATTGGCCTCACCAGGTTTGATTAATCAGCGATAGCCGCCCAGCGCCGGGCGGCGCCCGGCTCCGCGCGCCGGCCGGCGCCACGCGACGGCGCCTGTTGGCGTCGCCCCGCCCGCATTATAGCGGGTTGCGCCGCCGCTGTCATTCCCGCAACCCTCAATCCCCGGCAATTGGCGAACCCCCTGCCGCGCCGAGACTTTGCCAGAGCGAAGGTTTGCCATCGCCGCATAGCGCGCCGGGGGCGGCATTGCAGGATACGACGCTACCAAATCTGTGGACCAAAGGCGGTTTGCGAATCAGCCTGCCCTCCTGCTATAATCTACCCGGTTCCCGGAGAATTTCGACGCTGGACAGTATTTCCGTGGGCAGGTCTTGAAATGGCGACTTCCGACACTCAAAGCGCGCCCCGCGCAGACCTCCATTCAGGCGCGGCGGCTTGGCCGGATTCAGCCCCGCAGCCCGATGCCGGCTTCGCGGCCGGTCGCCGCATCCCCGGTACCGGATGGGTCATACCGGCTGTTTGCCTTACGGTCGTTCTTACCGGGGTAGGCTTCCTGATCATTTGCCTCGGTATGTTCGTGCTTGAGAACGCCGTGGTCTGGGTTGCCGGCCTCATCGTTATGGACTTGGGCATCGTCGGATGGACGCTTGTTGCCTGCTACCTGCTGGTAGCATACATCAGGTACTATCTCGCATCCCGGAGAAAATCCGGGCGATTGCCAACCCCATAGCCAGTGGTATGGCGACCGTCACGGCGATGGCAGCGGCTATCATCTTTACCCCGGCTGTGTAACGGGCAATTGCTGACAGCGTATCCGGCACAACGCCGCCGGATGCAAGGGAAACCATAAACAGGCAACATACCGTCACGACCACTAGGCCGAGCGGCGTGACAATCAGCCAAATTATTTCCGCCGGCAGCAGCGTCAGCGCTTGTCGCAAGAAATTCCACATACAGGCCATCCTGGCTGGCTCCGGGAGTGCCGGCGTCGGTTAACCGCAACCGGGGGCGATGCACAGCGCATCGCCCCCGTCCTGATCGGCGCTCGGCGCAACGAAGCGAAGCGCCGCTTACCGCTGGTGCGTCCCCACCAGCGCCCAAGCCTTCTCCTCCATCGCCGGTAGCACCGACTGCACCAGCCCGTTGTCCACCCCCGCCGCCACCGTCGGATACCCCGCCCGGTCAATCATATTCGGCAGGTTCCCTGCCTTGAACTGATCCAGCGTCCACGCCAGCGTGTGCCCGCTGGTGGTCGTGTCCCAGTAGATCCGCACATCCTGGTTGCGCGGCCCGTAGTGGTAGTGCGGCGCAATCTCAAAGCAGTCAAACGCCAGCAGCTCGAACTCCTGCCCCAAGTGATCCGTGAGCACATGAATCGCCACGCCCCGGTCGTTGGCCGCCCCGATGTTGTCCCGGAACTCCACCCCGAAACGGATGTTCCCCGCCTCGTAAATGTGGTCCCCCCGGAAGTGCGTCACCGTCCGGCGCTCGTCCCGGGACTTCGCCAGCGCCGTCTCCTCCACCTCGTCCATCTTGTTCTGATCCACGGGCGTGGACTCAACGCTGGCCGCCAGGTCATCGTACCCGGCCCGCCGCACCATCGCCGGCAGGTTGTGCCGGATGTTCTTCAGCGTCCACCCCAGGGGCGTGCCCACCGTGGTCTTGTCCATATGCAGCCGGATGTTCATGTTCTCCGGCCCGTAGTGGTAGTGCGGCGCCTGGTCAAAGCAGTCAAACCGCAGGATCTCCGTGTCCTGCCCGTCCACCGCCCCATAGACCTGCACCATCAGGCCCTGGTCCGGCATAATCTCCCGCCGGTAGGACAACGCCACATCCACCGGCCCCACATTGATGATGGTGTCTCCCTTTTCCATGAGCTCGCCTCCTCTTGGAAATCCGACTGGTTTCGCCACGCGGAGCCCCGCAGCGGCTTTCATTTACCGGCGATTATAGCGCCCCCGGCGATAATGGCAACAACTCATTTCAAAAATCAGCCCAACCCGGAATCAGCCCGCCGGCCGCCAGCCAGCCGCCGGTATTTTCAGCGCGTGATGGTGATCTAGCTCTGGGGAAGCTGGCGAACCGGAATGAGCGGTTGAATTGAGGGGTTGAATTGGGGGGCGTATCGCGGACGGTTGCAGCGGTTGGCGCGTGCGACTACGGGTACACGAAGCAGGTACGGGTACTGCGTGGTTCGCTGGCGTTGTTGTGTTTGCGTCGCGGCGGGGCCAAAAATCCAATGCCAGCTCGTATTTGAAAATACCCGGCCGCCGCCCCGGTCGGCCCTTGCCCCGTAGTGTTACACTACCCCGGCGACAATGCCGGCGCCACCGCGCCCATCGTCCTGCCCATCCTGTCCATCCGTTCATCCCATCCCGCCCGCATCCCGCGCCGAACCCCATCCGCCTTCCCCGCCCCATCCCACCGGAGGCCCCCGCTATGGCAACCCCTCGCTCCTTCGCCGGCACCGTCAACGCGCCGGATTTCCCCGCCGGCATCGAATGGCTCAACGCCAACCGCCCCCTGACTATGGCCGACCTGCGCGGCAAGGTCGTCGTCCTCGACTTCTGGACCTACTGTTGAGTCAATTGTATGCACCTATTTCCGCAGTTGCGGAAACTGGAACAGAAATACGCCGCCGAACTGGTCGTCATCGGCGTCCATTCCCCCAAATTCCCCAACGAAAAGTCCGCCGACAACGTCCTCCTCGCCGCCCAACGCTACGAACTCAAGCATCCCATCGTCAACGACGCCGAATTCCAGGTCTGGCAGCAGTACGCCTGCCGCGCCTGGCCCACCCTGATGTTCGTCGACCCCGCCGGCAAGGTCATCGGCAAGCACGAAGGCGAACTGCCCTACGACGCCTTTGACGACCTCCTCTCCAGGATGATCGCCGAATTTGACGCCAAAGGAATGATTGACCGCCGCCCCCTCAACCTCCGGCCCCCGGCGGCCCCCGACACGCCCCTCGCCTTCCCCGGAAAGGTGCTGGCCGACGGCCCCGGCAACCGCCTCTTTATCGCCGACACCAACCACAACCGCATCGTCATCACGGATCTGGACGGGGCCGCGCAGGCCATCATCGGCTCCGGCGCCGAGGATTTCCGGGACGGCAGCTACGCCGCCGCCGCCTTCAACCACCCCCAGGGTATGGAACTGGTGGACGGCAACACCCTGTATGTCGCCGACACCGAAAACCACGCCATCCGCCGCGTCAACCTGACCGCCCGCGCTGTGACCACCGTAGCCGGTACTGGCGCCCAGGGACACGACCGCCGCGCCGCCGGCCCCGGCCCCCAAATCGCCCTGAACAGCCCCTGGGATCTGGCCCACCACGACGGCATTCTGTACCTCGCCATGGCCGGCAGCCACCAGCTCTGGCGCCTCTCCCTGGCCCCCGACCCCTATGCTACGGTCGTCCAGCCCCACGCCGGCACCGGCGCCGAAAACATCGACAACGGCCCCCTGCTCGCCGCCACCCTGGCCCAGCCCAGCGGCATCGTCGTCGGCCAGGACCGCGCCGGCGACCCCATCCTCTACTTCGCCGACTCCGAAACCAGCAGCGTCCGCAGCGCCGGCCTCAACCCCGCCACCGGGCGCGTCGCCACCCTGGTGGGCATTGACCTGTTCGCTTTCGGCGACCGCGACGGCGTGGAACACAATGTCCGCTTGCAGCACCCCATCGGCATTGAGTGGCACCAGGGCGCCCTGTTCGTCGCCGATACCTACAACCACAAAATCAAAAAGCTGCTGCCCCTGACCCGCTCCGCGCAGACCCTGCTCGGCTGCGGCGCCGCCGGCCATCACGACGGCCCCGGCCAGCAAGCCACCTTCAGCGAACCCAGCGGCCTGTCCTTCGCCACCTTTGCCGACGAAAGCTTTGGCGATGGCAGCTTTGCCGACGGCCGCCCCCCGCTGCTCTACATCGCCGACACCAACAACCACGCCATCCGCGTCGCCAACCTCCAGACGGACACGGTAACCACCCTCCCCCTAACCGGCCTGTAGCTTCCCCACGACGCCACAGCACGACACGACGCGCGTCGCTTTCCCCGCCCCGTTCCTTTGCCGCGGCGAAGGAGCGCGGCGGCCTGTGGTATAGTGCCGCCCGCCCCCTAACCGCCTTCAGAAAAGCGCGCGCACCGCCGCCAGCACTTCCGCCAACTTGGCGTCCGTCAGCCGGCCAATGGTGTCCTCAAACACCTTTTCGTCCAGCGTCGCCAGCCGGTCCGGTCGCACTTTGCTGCCACGGCGCAACTCGCCGCTCTGTAGATCCCCGCGCGCTATGGGTATCTCCCGAATATGCCGCGCCCGCCCGCTGGTTATTTCGCATACTATCCAATCATCCTCTCTGACATCCCTCACATCGGCCACTACCAGTACCGGGCGCAGTTTTGCCTGTGTCAAATCGGTGAAGGGGTAGGGCGCCCATATTATGTCTCCAACCATTTTGCCTCCACTTCCAGGTCATTGGGGCGGCTGAACATTGCTGACAACCCCAGCATCGACCACTCGCGCTTGTCCCGGTCGCCGAACACAATCAGCTTGTCCCCCTTCCAGTAGGCCATATCGTCCACCACGTCCATCGTCCCCACGCTCACCGCGCAGACCCGCCGCAACAGCTCAATCACCCGTTCCTTGTGCTCGGCAAAGCGGTAGGCGTCAAACCGGGCCGCGATAGTAGCATCCCGGGGCCGGCGCTCCTTGTACTGGTCCAGTACCCACTCCAGCGCCGACCGGCTGCCCAGCCGGTAACGCCAGGCATCGGCCGGCACGCCCGCCAGCGTAGTCTGACTATCCAAGATAATGCGCCCGCCCTCCCGGTCCGCCCGCAGCAGAGCCCGCCCCGGGCCGCCGCCGCCCTCCTGCTCCTGCCGTTCCAGCGGGTACGGCTCCGCAGCCGCAAAGCCCAGATGCAAATCCAGCAGCTCCCGCCCCATCTGAACCCACTGGTCAAAATCGCGATACAGCGGCAGCCGGGGCAGCTCCCGCAGCAGGTCAACCCGATAATCATAGCGATACACCGGGTCATGCAGCACAGCGTAAGTGTAGGCAAAGACATCCTCGGCGGAAATGCCCTCGGGGTAAATGTCCTCAAAGTGGCGGGGCCACTCTTTGCGATAGTGTTCGTTGATGCGCCGCAACCCCCACTCGGTAATGTTGCTCACCCGCTGGCCGTCCGCCGTGTAACGATACAGCGGCAGACATTGCGTGTCGCCAGTGAAGTGATAGTCACACGGCTGGTCCGCGGCCAGGGCGTAGAAATCCTTGCCGCTGACGCAGAAATTGATAACCTGATTAGGCTGCTGCAAATCCGGCCCGAACATTTCGTAGTGATTGCGGCCAAGCCTATCGTTCATTATCACGTCGGCAAAGTGCCACTTGGCAACAAAGGGACGCCACAGCGACCGGATGCGGTTGCCGTCGTTATAAACGATACGCCGCCCACGCTCGAATTCGTTACGCAAGTCGCGGCTCCACTTGATAATCGGGTTATTGGATTTGTCATCGCTGTCCAGAAAGCCGTTGTAAGTATCGGCAAAGAACAGCGCCTTATCCCGCAGGGTGCGGGCATCAAAATCGTACACCCAGTCATCGCGATTGGATTTGATGGCGTTGGTGAACAGGCCGAACACCGCTTGTGCGTCGTCAGCTGTTTTGGCGAACTTGGTCGGACGGTTGGCCAGGGGCAGCAGGCCGTCAAAATGGGGGTTGCCCCGGTTGAGCCAGTTGTCTTTGGGGTCGGGTACAACATCGGCAAAGGGAATGTCGCCGGCGTTGCGGCGGCGCAGTTCCGACAGTTTGTCGGCGCCGGATAGTTCATCGGGCAGGGCGTAGTAATAGACGGCGCCCGGCCTGCCGGCGTAGCCACGCCGCACCAGGAAACCGATGGCAACGCCCGTCATAATGTTGAAAACATTGCCGACTCTGCCGTTCCTGCGGATGTCGCCGCCCAGGTCAACGATGTACAGGTCGCTAAATTCGTCGCGAACTATTTTGCGAAAGCCGTCATCCTGCCGGCTGTCCAGATAGGAGCGGTTGGTGATGAATGCGATAATCCCGTTGTCGACTAGCCGGTCGGACGCCCAGCGGATAAACCGCTTGTACATATCGTACTGGTGCGTCTTTTGGGCCGCGCTGTAGGCGATATAAGTATCGCTGATGCGGCGGTCAATCTCCGGGTACTTGCGGTTGGCGCCGCCGTCAGCCCACAGCGTGGCACTATCATTATACGGCGGGTTGCCCACAATCACGCTGATGGGCTTTTCGTTCTGCTCCTGCACCCGTATCCAGTTCTCCTCCGACAGCCCGCCCAGGTTGAACGCCGCCTGCCGCTGCACCGCCTCCCCGCTGGCCCCCTGCCACTCCATATTGTCCAGCGTGTCCACAAAGCAGAGGTTGGGAAACTCCAGATAACGCCCCGTCCGTTCCTTGTAAGTGTACTCAATGTTCAGGTTGGCGATATAGTAGGGCAGTATCGCCACCTCATTGGCGTGAATCTCGTTCCGATACTTATACTCCAGCCGTTCCGCCGGCAGGTAGTTGATGAGGCTGGTAATGAAAGTCCCCGTCCCGGTGGCCGGATCCAGTATCTGCACCTTGTCGTCGGCCAGACTGCGCCCAAAGTGCTTTTGCAGCAGCCAGTCCGCGCCCCGGATGATGAAATCCACAATTTCATTGGGCGTATAGACCACCCCCAGCCGGTCGGCCGCCGCCGGGTTATAAGCCCGGTAGAAATCCTCGTAAAAGGCTTTCAGAAACTGTTGCTTCTCGGCGTGGTCCGCGATTTCATCAGCGGCCCGCCCGATGGCGCCGTAGTAAGCCCGCAGCCGCTCCATCGCCTGCCGCCGCACATCCCCGGTGAAAAAGGTTTGCTCCAGAGCGTCCAGCTGCCGCGCCACATTGTTCTCCCGGTGAAACTGATCCTCGGCGAACACCCGCAGGAAAATATCTTTGGTCAGTATGTGCTGCAACAGCATTTCCCGCACATCCCCGTCGGACACTTCCGGGCTGATGGTGCGGCGGCACACCTCCAGAAAGCCGGCGGCGGCCTCCTGGTAGCCGGGGTTGCCGTTTTCGGCGTCGCCCACCGCGTCCCGCAGGTTGTCCAGCACCGACGGCAAGTCGGCCTTGAACTGCTGCCGCGCCTGCCGAAACTCCCCAATCGCCGGCAGTTCGTAATCCAAAAACCGCCGGATGAGCCGGTGCAATTCGCCGGGCCGCGCCATATCAACCCGCATCGCCTCGCCGCCGTTCTGCACCAGCACGGCGGTGCGCGAATCCTCAAAAAGAATATTGTCCCGCGGGTAGCCGCTGCGAAACTTGGCCTGGATTTCCGCGTCCAGGTCATCCCCGGCGTCTTTCGCCTCCCAGTACCCCCGCGCCATCCGCAGCGCATCCTTCACCGTCCCATCGGGAATGACGCCCCCGCCGCCGCCACCGGCCACCCGCAGCTCCGGCACCAGCGTCAGCCGCTCCCGGTGGCCCGCGCAGTAGGCCGCCAGACAGTTCTGAAACGCCGGCCGTATATTCAGCTCGCTTGCCGAACCGCCGGCGTCAATCAGCCGCGCCAGCTCGGCCCGATACCGTTCTATGTGCGGGTAGGATGGCATAATTTCGTACCTAGTGTCGGGGCCAGTGTCGGGGGCAGTGTCGGGCCAGGCGGCGGCGGGCAAAAGGCGGGGCCGCGTCAGGCTACGGCGGCGGCGGCAAAGTTGCGGCGGCGGCGGCCAAGTTGCCGTCAAAGGTCATAATCCGGGTTATCCCCCGCCGCCGGCAGCTGGCCAGATGGCAAAGGTCGCGGGCCGACAGGTTAGGATGCTGTTCGTGCAACCGCGCGGCGAGGGCTACATCCTCGGCTTCCAGCGGCCATATTCCCACACCGAGCTTTTCCAGAATTTCGGCTGCTTCGTCAAAGAGCCTTTTCCGGTTCACCGGCAGATAGGCGTGAGCCAGCTCCTGCAAAACCTCCGCCGATGTGAACAGCGCCGTGCCGTTCCGCTGGCATTCGTCAAAAAAGGCGTGCGCCTGCCTCTGCAACGGATGGGGCCGGCCCACCGCGTACATCATCACGTTCGTGTCGATAAAAATCATACGTCGGGCAGCCCCCTGCTGCGGGACTCATTGATTGCCTTCAGATGCTCCTCCCAGTCCGGTTCCCGCCCCGGCCCGGCGACGGCGTCGCATCGCTTCCAAAACTCTTGCAGTTCCTCCGCGGACTGAAACCGCCGTCCCGTTCCCAGATAGGAAACTTCCTCCCGCAGCCGCAGCCGATCCAGTACCGCCGCCGTCAGCCAGGCTTCCGCCGTGATGCCCTCCTTCTGCGCCTGCTTTTTGACGCGCTTGCTCTCGTCGTCCGACAGCGTCAATTGCACCGTAGCCATTGTCGTCAACCTCCGCGCCCGTTCCGTGTGTCCGTTCCCGTATGCCTGTTCCAAGTGCCTGTTCCGGGTGATTGAAATTGAATTCGTGCCGCCTGACCGCCGGATGAGCCGATGCAAATCGCCGGGCCGCGACCTATCCGCCCGCATCGCCTCGCCCCCGTTCTGCGCCAGCGCTGCGGTACGCGCATCCTCAAAACTGATGGCTATGTATGCCATCAAGAAACGAGCCGGCTATCCGATTTTAGCGAGGGCGGCCAACCCCCATCGGAAGAGGCCCCGGGCCTCTTGTCGCCGGCTCAACTAGCCCCTTCAGCCTACTATTGCCGCCCTATGCCGTCAAGTATAATCACACCCGCCGCCACCCGCCCCATCCCCCCGCCACCCCGCCATCACCACGGCCTTTGGACTGCTCGCTATGTACGTCATCGGAACCGCCGGCCACGTCGACCACGGCAAATCCACCCTGGTCAAGGCCCTCACCAGCATCGACCCCGACCGCCTCCCCGAGGAAAAAGAACGCGCCATGACCGTCGACCTCGGCTTCGCCTGGATGACCCTACCCAGCGGCCGCGCCGTCAGCATCGTCGACGTCCCCGGCCACGAACGCTTCATCAAAAATATGCTGGCCGGCGTCGGCGCCATCGACCTCGCCCTCCTCATCGTCGCCGCCGACGAAAGCGTTATGCCTCAAACCCGCGAACACCTCGCCATCCTGGACCTCCTCCGCATCCGCCGCGGCCTGGTGGTCATCACCAAAACCGACCTGGTGGACCACGAACTCGTGGAACTGGTGCAAGCCGAGGTGGAGGACGCCCTGGCCGACACCGCCTTCGCCGGCTGCCCGATGACCGCCGTATCCGCCCACACCGGCGCCGGCCTGGACGACCTCCGCGCCGCCATCGACCACATCCTCGCCGGCGCCGAAACCCGCCGCGACCTGGGCCGCCCCCGCCTGCCCGTGGACCGCTGCTTCACCATCAGCGGCTTCGGCACCGTCGTAACCGGCACCCTCATTGATGGCTCCGTAGCCGTTGGTCAGCAGATCGAGCTGGCCCCCTCCGGCCGCCAGGCCCGCATCCGCGGCCTCCAGAGCCACCAGTCCCGACTGGACGCCGCCGCCCCCGGCATCCGACTGGCCCTCAACCTCTCCGGCATCGCCCGCGACGATGTCCCCCGCGGCGAAGTCCTCACCAACCCCGGCTGGCTGCGCCCCACCCGCCGCTTCGACGCCAACCTGCGCATGGTCAAAGGCGCCCCCCACGCCCTCAAACACAACGAAGGCGTAACCTTCCACCTGTTCACCGCCGAAACCACCGGCCGCGTCCGCCTCCTGGACGCCGACCGCCTGCCCCCCGGCAGCGAAGGCTGGGCGCAAATCCTGCTGGACGAACCCGTCCCTATGGTCAAGGGCGACTTCTTCGTCCTCCGCTCCTCCGAGGACACCCTGGGCGGCGGCCAGGTCGCCGACCCCAACCCCCGCCGCCGCCACCGCCGCTTTGCCCCCGATGTCCTGGAACGCCTCACTATGCTGGACGCCGGCGCCAGCGCCGATGTCATCTACACCGTCGCCGACCAGATGGGCCCCTGCAACCTGCCCACCCTGGCCCGGCGCTCCAACCTCTCCGAAACCGAAATCCTGGAGCGCCTGGCCGTCCTCGCCGACTCCGGCGATGTCGTGGCATTGGGCGAAATGGGAACCCACTCCGATGCCGTGGTCTATTCCCGGCGCGGCTGGGACATTGTCCGCAACCAGGCCCAGGTCGCCTTGCAAGCCTACCACCACCAGTATCCCCTCCGCCGCGGCGCCCCGCCCCAGGAACTCCGCAGCCGGCTCCGGGTGTCCCAGCCCGTCTATCTGCGCGCCGCCGCCCGCCTGGCCGCCGAGGCCGTCATCGTGGACGACGGCGGCCTGGTGCGTATCCCCGACCACAGCCCGCAGCTCAACGACGCCCAGCAGCGCGCCGCCGCCGAATACCTGGCCGCCCTGGCCGCCGAACCCTGCTCGCCCCCCACCGACCGCCCGGTGGCGCCGGAACTCCTGGCCTACCTGCTGGAACGCGGCGCTGTGGTGAAGGTCAACGAATCGGTGGTATTCACCGCCGCCGCCTACCAGGATATGGCCGCCCGCATCGTGGCCCACTTGAATGAGCGCGGCGCCGTAACGGTAGCCGATGCCCGGGACCTGTTCGGCGCCAGCCGCAAGTATGTCCTCCCCCTCCTGGAATACCTGGACCAGCAGCGGATCACCCGCCGCGTAGGGGATGAACGCGTGCTCCGCTAGTCCATATCATCAAACCGCCCGCCACCCCTACGCCGCCCGACTCCGCATCGGCGCCGGCATTGGCATCGGCGCCATCCGCCGCCGCATCCGCCCGCCCGGCCGCGCCGATCCCGGCCTCCGCCGGCGCCCGACATCCCTCAATCCCGGCGCCATGCCCAATCCGACCGCCGGAATTTAAAAAAATCGCCGCCATTTATGACACCCGCGCCCTTGCGCCCCCAAACATCCGTACGCTATGCTGATGCACGGGTAAAGCAGCCCCGGCCGCCGGCAAAGCTTTCTAGCGCGCTACACCGGCTGCCACCGCCACACCGCCCAGCGCGCGACGGGCATCGTGGCGGCAAAACGGCCCGCTTTCGTGTCGACCCAACCGGACAACCCTGTCCACCTATCACTATCCGCGTCACGCCACCATCGGGGAAACCATTTCGGGCTAACCAAACGGGCTCCAGGAACACGGCCTAACCCTTGTCGGAACCCAATTTTCAGCTGGTCCTGCTTCGTCGCCGTATGACTTGTACGGCCCGTGTAGTTCTGTGCCAGCCAGCGGATGTCACCACCGCCCCGTGCCGGAAACGATAGCCCTCAAAAGCCGCCGCTCCGGGACACGGAAAACTAGGACGAAATTCACTTTGCACGCTCTCAGGCCGTAGCGCCGACAACCTGGAACCCAACGGAACCGCCCGAACCTTCCCCGATGCCCTCAATCTACCAGCCACCGAACCACCAGTCAATCAATCGCCTGCCAACTACCGACCATCAGCCGCCGCCGCCAGCCCGCCGTTAGCTACCAGCCAACCGCCCGCGAACCGGCCGCCAGCCCGATGAAAAGGAGCATTCCTTATTATGGGAACCGTCCAGCACCACCAGGCCCGCAGCGACGCCCTGCTTCGCCACGCCCATAACGCCACCGAAGCCGCCATCGCCGCCCCCGCAACCCCCGGCCCCCACCCGCCCGACTACATCGACCCCTTCATCGACGGCCTCGCCGACGCCGCGGACTCCATCCGCCGCGCCGCCGCCCACGCCGCCACGGCATTGGCCGTCCACATCGGCCTCCGTCACAACACCACCCGCCGTCTCCAAATCGCCCTCACCGACGCCATTTTCTGCGACCACCTCCGGCGCGGCCACCTGAGAACCTTCCGCCACACCTACACCTTGGCGGCTGTCCTGAACCTGCCCACGCCCGCCTACAAAATCGCCAGCCTCGCCCGCGCCGCCGCCAACGCCGGCCACACCGGCAATGCCGGCCACGCCGGGAACGCCGGCCACGTCGTCCGCCGCCGCCCTCATCGCCGCACCCCTCACGCCACCACCGGCCTCCGCGTCCCCATCGGCCACACCCCCATGGGAACCACCATCCAGACCATCCGCAAGATGCGGAAACGCGTCGCGTCCCTCAAAAACGCCATCGCCGCCATCATCGCCGGCCGCCCGAAGCTGGTCCGCCCCGCCAAGCGCAGTCTCCGCTTCGACATCGACTTCGTCCCCACCACGCCCACCGACGGCGAAATCCAGTCCGCCGGCGAAATCACCCGCTTGCCCTACTACCAGAAATTCGTGAAGCGGTACAACCTAGTGGGCGTCCCAATGTCCACCGATTTCGACCTCTACCCCAACCACGGCAACGCCGCCCGCCGCATCTGCCGCTGCGCCCCGGAACCCCGCCACCTGCACAGCGACCACGACCACAACATCATCCTCGTCCCCCAGTGGCGCCAAGCCCTAACCGACGCCTACCCCCACCTCCAAATCCCCCAACTCCTCCCCCTCTAATCCCCGCTCCCCGGTATGCTAGGCTATGCCGCCGCCCCCTTGCGCCCGGCATAATCCCGCATACCGTAGGAACGACCAACCCCGGAGGAACAACCAATGACTGCCTCCCCCGCGCCGTCGCCGCCCACCACCCCGTTCCATTGCGTCCGGCAAACCCCCTACGGCTGGCTGGCCCTGCTCGGCGCCGAACATAGCCTGCAACGCGTCAGCCTCCAACCCGAACTCCCCGCGGCGCTGGCCGGATTGGGCCTGCCCAGCGCCACCGACGCCAGCGACTCCGCCGACGCCGTAGCCCTCGACGCCAGCGCCCCCGGCCCCCTGTCCGCCATCATCGCCGCCTTTGACGCCTACTTCGCCGGCGACTTCCGCGCCCTGGACAACATCCCCCTGGACTTCTCCGGCGCGCCCCCCTTCCACGCCGCCGCCTGGACCGCCTGCCGCCAAATCCCGCCCGGCGAAACCCGCTCCTACCGGTGGCTGGCCGCCGCCGCCGGCAGCCCCCAAGCCTCCCGCGCCGCCGGCCAGGCTATGGCCCGCAACCCCTGGCCCCTGGTCGTCCCCTGCCACCGCGTCATCGGCAGCGCCGGCAAACTCCACGGCTACGGCGCCGGCGGCTTGACCGTCAAAGCCCAACTCCTGGAAATGGAACGCCGCCAAACCCCCATCCTCTAACCCCGCCCCGTCTGTCCCCGCCGCCCCGGTTGCCCCTGCCACCAATGGTCTGCCCCCGGTTGCGGCAATCGCCCGCGCCGGGTATCCTTGCCCCCAACCCGCTACCCGCTACCCCCGCCCGCAGGAGGTCCCAACTATGGCCGGACAGAAATTCACATCCTGGGTACACGGCTCCGCAATGACCGGAGAATACCTCAACCGCATCGCCTCCGTCCGCCACTGCGGCCCTTTCGTCCGCATTGAGGGCAACGAAGGCCAGAACACCTGGCTCCACTTCGCCGTCCCCACCCCCACTGTCCACAACGGCAGCCGCACCAAAGCCGACTCCGTCTCCGTAGCCTTCCGCGCCCGTTCCCACGCCAACGTCGCCGAACTCCTGGTGTACGACGGCGAAAAAATCATCGCCGAACACCTCGGTATGGCCCTCAAGGGCGACCACCTGGACAGCCGCTTTGAAATCCCCGGCGCCCCCGAAGTGGAACGCGGCATCAACATAGTGGTAGGCGTAACCTTCGACCCCGGCGCCCCCGACATCCGCTCCATGCAAGTGGAAATCGTCGGCGTGGGCGTCGACTTCGCAGCCTGAACCGCCCCGCCGCCCACTGCCCTGGACGTCACCCAAGCCGGATGCAGCGCATCTTGCCGCGTCCGGCCCAATCCATCAGCATCCCCGGCCGGCGCCGGCAACGCGCCCGCCGGGGCAAACCGATTCAACGGCAACCCCGGCGAGCCGTGTTGCACCCGCAGTGCCCCCGCCCGGTCAGACCCCCTCCACAATCATCACATTGGACACCGTGGCCGCAATCCGCAGCGACTTCGGCCCCGCGTAATCCTCCGAATAGTACCACCCCCGCGCCTGCTCCAGGCTCTCAAACTCCAGCACCACCGTCCGGCGCGCCGGCTGCTCCCCCTCCACCACCTCCACATGGCCCCCTCGCGCCAGATACTTCCCCCCGTGCTTCTCGATAGTCGCCGGCACCTGCCCCCGATAAACCTCAAACTTCTCCGGGTCGGTAACTTCAATCGTGGCAATGACATAAGCCGCCATAGCCAAACCTCCTTTCTTCATCCTGTAGTCCGCTTGCCGGTCGCTGCGCCGCAGTTAGTTGACTGGCTTGTAGTTGACTGGCTTGTAGTTGATTGATTGACCGCTTTGTAGTTGGCCGGTTGACTTGCAGTTAGTTGACCGACTTGCAGTTGGCCGACCGACTTATGGCGGCGTTTCCATTTCGGGATGCTTGACCCGCCGCCCGGCCGCGCCGCATTATACCCCAGCCCGCCGCAATAATCCCGGCAAGCACCCGATCCCGAAAATTCAAACCATCCCACCGGAAACGCCGCCTCCTCTACTGCCAGCGTTGCCGCCCGCCCGCCCCAAACCCGCCGGCAGGTCAGGACGCGGCCCTAACCTCCGTACATAACCCGGCCAGTCCATAGTGGCGAACGGCGGAAAAGTCTGGTATCCTGTTCCTATGGACTGGATAAGGCTGGAGCGGTGGGTAACGCTGGCCCTTTACAGCGCGGCGGTTGTAGCGGCTACGATAATGCTGGCCGAGCGACTGTTGCCGGAGGGAACTCCGGCGCAGCGGGCGGCGGCCGCGGCGGCCGAGTTCCTGAGCGAGCTGGGCAGCATCGCGGGCGGCGCCATCATAGTCATTATCCTGCTCGTCATAGGAGGAACACTAGGCATGGCGCTGCTAACCAAAGGCGTTGACCTGTTTCGCGAGATGCTGGGCCGGAACGACCAGCTCCGCGCCGAAGGCATCGCCATCGGCAAAGAAATGGGCTTGGAACAGGGCCTGGAACAGGGCCTGGAGCAGGGACTGGAGCAGGGCCGCGAGCAGGGCCAGGCCGAAATCCGCGACCGCCTCCGGGAACTGGGGCTGGACCTGGACGAACTGCTGCATTCCGACGATGATGACGATACGGAAGGCGACGATGACGATGAGGAATCCGCCACCGGCGCAACCGATGCCCCATAGCCGGCAGCGGGCGACGTTATCGTCATAGGAGGAACACTGGGCATGGCGCTACTGACCAAAGGAGTTGACCTGTATCGGGAGCTGCGCGGCCGGAACGACCAGCTCCGCGCCGAAGGCATCGCCATAGGCAAAGAAATGGGCCGCGAGCAGGGCCAGGCCGAAATCCGCGACCGCCTCCGGGAACTGGGCTTGGACCTGGACGAACTGCTCCGTTCCGACGATGATGACGATACGGAAAGCGACGATGAGGAATCCGCCACCGGCGCAACCGATGCCCCATAGCCGGCAGGTTTGAGTGCTGCGGCCGCCGGCGCTCGCTCCTCAAAAGCGCTACCCCCGGCCTCCGCCCGTTGACACCCCCCACCCCCACCCCTATACTTGCCCCCGCAAATCAGAATACCGCCAAAGGCTATGATGGGGATTAGTAAGCGTCCCGCGCGGCCCAGAGAGCCGGGGTTGCTGGAAACCGGCGCCGTATGCAGACGACCCAATGGCCCCCGGAGCCGCCCCCCGAACCCGCCGCGCCGCGCCATCCTACCCTGTCCGCCGCGCCGCCAGTAGGCCGGGACGCCAGGGCCGCGTTACCGCCCGCCGGATACACACCGCAACCTCATCCAACCGCAGGGTGGCATAAACGGCCGCGCCACGCGCCCGTCCCGTACCGGGACGGGCTTTTCTTTTACGCTTGCCCGCCGCCTTGCCGGAACCGGAATCCCCACTGTCGCCGCCGCCCACGCCACCCTCCCCGCTGACGGACGAATATGTACTACCCAACGCTGGAACAAGTGCGCGCCCTCGCCTCCCAGGGCAACGGCAACCTCTGCCCCGTCTGGCGCGCCATCAACGCCGACCTGGAAACCCCCGTTTCCGCCTACCTCAAAGTCGCCCGCCCCCCCTACTCCTTCCTGCTGGAATCCGTGGCCGGCGGTGAACGCCTGGGCCGTTACAGCTTCATCGGCTCCGAACCCTACGATGTATTCACCTCCGGCGCCCGCGAACCCTCCGGCCCCGTCGACCCCCTCGCCCTGGTGCAGGCCGAAATGGCTCGCTACCGCCCCATCCCCGTGGACGGCCTCCCCCCCTTCCACGGCGGCGGCGTGGGCTATATCGCCTACGACGCCGTCCACTACTTCGAGCCGCGCATCCCTATGCTGGACTCCGACCCTCAGGGCCTGCCCGAATCCGTCTTTATGTTCGCCGATACCCTCCTCGTCTTTGACCACCTGCGCCACGACATCAAGGTAGTCAGCCACGCCCGCTTGGACGACGCCGGCGGCGATGTCGACGCCGCCTACCGGGCCGCCATCGCCCGCATCGACCGGATGATTGACCGCCTCTCCCGCCCCCTGGAACTGCCCCCCGAACTAACCCGCCCGCCCGCCTTGCCCGCCGGCGGCCCCGTGCAGTCCAACTTCACCGTCCCCGAATACGAAGCCATCGTCGCGAAATGCATTGAGTACATCTACGCCGGCGATGTCATCCAGGTCGTCAACTCCCAGCGCTTCAGCCGCCGCACCGACGCCCATCCCTTCCAGGTGTACCGCGCCCTGCGCGGCAGCAACCCTTCCCCCTATATGTACTACCTGGACCTCAACGGCTTCCAGATCGTCGGCGCCGCCATCGAAACCGTAGCCAAAGTCGAGGACGGCATCGTCGCCACCCACCCCATCGCCGGCACCCGCCCCCGCGGCCGCACCCCCGCCGAGGACGCCGCCCTGGAGCAGGAACTCAAAACCAGCGAAAAGCAGCGCGCTGAACACATAATGCTGCTGGACCTGGGCCGCAACGACATCGGCCGCGTCAGCGTCCCCGGCACCGTGACCGTCACCCAGTTCCTGGAAGTGGAACGCTTCTCCCATGTCATGCACCTGGTCTCCCATGTCGAGGGCCGCCTTCGCCCCGACCTGACGCCCTACGACGCCCTGCGCGCCTGCTTCCCCGCCGGCACCGTCTCCGGCGCCCCCAAAATCCGCGCTATGGAAATCATCGCCGAAGTGGAACAGCAGCGCCGCGGCCCTTACGGCGGCGCCGTGGCCTACTTCAGCTACAACGGCAATATGGACACCGCCCTGGTGCTCCGCACCGGCATCTTCAAGGACGGCATTATGTACGTCCAGGCCGGCGGCGGCGTCGTCGCCGACAGCATCGCCGAGGACGAATATATGGAAACCCGCCACAAATCCGGCGCCATGCTCCGCGCCATCGACGCCGCCGAAGGCATCGCCTGAACCCCTCCGGCCCGCCCCATCCACCTTGCTGCCTCGCCCCGGCGCTCGTGTCCGACTCTCGTTCCCGCCCCCGCGTCTCGTCCCCGTACCCATTCCCGTCCCGGAGAAATGACAATGCTCAAATCCTTCTTTCACACCGGCTTTATCGTCGCCGACCTGGAAGCCGCCGTGTCTTTCTACACCGACGTGCTGGGCCTCAACCTGACCCTCCGCACCGAACGCTCCGGCCCGTTCCCCAGCGCCCTGCTGGGCTTCGCCGACGCCCACATCAAAGGCGCCTTCCTCGACCTCGGCGCCGGCCATCAGCTGGAGCTGATACAATACATCAACCCGCCCGGCGGCTACGCCGAATTCGACAAAAACGACGCCCGCGCCGCCCACCTCGCCTTCTTCGTTGACGACATTGACGCCTTCTACGAAGCCACCCGGCAGCGCGGCGTCCGCTACGGCACTCCCCCCGTGCCGATGCACGACGATGACGGCAACCTCCTCCGCAAGGCACTCTACTGCCAGGATCCCGACGGCAACTGGCTGGAACTGGTGGAGCTGTACTGATGCTGCTGCTCATTGACAACTACGACAGCTTTACCTGGAACCTGTACCAGTACCTCTGCGAACTGGGCGCCGAGGTCAGCGTCGTCCGCAACGACCGGATCACGCTGGAGGAAATCGCGGCCCTGGCGCCCTCCGGCATCGTCGTCTCTCCCGGTCCCTGCACCCCTCGCGAGGCGGGCATCTCCAACGACGTCATCCGCCATTTCGGGACGCGGCTGCCGGTGCTGGGCGTATGCCTGGGCCACCAGTGCATCGGCCACGCCTACGGCGCCACCGTGGACCGGGCCGGCGAAATTCGCCACGGCAAAACCTCCCCGATTCACCACGACGGCAAGGGCGTATTCGCCGGCCTGCCCAGCCCTTTTGAGGCCATCCGCTACCACAGCCTGGTCATCTACCCCGAAACCCTGCCCGACTGCCTGGAAATAACCGCCTGGACCGACAACGGGCTGATTATGGGCGTCCGCCACAAAACCCTGCCGGTAGAGGGCGTCCAGTTCCACCCGGAATCCATAATGACCGCAGTAGGCCACGACCTGCTGCGCAACTACCTGCGGCAGGTGGCCGACTTCCACCAGGCCCTCCCCACGGCCTAGCCTGCCCCCGCCTTTTACCCGACCACCAGGACAAACTGCCCGGAGGTTTGCTATGACTGCCGCCGAATGGGGCAAATCTCTCATCGGAGCCGGCATTCTGCTGATTGCCACAGCGGCCCTGATCTACTGGATCTGGCCGGACTGGATGGCCGAACGCTCGGTCACCGGCCGGCTGGGCTTCCTGCTGACTATGGGCGGCGGCGGCCTGATTACCGGCCTGCTTGGCGCCTATATGAGGGCCAAATGACTATCGGCAAGTGGTTTTGGGCGCTGTACCTGGCCTATGCCCTGCTGGGCTCGTCGATTGCGCTGCTAACTGCCGGTTATGCCGATGTCGTTGCCGCCATCCTTGCCACGACTATGCTGTCTTCCGGCATCTGGCTCTCCGCCAAAGGCATGGCGCAACTCAAACGCCCCGACAACCTCTCCAATGCCCAACTTGAAATCGCCTACCGCTACCGCAACGCCGGCATCGCTTTGGGCCTCACCGGCTCCGGCTTGCTGGTTTTCTCCTGGCAACATTTCCTGGCCCGGTTCATTGTCGCCGGCGCCTCCTCCGGTATGTAAAGGAACGAATTGCGATGACTACTGCAACGCCCGCCGCCACCGGCCTTGACGCCAACAACGCCACTATCCCCGCCACTAACGCCGCCGACTGGATTGTTCTGGCCGACCCGGAAACCGTCCGCATCGCCCACCTGCTGCGCCGCGCCGGTTTCGCGCCCACCCGCGCCGAAATCGACCGCGCCCTGGCCCAGGGCTATGACGCCACCGTGGAGGAACTCCTCCATCCCGAAAACCGCCCCGACCTGGAGATCGAGGACCTCATCCGCCGCTACCACACCGACCAGAACAGCCTGATGCTGCTGGAAAGCAGCCAGAGCTACTGGCTCTACCGCATCATCAACACCCGCCGGCCCCTGGAGGAAAAGATGGCCCTGTTCTGGCACGGCCTCTTCGCCACCGCCTACGGCAAGCTCAATCACGCCAAAGCCGTCGTCAACCAAACCCACACCTTCCGCCGCTATGGTCTGGGCAAATTCGCCGACCTCCTGCTGGCGCTGTCCCGCGACCCTGCGATGATTTTCTGGCTGGACAACAAGGACAACCACAAAGACGCCCCCAACGAAAACTACGGCCGCGAACTGCTGGAACTCTTTTCAATGGGCATCGGCAACTACAACGAGGCCGATGTGAAAGCCGCCGCCCGCGCCTTCACCGGCTGGACCATTGACAACGCCGAGTATATGAGCATCCGCGCCAGCCGCGACTCCTTCTGGCCCTACGGACGCATCGACTGGCAGTTCCGCTACCGGGAGGACGACCACGACGCCAGCGATAAAACCTTCCTCGGACACACCGGCCCCTTTGACGGCCAGGATGTCATTGACATCATCGTCCGCCAGCCGGCCACCGCCCGTTACATCGCCAGCAAGCTCTACCACTTCTTTGTCGCCGACCGCCCCGATGAGGACGCCATCGGCATCCTTGCCCACGAGTTCGCCGCCACCGGCGGCGACATCCGCTCCGTAATGCGCCGCCTGTTCCTTTCCGATTTCTTTGCCCGCGAATCCGTCCGCCTGGCCCGCGTCAAAAGCCCCGCCGAACTGGTCGGCGGCACGGCGCGGCTGGCCGGCAGCCACCAAACCCCCGAATGGAGCATCGTCAACCTGGCCATGGATGTCAACTTTATGGGCCAGGAGATCCTCAACCCGCCCACTGTGGAAGGCTGGCACACCGGCCGCGAATGGATTGACACCGGCAACCTGGTGGAACGCATCAACGCCGCCGGAGCCGAAATGCGCGATGCCAACCGCCCCGGCGTCCGCGCCATCATCAACCGGGTGCGGCAGCGCGGCGACATCCTGCCCCCGGCGCAATTCGCCGCCGCCTGCCTGGACGCCGCCGGAATGTTTGAGGTGACCGCAGGGACAATGGACAGCCTGGTTCACCTGGCGGAGACGTGGGGCGCGGCGCGCTTCGACCGCGATGACGCGGTGGCCTGCTCCGAGCAGCGGGTAACGGAAATGCTACAGCTGATTGTAGCCTCGCGGGAATACCAGCTGGCCTGAAGCCGCACAATGCGCGAATGCGGAGCCGGCAAAATGACAGAGCGACGGCGGCGACAGTTCGCGCCGCCGGTCGCCGCCGTCGCATAGAGAACGGATCTATGCGCTGGCCGATGCGCTTACGCCCTAACGCTGCGGCCCCTCGTGGGGTATAATAACCAAACCGCCGAGGAGCGAACCGCTATGACCACCGCCGCCGCCAGCATTCCCATCGCCACCTTCCAGGACATTCTGGATGCCATGGCGCAAAACCCTGAACTCGAGGAGCAGATGCGCCGGCACCTCCAGGACGAGGATCTGCGCAACCTCCCGCAGACCGTAGCCCGGCTGGTCCAAAGCGTGCAGGAGCTGACCGCCACCGTACAGGCCATGGCAGAACGCCAGGCCCGCACCGAAGCCGGCGTTGCCGAAACCCAAGCCAGCCAGGCCCGCACCGAAAACGACGTTGCCGAACTCAAAGCCAGCCAGGCCCGCACCGAAAACGACGTTGCCGAACTCAAAGCCAGCCAGGCCCGCACCGAAAACGACGTCACTGAACTCAAGGCTGGCCAGGCCCGGCTGGAAGCCAGCCAAGCCCGCACCGAAAACGATGTCACTGAACTCAAAGCCGGCCAGGCCCGGCTGGAAGCCAGCCAAGCCCGCACCGAAGCTGAAGTCGCCGAACTCAAAGCCGGCCAGGCCCGGCTGGAAGCCAGCCAAGCCCGCACCGAAGCTGAAGTCGCCGAACTCAAAACCAGCCAAGCCCGCACCGAAGCTGAAGTCGCCGAACTCAAAGCCGGCCAGGCCCGACTGGAAGCCAGCCAGGCCCGCACCGAAAACGACGTCACCGAACTCAAGGCTGGCCAGGCCCGACTGGAAACCAACCAGGCCAGTATGTGGGGCGAACTGCGCCGCTTGACCGGCACGGAATACGAACGCAAAATCGCGCGCATCCTGCGCCGCCGTTCCCAGCGTTACTTCGGCATCACCAGCTCCGAACTGGTCCACAGCATCACTATGCCCAACAGCAACCTGATCCCGGAACTCCTGGACCAGGCATTCGACCGCAACGCCATCAACTCCGACGAAGCCGACCTCGCCCAATTCGCCGACATCGTCATCGCCGGCGTCAATGCCGACGGCAACCCTGCCTATGCCGTTATCGAAGCCTCAATAACGGTTGACGAGCACGATGTGTCCCGCGCCAAAGACCGCGCCGACATAATCGCCCGCGCCACCAACGCCGCTACCATCGCCGCCGTAGTTGGAACTGAGCTACCGGACGACATACGGCAGCTCGCCGAAGCCGGCGGCGTCAGCATCGTAATACTGGCGGAATAAGCCTCTCCGCACAGCCGCCAGCGCCGCACCTTGCGCCAAAGAACGCTTAGGTAGCGTTTCCATTTAGGGCATATGGTCAAACCCGTATCTAGGCGGAGGCATTGATTGACGGCATTCCAGCGGAGCATCTGCTGGTGGATTGGGGCTATGACACCAATAAAGTACTGGCGGCGTCATACCTGGCAATATGCCGGATACGCCCCCTGACGCTGCGGGCCAAAATAATTTGACCGGACACCGGGAGCTGGCTTATGCCCATAACGAAACAGAAACGCAAATAATCCGCAACAGGTTGTTAACGGCGCCGCAATTGCCCCTTAACACCCCTTGCCTACTATGACGGCGGTCACCCTCAAACCGGGACGCCGCCCACAGCGTTGAGGCCATACGCACGCTGCGCGCCGGCGCCTCGCCAACCCATAGGAGGCAAGCAATGCTCTCAGCCACATCATCCGTGATCCACCACGGCATCGCCGCGGTGAGAGAATACCCCTTTTCCCTGCGGCGCGCCATGCTGGCTCTGCTGGTCGGCCTGCTGGCGGTAAGCCTGCTGGCCACGGCCAACGTCGTCTTCGCCGACGGCCATCCGGTTGAGGAGCAAATCGCCTGGAACACGGGCTATGTGGACAATGTCGTTATGATTGTCGCGGCGGCGCTGGTGTTCTTTATGCAGGCCGGGTTCGCCTTCCTGGGCGCCGGCCTCATCCGCTCCAAGAACACCACCAACTACCTCACCAAGTCCTTTATGGACTTCGGCATCGCTTCCCTGGGCTACTGGGCCTTCGGGTTCGCCCTGATGATGGGCAGCTCGGCCAGCGGCATCATCGGAGTGGACGGCTGGTTCCTGACCGGCGGCGACTATGTGGGCTGGCTGTTCCAGATGGTGTTCGCCGCTACCGCCGCCACTATCGTAGCCGGCGCAATGGCGGAGCGCACCAAACTCCAGGCTTACCTGGCCTACAGCTTCATCGTATCGGCGCTGATTTACCCCATCTACGGACACTGGATGTGGGCGGATGGCGGCTGGCTGACCAGCCTGGGCGCGACGGACTACGCCGGTTCGGGCGTGGTACACGCCGTGGGCGGCTTTGTCGCACTGGCCGGCGCAATGGTCGTGGGGCCGCGCATCGGCAAGTTCGTGGGCGGAAAGGCGCAGGAGCTGCCGGCCCACAGCACGCCTTTTGTGGTGATTGGCACTTTCATCCTGTTTTTCGGATGGTTCGGGTTCAACATCAACACGGGCGACAACATCGGGCTGAACGCGGTGAACACGCTGCTGGCCGGGTCGACGGGCGCCGTGGTCGCCCTGTACATCAGCCTGATTGCCAAGGGCAAGGCGGACATTCTGATAGCGTGCAACGGCGCGCTGGCCGGACTGGTGGGCATTACGGCGCCGGTGTCGTATGTGGATCCGTGGGCCGCCGTAGTGATTGGCGCCATCGCCGCGCCGATTATGTACGGGTCGGTTATGTTCGTGGAGCGGGTGCTGAAGGTTGACGACCCGGTGGGCGCCATCAGCGTGCACGGCGTAACCGGGCTGTGGGGTCTGCTAGCAGTGGCGATTTTCGCCAGCGGGGCCGATGCGGCAGCGGCCGGCGAGTTCCGCGCCGAGGGTACGCTGGGCCTGGTGGCGGGCAGTGCCGGGCTGATTGGGCCGCAGTTGCTGGCGATGGCCGCAGTGGTAGTGTGGTCGCTGGGCACGGGTTTCGCCCTCTTCTTCCTGCTGCGGTTCACTATGGGCGTCCGCGTCAGTGAAGCCGAGGAAATGGAAGGGCTGGACATATCCGAGCATGGCATCCAGACCTACCCGGAGGCGGCGGCAACCAGCTAGTCCGGCTGCGGAAAGCGAACATTCCCTCTCCTCACGGCGGGGGTCGGGGGTTGTGGCCGCCCCCGACCCCCGTTTCCCGCCGGCGCCGGCGCTACCGGATGCCGGCGCCATTTGGCAAAGACAGCCGGAGAACCGGAAGCCCTCCGGTCGCAACGCCGGCGAATCTTGACGCTGGCGCCGGGTTAAGGCTATATTTGCCCCATCATTCGTCATCGGTTGCCGGCGGCGCGCTGCCGGCGTCTATGCCGGCGACCACAGGAGCAGCTACGATGCCCATTTACGAATACTCCTGCCCCACCTGCGGGTACAAGTTTGAAAAGTTGCAGTCAATGTCCGCCCAGGGCGCCGACTGCCCCAACTGCGAACAGCCGGCCAAACGGGCCATCTCCGTGTTCGCCGCCGTCAGCAAGGGCGACAGCTTCGCCGGCGATATGGCCGACCTGGGCGGTTCTCCGATGCCCGCGCCCGTAGGCGGCGGCGGGTGCGGCGGCTTCTGCGGCTGCGGACACTAGCCGGCCAGCGGTTTCTGCGGCTGCGGCCGGTCGCCGGGCGGTCGCCGCGTTGCCGCTATTGCCGCGCTGCTGCCGACCACCGCGCCGGGGCGGGTTTTCCACACTCGCCCCGGCGCGCTTTCAACCCGGCGGCGCGCGATGTGACCGCCAGCGGCGATAGCCCAGGGCAAGGCCGCCGGCCGACAGCAACAGTATCCCGCCCAGCGTCGCGGTCAGCGCCACGCGCATCGTAGCGTCAAACCAGAAGCCGGCGGGGAACAGTATCAGCAGATAGTCAGTATGGGGGTTGAGCATCCACAAATCGTTGGCGAAGCTGAGCCGGTGGAACAGCAGAAAGAGGCGGTCAAAGCTGGCGACCGCCGCAATGCCCACGCCGAACACGCCCGCCAGCGTCAGCCCGCCGCCCCACAGGGCCAGCCGCGCCGCCGCGCCGGCGTATTCCCGACCTCGTATGGCGAATCCCCCCGCCAGCGTGCTCAGTATCCAGAGGCCGGAACCCAGCGCCACCCAATAGACGCCTCGCACCAGCCTTTTGACATCGCGCATATGGGCAATCTCGCGGGCGTTGAAAATATCCTGTTGCAGCCCGTACACGGGAACCCGGACGGCCAGGGGATCCGCTCCGGTGTTAAAGTAGCGGCGCAGCGCGGCCCCCACGGCCAGCAGGTCGGCTTCCGCAATGCCGGAACGGGCCGCCGTGTCGTAACGCTGAAACCCGTTGCGGTAGAGGCCGGGGTCGTTCACCGCCCAGGCCACGGAGCCGGCTACCAGCAGCAGCAGCAGCGCTGGCGCGGATAGTATCCCGGCAACCCGCAGCAGCGCCGGCGCAATCATGGCTGTTCCGGTCCAGTTTTTCATATCGCCCCGGCGGGATATGGTATAGTATCGCCGCTATGACTATCAATCGCAATTCTCCCATCCCCGAATCTCAAATTGGCGAATTCCGGTCGCTGGTGGCCATCGTGGCGCGGCTGCGCGGCCCCGGCGGCTGCCCTTGGGACGCCGAGCAGACCCACCAGTCGCTGAAACGCAACCTGCTGGAGGAATGCTACGAAACGCTGGAGGCCATTGACGCCAACCATCCGCCGGCGCTGGCGGAGGAACTGGGCGACATCCTGGTGCAAGTCGCCTTTCACGCCGACATCGCCCGCGCCGCCGGCCACTTTGAGATGGCCGACGTGCTGGCCGCCATCAACCGCAAGCTCATCCGGCGGCATCCTCATGTGTTCGGCGCCGGCCAGGCCGCCGACGCCCGCCAGGTGGAACGCAACTGGGAGCAGCTGAAAGCCGAGGAACGCCGCGCCGCCGGCCAGCCGGAACCGTCCGCAATGGACAGCGTGCCGGCGGCGCTGCCGGCGCTGTCCGCCGCCCAGCTGATCCAGGACCGGGCGGCGCGTTTCGGCTTTGACTGGGATGACGCCGCCGGAGCGCTGGACAAGATTGTGGAGGAAATCGCCGAGTTCCGCGCCGCCGGCTCCGACGCCGAACGGGCCGCCGAGTTTGGCGACATCCTCTTTGCGCTGGTGAATCTGGCCCGCTGGCAAGGCATCCAGGCCGAGGACGCCCTGCGACAGACCAACGCCAAGTTCCGCAGCCGCTACCGCACGATGGAACGGCTGGCCGCCCGGCGGGGGCAGGATTTCGCCTCCCTGCCGCTGGACGAAAAGGAAATGCTGTGGCAGGAGGCCAAAGCGGCGGAGCGATAGGCACCCGGCGCCGGCCGCCTATCGCTCCGGCGTCCAGAGTCCGCCCAGACCCGGTTCCAGGAAATAGACGCCTCCGGTCAGAAACGGTGCCAGGCTGTTCAGCGCCGCCATATGTCCGCCGCCGGAAGCGCGCAGGGGCAGTCGCGACATCCAGGGGCGCCGGGGCTTATAGCGCTTGATGCGACGCCGGGCGCCACTGACTTTCATGGCGATGCTGATGACATCGTCAAAGCTGCCCTGCCCGTCAATCAGCTTCAGCTCCTGGGCCTGCTCGGCGGTGTACACTTCGCCCGTCGCCAGCTCGCGCACCGCTTCGTCCGACAGCCGCCGGCTGTCCCTTACCACGGAGACGAACAGGTCATACATCCGGCTGATGAGGTTCTGAAACTTGTCGGCTTCCTCGTCGGTGGGCGTGCGCCAGAAGCCGGACATATCCTTGAGGCGTCCGGCCTTGAAAACGGAGAACTCCACGCCCATCTTGTCCAGCAGCTGTTGCAGGATGGGGCGCAGCATAATGACGCCGATGCTGCCGATGAGCGCGGCGCGGGAGGCGATGATAGCGGTGGCACCGCAGGCGATATAGTACCCGCCCGAGGCCCCCAGTCCGCGCACGTATGCCACCACGGGCTTCTCCAAAGCCACCCGGCGCACATTTTCGTACAGGATGTCGCTGGCGGTGGCGGAACCGCCGGGGGAGTCGATGTCCAGCACCAGCGCGCCGATGTTGCGGTTTTTGGCGACCCGTTCCAGCAGCCGGGAATAATCGGGCTCGTGAATTGCCGTGCCAATGACGCCGTGCATTTCAATGACGGCGATGCCGGTTTTGCGCTTCATAATTCGCATAGCCTTGCTTGCCTTGTCCTTGCGCCCCGGGGCGGCCGCGCGCCGCATCCGGGCCCTTTGCTGCCCCGGATTATACACTATGGCGGCCGGAACTGCGGCGTCGCGGTCATAACGCTGCCGTCGCCGGCGGTGGCGGCGCCGACGTTTCCGGCCGGCCTGCCGGCAGAGAGCCCCCGGCATCTTTCCGGGGTCAGCATCTTTCGGGGCATTGAGTTGACCCGGCGGCAATAATGCGATACCGTTGCCGAGCCCGCTGATTGCCGGCACAGGTTTGCCCTGCGGGTACGCCAACGGATTTTCCGCCCCCTGCGAAGTTGTATAGATACGCCCAAATATACCCTTCACCAAATACGGAATGGATAACAATACTACGATAGACCGGCTGCTGGGGCGGCTGGCCGGCCTGCTGGAATGGCACGGGCTGGGTACGGCGGCGTTAACGCCCCGTCCCCGCGGCGGCCGTCTCTATGGGCAGGATGCCGCGGAAATCGCCGCCCTGCTGGACGAGCTGGCCGGGCGGGATGCCCTGCTGCCGGCGGGCCGCAGTCCCCGCAGCCTGATTTTCGGCAACGGCTGTTTCGCCATCGGGAGGTATGCCGAGGCGCTGGCGGTGTACCAGGCGCTGGCCGAACTCCTGCCGGGTGAATTCGCGGCGCATTTCAACTTGGGCGTGACCCTGCTGCGTCGCCGGCGGCCGGCCGATGCGGCGCAAGCCCTGACCGTTGCGCTGGCGCTGGACCCGCTCTCCGCCCCGGCTTACTACCAGCGGGGCAACGCCAAAGATGACCTGGGCGACCCCGCCGGCGCGCTGGATGACTACGCCGTTGCCGTGGGGCTGAACCCGGAGTTTCTGCAAGCCCACTATAACCGGGGCATCGTGCTGAACGGCATGGGGCGGTACGCCGAGGCCGTTGCCGCTTTTGACGATGCGCTGGCGCTGCGCCCCGACCTGTCCAACGCCTGTCTGAACCGGGGCGTGGCGCGGGAGGAGCTGGGCGATACCGCCGCCGCCCTGGCCGACTACGACCGGGCGTTGCAACTCAACCCCGACAATGCGGACGCCCTTTTCAACCGGGCGCGCCTCCGCTACCGGACGGGCCGGTACGCGGACGCGGCGGCGGATTACACGGCGGCCATCGGGCTGCGCCCCGATGATGTGGAAGCGGTCAACAACCGGGGGCTGGCCTACGACGCACTGGGGCGATACGCGGAAGCGCTGGCGGATTATGACGCGGCGCTGGCGCTGCGTCCCGACTTTGCCGAGGTTTTGAGCAACCGGGGCGCCGCGCGGGAGAGTATGGGGGATATTGAGGGGGCATTGACTGACTATCTGGCGGCGCAACAGGCGCAGCCCGATTTTGCGGCGGCGTACTACAACGCCGCGCGGATTTACGCCGAACAGAGCGACATCGGGCGCTGCGCGGAGCAGCTGGCGGCGGCGGTGCGCCTACAGCCCGCCCTCTACGCCGAGGCGGAGGCGGACGACGCGCTGGGGTGGGTGCTGGCGCTGACGCGGCTGCGGGACGAGCGGGGGGCGGATTAGACGGGATGGGGTGGCAGGGTGAGCGGGCGCACCTCAATACCGCCGGCCCAGGCGGAAAATCATTTCGTCAAGGTCGATGCAATCTATGCCAAACTGGCGGCTGACCGCCGGCAGCCGGTCGGTTTTGGCGGCGTCCTGGCTTTCCTGGGTAACCAGTGCCGCTGCAACGGCAATGGTGCGGGCTTTTGCCACCAAGTAGGGATCAGCATCTACCTTGCCTTGACGCGCCTTGCTGACCCAGCGGTTGGCCGCCGCCGATAAGCCGGGAGCGCCGGCCATTTGCCGCACCCGAGCCTCCTCTTGCGGCGTTGGCGCGGCAAAAAATTGCGCATTGAGATTTTCCATATGCCGCACGGCACCAGAGAATCTGCTCAAAGCTGTCAATTCAGTGCGCACTGCTCTGACTGACACTGCTTGCCCATTCTGTACTAGCCGGTCAAAATCGCCCCACAAAGTGGGGAAATTGCGACTGGAAAACGCAGAAAACAGCAGACTAATGCTGCTAGTGTCCAGAATAAACAGCCCGGCCTGGATATTAGGATTGCCAAGCATAACTTTCCAATTTGTCCAGGTGGATTCCGCGTACTCCCAGATAGGAAGCGAGATCCAGCTCGTCAATGCGCCCTTCGTCAAAGGCCGTGAACACTGCCCGGAGATATTTCCGTCCCAGAAATGCTTTCTGAAAATCGTAATAACCGCCGCCCGCCCTCTCGCCGCGCCGGTCGGTGGTGGAGACCGGGTACGCGGACAGCGCGTCAGGCGCGTCAGGGCAGTACGCGGCTGCATTGCCGGCGTGCCTGGTGAATTCTTTTGCGAACTTATGGCAGGCATCCTCAACGGAACGGTCATCGGGGGACAGCTTTGCTCGGTAATGCCCCTTGTCCGCCCGTTCCAAGTGGTTGAACTCAAACAGCAGATGCGCCAACTGGTTGAACAGCGTAAAAATCTGCCGCGCTTTATCCTGCCCATGGTTCAGATAGATGACCGGATAAGCAGCATCCCCCAAGCAAAAGCCGGCTATGTCTTTCTGCCGGAATGATCGTTTGAATACCCAGATTCCCGCGCCCTCAACAAGCCGCCGCCACTGGGCAAACGCATCGTCGCCCCGGTGTGTGATTTCCAGCCCGTCGGCAGTTTCATACAAATACTGCCCTGCCGCCGTCGCCATTTGGACGAGGTCGGCGGCGCTGGCCGGCGTTGGCAAGTCCCGCAGGATAAACCGTTCCGCAATCCCGTCCGGGCCAAGTATCTCCGCCAAATCCTCTTGACGGATACGGGCCTGGCGCACCGCGTACATTGTATCGGGGTGCAGGTCGGCCAGCATCGTGCCGGGCAGGCGTGGGAATTCGTCGGCAACCGTCTTTTCGTCGGGAGGGGCGTCCAATAAAAAGAACAGCGTACCGCGGTGGTAGTCCCGGTAAGCCAGCTGCTCCAGCTGCCTCCAAGTGGGAAAACTTTGGCCGGCTTCCCATTGCAGCACGCGTTCCGGGGACACGCGGCGGCGGCGGGCGATGTCCTCTACCGTGTAGCCGGAACGCTCCCGCGCCCAGCGCAGCATTTCCGGGTTGATTTTGGTTGCTCGGACAACCATAGCCTTGCTCCTTATTCCGGCCGGACCGGACGATGCGCGACTGATGTGGCTAGTCGTTCCGGCCGGCTTTCATTGTATCAGGCGTTTCGTACCCGGCGTTACCCGCCCGCATCCTCCAACGCCCGCCGCAAGTCGTCCGGGTTGACGCGCACCGCTACGCCGGCCCGTTCCTCCTGTAGCGTCATCGCCACGCGGGAGTCCCGGCCGGCCCAGCCCCGGTTGAGGGCTTCCGTAAGTTCCGCCAGGGTGGTGTTGGCGAGTTTCATCGGCACATCAAATTCGCGGCCCACGGCTACGGCCAGGTCAACATCCTTGCGGGCCAGGCGCAGGGCGAAGTCGGGCGGGTCGTAGTCGTTGGTGAGGAAATGCTGGGCCAGGCCCTCGAACATTCCCCGGCGTCCGCCGGCACCCTTGCGGACGGCCAGCCAGAGCGCCAGCGGGTCAACGCCGGCCTTGACGCCCATAGTGAACACCTCGGCCAGGGCGGTCTGCACGATGTAGCCGGCGCAGTTATGCACCAGCTTGGCCACAGCGCCGCTGCCAATGGGGCCAACATAGTAGGCGGCGTCGCCGATGGCATCCAGGACGGCCTTGTGCCGGTCAAACACGGCCCGGTCGCCGCCCACCCAGATGGCGAGGCGTCCGCTGGCGGCGCCGGCCGGCCCGCCGCTTACCGGGGCGTCCAGCACGCTGATGCCCAGGGGCGCAACCCGGTCGTGAATCTGCCGTATCAGCGTGGGGGAGCTGGTGCTCAAGTCAAAATAGGCTTTGCCGGCGGACATACCGGACATAATGCCGTCCTCGCCCAGCGAAACGGCTTCCACCTCCACCGGGCCGGGGAGGGAAGTGAATACCAGGTCGCTGCTTTCGGCGACGGCGCGCGGCGTGTTGGCCCACCGGGCGCCGGCTTCCAGGTGCGGCGTGGCGGCCTCCCGGCGGATGTCGTGCACCACCAGATCGTTGCCGCCCTGCTGGCAGTTGTACGCCATACTGGCGCCCATAGTGCCCAGACCGATGAAACCCACTTTTGCCATCTTGCTTTGTCTCCTTGCTTTATGTGATGCGTTTCCCTGCGGAAAAGATGCGGATGCGGCGGCCGCGGCGGCGGAGAGCGGCCGGGCCGGCCGCCGGAGCGTCAGTGCCAGGGCAGCCAGGAAAACAGCCACCTGGCCTTATCGATAATCTCCAGCCCCATCAGTTCCGGCTGAATTACCACGATGCCGCCGACTATCGCCAGGCCGATAACGATGATGGCCAGTGTGATGATGCCGAGGAGTTTGGACATTCGCAACAGCAGGCGGATAACCTCAGCCAGCCGGCGGAAAACTTGGGCCAGCCATCGTTTCAGGAGCGTCCCGAAGGATATTTGCGGCAATTTGCGGTGGATATACCGCCCAATATCCGTTTCGGCCAGGACGATGTTGGAGCCTTCCGGGGCGTCGCCCCAGACGGAGAGACGATGCCGGTCTTCGTCGGAAAGCATCCGCCCCAGGTTGGCGCAAATCATAAAGCCCGTATCGGAAAGGCAGTATTCCTCGGCGGTGATAACCTGCGCCGATTCCAGCATATCAGGCCAGGGGCGTCCGTCGGCGCGGCGCGGGACGATAAGAGCCACCCGTTCCCGGAGGTTGCCGGGGCGGGATTCCAGGCGGTAGATGCCGAAAGCGGGGCGGTTGGCGGCCAGTACATCAGAAACCCGCGCGCCGTTTTTGACCCGGCCCGCGGCCACGATACGATTGCCGACCAGATGCGGCTCCACCAGCCAGTCAACGAAATCCCGCACGGAGCGGGCCGGGGCCGGAGTTTCGGCGGCCGTCGCGGGCGGAGCCGCCGTAGTGACTTCATACTCTGTTGCTGTTGCCGTGGCCGTAGTCATCCGTTAGCTCCCGGGCGGCGTCGACCGGCGGCGGGGTGAACCGGCCGGATCAAGGCTGCCGGCGCGGGATTGCGGGGTTGAGACGATCGCAAGCCCGGCCGGTAACGACGCCATTTCGCCCCGATTATACCCCCGCCGTCAATGTATGGCGCGGGGTGGCTGCGTTTCCAACCGGGTGGTTTGATATTCATCGTCATTCCGGCTTACGCCGGGATCCAGGCGTTTCCAGTGGACTCCGGCGCAAGGCCGGAGTGTGGAACCTATGGCTAAACCGCCTAACTAAAAGGAAACGCTACCGGCCGGCGCAGACGACCGCCAGCAGGTAGGGCATAAAAAAAGCCCGCCGGAGCTATCATCCGGCGGACGGGAGCGGCATAGGGACGGGCGGCGCGGGGACATACTGGGTGGCAAGCGGAAAAGCCCGGTTAGTGGTGGAGCTGGCGGGAATCGAACCCGCTACCTCTTCAATGCCATTGAAGCGCTCTCCCAAATGAGCTACAGCCCCACTGGTCGTTTGCCGGAGGCGGGCAAGGCCGCCGGCGCGTCTTCATTTTAGCAAACCCGACGCCGGAAGCGCAACCCAATTATGCCGCGCGCGCGCCGACTTTCCGGGCGCTGGCAAGCCGAGGCAGCCTCCGTCCCACTGACCTCCACCCACCGCAAACTGCCCGCCCCGCAGTACGGGCGTTATGTTGCAACCTGTTGTTCCCCGGCTGCGGACAGCCCGGTCAGCCCCGGAAAACCCAATATCACCACCTCCACCGCGTCTGAAGAAACCAGTGGCTCTGTTTCCGGCAGATGCGGCGCGGCGGCGCGCGAACTGCCCCCGATTGAGCGCCCTCATTCCGGGATTAGGCAAGCAGGGCATCGTTGACAATCGTCACAAGAATACCCTGATCAGGAACAGCCATACCAAGCATAGCATCTCTGCCGCCATTGACAACACCGGCCCCCGAACCAGTTCCAGGCCGCTGACGGCATCCTCGCGCCGCAAAATCCTGGCGACATCCCAAAGAGCCGCAAAGTAGTAGCCGATCGAGCCCAGAATAGCCGCCAGCTGCATCCCATAATAAATCGCGCCAATCTCCGTATTTAGCTCGCCTGTGGATTGCAATTCCCAATCGGCGCCAAAAAGCCCGAAGCCGATTGCCGCGGTAGCAATCGCCAAAACCGCCAGCGCCTGATTCTGCCGATCGGACAATCGCGCGCCCATCAGATTTCCTCCCCACGACCGTGTTTCCGGTCCAGACGCCAGCGGTGTATCAGCCCCCCGACGCCGCAAATCAGCATACTCGCGCTGATGGCGAATGCCTTCCCGAAGCCGTCGGCAACGGGTTCGTCCGATAGCAGCCGTACTGTTCCGATTCCGGTTAGGGAACCTCCGGCAACGAGGAACATCAGGCTGAGCCGGAGCAGAATTGCGCTGTCCGGGCTTTTGGAACGCTGGCCGCGCCAAAAATTCAACATAGTGAGCTTGCCCTTTTGATGGTAATGGTCGGCGCCACCCGGCTGCCCTTAATATACCACCTGCCGTTCCTCCAGGTCGGACAGTTCCGCCGCGCTTAACCCCAGCGTGTCGCAGAGTATCCGGCGGTTGTGTTCGCCCAGCAGGGGCGCATGGCGGCGCACTGCCGAGGGCGTTTTGCTCAAGCCCCACATCAGGTTGAAGATCGGTTCCGCGCCCAGGGCCGGGTGGTCAATGTCCGCGTAGAGGCCGCGCGCCGTAAAATGCGGGTGGAAAAGGCGTTCTTCGGCGGACAGAACCGGCGCGGCGGCCACGCCGTGCCGCTGCAACAAATCCGCCAGGGCGGCGGCGTCATACTGCGCCGTCCATTGGGACAGCAGGGCGTCCAGTTCCCGGCGATGCCGCTGGCGACGGTACTGGCTGCGAAAGCGGTCGTCGGCCGTCCACGCCGGGCGGCCCATAGCGGATACCAGGCCGTTCCATTCGTCCGGCGTGGCGACGGCGATGGACACCCACCGGTCATCGCCGGCGCAGGGATAGTTGCCGTAGGGAACCATTGTGGGGTCGTAGTTGCCCCGCGGTTGCATCGCCCGCCCGTTCAACGCCTGCTCCATCAGGCCCACGCCCTGGGTGGCCACCGTGGCCCGCAGCATTGACACATCAATGTACGCTCCCGCGCCGGTTTGCCGGCGGCGGTACAGGGCGGACACAATGGCGAACACGGCGTGCAGCGCGCCGCAGATGTCGCCGAAAGCGTGTTTCAATCCCAGGGGGCCGCCGCCTTCGTAGCCCATGGCGCTGTCCAGCCCGGACAAGGCCCCGATGGATGGAGCGTAGGCCCGCAAGTCGCGCAGGGGGCCATCCTGTCCGGTGGAGGATATGGACGCCATCACGATGTCCGGCTTGACGGCGCGCAGGGCGGCATAGTCCAGTCCCAGCCGGGCCATTACGCCCGGCGAAAAGTTCTCAATGACCACATCGCAGCGGGCGGCCAGTCGTTTCGCCAGCGCCGCCGCTTCCGGTTCGGCAATGTTGAGGGTAACGCTGAGCTTGCCCCGGTTCACATTGTGGAACATCGGGTTTTGTTCCGGGTCGGGCCGGTCGCCGACGATGGGACGCCCCATCCGCATATAGTCCAGCCGCTGGCGGGTTTCCACCTTGATGACCTCGGCGCCCATATCGGCCAGTATCATACCGGGGATGGCGCCGGCCAGCACCCAGCCGAAGTCCAGCGCGCGATAGCCGGCCAGAACGCCATGACCGGCGCGGGGGGCATTTTCGGGCAGCGGATGGTCGGTGGTCATAGTCATCGTAAATCGTCCGTCCTGAGGAGGCGTCCGTTTCGGCGGCGGGGCTACGGTTTCTTGGGGCGGGGCGGCGCCACCCAAGCGGCCAGGGCCGGCATTACGGCCAGGGCGGCGGCAGCGGCGACTCTGGTGTAGAAAGGCTGGTACACCAGGCTCAAAGTCCAGAGGCCCGCAAAGACGATGGCGCCTACGATGATGCCGGCGATGATGATGACATCGGGGCGGTGATTTTTGCGTATGGCCAGCTGCCGGGCGATGAGGCAGCTGCCCACGAAAACCACGGCGGCGGCGATGGCGATGCGGATGAGCATATGGTGACCGTCCCCGGCTGGTGGCCTGTTCCGTTGTGGCTGATTTGAGAAAAGGCGCTAATGATGCGCCGCAACGCGCGGTGGCGCGCGCAGCGTATCCGCAAGGGTAGGAAGCCTACTCCCTGTGTGTGCGAGGCCAATTTTAGCGCTGAACCGGGCGGTATAACAGGCGCCGCAAGGTAGGCGCCTTTTCCAGGGCGCGTCGTGAAATCACCCGTATTCCGGCTGGCGCCGGAATCGGGAACAAGCGCCATCGCTTATAGCGAGGCGCTTATGTATCAGGCGGGCAGTATGCCCGGATTCCGGCTGGCGCCGGAGCGACGCAAAAAATTCGCTTGGCGAAGCGGCTTATTTCACCGACACGGCTTGATTCACGGGGCGGTTCCGGTCAGGAAGGGGGTTCCGGCGGGCGGGGACATCGCGGCGGCGGGCGGCAGCAGGTGGGCGGTGGCAGGGCGGTTGTCATTGGACGGCGGCTCCTTTGCGGCGGGTCAGCGGTTGGCGATTGAAAGTTGACGGATGGTTGATGATAAGGGACACCGGGGGGTTGTCCGGGCGGCCGGATTCCAGGTTGTCGGCGCTACGGCCTGAGAGCGTAACGCGTGAGTTTCGTCCTAGTTTTCCGTGTCCCGGACGGACTTACGGCAAGCAAAAACAGGTTCAGGGCCTGTTCCGGCAAGCCGGTTGGGTCATCCGGCACGGCACGGTGGTGACACCCGCTGGCTGGCACAGAACTACACGGGCCGTACGATACATACAGCGACGAAGCAGGACCAGCTGCATAGTGAAATTCCGACAAGGGTTAGGCCGTTTCCTGGCGGGCCGGCCAGCCCGAAGTTTCCCCCGGTGTTGGTGTGAAGCGGTTGGCTGGCTGCGTGGACGCCGCTGGCCGGCGACGCCTACGCAGCCCTTCGATAGCGTGACACGGTTGGTTGAGCCGTCGGTCGGTGGACAGGGTTGTCCGGTTGGGTCGACACGAAAGCGAGCCTTATGCCGCCACGATGCCCGTCGCGCGCCGGGCGGTGTGGTGGTGGCCGTCCGGTGTAGCGCGCTAGAAAGCTTTGCCGGCGGCCGGGCTGCTTTACCCGTGTATCAGCATAAGGGACGGATGTTCAGAGGCGCAAGAGGGCGGATGTCATAATTGGCGGCCAATTTTAAATTCCGGCGGGCGGATTGGGCGGCGAGGCGGGATTAGGGCGTATCCATTAAGTAAGCGTACCACCGGCGGAGGCCGGAACGGGGCGTCCGGGCAGGTGGATGCGGCGGCAGATGGCGCCGATGCGGATGCCGGCGGAGGCCGGAATGGCGGGCGATTTGACGACACGCCCGGATTGGTTGGGGGGATGACGCTTGCCGGCATAGGGGCGGCGGTCTATGATGGCGGGCAAACGCTTGCCTGGGAGGTCAACAATGGCGCGAACACCCATCCTTACCCGGGAGCAGGTTCCCCCGGAATTGCAGGACGCTTTTGACGCGGAGACGGCCGCCAGCGGCGGCGTGGTGTCCGAGGGGCCCGGCTCGGTTATGATCAACAGCCCGGAAATGCGCCGCCGCGCCAACTATCTGGTCAATTACCTGCGCGATGAATCCACCCTGTCCAAGAAAACGCAGGAACTGGCGATGATTCTGACGGCGCGTCATATGGACTGCCCGTACATCTGGCACGCCCACGCGGCCCGCGCCCGGGCGCAGGGCATCAGCGCCGGGTTCGTGGACAGCCTGCGCGACGGCCAGCCCCTGCCGCCGCTGCCCGCCGCCGAGCAGGTGGTAGTCGAATACGCCACCGAGCTGTTCAACAACCACCGGGTCGGCGAGGATACCTTCCGGGCGGCGCTGGAACAGTTCGGCGCCCTGGGGCTGACCGAGTTGACCACGCTGCTGGGCTACTATTCCCTGCTGGCGCTGAATGCCAACGCCTTTGAGATTGATGTCCCCGACAGCGCCGAGGCCAAACTCCCCGTTTAGCCGGATTCCGGGCGGAGTTGTAACGGTCGCAGGGGGCTGATCATTCCGGCCGCCGGGTTTTACTGGGGCTTTTCCTGTCTGCTGGCCTGGGGCGGCGCCGATTATCTGGCGCGGCGCGCCGCCGGGCGGATGGGCAGCGTCAGCGCTACCCTGCTGATTCAGGTGGTTGGGCTGGCGTTGCCGCTGCCGTTTGCGCTGGCGGAGCTGTCCGGCGGCCACCGGCCTGTGGACTGGCCGGCGCTGCTGTACTGGGCGCCGCTGACCGGCGGGGCGCTGGGCATCGCCTATCTGGTGTATTACACGGGATTGCAGCGGGGCGCAGTGTCGGTGGTATCCGGGGCGGCATCGGCGTGGCTGGTGGTAACCGTGCTGGTGGCGGTGCTGTTTTTTGGGGAGCGGCCGGAATGGCGGCAGGCCGGCCTGATCGCAGTAGTTATGGCCGGCATACTGATGCTGGCGGCGGGACGACCGGGCAGCGGCGGCGGGCGATCCCAATCTCAATCCCGTCTCGGCTCCGGGCGCGGCGGGCTGTGGTGGGGCCTGGGGGCGATGCTGGGGATTGGCCTGGCCATGGCGCTGCTGGACCGGGTTACGGCGGCGGGCGGGCCGATGCTGGCCGTTCTGCTGGTGCGGGCGTTGTCGGCGATGCCTACCTACGGGCTGGCGCGGGCGCGCGGCGTGGTCATCCGGCGGCCGGCGGAATGGCGCGGGTGGGCGCTGGTGGCGGCGGCCGGCATCCTGGACGCCGCCGGCTATGTGGGCTACAACCTGGGGATTGATACGGCGCCGGTGGCGCTGGTGGCGCCCATTGCCGCCGCGCATCCGGCGGTTACCATTGCGCTGGCGGTGATTTTGGAACGGGAACGGCCGGCGGCGTGGCACTGGGCGGGGGCGGCCGTAACCGTGGGCGGGACGATAGGGTTGAGCGCGCTGGCTGGAGTTTGACGGGTTTGTGTTGAGGGTTTAGAGGGCGGTTGGGCTAGAAAGGCGGCGCAAACCCGTATGTCTCCTCGCCTAGCTCTCCTTGAATGAAGTCGCCGCGCGGGTTACCAGAACCCGGCTGATGGCGGCTATGGATATGCCTTCGCCGTACATAGCGATGGCCTGTTCTTTGACTTGTTCCGAGTAGTAGTGGCGGTTGCCGTCGGGGGTGAAGCGGTAGTGGCAGAGGCGGCAGCGGCAGGTCTGTTTGCCCCGGGAGCGTCCGTCTTTGGGGAGCCGGTTGGGGCCGCAGTGGGGGCGCGGCAAATCGTCGCGGCAGGAACGGACGGCGGCCATAGCGTCACCTCCGGCGGCGGCAAAATCCAGCCCCAATTATATCACCAGCACGTGCTGAAAATACCTAATCGGGCCGTCGCCCGACGGATACCGGGTGGCAATCTCCGGGTAGCGCAGGCCGGGGAACGGGAACCCCAGGATATTGTACAGGCGAACCTCGACTTCCGCTTCCGCGGTGGCGGCCGGCATCTCCCGCAGCTGGGCGATTATGTCCCGCGCCGGCGCCCAGTTGGGGGTTCCGGCAATGTCCCGATGCTGGTGTGTTGTCATAGCCTGTCCTCGGCGGCGTAAGTGGTTTCAAGGTAACGCCGGGCGGCGGCATAGTCAAGCGGGCCGGCCCGTGCTACTATGGGGCCATAATCGCCGTCCATTTCGCCTACCCTGACCGCAAGGAGCGTGTTGTCATGCAGCCCGACCGCGACACCCTGCTGGAACTCTACCGCACTATGACCACCATCCGCCACTTTGAGGAGCGGGGCGTGCCCGAAACCGGCCAGCGGGGAATGTCGGCCTCCGTGCATTCCTCCGTGGGCCAGGAGGCCGTTCCCACCGGCGTCTGCGCCCACCTCACCGATGACGACTATATCGGCAGCACCCACCGCGGGCACGGCCACTGCATCGCCAAGGGCGTTGACCCCAAACTGATGATGGCCGAGCTGTTCGGACGCCGCCACGGCCCCAACAAGGGCAAGGGCGGCTCCATGCACATCGCCGATATGAGCAAGGGGATGCTGGGCACCAACGGCATTGTGGCCGGCAGCGTGCCGCTGGCCGTGGGCGCTGCCCTGACTTCCAAAATCCGCAAGCTGGGCCGCGTGGCCGTGGCCTTTTTCGGCGACGGCGGCGCCAACCAGGGCGTGCTGCACGAGTGCATGAACCTGGCTTCGGTATGGAAACTGCCCGTCATTTTCTGCTGCGAAAACAACGGCTACGCCGAGTCCACCCCGGTGGAATACGGCCTCTCCGTGGCCAATGTGGCCGACCGGGCCGCCGCCTACGATATGCCCGGCTTCCATGTGGACGGCATGGATGTGCTGGCCGTCTATGAGGCCGCCGGCGAAGCGGTGGCCCGCGCCCGCGCCGGCGATGGCCCGGCCCTGCTGGAAGCCCGCACCTATCGCTACTACGGCCACACCGTCTTTGACAACCCCCTCACCTACCGCACCAAAGAGGAGGAAGACCACTGGCGCGCCCGCGACCCCCTGCTCACCTTCCGCAGCCATATGGCCGCTCAGGGCGACATCATCACCGCCGCCGAACTGGACCAGCTGGACGAAGCCGCCCGGCTGCTGATGGAAGAAGCCGTGGCTTTCGCCGACGCCAGCCCTCTGCCCGAACCTCACGAAATCTACGAGGACGTGTACGCCGACTATCCGGTGGCAATGATGCGCCGGGGCGCCAATATGTCGGTGTAGCCGCCACCGGCGCAATGCGTCGGAAAGGGGGAGTTGATATGGCCGGGCAACCTGACTTGACCGGCGTCGAAATCTCGGCGTTGGGCAAGATGATCTACCGGAAGAAAATTCGCCCGCTGCTGACCGAGGCGGACATCGGCAAATATGTAATCGTGGACGAGTACAGCGGAGATTACGAAATTGACGAGTGGTCCGTTGAAGCTGACCTCAGGTTGCGCGCAAGGGCGCCCGACGCCTGCGGCTATACCCTGCGGGTAGGCTACTCGGCCGGCGTCTTTTGGGGCTGGCACGAGGAGCCGGAATTGTGACCGGCGGCCGCGTCGCTGCCAGTCGCAAGCCGTTGGTGTCGGTTGCAGTGCTGGACAGCAACGGCAACCGGCGCCCGGCGCGCTTTGTCCTCTGGACAGTGAACCTCTGCTGGGCATGGCGTTCCCCTGGAACCACCGCATCACCATTGACGCCGTAGCTAACGGCGCCGTAACCGTCGCCCCGTTGTCCGGCTGAATGGAGGTACGCAAAATGGCAGAACCTGACCTCACCGGCGTCGAAATCTCGGCGTTGGGCAAGATGATCTACCGGAAGAAAATCCGCCCGCTGATGACCGAGGCGGACATCGGCAAGTATGTATTTGTCGATGTGTACACCGGCGAGTACGAAATTGCCGACCGGGCGATTGAGGCTACCAAAAGGCTGGGTAAAAGGATGCCCGAGCACTGCGGCTATCTCCTGAAGGTGGGATTTTCCGCCCCCTATTTCATCGGTTGGCATGAGGAGCCGGAACTGTGATCGGCGGCAATGTTACGGCCACCCGCAAGCCGCTGCTGCCGATTACGCTGCTGGACAGCGCCGGCAACCGCCACACCCTGCGCGTCATTCTGGACACAGGGTTCACCGGCGAACTGCTCTTGCCGGAACGGTATATCCGCCGGCTCGGCCTGACGCTGAACGAAAAGAGCGCGGCCCGGCCGGCCACTGGAGAGTTCGTCTATGACATACCTACCGGGGAAGTGATAGTCATCTGGCAGGGCCGACCGCGCAGCGTGCAAGTTCTGCAACTGGACAGTGAACCCCTGCTGGGCATGGAGTTCCTCTGGAACCACCGCATTACCATTGACGCCGTAGCCAACGGCGCCGTAACCGTCGCCCCGTTGTCCGTCTGAATGGAGGGACACAAAATGGCAGAGCCCGGCCTGACCGGCGTCGAAATCTCGGCGTTGGGCAAGATGATCTACCGGAAGAAAATTCGCCCGCTGCTGACCGAGGCGGACATCGGCAAGTTCGTCGTTATCGATGTGGACAGCGGCGATTACGAAATTGACGACCGGGACCTTATCGCCACCCGGCGGCTGAAGGAAAGAAAGCCCGATGCCTGTTCTTATGCCGTCCGGGTTGGTTATTCCGCCGCCTACTTTCTCGGCTGGCACGAGGAGCCGGAACTATGACCATCGGGAGCGTCACTGCCACCCGCAAACCGATGGCGCCGCTAACGATACTGGACGCCAACGGGCATCGGCACACCATTCAGGTTACTGTTGACACCGGGTTCACCGGCGAGCTGCTCCTGCCGGAACAATACGCGCGGCGTTTTGGGCTGGCCACTACAGACTACCGTGAGGGTCGACCGGCCACCGGAGAGGTCATCCGCATACCTGCCGGAGCAGCTACGGTAATCTGGCAAGGACATCAGCGTCTAACGCAGTTCCTTGAAATGGGTGTTGCGCCGCTGCTGGGTATGCAGTTCCTCTGGAACCACCGCATTACCATTGACGCCGTAGCTAACGGCGCCGTAACCGTTACCCCGTTGCAGTCCGAACCCGCACCCGAATAGGAGGCCAGTGAAAATGGCACAGCCCAAACTCGGCCCGGAGGAACGCGCCGCCTTTGCGGAAACCTTCTACCGGGAAAAGATTCGCCCCACTTTGACCGAGGCCGACATCGGCAAGTTCGTCATCATTGACATCAACAGCGGCGAGTACGAAATTGACGAGGATGACATTACAGCCGACGAACGGTTGCAGGCGCGGCAGCCGGACGCTTTCGGCTACATTATGCGGGTTGGCTACTCCGCCGCCTACTTTTTTGGCGGGTATTATGAGGAGCCCAGGCTGTGATTAGCGGTCGCATCGCCGATATGGACCTGGCCTGGATACCGGTCCGCATTCAGGATGGCAGCGGCAGCTGGCGACGATTGCGTATCGTACTGGATACGGGATTCACCGGACAGCTGGCGTTGCCCGAAAGATATGTGCGCCAACTCGGCTTGATCCTGAACCGGGACAGCCAGGTCACGCCGGCAACCGGCCAATCCGTGCCCGTGCCGGCCGGCGGCGCTGTGATAATGTGGCAAGGCCGCCCAATGCCCGTGCGGGTTGTGCAGGCCGGCACCCATCCTCTCCTTGGTATGCGCCTCCTCTGGCGCAATCACATCGCCATTGACGCCGTAGCCAACGGTGCCGTAACCGTTACCCCGTTGCAGTCCGAATCCGCATCCGAATAGGAGGCCAGTGAAAATGGCGCAGCCCAAACTCGGCCCGGAGGAACGCGCCGCCTTTGCGGAAACCCTCTACCGTGAAAAAATCCGCCCCAACTTGACCGAAGCCGACATCGGCAAGCTCGTCATCATTGACATCAACAGCGGCGAGTACGAAATTGACGAGGACGACATTACGGCCAGCATCCGGTTGCACAAAAGGATGCCGGAAGCTTTCGGCTACTGCATCCGGGTCGGCTATTCCGCCGTGTACTTTTTCGGCGGCTACCACGAGGAACCGAAACTGTGACTAACGGACGTATCTCAACAGCACGCTTGCCGCAAATCCCGGTTCGACTCCAGGATGGCAGTGGCAACTGGCAGACGCTCGCGGTTGTCGTTGACACCGGATTTACGGGACAGTTAGCCCTGCCGGAGAGCTACGCCAATCGGCTTGGCTTGGAGCTGAATGAGGAGATTTCGGTAACACCAGCCACCGGCCGGACGATACTTGTGCCGGCCGGAAATGCCCGAATTGTCTGGCAAGGCGAGCAACTCCTGGTACGGGTTGCCCAGGCCGGCACCCACCCTCTGCTCGGTATGTCGCTGCTCTGGAACCACCACATCGCCATTGACGCCGTACCCAACGGCGCCGTTGCCATCACCCCCTACGGAGGTTGACGCTATGACCATACCCAACCTCACCGACGCCGAATTCTGCGCCCGGGGCGAAAAGATTTACCGGGAACGCATCCGGCCCACCCTTACCGAAGCCGACATCGGCAAGTTCGTCACCATCGACCTCAACAGCGGCGATTACGAAATTGACGCCGACGACATTTCCGGCGACCTCAAATTGCGCGCCAGAAAGCCCGGCTCCCTTTACTACGGCCTGCGGGTCGGCTACACCGTGGCCGAATCCTTTGACGGCTGCTACGAGGAGCCGAAGCTGTGATTAACGGGCGCGTCGCCGGCACACGCCGGATTCTAATGCCGCTGGAAGTCCAGGATGGCGACGGCAATTTGCAAATGCTGCCGGTTTCGCTGGACACTGGATTCACCGGATACTTGGCCCTGCCAGAGCGATATACGCTCCGACTGGGCTTGACGCTGGACGGGAGACGCCTGGTTTCATCCGCTACCCAGCAATCGGCGATGGCGCGTTATGGCTATGCCCGTATAATCTGGTTCGGGCAGCAGCGCACCGTGCGGGTGGTACAGGCCGGCGCTCATCCTCTGCTCGGTATGTCCCTGCTCTGGAACTACCACATCGCCATTGACGCCGTACCCAACGGCGCCGTTGCCATCACCCCCTACGGAGGTTGACGCTATGACCATACCCAACCTCACCGACGCCGAATTCTGCGCCCGGGGCGAAAAGATTTACCGGGAACGCATCCGCCCCACCCTTACCGAAGCCGACATCGGCAAGTTCGTCACCATCGACATCAATAGCGGCGATTACGAAATTGACGCCGACGACATTTCCGGCGACCTCAAATTGCGCGCCAGAAAGCCCGGCTCCCTTTACTACGGCCTGCGGGTCGGCTACTCCGCCACCGACTTTTTCGACGGCTGCAATGAGGAGGAACCCAAACTGTGATTGGCGGACGCGTCAGCAGTGCGCTCCGGGCTATCCTGTCGCTGGAAATCCAAGATGGCGGCGGCGACTGGCGCACGCTGCCTTTTACGCTGGATACCGGCTACACCGGATACTTGGCACTGCCGGAACCTTTTACCCTCCAACTCGGCCTGACACTGGACGGATTCCGTACCGCATCATCGGCTACCCAACAATCGGTTCGGGTTCGTTACGGCTATGCGCGCATCGTCTGGCAGGGGCAGGAACAATTGACGCGCTTTCTGGAAGCCGGCACCCACCCTCTGATCGGTATGTCGCTGCTCTGGAACCACCACATCGCCATTGACGCCGTACCCGACGGCGCCGTTGCCATCACCCCCTACGGAGGTTGACACTATGACCACCACGGTCGCAACGCCTATGCTCCCCCCGCCGGGGGAAACCCGCCAGCTGCAAACCCGCGAGGCCATCAACGAAGCCCTGCTCCAGGAAATGCGCCGCGATGAAACCGTCATCATTATGGGCGAGGAAATCGCCGGCGGCGCCGGCCGCGAACACCTGGGCATCGTGGACGCCTGGGGCGGCGCCTTCCGCACCACCCGCGGCCTCATCCAGGAGTTCGGCAACGAGCGCGTGCTGGATACCCCCCTCTCCGAAGCCGCTTTCGTCGGCACCGCCATTGGCGCCGCTTCCACCGGAATGCGCGCCGTGGCCGAGCTGATGTTCGTGGACTTCGTGGGCGTCTGTATGGACCAGCTGCTCAACAACGCCGCCAAAATGCGCTATATGTTCGGAGGGCAGGTCGCGGTGCCTTTCGTGATGCTGACCCGCATTGGCGCCGGCTTCGGCAGCGCCGCCCAACATTCCGAATCCTTTTACTCCCTGTTCAGCCACATCCCCGGCCTCAAGGGCGTCTGCCCCTCCGACGCCTACACCGCCAAAGGGCTGCTGCTGTCCGCCATCCGCGACGACGACCCTGTGGTTTTCTTTGAACACAAGGGGCTGTACGGCGACACCGCCCCCGTCCCGGAGGACTTGTACACCCTGCCCCTGGGCAAGGCGCGCACCCTCCGCCCCGGCAGCGACATTACCCTGGTCGGCATCAGCAAGATGACCTGGGTGGCGATGGAAGCCGCCAACGAACTGGCGCAAGAGGGCGTGAACGCCGAGGTGATTGACCTGTTGAGCGTGTCGCCCATTGACTACGACCATGTGCTGGACTCGGTGCGGCGCACCCATCGCCTGCTGGTGGTGGATGAGGATACGCCGGTGTGCAGCATCTCGTCGGACATCTGCGCCCGCGTGGCCGAGGAAGCCTTTGACTACCTGGACGCGCCGCCGTCGCGGGTAACGCCGCCGCACACGCCGGTGCCGTACAGCCGCGCCCTGGAAAACCTGTATGTCCCCAACGCCGAGCGCGTGGTTGCCACCGCCCGCCGGCTGCTGGCGTAGGGCGGCGTGTCGTCAAAATCCGCCCATTCCTGGCCCAACCGTCGTTCCGGCGCAAGCCGGAATGACGGTGTCAGGATGCCGGAATGACGGGAGAGTTGGCTTTTAACGGAGGTTTTCCCGTGACACAACAAACATCCCCCATCGAACCCTATGAATCCGACGACGCCCTTGGCGATTATCGCCAGCAGGCGCGGCAGTTTATGGTCAAAGGCCGGCAGTATCTGGCCGACGGCGACTTGCATCAGGCGTCCGAAAAGGGCTGGGGCGCCGCCGCCTGGATGGCCAAGGCCGTCGCCGAGGCGCAGGGCTGGAAGTACACCCGGCACGACGAGTTTGCCGATGTGCTCAACCGGGCGCAGCAGTTGTCCGGCGATTCCAGGCTGCGGCAGCTGCGCGCCGAGGCCAACGAGCTGCACGGCTTTTTCTACACGCGCCGGCGTTTCCTCAACGCCGCGGACATCGGCGTCGGCCTGGACCGGATGGCTATTCTGCTGGACATTCTGGAACCGATGACGGCCAGCGAATAAACCGGAGCTTCCGGCGCAAGCCGGAATGACGGTAGAATCGTCAACCCACCGTAGGAGAGCATAATATAATATGGAACCCAAAGATCCCATCATCTGGCGGGTTATCGGCGCCAATGTGGTGGCGTGGATTGGCGCCGGCATTGGCGCGGCGGTCTCGCCCGAGTTTGGCGGCGATGCCTTTTCGGCCATCGTCGGCGCGCAGAATGCGATGGTCGGCGCATTCTGCGGCGCTTTGTTTGGCGGCGGAATCGGTTGGCTTTTTGACCAGGATGTCGGCAACAACCGCCGCCGCCGCCACGCGCAGCGTGAACACCCGGCTGAAATCAACCGACCCCACTAACAGGAGGCTGAATGATGACCACCGTAGGAACCGGCAAGCACACCTACACCCTCACGGCGGACTGGGCCAAGATGCCCGCCGCCCACCCCATGGGCGCCGTCAGCGCCCTGGCCAGCGACTCCGCCGGCAGCATTTATGTCTTTCACCGCGCCGACCCGCCCGTGGCCATCTTTGACCACGACAGCGGGGCGTTCATCAGGGGCTGGGGCAACGGCGCCTTTGTGTACGCCCACGGCTTCTACATTGAGGACGACATCGTGTACCTGACCGACCGGGACACCAGCGTGTGCCTGATGTACACTCTGGACGGCAAGCCCATCCAGATGCTGGGGCGGCACGGCGTTCATTCCGACACCGGCTGCGAAGTGGCCGGCGCCCTCGTTCCCCGCGCCGCCGGCCCCTTCAACTACCCCGCCGAACTGGTGCCTTCGCCCAGCGGCGACCTGTTCGTGGCCGACGGCTACCGCAACGCCCGCATCCACCGTTTTGACAACGACGGCAACCACAAGTATTCCTGGGGCAAGCCGGGCAAGGAGCATCCCTACGAGTTCCACCTGCCCCACAGCCTACTGGTGACCCGCGACGACCGGGTGTATGTGTGCGACCGGGAGAACAGCCGCATCCAGGTGTTCAATACCGCCGGCGATTTCATCGCGATGTGGACGGATACCTGCCGTCCCACCGACATTGCCGAAACCCCGGAGGGCGACTTCGTGGTCAGCCAGCTGCCGCCTCTGGACAACTCTCACGCCCCGCAGGTCAGCATCTTTGACCGGGACGGCAACCTGCTGGCCCGCTGGGACAGCCGCTCCGCCCACGGCATCTGGTGCGACGCCCACGGCGACATATTCCTGGCGCTTACCGGCGACAAGGCGGTGGACAAGTACGCCCGCGCCTAACTCGGCGCGTTTCCCCGGGGCGTGTCGTCAAATCAGCTGTCATTACAATGCATTTGACGACACGCCCTAGCGTTCATCCGCCAGCAGCAGGGCGTTGAGCAGCGTCTGCGCTCCGTTGGCGCAATCGGCCGGCGGGGTGTATTCCGCCGGGGCGTGGCTGATGCCGCCCACGCTGGGCACGAAAATCATCGCCGCCGGCGTAATGGCGGCAATGGCCTGGGCATCGTGGCCGGCGCCACTGGGCAGGCTGATGCGCGCCAGCCCGGCCCGGTCGGTCGCCTCCGCCGCCAGCCGCTGCATACCGGCGGACACGGGCACGGACGGCGTGTTGCGCTGCGCCGTAACGGTAATCGCCACCTGTTCGGCGTGGGCCACTTCGGCGGCCGCGCGGCGCAGCTCCACCTCGGCGGCGTCCAGCGATTCCGTCCGCTCATCCCGGAACTCGCAGCCCAGCTGCGCCCGGCCGGGAATGACATTGCCGGCGTTGGGATGCACCTCCAGGCTCCCTGCCGTCCCCACGCGGCAGATTTCCATTTCGCCGGCGATGCGCCGCACGGCCAGGGCGATTTGCGCCGCCGCCGGCATCGCATCCCGCCGCAGCGACATGGGCGTGGTGCCGGCGTGGTTGGCCTCGCCCACAATGTCAATGTGATAAACGGAACGCCCGGTGATGCCGGTTACGATGCCGATGGGATAACCACCCCGGTGCAGCGTGGGCCCCTGCTCAATGTGCAGTTCCAAGTAGCAGGCCAGTTCGTCCGGCCGGCGGCGCGCCTGCTCCATGCGGGAAAGGTTGCCGCCGAGGTCGGACAGGCGGGATGACAGCGCCACGCCGTCATCGTCCACGGCGGCAAAGTCCTCGGCTTCCCAGAGGCCGGCCACGGCGCGGCTGCCCAGCAGCCAGCGGTGAAAGCCGGTGCCTTCCTCGTTGGTGAACACCATCACTTCAACCGGATGGCGCAGGGTGTGGCCGGCGTCGGCCAGCGCCTGGACGACTTCGATGGCGGCGATGACGCCCAGGGCGCCGTCATACTGCCCGCCGGAAGGCACCGTGTCGGTGTGCGAGCCGAGGACGATGGCAGGCAGAGCGGAGGCGCCGCCGGCGCCAGCGCCACTGCCGGCGCCCTTGCCCTCAATGCGGCCGATGATGTTGCCGGCGGCGTCAATGCGGACGGACATACCGGCGGCGCGCATCAGGCCGGCGACGTAATCCCGGCCGGCGATGTCATACCGGGAAAAGGCGACGCGCTGCATCCCGGCATCGGTGTGGCCGATTTGGCCCAGCGCGGCCAGGTGGTCGTTGAGGCGGGCGGCGTTGACGGCTACGGATGCGGCGGCGGTCATAGCGGGCGGCTCCTGGGCAGGCGGCGTGCGGGGAAGCGGGATATTGCCGGGGACAGTGGTAGGGACAGGTGCAAGTCAGCCCGGCCCCCGGTGTCCCGGCCCGTAAAAGGGGCTTTCCATAAACTCGCCCAGCTTGAGGGTGCCCAGCATATCGTTCCAGGCCGAATGGGCCTGCGGGGACTGCTCGTGCCAGAAGTCCATGGCGATTATGGAGAGGAGGGCCACGGAGGTTTTCATAGCGTAGCAGAGCCGCGTGTGGGCCAGACGCTTTTCCAGCGGATCGATGAAGTCCAGCTCGCCCCAGGTTACGGTCATCCCGTCCAGGTTGATGGTGAACGGCGGGCCTACCTTGATGGGGTTGCGCTCGTCATTGACCATATTTTTCTTGAGCCACTCGGTGATGGGCGGCTGGTCCCAGGGGGGCACGTCGAACCAGTCCACATTGGGGTTCATGGCGAACATATTCCGCACCCGCACGTCCAGGCGGATGTTGGCGTCCTGGGTCGGCCTGCGGTCAAAGAACAGGAACGCGCGTCCGTCTTTGGAAAACTCCATAATCCAGCCGTCGGGAACCTCAAAGCGGATGGCCCCCTTGTCGCCGATAAAGATGCGGTTGCCGGGCTTGGCGCTCCAGCCGTGATTTTCGGGCAGGTCAAAAGCCTGCATATCCCAGTTCGTGCTCATCGCTGCTCACCTGACGCCGCCGGCCCGACGCGCCGGCATACGCATACGCACGCCCAGACCGGCGCCGGGGGATTGAGAATTGCCGCCGGCCATTATAGCCGGCCGTTGCCTTCGCTTGCCGTGTGACGCTATGGCGTACCTTCCCTTTGTGACGGCCCCATTTTTATGGCGGCCCCATTATGGGATTGTCAATGTACTCGCCCAGTTTCAGCGTCCCCATCATATCGTTCCACACCGACTGGGCCTCCTCCGCATCCTCCGGCCAGTAGGCCATAGTGATGACCACCTGGATGGCGGAGGCGATGTGCCGCGCCGTGGCGATGCGGCTGTGCGCCGGGCGCTTTTCGTCGTCGTCAATGAATTCCCGCTGCACCCAGGCGATTTCCAGCCCGTTCAGCTTGATGGTGGTGGGGCTGCCGGTCTTGCCATCCTTGCCGAGGTTGGCGGTGGCGTCCTTGATGAGCTGGTGAATGGAGAGGCCGCTCCAGTCCACGCCCACGGCGAGGCGCGACAGGTAGAATATGGACATCTCAATGCCCATGCTGTCGTCGGGCGGCTTGCGGTCGTGGAACTTGACCGAGTTTTTGGTGGGTTCTACGTGCCAGCCCCGGGGGATTTCAAAGCGCACTGCGCCGCGGTCGGCCACGAAAACCACATTGCCGGGCCGGGCCGTCCAGCGGTGTTGTGGGGAGAGGTTGAAAACCTCCTCGCTCCAGTTTCCATTTTCCATAGCGGTTCACCTGTCGCCGGTGCGGTTCACCCGTCGCCGGCGGAAGCCGGCTTCTGCCGCCTATTATAGCCGATAACATCCGGGCGGCGCAGCGCGCCCGCCAGTGTACGCAACATCAAAATAACCGGCGCGAGTTGCGCCGCCGTAGCGCCTCCCCCCTGCCGCCTTCCCGACCCCGGCATCACACCGCATCCCTTGAGCACGCGTTCAGGTTTGAGGGCAAGGATTCCTGCTCATAGCGGGCGTAAGTGCGCGCGGCGTAAAGTTGCGCTTGCCCCAGGTCAACCAGCTGGTCGGGCGGCATCTGCATTTCGCCGGCGGCCAGTATCCAGTTGCGATATTCCCGTAGCGCAACCAAGCGGTTGCTTTTGCGGATATTGTGGTGTGGACACATCGGCGCCCGGTTGGTGATTTCGTTAATGCCGCCGGCCGACACCGGGTCAATGTGATCCAGATGAAAATTCCAGGTCTGCCGGATTACGGTCCCGTCGGGCTTGCGATTGGCGAAACCGCAGCACCAAGCCGTGTAGTCGCTGAATTCCAGCAGTTCGGTGAGCATTTCCTCGTCGGTCATCACCGGCTTTGCTTTGGGCTGCCGGAACTTGCGCTCCGGCGTTGCCAGCGGCGCCAGCTCGGTGGGACGGGTAACGCGTTCCGGCGTGGGCAGTTCGTTGGGGCCAAAGACCTGCGCGTGCGGCCCGTCCAGCACACCCTGGCCGGGCGCGGGTTCGTCGTTGCAGGTCAGCAGCGCCAGGTTGGGCTTGTTGAACTGCCGTTTGAACACCGTCCAGGCGCGGGGATTCAGATCGCAGGCCACCCAGCCGCGGTCGAGACGCTCGGCCGCCGTGGCAACATAGGCGCAGCCGGCGAAACAATCCAGCACAATATCGCCTGTGTTGGTACTGGCTTCAATGATACGCTCGGCCAGGGCGACGGGTTTCTGCGTGGGGTAGCCGGTTCGTTCCCGGGATTGAGAATTCAGATAAGAAATTTCCCATACATCGCGCATCGCTTTTTCGCGCGCCCTGTCGTCAGTGTACATCTGCTGGATTTTGCCTTGCTCATCGTGGACGCTGCGCCGGCTGCTTTGGTGCTTTGACTTGCTGCTGAAAGGCTCTTTCAAGGTGTTGAACGTTGACGATTTGCTTTTGGCGTAGAAAAGTATGGTGTCGTGCATCCGCTGGAAGGTCCTGGTTGCGCCCGTCCATCGTTGGTACGACCATACAATCTCGTTCCTGAAACTCTCCGTGCCGAATACCGCGTCCAACAGCTGGCGCAGGTAGCCGTTGGCATTGTGGTCGCAGTGCAGGTATAGACTGCCCGTGGACTTCAGTACCCGGTGGATTTCAAGCAGCCGGATGGCCATAAGGCAGAGGTAGGCGGCCCGCCCGTCGCTATGCACCAGCCGCGTGGCCTCAATCAGGCTGTGAACCACCGGGTAATGGGTCTCCAGCGTCTGCAACCATTCCTCGTGAATATCGGTGTCCCACCGCCAGATGTCCCGGTAGCCGCCGCGCACCCTGTGGTCCACGGGCCACTGGATGCCGGCGTCGGCCGCCGCTTCCGGGCCGGCGATGCCCCACTGGGCCAGCAGGCGCAGTTCGTTCTGCCGCTCCGCTTCGGTAAGCGGAGGCCGGAGCTGGTCGGCGACAAAGGTCTGGTTCTTGTCGAAGGGCGGGTCAATGCACACCAGGTCGATGCAGGCGTCGTTGAGGGAGTGCAGGAAGTCCAGGTTGTCGGCGATGTACACGCCCCGGTTGACGGCGTTGCAGTCATAGACGGCGGAGCCGGCTTTCTGCCGGCTGGCGGTCTCGGGCATAGTTATACCTCTCTGTTGGCGCCGCGCGGCGCCAGGACGACACGACGCCAGATTGCCCGGGCAGTCTGTGCAGGCGCCGCCGGCCGGATACGGTCGGCCAGTGGCCGGCCGGTGGCGCCATTATCCAGCCGGCGGCGGGGCTTCCGTTTCCGGCGGGCCGTTTGCGGAAGCTCCGGCCGGGCGGTTGCCCCGGAACGCGGTACCCGGCCGGCGGCGCAGCTTGGGCGCGGTGAAGGTGTCCGACTGGAACGAAAAGTTGGAAATCTGCCGCTTGGCCGGCTGGCCGCACGCCCGGCATTCCGCCGGCTCATCGGCGCGGGCAACGGGGCGGATGCGCTCAAAATCGGCGCCGCAGGCGGCGCAATGATATTCGTAAATGGGCATAGACACCTCCGGGCGGGGATTATATCCTAACGCCTACAACATTGCGCAACAGGATGGCGAAAATGACGACATATCAGGCAACCGATGTGGCAATCATCGGCGGGGGCATTGCCGGTTCCGCCGCCGCCTACTATCTGGCGGAGCGCGGCGTGCGGGCCACTATCATTGAGCGGGAGGGCATTGGCGCGAAAGCTTCCGGCTACAACGCGGGCGGCCTCAATCCGCTGGAGGGACACGGCTGGCCGGCCCTGCTGCCGATGGCGTTGCAGTCCTTCCGGCTGCACCGGCAGCTTTGGGACGCCCTGCCCGCCGAAACGGGCATTGATTACCACGGGCGCATCAGCTCTATTGTCAAAGTGGCCTTTGACGAAGCGGAGCTGCCGGAACTGCGGGCCACGCTGGGGACTTTCAACGGCGCATCGGAACCGGGCTTTGCCGCCGAGTGGCTGGAACGGGAGGATGCCCTGGCCCTGGAGCCGCGCCTGTCGCCGGAGATTATCGCCGGCGTGCACGCCAGGGGCAACGGGGCCCTGGACGGGATGGAATTCACGCGGGCGCTGGCCGCCGCCGCCGAAAAGCGGGGCGCGGTGGTCTGCTCCGCCAGCGCGGTGGGCCTGCGGCTGGGGCACGGCCGGGTGGAGTCGGTGGCGCTGTCCGACGGCGGGGAAATTCCCTGCGGCGCGCTGCTGATCGCCGCCGGCCCCTGGTGCCGCGCCGCCGAGCAGTGGCTGGACACCGCCATTCCCGTTGACCCGCTCAAGGGGCAGATTATCCGGCTGCAGCCGCCCAACGGCGCCGGTCTGGCCTACGAACTGATTGGCGGCGGCAGCTCAATGTACGCCAAAACCGACGGCCTCATCTGGTGCGGTTCCACCGAGGAGGACGCCGGGTTTGACCTGTCGCTCACTGACGAAGCCCGCGCCCTGATTATCAAAATGGCGACGCGTTTGATGCCGTCGCTGGCGGCGGCGGCGGTGGCGTTGCACACGGCCTGCCTGCGTCCGTTGACGCCGGACTGGATGCCCATTGTGGGGCGCGCTCCGGGCTGGGAAAACGCCTATATCAGCGCCGGCGGGCAGAAGAAGGGCATTCTGCTGGGGCCGGCCATGGGGCGGGGGATTGCGGATCTGATCGCCGGCGGGCAAACTGGCATCAGCCTAGAGGGGTGCGATCCGGCGCGCTTCGCAGCCGCCGGCTGACGCCGGGTGGAGGAATGACATTGGACGACGAGCGCAATGACGACCTTCGCCTTCCGCGCCCGGAACAGAGGAGCGTTTGGGAGATACCCGCCGGCTGGGGCCGGGCGTGGCTGACGATTTTCAGCATCCTGTCCGCGATGGGTTTCGTCGTCGCCGTTCTGCACCAGATTTTCGGCTGGGCGGTCACTGAGGCCATCATTTCGGTTATCATAGTGATGGCGGTAGTGTTTTCTGTCGCCGCCGTCTCGGCATTTCTCATCCTCCGAGGGGTAAAGGTACTGACTATGCTGGCGCACTGGCTGGAACAGCAAACCAACAAGCTCCGCGCCCGGAACATCGCCCGGGGCCGCGTTGAAAATGATGTCCGCTGGCGGGAATGGTACCAGCAGCAGGTTGAGCAGGGCATTCCCGTTGGGGAACCGCCGCCGCCGCCCGAAAATCCTGATGGCAAGGAGTAATGCAATGACCACCACCAACGGCAACGCCACTACCAACGGCAACGCCGGCAACGCCGCCTCCGCGGGGGCGCTGCGCGACATTCACGTTGTAGAGTTCGGCCAGTATGTACCGGGGCCTATGCTGGGGATGCTGCTGGGCGACCAGGGGGCTCATGTCATCAAGGTAGAACGGCCTGATGGCGGCGATCCCGCCCGTTCCCAACCGGCCTTCGCCACCTGGAACCGGGGCAAACGCTCCGTGGTTCTGGATCTGAAAACCGACGCCGGGCAGGGCGCCGCCCGGCGGCTGGCGGCCAGCGCCGATGTGGTTATTGAGAACTTCCGGCCCGGCGTGGCGGAACGGCTGGGCATCGGGTACGAGGAGCTGGCCGCCGCCAACCCCGGCCTCATTTACTGCGCTCTGCCCGGCTATGGCGCCGAACACCCGGCCCGCAGCCAGGCCGGCTGGGATCCGGTCATCAGCGCGCAGACCGGCCTCTACCCGGAAACGGACGCCAGCGCGGGCGAACCGCTGTTCACGCCCCTGCCCATTGCCAGCACTTTCGCCGCTATCATCGGGTCGGTGTCGGTGGGCATGGCCCTCAACGCGCGCCACCGGAGCGGGCGGGGGCAGCGGATTGAGGTTCCCCTGCATTCGGCTATGTTCACGGCGATGGGCAGCCGCATCATCAGGTTCAACGGGTACGAGTATGTTGACCAGTTTGACTTCCCCCGCACGGTGATGTCGCATCCCTACCAGTGCGCCGACGGGCGCTGGATTTATCATCACGGGATGTTTGAGCGCTTTGCCCGGCAGACGCTGACCGCCGCCGGGCGGGAGGAATGGATTGAGGAAGTGGCGCCCCTGTTCGGGCGGCCGGTGGATGAGGCCACGCTGGCGCTTTGGCAGGAGCGTTTCGCCGCGATGTTCCGGGAGCGCAGCGCCTGGCAGTGGGAAGCGGACATCAACGCCCAGGGGGGCGCCTGCACCGTCTGCAAAACGGTGGACGAATGGCTGGTTCACGAGCACGCCGTGGCCGGCAAAATGGTGGTGGAAGTGGACGATGCCGAACACGGGCGGATGAAACAGCCCGGGGTGCAGGCGCGTCTGCGCGGCACTCCCGGCGCCATCCGGGGCCGCGCGCCCCGGCTTGGCGAGCATACCGACGCCGTTCTGGCCGAGGTGGACGCCGTTGCGGCCCGCCCGGCTGCCAAAAGCAATGGAAACAGCAACAACGGCAATGGCGACATTGCCTCGGCTTTGCAAGGCGTCCGCGTCCTTGACCTGTGCATCATCCTGGCCGGGCCTACCTGCGGACGCACCCTGGGGGAGTTCGGCGCCGATGTCATCAAAATCGATGACCCGACCCGCATCCTGGACCCGGTGGGGTATATCGATGTCAACCGGGGCAAGCGCAGCATTCTGCTCAACCTCAAGACCGAGGAGGGGCGGGCCGTTTTCTGGAAACTGGCGGCGACCGCCGATGTCATTGTGGAGAACAACCGCAAGTCGGCTATGGAACGGCTGGGCCTGGGGTACGAGGCGGTCAAGAAGGTCAAGCCGGACATTGTGTACGCTTCGCTGAATGCTTTCGGGTACGATGGCCCCTGGTCGGAACGGGCCGGCTGGGAGCAGCTGGCGCAAGGCACCAGCGGGATGCAGGTGCGGCGCGGGGGGCGGGACGGCGCTCCGATGCTGGCGCCCTACGCCGTGAATGACTACGGCACCGGGCTGATGGGGGCGTACGCGGTGGCGCTGGCGCTGCACGAGCGCAACCGCACCGGGCAAGGCCAGTCGGTGGACAGCGGGCTGGCGCTGACGGCCGGCCTGCTCCAGTCGCCCTACTTCCTGGACTATGAGGGCTACCGGCGGGAGGAGCCGGAGGGCGTGGGGGTGCGGGGCTACTCCCCCGCTTCGCGCCTCTACCAGGCGGCGGACGGCTGGCTGTACCTGCACTGCCCCGACGATTTCGCCTTCCGCGCGATGCTGGCGATGATGGGACACGCCGGCAGCCAGCATTTCCCGGAGGATATGCAGGTGGCCGCCATTGCGCGCGTCATCGGGCAGCAGCCGGTGGCGCACTGGTTGCGGCGGCTGCCGGCCGCGGGCGTGTCGGTGGCGCCCAACCTGACCATGGAGGACTACCGGGATGATCCGGCGGTGCGTGAAGCCGGCTTCATCGTGACCCGCGAGCATCCGGTGTGGGGCAGCGTGGATCATTCCGGGCCCACGGCGCGGCTGTCGGGCACCCCGCCGCGTCTGGGGGCGCCGGCGCCCTACTTCGGGTTGCACACTGATGAGATACTGGCGGAAGCGGGGTATTCGCCGGGGGAGATTGCCGGCCTGAAGGCTGCCGGGGCGGCTTTGGACCGGCCGGCGGCGGCGTTGTCGGCCTAGCCCCTGCCGCCAAATCACCCGTCGTTCCGGTCGGGGCCGGCATCCGGGGCAAGCGCTTATGGCTGCGGAGCAGCCGGCGGTGCGGATGCCCGGGTGCCGGCTTTCACCGGACTGACGGGTGATTATGCTGTGCCGCCGGGGCGACGGCACAATGCGCCTGCCGTCGGGCCCTGATGCGCCGACGCGCCTTGATTTACGAGGCGGTTACGGTCACGAGGGCGGTTCCGACGGGCCGGGGAGGCGCCGCGGCAAGGGGCGGCGGGCGGGCGGTTGTCATGGGAAGTCGGCTCCTTTCCGATGGGTGGGCGATTGACGATTGGTAAGTGGCAGTTGGCAAGATGAAGGCATCGGGGAAGGCTCGGGCTGGCCTTTGGGGTTCCAGGTTGTCGGCGCTACGGCCTGAGAGCGTAAAAGCGAATTTCGTCCTAGTTTTCCGTGTCCCGGAGCGGCAGCTTTTTGAGGGCCGTCGTTTCCGGCACGGGGCGGTGGTGACACCCGCTGGCTGGCACAGAACTACACGGGCCGTACAAGTCATACAGCGACGAAGCAGGACCAGCTGAAATGGGGTTCCGACAAGGGTTAGGCCGTTTCCTGGAGGCCCGTTTGGTTAGCCCGAAAGGTTTTTCCCCGATGGTGGCGTGACGCGGTTGAGAGCTACGGATCGGATCCGGTGGGTGGGCAGTGCTGGTGTCCGCCTGGGCTTGGGGCGCGCGTCCGCGTCGTGGGCCTGGTCGGATGGCGGTCGGGGCAGCTGTCCCCTGGTCGCCGGGCGGGTTGCCGCATCCGTGTTTGAGGTTAGCAGTACGGATGTTCAAGGCACAAGGGGGTGGGTGTCATAAATGGCGGCGATTTTTAAAATTCCGGCGGGCGGATTGGGCGCCGGGCCGGGATTGAGGCGCGTCGGGCGCCGGCAGGGGCCGGAATGCGGGCAGGCGGATGGGGCCGATGCGGATGCCGGCGTCAGCCGGATTGACGGGCAAATGTCAAACCGCCCGATTGAAAACGCTGCCCGTGAAAACGCTGCCCGGCCCGCCCGCCGGCCGGCATTGACAGAACCCCCTCCGCTGGTCTAGGATAATTGTTGACCTTAACGGTCGGGAATAGCCCCCAACCCCATTCCCATGCGCCGGCAAGCGGTCGCCGCCAACCAAATCGCCGCCGGCGCCGGAGGACTTCCGTCTGATGACCACCGCACAGGCACAACGCCCCGGCCCGGCTCCGGCACAGACGCCGGCGCCGCCGGCCCAGCGCGTTATCTCCCGGGACACCACATCCGAGGAGCTGAACTCCGATTACAAATGGGGGTTCACCATTGACATTGAGCAGGAAGCCTTCCCCAAGGGCCTCAGCGAGGATGTGGTGCGGCTGATTTCGGCCAAGAAAAACGAGCCCGAATGGATGCTGGACTGGCGCCGGCGCGCCTACCGCTTCTGGGAACGCCAGGGCTACTCCGAACCCACCTGGGCCAACATCCAGCACCCGCCCATTGACTACCAGGACATCCACTACTACGCCGCGCCCAAGTCGGCGGACGCCGGCCCCCAGAGCCTGGACGAAGTGGATCCCGAAGTGCTGGAAGCCTTCGACAAGCTGGGCATCCCCCTGGCGGAACAGGCCCGGCTGGCCGGCGTGGCCGTGGACGCCGTGCTGGACAGCGTGTCGGTAGCCACCACCTACCAGGAGCAGCTGGAAAAGGCGGGCGTCATTTTCTGCCCCATAAGCGAAGCCGTGCAGAAGCACCCGGAACTGGTGCGGAAGTACCTGGGCTCCGTGGTGCCTTACGCCGACAATTTCTACGCCACCCTGAATTCGGCGGTGTTTTCCGACGGCTCTTTCGCCTACATCCCCCCCGGCGTGCGCTGCCCCATTGAGCTGATGACCTACTTCCGCATCAACCAGGCGGACAGCGGCCAGTTCGAGCGGACGCTGATTGTCGCCGACGAAGGCGCTTATGTCAGCTACCTGGAGGGCTGCACCGCGCCGATGCGGAAGTCCAACCAGCTGCACGCCGCCGTGGTAGAACTGGTGGCGCTGGAAGGCGCCGAAATCAAGTACAGCACCCTGCAAAACTGGTACCCCGGCGACCGCAACGGCGAAGGGGGCGTCTATAATTTCGTCACCAAGCGCGGCAAGTGCGCCGGCGCCAACTCCAAAATCTCCTGGACGCAGGTGGAAACCGGCTCGGCCATCACCTGGAAATACCCCAGCGTCATCCTGCAAGGCGACAATTCGGTGGGCGAGTTCTACTCCGTGGCGCTGGTGAACAACTGGCAGCAGGCCGACACCGGCACCAAGATGATCCACCTGGGCCGGAACACCCGCAGCACCATCGTGGCCAAGGGCATCTCCGCCGGGCAGGGGCAGCAGACCTATCGCGGGCTGGTCAAAATCAACCCGTCGGCCCAGGGCGCCCGCAACTTTACCCAGTGCGATTCCCTGCTGGTGGGCGACCGCTGCGGCGCCCACACCGTGCCTTACATTGAGGTCAAAAACCCCACCGCCCAGCTGGAACACGAAGCCACCACTTCCAAGGTATCCGACGACCAGCTGTTCTACCTGCAACAGCGGGGCATCGGCGTGGAGGACGCTCACTTTATGATTATCAACGGCTTCTGCCGCGGCATTTTCCAGGAGCTGCCCTTTGAATTCGCCATGGAAGCCTCCCAGCTGCTCAAGGTCAGCTTGGAGGGTACGGTCGGCTAACCGGGCGGCCGGCATCACGGCCGACGCAGATTTTGACGGCGGAACAGGAGAATGTCGGAAACTACGATGACCGCAACCGCTACGCAAGCAATCGATGGCCCCATTCTGGAAGTGCGCGACCTGCGCGTGTCCATTGACGAACAGGAGATTTTGCAGGGCGTGAACCTCACCGTGCGCCCCGGCGAAGTCCACGCCATTATGGGCCCCAACGGCTCCGGCAAAAGCACCCTGGCCAATACCCTGGCCGGCCGGCCGGAGTACGAAGTCACCGGCGGCCAAGCCACCTACCGGGGGCTGAACCTGCTGGCTATGGAGCCGGAGGACCGGGCCCGGGAGGGCGTCTTTCTGGCTTTCCAGTACCCCGTGGAATTGCCCGGCGTCCGCGCCTGGCAGTTCCTCAAGGCGGCCGTGGACGCCGGCCGCGTCCACCGGGGGCAGGAGGAAATGGGCGCGCGGGAGTTCGACCGCCTGTTGCGGAGCAAAGTCGCCGAAGTGGAAATCGACCCGGAACTGGTGCGCCGTTCCGTGAACGAGGGCTTTTCCGGCGGCGAAAAGAAGCGCAACGAAGTGCTGCAAATGGCCCTGCTGGAACCCACGCTGGCCCTGCTGGACGAAACGGACTCCGGCCTGGACATTGATGCCCTGCGGATTGTGGCCGACGGAGTGAACCGGCTGCGCCGCCCGGACAACGCCACCGTGGTGGTTACTCATTACCAGCGCATCCTCAACTACATCAGCCCTGACCGGGTGCACGTGCTGGTGGACGGGCGCATCGTCCGCAGCGGCGGCCCGGAGCTGGCGGAACGCCTGGAAGCGCAGGGCTACGACTGGGTGCGCGAGGAAGCCGAAGCGGCCCGCCCCGAAACGGCCCGCCCATGATGACGCCAGCTGCGGACTGCCCTCGCCTGCCGGCGCAGCGCCGGAATTATGCAGCGCGCTGGTTCGCAACCGGCCCCAAGGCAGTCGCAATGCGGATCCGGACGTCTGCTTGCGCGTGGCGCAGAACCGGCGCGCCGGCTTTTACGACGGCGACAACTACAGCGGCGACAGCCACGACTTATACCTCCGGCGGGGCCTCCAAAGCGTAGCCGCCTACATCGACCGGATGCTGTATTGGCTTCGCCAGCCGCAGCCGCCCGCCGGCTTCCGCCAGCAGCAACGGCATAACGCCATCACTCCCCCAACCACCGAGCAGACGGAATGACTACTACCGCCCCCGCAGCTACTACCCCGGCGCCCGCGGACGCCTATCCCCACTACGCCGCCGCCTACGCCGCCCAGTCCCCTCTGGGCACGCCCTTGTCCGTGCCCGACTTGCGGCGGCGCGGCTGGGACGCCTTCCAGCGTCTCGGCCTGCCCACCGCGCGGCGGGGCAACGAGCCCTGGAAGTACACCAACATCGCGCCTGTGGCCCGCGCCGCTTTCGCCGTGCCGCAGCCGCCGCTGCCGGTGAACGCCGCCGGCCTCGGCCCCGCCGCTTTGCCCGCCCGCGCGCCCTGGCGCGGCGACTGGCATAACATCGTTTTGGTGGACGGCGTCTTTGCCCCCGGTCTTTCCTCCAACTTGCGCGTTCCTATACCCACCAAAGGCGGCCATACCGAGGCGATGATTATCGCCGCCCTGCCCGATGCCATCAACGCCCAGCGAGGGCTGGGCGAAGTGCTGCTCGGCGCCATCGCCCCGCCGGACGAGGACGGATTTGTGGCCCTCAACACCGCCTTCCTCCGCGACGGCGTGGGCATCGACATCCCCGCAAACGCCGACGGCGGCGTGGTCAACATCGTCTATCTCACCACCGGACGGGAACTGCCCCGCGCCACGCACCCGCGCACGCTGGTCAACGCCCAGCCCGGCAGCCGGGTCACCGTGATTGAAACCTACGCCGGCCCGGATGACGCCCGCTACCTGACCAACGCCGTGACCGAATTCTATGTCCGCGAAAACGCCGGCGTGGAACATTACCGGCTGCTGCAAGAGGGCCAGGACGCCTACCATATCGGCGTCAGCCGGGCGTTGCAATGCCGGGATTCCCGCTTTTCGTCGGTAGCCATCGCGCGCGGCGCCGCCCTGGGACGCCACGATTTCGGCGTAACCCTGGACGGAACCGGGGCCGAATGCGTCCTCAACGGCCTTTATCTAACCACCGGGCAGCAGCACATTGACAACTACATCAACATTGACCACGCCCGGCCTCACGGCGTCAGCCGCCTGTTCTACAAGGGCATTCTGGACGGCCAGTCCCGCGCCGTGTTCGGCGGCAATGTCACCGTCCGCAAGGACGCCCAGAAAACCGACGCCCAGCAGACGGACAAAAACCTGCTGCTGTCCCCCGAAGCCGAAGTGGACAGCAAGCCCAGCCTGCTCATCTACGCCGACGACGTAAAGTGCGGGCACGGCGCCACCGCCGGGCATATTGACGCCGACACCATCTTTTATATGCGCAGCCGGGGGCTGGACCTGCCCACCGCCAGCCGCATCCTCATCCACGCTTTCGCCAGCGAAATCATTGACACCGTGGCCCTGGAACCCCTGCGCCATTATCTGGACGCCGAGTTCCGCGCCGCCATTCCCGATGCCCATATTTCGCTGCCCATGGGAGGCCGCTCGTGAGCGCCACAACGGGGGCGTCCCCCGCCCCGAACATCAATGCCCCTGTCTCCGGGAATGCCCCCGGTTCCGGCAACGCTCCCGGCGCGCGGAACGACCCGGCCTTGAACGGCATCGACGCGGAACGCATCCGGCAGGATTTTCCGGCGCTGCGCCAGCTGGTTAACGGCAAGCCGCTGGTCTATCTGGACAACGCCGCCACCACCCAGAAGCCCCGCGCCGTCATTGACGCCATCACCAACTATTACCTGCATAACAACTCCAATGTCCATCGGGGCGTCCATACCTTGAGCCAGCGCGCCACCGACGACTTCGAGGCCGGCCGCGAGGCCGTGCGCCGGTTCATCAACGCCCCCTCCGCCGATGAAATCATCTACGTGCGCGGCGCCACCGAGGGCCTCAACCTGGTCGCCAACTCCTACGGACGCAAGCATTTCCGCGCCGGCGACGAGGTCATCATCACCGGCATGGAACACCATTCCAACATCGTGCCCTGGCAGATTCTGGGCCAGGAAATCGGCGTCCGGCTGCGCGTCATCCCCTTCAACGACGAGGGCGAGCTGCTGCTGGACGAGTACGAAAGTATGCTCAACGACCGCACCCGCCTGGTGTCGGTGGTGCACCAGTCCAACGCCCTGGGCACGGTCAATCCGGTGCAGACCATGGCCGAGCTGGCCCACGCCCGGGGCGTTCCGGTGATGATTGACGCCGCCCAGTCGGCGCCCCATCTGCCCGTTGATGTGCAGGCCCTGGATGTGGACTTTATGACCTTCTCCGGCCACAAGCTCTACGGGCCCACCGGCATCGGCGTTCTCTGGGGGCGGGCTGACCTGCTCAACGATATGCCCCCCTACCAGTCCGGCGGGGAGATGATCCGCTCCGTCACCTTTGAGGAAACCATCTACAATACGCTGCCCTACAAGTTTGAGGCCGGCACGCCGGACATCGCCGGCGCCATCGGGCTGGGCGCGGCCATTGAGTACCTGGAAAACATCGGCATGGCGCGCATCGCCGCCTACGAACAGGCCCTGATGCGGTACGGCGCCGAACTGCTGTCCGCCATTGACGGCGTGCGGCTCATCGGCACTGCCGGGCACCGGGGCGGCGTGCTGTCCTTCCATATGGACTGCGCCCACCCCCACGACATCGGCACCATCCTGGACGCCGAGGGCATCGCCGTCCGCACCGGCCACCACTGCGCCCAGCCGGTAATGGCGCGCTACCAAATCCCGGCCACCGCCCGGGCTTCCCTGTCCTTCTACAATACCCCCGGCGAAATCGACGCCCTGGTCAAGGGCATAGACCGCGTGATTGAGGTTTTCGGCTGATGGCAACGGCATCCGACTTGAGCGACCTGTACCAGGAAATCCTGCTGGAACACAACCGCCGCCCCCGCAACTACCGCACCCTGGACGACGCCACCCACCAGGCCGACGGCTACAACCCTCTGTGCGGCGACCAGATTTCGCTGCAACTGAAAGTAGGGGCGAAACAGGGGGCGGAGCAGGTCGCCGACGTCGCCTTTCAAGGACACGGTTGCGCCATCAGCCGCGCCTCGGCGTCCCTGCTGACCCAGGCCGTCAAGGGCGCCTCGCCGGCCGACGCCATGGCGATGTTTGATGAGTTCCACCGGATGCTTACGGAACCCGACGCCGAAGTGGACTACGACCTGCTGGGCGACCTGGAAATGCTGGGCGGCGTCATCGCCTACCCCACGCGCATCAAGTGCGCCATCCTGCCCTGGCACACGCTCAAGGCCGCCCTGGACGGCGCCGGCGCCGCCACCACCGAGTAGGGCCGCCTGCCGCGCGGCCTTCGCATCGCTTGCGCCGGTCAAGTCAACCCAAACCCCGGCGCTGTTCCGTCCCGCTATGGCCGGTTTCCCCGACAACGACAACTCCGCCGCCCTGTACGGCGATGTCATTATGGAGCATTACCGCAGCCCCCGGCACCGGGCCAGGCTGCTTGTGGCCGATGTGGAGACGGAGGAAATCAACCCCTTCTGCGGCGACCGGGCCTGCCTGCAACTGCGCCTCCGGCCGGCCGGCGGCAGATCGGCCGGCGGCGTATCAGGCGGCAGCGTACCGGGCGACAACGGAGCCGCGGTCATTGCCGCCGTCAGCGCCGTGGCCGAAGGTTGCAGCATCATCCAGGCGTCGGCCTCCCTGCTGGCCGACGGCGTCCGCGGGCGCCGCCTGGACGCCGCCGCTGACCTGGCCCGGCGGTTCCGGGATTTGATGCAGGGCCAGCCCCTGCCCCCGGCGGCCCGCGCTGAACTGGGCGAACTGGCGGCCCTGGAAGTAGTGCGGCAGTACCCGGTACGCATCAAATGCGCCCTGCTGCCCTGGGTGGCGCTGGAGGACGGGCTGCGGCGGCTGCGGTGATGCGGCGATACGGCGATACGGTGATGGCCGCCGGAGAATCGCGGCCACAACGCCGCCCGCCGATATTGACCGGACGCGCCCTTTGCCGCTAGACTCGATGCTACCGGGATGGCGGCGCCCGCCGCCTCGCGCATACCCCAGGAGGTTGAAATGACTTCGAGCTACATCGGCAAGGTTGACAAGGCGCGCAAGTACGCCGCCGAGCCGGGGCGGGTGACCATTCACACCTTTGAAGCCTCGTTCAGCGGCAACCACAACACCTACCGCGTGACCTACCACGATGGCGAGTGGCGCTGCGAATGCGCTTTTTTCAGCACCCGCCGCATCTGTAGCCACATTATGGCCTTGCAGCGTATGCTCGACGAAATGCTGGCCCGCCAGCGCGCGGACGCCGAAACCGGCGCGGAAACCGCCGCCGGCCGGTAGCCAGTCCCCGCTGCTCCGGGAACGCCCGGTTCCCCCAACGCTCCCCGCCGGCGCGCGCCGGCGGGGGCGTTTATCTTATTCCTCGCGCCGGCGAAACACCAGGCAGGCGTTCTGCCCGCCGAAGCCGAAGGCGTTGGACAATACCACGGACACCGCCGCCGCCCGAGCCCGGTTGGGCACATAGTCCAGGTCGCATTCCGGGTCCGGATGCTCGTAGTTCACCGTCGGATGAATCCGCTGCGACCGGATGGTTTGCACGCAGGCTACCGCTTCCAGCGCCCCCGAAGCCCCCAGGGCGTGGCCGATCATACTCTTGGTGCTGCTCACCGGAATATCGTAGGCGGCGGCGCCAAAGAGCCGCTTGATGGCAATCGTTTCCACCGCATCGTTGCGCGGCGTGGAGGTGCCGTGGGCGTTGATGTAGTCCACATCGGCGGTGGTCAGCCCGGCGTCGGCGATGGCGTTGCCCATGGCGCGGGCGGCGCTGGCCCCGTCCTCCTGGGGCTGCACCAGATGGCCGGCGTCGGCGGTGGCCCCGAACCCGGCCACTTCGCAGAGAATGTCGGCGCCCCGCGCCACGGCCCGCTGCCACTCCTCCAGCACCAGGACGCCGGCGCCTTCGGCCGGCACGAAGCCGTCCCGCTGGGCGTCAAAAGGCCGGCTGGCCCGCTGGGGGTCGTCGTTGCGGACGCTTAAAGCGCGCATCACCGCAAACCCGGCCAGCCCCAGCTGGCTGATGCCCGCCTCGGCGCCGCCGGCCAGCATCACATCCGCCATGCCGTGCCGGATGGCCTGCGCCGCCTCGCCGATGGCGTTGTTGGACGCGGCGCAGGCCGTCGTGGCCGTGGAATTGTAGCCCCTGGCGCCCACATAGTGGCTGACATTGGCCGCCGCCATATTGGGCAGTATCATCGGGAAAAAGAACGGCGACATTCGCATACCGCCCCGCGTGGCCAGGATGCGGCAGTTGTCCTCCAGCGTGGGAAAGCCGCCGTTCCCGTTGCCCAGCAGCACGCCCACGCGGTAGGCGTCCTCGGCGGCTATGTCCAGCCGGGCATCGGCCACGGCCTGCTGGGCGGCGGCCACCGCCAGCTGCGAAAAGCGCGCCATCCGCCGGGCTTCCCGCGCCGGAATATAGTCGGCGGCGTCAAAATCGTCCGCCTGCCCGGCAATCCGGCAGGGGTAATCGGTGGGGTCGCACAGAGTCATCGGCCCGATGCCCGATTCGCCGGACAGCAGGTTGCTCCAAAAATCCCCGGCCGTCAGCCCCAGCGGGGTAATGGCGCCCAGCCCGGTTACGGCCACGCGGCGGCGTATGGGGGTGGTCGTTATGTCCCCGTTCCGTTCCATAAGATGATGATTGCAACGGCTTCGGAGCGTCAGATCGCGTTATGCGGCGCGTCCGGCGGGCGCAAATCCGGGGGCAGCAGATCGGGGTAGGTCTCCGCCGGAATGCCCAGCATCGCCTCCCTGGCCTCGGCCGCCACGAAAAGGGAACCCGTGGCCAGTATCAGGTCGCCGGCGTCCGCCGCCGCCAAGGCCGCGTCCAGCGCTGCGCCCACGCTGTCCGCCGCCGACAGGCGCCCGCGCGGGAAACCCTGTTCGCCGAAAGTCGCCACAATATCCGACGGGCGCATTGAGCGCGGGTGCCGGGAACGGGTGGCGATGACCCGGTGGGCGCGCCCGGCCAGCAGCGCCGCCATATCGCCCACCCGCTTGTCCCGGGAAAACCCGGCCACCACCACCAGCCGGCGGTGCGGCGTATAGGTTGACAGCGTGGCCAGCGCGGTGGCTATGGAATGGTCGTTGTGCGCCCCGTCGGCCACTACCGCCGGCGGCCCCCGGCGCAGCGTTTCCAGGCGGCACGGCCATTCTACCGACTCCAGCCCGGCGGTTACGGCGGCCGGCGCCGGCGCGGGGTAGCCGCCGGCGGACGCTAGGGCTTCTACGGCGGCCACGGCCACGGCGGCGTTGCCGGCCTGGAAATCGCCCAGCAGCGGCAGGACGACGCGGTAGGTATGCTGCGCCGTGCGGATGGTCAAATCCTGCCCCGCGTAAGGCACGGGCGCCGCCTGCCAGCGTACCGTTTCGTCAACCCGCGCCAGCGGAGCCGATTGCGCCGTCGCCGCCGCCCGTATCGCGTCCAGCGCCTCGGGAAACTGGGGCGCCGCCACCACCGGAACGCCGGGCTTGATGATGCCCGCTTTGTCGACGGCGATTTCGCCAATGGTGTCGCCCAGGATGGCGGTGTGATCCAGGCTTACCGGCGTAATCACGCTGACGGCCGGCGTGACCACATTGGTGGCGTCCAGCCGCCCGCCCAGGCCAACCTCAATGACGCTGGTGTCCACTGCGTCCGCCGCGAAACACTGGAACGCCATGGCCGTCAGGTATTCAAAGAGCGTGGCCGGGCCGGCGTCCGGGTCGGCGGCGTTGTCCAGGTGATGCGGCCACACGGCGTCCACCAGCCCGGCGAACCGTTCCGGGGACACCGGCGCGCCGTCCCGCCGGATGCGTTCACAGAAAGAATGCAGATGGGGCGAGGAATAAAAGCCGGTGGCAGCGCCGGCGGCGCGCAGGATGGCTTCCACCATCGCCGCCACGCTGCCCTTGCCTTTGGTGCCGGCGATGTGGATGATGCGCCCCTGCCGCCGGTGCGGGTCGCCCATCCGCGCCAGCAGCCGCGCGATGCCGGCCAGGTCGTAAATGCGTTTCTGGCGCGGGACGGCCGGCATAGTCCGCTCGTGGTCCACGAGCGACAGCAGGCGGGCAATGGCGGCGGCGTAGGTCATCATCTGCGGGCCGGGAAATCAGGGTCAGGGCGGGAATAGGTCATTGTCCGGCATCATCCCCCGGTTGCGCCGGGCGCGCGTTGCCGGCCACGCAAATGCCGGCCTCTTGCAACCCGGCTTATCGTACCCCGGCCTATTGTACCATAGCAGTCAGCAGCGGCAGTCGCCGGCAACAGTCATCAGCGGCGCGGCGCCAGGCCCAGATTCATCCGCAGGGCCGCCCCGAAAGTCAGCTGGCGCAGGTAGTCCATATTGCCCGCCATGGGGCGGGGTTCAAACTGGAAAGCGTGCGGCACGGCGTCCGCCTGGGCCACATTGCGGAGGGTGATGAGTTGCAGCATCGCCCGGTTGATGGGCGGGCGGGGCGCCAGGGTTCCCATCACCAGCAGGGGCAGGCGAACCGCCCACAGGGGCACATTCAGCAGACGCGGCCGGCGGCGTCCCATCTCGCGGGCCACCGTGCCCACAATGCGGTTGTAGGAAAGCTGCTCCGGGCCGCCGATTTCAACAATGCGGTTGCCCCGCAGGTTGCCATTGGCGGCGAACACCGCGCACCGCGCCACATCTTCAACATGAATGGGTTGCAGACGGTTGTTGCCGGAGCCGATGACCGGCGTGGCCGGCGCCACTTTCACCAGCCCGGCGACGGCGTTGGTGAACTCGTCGCCGGGCCCGAAAATCAGCGAGGGCCGGAGGATGGTGTACGGCACCCCGCTGTTGATAATCTCCTGTTCGCCCTGCCATTTGGAATACAGGTACTCCAGCTGCGGCGCGTTGGCGGCGCCCACGGCGCTGATATGGACAATGCGCCGCACCGAGCCGGCGGCCCTGGCGGCGGCGGCCAGATGCGCCGCCCCCTGGCGGTTGATGGCGTCAAACTGCCGGCGGTTGCCGCGGATGACCGCCACCAGGTGCACCACGGCGGCGATTTCCCGGCAGGCTTCCGTAAGCGCATTGGCGTCGGTAATGTTGCCGTAGCAGACGTCCGTGGGCGGCGTGGCGAAAACCGACTCGCTGCCGGGGCGCCGCACCATAACCCGGACTTCCTGCCCGCTGTCCAGCAGGCCCTGCACCACGCGCCGGCCCAGAAAGCCGGTGGCTCCGGTTACCAGAACGGTCATAATAATGCTCAAACGGACGCCGCAACGAGGCGGCAGCGGGATAATGCGCCAAAGACAATGCGCCCAGGATAATGCGCCAGCCAGGCGCATCTTATTATAGCGCCGCCCCGCAAGGGACAAAACATTCGCCACGCTCCAGCTCTGCCGCCCTGTTGGACCGGAATCAGGCGGGCATAATGACGGCATCCCGCAGCGTCTCCACCAGATGACGCGCCGGCCGCCCCGCGCCGTGCTCCACCTGCTGCCGACAGGATACCCCCATCACCGCCACTTCCCAGTCGGGCCGGGCTGCAATGGCCGGGAAAAGGCTCAAGCCGCCAATCTGCATGGAGATGTCGTAATGCTCCTTCTCAAACCCGAAAGACCCCGCCATTCCGCAGCAGCCGGCGTTGATCAGATCCACCTGGTAGCCCGGCGGCATCCGCAGCGCCGCCAGGGCGTCCGCCGTGCCGGTCAGCGCCTTCTGGTGGCAGTGGCCGTGGAACAGAACCTGCTTGGCGAGGTCGCTGAACTGCCAGTCCAGGCGGCCGGCCGCCTGCGCCTTGACGATGAATTCGTCAATGAGCAGCGCGTTTTCGGCCACCGCTTTGGCGCGGTCGTCGGCGATGAACTCCGGGTATTCATCCCGCAGCGTCAGCAGGCAGCTGGGTTCGCAGCCCACAATGGGGATGCCCTGCGCGGCGTATTCATACAGCCGGGCGATATTGGCCCCGGCCTGCTCTTTCGCCGCCCGCAGCAGCCCCTTGCTGATCATCGGGCGCCCGCAGCACTCCCCGTTGACCAGCTCAACGGCGTAGCCGCCTGCCTCCAGAACCGCCACCGCCGCAATGCCGATTTCGGGGTAGTTGTAGTTCATAAAGGTATCGTTGTACAGCGCCACCGTCCCGTATTTCCCGGCCCCCGCCGGACGGCTCGCCCCCCGCCGGGCGAACCAGTCCGGGAAGGACTGCCGCGCAAAGGCCGGCTGCGTCCGCTGCGGGCTGATGCCCAGCAGCCCCGACGCCAGCGCCTTGCCCACGCCGCTGCCCGCCAGCCAGTTGCTCACCGGAGCGTACCGGCTGCCCAGCCGGTTCACCGCCCCGATGTGGGCGAACAGCCGGGAACGCAGCGGCGTGCCGTGCTCCTCCTGGTAGCGGTTCAGAAACTCGTACTTGAGCTTCGCCATATCCACGCCCGACTCGCACTCCGCCTTGCACGCCTTGCACTCCAGGCACAAATCCAGCGCCTGGTGCAAACGGGCGTCGGTTAGCGCCCGGTTCTCCGCTGTCGGGCCATCATCTTTCATCGAGCCATCACTCTCCGCCCCCGCCGGCATCCGCCCGGAAAGGGCGGCGCGCAGCAGATTGGCGCGGCCCCGGGTGGAATGCTCCTCGTCCCGCGTGGCCATAAAAGACGGACACATCGTCCCGTCCAGCTTGCGGCAGGCCCCCATTCCGTTGCACATCTCCACCGCCCCGGCGTAGCCGCCGTCGGCCGTAAAGTCCAGGGCCGTGGGCAAGTCGGCGGTCCGGTAGGCAACCCCGTAGCGCAGGTTTTCGGTCATCGGCGGCGTGTCAATAATCTTGCCGGGGTTCATAATCCCCTGCGGATCCCAGGTGCGCTTCAGCTCCCGGAAGGCGTCATAAATCCGGTCGCCGAACATCTTGCGCGTCCACACGCCCCGCACAATCCCGTCCCCGTGTTCGCCGCTCATGGAGCCGCCGAACTCCTTAATCAGGTCGGACACGGCGCTGCCGATGGAAAACATCCGGTCAATGCCTTCCTGCCCCTTCAGGCTGATGAGGGGCCGGATGTGCAGACAGCCCACGGCGGCGTGTCCATAGTAGCCGGCCGTAGTGCCGTGGTCGGTGACGATTTCGTCAAAGCGGCGCACGAACTCGCCCATCACCGCCGGGTCCACGGCGGGATCCTCGACAAAGGGAATGGGCTTGGCGTCGCCCTTGATGCTCATCAGCAGCCCCAGACCGCCCTTGCGGACGCTCCACACGGCGGCTTGCCCTTCCCGGTCCAGGATGTTCACGCAGGCGTAGGCCGCCCCGATGTCGGCCTTCAGGCCATTCATTTTGGCCGTCAGCTCGGCCTCCGTTTCCCCGTAAAACTCCGTCAGCAGCATGGCGCCGGGGTCGCCCTCAATGAACGACAGCAGGCGGGACTGCCCCAGCGCCTCCCGGCAGCGGTCCAGCACCATCTTGTCAATCAGCTCAACCGACGACGGATCGTGCCGCAGCACGCGGGTGGTGGCCTCGCTGGCCTCAAAAACGCTGCGGAAATGCAGCGCCGACAGCGCCGTCATCTTGGGGCGCGGCACCAGATTCACTTTGGCCTCGGTCACCACGCACAGCGTACCCTCCGAACCCACCACCATACGGGAGAGGTTGACCGGCCGCCCGCCACGAGCCTCGTCCCGGATGGTATCGTCCCGGATGAACTCGTCCAGGTTGTAGCCGCTGACCCGCCGCTGGATTTTGGCGTAGGTACGATCGATCTCATCCCGCTGTTCCCGGGCAATCCGCAGCGCCCCCCGGTAGATGTCCCCTTCCAGCCCGCCGGCGCTCAACCGCGCTTCCAGCCCGGTAGCGTCCAGATTCCCGAAATGCGCCGCCGATCCGTCCGACAGGATGACATCCAGCTCCTTGATATGATCCAGCGTCTTGCCGTAGATGACCGAATGGGCGCCGCAGGTGTTGTTCCCGATGCCGCCGCCCACGCAGGCCCGGTTGGCCGTAGTCGGGTCGGGGGCGTACTGTAGCCCGTAGGACGCCACCTGCCGCGTCAGCTGCTCCAGAATGATGCCGGGCTGCACCCGCGCCCACTGCTCCTCGGGGTTCACTTCCAGCACATTATTCAGATACTTGCTGAAGTCCACCACAATGGCGTGATTCACCGTCTGCCCGGCCAGACTGGTGCCGCCGGCCCGGGGCAGCACGGGAATATGCTCCCGCGCCGCAAAGTCCACCACCGCCTGCACATCGCCCGCCGTGCGGGGAATGACCACGCCCACCGGCTCCATCTGGTAAATGCTGGCGTCGGTGCTGTACAGCAGGCGCGAGTAGGGGTCAAAGCGCACTTCCCCTTCCACCCGGCGGCGCAATTCGTCGGCGATGTCCTGGCGTTCCTTCCCCCGGATCCGGTGTTCCATTGCGGTCGCCATACGAAAATCCTCCTGCGGCCCGTGTAGTTGGCGCCCGACAGGTTAGCGCAACGGGGCGGCGGCGGCAACTTGTGCTACACCTCGCGCGTACCCACTTTGGGTTGGCACTTGCCACAGCCGGCGGCTCCGGGTAAGTATCAGGACAGCTACCATCCGATACCCCGGGAGCCGCCGACCTATGCCATGGTATCGCCACATCGCCGCCTTTCTCCACCACAACCTGCCCCAAATGCGCGCCACCAGGCGCACCAACCTGGCCCTGCTCACCGCCGCCATCCTCAACCGCCGCGCCCTCTCCCTATCCGAACTGGCCCGGCCCTGGATGCCCGGACTCCCCCAAAACCACCATCAGCGCAAAAAGCGCATCTTCCGCTTCCTTTCCAATCCCCGCTTTGACCCCATCCAAACCCAATGCGCTCTGATGCCCGCCATCTGCCACCTGGCCGGCCTCAAGGGCCTAACGCCCATTATGATTGACTGGTCCGACCTGGGCCGCAAGCGCAACGGCCTTTTCGCCGCCGTCTGCTATCGCAAGCGCGGGCTGCCCCTGCTCAGCTGGGCCACGACCCACGATGAACTGACCCCGTCGCAAAACCGGCTGGAAGAGACTTTCATCGCGCGCCTGCTGCGCAATCTGCCTGACAACATTCGTCCGCTGTTGCTGGCTGATAGAGGCTTCGGACGCGCCAGTCTGCTGCGCCGGTTGCAGGAAATGCCCCGCCACACTGGCCGCACAGTGGACTATGCAGTGCGACTCAAGGGCAATGTCCACATCCAGACTGCCGATGGTTATCAGGGATTGCTGCGGAAGTATCCCCTGCGTCCCAATCGCTATGTGTTTCTGCCTGGGGTTCGCTATCGTTCCGATGGGGTAGTGACGGTGAACCTGGTACTGTACTGGGGCCGTGGGCATCGAGAACCCTGGTATTTGGCGACATCGCTGCCCGACGCCAAGGTGGCGGCGCATTATCGCCAGCGGATGCAGCCGGAGCAGTACTTTCGCGATGGCAAGCAGTATTTCGCCTTGGATCGGGGAACGGCAACCACCACGGCGCGGCTGGGGCGTATGCTGGTGGGGTTGTTGCTAGCGTGTTGTTTGCTGCTGCTGGCGGGGCGGCGGGCGTCGTGGCGGTTCCGACGGCGGGTGTGTTCGTGGGGGCAGCTGGGGCTGCTGCGGCTGGGGATGGAATGTTATCTGGCTACGCCGGAGCCCCCGCCTAGATGGTTCGGCTTGCCCCACACCTGAAAGTGGGTACGCCCGAGGTGCTACACTGCCGCCAACCCTGATCCGCCGCCAAACCTGATCTGCCGGCCGCGGCGCCGGCGCGGAGGCTACGCTATGATACGGCTGGGCGCAACGGCCTCGCCCGCGCATCTGGACCTGTGCCGGGCCCTAGAAACGGTATTCCGCCGCCACGGGCTGGAATACGACTGGCTGCTCTATTCCGGCTACGACCCGATGGTAGATGCCTTCGTGCGCGGCGAAATCAATCTGGCCTGGAACGGCCCGCTGTCCCATGTGAAAATGCGGCGCGCCTTCCCCGACGGCGCCCCGGCGCTGGCAATGCGCGATGTTGATGTGGGCTTCACCACCCGCTTTATCACCCGCGCCGATTCGGAAATAGCCACCATAGAGGACTTGCCCGGCCGCCGCTTCGCCTTTGCCGCCCGCGATTCCGTAGAAGCCGGCCTGCTGCCCGTCCACTTCCTCAAAAATATGGGCATCAACCCGGCGCAAGCCCTGGCGGCCGCCGACTTCAGCGACCAGCGCGAACCCCGGCATTCCTCGGCTCAAGTGGATGTCATCCTGCACGTGCTGGACGGGCAATACGACGCCGGCGCCGTCAGCGGGCGCGCCCTGGCCACCCTGGCCGGCAATCATAACATCGACCCGGCCCGCCTGCGGGTATTCTGGAGCAGTCCGGGGTACAGCCACTGCTGCTTCACCGCCCGGCCCGACCTGGACGGCGCGGCGGCGGCGCAGGCCACCGCCGCCCTGGTGGCGGTAGATGACACCGATGCGGCGGGCCGCGCCGTCCTGAAAGCCGAAGCCTGCGACCGCCTGGTAGCGGGCATCGCCGAGGGCTGGGATGTAGTGGAAGCCGCCGCCCTGGCCGAGGGTCTCATCTGGTAACTGGCCCCGGCCGGCCCCTCGCGCTGCCGGTGCCGGCCGGAGACCGTCCGCCGGGATTAAAAAAAACTCGCCGCCATTTATGACCTCCGCCCTCTTGCACTCTGAACATCCGTACACTGCCCTGAAACACGGATACGGCAACCGCCGGCGACCAAAGGACAGCTGCCCCGACCGCCATCCGCCACAGCCCTGGGCGCGGACGCGCGCCCGGCGCCAAAACGGACACCGCGCTGCCTACTCCAATCCTAAATCGACGTCGTACCCGTCACTCAACCAACTAACCGCGTCACGCCACCATTCCCCTCTTATAAAGACAAAGCGGCGCGGCGCGCGCCCCGTCATACCTCATACCTCTTTCGTTTGCGCCGCCGCCACTTCCCGCCGCCCCCAGGCCCGGATGTCGTTCTCCTTCGGCAAGTCGGCCCGTTTCAGGTAAAGTTCCCTATCCTTGGCGTTCTGCCGTTGCAGCCCGGTCAGCGTAAGGGCATCGCTTTTCTTGCGGTTGCACTTGGCGCACAGGGCGCAGCGGTTGTCCAGCTCATCGGTTCCGGGATTGTTCAAATCCCGCGGCGTCAGGTGATCCAGCTGGAAATCTCCCGTGTCCACCTTGCCGTCGGGATAGGTTGGGGCCGGCTTGCCGCAGCCGGCGCACCGGTAAAGCCAGCGGGCGAAGTAAAGCTCCAGCATTTCATCGTAAGTGAAAGCAGTCTTGGGGCGAGTGGTCGGCCGGTACGGCGTGGCAAAACCGGGAGCGGTTTCGTCGGTGTCCGTGCGCTGCGGCGGCATGGTTTCCAGACGCATCGCCCAGCGGTTGGCGACCAGCGCCTTTTGAAACTCCGCCTCGTCATAGACGCCGTCATCTTCGCTGCCCGGAACTTTACGGACGGCAACGGCGGCGTTTTTGCTGTCGGTGTCCAGCAACCGGTTAAGCACGTGGACCTTGGCCATCCCGGCGCGGTCAATTCCAATCCAGCGGCGGCGTTGGCCTTGCCCCATATTTTCACAGGCCACCAGCGTGGTGGCGCAGCCGGCAAAGGGATCCAGAACTGCATCGCCGGGGTTGCTGGACGCGGCGATGATGCGCTGCATCAGGGCCAGAGGTTTCTGCGTCGGCCATCCGGTATTCTGGGAACCGCGGGCGGCTATGGCTATGCCCGGCCACCAATCCTCGGCGATTTTACCCTGCTGGTACTGGTCGGCTACCGACTGGTCCATATTGGCGCCCGCTTTCGCGCCGGACTGATGGGTGAAACCGCCCGTATGCGGCCGGCCGTCTTTGTACGGGATACGCACTGCGTCCCGATTGAATGTCCATTCACTGCCTTTGGCATACCAGTAAATGGTGTCATGCTTGCGGTTGAACTGGCGCATTTGGGGGGAACCGGGGCCGGTGTAGCACCAGACGATTTCGTTGCGAAAGTTGTCCTTGCCAAAAATAGCGTCCATCGCCAGACGGATGTAGGCATTGGCGCTGTGGTCGCAATGCAGGTAAATGCTGCCCGTAGGTTTGAGGATGCGGTGGCACTCCAGCAGGCGCACCGCCAGAAAGCAGAGGAATGCGGCGATGCCGTCGTCGTGCGTCAGCCGCGCGGTTTCAATGACCGCCGCCAGCCCCCGGTAGCGGCCGGCGTCGCGCCGGCCCGCCGCCCCTTTCTGCCACCCGGCGATTTCGCCCAGTGCCTTGATCTCGTCCAGCCATTCCCGTTGCACGGCGCGCAGGTCGCAGTCGGGCGGGCAACCGGCGGTATGGGCGTGAGTGTCGGCCCAGTACCACTGGTCGGGATACTTGCCCGCCCGCCCCGCCATATTCCGCCGCTTGTTAAAAGGCGGGTCGGTGGCAATCAGGTCAACGCATTCACTGTTGATGCCCCGCAGGATAGCCAGGTTGTCGCCCTCAAAAAAGGTGCGGTCGGGCACATTAAGCTCGGCCATAGTATTCATTCATCCTCGCTGCCTGGCGCCTCCATCAACTGCCCGGCGCAATGCAGCAATGCGGCGGCGTTATGGTAGCAAAGCCCCCGGCGCGCCGCAAACTCCGGCCTGCGCCGGCTGGACGGGTTGGCGGGTGTGCCAGTTGACAGACAGGCCGGCTGGTGGTTCGTTGCCCAGACGGAAAGGCTGCCCGCAACTGCCGGAACGATGCCCACTGCCAAAAAATGACGCTCGCCGCCGTGTGCTAAACTAGCCGCCAATTTTACCGGGCTGCCATCCCCGTCCTCCCGACCGGCTCCGGCCGGCCCCGGCCGGCTCTGGAGATGACGCGCGCCCCACAAGGTTGTTTTGGCTATGGTTCCTCCCGATGCTCTTTTCGGCGTGATTCCCGTTTGGGTTGGCGTGTATGCCCTGACCCTCATCACCCTTGCGGTGGCCGGCTATGCCGTGTACCGCCGGGTGTTCCGGCTGACATTGCAGGGCCGCCCGGCGGCGCGCTTCGACCGTCCCCTGACGCGGCTGGCCGGCGCCGCCAGCATCGTGCTGGGCCAGCGCAAGGTGTTGCAGCGGGTGGGCCGCGCCGACCCCCGCTCCCGCCGCATTGACCTGGCCGGCATCGGACACGCCGCCATCTTCTGGGGCTTCCTCTCCTTCTCCCTGTCCTACCTGATTTTCATCTTTGGCGGCTCCATCTGGCATCCGCTGGCGGAAACGATACTCACCAAAACGGGCGTCCTGGCGTACAGCGTCTATCTGGATGTCCTGGCGGTGGTGGTGCTGGCGGCGCTGGCGTGGGCCCTGTTCCGGCGCTGGGTGGCGCAGCCCCACCGCCTGACCTTTGACCTGACGCGCAAGGGCGAGTCGGTAATCATCGTCGGGCTAACCGGGGGACTGATGCTGGCCACGCTGCTGGTGCATTCCTTCTATGTGGCCGCCGGCGGCAGCGGGCCGGAGGCGGGTGTGCCGGTGGGCGGCGCCATCGGCGGCTGGTTCCGCGCCCTGGGAATGTCCGCGGCCACGGCGGGCGTCTTGCAGGCGGTATTCTGGTGGGTTCACCTGCTCATCATCCTGGGCTTTGCGCTGTACATTCCCTTCTCCAAGCATATCCATATGGTGGCGGCGCCGCTGAACGCTTTTTTCCGCAGCCTGGAACCGCGCGGCGCTCTGCAAGTCGAGACCATTGACCTGGAGAGTATGGACGAAAACGCCCGCTTCGGCGCCTCCCGCGTCCAGGACTTCACCTGGAAACAGCTGCTGGACGGCTATGCCTGCGCCGTCTGCGGACGCTGCACCGACGCCTGCCCGGCGCATACTACGGGCAAAATCCTGTCCCCGATGCACATCGTGGAGAACCTCAAGGAGCATATGATCGCCATCGGCCACCAGGGGCCCCGGGATGACACCCACACGGAGCCGATGCCCCTGATTGACGGCGCCATACCGGAGCAGGCGGTGTGGGACTGTGTATCCTGCGGGGCCTGCATGGAGGAATGCCCGGTAGTAGTGGAACACATCCCGACGATTATGGATCTGCGGCGCAGCCTGGTCCTGGACGAAGCCCGGATGCCGGAAACCGGAATGAACGCCCTGCTCAGCATGGAACAGCGGGGACACCCCTGGCGCGGCACCACATTCTCCCGCACCGACTGGGCGGCGGGCCTGGATGTGCCTACCATTGCCGAAAAGCCGGACGCGGAAGTCCTGTTCTGGGTGGGCTGCACCGCCGCTTTGGAACAGCGCAGCCAGGGCATCGCCCGTTCTATGGTCAAGGTGCTCAAGGCCGCCGGCGTGGACTTCGCCATCCTGGGGGACGAGGAATCCTGCACCGGCGACCCGGCCCGGCGCATGGGCAACGAATACCTGTACCAGATGCTGGCGCAGCAGAATGTCGCCGTGCTGAACGGCTACAACATCAAAAAGATCGTCGCCATCTGCCCCCACTGCTTCAACACCATCCGCAACGAATACCCGCAGTTCGGCGGCGACTACGAAGTGCTGCATTACAGCCAGTTCGTGGACGGTCTCATCCGGGAGCGGCGCATCAAGCCCATCAGGATGATGGAGACTTCGGTGGCCTACCACGATTCCTGTTTCCTGGGGCGGCACAACGGCGTGTACGACGCCCCGCGCAACATAGCGAAGGCAATTCCGGGCCTGCGGCTGGTAGAAATGTCGCCCCGCTGCCGGGAGCGGGGTTTCTGCTGCGGCGCCGGGGGCGGCCATATGTGGATTGAGGAAAGCGGGGGGGAACGCATCAACCACGCCCGCACCGACCACTTCCTGGCCACGGGAGCCGACACGGTGGGGGTATCCTGCCCCTTCTGCCTACAAATGATGACCGAAGGCATCCAGTCCAAGGGGGAGGCGGACACGAAAGAAGCGCGGGACGTGCTGGAGATTCTGGCCGACAGCCTGGACGAGGAATGACCCGGTATGCCGGCGCGCCACCGCCGAGTGAGGAAATATGGCCGACGAAAATACTGGCCGATCCGTATCGCTGCTTGATGTCACGCCGGCGCGCCGGCGCAGCTATGTTGCGGCGTTCATACTGTTGAGCCTGCTGGGCTACGGAGTGGTAATATGGCGTCATATCGCCGTCGGGACGGGCGGCGCCACCTGCGCGGCCGGCGCCAACGACGGCAGCGTGGCCGCAATCGCGGAATCGCTGATGATCGGGTTCGCCATCGCCCATGCCGCCGCCTTTGGCCTGGCGCTGGTGACGGCGGAAATCACGGGAGGGTTTATGGTACTGGCCGACTATCTGCGGACCAAACTGGTGGTTCCGCTACAGGAAAAATTGCGGAACGAAGGCCGCGCTCAGGGTCACGCTCAAGGCCATGCCCAGGGTCACGCTCAGGGTCACGCCCAGGGCCGCGCTGCGGAACGGGTTGAGGTCAACAAGAACTGGCGCGCTTGGAACCGCCGGCGTCGGGAAGCCGAAGCGCGCGGCGAATCCTTTGACGAGCCGGAACCCTACAGCGACGACGAATAACCGCCAGTGCCCTGTTATGCCGCCACCCTTGGCCTGGCGCAGGCGGCGGCAGAAATCACGGGAGGGTTTATGGTACTGGCCGACTATCTGCGGACCAAACTGGTGGTTCCGCTACAGGAAAAATTGCGGAACGAAGGCCGCGCTCAGGGTCACGCTCAGGGTCACGCTCAGGGTCACGCTCAGGGTCACGCCTAGGGCCGCGCTGCGGAACGGGTTGAGGTCAACAAGCATTGGCGCGCCTGGAACCGCCGGCGTCGGGAAGCCGAAGCGCGCGGCGAATCCTTTGACGAGCCGGAACCCTACAGCGACGACGAATAGCCGCCCATGCCCTGCTATGCCGCCGCCTTTGGGCAGGCACTGGTGACGGCGGAAATCACGGGAGGGTTTATGGTACTGGCCGACTATCTGCGGACCAAACTGGTGGTCCCGCTACAGGAAAAATTGCGGAACGAAGGCCGTTCCGCAGAACGGGTTGAGGTTAACAAGCATTGGCGCGCTTGGAACTGCCGGCGCCGGGAAGCCGAAGCGCGCGGCGAATCCTTTGACGAACCGGAACCCTACAGCGACGACGAATAACCTCTGCCGGCTATGCTGCTGGAAATCCTGGAACGACGGCTGCTCTTTCGCTGCCGGCCTGATTGCGGCGCCCGGCCGGATGACTTGGGGCTGGACTATGCGGAGACTTGGGCCGATACCCCGGACGGACGGCGTCTGCACTGCTGGCACATCCCCGGCGATACGCGGCCCGAACTGACCTGGCTGTGGTTCGGCGGGATGGGAGGCGACTTGAGCCGGCGGGTGAACGAATTCGCCGCCATCCGCCGCTACACTGGCGCCAGCATTTTCGCCTTTGATTACGCCGGCTTCGGGCGCAGCCCCGGCAAAGCCTCGGTGCGCCACACTGCCGTTGACGCGCGGGCGGCGCGGGCGCATCTGCAAAAGCGGTACGGCGCAAATATGGAAAGCGTCCTGTATCTGGGGGTGTCGCTGGGCGCGGCGGTGGCCGTGCGATTGGCGGCGGAAGGCCCGTCGCCGGCGGGGATAGCCCTGGTGGCGCCATTCGCATCGCTGCGCGATATGGGGCGGCTGCTGTATCCGGCGCTGACGCTGGGCGGACGGCTGGCGGGCGGGCGGTTTGATTCCCTGGCGCACATCGGACGCATCGGCTGCCCGCTGCTCATCCTGCATGGTGCCGATGACGCGCTGGTGCCGGCGGCGCAGGGACGCAAGCTGTATGCGGCGGCGCGCCCGCCCCGGCAGTTTGCGGAATGTCCGGGCGTGGGCCACGACAACATTGGCGACGCGCCGGAGTTCTGGGAGGCGCTCTGCGGTTGGGTAGATAATCTGGCGGCGGCCGGCGCCGGGGCGTCGGTGGACCGGGGCGTGTAGTCAAACTGCGGTTCATCATCGTACAGCGTCTGTTTTCGTCATTCTGGCGCCCGCCAGTATCCCGGATTCGGTAACTACGGAAATTGCTCTGCTCTTGGCGCGGCTTGGGTTATGGCTTTTGCCGGAACGATGGCGAATATGATCACGCTCCCTTAATGGCCCAGTCAGTCGCCATTCGTCGGCCAGTGAAATGGGACATTTCACCGCTACCTCTTGTGCCTTGAATTCGGCAAAGTCACGGGCCGCCGCACGCCGCTATCAGGAGTATCGCCTTGACCAGCTTGACCAACGATAACGCTGATAACCAACCCCTGCTCCCGGACAACGACCGCTCCGGCTTCAAGGACATCGCCGAAGTCCTGTGGCTCCCTGCGCTGTGCGTCGTCGTCACGGCAACTTTGTCCTGGCTGATCTGGTATCATACCAGCGTGCCTTGCACCGCGGATTTGTCCCGGTTCACGGGCTGTAGCCCGACGCCGCTGGCCCGTTACATCACCATTGACATTTTCGGGCGCATCCTAACCTACTCGGCCCTCACCGGCGCCGGGGGAGGAGTGTGGAACTGGAATATGATTAGCAAAGAACGCGCGGCGCGCCGCGCGGCGGAAAACCGAGTTGCCGAAGTGGAACGGGCCCTGGCGGAGGAACGGAAGCGGGCTGACGAAGAGCGGCAGCACGCCGACGAACAACGGCAGCGCGCATACGCAGATCAGCAGGCGCTTCTAGCAGCGCTGGCCGAAGAGCGGCGGCAGGCGGCCATCGAACGCCAGCGCGCCGACGAAGAGCGGCAGCAGGCCGCCAAAGACCGCGCGGATTTGATGGCAATGGTATCCGGGCTGCTGGCGCGCCTTGAAGAACGACAGAATGGCAACCATGCCGGCGCCGGCGACGCATCCAACTGAAAGCGACCGGCGGGACAAACGCCCGATGCGGTTTTACTACGCAGCCCTGTTGGCCACGGCCATAGCTCTTTTCGCCGGCGCCGGGTTTCCCCTGGCGACGGTGCGCGCCCAGCCGTCCGACGCCGCGCCTATTATAGGTACGCTTGTCAACGGAACGGACGCCGGGGCGATTCCCGCCGGCGCGACCGTTTTCCTCCACATATTCGGCGCGGATTCCGGCGCGGTGGACACCTACGAAACGGTCACCGACGCCGGCGGGGCTTTCCGGTTTGACGCCGCGCCGCCGATGCCGGATGCGAGCAGCGCCGCGATAGTCGCCAGCTACGGAGGCGCGCGCTACTCCACTTCCCTAGCGCCGGCGCAGCTGTCCGCCCCTCTGACGCTAACCGTGTACGAAGCGACCCAAGATGTGGGCGTGGTCGCTACCGCCGAGCAGAGCATCATCATTGCCGGCATTGACCGCGCCACGCAGCGCATCGCCGCTGTCCAGCTGTTCACCCTGGAAAACCGCAGCGATACCACCCTGGTTCCCGACCTGTCCGCCCCGCCAGTCATCGGGCAGTTCAGCTTTCTGCGCTTTTCCCTGCCGCCGAATGCAGAGGATCTGGATGTGTCCACCGACCTGGCTGGCGGCGAGGTAATTCCGGTAGGCACCGGCTTTGCCCTCACGGCGCCGGCGCCGCCGGGGCGTCATCAGGTGCAGTTCACTTATACCGTTCCTTACGAAACCGGAGCGCTGGCCTGGCGGGACAATACCCTGCAAGGGGCCGGAACCCTGCGGCTGCTGATTCCGGCCGAGTTCGGCGCTATTGCCGTAAGCGGGCTGCGACCGGCCGAAACCTTCTCCGTAGGGGAGGTCTCATACCGCGTTTGGCAAGAGGATGACATCGCGCCGGGCGCCGGCGTGAATCTGGCCCTGTCCGGCCTGCCGGAACCTTCGTGGCTGACCCGGCTGGGCAACCCGCTTGCCGAATTGCGGTTCTGGTACGGCGCGCTGCCGGCGCTGGTCGCTGTTGCCCTTGCCGGGTTGCTGGCGTGGGGCATCGTCCGCCGGCCGGCGCAACGGGCCGCCGGCCGCAGCGCCTGATTTGATGTCCCGACGCGGGTGGCTCATACTCGGCGCGGCGGCGGCATTAATCCCGCTGTTCGCGCTGCTGGCGTGGGCGGCGGCGCAGCAGCGAGGGCAACCCGCCGGCGCCGGCATCAACGCCCGGTTCGGCGAAATACCCGTGGCCAGCGCGCCGGCGGGCGACTTCGCCCTGGAACTCCACAATGGCAATGCCATACGCCTGGCCGATTTGCGCGGCCAGGTAGTGATGATCGATTTCTGGGCATCGTGGTGCGCCCCCTGTCGCCAGGAGGCGGCGACGCTCAACCGCGTCTATACTGCCTACTCCGACCAGCCGGTAGAATTCATTGGCGTCAATATCTGGGATACGCCGGATGCGGCGGAGCTGTTCCTGGCGGAGTTCGGCGTTCCCTACCCCACCGGGCCGGACGAGGATGGCGGCATCATCATTAACTACGGCGTGCGCGGCATACCCGAAAAGTTTTTCATAGATGCCGGCGGCGTCATCCGGCATAAATATGTTGGCCCGATGCCGGAGCGCGTTCTGCGCGTCGCCCTGGATGACCTGCTGTCCGAGATTGATGCGGATGGCCGTTGACGCCGTCCGTGGGTGATACAATCAGGGCATCTATCTTACAATGGGGATCAATCCTGCAAAGGCCGGCGTTGCTATGACTACTGCGAACTTTAACCACATTGACGCCGCCGCGTCTCCGGTGGCTCTGGCGATGGACTGGGGCGGCACCTGGGCGCGCGCCGCCGTCATTGACCGGGCCGGCCAAATCCTCTGGCAGGGTCGGGTGGCCAACGCGGACGGCGCTGCGCAGGATGAACTGGTTGCGGCGGCGGGGAACATCCTTAACCGGGCCAAAGCCGAGGCGGGCGACCGCCCCATCGCCGGCGCCGGCATCGCCCTGGCCGGTTCCATAGACGCGGCGACGGGCGCTCTGTTGTCTTCGCCCAATTTGCCGGCTCTTAACGGCGCCCGGCTGCCCGACTTGTGGGCCACGATGCTGGGTCATCCGGTCTGGGTGGGCAACGACGCCAACCTGGCCGCCCTGGGCGAGCGCTACTACGGCGCCGGCCGGGCCGCGCCCCCGGAACGCGCGGCGGCGCGCACGCTGGTTTATATCACCTTCAGCACCGGGGTGGGCGCCGGCATTGTCAACGATGGCGCAATGCTGGTCGGGGCCGGCGGCGGCGCCGGCGAGGTTGGACATATGACCATTGACGCCCGCGCCGACGCCCCACCCTGCGCCTGCGGGAACCGGGGCTGCCTGGAGGCGTTGACCTCCGGCACGGCTATCGCGCGGGCCGCCCGGGCGCGGCTGGCCGAGGCTGCCCCCGGTTCGCCCTTGCGACAGGCGTATGAATCCGGGGCGGCGATTACCGCCGAAAGGGTGTTCGCCGCCGCCGGGCAAGGCGATGCCGTAGCCGTAGCGACGCTGGACGCCGCCATCGAGTATATGATTGTCGGCCTGGGCAATGTGCTGAACCTGTTTAACCCGGATGTGGTGGTACTGGGCGGCGGGGTAACGCAGGGGTTGCAGACGCTGGGCTTGCTGGGGCGGATTGAGGACGGAATGCGGCGCCGGGCGATGAGTTCCGCCCACCGCGCATTCCGGCTAGAGCTGGCTACGCTGGGCGATGGGCAGGGTATGGTGGGGGCAGCGGGCCTGGTATGGTCCCGGACCGAGGCGGTTCCTTAATCGGCTGTCCCCTGGAGGCGGCGCAGTTCGGCTTCCAGTTCCGCGACCCGCGCCTCGGCGTTGGCGCGTACGGAGCGTTCCGTTCCCAGCTGGGCCTCGGCGTCTGCGCGTGCGACGCGTTCCGCTCCTAATTGCACTTCTACGTTGGCGCGGGCGGAGCGTTCCGTGCTCAGTTCGGCTATGGTTTCCTCAAAGTTGCGCAGCCATTCGCCGCGCGCCGGGTCATAGAACCGCAAGCGGCCTTCTACCCAGCACAAGTCCAAGTCCAGGGCGCGGCTGTGGCCCCAAATCATGCCATCGGCCGCGCGGCGCATCCGAATGGGGTGATAGGCGCCATCGGCGCCCAGGTAGCGGCCTTCCAGGGCAAACCCGTAGAAAGACCCGCCGGTGGCATCGTACAGCCATAGCTCGCCGAAGCCGATGACCGCGTACAGCGATACCTTGTGGCCGGTGTCCTCCGTGGCGGTGGTTGCCGATGCGATTTCCAGGGCGAAATCGGGGGCCTTGCCCACTTCCCACATCCGGTAGGTGTTGCGGGCCAGGATGGCGGGGACATCCACATCAAAGGCCACATAGCAGTCGGGAGAGACATGGCGGCGGGGGTTGCCCTGCTGGTAGTAGATGAAGGTGTTGCCGTTGACGGAGGTGTTGGGACGGCTGCGGAAGTGGGCTTCCAGGGTGGAGACGATTTCGCGGTAGAGGGGCGCCTGATGTTGTCCGTCGGGCAAGGGTTCACCGTCCGTTTCGGGGTAGAAGGTTTCGTCATCGTGAATGGTGGCGGCCGGCAGAAAGGCAGTGGCAGTGGCAGCGGCGGGCGGCGGCCGGAGTTTGGCGGTGGTCATAGGGAGCTCCCGTGCGGCGTGGCGTGGGATGGCGCGGCGGTTTGGCGATGGGATGGGGCGGCTAGACGATATACCGTCCGCCGACCACATTCATCCGGTCGCCGGTGATGTAGGCGGATTCGTCGCTGGCGTAGAACAGGCAGGCGTTGGCGATGTCCTGCACGGTGGCCTGGCGGCCCAGAGGGATGCCGCGCAGGTGTTCGGCGGAACCGCGGGCCACATCCTGGAACTCGGGATACCATTCGGGGTGGGCCCGGCTGGTGTCGGTGGAGCCGGGGTTGACCAGGTTGGCGCGCACGCCGTGGGGGGCGCACTCGGCGGCCACGGCGCGGATGAGGCCATGCAGTCCGGTTTTGGCGGTAGTGACCACCGCGGTGTCGGGGCGGCCGGTGATGGCGGCCTGCCCGCCCAAGCCGATGATGCTGCCGGAACCGCGGGCGATCATTCCGGGCAGCACGGCGCGTATGAGGTAGAAGGCGGCGTGGAGGTTGGTGGCGATGACCTCGTGCCACTCGGCAACGGAGACTTCCAGCAGCGACCGGTGCGGGCGCACGGCCACATTGCTGACCAGAATATCGACGCCGCCCAGGGCGTCAATGCCCGCGGCGACCATATCGGCTACGCGGTCGGGGTCGGACACATCGCCGATGACGGTGTGCGTGCGGACGCCCAGGGCGCGGCACTCGGCGGCTACGCTTTCCAGTTCATCCGCAGATTGGCGGGTGTTGAGGATGAGGTCGGCGCCCTCGCGGGCGAAGGTGCGGGCGATTTCGGCGCCGATGTTGCGGCTGGCGCCGGTGATGAGGGCGGTTTTGTGGTGCAGGCGCATCTTGGCTATCTCTCCTTTCGGTTGCAACATTGCGGCATTGCGGCATTGCGGCATTGGGATGTGGCGGCGAAAGTTGCCGCCGGGCCGGGTTTCCCTTCGGGTAGTCTATCATCCTGCCGCATTCCCCCGCCGGATCTCTCCGTCATAGCCACGAGGGGCATAAGGCGGGGATGGCATTAACCGGCATTCCGGCAACGGGAGTATAATCATAACCCGCCGCCAACCGGGGGAGCGCCGGTTATCCGTACCGCGCCTGTGCCTCACCCGTCCATCGTCCGTCCAGCCATCGTCCATCTATCACCGGCCAATCGGCGCCAACCAGTCAAGTCAACGAAAAACGAAAGGGGAACCGCCCTGATATGGAGGAATTGCACAATGCGTATTGGAGTTTTTGTGGGGGCGTCGGCCGCCGATTTGATGGAGCTGGCCCCATTGGTGGCCCGTGTCCGGCAGGCGGAGGATGACGGGCTGGACAGTTTCTGGATGCCGCATATTTCGGGGCGGGGGTACGATGCCCTGACCGCGCTGGCGCTGGCCGGGGTACAAACCCGGCGGATTGAGCTGGGCGTGGGGGTGGTTCCTACCTATCCGCGCCACCCGGCGGCGCTGGCGCAGCAGGCGCTGACTACGGCCGCGGCGGCGGACGGGCGGCTGGCGCTGGGCATCGGGCCTTCGCACCGGCCGGGGATGGAGGGGGCTTTCGGGCTGGCCTACGACAGTCCGGCGCGGCATACCCGCGAGTATCTGGCGGTACTTCGTCCGCTGATGAGCGACGGGCGGGCGCGCTTTTCGGGGCGGTTCTATGATGTGAATGCCGAGCTGGATGTGCCCAACCGTCCCGACTGCGCGGTGCTGATTTCGGCGCTGGCGCCGCAGATGCTGCGGCTGGCGGGGGAATGCGCGGACGGCACCATAACCTGGATGGCGGGGCCGCGGGCGCTGCGGGAGCATATTGCGCCCCGGATCCGGCGGGCGGCGGAAGGGGCCGGGCGGCCCAGGCCGCGGGTGTGCGTGGGGCTGCCGGTGATGGCCGGGGATGATGTCAGCGCGGGGCGGCGGGCCGCGGCGGCGGCCTACGAGCGCTACGGGCGGCTGACCAACTACCGGCGCATACTGGATATTGAGGGCGTGGAAGGGCCTGCGGAAGTGGCGCTGGTGGGGAACGAGGCGGCGCTGGCGGAACAGCTGTCGGAGCTTGCGGCCGCGGGGGCCACCGATTTTATCGCCAACATTTTTACGGCGGACGAGGGAGACGCGGCAGCGGCGGCCGATTCGGCGGCGCGCACCTATGCGGCGCTGCGAAACCTGGTGGGCAAGATCTGACGGGGGCCGGCGGGTTGAGTTGGGAAGACAGGATGGGGCGAGGGCTGGCGGGCGACGCGGCGGGCGTGGTTCCTGCCGTGTCATTCCGACATCGCCTGGCCGGGAGTCCGGTGGCCGTCAGTCCGGTAGCCGGCAGCTGGGCACCGGCGGGGTGATGGGGCAAAGGGGGTTCAGTCCGGTGGGCGCAGCAAGCGGACGATGCCGACGGCCAGGGCGGCGCCCAGGAGCTGCATGGCGATAAAGGCTGGCGCCGACTGGGGGAGTATGCCGGCGAAGGTGTCCGAAAACATCCGGGAGGCGGTGACGGCGGGGTTGGCGAAGCTGGTTGAGGAGGTGAACCAGTAGGCGGCACCGATGTAGAGGCCCACCGCCGGGGCGATGACAACGCGGCGGCTTTGGGGCATCAGAAATATGACCAGCAGCAGGCCCAGGGTGGCGATGACTTCGCCCAGCAAGTGGCCCCAGCCGCCGCGGGCGGTCGCCGACCAGGCTACCGGCGGGAGGCCGAACATCAGGTTGGCGATGATCGTGCCGGCAATGCCGCCGGTCGTTTGGGCGGCGATGTAGGCGGCGGCATCGGGCAGGGATAGTCTGCGGAAGGACACTTCGGCCAAGGTTACGACCGGGTTGAAGTGGGCGCCGGATATGGGGGCGAAAGTCCAGATCAGGGTGGTCAGGGCAAAGGCGGTGGCGATGGAGTTTTCCAGGAGTTGCAGGCCGATGTCGTTGGGGGAGAGGCGCTGGGCCGCGATGCCGCTGCCCACTACCGCCATCAGGAGGAAGGCGGTTCCCAGGGCTTCGGCGGCGGCGCGCCGAGTCAGAGGGGGGCGGGGCATAGGCAATCACGGCGAGGGGCGGCGCATAGCGGCGGGGGCGGCAAGGCCGGCGGCCGGCACAGGAGGGGGGCGGGAAATCCGCCCGCCGTCTCTGCGGTCGGCAAACGGGGAAGTCCGCAAGGGCGGGCGTTCATAGCCGGCAGTGTAAAAGGGCGTTGCCGACGGGTCAACGGGGCGTTCTCCGAGACGGGTTGGGCGGGGGTTAGATGGGGAGGAGTTGGGGGATTTGGAGGTGGGGGTAGGCGTCGGTTAGGGCCTGGCGCCACTCTGGGACGAGGACTATGTTGTGGTCGTGGTCGGTGACCAGGTGGCGCGGCTCCGGGGCGCAGCGGCAGATGCGGCGGGCGGCGCTGCCGTAGTTGGGGTGGAGGTCGAAGTCGGTGGACATTGGGACGCCTACCAGGTTGTATCGCTTCACGAATTTCTGGTAGTAAGGCAAGCGGGTGATTTCGCCGGCGGACTGGATTGCGCCGTCGGTGGGCGTGGTGGGGACGAAGTCGATGTCGAAGCGGAGGCTGCGTTTGGCGGGGCGGACGAGTTTCGGGCGGCCGGCGATGATGGCGGCGATGGCGTTTTTGAGGGACGCCACGCGTTTCCGCATCTTGCGGATGGTCTGGATGGTGGTTCCCATCGGGGTGTGGCCGATGGGGACGCGGAGGCCGGTGGTGGCGTGAGGGGTGCGGCGATGAGGGCGGCGGCGGACGACGTGGCCGACGCTGGCGGCACTGGCGGTGTGGCCGGCACTGCCGGCGTTGGCGGCGGCGCGGGCTAGGCTGGCGATTTTGTAGGAGGGGGTGGGGAGGTTCAGGACGGCGGCCAGGGTGTAGGTGTGCCGGAAGGTACGGAGGTGGCCGCGGCGGAGGTGGTCGCAGAAGATGGCGTCGGTCAAGGCGATTTGGAGGCGACGGGTGGTGTTGTGACGCAGGCCGATGTGGACGGCCAACGCCGTGGCGGCGTGGGCGGCGGCGCGGCGGATGGAGTCCGCGGCGTCGGCGAGGCCGTCGATGAAGGGGTCGATGTAGCCCGGCGGGTGGGGGCCGGGGGTTGCGGGTGCGGCGATGGCGGCTTCGGTGGCGTTGCGGGCGTGGCGAAGGAGGGCATCGCTGCGGGATTGGTGGTGTTGGACGGTTCCCATAATAAGGAATGCTCCTTTCAGTTCATCGGGCTGGCTGCGGGCTGTTCGTTGGCGGCGGGTTGGCGGCTAACTAACGGCTGGCGGCGCTGGCTGATGGTTGGTAGGTGGTAGGCGATTGACTGATTGACTGGTGGTTGGGTGGGTGGTAGATTGAGGGCATCGGGGAAGGTTCGGGCGGTTCCGTTGGGTTCCAGGTTGTCGGCGCTACGGCCTGAGAGCGTGCAAAGTGAATTTCGTCCTAGTTTTCCGTGTCCCGGACGGGCTGGCGGCAAGCAAAAGCAGGTTCAGGGCCTGCTCCGGCGAGCCGATTGGTCAATCCGGCACGGGGCGGTGGTGACATCCGCTGGCTGGCACAGAACTACACGGGCCGAAAGATACATACGGCGACGAAGCAGGACCAGCTGAAAATTGGGTTCCGACAAGGGTTAGGCCGTGTTCCTGGAGCCCGGTGGTTAGCCCGAAAGGTTTTCCCCGATGGTGGCGTGACGCGGATAGAGAGCTGCGGATCGGATCCGGTGGGTGGGCAGCGCTTGTGTCCGCTGTGGTGCCGGGCGCGCGTCCGCGTCCGGGGCTTGTGGCGGATGGCGGTTGGGGCAGTACTGTTCCCCGGTTCGCCGGGCGGGTTGCCGCATCCGGGTTTGATGGTAACGGACGGATGTTCCGGCTGTCAAGGGGGTATGGGGGCGGATTTGGGGCGATTTTTCGGGCGGTTTGATTTGTTGCGGCTTTGCGGCGGTTGCAATGCGTTCCGCGGCGGTGTATGCTGGCAAGGCAGACAGCACCCGCCGGGGGTAGGGGCAAGGGAGCAGAGGTGCTATGACGAATCGCAAGCCCATTTGGTCCGTCATCCTGATGGCGATGGCGTTGGCATTGGTTTTGGCAACGATGCTGGCACTGGCCTGCGGGCCGGCGGCGGCGCCGGCGCAGGACATCCCACCGGGGGCAGAGGAACCCACGGTTGTGGTGACTCCGGAGGCTACTCCGGTGTATTACCCCGAGGTGATTGCGCAGCGGGATCCGGCGTTGCATCCGATACTCAACGCCTTTGTCCTACAGAGCGCGGGTTCCGCAGGAGGAGGCGTGTCCGGTCAAAGCGCGGCTGTTCAAACCATCCCAATGGCAATCGGGCTTGCCGAGTGGGAGGACATTGACGCAGTACGGGATTTTCTGGATGACAATGGCATTGCCATCAAGTACACGTCCACTCATGCCATGCCGGAAGGCACAACTTCATTCCGCTACAACGGCAAGGCGATGGATCCTCCTTATACCTGGTCCGACGGCACGACACTGTTCCTGATTGATGTGCCCGCACACCTGATTCCGGAGCTGTCCAAGTTGGTCCAGCCGAAGGGCATTGGCTATACCGGCGAATTGCCGTATCCGCGCTTGTCCCCCGAACTGAACGAACTGGTCATTGCGCATCAGGCCGGGCTGTTGCCATCGGAGGAGTGGCCTACCGCAGTAGTGTCGACGCGGCTGCTTAACGTCCGGACGTTTAACTATCTAACCCGATACCTTAACAGCAAGAAAGATGAAGGCGCAATCATCATAGCCGAGCCGAAGTTTCGTGAGTATATGACTTTCGGCGCAGTGGTTCCTTTGGATCTGATAGCGCCAATGTCGGAGATTTGGGGCGTGGAACGGGTTGATCTGTTCCGTTACCCGACGCCGCCAAATTATGTGGAACAGGTTCTGGGGGTGAGCGAAGGCGATGACACACAGGATGACGCGCAGTCCGCGCCGGCGCCGGCCAACTGACGGGCGCCGGCGCAGGGGGCGCAGTTGACCTTGGTTCAATTTAATGCGATTGTAGCGAGGCGCGCATTTTTCATTTATTTCCCTCCGCCAGGCCTGGGCGGTCGGCGGGCAGACGGACGCAGGATGACTGACGATGATGACGGCTACCGAGGGCGCCCTGGCCGGGCTGAAGGTTCTCGATTTTACGCACTATATTGCCGGCCCCTACTGCGTCAAGCTGCTGGCGGACTACGGGGCGGATGTCATCAAGGTGGAGCGCCCGCCGGCGGGGGACGGGGCGCGGCGGATCGGGCCCTTTCCCGGGGATGTTGCCCATCCCGAAAAGAGCGGGCTGTTTCTGCATCTGAACACCAATAAGCGCGGCATTGCGCTGGATTTGAAGCGGGACGCCGCCGCTCCTATCATCAGGCGGCTGGCCGGGTGGGCCGATATTGTGGTGGAGAGCTACCGTCCGGGCGTGGCCGACCGGCTGGGGATTGGGTACGAAGCGCTGCGGAGGGTCAATCCGGGGCTGGTTTATACCAGCATTTCCAATTTCGGGCAGACGGGGCCGTACCGGGATTACGCCGGCTCGGAAATCGTTTTCTACGCCATAGGCGGGGAGATGCATTCCACGGGGCTGGCGGACCGGGAGCCGCTGAAGCTGGGCGGGAATGTGGGACTGTACCAGGCGGGGGCGGTGGCGGCCGTGGCCACTATGGGCGCCGTACTGGCCGGGGCCTTCGCCGGCGACATTGCTGACGTTGATGGCGATGGCACTGACGCCGGCGGCGGGCAGCATATTGATGTGTCCATTTTGGAGACGCAGCTGGGTTCGGTGGACCGGCGGCAGAGCGCGCTGCTGGCGCATCAATATACGGGGGAGTTAAGCCGGCGGCCGGCGGCCGGGGGTTCCGGGGGGTATCCGAATGCGGTATATCCCTGCGCGGACGGGTATTTTCAGATCAACGGCAGCCGGATGTATTTTCCGCGGACGGTGGCGATGCTGGGCAACCCGCCGGAGCTGGCGGGGGCCCGGTGGCAAGACCCGGCGGCGCAGGGGGACCCGGCGATGCAGGAGGAGTTTGAAGGGGGGAGCTTTCTGCCCTGGATCCTGGAACGCAGCCGGGCCGAGGCGTGGGCGGCGGCGCAGGAGCATCGGGTGCTATCCGGCCCGATTAACGGCATGGCGGATTTGGACGCTGATCCCTCGTTCAACGGGCGAGGCGTGTTTGCGGAGGGCGACCACCCGGAGGCGGGGCGGCTGCGCTATCCGGGGCGTCCGTTTGTGATGGACAAGTCGCCCTGGCGGCTGCGGCGCACGGCGCCCCTGCTGGGGGAGCATACCGCCGCCGTGCTGGCGGAAGTGGCGGGGTGCGATGCTGACGAAATCGCGGCTTTGGAACGGGCGGGTGTCATAATGACGGCGGCGGGGCGGGGCGGTCGGGCCGGGGATGACGCTGATGCCGGCAAGGGCAGGGGGTAGGATTATGCCGCGTTTGCCGCTGGAGGGACTGCGGGTTCTGGAGATTACGGTGGTCTGGGCGGGGCCATACTGCGGGTCTTTTCTGGCCGACCTGGGGGCGGAGGTGATACGGGTGGAGTCCACCAAAACCTTTGTGCCGCTCACCAGAGGGGCGGCGGCGCATCCCGACCGGGCGATGATTGACAACCTGCCGCTTTACTCGGGGGGCGTTCCGGGACGGGCGCCCGGGGCGCGGCCTTTCAACCGCTCGCCGATGTTCAATTCCCACGCGCGGAATAAGCTGAGCATGACGGTGAACCTGCTTGAGCCCGGCGGGCGGGAGATTTTTGACCGGCTGGTTGCGATCAGCGATGTGCTGGTGGAGAACAACCCTACGGAGACGATGGAGAAGCTGGGCATATCCTACGAAACGCTGCGGGCGGTGAAGGAGGATATTATTATGCTGCGGATGCCGGCGTACGGGAGCAGCGGGCCTTACCGGGACTATCGGGCGCACGGGGTGCATATTGAGGGGGTGGTGGGGCATACGATGCTGCGGGGGTATGCCGATACTGATCCCTCGTACAACACCACGGTGCTGATGTCGGACGCGGCCGCCGGGGCCCAGGGGGCTTTTGCGGCGCTGGCGGCGCTGCGGCACCGGAAGCGCACGGGCGAGGGGCAGCTGGTGGAGCTGGGGCAGGCGGAAAATGTGTTTCCCTATCTGGGGGAGTATTATCTGGACTATGCGATGAATGGCCGCGCGCACGGCGCGCTGGGGAACCGGCATCCCCGGGCCGTGCAGGGCTGTTATCCCTGCGCGCCGGCGGGGGACAATGCCGACCGCTGGGTGGTCATAACCGTTTATAATGAGGAGCAGTGGGGCGGGTTGTGCGACGTCATCGGGGCTGCGGACTGCGCTGATGGATTCGGGTGGGGCGACAACGGGGCGCGTTTGGGCCGGCAGGATGAGATAGATGGCCGCATTGCCGCTTGGACGCGTACCCAATCGCCGGAGGAGGCGATGCGCATTCTCCAGGAGCGGGGCATTCCCGCCGGGGCGGTGATGAACCAGGCGGACGCTTTCGCCGACCCGCACATACGGAGTCGGGGGTTTTTTGAAACGGCGTACCAGGAGGACTGCGGGACGCATCTTTACCCCGGTATGCTTTACAAGATGTCGGCAACGCCGTTGAGCATACGGCGGGGGCCGGCGATGTTCGGGCAGGACAACGAGTATGTTTATAAGGAGCTGCTGGGGTATTCGGATGGGGAATACGCCGCCTTTGTCGAGGCCGGGCATATTGGCTCAGATTACGCGGAAGGGGTAGGATAGAGTTTCAAACGGCGCCGGTGGGGAGGGCGAGGGTATAACGACGCCATAACTATACGCCCCGGGGAGAAGGAAACGAATGAACGACTATGACGCCAGAGCCTTGCGGGTGGCGCGGCTGGTGCAGGAACGCGCCCAGCCTGAATTCGCCATCCTGTTTGGGTCGCGGGCGCGGGGGGACCACGATGAGCTGACCTCGGACATCGATGTGATGCTGGTGCTGGCGGCGGAGCCCGGGGCGGACGCGCAGCAAGCGGCCGACCGGGACGCGCAGCGGGCGGCGCAGGCGGCTTATGGGCGGGAGGTGCCGGTTCAGTTGACCTGGCGAACGGTGGCGGATTTCCGGCACAGCCGGCGGTACACTAACAGCGTTGAGACCAACGCCATGCGGGAGGGCATCGTTATGCCGCGCAACCCGGAAAGCTATCAGGCCGGCGACTACGAGGACGAGGAAACCGAGTACGAATATAACTGGGGCGACTACGAAAACCGGCTGTTTCACGCCGAAACCCACCTGGACGAATTCGAGTATATGGCAGCGGGAAACCGCAGCGACCTGGCAATCGGGCAACACGCCCAACGGACGCTGGAGCATGGGCTTAAGGCTCTGATCGCGGCGCATGGCGCCGATTATCCCAAAATTCACAATATCGGCGCGCTGATCGGCGCTGTGCGCGAACACGACCCTGGAATGCGAAATTTTCGCCTGGGCATACCGGCGGATGTGTACAGCGAGTACGCCGGCGAAGACGCATACCAGGAGCAACGCATCCGGCCGAGGCTCACGGAGTACGCCGACTATCTGGCGGAAACCCGCGCCGCCGCGCAGTTCATTATTGAACGGGCTAAGGCTATCTACGAACAGTCACAACGGGACAGCTGAAGATCCGCCCGGAGCAAAGCCACCCCAAGCTTGATCCCGGATTGCGAAACCCGTCGCGGCGGTTCCCGCTGTTTCGACTTTGGAAAGCCCTGCCCAGGGAGCAGAAGACGGATGAACGACTACGACGCCAGAGCCTTGCGGGTGGCGCGGGTGGTGCAGGAGCGCGCCCAGCCTGAATTCGCTATCCTGTTCGGGTCGAGGGCCCGGGGGGACCACGATGAGCTGACCTCGGACATCGATGTGATGCTGGTGCTGGCGGCGGAGCCCGGGGCGGATGCGCAGCGGGCGGCTGACCGGGAGGCGCAGCAGGCGGCGCAGGCGGCTTATGGGCGGGAGGTGCCGGTTCAGCTGACCTGGCGGACGGTGGCGGATTTCCGGCACAGCCGGCGGTACACTAACAGCGTTGAGACCAACGCCATTCGGGAGGGCATCGTTATGCCGCGGGACCCGGAAAGCTATCAGGCTGGGGACTACGAGGACGAGGAAACCGAGTACGAATACAACTGGGGCGACTACAGGAACCGCCTGTTTCACGCCGAGCAACACCTGGAGCTGCTTGAAGTAACGGCAGAGCGTGGCATGAACGATTTGCTGATCGGACAGGAAGCGCAAAGAACGCTGGAGCATGGGCTGAAGGCCCTGATTGCGGCGCACGGGGCCGAGTATCCCAAAATTCACAACATCGGCGCGCTGATTGGCGCCGTCCGCGAGCACGATCCTGGAATGCGGAATTTTCGTCTGGGCATACCGGCGGATGTGTACAGTGAGTATGCCGGCGAAGACGCGTACCAAGAGCAGCGCATCCGGCCCAGGCTCACGGACCACGCCAACTACCTGGCGGAAACCCGCGCCGCCGCGCAGTTTATTATTGAACGGGCCAGGGCTATCTACGAACAGTCACAACGGGACAGCTAAGATACGCTCGGAGCAAAGCCACCCCAAGCTTGATCCCGGATTGCGAAACCCGTCGCGGCGGTTCCCGCTGTTGCGAGTTTTGGAAAACCCTGCCCGGGGAGAAGGAAACGAATGAATGATTATGACGCCAGAGCCTTGCGGGTGGCGCGGGTGGTGCAGGAGCGCGCGCAGCCGGAATTCGCCATCCTGTTCGGGTCGCGGGCGCGGGGGGATCACGATGAGCTGACCTCGGACATCGATGTGATGCTGGTGCTGGCCGCGGAGCCCGGGGCGGACGCGCAGCAGGCGGCCGACCGGGAGGCGCAGCAGGCGGCGGAGGCGGCTTACGGGCGGGCGGTGCCGGTTCAGTTGACCTGGCGGACGGTGGCGGATTTCCGGCACAGCCGGCGTTACACTAACAGCGTGGAAAGCAACGCCATGCGGGAGGGCATCGTTATGCCGCGGGACCCGGAAAGCTATCAGGCCGGCGACTACGAGGACGAGGAAACCGAGTACGAATACAACTGGGGCGACTACGAAAACCGGCTATACCACGCCGAAACCCACCTGGAAACATTCAACCACCTGGGCAACGCGAACCTCAACGACCTGGTAATCGGGCAGCACGCCCAACGGGCGCTGGAGCATGGGCTGAAAGCGCTGATCGCGGCGCACGGCGTAGATTATCCCAAAACGCACAACATCGGCGCGTTGCTCGGCAAAGTTCGCGAACACGACGCCCGTATGCGACATTTCCACCTGGGCATACCGGCGGATGTGTACAGCGAGTATGCTGGCGAAGACGCATACAAGGAAAGACGCATCCGGCCCAAGCTTACAGATCAGGCCGACTACCTGACGAAAACCGTCGCCGATGCACAGTTCATCATTGAACGGGCCAAAGCTATCTACGAACAGTCACAACAGGGCGGCTGAAAATCGGCACGGAGCAAAGTCCTCCAAAGTCCCCAGCGGCGGCGGACGAAAGAGCAAAGGTACGCCAAGCTTGCTACCGGGTTGCGTAATCCGTCGCGACGGTTCCCGCTGTTGCGACTTTTAGAAATCCCTACCCAAGTCCGGTCGGGAAATTGAGTGCAGGGCGACGATGCCAACCGTACGACTTGGCGGCGCTTTAATCTTGTTGCTGGCGTTTTTGCTGGCGGCGGCGGGGTTGGGCTGCGAGTCCGCCGGGGATGCGGTTCAAGGCGCGCGGCAGGTTGCGGGGGCGCTGTCCACGCTGTCCGCCCCGGAGGAAGCGGCGCCGGGGCGCGCGACGGCAACCCCGGCTGCGGCTGCGGCTGCGACTTCAAACACGGGCACGGGCATAGGCGCGGGCGCGGGCGTTGCCGCCAGTCCTCTGACCGCCATTCCCTTGCCGGCGGGGGCGCGGGCGGCGGTGGAGGCGCTGGGCGGGCTGGCCGTGGCGCCGCGCGGCAGCGGGATTGACTATGACCGGGATGACTGGCGGCACTGGATTGACCGCGATGGCGACTGCCAGAATACGCGGGCCGAAACGCTGATCGCGGAAAGCCGAGCGCCCGTATCCTTTGCGGCGCGGGAGGACAATGACCGCTGCCGGGTCATCCGGGGGGAGTGGCGCGGGCCGTGGAGCGGGGAAATCTTTACCGACGCCGGGGATGTGGACATTGACCATCATATACCCCTGGCTCACGCCCACGAATCGGGGGGCTGGCAGTGGAGCGCGGGCCGCAAGCGGGCCTATGCCAACGATTTGAGCAACCCCGCCAGTTTGCAGGCGACCAAAGCTTCGCTCAACCGCGAAAAGGGGAAGCAGGCGCCGGACCAGTGGCGCCCGCCCAACCGGGCGGCCTGGTGCCGCTACGCCGCCGACTGGATCGCCGTGAAGTCCTACTGGGAGCTGACGGTTACGCGGGATGAGGTTGACGCCCTGCGGGATATGCTGGCGACCTGCGGGGCGCCCGGTTCGTGGGGGCTGGGGGGCGAGGAAGCCCGGTAGAGTCTTGCGTTCCGATACGGCGCCGATAATCATAATGACGGCGCCGATAACCCGGCGGGGAAGCCCGGTAGACTCTGGTGTCTCTATGCTGTGCTATAATCGCCCCGATTAGCAGGCGCCCGAAGGGCGCGGGGCGGGTGGATCCGGCCCCGGCATCCGCAAGCAAAAGAAAGGAAAGGAGGGTAATGATGGAACTTGGACTGGACGGGAAGGTAGCGATCGTTACCGGCGGGAGTGAAGGGATTGGGAAGGCAGCCGCGCTGCGTATGGCCGGGGAAGGGGCGAAGGTCATCATTGTGGCGCGGCGGCAGGATGTGCTGGATGCGGCGGCTGACGAGATTCGCACGGCTACGGAAGGGGAGATACTGCCGCTGTCGGCGGATGTCACGGACAAGGGGACGGCGGGCCGGGTGGTCAATACCGCCGTGGAGAGGTACGGTCGCGTGGACATCCTGGTGAACAATGCCGGGACTTCCATGGCGAAAGGGTTTGAGAACGTCAGCGATGACGACTGGGAGCTGGACTTTGAGCTGAAGGTGTGGGGGGCGGTGCGGCTGATCCGGGCGTGCCTACCGGAGATGCGGAAGGTTGGCGGCGGGCGGGTCATCAATGTGACCAACCTGGGCGGGCGGACGCCCGGGGCCAATTCGATGCCCACTTCCATTTCGCGCGCCGCGGGCATTGCCATTACCAAGGGGCTTTCCAAAGACCTGGCCGCCGACAACATTCTGGTGAACACCGTGTGCATCGGCCTGATTAAAAGCGGCCAGCACCAGCGGCGGTATGACGCCCGGATTGCCAACGAGCCTGACCTGGATCTGGATGATTTCTACCGCCAGCTGGCGGCGGGGCGGGGGGTACCGCTGGGGCGCGTAGGCGAGGGTGGCGAGGCCGGGGATGTCATCGCTTTTCTGGCTTCGGAGCGCGCCAGTTATCTGACCGGCGTGGCGATCAACATTGACGGCGGCGCTTCGGCGGTAGTGTAAGGAGAGCCGAACCGGCGATTCTGCTGCTGCCCGCATCGGGCGCCCATATCCGGCACACCTGTTTGCAAGCGGAGACCCACCGTGACCGAAGCCTATCGAGATGAATTCCAGCCCCCCAACCGTCTGCTGCTGGGCGCGGGCCCATGCACGGTGCATCCCCGGGTGTTGCAGGCGATGACGCAACCTGTGATCGGGCATCTGGATCCGATGTTTTTTCAGGTAATGGACGAAGTGTGCGAGATGCTGCGCCAGGTTTTCCATACCGAAAACCGGGTTACGATGCCGATTTCGGCCACGGGGACGGGCGCAATGGAGACGGCCTGCGTCAATGTTCTGGAGCGGGGCGACACTGCCATTGTCTGCCGGAACGGTTATTTTGGCGTACGCCTGGCGGACATTGCCCAGCGCTGCGGCGCCAACACGATTATGGTGGATTCGCCCTGGGGGCAGCCGGCCGACCTCAACGCGCTGGAGGACGCCCTGAAAGCGCACCCCGGCGCGCGGATGGTGGGGCTGGTGCACGCCGAAACCTCCACCGGGGCTCTTACGCCGCTGACGGACGCCATTGAGCTGGCCCACCGGCATAACGCGCTGGCGGTAGTGGATGCCGTAACCTCCCTGGGCAGCCACGATGTGCGGGTGGATGAGTGGGGCATTGATGTCTGTTACAGCGCCAGCCAGAAATGCCTGGGAGCGCCGCCGGGTCTGGCGCCAATCAGTTTTGGCGAGCGGGCGATGGCGGCGATTGACGCGCGTTCCAGCCGGGTGGAGAGTTTCTACTTCAACTTGCAGGGCGTGGCCGAGTACTGGGACCAGACCCAGCGGGTTTATCACCACACCAGCCCGATCACGATGACCTACGCGATGCGGGAGTCCCTGCGGATGCTGATGGAGGAGGGCGTGGCAGCCCGTCATGCCCGCCACGCCCGGGTGGCGGCCGGCCTGCGGGCCGGTCTGGAGGCTATGGGGCTGGAGCTGGCGGCGGCGCCCGGCTACCAGCTTAATCCCATCACCGTGGTCAAGGCGCCGCCCGGCGTTGACGATGCGGCCGTCCGCAGCCGGCTGCTGAACGAGTGGGACATTGAAATCAGCGGCGGGCTGGGGGAGTTTCGCGGGAAAGCGTGGCGCATTGGCATAATGGGCGAAGGGGCGCGGGAACGGAACGCGCTGGCGCTGCTGTCCGCCCTGGAAATTGTTCTGTCCGACGCCGGATATGAGGTTGGCTATGGGGCCAGCGTGGCGGCGGCGCAAAGGTCGTTTGCGTCGCATGGCAGCCGGGAGTAAGGCTGCTCTGTGGGGATTGGCGGGCTGACGCGGCGGCGTTGGCCCGGCAATCATTGGTGGAGGCGAGGTATGGTTACGCAGACTTATCGCGCTGCCGGGCGGGGGCTGCTGGCGCAGGGGCGGCGGGAGCTGGCGGAAGGGGATACGCGGCAGGCTTCGGAAAAGGGGTGGGGGGCGGCGGCGCAGATGGTGAAGGCCGTGGCGGAACGGCGGGGGTGGACGCACCAGAGCCATGCCGCTCTCTTTAATGTTGTCTCCCGTCTGGTCGCCGAGACCGGGGATGGCGACATCCGCAACCTGTTCTATGTTGCCAGCGCCATGCACACCAACTTTTACGAGAATTGGGATACTGCCGAGAATGTGGCGGGCGCCCTTGATGAGATTGGGCGGCTGCTGGACAAGCTGGAACCGTTGGCGGCAACAGCCTAAAACCTGTACCGGTAGATCCGGCGACCAACTTCGCCGGCCGTAGCACCGGGACAGATGACAAGTTGGGGGTGAACTATGGTTACGCAGACTTACCAGGTTGCCGGGCGGGGGCTGTTGGCGCAGGGGCGGCGGGAGCTGGCGGAAGGGGATACGCGGCAGGCTTCGGAAAAGGGGTGGGGGGCGGCGGCGCAAATGGTGAAGGCCGTGGCGGAACGGCGGGGGTGGGCGCATCAGAGCCATGCCGCCCTTTACCGAGTTGTTTCCCGTCTGGTTGCCGAGACCGGGGATGGCGACATCCGCAATCTGTTCTATGTTGCCAGCGCCTTGCACACCAACTTTTACGAGAATTGGGACACTGCGGAAAATGTGGCGGGCGCCCTTGATGAGATTGGGCGGCTGCTGGACAAACTGGAACCGCTGGCGGCAACGAGCTAAAAGTCCGCTCCGGCAATTTAGCGACCGGCTGCGCCGGCGGAGCACGCAGGGTTCGGCATCCTTAACCTCGTCCTCGTCGTCCCGGCAATTTAGCGGGTCGGCTGCGCCGGGCGGAACACCAGAACGGGCGACAATCGGGAGGCGAGGTATGGTTACGCAAACTTATCAGGTCGCTGGCTGGAGTCTGCTGGCGCAGGGGCGGCGGGAGCTGGCGGAAAGGGATACGCGGCAGGCTTCGGAAAAGGGGTGGGGGGCGGCGGCGCAAATGGTGAAGGCCGTGGCGGAACGGCGGGGGTGGGCGCATCAGAGCCATGCCGCGTTGTATCGCGTGGTCAGGCGGCTGGTGAACGAAACCGGCGACGAGGACATACGGCGGTGGTTCCAAATTGCCAATGCCCTGCACACCAACTTTTACGAAAATTGGGATGACGCCGAGAACGTAGCCGGCGGTTTGGACGATGTGGAGAGGCTGCTGGATAAACTGGAACGGCTGGCGGCAACAGGGTGATGCCTGTTCAGTGGCGGAACTGGCCCTATGTTTCCCTTTGGTAGGCGGCGTCCAGTATTTCCACCACGTGCATTACCTCCGTTGTGGCGCCGGCGTGGCGGAGGCCCTGTTGCAGCTGGGCGATGCAGCCGGGGTTGGCGGAGGCGATGATTTCGGCTTCGGTGGCCAGGGCGTTGTCCACCTTGCGCTGTTGGAGTCGTTGCGACATTGTCGGCTGGAGCAGCGAGTAAAAGCCGGCGGAACCGCAGCACAGGGACGATTCGGCCATTTCGGCGAGTTGCAGGCCGGGGATGCTGCGCAGCGTCTGGCGGGGGGCGTCGGTGATGCGCTGGGCGTGGGCCAGATGGCAGGGGTCTTGCATCGTTACCCGGCAGGGGTATTCGGCCCGGGGCGGGTCCAGGGGGAGTTCCGCCAGAAACTCGGTGATGTCCTGGGTTTTGCGGGCGAAATCACGGGCGGCGGCGGCATAGTCGGCATCGTCGTGCAGCAGGTCGTCGTATTCTTTCATTGAGGAACCGCAGCCGGCCGACGCCGTCAGGATGCGGTCAACGCCGGCGTGGCGAAAGGCGTCAATGTTGCGGCGCGCCATTTGCCGGCCCAGTTCCAGGTCGCCGGCGTGCCGATTGAGGGCGCCGCAGCAGCCCTGGGCCGGGGGGACGGCTACGGCGCAGCCGTTGCGTTGCAGCACGCGGACAGCGGCCCGCATAGCATCGCCCTGCATCAGCGGCATTACGCAGCCGGAGAGCAGCCCGACGGTCATCCGCTGATGGCCTATGGCCGGATAGATTTGCTTTCCGGGGCGGAAAAACCGCGCGCCCATCACGGGCATTTGGGCTTCCAGATCCGCCAGGCCGCCGGGGAGCAAGCGCAGCAGGCGCGATTTGTGTACCGCCGTCCGCAAGCCCGACCGCTGGTAGAAGCGCATCAGGTGGCCGGCGAAAAGGAGGCGGGCGTTGTGAGGCAGGGCGGCGCGCAGGAACATTCGGGACAGGCGGCTCAATTCGGGGCTTTGCTGGGCGTGGGCGCGGGCCTGGGCGCGGGTGTGTTCCATCAGGCGGCCGTAGGGTACGCCGGAGGGGCAGACGGCTTCGCAGGCGCGGCATTGCAGGCAGAGTTCCCAGTGGGAGACCAGCCGGTCGCTGATGCCGGCGCGGCCTTCGTGGACGGCTTTCATCAGGGCGATGCGGCCGCGGGGGGATTCGGCTTCCAGGCGCGTTTCCACATAGGTGGGGCAGGCGGAGAGGCAGAGGCCGCAGTGTACGCAGCGGTACAAATCGGCTTCGGCGGGGGCGTCGGGGCCGGCGAAACCCGGGCCGTCGTTGAGGGAACCGACAAAGGGAATCCCGTAGGGAAAGCCGTGTCCGGCGTCGGCGCCGGCGGGGGCGGGAGGGGCGTTGCCGGCGTCGCCGACGGGGCGCCGGCCCTGGGTGGCAGCCATCACAATCCTCCAATGAAGCGGCCGGGATTCAGTGTATTGTCCGGGTCAAACTGGCACTTCAGGCGGCGCATTACGGACATTGCCGAGGGTTCCGTTCCCCACACGTCCAAGTACAGTTTCGCCGACTCGGGGCAGCGTTCCACGATGGCGTCGCCGCCCAGGGAATGGGCAATGTCCTGCACTTTACGGAGTTGGCCGGCGAGCCGGGCGGGGTCGACGGCGGTGAAGTCGTCCCACCAGAGCAGGCGGCCGCCGCCGAAGCCGGCGTCGGCGATGATGGCCGGGGGCGACAGGGCGTCATCCCAGAGGCCGTCCGCGCGGGCGTGGCCCAGGGCCATCAGGTCAGGGAGGGCCGCCGGGGGGGCATTGACGCGGACGCAGATAGTTGGCGGGTGGTCGGAGGCCGCGGGCAGGTCGTTGAGGGCGGCGATGAGGCCGGGGGCGTCATCCCGCGCGACGTGGAGGGCGGCGGCGGTATCCAGCCACAGGACAGAGGCGTCGGTAAGACGCCGCTGCAAGGAGGCGGGGCGGCCGCCGATGATGGCGACGGCCACGGGGCCGTAGCCGGCGGGCAGACTGTCGCGGTTCGTATGCCGGGCGGCCGTATGCCGGGCGGCGGCCGGGTTTAGAATGTGCAAGCCCAGAGGGGCGTAAGGGCGGTTTTGCAGATCGCGGACGGCGGCGAGGGTTTCCTCAAGGCCGGTGAAAGCGGCGGCAATGACGGCCCATTCCGGCGGCTTCGGGGCCAGTTTGAAGGTGGCTTCGGTGATGACGGCCAGGGAGCCGAGGGAGCCGGCGTAGAGACGGTTGAGGTCGTAGCCGGTGACATTTTTGACTACTTTGCCGCCGGCTTTGGTGATGACGCCGTCGGCGCCGGCCACGGCGACGCCAATCAGCCAGTCGCGGGGCAGGCCGTAGGCGGCGCGCAGGACGCCGCTGACGCCGGCGGCCAGCGTACCGCCGACGGTGGCCTGGCGAGGCAGCGGGGCGCCGAGAGGCACGAACTTGCCGTGGGGGGCCAAGGCGGCGTCCAGTTGGGCGAGGGTCATTCCCGCCTGGACGCTGACGGTGAGGTCGGCGGGCTGCAAGTCGGTCAGTTTGTTGAGGGCGGTCAGATCCAGGGCGATGCCGGGGCGGGTGGGGCGGTTGCCCATCGGTGCGAAGGTGCGCCCGCCGGCGGGATAGACGGCCAAGCCGGCGCGGCGGGCGCAGGCGATGACCGCCGCGATGCCGCTGGCGGACGGCGGGCGGACGACGGCGGCCGGCAGAAAGGAGCCGATGGCGTAATCCGGCAGCAGTTCGGCGTCAAGGACGGCGTCGGCGCCAACCAGGTCGGCCAGGTGGATGGCGATGGAGGCGGTCATAAAGCGAGCGGCGGGCGCGCCGGCGGAAATGGCTCTGCTGGAATGGGCGCCGGGCGCGGCATGGCGCGGCGGGCGGGTCAGGCGTACAGCCCGGCAGTGTGGCCGGTCGGGTGGGCTCCGGTCGGCTGATAGGAGTTGCCGTCGGGGAAAATCTTGCCGGGGTTCAGGCGGTTACGGGGGGCAAAGGCGGCGCGGAGACGCTGCATGGCGGCCATATCGTCATCGGTATAGACGAGAGGCATAAACTCTTTCTTTTCCAGTCCGATGCCGTGTTCGCCGCTTAAGGTTCCGCCCAGGGCGGCGCATTCCGTCATCAGTTCGGCGGCGGCGGCCATAACCTGGTCCAGCACTCCGGGGGCGCGGGCGTCAAAGAGCATACAGGGGTGGAGGTTGCCGTCGCCGGCGTGGAACACGTTGGCGATGGGGATGCCGTAGCGGTGGCTGACTTCGTTCACCTTGCGGAGCATCTGAGTGAGGCGGGTGCGGGGGACGACGCCGTCCACGAGGTAGTAATTGGGGGCGATGGCGCCGAAAGCGCCGAAAGCGGTTTTGCGGCCCAGCCACAGGCGTTCTCTTTCGGCGTCGTCCTCGGCGATGCGGACATCGGCGGCGCCGGTGTCCCACAGGGCGGCTTCGACTTCGGCGCTGACTTCCTCCACTTCCTCGTTCAGCCCCTCCAGCTCAATGAGCAGAACGGCGCCGGCGTCGTTGGGGTAGCCGGCATCGGTGACCTTCTGCACCGCCTGGATGCTTAAAGCGTCAATCATTTCCAAAGCGGCCGGGACGATGCCGTAGCTGATGACCGCCGATACGGCGGTGCAAGCCGAGTCGATGTCCGGGAAGACGCCCAGAAAGGTGCGGACGGTTTCCGGCAGAGGCAGCAGGCGGGCGAGTATTTTGGTGGCGATGCCGAAAGTGCCTTCGGAGCCGATGAAAGCGCCGCGCAGGTCGTAGCCGGCGGCTTCGCGGGCGGCGGCGCCCAGGTGGACGATTTCCCCGTCCTCGAGGACGACTTCCATGCCGATGATATGGTTGGTGGTGGCGCCGTAGGCCAGGCAGTGGGGGCCGCCGGCGTTTTCGGCGATGTTGCCGCCGAGGCTGCAAGCGCGCTGGCTGGAGGGGTCGGGGGCGTAGCGCAGCCCGAATTTGCGGGCGTGGTTGTCCAGGTCCAGGTTGATGACGCCGGGTTCCACCAGTGCGGTGCGGTTGACGGTGTCAATTGCGATGATGCGGTTCATGCGGGTGAAGACGATTTGGAGGCCGTCGGGGGGCGTGATGGCGCCGCCGCTGAGTCCGGTGCCGCTGCCGCGTCCGACGACGGTAACGCCGGCGGCGTAGGCGAGGGCCATTACGCGGCTGACTTCGTCGGCGTTGGCCGGCAGGACGACGGCGCGGGGCATAGAGCGGTCGACGGAGCCGTCGTACTCATAGACGAGCAGGTCCTCGCGGTGGTCGATGACATAATCGTGGCCGACGACGGCGCGGATTTGGGCCAGGAAGTCGTTGGGTGGCATACCGGATACCTCCGACGACGAGGCCGGCGCAGGGGCCGGCGGGGGTTATCGTCCGGGCGTGGTGGGGAGGGTGAAGATGATGCGTCCGTCCGTGTCGTGGCCGTGGTTGGCGAGGCCGATGAGGATCTGGTTGGTTTGATGGAGTTCGGCGCGGAGCTGGTCGATGGCGTTGGCGAGGCGGTCGTAGCCGGCGGTCATTTCGGCGCGTAGCTTGTCGTTTTCGCTGACCATTTCCGTACGCAGCTTGTCGTTTTCGCTGACCATTTCCGTGCGCAGTCGTTCGTGTCCGGCGGTCATCTCCGCGCGTAGCCTCGTCTCTATGTCCGTCATTTCCGTGCGCAGTCGTTCGTATCCGGCAGCCATTTCCGTGTGCAGCCGCTCGTATCCGGCAGCCATATCTGCGCGTAGCCGCGTTTCTATGTCCACCATATCCGTGCGCAGTCGCTCGTATCCGGCAGCCATATCCGTGCGCAGTCGCTCGTATCCGGCAGCCATATCCGCGCGTAGCCGCGTCGCTATGTCCGTCATTTCCGTACGCAGTCGTTCGTATCCGGCGGCTATTTCCGTGCGCAACCTCATCTCCATGTCGGCCATTTCGGCGCGCAACCTGGTCTCTACTGCGGCCATTTCGGTGCGGAGCTTTTCCTGGCCGGCGACCATTTCCACCCGCAAATCGTTGACCGCATCGGCCAGGGTGTCAACCTTCTGGTCGAGGCTGTCAACTTTCTGGTCAAGGACTTCGACGTGGTTGACGACCCGGCCCAGCAGGAATGCGCCCCTGATCAGCAGGACGATGGAGGTGATGATGAGGCTGGCGCCCGTGAGCCCGGCAATGATCACGGCGACGAGGGCGGCGGTGTCCATAGGTGCACTCCAGTTTGAGGGTAGCCCTATTGTAGGCGCCGGCGGCGGCGCGGGCAAGCGGACGCCGGCACCGGCGCCGGCGGCTGCGGCTATGCCTTTTGGCGCTGGTACACCTGGATCCGGTGGCGGTTGGCTTCCACTACGAACAGCCTTTCCTGGGCGTCCAGGCGCACGGAGACCGGCCCCCAGAAATAGGGTTCGGTCTGCGCCGAAATGAGGTATGGCGTGTCCAGGTGCGGCGGCAGTTCCGGCGTGAGGTTGGACATCCGGCGGGTGTTGTATTCGTCGGGGTTGACGGACATAAAGTCCTGGGCCCAGCGGGAGAGGGTGGCTTGGCCGCGCAGGGACTGCACAAAGGCGCCGTCCGGGGCGAGCAGCTGCACGCGCTCGTTGCCCCAATCGGATACATAGATGTAGCCGTCGGCATCGACGCAGACGCCCGACGGGCGGCTGAACTGTCCTTCGCCGGCGCCCGATGCGCCGTAGGCGGCGATGAACCGGCCGTCGGCGGTGAATTTCTGTATCCGGTCGTTGCGCCAGTCGGCGACATAGACATTGCCGGAGTGGTCCAGGCCGATGCCCCAGGGCATATTGAACTGGCCGGGAGCGTGGCCCTCAGCGCCCCACATTGCCAGGGACTCGCCGGCGGGGGTGAAGCGCTGCACGCGGTGGTTGTGCTGCTCGACGATATAAATGGTGTCGTCGGGCGCGATGGCGATGCCGGCGGCGCCGTTGAGGTGGCCGGCGTCGGGGCCGGGCTGGCCCCACTGGCGGATGAAGGCGCCTTCCAGGTCGAAGACGGTGACGCGGTTGAGGTATTCGTCGGTGACGAAAATTTCGCCGCCGGCGCTGACGGCCATGCCGACGGGCATTATCCACTGGCCGTCGCCGCGGCCGCTGCCCCGGCTGAATTCGCCCAGGTAGTCCTCGTCCCAGTTGAGGATGCCGATACGCACCAGGGCGGCGCGGGCGGTGTCGCAGTGGTTCAGCACCAGGATGCGCCCGTCGGGGGCGAAGGCGCAGTCGTAGGGATTGATGAAGCCCCGCCCGCTCTGGTTGGTGGTCAGGCCGACGGTTTTGAGGTATTTCATCGGGCCGGCGGAGTCAGCAACAGTATCGGCAATGACAGTATCGGCAGCGGCGACTGCGGTAGTCATAAGGTGGTCTCCTTGGAAAATGCCGGAGCAGAGCAGTATGCGCCCGCCGGCGGGCGGCGGAATAGGGCCGGGCCGGCGTCAACAGGCCCCGGGGGAGCGCCGGCGGGAAAGGGGCCGGGCGCGGCGCCGGCCCCTCGGCAACGGCAGGCCCGACAGGGTCAGGCCAGCTGGTACTCCCGGGTGGCGGTGAGGAGGCGGAGCAGGTTGGCGATGCGCTGTTCGTCGGCTTCGGTGCGGGAGGCGGGGCGGAGGTCGGCTTCGCCCTGGGCGGCGGCGAACTCTTGCAGCGAGCCGCGGGTGACATCGGAGATTTCCAACGGCCCCAGGAGGTCAACGCAGCCTTCTACCTGCATCTCCGGGGAAAGCGGGGCGTTGGCGTCGCGGGCCAGGCGGTCGATGATGGCGCGCACGCCGGGGTTGGCGGGGTTGCCCAGTTCCTTGCCCACGAAGTTGACGCGTTCCACCAGGGCGCCGCTGTCAATCCATTCGGCGCCTTCGTGCCAGCCTTCCACGCTGGGAGGCTGGAAGATGCCCTGGCCCATATACATAGTGTGGCGGGCCATTTGGTCGGCGCCGAAAGTGGGCTGGCGGTAGGTGCCGGCCATGCGGATGGCGCCTACGACCAGTTCCACCGGGCCCTTGACGCGGGCGAAGCGGGCGTCGGCGGATTTGAAGTAGTCGGAGTTGAACAGGGTGCGCAGGACGGCGCGGATTTCGTGGCCGGAGGCGAAGTAGGATGCCATCATATCCTGGATGACGGGTTCGGCGGCGGCGGTTACTTCGTCGGCGGCGAAGAACTGGAAGAGGCGGGCGCTGACGAACCGGGCGGTGGCTTCCTGCCGGACGATGATGTCGATGATGTCCTCGCCGTTGAAGTTGCCGGTGTGGCCGAGGAAGGTTTTTTCGGCGTCATCGTGGTCGTAGTCGCGGTAGTGGAAGTGCCAGTTGATGCGGCTGTAGGGCCAGATGGAGTCGCGGCTGGCGCGGGTGGACATATATTCGGCGTTGCCGAGGGTCCAGCCGGTGAAGGCGCGGGCGCATTCCTTGATGTCGTCCTCGGTGTAGTTGCCGATGCCCATTGAGAACAGTTCCAGGAGTTCGCGTCCGTAGTTTTCGTTGATGTCGCCCTTGTGGTTGTCGTGGTTGTCCAGCCAGATGATCATAGCGGGATCTTTGGAGAGTTCCACGAGCAGGGTGCGGAAGGAGCCGAGGGCGTGGCGGCGGAAGGTGTCGATCTGGTTGGTGAGTGCGGACGCCTGGTTGAGCTTGGAGTAGCCGGTGGCGAAGAGGCTGTGCCAGAAGAGGGCGAGTTTTTCCTCCAGCTGGTTGCGGGTGGTGACCATCCGGTACATCCAGTAGGCGCCGGCGCTGTTGAGTTCGCGCATTTCGGCCATATCGGAGTGGTAGCGGCGGATGACGTCGTTGGGCATGGCCCGGGCATCGCCGGGATGCAGGAGATCCTCGACGACGTTTTCGTAACCGCGGGCCACCAGGCGCTCCAGCTCGTCGCGGCTGGCGCCGAAGCCGGCGCGGCGCATCAGGTGGGACATCAGGGCAAGGTCAGAAGCGCTCATAGTTGCCTCCGTTGATCCGTTAGTTCATCGTTCACAAATCCGTAGGCCGTCGTTCCGGGGCCGGGCGGCGGGCGGGACGACGGCAGACGAGGATGGGGCGGTTGGGGGCTAGTTGCGGATGAAGTCCCACTGCTCGAAGTGGCCGTTGACGATGGGAACGGGGTCCAGGCCCAGCCACTGTGCGGCGATGGTGGAGTAGGTGGAGCGGAAGTCGTTGTTGAAGTGGAGGTCGCCGTCCAGCTGGTCTTTTTCGGCCAAGGAGGGGTACTGTCCGTAGAAGCCGCCGTTGACCTGGTTGCCGATGATGAAGGCGGTTCCGCCGGAGCCGTGGTCGGTGCCGGAGCCGTTGTCGCGGATGCGGCGGCCGAATTCCGTCCAGATGAGTACGATGGCGTCGTCGGCGATGCCGTGTTCGTCGAGGTCGGCCATAAAATCGCTGACGGCGCCGGAGACCTGGTTCCAGAGGCCGCCTTGCACTTTGACTTCGTCGCCGTGGGTGTCGAAGCTGCCGTGCTGGGTGTAGTAGATGCGGGTGCCGAGGTTGGCGGTCATTACCTGGGCGGCGTTTTTGAGGGCCTGGGCGATGGGGTTGGCGGCGTATTCCACGGTGGAGGAGTACTGTTCGGGGGCGGTGCGGAGGATGTCGGCGCCTTTGAGGGCATCGCGGCCGGTCTGGCCCAGGTAGTCCATCACGGCGTCCTGGATGACGCCGCCGTACATACGGCCGAAGGCGTCCAGGCAGAGGCCGCGGATGCGTTCCTCCTCTACATCGGGGAACAGGCCGTAGGTTTCCAGGTTGCCTACGGAGGCGACGGGGACGCCGGGGGCGCCCATAGAGCGGGGGAGGCCGCGCCCGAAGTTGACGCCGGTGATGACATTCTGTCCGTGGGGGTCGAGGTCGCGGATGACGCGGCCCAGCCAGCCTTCGGTGGCGACTTTTTCCGGTTCGCAGGTGTGCCAGATGTCCATGCTGCGGAAGTGGGAGCGGGTGGGATTGGGGTAGCCGATGCCGTTGACAACAGCCACTTTGCCCTCGTCCCACAGGGCCTTGACGGGGGCCATATTGGGGTTGAACCCGAAGCGGCCGTCAATGTCGATAACCTGGTCGGTGGGGATGCCGACGTTGGGACGGAAGTCGTAATAGAGGCCGTCGGTGTAGGGTATGACAGTATTCAGGGGGTCATTGGCGCCGGCCAGCTGGATGACGACGAGAGACCGGCTGCGGTTGGTGGTAGTCATTGCGAAGGGGCCTCCTTTCCGGTACGGGTGGCGCTCCGGCGCGGGCGGCGGCGGTTTGGCGATTGCCGTTGCCATTGCCGCAAGCGTGCGGGGCGTGGCTGGTATGGTATGGTGGATGGCGGGGCGGCGGGCGGATGAGGGCGCCGGCGCAAGCGGGGCTGATGGTCGCCAGTTTAAAGAACGGGGGCGGGTCTGTCAAACGCAGTAGCCGGCGCAGGCGGCGTTCCTTTTTCTGTAGGTCTTATCCATAAGCCCGTCGCTCCGGCTCTCGCCGGAGTACAGAAGTGCCGGTAGATTCCGGCTGGCGCCGGAATGATGGAGCAAGTCAAATCGCCCGACCGGGATGAGGGAGCAGGCGAACCACTCGTTGGAGACGGCTACGGCGGGAACCGGCTACGGCCTTTTTGGAAACGCGGCCGTCCGCGCTGCGCCCGGCAGGGCTGTCGCATTGGGACGGCATCGCAACCGCCTTACCTCCCCCGCCCATCCTGCGCGCCTTTCCCCGGCCCCTTCCTTCAATGGCCGGCCGGAATAACGGAGCGGTTGCGGAGCCGGGGTTTCGGCCCGGTTCCGGCTTTTGCGTTGCTCGGGCCCTTTCCGGTTGTTCGGTTATTTTATTGACGCTGCCCCGCCCGGCGGGTATCGTAAGCCCCGGCGCCAGCGCCAGCAACCGGCGTAGCCCCGCCCGTCCCTGTCCGTAGTCCCGCCCCGCCCGTAGCCTTGCCGTAGTCCTGTCCGCCGGAGGTTCCCGCCCATGCCCGCCCCACTACGCCGCCAGTATGGCGTGACACGCGAACCCGATGTGATGGTGCCAATGCGCGACGGAACGCGCCTGGCTACGGACGTCGTCCGGCCCGACGCCCCCGGCCGCTTTCCGGCCCTCATCAACCGCGGCCCCTACGGCAAGGACAGCTACCTGGACAACCCCGACCATTCCATCTGGTTTTTCCCCCGCAACGGCTATGTCCTCCTCAGCCAGGATGTGCGCGGCCGGTTCAATTCCGAGGGCCGGTACAACCCTCTGTTCCAGGAAGCGCTGGACGGCTACGACACGGTGGAATGGGCGGCGCGCCAGCCCTGGTGCACCGGGCGCGTGGCCACCACCGGCCAGAGCTACCTCGGCGCCACCCAATACACCCTGGCCGGCCAGCGTCCCCTGCCCCCCCACCTGCGGACGATGGCGGTAGTCTCCGCCTCATCCGACTTTCACCAGTCCTGGGTCTATCACACCGGCGGCGCTATGGAATGGGGCTGGACGGTGCCTTACGTCATCCTCAAGGGGCGCGATACCCTGGCGCGCGGCGGCTACGATGACCTGCTGGCCCGGATGGACGAATATGTCGTCGCCCCGGGCAACTTCGGGCAACCCCTTTCCGACGAATGGTATCGCCATCTGCCCCTGCGCGACTGGATCGACCGTCTCAAGGAAGCCGCTCCCTACTTCCACGAATACTTTGACGAGGAACGGGACGGCCCTTACTGGTGGCGCATCAACCTGCTGCGCCAGGCCCGCAATGTCACCATACCGATGCTTCACATCAGCGCCTGGTACGACATCTTTCTGGAGGGCGCGCTGAACGCCTACCAGGCCATCAGCGAGCAGGGCGGCAGTGAAACGGCCCGGCGCAATCAGAAACTGCTCATCGGTCCCTGGGCGCATCTGCGGCCCTTCACCCAACCCACCACCGGCGGCGCCGGCGACATCGACTTTGGCGCCGAGGCCGCCATTGAGCTGCACGACTGCCTGCTGCGCTGGTATGACTACTGGCTCAAAAGTGAGGAAACGGGAGTTATGGACGAGGCCCCAGTGCGGCTGTTCGTGATGGGCGCAAACCGCTGGCGCGACGAACAGGAATGGCCCCTGGCCCGCACCCAATACACCCGCTGGCACTTCCGCTCCGGCGGCAGCGCCAACACCCGCCACGGCGACGGCAGCCTGACCACTACGCCGCCGGAACCGGAGGAACCCGCCGACGAATTCGTGTACGACCCCAATGACCCGGCGCCCACCCGGGGCGGCAACACCCTGATCATTGAGTACGGCGTCTTTGACCAAAGGCCGGTTGAGGAGCGCCCCGACGTGCTTTGCTTCACCTCGGAACCGCTGGTCGCCGACCTGGAAATCACCGGCCCCATTTCCGTCACCCTCTACGCCGCCAGCACGGCCCCGGATACCGATTTCACCGCCAAGCTGGTGGATGTTCGCCCCGACGGCTTCGCCCACAACTTGCAGGACGGCATCGTCCGCGCCCGCTACCGCACTTCGGCGCGGGAACCCTCGTTCATCACTCCCGGCGCGGTGCATCGCTATGCCATTGACCTGTGGGCCACCAGTTATGTGCTCCGGGCCGGCCACCGCATCCGGGTGGACATATCCAGCAGCAACTTCCCCCGTTTTGACCGCAACCCCAACACCGGCGCCGCCCTGGGCGCCGACGCCCGGCTGGAAACCGCGCGGCAGACGGTGCATCACTCGGCCCGCTACCCGTCTCATATCACCCTGCCCGTCATCCCCCGCTGACCCGCCGCCCGCCGTACTGCCGCGCCTTGTACCGCCGCCCGTCGTACCGGAGAATCTCGCTGATGACCACGCAAACCCTGCCGCCGCCCGCCGCCGTAAGCGCTCACGACACTGACAGCTCCGCCGGCGTAGTGGAACGGGCTGCCCCCCAACCTTCGGATGTCGTCCGTTCTGGCGACCACGGCGCGCTGGCGTTCCCCGTCATCCTCAACCTCCGCCCCCTGCTGGGCGGCAAAACCCTGGCCGAAATCGACTCTGACCGCTTGCAAGCCTTCATTGCCGCCAACGATCTCTACGCCATTGAGTACCAGGAAACCGGCGAACTCGTTATAATGCCCCCTATGATGATGCCCGGCGGAAATGACGAAACCGAGCTGCTGACGGACGCCAAAATCTGGCAGCGGGAGCATGGCGGCATAGTGGCTTCGTCCGCTACGGTGTTTCGCATCCCCGGCGTGGGCGGGCGCGGCCCGGACGCCTCCTGGGTGTCCCCGGAACGCCTGGCCGCCCTGGACGCCGAACAGTACCGCACCGGCCAGGTCTGCCCCGACTTTGTGGCCGAGATCCGCTCCGCCCACGACACCCTGGCCTACCTGCAACGCAAAATGACCGAATACATCGCCTCCGGCGCCCGCCTGGGCTGGCTGCTCGATCCCCGCCACCGCCGGGTTATCATCTACCGCCCCGGCCGGGAACCGGAGACCCTGGACAACCCCGCCGTGCTGTACGGGGAGGATGTAATGCCGGGCTTTGAGTTCCGCGTCGGCGAACTGATTTTTGACGCCGCCTAGACGCCGCTTAATCGCGTCGGACGGCTAACCCGCCGGCATTCCCCGCGGTCATATTTGGAGACGCCATCCGATGGCAACGCAGACCATAACCCGCCCGCCGCCCGCTGCCGAAACGGCAGACAGCGCGGGACCGGCCGTTCCCGGGTCATCCGCTGATACCGTCCATTGGCCGGACGCTGCCCGGCCGGCGTTCCCCGTCATCCTCAACCTCCGCCCCCTGCTGGGCGGCAAAGCCCTGGCCGACATCGACTTTGACCGCCGGCAAGCCTTTATTGAAGCCAACGCCCTCTACGCCATTGAGTACCACGAAACCGGCGAACTGGTTATAATGCCCCCCGTTATGATGCCCGGCGGAAACTTGGAATCCCGGCTGATCGCCTTTGTCACGATGTGGGCTTTGGCCCACGGCGGAATGACGCCGTCGTCCAAAACGGTGTTTCACATCCCCGGCGTGGGCGGGCGCGGCCCGGACGCTTCCTGGGTGTCCCCGGAACGCTTGGCCGCCCTGGACGCCGAGCAGTACCGCACCGGCCAGGTCTGCCCCGACTTCGTGGCCGAAATCCGCTCCCCCCACGACACCTTGGCCTACCTGCAACGCAAAATGACGGAGTACATCGCCGCCGGCGCCCGCCTGGGCTGGCTGCTCGAGCCCCGCCACCGCCGGGTCATCATCTACCGCCCCGGCCAGGAACCGGAAATACTGGACAACCCCGCCATTCTGTACGGGGAGGATGTAATGCCGGGCTTTGAGTTCCGCGTCGGCGAACTGATTTTCGACGCCGCCTAGACGCCGCTTAATCGCACCGGACGGCTAACCCGCCGGCTTTCCCCGCGGTCGTATTTGGAGACGCCATCCGATGGCAACGCAGACCATAACCCGCCCGCCGCCCGCCGCCGATGCCGAAACGGCAGACAGCGCGGAACCGGCCGCCCCCAGGTCATCCTCCAATGCCGTCCATTGGCTGGACACTGCCCGGCCGGCGTTCCCCGTCATCCTCAACCTGTGCCCCCTGCTGGGCGGCAAAACCCTGGCCGACATCGAATTTGACCGCCTGCAAGCCTTCATTGCCGCCAACGACCTCTACGCCATTGAGTACCACGAAACCGGCGAACTGGTTATAATGCCTCCCATGATGATGCCCGGCGGAAACCTGGAAATGATACTGCTGGCCGCGGTGTTCAACTGGGGCCACCCGCGCGGCGGCATAATAGCCTCGTCCGCTACGGTGTTTCGCATCCCCGGCGTCGGCGGACGCGGCCCGGACGCCTCTTGGGTGTCCCCGGAACGCCTGGCCGCCCTGGACGCCGAACAGTACCGCACCGGCCAGGTCTGCCCCGACTTCGTGGCCGAAATCCGCTCCCCCCACGACACCTTGGCCTACCTGCAACGCAAGATGACCGAATACATCGCCGCCGGCGCCCGCCTGGGCTGGCTGCTCGATCCCCGCCACCGCCGGGTCATCATCTACCGCCCCGACCAGGAACCGGAGATACTGGACAACCCTGCCATTCTGTACGGGGAGGATGTAATGCCGGGCTTTGAGTTCCGCGTCGGCGAACTGATTTTCGACGCCGCCGACGCCTGACACAGCCGGGCCGCGCCGGCCCGGGCCACGCCGCTGTCGCCACCGGCGCGCTGCTGCCGATAACGCGTCGCTGCCGGCAACGTGCCGCCGCCGGCAAAAGGAGGAGGGTTTGCAATGGACATCGCCAACCTGGTCTATGACCGGCCCGACCTGGGCAAGTTCAAGGTGCACCGTTCCGGTATGGTCGCTCCCGAAATCTACGAACTGGAACGGGAACGCATTTTCGACCGCTGCTGGCTCTACCTGGGCCACGAGTCGGAAATCCCCAATCCCGGCGATTATGCGCGCCGGGTGGTGGCGGAACGCGCCCTGTTCTTCGCCCGCAACCGGGACGGCGAACTGGTGGTATTCCACAACACCTGCCCCCACCGCGGCGCCCTCATCTGTCGCACCGACCGCGGCAACGCCCAAGTGTTCCAGTGCTTCTACCACGCCTGGAGCTTTAACACCTCCGGCGAACTCATCGGAATGCCGGACCTCGCCGGCTATGGCCCGGACTTTGACCGCTCCGAAATGAGCTTGCGCTCCCCCCGTTTTGACACCTACCAGGGCTTCATCTTCGTCTGCTTCAGCCCCCAGACCGAATCGTTGCGCGAGTATCTGGCCGGCGCCGCGGAATACCTGGACCTGGTCGCCGACCAGGCCGCCGAGGGAATGCGCGTCATCCCCGGCTCCAACCGCTACACCATCAAGGCCAACTGGAAGCTGCTGGCCGAAAACAGCATTGACGGCTACCACGCCCTGCCCACCCACCAGACCTATTTTGACTATATGGCCAACGAGGCCGGCGTCACCGTGCCGGGCGACCGGCAGGGCTTCGGCCGCGCCCTCGGCAACGGCCACGGCGTGATGGAAAACGACGCCATCTACGGACGCCCCATCGCTATGTGGCACCCTTACTTCGGCGCGGAGGCCAGGCCGGAAATCCAGCGCATCAAGGACGACCTGGTTCAGCGGCACGGGCGCGCCAAAGCCCTGCGGATGTGCGAAAAGAGCCGCAATATGGTGATTTTCCCCAACCTGGTCATCAACGACATTATGGCCGTCACCATCCGCGTGTTTCAGCCCACCGGCCCGGCCAGCATGGATGTTACCGCCTGGGAAATGGCGCCCGCCGGCGAAACGGGCAGCCTGCTGCGCCGCCGCCTGGACTCCTTCCTCACCTTCCTCGGCCCCGGCGGCTTCGCCACCCCCGACGACACCGAAGCCCTGGAATCCTGCCAGCAGGGCTTCCACTCCGGCGGCGTGGAATGGTCCGACCTCTCGCGGGGAATGCAACGGTCGCCCAAAGGCAACGACGAATTGCAGATGCGGTCTTTCTGGCGCCGCTGGCAGTCGCTGGTGGCCGGTTTGTCCCACCGGGAACAATACGAGCTGGGCCTGGCCCCGGGCGAAACCCCGGCGGTAATCCCCTCCCCCGAACTGCTGGCCGCCGCCGCCGACTAGCCCGCCCCGGCGCCCGGCAGCAGGAGCATCCCGATGACCATCCCCGCATCCAATCCCGATACGCCGCCGGCGCCGGACGGCCGCCCCGCGCCGGCTACTCTGGAACAGCTGCTGTTGCAACACGAAGTGGAACAGCTGCTGTACCGGGAAGCCCGGCTGCTGGACGACTGGAACCTGGACGAATGGCTGACCCTGTACACGCCGGACGCCCGCTACATCGTCCCCACCACCGACCTGCCCGACGGCGACCCGGAAAGCGACCTGCTGTTCATCGACGACGATTACAGCCGAATGGCCGGCCGGGTCGTCCGCTTGAAAAGCCGGCACGCCCACCGGGAATATCCCTGGTCGCGCACCCGCCGCTTCATCGCCAATGTAATGGTGACCTCCGCCGATGGCGACGAAGTGGCGGCCACGGCTTCCGTAGCCGTGTGGCGGTTCCGCGCCGGCGAAGCCTCGCCCTACATCGGCCGGTACGAAGTGCGCCTGCGCCGGGTGGACGGCGCGCTGCGGCTCTGCTACAAGCGCGCCGTGCTGGATTTGGAGGAGCTCTCCGACCACGGCGCGTTGAGCATCATCTTTTAGAGTTCCGCCGGGTCCAGCAGCCCCTCCTCAACCAGCTTTTGGATTACGACATCGCCGGGGATAAGGTTGCCGGCGGCGATGTCCGCTTCAGAGCGACGAATGGAAGCCATGACTTCGGGGTTAGCCATAAGCTCCAGAGTCTCCAGCGTAGCCGCCTCATCCTCCACCTCGAGCCAGGCTTCCCAGGACAGCAACGCCATCACCGGTTTGCCGTCGCGGGTAATGGCAACCACGCCATCAGGGTCGCCGGATAGCTGTTCGCACAGGCCCGGCAACAGCTGCCCCAGTTCCTCCATCGGCACGAACTGGGCGCGAGCGTTGAGTTCCCGGTCGCTAATCATCATCGCTGCTCCATAACCCGTCGCCGGCGATTTTCCGGCAACAAATATGGTATCATACGCCGGCATACGGCGTCAGAGCTAAATCAGGGGGAAATGTTCGTAATGACGAGTTCCAACGCAATTTTGAGCCACGAACAGCGCGACCTGCTGGCGGCGGCCCTCAATCGCATCGTCCCCGCCGATGGCGAAATGCCTGGCGCCGGCGATTTGGGCATCGCCGCTTTCGTGGAGACGGTAGCCGCCGGCGATGCCGGCAAGCGCCGCACTTTCCTGGACGGGCTGCGCCAGCTCGAGCTGGCCGCCGCCGGTCACGGCGGCATTTTCCCGTCCCTGCCCGGCGCCGCCCAGAAGGCCGCCCTGGCCGCGGTGGCCGAAGCCCGACCGGAGTTTTTCCAGGAGCTGGTAACCCAAACCTACCGGGGTTATTACACCAACCCACAGGTTTTTGAACTGCTCCGCTACCGCGCCCCCAACCGGGCCGATTATGACCCCAAGCCCTTCGACGAGTCGCTGCTGGAGCCGGTGCGGGCGCGGGGTCAAATGTGGACGCCTGCCTAGCCGCAGCCGGCCGCGCCGGCGTCGGGTTACGCCGCCAGCGGCAGGGACAGCTGGGCCGGGAAAGACGCTGTCGCCATCGCAACGCCCGCGCCTTGCCGGGCATCGCCGGCGCAATACTCCGGCCCGTTCCGGTCGCCGCCAAAGCCCGGCAGCGCCTTGGGTTGCAGAGACTTCACCGACGGCATTCGGGGCAGCTCCCAGCGCAGCCGGGCATCGTCCACCAGCCCCAGCACCGCGTTAGTGTAATCCCGCGGCGCGTACTCGTTGCCGTACAGCCGGGCGTAGCCGGGCGCCAGGTACGGGTAGGACTCCCGGATCAGGGGCATAAACCATTCCCGGCTGCCCGGACGCAGAAACAGCAGGTTGCCGGAGAGAAACTGCGCCCGGTGTTCCGCCGCCGCCCGCACCAGCGCGTCTATGCTGGCGGCGCTGTCGGAAAGGCCGGGCAGCAGCGGCGCCGCCAGCACCCCCGCCGGCACCCCGTGCTCCACCAGATACTGCATCGCCTCCAGCCGCGCCATCGGATGGGGCGCTCCCGGTTCCGTCTGCCGCCAGACCTGTTCGTCTATGCTGCCTACGCTGAACACCACCTGGACGCCGGCGGCTTCGTTGAGGCGGCGCAGCACATCCACATCCCGCCGCGCCAGGGTTCCTTTGGTGGTAATGGACGCCGGATTGCGGAACTCCGCCAGGACTTCCAGTATCTGCCGGGTCAGGCGATACTGGGCCTCGGCCGGCTCGTAGGGGTCGGAGGCCGTGCCGATGGCAATGGGCTCGCCGCCCCATTTGGGGCGGGACAGCTCGTCCCGCAGCACGGCGGGCGCGTTCACTTTGGCGAAAATCTGCCGCTCAAAATCGGCGCCGGCGTCCATCCCGTAAAACTGGTGGGTAGAACGGGCGTAGCAATACCGGCAGGCGTGGCGGCAGCCCCGGTAGGGGTTGATCGTCCAGCGAAAATGAAAATCGGGGGCGTTGACCCGGTTGATGAGCGACTTGCAACGGATTTCGGTGACTTCGGCGGCAGTCATCGGGTTATGTCCTCCGCAACTGATGTTCGGTTCCTGTGTGCTAATATAACCCGAACATCCGTTGCTGTCAAGTCCATAATCCAGCCGAAATCGGGGCTATTCCGGCGGGCTCTTTCGCCGCCGGCTTGCCGGTCTTACCCAACTTCCCTTTGCCGGACGGCCAACCCGCTCTCCAGTCCGGCCATCAGTTCGTTGGCGGCAGCGGCCAGATCGGCGGCGCGGCGCTCAATGAACTCGTCGTACCGGTCAATGGTGAAAAGGTTGCGGTCGGTGGGCACATACTGCTCGCGGAGCAGCTTGTCGCTGATGCCTTCCATATACTCCATAGGGGCCTTCCTGCCAATGCGCAAGTTGGTTTCCTTCCGAATGGCGACGATATTCGCCGGCGCGTCGACATTCTTAAAGGCCCCGGTCCCCCGGAGGTAGGCGCGCGGGAAAATATGATGCCAGTCGGGATTGAACCCCCGCAGGAATTCAGCGCCGGCAAAACCGATCCGGTCTTTGCTTGAACTCCAGTCATGCGCTTCGTTGGCGTAGGCCAGTAGGTAAAGGATGAGCTGGACGCCGCTGTCCCGGTAGTTGCCTTTGAAAAATCGGTTGTCCTCTGCGGCAAAGTCCGGGGCGCGCAGGTTGGCGATGGCAGACCCGACGGCGTCGGCGAAATCGCTGCTGCCCCGGATGATGCGGATGTCCTCGGCCAGCCGGGTGTCGGTAGTCCGGCTGTAACGGTTGGTGCAGGTGGCGTGAATCAGCCACGCCAGCGCCGGGGCGATGCGGAAGTTTTCCCCAAAGCGGTGCGCCATTGTCACCAACGGGATCAGCGCGTTTTTGCTGGGCAAAAGGTCGTCGCTGAGAATCCCGTATTCCCACAGGCCGCGGATGACGGTACGCCACGCTTGCGCTACGCCGTCCCAATGCCCGCTGAGGCTTTCGTTGTTCCAAAAACCGCGCGGCGTATCCTTGAACCGGGTTTGCCCGGTGTTGGCCGCAATCAGGGAGCGGAAAATCAGCGTGGGTTCCAGGTTGAATCCGTCGCTTTCCAGGTCATCAAGGAACGGCTGGAAAGTGCGATTAACCCAGTGGGGGTTGCGCGCCGCCACTTGGGCCCGGAACACATCGCCCTCATTCACCCGTGTGCCGCTCTGGTTCAAGCGTTGAAAGATTTCAACAGTATCCTCCAGGTCTTTGGCCTCAAGGAACGCAACCACCTGGCGCCGGCCAATATCGCGCACCTGGTTCAGCGCCATCAGAACAGCGATTTCGCTGGATTCCGGGTTGTTTGCGTGGATGCGCTTGACGTGCTCCCCAATCCGGCTGTCATCGGCATTGAGGATGTCGCGCACGGAGATGTAATTGCCATCCTGCCTGACTGACCGTTTCGGCGTCTCAAACTGCCCTTCGTCAAGCAGGGGGTTGATGTGAATGTCGTACCGGGATATAGCGTCATTCCAGTCGCTGTCGTCGCCGCGCCACCAGTAGGGTTTGCGGCCAAACAGCAGGCACATCGCGGTGGTGCGCTGCTGCCCGTCAACTACCCACACCTCCGGCGGACTGGCGTCCGCAGTCCGGCCCGGCGCCGGGGCGTCATCCGACGGCGGCCGCCAAAGCAGCATCGCCCCGATGGGATAGTCCTGGAACAGGGATACCACCATCTCCTGCACCTTGGCCGGCGTCCAGACAAAGCCGCGCTGGAATTCGGGCATCCCGAACCCGTTGCTGACCGCCCGGTCCACGATTTCCCGGACGCTGTATTGCTGTATCGCCATGTCAAACTCCCGCGCGGGACAGCCCCGGACGCCTACGCGCCGGGGCTGCCGATAAGGTCGAGGATATTTTACTATGGCTAATCTTATACGCCCGCCCTGGTCCGGTCAATCAGCCCAGCCAATGGCGGCGCCACGCCGGGCCATCGCATTGGGCCTGAATTGCGCCCCGTCATCCGTGGCCGCTAGTCAGACGGCAGCCGTACCGGGTGCGGCCGGCGGCGGCTATAATATCTCCCATCCGACCGGCAGCGGGCATCGCCGCATTATTGGCCATCCCCCGACTGCCGGCAGCAGGAGGCAACCCCTTGATTCGCAGCTTCGACGGCAAAACCCCGCAGATCCACCCCACCGCCTTCATCAGCGAGGCCGCCTACATCGTGGGCGATGTGGTCATCGGCGAAGGCACCAGCGTCTGGCCCGGCGCCGTAATCCGCGGCGACTACGGCCGCATCGTCATCGGCAAAAACTGCTCCATACAGGACAACTGCGTGCTGCACACCGACGACTATATGCAGCTGGGCGACAACGTGCTGATGACCCACGGCGCGGTGGCCCACGGCGGCATCATCGGCAACAATGTGCTGATCGGCGTCAACGCCGTCTGCCTGGAGGATTGCCGCGTGGGCAACTATGTCCTCATCGGCGCCGGCGCCATCGTCACCGGAACGCCCATACCCGACGAATCCCTGGTGGTAGGCGTACCCGGACGCATCCGCGAACTGCCCGCCGTTCATCGCCAGCGACTGGAAAACCCCACCGCCCGCTACCAGGAAAACGCCCGCCGCTTCATCGCCAACGGCCTGGGCCTGCCCATCCCGCCGGCAGACGGGGCATAGGCATAGGTATAGAATGCCCGCAGAACGGCGGCGGCGTCAGCGGCGATACTCGGCGCACTCCTCACCCAGCAGCAGCTGCAAACGCTGTCGCAGTTCCTCGCAGGCGCCGGTGGATATGGTAGGCACTTCCATCAGCACGCGCCGTCCTTCCCTGAGAAACAGCTCCAGGTAGATTTTGTCGTCGCCATCATACTCCAGCATCACGCGGATGGCCTGGCGCAGGCGGTAGCTGTCCTCTTTGGCGTCCTCGGTTTCCGTCATCCTGATGAGCATACCGGCGTAATGCCCGTTGCCGTTGCCGTTGCCATTGCCATTGCCGTTACCGGCGGCGACCGGGCCGGCGGCCGGCGGGGGCGCGGACTTGCCGCCGTTGCGCCGGCCGCCGTTGCCGCCGCTTTTCCCGCTCCCGGCGCCGTTGCCAGTGCCGTTCCCGGTGCCGCTGCCGCGCGCCGGTTGGGCCGCCGCCGGAGCGTCCGCCCCGGTATCGCCCCCGCCGCCGGCCGCCAATGACGCCGGTGCCGATGCCGGCGTATCCGCCTGGTCGGCCGGCAGCTGATACTCCTGGGCGTCGTAGCACGCCAGCGAGTAATCGTCGCCCCGGATTTGCAGGCGTCCGGTTACCCGCGCCATATTGCCCGGCTGCCAGATGTGCGCCGTCTTTTCCAGCGAATCCGGCCACACCATCGTCTCCACCACGCCCCCCACCAGCGCCAGGTCAATCCGCAGAAACTTGCGGTTGTCGCGCGTATAGCGTTCCGTAGCCCCATTAATATGCCCCAGCAGCGTAACCGAGCCGCCCAGCATATCCTCGTCCAGCCGGTCAATGGAATTGATGGCGTCGCCGGGGTTGACGGTAGCCAGCGCCCGCAGCGGGTCGTAGGATATGGCGAAGCCCAGATATTCCCGTTCCTGCTCCGCCTTTTCCTGCGGCGTGAGGTCCCCCAGGCTGGTATCCAGCTCCAGCAGCGCGCCGCCGGCGCCGCTGTCCACCTCCTCCCCGAACATACCGAACTGCCCCGAATTGCGGCTCCGCGTTTCCTGCTGCGCCATATTCCAGATGCGGTCCAGAGCGTCAATCACCGCGGCCCGGGGCGCCAGGGAATCAAAGGCCCCCGCCCGGGCCAGGGCCTCCAGGGTGCGCCGGTTGAGGCCGGAAACATCGGCCCGGCGGCAGAAGTCGCTGATGGACGCATAAGGCCCTTTGGCCGCCCGTTCCGCCACAATCGGCTTCACCGCCCCCTCCCCCACGGACTTGATCGCCGCCAGTCCCACGCGCAAAGCATTCTCCGTCCGCCCGCCGGACTTGTCGGTGGTGTACAGCACACTGGAAGCGTTGACATCCGGCAGCCGGACGCCAATGCCCATCCGGTTGCATTCGTTAATCGACGCCACATAGCGGTCGCCGTGATCCAGCCGGCAGTTGAGCACCGACGCCATATACTCCAGCGGGTAATGTCCCTTGAAGTACGCCGTCCAGTAGGAAATCAGGCCGTAGCTGACGCTGTGCGCCTTGTTGAAAGCGTAACCGGCAAAGGGCTCAATCAGGCCGAAAATCTCCGCGCCCATCTGCTCCGTGTAGCCCTGCTGCACCGCCCCCGCCACAAACCGCGTGCGTTCCTCCGCCATCAGCTCGGGAATCTTCTTGCCCATCGCCTTCCGCACCGTGTCCGCCTCGCCCAGCGAATAGCCGGCGAAGTTCTGCAAAATGTGCAGCACCTGATCCTGATAGACGATGACCCCGTAGGTTTCATCCAGCAGCTCTTTCATGCTGGGATGGGGGTAGGAAACCTGCTCCCGGCCGTGCTTGGAACGGATAAAGCGGTCAATATGCTCCATGGGGCCGGGCCGGTACAGGGCGATCATCGCCGCAATATCCCCCAGATCAGACGGCTTCAGCTCCTTGATGTACCGCTGCATCCCGGCGCTTTCCAGCTGAAACAGGTCAGTGGTGTTCCCCGTCCCCAGCAGTTCGTAGGTCGCCTCGTCATCCAGTCCCAGCCGGCTCAAGTCAATGCGGATGCCCCGTTCCTCGTCCAGCAGCTTGATGGTGCGATCCAGGATGGTCAGATTGGTCAGCCCCAGAAAGTCCATCTTGAGCAGCCCCAGCTTGGCCACCGGATCCATCGAGTACTGGGTCATCATCACCGGGCTGTTTTCATCGCCCCGCGCCGGACGCTGCAAGGGGACAATGTCGGTAAGCGGTTCGTCGCAAATCAGCACGCCCGCGGCATGGGTGCTGACATGATGCACAATGCCTTCCAGCGCCTGGGCGTTGTCCACCAGCTGCCGGATGGCGTGGTCGCCGTTGTAAGACTGCTCCATTTCCGGGTTGGCGCTGATGGCGTCCGCAATGGTGCGCGACTTCGCCGGCACCATCCGCGCAATCCGGTCCACATCCCCGTAGCTCATCCCCAGCCCCCGGCCCACATCCCGCAGCGCCGCCTTGGCCGCCATCGTCCCGAAGGTGATGATCTGCGCCACCCGGTCGCTGCCGTAGCGGTCAATCACATACCGCAGCACTTCATCCCGCCGGTCATCCTGAAAGTCCATATCAATGTCCGGCATTTCCTTGCGCTCAAAGTTGAGGAAACGCTCAAACACCAGCTTGTACCGCATCGGGTCAATATCGGTAATCCCCAGGCAGTACAATACTACGCTGGCCGCCGCGCTGCCCCGCACCCCGAACAGTATGCCCTGCCGCCGGACGAAGGAAATGATGTCCCATACCACCAGGAAGTAGTTGGCGAAACTGGTCTGCCGAACTACTTCCAGCTCGTACTCCATCCGCGCGCGCGCCGCCTCGTTGTTCACCCCGTACCGCTGGTTGAACCCTTCCCAGCACAGCCGCGCCAGGTAGGTCTCCGCATCCTCCCCGTTGGGCGTAGGGTAGCGGGGCAGATGCATCTGCCCGAACCCCAGCGACACCTCACACTCCTGCGCCACTTCCCCGGTGATGTCCACCGCCTGCGGGTATTCCGGGAACAGCGTCGCCATCTCCGCCGGCGACTTGATATAGTAGGACGAATCCTCCATCCGCAGCCGCTTCTCATCCTGCACATTCGTCCCCGTCTGGATGCAAATGTACACATCCTGATACTGGTAATCCGACTGCCGCACATAGTGGGCGTCATTGGTCAGCAGCAGGGGAATCCGCGTGTCCCGGTGCAGCTGCAACAGCCCCTCGTTGATGCGCGGCAACTGGGGTATATGCTCGTGATGCTGCAATTCCAGGAAGTAGTTCTCGCCAAAAATCTCCCGATACCACCCCACCTGCTCCCGCGCCGCGCCGTAGTTCCCGTTCGCCAGCAGCTTGGGCACCTCTGCCGAGGGGCACCCCGACAGGCAGATCAGCCCCTGCCGGTGTTGCTCCAGCAGTTCCTTGTCAATGCGCGGCTTGTAGTGAAAGCCCTCCAGATTCGACCGGGTCACCAGCTGTAGCAGGTTCCGGTAGCCGGTGTTGTCCTTGGCCAGCACCACCAGGTGGTTATAGGCGTTCCGCTCCCCGGGCGTGCGGTCGCGGCGGCTGCCGGGCGCCACATACAGCTCGCAGCCGATGATGGGCTTGATGCCCGCTTCCTTGCACTCCGAGTAAAAATCCACCACGCCGTACATCGTTCCGTGGTCGGTGATGCTCATGGCGTCCATCCCCAGCTCGCGCGTCCGCCGCACCAGCTCCGGGATCCGGCTGATGCCGTCCAGCATACTGTATTCGGTGTGATTGTGCAGATGAGTGAACACGGGGAACCAACCTGTCCTATGGCGAAAGTGGGCTTGTATATCGCGGCGCCGGGCGCCGGGCCCGGCGGCATGGCGCAACGCCGCCGCGCCCCTTGCCGCTTGGGCTCCGCCCGACCTATGGTAGCAGAACCCGCCCGCCCGCGGCGCCAAAATTATGTCACCGCGCCCCAAACGCCCGCCGGAAAACCCCGAAACGGCACGGTTCCCCTACGCGCCAACGCCCGGCAACGCCCCCAACCGCCTGCCCGCACGGAGTCGGGAGCGCAAAACCCCGGCTAACCCGGCGGGAAGCCGGCTTACGGGCTGCCGCCGGTGGCGTAAATATCCTTCAGGCTGGCCAACGCCGCCGGGAACTCGTCCGGGCTGAATACCAGCCGGAAAGTGCCTTTGGCCGGCCCGTCGCGCACGGTCATCGTCCCGCAGTTGAAGGCGTTTTGCAGCGTTTCCAGCACGCGCTGCTTGTAGTCGGTATCCGGGTTGTCGCGCAAATGGGCGCCTTTCGTCTCAAATACCAGCACCTGCGGCTTGCCCTCGGTTATTTTGCTCATCGCCACGAAATCCGGCCAGATGCGTTCCTGTTTCCAGCCCCGCAGGTAGTAGTCGCCCCGTTGCCGGACCGCCACCCGGTGCCACCATTGCAACGCCTTCTGCTCATCCAGATACCGGGCGAAATTCAGCTCCAGCGTTGAGTCGAACTGCTGCTCATAGACCGGCTCAAACAGGCTGATCTGGACGGGCAAACCGTCATTGCCGGCCAGCAGGCTGTAGCCCGATACCGGAATTTCGTAAGCCTCCCGCATCCGAAAATTAGGCTGCCCGGCCTCCAGATCAAAGCGAATGGCGCCCTCCTGCAACTTGCGCTGAAAGAGACTCTCCGCCTGCTGCTCCAAAACATCCGCCACTGATTCGCGCAGCGCAAATGCCAGATAAGAGCGGCGGTCATAGATTTCCGCGTCGCTGTCCCCTTCCGCCCGCATATTGGCCAGCATCTGCCCGGCGATACGCCCCGCTTGCCACGGATTCGGCGCCACATCCGACAGACGGCGCGCGAACCAGGTAGTACGCACCGTTTTGTCCACGAACAGCTCCCGCTCCGGGTGAAAAACCGGCAAAGTATCGCCAACATCCACCGTTGCCGTCTGCCGCGCCGCCCGGTCGGGGAAACTGCCCTGCAAGTCCAGAGCGTCTATTCCGTCCCAGTCTATGCCGGGCAGGATGTGCCGCTGGTAATCCAGCTCAACCCACCGGGAACCTTCCCGGTGCAACACCAGCGGCAGGAATATGTCGCTATCCCGGAACTCGGCCCGCCGCCGTACGGTCACCCGCCGCAACTCCGGCGCCTCGCTGGTCACCGCATCGCCCAGGCCGGTCAGCCCCTCCTCCTCCAGACCCCGCTTGACCTGCGCCACCGCATCCGCCACATTCGTGTTCCAGCAATAGACATAGCACTGATCCAGGGCTTCCCGCCCGGTGCGCCGCGCATACGGCTGCCGCATCACCCGCCCCACCAGCTGCGTAATCGCCCGCTGCGCGCTGGTGTTGTCCAGCATCACCAGCAGACCGGCAAAGGGACAATCCCACCCTTCCATCAGCGCCGCCCTGGTGATGATCCACCGCACCGGTGAAAACTCCGACAGCAGATCTTCACCAGTCAGTTCATCCAGCTCGGATGACTTGACGCGCACCGCCTCAGCCGGAACTCCCAGATTCTGCGTCAGGTATTCCCGCGCGTCTTCAGCGTGAACCCGCTCCCCGTCCCGCTGGTCCCGGCCCGTGCGTTCCACCCGCACCACCGCAATGGGCCGAATGTATTGCCCGCCATTCATCCGGTGCGAATCGCTCTCGGCCTGCAACCTTTCCAGCTCATCGTGCGCCTGCGCCAGCGTGTAGTGCCAGTCGGTGTTGGTGAACGAGGTAACCTGCACCGGCAGCTTGATCATCTCCTCGTTCTTCAGCTCCACGCCGGTAATGTCCACCAGCAGATTGCTGATGCCCCGGTTGGGCGTAGCCGACAGCTCAATCACCAGCCGGGGGTTAAGCTGGTTGACCGACCGCGCGAACTCCTCGTTGGCCGCCCGCTGGCGCGCGCCGTACGCTTTATGCGCTTCGTCCAGTATCACTACCGGGCGCAGCATTTTGAACACATTGAACAGACTGTGCTTCACCGGGCCATCGTCCGAAGTACGCTCCAAATCGCAGTAGTCGTTGAGCAGTTTGGCGTCGCCCAGGGCGTCATCGTTGTCCGGAAACAGCGTCGGATAGCGGCCGGAATCCCGGAACATCCGCAGAAAATCCCGCCCCCGCTGCCGGTTGGCGGCCGGCAGCATCAGCAGCATTATGCACAAATAGTTTTCGGCGTCGCCCCGCGTGAAAAGGTCATCCTTTTCCAGCAGCTTCACCCGCCCGCCGCTGGCCATCTCCAGCATCTGCCGGTAAGGATGTTCCCGGCTTCTGAGGGCGCGCTTCGTCTGTTCGTAAATCGCCCGCGTCGGCGTCACCCACAGCGTCAGCCCGCTTTGCCGATTCAGCCGCTGCAACGCGGCGGCGGCGAGCAGCGTCTTGCCCCCACCCGTCGGCACCTTAAAACAGATATGCGGAATGGGCCGGCCGGCGCCATCCGTCCGGCTGACATATTCCCCCGCCGTATCGGCCACCCCGCCCGCGTTCTGCAACCGGTGCCAGGCCGTCTTGGGGTAGTTGTGGACATCATCGGGAATGTCCACCCGGACGCCCTGCAACGCGGCCACCGCGGCTTCCGAATCCAGCCGCGCCCGCTCCACTGCCTCCCGCCAGCGCGCAAAGGCATCCAGCGCGCTGGCCTGGTACTCCTTCAGTTCCATCGCTGGCTCCCTTACCTTGCCGGCTGGTGCATTTCGTAAGGCAGCTGGCAAAAGGTAATTCCCATTGCCGACAGCTCCCGTTGCCCGATGTACTTGCCCGGCCCGAAAACAATCGCCTTTTTGCCGCCCTGCCGTGCCGCAAAGCCAATGCGCCGCGCCCGTTCCTCATTCAGCATCCCTTCGTTGCTCTGCAACCAGGCAAGATCCGGCCGGTACAGCAGATAGTAATCAGCCCGGTCATCACTGTAAAACCGCCCGTCATCGTTCTGCGGCGCCAGCTCGCCGGCGCCCGCGGATACGCCGGTCGCCGTGTGCAGCAGGTACGCCGCCAGCGCCGCATACTCCGGCAGATGCTCCCCCGTCAGCATCGTCTCCACATCAATCGGCTCGCCCAGCGTGCAGTAGGTGAACGAACCGCCCAGCCCTTCCTGCAAGGCCGCGTCGCGGGCATTGGGCACGCCCTTGCTGACCCGCCGCACCCGCTCGGCGGTAATGCTGTCGGCATAATCCTCGCACTCCACCAGGATGAACTTGCGGTTGCCGCCATCCTCCCTGTTGAGCGCCAGAACAGCGTGGGCAGTAGTGCCGCTACCGGCAAAGGAGTCCAGAACGATGTCGTCAGGGCCGGCCGCCATCTGTAGAATGTGGCTTACCAAAGACACCGGCTTGGGGTACTCGAAAGGAGTCGTGCCTCCGAATATCTCCATCAAAGTTCTGGTTCCGTCGGTAGTCGTGCCGTATTCTTCGCCAGACCACCAGGATGTTCTGGTCTGGCCGTACGGCCGGCGTTCCTGGTAAAAAGATTTCAGCATCGGTCGCGCATTACCTCTGCGACCAAACATTATGCGTCCATCATCAGCGAGCCGACGGTAATTCGTCTCCAGCATACGCCACTGTCGACCTGCTGGAGGCCAATGTTCTTCCCCTGTGTCCGGGTTCACAATCGCATAAGTTAGCGATTCTGACTCGTGAGGGGCATCGAATGGATCCAATTTCCAAGGACCTCGAGGGTCATTGTCAGGATTGGAGTACTCATCAACCGCCAGGGGTTTAGGAAATGCGGCAAAGCTGGGCTCCGAGTACCACCGATCAGAGTTGGACTCGCGCAGCCTCCGGTTGGATTGCCTGCGGTTGCGAGCATAAGCAAGCACCTGCTCATGCTGAACCGATATGTCAATGTCATTAGACACGGACAATCGGGACTGCCACGGAAAATCGGCTACCAAGTTCGCTTCGCCGAAAATCTCGTCCATCAGCATCCGTAGGTGATGCTGTTCGTTGTAGTTGATCGATATGAAAATTGCGCCGTTCTCGGCCAGCAGCTCCTTAAGCAGATGTAGGCGGGGCCACATCATGCACAGCCACTTGTCATGCCGCTCCAGGTCCTCGCTGTCCACCGGGCTTTGGTGCCGTAGCCATTCCCGCATCAGCGGGCTGTTGACGTTATCGTTATAGACCCACCCGGTATTGCCGTTGTTGTAAGGCGGGTCAATGTAAATGCACTTCACCCGCCCCGCGTACCGCGGCAGCAGCGCCTTCAGCGCGTGCAGGTTGTCCCCATGAATGATCAGGTTGTCATCCGCAACGCCCGCGCCGCCGCCCGCATCCAGCGACCGCCCCGCATCAGGCGCCAGCGGCCGGTAGGCCACCGTAAGGTGGTGGGCATAAATATGCTGCTTGCCCTTGAAATCCAGCGTCGGCATCGTAAATCCCCCTCCCGGCGGCGGTTGCGGTTGGCGTAGCTAGGGTATGGTAGCGCAAGAGGGCGGCGGCATTCCGCCATCAGACCGCAAACCCCAATTCTATGGCCACGGTTTCCTGCTGTTCATCCAGCGTAATAAAGGCCATCGGCAACCCGCCCAGCTGCTGGTGGATATAAACCGCATTGGCCAAATGCCAGAGCCTGGCCACCCCCAGGTTAGCGGCTTCCACGATGACCTCCATTTCAGCGTCCAGCGGGCGGTTGGGCACTACCCATTCCACGCTGGACAGAAAGGCAGGGTCAAAGTCCATCTGCGCCTGTCGGAATTCCACGCGCAGCTCCGCCTCAAGCAAATTTGAGGAGATCAATATCCGGTGCCGTTGGAGACGCTGACTAACGGCGTCTCCAACGGGCTGCTCTCCGAGCGCCATGGGAATCAGCGCGGATCCGTCCACATAGGCGACCTGTGGCGCCGGCGGCGTCATCATCAGGAATTGTTCCGCTTTTCCAGGAACCGGGCCAGCGCCCCCGGCACGTAGGCTACGGCGCGCATAGTTTCCCGGGACCCCTGCCCGCCCACCAGGATGCCACTGGCGCGGAGCTCGGCGACTTTCTGCTCAAAGGTGTCCTTGGCCTCCGCCTCGGCGGGGGACGGGCTGGCTGGCGTGGTCATACTCGGTTCCTCCAATTGTGCCGCGCCGGACAGCGGTCAGGCAGTTTCCGGCGGTAGGCAGTTTCCGGTGGCTACAATATAGTAACGGCTGACCTGTTTTGTCAATGCGCCGGGCGCCGGCTAATCTGCCGCCAGCGCCCCGTAAGCCTGCGCCCAGCAGTCGCGCAGAATGGGCAGAGCGGCTTCCTCATAATCCGCCAGGGGCCGGCGCGGCGCCGCGCTCAGCGCATTGTCAATCAGCCAGAGCGTAAATTGCCGCTGGCTTTCAGGGCGCTCCAGCCCCGTCCGCCAATCGGCGCACAGCGTATCCTCGCTGAAGCGGGAGTAAAGCAGCGTCAGCAGCGCGTCCGGTGGGTAGTCATCAGGCATTGCGGCGCTCATTGCCTGTCCTCTCTCAATTACGCCGTCAAACGCCCGCCGCCAGCAGCATACGCAAATCATCCTGCGGAACCAGCCGCTGCCCCATCGGGTCAACCCCCATCCCCAGATCCTCCAGCGTAGTGGCACCCATCAGAAACTCCCCTTCCGGCCCGAAGGCCACCCGCGCTACCGCGTTGCGCCCCCCGGCCGCGAACCTGGCCCAGGCCGTCTGCAACTCAATCCGCCGCCCGTCGGCCACCCGCGCCGTCCGCGTTTCCACCGGCGCAATCCCCAGCCCGTTCAGCAAACTGGCCGGCATCATCGCGTGAGTAGAGCCGGTATCCACCAGCGCGCTGACGGTAGCGCCCTGGTCCGCAAAAAGGTTCCCCACCCACAAATCAACGTTGAAAGTTCCCATTCCGTCACCTCAAAAACTCCTCCACCAGCCCCACAAACCGCTCCGTAGCCTCCAGCTCCGGATGATGCCCGCAGTTAGGGATCACCTCCAGCCGGCTCCCCGGTATCCGCCGCTGGTACTCCTCCCCTGCGCTCAACGGCACAATACCATCCTCCGCCCCCCACACAATCAGCGTGGGCGTCCGCTCCAGCCGGTACACCTGATGCGCCAGCCCCGGATCGTGCATATACGGCCGCCACGCCACCCGGCAGGCCCCCTCCAGGGCATACTCCCAGCGCTCGGCGATCGCCTCGTCCACCTCTGCCGGGCAGATGACCCGATACTCCGGCGTGCCGTCCGGATCAAACAGCGAAGCCCGCACATAGATGGGCGGCACCACCTCAAACATATCGTAGATTTCCCCCTGCGGCGGCCGGATGCCCGTCGCCCCCACCAGAATCAGCCGCCGGAACTGCTGCGGACACATCGTCGCCAGCTCCGCCGCCAGCCAGCCCCCCAGCGAAAACCCCATCACATCCGCCCCCTCCAGCCCCAACCTGTCCAGCGCCCCCAGATACCAGATCGCCAGGTCGTGAATCTTCATCGACCACTCCAGCTGGTCGGAATTGCCGAAGCCGGGATGCGAGGGAATGTGCAGCGTATGGTTCTGCGCCAGCGCCTGGTGATAGCGCAGCCAGCCGGGATGCCCCAGCTCGTCATGCAGAATCAGCAGCGGCGGCCCGCTGCCCCCCGTCACGACCTCCATGCGGGAGCCGGCCACCTCGGTAATGCTGGTCGTCCAGGGCTGGGTTGCAGTAGTCATAGCGTTGGCAATCCTTGTGTGTACGCCCGCCGGGCGCGCCGGCGCAAAGGGGAACTAGGGCAAGAAGGCGCACGCATCGGCGGCGGCAACAAAAGCGGCCGCACTGGCGCGCGAAGCCGGCAGAGTGCGGGCGGAATGAAAAATCTTATCGGATGGGGACACGGAACAATGGAGCGGGCGATGGGATTCGAACCCACGACTTTCTGCTTGGGAAGCAGACACTCTACCACTGAGTTACGCCCGCCCGGCGGCAACCGGCGGTTCCACGCCGCCGCCGCCTGCCGATGTGCTCGCCAATAGTAGCACACCTCCGGCCCAATTGCCAGTGTGCCACAATCCGCCAGCAAAGGCAACCCCCAAAATAACGGATATTTTCAGAACGTGCTGGTGATATAATTGGGGCTGGATTTTGCCATTGCCGGAGGTAATGCTATGGCCGCCGCCCGTTCCTACCGCGACGATCTCCAGCGCCCCCACTGCGGCTCCAACTGGCTGCCCAAAGACGGACGCTCCCGGGGCAAGCAAACCTACCGCTGCCGCCTCTGCCACTACCGCTTCACGCCCGACGGCAACCGCCACTACTACTCGGAACAGGTCAAAGAACAGGCCATCGATATGTACGGCGAAGGCATGGCCATAGCCGCCATCAGCCGTGTTTTGGAGGTCAAGCTGGGGACGGTGTACGAGTGGGTCAAAAAAAGTCCGGTGGGCCCTGGGGGTTTGGGCCTGGGTGACCATGCAGCACCAGCGGTGGGGCATTGTGCCGGCCATATCTTTTGACGAGATGTGGACTTATCAGCGGGCGCGGCGCGGCAAGAAGCGGCAAGAAGTGTGGATTTGGACGGCGGTGATTGAGTTGCCTGATGGTCGGCGGCGCGTGGACTTTGAGGTGGGCGACCGCAGTGGGGAGACTTTTCTGCGGTTGTACGAGCGGTTGCCGGAGGCGGAGCGGTACTACAGCGATGACTACGGTGTGTACGGGAGCTGGCTGCCTGCGGAGCGGCACATCGTGGGCAAGGGGAAGTTGGCGAACCGGAATGAGGGGTTGCATTCGGAGTATCGGGGGCGGTTGAAGCGATTGGCGCGGGCCACGACGGGGTACACGAAGCAGGTATGGGTATTGCGTGGTTCGCTGGCGTTGTTGTGTTTGCGTCCGCGGCGGGGCCAAAAATCCAATGCCAGCGCGTGTTGAAAATACCAAATAACGCCGGGTAGCGTTTCGTTTTAGGTGGTTTAGTGTAAGATGGGGGTACAATGCCCGCCTTACCCCCTACCGGAGATGCGCCGCTATGGGACTGCTGGACCACCTGGAAACCCAACTGGAACGCCAAATCCCCGCCCAACTGCAAGCCGCCCTCCAACAAGCCCTGGATGACTACCAGCCACTTTGCGACCATTGCCGTTTGGCCATGCATCGCCGCCATCGCTACGCCCGCGCCATTGCCACCGGCTAGGGCGAAGTCCGCGTGCAGATACCTGTGTTCCGCTGCGGCCAGTGTCGCCCTAAAACAAAACGCTGCCCCCGGTCTAACCTAAAGCCGTTGCGTTGGAAAGACGGCGCCTTGCTGTCCAGCGCCATCAGACTTGCGGCCGGATTTCGGCGACGCGGTTCAGCAGCCTGACGACATCGGCTTCCACCTGCCGCCGGAAATCAGGCTGTTCCGTTATGGGGCATTCCGGCTGGTAGTAGTCGCTGCTGCCGGCGTACTGGTTGAGTATTCCGTAGTCGGATTCCGGGGTGAAACCGAAGTCAGGGTCGGCGTCCTGTACCTGTCGCAGCAGGATGTGGAGATTGTGGGCTCGTTCATAGCGGACGCCGGCGGCGGATATGTGGGCCTTGAGGGCGTGTTCCATAGCCTGCCGGGAGCGCTGTCCAATGCTATGGTCGGGCATATTGCCGTCAGCCAGGTAGCGGAACGTGAGCAGATGCTGTTCGGCGTGGCGGATGCGCTCGTCGGTGACGCTCCATTCGTAATCGGTGTCCAGGTCGGAGCGTTCCGCGGGGTTTTGAGACGGGTCGCGAGGCATTATGACTCCTTCAGCAAAGGCGCGGGCAATCATATGGTTAATGGTGCGGCGCATCAGGGCGGCCTCGGCGGCGGTTTTCCAGATGACCTGGCAGTCCACCGGCAGGCGGTAGAGCCGGCGGACGCAGTCGGCAGCCACGGCTTTGGCGGCGGCCCGGGCCGGCGGCTCCGGGGGCCGGTCGGCGATCAGCAGCAGGTCAATGTCGGAGTCGGGGCGATAGTCGCCCCGGGCCCGGGAACCGAACAGGATAGTAACCGCCGGCTGTACGGCTTCGTGGACGCGCCGCGCCACCAGCAGGGCGTTGGGGTCATGCCGCTGCGCGCCGGTCATTGTCCTGCTCCGCGCGGGATGGGGCGGGTACGCGCGTCAGGCGTAGTCGGACAAGTTGACGATGCGCGCCGCCGCAATCCGGCCGTGGCGCAGCTCCAGGCGGGCCACGGTGCCGGGGGAACCGGGGGCGTGGCGCCGGCCCGGGTAGGTGGGGCTGCCGGGGTTGAGGAACAAGATGTTCTCCCGCCACTCGGCCAGTTCCTCGTGGGTGTCGCCGAAAGCGACCGCGTCCACGGGGCCGCCGAACTTGCGCGCCAGCAGCGCCGCCAGGCCGTGGTCAGGATAGACCAGCCCGGCGCCGTCGGGCGTGGTGGGCAGGGCCGGGGGCGGCCATTGGATGTCGTGCACCATTCCGATGCGGACGCCGGCGACGGTCACGATGCGCGTGACATCGGCCAGGCGGTCGCCGGGTTCCCGCGGATCCTCATAGCCGCGCACGGCCAACACGGGGGCGATCTGCGCCAGGCAGTCCAGAACGCCCAGACATTCCAGATCGCCGCAGTGCAGTATCAGTTCGCAGCCGGCCAGGGCGTTGAGGACATAAGCCGGCAAATCCCAGCCGCTGCCGGCGGAATGGGTGTCGGAAATCACTCCGATGAGCACGGCGCCAGGGCCTCCAGGGTGTTCAGCATCGTGGGGCGGTCGGCGCCGTGGGGGAAGGCTACGATGGGCAAGTCCACGCCGGCGGCGCGGAAGCGGGCCAGCTTGCGGCGGCATTCGTCGGGCGTTCCGATGGCGGTGATGTGGTCAATCATATCGTCGGTGATGGCGGCGGCGGCCCGGCGGCGGTCGCCCTCGGCCCAGGCGCGGCGCACGGCGTCAGCCTCAGTCTGATACCCGTAGCGGCCGAACAGGTCATAGTAATACTGCCCCATGCCGCCGATGTAAAAGGCCATATGCGCCCGCGCCTGCGCCACGGCGCCGGCGATGATGTTGGCGTCGTCAGCGGCGCAGCAGAGGATTTGCGGGGCGGCAATGATGTCCGCCGGGGCGCGGCCGGCGGCCCGGGCGGCTTCGTCCAGGGGCGTTCTGATTGCCGGCAGCCGGGCACGGTGCGTCCAGATGGGCAGCCAGCCGTCGGCCAGTTCGCCGGTCAGTTGCAGGTTGCGGCGGCCCAGGGCGGCGATGTAGATGGGGATGCGCCGCTGCGCCGGGGCTACGCCCATACGGAAGCGTTGCAGGCGGTAGAACCGTCCTTCGTAGTTCACCCGCCCGCCGGCCAGGGCCATGCGAATGATTTCAATGTACTCGCGGGTGCGGGCTACGGGGTGGTCGAAGGGGACGCCGTGCCAGTCCTCAATGACGATGCGCCCGCTGCTGCCCAGGCCGAGGATGGCGCGCCCGCCGCTGATGACATCCAGGGAGGCGATGCTCTGGGCGATGAGGCCCGGCGTGCGGCTGTACACGGTGACGATGCCGGTGCCCAGGCCGATGCGCCGGGTGTGGCCGGCGAGCATGGTCAGGACGGTGAAGGCGTCCCGTCCCCAGGATTCGCCGGTCCAGAAGGATTCGTAGCCGAGGCGGTCGGCGGCCTGGGCGATGGCGATGAGGTCGGCGTCGTCGTTGTTGTCGCGGCTGCTGAAGGTGAGGGCGATGCGTTCCATTGTGCGAAGTCCAGTGGTGGGCGATGGGCGGGGCCGGGTAGGACGGGTGGGAGCCGAAGCGGCCCGGAGATTATCGCACCAAACCGGAGCGGGGGCAACGAAGGCGCGCGGGCTTGGCCGCGTTTCCGGTTGGGCGGTTTGATATTTACCCGTCATTCCGGCTTGCGCCGGCGTGATGGGCTACCCCAAACCACCCGATAAAGAAACGCGGCCCGCGCGCCGCCTAGCCCTTGCCGTTGCGCAGGAGTTCCACAGCATCTTGGTCCAGGACGAGGTGCCCGGTTTCCGGGTCGCGCCGCCCGTACTGGGACAGGATGGCCCGCACCCGGTCCTGTTCCTCGGCCCGGCCTTGAGTAAGACCCTCGGCCCGGCCAGCGTCTTTGGCCCGGTTCCACGCCCTGGGTATCAGTAGTACCATGCGTCCGGTCACCTCCACGATGATGGCTATGAACAGCGCCGTCCCCGCCGACACTGCGCAGATGTCACTGACTACATACAGCGCATCCCGGCAGACGGGTTTCGGCCGCGTTTCCGGTTGGGCAGTTTGGTTTGTCCCTTCGTTCCGGCTTGCGCCGGCGCGATGGGCGGCCCCAAACCACCTGATAAAGAAACGCGGCCCGCGCGCCGCCTAGCCCTTGCCGTTGTCCTTTCCGTTGCTCTTGCCGTTGCGCAGGAGTTCCTCGGCATCCTGGTCCAAGTCCAGAACGAGGCGCCCCGTCTCCGGGTCGCGCCGCCCGTACTCGGACAGGATGGCCCGCACCCGGTCCCGTTCCTCCGCCCGGCCCTCGGCCTTGGCCCGGTTCCACGCCTTGGGTATCAGTAGTACCATGCGTCCGGTCACCTCCACGATGATGGCTATCAACAGCGCCGTTCCCCCCGCCACCGCAAAGATGGCGGCGAGTATAAACAGCTGGGGCAAATCCAGCTGCCCAAGCCCGGTCCTCAGAAACGGCAACTCGTGCCAGAAATGGCCCGTCAAATATACCACGCCGAGCGCAAACACCAGGTAGTATGCCACCCAGTAGCCGCCCGTAATCACCCGGTTCATCAGCTGCATAAGGACAATTGACCTCCTCTGCGATTCGTCCGAACTGACGCCGGACTTTGCCCTATTCCAGCAATTGCCGCCGCGCAGGTGCCAATCATCCTACGCCCCCTCCGCCGCCCGCCCCGTGTAGGTTTTGCCCGTTATCGCCGGCTCGCTGGCCAGCGCCAGGCGCGTCCGCTCCACCGCCGCCGCCGGTATGCCCAGGGCGCCGGCCACCGCCGCATCCAGACGCCGCCGCGTGTCATCCGACAACAGCGTCCGCAGCTCCCCCAGCTCCGCAGCGCACAGCCCATCGTACGCCGCCGCCAATCCGCTTACCGCCGCCCCCGACAGCCGGCTCCAGTAGGGCATCGGAATCTGATAATGGTCGTCAACCGACCAGTTGGGGCGGACAATAATCTTGTTAGATGTCACGCCCAGCATCGCCACAATGCCCATTGTGCTGTTCAGCCAGGCCACGGCGGCCTTGTCCACCGCCGTCTGGTCGTGAGGGCCGGCCGCCGGGCGGTACGGCACAAACAGACTGCCAACCGTTGCCGATTCGCAATAAACGGCAGTCACGCGGGTGATAGGGGTACGCAGTTGAGTTCCCAGCATCACGTGCTGGCGTTGCCCCCAATATCTTTCCGCCAGTCTTTCCTTCCCCTTTTTGGGGACAATATAAATATCCGGGCTGGATGCCATTGTCTTTTGCACAGCGGTTTTGTGATGCCAAAGGGCGTGTTGCGGGGCGCTGGTGTCGCTTTTGTCAAAAGCGCCCCTGATGCCCTGCCCGGCGGGGCCAAGCTGCCCGGCGAACAGGTTGTTCGCCGCGGGAAACCATTCGCCGCCGCTGACACTCTCAAAGGCGGCTACGCACTCATCCCGCACAAACTGCGTAGGAAACCAGTCGCCCTCCTGCATCCGCTGCTGCGGCCAGTAAGTTATGTCGTAGTCGGAATGCTTTTCGCCCCGCAGAATCGCCTCGCCCACCGCCCGCCCCTGGGCCGGCGTCTGTGGTTTCCGCAGGATTTTGACGAAAGCCGTGGGCGTGTTTTCCCGGTCGGCGCCGGCCGGCCAGGGGCTGGCGATGACCAGCATTTCGCCGATGCTGGTATTTTCGGAAAAGGCCATTCCCGCCGGGTCTTTCAGCGCCACCACATACTCCACGCGCATTGCCCCAAAGACGTTGGCGCGCACGGGATGGGCCGATTTGGCCTGGGCCATGGCGATGGGATACACGGCGGCAATCCGTCCCCCCGCCTTGAGCTGCCGCTGCGCCAGCACGGTAAAGCCGTGGGTGCCGCCGGAACGATGGGCCGGCGTGTTCGCCAGCAGCGCCCTTTCCCGCGCCTTGATGAGTTCCTCCTCCGCTTCGGTGAACTGGTCGTAGCGCAGGCTGTCGCGGGCGAAGGGCGGGTTCATAATGAACAGATCCGCCGGCGGCAGGGGCGGCGCTTCCGCCAGCGTGTCGGCGTGCCTTCCGATGGACGGGTCCGGCCAGGGCACCATCAGCGGGCGGTTGTCCAGCCACTCCAGGCTGCCCAGGCGGGCGTGGTCGGTTTCGGCGCCGGCGGCGTCATACGCCGGCGGGCGCAGCAGCGTGCGGTGCACATTCATATTCCGAAACCGCGTTGAGGGCGACATCAGCCCGATGGTGGTGGCCGCCATATGGGTTGCGGTCAGGTTGATGTCATATAGATGCAGCGCGTTTTCCACCAGCGCCGTGGACAGGGCATCGGGCGCCACATTGGGCGCCAGCTCGCGGATGCGGGTGGCGGCGGCGATGGGCAGGGTGCCGGTGCCGCAGGCGGGGTCGGTGATGACCAGGTTGCGGATGTCGTCCAGACTGCCCCAGTCGCGGTCGCCGGGCCGTATGGCCAGGGTGGCCAGCAGGGTGGCGCCCGCCGTGCCGGTGTAGTAGGAGCCGTCATAGGGCGCCGTGTCCAGCACGCGGTGAAAGATGCGGCCCATGACATCGTGGCGCCCGCCGGCCAGGTTGCCGGTGAGGTTCAGCGCTTCTTTGGCGATGATGCCCACGGCCTGCCGCCAGCCCGCGTCCGGCGGCGGCCCCAGGATGCCGGCGATGGCGGTCTGGAACACGGGCTTGTAGTCCAGGGCCAGGATGGCGCTCCAGGCTTCGGCCAGGGCGTTGATGATGTTGTCGGCGCGGAGGCATTCGTCGGCGCGCAGCGGCGGCCACTCGCCGGCGTAGGGCGCGTCGCCGGGCGCGCGCGCGTCCAGATCCGGCCGGTCGGCGGCGGACAGATGGGCGTCCAGTCGGGCGTGGAACATCACGGCGCTGGCGATGACCAGGGCGGCGCGGACGGCGGCGGTGTCGTATTTGGTGGTCTGCCAGCGGGTCAAGGCGCGGCTGTAATCGGCGGCGCTGCGGTGATTTTTGCGGCGCGGCTCCGGCGTGGCCGGCAGATCCAGCCGCTGCGCCAGGCTTTCCTTGTGCTGATAAGAGAGCAGCTCAATGGCCTTGCCGATTTCGTCGGACAGGCGGGCGGCGGCCAGGTCGGCGTTGCCCAGCTGGGCGGGCGCCAGGGCCACGGCGGAGGCCAGGTCGGCCGGCGTTCCGGCGGCCCACTGGGGGCTGCGGTTGTCCTGGTCCACGATGGCGTAGCATAGCCGGGCGTGGGCCAGGGTATCCTCATCGGCGTCCTCGGGGTAGCAGACCGCGATGGCGGCGTGACAGTGGGCGTGGTCGATGCGCCGGAGGCAGTCGGCGATGGCGTCCTGTTGCTGCCGTCCGGTTTGCCCGACTTTGGCCTCCACGATGATGGTATAGGCGCCAAAGCGGATGCGGCAATCGGCGCGCCCGCCGCCCTGCCCCTTGAGGGGCCGCTCGGCGCCGGCCCGCAGCCCCTGCTGGCGCAGGAGGATGCCCAGGGCGGTATTAAGGTTATGTTCGTGTGTGCGCGGCATTATGGTGTTGGCGCCGGGTTGGAGAGGGGCTTTGCCCGACTTAATTGGGCAGTAGATTTTTGCGCCTACGGCGTGGTACGCTACCCCCATATATTCCCGGACGCCCCCGGCTGGTGGGGCCGCTATACCACCGAGTAAGGAGAGAGTAACTATGTGGTCAATGCTGTTGGGTAATATTTCCCCGTCTTTGCTGGACGGCCCTGTCCTGGCTACCGGCATCTGTATGGCAATCTGGGCATTGCTGCGTCTAGTGCCGAGGGATGAGGCAGCGCGGCCGTACTACCGTTATTTCCGTATGGCGGTAATTCTGGGGGCCGCGTTGCTGATATTTTTGGTGCTGGGGGCCGAAGTAGCCTCATTTGTCCGAGCCAGCAGCCCGCCGGCGCCGCCAGTGCCGGAATCCTTTCAGGAAAACCCAGGCCAGGGGCAGCATCAGCCCCGCCATTCCCACCAGCGTCGCGCCGAGGATGAGGGCGCCGGCGATGAATACCGGGTTGTTTTCCAGGCGAAGGCCCACATAGGTCACCAGAGCGGAGAAAAACATAGCCGCCGCGAGGATGTAGAATGCCTTCTCCACCCGCTCGAATTCCTCGAACCAGCGGCTGTCACCACCGGCGGCCGGCGCCACCGGCGCCGCTTCGGGGTTGGCGGCCGGCTCCGCGCTTTCGCCGGCAACGGGGGTAGTGTTCTGCAATTCGGGGGCAGCCATAATCGCGCCATCCTTCCTCGGGCGGGTCGGGGGCAAAATCCGGTGATTGTAATATAGCAACGGCGGCGGCGTTTGACAAACTGCCCCCCTTGCCGCCGCTGGCCGGTTGGCGCTGGTGGCAAGGGGTTAGCGCCCCGACCGGCGGATGATAGCAACGCCATTTGGAGATGATACTGATGTGGACGATGCTGCTGCCCTACTTGACGGACAGCCCCCTTGCTTACCCGTTTTATATCCTCGTGCTGGCCGGCGGGATCGTGGCCGTAGGCTGGTTTGCGCTGGGCCTTATCCCCAAAGATGCAACCGCGCTGCGACCATACCGCTATATGCGTGTGGCGCTGATCTCGTTGGTCCTGCTGCTGATGGGCGTGATGCTGATCGCCGTCGTGATATTATCCTTGGCGTTTGTCACGACCGCCATCGGCAGCCCGCTGACGCCGCCAGTGCCGGAATCCTTTGAGGAACGCCCAGCCCAGAGGCATTATCAAACCCGACATTCCCACCATCGTCACGCTGAGCACGACGACGGCAACGATGAATACCGGATAGATTTCCAGGTGGAGGCCCACATACGCCACCAGCGCGGAAACGAACATAAACGGCGCGATGATGTAGAAAACCTTCTCCACCCGCTCGAAATCCTCAAACCAGCGGCTGTCATCATCGGCGGCCGGCGTCAGCGCCGCCGCCGGCGCCGTTTCGGGGTTGGCAGCCGGCTCCACGCTTTCGCCGGCAACGGGGGTGGTGTTCTGCAATTCGGGGGCAGCCATAATCGCGCCATCCTTCCTCGGGCGGGTTGGGGGCAAAATCCTGTGATTGTAATATAGCAACGGCGGCGGCATTTGACAAATTGCCCCGCCCGCCCGGCGCCCGGATCGCCCGGCGTCCCGGCCTTGCTTCAGGCGCTATACTCTACCCTGTGCTATATTCAATGCGCCGCCGCCGCCGCCCCGGCGCAATCGCCCCGCTCCGCCCCGCCCGCCGGCAAGCCAGCCAGCCGACTTTGAGGGTTGTATCCAATGACGACCACAGAGACCGCCCCCCAGCAGCGTCAGTACACCGAAGTTCGCTACGATGCCGTGGCCATCGACCGCAAGTGGCAGGAGCGGTGGGAACGCGACGGGATTTACCGGGTCAGCGACGATGACCCGCGCCCCAAATGGTTTGAGATGACAATGTACCCCTACCCGTCAGGGGACTTGCACATCGGCCACTGGTACGCCATGGCCCCCTCGGACGCCCACGCCCGCTTCCGCCGGATGCAGGGCTACAATGTGCTTCATCCCATCGGGTTTGACGCCTTCGGGCTGCCCGCCGAAAACGCCGCCATCTCCCGGGGCATCCATCCCTACGAATGGACGATGTCCAATGTGGACAATATGCGGCGGCAGCTGCGTTCCATCGGCGCCATCTACGACTGGGAACGGGAAGTGGTCTGTTGCCTGCCGGAATACTACCGCTGGAACCAGTGGTTCTTTATCAAGCTGTACGAAAAGGGGCTGGCCTATCGCGCCAAAGCGCCCGTGGTGTGGTGCACCTCCTGCCAGACGGTGCTGGCCAACGAACAGGTGCTCAACGGCGTCTGCGAGCGCTGCGAAGCCCCCATCACCCGGCGGGACTTTGAGCAGTGGTTTTTCCGCATCACCGACTACGCCGACGAACTGCTGGACTTCAGCGGCCTGGCGGACTGGCCGGACAAAATCCTGACCATGCAGCGCAACTGGATCGGGCGCAGCGAAGGCGTGGAAATCACCTTTGACATTTCGGAACACGGCCTGGCCACCCGGGAAATCCGCACCTTTACCACGCGCATTGACACCATCTTTGGCGTCACCTTCCTGGCCCTGGCGCCGGAACATCCCCTGGTGCCGGAGCTGACCTCCGATAGCCGCCGCGACGCAGTGAACGCCTACATTGAGCGGGCCCGCGCCGCCTCGGAAATCGACCGCCTGTCCACCGACCAGGAAAAAACGGGCGTATTCACCGGCGCCTACGCCCGCAACCGGCTGAACGACGAACGCGTCCCCATCTACATCGCCGACTATGTGCTGACCACCTACGGAACCGGCGCCGTTATGGGCGTGCCGGCCCACGATGCGCGGGATTTTGACTTCGCCCGCAAATACCGCCTGCCCATCCGCACGGTGATTGCGCCCATCGAGTGGGACGGCCGCCCCCCGGCCGCCGCCTATGTCGGCCCCGGCTTTATGACCAACAGCGGCGCCTACGACGGGATGACCGACGCCGAAGGCATAACCGCCATCGCCGACGATGTGGAACGCCGCGGCTGGGGACGGCGCGCCGTAACCTACCGGCTGCGCGACTGGCTGATTTCCCGGCAGCGCTACTGGGGAACTCCGATTCCCATGGTGTACTGCGACCGCTGCGGCGTGCAGCCGGCGCCGGAATCGGAGCTGCCCGTGCTGCTGCCGGCGGACGCCGAGTTCCGCCCCACCGGCGAATCGCCCCTGGCCATCAACGACGCCTTCGTGAACGCCAGCTGCCCCCGGTGCGGCGGCCCCGGACGCCGGGAAACCGACACGATGGACACCTTTATGGATTCGTCCTGGTATATGCTGCGCTACTGCTCGCCCCGGTATCAGGACGGCCCCTTTGAGCCGCAGGCCGCCGCCGAATGGATGCCCGTGCGCCAGTACACCGGCGGCGCCGAACACGCCGTGATGCATCTGCTGTACAGCCGCTTCTTTATCAAATCCCTGCGGGATCTGGGGATGCTACAGATCGACGAACCCTTTCTGCGGCTGTTCAACCAGGGCGTCATCCTGGGGCAGGATCACGAAAAGATGAGCAAAAGCCGCGGCAATGTGGTCAACCCGGACGATGTGGTGGGGCAGGTGGGCGCCGACGCCGTGCGCTGCTTTCTGATGTTCATCGGCCCCTGGGACCAGGGCGGCCCCTGGAGCGACGAGGGCAGCAACGGCGTGGTGCGCTGGCTCAACCGGGTCTGGAGCCTGGCCGGCTACGACGCCGGCGAACTGGACGCCCATCCCGCCGACGCGGACGCCGTACGCGCCACCAAGCGCATCCTGCATCAAACCATCCGCAAGTGTCACGACGACCTGGACAAGTTCAAGTTCAATACCGCCATCGCCGCCCTGATGGAACTGGCGAACCACTTGAGCCGCGTCTGGAACGACCGCGCCCACGACCGGTCCGTGGACGCCGCCACCTGGCGGGAATGCGTGTCCACAATGCTGCTGCTGCTCGCCCCCCTGGCGCCGCATCTGGCCGAGGAACTTTGGGAACGCGCCGGGCACGGGTACAGCATCCACCAGCAGGCGTTCCCGGCCTGGGACGACGCCCTGGCCGCCGAGGAGGAAATCACGCTGGTGGCGCAGGTCAACGGCCGGCTGCGCGACCGCCTCAACGTGCCGGCGGACATCAGCGAAGCCGACGCCAAAGCGGCGGCGCTGGGCAGCCCGCGGGTGCTGGCCCACATTGAGGGCAAGCCGGTGCGCAATGTGGTCTATGTGCCCGGCCGTCTGGTGAATGTGGTGGCCGGGTAAAGGCAAAGACGGAGTAAAAGACGGAGCGCCGGAAATCGGCCGCCGGCGCCGGGAATATGACGCTATGACGCTTGTTGAGAAATACGCCCTGCTGCCGGCGGAAATTGACCGGCAAAGCCTGGCGATGGTTGCGGAAAGCCTGCGGGCCAACGCCGCCGCCGCCCGGCTGCCCGACGCCGAGCGCTATGTGCTGCAACGCATCGTGCGCGCCGAAGGGGATCCCGCCATTGCGGACGATACGCGGTTCAGCGCCGAGGCGGTGGCGCGCGCCCTGGACTCGTTGCGGACGACAAAACGGGTAGTGACCGACGTGCGGATGGTGCAGGTGGGCATCGCGCGGGCGGCGCTGGCCCGGCGCGGCGTGTCCACCGCCTGCCTCATCGACGCCCCCGAAGTGGCGGAACGGGCGCAGCGGGAAGGCACTACCCGCAGCATAGCCGCCGTCCGGGAACTGGCCCCGCAAATGGACGGCGCCGTGGTCGCCATCGGCAACGCGCCCACGGCCCTGCTGGCCCTGCTGGATCTGGTGGACGCCGGACGGACGGCGCCGGCAATGATCATCGGAATGCCGGTGGGATTCGTCGCCTGCCCCGAGTCCAAAGCGGAACTGGCGGCGCGGTCGACGCCGCACATCACTATCCTGGGCCGTCGCGGCGGCAGCTCCGCGGCGGCGGCTACGGTCAACGCGCTACTGGATTTGCTGGAGGACTGATGCTTACGCCGGCGCCTGCCGAAAATGATGCCGTCGCCGACGGCGATGCCGGAGGTTGGGGCGTAGTGCTGCTGTGCCACGGCAGCCAGCGCGGGGCCAGCCGGGAGGAATGCTCCTGCGCCTGGTCGGCCGACGGGTCGCGGTTCCCCTCCTGGTGCCTGGGCTGCCCCAATACGCCGGTGGGTTTGCAGGACGCCGGGCGCCGTCTGGCGGCCTCCCTGGCCGGAGACGCCGCGCAGGTCATCGTGTCCTGTCTGGAATTTCTGCCGCCGCACCCCCCGGAAGCGGTGTCTATGCTGGCGGAATCGGGATTGCGCCGGGTCATCGTGGCCCCGTATCTGCTGGGGAACGGGAAGCACGCCACTTTGGAAATGGAGGAAGTGCTGGCCGACATCGCCGCCGCCGCGCCGGGCGTGGAAGTGCGGCTGGCGGACGGCCTGGGCGCGGATGTACGCATCGCCGAACTGGTGCGGCGGCGCATTGCCGCGCTGCCGGCGGAAGCCCGGCGGCCGGCCGCCGCCGGCAAGCCGGTGGGCATCCTGCTGGTCAAGGCGGGAACGCAGACGCAGTATGACGACTGCCGGTGGCTGCGGGAACTGGGCGAATGGGTAGAGCGGGATCTGGGCGCCGGGTACGCGGTGGCCGTGGCGCAATCACACTACGGCGACCCCACGATGACGGACGCCGCCGCCGAACTGGTGCGCGGACGGGGCGTGGGCAGCGTCATCTGCGCGCCCTATCTGTTTTTCCCGGGACTGATTCTGCAACGCAATGTGCTGGGCACAATGGGGCGGTTGCAGGAAGCCTACCCGGATCTTCCGATGTGGGTTGCGCCGCCCCTGGGGGTTGACGAGCGGCTGGTGGCGGTAGCCCGCGACCGGGTGCGCGCCGCCGCCGCCCGGAACGACCGTTAGCCGGCGGCCGGCCCGCCCGCCATTGCCGTCACTGTCGTCATTGCCGTCATTGTCGTAGTACGGCAGACTGTTGCTATTGTTGACGGGGCATCGTTGGCGTTATGCGCGTTTTGCTGGCCGGAGCCTCCGGCGTGGACAAGGATATTGCTGTCGCCAACCTGTTGGGGCGGCTGCGGGCTCACGGCGAGGTCGGCGGCCCGCCGGCGGGTGAGGATAACGCCGGTTCCATTGCGCCCGGAGCGACAGCCCCGGCATCGGCGCCCGACCCGGCCCTGGCATCGGCGTCAAACCCGCCGCCGGATCCGCAGGAGGTGCTGGTGGCCGGCATTGAGGGCGCCCTGGCGGCGCGGGGCCACGAACTGGCCGGCGTGCTGGCCGCCTTTCGCCCCGCCTACCAGCTGGCGGCCTGGCGGCAGGCCGGCCAGGACATCGCCGACGAATTGGAAGCCGCCACGCCCCGCCATGCCATCATCGCCGCCCATCTTACTTACTACACCAGCGGACGGCAGTTTTCGCTGATTGACCTGCCCACCATCCGGCGGTGGCGTCCCGACTGCATCATCACGCTGGTGGACGATATGCTGGACATCCATGCGGCGCTGCGGCGTCGCGACGCCGCCCGGCATACGAATTTTCAGCTGCGGCTGCGGGAGATTCTGGGATGGCGTTCCGCCGAAATCGCCATGGCCGACTTGCTGGCGCGCAACTTATACTCGCAGTATGCCATTCCCCACTATGTGGTTAGCGTGAAACACCCGGCGGAAATGCTGTACCGCCTGATTTTCCGCCGGGGGCAGTATCCGCTGGTGTACGCCAGCTTCCCGATTACCGCCGTGCGGGATGACCCGGAACGGCGGGCGGCCATTGACGGCATCCGCCGGGAGCTGCACCGGCGGTTCATCGTTTTTGACCCGCTGACCCTGGACGAAGGCACGCCCCAGGTGTTTGAGAAGGCGCAGGCGGCCGTGGCCGCCGGACAATCGGAAATCGTCATCTGCGCCGGCGAAGCCCGCTGGCCCCTGGATCCGGCCGGGACGCTGTGCGAACATCGCCCGCCGACTTACCCGATGACGCTGGACCCGCAGGAAGCCCTGGAAGTTTGGGACGATATGGAAAACCAGGTGCGGCACCGGGATTTGACGATGGTAGAACAGGCGCAGTGCGTGGCGGCGTACCGCATCACTATGGGCGGGCGTCTATCTACGGGAATGTACTCGGAGCTGATGTACGCTTCCCACACGGCGGAGCCGGCGCGCCCGGCGTTGATGTACGCCGACCCGGCCGACGGCGGGCTGGATCACCCCTTTCTGCGAAACTTCAACCACCGCACCTTTTACCGGCTGGAGGACTGGTGCGACGCCATCAGCGACTTTGCGCCCGAAGGAGCGGGAGACGCGCAGCAGCCGCTGTTTTAGTACCCATCCGGCTTACCCTCTCCGCTATACTGGCGGCGTTCCGCACTCTGTGCCGTGAACCGCGCAATTGCTGATGGAACCCGGTGAGGACGCGTTGTAATATGGAGGCGCTGGCAGGAATACCCTTGTCCGTTTGGATTACCGTAATAGGGGGTTTGGTCGCCCCTATTTGCGGTGTCCTTCTGGGGCATTGGTTATCGAGACGGCGCCGCGCCACGCGCCATAGCGATGTCCAGCCGGCAAAGCGCATCGTAATTCTGAAAGGCCGGGTCAATCTGCGAACTTACGGGCGACAGCAGCCCAATCGCCGCGATACGCGCCGCCGCCGGCGCGCTAACCCTCGTCAGCGCCAGCGCAGGAGGATGCTGCGATGCTAGTCATAGCCTATGTGGTAATCGGAGGCATATTGTCTGCGGCGACCATCGCCATAATCTGGACGCTTTTTTTCACCAGCGTCATCCCCTGGCCGTCCCACGTGATGTTCACTCCGCTGATGTTCCAGGTCGGCGGCCTCATTGGCGCCCTATTGGGGCTGGAGAGAGCCTTGCGTTAGAAACGCCCCAGCCGGCGGCTACGGATACGCCGCCGCCGCGCCAATACCCGCGCCGGGCCGCCCCAGGCGCCAAAAAAAGCTCCGAGCAAGGAGGAATCCCCCGATGTCTCTTGATGGAAAAGTCGCCCTGGTCACCGGCGCCGGCCGCGGTATGGGCCGCGCCACCGCCCTGGCCCTGGCCAACGAAGGCGCCGATGTCGCCGTCACCGATATTCTGGCCGACGCCGTTGAGGAAACGGCCACCGACGCGCGCGCCGCCGGCCGCCGCTCCGTGCCCATCGCCGCCGACATCGGCGCCGGCGAGGACATCAGCCGCGTCCTCGCCGCCGCCGTGGCCGCCCTGGGACGGGTGGACATCCTGGTGAACAACGCCGGCGTCACCCGTTTCCTGGACATTATGGACATCACCGAAGCCGACTGGGACCGCATCCATCGGGTCAACGCGCGCGGCGCCTTTTTTGTGATGCAGCGCGCCGCCCGGCAGATGATTGAACAGGGCGCCGGCGGGCGCATCGTCAACATCGCATCCATTGCCGGCAAGGGCTACGCCGGCACTTCCAACGCCGCTTACGCCGCCAGCAAGGGCGCTGTCATCTCAATGACGCTCATCGCCGCCCACCAGCTGGCGCGCTATGACATCAATGTCAACGCCATCTGCCCCGGCTCCACCATCACCGCAATGTCCACCGCCACGATGGAGCAGCGCGCCGCCGAGCGCGGCATTTCCGTAGCCGAGTTGCAGGCGCAGCGCGCCGCCAACATCCCTATCGGGCGCGCCAACGAACCGGAGGACATTGCGGCCATGGCCGCCTTTCTGGCCGGCCCCGGCGCGCGCAACATCACCGGGCAGACGATTAACGTCGACGGCGGCCTGGTGATGCACTAACCACGGCGCCCTGACTCCGATGCCCCGATGCCGACCGGCGCCGGATGACGGAACCGGGCCATCTAACCGGGCCAGCCCGGCCCGAATCGGCGCGCCCGGCGCCCACCGGACGCCATTTGACGGGGATGCGGCAATAGGATAAATTACCGAACATCTTCGCCCGCCGCCGGCTTCGGTGCGAATGCCGGCGCTGACAACGCTGATTGCAGCCGACTTGGTTAGGGGGACACGCGATGTTTGGACTGAAATCCGCTTCCCGCATCCGGTTCACGATTCCGGCGCTGTCTATGCTGACGCTATCGTTGGCGCTGGCGCTGGTGGCGGGCGCCGCCTGCGGCGGCGCGGAAACGCCGGCGGCCACCGCGCCGGCTCCGCCCGCGGCGGCCACCCAGGCCCCCGTTTCGGACTCGGCCGCGCCCGCCGGCGCGGCCACCCAGGCCCCGGCCGCATCGCCCACCGCCCCGGCATTCCGCGCCGCCGGCGCCACCGCCGCGCCTACGGCAACCCCCGTCCCGGTAGTCGCCCCAACCGGCCAGGCCAAAGTCGACACGCTGGTCATCGCCGTCGACCCGTCGGCCGGCGAAACCAACCTGCCCTGGGGCGGCACCGTGGACCATCACCAGCAAATGGATCTGGTTATGGAAGTGCTGGTGGATATTGACGCCGAGCGCAATATCTGGGTGCCGCAGCTGGCCAAAAGCTGGGAACTGTCCGAAGACGGCACCCGCTGGTCTTTCCAGCTGGAGGAAGGCGTCGAGTTCCATAACGGCTGGGGCAAATTCACCGCCCAGGACGTGCTGCACAGCGCGCGGATGCTGACGCGGGAGGATTCACTGCTGGCCTACGCCAACGACTGGCGCAGCATTGACCCGGACGCCTCCACCATCGTCAGCGACCACGAGCTGGAAATCCAGCTGAAAGGCCCCAACCCCGATTTCCTGTTTTACATCGCCCCCAGTGGCGGCGGCCTGATGATGAGCAAATCCTTTTGGGACGCCGAAGGGCTGGAGGGCTACAACGACGATATGATCGGCACCGGCCCCTACCGCTATGTGGACCGGGAACTGGGCGTCGATGTTGACTACGAAAGGCTGCCGGAACACTGGCGCCTCAACGGCGGCGCCGGCAACCCCGCCCCGGTGGACTGGCCCATGGTCAACCTGCGCTGGATTTCCGAGCCGGCCACGCGCAACGCCGGCCTGCTGGCGGGCGACATCCATCTCACCGAACTGACCCGGGAACTGGCGGACGCCGCCGTGGCCAATCAGGGCATGAAAGTCATCCAGAGCAACTTCCCCGGCAACCAGCTGTGGGGCGTGTTCCAGGGTCTGTACCCCGAAACGCCCGGCCCCGGCGAATGGAGCGCCTGGGACGCGCCCTGGCAGTACCCCGACTTCCCGCCCACCGACCGGCGGGTGCGCGAAGCCCTCAACCGGGCCGTGGACAAAGACTTGCTGATCGATACCCTGTTCAGCGGCCGCGTGACCATCAGCCCCGTGGGCGGCTTCTACCCCAACCTCCCCGGCTGGGACGACGCCTGGTTCGACCGCTACGACGAACTCTACGGCTACGACCCGGAACGCGCCCGCGCACTGCTGGCCGAAGCCGGCTACGGGCCGGACAATCCCGCCGAAATCAGCATGAAGGTAATGAACATTTTCGGGTTCCCCGAATCCGCCGACCTGGTGCAGGCCATCGGCGTGATGTTCGACGACGTGGGCGTGGACGTGAGCTACGAGGAATGGGAATTCGGCAACTACTACTCCTCCTGGACCAAAAAGGAACCGGAGTCGGTAGGCTTCTGGGTGGCCCCGCCTTCCTACAAGACGGTGTACGCCCAGTTGAGCCTTTTCAACCGCTCCAGCGGCGCCATCCACTTCTTTGAAACGCCGGAGCTGGACGAACTGTTCCAGGAACTGGGGCAGACCGTGCCGGTGGACGAGCGTTCCGAAATACAGAACCGGATGGGGGAGATCATCTTTACCGAGTACGGCTATCTGCCCCTGTTCTACATTTTCATTGAGTTCGTGGCCAACCCCGAAGTCATTGACACCTGGGAGTTCCCGGGTTCCGACGGAGCCAACTACGGACACTTTGACCTGATCCGCGCCTGCCGGACGCCGGAACCCTGCTTCTAGCCCGGCGGGGACGACGGACACCACGGGGACGACGCACGCAAGGCCGCGCCTGCCGGGAACGCCGGAACAATGGCTGCCACCACACCGGCCCCGGCCGACCGCGCCGACATTGCCCCCGGCGCCGCCCCGCCGGGGGCCGCCCGAACCTCCCGCCGGCGCCGCTTCGTCGGCGAGGCGATGCGCTACCCGCTCATCCCCATGGCGGTGGCGCTGCTCGTCCTGGTCATCCCGGCGATTTTCGCCGACTGGATCGCGCCTCACGACCCCCTGGACGGCGACCTGCGGGTGCGCTTGCTGCCGCCGGCGTGGGTAGAGGGCGAATCGGAAATCAAGCAGGTGGTGGCGCAGCCGGATCCGTCCCGAATCGGCGCCGAAGTAATGGCGGCCAACGCGGCGCGTATGGTGCGCAACGGCGGCGCCACCCTGCTGGACGGCGCCACCGAAGCCACGCCGGGAACGCGCATCGCCGTGGTCGCCAAGCCCGGCGGACGCTGGGACTACCCCCTGGGCACCGACAAGGTGGGGCGGGACATCTTGAGCCGCATCATCCACGGCTCCCGCATCTCGGTGATTGTGGCGGTGATGTCCATCCTCTGCGGCGGGCTCGTCGGCTCCGCTTTGGGCATCGCCGCCGGCTACTTCGGCGGCTGGCCCGACATCCTGCTGATGCGGGCCGTGGACATATCCCTGTCCATACCCATCATCCTGCTGGCGCTGGTGCTGGTGACCGCCCTGGGCGCCAGCTTCGGCACCATCATCACCGTGCTGGCCCTGCTGCTGTGGGCGCATTACGCCCGAATGTCGCGCGGCGAAACCCTGTCGGTGCGCGTGCAGGACTTCGTGGCCCGGTCGCGGGTCGCCGGGTCATCCCACCCCCGCATAATGGCGCGCCACATATTCCCCAATGTGTTCAACAGCCTGGTGGTGCTGGCTACGCTGCAAGTGGGGTTCGTCATCATCCTGGAAAGCACCCTGAGCTTCCTGGGGGCGGGAATACCGCGCCCCACGCCGGCCTGGGGCTTGATGGTCGCCGACGGGCGGGAACTGGTGACCTCGGAAAGCGGCTGGTGGGTATCCCTGTTCCCCGGCCTGACCATAATGCTCACGGTGCTTTCCATGAACCTGCTGGGCGACTGGTTGCGGGACCGGCTGGATCCGAAACAGCGGCAGGTTTAGGGCCGGGCGCTCCGACGGCCCGGATCACGGCGCCGCATAGATTTGCCCCGCCCCCGCTGATGGTGTATATTGTGCGCCTTATGCGGTCGGTTTCAGAAATGGCGGGGCAGTTCAAAATGACCGGCAACCCCGCCGGCGACATTCGCAACTCCGCCGGCTACCTTCCCAACCCGGCGCGCCGGCGCGCCGGCGGGGCCCGCTGATGGGCATCCTCTGGCGCATCATCGGCATGGCCGCCCGCTACCCGGCGCGGCTGAGCCTGGCCTACATCAGCGCCCTGGTGGCCATCGGCTTCTCCCTGGCGCTGCCCTGGCTGTTCGGCGGCGGCATCGACCTGATGGTTGGGCAGGACGCGGACACCAAGCAGTTTTTCCAGAAAGACTTTGCCATCGACGCGCTGGTGATCTTCGGCGCCGGCATCCTGGGCGTCAGCCTGGGACGCGGCTTCTGCGACTTCGCCCGCACCTACACCACCGAATCCCTGTCGCAGAAAGTTTCCTTCGACTGCCGCAACCTGCTGTACGACAAGCTGCAAAATGTCAGCTTCGCCTTCCACGACCGGGAACACACCGGCGACCTGATGTCCCGCGCCACCGCCGATGTGGAAGCAATGCGCCGCTTCGTCAACCTGGGGATGATCCGCTCCCTGGATGTGGTCATCCGCATCTTTGCCATCCCCGTCATCCTCTTTGCCCTCAACTGGCAGCTGGCGCTGGTCAGTATGCTGTTCGTCCCCTTCATCGTCCTGCGGTCATCTCTGGTGATGCGCGCCCTGCGCCGCAAGTGGCTCCATGTCCAGGTCGTGATGGGCGAATCGGTCACCGTGTTGCAGGAAAACCTGGCCGGAATGCACGTAGTCAAGGCTTTCGCCTCCGAGGACTACGAGCGCCGCAAGTACGACCGCAAGGCCGAGGAACTGCGCGCCGAGTACTACGACGCCGAGCGGATGCAAGGCGCCAACAGCGCCTGGATGACCCTCTACTTCACCTTCGCGCTGGGCGTAACCCTCTGGCTGGGCGGCTGGCTGGTCATCCAGGGCAGCCTTACCGCCGGCGAACTGGCCTCTTTCCTCCTCTACCTCAACCAGCTGACCTTCCCCATCCGGGCCTCGGCGCAGATCATCAACACCTACTCCCGCGCCATTTCCTCCGGCCAGCGCCTGTTCAATGTGCTGGACGCCGCATCGCCCGTTGTGGAACGCCCGGACGCCGCCGCAATGGGCCGCGCCCACGGCTATGTCCGCTTTGAACAGGTGAGCTTCGCCTACGCCGACCGCGCGCCGGCCCTGCGGGAAGTCAACCTGGACGCCGGCCCCGGCCAGGTCACCGCCATCCTGGGCGCGCCCGGCAGCGGTAAAACCACCGTGGTCAACCTGCTGCCCCGCTTCTACGATGTCACCGGCGGACGGATTACCATTGATGGCGACGACATCCGCGACTACACCCTGCAATCCCTGCGCCACAATGTGGGCATCGTGCACCAGGATGTGTACCTGTTCAGCGCCTCCATCCGCGACAACATTGCCTACGGCGTCAGCGGCGCCACCGTCGCGGATGTGGAACGCGCCGCCAAAGTAGCCCAGCTGCACGACCAGATTATGGCCCTGCCCCACGGCTACGACACCTGGGTCGGCGAACGCGGCGCCACCCTCTCCGGCGGCCAGCGCCAGCGCCTGTCCATCGCCCGCACCATCCTGATCGACCCGCCGGTGCTGATCCTGGACGACTCCACCTCCAGCGTGGATGTGGAAACGGAACGGCAGATCCACCGCGCTATGGTGGCCGTGATGAAAGGCCGCACCACTTTCGTCATCGCCCACCGCTTGAGCACCGTGCGCGAAGCCCACCAGATCCTGGTGCTGGACAAGGGCGTCATCGCCGAGCGCGGTTCCCACCACGAACTCATCCGGCAGGACGGCATCTACCGGAGCATCTACGAACTCCAGCTGCGTCCGCAAGAGGAAGTGCTGCTGGAAGCGGCGGTGCCCGCGATGGCCGACGGGAGGGCAGCCCTATGATGCGCGGCGGCGGCATTGGCGGCGGCATGATGCGGGGGATGCGCGGCACCTCCGCCGACAGTATGTTCGCCCCGTCCAACGACAACCTTACCGACGAGGACGTAGTCGGGCGCGTGTACGACAACCGCGTCGTAATGCGCTTCGCCACCTACATCCGCCCCTACCGCAAGTACGCCCTCATCGCCCTGGCCGCCCTGCTGGTGTACGCCGTGGTCAACGCCAGCATCCCCCTGCTGATTATGTACGGCATCAACTGGGCGGTGGCCGAAGGCGAAGTCAACCGGGTTCACATCATCGGCGCCGCCTTTATGGTCGTCACCGCCATCCATTTCCTCTCCAACTACCTGCAATTCATTTTCATCTCCCGCACCGGCCAGCACATCCTCTACGACCTCCGGTCGGGTATGTTCAGCCACCTGCAAAACCAGTCCAGCGCCTTCTATCACCGCACCCCGGTGGGGCGCATAATGTCCCGGATGCAGTCCGACGTGTTGCAGTTGCAGGAAACCTTTGAGCTGCTGGCGCTGGCCCTGGCGGAGCTGGTCACCGTGGGCGCCATTATCGTCCTGATGCTGATGGTCAGCTGGCAGCTGGCCCTGGTCTGTATGCTGGTGGTGCCGATACTCACCCTGATAATGATGTACTGGCAGCGCTTCGCCCGCCATTCCTTTATGCGCATCCGCCGCGCCATTGCGATGGTCAACGGCGAATACAACCAGAACATCACCGGCGTCCGGGTGGTGCAGAGCCTGAACCGCCAGGATGAAAACCTGGCCCACTTCCGCACGCTGAACAGCGAATACCTGGACGCCAACCTGGAGGCGGCGCGCTACTCGGGGATGCTGCAACCGCTGGTGGAGCTGCTGATCGGCCTGGGCATCGGGCTGGGCGTGGTGCTGTTCGGCGGCTGGCTGCTCCAGCTGGACGCCCTGGAAGTCGGCACCCTGGTGGCCTTCGCCTTTTGGATCCAGCGGTTCTTTGAACCCATCCGCCAGCTGACCATGCAGTACAGCCAGCTGCAACGGGCCATGGCCGCCGGCGTCCGCATCTTTGAGGTGCTGGACCTGGAACCGGACATCACGGACCGGCCGGACGCGGCCACGCTGCCGGAGATACAGGGCGAAATCCGCTACCAGGATGTCGACTTCCACTATGTGGAAGGCGTTCCGGTCCTGCGGAATGTGAACCTGCACATCCGGGCCGGCGAAAATGTGGCGCTGGTCGGCTCCACCGGCGCCGGCAAGAGCACCCTGGTCAACCTGCTGCACCGTTTCGCCGACGTAACCGGCGGCTCCATCGCCATCGACGGCCACGACCTCCGCGCCGTCAAGCGCGAATCCCTGGTGCATCAGATGAGCATGGTCTTGCAGGAACCTTACCTGTTCTCCGGCACCGTGCGGGAGAACATCTGCTACCAGCGCCAGGACGCCACCGATGAGCAAGTGATTGCGGCGGCCCAGGCCGTGGGCGCCCACGACTTTATTATGGAGCTGGAAAACGGCTACGACTCGGAGCTGGCGGAACGGGGCGTCAACTTAAGCATCGGCCAGCGGCAGCTCATCAGCTTCGCCCGCGCCATCGTGGGCAACCCCCGCATCCTGGTGCTGGACGAGGCCACCGCCAACATTGACACCCACACGGAGCTGCTGATCCAGCGGGCATTGAGCCGCGTCCTCAAGGGTCGCACTTCCATCGTCATCGCCCACCGGCTGTCCACCATTCGGAATGCGGACAAAATTGTGGTGCTGGACCGGGGCCGCGTGGCCGAGGTGGGCAGCCACGACCAGCTGCTGGAAGCCGGCGGCGTGTACGCCCAGCTCTACGCCATCAACTACGGCCTCTCCGGCCCCAGCGTGGACGTGGCCCCCGTGGGCGGCGAGGTTATCGGCGCTGACGGGCTGTCCCCGGCCGCAGCTGACTAGCCTTGCCGGAATGCGCCTCAATGCGCTATACTGCCGGCAATCCAGCGTCGGAGACCAACGGTTATGGCGTCTGCCTCGGCGATTTGATGTGAGGGAACATGGATCTGGCAACGGCAACTGTAATCGCTGCCATTATCGTCGGCGTATTTTCTTTGCCCAGCGTGTTGTTGGGCGCATGGGCTTTGCATCGGCTATGGCCGGCGGTGCCCGGTCGACCTAACCAGGCAGCCTATGAAATGGCCTATAGAGGCAGGTTGCGCGAGCTGGCCGGACGACACGCCAAATCCAGGAGGCTGATCAGAGAAGGACGTGCCTGGCTGCGCGCAGCATCATATGAGCACAGACGCTCATCCAAAGCCGGGAGTGACGATGCTACGGACGACATCAAGTCGCTAGTCACCTCCTCCGCCACGATTGATGGCGACTTTCACTGTGATCTCCATTTTTTGAAACGACAAATCAGTGCGCGAATTCATTCCCGCTTGGGTGACCGTCCTCCCACCCAAACCCAGGAAGTAATGAACGACGCTGTCAGATCCGCCGCTTTCTATCAGAAAGTCATCCCGGCTCAAATGAGAAGGCTTGTTATGGCACAATTCATTGCTGCGATAGTACTGGCCGCTGGTGTGGCTCTGATGCTGGTAGCGCCGGTTACCTGGCCGGCCCTCAGCGCGGTGCCACATGACATCATCGACCCGACGTTCCAGCTCTTTATCAAGGTGACCTACGCTGCGGTCACCATCGGATTCCTGAGCTCGGGTATTGGGATACTGTTCGTCAGCCGATGAACGAACCGATCTGGTGTTTCAGCCGGCCAGAAAATCCCGCAACGCCGCCGCCAGCTCCGCCGGCTTGTGGTAGCCGATGTCGTGAATGGTGTCCGCAATCCAGTGCGCCCGGCCGTTGGGCAAGGCGGCTATGGCGGCGGCCACCATTATCTCCCGCTGCCGTGCGAAGGATGAACTGGCCCGGTCGGCCCGCGGCCCGGCGGCGATTACCAGCGTAGGCGTCGCCACCTGCGGCAGAACCACCGAGGGCGGCTCCTGCCACATCGTTTCCAGAACCTGCGCGTGATGCTCCGGACGCAGAATGTCGCGCATCTGCCCGTCGGTGCCCTCATACACCATCGTCAGCGCAATCTCCGCCAGGTCTTCGCCCCAGCAGAACGACAGGCTGGCCGCCAGGCCGGCCAGGTACTCGTCGCGCGTCCCCGCCACCGCCCGGGGCGCCAGCCGTTGCCGGAATGCTTCCCAGGTGGGCGCGGGCAGCAGCCGGCCATCCTGAAACCCGCCGTCAATCAGCGCCAGCCGGCTGACCCGCTGCGGAAAGCGCATCGCCAGGTTGCTGGCCACATGACCGCCCCAGGAATGTCCCATCACGGCGGCGCGCTCAATCCCCAGATCGTCCAGCAGCGCTACGGCATCCTCGGCCAGGGTCTGCCAGTCGTAGCCGGACGTGGCCGGCGTAGTGGCGCCGTGCCCCCGCTGGTCCGGAGCCACGATGCGAAAATCGCCGGCCAGATAGGGCGCCACCCGGCGATACCAGTGCCCCGACGACGCCAGCCCGTGCAAGGCCAGCAGCGGCGCCCCGTCCCCGCCCCAGTCCAGATAATGCACGCTCAAATCGCCGATTGCCACGCTATGGGCGGCCGGCCGGGTCGCCGGTGTTGCGGAGAGAGGCGTTGCGGCGGGATTCGGGCTGGCGTCAGAGCTGGCGTCAGGGTTGGCGTGAGCGGCGGCGTGGGCGTCGGAACGAAACATATAGCATTGCTCCCGGTGCGGGGTTTTCGGGCAGGATTTTCGCCGGCGATTATACCCACGGAAAGCCGCCGCCGGTTTCCGGGATACGCCCGGCGTGTGCTAAAATCGTTGCGGCCCGCGGGTCTGCCGCTTGCCGCCAATTGCCCGCCATCAATCGTCTGCCGCCCGAGCTATGGAGCTGTGATGACTGCCCGTTACCATCTCGCCGGTTACGCCGCATCGGTAGCCGACGCCTTGAACCGGCTGGACGCCGCCGACGCGCCGGCCCGCCTCAAGGCGGGCGATTTTACCCTGTGGGCCGACAGCCCCGTTGAAATCTCCGACCGCCTGGCCTGGCTCGAGCTGCCTTCCGCGATGGCGGCGCCGGCCGGCCACCTGCAACAGTTCGGGCGGGAGCTGCGCGACGCCGGCTATCGCCATATCGTCCTGCTGGGTATGGGCGGCAGCAGCCTGGCCCCCGAAGTCATTCGCCAAACCATCGGCAGCGCCGCCGCCGCCGGCTATCCGCAGATGCTCACCCTGGACAGCACCGTCCCCGCTTGGGTGGCGCAAACCGCCGCCGCCATCGACCCGGCGCGCACTATGTTTGTGGTTTCCTCCAAATCGGGCACCACCACCGAACCCCTGGCCTTCTACGCCTGCTTCCGCGCCCTGGTCAATGAAGCGCTGGGCGCGGACGCCGCCGGCGGCAACTTCATCGCCGTTACCGACCCGGATACCGCCCTGGCGAAAATGGCCCGGTCGGAGGGTTTCCGCCACGCCTTCATCAACGACCCGGACATCGGCGGCCGCTACTCGGCGCTTTCCTGCTTCGGGTTGGCGCCGGCGGCGCTCATCGGCGTGGACCTGCCCCGCCTGCTGGCGCCCGCGGCGGCGATGGCCAAACTCTGCCTGGCGTCCGGCCCCGCCGCCGAAAACCCCGGCGCATTGCTGGGCGCCGCCATCGGCGCCCTGGCCCGGCAGGGCCGCGACAAGCTGACCCTGCTGGCCTCGCCGGGCATCGCCGGCTTCGGACTCTGGGCCGAGCAGCTGCTGGCCGAAAGCTGCGGCAAAAACGGCACTGGCGTCATCCCCGTGGCCGCCGAGCCGGCCCTGCCCCCGGACGCCTACGGCGCCGACCGCTTCTTCGTCCGGCTGCGCCTGCCCGCCGACGACAACGCCGCCCTGGACGCCGCCGTGACCCGCCTGCAAAACGCCGGCCACCCGGTGGCCATCCTGGAACTGGCCGACGCCTACGACCTGGGCGCCGAATTCTACCGCTGGGAATACGCCACCGCCATCGCCGGCCACATCCTCGGCATTCATCCCTTCGACCAGCCCGATGTGCAGGGGGCGAAAGACCGCACCGTCCGCGCCCTGGAAGGCTACCAGCAGGCCGGCCGGCTGCCGGCGCCCGCCTCCGACGACCCCGCCCGCCTCCGCCACCTGCTGGCGGCAAGCCGGCCGGGCGACTATCTGGCCATCCTGGCCTATCTGCCCGCATCGGACGAACTCGAGAACGCCCTGGCCGACCTGCGCCGACGCGTGATGACCAAACACCGCATCGCCACCACCGCCGGCTACGGCCCCCGCTACCTCCATTCCACCGGACAGCTGCACAAGGGCGGCCCCAACAGCGGCATCTTTCTGCAACTGACCGGAACCCATCATACCGACATTGACATACCGGGCTGGCCCTTCCGTTTCGGCGTCCTCGCCGACGCCCAGGCCCAGGGCGACCTACAGGCGTTGCAGGATCTGGGCCGGCGCACGGCCTCCAGCCGGATGGAGGGCAGCCCGGCCGCGGCGGTCGCCCGGATTGCCGCCGCCCTGGATTAGGCCGCGTCGTCAAACGCAAAACCGGCTCTGCTCCGGGCGCCCCAAAGGAGACGGACAACCTTGGAAATCGGGATGATTGGCCTGGGCCGCATGGGCGGCAATATGGCCCGCCGGCTGCTCCACGGCGGCCACCGGGTAGTGGTCTATGACCGGGATGCCGATGCGATGGCCGCCGCGGCCGCCGCCGGCGGCGCCACCGCCCCCTCGACGCCGGCGCTGGTTCAGCAGCTGGCCCCGCCCCGCGCCGTGTGGCTGATGCTGCCCGCCGGCCCCGTCACCGACGCCGTTGTGGACGAACTGGCCGGCCTCCTGGCCCCCGGCGACGCCATCATCGACGGCGGCAACGCCAACTACAAGGACACAATGCGCCGGGGCGAAAACCTGGCGGCGCGGGGCATCCACCTGCTGGACGCCGGCACCAGCGGCGGCGTCTGGGGCCTGGCCAACGGCTACGCCCTGATGGTGGGCGGCAATGCCGACGCCTACCGCCGCCTGGAACCCGTCTTTCAGACCCTGGCCCCGGCGCCGGATCAAGGGCTGGCCCACGTGGGCCCCACCGGCGCCGGCCACTTCACCAAAATGGTGCATAACGGCGTGGAATACGCCCTGATGCAAGCCTACGCCGAAGGCTTTGAGCTGCTCCAATCCCGGCAGGACGATTTCGGGCTGGACTTGCTCGCCATCGCCAAATCCTGGCAGCACGGCAGCGTAGTGCGCTCCTGGCTGCTTGACCTGGCCGTGCGCGCTCTGGAAACCGACCCGCGCCTGGAAAGCCTGTCCGCCTATGTGGACGATTCCGGCGAAGGCCGCTGGACGGTGCACGAGTCGGTGGAACAGGCCGTGCCCACGCCGGTCATCACCGCCGCCCTGTACCAGCGCTTTCGTTCCCGGCAGGAGGAACCCTTCGGCGCCCGGCTGCTGGCGGCGCTCCGCAACCAGTTCGGCGGCCACGCCGTGCGCGCCGCCGGGCCGGATGATCAGTAACCCGGCACAATAGCGACCCGGCACAAGCGACCCGGCATAATTTTGGCGGAGGGCGAGGCGAATGATGACCGAATTCGCGGGGGCGTACCCCGATCCGGCCGGCGCCGACCACGCCCCCGGCGGCAGTGGCGGCGTCACCGCCCTGGTGATAATGGGCGCCAGCGGCAACCTCACCCGCACCAAGCTGGCCCCGGCCCTGTTCAGCCTGCACCGCAAGGGGCGACTGCCCGCCGGCGTCCGCATCGTGGGCGTGGCCCGGGATGATCTGGACGACGCCGCCTTCCGCGCCTGGCTGCGGGACGGCATCGGCCCGGCGGCGGACACCCCGGAATGGGACGGGTTCGCCCGCGCTCTCTCCTATGTGACCGCCGACGTCACCAGCGTCGACGCCATGGCCGCCCTGGGACGCCACATTGACGCCCTGGCTCCCGGCCCGGCGGCGTCCCTCAACTGCCTCTACTACCTGGCCCTGGCCCCCGTCCTGTATGAACCCGTCATCACCGCCTTGGCCGACGCCGGCATCGCCGGCGAAAACCGGGGCTGGCGGCGCATCGTCATTGAAAAACCCTTCGGCTCCGACCTGGCCTCCGCCCGCCGCCTCAACGCCCACATCCACAGCGTCTTTCGCGAGGAGCAGGTCTATCGCATTGACCATTACCTGGGCAAGGAAACCGTGCAGAACCTGCTGGTCTTCCGGTTCGCCAACTCCATCTTTGAACCCATCTGGAACCGCAACTATATCGACCAGGTGCAGATCACCGTCGCTGAGGACGTGCTGGTGGGCGAAAGGGGCGAGTACTACGACCGCGCCGGCGTGCTGAAGGATATGTTCCAAAACCACCTGTTGCAACTGCTGACGCTGATCGCCATGGACCCGCCTTATGCCTTTGCGGCCGACGCCCTCCGCAACGAAAAGGTCAAAGTCTTAAGCGCCGTGCGCCGCTGGACGCCCCGCCAGGTCGCCGACAACCTGATTACCGGCCAGTACGAAGGCTATCATTATGAACCGGGCGTGGCCCCCGGTTCCTACACCCCCACCTATGCGGCGCTGCGGCTGTTTATTGACAACTGGCGCTGGCAGGGCGTGCCTTTTTACCTGCGTTCCGGCAAGGGCTTGTGGCGCAAGACCACGGAAATGGTAATCCAGTTCCGCTCGCCGCCCCACATACTCTTTCCCACGCCGGGCGACCGGGACATACCCGGCAACACCCTGTCCATCTGCGTCCAGCCCAACGAGGGTATGCGGCTGGAACTGCAAAGCAAGGTGCCCGACGCCGGCCTGGCGATGAAAGCCGTCGCCCTGGACTTTGAGTACGACGAGGGTTTTGCGGGCATTGACATACCGGACGCCTACGAGCGCCTGTTGCTGGATGTCATCGCCGGCGACGCGTCCCTGTTCACCCGCAGCGACGAAATTGAACTGGCCTGGAGCGTCATTGACCCCATCATAGACCGCCTGGACCTGCCCGGCGCCCCCACCCCCTACCGCTACCTGCCGGGTATGCACGGCCCGCCCAACGACGGGGAGCTGCCGGCGGCCCACGGCCACGCCTGGCTGCCTGGCTGCGGGGAAACGGGGTAAATCCCGTTGCCGAAATGGCATTAATCATCATACAATCTCCGGTACAATCAAGGAGAGGCGCCAATGCCCAGACCATCCCGACGTGCCCGTCAGGTACGCGCAAGATTCAACCCCAAACGCTGTATCAATGAACCCGCCGGCCTTGATGAGATGGAACAGCTCGCCCGACGGGTCCGGTACACCGGCAATCCGATGCACAAGCGCAACCCGGGGGATTTCGGCCTCAATCCACCGGCGCAACCGAGGGACGACAAGACGCTGTGCGATGATGCCGGCATCTTTACCAGGTCGGAAGCGCAACGGTTGCTGTGGGAAGGCGTTCAGCGAGGGCTGATCAGCGAACAGGCGCGGGGCGAGTTTCCCCAGAACGTCTGGGCCGTAACCGAGGACGGTTGTCCGCTGGAAGCTGAACTCGAAAACAGAACGCAAGGCGCTTATCACGGCTATCCGGTTCCCGGCAACGATCCGTTCCGGGAGCGGATACTGGAGCGTTGGAACCAGCAATGAGCGAAGGATTTGAAATCCAGTACGAATGGTTGTCCCGCGCGGCTGACGCCAGCTTGGACGGGCTTACCAGCGCCGCGCTGTCCATTATGCTGAACGGCGTGTGCGTGACCGAGGTTGAGGATCGCCTCGCTAATGTCACCCGCCCGGCGGCGCGCCTCTCGGCGTGGCGGATGGCGCAATGGCTTGCCGGCAATTGGTGGCGGCTGCGCTGGGAACCGGAGCCGATCCGTCCCACGCTGGACTGGAAAATGAGCCATAACCTGGCCAGCGCCGGCGGCGGCTACCTCTGGCCCAGCCTTACTTTCCGCAGCGACGGAGAAACTATACTCATCCGTTCCCAGGCTTCGCCGCCGTCCTGCCGGGAGCCTGTCCGCTACTTGCGGGACAATCGCGCACTGGTTGCGGCGGATGATTTCGAGGGTATTTTCAGCACGTGCTGGTGATATAATTGGGGCCGGATTTTGCCACTGCCGGAGGTAATCCCATGGCCGCCGCCCGCTCCTACCGCGACGATCTCCAGTGCCCCCACTGCGGCTCCAACTGGCTGCCCAAAGACGGACATTCCCGGGGCAAGCAAACCTACCGCTGCCGCCTGTGCCACTACCGCTTCACGCCCGACGGCAACCGCCATTACTACTCGGAACAGGTCAAAGAACAGGCCATCGATATGTACGGCGAAGGCATGGCCATAGCCGCCATCAGCCGGGTTCTGGAGGTCAAGCTGGGGACGGTGTACCAGTGGGTCAAAAAAAGTCCGGTGGGCCCTGATGATTTGGGCTTGGGTGACCATGCAGCGCCAGCGGTGGGGTGTCGTGCCGGCCATATCTTTTGACGAGATGTGGACTTATCAGCAGGCGCGACATGGCAAGAAGCGGCAGGAAGTGTGGATTTGGACGGCGGTGATTGAGCTGCCTGACGGCCGGCGGTGTGTGGACTTTGAGGTGGGCGACCGCAGTGGTGAAACCTTTCTGCGGTTGTACGAGCGGTTGCCGGAGGCGGAGCGGTATTACAGCGATGACTACGGTGTGTACGGGAGCTGGCTGCCGGCGGAGCGGCACATAGTGGGCAAGGGCAAGCTGGCGAACCGGAATGAGGGATTGCATTCGGAGTATCGCGGGCGGTTGAAGCGATTGGCGCGGGCCACGACGGGCTACACGAAGCAGGTGTGGGCGCTGCGTGGTTCGCTGGCGTTGCTGTGTTTGCGTCCGCGGCGGGGCCAAAAATCCGATGCCAGCGCGTGTTGAAAATACCTGATTGACAACTTTGTCGCCGCTGTCATAGCCAAACTGCCCGACCAGGTTGAGGAAGCGGCTGACCTTGTCGCTCTGTGGGCGGAAATCGCCGCCGAGCGCAAAGACCCGGATCTGTACGCCTTGCGCCAGCTGGAAGCCAGCCTGGGCTACGACCCGGACGAAGCCCCCGCAACTCTGATTGACGGCCTGTTGGCGGCCCGCCGCGCCTACGGTTCCGACGCCGTGCTGGAAATGGCGGCGGCGTCCCATGACCAGGCACTTGACCATTTAGGTACGCTGGAACACGGCATTGGGCGCAGCTCTGCCGTGGCGCGCGTATCGGATTACGACATCATACGCGATCGGTACACCCGGCAGGCCGGTCCGTCAGCGGCGCCGTGGCAGCGCGGGGCAGCGGCGGCTCAAGTTGCACGCAAGACCTGGAATCTGCCGTCCGGCCCGGCGCGGACTGACACTCTTGCCGACCTGTTTGGGGTGGATATTGAGAACTGCCCGGTGGAAAATTTGCCCATTTCCGCCGGTCTGCGCGACGGTGACCCGGATGGCATCCGCATTGCATTGAACCATAGCCGTTTGACCGGACGCCGTTTCGCGCTGGCGCGCCTGGTGGCAGACCACATTGCCACTCCTCAGGATGAAATTTTGCTGCCATTGACGCCGGCGCGCACCAGCCGGCAGAAGTTCCAGCGGGCTTTTGCCCAAGAGTTCCTGTGCCCTTTCGCAGAACTACAGGACTTTCTCGGCGCTGCCCTACCCGGAGATGACGACATCGATGATGCGGCGGCGCATTTTGAGGTCTCGCCGCTGACAATCAGGACAACCCTGGTTAATCGGGGCGTTATGGAACGGGAAACGCTGGACGAATGGGCACTCTGACGGGTCGGCCACACCAGGGGATAATGCAATTGCCGGGGTGAAATGACCTTTCGCCCCGGCAATTTTCAAGATTTCTGCGCCGGCCCGCGTTCACCCGTTCGCAAAAACCTCGTTGGCAATGTCCATAGCCCCCCGCGCAAAGGGTATGCCGGCGTACAGCGTCATATGCCCGAACACCTCAATAACCTGCTCCGGCGTAAAGCCGATGTTCAGCGCCCCCCGGATGTGGCTCCGCAGCGGTCCTTCCCGCCCCAGCGCCGCCAGGCAGGTCAGCGTGCAGAGGCACCGGCTGGGCAAATCCAGCCCCGGACGCGTCCAGGTCGCCCCCCAGTAGTATTCCCCGGTGATGCGCCCCAGCTCCCGTTCCGCGGCGGTGGGCGGCGCCGGACGGGCCGCGCCCGTCGTCCCCATATACTGCCGCCGCAGCTCCTCGCCCCGCCGGAACAGCTCATCCGGGCTCTCGCCCGCGTCATGCACCCGGGCCGGCGCAAAGTCAACCCCCCGTTCCGCAAACACCTCCCGGCACACGCTCAGCGCGTTGATGCCCGCCGGCGCCCCGCCGTACCAGGTATCGTGAATAATCACCTCCACAATCTGCTCCGGCGTCAACCCCACATTGAGAGCGTTGCTCAAATGCCGGCGCAGCTGGTTTTCCCGTTGCAGCGCAATCAGGCAGGACAGGGTAATCATCTCCCGCTGTACCGGCGTCAGCGCCGGCCGGCGCCAGATTGTCCCGAACAGCGCCTCGCCCAGGATGCGTTCCAGATCCGGCGCCATCTCCCAGGCACCGGGCGCCGAACCGCCCCCAATCACGCCGCCGCCGAACATCCGGCGCGTCTCCTGCCCGCGCTCGTAGCGGGCGTCCAGTTCACTCATAATATCGCCTCCACAGACCGATTCGTTGCGATGAAAGAGAATGACCGCTGCCGCCGGCGCCGTGTGCGGCCCGACGCCGGCCCCGGCCGATCAGTACTTGTAAAAGTGATGCCTGATTTCAAAATCGACATCCTCCTGGGAAAACACTTCCCAGTCCGACCGCCGCACCGCCAGGTATGAAGTCGCCAGCGCCGGCCCCATGGCCTCCGTAAGCGTGGCGTCCGCTTCCAGCGCGCCAATGGCCTCCGCCAGCGTCGCCGGCAGACGCCGGATGCCCCGCTGCTCCCGTTCCGCCGCCGGCAGCCGCCCCGGATCAACATCGGTGAACTGGCCCGCGTCCGGCATCAGGTCCCGCGCCACCCCGTCCAGCCCGGCAGCAATGACGCCGCCCAGCGCGATATAGGGGTTGCTGCTGGAATCCGCCGGCCGGAACTCCAGGTTGGTGGACGCCATCTCCGACCCCCAGAACGGGGAGGGTATCCGCAGCGCCGCCTCCCGGTTGTCCGGCCCGTAGCAGGCGAAAGGGGAGCTCCAAGTGCCCGGCGCCAGCCGCCGGTAGCTGTTCATGCTCGGACAGGTCAGGGCAATCAGGCCCGGCAGATGCGCCATTATCCCCCCGATAAACCGCCACGCCAGCCCGCTGATGCCCTGTGGATCATCGCCATCGTAGAACAGGTTGCGCGCGCCGCCGGCGTCCCAGGCGCTGAAGTGAATATGACACCCGTTGCCCGCCTGATCCGGAAAGGGCTTGGGCGCAAAAGACGCCAGCCAGCCGTGCCGGTAGGCCACATTCCGCACCGTCTCCCGGTAAATCAGATGATTGTCGGCGGCGCGCAGCGCCGGCGCGTGCCGGATGCTCAACTCCTGCTGTCCATGCCCCAGCTCGGGGTAATACTGCTCCACCTGCAAACCCTGTGCTTGCAGCGCCGCCACCACATCGTCAATAACATCCTGCGCGAAAGTTATGCCGACGCTGTGGTTGTCCAGCGTTTCGTCCATCGCCACAAAGCGGTCGCCGTCCTGACGCGCCAGATACCACTCCGGTTCCATTGCCGCCCGGAAAGTAATGCCCATTGCGGCGGCGCGCGCCAGCGTCCTTTTCAGAAAATCCCGCGGGCAGGCGTCCCAGGGCTGCCGGTCGGTGCCTACCAGATCCGACAGCATCAGGGCCCGTTTGGGGGCATAGGGCAGGATGGTAAAAGTGTCGGCATCGGGTATCAGCCGCACCTCCCCCACCGGCCCCATTCCGGGCACCGGCAGCAGCCGGTCCAGATCGGTCATCGCCTGCATCGCCGTGGTCAGCCCGATGCCCGAATTCAGCCGTTCCGCCAGCCCCGCCAGGTGCGTCGTCTTGCCCCGGATAACGCCGCCGTTGTCGCAGTAGAAAAACGACGCCAGCTGCACGCCCGCGTCCTGCGCCCGCCGGATGATTGCCTGCCGGATGATTTCACTATGGTCCATATCAGCCTCGCCCGATGTATTTGCAGGGCAATTTATAGCACAATGCGGCGGCCCGGTCTAACCCCCGGCCGCCCTTGCCCCCGACAAAATCCCGCAGATCCGGCGCTGCGCTGTACAATGCTCTCACCCGCCGCCCCCAAAGGAGCCTCTCTCTTATGATTGACTTGCTGATTGCCAACGGCCAGATAATTGACGGCTCCGGCAGCCCCGGCTTCCGCGCCGCCGTGGCCATCGCCGGCGACGCGCTGACCATCCACCGGGGCGACGACGCCGACCTCCGCCGCAACGCCGCCCGCGTCATCGACGCCGCCGGCCTAGTCGTCTGCCCCGGCTTTATTGACCTCCACTCCCACGCCGGCCTTACCATCCTGGGTGAACCCCATCACGACCCCAAAGTGCGCCAGGGCGTCACTACCGAACTGGTGGGCATTGACGGCATCTCCCACGCCCCGTTCCAGACGCAGGACGAACTGCATCGCTACATCTGGCTGGACGCCGGCCTCAACGGCTACCCGCCAATGCCCGCCGACTGGCTCGCCGTCGCCGACCTGCTGGGCAAATACGACCACGCCGTGGCCGTCAACATCGCCTACATCCTCGGCAACTCGCCCGTCCGCATCTGGAGCGTGGGCTGGGGGCAGTGCCCGGCCACCGCCGCCCAAATCGCCGCTATGCAGGCCGTCGTGCGGGAAGCCATGCAGGAAGGCGCCTGGGGCCTCTCCACCGGCCTGGACTACCCGCCGGGCGCCTACGCCGATACGGACGAACTGGTGGCCCTGTCCGAAACGGCGGCAGCCTTGGGCGGCATCTACCATACCCACACCCGCGCCAGCCTGCTGTCCCAGGGCTACCTGGCCCCCTGGCGCGAGGCGGTGGCCATCGGCCGGCGCAGCGGCATCCCCGTTCACCTCACCCACTACCGCCAGAGCGCCGCCGGCGTGGGCAGCCATATCGGGCATCTGGAACTGGTGGAGGACGCCCGCGCCGAGGGCATTGACTGCACCTTTGATTGCTACACCTACCCCTACTCCGGCACCACGCCCACCATCGGACTGCCCCACTGGGCCAAAGACGGCGGCCCGGAACGCCTCATCGCCGCCTTGCAGGACGCCGACGACCGCGCCCGTATGAAACGGGAAATCGCACCGTCCCGGCTGGAAAACAACTGGCTGACCAACTTCACCCGCCCCGAAAACCGCAGCTACGACGGCCGCCTGATTACCGACATCGCGGAAATGCGCGGCCAGGATCCCGCCGACGCCCTGTTCGACCTGCTGCTCTCCGAAAACCTGGGCATCAGCACCGTCGGACTGGGCACCAACGCCCAGACCCTCTACGCCTTCGTGTCCCATCCCTACGGAATGATCGCTTCCGACGCCATCCTGTTCGGCGAGTATCCCAACCCCCGCACCTACGGCTGCTTCCCCATCGTGCTGGCCGAATTCGTGCGCGCCGAAAAACACCTGCGCCTGCCCGAAGCCATCCGCAAAATGACCTCCTTCCCCGCCCAGCGCCTCGGCATCCCCGACCGCGGCCTGCTCCGCGACGGCTTCAAGGCCGACCTCGTCGCCTTCAACCCCGACACCGTCAAAACCCACGCCACCCGGGCCAATCCGAAGCAGTACCCCGTGGGCATTGAATATGTCATCGTCAACGGCCAGGTGGTGATTGAACAGGGGGCAAACACCGGCGCCCTCCCCGGACGCGCCCTGCGCCGCGGCCGGCCATCCACCTGACGCCAGCTCCAACGCCGCCGCCGGTCAGTAAATCACGCCGCCCACTACGACCATCCCCACGCCCCCCACCGCCAGCAGCGTGCCGGCTACCAACTCCCTGGTTACCCGTTCACTTTGCCGCAGAAACAGCCGCGCCAGCAGCAGCGTGAACAGCGGGTTGCAGGACACTATCGGGCTGATCACCAGCACGCTGGAACCGGGCCGGGTTATGGCAAAGTACAGCGACATCACCGCGCAGGCCGCCGTCAGCCCCGCCATAAACATATAAAACGACGCCCGCCGCGCCCCCATCGCCCTCGCCACCGCCTCTTTCCCGTACCAGGGCGCCAGCGCCAGCGTCGCCATTAGCATACTGCCCGCCGCCATGATCAGCGGCGACCCGAACAGCCCCGACAGCACCCGCCCGCTCAATGTCGCCGCCCCGTAGCACGCCGCCGACGTCAGCGCCAGCCCGTACCCGGCCACCGATTTCCAGTCCCGTCCCCAGCTCTGCCGCAGAAAATTGCCGCCCGTCAGCGCCAGCCCGGACACCACTACCACCGTGCCTACGCCGGTGAGCCAGTTGAGACGCTCGTCAAAGCCCGCCACCCCCAGCCGGGTCAGCCCAATGGCGTAAATCGCCGCAAACAGCGCTGCCCCGCCCACAATCGGCGTCACCCGCGACGCCCCGATCAGGCTGATGGCGATATACTGCTGCGTCCGCCCGCCCATATAAGTCAGAATGCCGTTGCCCAGAAACCACGGTATCGCAATGGCCGGCAGCGCCACGATTTCCGCCCCGTTGAACGCCGCCGCCAGCCCGCCGGCCAGCAGCGTGGACGACACCAGCGAAATCAGCGTCCCCGGCATCGGGCGTACGCTCTGCATCCCCAGCCGGGCAAAAACGGCGGCGCTGCCAAACCCCAGCACGGCAATGCACGCCAGCCCGATGGAAAGCAGCATCCCTAATCCGCGCCGGACGGGTTCGGCAGCGACAGGCCGGCCCCGGCCCCCGTTACGGCGTCAATCATCGACCCGAAAATCAGCTGCCCGTCCTCCGAACCCAGCAGCGCCTCGCAGCTGCGTTCCGGGTGCGGCATCATCCCCAGCACATTCCCCCCGGCGTTGAGAATGCCCGCGATATTGCCCACCGACCCGTTGGGATTGGCGGCCTCCGTAACCGCCCCGTCCGCTTCGCAGTAGCGAAACAGGATGCGCCCCGCCGACTCCAGCTCCGCCAGCGTGGCCGGGTCGGCATAGTAATTCCCCTCGCCGTGCGACACCGGCGCCGCCAGCGTCTGCCCCGCCCGGCACCGGCTGCTGAAGGCCGTATCCGTCCGTTCCGTCCGCAGCAGCGTCCACTGGCAGCGGTACTCCAGATGGGCGTTGCGCCGCAGCGCCCCGGGCAGCAGGCCCGCTTCGCACAGAATCTGAAACCCGTTGCATATGCCGATGACCAGCCCGCCCGCGGCCGCGAAATCCCGCACCGCCCCCATCACCGGCGCCAGGCGGGCAATGGCGCCGGCCCGCAGGTAGTCGCCATACGAAAAGCCGCCGGGAATAATCACCGCGTCATAACCCGCCAGGCTGCGCTCCCGGTGCCACACATACCCGGCCTCCTGCCCCAGCGTGGAGCTGACCGCATAGTGACAATCGGCATCGCTCCACGTGCCGGGGAACACCGTAATTGCGAAGCGCATCGCCGGTCAGGCCAAAACAGAGCAGGTCAGGACAGAGCAGGTCGGGTCAGAGCCGGGCCGGGTCGGGCAAGCCGGAACCGGGCCGGCGGTCAGCCGCCCGCCTCGGCCAGCAGGCGGGAAACGATGGCATTCACCTCGCTGCCGTCCGCCTTGCCCCGCGCCTGGGGCATAATCCGCCCCATCACTTTGCCCCGGTCGCCGGGGCCGCCCGCCCCCACCTCGGCAATCACCTGCCGCGCCAGCGCCTCCAGCGCCGCCGCATCCAGCTGCTCCGGCAGATACTCCTGCAACACCGCCAGCGACGCCTCCTCCTTCGCCACCAGATCCGGCCGCCCCCCTTCCCCGAACATTCGGATGCTTTCCCGCCGGTCTTTGGCCTGCTTGGCCACCACATCCGCCACGCCGGACTCGTCCAGCTCCTTGAGCGTATTTTTCTCCACCAGCTGGATCTGGCTCTTCAGGAACCGCAGGGTATCCAGCCGTTCCTGGTTCCGGGCGCGCATCGCGTCGCGAATGTCCCCTTCCAGCCGCTCTTTAATCGTTGCCATCAGACTGCCGCCTTTTGCGCTAACTCTCTTGCTTTTTGCTTGCTTGCTTTGCGCCGCCCGGTTGGGCAATGACCGCCCCGCGACATCAATCCCGGAACCGGGCGGCCCGTGAATCGGGCTACGCAATGAGCCGGGTTGCTCAATTGAACCGGGCTGCTCAATAAACCGGGCTGCCCGTTTCAATCCCGCTGCTCAATCCTACAACGCCCGGCCCGCCGGCGCAACCGCCGGCCTCGCCTTACCCGCCGGCATCCGGCCCAATTCCGTCGCCCCTTTGCCCGGTCGCCCCTTCCCCGGCCCAAAAATCCGGTTGTGCCGGCGGCATTTTGCTATTATAATAGCTTTCGCGTAATCGTGCGGGCGCCCGCCATCCGGTCGCTTGCCCCGCCGTTTGCGTGCTACAATGCCCCCGCGCCGAAGTGGCGAAATGGTAGACGCGTCGGTCTCAAAAACCGGTGGGAGAGAATCCCGTGTCAGTTCGAGTCTGACCTTCGGCACCATCGCAATCCGTAGAGCCGCCGCAGCGGAAGCCCTGCGCGCTCCCCCCCGCGGCCCTGAATCTCAATCGCGCAGAACGAATCTCAGAGGACAACGCTATGACCACTCAATCCCAGCGGAACGACGGCGCCCTGATCATCAAGGCGGTAGAACGCATCGACAGCGCCAACGCCCAGAAGTTCTACGAGGAACTGGAAGCCACCATCCAGCCCAGCGACTCCGTCGTCGTCCTGGATATGGCCGATCTCGCCTACATCAGCTCGGCGGGCCTCCGCGTCATCCTCCAGACCGCCCGCACCCTCCAGCGGCGCAACGCCAAATTCGCCCTCTGCGAATTGTCCGGCACCGTCCGCGAGGTATTCGAAATCAGCGGCTTCGACCGCGTCATCGACATCCACGCCTCCCAGTCCGACGCCGTAGCCGCCCTCTCCGGCTAACCGCCCCCTGCCGGCGCCAGCCCCACCCGCGCCCCACCCCACCACCCACCCCACCCACTCGCCCACCGGCGCCCAACCCGGCAACACACCGACCCCGCCCACGGCCACAGCGGGGAACCTGTCAAGGGGGAAGTTATGGCGGATACCCAAGGTCCCTACCGCATCCTGGTGGTGGACGACGAACCCGACCTGGAACCTCTCGTCCTCCAGCGGATGCGCCGCAGCATCCGCTCCGGACGCTACCAGTTCGTCTTCGCCCGCAACGGCGTGGAAGCCCTCCAAAAACTCGGGCAGGACGAGGACATCGATATGGTCCTCTCCGACATCAATATGCCCCAAATGGACGGCCTCGCCCTCCTGGAGCACATCCCGGACGTCGCCCCCGACACCCGGTCGGTCATCATCTCCGCCTACGGCGATATGAAAAACATCCGCGCCGCCATGAACCGCGGCGCCTTCGACTTCGTCACCAAACCCGTGGACTTCGACGACCTCCGCGTCACCATCGAACGCACCCTCACCAACCTGGAAACCTGGCGCGAAGCCATGCAGTCCCGCGACCGACTGGTCGCCCTGGAACACGAGCTGGACGTCGCCAACAAAATGCAGCAGGCCATCCTGCCCACCGTCTTCCCCGCCACCGACGCCTACCAGACCTACGGCAGCATGAACCCCGCCCGCGAAGTGGGCGGCGACTTCTTCGACATTACCCCCCTGGACGACGGACGCATCGGCCTCGCCATCGCCGACGTCTCCGATAAGGGCGTGCCCGCCGCCCTCTTTATGATGTCCAGCCGCACCCTCCTCAAAGGCTCCGCCATCGGCCTCGGCCAGCCCGGCAACATCCTCCGCGAAGTCAACGACCTGCTCTACGCCGACAACGAAACGATGATGTTCGTAACCCTGCTCTACGCCGTGTACGACCCCGCCATCGGCCAACTCACCTACGCCAACGGCGGCCACAACCTCCCCGTCATCGTCCACGCCGACGGCTCCTCCGACATCCTGCCCGGCACCGACGGCATCGCCCTCGCCGTCCTCCCCGGCGCCGACTACGAACAACGCTCCATCACCATCGCCCCCGGCGACAGCGTCATCTTCTACACCGACGGCGTCACCGAAGCCGTCAACGTCGAAGGCGAGGAATTCGGCATGGAACGGTTGAGCGCCGTCTTCGCCGGCGGCGGCGCGCCGGACTGCCAGTCCGCTACCCAGGCCGTCCTGGACGCCGTCAAGGACTTCGCCGGCGAAGCCCCCCAATTCGACGACATTACCTGCCTGGTCCTGCACCGCAGCGAGTGAGCTCCGCTATGCCCGAAGCAATTTCCCTGACCATTGCGCCTCGCCACGACCAGCTGGATCAAATCACCGCCGCCGTTGAGGAGCTGGGCGAGCGCGACAACTGGCCCCTGGACCTGGTATTCAAAGTCAACCTCGTCCTGGAAGAGCTGGGCGTCAATGTGGTGAACTACAGCAGCGATGCCAGTGAAATCGCAATTTCCCTGGCCTCCGACGAACACGCCGTTTCCGTAGAAATCGTGGACGACGGCCCGCCGTTCAACCCCCTCGCCGACGCCGCCGAACCCGACCTGGACGCGCCCCTGGAAGATCGCCCCATCGGCGGCCTGGGCATCCACCTGGTGCGCGAAATGATGGACGAACTGCATTACAGCCGGGAGGAAGGCAAAAACCGCCTGGCTATGGTCAAGCTCAAGACCGGATAACGCAAGACAGGATGATGAAAGCGTCACTACCGCCGGCCCCGTTGCGACCGGGCATCCCCGGCCTGGTCGCCATCTGCGTTATCACTCTCCTTTTGGGCCTCGCCTGGGGCATCGCCGGCTGCGGCGCCCTATCGGAAACGCCCGCCGCCGGCCCGCCCGCCGCCACCGCCCCGGAACCGGCCACCACCGCGGCGGCTACCGACGACGGCGCCCCCGCAGCCCCGTCCGCGTCCGGCGCCGCCCCGGGCGTCTTCGACGACCGCGTCCTCTTCGGCCAGTCCGCCGCCTTCAGCGGCCCCGCCGCCGAACTGGGCCTCGGCATGAAACGCGGCATCCTGGCCGCCTTCGAGGAAATCAACCGCAACGGCGGCATCCACGGCCGCACCCTGCAACTGGTTTCCCGCGACGATACCTACGAGCCGGAACTGGCCGCCGACAACACCGCCTACCTCATCGAACACGAAGCCGTCTTTGCCCTCATCGGCGCCGTCGGCACCCCCACCTCCCGCGCCGCCACCCCGGTCGCCAGAGACGCCGCCGTACCCTACATCGCACCCTTCACCGGCGCCGCTTTCCTGCGCGACGACGAAAAACTGCCCAATGTCATCAATATGCGGGCCTCCTACAACCAGGAAACCGAGGAAATGGTAGAGCGGTTCACCACCGACCGCGGCATCCGGCGCATCGCCGTAATGTACCAGGACGATTCCTTCGGCCGCGCCGGCTACAACGGCGCCCTCGCCGCCCTGACCCGCCGCGGTATGGAACCCGTCGCCGTGGGACTCTACCCCCGCAATACCACCGCCGTCAAAACCGGCGTCTTCGACCTCCGCCGCGGCAACCCCGAAGGCATCATCCTCGTCGGCGCCTACGCCCCCGTCGCCGACGCCATCCTCTGGGCCAAAGAAATCGGCATTGACGCCGAGTTCATCACCATATCCTTCGTCGGCAGCAACGCCCTGGCCCAGCGACTGGGCCCCGAAGGCGCCGGCGTGTTCGTCACCCAGGTCGTGCCTTTCCCCACCGACCAAAGCTCCCCCGCCGTGGTCTCCTACCTGCGCGCCCTGGCCGACTACGACGCTGCCACCGGCACCAGCACCACTCCGGGCTTCGTCTCCTTTGAAGGCTACCTGGCCGGCCGCCTGGCCATCGCCGGCCTGGAACGCTGCGGACGCGAACTCACCCGCGCCTGCTTTATGGACGCCTTCAACCGCACCGAAGCCGTCAACTTGGAGGGCTTCCAGCTCCGCTATCGCAACTCCGACGGCTCCTACGACAACCAGGGCTCCGATACCGTCTTTCTGACTATGATCGGAGCGGACGGCGCCTACCAGCCCATCGAAAAACTCCCCCCCAAGTGAGCCCGTAACTATGATGGCAAAAATTACCCGGCTGCTTGAATTCCGCTATCGCATCGCATCCCAAATCTATATGGGCATCGGGGGCGCGGTTTTGCTCACTTTCGCCGCCAGCCTGGTGGGATGGCTGTCCTTCAATCAGGTCGGCGAAGCCCAGGCCCGGGTCAACGAAGGCAGCGTCCCCGAACTGGCCGCCGCCTTCGGCGTCGCCCAGTACAGCGGCGCCCTCGTCGCCGCCTCCGACGTCCTTACCGCCGCCACCACCCCCGAGGAAGTAATCGTAATCGGCGAAGGCATCACCGCTTCCCAGGGCTCCTTCAACGAACAGCTCGCCGTCCTGGAAAGCCACCACGGCGACGACGACGACGAACTCTTCGCCCGCGTCCGCGAAAACTCCCGCACCCTGATTGACAATATCGCCGCCGTCACCGACGGCGTATTGCAACGCTTCATCCTCACCAGGCAGACTACCGAACTCCAGGAGGAACTGGTTGACCTCCGCGTTCGCCTCGACGAAGTCATCATCCCGGCAATGGACGACCAGTTCTTTTACACCGTAACCGGTCGCCGGGAACGCGGCGCGCCCCCGGTATCCTCTCAACTGCACCTGGCCGAGGACGAACTCATCCGATTCCGCTACCTGGCCGAACTGCAAGCCCAGGCCAACATCGCCTCCCAGCTCCTGGCCACCTCATCAACCCTCTCCGAAGCCAGGCTGATCGAACCCCTGCGGGAACGCTTCGAATCCTCCGCCGGACAAATCGACCGCAACCTGGACGACCTGGAACGCACCGACTCCGTCCTGCACTCCAACCTGGCCCCCATCTTCCAGCGCCTCATCGACCTCGGCACCGGCCCGCAGAACGGCTTTTACTTAAGCGAGCGCAACCTGGAACTGGAATCCCGCCAGAATAACCTCCTCGCCCACAACCGCACCGTCGCCGTAACCCTGGTCGGCGAAGTGGACGACCTCGTCGGCTCCGCCCGGCTGGGCGCCCAGGAGGCCACCGACGCCTCCAGCCAGGCCATCGTCACCGGCGGCTGGCTCCTGCTGGCCATCAGCATCGTCAGCATCATCGGCGCCATCGTCATCTGCTGGCTCTATGTGGGACGCGTCCTCCTCCGCCGCCTCGCCCTCCTCTCCGGCTGGATGCGCCGCATGGCCGGCGGCGACCTGGAAGCCCAGGTCGATATCCACGGCCGCGACGAAGTCGCCGATATGGCCGCCGCCCTGGAAGTCTTCCGCCAGCACGCCCTGGAAATCCAGCGCCTCAACCTCGTGGAAATCCTGGCCGAGGAACTCCAGGGCAAAAACGTAGAACTGGAACAGGCTTTCAAAGACCTGGAAACCGCCCAGGACCGCATCGTCACCCAGCAGAAACTCGCCGCCCTCGGCGAACTCACCGCCGGCGTCGCCCACGAAATCCGCAACCCCCTCAACTTCGTCAAAAACTTCTCCGAATCCTCCCGCGAACTCCTCGTGGAAATGAAAGAAACCCTGGACGAAAACGAGGACGGCCAGCTGGACAACGAACAGCTGGATCTCTTGCAGGACATCTTCGGCGACCTCTCCGAAAATATGGACCGCATCCTCACCCACGGCGACCGCGCCGACCGCATCGTCCAGGGTATGCTGATGATGGGCCGCGAATCCGTCGGCTACCAGCCCACCAACATCAACAACCTCCTCGACGAACACGCCCGCCTCGCCTACCACAGCGCCCGCGCCCTGGACAACAACTTCCAGCTGGACCTGCAATACGACCTCGACCCCGATATGGGCGAAATCGACGCCAACCCCCAGGACCTGGGCCGCGTGTTCCTCAATATGGTCAGCAACGCCTGCTACGCCACCGACGAACGCCGCAAGGGCATCCTGGAAGCCAACCCCAACGACGAATCCTATATGCCCACCCTGTGGATCACCAGCCGGCGCAACGGCGACGCCGTAGAAGTCCGCATCCGCGACAACGGCACCGGATGCCCCCCGACGTGGCGGAGAAAATCTTCAACCCCTTCTTTACCACCAAGCCCACCGACAAAGGCACCGGCCTGGGCCTGGCCATCTCCGCCGACATCGTGCGCCAGCACGGCGGCGACATCCAGGTCGCTACCGAACCCGACGATTTCACCGAAATGCACATCACCCTCCCCATCGCCCCCCCGGAAATCCCCGGCTCCGACAGCGATGCCGACGCTGACGACGATGACCATGACGAGGGCGACGCCGACTAGCCGGCGTCGCCCGCCTCGGCCATCCCGCTCCGTCCATCACGCGAATACGCCGCGCCGGAACGCAACCGCCGCCTATGTCCCCACACTCCGAACCCGAACCTGAACCAGCCGAATCCCATCCCGGCGCTCGCGTCGGTATGCGGGCCGGTATGCAGATTGAACAGGTGCTGGTCGGCCCGCCCCACGACGGCGGCGCCGGCGAGGGCCTCGTCCTCCGCACCACCAGAGGCGACATCCCCGCCATCCGCCACCGGCCGGACGACGCCGGCGCCGATGCCACCGCCGCAACGTCCGTTGCCATTGCGGGAACGGCTGACGCTGATGCTGACGCCGCCCCCGGTTCCGTAATCTGGGTCTGTGGCGCGCGCGGCGGCTTCGGCGGCCCCGCCCACGGCCTCTACGCCGAACTGGCCCAGGAATTCACCGCCCAGGGCATCACCTCCCTCCGTTTGGACTACCGCCAGCCCAACCACATCCAGGAATGCGCCCTGGACCTGCTGGCCGGCCTCAACTTCCTCCACGCCACCGGCTGCGGCCCGGCCGTAATCGTGGGCCACTCCTTCGGCGGCGCCGTGGTCATCGCCGCCGGCAGCATCGGCTACCACACCGCCGGCGTGGTGTCCCTCTCCCCCCAAACCTACGGCGCCCAGGCCGCCGGTATGCTCTCGCCCATCCCCCTGCTGCTGGTGCATGGCAAAGCCGATACCCGCCTGCCCTATTCCTGCGCCGTGGCCATCTACGACTGGGCCAAAGACCCCCGGCAGCTGGAGCTGTACGAAGGCGCCGAGCATCGCCTGGACGAATGCCGCCCCGAACTGGCCGACCTGCTGCGCCGCTGGATCCCCGACCGCCTGGCCCATCCGCCGCGCCCGCATCAGGATTAAGACCGGGATTCCCCCTATGGATTTCATCCAGCGCATCGGCTACGACGCCGGCGCCACCCCTCTTGAGGATGCCCTGGCCGTCGCCGCCCAACACGGCTTCCATTACCTGGACTTTTCCGCCGACGCCGGCCCCAACCGGCTGGACAACTGGCCCGACCGCCGCATCCGCGCCATCCGCGCCGCGATGGAACGCCACAACATCGCCCTGACCGTCCATACCGCATCATCGGTCAATGTCGCCGAATACGCCCCCTGTGTCGGCCCTGCCGTGGACGCTTACCTGCGCGCCAACATTGACCTCGCCCGCCGCATTGCTGCCCACGGCGTGGTCGTCCACGCCGGAATGCACTTCTCCTCCGCCGTTGCGGAACGCATGGCCGCCGCCCGCGACCGCCTGCTCCGCGCCGTCGACTACGCCGAAACCGGCGCCGTATCCCTGTTCTTTGAAAACCTCAACCGCGAGCCGGACGCCGCCGAAGTCCATTACCTGGGCCATACCGTTGACGAATGCCGCTACTTTTTCGACGCCATCCCCTCGGCACGCTTCCGCTGGGCCTTCACCGTCAACCACGCCCACCTGGTGCCGGAGGGCATCGACGGCTTCATTGACGCTTTCGGCGTCGCCCGCATCGGCGAAGTCCGCCTGGCCGATAACACCGGCGCCTTGGAAGTCCACCTGCCCCCCGGCCAGGGCAACATCGACTTTCCGGCCACCTTCCGCCGCCTGGAATCCGCCGGCTATAACGGCTACTACACCATGGCCTTCGGTTCCATAGCCGACCAGCTGGCGGCGCGGGAACTGTTCCGCACCTACGGCATCTAGCCCCGGCCGCCGCCGTCGCCAGCCCGTGTTGGCTTCAAAAGGAGTTCTAGGGGATTGCGACACGGTACTGCAAGCGGGCATTGCTGTGCTGCGGGTTGCTCAACCTGGTGTCGGCGTTTGTGGCCTTTCGCGAGACGGTATCCCGACGTCCAGTTGGTGGTCATCCGGCCATTAACCTACGGCTGGTGCTGTGATGCGACACACCCCGGATTGACGCCAACACACCCTAAAACGAAGCACTGCCCGAATAAAAAAAGGCACTTGACCCAGCCACCGTCACTGCGGTACAATGATGGTATCCGCTACCGAGCAACAGGAGCAAAATGGAAGGATTCAATGAATGGCTTCGCCTACTCAACAATTTCGCGAAACTCGCTAACCACGCCGCAAATCTGCTGAGGAAATTCACCACCCCCGACCCCGAAAAGCAAGCGTACCGTCAACGGGTGAAAACGCGCCGGCGGAACAAAGAGGAAAAACCCGAGTGGGACCACATAGGCCGTTGCATCTGGCACTTTAACCAGAATGTCCCCGACATCATCCGGATGAAACACGTGCCTCAGGATGTCCAAGACACATTCTCCAGCATCCTGTACGGACGCGTAGCATCTGGCCAGAGCGCGACATTCTCCCAGATCACGAGCGACCAGCATTACACCTACCTAATGGAGGCAGGCCAACTCCAAGGCGGGGGCTTCGTCTTCTTCTGGTCCAAACCCAACTAACGGACTTCGGACACCACGCCGGGTTGGGGGACTGCGCCGCAAGCGACTGAAGGGTACCCGCATCCGTAATCTCTCGCCGCTGACCATACGGTCAGCGGCGGTTTTCTCACCCGTAACCACCCATAGCTGCGCATAGTGCCAAACCCCACTATCACCAATCCGGCCGTCCCTCCACGCCAGCCAGCCTACCCAGCGGCCGCGCCCGATCTGCCACCAAGTTCAGTGTCCTGTCCCGCCAGGATACCTCCGGCGGTTGCCGCAAAACCTGCCTCAACCGCGGCCATCGGTGTTCCCGCCACAGAATCTGTCGCCCATAATACCCTCGCATATATTGATGTCAACACACCCTGGACTGATGCTAGACCGCTGTGCCGCCCGCATAGGGCTTCAGCGCCGCATAGATGACATCGTTAATCGGCGTCGGCGCCCCGGCCCTCTCCCCGGCGCGCACCACTGCCCCGTTCAGCGCCTCCAGCTCCAGCGGCCGCCCCGCCGTCAAATCGGCGTGCATTGACGCCCGCATCGCCCGCTGCCCGGCCTCAATATAACCCAGCGTGCTGGCTACGATGTCCGCCGCCAGGTCAACCCCGTTGCCGCGCCCCGCCGTTTCAATCTCCGCCATGCACCCCACGATAACCTTGCGCCACTCCGGCCGGGGCAGCAGCTCCCGGATGAACTCCCGCGCCAGCGAAGTAACGCCCGCCATCGTGGCGATGAACAGAAACTTCGTCCACAGGGCAACCGCAATATCGTCGGACGCCTCCGCCGGAACCCCGGCCCGCCGGAACACCGCGCAAATGTCGGCAGCCCGCGACTGGCTATCGGCGCCAGGCAAGGCGTCGCTGCCACTGCCTTCGCTGCCGCTACCGACGCCGCCGGTCACGATTCGCACCACCGGCCCCGCCTGCTGCGCCACCCCCGCCTCCGGCCGGTTGGCCTCAATATACGCCGCGCCCGGCAGAATGACCGCCCATGGGTAGGCCGCCCGCAGCGGCTGCCAAGAATCAATGCCGTTCTGCAAGCACAGCACGGCCGTATCCGCCCCCACCAGCGGCGCCATCGCCGGCACCGCCACCGGATTGTGGTAGGTTTTCGTCGTCAGCAGCGCCAGGTCAACGGCGCCAATTGACGCCGGCTCGTCGGTAGCCCCCACTGCGACCGTAAAATCGCCCGCTTCCGTTTGCATCCGCAGCCCGTCCCGGCGAATGGCCTCCAGATGCGCCCCCCGCGCCACCAGCGTAACCTCATGCCCGTCTCGCGCCAGCATCCCCCCAAAGTACCCGCCGATGCTCCCGGCTCCCATAACCGCAACTTTCATCGCCGCTTACAGACCCTCCGCCAGATTGCGTATCAGCTCCGCCGCCGCCGCCCGCGTGTCATCCCGCCGCAGGGCGTACTCCAGCCCCGCCCGCAGCAGCCCCATCGGACTGCCCCCGTCATACCGCACGCCCGCGAACTCCACGGCGTACAGCGGCGTATCCTCCATCAGCCCCGCCAGCCCGTCCGTAAGCTGGATCTCGCCGCCGGCGCCGGGCGGGGTGCGTTCCAGGCATTCAAAAATCTGCGGCGGCAGCAAATAGCGCCCCACTATGGACAGGTTGGACGGCGCCGTCCCCGGCGGCGGCTTCTCCACCAGCCCCTCCACCCGATGGATGCCTTCCCCGGCTACGCCTTCCCCGGCCGGCCGCGCGTCAACCACCCCGTAATTATGCGCAAGTTCCCAGGCCACCCGCTCCACCGCCACCACGCCAATGCCGCCCGCGTCCGCCGCGCCGCCATCCCCATAGCCAGGCAAATCGCTGCCGCCCGTATCGTCGCCAGCTGAACCGCCGCCGCCCCCAATCGCCGCCGTCATCGCCAGCATCTGCGACAGCACCCCCGGCGTGTGGTCAATAATGTCGTCGGGCAGAATCACGGCAAAAGGCTCCGCCCCCACCGCGTCCCGCGCCGTCAGCACGGCGTGGCCCAGCCCCAGCGGCCTCTCTTGGATCGCATAGGTCACATTAGCCAGCCTCGCCCCGGAGCGCGCCCGTTCCAGCAGCGCCGGGTTGCCCGCCAGCCGCTCCTCCAGCTCCGGCTGCGGACGAAAATACCCCGCAATGCCCTCCTTGCCGGGAGCCGTAACCACAATCACCTCGGCAATGCCCGCCTCCGCCGCCTCCGCCACCACATATTGCAGCATCGGGCGGTCCAGGATGGGCAGCAGCTCTTTCGGCACGGAACGGGTCACCGGCAAAAACCGGGTGCCCAGCCCGGCGGCGGGTATCACCGCCTTGCGTATCGCAGTAGTCATAATGACGCCAATGGTAACACACCCCGACCGGCGCTTTCACGCCGCCGGCCGGATTTCACCGTCATTCCCTAGACATCATTCCCGCCGCCATCATTCCCCCGCGCCGTCATTCCTCCGCCGCCAGCTCCGTCCCCGCCATCGTTTCCAGTATCCGCGCCACTACCGGATACCCCTGCTCCCCAAATCCCACATCTTTGGCCGCTTCGTAAATCATATTCGCCACCCCGCCGGTATTCGCCGGCGCATTCACCCGTTCCGCCAGCTGGCACGCCAGCGCCATATCCTTGGCCACAATGTTCAAAGTGCCGCCCGCCGCAAAGGTGCGCGACAGCACGGACTCGGGAATCCGCCTGAAAGCCCGGCTGGCGGCGGCGCTCGCCGGCACAATTTCCGCCAGCACCCCCGGATCCACGCCGCCCATTTGCCCGATCAGCATCCCCTCTATGGCGGCGATGAGGTTGGTGTAGGCCATATACTGCGTCGCCAGCTTGGCCACGCAGCCTGCCCCCGAGGGCCCCGCGTAAAACACCTGCGCCGCCACCGCCTCCAGCGCCGGCTGCGCCTTGTGGAAATCAGCGCGGTCGCCCCCCGCCATCAGCGTCATCGTCGGCGGCCGCCCGCTCACCGGCGCATCCAGCATCGCAATGCCCCGCTTGGCCGCCGCCGCCGCCACCTGCCGCGCCACCTCCGGGTCATTGGTCGTGGTGTCCACCAGCACGGCGTAGTTGGACATTGCCGAAATCACGGCGGCGTCCTCGTCCAGCAACACGGATGTCACCTCAGCCGGCCCCGGCAGCGACACCCACACTATGGCGCACCCCGTGGCCGCTTCCGCCGCCGTCTCCACCCGGATCGCCCCCCGTTCCACCAGCCCTTCCGTGGCCGCCCGCCGCCGGTCGTACACCTTCAGCGTAACCCCGGCATCCAGCAGACCGCCCGCCATCAGGCTGCCCATCGTGCCGGCGCCGATCAAGCCTTGCAGCCTCGGCAACCTGTCCAGCATCGTCATATCCTGTCCTAATTCCTGCGCCCGCCAGCCCATGCGCCCGGCGCCGGCCGGTATCGCTGGCGGCATGGCCGGCCGGCCAAAAGATCCTTTGCCGGCGCCGGCGATGTCCGCCGGCGCCCCTTGTTTCCGTCCCAAGTAAGACCCGGTTGGCGGCGCCGCGCGCTTTGCTGCGGGCCGACCGCGGGCTGGCGTTCCTTTCCGGGCGCGCCCGCCTGCTGCCGGCCCGCCCCTGCAAGCATACCCGATACTTCCGTCCCGGCGCAAACCGCCCCTGGCAGTAGGCCGTGTTTCTTGCCCGTGGTTTGATTTGCCGTTTGATTTGCCCCGTCATTCCGGCCCCGGCCGGCATCCGGCGGCGCGTCTGGACTCCGGCTGGCGCCGGCGCGGCGGACTTATGGCCCGGACGACCGCCCGCAAAGGAACGCTGCGCTAGTAGTGGTCCACCAGCGGAATCTCGTGTAGCGCCGGAATAACCTCCCGCCCGATCAGCTCTATGGAGCGCATCACATCCTCGTGCGCCATCGCCCCCTCGTTGCCGTAAATGTGCAGGTAGCCGGGGTTCAGCCGTTCAATAACCATCGCCAGCTTTTCCCGCACCGTGTCGGGGCTGCCCACAATGATATTGTTGGCCTCTTGCAGCTCCTCGTAGGTCATCATCCGCCCGAACCCTCCGGCGCCGGGCAAAGTGCGCTGAATGCTCACCGCCTCCCGCGACTGGTACCCCGGCGGGTCGTTATGCTCCCGCGGCCCGCGGTTGCGATGCTCCTGCGTCCACAGAAACTCCCGCCCCAGCTCCTGCGCCTTTTCGTCCGTGTCGGCGCAGAACACCCGCAGCAGGTAGCCGAAATGCTCCGGCCCCGGCTGGAACCCCGTCTCCAGCGCCGTCTCAATGTACACATCCCGCAGCCGGTGCGTATGCTCCAGCAGCGAACCCAGGTTCATATAAGGATGCTGGCGCCGCGCCGCCCAGATCACCGACTCCGGGCTACTGAAGCCGGGAAACCAGATCGGCGGATGCGGCTTCTGCATCGGCAGCACCCAAGGATTGACCAGCCGGTAGTGATAGTACTCCCCTTCGTAGCGGAACGGCCCCGGCTCCGTCCAGCACTTCACGATGAGGTCGTGGGCCTCCTCAAAGCGGTCCCGGTTCTCCGGCGGCGCGATGCCCCCTTGCAGCGTCTCCACCGCCGTGCCGCGCACAAACCCGGAAATAATGCGCCCGCCGGAAATGCAGTCCAGCATCGCAATCTCCTCGGCCATCCGAATGGGGTCATTCACCGCGATGACATTCCCCAGGATGGCGATTTTGGCGTTGCGGGTGACCTTGCTGATCACGGCGGCGTCAATGTTCACCGCCGGCTTCATGCACCAGTACGAGGAATGGTGTTCGTTGGTCATAATGCCGTCAAACCCGTTCTCGTCGGCGCCCGCGTACTGCTCGTGGTACTGGTTGTAGAGAATGTGGGCCTTCTGCGGATCAAAATGCGTGTTCGGAAAAAACAGCCGCCCCGATTCGTACTGCGCCACCTCCCCGTCGGTAACATGGCCGTAGGGCTGCTCGGAGAACCAGAAAATTTCCACCTTGTCCTTGGGCATCGGAGAACCTCCTTACATTCATTGTGCATTGTGCGAAGCGCCAGCGGGGGGCAACGGAGGCCAGCGTGCGCCGCGCCGCCGGTGCCAGCCGGCCTGCCCCGCCGCAATGCGGTAGTATAGGGGCAGCCGCGGGTTTGGGCAAGCGGACAAGCAAGAAAATGATACTCATAGCCCGTAGCACTATCGCCATCAGAGGATGATACTCAAACCTATGGATAGTGACATTCTCAAACGGTTTGGGGAGCGTGTAAGGGAACTGCGAGTGGCGCAAGGGTATTCGCAGGAATCCTTTGCCGCGCACTGCGGACTTGACCGCAGCTACTACGGCGGGGTTGAGCGTGGGGAACGCAACATAGCCCTCCGTAACATACACGTCATCGCCGCCGGGTTGAGGTTGTCGGTTTCCGAATTGACCGAGGGGCTGTAATTGAAAATGGTTGACCGCGTTCAGTTGTATAGCGCTTACGATGCCGTGAAGCTGGCTGTCCAAAGCGGTTGCGGCTCCAATGAAACTGGACAGAAAATCATAGACGTGGCGGTCATCGCCTTGCGGTTCTTGAATGAGGACTGCGAGCCGGTTAGCCTTCAGTCCAAAGTATCCGGCAAAGAGTACATTTCATTTTCCCGGAACGGCGTCTTGGCGCGCCCGGCAAACTTGGCGTACTTTACCAACAGCCCGGATGAAATCGTGGGCTATTGGCAACATTGGGCATCGGGCTGGAATTTGGACGCCGAACGGTGGGCGCGAATGCTGTACACGGTAGCCCTTGCGCCTTGCTTGGCTTTTGACCTGTTCAACCGAAACGATAAGAAAAGGCCGGCGACTTATTTTGAATGCGTGGTCGGTCACATTTTTGCAAAATCTATGGACATAGAGCCGATCAAGAGTGCCACTTTGCCGGTATCCGGCGGTTCTGCGCGAATGACGATGGATTTTCTGTTTGAAACCGCCGGAGATTCGCCGAACATCCACCTCCCGGTCAAAATGTCAACCAGGGAAAGAGTGGTACAGGCTTGGGCGCACCAGAGGATGCTGGACTCCGCCTATGGAGCCGGTAGCTACCAGGGCATTCTGGTGGTATTTTCTGAAACCAAACTTGACGTCCGGAAGCGTGAAGTGGTGGAGATTTGTGTCCCTGACCAGTGGCTCGCCTATCAATCCTTGCTGGCAAAAATGGAAATTATTTACTATTTTGACATTCCGGTACGCTACCGGGAACTGACTGACACCTTTCCGTCCACAATCTCCATACGCCCTTTTCATTCGTTTTTACTGCAATAACGTCTGCTGCGGATGAGTAGATTTGGAATGCCTCTGATTATGCCCATTGGCCGTTGCGTCAAAGCGGTTGTCCAGCCCCGTCCACCGCTTCTTCCCCTCCGGCTTGAGAAACACCAGAAAGTAGGAATGATTTTTCCGCGCGTGAGCCTGCCGCAGCATCCGGCTTACCCCCGGTTTCCCCTTGCGTACCACCACAAACAAATCCTCGGCCACAAAGCCATATGTAGTCAGTTCATTGATGACCTCAATATGCGTGAACCTCTGTATGTTGGCGCAAACTTCATCCTGGCACTTGACGATGTAAATGCCCCCCGGCCGCAATACCCGCCAGGCTTCCCGTGCGGCCGTAAAATAGAGGTCAAGCACCGCTTCGTGATACTTCTTGCCGGAATTGGCCCGGTTATTCTGGTAATAACCTTCATAGTTCTGGTGGTTGACGTGGGCAGTGCCGCCGGGCGTGTGCATATACGGCGGGTCAAAAACCACGCAGTCAATGGCCCCGTCCTGGTAGGGCAGCTCCCGGCAGTCGGTGCCGGTGGCAATATCCGTCGCCAGCACCCGGAAAACGCCCTCCGGCACCCGCCGCCAGAAAACGCCCCGCCCGTAAGTAACATCGGCCACCACGCTGCCGGGCGCGACATACAGCGAAAGGATGTCCGGAAACACCTCATCGTTGCTGGCCACGCCGGCGCTGAACACCAGGTCATTGGTAGCAGCCCCGGCGGGCGATTTGCGGGCCATCAGAGCATCTCCTATCGTCAAACCCGCCCGATGCCGCCGGAAGCCGCCGCCGCCCCGCCTGGACACTCCGGTTGATGACCTGCCAGTCCAACCGGAACGCCCGCTACGCCACGCCGTGCCCGCCGGAACGCCGGCCCGCCCCCACCCCCCGCTACTCCTGCCCCGGATGATACCAGTGGCTGTCGTAAAACATCAGCGGCGTCGCCTCCTCGCCCCCCTCCTGCTGCCGCATCTCCCGCACCTCCCCCACATAAATCGTGTGGTCCCCGTAGGCGTGCGCCCCCACAATGTCGCAGTCAAAAAACACCAGCGACCCGTCCAGCTCCGGCACATTCCGCGCGTCAATCGTGTACGAGTACGCCGGGTTCCCCTCCCGCTGCTCCGGCCGGCGCGCAAAATAACGCCCCAGCTCCTCCTGCTCCTCACGCAGCACATTCACCCCAATGCGCCGCTGCTCCTCCACATACCCGTAGGTAATCGTGTTGTGCGCCACGCACACCAGCAGCGTGGGCGGCTCCAGGCACACCGACGTGAACGCGTTGGCGGTCATCGCGTGCGGATTGCCCGACGGATCCAGCGTCGTGATGACGGTGACGCCCGTCGCGAACTTGGACATCGCTTGACGAAAATCGTTTGCACTAACCACTGCGAACTTTACCCCCGATAGGTTGGCGATGATTATACCCGCCCAGTATCAATTATGCCAGACGCCGGCCGCATCTCCAGCGCCCCTTTCCGGATCCGCCTTCCCGGCGCCCCGCCAACCCCCATTCACGCCTCCATCAGCCCCGACCCGTCCCGTTGCAGCAGCTCAATCCGCACCTCGTCCGGCCCCCGCACAAACGCGATCCGTACCCCCGGCCGTATCGTCCGCGGCTCCACGCAGATGTCCGCCCCCTTCCCCTTCAGATCCGCCACCGCCCCGTCAATGTCGTCAACCCGAAACCCGAAATGGTCCAGCCCCAGATGCGGATCCCGCGGGTTGCTCTCCATATGCTCCTCCGGCGCCACCGTGGCGATAAAAATCGCCAGGCCATTCACATCCAGATCAACCCGCGGCGCCCCGTCGCTCTGGATGAGACGCAGCACCCTGGCACCGAACATCGTCTCAAAAAACGCCGCCATCCCCTCCGGATCCCTGGTGCGAACATGAATGTGGTCGTAAGTATAGGTGTACACGGGCGTGCTCGTCATAACGGCAGCGTTCCTCCTTCTTTCCCCACTGGCGCGGGCTCACCGGCTATCTGATGCCTGGTTGGCGCGCGCCGAATGGTTAGCTCCTGATGACCGGAAACGACCGGCGCGCGCAATCTGCGCTGCGCCCGCCCCCCGGCCCTGTCCCCCGCCATCCTACCACCAAACAACGGGCCGGCGCCAACCCTCGCCCGTTCCGGGTCGCCTTTCCAGTCGGGTGACTTGATACTTCCCCGTCATTCCGGGTAGCCTGACACTTCCCCGTCATTCCGGGCGGTCTGATAATTGCCGGTCATTCCGGCGCAAGCCGGAAGCCAGGCGTTTCCAATAGACTCCGGCTTCCGCCGGCCTGCCGCCGGCCTCCCCCGCCCTATTCCCCCGGCCACGCCCGGAACGCCGCCCCAATGTCACCCGGCGCCAGACCCGCCGCCGCCTCGGCGTCCAGCTTCAGCGCCGCCCCCGCCGGAATGTGCCCCTCAAACGCCTCCGGATGCGTCAGCTGCGCCAGCAGCTCCAGCCCCTCTACAATGCGCGGCCCCGGCCGGCTCAAGGTGCTGTGGTCAATCAGATAAACCTCGCCCGCCCGTACCGCCGGCAAATCCGCCCACCCCGGCTGCGCCGCCAGCCAGCTCGCCTCCCGCCGGCTGCGCCCCAAATCCGACGAACACAGGTCAACATACAGCTTCTCCGGCGCCGCCGCCACCACTTCGTCCCACGCGATGCGTTCCGCCGCGCACCCCGCCGTAAATCGTTCCGGCAGCCGCCCTCCGGCCCGCCGCGCCACATCCGTAACCCAGTGTCCCCCGATAACCAGCGGGTTCACCCCCTCCAGCGTGAACACGGCCGGGCCGCCGCCGGACGCCGCCGCCGCTTTGTCCACCTTGCGCCCCACGGCGTCCACCCGCGCCTGCAACCCCGCTACCAGTTCCGCCGCCTGCTCCGGCGCTCCGCATACCCGCCCCACTTCCAAAAAGCTGTCCAGTATCTCGGCCAGCGTGCGCGGGTTAAGATTGACTACCTGCGGTGGCGCGGCCAGCGGCGCCACTGCGCCCCGCACCGTTCCCGCGTCAACCTCGCAGAAGTAGCACAAATCCTGCGTCAATACCACATCCGGCGCCGCCTGCCGCAGCCAGTCCGCATCCAGCGCATAAGGACTCTCCCCCGCGGCCAGGATGCGCCCCATCTCCGCGTCCACTTCCGCGCTGGACATCACCGCCGGGTCAATCCGGCTGCGGCACACCACCCGGATGCCCGCCACTTCCGGCGGATAATCGCACAGATCCGTAACCCCGATAATCCGGTCGCCCAGCCCCAGGGCAAACAGAATTTCGGTGCCGCTGGGCAACAGAGAACAAATACGCATAGTGCCCTCGTGGACATCGCCATCGCCGGCCCGCTTTCCATATCGCCGTCCCGGTTCCGCCCCGGCCCGGCGCGCAACCCGGACGACAATGGCGCCGAACAATGGCGCAATTGTAGGCCGCCAGCGCCCCCATGGCAACCGCCCTGTCCCATCCCGCCCGCCTTATTCGTCCGCGCGCGGCCCCCTGAATCCTGCCCCTAGGCGCCCCAATCCCAATTTCCCAAAATCGCTGACACCCTGCCTCTTACGCCCCCAAACATCCGTCCATTATGCTGATGCACGGGTAAAGCAGCCCCGGCCGCCGGCAAAGCTTTCTAGCGCGCTACACCGGCTGCCACCGCCACACCGCCCGACGCGCGACGGGCATCGTGGCGGCAAAACGGCTCGCTTTCGTGTCGACCCAACCGGACAACCCTGTCCACCTATCACTATCCGCGTCACGCCACCATCGGGGAAACACTTTCGGGCTAACCAAACGGGCTCCAGGAACACGGTCTAACCCTTGTCGGAACCCAATTTTCAGCTGGTCCTGCTTCGTCGCCGTATGTATCTTTCGGCCCGTGTAGTTCTGTGCCAGCCAGCGGATGTCACCACCGCCCCGTGCCGGAAACGACAGCCCTCAAAAGCCGCCGCTCCGGGACACGGAAAACTAGGACGAAATCCACTTTGCACGCTCTCAGGCCGTAGCGCCGACAACCTGGAACCCAACCGGATAGCCCGAACCTTCCCCGATGCCCTCAATCTACCACCCACCCAACCACCAGTCAATCAATCAATCGCCCGCCCGCCGCCCGCCGTTAGCCGCCAACCCGCCGCCAACGACCAGCCAGCGAGCCGGCCACCAACCGAAAGGAGCATTCCTTATTATGGGAACCGTCCAACACCACCAGGCCCGCAGCGACGCCCTGCTTCGCCACGCCCGCAACGCCACCGAAGCCGCCATCGCCGCGCCCGCAACCCCCGGCCCCCACCCGCCCGGCTACATCGACCCCTTCATCGACGGCCTCGCCGACGCCGCGGACTCCATCCGCCGCGCCGCCGCCCACGCCGCCACGGCATTGGCGGTGCATATCGGCCTCCGTCACAACACCACCCGCCGTCTCCAAATCGCCTTGACCGACGCCATCTTCTGCGACCACCTCCGCCGCGGCCACCTGAGAACCTTCCGGCACACCTACACCCTGGCCGCCGTCCTGAACCTCCCCACCCCCGCCTACAAAATCGCCAGCCTAGCCCGCGCCGCCGCCAAATCCGGGAACGCCGGCAATGCCGGCCACGCCGCCAGCGCTGGCAACGCCGGCCACGTCGTCCGCCGCCGCCCCCATCGCCGCACTCCTCACGCCACCACCGGCCTCCGCGTCCCCGTCGGCCACACCCCCATGGGAACCACCATCCAGACCATCCGCAAGATGCGGAAGCGCGTGGCGTCCCTCAAAAACGCCATCTTTGCCATCATCGCCGGCCGCCCCAAGCTCGTCCGCCCCGCCAAGCGCAGCCTCCGTTTTGACATCGACTTCGTCCCCACCACGCCCACCGACGGCGCAATCCAGTCCGCCGGCGAAATCACCCGCTTGCCCTACTACCAGAAATTCCTGAAGCGGTACAACCTGGTAGGCGTCCCAATGTCCACCGACTTCGACCTCCACCCCAACCACGGCAGCGCCGCCCGCCGCATCTGCCGCTGCGCCCCGGAGCCGCGCCACCTCGTCACCGACCACGACCGCAACATCATCCTAGTCCCCCAATGGCGCGCCGCCCTAACCGACGCCTACCCCCACCTCCAAATCCCCCACCTCCTCCCCCTCTAACCCCCCGCCCGCCCCATCCAACCCCAGCCGCCAGGCGGTTGCCGGCGGGATGACATCGCCGGCATAAGGTGGTAGCATAGCGTCATTACCCCCGCCGGCGGGCGTTGCCGCCGGCGCACATTGCCCTATCGCCCATTGCCCGGAGTTAACCGATGACGCCGATGCCGGAATCCTCCGACCTCTACAAAATCCTGCAAGTCGACCCCGAAGCCAGCTCGGAGTTGCTCCAGGCCGCCCACCGTCTCCTGTCGGAAATCCACCACCCCGACCGGAACCCGGCCGCCGACGCCGGCGCAAGGCTGGCCGAAATCAACCGCGCCTACGAGGTATTGAGCGATCCACAGCGGCGCGAAGCTTACGACCGCCATCGCGCTGGTGGTGCCCTCCCCGATGTAATCCAGGCCAAATCCTTCCGGCTGGTGAACGACGCTTGGCAAACCCGCGCCGAGCTGTCGCTGGACCAAGCCGGCGACCCAATGCTGGTTATGAACGACCGGAGCGGCAACCGTCGGTTCAGGATATACCAGGGGGAGAATGGTCAGCAACGGCTGGAAATTAGCGACCAAAACGGTGATGCCCGCCTGTGTATCGGCGAGTCTGCCAATGGAACGCCAATGCTGTACACAACCGACAGTAATGGCGAGCGTAGGTTCGCGATATACCAAGACGAGGATGGTCACCAACGACTGGTAATCAACGACCAAAACGGTGATGTCCGGCTGTGGGTTGGCGAGGATGCCGATGAAACGCCAATGCTTTACACAACCGACAGCAATGGCAAACGCAGGTTCGCAATATACCAGGACGAGGATGGTCAGCAGTGGCTGGCAATCAACGACCAAAACGGTAATGCCCGTCTGTACATCGGTGAGTCTGAGGATGGGAAGCCAATACTGTACACAACTGACAGTAATGGCAAGACTAGGTTTGTGATATATCAAGACGAAGATGGTCAGCAGTATCTGACAATCAACTACCAAAACGGTGGTGCCCGCTTGTGTATCGGCGAGGACGACAATGGAACGCCAATGCTGTTCACAACCGACAGCAATGGCGAGCGTCGGTTCGAATTACTCCAAGGGCAGAACGGTCACCAACGGCTACAAATCAACGACCAAAGCGGCACTGTTCGTCTGCGGATTGACGAAGGATCTCATGGAGCACCTGCTCTGTGCACAAACGACAGTAACGGAAAGAGCAGGTTCCAGTTACTCCAAGGGACAGATGGTCGGCAAAGTCTAATACTCAATGACCAAGACGGTATTTTTAGACTGGTGCTCACAGAGGGAGGTGGCGGCGGGATGATGATGTTAACAACCAGCAGTAATGGCGAACATGGCTTCGCGGTATACCAAGTCAAGGGTGATCAGCATCATCTGCCGGCACCTGACGACCAAAACAGTGATGCCCGTTCGTCGGTCTTCGATGACGACTTCTTTGACGCGCCAATCGACGAGGGTAGTCAAATAGGCTAACGCCGTGCCTACCCGTCCGGAAGCGGCCCCCCCATCCATCCCTATGCCCCAAACCACCCTCTACATCGCAACCAGCGTGGACGGCTACATCGCCGACGCCAACGGCGGCGTAACCTGGCTACCCTCCGCCAATGCCGGCACCGATGGCAACGGCAACAGCGATGATTACGGCTACGCCGCCTTCTACGCCTCCGTTGACGCCCTCCTGATGGGCCGCCGCACCTACGACCAGGTTCTAGGCTTCGGCGACTGGCCCTACCCCGGCAAGCCCGCCTATGTCTTCACCCGCCACCCGCCCGCCACCGCCCCGCCCGGCGTGGAGTTCGTCTCCGCCGACCCCGCCGGCTTCCTATCCGGCCTTGCCCCCCGCCATCCCCATTCCGCCGCCGCCCTCTGGCTGGTGGGCGGCGCCAACCTGGCCGAACAGTTCCGCCGCGCCGGGCTGATTGACGAGTACCGGATTTTCGTCATCCCCATCATCCTGGGGCAGGGCATCCCCCTGTTCGGCGGCAACGCCCCGCCCACCGCCTTGCGCCTGGAATCGGCGCAGACCCACGACGGTGGCGCAGTAGAACTCCGCTACCGACCGGCGCCGGCGCCCAACACACCGCCCGGCTAGGCCCCCCGATGGCGCACCTGCGCGGCGCGGACAAACGCCGCTATGTGGCCGACCTGTTCGCCCGCATCTCCCCCCGCTACGACCTGATGAACTCGCTGATGACCGGCGGGCTGCATCACCGCTGGAAGCGGCAGACGGCGCGCCTCGCCGCCGCCGCCGGCCGCGCCGGCCCGGCCCTGGACATCGCCACCGGCACCGGCGACCTGGCCTTCGCCCTGGCCCGCTGCCCCGGCGTATCGGCGGTGGTGGGCGTTGACCTGCTGCCGGAGATGCTCCACCTCGCCGCCGCCAAGCGTACCGCCGCCAATGCCCGCCGCCGCTCCACTGCTCCGGTGCACCTGGCCACGGGCGATGCCCTCCAACTGCCCTTCCCCGACGGCGCCTTCATCTGCGCCACCGCCGGCTTCAGCCTGCGCAATATGCCCGATGTCCCCGCCGCCATCGCCGAAATGGCCCGCGTCGTCGCCCCCGGCGGCCGCGTCGCCACCCTGGAACTCACCCCAATGCCCCCCGGCATCCGGGAAAAGGTGGGCCGCATCTACTTCCATAAAGTGGTGCCGCTGCTCGGCGAACTGGTGGCCGGCGACCGCGCCGCCTACACCTACCTGCCCGACAGCGTGGACTACTTTCTGACCGCCGCCGGCCTGGCCGCAGTGTACCGGCAGGCCGGCCTGATCAACGTCGGCTACCGCCGGCTGGGAATGGGCGGCGTGGCCCTCCATTACGGCGACAAGCCCGGCCCGGCGCCCGGCGGCGGCAATGCCTGACCGCAAGTATGCCGCTAACCGCCCCGATTGTGGTAGCATCTCTGCCGGAGCATACGGGCATACGGGCATACGGGCATACGCCGCCGCCGCTACGCCCGCCCGCGCCATCATCAATACTGCCCTACTGCGCCACGCAACCCCCAGGCCAATGCAACCACAACCGCCGTCCCGTTCCTATCTGACCCGCCTCCGGGGCGTAGAACTGCTGCCCGGCGAGGCCGTCCAGGCCATCCTCCACGCCGAGCGCGGCCTGCTTGCGGAACCCGCCGCCGAAGGCCGCCTGCTGGTCGCCACCACCCGCCGCCTCATCAGCGATGACCCTGGGCCCCGCGCCCACGCCACCCAGATGTTCCCCGCCGCCTCCGTCTGCGGCGTCAGCGTGCGCCACGAAGCCCGCCGCAGCTTCTCCTGGCCCCAGTGGACGGCGCTGATCTTCGGCGGCGCCGCCCTCTACCTGCTGCTCGCCTACTGGCTGGTGGACCGGCTGCCCGGCATCATCATCCCCGTCATCAACCTCCACGCCGCCGCCCTGCTGCTGATGCTACTGATCCTCCTGGTCGGCGGCCTCATCTGGCGCAGTATGTCCCAACCGGGCGGACGCCAAATCCAAATCGCCGGCGTCAACTGGAACCTGGATCTACCTTGCGCCGCCCCGGAAAGCGACCTGCTCGCCTTCGCCAACGCCCTCCTGACCGCAGCCGGCGCCACCCCTGCCCCGCCCGCCGCCGCCTATGCCAATACGAATACGAATACGAACACGGACACAGACGCGGATACGGACACGGCCTCCACCGGCCCCGGCGCGCCGCCGGCCCCCGCCGACGCCGCCATTATGAGGATGCGGTCTTGAGTATGCGCCGCCCCGGCGCCGGCCCCGTCTCTCTATTCCGCCCGTCCAAATGGCAGCGACGGATCCACATCCAGCGACAGCCCGTCAACCTCCCCCCGCCGGTACTGGTAAAAGGCCCCCGCCGCAATCATCGCCCCGTTGTCCGTGCACAACACGGGCGGAGGTATCACCGCCGGCAGCGCCGCCGCGCCCCGGATGCGCTCCCGCAGCCGCGCGTTGGCCACCACGCCGCCCCCCAATACCAGCCCCCGGGCCCCGTACCGTTCCGCCATCGCCAACAGCTTGGCCGTCATCACATCAACCAGCGATTCCTGAAACTCCGCCGCCAGCAGGGACACCAGCCGGGCGCGGTCGGGATCCGGCGCGGACGCGGCGTCATCATCACCATCGCCATCCCCATCACCCGCCGCCGGGTACAGGCCCACATCCTGCGCCCGGTGCAGCAGCGCCGTCTTCACGCCACTGAAGCTGAAGTCCGGCGTGTTCCGCATCCAGGCCCGGGGCAGCGGCGCCGCCGCCCGGGCCAGCCGCGCCGCCCGGTGTCCGCCCGCGCCATCTCCATAATCCTGGCCGTGGTCACCGGATTCAGGTTCGGACTCCGGCTCGGCAAAAGTCGCCAGCATCTCGGCGGCTTTCTGTATTTCCGGCCCGCCGGGAAAACCCAGCCCCAGTACCCGCGCCGCCTTGTCAAAGGCTTCCCCGGCGGCGTCGTCCCGCGTGCGCCCCACCAGCCGATAATCCCTGTGCCCTTCCATCAGCATCAGATCAGTGTGGCCGCCCGACGCCACCAGACACGCCAGCGGGAACCCCGGCTCCTCGGCCGGCGCCGGCGTTTCCGGCGCCGCCAGCCAGGCGGCGTAGATATGCCCCTCCAGGTGGTTGACCCCAATCAGAGGCTTGCCGAGCGTCAGGGCCAGCGCTTTGGCAGTGTTGACCCCGCTGATGAGCGCGCCCGCCAGCCCGGGCCCGTGGGTAACCGCCACGGCGTCAATGTCGTCCAGAGTGGCGCCCGCGTCCGCCAGCGCCCGCCCCAGCGTGGGCGGCAGGTCGCGCACGTGCTGCCGCGCCGCCAGCTCCGGCACCACCCCCCCGTGCGGCGCGTGCAGACCCGCCTGCGACGCGATGACATTCGCCCGCAGCTGCCGCCCGTCCGCCACAATGCCCACCGCGGTTTCATCACAGGAAGTTTCAATGCCCAGAATCAGCATAGCCTCATCGCTTCCCTTATGCTCCGTCCGTTCCATTCCATTTCGTTCCATTCCCGCCCCGACCCCTTTCCGTCCTGCCGGTTTGCTGACCGGCGGACATACAAGCGGATGCGGCGGCCCGTCTATACTAGGCAGACCGGGGACGGGCGTCAACTTTACGCCGCAACGCATCCGGTGCTATGCTGTTGGGCAATAACCCAAATCTGGTTCCGCCGTTGGCCTGTCGCCCGCATTTCGCCGCCGCCGGCCCCCGTCTTTTCGCCCCGTCGCCCCGCTTTCGCTTGGAGGTAATTCGCCCCGATGCTGGACATTGCGCCCGCCGGTTTATCCCACTGGGTCATTCTGCTACAAGCCGGAGCCAGCGGCGGCGGCTTCACAATGCCGTTGGGCCTGCAACTGGCGCTCCTGGCCGTCAGTTTTCTGGGGGTCATCTTCTTCACCAGCGCCGAGTCGGCCCTGATTGCGGTCAACAAGCTCCGCATCCGCTACCTCGCCGACCAGGGCCACGCCGCCGCCCGCGCCGTGGACCGCGTGCTGGCGCAGCACGAAAAGTTCTTCGCCACCATCCTCCTCAGCCAAAACGCCTTCACCATCTTCGCCACCGCCATCGGCACCGCGCTGGCCGCCGAACTCCTGGACGGCTCCGCATACGCCGCCCTCCTCACCACGCTGATTATGACCGTGGCCATCTCCATATTCGGCGAAATCACCCCCAAAACCCTGGCCGCCACCTACTCGGAACGCTGGTCCCTCATCGCCGCCCGCCCGGTAGGATGGACAATGTGGCTCTGCGCCCCGTTCATCTACTTCTTTACCGCCGCACCCCGGCTGATTTACAAAATCCTCCGCACGCCCGCCAACACCTGGCAAACCACCTACACCGAAGGCGAACTGCGGATGATGATCGACCTGTCCCGGCAGCAGGGGGCCGTAGAACAGGACGAGGCCCAGCGCCTGCACCGGGTGTTCCGCTTCCGCGACCGCCGCCTCAACGAAATTATGACCCCACGCACCGAAATCGTCTGGATCGAAAAAGGCACCACCCTCAACCAGTTCCTCGCCCTCTACGCCGAAAACAGCCACACCAGGTTCCCCATCTACGAAGGCACCCAGGAAGCCGTCATCGGCGTGCTCTCCAACAAGGAAGTCCTCATCGCCCAGAGCAAGGGCCTGATCGGCCCGGACGACCCCGTCACCGACACTATGCGGGCAGTGGACTTCATCCCCGAAACCGTCACCATATCCGACACCTTTGACGCCATGCAGGAACGCCGGCTGTCTATGATGATGGTCACCAACGAATACGGCGGCATCGCCGGGCTGGTGACGATGAAGCAGCTCACCAGCGTCATCGTCGGCACCCTGGCCGACGACGACCCCCCCTCGGCGCAGGCCGACAGCGGCATCGTGCGCCTGGACGACGGCGCCTTCCTGCTGGACGGCGTAATGTCCATCATTGAAATCAACGACCGGCTGGACGACGAGGGCATCCTGCTGCCGGAAGGCGAATACCAGACCATCGCCGGGCTGGTGCTGCGCCACACCGGCGCCATCCCCCGGGAGCAGGACGCCGTGCAGGTCGCCGGCCTGTCCGTAACCGTTACCGAAATGACGGGAGCCCGCATCAACCGCGTGCGTCTGGAACGGCTGCCGGCCACGTCGCCGGCGCCGCCCGACCAGTCCGGCGCCGGAGGCTAAAGCCTGATGCGGCTGCATCTGCTGCGCCACGGCGAAACCGACCTCAACGCCGCCGGCCGCCTCCAGGGCTCTACCGACTCCCTGCTGACCGACCTGGGCCGGCGCCAGGCGCGGGACATTGCCGTGGCCAGCGTAGCCTGGCGCCCGGTGGCCATCTACGCCAGCCCCCTCCGCCGGGCCCACGATGTGGCCCGCCAAATCGCCGACCTCACCGGCCTCGCCGCCGCCCCGGAACCTCGCCTGACGGAAATGGATATGGGCGCTCTGGAAGGCGTAACCGTCCAGCAGATGCGCGACGATTGGCCCGACCTGTACCGGAACTGGCGCCGCGACGCCGCCAGCGTAACGATGCCTGGCGGCGAATCCCTGGGCGATGTGCAGCGCCGGGCGCTGTCCGCCGTTGCCGAATGGGAAACCCGCTACGGCGCCGGCGATACGGTAATCGCCGTTACCCACAACTTCACCATCCGCAGCATCGTGGCCGCCGTCCTCAAAATGCCTCTGGCGAACATCAACTATATGGAGCTGTCCCTGGGCAGCCGCACCACCATCAGCGTCGCCACCAGAGCCGGCGACCGCAGCAGCCGCCTGGCCACCTACAACGCGGTTGACCACCTGGCGCCGGCCAACCGCCCCGGCTACTGATGCCAGCGCGTGTCGTCTATTAGCGCGTGTCGTCATATTCGCCCGCCGGCTGTACCCGCTACCGGCTACCCGCGCCGCAAGGGGATTTCCGCGATGTCGCGCCGCCGCCGCACCCTTAAACTTGCCTTAATCTAGTCATCAATCTGGAAATCGGCATCATCGCTAACGGATTTGCCTGCCGGCCCGTTATAGGCGCCGGGCCGGCGACCGAGCCGCACCGCCGGCCCAACCTGCCGAGCGTCGCCCCCCGCCGGGAACAGCCCTCTGAAAACCCCGCAAAAACGCAAGCCTCGCACCCATACCGGCCACGCCGCTGTTGGGGACAATGCCGTGTATAATGGCAATATCACTTCGCAACCCCTAACGGAGGCCCGCCATGACCCGGCAACGCACCCCGCTGGAACAGGAACTGCTCGCCAAAGCGGCCCGGTATCTGCCCGGCAGCAGCATCGGGAATACCGTCTATCCCGCCGAGATGAACTTTCTGGTGCGGGAAGGCAAGGGTAGCCGGGTCCGGGATGTATCCGGCCAAGAGTACATTGACTGGCTGATGGGTTCCGGCCCGATGATACTGGGCCACGCGCATCCGGCGGTGACGGAAGCAGTGCTGGCGGCCGTGAGCCGGGGCTCCACCTTTTTCACGGCCACCGACCAGGCGGTGCTGCTGGCGGAGGAACTGGTCAACGCTGTCCCCTGCGCCGACCAGGTACGCTTCACCACCAGCGGCACCGACGCCTGTTTTCAGGCGATGCGGGCGGCGCGGGCCTACACCGGGCGGGAGAAAATCCTCAAGTTTGAAGGCGGGTATCACGGCAGCAGCGATTACGCCATGATGTCGGTTTTCCCCTCGGCGGGCGACGAGTTTCCGCAAGCGCAGGCCAACACCGCCGGCATCCCCCGCGCCATCACCGACCTGACGCTGGTATCGCAGTTCAACGACCTGGACACCACGGCGGCCATCGTGGACGCCCACCGGGACGAACTGGCCGCCGTCATCGTGGAACCGTTGCAGCGGACGATTGCGCCCGACCCCGGCTTTCTGGCCGGGCTGCGTAAAATCACCGCCGACGCCGGCGTACTGCTGATATTTGACGAAGTGGTCACCGGGTTCCGGCTGGCCTACGGCGGAGCGCAGGAATACTACGGCGTGACCCCCGATTTGTGCGCGGTGGGCAAGATTATGGGCGGCGGCTACGCCCTGGCGGCGGTGATGGGCACCGGCGACGCAATGTCGGTGTACGACCGGGCGGCAGTATCGTCGGACAACTATGTGGACCAGATCGGGACGCTGAACGGGAACCCGGTAGCCTGCGCGGCCGGGCTGGCCACTTTGGCGGAGCTGAGGAAAGCGGGCGCGTATGACCGGCTGCGGGAAGTGGGCGGCCGGATCCGGCAGGCCCTGGCGGACGCCGCCGCCGCGCAGGGGCTGGCGGCGCAGAGCGTCGGCGAGGATGCGGTCTTTGACATTTTCTTTGCCGAGCGGCCGGTGCGCAACTACCGGGACGGGCTGGCGGCGGACGGGGCAATGCTGGGCCGACTGAACGCGGGGCTGCTGGAACGGGGGATCATCAAATCATGGCCCCAGAAATTCTACCCGTCCATCGTCCACACCGACGCCGATGTTGAGGAAACGGTGGCCGCCATCCACGCCACGGCGGCTACGCTGAAGGATTAGGGAGACCGGGTTATGGCGCCCGCCCCAGAAACGCGCGGACGGCGGGCGCCCGGCTCCGAAAGAGGCATTTTGAGCTGCGCCGGCTCGCGCAAGAATACAGGGTGACTGCTATGACAACCGCTGCCGCCGTCAGGGATACTGCCGCTGCCGCCCCGGCGGACTGCGCGCCGGCTGACGATGAGTTCAGCCTGCCGCGTCCGCTACGCGTCAACATCAGCCCCATCCTCAAATCCGTCGCCGGCAAGCTCGCCGAAGCGGAAATTGACCAGTGGATGGCCGGGATGTACCAGGCCAACGAAGGGCGCGGGTTCAATCTGGAGCTGACCAACAAAGGGGAACTGGTGATTAGCCCTATGGTAAATCGGGACGGCGGACGCGCCGAATTCAAACTACTCTACGCGTTGGGCGACTGGGAGGACGAAAACGGCGGCGAAGTGTATGGCGCCAACGCCAATTTGCGGCTGCCCGACGGCTCCCGGATCCGGCCCGATGCCCTGTGGCTGTCGCCGGAACAGGTAGCCGCCCTGCCCCCGGTAGCCGACGGCGGTGCCATTACCGTCTGCCCGGCCTTTGTCGCCGAGATTATGTCCGGCACGGATACCTTGCCGCCGTTGCAGCGCAAGATGGAGCAGTATATCGCCAACGGCGCGCGGCTGGGCTGGCTGATCGATCCCTACCGCCGGCGGGTGTACATCTACCGGCCCGGCGTTCCGGTGGCAATGCTGGACGCCCCGGAAACCATCAGCGGCGATCCGGTACTGCCCGGCTTTGTGTTTGCGGTACGCCGCCGCATCTTTGCTCTGCACCAGCCCGCCTAGGATAGCAGACAGGAGGAGGCATAGACGCTATGGCAACCGCTGCTGTCGTCAGGGATACTGCCGTTGCTCCGGCGGGTTGCGCGCCGGCTGCTGATGAGTTCAGCCTGCCGCGCTCTTTGCGGGTCAACATCAGCCCCATCCTCAAATCCGTGGCCGGCAAGCTCGCCGAATCGGAAATTGACCAGTGGCTGGCCGGGATGCACCAGGCCAACGAGGGGCGCGGGTTCAATCTGGAGCTGACCAACAAAGGGGAACTGGTGATTAGCCCTATGGTAAATCGGGACAGCGGACGCGCCGAAGGCCGGATGTTTGGCGCGTTGCTCAATTGGGAGGACGATAATGGCGGCGAGGCGTATGGCGCCAACGCCAACTTGCGGCTGCCCGACGGTTCCCGGATCCGGCCCGATGCCCTGTGGCTGTCGCCGGAACAGGTAGCCACGCTGCCCCCGGTAGCCGACGGCGGCGCCATCACCGTCTGCCCAGTTTTCGTCGCCGAAATTATGTCCGGCACGGATACTCTGCCCCCGCTGCAACGCAAGATGGAACGGTATATCGCCAACGGCGCGCGGCTGGGCTGGCTGATTGATCCCTACCGCCGGCGGGTGTACATCTACCAGCCGGGCGTTCCGGTGACAATGCTGGACAACCCTGAAACCGTCAGCGGCGACCCGGTATTGCCGGGGTTTGTGTTTGCCGTGCGGCGGCGCATCTTTGCGTTGCATCAGCCCGCATAGCATAGCAGACAGGAGGAGGCATAGACGCCAAAGAAACCGCGCCCCGGCGCATCCAGTGCTTACAGCAGGTCAAAGATGCGGCGGCGCACGGCAAACACAAAGCCGGGCAGTTCCGGGTCGCCGCTGACGGTTTCCGGGTCGTCCAGCCGCTCCGGGGCAACTCCGGGACGGTAGATGTGAACCTGGCGCAGGAAGGGATCAATCAGCCAGCCCAGCGCCACCCCGTAAGCCAGCCATTCCTCCATTTTGGCCTGCTGCTGCGCTACGGAATTGGAGATAGAACGGAGCTCCGCTACGAAGCGGGGGGCAAAAGGCAATCCGTAACGCCGTTGTCCCGGCGGGGGCAGCAGTTCCATCTGTTCCGGCGCAATCCAGCCGGCGTCCGGAGAACGGCGGCCGGGGCCGGCCGTCCTCACTAATGCATTGCCGGTCAGCGCTATCCCCCTCGGGCCCTCATCGTTCCAGGCACTCAAGTCAAAGTACAAGTTGCCCGAACGTACCACGCCATCTATGCTTTCCGATGCCATCGCAATCAGGTTCCCTTCCTGGTCAATCTCAAACTGGCAGCCCAGATGTTCGTTGTCCCCGGTGAACCGAAAGAACCAGTCATCCAGCGCATCGTCATCGGGCAGCAGCGCCAGCGCCGAGCGGATGTCCAGAGTGAATACGACAGGCGGGTCATCGCTGCACGCCGCGGCGGATACGGCTTGAACATCGGCCAGCGCTGTTGACGGCGGCGGCGCGGGCGATGGCGTTTCCGGCGCCGGCATAGTTGGTGTCGGCGGAATGGCGGTTGGCGTTTGCGTCGTCATAGTGTTCTGCTCCCTCACCCTCTGATGTCATCTGGCCGGGCCGGCCGCTTTCGCTTACAACAGGTCAAAGATGCGGCGGCGCACGGCAAACACAAAGCCGGGCAGTTCCGGGTCGCCGCTGACGGTTTCCGGGTCGTCCAGCAGCTCCGGGGCAACGCCGGGGCGGTAGATATGAACCTGGCGCAGGAAGGGGTCAATCAACCAGCCCAGCGCCACCCCGTAAGCCAGCCATTCCTCCATTTTAGCCTGCTGCTGCGCTACGGAATTGGAGATAGAACGGAGCTCCGCTACGAAGCGGGGCGCAAAGGGTATACCGTGATATTGCCAGTCCGACGGCAGCGACGGGGTAATCTGTTCCGGCGCGATCCAGCCGGCATCGGCCGCGCGGCGGCCCTGGCGCGGCATCCTGACCAGAGCGTTGCCCGGAAACACCAGCCCGCCGAGGCCGGCGTCCGACCAGGTTCTCAGGTCATAGTACAGGTTGCCCGTGGCTACCCATCCGTAAATGCTCTCCGACGCCATGGCAATCAGGTTCCCTTCCTGGTCAATCTCAAACTGGCAGCCCAGATGTTCGTTGTCTCCAGTGAACCGAAAGAACCAGTCATCCAGCGCATCGTCATCGGGCAGCAGCGCCAGCACCGAGCGGATGTCCAGGGTGAAGCCGGCGGGCAGATCGTCGTCGCCTGCCGCCACTACGCCGGGCGCAGTGGGAATATCCGCCCGCGCTGTCGCCGGCGGCGGGGGCGGCAGCATTTCCGACTCCGCCCGGGTTGGGGAAACTACGGTTGGGGTTTGAGTAGTCATTCCTGCTTTTCCTGTTCCGGCGACTCGTGCCGGCGTTCGTCCTTGTCCTCGCGCCCGCTTTCGTCCTCGAAAACGGCGTCGATTGCCGTGACCAGCTCGCCCAGATCAGCCCGGGCCAAGTCATCCGGGGATAGATCCCCATATTCTATGTGGGCAGCCAGGTAAGCGCGCCCGGCGGATACTTGGTACACGGCCATTGCCAACCTCCTCGCTGTGGTTGCATTCCCGACCGGTTGGGTTTCCCGGAGTGCGCCAGATTACGCCGCATCGTCCAGACATTCCCGCAGCGGGCGGTTGAGGCACGAAAAGATGGGCGTATCGCGCAGCGTGTAGGGGCGGGCTTTGGATTCCCGCAGCGCCATCACCAGGTCCAGGAACCCGCCGGGGTCGTCGGTTTCAAAGCCCAGGATAAACTCCGGGTCGTCCAGTCCGAAAGAGTAGGCGGTGGAGATTTTCACCTGCGGGTACTGGTGGCCGATGACGAAGTGTTCGTTCATCAGCTCCTGTCGCTTTTCCTGGGGCAGCTGATACCAGTCGTGGGTTTTCCAGAAGGGATACATAAAGAGGTAGCGGCGGCCCACAATGCGCATTGAGGCGGCGTGGCCCGTTCCGTCCTGTCCTTCGTGCCGGTGGTCGTCGATGTAGGGCGAGCGGCGGGTCATCCCCAGGTAGGAATAGGGGGTTTCCAGGTAGCCGGCCAGCCTGGTGCGGTTGAGCTGCGCCGCCAGTTCGTTGACGGCCTCCAGCTCCGGGGACACGCCCCAAAGCATAAAGTCGGCGTCGCCCCGCGCGCCCACGAGGCTGTAAGTGTTCAGCGCCAGCCGGTCGGCGTATTCGGCGGCCACGGCGGCGAATTCATCCTTGCCGGCGGCGCGCTCGGCGGCCGGCAGGCGGCGCCATTCCGGCTGCACTTTATAGAAGGTGTACTTTACGAAATCGCGGCGGGGGTCAGCCATAACAGGCCCTCCTTACGATATGGTGGCAAGATGAATAGTGGCGATGCGGCGCGAATTGGGCCGGGTCAGGCATTCAGGCGGGAGCGGGGCCAGGGTATATCTATTGTAGCGCCGGCCGGGGTTTCAGGCTGCAATGGGGGTTATTTCCGCATCCAGACGCCGCCGTGTCTGCGCTACCAGATGCCGGCGCATTGGCGGCTGGGGGGCATTGGCGCGTTTTCCCACCACGGATTCAACCGCCACAGGTCGGCAACCAAGTCCGATGCCGGGTCGCCGGCCACGAAAAGCGAACCATCCTGCCATTCCATAAGCGTTTCCTCCATTGCCGCCGCCGCGTTTTCTTACCATACCGCCCTGATTGTACACCGCAGCCCGGCAGATGCGATATAGTTGTCGGCGGCGGCGCGGGCCAAATCCGCCCGCAGCACAGGAGGGAACAAGAGCAATGGTTACTATCGGAGAGGGACAATTCACCTATGAAGCGCAGGAGGGCTGGGGGCGGCTGCCCGCCGGCTACGCTTTCAAGGAGGTGGCCGCCGTGGGCTGCGACGCCGAGGACAATGTGTACGCATTCAATCGCGGCGCGCATCCGATGATTGTCTTTGACAAGGACGGCAACTTTATCAAGTCCTGGGGCGAGGGCGTCTTTCCGCGGGCGCACGGGGTAACGATGTCGCCGGACGGGATGATTTTCTGCACCGATGACGGCGACCATACCGTGCGCAAGTGCACCCTGGACGGCGAGGTACTGCTGACTTTGGGGACGAGCGGGCATCCGGCGGGTTTTATGTCGGGGGAGCCGTTCAACCGTTGCACCCATGTGGCTATTGACCCGCGCAACGGGGATTTTTATGTGTCCGACGGCTACGGCAACGCCCGGATTCACAAGTACAGCCCTGACGGGCGGCGGCTGTTCTCGTGGGGCGAGTCGGGCACCGGGCCGGGGCAGTTCAACATTGCCCACAACATCGGGGCGGGCAGCGACGGGCGCATCTATCTGGCCGACCGGGAGAACCACCGGGTGCAGGTGTTTGACGGCAACGGCCAGTTTCTGGACCAGTGGGTGAATATGGCGCGGCCCTGCGGGCTGTATATTGACCAGGCCGCCGGGCTGGTCTATATCGGCGAATTGGGCGCGGCCATCGGGCCTAATGACCAAGCTACCGGCCTCGGCCCCCGCGTCAGCGTGTACGACACCGAAGGCCGGCTACAGGCACGGGTGGGCGACGGGCCGGAGGGGGAAGCGCCCGGCCAGTTCATCGCCCCGCATGGCGTCTGCCTGGACTCGGTGGGCAACATCTATGTGGGCGAAGTGTCGTGGACGCACACGGGGCAGCATCTCAACCCGCCCCGGGAAATCCGCAGCCTGCAAAAGCTGGTCAAAACCGGGTAAATGACCGGCACCGATGGACAGGATGGATAGGATTTGTTGCGGCAGATCAGGCAATCCCGTTCATCCTGTGTATCGGCGTAAGGAGAGCAATCCGATGGAAATTCGCATTGGCAGTTTGACGCGGGACGCGCAAGAGGCGCAGGGCGCGGCTCTGGTCATTGATGTGTTCCGCGCTTTTACTACCGCCGCCATTGCCTTTGACCGGGGGGCGGAGCGGATTACGCTGGTGGCCGAGGTGGCGGAGGCGCTGGCAATCCGGCGGCGCAATCCCGACATTGCCGACATTCTGATGGGGGAGGTGGACGGCAAGCGGCCCGACGGGTTTGACTACGGCAACTCGCCCTATGAGGCGTTGGCGGTGGATTTTGCGGGCAAAAGCGTGGTGCAGTCCACGCGGGCCGGCACGGTGGGGACGGCGGCGGCCGGGGCGGCGGGGTGCGACCCGATTTATGTGACTTCTTTTGTGGTGGCCGGGGCCACCGTCCGCGCGCTGCGGGCGGAAAACCCGCCGCCGGAGCGGGTTACCATCCTGGCAATGGGCGACCAGGGCGTGAACCGCGCCGACGAGGACGAACACTGCGCCCTGTACCTGCGCAACCGGCTGGAAGGGCGCAACCCGGATCCGGAGGCCGTCCGCAAGCTGATTATGGCCGGCGGGGCGACGCAGAAGTTTTTTGACGACGGGCAGCCGCAGTTTCACCCGCGGGATGTGGGGCTGGCACTGGCGGTGGACCGCTACGATTTTGCGATGCGGGTGGCGCGGGAGGATGGAGGGCTGCTGGTGGCGCAGCGGGTGGATTGATGCAGCCGGGTTTATCGTATGCCCAACGCGCGCATAACCTGCGCAACGCCGCCGTGGACGGATGGCTCACGACACCATTGGTCGCGCAGGACGTTTATGGCATCGACAGCCTGCTGATTGTCGCCTAATCCGGCCAGGGCCAGGGCAGCCGCGTCAAACTGCCGCCGGTTTTCGTCGCGAAAAGCGTAGGAAACAGGTTGCAGTTCCAGAGCAGCCAGTTCGTCAATCAGTTGTCGGGCTACGGTCCGGGCCTGTTCGCCGGCGGCATTATCGGCGGCGAAATCGGGCACGGGAAAGCCGGCCAGCGCCCTGATCTGCATCGTGGCCCGGCCCGGCTGCGTAGTCTGCGCGTAGCAGGTTCGCACCAACAGAGCCGGCGTGGAATTGAGCCAGATGGCCAGCGCCGATTTTACATCGTCGTCATCGGACAGCAATGCCGTCCAGCCGCGGCCGCCCATCATCGGCTGCTCGGTGCGCGCGGCCGCCAGCGCCTGCGATACCATCCACAAGTTGCGGGATATGAAAAGGTTGCTGCGCTGGGTCAGCATCTGCTGCAATGCGGATTCGTCGCTGACGGCCGGCTCGCCGCTATGCGTGGGGCCGACGGTCAGCCTTTTTTGACGGTCGGCCTGAGCAGCCCACAACGCCGGGTAGATGGGCAATTGTCCTTGCGTCACATCGGTAAAAGTGAACGCTCCACGCCCATCGCCTTCTCTCGGATGCCCAATCAAGTCGTGCGTTGGACCAATGCCGACCACCTGGTCCAAGGTAGTAAATGGCAGGTTCAAATTCCAGCGCTGGCGGGTTGGCAGTGAATAGAACCGCCCATTCATTAGTTCCGCAGCGGCGTCAACAAGATGATGGTTGCGCATCCCGACCGGGAACCACGGGAAACCCGGGCGCGGTGAACCGGTGCGTGTCCAAGACCCGATCTCTTGCCGGCCGGCATAGATAAGTCCGCTGCTGTCGGCAGATTCCCTGATGTCCTCCAACAGCCTGGCGTACCAGAAAGATTCTGATTCCGATGGCGGTGTTTCGCTGAGATTGACGCTGAAAATAGTGGCCGGCGTGTCATCGCCTTTGCCGCGTTTGGTGGCAATCAGCAACATCTCCGCCATATTGGTATCGGATGACATCATCACGGATTGTTGTCGACGTTGCGCCGGCGCGGTGCGATAGGTGTCATGCGAAGTAAAGGCGATGACGGTTAGATCCCGATATTCGTTCTCAATGGTACGGCGGAAGCCTTCCCAGGACTCGGCGTGGGCGGCGGTCAAGGGCAGCACGGTAGCCAAGATGCCGACGGGCTTTAGCTTGCGGTTGGCAAGGGCAGAAAAGTCGGCGCCCAAACCGGCTTGGCCGTCGGTCATTTCATTGCCGCTGCGCCGCAAACTGCTGCGAATGTTGGACAAGCGGCGCACACTGCGCCGGCGTTGGGGTTCGTCTATGCCCGTTAGATCAAACAGGCGACGGTTGCCCCGGGCGCGCGAATAGGGGGGATTCTGAATTACCAGATCCTGGCTATGATTAGGAACGGGGATCATGGTCGGTTCCGGCGCATCGCCGTTGCCGGCGGCGCTGGTGACCTGTTCCCCAATTACATCGGTTATCTGTTCCGCCTGGAGCAGTTCCAATGATCCGGTTCTGCCCCCTAAAACCGCAACCGATGCTATGTTAGTGTGGCGATATTCCGTATGCAATTCGGCTGACGACAGCGCCGCCGCCGTCATATGGGACGCCAGGGCGTTGATGTCCAGGCCGGTGATTGACTGCTCCATCATCGTCCGGTGCAGGTTTGCGGAGCTGCCGCCGGCGGTTTCGTGGCGCTGGCGGATCTGGCGATAGGCGGCGCGCAGCAGCGTTCCGGTGCCGCAGGCCAGGTCGGCAATACGCAGGTTGGCCACGGCGGCGGCGTCCGACCAGTCGGGCCGGTGGAGGCGGGATACGGCCAGGCGGGCGAGGAGTTCCGCCGTTTCGGGCAGGGTGTAGTGGGCGGCGGTTTCCTCCCGGTCGTCCAGCAGCTTGGGGAAAAGTTCGCCGGCGAAGTCAACATGACTGCCCAGCCGCAGGGCGGTGATGTTGTCCGCCATCTCCGCCAACTGCTCCATAACGCGGACGCCCTGCTCAATGGGCATCCGGTCGTCCAGCGCCGTGCGCGCCGTGTTGAATATGGAACCGTAGTTGACGGCGAGGATTCTGTCCCATTCCCGCCGCAAAGCGGTGAGGGAAATGACGCCCAAATTGGCGGCGCGGATCCGGGCGATAGTCGGCAAGCCCGCCGTTTGCAACGAGGGCGAGTTCGCCGCCAGCAGGTTGTGCAGCCGCAAGGAGGTCAGCCAGATGCAGCAGGCCATCCGCAGGCCCTGCACATCGTCCCGCTGCCCCAGGGTGGCGGCGATAGTGCCGGCCACGCCGGGCGGCATACTGCGGTACAGGTAGTCGGCCAGGCTGTGGATCCGGGCGGCGACGGCGTCGGCCGTGGCGGCAACCAGCAGGGGCGGCGCGGAGGCGTATTCGCACATCACGGCCAGGTCGTCGACGCTGCCGGTTACATAGCCGGCGGCGGGCCATACGCTGGCGTTCTCGTCCGTTCCGGTGGGGCCGGCGTAGAGGACGGCCAGGCGCAAGGCAACGCCGTCGGGCTGTGCCAGTCGTTCCCGTAGGCGGTCGGTGGACCAGCCTCTGACTTCCTCGGGTACGCCTACGGCAATGGCGGCGCGCACCCGGTCGGCCGTGCCGATGACCAGGCGGCCCAGCTTGCGGCGGGAGTCGGCAAAGGCGGGCTCGTCAAACTCCACCTCAATGATGACAGGGTAGATGTCGGGCGGGGCGACCAGGATGTCGGGGCGTTCCCGGGTGGCGTCGGCCAGCGTCCGCAGCCGCTCGGCGAGGACGGAGTTGGGGTCGCTGCGCCAGAGGTGGCGGCGCTGGCGGAGGGCCTGGGCCAGCACTTCGTTAAAGGTTTGCTCGTGCATCAGGCCGGCGGGGTCGGCCGGAGCGCTGGCGGGCGAGTCGGGCGGCGCAGTCATACTGCCTTTATAACATACTTCCGATGCGCCCCGTAGCGCCCGGCGGACATCCGACGGGCAATTTACCGCCCGGTCGCCATAAAGACAAAACCGCAAAGATAAAACCGCCGGGGGCGGATTATTGATAATCAGCCCCGGAATCCGCCCCCGGCTATGGAGAGCAACCGCCGGCTGCCGCCTACCCCTTGCGGGTGTACTTGACCACCGTGCGCCCGCTGCTGCCCTCGTAGGGTTCCACCACATAGAGGTCTTTGTGGCTGTCCACCCACACGCCGTGGCAGCTGCGGTGGGTCAGATCCCCCCACTGCGCCAGGCGGTTGCCGTCGGCGTCCAGGATGCTCAACAGCCCGCCGTTGTGCTCCGCCACATAGGCCACATCGTCATCGTCAACGCAGATGACGGCGGGGCCAATGAGCTTGCTGGGCCAGTCGGTGAGGTGCGTGCCGTCCTGCCGGAACACCTGCACCCGGTCGTTCTCCCGGTCGGCGATCAGCAGGTTGCCCTGGCGGTTGATCCAGGCGCCGTGGGGCAGGTTGAACTGGCCGGGGCCGGAACCGGGCTCGCCCCAGGAAAAGATGTGCTTGCCGGACGGGGTGAACTTGTGGACGCGGGCGTTGGCGTAGCCGTCGGCGATGTAGATTTCGCCGGCGTCGTTCAGCGCAATGCCGGCCGGCATATTGAAAGGGTCGGCGCCGCGCACCACCTGGTGCCAGGAATTGGAATCGAAGGAAGCGTTGTCGGCGCCGGTTTCCGAGCGGTAGCCATGCACGCCGATGGTCATCACCGGCTCCCCGTCCCTGGTGAGCTTGAAAATCTGGCCCATATTGCGGTCCACCAGCCAGACATAGCCCCACTGGTCGATGATGATGGCGTGGGGGAACTCAAACATTCCGGCGCCCCAGGATTTGATGAACTTTCCGTCGCGGTCGAAGATCATAATGGGGTGTTCCGGGTTGCGGTTGAAGCAATAAACCCGGTCCTCATCGTCGCCAAAGACAGCGGCGGCCGGCATGGGGATGCCGTCGGGAACCTGCGCCCAGGCGCGGTCGTATTCGTAGGTGTGCGCGCCGTTGCCGACGATGTTGGTCGCAGTAGCCATCAGAAAGCCTCCTCAAGTCCGGTGCATGGCGTTTCGGGCATGGACGCCCTGGCAGGGTTGCCCCCATAGTATCATAGCCGGCAAGCCGGCGGGCGACGGGCCGCCCCGCAGCCGGGTCAACCGCAAGGCAAGCGCCGGCCGCCTTGACCGCCATAGCGACTGCGGGGCGTGGCTGCCGGCGCCGGCCGGCGCAAACGGATGCGGGATGTGCTCGGGGGATGATTTCGGAAAGGGCGCAGCGCCACTTACGCCACAACCCCGGCAAATGGTTTATAATGCCCCTGCGCCGGGCTCAAATCACCGACGCATCCCGCGCCAATTCCCGGCCGCCGGCAAGCCGGCCCGAACCGGCCCGCCGGCGTCATTGTTCTCACGGACCACACGAGGTTGCCCACTATGATGATGCTTTTTATCCAGGATGTTCCCGACCAGGCCCGCGCCGGCGAGGTCAAGCGCGTTTCCCGGGGCTACGCCCGCAACTACCTCCTGCCCAAAGGTCTGGCCGAAATCGCCACCGACGAAACCCTCAAACGCCTCAACAAGGTCAAGACCGCCGGCGACCAGCAGCGGGCCCGGGAAACCCAGGTGGTTGAGGAACTGGCCGAAGCCCTGGACAACCTCACCGTCACCATCCCCGGCCGCGTGACGCCCAACGGACGCTACTACGGCGCCATCAGCGGCATCCGCATTGCCGACGCCCTGGGCGAACTGCTGGAGCGGAGCATTGACCGCCGCATCGCCAGCTCCGTGGCGCCCATCCGCGAACCCGGCGAATACCAGGTTGTCCTCAACCTGTCCAGTGAAATCAGGGCCACCGTCAATGTCATTGCGGAGATCGAGGAGTAGCCCGCCGTGGTCATCGCCCAATACGCCGAGCGCCAGCTGCCCTACGACCACGACGCGGAAGCCGCCGTGCTGGGCGGGCTGCTGATTGACGGCGACGCCCTGCACCGGGTGCTGCCCCTCATCAAGCCGGAGGATTTCCACCGCGCCCGCAACCAGCACTGCTTTGCCGCCTGCATTGCCGTGTTCGGGCGCCAGGAGGCCGTGGACCAGATCACCGTGGCGCGGGAGCTGGCGCAGCGCGACCGGCTGGAAACCGTGGGCGGCCTGCCCTATCTGGGGCAGCTGGTTGCGAACACGCCCACCTCGGTGAATGTGGAGCACTACGCCGGCATCGTAGCCGATACCGCCGCCAAGCGCCGGCTGATCGACGCCGGCAACCGCATCGCCAACTTGGGCTTTGAGGATGCCTATGATGCCGACGAAACTATGCGGCAGGCCGTAGACGTGCTGTTCAGCGTGCAGCCCACCAACACGGAACGGGGGTTTATCCCCCTGAGCTCCGTCCTGGACGTGTATCTGCAAGGCGACATTGGCGAAGTGTCGCTAACCGATGAGCCGCCACTGCAAAGCGGATACAGCGATCTGGATGGTCTGCTCGGCGGCCTGCAACGCTCCGATATGCTTATTGTGGGGGCGCGCCCCGGTCTGGGCAAGAGCAGCCTGGCCCTCAACATCTGCGTCAACGCCGCGAAAACCGGCCAGGTCTGCGGCATTTACAGCCTGGAAATGAGCCGCGAGCAGGTGGCAATGCGTATCCTGGTCGCCGAGTCCGGCATCGATTCCCACCGGCTGCGGCTGGGGCTGCTTTCGGAGCAGGAGGAGAACATCATCGCCGATGCGGTGGGTGCCCTGTCCGGCCTGCCTATCTACATTGACGATACCCCCTTTCAGACGACAATGGATATGCGGAGCAAAGCCCAGCGCCTCAAGCTGGAACACGGCCTGGACTTTCTGGTGGTGGACTATCTACAGCTGATACAGGGAATGGGCAGCCGGCGGGGATTCGGAGAGAACCGAGTGCAGGAAATCAGCGAAATCTCCCGTTCTTTGAAAGGGATGGCGCGGGATCTCAATGTTCCCGTCTTTACCTGCTCTCAACTGAGCCGGGTAGTGGAAAATCGCCCCGGCCATCGCCCGCAGCTCTCCGACCTGCGGGACAGCGGCAGCATTGAGCAGGACGCCGACATCGTAATGTTCCTTTACCGGGAGGACAAAAACTACACCGAGGAGGAATGGGAACAGCACGCCCCCGGCCGGCCTTATCCGCGCAACATCGCCGAACTCATCGTGGCCAAGCACCGGCACGGGCCCACCGGCAGCCTGCACCTGTATTTCCGGGATAACCTGATGCGGTTTGACCAGCTGGCCCACTACCAGGAATCGGTGGCCTAGATGCCCGCGTCCGCCGGCAGAACCGCGCCTCTCGCCAACGATGCCCGCCGCTTGCCCGTGCCGGCCGTAGCCCTGGGCCGGTGGCTGGCGGAGATTGATGATCTGGCGGAGCTGAAAGCAACCCTGCGCGCCGTGGGCATCCTGGCCGAGGGCGTTCACCGCGCCGGCGTTCCCCCTTCCATACCCTTGAACGACCTGCTGGACGACTATTTTCTGGCGCGAGGCGCCGGAGCCGGCGACAGTATCCGCAATGGAATAGCCGCGGCGCTGGGGCGTGGAACACTGGCGGCGGTGCGCGCCGGCGGCGAAATCCGTATCCTGCTGAATGATGACGCCGGCCGACGCTACATACAGCAGGCCGGTCTGTCGCGTCCGTCGCCGGCCGACATAGCCGGGGGATACGGCGATGTGGTCGCAGGCCATCCGCCGGATACAAGCGACCGGGACGGTGGGCGCGCTAACATATTCGCGCTGTACGAGCAGCACATTGGCCCCTACGGACACAATACCGCCGAACAACTGCGCGCCGCCGAGGAGGAATACCCGGCCCAATGGATTGAATATGCTTTCGCCACCGCCGTCGAACACAACGCGCGCAGCTGGAGCTATGTAAGCAGCATACTGCGCCGGCTAGTGCGGGACGGCCTACCGGAAGGAAACCTGTCCAATTATGACGATGGAAAGCCTGGGCACAATACTGCGCCGGATCGCCGCACGGGATACCTGGATTACTACCGGCGACGCTACGGACACCTACCCTGGGAACCGGGCGAGGGCGACTCCGCAGACGACGAACCGGGCCGGAACGCCGCCTGACCCGTCCTGTCCCGTCTGCAACGGCGCCGGCTGGCTGATGCGCCGCGCCCCGGTCGATTCCCCGGACTACGGGCAGATACTGCCTTGCCGGTGCCAGGAATCGGCTGCCGACCGCGACCGTCGCACCGCCGCCCTAGAGCGCTACAGCAACCTCGGCCCTCTGCGCCGCGCCACTTTTGAGGCCGCCAACCCCGGCGGCCCGGCGACTGACCCGGCCGGCGGCAAAGCCTTCGCCGCCGCCCTGGACATCGCCCGCCAGTATGCCGAGCGCCCGGACGGGTGGCTGACTTTCGCCGGGCCCAGCGGCAGCGGCAAAACCTGGCTCGCCGCCGCCATCGCCAACCACTTGGTGCGGGCGGGCCGCCCGGCGTTGTTCATCACAGCTGCCGATCTGCTCGACTACTTGCGCGGCGCCTTTGACGATGACGCCGAAACGCCTTTCGTTGACCTCTTTGAGCAGGTGCGCGGCGCCGAACTGCTGGCGCTGGACGACCTGCCAACCCGCCCAGCCACGCCCTGGGGCCAGGAACGGCTGACCCAGTTGCTGGCCTGGCGCCATTCGGCCCGGCTGCCTACTGTGATTACCTTGCGGGGCGACCCCGGCCGTCTGGACGATTTCCTGCTCACGCGGCTGGAATCCGCCGACGGGTTCGGGCGGATTTGCCGGCTGGGCCGCGTGGGCGCCGCCGCCGGCCGCGCCATCGGCGTTATCCCCCCCGGTATGCGGCGGCGGATGACTTTTGACGCTTTCAATGCCGACGGCAACGGGCGCCGCCTCACCCGCAACGAAAGGGAATCCCTGGCCCGCGCCAGGTCCTATGTCCGGCGCTGGGTGGATAACCCGGTGGGCTGGCTCAACCTGTTCGGGCCGCTTGGCGTGGGCAAAACGCACCTGGCCGTGGCCGCCGCCGCGATGCGGGAGGAGCGCGGCGACGAAGTGTTTTTCGCCACCGTGGCCGACCTGCTGGATTATCTGCGCGCCACTTTCGCTCCCGACAGCCCCATCGCTTACGACGACCTGCTGGAACGCATCAAAACCTGCGACCTGCTGGTAATGGACGATATGGGCGCAGAACGCAGTACGCCCTTTGCCGAGGACAAGCTCTTTCAGATTGCAGGCTATCGCTACGAGGAACGCCTGCCAACTATCATCACCACCACACAGATACCTGACGCCATTGCCGAAACCCGTCCCCGCATCGCCTCGCGTCTGCAAGATGCCCTGGTCGTAACCGAGCTGGCCATCGAAGCTCCCGACTACCGGCAGGGTCTGGCGTCCCGCTAACCTGCTTCCCGGCGCCCACCTTCCCGGTGACCCGCTGCCCTCAACCCCGCCCCACAGAGGCCAAGCCGCTATGAGTACCCAACAGGATGCCCCGCTACAGCAGGATGCCCCGTTGCAGTTTGACGACTGGAACGCCGCCCAGGAGTATTACTTCGCCAACGGCCTCACCGACGGCCTGCCCATCGTTCCGCCCACGCCGGAGCGGGTGCAGGCGATGCTGGACTACGCCGGCGTGGGCGCCGATCACGATTTGGGGACGGAAATCATCCGGCAGAAACGGTTCACCGCCGGCAAGGCCGCCGTCAATGCGGTGATGGCCGGCTGTCGACCGGAGCATTTTCCGGTGGTAATGGCGGCGCTGTCGGCCATAGCCGAGCGGTCTTTCAACCTGCACGCCAGCAGCACATCCACCAACGGCGCCACCGTGCTCACGGTGGTCAGCGGCCCCTACGCCGAGGCCATTGGGATGAACGCCGGCGTGGAGCTGATGGGCAACGGCAGCCGGGCCAACGCCGCCATCGGGCGCGCCGTCAACCTGTTCAAGGCCAATTTCTACGGCTCCGTTCCGGTGGCGATGGACAACAGCACTTTCGGACACCCCGGCAAAATCGGCTTCTGCTTCCCGGAGAACCTGGGCGTCAGCCCCTGGCCCTCGCTGGCGTCGGAACGGGGTTACGGCGAGGATGCCACCATCGCGATCGCCTACGCGGCGCTGGCGCCATTGCAAGTGACCCTGCATGGCGACCGCAACCCGGCCGGCTTTTTGACTACGGTGGCCCACGCTATGCTTGCCTTCGGCCCCGATATGCCCGAAGTCATTTGCGTCATCAGCCCGGAAGCGATGCAGCACATTGCCGCCGCCGGCTGGACGCGCCGGCAGGTAAGCGAGTTTCTGCACGAAAAGGCCCGGCTGCCCGTAGCGGAGTGGGTGCGTTGGCATCGTATGTCCGCCGCTTTGGACCACGACCGGCTGGCGCCGGTGGTTCCCGAAGCCGACCGCATCACCGTGCTGCCCGGCGGCGGGATGGCGGGGGCGTTCATCAGCCTCATCAGCACCTGGGGCAGCAGCCGGTCGGTAACGCGGGCGGTGGCTGCGCCGGGCTGATTGCAGGGCGGGCGTGCCGGCGGCCCCAGCCCGGAATGCGACCATCCCCGCTCAAAGTCGGCACGCCTTCCATACGGGGCCGGTTCAGCGCATCGCATTCCAACCGCGCGCCCGGTTCGTCCGGCTCCGGGCGCGGTTGGGCAGCGCAAATGAGGGAATGGCGCCGGCGGTCGTGGTCAGAGCAGCCGGCGCTGTGGCCAGTCTAGTCGGCGGGCAGCCGCAGGTACTCCGGTTCCCCGAACAGGGCCTGGGCGCGGATGGCGTTGCGGTCGGCCGGGGCGATGCCGGCGTAGGGGTCAATGCTGCCCCAGGGCGTGGAGCGGGAGGCAAACCGGAAATGCTCCGTACGCCCGTCCCGGAAAGTCACATTCCAAACGATGTCCTGCCCCTCGTAATGGGGCTGCACTTCGGCGCCCAGCGGCACGAAATCGGCATAGCCGCGCACGTGGATGGCGTTCTCCGGGCACAGCTTGACGCAGGCGTAGCACTCGGAGCACATATCCGGTTCCTGGTTGCTGCCCTTGTTCTGGATGTCGTCCAGCGTCATCAGGTCGTTGGGGCAGATATAGACGCACTGGGGGCCGCCGTGGACGCCGGCGCAGGCGTTGCAGGCGTTGGGGTCAACATAAGTCGGCACTTTGGTCTCCTCGTATCGCTGGTATCGTCAGGGCCGGGGGACAAGCCGCCCGACAGCGGCGAAATGGTGTGCGGGGCATTGTACCATCATTTGCCGCCCAGGCCGTAGTGCCATCCGGCCGGCGCGCCGTCAATGGTAGCGAAAGGGGCTATCGGTAGGAAAGGGGGGCACCGCAAGGGGTATGCCGGCGCCGCGGCGGCGCATTTCCGGTATGCCACAAACCCGAGGGCGGATACGAAAAGGGTTGTTATGTAATCTGTTTCCAACGCAATCCGCCAGTTTGACAACGATAAGCAACACTGGTATAAATGGCGGCATTGTAACGCCGCGCCGGGCATCGCCCCGGCAACCCGCCCGGCGCCTGCCCGCGCCCACAATGGAGGAAAGGATTTTGTTCGCCAAGTACAAACTGTTCGCACTGACGGCGGCTCTGGCCCTGGTGGGCGCCGTCGCCGTTCTGGCCTGTTCGCCGGCCGCTCCCCAGACCATCGAAGTCACCCGCGTCGTCACCGAGCAGGTGGAAGTGGAAAAGGTCGTTGAGGTGGAGAAGCCGGTTGAGGTCGTGAAAGAGGTTGAAGTTGAGAAAGTTGTGACCGAAACCGTGGTTGAGGAGGTAGAGGTCACCAAAGTGGTGACCGAGCAAGTGGAGGTCACCAAAGTCGTGGAGGTGATGGTGGAGCCGCCGGAAGGCCCCAAAGAAACCATCATTTTCGGCGACCTCAACTGGTCCAGCGCGCTGTTGCAGAACCGCATCGCGCAGTACATCGTGGAGCACGGCTACGGCTATCCCACCGACGTGAAGTTCGGCGCGACGCTGCCCCTGTTCCAGGGCCTGCAAAACGGCGACACCGACGTCGCTATGGAAATCTGGTTGCCCAACCAGACCGAAGCCTGGAACAAGGCCCGCGAGGACGGCGCCGTCCTTTCGGTCGGCCAGAGCCTGAGCAAAGACTGGCAGTCCGCTTTCGTCATCCCGGCCTACCTGCAAGAGCAGTACCCGGAACTGGACAATGTGGAGGATCTGAAAGATCCGCAGTACAAGGAGCTGTTCGCCACGGCGGACACCGGCGGCAAGGCTCGCTTGGTATCCTGCATCATCGGCTGGGCCTGTGAGGATGTAAATGCCGCCCAGATTGAGGGCTACGGCCTGTCCGATCATGTGGAAATTATCAACCCCGGCGACGGCGCCGCCCTGAACGCCGACCTGGAAGGAGCCTACAAACGGCGCGAACCTTGGCTGGGCTACCAGTGGGGCACCAATGACCCGGCCCTAGTGTTGGATCTGGTGCGCCTGGATGAGCCCGCGTACACCGACGAATGCTGGTACACCACCAAAGCCTGCGGCTACGTGGATGCCACCGTCCTGATTGCCGTCAACCCCGACCTGCCCGGCGAAGCCCCCGATGTAGTGCAGATGCTGCGCAACTGGGACTTCAACATTGACATCTACAAGGCTGTCGCCGGATGGCAGAACGACAATCCCGACGCCGATGTCAAGCAGACCGCCCTCTGGTGGCTGAACAACAACGCCGACATCTGGGGCGAGTGGGTAACCGAGAATGCCGCCGATGGTATCGAGGCCGCCCTGGCCGCCGGCGAGGAAGCCGAAGGCTGGCCGGACGAATAGGCAAGCCAGCCGGCTACATCGCGTTACGCTCCACACGCTGGCGATGCAATGCGACACGGGCGGTCCGGGCAACCGGGCCGCCCGGTTTTTCTCGGCTACAATGCTCTCACCTTCCCAATGCTACCCCCGTCAGACGATACCCCTACTTGAGGGATGGACGCTACGATGACGAGTAACGCCGCCTCCGCAACGCGGATTTCCGATGAGACGCTGGCCGCCCTGCGGGGCATCCCCACGCAGACGCTGATTGACGCGCTGTGGGTGATGGGCTGGCCGATGAGTATGATTGAGGGGGCCAAACCGCTACAGCCCGGCCAGCGGATGGCGGGGCGGGCGGTTACGCTGCGCTTTGTGCCGCATCGCCCCGACCTGGCCGCCGACAAACCGAAGGGGGCTGATTCGTCCGAATATGTGGCCTTTGAGCGCTGCGGCCCCGGCGAAGTTCTGGTGATTGACGCCATGGGCTGGCCGTACAGCAGCATCGGCGGGGACATCAAGTTTTACCGGCTGCACCAGCGCGGCGTGGCCGGCCTGGTGACTGACGGCGCGGTGCGGGACACCAACACGCTGAAGGAATACGGCTTTCCCGTCTATGCGGCCAACGCCACCGCCAAGCAGGGGCCGGCGGAGTTCTGGCCCTGGCAGGTGGACGACTGCATCCAGTGCGGCGGAACGCTGGTGCGCCCCGGGGATGCCATCGTGGGGGATGACGACGGCGTGGTGGCAGTGGCGGCGGCGGCGGCCGATGAGGTCATTCGCATTGCCCGCCAGCGGGAGGAGGTGGAAGCGGTCATCAAGGCGCAGCTGGCGGTGGAGGGGTGTTCGCCGGGGAAGTATTATCCGTTCAACGAAAACACCTGGCGGCTGTTTGAGGAGAAGACGGGGAAGCAGGGGTATCGGTAGCGGGGTTGGCAGCCAGTCTCAAGGGCCATTGCGATTGGCCAAGCTCCCCACTCAGGCTGGCTTCCCGTCGTCGGCGTCAATATACGCCGGATTGCCGCTGACGGGCGGAAATCCCAGGTTGCGCTATCAGCCCTTTTTGTTAGACAATATCGGCATGGTTATCGCGGACGTACAACGCGCCCTGTACCGCACCCGGCCGCACCGCGGTTGCGGGATGGCGAAGCAGTTCTCATTCGTGGACATTTTTGCCGGCATCGGCGGGATGCGCCTCGGCTTTGAGGCTGCGGGCGGCGCTTGCGTGTTCACCTGTGAATGGAACAAGTACAGCCAGCAGACCTACCGGGCGAATTTCGGCGAGGATGAAATTGCCGGGGACATCCGGGAAATCCCGGCAGATGCCATTCCGCCCCACGATGTGCTGTTGGCCGGGTTCCCGTGTCAGCCGTTTTCCATAGCCGGGGTTTCCAAGAAAAACGCTCTCAACGCGCCACACGGCTTTGCCTGCGAAACGCAGGGAACGCTGTTCTTTGACTTGGCCAGGCTAATTGCCCGGCACAGGCCCAGGGCGTTTTTACTGGAGAATGTGAAAAATCTGGTCAATCACGACAAGGGCCGCACGTTCGGCATCATGCACGCTATCCTAGAAAAGGAGCTGGGTTACCATATCAGTTACCGGGTAATTGACGCCAGAGCCTGGGTGCCACAGCATCGCGAGCGCATTTTCATTGCCGGGCTACGGGATGCTGCGGACTTTGACCTGAACAGTATGCTTTTGCCCGAAAGCGATGCCAGGCCGGTACTGGGCGATATTCTGCACCCGGAGAACGGGACAGAGGTGGCCGAACCCCACTATACTTGCGGAGAACTGGGCGAAGTTGGGGACAGGTACACCCTTACCGAGCACTTGTGGAATTACCTCAACGCCTATGCCCGGAAGCATCGCGCCCGAGGCAACGGATTTGGATACGGCCTGGCAGGGCGCGTCGACGTTGCGCGTACCCTGTCAGCCCGCTATTATAAGGATGGGGCAGAGATTTTGATCGAGCAGGTCAATGACCTGCCCCGCCGCTTGACGCCCCGTGAGTGCGCCCGGCTAATGGGCTTTGACAAGCCAACAGAGTCGCAGTTCAAAATCCCGGTATCCGACACCCAGGCATACCGCCAGTTTGGAAATGCGGTGGCAGTTCCGGTAGTTCGGGCGATAGCGGCACATATGCGGCCATGGCTGGTGTAGTCGGACAGGGGCCTTTGGCTATGGCTGATATAGTTGTGCCCGCAGTCCGCAGCCGGATGATGTCGGGCATACGCTCAAAAGATACCAGGCACGAGGTTCGGATCCGCAAGGCCCTCCACGCTGCCGGGTTTCGTTACAGGCTGCATCGGCAAGACTTGCCTGGCACACCGGACATAACGTTGCCGCGCTATCGGGCTGTAGTCTTTGCGCACGGCTGTTTTTGGCATGGTCACGATTGTCATCTGTTCAAATGGCCGTCCACGCGCGCCGAGTTCTGGGCTGCCAAAATTGGCGGCAACCGGCACCGTGACCAGAAAACGCGTGACGCGTTGCTGGATATGGGCTGGCGCCGGCTTGTAATATGGGAGTGCGCCCTCAAAGGAAGGCGGAAGCTTGACTTTGATTCCTTGATTACAAGTGTATCAGAATGGATCAGGTCGGATTCACAGGAGCATGAAATATCAGGAGGCGCAGAATGAATTTCGGAGTTTTGTCGGACCACTTCGACGGTGCAGGGGCCAAGTACCTAGCAGAGGTTGAGGTCAATAGGTTCCTCTCGCACCAGCACGAATTTCAGGGAATTGGCAGCTTTCGCGAATTCCTGGGGACTACACCCGGTCAAGTCAAATTCCAGGCGACTTTTTACTGGCTGGATGACGCGGATGACGACAACCCTCTCTACATCGAGTCAACCTGTACTTGGAATGACGTACGGCGCAACCAGCCGAACCGGAGTGCGGAGTACCGCCTTTACTACCCCGCCCACACGGAGCCCATTGTGCACCGGGCTGTCGCAGGAGATTTGCTGGTCATAGCAAAAACGAAAGAGCAAAAATTGCTCATCATCCTGTCGCCGGCAGGCTCAACCGCGGCGCAACAACTGCTATGGCTGTTCGGCCTTAATCCTGCCGGTAATCGGGCTGATGCGAGGGCGATACAAACCGATTTCAACCGACAGCTTGGCATTGGCGCACGGTCCATCCTCGACGACCTCGGCATTGAACTGGTGGAACCTGCGCCAGAGTCTTTCGGTTTGCTGATCGAGCGTCACGGAACCAATTTCCCCACAACACGGGAGTTCTCACAATTTGCAAGGGACAACATTGAAAGCCCTAACCCGCTCGAAGCACCGGACGAAGCTCTGATTGCATGGATGGACCATGAAGAAGCGCTGTTTCGGCATATGGAACGGCGCATTGTTGAGGATCGTTTGAAGCGAGGGTTTGAGAAAGACGGCGGTATCGACGTGGATTGCGCCACCGCGTTTTTCCTGAGCGTTCATAACCGGCGGAAATCACGCGCCGGTTTCGCATTGGGGAATCACCTTGAAAGGGTGATTGATGCTCACGGAATCCGGTACACCCGCGAGGCACGGACAGAAGGCGCGAAAAGACCGGACTTTCTGTTTCCCGGGCAAAGTGAATATGCCGACGCATCATATCAGGAATCCCTGCTGACAATGCTGGGTGCCAAACGTACCTGCAAGGACCGCTGGCGGCAAGTTTTGTCGGAAGCCGAACGGATTGAGAACAAACACTTGCTGACCCTACAGCCGTCCATTTCTGTACCGCAAACGGACGAAATGCAATCGTCCAACCTGCAACTGGTCGTTCCAAGGCCATTGTTCTCCACATACCAGCGGGCACAGCAGGACTGGCTTATGGACTTGGCCGGCTTCATAGATCTGGTCAAATCTAGGCAGAAGGTGTAGCGACTGTAACACGAAGGAACACATTCGGCACAGAAGGAGGCATTACCATGGCACGACTACCCTTGGCGTCCCGCGCCACTACCCCTGCCGGCCAGGAGGCCGCTTTTGACGAGATTACGCAGAACGGGGCGAATGTGCCGGCCTATGGGCCGGGGTCGGTGATGACCCATGTCCCCGAGGCCAGCCGGCACGCTACCGCGCTCAACCAGTACCTGCGCAACCAGTCCAGCCTGCCCCACAAGGCGGCGGAGCTGGCGATGCTGGTGGCGGCGCGGGAGATGGACTGCCAGCACATCTGGAACGCCCACGCCGCCTCGGCGCGGGACGCCGGGGTGCCGGCGGGCGTGGTGGACGCCATCCGCGAGGGCAAACCCCTGCCCGAACTGGCGCCGGACGAATCGGCCGTCATCAACCTGGGCCGCGAAATCCTGCGGAACCATCAGGTCAGCCGGGGCGGCTACCAGAGCGCACTGGAGGCTTTCGGGCAGCAAGGGACGATTGAGCTGACGCTGGTGCTGGGCAACTACACGATGCTGGCGATGGTCATCAACACCTTTGAGACCGACCTGCCGCCCAACCGGACGGAGCCGCTGCTGCAACGGATACCGGGGTAGCCCTAATCCCCGGTCGTGGTTGCGCCGCCGCTGGTGTGGTGTAGCGGGTGCGGTTGCCGGCCAGTGTCGAGCCGGCAGCCGGGCTGGATGTGGATGCATCATTCTCATGGGCACTCGCCGGGCTGGGGGGCGATAATGTCGCCAAGCCCCAGTTCGGTCCAGCGGCGGGTTACCTGCTCCCGTATCTCGGCGCTCATCTCAATGTCCGGGGGCCATTCCCGATGGTAGCCTTCCTGGGGCAGCTTGCGGGTGGCGTCGATGCCGAGCTTGCTGCCGAAACGGGGCGTGGGCGAGGCCACATCCAGGTCGTCAATGGGGCCGTCGGCCAAGACCAGGTCGGTGGCGGGGTTGAGGTTGTTGGCAACGCGCCAGGCCACTTCGGAAGGGTTCTGCACATTGACGAAATGGTCAACCACCACGATGATTTTGGTCAGGCTCAACAGCCCCAGCCCCCAAAGGCCGTAAATTACCTTGCGGGCGTGGCCGGGGTATTCCTTTTTCATTGAGACCAGCACGAGGTTGTGAAAGATGCCCTCGGCGGGCATATTGATGTCCACCACTTCGGGCAGGATGAGACGGATGAGGGGCAGAAAGACCCGCTCCGTGACCTTGCCCATCCAGTAGTCCTCGGTGGGGGGGCGGCCTACGAAGGTGGTGGGATAGACGGGGTTGCGGCGCCGGGTGATGGTGGTGATGTGAAAGACGGGGTACGGCTCCGCCAGGGAGTAGTACCCGGTGTGGTCGCCGAAGGGGCCCTCGAGGCGTTCCTCGCCGGGGACGACGTAGCCCTCCAGGATGATTTCAGCGTGGGCCGGCACCAGCAGATCCACCGAGTGGGCCGGCGTCAGTTCCACGCCGGCGTTGCGGATAAAGCCGGCCAGGGTCATTTCGTCCACATCGGGCGGCAGAGGCGCCGAGCCCGTCCAGATGGAGGCGGGGTCGCCGCCCAGGGCGACGGCTACCTCCAGGCGGTCGCCGGTGGCGCGGTAGTGGCGCGCGCCTACCTTGTGGGTCTGCCAGTGCATCCCGGTGGTGTTGCGGTCAAAGACCTGCATCCGGTAGATGCCGTAGTTCTGAACGCCGGTTGCGGGGTCTTTGGTGATTACCAGGGGCAGGGTGATGTAGCGGCCGGCGTCGTCGGGCCAGCATTTGATGATGGGGAAGGCATTCAGGTCGACGTCGTCCCCGGTGATGATCACTTCCTGGCAGGGGACGTTGCGGACGAGTTTGGGCTGGTAGGCGCCGATGCGGGCCAGGCGGCCCAGGGTACGCAGCTTGTTGACGATGCCCGACGGCGGGCCGCCCAAGGCCAGGTCAATCAGCGATTCCAGGCGGGCCGCCAGGTCGTCGGGGGTGTCCACTTCCAGCGCCCAGTTCATGCGCCGGTCGGCGCAGAACAGGTTGATGGCTACGGGCAGATCGTAGCCGACCACATTTTCAAAGAGCAGGGCCGGCCCGCCGGCGCGCAGCATCCGGTGGGCGATTTCGGTGATCTCCAGCTCCGGGCTGACCGGAGCGGAGATGCGGCGCAAGTCGCCCCGGCTTTCCAGAAAGGCGAGGTACGCGCGCAAGTCCTGGTATGGCATCGTTAGTCAGCCGGCCGGCGCCGAGGCGGGGTTGGGGTTGGCGGCACCGGCCGGGCCGGGCGGGTGCGGGATGAGGGGTCAGGAGTTTCGCATCTGGGAGAAGCAGTCGCTGCAATAGACGGGGCGGTCGCCGCGGGGCCGGAAGGGGACGGTGGCGTCGATGCCGCAGCCGGCGCAGACGATGGGGAAGGTTTCGCGGGAGCCGCGGAAGCCACCGCCGCCGCCACCGCCGCCGAAGTCGCGGGGCTGGCCGCGCCGGGCGTTACGGCAGTCGGCGCAACGCTTGGGGTGGTTGGTGAAGCCGCGGGAGGCGTAGAATTCCTGCTCGCCAACGGTGAAGGGGAACGCGGCGCCGCAGTCGCTGCACTCCAGGGTCAGATCGGAAAGGGCCACGATGGTTCCTCCGGTCGGGTGGGTAATGGGGGTTGTAGATTGAGGGACGCTGCACTTGTGTGGTCTGAATTCGTCGGGCACAGCGAATCCCAATACCCTAGGAAGGCGGACCGGCGCAACCTGGAAACCGATAAGGAGGTTAATATACTTGCTATTGCCCCCGCAAGCAACGATTTGGCGGGGGCGGATTTTGTGGCGGGGCAATCCCGGCGCGGATGGGGAGAGGGGATAGGGGGGCGGGTGATGTCGTCCGGCTGACGGGTCAGGCCCGGCGGGGCCAGCCGGCAGTCGGGCGGATCCGGGTTAGACGGGTTCGGCCACGAATACGGGGATGACGCGGGTGGTGCGGTTCTGGTATTCCGCGTAAGGGGGGAAGGCGGCAACGGCCAGCTGCCACAGGCGGGCCCTTTCGGCGGCGTCGGCTACTTCGCGGACGCGCATTGCCTGGACCTCGGTTCCGTCGCGGAGGTCGACAGCGGCGTGGGCGCGGAGGTTATAGACCCACACGGGGTTTTTGGGGGCGCCGCCCTGGGAGCCCACCAGGATGTAGGCGTTGCCGTCCTTGACGCGCATCAGCGGGGTTTTGCGGATGGCGCCGGTTTGGTTGCCCCGGTTGGCGACGATGATGACGGGCAGCCCGGTATCGCGCAGGGTAGTGCCTTCCGTGCCGCCGCTGCTTTCGTAAAGTTCCACCTGTTCCCGCACCCAGTCCCGCGTGGAGGGAATGTAATCGGCCATTGTCTTGCTCCTGGCGTCGGGTGCCGTCGCGTCCGGCGGCGCCGTGTTCGCAGTATCGTTCCAGGATGATACCCTAACGGGGGCGGCGGCGCTACCCGTTGGCGGTCATACATTTCGCGCGGCAGGGCGCGCCGGCGCCGGCGCGGGCGCAGTACGGGGCGGCGGAACGGCGGGATAAAGGGGCGCGGCGGCGGAAAGACGCGGATAGGCCGTCCCCAAAAGCCTTGACGCGCCGCCGCCGATGTTATCAGAATCGCAGGGCGCAATCCGATTATGACTTCCGCCCGTGAAAATCCGCCGGCTCTTTTTGAGCACAGCCGCCGGCAGCGCGCCCTGGAGACGGCGCCGCTGGCGGAACGGATGCGGCCGGCGTCTTTCGCCGAGTTTGTGGGGCAGGAGCATATTCTGGGCGCGGACCGGGCGCTGCGGCGGGCGATTGCGGCCGACCGGGTGCCGTCGGTGCTGTTCTGGGGGCCGCCCGGTTCGGGGAAGACGACGCTGGCGCGGCTGATTGCGGCCACGACGCAGGCGCATTTTGAGCCGGTGAGCGCAGTGTCGGCGGGCGTGGCGGACTTGCGGAAGGCGGTGGCCGGGGCGCGGGAACGGCAGTCGCTGTACGGGCAGCCGACCATCCTGTTTGTGGACGAGATCCATCGTTTCAACAAGGCGCAACAGGATGTCATTCTGCCCTATGTTGAGGACGGCACGGTCACTTTTATCGGGGCTACTACCGAAAACCCGTCTTTTGAGGTCAATGCCCCGCTGCTTTCCCGCTGCCGGGTGTTCACGCTGTACGCCCTGGATGACGGGGCGATGGCGGACATCATCGGGCGGGCGCTGGCGGACGAGCGGCGGGGGCTGGGGATGCTGTCGGCGGAGCTGGAGGATGAGGCGCGGGCGCATCTGGTGAACATTGCCAACGGCGACGCGCGGGTGGCGCTGAACGCCCTGGAGATGGCGACGGTGGGCGCCGAACCTGAATCCGAATCCGAATCTGAATCTGAATCCGGGGCCGGCGGCCGGCGGCGCATTGGGGTTGACGCCATATCCGATGCCCTGCAACGGCGCACGCCGCAGTACGACAAGGCGGGGGACAGCCATTATGACACCATATCGGCGTTCATCAAATCGGTGCGGGGGTCGTCGCCGGACGGGGCGTTGTACTGGCTGGCGCGGATGCTGGAGGCGGGGGAGGATCCGTTGTTCATAGCGCGGCGGCTGGTGATACTGGCGGCGGAGGACATCGGGCTGGCGAATCCGGGGGCGCTGCCGGTGGCGGTGGCGGCGCAGCAGGCGGCGCACTTTATCGGGTTGCCGGAGGGCCGGATTCCGCTGGCGGAGGCGACGGTGTATCTGGCGACGTCGCCGAAGAGCAACGCCGCCTACATCGGGCTGGAACGGGCGCTGGCAGAGGTGCGGGGCAGTCCCAATGAACCCGTGCCGCTGCATCTGCGGAACGCCGTGACGGGGCTGATGCGGGGGATGGGATACGGGGCGGGGTATAAGTACAGCCATGATTACGAGGGGCATTTTGCGGCGCAGGATTACCTGCCGCCCGGGCTGGCGGGGCGGCGGTACTACGAGCCTTCCGAGCAGGGTTCGGAAGCGGCGATTGCGGAACGGCTGCGCCGGTGGTGGGGGAGCGCCGGGCCGGGGGAGGGAGAGGGCGGCAGCTGACTGCGCCGCATAGGGGCAAGGGCGGGGGCCGGCATCGGGTCAGCGCGGGGCGGTGTACACCTGCACGGCCTGGGCGACGCTGAAGTCGGGGCGCAGGGGGCGGGCGAGGACGGCGCGGACTTGCCAGCCGACGAAGGTGTGCCGGGCCAGGGTGGACGGCATCAGACGGTCGGGAACGGGGAGGTAGAAGGCCCATTCGGTGGTTTCGCCGGCGGCCAGGAGGGCGGGGCGTTGCAGGATCCGGCGGCTTGCGGTGATGCGGGCCTGTTTGCTGCCGGAACGCTCCCAGCGGGTCAGGTCAATCCGCAGTTCCCGGGCGGCGAAGGAGACGCGGGGCAGCACGGACAGGACGCCGGATACGATGCCGCCGTTGGCGACCAACCCGGTGTCCAGGGCCAGATCGAGGCGGACATTGCGGTAGGCCCGGGTGGCACTCGGGCGCGGCGGCAGAGGCTCGCCGCCGATGTGGGCCGGGTCGGGACGGGCGAATACGACCAGTTCCTGGTCAATGTGTCCGGGTGAGGCGTGGGCCAGACGGGAAAGGAGGCCGGGGGCGTGGTCGGGGCCGGCGTTGGCGCCGGCGGAGGTCAGGCGGGCGGAAAGGCGCCAAGTGATACGGGCGTGCTTGCCTTTGACGGTGGGCGGGGCGTCGGGCGGCAAAGTCAGTTGGGCGGGGGCGCGGAGGATACCACCGGCGGGCAAGCGGACGTCACCGGCAAAGACGCATTCAACATAGCCGGGTGAAGCGGAACCGGGGTGTATGGGATCGGGGCGCAGGGCGCGGGCCGTACGGGTCGGGGCGTCGCGGGCGGAGTCGATCTCCAGCAGCTCGGTGGCTTCCAGTCGGAGCAGGCCGGGGCCGGCGATGAGATCGCGGCGGGCGGTTACGGCGATTTCGGCGGTCAGGGTATCGCCGGGGTAGATGGGGCGCGGGTCAACGGCGATGGCGATGCCGGCGGCGGGGGGTTGGCGACGGCGCAGCAGCCCGGTGATTGCCATTGTGCCGCCAAGCATGGGCGTCGGGGGAATATCGCCGGTTTCCGGTTGGGGACGCTGCTGTTGTGCCGCCAAGAGCGCCCGTAGGGTACAGCGGACCTCCTCCCGCCGGGGTTTGCCGGCGGGGCGGCGCCGTTTTCGGGGGTACAGGGGCGCGGGACGGGTTGGATGATGCCGGGCGTGATGGGCGCCGGCGGGCTAGAAGGTGTAGGCGTCCAGGAGCTGTTCCATAGTGCGGGAGCGGGCTTTGGCGCGGATGGCGTCCATATTGGCGTCCAGGGAGGGGCGGGTTTCGTCCTTGTAGATGACGCCGACGGGTAGGCCGCCCTGCTGGACCAGGTCGTAGGCGGCGCGTTTGCTGGCGGGGTCGTGGTCGTCGGGGATGTCCCACAGGGCGGGGGCGATGCCCTCTTTGGCGTTGCCCTTGATGAGCTGGTAGGTGTCGTTGTAGGTGACGCAGGGGGACTGGACGTGGATCATAGACATACCCTGGTGGTTCATGCCTTCGTTGATGAGGCGGGCCAGGACGCGGGGTTGTCCGGAGAAGCCGGAGGCGATGAAGGAGACGCCCAGGGTGAGGTAGAGTTCCAGGGGGTCGAGGTCGGCCTCGATTTTGCCGAAGGGGGTGCTGCTGGTGATGGCGCCCATTTCGGTGGTGGGGGAGCTTTGGCCTTTGGTGAGGCCATAGACGCCGTTGTCCATAACGACGGCGGTGATGTTGAGGTTGCGGGCGGCCTGGGGGGCGATGTGTTCGCCGCCGATGCTGAGGAAGTCGCCGTCGCCGGCGACGACGACCACGTTGAGTTCGGGTCGTGCCATTTTGACGCCCATGGCGACGGGGAGGGTGCGGCCGTGGATGCCGTGGAAGCCGTAGGGCTGTTGGCCTTCCAGGAGGTGGACGAGGTTGCCGCTACAGCCGATGCCGGCGACGACGACGTTGTTCTCGATGGGCAGGCCGGTTTCCTCCAGGCGATTGATCATAGCGAATTCAAGGGCGCGGCGGACGCCGAAGTCGCCGCAGCCGGGGCACCACTTGAAGTCGTATTCCGGGTTTTTTTTACTCATGCCCGGGCTACCTCCTCTGGTAGGGGATACTGGTGGTAGGGGATACTGGGCAGGGATGCTAGGCGGGGGATACGAGGTGGTTGATGCGAGACACCAGGTCGCTGACCTTGAAGGGCAGGCCGGTGTATTGGGTGATGGCCTGGGTTTTGACGCCCAAGGAGCGCAGGATGGTGGCCCATTGTCCCTGGTAGTTGAGTTCGGGGACGATGACCAGGTCTTTGGTCAGGAGTTCCTCCAGGAGGCGGGGGGGCAAGGGGTTGAGGAACATAGTGTAGTACCAGCCGATGTCGGCGCCCTGGTCGCGGAGGGCGTCGTAGGCTTCGCGGGCGGGGCCTTTGGAGCCGCCCCAGGTCATAACGGCGATGCGGGCGGCGGTGTTGTCGGCTTCGTAGTTGTCCTCCTCCAGGAGCTTGAATTTGCTGAAGCGGCGCTCGGTCATCTGGACGTGGCGGGCGGGGAGGTGGGTAGTGTCGCCCATTTCGTCGTGTTCGCTGCCGTTGGCGACGTAGGCGCCGGGGCCGCCGGGCAAGGGCATAGGGGACAGCCGGTGGCCGGAGTAGCGGTGGTAGCCGTTGCTGCCTTCGTAGAGGAGGCGGTCTTCGACTGGTGCTTTGGAGAGGTCGGGGCGGGGGATGTTCTGGACGCGTTCGGCCATGGACATTTCGCTCATGAGGATGACGGGGCCCTGGTAGCGTTCGGACCAGTTGAGGGCGTGGATGGCGCCATAGAAGCATTCTTCGACGGTGCCGGGGGCGATGATGGGCATACGGACGTCGCCGTGGGCGGGGTACATACAGCCCATCAGGTCGGATTGTTCGGTTTTGGTGGGCAGTCCGGTGGCGGGGCCGCCGCGCTGGACGTCCACGACGACGACGGGGATTTCGGCCATCCAGGCGAGGCCCAAGCCTTCGCTCATGAGGGAGATGCCGGGGCCGGCGGTGGCGGTCATCGCTTTTTTGCCGGCGTAGCCGGCGCCCATAATGGCGGTGATGGCTTCGATTTCGGAGGAGACCTGGTAGGCGAATTTGTTTTCGCCGACGAGGTTGCGTTCCATCCAGAGGAGGATGGTGGTGGCGGGGGAGATGGGGTAGCCGGCGTAGAAGCCGAGGCCGGCGTGGGTGGCGCCGAGGGCGATGGCTTCGTTGCCCTTGAGCATCAGCTGTTTGTAGTCGGGGGGGTTGGGGGGGGCGAGGTCGCCGAGGACGAAGCCGCTTTCGGCGGCGTGCTGGCGGCCGAGGCGCATAGCTTCGATGTTGGAGGCGATGATTTGGTCGTCGTTGGCGCGGCCGCGGCGGAAGCGGGCGGCGACGAAGTCCTCCAGGTATTGCTGGGGCATATGCACCAGCTGGGCGAGGGCGCCGATGACGACCATATTGGCGGCGCGGTTGTTGCCGGTGGAGCGGGCGAGGGAGTCGATGGCCAGTCCGAAGGAGCGGGGGTCGGTCATCGTGAAGTCGTCGGAGTTGTAGATGATGACGCCGCCGTCGCGCACTTCCTCGGCGTGGGTTTCGTAGGCTTCCTCGTTGAAGGCGACGAGGACGTCCACCTGGTCGCCGGAGCTGAGGATGGGTTCGGTACGGATGCGGGCCTGGGTCCAGGTGGGGCCGCCGAGGATTTGGGAGGGGAAGGTGGCGTAGGTGAGGGCGTGGTAGCCTACTTGGGTGGACGCTTGCGCCAGCCCTTCCGCCGAGGTAACGACGCCCTGCCCGCCCTCACCGGCGAACCGGACGACGAAGTCGTTCATTTGCATCTGGAGGTTCCTCCGAACCGGCTGTAATGTGCTAACGGGTTAACCCGTCCGGGGCGGGGCAGTCAAAGGGCGGCGGCGGGGCAATTCCGGTGGCGTGGTAGGGATGCCGTTGTGGTTTTTAGCAAGCAGGCGGGGCCACCCGGGAAGTGTCGCTGCCGGGGTTTGCGGCGGGCGTGACTGGCGCCGGCAAGGCAGACGGGGATGCGCGCAGGCCGGGCGCGGGGCCGGGCAGCGGCAGCAGGAATGCGCCGGACAGGTTGACTGCGGGGAATATAGCACCGCCAAAGATGATTTGTCAATTTTAGGAAAAAGCACGCGATGGTCAGATTCCGGCAAGCGGATTGGCTGACCATCGCGGACGCGGCGGGGGCGGGGGGGCGGTAGGGGACGCGCGAGGGGTTGGGCCAACCTGCGGCGGTTGGCCTGCGGATGATGCCGGCCGGGGGGGGCGGCGTAGCAAGGGGCGGCGGCCGGCCTGATGCCGGCCGGGTGGTTAGAGGGGGAGGAGGTGGGGGATTTGGAGGTGGGGGTAGGCGTCGGCTAGGGCCTGGCGCCATTGGGGGGCGAGGATTATGTTGTGGTCGTGGTCGGTGACGAGGTGGCGCGGTTCCGGGGCGCAGCGGCATACGCGGCGGGCGGCGCTGCCGTAGTTGGGGTGGAGGTCGAAGTCGGTGGACATTGGGATGCCTACCAGGTTGTACCGCTTCACGAATTTCTGGTAGTAGGGGAGGCGGGTGATTTCGCCGGCGGACCGGATTTCGCCGTGGGTGGGCGTGGTGGGGACGAAGTCGATGTCGAAACGGAGGCTGCGCTTGGCGGGGCGGACGAGTTTCGGGCGGCCGGCGATGATGGCAAAGATGGCGTTTTTGAGGGACGCGACGCGTTTCCGCATCTTGCGGATGGTTTGGATGGTGGTTCCCATGGGGCTGTGGCCGATGGGGACGCGGAGGCCGGTGGTGGCGTGAGGGGTGCGGCGATGGGGGCGGCGGCGGACGACGTGGCCGGCATTCCCGGCGCTGGCGGCGTGGCCGGCATTCCCGGCGTTGGCGGCGGCGCGGGCTAGGCTGGCGATTTTGTAGGCGGGGGTGGGCAGGTTCAGGACGGCGGCCAGGGTGTAGGTGTGGCGGAAGGTTCTCAGGTGGCCGCGGCGGAGGTGGTCGCAGAAGATGGCGTCGGTCAAGGCGATTTGGAGACGGCGGGTGGTGTTGTGGCGCAGGCCGATATGCACCGCCAATGCGGTGGCGGCGTGGGCGGCGGCGCGTTGGATGGAGTCCACGGCGTCGGCCAGGCCGTCGATGAAGGGGTCGATGTAGTCCGGCGGGTGAGGGCCGGGGATTGCGGGCGCGGCGATGGCGGCTTCGGTGGCGTTGCGGGCGTGGCGAAGCAGGGCGTCGCTGCGGGCCTGGTGGTGCTGGACGGTTCCCATAATAAGGAATGCTCCTTTCGGTTGGTGGCTGGCTGCTGGCGGGTCGTTGGCGGCGGGTTGGCGGCTAACGGCGGGCTGGCGGCTGGCGCTGGCTGGTGGTTGGTAGGTGGCAGGCCATTGACTGATTGACTGGTGGTTGGGTGGGTGATAGATTGAGGGCATCGGGGAAGGTTCGGGCTATCCGGTTGGGTTCCAGGTTGTCGGCGCTACGGCCTGAGAGCGTGCAAAGTGGATTTCGTCCTAGTTTTCCGTGTCCCGGACAGGCTGGCGGCAAGCAAAAGCAGGTTCAGGGCCTGCTCCGGCGAGCCGATTGGTCAATCCGGCACGGGGCGGTGGTGACATCCGCTGGCTGGCACAGAACTACACGGGCCGAAAGATACATACGGCGACGAAGCAGGACCAGCTGAAAATTGGGTTCCGACAAGGGTTAGACCGTGTTCCTGGAGCCCGTTTGGTTAGCCCGAAATGGTTTCCCCGATGGTGGCGTGACGCGGATAGAGAGCTGCGGATCGGATCCGGTGGGTGGGCAGTGCTTTGTCCGCTGTGGCGCCGGGCGCGCGTCCGCGTCCGGGATGCTGTGGCGGATGGCGGTTGGGGCAGTACTGTTCCCCGGTTCGCCGGGCGGGTTGCCGCATCCGGGTTTGATGATAGCGGACGGATGTTCCGGCTGTCAAGGGGGTATGGGGCGGATTTGGGGCGATTTTCAAGCGATTTGATTGGCTGCCTCGTTCCGACGAAAGCAGCGTCCAGGAGCTCCGCCGGATGTCGGACAGCGGCGGGATGACGGGTGAATAGCAGACTACCCGGTTGGGGACGCTGCCGCGGGCGGTTTGGCGCTAGCGCCGGGCGGATTAAAGGAGTATAGTGCCTGTTGGCAAAGCGGATCCGGTTGCCGGATTGGCGCCGGCCGCAAAGGAACCGACCGGACAGGAGGGAATATATGGTAACCGCGGAACGGCCCCACATTCACGACCACAGCGCGCATCATCACCACCAGGCCAGCGAGGTGGCGGAGCACAGCCACTGCGAGGGGAATACGCGCTGTACCTGCGCCCACAGCGGGCACTGCTGCTGTTGCGAGGATTCCGGCTGCCAGCCGGGCAACTGCAACTGCCACGGGGGCGACTAACCAGCGCCAGGCCGGCAGTATCCCCTGGCGGCGTTCCCCGGCAGCAGCATTCTCCGGGGGCGTCTGACCGGGGCTTCCGGCGCAGTCGCAACCGACTTTTCCGGCCTGCCCTGTGGGGCGGGCGAGTCGAGCGCCGTGTGGGCAGGTAGGGTAACTCTACCTGCCCACACGGCGTTTTGGTCGATGGCGGCGGGTGGCGGCCTAGCGGCGCACTACCCGGGTGTATTCGTGGCCTTTCATGCCGCCGAAGTAGCTGTTGTTGACCGAGTAGCCGGCGATGACCTGGGGGTTGATGCCGAATTCGGCGAACAGGAAGCCCAGGGGGATGGTGGCGTTCTGTTCGTACAGATACTGTCCGACTTCGCGCATCAGGTTTTCGCGTTCGTCGGGGCTGACGCTTTGCTTCCAACGGTCGTAGCTGCTCTCTACATACGGGTCTTCGTACATAAAGACGGAGCCCTGTTGTTGGGGGCTGACGAAGTACACGCGCACGTTGCGTCCGGAGGGCCAGAAGCCGGTGCGGTGCGTCCAGAGGGTGCCGTTCATTTCGCGGGCGCGGTAGCGGGTGCGGATGGGCTGGAACTCGCCGAGCTGGGCGTCCACGGTGAAGCCGACTTCCTCCAGCCAGGAGATAATGGGGACGGCGATTTCGGTGAGTTCGGGCACGCCGACCAGCTTGCCGGACATAAACTCGATGGCGGGGCCGGCGCCTGCGTCGTAGCCGGCTTCGGCCAGCAGCTGTTGGGACAGGTCGGGGTCATAGGCGGGGATTTCCCATTCGGGGTTGTAGGAGGGGTCGGTGGGATGCCAGCCGGTGTTGGCCATCAGCTCCATTTTGTTGTCAAAGAAGGCTTCGTTGATGGCGTGGCGGTCGATGGCGTGGTTCATGGCGCGGCGCACGAGCAGGTTGGTGTTGGGGTCGTTGGGGTCGCGCTTGTCCTCCAGGTACTGGCCGCCGATGCCGACCCACACCATAAAGGCGGGGAGGGTGCTTTGGGTGATGGCAAAGCCGGCGTCAATGATTTCGCCTTGCAGCTCGCGGGGGATTTCGGCGATGTCGGCTTCGCCGGCGCGGAGCATGGCGACGCGGGTCAGATCTTCCTCGGCGAAGAAGAAGGTGAGGGTTTCGAAGTCGGGGTTGATGCGCCAGTGTTCGTAGGGTACGCGCTCGTATTCCAGTTTGGCGCCCTGCTGGTAGCTGACGTGCTGCCAGGGGCCGGTGCCGACGGGGTGTTCGGCATAGACGGCTTCGCCGTTTTTCTGCCAGTAGTCCAGGCTGTAGATGAGGGGGTCGGTGGTGGCGTCGGAGAACCAGAAAGGCACCCACAATTCGGGGCGGTTGGCATGCCAGATCATTTCGCTGTCGGATACTTCCTCTACCGTGCCGGTGGAGCCCAGGGCGTCGACTTCGAAGCTGCGCTTTTCGCCTTCCGGCCCCAGGAATTCGTGGAACCAGTCGGAGGCGCCCTTGCTTTCGGGGTGGGACCATAGCTGGAAGCTGAAGACGAAGTCGGATACGCCGAAGGTGTCCTCCTGGTGATGGAAGGGGACATTTTCGCGGAGCTGGAAGCGCCAGTTGCGGCCGTCGGCGGAGACTTCCCATTCGGTGGCCAGCATAGGGCGGGCTTCCCAGGTGATGTAATCGCGCTGGAAGAGGTGTTCTTGCATGGGCTGGAGCATACCCTGGTTGGTGCCGCCGACGCGCCAGCCGAGGAGGTTTTCGGCGTAGGGGGGCGTGATGGCGACGCGGAGGTCGGCCTGGACGGGGACGCCGGCGGCGGGGGGCGGGGTGTCGGTGGGGACGGGCAGCGCGGTGGGCGCAGCGCCGCCGGCGCTGGCGTCGGTCATTCCGGCGGGCTGGGCCAGGGCGGTGGTGGGGGTGGGCTGGGGCGGCGCGGCCTGGGCGGTCGCCGCCGGGGCCTGTTGCTCCGTGGACGGCTGCTGCTGCTGAGCCTGGGGCTGCTGGGTGGTGGGGGCGGCCGCCGGGGCGGCGGCGGACGAGGCGGGCGGGTCGGCGGTTTCCTCGGTGGGGGCGCCGCAGGCCAGGAGGGCGGTGAAGGCGAGGGCGACTATGGCGAGGGGCACGATGCGGACAAGGGCGGGGCGGGCCCGGCACAGCGTAATGGCACTATTCAGCATTATGTCCCTCCTTCCTCGTGATGAGGCCCTTGCGGTGATGCCTTCGCAATGAGACCCTGGCGATGAGGACCTGGCGGCAAGGCGATGCGGCGGAGCGCCGGACGGGGCGGCGGGGCGGATGATGGCCGGGGCCGGCGGCCGGCTGGGGGTGAATGTACTCAAAAGCGGGGTTATCGTCAACCGGGTTATCGTTGGCCGGGCTGGTAACTTGGGGGCGCGGGTGGCCGGGTTTTAATGCGGCGTTCCGGCGCGGCGGCTGCGGCGTGGGTGCGGCGAGGCTGGGGCAAGGCATAGGGAGGAATCGCATCGCAGTGGCGGGTATAATGGGGTATAATCGGGGCAATGGCAGCGTCAAACCACCGGAAGCGCGGCGTGCGCGCGCCCCGCGCTGAGTACATAGTCAACGTCGTGGTGTTCACGGGATACGCGGCGGTGGCGGCGGTGGCGTCAGCGCTGAAGGCGTGGCAGACGGCGGGCGACCTGGAGGCCGTGGGCTGGCTGCCTAAAACCAACGCCATCGTCTGGGATACGATTACGCTGTATGCGGCCCTGGGCGCGCTGGCTCTGGGAGTGAGAGAAATGGTGCTTGCCTACTTTATGCGGAAGGGGTACGAGGAGGACTTCGAGATGCTGCTGCGGAGCCAGGAGGCGCAGGCGGAAATCGTCAAGACGCTGACGGAATCCATGCAACGGGAGCGGGAACAGTACCGGCAAGAACGCGAGGAACGGGAGCGGGAACGGGAGCGGGAGCGGGAGCAGGAACGGGATGATCGCGAGCGGCAGTATGTAGTCATCGAGCAGCTGCTGGAGCAGAACCGGCAGTTGATGGAACGCCTGGAACGGCGGGACAACGGGCGGCGCGCCGAACATTCCGACCGGGCGGACCAGCCCGATAATCCCGGCTACGCTGACCGGGCGGACCAGCCCGACCATCCTGGCTACGCTGACCGGGCTGATCATCCCGACAATCCTGGCTACGCTGACCGGGCTGACCAGCCCGACAATCCTGGCCCCGCTGACCGGGCGGACCAGCCCGACAATACGGATAATCCGCAATCTCCGAATGAAACACAGGAGCGATGAGCGATAATGATGGATCTGCAAGGAGTGAAAATCGCCGTGGTGGGGGCGACGGGGGCCGTGGGGCAGGAGACGCTCCGGCTGATTGAGGCGCGCTACCCTGGGCATACCAACCTGAAGCTGCTGGCTTCCGGGCGGTCGGCCGGACGGGAGGTGGTGGTCAACGGCAAGACTTTTACCGTGGGGGAGACTACGGAGGAGTCTTTTGCCGGCGTGGACATTGCCTTTATTTCGGCGAGCACGGCGGCATCGCATCGGTTCGGGCCGGCGGCGGCGGCGGCCGGGGCGATGGTGATTGACGATTCCAGCGCGTTTCGCATGGATCCGGCGGCGCCGCTGGTGGTACCGGAGGTGAATGGCGCCGACCTGGAGTGGCATAACGGCATTGTGTCCATTCCCAACTGCTCCACTACGCCGCTGGTGATGGCGGCGCATCCGCTGCGGCAGGCCAGCGCCATTGTCCGCATTGTGGCGGATACCTACCAGTCGGTTTCCGGGGCGGGCGGGGCGGCGATGAACGAGCTGCGGGAGCAGACGCGCGCCGCGTTGGACGGCACCGCCGGCGGCGGCGTAGAACCGGAAGCGCTGCCGCAACCGGTGGCTTTCAATGTGTTTCCGCACATTGACGCCTTTACCGAAACGGGGTACACGCGCGAGGAGCAGAAGATGATTGACGAAAGCCGCAAGATTCTGCATGACCCGGAGCTTGCGGTTTCGGCGACTTGCGTGCGGGTGCCGGTGTTTGTGTCGCACTGCGTGGCGGCGCATATTGAATTTGCGGCGCCGGTGTCGCCGGGCGAGGCGCGGGAGCTGCTGGAGGGGATGGCGGGGGTGACCGTGCAGGATGATCCGGCGGCGTCCATCTACCCGATGCCGGTGGAGGCCGCCGGGCGGGATGAGGTGTTGGTGGGGCGGATTCGCCGGGACGCTTCGCATCCCAACGGGCTGGCGATGTGGATTGTTACGGACAATCTGGTGAAGGGGGCGGCGCTAAATGCGCTGCAAATCGCGGAACACGCGGTGGCGCGGGGCGTGGTGCATGGGCAACGCGGGGCAGGGTAGCCGGATTATCAAGGAGGATCGCCAATGAGCATCACCGCAGCGAAGCGCAAACTCCGCCGCTCTTACCGGTCAATCTCCCTCCCCCACAAGGCGTTTCCCGATGCAACCACCGCGAAGCGCAAACTCCATCGCTCTTACTTTTACTCTTACCAGGCGAGGAGGGCGGGAACGCGCGCGTTTCCGGCGCGTATGAAGCGTTTCAAGTCGGAACGCCGGCTGTACGCCATAATCAGGGACAACGGGATCCGGGATAGCAGGCGGGCAAACAGGGGCGCGCGTTTGGGGGCGTTCCATCTCGCCCATACTCCGAAACCCGCCCATACTCCGAAACCCGCCCATACTGCGAAAGTCAAGCGCAAGCCCGGGTTGCTGCAAGGGCGGATTTGGATAGCGCCGGATTTTGACGATGCCCTGGAGCTGGTTGCGACGGTGGCGCGCGAGGAGGCGCATTCCGCTACAATGGGGGTGTAACCGGCGCCGGGGCGGCGAAAATTCCCTATCGCAGGGTGCTGCCGGGGCGTGTATAATGCCGGCAAGATACCGGCCGGCAGCCGGCGCTGCGGGCGCGCTGCGCCCCGGAGTGGCGCCGCACAGGGGCTGCCGCACAAAGGAGGGACGCATTATGCCTACCGAGATTGGCCGACTGATTACCGCTATGGTCACACCCTTTGACGAGGCGGGGGCGGTTGACTACGAACAGGCCAGGCGTCTCGCGCGGGGGCTGCTGGATTCCGGCTCGGACGGGCTAGTGGTCACGGGGACGACGGGCGAGGGGCCGGCGCTGTCTTTTGAGGAGAAGGCGCGCCTGTACGGGGAGGTGAAGGACGCCATCGGCGGGCGAGGGGCGGTTATCGCGGGCACCAGCGACAACAATACCGCCGCTTCCATTGAGCTGAGCCGGGAAGCGGAACGGGCGGGGGCGGACGCGCTGCTGCTGACGGTGCCGGCGTACAACAAGCCGCCCCAGGAGGGCCTGTACCGCCACTTCCGGGCGCTGGCGGAATGCACGCCGCTGCCCGGTATGCTGTACAATGTGCCCAGCCGCACCAGTCTGAATATGACCAACGACACCACCATGCGGCTGGCGGAGATTGAGAACATCATCGGCATCAAGGAGGCCAGCAGCGATCCGGTGCAGATCGCCAAAATCATTCGCGACGCGCCGGATGATTTCCGCGTGTGGTCGGGCAACGATGACGAGACTTTCGGCATAATGTCGATGGGCGGTTACGGGGTGGTCAGCGTGGCGGCGCATCTGGTGGGGCGGCAGATCAAGCAGATGATGGGGCTTACGCTGGAGGGGGATGTGGAGGCGGCCGGGGCGGAGCATCTGCGGCTGCTGGACATTTTCAAGGGGCTGTTTATCGTGTCCAACCCGATTCCGGTGAAGTACGGGCTGAACCGGGCGGGGTTCAGGGTGGGGGAGCCGCGCCTGCCGCTGACGCCGCCGGATGAAGGCACGGCCGCCCGGCTGGACGAACTGCTGGATCGGTACGACATTGACATTGCGGCGTCGGTGGAGTAGGCGCCGGTCAGCCATCCGTCCTGGCGAAAGGGGCCGCCGTCTTTCCGATAACTCTTTGCCGCCCAGGCGGCGGGCCCCTGGCGTTGTGGCTGCGTTTCCGTACCGGGTGACCGGGCCGGCGGTTCGTTTCGCCGGCGCCGGCCGGGCTTCGTAAAAGGGCGTCCGGTTCCGGGCGGCGCCGGAATGACGGGATGTCGGATTGGAGACGCTACTACGCAGCGCCGCAAACATTTCACGGGGAACATTGCTGGCCCATAATACGGCTGCGAGGAGGGGGTAGCAAAATGGCTTTGAAAACCGTGGTCTTTGTTGACGGGCAGAACTTCCGGCACAATCTGCGCGACTTTCATTTTCGTTCCGACCCGCCGCATCCGAACAACCCGGAGTACCGGCTGGACGAGAAGCACTTTCTCTGGCAGGAGTTTTTCCAGGATGCCCTGCTGAAGTTTGACGGGATTACCGGGTGGGAGCATCAGCTGGCGCGGGTGTATTGGTACTACGCCGAGAACATCACGCCGTGGTCGGCCAACCTGTGGCGGGCGCAGCGGATTGTGGAGGAGCACGGGGCGCGGATGCCGGAGCTGACCACCGAGCTGGTGGTGCAGAAGGCGCAGGACTGGTACGAGCATGAGTTCCGGCGTTTTCACCAGCTGCGCAAGTCGGTTTTTGAGGAGATCCAGCACAACACGAACTTTCTGGAGTTCAAGTACGTGGGGCAGTATGTGGTGCAGCCCTTCCGCCCCTACCGGCTGGAGTATGATTACGACGGCCACATCAACTATCAGGGGACGCAGCTGGGGGAGAAGGGGGTGGACATTGGCATCGCCGTGGATATGATTGCCAAGATGAACCAGTTTGATGTGGCGATTCTGGTCTCCGGCGACAGCGACTTTTTCCCGGTGGTGCGCTACCTGAAGGACAATCTGAAGTATGTGTACCACTTCTCCGTGGGACGGGGGGTGGGGCACGAGGCGCAGTTCTTTTCGCATACCCTGCGGGGGGTGGTGGACTGTTTTCAGGGGTACGACGAGCTGGAGCTGTTGAGCAACTATATCAATGAACACGCGGGCATACCGCCGGCGATTATGGACAGCATCAACCGGCGGGTGGCCGAACTGGAGCGGGAGTTGCGGATATGACCGGCGTCGCACAGGAGCAGGTTGGGGCCGACGTTGGCGTTGGCGGCGGCGGTGAATGGTCCGTGCGCGGGCATTACCGTTACCGGGATGTGGTGGGGCTGCTGTCGGGGGGCGGGCCGGGGTTCAGCGGGCCGGTGTCGCTGGCGCTGGGGCCGGCGGACGGCCTGCTGTATGTGGCCAGCCGGGCTAACCCCAACCAGCCGGAGGCGGTGCGGGTTACGCGTTGCACCACCGACGGGGATTATGTGGGCGAGTTCGGGGGCTGGGGCGAGGCGCCGGGGCAGTTCATCTGGGTTACGGCCATCGCTTTCGGGCCGGACGGGATGCTGTATCTGGCGGATGAAAACACGCACCGCATCAGCGCGTTCACGCCGGAGGGGACTTTTGTGCGCTACTGGGGCGAGTTCGGCGCCGGGCCGGGGCGCCTGAACCGTCCGTCGGGCATCGCTTTCGCGCCGGACGGCACGCTGGTGGTGGTGGATTCCCTGAACCACCGGATGCAGCGTTTCAGCGCGGGCGGCGACCCGGTGGGGATGTGGGGCGAGTTCGGCAGCGGGCCGGGGCAGTTCAATATGCCGTGGGGCGTGGCGGTTGACGCCGAGGGGGATGTTTATGTTTCCGACTGGCGGAACGACCGGATACAGAAGTTTGACGCCGGCGGGGGGGTCATTGCGGCGTACGACGGGCGCGACGGGGGCGATGGGTTGGCGCGTCCCAACGGGCTGGCGGTGGACAGGCTGGGGCGCATTTATGTGTGCGACTGGCAGAATGACCGGGTGCAGGTTCTGGACGCCGGCGGGCGGGTGATGGACACGCTGATTGGGCATTCGGGCGTTTCCAAGTGGTCGCGCACTTTTCTGGACGCGAACCCGGACATTGAGCAGAAACTGGATGCGGCGACGCAGAACATTGAGCTGAAGCGGCGTTTTTACCGGCCGGCGGCGGTGGTGGTGCGGGAGAGTGACGGGCTGGTGTTTGTGGCGGATTGCTACCGGCACCGGGTGCAGATTTACCGGCGGCTGTGACTAGGCGGGGGGCGGGGATGGGGGAGCGGGCGGCGTATCCCCGTCTTATGACTAAACCACCTAAAACGAAACGCGGCCGCGGCCGCAGGGCTATCGCATATGGATTTTTCTCCGGTCGTATTACCGATATACCAGATTCCAGAAGCCACAGTGCAGCTGTATTCGTAGCCAAATTATGAATTCGGGCGTGGCCGATCGCTAAAACCAGGCCCATATCAAGCGAATCGCTCCATATGCGATAGCCCTGCCTCGTCGGTCAGGGCTATCGCATATGGATTTTTCTCCGGTCGTCTTGCCGATATACCGGATTCCAGAAGCCACAATGCAGCTGCATTCGTAGCTGAATTACGAATTCAGTCGTGGCTGTCCGCTAAAATCAAACCCATATCAAGCGAATCTCTCCATATGCGATAGCCCTGACCGACGAGGCCCAAGGTGTTGACAAACCGCGCCATCGGGGGTAGAATAGCAGCAATCGCAGGAAGTTCGAAAATGACCGGCTTGCGCTTCTTTGGCAGCGTCCACACAGGATACCCCAAGAACCAAGGCTATGCGCTTTGGCGTCCGATGGTGGACATCACCGCCGACCATTCCATGGTACCTAAACGTACTTGCAAATTGCTACGCCACCAGTGGCAATCCGCATCGCGGTACCTCAGATCTGTAGAAACTATTGTGGCTCAACCAATGAGTAACCCGGCACAACCCTCACAGGCGCAATATCAAATTAGTAGCTAATAACAAGCGCAGAGCGACACTCTGGCGATGCTGTCAGCGTGGTAATGCGGCGAGCCGGTCGCAAGCCCGGTTAATCCTGCGCATTGAAGGAGGTTAAACGATGGAATGGGAAATCATCAGGTATGGGAATGCGGACGTGGCCGTGGCCAGCATGATCGACGGTTACGAAGTCATGGTTGAACATCCTGCCAACGACGAGACGTACACTTTCCGTGTTTGGGGGCCTTGGCGCGAAAGGGATGAAAAGGAATTTGTCTCCAGCCAAGATGCCCAGTACCAAGAATTCCGAGCACTCTTCTACCGTACGAAAGTACGAGAGGCTCAAGTTCGCGATGAAGTAGGGCACCAGGAATTCTCCTCCCTCTCTGAAGGATGGGAATGGGCGCAAAGCTGTCGCGACGAACACCGACGGCAAGTTGCGGAGACAGCAGCAAAAAACCGTTTTTTGATCGAACAACTGGTAAAGCAAATCGGCTAATAGTCGAACGCAGAGCCACGCCGTGTCAGGCTTCGCAGACACGGCGGTAATGCGGCGAGTCGGTGGCAAGCCCGGCTTTGGTCAATCCCGCGCCGGCGGTGGCCGTTTCTACTAGGGCTATCGCATATGGAAAATAAGGTGACTTGCGCCCTGGCTTTGAAGGGCAATCAGGGCCGTCTGCGGGATGACGTGCGGCTGTTTCGGGACGACCCGTCCACGCCGCTGGCCTAGGATACTCAAGTCAGCAAGGGGCACGGGCGCATTGAAACCCGCATCGCCAGCGTCAGAGCCGATGTGGCCTGGCTACCGGAAGCGCATCACTGGCCGGGCCTGTGATTGGTCAAAGAAGGAGCCTGGCATGGTTTTCAAGGTCGTTGCGGCGTCGGCAATGCTTGGCGTCGCCCACATCCTGCTGTTCCCGCTGACCGCCAAGTGGGGCGTAGAGTTCACCCTGTGGCTGTTTAGGGGCACCGATTACAGCACCGTGGCGTTCATCTTTATGGCGGCGCTCGGACTGGTTTTCATCGCCGGCGCCTTCGCCCTGCTCTTTGCCAAGTCCAACAAGGGGGAATAAATCAGTGAACATCCGCAAGACCTTCGCTGCTGTTGCCGTTGCCGGGGTGCTGGCCGTCGGCTGCGGTTATCCCCAAATCCACCAGGACGCCTGGGGCCGCGACTACATCACATTTTCCAACGGGCGCACTATGAGCTGCTCGGAGATGCTGGCGTCTTGGCTTCAGCCTAGCCGCAGTGCATTCAGGGTAGATAAGCAGGGCAACCTTTTGGTCGGTGCTCCAGCTTACACGCCAGAGGAACATCGCCGCTTGGCCGAAGCGCATCTGGCCCGGCACCTGTCCGCCCGACATTATGGCACGACAGATCTGGGCTACGATCCGCCAAACCCTATCCAGCCAGACGAGGTCGGGCGCGCCGCCAACCTTTGCAATGGCAGGTGACAAATGCCCACAACCCATCAGCGGTGCGGTTGTCCCAACCTGGGACGAAACCCTTCACCTCGGCGAGGCGCATTGCCCAGCCTTTCGCGCGCCGGCGGGGCGGGTGGCTGGTTATGTCAGACCGGGCGTAGTACAATTCGGCACTGACCCTGGCGGCGGCCGGCCGGAGGGCGTCTCCGGCCGGGGCGTCGCCCGTCCAGCCGGTTTGATTCGGTTCAGCGAGGAGGAGAGCGCCAGATGAAAATGTACATTTGCGGGCAGTGGGTTGACCGCGACGCCAAAATGCCGGTGATTAATCCCTTTGACCAAGCGCCCTTTGACACGGTTCCCCGGGGTTCGGCCGCCGATGTGGCGGCGGCCGTGGGCAGCGCGGCGCGGGGCGCGGCGGCGATGGGCAAGCTGCCGTCCCACCGGCGCTACGCTATTCTGAAGCGGGCCGCCGATTTGATGGACGAACGCGCCGACGAGCTGGCGGAAACCATCACCCGCGAGGAAGGGAAGGTCATCGCCGAGGGCCGGGCGGAAGTGCAGCGCGCCATCCAGACCATTACGCTGTCCGCCGAGGAGGCCAAGCGTCTGCATGGCGAGACGGTGCCGCTGGACGCGATGCCCGGCGTGGTCAGCCAGTTCGGGTTCACCATACGGGTTCCGGTGGGCATTGTGGCGGCTATTGCGCCGTTCAACTTTCCGCTGAACCTGGTGTGCCACAAGGTGGGGCCGGCGCTGGCGGGGGGCAACGCCGTCATCCTCAAGCCGGCGGGCGACACGCCGCTGTCGGCGCTGAAGCTTACCGAGATTCTGCTGGAAGCGGGGCTGCCGGGCGAGGCCATTCAGACCATTACCGGCTCCGGGGCGGAGATTGGCAACGCCATCACCGGCGACCCGCGGGTGCGCAAGATCACTTTCACCGGCAGCATGGAAGTGGGCGACCAGATTTGCCGGAACGCGGGCATAAAGAAAGTTACGATGGAGCTGGGTTCCAACAGCCCGCTCATCATAATGTCGGACGCCGATATTGAGAAGGTGGCGGCGGCCACGGTGGCCAGCGGGTTTGCCAACGCCGGGCAGGTGTGCATTTCCACGCAGCGGGTGTTTGCGGCGCGGGCCATTTACGCCGACCTGCTGGAGGCGCTGGTGAAGCCGGCGCAGGAGTTCAGCGTGGGCAACCCCTTTGACGAGGATGTGCGGATGGGGCCGATGATCCGGCAGACCGACGCGGAGCGGGTGGAGAGCTGGATTGCGGAAGCGGTGGGGCAGGGGGCCCGGGTGATTGCCGGCGGGGAACGGCAAGGCACGCTGCACACGGCCACGGTGGTGGCGGACGCCCGTCCGGAGATGCTGATTTCGCGGGAGGAGCTGTTCGGGCCGGCGGTAGCGGTCAGCGCTTTTGACGACATTGACGACGCCATCAGCAAGGCCAATGATACCCGGTTCGGGCTGTCGGCGGGCATCTTTACGCAGAATGTGGACTGGGCGATGCGGTTCGCGCAGGAGGTGCATTCGGGCAATCTGCATATCAACTCGTCGCCCCAGTGGCGGGCGGATGTGATGCCCTACGGCGGGCTGAAGGACAGCGGGATGGGGAAGGAAGGGCCGGGCTACGCCATTGAGGAAATGACGGAACTCAAGATGGTGGTGTTCCATACGGGCGGCTGAACAATGCGGCCCGCATCGGATACCGTCAGACACCGTCGGGCACCGTCGGACACCGAAGGGGGGCGAATGTGGCAGCATTCGCCCCCGTGATTGAATCGTGATTGAATAAAGACGATATATGGAATGGCAGGGGAGGAATTGCGATGACCAGCCGACCGCACGGCATTGACGGCTGGGGGTATCCGAGCCAGGAATACGCCCCCGAGCCGCGGGTAATGACGCAGGCGCCGCGCAGCGCGCTGGTGGTTACCCCGCATCCCGACGACGCCGAAGGGGGCTGCGGGGCGACGATGGCGAAATGGATTGCGGAAAGCGGGACGCGGGTGGTGATTCTGATGTGCACCAACGGCAACAAGGGGACGGGCGACCGCTCTTTTACGCCCGAAAAGCTGGCGGCCACGCGGGAGATTGAGCAGCAGAACGCCGCCGATGCGCTGGGCGTGTCGGAGGTGGTGTTTCTGCGACACGGGGACGGGGAACTGGAGGATACCTACGCCTACCGGGGCGAAGTGGTGCGGCAGATACGCCAGCACCGGCCGGAGGTGATTTTCGCCATTGACCCCTACCGGGTGACTTCGCATACGCACCGGGACCACCGGCACAGCGGGCAGGCGGCGCTGGATGCGGCGTTTTCCTACGCCTGGAGCCGGCTGGATTTCCCGGAGCAGATCGCCGGCGAAGGGCTGGAGCCGCACCGGGTAAGGGAAGCTCTGCTTTGGGGTTCGGAACGGCCCGACACTTTTATTGAGCTGACGGAGGCGCACATACGGCGGAAGGCGGATGCGCTGAGCGAACACGCCTCGCAGATCAGCGCGCGCACGGCCGCCGAGCGTCTGGACCGGATGACCGAGGGGTGCCGGCTACAGGGGGCGCGGTGCGGGCTGCCCTACGCCGAAGGGTTCCGGCGCGTTGAGTTCGGGCTGGGCAGCGATGAGTGGTGGTTGCTCAACCGCTAGGTTTTGCAATCGCCGGGGTCGCAATCGCCTGGTTGCTATTGCCGTTTGCAATCGCCTGGTCGGGTGTATAATGGATGACAGATTGGGGAGGCAATCTTATGGTTACCATCAACACCACCGACGACCTGCTGCGGGCTTTGGACGAAAACCCGCGCTGGCAGGAAGCGGTACGCCACCGGATCCTGACCGAGGAGCTGATGCGGCTGCCGGCCCGCTCGCCGGGGTCGCAATCGCCGGGTCGCTATTGCCGTTTGCAATCGCCCGGTCGGGTGTATAATGGATGACAGATTGGGGAGGCAATCTTATGGTTACCATCAACACCACCGACGATCTGCTGCGGGCTCTGGACGAAAACCCGCGCTGGCAGGAAGCGGTACGCCATCGGATCCTGACCGAGGAGCTGATGCGGCTGCCGGCCCGCTCGCCGGGGTCGCAATCGCCGGGTCGCTATTGCCGGGTTGCAATCGCCAGGTCGGGTGTATAATGGACGACAGATTGGGGAGGCAATCTTATGGTTACCATCAACACCACCGACGACCTGTTGCGGGCTTTGGACGAAAACCCGCGCTGGCAGGAAGCGGTACGCCACCGGATCCTGACCGAGGAGCTGATGAGGCTGCCGGGCCGCTCGCCGGGGTCGCAATCGCCGGGTCGCTATTGCCGTTTGCAATCGCCCGGTCGGGTGTATAATGGATGACAGATTGGGGAGGCAATCTTATGGTTACCATCAACACCACCGACGACCTGCTGCGGGCTTTGGACGAGAACCCGCGCTGGCAAGAAGCGGTACGCCACCGGATCCTGACCGAGGAGCTAATGCGGCTGCCGGCCCGCTTCGACCGCTTCGTGGCGGTCACCGAAGCGTTTATGGAGGAGCAGCGGCAGGTCAACGCCAACACCGCCGAGTTCATAGACGAGCAGCGGCGGGTCAACGCCGAGCAGCGGCAGATTAACGCCAACACCGCCGAGTTCATAGACGAGCAGCGGCAGATTAACGCCGAACAGCGGGAGACTAATGCCCGGATGGAAGGGCATATCTCCCGCATCGACAACGCGATGGACCGGATCAGGGAAGACATTGGCACGATGAAGGCCGATCACGCCCGCACCAATACCGTCCGGGAAGCCCGCGGCATTGCCTATAATATGGGCTTCCAGCTGGTGCGTACCCTGGGCTACGACGATTTGCTGGCTTTGGAAATCGCCGGGGACGCTGCCGACCTTGCCCGGGGGGAGCGGGAGAGCTTCCGGCGCGCCGACCTGGTTATGGAAGTCGCCGCCGAAGACGGGACGACCCACTATATCGCCCTGGAAGTTTCCTTTACCGGCGACGAACGCGATACCAGCCGGGCGCTCCGCAATGCCGAGCTGCTGACCCGCTTTACCGGGCATCCCGCCCGCGCCGCCATTGCCAGCGTGCGCAATGTGTACGAGATCCAGCCCCTGATTGACAGCGGGGAGGTGTACTGGCACGGGCTGGACGACCGGAGGCCGCGGGTGGAGGATTAGGTGACAGGCCCCGCCCACAGCCGTCAAGTATGGCCGTCGGGCAGGCAAGCAACCGCCGGCAAGCAATCCGCCAATGCGAATCGCCGGCCCGGCATAGCGGCGCGGCCGCCTCTGTCCTCTATCACCGCCTGGGCTCAAAAACCCTTCGGAAAGCACCCCGGCGTCTCTCATCACCGGCTTAACGCAATGGGGTGAGGAAGCGACGGGGCGGCTTTTTCCGTGGTTGAGGAGCGTGAATCCGTCCCTCCGGCCGGCGCCGGAGGGACGGATTTTACACAGGCGTGCGGCGAGGCGGCCCTGTTGGAAGCGCGGCGGGGCCGGCGCAGGCTGTTTCCCGGCGGCGGCCGCAGGGCGGGGCTAGTCGCCGTGGTAGATTGCCAGTAGCATCCGTTCCACATGAGCGGGGAACGAAGTATCGTAGTTCATCCAGCTGCGGTACTGCTCCAGTTGCAGCGTCTGCGGCAGGGTGTCATACAGGCCGTAGGCGCCGAAAGTCTGCCCGCCGGCCTGCATGATGGCCTGGTCCACGGCGGCCTTGACCGCATCGTAAAGGTCGTTGTAGTAGGCCACATTTTCCGTCAGGTCGGTGGGATTGGTTCCCGGCGAGTGGGCGTTGATGGCGTGGGTGAGAGGCCACCCGCTGATGGTAGTGAGAATTTTGCGGACGCCGGTAAAGTGCTTGTCGTGGACCCAGTTTTTGTGGGTCAGGGCGCGGGGTTCGTACAGGTCGGAGGTGACGACAATCTGCTCGGCCGGCAGATAGATGATGGTGGTGGCATCGCCGTCGCCGGGGCCGAGGTAATGCAGTTCAACCCTCCTGTCGCCGACATCAAGGTTCAGCCGGTCGGCAAAGGTACGGTCCACGGTGGGGACATTGCCCAGCACAGCCAGGTCAAAGTGGGGCTGGCAGTTGCGGTGGCAGATGACCTCCGCATCGGGGAACACTTCGGTGCCGCCGACATGGTCAAAGTGCTCGTGGGTAAGGACGATTTGGGTGACCGGGGCGTCGGTGATTTTGGCGATTTCCGCCTTCAGCGACTGGCCCCGGGTCGTATTGTCGACGTCGGTGATCAGAACGCCGTCGCTGGCGACCACCACCAGGCTGCTGCTGAAAAAGCCGAAGTAGTGATACACGCCGTCGGCCAGCATCGTCATAGTGGGCGGGGGCGGTCCCTGGGGGGGCGGGGTGGGCTCGGTGGTAGCCATCGCCCTGATTTGCAGCCTGGCCCAGGCGGGGGCCCACTGAGGGGCGCCTTCGTCGCCAATGCTGGCGACTATGAACCAGTAATCGGCGCCCGGCGTCAGGCCGGTCACCGTGTAGGCGGTTTGGGTTGAGGGCACATTGCCGTAGCGGAGGCGTCCCAGCCAGCCGCGCCGGTTGTTGGCTTCGTAGTCGTCGTTGGAAATCCAGGCGATGCGATAGGAAACCGCGCCTTCAGCGGCCGTCCAGGTCAAGTCCACTTCCCCGACGTTGGCACCGTCCACCGCCTCAATGTTGGTGGGCGGCATTGGAGTGTGGGCGTTGGGGTAAGCGGCTACGGCCGCCGGCGTCAGGCCGGCCAGCAGCAGCGCCGCCAGCGCGATCATCACGAATTTAACCATTTTGTCCCTCCTGGTTCCTGCCGGTCAAAACAGGCTTGCGGATTGACCGAACTGATCGCGGCCAATCTCCGCAGGTAATTTACCTGCCGCCCGTTATCCCGTCAATCAATCCGGCAATCCGGCCAGGGCTATCGCATATGGAGCGATTCCCTTGATATGGGCCTAATTTTAGCGGACAGCCACGACCGAATTCGTAATGCGGCTACGAATGCAGCCGCAATACGGCTTCTGGAATCCGGTACATCGGCAAGACGGCCAGAGCAAAATCCATATGCGATAGCCCTGCAATCCGGCGTCAAAAGGTTGCCAGCGCAACCGCAGGGAATTAGTATGGGCGGTGTCCGGCGCCCAACGCAACGGCGGCGCCGGCCGTCCCTGTAACCAGTCGCCCCCGTAGCCGGCCGCCAACACGCCTACCCTTACCCCTCCGCCTCCGCTGCCCCGCCGCCGCAAAGGAGACCTGCTGATGCCAGCCCGAACCGGAGCCCAGTACATCGCCGGCCGGCGGGAGCGGGCCGCCGCAATCTATATTGACGGCCAGCGCGTTGAGGATGCGACCCGGCATCCGGCCTTTGCGGGCGGCCTGCATACCATTGCCGGGCTGCTGGATTTGCAGCACGACCCGGCGCTCCACGAGGCGATGACCTACCCTTCGCCCACCACCGGCGACCCGGTGGGGCTGTCGTTCATTATGCCCCGCAACGCCGCTGACCTGGCGCGGCGGCGGGGGATGATGCGCCAGTGGGCGCTGGCGTCCTGCGGGATGATGGGGCGGACGCCGGATTTTCTCAATGTGGCGATGATGTCAATGGCGGCGGCGGCGGCTTACTGCGGGCAGAACCGCCCGGAATTCGCCGACAACATCCGCAATTACTACGAATATATCCGCGAAAATGACATCGTAATGACGCACACGCTGGTCAACTTGCAGCGCAGCCGTTCCGTAGGCGCCACGCCTTTTGACGACCGCACGGAAGTGGCGCTGTCGGTGGTCAAGGAAACGGACGCGGGCATCGTGGTGCGAGGGGCGCGGGTGCTGGCGACGCTGGGGCCGCTGTCGGACGAAATTGCGGTGTATCCGGCGCGGACGCGGCGGGTGCCGGCGGGAGAGGAGGGCAAGTACGCTTTCGGGTTCGCGATACCCTGCGACACGGAAGAGCTGAAGTTTCAGTGCCGGGATACGCTGGATTTGGGACGGTCGCACTTTGACCATCCGGCGGGCAGCCGGTTTGAGGAAATGGACGCCATTGTGTTCTTTGACGATGTGCTGGTGCCGTGGGAGCGGGTGTTTCTGTATAACGATGTTGGCCTCACCAACGGCTGGGCGGACCGCACCAACCGCAACGCGCACACGGGGCACCAGGTGGTGACCAAGAATGTGGTGAAGTGCGAGTTTATGCTGGGGCTGGCGACGCTGATGGTAGAGACGCTGGGTTCCGGCGACTTGCCGAATGTCCAGCAGCTGATTGCCGAGCTGATTGAGAATCTGGAAATCACCAAAGCGCTGCTGGCGGCCTCGGAAGCGCAAGCGTCGGTTGATGAATGGGGCATATTCTGCCCGGACTACCGGCCGCTGCTGGTGGCGCGGAAGCAGATGATAACGATGTACCCGCGGATGGTGGAAATCCTGCATCTGCTGGGTTCCAGCAGCCTGATGGCGCTGCCCAACGAGGCGGATCTGAACGGGCCGCTGGCGGAGGATATTCACCGTTACCTGGATACGGACACGGCGACGGCGGAGGAACGGATCCGGCGGTTCCGGCTGGCGTGGGATGTGTCGTGCAGCGCGTTTGGCGGGCGGCAGACGCTGTATGAGCGCTACTTTGGCGGGGACGGGGCGCGGAACGCGGCGCTGCTGTACCAGATTTATGACCGCAGCGCGGCGCGGGATATGGTGCAGGAGTTCCTGGCGCTGGAATAACAGGGCGATGGCGCGCCGGCCGTACGCGCCGCCGGTTATGCCGGCAGTGCCAGGCTTGGGCGCGGAATAAAGAGGAATAAACCGATGGGGATGCTGAAAATTGCGCTGGTCGTCGTGCTGGCCGCCGCCATAGCCTCGGTCACGGCGTGCGGCTGGTGGCCGGGTTCATCGGAACCGGAGAGCCAGGACGACGCAGAGGACAGGGCGGCGGCGGAGCGTTCCGAGGCGCGGGAGGCGGCGACTGCGGCCACGCGGTTTGCGCCGGCCACGCGCCGGGCGGCGACGCGCAACGGAGCGCAGGCGACGCCGCCCGGCCGGGATGACGGGCCGGCGCCGGCATCGGCATCCGGTCGCGGGCGGGCCACGCCGGCGGCTAGCGCGGCGTCGCGCAGAGAGTACGCGGCCTGTCTGGACCAGATCGGGCTGCTGACCGCAGTGGAGGATAACGAGCTGGAGCATTTTATCGGCGCCTACCGCTGCCGGCAGATGGAGCCGGCGCCGCAGCAGCGCTGGAATCCGCGCTGCGTTCAGGATGAAGCCGAGGGGTATATGGAACGGTACGGGGCCGAGGGCAGTTATGACATCCGCGACATTGCCTACTGGCACGGGCTGGTGGCGTGTGTGCCGGATTATGTTCCCGACCAGCGCCAGCCGGACGGCGCCGGCAACGCCTACGCCGCCTGCCTGGACCAGGTGGCGCTGCTGCTGTCAAACCACCGGGGCGGCGATGCGGTTATCGCCGTAGGCCCCTACCGCTGCCGGCATCTGGAACCGGCGGCACCGCAACGCTGGAACCCGCGCTGCGTTCACGACGAAACGCAATGGTATCTGGAACGCTACGAAAGCGGCGGCGCTTATGATGTGGGCAGTGTGGCCTTCTGGTACGGCCTGGTCGCCTGCGTTCCGGGGCCGTCGGCCGGCGCCGGCGGGGAATCCCGGCGGGCTTACGCCGCCTGTCTGGACGAAATTGCGCTGCTGATGGCCGGTGAATGGAGCAACGAAATCAGCTTCGCTATCGGCCCCTACCGCTGCCGGCAGATAGACCCGCCGGCGCCGCAACGCTGGAACCCGCGCTGCGTGCACGACGAACGGGAATGGTACCGGGAACGCTACGCCAACGATAATTACAGCGTTGGCGACCAGGCGCACTGGTACGGACTGGCGGTATGCGCGCCGGGCTATGCGCCGTAGCCCGCCGGCCGCCGGGGAAGGGATTGCCCACACTATACGGGTTGCTACACTATACGGATTCGCACAACGATGCAGGATGACAGCGCTGATGATTACCGTTGCCGAAATCAACATTGCGCCCGTCAAGTCAATGGGGTTGGTAGCGCGGGACGAAGCGATGCTGGAGCTGGGGGGCATCCGGGACGACCGGCGGTTTTACTTGGTGAACGGGCAGGGGCGGCTGCTGTCGCGGCGGCAGGTGGGGCGGCTGGCGCAGCTGACCGCCGCCTGGGATGAGGCCGCCGGGCAGTTGAGCATCGCCTTTCCGGACGGAACCATACTGGCGGGCGCGCCGGAGCCAGGCCGGGCCGTCTGGAGCGTCATCTGGGGGCGGCGGGTGCGGGGGCGTCCGCTGCCGGGGGAGTGGACGGCGGCGTTGAGCGAGTTCTGCGGGCAGCCGGCCACGCTGATGATGTCGGATTTGCCGGGGCAGGCTTATGACGAGTTTCCGGTATCGGCGCTGTCGCAGGCGTCGGTGGGGCGGCTGTCGGCGGAGATGGGGCGGGCGGATGACGACTGCCTGGCGTCGGGGCGGTTCCGGCCTACGCTGCTGCTGGCCGGGGCGGCGGCGCACGAGGAGGACGGGTGGGTGGCGCGGCCGGTGGCTATTGGCGAGGAGGCGGTGGTGCGGATTCTGGCGCCGGACCCGCGCTGCGTCATTATCAACCAGCATCCCGATACGGGGGAGGCGGACGCCGATGCGGTGCGCGGCATATTGGGCTACCGGCCGAACCCGCTGGCGGCTTATTTCGGGGTGTACGGCATTGTGGAGAAGGCGGGCATGGTGCGGGTTGGGGATGCGGTTTCTGTGGTATAGTAGGCGCGGCGCAACTGAACCCGCACAGAATGCGGCAAGGAGATATTGGGATGCCTGAAACCGTAAACCTCTACTTGGGATTCGACCCTGGCGGGGTAGGCCATTTTGGCTGGAGCATTTGCCGCGAGGTCGCCGGTCAATTGGAGCCACCGGCAAAAACCGGATTGGCCAACAACGCTCGGGACGCCCTAAATCGAGTGTCAGCCGCCATCGCGCCCTGCGCCGTCAAGGCAACGGTAAGCGTCCTTGCCGCCGGAATTGATGCCCCGCTGTTCTGGAGCAGCACGGGCGGTAGGGTGATTGACAACCAAGCAACTTTGGGCGTTGCACACATGGCCGTCAACAGTTTGCCCGGATCGGTCGTGGTACAGGGCCCATTGTTGGTCAGGCATCTCAGGGATGTCTGGGACGACTTGAAAATAACGGAATCTTACCCCAAAGCATTGGAACACCTGCTGAAGCAAGGGGGGCATCCAAAGGAATACCAAATGATGCAACGCCTGACGGCAGGTTTAAATGCCAACAGAGGAGAGAATCACAAACGTGACGCCACGCTCTGCGCGGTTTCGGCGTGGGCGGCAACTCGTCAGCCGGCCAACTGGCAAAACCTTTACCCGCTAGAATCCTGTCCCATCAACCCATTCGCCATTCCCGTCAGCTACTGGATGCCCATCCCGTAATCTACCCTCCGAGGTAGCCCGGCCAGTGTCGCGCCAGTAACGGAGAATAGCTACGATGGCTGCGGGCAACCAGTACCGGCCGGACCACGCGGTTCCGCCGGGGGGTATCTTAAAAGCGTATTTGGAGGTTCGGGAGCAGACGGCGGCGGAGTTCGCGCAGGATTTTGGCCGCCCGCCGGAGTTGGTCAAGGGGTTGCTGACCGGAGCGACGGCTATTGACGAGGCGACGGCGCAGCGGCTTGAGGAGCTGCTGGATATGCGGGCCTACATCTGGCTGCGTTGCGAGGCCGATTACCGGAATCATCTGGATCGGGTGGCCGAGGCCAAGCGGGTTGCCAGCGCCCCGGAAACGGCGGACTGGAGCAAGGTTTTTCCGATTAAGGAGCTGGCGCGGCGTGGAACGCTACAGGAACCGGAATCGCCGGCCGATGCGGTTTTCCGGCTGTTTCACTGCTTTGATGTGTGGACGACGGGGGACTGGCAGGTGAAGTACGGGCCGGGCAGCATGGTCTATTCCCGGCGGCCCCGGGACCGGCGGGAAACCGTTCTGCTGGCCTGCTGGCGGCGCATAGGGGAGCTGGACGCGGAGTGGCAGGAGTGTTCCGACTATACCGCCGCCCGGTTTATGGACGCTCTGGCGCGCATCCGCCATCTGGTTGACCAGCCGCCGGTGGCTGCCTGGCCGGAGGCGGTACAGCTCTGCAATAACGCCGGCGTGGTTCTGAATTTGGTCAAGCCCTTTGCGGATCTGGATTTGCGCGGCGCGGCCTGGTGGCTGTCGCCGCAGCAGGCGATTATCCAGCTGGGGAATTACCGGCCGGACGCGGGCAGCTTGTGGAGGGCTTTCTTTCGCGCCGCCGCCCATCTGCTGCTGCACACCCATCCCGGCCACAGCGACTTTTTCATCCAGCCCAACTATGACCAGCCTAACTACAATCAGCCCGACGGCGATGCCAGCGATGAGTATGCCGGCGATGCGCGAAGCGCCGGCATTGACGCCGAAGCCGACCGCTGGGTGGCAAATTTTCTGGCGCCCGCCGCCACCGCCTGACCCGCTGCGCGGCAGGCGAGGGAGTATCCGGGGGAGTATCCAATGGCAAACGCCGCTCTGATTAATCTGGCGCGCTGGGAGTGGTTTCGTTTCCGGCGGCGCCCGGCGTTGTGGGTAGTCGTGGGCCTGGTGCTGGCGGGCGCCGTGGCGCAGCTGGGCGTGCAGGCGTGGCTGATTGACGGGGAAGGCGGGGCGTCGGGCTACCAATTTCCCGGCTGGGTTATGGTTACGGCTGGCGAGGCCGGGCCGCTGCTGGCGGTGGCGCTGGCGGCGGCGGCCCTGGGCGGCGATTTCGGCAGCGGCGTGTGGCGGGCGCTGGTAGCCAGGGGCATTCCCCGCTGGCAGGCGGCGTTGAGCAAGCTGCTGGTGGTGAGTCTGGCGCTCAACCTGCTGCTGGCCGGCGTCTGGATACTGGCGGCGGTGGTGGGACTGGCGGTGGGAGTCGGCGCGGAACCGGCGGGCGGGGGGATGCCAACGCCGGCCGGCGAGGGAGCAGATGGCTGGGGCGCGGCGGTCGGCAGCCTGGGCGCGGTGGGCTTGACGCTGCTGGCCTATGCCGGCCTGGGGGCGGCGCTGACCGTGACGGGGCGCGCCACCGCTTTCGGGCTGGGCCTGGGCATCGCCATCATACTGTTTGAGGCCACGATTTACCCGCTGGCGGGCTATATCGCGGATTGGGCGTGGGGCATTGCGCTGGACGACTACACCCGCTGGACGCTGTGGGGGGCGACGCGCGGCCTCATCCGGGGCAACGATGATTTGAGCGCCTGGGCGTTCCTGGGGCCGACGGTCGCCTATGCCGCCCTGTGCTGGGGGCTGGCTCTGGTCATCCTGGAACGGCGGGATGTGGACAGCGGGCGCGGGTAAGCAAGCCCGGCCGGGCGTGTTACAATGCCGTCCTAACTTACGATGCCGCCGTTGATACGGCGGAACGGCGCTGGTTTCCGATGATTAACGATAGTCCGAATACTTGATGCCCTGATGCCTGATGCCCGATGACTGACGCCTGGCCGGCCCAACGCGTGGGCGAGGTAATGGTGGCCCACACCGAGCGCGTGGAGGCGCAATGCTACGCGGGGGGCGAGGCGCCGCCGCTGGGGGCGCTGCTGCGTATCGGGGCGCCGCCGGTGTACGCCGTGGTGCGCTCCGTGTGGAACGAACCGCTGGATCCGGGCCGGCCGCTGGCGCCCCGAGGGGGGGAGCTGGAATCGGAGGACGAAATTTACGCCGCCAACCCGCAGCTCAAGGCGATGCTGGCGACCCGGTTTGCCGCCACCGTGGTGGGGTATCGGCAAGGGGCCGGCATCCGGCGGACCTTGCCGGCGCTGCCGCCGGCCCTGCACGCTTTTGTGTTTCTCTGCGACGCCGGCGAGACCGCCGAGTTCGCGGGGGAGCTGGGCTGGCTGCGTCTTTTGCTGGCGGACCGGGCGCCGGCGGCGGATGCGGCGCTGGCGGCCTTTCTGCGCCGGGCCGCCGCCGACGACGCCTACGCCGCCGACCGCGGCGGGTTTCTGCGGCGCGCGGGGCGCATCCTGGCCGCGGAACTGGCGGGCGAACCCCAACGGTTGCAGGCGATTTTGCGGGAGCTGGCGCTATGACATTGACATCATCAAATGGACGCGGGAACGATGGACGCGGGGGCAACGGGCTTTCGGCGGGCAACTCCGGCGGCGGGAACTTTGCCGGCCGGCGGCTTGGCATTGTGGTGGGCGGTTCCCTGTCGCATGGGGTTGAGGTGCGGCTGGACGGGGCCGGGGGCGCTTCGGTTGAGGACATTGCCGTGGGGTCTTTCGTGACCATTCGCGGGCGGCGGCAGCGGTACTTCGCCGTGGTCACCGATCTGGCGCTGCGGGCGGCGGACGACAGCCTGCGGCATTTCCCGCCCGACAGCCCGGGCGGGTTCATCGCGGAGGTGATGGCCGGCACGCTGGCCTACGGGCAGCTGTCCGTGATGCCCAGTATGACGGCGCCGCTGGAGGATGGCGGCGGGTTGGCGTCCGGCGTGCGTGCGCCGGAAGCGGCGCGGACGATACCGGAGCATTTCGCGCCGGTGTTCGCGGCGGCGCAGGCGGATATTGACGCCGTGTTCGCCGATGGCGCGGGGCGCGGCGCCTTTGTCCTGGGGACGCCGCAGGGGATGGAGTCGGCGTGCATACCGCTGGATTTGCCCACGCTGGCGGCGCGTTCCGTGGGCATATTCGGGGCGTCGGGTTCCGGCAAAACCTTTCTGGCGCGGATGCTGCTGGCCGGGCTGGCGCGGCAGGGCGAAGCGGCGGCGCTGGTGTTTGATATGCAGAACGAATACGGCTGGCAGGGGCAGGACAACGACCGGCGGCGGCAGGTCAAGGGCCTCAAGCAGCTGTTCCCCAGCCGGGTGGTCACTTTCACGCTGGACGCGGAAAGCAGCCGGCGGCGCGGCGTCTCCCCCGACGGAGAAGTACGCATCGGCTATGATGAGATTGAACCGGAGGATATTGAGATACTGCGGGAACTGCTGAACCTGTCGGAAGTGGCGGCGGCCACCGCCTACAACCTGGAGCGGCACTACGGACGGGGCCGGTGGCTGCGGGAGTTTCTGGCTTTGAAGGGCGCCGAAACGGGCGAACTGGCGGAGGCGATCGGCGTCAACCTGTCGGCGCTGCGGACACTGCACCGCCGGCTGGCGGCGTGGGAACGGTTCGGGTTTCTGGCGGACACGGGCGCGGGCGCCGGCACTGCCGGGGGCATCATTGAGCAGCTGCAACGGGGCAACATTGTGGCGCTGGAGTTCGGCAAGTACGGCAGCAACACCGCCGCCTATGTGCTGGTGAGCAACCTGCTGACCCGGCGCATTCACGAAACCTGGGTGCGGCGCAAGGAGCTGGCCGACGGCGGGCAGGGGGAGGAACCGCGTCCGCTGGTGATTTTCATTGAGGAGGCGCACAAGTTTCTGACGCCGGCCATTGCGGCGCAAACCATTTTCGGAACCATTGCCCGGGAGCTGCGCAAGTACAATGTGACCCTGATGATAGTTGACCAGCGGCCCAGCGGCATTGATTCCGAAGTGATGAGTCAGCTGGGCACGCGGCTGTGCGGCGCGCTTAATGACGACCGGGACATCAACGCGGTGCTGATGGGGGCGCGGGACGCGGGGCAGCTGCGGGGGGTGCTGGCGCGGCTGGACAGCAAGCAGCAGGCGCTGGTGTTCGGACACGCCGTGCCGATGCCGGTGGTGGTGCGGCCGCGGGATTACGATGAAGCCTTTTATGCGGATATGATGGCGCCCGCTATGACGGCGCCCGATATGACTGCCCCCGCCGGGGCGCCGGCGCTGACCGGGGCCGGGGCCGGCGTTGGCGCTATGGCGGAGACCGATGCGGAACGGTTGCAGCGGGAGATAGACGAGCTGTTTCCGCCGTGACAACGGGTTGCCGGCGCGGATACGGAACGGACACGGGCAAAGGCAAGGCACACGGGACAGGCAAGGTATGGAAGTCATTGCTACCTGCGCCGAAATGGCGGCGTTTTGCCGGCGGGCGCGGCGGCCGCTGGGGCTGGCGCCCACGATGGGGGCGTTGCACCGGGGGCATCTGTCGCTGGCGCGGCGGGCGCGGGCCGACAACGCCACGATGGCGGCGTCCATCTTTGTCAATCCGGCGCAGTTCGGGCCGGGGGAGGATTTCGCCCGCTACCCGCGCGCCTTTGAGCAGGATCTGGAACGGCTGGCGGGCGAGGGCGCCGACGCGGTCTTTGCGCCGCCGGCCGAGGAAATTTATCCCGCCGGCTTTGACACCTGGATTGAACCGGGCGCGGTGGCCGAAGGCATGGAAGGCGCCGTCCGGCCCGGCCATTTTCGCGGCGTGGCTACGGTGGTCGCCAAGCTGTTCGCGGTGGCGCGGCCCGATTGCGCCTATTTCGGGCAGAAAGACGGGCAGCAGCTGGCGGTGATCCGCAAGCTGAACGCCGACCTGAACCTGGGCGTGAACATCATCGCGATGCCCACCATCCGGGAGGCGGACGGGCTGGCGTTGAGCAGCCGCAACGCCTATCTGACGCCGGCGCAGCGGGCGGCGGCGGCGGTCATCTACCGGGCGCTCTGCGCCGGCCGGTCGCGGTGGCGGCAGGGGGCGCGGGACGCGGCGGAGGTGCAGGCGGCGGCGGCGGCCACGCTGGGCGCGGAACCGATGCTGGAGGCGGTGGACTACATCAGCATTGTGGACGCCGAGACGATGGCGCCGGCGGCGAGGTTGCCAGCGCCGGCGGCAGGGCCAGAGGATGGCGTTGACGCTATTGGCTCCGCTGACGCCGGCATCGGCGCCGGCGGCGGCCGGCCAGTTATGCTGGCCGTGGCGGCCAGGCTGGGGGGCGTGCGTCTGATTGACAATGTTATCCTGGGATAAAACCCTGACGGGTAAGAACGCGATTCGGGAAGCGCGGCGCGGCGCCCGGCCCCGCCGGTCTGTTGTGGTAACATAGCGGCCAAAGGAAACCGCGTCTGTGAAGGAGTTTGGGAGCTATGTCCAGCCTTGGCGTCAATACCGGCAACATCAATGAAGCCGGCAACCCTGAAACCGGCAACCCTACCGAACTTACCGTCGCGCAGGCGGCCCGGGCCATTGCCGCCGGGCGTCTGAAGGCGGCGGAGCTGGCGGAAGCCTGTCTCGACCGGATTGAGACGCTGGACGACCGGCTGCTGGCGTGGGTCTATGTGGATCGCGGCGCCGTGATGGACGAGGCCCGCGCCGCGGATGCCGCCGTGTCCGCCGGGCGGCCCCTGGGGCCTCTGCACGGAGCGCCCATCGGATTGAAAGACATTTACTATACGGCCGGCATTCCCACGCGGGCGGGCAGCGCGGTGTATCAGGATTTCGTGCCGGATTATGACGCCGCCGCGGTGACGCTGCTGAAGCGGGCGGGGGCGATTATGCTGGGCAAGGCGGTCACTACGGAGTTCGCCTGCCTGGATCCGTCGCCTACCTACAATCCCTGGCACGCGGCGCACACGCCGGGGGGGAGCAGCAGCGGCTCGGCGGTGGCGGTGGCGGCGCGGATGTGTCCGGCGGCGCTGGGGTCGCAGACGGTGGGGTCGGTGCTGCGGCCGGCGGCGTACAACGGCGTGGTGGGGTTCAAGCCCACTTTCGGGCGGGTCAGCCGGCACGGGGTGGTGCCGGTGAGCTGGAACCTGGACACGGTGGGCTGGCTGGTACGGTCGGTGGAGGACGCCGCGCTGCTGTTGCAGGCAATGGCGGGGCCGGACGGCAACGATCCGGTGTCGTCGCGCCAGCCGGTGGGGGATTACCTGTCGGCCATCGCGGCGCCGGCGGCGCCCCGCATCGGGCTGCTGCGCCGCTACTTTTACGAGGGGGCGGACACCGAAACGCGGCGGCATCTGGACGGCGTGGCGGAGCGGCTGGCGCAGGCGGGGGCGGAGATTGAGGAGCTGCCGCTGCCGGACAGCATAGAGACGGCGTATGTGGACCAGCGGCTGATAATGTCGGTAGAGGCGGCGGCGTTTCACGAGCCGATGTACCGCCGGCAGGCGGAGGATTACCAGCCGAAGCTGCGGGCGATGCTGGCGCAGGGGCTGGCGGTGGACGGCATTGTGTACGCGCGGGCGCTGGAGAACCGGCGGCGGTTTATTGCCGATATGGAGCAGACGGCGCAGCAGTGCGATGTGCTGCTGACGCCGGCCACGCCGGCGCCGGCCCCGGCGGACCGGACGAATACGGGCGACCCGGCGTTTCAGGGGCCGTGGACGTCCTGCGGGCTGCCGGCGATAGCGCTGCCGTCGGGTCTGGCGGAGTCGGGGCTGCCGCTGGGGATACAGCTGGCGGCGGGGCCGTTTGCGGAGGGGCGGTTGCTGGCGGCGGCGGCGTGGTGCGAGGCGGCGCTGGGGGTGGAGCTGGGGGCGCCGGTGTAGGCGGCGCGGCCGGTTTAGGGCATACTGCCGCCGCCGACGGCGAAAGGATACGCTTGACCACGCCGGGCGTCAGCTGGTAGCATTTCGCCCCACAAGCAGCGTTGCCGAGGCAATGACAATGACTTCCGAATGCCAGCCGCACCCGCTCAATCGCCATCTTTTTATTGCGGACAACCTCGATCTGTTGCGCCGGCTGGACAACGAAAGTATCGACCTTATCTGCATTGACCCGCCGTTCAAAAAGAGCCGGACTTTCGTCGGCCGGGTCAAGCCGCCGCTGACTGATGCCGAGCTCGCAGCCGAGCAGGATCTCCTGGCCGGCTGGGGCATCAACAGCCCGCAGCAAGCCTTGGACGCCCATATCAACTGGGCGTCCAAGTCCGGCGACGTCTGGTTTAAAGATATGTGGTCTTACGACCAGGACGTAGACGAGGATTGGGTTCAGAGCATTGCCAAGCAGCACACCGCCCTGCATTGGGTGATTGAAACGGCCAAAGTCACCGACGGGATGGCCACGGCGGCTTACCTGTGCTATATGGGCGTGCGGCTGATCCAGATGCACCGGGCGCTCAAGCCGACCGGCAGCTTGTACCTGCATTGCGACGGCGACGCCAACTATTACCTGCGTATGGCGTTGAATGCGATTTTCGGCACGAGCAACTTTCGGAATGAAATCGTGTGGCATTATAATAAATGGACCAACGCGGCGTCCCATTTTCAGAGGAATCACGACACCGTGCTTTTCTATGCGAAAAGCGATGTCGCTCAATACAACAAGCAATTTGTAATGACCGAGCACAAAGCCCGCGTTCTGGCCAAGGGGTGGGACAGCAACGTAGTACAAGGCGGGATACGCCAACTGCTCGTCTATGACCGGGAGAAGGCCAAGTCGGAAATGGACAATCCCAAGTACGACCGCATTGTGTACCGCGATGATGCCGACGGCGGCACGGCGATGCCCGACGTTTGGGCGGACATCAACTACCTGTCCAGCGGCTCGAAAGAACGGACCGGCTATCCGACGCAGAAGCCGGTTGCTTTGGCCGAGCGCATTATCAAGGCGGCTACCAAACCCGGCGATGTGGTGCTGGACTGCTTTGCCGGTTGCGCCTATGTTCCCGTCGCTGCGGAACGGAACGGTCGGCAGTGGATTGCGTGCGACATATCGCCCCGCGCTTTGACGGTTTTGCGCCGGCAGTTCGCCAAGTTCCGCTACGCCGTGGACGGCCGGCAGCAAACGGAACAGCCCGCCCTGCTTACCGACGCTGATGTGGTCACCGCCGGCCCCAACAACCTGCCGGAGCGCAGCGACGAGGATCCGGAGCCCCGCATCGACCCGAAGGAGCCTGACCCCCCGAAGTACAAGACGCCCGCCAGCATCATCCCGGAGCAGGAAATGTTGCGGCAGCTGCTGGAGCTGTCCGACTGGCAAGCCTGGTGTTGCGGTTTCGCCAACCGGCGCAAGGACGGGGAAGTTATCCAGACTACCCGCAATTTTCATCTGGACCATCTTAACCCGAAAAGCAAGGAAGGCGCCAGCAACCAGATAACCAATCGGGCGCCGATGTGTCCGCACCACAACATCCGCAAGAACAACCGTAGGGTGCATTTGGCGGAGTATCGGCAGGAGATCGCCAATGCCGGGGAGTTGATGGTGGACAATGCCGGGGAGCTGGTTGATCTTACCTGGGCCGGCGACCAGGCGTTGGAGATTTATACGCAGGCTCGCATTCGCCAGGGCGGCTAGCTGGCGCGGCGCGTTGCACAGCGCCTCCCGGTTGTGCGCCCCCGGCGTTTGAGGGTACGGCCATTTCACCTGGAAAGCGGCGGTCTGTTCTCTTGCGGAAGGGCGCGTTGTAAGGCCGATTGAGGCGCCGGATTAGCAACGAAATTGACGATTTCCGTTCCTTTATTCCGGCACAGGCCGGGATGCCGGCAATCAGCCCAAATGCGATAGCCTTGATCGTGCGGCTGTCCGCCCCTTGCATCAGGGGCATCCGGTATGATATAAAGCGTTACACCAGCGTGGTGAGCGCTTGCCACGCTCTATGTGAGGTGCAGGTTATGGTTACTACCATTGTCAATGCTCATGTTGACCAGCATACGCTGGACGGCGCGGCGGCTGTGCTGGCCGCCGACAACATCACCGTTTCCGACGTTCTGAACCGGGTTCTGGAGTACATTTCGGAGGAAGGGGAATTGCCGCCCCTGGACCGCTTCGTCCCCGGCCCGGAGACTATCGCCGCAATGGAAGCCGGCGAGCGCGGGGAAGTGGCTACCTTCGCCAGCGTTGACGAACTGATGGCTGATCTCTATGCGGACGATTAGCCGCACCAGCAAATTCAAGGCCGATTTCAGGCGCGAAACCAGAGGTCAGTACCGCGAAACCGTGGCAGCTGACCTCAAAAACGTCGTAGCGATGCTTGTTGCTGATGAAATCCTGCCACGGCACTACCAAGACCACCGGATGTCGGGGCAATGGAGCCGCTACCGGAATTGCCACATCAAGCCCGACTTGATCCTGCTCTATCGCAAGCTAGGTGAGCAGGGTGTCGAACTGACGCGCTTGGGTTCACACAGCGAATTGGGGCTGTGATGCCGGGCTGTTCCGGCAAACCTGTCCCGCACACCACACAATGCCCGTCTGGCGCCGATTAATCGGCGTTGCCAGACTACACAGCGGTGGTCGCTGCTGCCGGATGCGGGGGTTAGCCGTCCTGCGTCTCCGGGTAGGGGATGGGGATGAAGGCAACATCCTCGCGCTGGGCGAACTTTTCGGCTGTGTCGGCAATGATGGTACCGATGACGGCGGGGATGGCTTCCTGGCCGGTGACACACGCCAGGGTTTTGGCGCCCCGGGCGGCGCGGGTAACATCCCGTTCCAGAGCGGTGATGGATATTTCCACCACTACATAGGCCTGGTCGCCGTGCCGGTTGCGGCCGCGGAATATGGCGTCCACCAAGCCCAGGCTCTCGGCGTCTTGATCGAGGATTTCCGGCGAATTGATGGCATCGTCGATGACCGGATCGCCATCGCCCCAGGCCCGGTGGACGAGCTTGATTTCGGTGAGGCCCAGGACCCGGCGGATGTGGCGGGAGCCGATGCGCGACACAAAGCGCTCGTAGCGGGAGCCGGATATGTTGGCCATACGGCCGGACAGGGTGGCCAGGGCGGCGTTGGCCTGCGTTTGGGCTTTGGTCAGGCCGGCGACGACATCCTCCAAAGCGGCCACGTTTTTGTTGGTTTGCGTCTGCGCTTCGGTGAGGGCGGCAACGTTGGCGTTGGTTTGGGCCTGCGCTGCGGCCAGCGCGTCCAGCCGGTCGTTGGTTTGGGCTTGAGCTGCGGTGAGGGCGTCCAGCCGATCATTGGATTGCGCTTGCGCTGCGGTGAGGGCGGCAACGGCTTCTTGCAACTTGGCAACGTTGTCGTTGGATTGCGCTTGCGCCGCGGTGAGGGCGGCAACGGCTTCTTGCAACTTGGCAACGTTGTCGTTGGATTGCGCTTGCGCCGCGGTGAGGGCGGCAACGGCTTCTTGCAACTTGGCAACGTTGTCGTTGGTTTGCGCTTGCGCCGCGGTGAGGGCGGCAACGGCTTCTTGCAACTTGGCAACGTTGTCGTTGGTTTGCGCTTGCGCCGCGGTGAGGGCGGCAACGGCTTCTTGCAACTTGGCAACGTTGTCGTTGGTTTGCGCTTGCGCCGCGGTGAGGGCGTCCAGTCGGTCGTTGGATTGCGCCTGCGCTGCGATGAGGGCCACAACGGCATCGTGCAAGGTGGACACATTTTCGTTGGTTTGCGCTTGCGATGCGATGAGCCTGTCCATCTGGTCGTTGGCTTGCGCTTGCAATTCGGTCAGGGCGACGACGTTGGCGCTGGTTTGCGCTTGCGCTGTGGCGAGGACGGCGACGGCCTCCTGCAACCTGGCGGGGCTGTCGGCGAGGTCGGAGACTGTCGCCGTCAGCGCCCCTACCGCGGCGCGGTCCGCCTCGGCCACGTTGGCCGCCTGCTGGACGAACCGGGCGTAGGCGTCCGCCATCTGCCGCGCCATATCGTCCACCGCCTGGCGGGTGATGGCGGCGAGGTCAGTCAGTTTTTCATCCAGCGCGCTGATGTCGCGCCGATTGGCCAGGGCCAGCTCGGTTACGGCCGGCAGGTCCAGAGGCGGCGTCATAGTCATACCCGTTATCCCCTTGTGGCGGTGATACAGCCATTATAGCGTCTGTTGCGTCCAATTGGGGCGTTGGGCAGCCCGGACTTCAGCGGCGGCCGGTACTGCAATACAGCATACCCGGGCAGAACGCGGCCGCATCGTCATCAGACGATGTCATCAGATGATGCCCGTCTGGTACAGCTTGACCAGTTCCGCTGGCGTGTAGCCCAGCTCCTGGCACAGCAGCTCCCGGTTGTGCTGCCCCAGCGTTGGGGCCGACGCCGGGGCGGGCGCCGGCGACGGAGCGTCAGAGGCATCAGCGGCGACGGCAGCGGCGTCGCTATGGGCAGTAGCGGCGTTGCCATCAACGGCGGCGGCCGGCAGGCGGTAGGGCGCGCCGGGGTAGGCGATGGGGCCGGTGTCGTCCCGCTCAATGACAACGAACAGGTCGGCCAGGGACGGGTCGGCGCGCACTTCGTCGTAGGTGCGCACGGGCGCCAGGGGGATGCGCTGCTCCAGGGCCAGCACCAGCAGCTCCGCTTTGGTGTAATCCGCCAGCCATGCCTCCATATAGCCGTCCACCTCGTCGGCGTACAGGTTGTTCATCGCAGTGCGGTTGCGGAACCGTTCCTCCTGCGCCCAGGCCGGGTTGCCCATTGCCTCCAGCAGGCGGCGCCACTGGCGTCCCTCCGGCGAGCCTACGAAAATATGCCCGTCCCGGCAGCGCAGGATGCAGTTGGGATACGGAAAGTCCAGGGCGTGATGGCCGGTGCGGCGGGTGACGCGCCACTGGTACACGGCCATCAGCGCCTCGGGGCCGTTGTACAGGCCGGCCATGGTTTCCGCTTCGGCGATGTCAATGTGCTGGCCGCCGTGGGCATCCCGCCCCAGCAGGGCCATCACGATGGAAGAGGCGGCGGCCATGCCGGCGAAATAGCCCACCGAGGGGGCGCCGAAAGTCAGCGGTTCCCGGTCGGGCGCGCCCAAGCCTTCGCAGATGCCGCCGGCGGCGGCCAGGTTGATGTCATACGCCTTATAGTCCCGCCAGGGGCCGGACAGCCCCCAGGGACTGATGGAGGCCATCACCAGGTCGGGATTGCCGGCGCCGGCGACCAGGTCGTCATAGTCCAGGCCGAGGCGTTCCAGGTCGGCCGGGGGGATGTTGTGGACGACGGCATCGGAGGCCGCCGCCAGCCGGCGCAGGATGTCGCGTCCGGTGGGAGTTTCCAGGTTGGCGGTGATGCCGCGCTTGCCGGCGTTGAGGTAGAGGAACAGGCCGCTGCGTTCCGGGTGGGGGATGTCGCCGGGCCAGGGGCCGTAGCGGCGGGCCGGGTCGCCGGCGGAGGGCGGTTCCAGCTTGATGACATCAGCGCCGGCGTCGGCCAGCAGCTTGCCGCAGTAGGGGGCGGAGAGCATAGCGCCGACTTCCAGCACGCGGAGGCCGGCAAGGAGCGAGTAAGGCATAGCGACCGGTCATCCTACCAGTGGGGTGGAGTCAGTAAGGTTGCGTCTAATCAGGGCCTGGGGACAAGCGCAATTTTTCGGCATTATAGCAAAAGGCTATGGGGTATGCGGGCAAGCGACGGCCATCAAGCCGGCCGCTACCGATCCGGCGGCCGGCAAGCCCGGCGCCGGCGGCCGGCGTCAAATCGGTTTGACACCCGCAAACGGCGGCGCATATAGTAACGCCCATCCTGGCAACCGCCACCCTGATTTTGCGCGCCGGCGCGGAGGATGCTGTCTGATGACTACCGCCCACGACCATCATCACGACCACGCTCACGACCACGACCATCATCACGACCATGACCACGACCACCAGGGGCATAACCACGACCACCCGCACCCGCAGGCCGCCGCCGAGATGCGCGCCGCCGCCATTGCCTTGCTGTCCGGCCTGGACGCCGGCCAGAAGTCGGCCATCAGCTACAGCTACTACGATGGCGAGCGGATTTTCTGGTACTACCCGCCCCTCAACCGGCACGGCCTTTCCCTGCGGGATATGAGCGGCGAGCAGCGGCAGCTGGCCTACGCTCTGATGGCGACCGGCCTCGCCGAGGAGTCCAACCGGCAGGCGCGGCTGATTATTGACCACGAAGCAGTGCTGGGGCCGCTGGAAAAGGAACAGGGCCGCGTGACCTGGGAACGGGATCCGCTGCTGTATTCCTGGACGATTTTCGGCGACCCGGCCAATGATGCCGAGCCCTGGGGCTGGCGGGTGGAGGGGCATCATGTTTCGCTTCATTACAGCGTCTGGTGCGACCGGGTGCTGTCGATGACGCCCTTCTTTTTCGGGGCCAACCCCGCCGAAGTGCCGCCGGGCCGGGACAAGGCGGGCCTGCGCATCCTCGGCGCCAGCCAGGACATCGCGCTGGAACTGATGGACAGCCTGGACGACGGGCAGAAATCCCGGGCCACGATTTACGATGAAGCGCCGGCCGACATTATCACCTTCAACGCATCCCGCGCCTCGCTGCCCAAAGAGGAGGGGCTGCCGGCCAGCGCCATGTCCGGCGCGCAGCGGGAAATGCTGATGTCGCTGGCCTCCGAGTATGTGAGCCGCATCCGCGGGGACCTGGCGGCGGAGAAGCTGGCCGTTTTGCGGCAGGGCGGGCTGGAGAAAATCCATCTGGCCTGGGGCGGCCCGGTTGACCGCAGCCGTCCTCACTACTACCGGCTGCACGGCGGCGATTTTGTGGTGGAGTACGACAACCGGCAGAACGGGGCCAACCACATACACTCGGTGCTGCGGGATGTGAGCAACGATTTCGCCAGCGATGTGATGCGGGACCACCTGCTGATGTACCACATTATCTAGCCGGCGGGAGGCCGGCGGTTTTGCCAGTCGCAAAGCCGCCGGCCGCAGTCGCCCCCGGCAACATTGCAATGCGGCCAAGTCTATGGCGGCGATGGAAATTCACGCCACCGAGGTGTACACCCGGTGGTATCGCCGGTTGCGTGACCGCGCGGCGCAAACTCGCATATCCAACCGGGTGCGTAGGTTGGCACAGGGCAATCCGGGAGACGCTGCGCCGGCAGGCGGGGGTGTATCGGAACTCCGCATTGACTATGGGCCAGGCTATCGGGTGTATTATACGCAGCGCGGGCGGCGTATAATTGCGCTGCTGGCCGGCGGCGATAAAAGCACCCAGCAGAGGGACATTGCCACAGCGCAGCAGTTGGCCCGGGATCTGTAGCCCGGAGAGAGTGATGATGGCTAAAGTTAAAGTTTCTCCGTGGGATCCTGCGGAAGGAATAAAAACCGGCGAGCAGGCAGTCCTTTGGCTGCGGATTGCGCTGGAGGAATACGACCCGGCGTCATTTGACGCCGAGCTGAACGACCTGGCTCGTTCCAAAGGCGTGGCCGGGATTAGCGGCGTGGCGCGCCACGAAACGGGCGATGGCCGGCGTTGCATTATCGTGACCACTACTGCCGGCGCGTCGGCTACGATTGATGTGCCGCCGGCGGTTGACTTCGACAGCATCCGGCGCGCGGTGGCGTTGTCCGGTTACGAAGCCTGATTGAGGTATGGAAGCAATGGGCGAAGAGGAGTTTCCGTGATTGTTGCAAACCCGTTCCAGGAGCATCGTTCTGCGATGAGCTACACCCTTTTCAACGAGGATTTTCTGGACGGAGTCGGGCGTCTTGCCGACGGCTCCGTGGACCTGGTAATTGCCGACCCGCCCTACTGCCTGGGCAAGGATTACGGCAACGAATCTGATCTGATGCGCCCCGACGAATTTCTGCGCTGGACGCAGCAGTGGGTTGAGGCGACGCTGCCCAAAATCAAGCGCACGGGCGGCCTGTACATTTTCACCACCTGGCGGTTTTCGCCGGAAATCTTTTCCTACCTCAAAACGCGGATGACTATGGTCAACGAGATCATCTGGGATCGCAAGGTGCCCAGTATGGGTGGCTCTACCCGCCGGTTTTCGTCGGTGCACGACACCATCGGCTTCTTTGTCTGGTCAAAGCAGTACTACTTTGACCTGGACGCCGTGCGGATTCCCTACGACGCGGAAACCAAGAAAGCCCGCACCCGTTCCATATTCGTGGGCAAAAAATGGCTGGAAATGGGCTATAATCCGAAAGATGTCTGGAGCGTTGCGCGCCTGCATCGTCTGCATCGCGAGCGGGAAAACCATCCTACCCAGAAGCCGCTGGAAATCATTGAGCGGATGGTAAAGTCATCCTGCCCCGAAAACGGCGTTGTCCTTGACCCCTTTGCCGGTTCCGGCGCCACCGTTGACGCTTGCCTCAAGCACAACCGCGAGTGCGTAGCCTTTGAAATAAACCCCGACTACTGCGACCTGATACAGGAACGGGCGCGGCGGCGCACGGCCCAGGCTCGGATGGCCGTTTAGCGTCAGCCGCCGGCGCCGGCCGTGAACACATTCCAGCGTGCGCTGACGCCATAGCGGGGAGCATACGATGAACGAGGACCTGATCCAGCTGATCAAAGACTACGCGACAGGCAGCCACAGCGAGATTCACGAAAGTCTGCTTGCCAAATCCAAGGCCGTGTTGACATTTTGGTGTTATCATTGCGGCATGGCAAACTTGGAACTGACATCCTACCAATGGGACAAAATCCTCACCTTCCTCCGCAGCCGCTCCGACCTCTACGTCGGCTGTGAAACCGATTGCCGACGCTTCATCACCGCCGTACTTTGGATCGCCCGCTCCGGCGCCCCCTGGCGAATGCTGCCTGCGGAATACGGCAAATGGAACTCCATCTACCGACGCTACGCCAACTGGTGCGACCGAGGCATCTGGACCGCGCTCCACCAACACTTGGCCGATGACCCGGACACTGAATACCTCATCATTGACAGTACCATCGTCCGCGCCCACCCCGACGCCGCCGGCGCCCCGAAAAAGGGGGCGGTCAAGACGCCCAGGCGTTAGGGCGCAGTCGGGGCGGGTTCAGTACCAAAGTGCACATCACAGTGGACGGGCTGGGCAATCCTTTGCGGTTCATCCTGACGGGAGGCCAGGAGAACGACATTACCCAGGCCGAAGCGTTGCTGTCCGGCTACGCCGGGGAGTATGTGATTGCGGACAAGGGATACGATGCCCAGTGGCTGCGGGAGTGGATTGCGGAGTTGGGGATGACGGCGGTGATACCGGGGCGTTCCAACCGGAAGGTAGTGGTGGTGTATGACCCGGACCTGTACGGCGAGCGTCATTTGGTGGAGTGCTTTATTGGCAAAGTGAAGCGCTACCGGCGGGTGTTCACCCGGTTTGAGAAGCTGAGCCGACGCTACTTGGGGTTTTGGCATTTTGCGGCGGCCCTCATCTGGCTACGCTGAAATGTCAACACGGCCAAGGATAACCTCATCTCAATTCTGGTAGATTTGCTGACCATCTACTACAACGACGTCAATTCCTCGGCGATGCGCGAGATGACCGTTGCCCTGCTGGCCGGCTACCAGCCGAACACCGAAAAGCTGGGCTACAACGGCTTTCGGCACGATGCGCTTACCGGAGGCACGGAATACTGCGAAATCAAACCGACGAATATCAGGACGGACTCAACCCGGAAACAGCCGCGCAAGCTGAACGGCGGCGGCAATTTCACGGACTACACGTGGGCGCGGTTCGGACAGCACTCGGACGACAATCCGACGATGCTGGTCGCCGGGTTCGTCGACGCCCGGTTGGTCTATATCTTTGAGTTCAATTTTAACGAGCCGGATTTCACCGGGCGTTTGCGAGAACAGCTCGTGAACCATTTCCCAGAAGGGGATGTCAGTGGGCTGTATCTCCGCAGCGCCTCGTTCACCTTCCGGCATTACAAGAATGCTTCCAGCCTGCAAACCAGGCGCTTTGTCACCTGGTTGGAGCTACAAGGACTGCGCCAGCACATCACCGGCGAAGTGTATGCCCACTTGAGGAGATTCGCAAAATGATAACCCGGAACGAACTCACACTTGGCGATACGCTGACGACGCTAAAATCGTGGCCTGCCGATTTGGTGGATGTGAGCGTTACATCGCCTCCCTACAATAAGCAGGAGAAGCACAAGGGCTGGCTGGTGAAAAACGTGGTGTATGACTCTTACACCGACGCCGCGCCGGAACCGCAGTATCAGGGCAACCAGATTGCCGTACTCAACGAGGTTTTCCGTATTACCAAGCCCGGCGGTTCGTTTTTCTACAATCACAAGATCCGCTGGGAGCGGGGCGAGATGTATCACCCTATGGACTGGCTGCGCAAAACCCAATGGACGGTAAAGCAGGAAATCGTCTGGGATCGGGTCATTGCCGCCAACATCCGGGGCTGGCGGTTCTGGCAGGTTGAGGAACGCATCTACTGGCTTTACAAGCCCATCGGCAATAAGCTCATCGGCAAGGAACTAAAGTCGGGCGACGCCAAACTGACTTCAATTTGGCGCGGCGTGCCGGAGGGCAAGAATCCCCACCCGGCGCCATTCCCGCTGTGGCTGCCGGCCAGGGTAATTATCGCGCTCCTGGAACAGGATGAACCCGGCCTGGTTCTGGACCCCTATGTGGGCAGCGGAACGACTGCGGTGGCGGCCAAGTTGCTGGGGCATCATTACCTGGGCATTGACGCCAGCCCGGAATACCTGGCCTATGCGCGGCAACGCTTGGACAACGCCCAAGTCGAACTGCCCAAAATCCAGTCGGAGCTGGAATTGCATGGCGTGGGAATAACTTTCCGGGAACGCAAAACGCAGGGCTTGAATGTGGGCAAGTTCCGCAATGCTAAAAAAGCGTCAAACCCGGAACCACGCCTTTTTGAGCCGGATACGTCGGAATATCAGGTAGCCTCTTGATACCTCGGGGTATCCGCCTCCCGGCCCTGTCACTGCCGCGCCCGTCCTCGTCATTCCACCGGCGCGCAGCAAGCGGCACACGCTCGCTAATTCAGCGCGCCGTGTTTGAAAGGTAGCGTTTCATTTTAGGTGGTTTGGTTGATCAGGCCCTGCTCCTGTAGCAACGCCAGCAGGTTGTGCTCCGTCCACACCGTCCCCAGCTTCTCCCGTCGCCGCAACTCACGATTGTGCCGCTCCAAGCGCGATGTCGTCCGATGCCTCGCCTGCCCCGTCGCCAAGTGGCGCAGTCCTTTGGACAACGCTTTCTCGCACCAGTAACGCGCTACCCCATCCGTCGCCCGCATAATTCGCCGCGCCCATGCCCGACCTTCCGCCAGACTGCCCGCGTCCAACAACCGCCGCGCCGCCGCAAAACCCGCCATCCCAATGTTCCGCCGGTACTCTCGCAGCAGGTGAAACGCGCACAGCTGATGCGGCGCTTCCCCGCCATAGACCAGCTCAATGCCAGACGCGATGGCCCCGTCCCCATCGCTGACCAGATGCTGCGGACGCTGCGCCCCCTGCTGCCAGGCCCGGTCAATCACTTCCGCCCAGGAACCAAAAGCCCCCAACGCCGTTCCCGTAGCGGCAGCGCGGATTGCCTTCAATTCGGCATGCCCGCTACGGGTTCGCGTCCACAGGCCATCCAGTTCCAGCGTTCCGTCCGGCGGCAACTCCGGCGTGGCCAAAGGCGCCTTCGCCAGCCACTGGCAAACCGTACTCTTGACGCAGCCCACCCAGTTTCCGGCGCGGGCGTAGCTCAATCCCTGCGCGGCCAGACTGATGGCGATGTCACGGTTTTTTGGAAAACCGCTGGTGGCGCATTTCATCGCCCAGCAGCGTCATGCCGCCAGCCATACGACGACACTGCCCGCAGCGGAACACGGGGATTTGGAGGCGGACTTCGCCGTAACTGGTGGCAATGGCGCGGGCGTAGCGATGATGGCGATGCATGGCCAGGCGGCAACGGTCGCAGAGGGGCTGGTAATCGTCCAAGGCTTGTTGGAGGGTGGCTTGCAGTTGGGCGGGGATTTGGCGTTCCAGTTGGGTTTCCAGGTGGTCCAGCAGTCCCATAGCGGCGCATCTCCGGCGGGGGCGGGGCGGGCAATGTACCCCCATTTTATAACCAAACCACCTAAAACGAAACGCTACCTGTTTGAAAGGTATTTTCAACACGCGCTGGCATCGGATTTTTGGCCCCGCCGCGGACGCAAACACAGCAACGCCAGCGAACCACGCAGCGCCCACACCTGCTTCGTGTAGCCCGTCGTGGCCCGCGCCAATCGCTTCAACCGCCCGCGATACTCCGAATGCAATCCCTCATTCCGGTTCGCCAGCTTGCCCTTGCCCACGATGTGCCGCTCTGCCGGCAGCCAGCTCCCGTACACCCCGTAGTCATCGCTGTAGTACCGCTCCGCCTCCGGCAACCGCTCGTACAACCGCAGAAAGGTTTCTCCACTGCGGTCGCCCACCTCAAAGTCCACGCACCGCCGGCCGTCAAGCAGCTCAATCACCGCCGTCCAGATCCACACTTCCCGCCGCTTCTTGCCATGTCGCGCCTGCTGATAAGTCCACATCTCGTCAAAAGATATGGCCGGCACAATGCCCCACCGCTGGCGCTGCATGGTCACCCAGGCCCAAATCCCCAGGGCCCACCGGACTTTTTTTTGACCCACTCGTACACGGTGCCCAGCTTGACCTCCAGAACACGGCTGATGGCGGCTATGGCCATGCCTTCGCCGTACATATCGATGGCCTGTTCTTTGATCTGTTCCGAGTAGTAGTGGCGGTTGCCGTCGGGCGTGAAGCGGTAGTGGCACAGGCGGCAGCGGTAGGTTTGCTTGCCCCGGGAATGTCCGTCTTTGGGCAGTCAGTTGGAGCCGCAGTGGGGGCACTGGAGATCGTCGCGGTAGGAGCGGGCGGCGGCCATGGGATTACCTCCGGCAGTGGCAAAATCCGGCCCCAATTATATCACCAGCACGTGCTGAAAATACCCATTTCCGGCTCTCCTTGCGCCAGCTCATCGTCAACCCGGCTCAGAAAACGCCAACTGCGTTCCCGGTAGTGGGCTACGCGTTGGGATGCGCTCACAGGTCCATAGCCTCCAGCATATTGAGGAACTCCGTCACCGGCCCTTTGGCGTAGCGAATGTCGTCATCCTCAATCGGTATTTCCCAGGCCCGGTCGATGCGGTCGAAGGCGTGGGCAATAAAAAAGTTGGTGTTCAGGTCAATGGAACCGCCCTCGTGCTGCATCAGCCGGATGATGACCTGGCCCAAATCCCAGTGGGTAGCATAGGGCCAACCCCGCCGGGCGGCGGCGGCGCGCACGCCGTGGGCGGCGGCTTCCCAGATGGCCTGGGACGCTTGTTCCGTTTCGCCCCGTTCCAGCGCGGCGTCCGCCTGGGCCAGGGACTGCCGGCTCCGCTTGCGGTGATGCGCAACGGCGGCAGCGGCGGTAGTAGCGGTGATGTCGGTAGCAGTCATAGCGTTCATCCTCCCGGTTGCTGCGCAATTATAACCCAGGGCCAAGGGGCTACGGCTGTTACCGCCGTGTGCGTTGTAATTGCAGAGAGCATACCGAATGGCTCCGGTTTTTGCCTAACGCAGCATTGACACCAGTTCCGTTATCGGCTATTGTAAAAGGCAGAATAACCCGCCAGGGGGCCGCCCGGCCATACGGGGCAACCGGCAACTTGGCTATTAGAACCCCAGGGGCGCTCACCGCGCCCCTGCATTCACATTGGAGTTTTTATGCTTGCGCCGGATAATTCTGCCGCTGTGACTACTTTGCGGGTACGCATTTTCGTGGATTTCTGGAACTTCGACATCTCCATGCGCCAACGCGGATTTTATGACGAAGGATACAAAGTTGACTGGCGCAGCTTGGGGCCCGGCTTGGCGCGTTTGGCCGGGGAAATAGTCAACCCCGCAGCTCTGGCGGTGTACCAGGGAATGAATGTCTATGGCTCCTACGATCCAAGCAGCGATAAAGACGCCGGGTTGCGCCGCTGGATGGCAAACACCGTCGGCAAATTTCCGGGGGTAATCGTCTCTATGACTCCGAGACGCGCCAGGGGATTCCTTACCTGCCCATCTTGTCACACCGCAGTGCGTTTTTGCCCGTTGCCGGAATGTAGCGCCGATCTGCGCAGCGCCGAGGAAAAAGGCGTCGACACGCGCATTGCTACTGATATGATTAGCCTGGCGTGGGATTCTAATTATGATGTTGCAGTGCTGGTATCGTCGGAGCGAGATTTTGTTCCGGTGGCAGAATTTCTGGGGAAAAGAGGCGTCATTGTAATACACGGCGCCTTCCCGCCCAGCGCATCGGAATTGTCCCAAGCGTGCTGGGGCAACCTGAACATCCCCGACCTGCGCCACGCATTCCAGCGTGAACAGGCCACGCCCTACTCCGCGCTGTAACCATACCGCTGCCCCGTCACCGAAGGCTCGGCGGCCAGTTGCCGCCGGATGGTCGCCGCCACCTCCCCGTCCACGCCCAGCGCGGACGCCACCGCCGCATCCAGCGCCCGCCGCGCCGGGTCGCCGTCCATTTGCGGCAAAGGCAGCAGGACGCTGCCGGCGTGAGCCTCGTAGGCCGCCGCCAGCCGACCGGCCGCATCAGGGCCGATGGCCGCAAAATCCGGCGCCGGCAGGTTGCGCAGATCGTCCAGCGAAAAGCGCGGATAAGTCGGCTTCCGGTTGGAACGCTCCCCCAAAGCCGCCAGTATGCCAACGGACGAATTGAGGTAGGCGCACAGCGCCATTTCCAGCTGCTCGGGCCGGCTTTTGGTGTGCCTGACCCGGCACGGCGCCCACGCAGAACCTAGGCACGGCGTATCCATAAGCACCGACGCCAGCCGCGTGGACGGCAAAAACAGGCGGGCCGGCAAGAGCAGCCGGCTGCGCTGCTGCCAGTACCTTTCCGCCAAATGCGCTTTGGACGGCTTGGCGACCAGGTGCGTATCCGGCCGCGCCGCCATGGTTTGGATTACATCGGTCTCGTGCTGCCACAAAGCCACCCGGCCTTCGACATCCGGCATTTCCGACCGCGTAAAAGCGTCCCGTATCCTTTGGCCGGCCGGCCCGATGTCGGCGATTGTGTCCAGCCGAACCGACGGAAACAGATCCCCCCGGGCCAGTTCGGCGTGCCGTTGGCACAAGTATGGACTGAGAAACTGAACGCCGTTCCAGTCGCCGGCGGCAATTTTAGACGCCGGCCATTCCTGAACGGTGCCGTAATTCCGGGTGGCCACCGTGCCGTTTGCGATGGCGCGCGCCACATCAATCGCTTCTGCCGGCGTCGCCGGGTTCCGCGCCAGGTTGACCACCTGCGTGGGCGGTTTGTCCTTTTTCCGGCCCGCCCAGCGCCGGCACACCAGCAGCATCTCGCCAATGCTGGTGTTTTCGGAAAAATAGATACGCTCCGGATCGTGGGAGGTGACAATGACCTCAATATGGTAACGCTGCCCCAGATACTTGCGTACCCGATGACCGGATTTATCGGTGGCCGCCACCAGTGGCAAGACCGAGGCCAACGTGCCGGCATCCGATTTGTTGATATGTTCTGCCAATACCAGAAAAGCCCCGGCGTTGCTGGACATATGCGCCGGGCTGTTGGCGAACAGCTCTTTCTCCCGGTCTTTGATTTTCCTTTCCTCCTCCCGGCTGAACTGGTCATGGCGCAGGCTGTCGCGGGTAAAGGGCGGGTTCATAATCACCAGGTCGGCCGGTTCAGTTACGGCAATCTCGTCGCCGGTGTCAACTTGCGCCACCAGCTGCGCCGCATTGGGCCACGGCATTATGCGCGGTTGCCGGTTGCCCAGAAACTCCAGCGACCCCAGGTGCGTCTTGCCGGCCTCGTCAACGCCCAGCCGCACCCGCCCAATCTGCAAACTGCGAAAATGGGTGGTGGGCGACAGCAGCCCCAGCGTCGTGGCGGCCATATGCGTTGCCGTCAGGTTAATGTCAAATCCGCTCAACACCTGCTCAATGAGCGCGCTGGCCAGGTGAGGATTGTCCCGTGACTGTGGCGCCAGTTCGCGGATGCGTTCTACGGCGGCCATCAGCAAAGTTCCGGTGCCGCAGGCCGGGTCGGTTATCCGCAGCCGCGCGATGGCGGCGGCGTCCTGCCAGTCGCATAAATCCTGCGGAATGGCCAGGCAGGACAGCAAAGTGGCGGCCGGCGTAGTAGTGTAGAAAGAGCCGTCGTAGCGCGCCGTGTCCAGCACGGTATGAAAAATGCGCCCCAGCAGGTCGTGGCGGTAGCTGGCGGTGTCGCGGGCCGCCGCCAGCGCCGCCTCGGCGGCAATGCCCACCGCCTCGCCGAAAGACGGATCCGGCGGCACCGCCAGCAGAGCCGCCCGGGCCGTCTCAAAGATGGGCTTGTAGTCCAGCGCCAGAATCAGTTCCCAGGCCGTCAGATAACTGCCTACGGGATCCCGGCCCACGGAGCCCCGGCCAATGGAGTCGCTGCCCACGGCGCAGATCTGCGCCCGCACCGGCGGCCAGGGGCCGGGGAAGGGTTCGCCGGTGCGGCTGTCGCATTCCGGGCGGGAATCGGGCAGATGGACGTCCAGCCGGGAGTGGAACATCACGGCGGTGGCGATCACCAGCAGGGCGCGCTTGGCGGGCGCGTCCCAGGGGTTGCGGACGCGCCGCCCGTTTCTGGTTTGCGCCGGCAGATCCAGGGCCTGCGCCAGCATCCGCTTCTGACTTTCGGCCAGGCGGGTTACGGCGGTGTCCAGGCTGCTGGACAGGGTAGCCGCCGCCCCGTCCGGATCGCCCAACTGGGCCGGCGCCAGGCGTATCGCCGTGGCCAACGCTTCCACATTGCCTCTTTGCCACGAGGCGGCGCCGGCGGCAGCCCCGGCATCCGCCTGGCCGTCGCGCACCGTCCACATCAGCTGCGCGGTGGGCAGCGATTCCGGCGTGGTCAAATCCGGGTAGCACAGGGCGACGGCGCACCGCGCCAGGTTCTGCCGCCCGGGCAGGCGGGCTTCGGCGTCCCTGACCGCCTCCGCCATATTGGACGGGTTCTGCCCCTGCTCGGCTTCCACGGCCACCACTACCTCCGCGCCGCCCCGGGTGCGTTGCAGGATAACCTTCACATCAACGCGCCGGCGTTGGGCGGGCCGTTCCGCAACGGCGTCCAGGCCCTGCCGTTTCAGCTCCTCGGCCAGCCAGACATTCAGCGTATGTTCGTGTTCGCGGGTCGTCATTCCCAATCCTCGCCCATCCTCCGGCCGCCGGCGGTTTTGCCGGCGGCCGGAGCGTATCCGCGCGCTGCCTGCGCCCGGTCAATTCCGCCCTACAGCGTCACCACCGACCGCAGCACCTCGCCCCGCCCCATCCGCGCAAACGCCTCCTCCACATCGCCAATGCCAATCTGCTCGCTCACAAAAGCGTCCAGATCCAGCCGCCCCTGCCGGTACAGGTCAATCAGCATCGGAAAGTCCCGCGTGGGCAGGCAGTCCCCGTACCACGACGATTTCAGCGCCCCGCCCCGCCCGAACACTTCCAGCAGCGGCAGCTCGATTCTCATCGTCGGGTCGGGAACCCCCACCAGCACCACCGTGCCGGCGTGGTCCCGCGCGTAGAACGCCTGCTCGTAGGTAGCCGGGTTCCCCACGGCCTCAATGGCCACATCCACGCCGTTGCCGCCGGTGAGGGCGCGAATGGCCTCTACCGCGTCCGTCTGCGTAGAGTTGACGGTGTGAGTGGCGCCCAGCCCCCGGGCCCATTCCAGCTTGCGGTCGTCAATATCCACGGCGATGATGGTATGGGCGCCGGCCAGCCGCGCCCCCGCCACCGCCGCGTTGCCCACGCCGCCGCAGCCGATGACCGCCACCGAATCGCCCCGGCTTACGCCGCCCGTATTGACGGCCGCCCCCAGCCCCGCCATTACGCCGCAGCCGATCAGCCCCGCCGCCAAAGGGCTGGCCGCCGGGTCAACCTTCACCGCCTGCCAAGCGTCCACCAGCGTCACCTCGCAGAAGGCCCCGATGCCCAATGCCGGCGACAGCGCCGCGCCGCCGTCGGCCAGCGTCATTTTCTGCTGCGCGTTGCGGCTGGCGAAGCAGTACCAGGGCCGCCCCCGCCAGCAGGAACGACAGTTCCCGCAGGGCGCCCGCCAGGCCAGGATGACAAAGTCGCCCGGCCGCACATTGCCGACATCGTCTCCCACCTGTTCCACAACGCCGGCCGCCTCGTGTCCCAGCAGAAACGGAAACTCGTCGTTAATGGCCCCCTCGCGGTAATGCAGGTCGGTGTGGCACACGCCGCACGCCTGCACCCGCACCAGCGCCTCGCCCGGGCCGGGCTCCGGCACCAGTATGGGCGCCAGCTCCACCGGCGCCCCCTTGCTCCGCGCGATGACCCCTTGCACTTCGTGAACCGCCATCGTTATTCCCTCCGTAAGTATCCGTCCGCAAGTGTCGCTGCGTTGCGCTACGCTGCGCTGTGTTGCCTTGCCATGCGTTGCGCTGCGCCGCGCCACTCTGCGCCGGGTATAATGCCGCAAGCAACCGCCATCGTCAAAGCGACCGCCGGCGCCGGTAGTTGCCGCCGGCGACCAGTGTGCGACGAAACGCAACGCAGCAATGCCCGCCGGCGCGCGGAACGGAGCAGCGCCGCGAATTGCCGCCGCCCGGCCCGTTAGGCTACAATCCCGTCGCCGGCGCGCCGCGCCGGGGGAACCACGGGCGTCGCCGGCCGGCCCGCAAACCGGCGCCCGCAAGCAAGGTTGACTTGATTATGGATCTGGAACTGGATACTGGCGTGGACGGCCCGCTGACGGGCATCAAAGTCCTGGATCTCAGCGCGGACATCGCCGGCTCTTTCTGCGCCCGGCTGCTGGCCGACTACGGCGCCGACGTGCTGAAAGTGGAACCCCCGGACGGCTCCGCAATGCGCCGCATCGGCCCCTTCTACCACGACGACCCCCACCCGGAAAAAAGCCTGTTCTTCCTCATCCTCAACCTGAACAAAAAAGGCGTCACCCTCAACCTGCAATCCGCCGCCGGCCGCCGCATCCTCCGCGAGCTGATACCCTATGTTGACCTGGTAATTGAAACCTGTCGTCCGGGCTACCTGGACGACTTGGGCATCGGCTACGCCGGCCTGTCGGCGGTCAACCCCCGTCTGACGCTGACTTCCATAACCCCCTTCGGGCAGAGCGGGCCTTATCGCCAGTACGCCGGCGCCGAAATCGTTTCCTACGCTATGGGTATGGTAATGGGCATCAGCGGGGTGCAGGGCCGCCCGCCCCTGAAGCACGGCGGCTTTCAGGCCCAGTACCAGGGCGGGCTGTTCGGCGCCGGCGCCACCGCAATGGCCCTGTTCGCCCAGGAACGGCACGGCGTGGGCCAGCATATCGACGTTTCGGTCACCGAATGCGTCGCTTCTACAATGATGGCCACCCAAACCATCTACCCCTTCATCGGCGCTTCGCAAATCCGCCGCCCGCCCGGCGCGATGTGGGAAAACCCTATGCCCTGCCAGGACGGCTGGATCATCGTCCAGGCCGGCGGCGGCGCCTCCTGGGAGGACATCGCCGACTTCTTTGAAACGCCGGAGCTGCTGGAACCCCGCTTCGCCGACCGCGCCCAGCGCGTCCGCAACGCCGCCGCTATGGACGACATCGTCCTGGCCGCCATCCGCGACCGCGAAAAGTGGGAATTGTTCCCCAAAGCGGCCGAAAAACGGATGCTGTTCGGGCTGGTGCAAACGCCCCTGGAGCTGGCGGAATGCCCCCAGCTGGAATCCCGGCAGTTCTACCGGGAAACGGAACATCCCGTCATCGGGCGGGTCAAAGTGCCCGCCGAGCTGTTCCGTATGTCGCCGTCCGGCTACCAACTGCGGATGCCCGCCCCCCTGCTGGGGCAGCACAACGCCGAGGTGTACTCCGCAGGGCTGGGCTATAATCGGACGGAACTGTCGGCAATGCGCCACCATAATGTCATCTGACCGACCCAGCGGAGGCACGCCGCTATGACCACCCAACCCCAGCCTCAGCCCGAAACCGCCCGCATCCCCATCACCCTGCCCGACGACTTCGTCTGCCCCGACCCGGAACCCTGGGATATGCTGCAAGCCCCTACCATCGCCAAAACCGGCTACTTCGTCGCCCGCCACTTCCGCGCCCAGCCCAACACCCTGGTGACCAGCGCCGGCATCGTCTATTACGACCGCTACGATATGAACCGCAAATTTGAACCCGACCTGCTGGTGGCCTTTGATGTGGATGTCCCCGCCATCCGCGCCCGCAACGGGTACATCTTTTGGGAAGCCGGCAAGCCGCCGGATTTCGTGCTGGAAGTGGCCTCCCCGTCCACCCACGCGCGGGATACCGGGTTCAAGCGCCGCCTGTACGCCGAACTGGGCATCGGCGAATCCTGGCGGGTCGACCCCACCGGCGGCGACTACTACGGCTACGCCATCGCCGGCGACGAAATGACCGCGCCGGGGGTGTACCGGGATCGCCCCATACACCGGGAACCGGACGGTATGCTCTGGGGCTACAGCCCGATGCTGGACTTGTGCCTCTGCTGGCATCCCGCGTGGGACTGGGATGTGGACGATGACAGCAACCTGCGCTTTTACGACCGCAAGACGGAACGCTACCTGTGCGATATATCCCTGGTAGAGGGCCGGCTGGCGGTATCGGAAGCGTCATTGCAGATCGCCAACGAACAGCTCGCCTACACGCACCGGCATTTGAGCGCCGAGCAGCAGACGCGGCAGTCGACGGAAGCGCAGTTGCACGATGAGCAGGCCGCGCGGCAGTTGATGGAAGCGCAGCTGCACGACGAACAGGCCGCCCGCGCCGCCGCCGAGGCCCGCATCCGGGAGCTGGAGGAACGCCTGCGCCGCCAGCAGCTGTAACCGCCGCCCGCCAACCCCCCTGCGGAGTTGTCACAATGCCCCCCCTGCCCCTGGACAGGATCCGCGTGCTGGATTCCACCTACGTCTTCGCCCTGCCCTACACCGGCGGCCAGCTGGCCGACCTCGGCGCCGAGGTCATCAAAATCGAGGGACCGGGACGCCCGGACATCACCCGCGGCGGCGGTCTCTACGGCACATTCCCCGACAACGAACCGGGCGAGGACTGGTGGAACCGGCCCTCCACCTACCAGCTGCTCAACCGCGGCAAGCAATCCCTGGCCTTGGACCTGTCCCGCGCCGAAGGCCGCCGCATTTTCCGCGACCTGGTGATGGTCAGCGACGTGGTAATGGAAAACTTCACCCCCCGCGTGATGCGCCGCTGGGAACTGGACTACCCCAATCTCCGCCAGCTGCGCCCCGACATCATAATGATCTCCAACACTGGCTACGGACACGGCGACGGCCCCTATTCATCCTATCCGGCGCAGGCCACCACCCAGGAAGGCACCCACGGCCACTGCTGGATCACCGGCTACCCCGGCGCGGAACCCTCCAAAGCCGGCCGCTCCTTCGTCGACTTCCTCTCCACCTGGAGCGCCATGTTCGCCATCGGCGCCGCCCTCCGCTACCGCAACCGCACCGGCCGCGGCCAGTGGGTGGACATCGGTATGTACCAGGCCGGCGTAATGTTCCTCTCCGAATATCTTATGGACGCCATCGTCAACGGACGCGAAGGCGCCCGCATCGGCAACCGCCATCCCTACCGCGCCCCCCAGGGCGCCTACCCGGCCGCCGGCAACGACCAGTGGCTGGCCCTCTCCATAGCGGACACCCGCCAGTGGCAGACCCTCTGCCGTCTGCTGGAACGCGGCGAATGGGCGGCGGACGCCCAACTGAATACCCTGGCCGGCCGGCAGGAACGGCACGATGAAATTGACGAGGCCATTGCCCACTGGACGCGCCCGCAGGACAAGTACGACCTGATGCATCTGCTGCAAGCCCACGGCATTGCCGCCGGCCCCGTGTTGAGCGGCAAAGAGGTTCATTTTGACCCCCAATACCGCAGCCGCAACTTCCTGGAACGGGTTGAATACCCCCCGGAACGCGGCATCGGCCCGCGCTTCCTGATGGGCCGCCCCTACCGGATGTCCCAAACCCCGCTGGCCATACGGGGGCCGGCCCCCGCCTTCGGCCAGCACAACCGGGCGCTGCTGGAAGGACTGCTGGGCCACCCGCCATCCGTAGTGAGCCGCTGGTCCGATGACGGCCTGATCGCCACCGTGCCCACCAGCGGCGAACCCTCGCCTGTCCTTGCCCCCCAGGAACTGGTCGCCAGGGGGCAGCTGGCGGAATGGGACCCCGATTACAAGGAACGACTGGGGATTTGACGATTTGGCGATTTGGCGATTTGACGATTCGGGCGCCGGCGGCTAACCTTAATGCCAGCCAATGCGCCGCGGGCCCGTAGCTCAGTGGTTAGAGCTGCCGACTCATAATCGGCCGGTCACAGGTTCGAATCCTGTCGGGCCCACCATCCATCCCCTCGCCGGCAAAACAGCGCCGGGCCGGGAGGGCGTCGTCGCGTCGCCCCATCACAACCGCCATCGTCATATTGCGCCAGCCGGACGAGACCAACGGAACGCCCGACGGGAGAGCAGCAGGCCCATGCAGGAATTAAGGACGGTCACGCCCGAGGAATTCGAGCCTTGGCTGCGGGCGGAATCCCGGGCGCACAGCAACCGTCTGGCCGACGACCCGGAAGCGCTGCGGCCCCACTTCGACCTGGCCCGCACCATCGCCGTCTTTGAGGGCGACAACATCATCGGCGGTGCCCATTCCCACCGCCTGGAAATGTCCATTCCGGGAGCCACCGCCGTGGTCGCCGGCGTCTCCAACGTATCCGTGCAGCCCACCCACACCCGCCAGGGCGTCCTCACCCGCATGATGCGCCATCAAATCAACGACATCCACCGGCGCGGCGAATCCCTGGCCGCCCTGTTCGCCACCGAAAGCCTCATCTACGGGCGCTTCGGCTACGGCATCGCCTCCCTGTACGAACAATGGAGCATTGAACGCCAGCACAACGCCTACGCCCGGCCCCATAACAGCCCCGGCCGCGTCGCCTTCGTCGACCCCGCCGATATTGTCACCGAACTGCCGGAAGTTTTCCGGCGCAGCTCCGAGGGCCGTCCCGCCGTTTTCCAGCGGGCCATGCACCACTGGCAGCGCGACGCCCAGGCCCCCGAACACCGGCAGGGCGGCCGCGGCGGGCTGTTCTATGTCGCCTATTATGCGGACAGCGGGCGCATCGACGGCTATGCCGTCTATCGCGCCACCGGCGACGGCGTTCTCATCGTCAATGAACTGATGGCCGCCACCAACGCCGCCAACCTGGCCCTGTGGCGGTTCTGCTTTGACATCGACCTGGTGCGCCGCACGGAGGCCGTCAAACGCCCGGTCGACGACCCCCTGCCCTGGGCGCTGGCCGACCCCCGCCGCCTGCAACGCTCCACACGCGACGGCCTGTGGCTGCGGATTGTAGATGTCGCCGCCGCCCTGCCCCGGCGCCGTTATTCGGAAAGCGCCCGCCTGACCCTGGAAGTGCGCGACGAAATGTGCCCCTGGAACGCCGGCCGCTTTGAGCTGGAAGGCTCCCCTGACGCCGCCGCCTGCCGCCCTACCGACGCCGCGCCCGATTTGACGCTGACGGTATCCGCCCTGGCCACCGCCTACCTGGGCGCCGCCGGATTCTCCGCCCTGGCCCGGGCCGGCCTGGTTGAGGAACGACAACCGGGCGCCCTGTGGCGCGCCGACCGGATGTTCGCCGTCCGCTACCAACCCTGGACGCCCTACAACTTCTAGGGCCGGTCCGCGTTCCCCTACCGCCCCGGACGCCGCCACTGCCACTGCCGTTGTCGCTTCACCCGCCGTTCCCGTCCCCGACGCCTGCCGACGCCCGTCGGCTTTCGGTTGACCGGGGGCGGCGCCAATGCTACCATATCCGCCGCCGGAATGGACATAACCGCCGGCGCCAGCGGGGCCCATACGCGCACTGCGCCGCCCCGGCGCCAAGGAGGACACTGATGGCCGATACGCCCGAAATTCATCGCGGTCTGATGAACGTCTATATGGACACCACCGAGTCCAGCTTCATCGACGGCGACATCGGAAAACTGCTCTATCGCGGGTACAACATCCACGATCTGGCGGAAAAATCCACTTTCGAGGAAATCATCCACCTCGTCCTCTACGGGGAACTCCCCGGCCGCGCCCAGCTCAACGAACTGGACGGCTACCTGCGCGCCAGCCGCCGCATCCCCGACCAAATCATCACCGTCATTGACGCCGTGAAAAACGCCCACCCGATGGACGTGCTGCAAACGGCGCTGATTGGCATGGCCGCCTTTGACGACGAATCCGAGGACAACTCCAAAGCGGCCAATATCCGCAAGGCCCTCCGCCTCACCGCCCAGGCCCCCACCGTCGTCGCCGCCCACCACCGCCTCCGCACCGGTCTGGAGCCCGTCGCCCCCAACCCCGACCTGAACCACGCCGGCAACTTTCTGTATATGCTGTTCGGCGAAACGCCCGATGACGAAACCGTCGCCCTGATGGACGTGGACTTCATCCTGCACGCCGAGCATGGCGTCAACGCCTCCTCCTTCGCCGCCCGCGTGTCCGCTTCCACCAACTCCACTCTGCACGCCGCCGTCTCCGGCGCGGTAGGCGCCCTCAAAGGCCCCGCCCACGGCGGCGCCGCCGAGGAAGTAATGAAAATGTCCCTGGAAATCGGCAACCCGGAAAACGCCGAGGAATACGCCCGCAACAAGCTGGAAAACCGCGAGCGCATTATGGGCTTCGGGCACCGGGTCTATAAGGCCGAGGATCCCCGCGCCCGCCACCTCAGGGAACGCTCCCGCGTCCTGGGCGAAAAACGCGGCGACCCCCGCTGGTTCCAAATCCTTACCCACCTCTCCGAGGACGTGATGGCCCCCTACCGGCAGCGGGGCATCTATGTCAATGTGGACTTCTACGCCGGCTCCATCTACCACCTCCTGGGCATCCCCTCCGACCTCTTTATCCCCATCTTTGCCCTGGGACGCGTCCCCGGCTGGTCCGCGCAGTGCATCGAGCAGTACGAAAACAACATCCTGCTCCGCCCCCGCCTCCACTACGTCGGCCCGATGGACCGCGAATACGTGCCTATTGACGAGCGGTAGCCGCCGGGAAAGGCGGCGTCGGAAAAGGCGCCTCCGGGCAGCGATGACGCCGGGGCGGATACGCATCCGCCCCGGCCTCGTTTTCGCCGCCGCCGCCATCCGCCCGGGCGACACGCCCGGGATTGTCGTCAAATCGCCCGCCATCCCGGCGCCAGCCCGCATCCGCATCGGCCCCATTTGCCGCCGTATCCGCCCACTCGCCCGCCTGCATTCCGGCCTCCGCCGGCGCCCGACACGCCCCAATCCCGGCGTTATGCCCAATCCGCCCGCCGGAACCCCCTTCCTGACCAGAACCTCCTCCCAAATCAAGGCGCGTCGCCAAATGCCGTCTTTCGTCGCTCCGGCGGCACAGCATAATCACCCGTCAGTCTGGTGAAAGCCGAAACCCGGGCATCCGCCCCGCCTGCTCCGCAGCAATAGGCGTCTGCCCCGGATTCCGGCCCCACCCGGAACGACGGGTGATTTCACGACGCGCCTTGACGCGTCCTTAAGGATAAACTTCCAGATTGCCCAGATGCACCTCGGCGACCACCTCCCTGCCGCCGCCATCGGCGTTACTGCCGCCGTGGCTGTGGCTGTGGTCGTGGCCGTCGTCGCTATGACTTTGGCCCTTGCCGCCGCCAGCCTCAGCTGACCCTTCGGGAACTTCCACCCTCACCGATGTCGCCACCGGCCGCCCGTCCCGGTAATAGGGCGCCCCGTCGTTGGCGCGCAGGCTGACCTCTATGGTGTGCGTCCCCGGCGCCAGCGCCGGCAGCTTGTGCCAGCCGCCGTAAAGCCGGGCGTACGGCCTTCCGTCTATGGACACCGACCCGTAGCCCTGCCCGTCCCGGCGCGGCCCGCCGGCGTTCTCCGGCGCAAAAACGAACCCCGCCGCTTCAACCTGCAAATTGTAGCCCCCCAAAGGGTCGGGATGCGCCTGCGCCGTTACGGACATCGCGCCCGCATCGATCGCCGCCGCCGGCGGGTCGTGTGCCTCATTATGCCCCTGTCCGTGTGCATGGCCCGCTGCGGGGATGGTCACCACAGTGGCGGCCTCCAGCGGCTGCCCGCCCCGCGTCAGCTCCTGGTGCGAGTTGGCGTTGAGCGTAACCCGGATGCGCCGCTCTCCCGCCGCCAGCCCCGACAGGTAATAATCGGGGCCGTAGCTGCGGTTGATTTTCGTTCCGTCCACATAAATATGGGCGTGGCCTTCCCCTGGCCGGTGGGCTTCGTTGACATTTTCCGGCGCCCACCGCCAGCCCTCCGTAGCGATGTGAACATTGACGCCGCCGGCATCATCCGTGGTGGCGGCAATGCCCACGCTGACCGGAACCTCCGATTCCAGCGGCCCGTGGCTGTCTCCGTCGTGACCATTGGCGCCGTTGCCGTTGGCGTCGTGACCGTTGGCGTCAGACCCGTTGCCGCCGCCGTCCGCCGGCGTATTATCGGCGGCGAATATATGAAAGTTCAGCCCGAAAGCCCCGGCGGTATCGGCCATAAAGGTCAGCCCGCCCGGCGCATCCGGCGACACGGCGGCGGTCAGGTCGTACCCGTGCAGGTGAACCTCCCCCGGCTCGTCGCTGGTAAAGTGCAACGACACCAGGTCGCCCCGCTGCACCTGCAAATCCTCCCGCCTCAATATGGTAGCCCGGTTGACGATGTCCATATTGATCGTCGCGGCGGCGGCGCTGGGAACGCCGCTATGCGCGCCTTCGCCGTCGTGGGCCTCGCTGCTGGACATTCCCGGCGTCGCCGTCGGCGACGGGGCGGCGCTGTCGCCCGGCGCCGTGTCCGGCGCCGCCGGGCTACAGGCCCCCAGCAGCAGCGGCAGCAGTACGATGATTGTCGCCATGGCGGCGGACAGCCGCCCGGCTATGCTATGCAACACTGGCATCGTGGCAAATCCTCCGTATGTCGTCGGTTTGGTCGGAGCGTTGACCGGACGCAGGGGATTTACACCACGGGCGGGCGGTGCGGCGGCGTTACGCACACTCCTTCAAGGCGCCGGAACGGGCTGGCGAACCGCCCCAGTGGGCTGCCGTTTCCGGCGCGCGGCGCCGGCGGACGCAGAGCCTCCGGCGCCGTATGGCAGGGCGCCGACAACGCCGACAGCAGCAGGCCGGCGGTGCCCGAAGTCAGAAAGACGGTATGGGCGGCGCCATCGCCGGCCCCGGCGCCGGCCGGCGCTCCGGCGTTGCCCGCCAGCGCCCCCGGCGCCAGGTGGCGGTGCCGGTGATGGCCGGGACGCTCGTAGATGTGGCGGTGCGCCGCCGGGCGTCCGTCCAGGTAAATATGCTGGTGCGTGTGCGTCCGCTCCGCAAAATGATGGTCATCCAGCGGCCCCACAATGGGCAGCGCCATCGCGAACAGAGCCACGCCCAGCAGCGCCAGGGCGGCCAAAGAAGGCGGCTTCCCCGGCCGCCGCCGGGGGGTGTGGTATAACGACAACATCGGCATAGCAACTAGTGGGCAACGCTTGCGCCCGTATCAGTCTATTATACCCCTATGCCCCCTGCGGGTAGATGGATGATAACGGCGCATCTTTGCTCAAGCCGCCCCGATGCGGAAACGCGGCCTTTTGCGAAACGATATGCGCAATGCCGCTTTTGCAAAATGACAGTGGACATTCCGCCCGGTGCATCTTACTATGCCCGGCAAGGCCCGGCTGCGGGCCGTTTTCGCCGGCGACCGCCCCTTTTGGCCGCCCCACATCGTTCCGGGGCCGGATTGAGCGCCCCGGCATCCCGCATCCGGCCCGACCGACTGACTTGCAACAAGGAGAACCGCAATGCAAACCAGGCAAATGACCGCCTCCGCATCCCGCCTGATGGTGGAGCAGCTGGCCGCTTCCGGCGTCAAGTATGTATTCAACAACTCCGGCTCGCGCGAGGCCCTGTTTTTCAACGAACTCCATTCCCGCCCCGACATCCACGGCATCCTGGGCCTCCACGAGGGTGCGGTCACCGCTATGGCCGGCGGCTACACCCAGGCCAACCTGGCCCCCGGCGTAATGGTGGTCCATCTGGGCGCCGGCCTGGCCCAGGCTATGGGCCAGCTGATCAATGTCTGGACGGGCAGCCTCCCCGTGGTCGTAATCACCTTCGCCGGCGACACCGGCAGCTTCGCCGGCAAAATCAGCCTTGACGTCAGCCACAACGCCGGCCCCACCGCCATCTCCGCGCCCCTCACCAAAGCCAACTGGACGGTGATTGAACCCGAAGGACTGCCCGCCGCCGTGGAACGCGCCCTCCGCGTGGCCATGACGCCGCCCGTGGGCCCGGTGCATCTGGCCGTGTACGACCGGCTGCTGGGCCCCCAGGAATACACCGCCAACATTATTGAGGGCGAACTGCCCCAGTTCCGCGCCGGCTACCCGTCCGACGCCGATGTGGACGCCGTGGCCAACGCCCTGCGCCACGCCCGCCGCCCTCTGCTCTACGCCGGCGACGGCATCTGGAAAAGCGACGCCATCGCCGAAGTAACCGCCCTGGCGGAACGCTTCGGAGTGCCTGTGGTGGGCGACCCCCGCGCCGTCCCCATCAAACATCCCCTGCACGCCGGCGGCCGGCGACTGGAACAGGCCGCCGACCTCAACCCCGACCTCATCCTGTGCCTCGGCGTCACCCACAACGGCAGCGGCACGGCCAGCGACTACGAAGCTTTCTTTAACGCCGCCCGCACCATCGCCATCGGGGCCGACGCCGAAAACCTGGAGAACATCCCCGGCCTGGACCTGGCCGTGCTGGCCGACGAAAAGCGCGCCGCCCAGCGTCTGCTGGAAGCCACCGCAGCGGACGCCGACGCCCCGTCCGACCGCCGCGCCCAGGCCCGCGAGGAAGTGGCCGCCCTGCGCGCCCGAACCCGCGACGCCGCGCGGCGGGTATCCCCCCAGGCCGGCAAGGTGCGCCCCGTGGTTCTGGCCGACGCTCTGGACAACGCCCTGGAAAGCCGCGGCGGCGGGCTGGTTACTATTGAACAGTTCGCCGTTGCCCAGGACATCCTCGCCAACGGCGCCGACGGCGGCGGCCGCAACCAGTACATCCGGCCCGCCGGCGGCTCCGAGGGCTACGGCGTGGGGGCAGCCATCGGCGCCAAACTGGGCGCCCCCGACCGGCCCGTAGTGGGGCTGGTGGGCGACGGCTCCCTCTACTATTCCGACTCCGCCCTGTGGACGGCGGCCAGCCACAACATCCCCGTCCTGTATGTCATCTCCAACAACGGCGCCTACGGCATCGTGGCCAACTCCTTCGCCAACGCCAACGCCGATATGAAAGCCACCGGCGAGTACCGGGGCGTGGTGCTGGACAACATCGACCCGGTCAAGCTGGCCGAGGGCTTTGGCGTGGAGGCGATGGACGCCACCGACGAAGCGACCATTGACGACGCCATCGCCCACGGCCTGCGCGCGGTGGAGGCGGAAAAGCGGCCCTTCCTGCTCAATGTGCATCTGCCCCTGGGGTTGCCCGAAGGCGGCCGCCCCGGCCGCATTTACAGCCTGGCCGCCGAAATCGGCTAACTGCCGGCGCCCGGTAAATAGACAGCCCGCTGGCGCGGCCCGATGCTGGCGGGCTGTCATCTTGCCAATTTAAGCGTCCCTGCGATTCCGTCCCGGCGAATTGTGGTATCATCGGCCCCGGAGGTTCCCACCGGAGGTTCCCAATGGTTACGGCAGCGCAAGCCGATGCCCTGATTGCAGAACCCAAGGTGATTGCGGCCAATCTGGCGTGGCGATTTACCCGCGGCGCTTACCGACTGGGAGCCACTGTGCTGGCTGAGGAATCGGAGACCATCCTGTCATTGCGAGGGTACGTCGGAGTCAAAAACCGCAGTCTGGCGCTCCTGTACCGGAACACGCCGATTCGCAAATATACCGTTCACGACCGCCACACCGACCCGAAAACCGGCGTGCGCGTTGCCGGCCCGCATAAACATTTCTGGGACGACGTATATCAGGATAATCGCGTGTACATACCTGACGACATCCGCGCCGGCGACCCTAATGAGGAGCTGGCGGATTTCTTGCGGGAATGCAATATCGCCTTGAGAAGCGTGTACACCAGGGAAAACTTCTCCCGCTTCAGTCAGAGGGAACCTTTATGAATGTCGCCGTGAAATCCGATGATGTAACCCGGCGCTACCTAGACTGCCTGTCCGCCGACTTCGCCGTTGCTCCGTCGGCAAACGGCTGCTACCTAGTCACTCCGTTTCTCAGGCCCGACGGGGAAGCGATTGAGCTTGAAATTGTGTCGCTCCCCAACGGCGCGGTTCGCCTGGGCGATATGGGGGATACGCTGGGCTACCTGCACGCCAACGGGCTGGCGCTGACGCCGTCGGCGCTGGACCAGGCGCGTGGCATCGCGCGCAAGCACCGGGTTGACCTCCGGCAAAGTTCCTTGACCATAAACTCCGACGCCGCCTTGCCGGGTGACGAGACCCACCGGCTGTTGCAGGCGGTAATGGAAGTGTCCGGCCTCGTTCACGGCCGACGTTCCTCCGGCCGGGTCGATTTTGATACCGAGGTCGAGGCTTTCATAATCGGGGCCGGCGTCGTCTATGATGTGGACTTCAAGGTATCCGGCCACCTGGAACCGCATACCTTCAAGTTCTATGTCAATTCCAGGCGCAACCTGCTGATACAGCCGATCACGGCGGCATCGGAAGCGGCGGCGCGCTCGTGGGCGGAACGCTGGGCTTACCGCTTTTCGGATACCATGGCCAAAACGGAAACCTGGTGTCCCGTTGCGGCGCTTGACGACCGCGGCGACAGGAAAGATGTCTGGACGCAGCGCGCCCGCACGCCTATCCAGGACAATTCGGTTTTATGGGCCGACCGGGAAAAGCTGTTGGACCTGCTTCGCGCTTGAAGCTATGTTTCCGGGTCGACGCCTCGACTTGTCCATCTGCCCGTTGCCTCGTTTTACGGTCTTTCCGGCGCCGGATTGACCCGGTCGGCATTTACCTTGCCGGGCAACCTGTGATAGCGTTGGGCCACCAGCAATCCCCAGGAGGTACACACAGATGCAAGTAGTCCGCATTTTCACCGGCGCCGACGGCGAATCCCACATTGAGGACCTGGAGCTGCCCTTTGAGCCGGTGGGCCACGCCCTGCGCACCGGCACGCAGCCGGCCACTGGCGTGCAATTCAGCCGCCTCAAGCCCGGCCAGCTGGTGGAATTTCACACCGCCCCGCGCCGCCAGTATGTCATCACCCTGCAAGGGCAGGTTGAAATCGGCCTCGGCAACGGCGCCAAACGCATTTTCAATGTGGGCGATGTGGAACTCTGCGAGGACTTGACCGGACGCGGCCACACCACCCGCAGCGTCGGCGACACGGACCGCATCAGCGTCGCCATCCCGCTGGCCGACCAGACTCCCGGCGGCGGCTTCGCCGTGTAGTGAACGCCTGCGGGCGCAGACGCGCCGCAACCCGTTCCCCCCTGGCCCCGTTCCCTATTGGCAGGGAGACGCCGTTTTTCGGCAAGGAGATTCGTTATGCCCACCGCGCCGCTGGCCGGCAATCTGGCAATGTATTATGATGACGACGATTTCACCGACCCGTGGCGCGACCCGGCGGCTGTGGAGACCGTCGTCCTGCATCACGGCAACGCCAAGAACGGGCGCCTCTGGTACGCCTGGCCGCCTCTGCTGGCGCGGCAGTACCGGGTCATTCGCCTGGATGCGCGCGGCTTCGGCCGTTCTACCGTCCCCGAACCGGGCTACGACTGGTCGCTGGAAGGCTTCGCCGCCGACCTCCGCAACCTGCTGGACTATCTGGAGCTCAACCGGGTTCATCTCATCGGCGAAACCATCGGCGGCACGATTGCCTTGCAGTTCGCCTACCAATACCCGGAACGCCTGCACACGGTCACGACCTGCACCTCGCCGTACAACTTTACCGGCGTGGACACCTATCGGAACTACTACCGCCTGGTGCAGGATGCGGGGGTAGATGGTTGGGCGCGGGCCACTGGCGGCCGCCGCGTCAGCGCCGACGCCGCGCCGGAGCACCACGAATGGTACATCCGGCAGATGGGGCAGACCGCCCGTCATGTCGTGCTGGAAACGCTGGCCTACCTGGGTACGCAGAACCTTTCTGACCGGCTGCCGCAGATTGAAACGCCCGCGCTGGCTATGGTCGGGGACCTCAGCGAGGGAGACATCCCCGACCGGGCCCAGGGCCAGGCTGACCTGATGCCCAACTGTCGGCTGGCCCGCATCCCCGGCGCCGGCGGCTATGTGCAGCATTCGGCGCCGGCGCAATGCGTGCAAGCGTGGCAGGAATTCGTAGGGGCCGCGCATCGGCCGCGCGGCTGACCTTGGCCCGCGCCGGGTGGCAATGGCTGGCGTTATGGCGACCTGGCGGCGCAACAACTCTGGCCCGAAGGCGCGCCGCCGGATGGCAACATCTAATGCCGGTACAATTCCGGCCCCGTAACAGCAACGCTTTGAGGCATCAAAATGACTACCGCCACCGCCACCGCGTTTTACCCCACCCCCGACATCGACGCCGCCGTCGCCCGCGGCCTGGACGCCGCCCGCGACCGCCCCCAGCCTGGTCCGGACGGCAACCGCACCGCTCAAAAATACGCCGGTATGGCCCAGGAGTTCCGCACCAGCGCCTGGGAACATCTGGACCAGGGCGACCTAGCCCAAGCGTCCAACAAGGCTTGGGGGCTGGTTGCCGAGACGGTCAAGGCCATCAGCGCGCACCACGGCGGCTTCATCCACACCCACCGCGGCATCCTGTCGGTGGCTAACGAATTGTTCCGGCTGGTCGGAAACGCCGGCGACACGGAAACCCGGGACTGGATCAGCGGCATCTTCCTGACCGCCCGCAGCCTGCATAGCAACTTCTATGAAAACGAAGCTCCGGAGAACGAGGTCCGCGGCGGTCTCGTCTTGTGCGAGCAGCTCTCCCAGCGGCTCTACGAACTGTTCTACCCCGCCGGCCACAACCCCTAGCCCCTAGCCCCCGGCCCGGCGCCCAGCAGCCCCCCAAAGACGCCCCGCCCAGGCCGGCCTGCCCCTCGGGCGTACCCACTTTCAGGTGTGGGGCAAGCCGAACCATCTAGGCGGGGGCTCCGGCGTAGCCAGATAACATTCCATCCCCAGCCGCAGCAGCCCCAGCTTCCCCCACGAACACACCCGCCGCCGGAACCGCCACGACGCACGCCGCGCCACCAACAGCAGCAAACAGCAGGCTAATAACAGCCCCACCAGCATACGCCCCAGCCGCGCCGTCGTTGTTGCCGTTCCCCGATCCAGCGCGAAATACTGCTTGCCATCGCGAAAGTACTGCTCCGGCTGCATCCGTTTGCGATACTGCGCCACCGCCACCTTGGCGTCCGGCAGCGATGTCGCCAAATACCAGGGTTCCCGATGCCCCCGGCCCCAGTACAATACCAGGTTCACCGTTACTGCCCCATCGGAACGATAGCGGACCCCAGGCAGAAACACATAGCGATTGGGACGCAGGGGATACTTCCGCAGCAATCCCTGATAGCCATCGGCAGTCTGGATGTGGACATTGCCTTTGAGTCGCACCACATAGTCCACTGTGCGGCCAGTGTGGCGGGGCATTTCCTGGATCCAACGCAGCAGACTGGCGCGTCCGAAGCCTCTATCGGCCAGCAACAGCGGACGAATGTTGTCAGGCAGATTGCGCAGCAGGCGCGCGATGAAAGTCTCTTCCAGCCGGTTTTGAGACGGGGTCAGTTCGTCGACGGTCGTGGCCCAACTGAGCAAGGGCAGCCCGCGCTTGCGATAGCAGACGGCGGCGAAAAGGCCGTTGCGCTTGCGGCCCAGGTCGGACCAGTCAATCATAATGGGCGTTTGGCCCTTGAGGCCGGCCAGGTGGCAGATGGCGGGCATCAGGGCGCATTGGGTTTGGATGGGGTCGAAGCGGGGGTTGGAAAGGAAGCGGAAGATGCGCTTTTTGCGCTGATGGTGGCTTTGGGGGAGTCCGGGCATCCAGGGCCGGGCCAGTTCGGATAGGGAGAGGGCGCGGCGGTTGAGGATGGCGGCGGTGAGCAGGGCCAGGTTGGCGCGCCTGGTGGCGCGCATTTGAGGCAGGTTGTGGTGGAGAAAGGCGGCGATGTGGTGATACCATGGCATAGGTCGGCGGCTCCCGGGGTATCGGATGGTAGCTGTCCTGATACTTACCCGGAGCCGCCGGCTGTGGCAAGTGCCAACCCAAAGTGGGTACGCGCGAGCGGCCTGCCCCTGTTGCCGGCGGCGGGGCGCTTATTGTACTATCCTGCCTTACCCTACCCGCATATCATGGCGGCGCCGGCGCACTTCACCGCGCCGCGCGCTTACGGAGCCGGATTACTATGCTGAACCCTAACCGCCGCCTTACCCTACCCGCTTCTGCCCCCCCTCCCCCCCCCCCCCCCCCCCCGCAACAGGGGTGGCAAAATGACGCCCCGCGCCGCCATACGGGCGGCCGCCACTGCCACCACCCTGCGCCGCGCCGCCCTGGCCCTCCTCCTCGCCGCCATCCTGCTGGCCGGCGGGATGCTGGCCGCGCCCGCGCCCCCGGCCTCCGCAACTACCCTGGCCGTCAGCGCCATTGCTATCCAGTCATCCGCCGGGTCGGATACGCAGTATCACGCCGGCGACGATATTACCATCCGCGTCACTTTCGGCGCTGAAACCATCACCGCCCACACCGGCGCCACTATCACCATTGATGTCGGCGGCGAAAACCGCACCGCCACCGCCGCTGATGTGGCTTCGGGCGGCGCCAACGCCTATGTGGACTTCACCTACACGGTGACCGACGCCGACCGCGATACCGACGGCATCAGCGTGGCCGCCGGTATCGCGGTCGGCACTTACACCCACACCGACCCGCATACCAACATTGCATTCACCCAAACCGTGGCCGCATCCACATCCCACCGGGTGAATGTCAATGTCACCAACTATGACACCGACGGCGACGGGCTGATTGAAATCAACAGCCTGGCCCAGCTGAACGCCATCCGCTACGACCTGAACGGCAACGGCCGGCCGGACACTACCAACCAAATAGTCAACTATGCCGCTGCATTTCCGGGCCGGTCGGAATCCCACGGCTGCCCGGACACTAATGACGCCGACAGCGACCCCGGCCCCTGCATCGGCTACGAGCTGGTGGCCGACCTGGACTTTGACACCGACGGTGATGGCAGCACCCACACCAACGGCACGAGCGACAGCGGCGATGCGTACCACAACGGCGGCGGCGGCTGGGAGCCCATCGGCACCACATCCACCTCTGCCTCCCACAGCCTGACTTTCTCCGGCACTTTCCGGGGCAACGGGCATACCATCAACAACCTGTTTATCAACCGGACTCCCGGCGCCATTAATGCCATAGGGCTCTTCGGCAGAACCGACGCCAAAGGCAGAATTGAAACCCTCGGCGTCACCAACGCATTTGTTGGGACCAATGCCAACTTTATGGGCGTCCTGGTGGGTTCCCATTCCGGCACCATCATCGGCTGTTATGTCACGGGCAAGGTTCAAAACCGAACATCAGCTATCGGCGGGATGGTTGGCTTGCTTAACAGCCATTACGCCACCTCCGGCCCCAGCCCCGGCGCCATTATCGCCTCATACTCTACCGCCGAAGTTCAGCTGACCGTAGGCTCCGCCCAGCCAAGAGGCCTATTAGTCGGCGAGTCTTACGCCGGATCTATCTCGTACAGCTACGCCACCGGTCGCTCATACGGCTTCGGCAACCCGGGGCAGTTAGTTGGCCAGATTGTTACCACCGGCGGTATAGCGACGCCTGCGATCACGGCCAGCTACTGGGACAGCCAAACTACGAATGTCGGAGGAGGCCAGACCACCGCCGGGTTGCAGAACCCCACCGGCTACACCGGCATCTACGAGAACTGGAACAGCGACGTGGACGGGGTGACCGGCAACGATGACCCGTGGGACTTCGGCACGGCCAGCCAGTATCCGGTACTGAAGTACGCCAGCCACGACTTCGCCGCCCAGGGCCGGCCCTTCGACTATGACGCCGACAATGACGGCCTCATTGACATCACCACCCTGGCCCAGCTGGACGCCATCCGCCACGACGTGGACGGCAATGGCGACCCCGCTGGCGCCGCCGGCGCGTCAGCCTTCCGCAAGGCATTTCCCCACCGGGTGCGCAGCGTGGCCGGGCGCATGGGCTGCCAGCTTACCGACCACGACAGCAATACGGCCACCCCCGACCAGGCCACCTGCACGGGCTACGAGCTGCTCAACAACCTGGACTTTGACACCAACGGGGATGGCAATGTGAACGCCAGCGACGATTACCCCAACTGGGCGCCCATTGGCGCCAACCTCTCCCCATATACCGCAGCTTTTAACGGCAACGGGCACACCATCTCCAATATGACCATCAATATCTCCGGCGTCGGCCAGATCGGGCTGTTCGGCTCGGCCAATGGAGATACGCTTGAGAACGTGGGGTTGCTCGATGTGAACATAACCGCCGGCGACTCTAACTCTCAGTTTTTAAGTGTCGGCGGGTTGGCGGGCTACCGCAGAGGCGCGGTGCGGGCCAGCTATGCCACCGGAACGATTAATGCCACTGTCGGCGCCGTCCCTACTGCCACCAGCGCCGGCGGCCTTGTTGGGTATCTGGGCTTTACCACCAACACCAGCCAAGTTGATGCCAGTTGGGCGGCGGTGAATATCAATGTGACATCAACTTCTACCGCCCTGGGGCCTGCTAACGTGGATGCCGCCGGCGGTCTGGTGGGCCGGATGGTCAGCCAGAGTGGCACAGCGGTCACCGTAACGGCCTCCTGGGCGCGGGGCACGGCGGCGTCCAGCCGCACCGGATCGGGAATAGGCGGGCTGGTTGGCTTCACGTCTGGAACAGGAGCAACTGCGTCGGCAAGTCACTGGGATACCGATACCAGCAACCTGTCCACAAGCGCCGGCGGCGCTGGCGCCGTGGGCCGGACCACCACCCAGCTGAAAATGCCCACCAACTACGGCGCCAACGCCGGCGATACCTTCTTTGGCTGGAACATCGACGTGGATGGCGACAGCAACAACGATGCCCCCTGGGACTTCGGCACGGCCAGCGAGTACCCGGTACTCGCTTACGGCGGCCATACCCTGGCCGCCCAGGGCCGGACGGTACTTGACTACGACGATGACAACGATGGCCTGATTGATATCAAGACGCTGGCGCAGCTGAACGCCGTCCGCTACGACCTGGACGGCGACGGCGATATTGCTACCGCCAACGCGCCCGCCTACCGCGTGGCCTTCCCCAACGGGGACAGCAGCGCCGCCGGCCGGATGGGCTGCGAACTCACCGACCACGACAGCAATACGGCCACGCCCGACCAGGCCACCTGCACGGGCTACGAGCTGCGCGCCAACCTGAACTTTGACACCGATGGCGACAACACGGCGGACGCCCCCTACGCCAACTGGGTGCCCATCCCGGCCTACAATAGCGCCTTCAACGGCAACGGCCGCACCATTTCCAACCTGAATATCAGCGGCAGCGGCGCCGGCAACGCCGGGCTGTTCGCGCAGCTGAACGGCAGCGGCCGCATCTACTCAGTGGGCCTGCTCAACCCCGCCGTGCGCAACGGCGGCGGCGTTTCCGGGGGCACCGGCACCCTGGCGGGAACCAACTCCGGGGGCAGCATTTACGCCGCCTATGCCCGGGGCGGCGCGGTGAACTCGACACAGAATGACGCCGGCACCGGCGGACTGGTCGGCAGGAATATCAACGGCGGCACGATTACCGCCAGCTACGCCACCGTCGCCGTCAATGGCGGCCAGTACGGATTCTACGCGCGGGTGGGCGGGCTGGTTGGCATCAACTATAATGGCCCCACCTGGAGCGTCGGCGCGATTAACTACAGCTACGCCGCCGGTTCCGTCAGCGGCCGGACCAGCGCCGGCACCGCCGCCACGATGGGCTGCCTCTCGGGGCACGGCCCGACCGGTTCGGCGCAACACGGCAATGACGCCGGCAGCTACTATCTGCCCGTGGGCTGCCCCAGCAATGGCGCCGGCACGGCCAAAAGCAGCCTGGAGCTGCGCGCGGAGGCCGGCTACGATGGCATTTATGCGGACTGGAACCGCAACCTGGACGGCGACGCCACTACCGGCGACGACCAGGGCCGGGATGACCCGTGGGATTTCCGTCTGGGGCATTTCCCGGTACTGAAGTACGGGGGCTTTGATGTGAATAGTCAGCGTCCGCTGCTGGCCGAGGCCGGGGCCGCCGCGGCGGCTTACTCGGGCCAGACGGTGACTTTGGACGGCAGCGGCAGCCGGGCGCTGGGCGGCGGCGCGCTCAACTATATGTGGGCGCAAATTGACGACGGCGACGAGGGCGATCCCGATGTGACTCTTGCCGGCGCCGCTACGGCCTCGCCCACTTTCCCGGCGCCCACCGGCCTGACCAGCGACCGCACGCTGAAGTTCCGGCTCACCGTAACCGCCGCCGGCCGGTCGGTGTACGACGAGGTCGTGGTCACCATCATCGCCGTGCGCCCCAACCAGCTGCTGTCCCTGTCCCTGACCGACCCGGAGGGCGATGCCGTGGGCTTGGCGCCATCATTCCTCAGCCTGCGCTACGACTACCGCGCCAGCGTAGCCAACCAAATCGCCAGCGTAAGGGTAACGCCCCGCGTCCTGTCCGGCTCCACGATGACCCTCAACGGCCAGGCCGTAACCAGCGGCGCCGAGGTAGAAGTCCCGCTGAAATACCGCGGCAACCAAATCACCATCGTAGTAACCCCGCCGGAGCCGGAACCGGATGAAACGATGAACGGCGGCGACGGAACGGATGGCGAAACCACTGATGAGACGGTGGAGGAGACCACTTGCGAGCAGGAGAACGACGGCATTAAGCCGTGCACCTACACGGTGACGGTGAGGCGCGCCGTGCCCCCGCGCCTGGCCTTCGTCCCCCGCAGCCTGACGATCGATGAAGGCAGCACGGGAACTTACACGGTGGAACTGGACACGCGCATCCTCACCGGGGCCGTCACCATCGCCATCGCCAGCGACCACCCGTCGGTAACGGTGTCGCCTACGGAAGTTACCCTGAAGCCGCTGGATATGGCGCCGCGCACGATTACGGTGACTGCCGCATCTGATGATGACCGCGATGACGAAAATGTGGTCATCACCCACACGGCCAACGGGGCGCATTACTACGACGTCATCGCCACCGTAGCCGTAAAGGTGAACGACACCACCGCCCCGCCGCCGGCGCCGGATCCGGCCCTGTCGGTATCGACCACAGCATTGCGCCTGGCCGAGGGCGGCAGCCGTTCCTACACCGTAGCCCTGGCCACGCGCCCCGACGACAATGTAATCGTAACCATCGCCAGCGACAACCCCGATGTGACCACCCGGCCGGCGGCGCTGACTTTCACCACGGCCAACTGGTCGGAGGCGCAGCGTGTAACGGTAAGCGCGGCCTCCGACGGGGATACAGCCAACGACGCAGCCACGCTCACGCACACCGCCTCCGGCGGCGGCTATGGAGATGCCCCGGCGGTACGAGTAACCGTGTCCGTAACCGACGATGACACGGCGGGCTTGGCGATAAATCCCACCGTATTGAACCTGATCGAAAACGGCATCAGCGCCTACATTGTGTCCTTGACCGCACAACCCAGCGGCAACGTGACCGTGTCCATTGTTAGTGACAACCCTGATGTGACGGTGCGGCCGGCGGCGCTGGCCTTTACGCCGGCGGACTGGGCGACGCCGCAGGCCGTGCTGGTCATCACCCGCGCTGATGCCGGCGGCGGGGATGAGCTGGCTACGCTGCGGATGACGGCGCGGGGCGGCGGGTACGGCGGGCAAACGGGGCAGGTGCTGGCGTCGGTGGACGACACGCTGGCGCCGCTGCCGGTCAACGCGGACGCCCCGGCCGGCGTAAGCGTCTATGGGCCGCCGGGAACTACGGCCACCGCCACCGTAGCGCCGCCGGCGGACGACACGCCCACGGTAGCCACCGGCGCCGGCTTCGGCATCGGCAGCGCAGTGGCCGTTTCGGTATCCGATGCGCCGGATGATGGCCTGGAAATCTGCCTGCCGGTGTCGGATGCGCTGCGCGCCGAGGCGGGTTCCGCCCTGGTGCTGACCCTGCTCCGCTACGCCGGCGGCAGCTGGACGGAGCTGGCCGGCGCCCGCGACCTGGGCGACCGGGTCTGCGCCGCCGGCGTAACAGGCCAAGCCGCCTACGCAACGGCCTACGCCCTGCCCCCGGGCACAGTGCTGGACCTGGCGGCATCCGTAGGCGATACGCCGGGGACGATAGCCCTCTCCTGGACGCCCCCGCCGGCGGGAACATCCCAGGTGGCAGTAGTAGTAAATGTTGCTGACGACACCGACTACTGCCTGGACACCTTGCCCGGCCTGGACGCTTCCAGCTACACCTGCGCCGGCCGCACGGCGGGGCAAACCTATGTGGCCCTGCTCATAGTGCTGCTCCCCGACGGCGGCTACACCCTGGCCAACATAGTCCGGCTTGACCTGCCGGCGGCGGGCAGCCAATAGTTAAGCCCGGCCCGTAAGGTGGCACCAGGATTGCTCAGGCGCCGTCGGAGATGTCGTGTCGGTGATAGGCGGTGGTCGTTATGGGGGGCGCCGCCTCCGGTTCAGCATCGCTAGTGGAGCCATTTTACCCCCCAGAACCCCTATATTTGACCACACGCCCTAATCCTCGTTGATGACCCGCCCGTCCGCCATTTGCAGCCGGCGGTCGGCCATCCCCGCCAGCATCAGGTCGTGGGTGGCGGTGACCACGGTAACGCCGCGGCTGGCGCCAATGTCCCGCATAATGCCGCCGATGGTTTCGGCGGTTACGCTGTCCAGTTCGCCGGTGGGTTCGTCGGCGAACAGCACCGAGGGGCCGGCCACCAGCGCCCGGGCAATCGCCACCCGCTGCTGCTCTCCCCCCGACAGTTCGTAGGGACGATGCCCGGCGCGCCCCGACAGGTTCACCAGCCCCAGCGCTTCGTTGGCGCGCCGCCGCCGTTCCCGCCAGGACACGCCGCCAATGTGCAACGGCAACTCCACATTCTCAAAGGCCGACAGCAGCGGAATCAGCCCGAAAGACTGGAACACGAACCCGATGCGTTCCCGTCGCAATCCCACCAGCTCCCGCTCCGACAGAGCGGATAAATCCCGTCCCTCGAACCAGACCCGGCCGGCGGTGGGGCGGTCCAGCCCGGCCAGCAGGTTGAGCAGGGTAGTTTTGCCGGAGCCGGAGCGGCCCACCAGGGCCACGAACTCGCCCGGAGCGATGGCGACGCTGACTTCGTTGACGGCGCGCACGGCGGCGTCGCCGGCGCCAAACTCGCGAATCACCGCCTCTGCGGACAGGGCAGCCTCGGCGCCGGCGATGGTCAGCTGTGTCATAGCCATAGCAAGCAAGCCTCGCTGGATTGGGGAACGCTAGGCGCCGCCGTCCGGCGCGGCGCCGTCGCCATTGCTATTACCATTGCCGTTGCCTTTACCGTTGCTGCCGCCGCGGTTGCCGTTCCTGCTGTTGCCCAGCCTTTCGGCCAGCTCCATAAAGCGGGCCATAAAGAAATCGCTCCGCTCCCTTTCCGTCTGTAGCAAGCCAGTCAACAGCTGCTCCCGTTCGCGACGCTCTTCTTCCCGTTCCCGGCGGTCTGCCTCCCACCGGCGGCGGTCTTCTTCCCACCGGCGGCGGCTTTCCTCACGCTCGGTTGCCATCTGTTGCAAAACAGCCTGCTGGAATTGACGCTGCTCCTCCAGCGTCTGCACTTGCACTTTGCGCTGTTCTTCCAGCGTCTGCGCTTGCGCCTTCCGCTGCTCTTCCTGCGCCTTGCGCTGCTCCTCTTGCGCCTTCCGCTGCTCCTCCAGCGTCTGCGCTTGTGCCTTGCGCTGCTCCTCTTGCGCCTTGCGCTGCTCCTCCAGCGTCTGCGCTTGCGCCTTGCGCTGCTCCTCCTGCGCCTTGCGCTGCTCCTCCCGTTGCGCCTCCCAGGTTTCCCGCTCCTTCTGATGCTCGGCGGCCTGCTGCCGGTTCTGCATCATCTGCCAGATGGTAAAGAACATATCAAACCCTCCGATAAACGCCAGCCAGAGCAGCGTAGCCGCCGAGGTGTTCAGGACCGTAGCCGACACCGTTTCCGAAAGAGGCCGGTCACTGGCATTATACGCCCACAGAGTGAGCCTCATCACCACCCCGGCCACGGTGAAAGTGGACAACAGGTAGGCAATCGCGGCGGCAACAAGCAGGATACGGCTTTTCATCACGGGGCTTCCTTATTTTGATCTGGCAAGGCCGGTGGCCATATTCGCTGTCGTTCCGGCAAAACCGGAATGACGAAAGCGGACACCGGGCAACGGGCGAATCGTAAATCGCCCACGCGCCCTAATCGCCCGGCGCGCCCTCGTCCCGCCGCCGGCTCCGGCGCGGCGCGGACGCCGGCCGTAGCGTAATCCCGGCCCCGTCCGCCGCCACCGACGCGCTGGCCAGGCCGTCGGACGACAACCGCTCCGCATACTCCCGGGGCAGCTGCAACCGTCCCGCCCGGTCCACCACCAGATACTCCTCCTCCCGCCCCGCATCGCCCCGGTACGACGCCGTGAGATACGACTCCGACCCAATGCGCCCGTCGCGAATCCGCACCACCCGGTCCACCCAGCGGGCAATGCCTCCGTAGTGCGTAACGATAATCACCGTCACCCCGAACTGCCGGTTAATGTGCCGCAGCATACGAAACACATCCTCGGCCATATTGGTGTCCAGTTCTCCGGTGGGCTCGTCGGCCAGCAGCAGCGGTGGGCTGTTGGCCAGGGCCACCGCGATGGCCACCCGCTGCTGCTCGCCGCCGGACAGCTCCGCAGGATAGCGCCGGCCTTTGTCGGACATATGCAGCGCTGCCAGCAGCTCCCCGGCGCGCTGCCGACGCTGCCGCCGGCCCGCGCCCGCAATGGCCTGCGGCAGCTCAATGTTGTCCCGCACATTAAGATACGACACCAGATTGCGCCCCGTAGCCTGCCACACAAAGCCCACCTCCCGGCGCCGGTACGCCACCAGCTCCCGGTCGCTGATGTCCAGCAAATCCCTCTCGCCCACCCGGATGCGCCCGGCCGAGGGCCGTTCCAGCCCCGCCAGAATGTTCAGCAGCGTAGTCTTCCCCGACCCGCTGGCGCCCACTATGCCCACCAGCTCGCCGGGCGCAATCGCCAGGTCAACCCCGCGCAGCGCCACCACTTCCAAATCCGCCGGCTTGTAAATCTTGAACAGGTCGCTGGCGGCCACATAGGCCGGCGCGTCTGCCGCCGGCGCGCCCGCATCAGGCAGCGCGACATCGGGCAACGGCGCATCCGACGCCAGGGCATCCGGCGCCGGCGCATCGGGCGAAGCCGGCACCGCCGGCGGCGCGGCCGGAGCCGGCGCGCCCGCGCCACCGGCTGGCCGGCCCCCGGAGTCCGGCCGCTGCCCCCGCCTCTCCGGGGGCATAAACTGCCGGGCGTAGTCATCTCCCCCGCCCCCGGCGCCCGGGTTGGCATTGGCGTTGGCGTTGGCGTTGGAATCAGGGTTATTGTTGGGGCTATCGCTGTCGCCATCGCGATACGGCGTAGATTCCGGCATTCCGTTCAGCTCAACAATCCGGTTCAACAATCCGGGGGTTCATTCTGCCTGCCTGCTGTCTCCGCTCCGCTGGCGGCGTCAGGCGGGCTTGCGGGCGGACACCTTCACGCTGGCCACATTCAGCGGCGCCGCTTCGCCGTCAAACTGCATCGCCTCGTCAATGGTGGCAATGTCCGTAAAGCCGGCGGCGGCCATCCGCGCCAGATAGGTTCCCCGGTATTCCGCCCCGCCGATGCAGGACGCCCAGGCTTCGGCGTCAGTGACCCGCGGCCCCGCCTCGGAAAGCGCCAGCATATCGGAAACATGAAGCCGGCCCCCCGGCGCCAGCACCCGCCACGCTTCCCGGAACACCGCGTCCTTGTCCGGCGAAAGGCAGATCACGCAGTTGCTGATGACCACATCCACGCTGGCATCCGGCAGCGGTATGTCCTCCAGGTGGCCCTCAATGAACTCCACATTGTCCAGGCCCATGCGCTCCCGGTTGGCATTCGCCAGGGCCAGCATATCCGGCGTCATATCCAGCCCGAAAACCCGGCCCGACGCCCCCACCTGCTCGGCGGCGATAAAGCAGTCAATCCCACCCCCGGAACCCAGGTCCAGCACCGTCTCCCCCGGATGCAGGTCGGCCAGTGCCGTGGGATTGCCGCAGCCGGCAGATGCCGCCATCGCCGCCACCGGCAGCCCCTGCAACTGCGCCTCGTTGTACAGCGTCATCGCCCGCTCCGTGTCCGCCGGCCCGCAGCAGACGCCGCCGCCTTCGGACGCCGTCGCCGCGCCGTCCCCGTGCCCGCAACCGCAACTCACGGCATTATGCCCGCAGTCATCGCCGCCGCAGTTGCCGTGTCCGCAGTTCTCCGCCCCGCAGCCGGCCCCGGCCGCCGCGTCCGGCGCCGGCGTAACATCGGCCAGGTCAATCACCAGCCGCGCCCGCCGCCCGTAATGCTCCTGCACCGCCTGCCGGATTTCGCCGGTCGTATCGTTCCGTATCGTCATCAGTCCCTCCCTTTCAATTCAATTGGAATTGGATGCGCCATAATGCCATCCGGGAACTATGCTACGCCGGCCAGTGGCCGGCGTCAAACCGCCCGCCACCGCCGGCGACGGACTGCTGCGGGTTAGGCCCTGTCCTCAAATCACCCGTCATTCCGGCGCAAGCCGGCCTCCGGGCGTGTCCGGGCTGCTAACCCCAACAGAGAGACGGACTGACCGCACCGCGCGGCGCCATACCCCCGTGCGCCTGCCCGCTGCCAAATCCGCCCGCCGGAATTTAAAATTGGCCGCCGATTAATGACACCCCGCCCCTTGCGCCTCTGAACATCCATCCAGTACCTGATACACGGGTAAAGCAGCCCCGGCCGCCGGCAAAGCTTTTTAGCGCGCTACACCGGCAGCCACCGCCACCACGCCCGTCGCGCGACGGGCATTGCGGCGGCAACCGGCTTCGCTTTCGTGTCGACCCAACCGGACAACCCTGTCCACCGACCGACGATCACTCATCCGCGTCACGCTATCGAAGGGCTGCGTGGGCGCCGCTGGTCAGCGGCGTCCACCGGCCTACCATCCGCATCACACCCACACCGGGGGAAAGTTTCGGGCTGGCCGGCCCGCCAGGAAACGGCCTAACCCTTGTCGGAACCCTATTTCAGCTGGTCCTGCTTCGTCGCTGTATGTGTCGTACGGCCCGTGTAGTTCTGTGCCAGCCAGCGGGTGTTACCACCGCCCCGTGCCGGATGACCCAACCGGCTTGACGGAGCAGGCCCTGAACCTGTTCTTGCTTGCCGTAAGTCCGTCTGGGACACGGAAAACTAGGACGAAACTCACGCGTTACGCTCTCAGGCCGTAGCGCCGACAACCTGGAATCCGGCCGCCCGGACAATCCCCCGGTGTCCCTTATCAATCAACCGTCATCAACCGCCAATCGCCTAACCCACCGCAAAGGAGCCGCCTTCCCAATGACAACCGCCTTGCCACCACCCGCCCATCTGCCGCCTTGGTGACCGGAATCCCCACCGGAGCCGGAACCCCGTAAATCGGAACGCCTCCTGCCCTGGCCTTGCCCGGAGAGAGCGCGCGCGCGCAAAACGCGCGGACGCAAAAAATTAGACTTGCGCTTTCCCCGGGAATTGCTATAATAGGCATCCCTGTGGGCCTGTAGCTCAGGCGGTTAGAGCGCAGTCCTGATAAGACTGAGGCCGTTGGTTCGAGTCCATCCAGGCCCACCACACCACGCAGCAACGCGGCCGGCACCGCCCACGCACCGCCTTCTCCTTGCCGCCCCGTTGCCGCCGCCTTGCGCGCCGGCCAGCCCAGCTTTCCCACCGCCCGTCCGGCGCCCTATGCTATAATCGCCCCCGCATTCCAGAGGAGGGGCGCTTTTTTATGCCCGAATACCAGCACATCCTGTACGATGCCAACCCCGACCCCCGCATCGCCCGCATCACCCTCAACCGCCCCGACCGGCTCAACGCCCTCAACGACCGGATGCAAGTTGAGCTTGCCGAAGCCGTGGCCCGCGCCGACCGCGACCCCGATACCCGCGTGGTCATCATCACCGGCGCCGGCCGCGCCTTCTGCGCCGGCGGCGACCTCAACCAACTCGGCGGCGCCTCCGAAACCGACGCCGGCGCCGGCTGGACTTCCGCCAACGCCGACGAAGTCCGCCGCAGCTTCCGCCTGGCCCAGGATATGATCCTGGGCGTACAGCGCTGTGAAAAACCCGTCATCGCTATGATTAACGGCGTCGCCACCGGCGCCGGCCTGGACCTCGCCTGCGCCTGCGACATCCGCATCGGCGCCCCCGCCGCCCGCTTTATGTCCGCCTATGTCCGCATCGGCCTGTTCCCCGGCTTCGGCGGAACCTGGCTCTACCCGCGCACCATCGGCAGCCTGGGCCGCGCCGCCGAAATGCTGTTCACCGGCGACTTCCTGGAAGCCGACGAAGCCTACCGCCTCGGCTTCCTCAACCGCCTGGTGGACGCGGACGACCTGGAAGCCACCACCATCGCAATGGCCGAGCGCATCGCCGCCGGCCCGCCCATCGCCATTCGCCTCTCCAAACTGATGCTCTACCGGGGCCTGGAGTTCGACCTGGAAACGGCCCTGAAAATGGCCGCCGCCGGCGAAACCATAACCCTCACCTCCCAGGATCACATCGAGGGCGTAGCCGCCTTCCGCGCCCGGCGCCCCGCCCAATACCAGGACCACTAAAGCCCCTGGCAGCGTCCCAGGCGTCGGCCCCGGCTCCGGTTTGCGGAGGTTCTGGGGCCGGCACCTGGGACGCCGGTCACTTGGTATTCCCGGTCACATTCGGAGGGGGGCAATCACTGCTTGCAGTACGGTTCAAAGTGCCGCCCGGCGTCCGCCACCAGCTGCCGCAGTTCCTGGTAGCTGCGGTTTTCCCCCAGCTCGGCGCTGGCCGTGTCCAGCAGCGCCGACACCGTATCCAGGTCGCCGCACTGCGCCCAGTAGGAATTGCGCAGCAGCTCCGCGAATTCCGCCGCCGCCGCCGTCTGCCGGAAATAGGGGCTGGTATCCGCCACCCGCCCGGCCACCTCGCCCACCGTAATCGCCGCCGACCGCTCCGTATGCTCCCCCGTCTGCGGATCCCGCCACCGCAGCCGCGCCTCCGCCAGCGTTCCGGCCCGCGCAACGTCTGTGGTGGCGTCCGCCGCCAGACGCACCTCGTACAGCGCCGATACATCCCGCGCAAAGCCCACCTCCCCGAAATCCAGCGTATCGTCCCGGAAATCATCGTCGGCCACCGCCCGGTTTTCGTACCCAATCAGGCGATACTTCCGCACTACTTGCGGGTTGAACTCCACCTGAATGCGGGCATCCTGCGCCGTCTCCGTGAAAATGCCGGCGGCGCTCTCCTGCAAAAAGCGGTCGGCGGCGTCCCGGTGCGCCAGATAGTGATAAGTGCCGTTGCCCCGGTTCGCCAGTATTTCCATCAGCACATCGTTGTAGTTGCCCGTGATGCCCACGCCGATGGCAGTGAGGGTGGCGTTGCGCTGCGCGTACTCGTCCACCACCTTCAGGATAGTGTCCGGCCCCGTTTCGCCCACATTGGCCACGCCGTCGGAAAGCAGCGCCAGCCGCACCTTGCGCCCCTCGCCCAGTTCGCCCGCCGCCAGCCGGTAGGCGCTGGTCAGCCCGGCTTCCGCGTAGGTGCTGCCCCCGGCCCGGAGACGCCGCGCCGCCCGGATTACCTCGCCGGCGTTGTCGCCATCGGTAAAGGGCTGCGCCACCCGCACTTCATCCGCGTAGGTCACAATCGCCGCCCGGTCGCCGGGCAGCATCTGCCCTACAATGCCCTCAATAACCTCTTTCGCCAGCCCCAGCCGGTTGTCCGCCTCCATTGACCCGGAGACATCCACCACGAAAATCAGCGACACCGGCTCCCGGTCCACCCCCGGCGCCGGGTTGCTGACGCCCACCCGCAGCAGCGCATAGCCCTCATCGGCAAACGGCGCCGGCCCGGCGTCCAGGTGCAGCCCCAGCGCCTCGTCCGCCGCCGGATACCCCTGGGGCAGGCTGTTGATGTAATCCTCAACCCGCACCGCATCGGGGTCAACCAGGTAGCCGTCCCTCAGGTACTGTTTCAGGATTTCGTAGGATGCCGTATCCCCGTCCAGGGCAAAGGTGGACAGCGGATCCTCGTCGGCGTCAATAAACGGGTTGACGCCATAGTGTTCGTAGTAGGTGAGCGGATAGGGGGCATCGTTGGGGTTCTCCGTGCCGCCCGCTTCCGGCGGAATTGACCCCGGAGCGCCTTGCGCCCCCTGCGCCCCGGCCGCCATCATTGCCGTTGCCGGCGTCGCCGTCGCCCCCGATGCCGACATTGCCATTGCCGCCGGCGCCATAGTCGCCGCCACCGCCGCCGGCGTTGCCGCCGACCCGGCGCCGGACGAAGCCGTCTCCGCTTCCTTGACCATTTCCACTGGCCCGCCGGCCGGGGCTGCCGGGGCCGCTGTAGCGCCGGCAGAACTCCGGGCGGAGGCGCCCCCGGCCGCCGTCGCCCCGTCGTCCACGGTAGCCGTCCGGGTGGCGGCAATGCGCCGCGCCGTGCTGGCCGTCCGTTCCGTGCCGCCGCCCGACGCCGGCGCGCCGGCCGCCGCCGGGCCGCCCGGCGCCGGCGTGTATGCCGCTCCCCCACAGGCCAGGGCCGTAGCGGCGATGAGCAAAAGCGCCGCCGCCAGCGCGGTGGCGGCGCGGATCCGGGATGTCCAGTGCATAGCGTTCCTCCTGCTTTCCTTCGTCTTTCCTGCCGGCTTCCTGCCGGGCGTCATCGTTAGTTGCCCATACGGGCAAAGACGCCCCGGCGGATTTACATTTACGGCCGGCCGGAGAAACGCCCCACCGGAAAACGCCTCGTTTGACTGCGCTTGCGCCCATCATTCAATCAGTCAATCAATTCGGCGCCGGCGCCATCCTGGCCGCCCGCCGTGTGGTAACATATCCGCCGTTCACCGGGCCGGCGGCGCGCCCGCCCCCGCCCCCGTCGCGCCGGCCCGAAGCCGGGGGCAGTCAACCAACTACACAGGTGCCGGTTCAGTATGCAGCAGCAGGACGGAAATACCCTTATCTACTGGGCGCCCAGCCGGGTGCGCTTCAACCTCACGCTGATTCTGGCCGCGGTGGTGGTCGTGCTGGGCGTCTTGCAGTTCGTCGGCATTGACCCCATCAGCGCCGTGTGCAACCCGCCCCAGAGCAACAACGCCGCCTCGCAACAGCAGCAGGACGGCAGCGGCAGCAGCGCCACGGACACTGCCCCGCCGCCCCGCCGTTCCAACAACGGCTGGCTGCTGATTGTCGTCGGCTTGGGCGTGGGCGCCTACTCGTGGCTAACCTCCCCCCGCCAGTACCGGGTCTATGGCGACGCCTTGATGATTATGTTCGGAACTCCTCGCCGGCGCACCATCCACTTCCGGGATATTCGCGAGGTAGTCAACGACCGGGGGCCTATGGGCGACCCGCTGCGGGTCTATACCAACAACCGCCGCCGGATCCCCATCCAGGTGCGGGAACCGGAGGAAATGCATCGCTACCTGGACCAGGCGCTGGCCGATTTCCGCCGCGACAATCCCCAGTATGCCCCTCCGCCGCCGCCGGAACCGGAGGGCGAAACGCCGGCTGACACCGACGACGCCGGGCCAGCAACGGGCAATGGCAACGACGCCGGCGCCGGGCGGCCGGAATCAGCCCCGGAAACCGCCGGGGAACCGCCGCCGCGCAATCGCCCGGCCCGCCGCCGCAGCCTCCGCGATGATGGCGACGACACCCCCACCGGCGACACCGGCAGCGGGAACGACGCTACGCCGCCGCCGCGTTCCTCGCGCCGGCGCAACCTGCGCGGGGACAACGACGGCGATAGCGGCGGCAGCGGGGACGACAGCCGGCCCCCGTTCACCTGACCGGCCCGTGGCCACCCAGCGCGGCCAGAGCGTTGCGGGCGGCGGCCGTCTCGGCGGCATTCTTGCTGGCGCCCTCGCCCTTGCCTAGGACGCCGTCCGGCGTGGTTGCGGCCACGACAAAATGTGGCCGGTGCGCCGGCCCGGCCTGCTCCACTACGCAGTAGGTTGGGGTAGGCTTGCCCCGGGCCTGGAGCAGTTCCTGCAAATCCCCTTTAGGGTTGTCCGCGCGCCACCCCGGCCGGCACACGGCATCAATTTCGGCGGCCATTGCGGACAGAACGAAGTGGCGGGCGGCGTCATACCCGCCGTCCAGATACACGGCGGCGATGACCGCTTCCATCACATCGCCCAAGGCGGCGGAGCTGTGCCGTCCGCCGGCGGCGTCAAAACCCGTCCCCAGCCGGATATACTCCGCCAGCCCCAGCCTTTCTGCCACAGCGGCCTGCCCTTCCTGGCTGGTCAGGGCGCGCAGACGGGCCGACAGCTCCCCCTCATCCTGCGCCGGCAGACGGCGATAGAGGACATCGCAGATGATGAGCCGCCCCACGGCGTCGCCCAGAAACTCCAGCCGCTGGTAGGATTCCAGATAATCGCCGCCCCGGTCATTGACCCACGAACGGTGGGTCAGCGCCTGAAGCAGCAAGCCCCGGTCCCGGAAGGCCAGGCCCAGGGCTTGTTCCAGCCGGGCGGCGGACGACGTGCCGGCGGTATCGCGATTGCGGTCGCCACCGCCATTGCCGTCGCCGCCGTCCTTGCCGCCGTCGCTGATGTCCGCGACGGTGCTGTCCGCGACGGATTGAAGTTGGCGTTGGCGGTTAGCGCCGGACGCCTTCATAGGGCCACGGCGGGGAAGGCCGCTTGACCTCGCCCACATACTTGTGGTCGGCCATCATCTCCACCAGGTTGTCGTAGATGGGGCCGGATTCCGCATCGGTGGGAATGAACATCTTGACGAAGGCGGAGTTGCCGTTGGGGAACACATACAGAGGCACCCCGAAAGCGCCGTGCACTTCCACCGCCTCGGTGTGGCTTTCGCCGATTTCCCGCAACACATCCGGGTCGGCCAGATCCTCCGCAAAGCGGCCCATATCCACGCCCGAAGCTTCCGCCACCGCGTTGATGGCGGCGGCGTCCGTGAGGTCAATGCGGTCCTCGTGCCGCGCCTTGAGCAGGTTGACAAAGAACTTGTCAAAGACCTCCTGCCCCTGCCGCTGGGCGGCAATGCCGGCCCGCAGCTCCAGCAGCGTGTTGTCCGAGTCGTCCCGCTCCCAGTACTTGAAGCTGTCCTCCTCGGCCTTGTTGTTGTCGTAGTTGACCTGCACCAGGGAGAAGGGCTTCAGGTCAACATTGATCTCGTGGTCGGTGTTCTCGCGCACTTTCGCCCACCACATGGCAGCGTTGTACACGAAGGGTCAACGGAAGTCGTAATAGACGGTGAAATCGGCTTCGCCCATTGTGGCACCTCCTGGCAGGGCAAGGCGACGCAACCCAATGCGGTGCGCCGCGTTGCTGGCGACGGACCGCGCCCCCGGGCCCGGCCCTTTTCGGATGCCCCGATTGTAGCACAGGCCGGCAAGGACGTCATCCTTTCCGGGCGGCGGTCTGGGCAGGGGATTTCTTTCCGGTTGGCCCCATTCATCGCGGGCCGTTACCGCCGGATTGGTCGTCCCCGACAGATCGGCAGTTTCCGGCGCAGGTTCGGAATGACGGCCGGATTCGTCTGCCCTTATGCCGGCTTTATGTTAGCCTTGTGCTGGCATTATAATGTCAACGCAGATTAGCGCATTAGACAAGCGCAAAATTACGGAGGCGTTCCAATGACCAAGCAGCCCGCCCGCATCCGCAGCGGCAGCGTCGTCCCCCCGGCCACCGCCGTCACCGTCTATGAGGCCATCCACGCCCGCCGGATGAACAACGATTTCTCAGATGCCGTTCCGCCCCGCGAGGCCCTGGAACGGATGCTGGACGCCGCCGTGTGGGCCCCCAACCACCGCCTTACCAACCCCTGGCGGTTCTATGCGCTGGAAAAGGGCGGCGTCAAGCGCGCCGAAGTGGCCCAGCTGGCCTACGACAACCTGTATAACCGCAGCGGGAACCGCGAGCACGCCGCCGGCAGCCGCCAGCGGGTGCTGGACGCCCCGGCGCTCATCTATGTGTACAGCATCCCCGACGAACGCGACGGAATGACGCAGGAAAACTACGCCGCCGCCTGCTGCGCCGTGCAGAACCTGCTGCTGGCCGCCGTGGCCGAGGGCCTGGCCGGCGACTGGAGCACCGGCAACGTCGTCAGGCACCCCGGCCTGGCCGCCGCCCTGGGCGCCGAACCCGACTGGACGATGGTCGGCGCCCTCTTTATCGGCTACCCGGCGCGCCCGTCGGCATCCGTGCGCACGCCCGCGCCCGGCGTCACCGTCTGGCGCTGATGCCCCGCCGTACCAGTGACCCGGCGCTGCATCCGCATTCCGCCCCCGATTTGCGCTATACTACCGCCCGCCAGTACATCCCCCAACGGAGGAGCGCAACCCCTATGCCCTGGGCCGAAACCATCGTTGACACCCTCAAAAAGTGGGACACCTCCCTCATCGCCTATGTCCCCGATATTTCCATCGACCGGGTCACCAGCATCATTGACCGGGATCCCTTCTTTCACCTGGTGTCCTGCACCCGCGAGGAGGAAGCCGTCGGCGTGGCCGTGGGCGGCTACGCCGTGGGCCGCAACTCCGCCGTCTTTATGCAGTCCAGCGGGTTTGGCAACAGCGTCAACGCCATCGCCAGCCTGTGCCTGCCGGCGCGGACGCCCATCCCCATCTTTATGAACCTGCGCGGGCAGGTGGGCGAATTCAATATCGCCCAGGTCGCTATGGGCCGCAATACCAAACCCATCCTGGACCTGTTCGGCATCGCCCACTACACCCTGGAAAGCGAGGAACGAATGGACATCCTGCTGGACGGCATAATGAAGCTGTGCCACGCGCACCGCAACCCCGTTGCCGTCTGTATGACGCCAATGCTGCACGGAGGCAAAATTGCTTAGGTTTGACGCTACTCAACTGGCGCTGCGGCACGCCGGCGACAGCCCTATCGTGGGCAACCTCGGCCCCACCAGCGACGAGCTGTATCACGCCGGCCACCGCGACCGCAACTTCTATACCTACGGCAGCATGGGGCTGTGTTCGTCCATCGCCCTGGGAATGGCCCTGTCCACCGCCGACAAGGTGATTGCGCTGGACGGCGACGGTTCCCTGCTGATGAACCTGGGCGCCATCGCCACCATCGGGCGGGAAAACCCGCCCAACCTGGTGGTGCTAGTGTGGGACAACGAAGCCTGGGGGCAGACGGGCGGCCAGACCAGCCACACCGGAACGGGCACCGATCTGGCGGAGGTGGCCCGTTCCTGCGGCATCCACCGGGCGACCACCGTCCGGGATTTGGAGACGCTGGAGGATGCATTCACGCGGGCGATGCGGGAGCCGGGGCCGTGGTTCATCGTGGCCAAGATTGAGGAGGCGGACGAGTATATGCCCGTGGCGCCGGTGGAGCCGGAGTTCACCCTGTATCGCTTCCGCAACACCTACACCGGCGCCTGACGCAACCCGGCGGCGGCGCAAAGTTCTGCCCATCACCGCTTCAGCAACGGCAGCGCTATGTTTTAATCCGCGCAGTGTCCCACCAGGTACGGCGTTGTTCCTGGCGATTTGCCGGATACGCGCCCCGGCGCGGTGGGCCAAAATAATTTGACCGCACGCCCTACCCGCCGGCAATGCCCTCGGCGCGCCGCAAGGCCGCGACATCAAAGGGAATGTCGTCGCTATCCCCGTTGAGAGCCGCCAGAACGCGCTCGCCGGAGAGAGGCAGCTGCTTGATGCGGACGCCGACGGCGTCATAGACGGCGTTGGCGATGGCGGCCGGCGGGCCGAAGCCCGGAGGCTCGGCAACCGCGCGGACGCCAAAGGGGCCATCGGGCGCCGGGACGCTGATGAGGACATTCTCAATTTCCGGCAGGTCAATGGCCAAGGGCATCAGGTAGGAAGCGAAGGACGGGTTGCGGACGGCGCCGGTTTCGGGGTCAAACTGCTGCTCCTCGGTGAGGGCGCGCCCGATGCCCTGGACGACGCCGCCATCGAGCTGGCCTTCTACGGCCATGGGGTTGACCGCCACGCCAACATCCTGGGCCTGTATGTAGCGCAGCACCTGAACCTGGCCCGTGTGGCGGTCGACTTTGACTTCGGCGGCCTGGGCCGCGAACACCGGGGTGTAGGGCATACTGGACAGGGCAGCGGCGCCGGTGATGGGGCCGCCGCGGGAGGTGGCGCTGGCGGCGGCCAGCTGGGCGAAGGTCAGCCCCTGGGGTTCGTTGTCCAGTATGTAAATGCGCCCGTCCGCGCTGGCCAGGGCATCCTCGGGGACGCCGAGGCGGTCGGCGGCCAGGGATGTGAGCTTGCGGAGGGTGTCCTCGGCGGCGCGCTGCACCGCAGCGCCCTGGCTGTACACGATGCGGCTGCCGCCGGACTGCCCCGTGTAGGGGGCCAGGTCGGTATCCCGTTTGGCGACAATGACCCGTTCCATAGGAATGCCGAGGGCTTCGGCGGCGATGGCGGCCAGGGAAGTGTCGCTGCCGGAGATGTCCACGGAGCCGGTGAGCAGGGTTACGGAGCCGTCCTCGTTGACGCTGATGGCGGCAGTAGAAGGGCCGCTGCCGCTGCGCCATTCGCAGAGGGCCAGGCCGATGCCGTGTCCGTCCCCGGTCTTGCGGGGCCAGCGGATCTTTTCCTTGACGGCTTGCAGCGTTTCCATCAGCCCATTGCTCGGCACCACGGCGCCGCTCACCGATACATCGCCTTCCCGCAGGGCGTTCTGCACCCGCAGGTCGTAGGGATCAATGCCCAGTTCGTGGGCAATATGATCCATATGGGATTCCACGGCGAAGGTCATATCGGCGACGCCGGAGGCGCGGTAGGAACCCACGTAGATTTTGTTGGTATAGACGCCGTAGGAGCGGAGCCGGAAGTTGGGAATGCGGTAGGCGCCAATGCCATGTCCGATGCCGGAGTTGGGGCCGGCGCCCAGGTAGGCCCCGACATCAAAGATGGTGTAGGCTTCCCGCGCGATAATCGTCCCGTCGCGCATCACGCCGGAGCGGACATAGTTGGTAACCGGCAGGCGGGGGCCGTTCATAGTGAAGGTTTCCGCGCGGGTGTTGACCAGCTTGACGGGGCGGCCCGTTTTCATCGCCAGCAGGGCGGGGAAGGCTTCAAAGGCCAGGCGCAGCTTGGCGCCGAAACCGCCGCCCAGTTCCATAGGCACAACGCGGATGCGGGAAACGGGCATTGCCAGCACCGACGCCAGGGCGGCCCGCACCTGATAAGGCCCCTGGGTAGAAGCGTAGATGACCAGGCGCCCGTTGGCCTCCACATCGGCAACGCAGGCCATAGGCTCCAGGAAACCCTGGTTGATGCCCTGGGAACGGTACACATCCTCAACGACGACATCGGCAGTGCGGAAAGCCTGTTCCACATCGCCCCGGTCGGCGTCCAGCAGGGTGCTGACATTCTGCCCCATAGTAAATCCGTAGCCTTCGTAGGATTCCAGATCCGGGTGGACGGCAGGGGCGTCGTCGTCCATAGCGGCGAGGGGGTTGACCACGGCGGGCAGATCCTCATATTCCACACTGATGAGGGCGATGGCTTCCTCGGCGGTGGCTTCGTCATCGGCGGCCACGGCGGCGATGGGCTCGCCGATGAAGTTGACCACAGAGCGGGGCATTATGTAGCGGTCGCGGAGGGCGCCGGAGCCGAAGCGGATGTCGGGGAAGTCGGCGCCGGTAATGACGGCGCGGACGCCGGGCAGGGCGGCGGCGTGGCCGGTGTCAATGCTGACGATGCGAGCGTGGCGGCGGTCGCCGGGGAGAAGTTTGCAGGCCAGCATACCGGGCAAGTAGACGTCGGAGGCGTAGGCGGCGCGCCCGGTGACTTTGTCGTGGGCGTCCACGCGGGGGTGGTTCTGCCCCAGAACTTTGAAATCGGTCATCATATCGTCTCCGTTGTTGAATCGGCGGGGTTAAAAACCCTATGATGCCGCCCCTCACAGTTTGATGTGAAAAGTCTATGCTCCGGCGCGCATTTCGGCGGCGGCGGCCATAATGGCTTTGACCACGCGGGCGTAGCCGGTGCAGCGGCAGAGGTTGCCGCCGATGGCGAAGCGGGCCTCCTCCTCAGTGGGGTCGGGGTTGCTCTGCAAGAAGCCCGTGGCGGACATTATCAGGCCGGGGATGCAGAAGCCGCACTGGAGGCCGCCGTGTTCCAGAAAGGCGCGCTGCACGGGGGACAGTCCGTCGGCGCCGGGCCGGTCGCCGGCCGCCAGGCCCTCGATGGTAGTGATGTCGGCGTCGTGTGCGCTGTGGGCCAGGACGAGGCAGGAAGTTACGGGCTTGCCGTCCAGCAGCACGGTGCAGGCGCCGCAGTCGCCTTCGTCGCAGCCCTTTTTGGTTCCGGTGAGGCGGGCGTCGTCGCGCAGGCAGTCCAACAGAGAGTAGTAGGGATCAACGAGCATAAGGCGCGTTTCGCCGTTGATGTTGAGGGTCAAGGGCCGTTTCATAAAGGCATCGTCCTCAAGAAGGTGGGGAACAAGATCGGGTGGGTCAGGCGGCGGTCTGGACGGCGCGGCGGCGGATGTCCTGGAACGACGGGGCTTCGTCGCCGGCAGCGGTGGCGGCGGCGTGGGCCAGGGCCCGCTGCGCCAGAACGCTCACCATCTGCCGGCGGTAGCCCGCCCCGCTGCGGACGTCGGATATGGGGCTGGCCGACTGGGCCGCGAGACGGGCGGCGTCGGCGATGGCGGCATCATCGGGCCTCTGGCCAGCCAGCCGGCCTTCGGCGCCGTAGGCGCGTACCGGCGTAGGGGCCACGGCGCCCAGGGCAATGCGGACGCGGGCACAGGTTCCGTTGCCGCCGGTGCCGGCCAGGCTGACCACGGCGGCCACGCCCACGGCGGAGATGTCCATCGCCCCGCGGGGGCTGTGCTTGATGTAGAGGCCGCCGCTATTGGGCAGAGGCGGAGGCAGGCGTATTTCGGTCATAATTTCGCCGGCGGCCAGGGCGGTGCGACCGGGGCCGAGGAGCGCCTCGGTCAGGGGCAGCCAGCGTTCCCCGCCGGGGGCGGCAATGCGGCACCGGGCATCGTAGGCCAGCAGGGCGGGCAGGGTATCGCCGGCGGGGGATGCGTTGCAGATGTTGCCGACCACGGTGGCCAGGTTGCGTACTTGGACGCCGGCGAAAGCGGCGGCGCCAGCGGCCAGAGCGGGGTAACGCCGCCGGACCACAGGATGCTGCTCAATGTCCTGGACGGTGGCCAGGGCGCCGATGGCAAGGCCGTCGTCATCGTTCCAGGATATGTAGTTGAGGCCGGGCAGATGCCGGATGCAGACCACGGCGTCAGGCTGCCAGGCGCCGGCGCGCCAGCGGATGAGGAAGTCGGTGCTGCCGGCGACCAAGCGGGCGCGGTCGCCGTGTTCGGCGAGCATAGCCAGGGCTTCGTCCAGCGAGTGCGGCTCCAGGTAGTCAAAACGCGCCATCAGACTCTCCTCAATCCGGCGGCCGGCACGGCAGGGAATGGCAACGGGGCAGCGGTCGGCGGCGCCCCGGTATCTGCCGGCCGATGGGGATTATAGGGGCGGGAACGGGGTAAGGTCAAACGGCGGCGGCGTGATGAGCGCTGGCGGCGGGCGCGCGCCGGGAAATACCGCCGGGCAGGGTTGAGAGGCCGGGTTGTTATGTGCTAATATGGCGCCGGCGATTTGTCAGTTCAAGTCAAGGAGGAGTACCCTATGGCTGACCGGAATCACGACATTGCGCTGATGGCGCACCTGATGCGCCGGGCCGGCTTCGGCGCGCAGTACGCCGAGCTGGAGGCCCGCGCCGCAAAGGGCTATGATGCCACCGTGGAGGAACTGCTCCACCCGGAGGACAACCCCCACGGGATGGATCTGGACCTCGCCGAGCGCTATTTCATCGAATGGAGCCACTTCACCCGGGGCGTGCCGGAGTATTTCGCCTTTCGGATGATCAACTCCCGCAGCCAGCTGGAGGAGAAAATGGTTCTTTTCTGGCATGGCATCCTCTGCACGGCCGACAGCAAGGTGCAAAGCTACCCGACTTCCTACGCGGAAATCGAAATGTTCCGCCGGCACGGAATGGGCAGCTTCCGCGACCTGCTGGCGCAGATTTCCCGCGACCCGGCCATGATTTTCTTCCTGGACAACTGCCTGAGCCACAAGGGCGCCATCAACGAGAACTACGGGCGCGAGCTGCTGGAACTGTTCTCAATGGGCGTAGGCATGGACGGGCAGTTCAACTACACCGAGGACGACGTCAAGGAATGCGCCCGCGCTTTCACCGGCTGGACCATCGCCAACAACGTGCCGGGGCAGCCCTATGGTCGCTACGCCGCCCGGTTCGTCTATAACCCGGACGACCACGACGAGGGCGTGAAATCCTTCCTGGGCGAAACGGGCAACTTCAACGGCGACGACATCATTGACATCATCGCCAGGCAGCCGGCCACCGCCCGCTTCATCTCCCGCCACCTGTACAGCTACTTCGTGGCCGACGAAGCCCAGGTGCCGGCGTGGATGGACACCCCGCCCCAGGATATGGACACCATCAAAATGCTGGAGGACGAGTACTTCCGCTCCGGCTACAACATCCGCGCGATGCTGCGCGTGCTGTTCCATTCCGACGCGTTCCAAAACGCCCGCTTCGCCCGCGTCAAGAGCCCGGTGGAGACGGTAATGGGCACCCTGCGGCTGGTGGGCGACTGGACGGAACCCAAGCCCGGCTTTGAGTTCATCTTTGACGAGATGAAGCATATGGGGCAGGAGCTGTTCAACCCGCCGTCGGTGGAAGGCTGGCACACGGGCCGGGAATGGATTGACGGCGGCACCCTGGTGCATCGCATCAACTTCACCGCCGACTTCGTGGGCGATGTCAACCAGCCCGGCGTCCGGGAAATCATCAACCGGCTGGCCGACCGGGGGCCGGTCATCGCGCCTGAGGAAATGGTGGAAGCCACCTGCCAGCTGCTGGGCCATTACGAACTGGCGCCGGCCACCCGGGAGATGCTGGCCGCCAGCTTGGGCAAAGGCGGCGCCCTGCACACCGACACCGCCGATTTCCCCGGCCGGGTCAGCGACCTGTTGCAGATGATTGTCGCCACCAAGGAATATATCTACGCCTAGCCGGCCGGCCTCTGCTCCGTCCCCTTTCCTTTCCCCGAACCGGGCCGGCGAACTCTACGGCCAGCAACCCTTCCGCAAGCAACCCTTCCGCAAGCAACGCCTCGGCAAGCAAAACCCATCACGGAGGATGACATCGTGACCGCTACGAAAAAAGACCCGGTTCTGGTGGTGCTGCAAATGTCCGGCGCCTACGACGCCCTGAACACCATCATCCCCTACAGCGACCCGCTCTACAAGGATTACCGGCCGCACCTGAAGGTGGAGCCGGAGGAAGTCCTGGCCATTGACGACAAGGTGGGTTTCCACCCGGCCATGCGCCCCATCAAGGACCTGTATGACGACGGCAAGGTAGCCGTCATCCAGGGCATCGGCTACCCCAACCCCATCCGGTCGCACTTCCGCAGTATGGACATCTGGCACACGGCGGAGCCGACCAAGATGGCCACGGAAGGCTGGCTGGGCCGCGCCATCCAGGACTTGGATCCCGGCAAGGAAAATGTGCTGACCGCCGTGAACTTCGGGCGGGGTCTGCCGCGCGCCCTGGCGGCGCCGGGCGTGTCGGTGGCCTCGGTGGGCAGCCTGGAAACCTACGGCGTGCTGACGGGCATTGACGGCGAAAGCCAGCGGGCGGAAGCGCTGGACATTTTCTCCCGGATGTACTCGCCGATGGTAGGCAGCGGCCCCATCAACGATTACCTGTCGCAGACGGGTCTGGACGCGCTGAAGGGCGCCGACATCTTGAGCGCCGCGCCGGAACGGTACTCGTCCAGCATTGAGTACGGCGGCGATATGTTCTCCCAGTGGGTCAAGAACATCGCCCAGGTGCATACCGCCGGCTTCGGCACGCGCATCCTGTACACCGGGCTGAACCCCGGCGCCTTTGACACCCACGCCAACCAGCCCACCTCTTTCGCCAAGCTGTGGGGCGAGGTTTCCCGCGCCGTCAACGACCTGTACTGCGACCTGAAAGAGCACCACGCCAACGAGGAAGTGGTGATGCTGCTGTTCACGGAGTTCGGGCGGCGGGTGCAGGAAAACGGCTCCGGCACTGACCACGGCTCCGGCAGCGTGGCCTTTGTGATGGGCGACGCCGTGAAGGGCGGCCTGTACGGCGAGTACCCCTCCCTGGAGCCGGATCAGCTGGACGAAGGCGACCTGCGCTGGAACAACGATTTCCGCAATACCTACGCCACTATCCTGGACCAGTGGCTGGGACTGGACGACAAGGCCATCCTGCAAGGCTCTTTCGAGCAGTTTGACTTCATCCGCAAGTAGGTTGCGCCATCGGCCCCCCGTCGTTCCGGGCCTTCGCTCTCCACGCCGCCGGCGCTGCCGGCTATGATTGCGGAGAGCAGCGTTGCGGAACGGCGGGGGGCCTATTGGGAAAGGTGAGGAAAGAAAATGGTTACGCAGACTGAAATTGCGCCGGTGACTTTCCAGTACAGCCACACCATCGGGCGGCAGGAAGTGCGCAGCGGCAACGGGTTTTTCAACCCGGTGGCAATTACCCGCGACGGGGACAACCAGCTGTATGTGTTGAGCCGCGGCACCGAAACCCCGGCGTTTTTCCCCTGCAAACGGGTTACGGTGTTCACCCCGGACGAGGAGGAAGTGGTCGCCGAGTTCGGCCAGAAAATCCCGCCGGAGGAAGCGGACGCATCTACGCCCAATGGCTCTTTTATGTGGCCCACCTCGGTGGCGCTGGACAGCGCGGGCAACGCCTACGTGTCGGACGAATGGCTCAACCGCATTTCCATCCACCACCCGGACGAGGGCTGGATCGGGCAGTGGGGCATCCCCGGCAGCGCGCCCGGCGAAATTGACCGACCGGCCGGCCTGGCCTTTGACCGGGACGACAACCTGTATGAAGTGGACAGCCGCAACCACCGGGTGCAGGTGTTCCACAAGGACGGCCAGTACCAGTTCGGCTGGGGCCGCAAAGGCTCCGGCCCCGGCGAGTTTGACTACCCCTGGGGCATTGAAATTGACGGGGATGGCGCCGTGTATGTGGCGGACTGGCGGAATGACCGCATCCAGAAGTTCGCCGCCGACGGCACTTTCCTGATGCAGATCGGCGCGCCGGGCGCCGGCGAAGGCCAGTTCAACCGGCCCACCGGCGTGGCCGTGGACCAGGACGGAGCCATCTATGTGACCGATTACAAAAACGACCGGGTGCAGGTTTTCGACCGGGAGGGCGAGTATCTCGCCACGCTGCGGGGGCAGGCCGGTCTGTCCAAGTGGGCCACCGAGCGGGTGTATCTGGACCCGACCATCGTCCGGGCGCGGGAACGGGCGCAGAACCTGTCGGAACGGGAAGGCACCTTCCAGGGCCCCATTGCGGTGGAAGTGGACGATACGGGGCGCGTGTTCGTGGTAGAGTGCGCGCGGCACCGGGTGCAAGTGTTCCGAAAGCAGTCGGCGCTGTTCGCCGGGGAACTGTAAGGCTGCGGCTGTAGGCCCACCAGTCGCAGTCCCGCTTTACCACCGAAGTCGGTGGTCGTCGGTTGTGGCAAGCGCCACGGGCGAAAACCCGTGGCGCTTGCCTTTGCGCTCCGGTGCCGCCCGTTTGGGGTTGTGCCGCATCGTCCCGGAACGAGCTTGGGCAGGTAAAGGGGCTGCGGATACGGAAGGGGAATCCTGCCGGCGCCGGCGTCAGTACTCAAACCCCGTTTCCGCCGCCCACGCCTGCACGCCCCGCCGGAAAGCCAGCGCGCCCATCGGCGCAATAACGGCCTGCATCGCCTCCAGAATTTCCCGGGGCGAAGCGCCTTCGTTCAGGGCCACGCGGATGTGCGCCTGGATCTGTTCCTGGTCGGCCCGCAGGGCGGTTTCCACGCAGATTTGGAGCAGTTCTTTGGTTTTGCGGTCCAGCAGACGCTGGCCGGTGTAGGTAGCCTCGATGAACTCGCCGTATTTCTGCGTCCACTCCGGGTCGGCCAGAGCGTTGATGCGATGCATCTCCAGGGTGTAGCCACGGGTGCGGGCGGCTTCGTCAATCAGGCGTTGGGCGTCATTGCTATGGTCAGACATTGCGGCGTTACCTCGCTATGGGCGGTGGGCAGTGGACGATGGATGGCGGCAATTGACAATGGGCGCGCGAATTGGCGGTCGGCGCGGCGTTGGCGTCAGAGGTCGTAGTGGACGCGGGCGGCAGCCTGCAACGGGTCATCCTGCTGGAACAGGTCGGGATGCTTGTCCCGCGCCAGGGCCAGGTGGTAGGTGAACAGCTGCAACGGCACAACGCTGGCGATGGGCATCAGCGCCGGCGGGCAGGATGGCAGGCGGAACAGGCGGGCGCCGGCGGCGGCCAGTTCCCCGCCGACGCGGTTGGTCAAAGCCCACACCGGCGCGCCGAGAGCGCCGGCGGCGCGGGCCAGGTCGCCGACCCGTCCCCGGTCGTCGCCCGCCGGCGCAATCAGCGTCAGCAGGCAATCGGCGTCCAAGGCGCAGAAGGGGCCGTGCAGCAGCTGTTCAATCTGAAAGCCCTCGCTGTCGGCGCGGCTGGTTTCCTTGATTTTAAGGGCGACTTCATAGGCGTTGGCGCGGTTGGCGCCCCAGCCGGCGCAGATGAAACGCCGTTTGCCGGAATGAGCGGCGACGACATCCCTGATTTCGTCCTCGGCGGCCAGGATACCGGCAATCTGGCCGGGCAGGGCGTCCAGCCCGTTGTCGCCCGCCTCCGGCCGGCCGGCAATGGCGCAGTTGAGCATCGCCAGAACGGTGAGGGCGGTAGTGTAGCTGACGGTGAACGCTGCCGAGCGCTCTGGCGCCACGGTGCGGATGCCGGCGTCGGCGGCCAGGATGCGCGGGCCGGGGTCGGTTGAGGTGACGGCTACGGTGTAAGCGCCCCGGGCGATGGCCAGATCCAGGGCTTCGTAGGATGCCCGCTTGGTGCCCCGGTGGCTGATGACGATAACCGCATCGTGGCCCGTAACCGGCGGTGGCGCGTGGCAGAACTCAAAAGAGTTGGCGGCGAAACATTCCGGCCCGGCGTCGGGCCCGATGTCAGGGGCGGTGGCTTCGGCCCCGGCGGCAGCGCCGTTCATAATGGCGGCGCCGGCGATGGCGGCGTGCCACGATGTGCCGATGCCGACGATGTAGATGCGCCGCTTGCCGGCCAGCGTGGCGCCGATTTCAGCGCAGCGGTCGCCCTGGCCGGCAATGACGGCGGCGATAGCATCGGGCTGGGCTACGATGGCATCGTGCATATAGTAGGGATGCGCGGCGCGGACCGCCGGCGCGGCGGGCGTGGTCATAAATCGGCAGTCTCCGTGCGTCCGGTACGGGATGGGATAGGCTTTGTTTGCCCGGGTACAGGCGTCTTTATGCTATCACAACGGAGGCAATCTTTTGTGGAGCGGCGTTAGGGCCGTGATAACGGCGCCGGAACGGCTGTTCCCCTGGAAAGCGAACTACGCCATATTTCCAATCGATAGGGAGGCTCCGACCGTGGTGGCCGGAGCTGGGCATTGTACTATCATCTTATAAACGAGCCGCTGATAAATGAACCGCCGGGCCGGGAACGCCATCATATCAACCATCATTATTGACGCCGGGCGGCTATCCCCGTACACTAGGGCGTGTCGCTAATCCCCGGTGGAACCGCCTTGCGCCGGCGCCGCCACCTGTCCTTTTGCCTTGCCGCCGGCCTTGCCTCCGCCTTCCCGCCCGGGCGTCGCGCCCCACCTACCAGACTGACCATTCCCACCCGGAGGCTTTCTATTATGGCCGGTTACCGCAAGCACGAAGCGCAGGATTGGGCCTGGCAAACCATCAAGGGCCAGTGGACTACCCTCGTGACCCCTTTCACCCCCGACAACCGCGTGGACACCGAGGGCCTCCGGCGCAACATCCGCTATGTGCAGAGCCTCGGCGTCCGCGGCGGCGGCTGCACCTGGAATATGGGCGAATTCTGGAGCCTTACCGAAGCGGAACGCCGCCTCGTTATGGACACCGTAGCCGACGAAGCCGCCGGGCGATGGCTCATCGGCGCCCATATCACCCACTCCTCCCTGTCCGAATCCGTTGCCCTCGCCCGGCACGCCCAGCAGCGCGGCTTCGACCTGCTCATCATCGCCCCTTCCTATATGGTCACCAAAAGCGAGGCGCAGGTAGTGGACTTCGTCCGCCGGGTCGCCGACGCCACCGACCTGGCGATGATGTTCTACAACTCCCCCCAGTTCGGCATCACCATCAGCCCCCAGGGGCTCAAGCAAATCTGCGGCATCCCCAACGTCGTGGGCGTCAAAGAAGCCAGTTTCAACCAGCAGATTTCCATTGAAACCCACCTGCTCGTGGGCAAAGACGCCATCATCAGCACCCCCGACGAATGGATTTTCCACAAAGCCAAAGAACTCGGTTTCCACCAGCAGGCAATGTTCGCCAACACCTCCGACTGGCGCTTCGATACCCCCCGCCACAACTATTATGTCCAGTTCATTGAGAAAGCCACCGCCGGCGACCATGACCTGGATTTCTACAACCGGCACCTTAAGGACATCAAGGTGCTTTCCGACCGGTGGTGGGGCGGAACCATGCAAAAGACCAACGGCTGCCTGCCCGTGGCGATGTGCAAAGCCTGGGGCGAAATGATGGGGCTGGCGGGCGGCAGCGTCCGCTCCCCTCTGGCGGACCTCGCCGCTGACGAAAAGGCCGCGCTCTGGGGCGAGCTGGAACCCATCCTCGCCCGGATGCACGCCGCCCCCGTTCCCCCGGCGCCTGCCGCGCCCGGCCTCCCCGAGCGCGAAGTCATCAGCGGGCGCGCCCACGCCCCCTGGCTCAACGGCCGGACCTCCCGCGCGCCCGGCGCGCACCCCGACCTGGCCGATTCCGGCATGATGCTGCTCGTCAGCGTCCAGAATATGGGCGAAGCCCTGGAAGCCGACCGCGGCGGCGCCGACATCATTGATGTCAAAAACCTCCAGGAAGCCCTCGTTGGCTCCGGCCACCCCAACCTCGTCCGCCAGGTGCGGGAGCGGATCCCCGAACACAAACACGTCAGCGTCACCTTGGGCGTAGTTCCCAACCAGCCCGGCACCGTGGCTATGGCGGTGCACGCCGCCACCCTGCTCAACGCTACTTCCGTCAAGGTGGGCTTCCAGGTGGCCGATTACGCCACCGCCGTTGAAGTCCTCAAGGAATCCCGCGCCGCTATCGGCGACTCCGATACCAAACTCATCGGCTCCCTGTTTGCCGACAACTTCCTCTTTGAAGGCGGCCTGGATCCGCATCTGATGGTGCAGCTCGCCAAAGAGGGCGAATGCGACGGGTTTCTGATTGACACCCTTACCAAAGACGGGCGCAACCTCTTTGACTTTATGCCCGAAGCGGTGCTGCGGGATATGGTGATGGAAGCCAAGCAGGCTGGACTCAGCACCGCCCTCAGCGGACACCTCAAGCTGGACAACCTGGACGAACTGGCGCGCATCAACCCCGACATAGTGGGCGTACGCGGCGCCGTTTGCTCCAGCGGCGACCGCGACCGCGCCGTGGCTTGGGAAGCCGTTTCCTACTTCAAGGAACAGCTCGACCTCCGCAAATCCGGCCAGATTGATGTGCGCAACCCCGTTGCCATCCCCGCCGGCAACGGCAGTGGCAGCAGCTACGCCGGCAACGGCCAGCGCCCGGCCAGCGCCCCGGGCGGCGGCTGGACGATTATTGACGGGCGGGGCAAAAACTGCGCCGGCGTCATCGCCGCCCTCAGCCGCCAGATGGAACACGACCGCACCTCCTTCATTGAGGCCATCCTCCACGACGCCCTCAATATCTACGACGTCATCTATTGGGCCGAACAGGCCGGCCACCGTCTCCTCACCCAGCGCAAAGACGATGACGGCACGCTCCGCGTCCTGATCCAGCCCTATGCCGGCAGCCTCCAGCCGGCGGCTGTCCGCTAACCGAACCCCGGCTGATCGCCGCGCCGGCCGTTTTCACCGGGACGGGTTCCCGGCCCGTCCCGATACGCCGGCATTGGCCCCATAACCGGTTCCGCCCGCCCAACTCGAAGGCAAGCGCTATGACAACCGCCCAGGACATAAACGATCTGATTCCGCAGGAAGCGGCCCTGGTGCGCCAGTTGTTGCAGGAAATTGCGTTGCATCCGCAAGTCCGGCAGCCCGTGTTGCGCTTCCTCCTGGCGGAGGATTTCCCGGCGCTGGTGGCTATGGTGCGGGAGAACACCGACAACATCCGGCTAATCCTGGAACGCCTCGGCGTGGTTGAGGAAGCGGTTGCCCGCATCCCAGCTATTGAGGAGAAGGTGGCCCGCATTCCGGCTTTGGAGGAAGCGGTCACTCGCATCCCGGCTATTGAGGAAGCGGTTGCCCGTATCCCGGCCATTGAGGAGAAGGTTGCCCGCATCCCGGCTTTGGAGGAAGCGGTCGCCCGCATCCCAGCTATTGAGGAGAAGGTTGCCCGCATCCCGGCTTTGGAGGAAGGACTCCGTTCCGTGCAACGCGGTCTTGCCACCTTGCAGGGATCCTTTGGCCGTTTCCGGGGCGAATCCTACGAAAACGCCTGCCGGCAAGAGATCGCCGCCGTCCTCGACGGCTTTCTGGAATGGCCCATCCTGGCCGACCGCGAGCGCATTAACCGCCTGTTGGTAGCCGCCCGCCACGCCAACCGCATTACCAGGGCCGAGCTTATCGACGGCTACCATGTGGACATTATCGCACGCGCCGAAAACGATGACGAATCCACCGGAACGCTGACGGTACTGGAAGCCACCATTACCTTCAACCGCGAGGACCTGGAAACCGCATCCCGTCGCGCCGACATAATTGCCCGCGTCGCCGGCGTCCCCACCGTCGCTTACCTCGTCACCCACCACGACTGGCCTGCGGATATGAACGCCGCCGCCCGCGCCCTGGGCGTAACCATCATCAGCTATCCTCTGGCCCAATATGCCCTGGACTAGTCGGCCGGAATCCGCCCCGCTCCTCAAAGCAGATAAGCGTAAGCCAAGGTGCCGCCATAGGGCAAGCAGTGGGGCTTTTACTCGTTTCCGTATTGTGTTCCACGAAATAAACTGACGGGATCATACTGTCGCTGCTGTCCTTGACGATTTGCCGGGATGTCCCGTCCCTAGCCGACCGGGAACGCATCAACCGCCTGCTGGCATCCGCCGCTAGGACATCCGCACTGCCGGAGCCGAACTCAGCGACGGTTGTCCTGCCAGCATCGCCACCCGCGCCGTAGCGATGACGAAACCATCGCAATGCTGGCGGCGCCGGAATGACGAAAACAGACACCGGGCGATACGGTGAACCACAAGTTGACCGCACGCCCGGCCCAAGCAACGGAGCGACCGATGCCACAGGACACCTTTCGCAACTTCAGCTGGATACTGCACGGCTCGCTGGCCGGGGCCATGGGGCCGACGGAACGGCGGCATCTGATTTACTTTGAGCGCAACGACATCGCGGCGGTGGTGCGGATGGAGCAGAACACCATTGCGACGGAGCCGTGGGGTTTTACGGAGCTGTACGAGCCAGTGCCGGATATGAGCGCGCCGACGGTAGAGCAGATTGACCGCATCGTAACTTTTGCCGAACAGCAGATTGAGACCTGGGAGCGGCCGACGGTGATTACCTGCGCCGCCGGCATCGGACGGACGGGAACGATTCTGGCCGCTTATCTGGTCAATACCGGGTGGGACGCCGACGAGGCGGTTGCGTACATCCGGCAGGCGCGGCCCGGTTCCGTGCAGACGGAGGCGCAGGCGGATGCGGTGCGGCAGTACGCCGAGTTTGTGCGGCGGCGGAACGACGCCAGCGCGCGCAACTTTCGCCGGCGTTAGCGGGCTGGCCGGCGGGGGGGGGGGGTAAAGCGCCATGGCCGATGGGCCGGCGGGGGCGGCCGGCAACTGGTCGTCAGTGACCGGCCACCGGCGCGGGGATGGGTAGGTGGCGCGGCGACGCCGTCAGGCAGCCAGCCGCTCCCTTTCCGGCGGAGCTGTTGTGGCGTGGGCCGGCAGCGGAGGCGTCATCGCCGGCAGAGGGGCGCTTTCGGGCCGGACGGCGGGCCGGATCTCCCGGCTGCACTGGAGGCACTGCCAGGATGCGCCGTAGATGTCGCGGGCCAGGCGGACGTCGCCGCCGCAGTGGGGGCAGGCCCGCAGATAGACCTGCCGGCGGGGGCGGCGGACGCGGCCGGCGGCGGCGTTACTCACCGGAATGGAGTTCGCCGGAATGGCGGCCGGGTGAATGGCGTTGAGGGTGGCGTTGACTTTGGCTTCCATCGGATTGACTCCTGTGGCCCCGGTTGAGGGGCGGGTTGCGAATTGGTGGGTTGCGATGATGGCTGTCAGGACGGAGGTTGTCAGGCCGGCGTGGTCAGGCCGGCGTGGTCAGGCGGTCGCGCGGTGGTTGGTTACGGCAGTCCGGTCTTGGGGGCGTTGCGTTGCGAGCTGTAGCGGCAAGGGGGCAGAGGGGTAAAAGGGAAGCGGCCCCGGAACAAGTCCGGGGCCGCTGGCGGCGCGGGCTTGTTCCTGTGGGCGGGCTGCTAGAGCAGCAGCTTGCCGATGCGGTCGGTAGCGGGATGGGACGGGGCGGGGGCAACGATGCCGGCGGGGGTAGCGATGGTGGCAACGGTAGCGGTAGCGGGGACGGTCATATTGGCGACGTTGGCTTCGGCGGGGGCTGTGGCCGCGGCCGTATTGGCGATGGTGGCCACGCTGGCGATGCCGGCGTCGTTAGCCTCTCGGGCCGGCATACGGGCAGCGGCGGCGGGCATCGTGGCGCGGATTTCCCGTCCGCACTGGGCGCAACGGTGATAGACTCCGAAGGTGTCCCGCATCCGGCAGACGTCGCCGCCGCACCGGGGGCACGCTTTCAGCTGCAACGATTGGCGAAGGGATTTACGGGTCAGGGTGGACATTTTTCCTCAGATCCTGCGGGGAGTCCGGTTAATTGGCATGGCCGGTTCCACCGGCGACAGCAGCATTTTACTGCCATCGCATTACGGGAGTATTACGGCAAAGCCGGCTACGGTGGTGTAATCAGCATATCAGGTTACGCATTTCGTAACAAGGGGGTTTTGTGATGAATTTCACAGATGTACCGGAAATCCCGCGGCACATCCTGCGGGCGGTGTACCGGGAGGCGCGCGCCGCCTTTCCGGCCGAGTGCTGCGGATGGCTGACGGGGCCGGCGGACAGCGCCGGGGTGGACGCCATCCGGCCGGCAGTGAACGACCAGGCTGAAGGCAATCACCCAACGGCGGCGGAGCGGACGGCGGAGCGGGCGTATGTGTTCAACGCCGCCGATTTGCTGGCGCTGAACGCCAGCCTGGACAGCGCAACGCCGGCGCGCGTCATCTATCACTCGCACCCCAACGGGATGGCGTATTTTTCCGAAACCGACCGGGCCGTGGCCGCCAGTCCCTGGGGAGACGGGCCGGCGTATCCAGTGCAGCAGCTGGTGGTGGGGATTGACAGGGAGCGGGTGGTAGCGGCGGCGCTGTTCGAGTGGGATGAGGCGGAGAGGGGATTCGTGGAGGTGGCGCGGTACGAAGGGGCGGAGGTGTAAGTCCGGCGGAAGTTGGCGGCAGTATGGCGGCGGGCGGGCCGGGCGGGCCGGGTCTAGCGGGGGGCGGCGGCGGCAGCGACGGCGGCGGCGGTGACCGAGGACGGGGTTGCCGTGCGGGGATCCTCGATGGTGTCGGCCAGGGAGCCGCCGGGCGGCACCATAGGGAATACGTTGGTTTCCGGTTCCACCACGAATTCAATGAGGAAGGGGCCGTCGTAAGCCTGGGCCTGTTGCAGGGCGTCGGCTACGTCCTCCTGCTGGGCCACGCGCAGGGCGGGGATGCCGTAGGCGTTGGCGAGTTTGATGTAGTCCGGGCCGGGCATTGGCACCTCTTTAATGTGGCCGTCAAAGAACATTTCTTGCCACTGGCGCACCATGCCCAGGTAGCCGTTGTTGAACAGGGCGATTTTGATGGGCAGTTTTTCCTGGACGGCGGTGACCAGTTCCTGTAGGGTCATCTGGAAGCCGCCGTCGCCGGCGATGGACCAGACGGTGGCGCCGGGGCGGCCCAGCTGGGCGCCCAGGGCGGCGGGAACCTCAAAGCCCATTACGCCGAGGCCGCCGGAGGTTACGAAGGAGTTGGGGCGGTTGAGGAACAGATACTGCGCCGCCCACATCTGGTGCTGGCCCACGCCGGTGACGATGATGGCGTTGTCGTCCTGCCGGATGAGGTCGTTGAGCTGCGCCAGCACCTGCTGGGGCATCAGGGCGGGGCTGGCGGGGATGGCCAGGGAGGGATGTTCGGCGGTCATTCGGGCGATGGATGCCATCCATTCGGGGCGCTCGCGCCATTGGGTCAGAGGGGTCAGGGCCTGGAGGACGGGGCGGGCGTCGCCGACCAGGGGGACTTCCGCGGGGACGACGCGCCCCACCTGGCTGGCTTCGATGTCCAGGTGGATGATGCGGGCGTGGGGGGCGAAGCCGGAGACGCGTCCGGTTACGCGGTCGTCGAAGCGCATTCCCAGGCCGATGATGACGTCGGCCTGGTCAACGACCATATTGCACCAGTACATACCGTGCATTCCCAGCATACCGAGGCTCTGGGGATGATTGCGGGGGAAGGCGCTTAAGCCCAGGAGGGTGTTGATGACGGGAATGCCGGTGCGCTCGGCGAGGGCGCGGAGTTCGTCGAAAGCGCCGGAGTGGACGATGCCGTGTCCGGCGATGATGACAGGGCGGGCGGCGTTGTTGATGAGGTCGGCGGCCTTGGGCAGGTTGGCGATGAGGTCGGCGGAGAGGGCAGGGGGGCAAGGGTCAGGGGCGGGGTCGTCAGGGTAATGGAAGTCGGCCAGTTCCAGCTGGACGTCGCGGGGGACGTCGATGAGGACAGGGCCGGGGCGTCCCTCCTTGGCCACGCGGAAGGCGTCTTTGATGGTACGGGCGAGGTCGGCGGCGGAGAGGACGAGGTAGGTGCGTTTGGTGCAGACGGCGGCGATGGAGCAGATGTCGCATTCCTGGAAGGCTTCGGTGCCCAGGGCGGCGCGGGCGACCTGTCCGGTGATGGCGACCAGGGGCACGCTGTCGGCTTTGGCGCCCATAATGCCGGTGATGAGGTTGGTGGCGCCGGGGCCGGAGGTGGCCACGCAGACGCCGGGTTGGCCGGTGACGCGGGCGTAGCCGTCGGCGGCGTGGGCGGCGGACTGCTCGTGCCGGACGAGGATGTGGCGCAGCTGCGGGTAGGCCCACAGAGCGTCGTAGAAGGGCAGGATGGCGCCGCCGGGGTGTCCGAACAGGACGGACACGCCTTCGCGCAGCAGGCTTTCACAGATGATTTCAGAGCCTTTGAGTTTCACGGGTGGGTCTCCATTGTGCCGGTTGTGGCCTGTCCGGCCGGATTGGGCGACGGCGTTGGGTAGGGACGGAGGAGGCGGGATGGGTTGGGATAAAAAAAGCCCGTCCCCGACATAGGGACGGACGGATGCGCGCCCGCGGTACCACCCTATTTGCCCAATGCGCGCGGCCGGGTTTAGGATGAGGCCGGCGAGCATTGAACCGCTCTGGCAGGACACTATCATGCCCCGTCGGGTATAACGGGCGACGAACCCGGCCTGAGCTTACTGGCCGTCGTGTATCGGCGGCGGTTTTCAGCCGGCAGCTCCGGAGGGATTTTGGGCGGGGCCGACGCGCCTGCTTGCACCGGACCAGGCTCGCTGATGGGCCGGGAAGCCCGCTTACTCGTCTCCATCACAGCTTTTAGTTTGGATGATGAAAATGTAACACGGGGCGGGGATGGCGTCAATGGGCATTTCCCGGCGGCATTTCCGGGGGCAGTTCGGCCCGGCGAGCGCAACCCGGGGACGGGATGCGCCTTAAAGCAAGGGGGAGGTTCCGGTCAGGAAGGGGGTTCCGGCGGGCGGAGCCATCGCAGCAGCGGGCGGTAGCAGGTGGGCAGGGGCAAGGCGGTTGTCATTGGAAGGCGGCTCCTTTGCGGTGGGCTAGGCGGTTGGCGTTGGTGATTGGCGATTGAAAGTTGACGGGTAGTTGACGGGTAGTTGACGGGTGATAAGGGACACCGGGGGGTTGTCCGGGCGGCCGGATTCCAGGTTGTCGGCGCTACGGCCTGAGAGCGTAACGCATGGGATTTCGTCATAGTTTTCCGTGTCCCGGGTGGACTTACGACAAGCAAGAACAGGTTCAGGGCCTGCTCCGTCAAGCCGGTTGGGTCATCCGGCACGGCACGGTGGTGACACCCGCTGGCTGGCACAGAACTACACGGGCCGTACGATACATACAGCGACGAAGCAGGACCAGCTGCATAAGAATTCCGACAAGGGTTAGGCCGTTTCCTGGCGGGCCGGCCAGCCCGAAGTTTCCCCCGGTGTGGGTGTGATGCGGATGGTAGGCCGGTGGGCGCCGCTGGTCAGCGGCGTCCACGCAGCCATTTGATAGCGTGACGAGGTTGGGTGATCGTCGGTCGGTGGACAGGATTGTCCGGTTGGGTTCACACAAAAGCGGGCCTTATGCCGCCGGGCTGCCCGTCGCGCGCCGGGCGTGGTGGCGGTGGCCGGCCGGTGTAGCGCGCTAGAAAGCTTTGCCGGCGGCCGGGCTACTTTACCCGTGTACTAGCATAAGGTACGGATGTTTGGGGACGCAAGAGGGCGGATGTCATAAATGGCGGCGATTTTTTAAATTCCAGCGGGCGGATTGGGCGCAGCGCCGGCGGAGGCCGGAATGCAGGCGTCCGGGCGGGCGGATGCGGCGGCAGATGGCGGCAACCCTTGCCGCTGTCCGGCGGGGCCGTTACAATCGGGCCGCCCGCCGTTATCGTTCCCGTGGTCGCTACCCGTGGTCGTTCCCCCGTGGTCGGTGCGAGGAGGCGAGGCGCGCGCCGCAGGAGGCATATTGCAACACGCAGCTACGCCGGCCAGCGCTCCGTCCGGGGGCGTCCGCCGGAACCGGACGTTCATCCTGGGCAGTCTTTCCGTGGGGCACGGCCTGTCCCATATGTTTGACCAGGGCTTTCCGCTGCTGGTTACCGAAATTGCGGACGCCATGGGGCTGGGCAACTTTCGCACGGCGGCCCTCTTTGCCGTGCGGCAGGCCGGGGCCAGCGCCACCAGCCTGGGCGGCGGCCCGGTGACCGACCATCTGAAATCCTACTGGGGCCTGATTCTGACGGCGTGTATGCTGGGCCATGCGCTCACTTTCGCGCTGATGGGCGGGGCGCCGGGCTTTGCCTACCTGGTGGCGGTAACCCTGCTGCTGTCCGTGCCGGGTTCCTTGTGGCATCTGCCCTCGGCGGCGGCCATATCGCAGCGCTTCCCCGACCGGCGGGGGTTTGCCATCTCAATGCATGGCTTCGGCTCCAACATCGGCAATGTCAGCGGGCCGGTGGTGGCCGGCGCTCTGCTGACTACCGGGTTTCTCATCTGGCGGCACATTTTCTTTATCTACGCCGGCGCGGCGCTGCTGATGGCGGCGCTGGTCTGGTGGTCGCTGCGGGGGCTGGGACGGGAAACGGACGGCGGGCGGGCCAGCAGCCTGGGGCGGCAGTTCGCGGGCGCCGTGACGCTGCTGCGCAACCCCATTGTGATGGCGCTGATTTGCGCTGCCCTGCTGCGGGGCCTGGGGCTGAACGCGCTGTTCAACTGGACGCCTTTCTACCTGCGGGAGACGCTGGGGATGAGCGCGCTGCCGGCGGGCATCCACTATGCGCTGCTGACCGGAATGGGCATTATTTCGGCGCCGGCGCTGGGCTGGCTGTCGGACCGCTGGGGACGGAAGGCGGTGCTGACGCCGGGGTTCATCATTGCCGGGCTGCTGTCCTGCGGGGTGGTCAGCGCCGGGGCCGGCCCGCTGCTGGGGCCGATACTGGCCGGGATGGGGCTGTTCAGCTTCGCGCTGCACCAGATAATCCAGGCGGCGGTGCTGGACTATGTGGGCGAGGGGGCGGAGGCGACGGCCATCGGGCTACTGTTCGGCATCAACGGGGTCATTGGCATCGGCGCGCCCTTTCTGGCTTCCGCCGTCATCAGCAGCCTGGGCGGATACGGCGCCGTGTTTTATTACGCCGGCGGGCTGACGCTGGTTACCGCCGTCATCGTGGCGCTGATTCCCCTGCGGAATCCCGGCGGCGTTTCCCGTTAGCCGGCACCCCGAATCCGTCCGCAGAACCGATGCCCGCCCTCGTCATTCTCCCACTGTCCCCGGCGCTGATGGACGACTTCGGGGCTGTGCTGCGGGGCAACTTCGGGGCGGGCTGCTGGTGTATGTACCCCCGGATGGGCGAGGCCGAGCTGCGGGCGCTGCCCGGGGAGGGTTCCCTCAGCCGGCGGAAGCGGGCCGCCATGGGAGAACGGGCCGCGGGAGACCCGGCGCCCGGCCTGCTGGCCTACGCCGGCGGCGAGCCCGCGGGCTGGATTGCCGTTGCGCCCCGCCGGGAACTGGGGCGGGTGGGACGTTCCCGTGCTACGCCGCCGGTGGACGATGCCGAGGTGTGGGTCATTCCCTGCATCACCGTGCGCAAAGGGATGCGGGGACAGGGCATTGCGGTGGCGCTGATAGGGGCGGCGGTGGATTATGCCGCCGCGCACGGGGCGCCGGCGGTGGAAGCCTACCCCCGGGCGGGGGAGGAGCGCACCGGCGATGACAACGCCTACTTTGGCGTAGAGGCGCTGTTCCGGCGCGCCGGCTTTCGCATCATACGGGAGCCGCTGCCGAACCGGCCGCGCCACTGGACGCCGCGCCTGGCTATGCGTATGGACATCGCCGGCTGACCGGCGCCAGACAAGTCGCCGTCATCCGGCTTCGGCCCGGACGCCGGGCGTTTCCCGGTTTCGCTCCCGGGCGCGCTGCTGGGTTTGCAGGCGGCGGGGCAGGCGCGGGTAGGGCAGGAACCAGTAGCCCACGGCGGCGCAGATGTACAGGGCGGTTAGGGGGAACAGCGCCCAGTAGAAGCTGTTGGTGTAGTCGTAGATGATGCCCATCCACGTTGCCGTCCACATTGACGCCAGCTGGTCGGGCAGGTGCTGCCAGCCGCGCAGGGTGGCGTAGGCGCGGCGTCCGAAAAAGTCGCCCATAATGGCCCAGTTCAGGGGGTTGGCGCTTTCCGCCAGGGCCAGCAGGATCACGAAAAGGCCCAGCTGCCAGATTTGCCCGCTCTCGGTGAGCAGAGAGGCCATAGCCAGGGCGCCGGACACCATGCACAGGGCGCTCAATTTGCGCCGGTCGATTTTGTCGCCCAGCCAGCCCATGCCGGGATTGAAAAGCATATTGGTTACGGAAAAGGCGCCCACGAAGCCGGCGGCAATGACGGTGTATTGCTTGCCCAGGTCGGAGTCGGAAGGCACCGGCGCGCCGGCGGACAGGAACCAGACCATCAGGGGCGCCATCAGGAAGGAGGCGCCGGCGTGGACGATGTTGCGAAAGCCGGTGGCCATTACCAGCAGCCAGTAGGAAGGCGTGCGCATTGCCTCGCGGGCGGTGAAGTCGGTTTCGCCGAACTGGGCGCGGCGGCGCCGGAGCGTGGCGGCGGTCCGGCCGGGGGCGTCCGGCGCCGGCGGCAGTTCGGGGGCATCGCCGTCGGGCAGCAGGCCCATATCCTCCGGGGCGCGGCGCAGGAACCAGGACAGGGGTATTACCACCGCCAGGATGGCGATGCCCAGCGCTACGCAGGAACTCCGCCAGCCTATGGTAAAGATCAGCAGGCCGACCAGGGGCGCCGCGGCGCCGCCCAGGCCGTTGCCCATGCTGACTACCGACATGGCCAGGCCGCGCCGCCGCCGGAACCAGTTGTTCACCGCCGCGATGGAGGCGTTGTTGTAGCCCGACCGGAAGCCCACGGACAGGAAGCCGACAAAGATGACCAGAAAGTACCAGTAGCTGCCGGTGTAGCCCAGCAGGATGAAGCCGAGGCCGGACATCAGGCCGCCGAAGGCCAGCATTACGCGGGGGCCGAAGCGGTCGGTGCAGTAGCCCATCAGGGGGCCCTGGATGCCGCCCATCATCCGGCCCAGGCCCTCGGCCAGCCCCATCATGGTGCGGGAGAAGCCCAGATCCTGCTCCACCGGGATGTAGAACACGGTGAAGCCTCGGTTGAAAGTCCCGTGTTTCATCCCGTCGGCGATGAGGCTGACGAGGACGATCCACCAGCCGTAAAAGATTTTGGGGCTTCGGGAAGGCTGCGGCGTGGGTGGTGGCATCAGTTGCGCTTCAATGACGCGGCCACGGAGGGGGGTGTGGCCGGCCGGTGGGTGGTTTGACGGGTTGCGGGATTGGCGCCGGCCGGTCAACGGATGAATGATTGGCTACGAATGACTGACTGCGACGGGGTTGCGGGGTTGGCCGGCGCCGGCGGGCCGGGAAACCGGGGCAGCGCTTATTGCCGACGCTTATCCGCTCCGTGGCGCCGTGGGCAGCAAAGCCGGGCGGACGGGCGGATGATTGCTGCCAGGTTGGAATGCGGCGCATTCACCCGGTTAAGATTCGCCGCCGGGGCATTGAGGGCGGCAATGGCGGCAATACAAGGACGCCGCGCCCGGCCACGCCGGGCCGGGGCGGGGAATGGGGCTACTGACGGGGGACAATACAGCATTGAGATGATGGGGTCAAGCAACGGGTAGGGTTGGGTAGCATTTCGTTTCAGGTAGTTTAGTTGAGCAGGCTCTGCTTTTGTAGCAACGCCAGCAGGTTGCGCTCCGTCCACACCGTCCCCAACTGCTCCCGTCGCCGCAACTCCCGATTGTGCCGCTCCAAGCGCGACGTCGTCCGATGCCTCGCCTGCCCCGTCGCCAAGTGACGCATTCCTTTGGGCAACGCTTTCTCGCACCAGTAGCGCGCCGCCCCAGCCGTGGCGCGCATAATCCGACGCGCCCATTCCCGACCTTCCGCCAGACTGCCTGCCTCCAATAACCGCCGCGCCGCCGCGAATCCCGAGACCCCAATGTTCCGCCGATACTCCCGCAGCAGGTAAAACGCGGACAGCTAATGCGCCGCTTCCCCGCCATAGACCAGCTCAATCCCCGCCGCGATGGCCCCGTCCCCATCGCTGACCAAATGTTCCGGACGCTGTGCCCCCTGCTGCCCGGCCCGGCCAATCATTTCGGCCCAGGAACCGAAAGCCCCAAGGCCGTCCTCCAACAGCGCGGATTACCATCAATTCAGTACGCCCGCTACGGGTTCGCGTCCACAGCCCATCCAGTTCCAGCGTCCCGTCCGGCGGCAACTGCGGCGCGGCCAAAGGCGCCTTCCGCAACTACTTGCCGACCGTACTCTTGACGCAGCCCACCCAGTTACCGGCGCGGGCGTAACTCAATCCCTGCTCGGCCAAGCTGATGGCGATGTCACGGTTTTTTTGGAAAACCGCTGGCGGCGCATCTCATCGCCCAGCAGCGTCATGCCGCCGACCATACGGCGACACTGCCCGCAGCGGAACACAAGTATCTGCAAGCGGACTTCGCGTAGCCGGTGGCAATGGCGCGGGCGTAGCGATGGTGGCGATGCATGACCAAGCGGCAACGGTCGCAGAGGGGCTGGTAGTCATCCAAGGCTTGTTGGAGGGCGGCTTGCAGTTGGGTGGGGATTCGGCGTTCCAGTTAGGTTTCCAGGTAGTGTAGCAGTCCCATAGCGGCGTATCTCCAGTGAGAGGGTGGGGTGGACATTGTACCCCCATCCTGTAACCAAACCACCTAAAAAGAAACGCTACCTAGGGACGCGCAGGTATTGCAATCTCTCCGCCTGTCTGCTAACATACAAACCACGAGGTTGTCCATGGGCCTGATGGACTGCTCTGGCGGTCTGGGCAACTTCGCAATCCTGATCTACGGAGGTGTTCCGTATGCCCAGAAACAGCAACTCTACCAACGACAACAACCGGGCGAACCAACTCAACCCCAACAACCCGCGCCACACGGTTAACCGGAGCCAGCAGAACAACCCCAACAACGCCGCCTACTGGCAGGCGCGGGGGTTCCCCGACCGGCCGGCGGACTGGCAGGAGCGGATCCGGCGGGAACGCTAAACCGATCCCGGTTGGGGTAACGCAAATGCCGGGGGGCGAATCAGCTGATTCGCCCCCCGGCATCTTTCAATAACCCTATATCCGCTTACTGCATCTGCCGCATCAGCACCCGCCGGAACGCCCGCAGAAACGCATCCACCTCAATCTCCCCCAGCGCCAGCGACATTGCCCCCACCAGATTCGGCGCCAGCAGAAACCCTTCGTTCAGCATCCCCAGAAACACCCGCTCCGCCAGCCCCTTGTCCGCCGCCGCAATGTCCCGGTAGTTCCGCAGCGGCCCGGCCGTAAAATGGATGCCGAACAGCGACCCGATGCCCGTAACCGTCACCGGCTGCTCCAGCTCCGCGCACACCTGCCGCGCCCCCTGCCGCAGCATCTCCGCCACCTCCGCCAGCCGCCGGTAGCGGATGGGCGTCAGCTCGTTGAGCGTGGCCACCCCGGCGGCCATCGTTACCGGGTTGGCGTTGAAAGTCCCCCCGTGATTAATCGCCGGCCCCCGCAGCGGACTGTACAGCCCCATAATATCGGCCCGCCCGCCAAAAGCGCCCACCGGAAACCCGCCGCCGATAATCTTGCCCAGGGCCGTCAAATCCGGCGTGATTCCGTAGTATTCCTGCGCCCCGCCCGGCGCCACCCGGTAGCTGATTACCTCGTCAAAAATCAGCATCGCCCCGCAGTCGCGGGTAAAATCCCGCAGCATTGCCAGATAGCCCGCCTCGGCCGGCAGCATCCCCACCGAACCCATTACCGGCTCCACGATGACCGCCGCCAGCTCCTCCCGGTGCGCTTCCAGGATGCGCCGGGCGTTGTCCGTATCGTTGTAGGGAATGATGACCGCCTGCTCTAGCGCCCCGTCGGCCAGGCCCGCGCTGGCCGCTACCGGCGCCGGGTTGTCGTAAGCGCCGCCGCCCGCCGCCGGGTCAATCCGCAGGCTGACCAGCACCGCATCGTGGGTGCCGTGATAGCCCCCTTCCACTTTGGCGATTTTGCGGCGCCCGGTGAATGCCCGCGCCGCCCGCAACGCGTTCAGCGTGGCTTCCGTGCCCGAATTCGTAAAGCGCACCTGCTCCAAAGACGGCAGCCGCTGGCACAGCAGGCGCGCCAGCTCCACCTGGTGGCGGTTGGGCGAATTGTACGCCAGCCCGTCGTCCATCTGCTGCCGCGCCGCTTCCAGCACCGGCGCCGGCCCGTGCCCCAGGATCATCGTGGTCATCGTATTGATGAAATCCAGCCGCTCCACGCCGTCGGCGTCCGTCACCACCCCCCCGTGCGCCGAGACGGTAAAAATGGGATACGGCCGCCAAAAAATGGAATGACGGCTGTCCCCGTCGGGCAGGTAGCGGCAAGCCTCCTCCCACAGCGCGCGGGACTGGGGCGTCGTCTCCAGGTAGCGGGTTGTTTCATCCGTAGGCAAAATGGTGCTCCATTACCCCAATTCGTCATTAACAATTGTATGCCGCCGCCGCCCGCCGGCGCCGGCACCGACGGAACCTAGTCGCCCCCGGCCGGAGTGGCCGCCGCGGCCGCCGGGCGCGCCTCGCCGCGGAAGTAAATCCCCCGCCAGAACCCGCTGGCGATGATAGTTCCAATCACCACGATGGTGAAAGCGGCGCCGGCAACGGCCATTATATCCCCCGCCGACCATTCATCCGCCAGCCGCCCGTACAGCAGGTTGGCGAAGGCCATGCTGCCCCCCACGTGCATGGAATACACCGCCGCCACCCGCCCCCGGATCTCGTCCGGCACCACCTGCTGAATGATGGTATGCGTAATGGTCATAAAACCGGCGGTGCCCAGGCCCATCAATATGGCGGCGATGATCGATATGCCGGTCTGCGCCGACAGCCCCAACCCGATAGGCGTCAGGCTGCTGGTGAACCCCAAAACCAGAAAGACGCGGCCCCTGGTCATATGGCTGATGATGCCGCCCACGAATATGGACGACAGCAGCGCCCCGATGCCCAATGCCGTCATCAGCGCATAAACATCGTTCTGATTGAAAGTCACCCCGTCCGGCGACAGCTTTTCCAGCGCCAGCGGCGGCAGCATCGACTCAAAAGACATCACCAGCACGCAGTGCGCCAGCGCCATCAGAATGATGCCGAACACCAGCGGCGTCCGGTAGGAATAGGCGAAGCCGGCGGCCGTGTTCGCCCAGAAGCTGAGCCGCCGGTCAATCCGTCCGCTGGAAACCGTCCGTATGTTCAGCGACGCAATCAGCGCCACCAGGTAAAAGGCCGCGCACGCCCAGAACACAATGGCCGATGTCCCCAGCGTCAAGACCAGGTTGCCCAGATCCAGCGGTATGCCGCCGCCCGATTCGAAGATCGCGCCGGCCCCGACCGATGCGGCCACCGCCAGCAGTATCGCCGGCCCCACCGCCCGCGAACCCTGCTGCATCGCCTCATTCAGCGCCACCGCGTTGGGCAGCCGTTCCCGGTCCACCAGATTCGGCGCCAGCGACTGCGCCCCCGTCTGCTGCGTGGCCCGCAGCGTGCCGTTGATTACCGCCAGCGCCACCACATACCAGGGGTTGCTCACCCCCAGCATCACCAGCACGGCCATCACCGACGCCTGCAACAGCTGCAACCCGTACACCCACTGCAACAGCCGTTTCCGCGTGACCCGGTCGGCCAGGTAGCCGATAAACGGCGTGGCGAAAAAGCGGGGCGACATCGCCGCAAAGGTAATCAGCCCTACCCAGGCGCCCCAGTTGCCCTGCAACTCCGGGATGCCATAGACCCACGCGCCCCGCGCCACGATGAGCGCCCACGCTCCGCTGCCGCTGCACAGCGCCGCCACCGCCAGAAATCGGAAATCGCGGAACACCAGCGCCGCCAGAAAACGATGCGCCTTCTGTGCCAGATAGCTGCGCTGCGGTACGGGGGCCGTGGCCATATTGTCACTCCTGCCGCGCCCGCGCCCGGCCCGGAACGCGGGGCGCAACCGCGCCGCCGCCGGTCCGTAACCCGCGCGCGGTTCGCGACGGGGCAAGGGCAGATGATGATAAGGCGCATTATAACCCACGAAACCGGATGGTCAACGCCTTTGCCGGCGCCGATGCCCGCGTTTCCGAACCAGGCATTTCCAGCCGGGCGTTCCTGCCGGGCGTTTCCGACCCGGCATTTCCGGCCGGCGGGAACGCCCGCCGGCCGCCGCATCCGGCGCTACGCACCGCCCCGCAATGCCGTACAATCAGCGGCTATGCCCCCCGCCGACCAACCGCATAGCCACCGACCGCAAAGCGACCCCTGTCAAGGCGATCCGCGTCAAGGCGACCCACCCCGGCCGCCCACCGCCGGCCGCCGCCTTTCCTGGCGCACGGCCGCCCTGGCCGCTGCCGCCGCCCTCGGTATGATGCTGGCGTCCCTGGACTTTTCCGTGAACGTAGCCCTGCCGGCTATGCGCGACGCCTTCGCCACCGACCTGGCCGCCGTCCAGTGGGTCATCGTGGTATTCATCGCCACCCGCGCCGGCCTGGCCCTGGGCGCCGGCGCCTTCGCCGACCGCTTCGGACTCCGCCTGGTGTACCTGTTCGGCACGGCAACCTACCTCATCTCTATGGTCTGCCTGGCCCTCGCGCCCACCCTGGAAATAATGGTCGGCTTTCGGGTACTGCAAGCCCTGGGTACGGGCTGCCTTTACAGCGTAGCCCCGGCCATCGCTGCCGCCGTATTCCCGGAACGCCGCCGCGGCTTGAGTATGGGCTTCACCTCCGCCAGCCTGGCCCTGGGCATGGTCGCCTCTACCCTGGCCGCCGGCCCCCTGGTGCAGGCTTTCGACTGGCCCGCCGTGTTCGCCGGACGGATACCCCTAGCCCTGCCCGCGCTGGTCATCGGCATCCTCGTCGTCCCCGGACGCCTGGCCCCCGCCGGCGCCGGCTCGCCCCCGGAACAGCGCTTTGACCTGGCCGGCGCTGCCCTGGTTCTGTCCCTCCTGCTCTGCCTGATGATTGGCCTCCGCCTGGGGCAGGCCGTAGGCTGGAATGCGCCCGTGGTCATCACCCTGCTGGCCGCCGCACCGTTCCTGCTGGCCGCCCTGATCCGGACGGAACGCCGCGCCGCCGCCCCGGTAATCCCCGGCGCTCTGGCGCGGCTGCCCGGCTTCCAGACGGCGGCGGCGGCGATGTTCCTGGGCCACTTCTCCCAGTTCGTCATCTGGTTCATCTTTCCCTTCTACATTACCGATGCCCTGGGGCGCAGCCCGGTGACCCTGGGCGTAATGTTCGCCACAATGTCCGCCTGCAACATACTCTCCGCGCCCGTCGGGGGCTGGCTGTGCGACCGCTGGGGCGTGCGGCCCGTAGGCGCCGTCGGCCTGACGCTGACCGCCGCCGGCCTGCTGGCGATGTCCCTGCTGGACGCCCACTCCCCCATCTGGCGCCCGGTGGCAAGCATCGCTATCGTGGGCCTGGGCGTGGGGTGGTTCCAGTCCGCCGCCTACGCCCTGATGCTGGGCAGCGTTCCTTCGGCGCGCTACGGCACCGCATCCGGCGCAATGTCCCTGGCGCAGGCATCGGGAACCGTGCTCTGCGTGGCGGCGGTCGGCGCCGTTTTCGCCGCCCTGGACGATTACTACGCCCTCACCCGGCCCGAAACCGCCGCCTTTCTGCTGGCCTACCGGGATGTTTTCCGCATCGGCGCCGCCACCGCCGCATTGGCCGCCTTCGGATTCGCCCTGCGCGCCCGCCAGCCCGCCCGCAGCCGCGCCCCGTAACGATGCCGGCGCCCCTGTCTATCCCGCAAACCCGTCCTAAAAATCCGCCCGCCGGATTTTAAAATTCGCCGCCCGTTAGTGACACACCGCCCCTTGCGCCTCTGAACACCAGTCCATTATGCTGATAAGTGGGTAAAGCAGCCCCGGCCGCCGGCAAAGCTTTCTAGCGCGCTACACCGGACGGCCACCGCCACCACTCCCGGCGCGCGACGGGCATCGCGGCGGCATAAGGCTTCGCTTTTGTGTGAACCAACTGGACAACCCTGTCCACCGACCGACGGCTCAACCAACCGCGTCACGCTATCGAATGGCTGCGTGGGCGTCGCTGGTCAGCGGCGTCCACCGGCCAACCAACCGCATCACACCCACACCGGGGGAAAGTTTCGGGCTGGCCGGCCCGCCAGGAAACGGCCTAACCCTTGTCGGAATTCACTATGCAGCTGGTCCTGCTTCGTCGCTGTATGTATCGTACGGCCCGTGTAGTTCTGTGCCAGCCAGCGGATGTCACCACCGTGCCGTGCCGGATGACCGAACCGGCTCGCCGGAGCAGGCCCTGAACCTGCTTTTGCTTGTCGTAAGTCCGTCCGGGACACGGAAAACTAGGACGAAATCCCACGCGTTACGCTCTCAGGCCGTAGCGCCGACAACCTGGCAACTCCGGTTTGCCCGGACAACCCCCCGGTGTCCCTTCACTATCCGTCATCAACCGCCAATCGCCAACCACTTGCCCCACCGGAAAGGAGCCGCCTTCCCAATGAAAACTGCCCTGCCACCGCCCACCTGCTGCCGCCCGCCGCCGCGATGTCCCCGCCCGCCGGAACCCCCTTCCTGACCGGAACTTCCCCGTGAATCAGGGCGCATCCTCGTTGCCTTGACGCCGGTTAACGAAACCCGTCGGCAGGCCGCCAACCTTACTAGCGCGCCGGCCCGGCGACGGGATACTCAAAATAGGTCAGCGTAATCAGGTCGTGCAGCTCCCGGCAGTGCGCGTCAATGCGCCGCAGCAGCTCCGTCCGGTCGTCCCGATCCGGCCATTCGTAATGCGCCACCGCCCGCAGCCGGCCCGACAGCCGCCGCACTGCCGCCGCCGCGGCCGCATCCGGCGCCGCGCCCAGCGCCGCCAGCTCCAGCTCCGCCCGGTCCAGCGACCGGCAGATGGAATTGGGCAGTAGCGGGTCGGTCACCAGCAAATCCAGCGCCGGCTCCGGCCGCGCCGCAACCCCGTAGGCCCGGGTGTATTCCTCATAAGCATGATGCGCCCGCAGCAGCGTAACCCAGTCCGATTCCGACTGCTCCACCGACGCCCCCATATCGGCGTCCGTCTGCGCCAGCAGCACCGCCGCCACCTGCTGCGCCCGCTCCACAAACCGCCCTAGCTGCATAAAGTGCCACCCCTCCCCCCGGTACATCGTAGCCGCCGCCACGCCCATAAAAGTGTCTATGTCCGCCGAAGTCGCCGCATAGAAACTTTCCGGCGACGCCGCCCAGATGTCGGTAATCCGCACCTGCTGGATCCGCAGGTAGGCCAAATTGAGCGAAGTCCACATTTCGGCGCTGATGCAGTGGCGCATCTGCCGTGCATTTTCCCGCCCCTGGGCAAAACAGCTCCACACCGAGCCGGGATTGGAACGCTCAAAAGTCAGGTCGTCCGCCAAGGCAAAAGAATCGGCCAGCGTGTAGTCATCCCCGGGATCGCCCTGTCCTTGCCCCTGACTTTGTGCCGGCGCAATGCCGCCGCCAATGTCATCGCTGCCCCCAATGCCGTTGTAAAACCACGCCAGGCTGCCCCCCGGCGGCTGGCGGTGCAGGCTGCCGTAAATCCGGTTCCAGCCGGCGTAGATTTCGGGAATGGAACGGTCCGCCAGCGCCGCCGTCTGCAACTGCAACTGCCGGCATAAGTGCGCCGCCCGCTCCAGGTAGCGGCCCATCCAGTACAAACCCTGGGCGCTGCGCGCCAGCATCGGCATCATTCCTCCAGCGCCCAGAGATCCTTGCCGCCGCCGCCCTGGCTGGAATTAACCACCAGGCTGCCCCGGCGCAGCGCCACCCGGCAGAAGGCCCCCGGCGCGATCCGCGTTTCCTTGCCGTAAAGCACAAAAGGCCGCAGGTCAACATGGCGCGGCTCAAAGCGCCCGTCAATCAGGCACGGCGCCCGCGAAAGCGCCAGCGTGGGCTGCGACACAAACCCCGCCGGATGCGCCCGGATCCCCTCGGCGTACTCCGCCCGTTCCGCCGGCGTGGCGTGCGGCCCCACCAGCATCCCGTAGCCCCCCGAACCGCCCACCTGCTTCACCACCAGCCGCTCCAGATTGTCCAGCGTATATTCCAGCCCTTCCGGGGTGCGGCACAGGTAGGTTTCCACATTGCCGAGTATCGGTTCCTCGCGCAGATAGTAGCGAATCATATCCGGCACATAGGCATACACGCTTTTGTCGTCCGCCACCCCGGTGCCGGGGGCGTTGACCAGCGCCACATTCCCCCGCCGGTAGGCGTAAAGCAGGCCCGGCACGCCCAGCACCGAATCGGAGCGGAAAACCTCCGGATCCAGAAAATCATCGTCAACCCGCCGGTAGATTATATCCACCCGCTGCAACCCCCCGGTGGTGCGCATATACACGAACCCGTCTCTCACCAGCAGATCCCGCCCTTCCACCAGTTCGGCCCCGATTTCGCCGGCCAGAAAGATGTGCTCGTAGAACGCCGAATTGTACACCCCCGGCGTCAGCAGCGCGATCTGCGGGTCGGGCCGACCGCCCGGCGACAGTTCCCGCAGCGTCTCCAGCAGCATCCGGCCGTAGCCATCCACCTCCTGCACGCGGGAATTGCGGTACACCCGGCGCAGGCTGGCCTTGGCCGCCCGCCGGTTGGCGATCATATAGGAAACGCCCGACGGAACCCGCAGATTATCCTCCAGCACAAAAAACCCGTCGTTGGTGCGTACCAGGTCAATGCCGCTGATGGCCACCCACGCTCCCTGCGGCGGCGTAAAGCCCCGCAGCTCCGGGCGATACTGCGGGCAGTCCTGCACCACAGCGGCGGGGATCACCCCGTCGGCGATAATCCGCGCCTCCCCGTACACATCCTGCAAAAACAGGTTCAGCGTCCGCACCCGCTGCGCCAGCCCCTGCTCCAAATGCCGCCATTCGGCGCCCGACAGCACCCGCGGCACGCAGTCAATGGGTATAATCCGCTCCTCCGCCTCCTCGTCCCCATAAACCGTAAAGGTAATCCCCTCGTTGGCGAAGGCGCTGCTCACCCGTTCCGGGATGCCCGCCAGCTCCGTCGTCGACAGGTTGCAGAGCGTATCGTACAGCGCCTCCGTCCCCGCCCGGGGACGGCCGTCGCGCCCAAAAAGTTCGTCGTATATGGCGTCGTCCAGGTCGTAATCCCGGAAACGGTCGGCAGCAGCGTTCACGAGGTATGTCCACGCCGGAAGGGATGAGGGGAGGGGCAGGGGCAGCGGATCGCCCGGCCGGTATCCGTCCGCCAGACTAGCAAATAAAACCGGGCCGGGCAAGCGATCCGCCGGGCGCAGACGGAAACCGGGCGGGCGCAATGCGGCGGCAGTCTAAAGCCCCAGCACCTCCTCCAGCCCCACGGTAAGGCCGGGACGCCGGACCACCTCCCGGATGCAGCGCAGTACCCCCGGCATATAGCAGGTGCGGTCCAGCGTATCGTGCCGGATGCTCAAGGTCTGCCCGGCGGCGCCGAAGATCGCCTCGTGATGGGCGCTGCGGCCGGGCAGCCGCAGGCTGTGCAGGCCCACGCCGCCCACATTCCCGCCCCGCGTTTCCGGCAGATGATGCACAGCGGTTTCGTTGCGCCGGAAATCCGCGCCGCGCGCCGCCCGCATCGCCTGCGCCACCGCCAGCGAAAACCCGGAGGGCGCGTCAATTTTCAGCTCGTGGTGGGCTTCCACCACATCCGCATAGTCAAAGAATGCCGCCGCCGCCTCGGCCAGCTTTTTCAGCACCACGGCGCCCAGGGCAAAGTTGGGCGCAACAATGACGCCGACATTATGCTCCCGGCTCATCGTGTCCAGAACCCGCAGCTGGTCGGCGTTCAGCCCGCTGGCCCCCAGTACCATATGCACGCCCCGCTGGGCGGCCAGGGGCGCGGCTTCCATACACGCGTCGGCGTGGGTGAACTCCACCATTACCTGCGGGCGTACCGCGTCCAGCAGCCCGGCCAGGTCGGTGCTCAGCGGGACTGCGCCGGCGGGGGTGGACAGCGTAGCGCCGCGCGGGGTGTGGCAGGCCCCGCCAACCAGCAACAGGTCGCCGGCCGCCGCAATGGCGCGCACCGTTTCGGCGCCCATGCGCCCGGTAGCCCCATGCACCACCACCGAAATGGGGCCGCCGTCCCCTGAAACGGAGCTGCCGTCCGCAACAGGGCCGCCGTCCTCGTTGGCTGCGTTACTCATAAGCCTGTACCCCCGGATTTGGGATGCAATGCGATGCAGTGCGATGCGATGCGATGCGGGGGGCAATATATCACACCGGACGCGCCCGCCGCGCCATTCCAATACATCTACATCATCCCGCTATCCCGGTCCCGCCGCCGCCCCCAAACCTTCGCCGGCCAGCGGTATTGCCCGGATGCCGCCGGGCGCTATAATCCCCGCCGGCGCCCGCCCGCGCCCGGCGCCAACCATAACCAGGTTACGGACTTCCTTGAGGACGATAACGCTATGAAGTACGACTACATCATCATCGGCGGGGGTTCCGCCGGCTGCACCCTGGCCGCCCGCCTCACCGAGGACGCCGGCGTGTCCGCCCTGCTCCTGGAAGCCGGCCCCGACTATCCCGACTTTGAGCGCCTGCCCGTTGACCTCAAACAGGGCAACAACGTCTGGCGTTCCGCCTACGGCCCCCACAGCTGGGGCTACGCCGCCCGGGGCACTCCCCAGCAGGATGAACCCATCATCATCCCCCGCGGCAAGGCTATGGGCGGCTCCAGCAGCATCAACGGCCAGGTGCTGTTCCGCGGCGTCCCCGAGGATTACGACAACTGGGCCGTCTGGGGCAACGACGAATGGTCTTTCACCAAAGTGCTGCCCTACTTCCGGCGTCTGGAAAATGACCTGGACTTCGGCGGCGACGACTTCCACGGCAACTCCGGCCCCATCCCCGTGCGCCGCTACAAACGCGAGGAATGGCTGCCCGTAGCCGCCGCTTTCTACGATACCTGCCGCGCCCTGGGCTTCCCCGCGGATCCCGACCAGAACCACCCCGACTCCAACGGCGTGGCCGCCCGCCCGCTGAACAACATCGACGGCGTGCGGATGAGCGCCTCCCTAACCTACCTGTCAATGTCCCGCCACCGCCTCAACCTGACCGTGCGCGGCGGCGTGGTGGCGCGCCGCATCCTCTTTGACGGCAAAAAGGCCGTGGGCGTGTCCGCCGAAAGCGGCGGCGACATCTTTGAGGTCTATGGCGACCGGATCATCCTCGCCGGCGGCGCCATCGCCTCGCCCCAAATCCTGCTGCTCTCCGGCGTAGGGCCGGCCGGACACCTGCGGGAAATGGGCATCCCCGTGGTCCACGATCTGCCCGGCGTAGGCGAAAACCTGCGCGACCATCCCGCCGTGTTCAGCCTCTTTCGCGGCATCGGCGACCCGCCCGACCTGGACGCCCCCAGCATCCAGGTGGGGCTGCGCTACAGCCCCGAAGGCACGGGCACCCGGGGCGACATCCAGCTGGCGCCCATCCTGATGACCAGCGAACACCGCCCCGTCAGCGTGAACATTGAATCCGACGACTTCCACTTCGGGTTCAGCGCCGCCCTGCAAAACGCCGTCACCGCCGGCCGCCTGCGCCTGGCTTCCACCGACCCCCACATCCAGCCCGACCTGTTCTACGACTACCTCTCCGACCCCGTGGACCGCCAGCGGATGCGCGCTGCCGTGCGGCTGGGCATTCGGATTGCCGAACAGCCCGCCTTCCGGCATTTTGTGGCGGAACGCCTGTCCCCCACCGACGCCGACCTGGCCTCCGACGCCGCCCTGGACCAGTGGCTGCTCCGCAACGCCTACACGCAGCACCATTCCTCCGGCACCTGCAAAATGGGCCCCGGCTCCGACCTGGACGCCGTGGTTGACCAGTACTGCCGCGTGTACGGGATGGAAAACCTGCGGGTGGTAGATGCCTCCGTGATGCCCGACGTCATCCGCGCCAACACCAACGCCACCACCATTATGATTGCCGAGCGCGTGGCCGACTTCATCAAAGAAGGCCGGTAGCAAAGCGAGCCGGCGGCAAGCGCTGGACGGGACGCTTGCCGCCCCTTGTCGCTGCCTCTCGGCTACGCCGTCAGCCGCACAAACCGCCGCCGCCCGGCCCGTATCACATCGCCAGGATAAATGGCGTCTAGCAAACCTTTTGGAGGTATCACTTTTCGCTCTACAAACGGACAGTTATAAGCCATTTCCCTCCGGCTGTTCTCACCGCGAATTAATTCTACTGCTCCCTGTCGCAACAGATTTCTCGCATCGTTGGCACTGCGGGCAAGACCAGCATCGTGTATCAGGTGCTTGATATTCACGTAATAAGATTTGTTTGACATGAGTTTAGCAGACTTGTAGTTCGATAGGCTGAATTCGGGCAGCTCCCCGGGCAAATCCCGCCGCTGCACCACCTGCTCAAAATGCGACTGGGCGGCAGCGGCGGCAGCGGCATCGTGAAAAGTGGCGGTAATGCGGCGCGCCAGGCCCTTCTTAAAGTCCATCGGGTTGGCGGCGTCCGATGCCATCGCCCGCCGCATCTCCGCAAGGTCCCCGTCGGGCACATCGGTAAGATATTCGTAGTAGGGCATAATCAGGCTGTCGGGCAGAGACATCACCTTGCCGTACATATCCTGCGGCGGCTCCTCCAGTGCCACATAGTTGCCGAGGGATTTGCTCATCTTTTGCACGCCGTCGGTGCCGGGCAGGATGGGCATCAGAAAACACTGTTGCGGCGTCTGCCCCATCATGCCCTGCAACTCCCGTCCCACCAGCAGGTTGAACATCTGGTCGGTGCCGCCAAACTCCACATCCGACTCGATCGCCACCGAATCGTAAGCCTGCAGCAGCGGGTAGAGCAGTTCCGTAATGGCGATGGGGCGGTTCTGGGCGTAGCGGTTGGCGAAATCGTCCCGGTGCAGAAACTGGTTGACCGTAAAGCGGCTGGTGAGTTCAATCACATTGGCCAGGGTAAAATCGCCGAACCACTGGCTTTGCCATTCCACCTGGGTGCGGCTGCGGTCCACAACCTTGAAAAACTGGCGCATATAGGACTCAGCGTTCTCCAGCACCTCGGCGTGGGAAAGCATGGTGCGGGTGGCGGCGCGCCCCGAGGGGTCTCCGATTTGCGCCGTCCAGTCGCCCACAATAAGGATGACCTGATGCCCCAGCTCCTGTAGCTGGCGCAGCTTGCGCAGGCCCACCACATGGCCCAGGTGGATGTCCGGCCGGCTGGGGTCAAAGCCCATTTTGAGGCGCAGCGGCCGGCCCCGGCCCATCATCTCCGCAAACTCCGCCTCGGAGATGATGCGGCTGACGCCCCGTCGGGTAATGACGGACAGGTTTTCAGGAATCTGGGCTAGGCTGGTCAAGGTACACCTCCGCCGCCAGTGGGCTGGGCGGCTCATTAGTTATCAGATCAGCTGGTCGTTGTCCACCTGGCCCGACCCGGTCAGGCGCGTTCCAGGCGGTCGTGCTGCCCCAGAACAGACCGGGCATTGGTCACATCCCGGTTCATCTGCGTAATCAGCGCGTCTATGCCGTCAAAAGTTTCTTGACCCCGCAGGCGGGAAACGAACTCCAGGCGCAGGTTGCAGTCGTAAATGTCATCCGAAAAATCCAGCAGATGGGCTTCAATCAGCCGCTGGCTCAAGCCGAAAGTAGGCCGCACCCCGATGCTGGTCGCCGCCATATGCCGCACGCCGTTAACGGTGGCGTAGGTGGCATAGACGCCGTCGGCGGGGATGACGAAATTGGCGGTGGGAACGATGTTGGCGGTGGGAAAGCCGAGCTGCCGCCCCATTTTGGCGCCATGCACCACCACGCCGTCGGTGGCGTAGGGGCGGCCCAGCAAAAACTCGGCGCCGTCCACATTGCCGTCGGCCAGGGCGTTGCGGACGCGGCGGCTGCGGACGGTGGCGCCTTCCACTTCCAGCGGCGGCACCGTTTCCACCCAGAACCCCAGCGCCGCGCCGCGCCGCCGCAGATAGTCCAGGTTGCCGCTGCGGTTGCGGCCCAAAGCGAAGTCCGGCCCGCCCACGATGCCCCGCATATGGAGGCAATCCACCAGCAGCGCCGTAAATTCGTTGGCGTCCATATTCGCCAGCTCGCTGGTGAACTCCAGGCAGATGACGCAGCCGGCGCCGGCGTCGTACAGCAGGTCAACCTTTTCGTCCGGCGTAATGATCTTGCTGACGCTGCGCTCCGGGTTCACCACCTCGGCGGGATGATTGCTGAAAGTGATGACCGTGGGCAGCAGCGCCGGCGCCGCCAGCTCAAACATCCGCCGCAGCAGGTGGCGATGGCCGCGATGCACGCCGTCAAACACGCCGATGGTGATGACGGTCTCGCGCCCCGGCGGGGGCGCGGCGGCGGCCAGCCTCTGCCGGAAGGTGGTAGGAGGCGCGTTTTCCAGAGTAGGCATTGCCGGATGCGGGACAGCGTATCGCGTGACCGGGTATCAGGGGTATTGATCGGGGGTATCGTCGGATGAGCAGGTCGTGTCTTGGACGGGGCGGCGCTGCGTAGTTGGGGAAAGGCGGCCGCAGCCGGGCATCACTTTGTTATCCCGACATCCCGCCGCTACGCCGCAGTGTAGCGACAGGGATAGTAACACACGCCCTTGCCCCCTGCAACCGGGCCAGCCGGCCCGGCGGCGGTTCCAACTTGGGGGTGTTTTCAAATATTCGGATTCCAATGCTGGTCGGCATCCACAGCCTTGCTACTGGCGGTCAGCCCCAACGACGGCTTTGCGATTGCCTCGCGGCGAAAGGAAGCCGGCGAATCATACATTGCCGGACGCAATGCGCGGGCCAAGCCGGGTTTCCAACCAACCGCGCCCCCAACAGCCCGGGCCGGCGCTACAACGGCATCATCTGCTGCCGGCGTAGATTAACAGCATATCGGCCACGAAAGCCTGCGCCTTCACCCACGCATCGCGAAACTCGTCCGCCTCCAGATGGCCCCGGTCGGTATGAATGTGCAACTGGGATGCTGCCGTCCAGCCGTATTCCAGGTCCAGCGAACTGCCGAGCGACTGGCTGGCTAGGCCGGACAGGAAAGATTTTTTCGCCCCGGTGGAACCGGGGTTTTGGCCCGCCTGATTGGCCAGGGCATTGATGCACTGCTCATTGATGCACTGCTTGGCCGCTTCGTAAAGCAGCGCGCCGGCCGAATCCGGCTTTCCATACCGCACCAGCAGCAGGTCGGCGTCAGCGCGGTAGCTGACCGCCCGCTCCCGGTGGCGTTCCGCGCGCTGCCGGCTACGAATTGCGGACGGCGTCATCAAAGCCAAACTCCCCGTAGCTCCGGCGAATGAATTCGGGCAGACGGCAATGGGGGATTTCCAGCTCGTGGGGTTCCAGCGCTTCCATTTCGGCGTGGTCGCGCATCATCCGGCCGGCAATCAGCCGCCCCAGGTAATGATGCTCCAGCCCGTACTTTTCGTCCAGAGCATAGGCGATGGCGCGGACATCGCCGGTATTCAGTCCGTGCGCTGCGCCCAGCATCAGGAAGGTCTCCCGCGTGGCTTCCCAAAGCAGCCGGGAGGATTCAACATAGTTGCCGGCGGCGAACTGCCGTTCAACTTCGTCCAGAGAAGCCACCGGCGCCGGCGCGGCGCTGGCAGCGGATGTGACGGCGGTCATAAGCCTTGCCCTCATACGCGATTCACAACCCGAATTATACACAACAACCCCGGAGCCGCGCGGCCATAAAACCGGCGCGAGCAACCGCCGGCCGGCCGGCAAGCCCCGCCACCGCCCGACACCCTGCCGTCTAACGCCCGTGCGTTTCCACCCACAGCCGCACCCCGTCGCTGATATACTCAATCGTCCCGTCGCGGGCCGTCAGGAAAACGCGCTCCGGCCCTACTGCCCCTTCCAGACGGGACATCACCTCGGGATGAGGATGCCCGTACCCGTTGTCGCGCCCGGCGGAAATCGCCGCGCTCTGCGGGGACACCGCCTCCAGAAAGGCCGCCGATGTTGACGACCGGCTGCCGTGATGCCCCACCTTCAGCACATCGGAGCCGATATTGCCGGTCCGCATCAGGTAACGCTCGGCGTCCGCTTCAATGTCGCCCGCCAGCAGAAAAGACACCTGCCCGTAGGTTAGCCGCAACGCCAGGCTGCCGTTGTTCGCCGTGGGGCGCACGCCCGGCGGCAGTCCTTCCGCCGGCGGGTACAGCGCTTCCAGCGTCACGCCGTCGCCCAGGTCAATGCGATGACCCGCCGCAATGCGGACGGCGCGGGCGCGCCCACCCTGGCCGGCCTCCGTGGCCCGCCGCCACTGCGGATAGAGCGCGCTGTCCGGCGTAACCACGGCGCTTTCCAGCGTCGCCCCGGCCTTGTACCGCCCCAGCACGCCCAGCAGCCCTCCGATGTGGTCGCTGTCCAGATGCGTTGCCGCCACTGCGTCCAGCGTGCGGTCGCCGGGCGGCAGCAGTGGCCCCAGCGCCGCCAGCGTGTCCCCGGCGTCCGGCCCGCCGTCCACCAGCAGCTGCCGCCCGCCGGGCGTTGCTACCAGAATGGCGTCGCCCTGCCCGATGTCCAGCACATACAGATGCAGCCGCCCGTCGGCGCCGGCGCCGGAACACTGCCCCGCCAGCAGCAGCGCGACGATGGCCACCGCCGGCGCCGCGCCGGCCGCCACGCCCGCCATTCCGCCGGGACGCCAGCGCGGGCGCTGCCGCCATTCCGCCATTGCCCGCCGCAGCCGCCGCGCTGACGCCAGCAGCGCCAGCCCGGCCAGCCCGGCGTACCACAACGCCGCCAGCGCCGGCGTCAGCCAGCCGGCCGGCAGCAACGCCGGCGGCATCTTGCCGGCCACCCAAATCAGCCACTCCAGCGGCGCCCAGGCCAGCGCGCCCACGACCACCGCCAGTGGCGCCCAGACCAGCCCGGCCAGGGCCGTTGCCGCCGCGCCCAGCAGAGCGGCGGGCATCGCCGGCATCGCCAGTATCGTGGCCGGCACGCTCAGCAGCGGTATCGCCCCGAAATGCAGCGCCGCCAGCGGCAGCGTGGCCAGCGTAGTCGTGCTTGAGATGACCACCGAGGCAATCAGCAGCGTCAACCCGTACTGCGCCCAGCGCGCCGGCCAGGCGTCCGATGCCGCCAGTGGCGCCGTGGCCACCGCCGTCAGCGCCGCGATGACCGGCAGCCCCACAATGACGCCGACCATTGCGGTGAAACTCAACTGGAAAGACAGGCTGCCCAGCAATGCCGGCTCGACCATCACCATTGCCGCCGCCGCCAGCAGCAGGGCGGCCAGCCCCCGGACGCCCCGGCCGGTTAAGCCCGACGCCAGCGCCAGGCTGCCCATTATCGCCGCCCGCGTCACCGGCGGCTCCAAACCCGACAGCACGGCATACCCCCACACCACCAGCAGCGTCGCCGCCACCGCCGCCGGATGCCCCCGCCCGGCGATGGCCTGCGCCATTCCCAGCGCCAGCGCCATGGCGATGCCGATATGCAAACCGGAGATGGCGAGCAAGTGCGACATCCCCGCCGCGCGAAAATCTTCCTTGACGGCGGCGGGCAGCTCCGTCCGTATCCCCAGCAGCAGCGCCGTGCCCAGCCCCGACTGCGGCGCCGGCATGGCTCGTTGCAACGCCCCGGCCAGAGCGCCCCGCGCCCGGTGCAAGGCCCGGCGCAGCCCGTTACCGCCCCCGGTGGCCACCGCCTCCGTTTCCTGCGCCCACATAACCGCCGCGATGCCCTGCCCGGCCAGCCAGGCCGCGTAGTCAAAATCGCCAATGGGCTTGGGCAGTTCCAGCTGTCCCCGCAGCCGGATGGTATCGCCATAGCGCAGATACGGCGCTGTCCGTTGCGCCGTCAGCTCCGGCGGCGGCAAGGCGTACACCAGCAGGTTGGCCTCCGCCGGCGCGCCGCCGGGCCGCCCGTCCGGCGTGGCGACGACCTGTCCCCGAAAGCGGTAGCGTCCGCCGCCCGCCGGCGCCGGGGCGTCGGCGATCAGCAACGTGGCCTCTATTGCCGCTCCCGTCGGCACGGCCGGCAGTCCGGCGGGCGGCGCCGTTTCTCCGCGCCATACGCTCAGCAGCAGGATGGCCGCCAGCAGCGCCGGCCCCGCCGGCAGACGCAGCGTCCGCAGAACCGCCGCCAGCGCCACCCCGGCCAGCGCCAGCAACAGCAGGGGATGCGCCGAGGGCAGGGGCGCATCCAGCCATAGCCCCAACCCGGCGCCGGCCAGCAGAACCGCCAGCGCCGGCTCCGGAAACAGCCGCATTCGCAGGAACTACAGGGAACTGCGGCGCGCCGGCCGGGCCACGGCTAACGCGGGCCGGCGGTAATCAGTTTGGCGATCTGCCCGTAGATGCCGCTGCCAATGCCGGACACCTCGGTAATGCCCTCAATCGCCGCAAATGGCCCCGCCTGCTGCCGGTGCGCCACAATAGACTCGGCGCGCACCCGCCCGATGCCCGGCAGCGTCTGCAAGCAGTCGGCCGTAGCCGTATTGATGTCAAGCGGCGTGCCGCAACTGGCGGCGGGCGATGACGACGCCGGCGCCGACGCCGCGGCCGGGCTGCCCCCGGCAATTGGGGCAACGGCAACCGCGACGGCAACGGTGCCCGCCGGCGGGCTGGCAGCAGCCGGCGGGCTGGCAGCAGCCGGCGGGCTGGCGGCAGCCGGCGCTTCCGCCTCCCCCACCGCCGGGATCCGGTAGTGGGCGGCGTCGGCCAGATATGCGGCCAGGTTGATTTGATGCAGGGCGGCGTCCCCGGTGGGGCCGCCCGCCAATTCCAGCGCATCCGCCAGCCGCTGGCCTGGCCGCATCGCATACACGCCCGGCTTGACCACCGCCCCGGTGAGGTACACCGCAATCTCATCGGGAGGATCTGCGGGAGAGGATGCGGATGCGGCCGCCGCCGGCGCGTCCGTCGCGGAACGGGCCGCCGCCCCGGCCCGCGACGCTACTGCCGTGTCCGCATTAGACTGGCCGGCCGCCGTTTCAGCCCGGTCATCTTTAGGCCCGTCATCGGCTGCCGGCGGGATAATCTGCACTGCCGACGCGGTGGGCTGGTCACTCCCGCCCAGCAGCATCCACCCGGCTACGGCCAGCAGGGCAATGGCCGCCAGGCTGGAAACCGCCAGGGCCAGCAGCTTGCGGCCACCGATAGACTGCATCGCGGCGCCTCCAGGCCGGCCCCCGGACACGCGATTAGCCGGTTACGGGGCGCGTTTCCCAAGTCCCAGCAGCCTCATCGTCAGCACAGCCCCGTTACCGGCTGGGGCCGATTAAAGCGCATCATAGCAGGTAACGCCTAGCGTAGGGAATGCGGTTTTTACGAATTTTAGGCGATTTTTGATAATTTACAGCAAATCGGAGCAGTCTCGTCCTATGGCCGGCCGGCGGCAAGCCCATCCCGCAGCGCAGCGCCGGCCGCCGCTCCGTACCGTCCGGCGAGGAAAGACGCCCCCTGGTCGGCAATGCTCCAGTCGCGCGCCTGGATTTCCGCCGCACTCCGGCCGGCCAGACGCCGGCCGTAATCGGACACCAGCTGCCCCAGCGTATCGGCGTCTGGGTTGGTCAGCCGCCGCAGGAGGCGAAAGGACGGGTCGGTGCGCGCGGCGTTGTAGGCATCCTCAAAGGTCAGCCCGGCCGGATGGTCGTCCAGCAGCAGCGCCACCCCGAAATCAATCAGCCGGATGCCGCCATCGGGACGGACGATGATGTGCGCGCGGCCTTCCGGATCGGATATGGTGGCGTCGTTGTAGCAGATGCCGGCGGCGTGCAAGCCCCGCAAAGCTGCGGCAACCGCCTTGCCAATGGCGCGCATTCGCGCCGGCGTCGCCCGTTCCGGCGGCAGCTCGGTCAGAAAGACGCCGGGAACGAATTCCTCGCTGATAAAGCCGGGAATGGTAGCGCGCTGCCGGGGGCCGATCTTGAGACGCCCGGCAATGGCGGCGATCTCCGGCTCCCGGCGGCTTTGCGCCGGCTTGATGACCACGCCGGCATCGCTGTCATCATACTCACCGCCATAGTCATCATCGTCATCGTCATCGCCGCCCTTCCGCCGGCGGCTGATGATGGCGACCCGGCCCCGGGTGCGGCCGTCGTAGCGCGCCGTTGCCGGGCCGCCGGCGCAGTGTCCGCCGTACACCATTTCGTAAGCCGCCGGGAACAGGCCGTACACCGAAAACTCGGCGATTTTCTCATCCTCCGCCAGCAGACGCCACAGCCCGGCGTCCGCGCCGGCGATGGGCCACAGGGGCCACAGCCGCAGCGGGCAGCGGCCGGCCGCCACCGCCTCGTTCCGCGCCGCCGCTTCCTCCGGGGCCAGCCGGGGCAGACGGGCAATCGCCGCCCGGATCGTCGCCAGCTGTTCGGCCGAGTAGCGGATGCGATCCCATCCCCCGGCTCACGCGGCGCCGGCGTCCCCGTCGGTGTCCGGCGCGGCTTCCGTATCCGGCCCGACCAGAATAAATCCGCCGGGCGCGACGGCATCGGGAAGCAGAGCGCGCGCCCTGATGACGGCATCCAAGTTGATTGGCCCGTAGATATGGGGGTAGATTTCGCCGGAACTCGCTGGTTCCGGAACTACCGGGGAACCGCCGTCCAGCCGCGCCGTCGCCACCTCCAGCGCCAGCAGATCGGCGTGCCCGGCGAACAGGCGCGCGGCCACGCGCAACAGCTGGGCTTCGTCGCCGCTGGCGTGAATGAACCCCTCCGCAGCCAGTGAGGGAGCGCGGTATTCGCCGGCGGCCAAGCCGGCCGCCCAGTCGGCGCGCCGGGCCAGATGGTAGATGACGGCGGGAACGGTCATTCCGGCGTCAATGCAGGCGCGGGATACGGCGGCGCTGTCGCGCCGCGCTCGTACCTGCGTCGCCTGTCCCTGTCCCTACCGGCTATTGGCAGGCGGCGCGCACGGCGCGGGACATTGCCGCCAGGCGCGGGTTGTTGGTGGCGCTGGCCCGGAAGCCGTTGGTGATGTAGGCCACGGCCAGGCCCAGAGCCGGATCCGCCCAGCCCACGGAAGTGCCGGCGCCGCCGTGCCCGAAGGTGCCCAGCCCCCGGCCCGGTTCCGGGCTGGCGCCCATCCGGTTGTCATCCAGCACCAGGCCCAGGGAACGGCGCATTCGCGTACCGAGGGAATAGTCGTTGGCCTCGGACTGGAGGCGCGTGGCCTCGGCCACGGTTTCCGGCCGCATAATGCGGACGCCGTCCAGTTCGCCGCCGTGGCACAGCATCGCATAGAAGCGCGCCAGGTCGCGGGCCGTAAAGATGCCCCCGCCGGCGGGATGCACCGCCTGGTGGACTTCCGGGCGGTTGTAGGGACGAATCATTCCGGGCCGGTCGCAGTCCTCCATAGCGTGAATGCGGGAAACGCGGCCCTCCAGCTCCGGGGGCAAGCCCACATAGCCGTCCGACAGCCCCAGTGGATCCAGAATTTCCTCCCGCAGGAAAACCCCGATGTGCCGCCCGTCGATGCGCCGCACCAGCTCGCCGATAACCCAGCCGAAGTTGCGCGGGTGGTAGGCCATTATCTGCCCAGCGGGGTAGTCGGGAATAATGTCCTCCATGCACTCCACCACATAGTCCCAGTCTTGCCAGCGATCCCAGGACAGCTCCGGCGGCGTCTCCGGGAAGCCGCCCCGGTGGGTAAGAATGTGGCGGATGGTAACGGCGTCCTTGCCGTGTTTGGCGAAGCCGGGCCAGTAGGATGCCACCGTGTCGTCCCACTGCAACCGCCCCCGTTCCCAGAGGATGTGCAGGCAGGCGGCCGCCAGGGGCTTGGTAGAGGAATACAGGATGAACATCGTATCGGACGCCACCGGCACGCCGGCGGCGTCATCGGCGCGCCCGCCCCACAAATCCAGCGCCAGCCGCCCGTTCCGGTACACCGCCAGCCCGGCGCCGGGGTGCAGGCCCTGCTCAATCTGCCGGTGGAACAGGGCTGCCACCTTCTGCGCCTCCGCCGAGTTGATGCCCGCCGGATCGATGCCAATTGGATTAACGCCCGCCGGATTGGTACCGGCCGGATCAGCGCCGGTCAGATTGACGCCCGTTTCCGGGGTTGCTGTGGGTGTGGTGGTGGTCATCAAAAATCCTCTCCGGCGTCGGGGGGGCGATTTCCGGCGCTAGGCGGCGAACACCGTGTTCAGGCGGGCCGACAGGTCAAAGAAGCGCTGCAAGCTCTGGTTGTAGCGAAAGAACAGGTCGGCGCGCAGCTGGTCGCCGGTGGCGTTGTTGGAAATTTCGTGCAGCATATCCAGGCTGACCAGCGTCTGGCCCGCCTCGGCGCCGCCGTTGCGCTTGATGTTCTCCAGCATCGCCCGCCAGGCGTCGGGGGACATTTCCAGGAAAAAGTCGGCGTTGATGAGGTCATACTCATCGCCGGCCCGCGCCGAGCGGCAGGCGAAGGCTTCAAAGACGATGATGAACACCTCATCGCCCGACTTCACGCCCATAGTGGCGTCCACGGTGCCGGTTTGCCGGTAGTCGGGGTCGGCGTTGACCAGCTCCCGGAGCGCCTCGAACCAGGCCAGCGAGGGGAAGGTGAGGGCTTCGGCGGTCATTGGGCAGCGTCTCCTGGGCCGGCGGACAAGCCAACAAGTGGGCGGGCAGTCTGCGCCGGGCGGAATTGCGAGGGCCGTTCGCAACGGGCAAAGTTCGCGGATGGTTATCAGCGGGAGTTGGTTACTCGTGAAAGTAAGGTTCCCCGGTTTTGTCGGCGGCGGAGAAGGGCGCCATCTGCCGCAGGTAATGCTCCGGGCGCGTCGTCGCCGGGGCGTTGCCCAGCGCCTGGTCAACCATTTTGTAGTAGCGCGGGTCCAGGTTGCGGAGGGCGTCCGCTTCGGTGCGGCCCTGGGCGAAAGAGGACATTATGCGCTCCGTATCCGCCGCGCCGCAGAGGTCGCAGCTCACGGCGGACGCCGCCGATGCCACCTTGAAAAAGCGGCTGGTGACCCGGTGACAGGACTGGCAACGATATTCGTAGATGGGCATAATTCCCGCCCGCGCATTTGAGGTGGTGTCCAGCGAAATGTCCAACGGAGCGTCCCGACGAGAGTCCGACGGAATGTCCCGGCAGCGTCCGGCGCCGGCTGCGCCGTAGGGCGGCAAACCGCAATTCCGGTACTTTACAGGCAATCCCCCGGCAAAGTCAAACGCCAAAACCAAACCCCGTTGGGGCAACCGCCGGGTGGGGCGAATTGCGCCCCGCTGCCGCCGCTGCCGGCCGGCGGTTATTTACGCTTGCGCCGCTCCGTCAAACTCGGCGCGGTGGGGCTTGATGTCAATCACCGGCGAGCCGTCCTGGGCGTCCAGCCCGGTTACGGACAGGGCCACGCCGCCGTCGGCCTCCGGGCGGATGGCCCGGATGTCGGCCACGCTGGCGGCGATAAAGTTGGGGCGGTACTGGCTGCGGGTGGCGAATACGCCGCGTATGGGGTTGGCCGGGTTGTGGCCGGGATGCAGGCGCAGTTCGTAGCCCACCGCCGCCGCCCGGTGCAAGGCGAACAGCGTCAAAATCCGGTCGCCCGGCGCCAGCCCCAGCAGGCCCTCCGCAAAGTCGGGCCGCACCACAATCTCCGAGGGGTAGCGGCGCATTTCGTCCGACGGCGCGTAGCCGGCGAAATGGCTCCGCACATAGCCCACGGGCGTAAGGACGATGGCGTCGTCCGGCGGAGTCATATCCGACAGGGGCATATCCGGCGGGGGCATCGCGGTTCAGTTGGCGGCGGCCGGCGTCGGCATAGCGGCGCCGGCCCCGGTTTCCGCGCCGGCATAGACGCCGGCTGCGGACAGCGACGCCAGCCAGTCCAGCACGGCGGCGCCGGCTTCCGGCATCATATTGGTCAGCGAGTGGTTGCCGCCCGGCAGCGTCCGGCATTCGGCGCGGGGGCTGTTCACGGCGGCGGCCACCAGATCGCGGGGCACATCGCGCAGACGGGTGTGGGTTTCCAGAGAGCCGGCCAGCGCGAACAGCGGCGCCGTGATTTTGGGGGCGTGGGCAATGATGTTGTAGCGTTCCAGGGGGCCGTGCTTGTCCAGATAGGCCATCGCCGAAAACATTTCCTTGATGGGAAAGTCCACGGCGAACAGCTCCAGGGCGCGGCCTTCGGCTTCCATCCGGTCGGCAGTATCCAGGTTGGCGCGGAACTCGGCGGCGTCCTCCGACTCCAGGTAGTAGGAACAGGAAAGGCGCACCGGCGAAACGGGGATGACCGCCGCCACGCGCGGGTCGTCCGCCACCGCCGCATAGTAGGCCACCTTGACGGCGCCCATGCTGTGGCCCAGGATGGCGATGCGCCGGTAGCCCAGCCCGTGCAGGTAGTCAATGCCGGCGCGCAGATCCTGCCGGCTTTCGTCCAGGATTTCGTAGGCGTTGCCATAGGCGGCGCCGGTCTGCCGGTCCATCCAGACGGTGTCGTGGCCCCGGGTGTTCAGCGTCAGGGCGGCGTAGCCCCGCCGACGCAGATCGTGGGCCATTGCCGCCGTGGCCGGCGTGTAGAAATTGCGCCCGGAGCCGTGAATGCAAAGCGCGGCGTCCACCGCCGTTCCCGGCGACGGGGCATTGCCCGGCGACGGGGCATCGTCCGGCGCCGGCGCAAAGAAGGCGCCGTCCAGCTCAATGCCGTCGGCGGCGGTAAGGCGAATCAAGTCAACCTGCATTGCCAAAATCCTCCTGCGGAAAAGGGAACGGCCGCGATGTAGCGGGCCGGCAGCCGGCGGCCGTGGCCAGCAACCCGTGTGGCGCCATTATCAGCATATTGTAGCCGGCTTTCGCCCCCGATACACGCCATTATCAGGATTGGCTCCGGCAACCGAAACAGCCCGGCGGGATTTCCGGTCGCACCGCGCGGCCGCGCAGCTCCGCAAGACGCGCCGGCTGCGCCCCGAACTCATCCCAACATCAGGGCTGGACGCCACCGCAGCCGAATGGCACGGCCCTTGCCGCCAGGGCCGGCGATTGGGGCCGGCGAGGTAAGTGAAACGCTGGGGCGAATGGTCATTCGCCCCAGCGCGGGGTTGTTCCAGACGGCCGGCCCGGGGGTCAGTTGCAGTACGGCAGTCCAAGGTTACTCAAGTCGTTGTTCGGGACATCGGACAAGCCGGCCGGGATACAGCCCCAAAAATATTGGCATTCGTTGTACTCCCCGTCTGACGTGTTGCAGCCGAAGTACAGATGCGTCAATTTGGAGAGGTTGCCCAGTTCGGCAGGTATCGTACCGATAAACCTGTTGTAGCGGAGGTCCAGATACGTCAATTTGGAGAGGTTGCCCAGCTCGGCGGGTAGCCCTATGGCATACAGGGACGCCCCATTTAGATCCAGACGAGTTACACGACCGTTGTCGTCGGTAGTGACACCCGGCAACTCGCCAAGAGGGCGAGTTTGAGTTCGCACGGGAGTGTTTCCGAACAGATTATGACGGCCACCGCGAGCCGCCGCATTGCGAAGCGCATCTAGGGCAGCCCGGTCACCGGCGACACTGTCGGTAGCCGATGTAGGCGTAGGCGTAGGCGCCAGTGTAGGCGTGGGCGTGGGCACCGGCGTGGCCGTAGGCGCCGGTGTAGGTGTGGCCGTAGGCGCCGGCGTGGCCGTAGCCGTAGGCCGGGCGGTAGGTGTAGGATCAAGCACGTTTGCGACCGGCCCGGCGGTAGGCGTGGGTGTAGGCGCCGCCGCGCCGCTGCCGCCCGCCCCGGAACCGGCGGCAACCGTAGGCCGGGCGGTAGGCGTGGGTGTAGGGTAGAACCAATGGCCAGCCCCATCCTGTCCGGGGGTTTGTGCCGTAATCGTGGGCGTAGGCGTAGGCGCCGGCGTCGGGGTTGGCGTCGGAGCGCCGCTCCCCCCGGGCGCGGTCGGCGTCCCCGTCGTATTCACCGGACAGGACAGCGGCGCCGCCGCGGTCGTAACCAGGTAAGTCCAGTCGGTCCAGCCGGCTGCTTCGCCAAAACGCTGCCCCACACTGGCCACGATGAAGGCGTACTCCACGCCCGGCGCCAGCTCGTAAAGCGTCTGACTGGTTTGACCCCGGTTGAGGACATCCAGAAAAGCGAACACGTCCAGCCATTGACGCCCGCCTTCGGCCTGCACCGCCCAGAAAGTTTCCATATTCACCCAGCCGATGCGATAGAACGCCGCCGTATCCACCGCATCCCATGTCACCACCGCCTGGCCGGGCTCAACGCCGTTCTCCGCCCGGACGTTGGCCGGAACCGCCGGGCTTGCCCCCTGCGCCTGGACTTCCCCCCCCCCCCCGCGCCAGGGGACAGCGTCAGGCTCAACCCGACGACGGCCGCCAGAACGGCGGCCACGCCCAATGCCAGAACCATTGCTTTCATCGTTGCCATTCCTCCCTGGTGATATTGCGGCGCTGACACTATCGCCGCGCGCAGTTGCCGACCCTATGGCGGCCGGAGCGCATTATAAACGATTTCCGGCGCGGCGGGGCCAAAATCCGCACTGGACATTCACCGCGGAAATCGCTTGCGATAGCGACGAAGTTCGCAACGCGCCCCGGGCTGTTCCGGGTTATTCAAAACCCGGAACCCTACCTTCACCTTGACACCTAACGGAAATCCCCCGTAAAGTACCCTTACTACCTCATGGAGGCTAAATTATGAACCCGGACGACCTGATCCGCATCGCCCGTTACCTTGCCAGCACAGGAACCGGGATAAACGCTGGACGGCCCAACCAAGCCGACCTGCGACGCGCCGTCAGTACCACTTACTATGCTCTGTTTCACGCCCTGGCGCGGTGCTGCGCCAATACGCTGATCGGAGCCACCCCCCGAAACCGGAGCCAACGGGCGTGGCGCCAAACCTACCGGGCTCTCGATCACCGCCACGCCAAAAACCAGTGCAACCGCACCGAAATAACCCTGTTTCCTCAGGAAATACAAACCTTCGCCGCCTCGTTTATTGACCTACAGAATCGGCGTCACACCGCCGATTACGACCCGCTCCCCAACCGGTCATCTACTTTTTTCTACCGCCACGACGTTCTTGAACTCATCACAGAAGCTGAGCAAGCTATCAACTCGCTCAATTCTGCATACCCGCTCGACCGCCATGCCTTCGCGGCCTACGTGCTCTTCCCCCTGCGAAACCAGTAACCGCCGCGCCCATGCCGGCCGGCGACAAATGTTCATCCCAACCACCACAAAGGAGGAACAAATGACCGCTACAGCGGAAGCGGTGAAAGAGATAGAGAACCTGGTTGTCAATTGCCTTGCCGACCAGCCCCAGGAACATCTGGCCTTCGGCCCCATCATCGTGGAAGCCATGAAGGACCACGACGACGATGACTACTTCAACATCTGCATCGTCTATGAAGGCAACTTGGAACTCCTTGACACCGCCAAAGCCTTACTTATGCGAACTCACATCAAAAGGCGGCTGGAGGAAATGGGCCTCCCCCACTACCCCGTAAGGGTATTCGCGGAAAAATCCGAGTGGGAGAAGGTCAACCGCAGGTACGCCGCCCTCAACAATCTCGCGCCGACGGCCTGAACCCACGCCCGCGCCAAAGCATGGAGAGGCTAGGTATGCCCGTCATTGCCGCCACCATTCACCGCCGCCAGCCCTACGCCGGCGGGCAGTCTTTTGGCGAAGCCGGCGCGTACGAGCGCGTGGACGGCGCGCTGACGTTGGCCGTCGACCCTGCCCATCCCGCCAACGAAGCCATCGTTGACCTGCGTTACGCTCCGGTTGACGATGCGGGCCGGGTGCGCTTTGCCGCCGATTTTACGCTGGTGGCGCCCTGCAAGCCGGCGCCGGACGGCGGCCGGCTGATTGTGGAGGCGGTGAACCGGGGCCGCCGCCGCATCATCCCGTTTTTCAACCGCGCGCCGGCGCCGCCCATCGACTCGGACGCCATCCCGGAGGGCGACGGCTTTCTGCAACAGCGCGGCTACTCCGTCCTGTCCATCGGGTGGCAGTGGGATGTTTATCGCAGCGCCGCCCTGATTGGCCTGGAAGCGCCCGCAATCCGCATTGACGGACAGCCCGTAACCGGCCCGTGCTGCGTGGAAATGCGTCCCCATACCACCGAAACCGTCCGCCGGCTTTCCAACCGCGACCATCGCCCCTATCCCGCCGCCAACCTGGACGACCCGGACGCTATGCTGCTGGCGCGGGACTGGGAGGACGGGCCGGACACGCTGGTTCCCCGCGCCAAGTGGCAGTTTGCTCGCACCGACGCCGACGGGCGCATCGTGCCCAGCGCGGAGCATATCTACCTGCCGGCCGGGTTTCAGCCGGGCAAAATCTACCGGGCGATTTACACCGCCGGCCGGCCCGTAGTAGTGGGCTGCGGGATGCTGGCGCTGCGGGACGCCGCCGCCTGGCTGCGTACGGCGGACGCCGCCCGCCCGGTGGCGCCGGCCGGCTACGCGCGCAGCTACGCCTACGGAATTTCCCAGTCGGGGCGGCTGCTGCGGACGATGATCTATCTGGGGCTTAATGTGGCCGAGGACGGGCGCCCCGTTTTTGACGGGATGCTGCCTCATGTGGCCGGGGGGCGAATGGGCGAGTTCAATCACCGCTTTGCCCAGCCCTCCTGCCAGTCCAATCCCGGCTTCGGGCACCAGTTCCCCTTTGCGGACAACACGCTGACCGACCCGCTGACGGAGCAGACCGACGGCCTGCTGCGCCGCCTGCGGCAGAGCGGGGCTACGCCGAAAATCATCTATACTGACTCGGCCGCCGAATACTGGCGTGGCGACGCCGGCCTGACGCATATTGACGCCGGCGGCGCCGTCGATTTGGCACCCGCCGCGGAAACCCGGCGCTATTTCTTTGCCGGCGCCCAGCATCTGCCCGGCGCGCTGGACGCCAGGGCCGGCGCCGGCCCCGACGGCTCTCCCGGACAGCACCCGTACAACGCCGTTGACTACATTCCGCTGCTGCGGGCGGCGCTGGTCAATCTGGACCGCTGGGCCGGCGACGGCATCGCCCCACCGCCGAGCCGCCATCCCCGGCTGGACGACGGCACCGCCGTAAGCCAGGAAGCCTACTTGGCGGCGCTGCCGGACATCCCCGGCTGCGCCCGGCCCGACCCGGCGCGCCTGTGGCGGGTGCGTGAGGTGGATTTGGGCGCCGCCGCCGGCGCAGGCATCGCCGCCTACCCCGTCCGGGAAGGGCGGGAGTACCCGCATCCGGCGCCGGCCGCCGACGCCGACGGCAACGACCGGCCCGGCGTGCGCCTGCCGGATCTGGCCGTGCCGGTAGGCACCCACACGGGCTGGAACCTGCGCCATCCCGACAGCGGGGCGCCGGAGCAGTTGCAATCTATGCAGGGTTCCACGCACTGGTTCGCGGCCACGCCGGAACAGCGTCGCGCGCGCCACGACTCCCGCCCGTCGCTGGCAGAACGCTACGCCGGCCGGGACGACTACGCGGCGCAGGTTCGGGAGGCGGCCGCGGCGCTGGCGGCGGAGGGCTATATCCTGGCCGAGGATGTCGGGCTGGTGGTGGCTTCCTGCCTGGAGCGCTACGACCACGCCCTGGCGGCAGCGGATTAGGGATTGGCGGCGTGAGCGGCCAATTGTAAATCCCGCCGGCCGGAACATATCCCGGGCCGGGCGTATTTCAGCCCGGTCCGCCCGCGCCGGGACAGCCGCGCCGCCTAATCCCCTCGCCCATAAACGTGCGTGGGCACCACAATCACCGCATACCGCCCGTCGTCGACCATCGCCTGGTCATACTCCTCCCAATTCGGATGCTCCTCGCCGGCGGCCGTGCGATAAACCTCCCGCAGCGTTTCCCGGTACACATCCTCATCGGGGTCATCCGGCCCCACCAGCCGCGCCTCTCCTTCCAGCACCACAAAATCGCGCCAGTCTTCCGACCCCACCAGGATGGTGCACCGGGGATCGCGTTGCAGGTTGCGGAGCTTCGCCCGGTCTTTCGTCGTGGTGAACGCCACCCCGTCGGCGTACTGCCCGCAGGTCACCACGCTCATCTGCGCGGCCCCGCTCCGGCGAAAAGTAGTCAGCGCGCCATTGTGATTGCCGATCAGAAACCGGCGTTGCGCAGCAGTCAGCATTGTCCTCTCCTTCTCCACAGGAATTGATATGAATCGAATCGATTCAATCCGATCCGCGATTGCGTTTCCCGGTCGGTCAGCTCAGCCAGAACTGCGCGCCGGCCTCCGTTTTCAGCACTTCGATCCGCACCGGAAACAAATCCTTCAGATCATCCAGGTGCGTAATGACAATAATTTTTTCAAACTCGTTCTGGATGGCGGCAATGGCGTCCACCATCCGTTCCCGCCCGGCGGCGTCCTGCGTCCCAAACCCCTCGTCAATAAACAGCGTGGGCAGCGGAAAGCCCAGCCGCTGCGACAACACCTTGGACAGCGCAATCCGCAGCGACAGGTTAATGCGGAACGCCTCGCCCCCGCTGAACAGTTCGTAGCTACGGGAACCCAGCTCGTCGCTGATCATAATGTCCAGCGTTTCCACAACATTGCCGCCCTGGTTGACCCGCTGGGTTTCCAGCCGCAGCGCCAGCCGGTTGTCCGTCATCCGTCCCAGCAGCCGGTTCGCTTCGTTCTCAATATGCGGCACGGCGTGGTCAATCAGCATCGCCGGCGCCCCGCTGCGCCCGAAAGCTTCGTGCAGCTCCGCATACACCGACCATTCCCCTTCGGCGTGGCCCCGTTCCGCCTCCCGGCGTTCTATTTCCGCCCGCAGTTCGGCGCGGCGTTCCGCGTCCCCTTGCCGGCGCGCCCGTTCCGCTACCAGATTGTCCCGTTCCGCCGTCAGCTCCGCCGCGGCGCGTTCCGCCAGGGCGGCCCTTTCCGCCACCGCCGGCAGCTCCGCTATCGCCACCCGTCCCTCGGCCAGCTTTCGTTCCAGCGTGGTCGCTTCCTGACGCCGGCGCGCCGCCTGCGTTTCCCGTTCCGCCAGTTCCGACTCGTCCATCGGCAGACGCTTCAGTGCCGCCGCCAGTTCCGCTTCCTGCTCCTGCCAGCGTTGCAGCGACTGCGTCTGCCGGTACGCTTGCGCCCGCGCCGCCTCATCATACGCCAGCGCCTTGATGCCTGCCTCCACCTGCGCCAGCGCCGTCCGTTGCGCCACCGCAAAATCATCCGCCGCCAGCGAGTGTGCCAGCTCCTGCCGGCGCGGGATGGCCGTCGCCAGCTGTCTTTGGGCGATTTCCGCCTGCTGCTGCGCCTGTTGCAGCCGGCCCCGTTCCTGCTGCGTCTGTCGCTGGCGCGTGGTATGCGACCGGCTGCGGCGTTTAATTTCGGCGGTCAGCGTATCGTGTTCGTACTGCAACTCCCGGATATTCTGCTGCAAGGCGCTGTGTTCCTGCAACTTGGCCGCAATTTCCCGGTCGTAATGCGCGCTGATATTCCCGCAGGCGTCCTCCGACAGCGGCGTCAGGCACAGCGGGCAGGCGGCGTCAACCGACTGCATTTCCAGCTGCCGGTTCCGCAGCGTTTTTCCTTCCGCCACGCAGCGCGTCAGAGCGGCCTGGTCAATGGCGATTTCGCCTTGCAGTTCCGCCGCCGTCTCCGTTTGCCCCTGTATCTCCTCCTGCTCCCCTTGCAGCTGTCGTTCCCGTTCCGCCAGGGCGGCCAGTTCCCCGGCGATCCGGCCGGCGACGGCTGCGGCCGGCTCCAGCTCCTCCTCAATCCGGCGCCGCAGCTGTTCCGCTTCCGCCTGCCGATCCGCCCGTTCCCGTTCCAGCGCCTGTTGCAACTCAATCCGGCGGCTGCGGAGGCCGTCGTACTCTTGCCGCGCCGTTTCCTGGCGTTGCAGTTCCTGTCGCGCCGCCGCCAGCTGCCGGGCCCCTTCCCGGATGGCGTCCCCTTGCGCCGCCACCTCCCGCCCCGCCTCAATGCGCCGGCGAATCGTAATGATGGCGGCGTCCCCCTGCCGGATTTCATCATGCAGCTGCCCGAGGTGCCCTTCGTCCGCCGCCAGTTCCCTTTGCCGGCGCCGCAGCTCCTCGGCTTTGGCTTGCTGCTGCGTCGCTTCTTTCGTGGCATCCGCCAGTTCCCCTTCCAGATCCGACATCCGCCGCCCGATGCGCGCCAGCGCTTCCGCCGGATCCGCAATCCCCTCCAAAAGCGACCGGCTTTGTTCCAACGCCCCCGTGGCCATACTGACCTGATCCCGCCAGTAGTTGCGCCGTTCCTGCGCCGCCGCCCGCAGCGCATCGTACTGCTCCAGCCCCAGAATAGACGACAGCACTTCCTTGCGCTGCCCCGGCGTCTTGCCCGTAAATTCGTCGGCCCGCCCCTGGAGCAGAAACGCCGAGTTGATAAAAGTGGCGTAGTCCATCCCCACAATGCGCCGGATTTTGGCGTCCGTTTCCCCCAGCGTGTTGCCGGTGATCGGACGCGGGCGCTCGGCGTCGTCCAGGATGAACAAGTCCGCTTCCGTGCGCCCCCGTCCCGTCCCGCCGCGCCCCGTCTGCCGCCGGCGCCGGATGGCGCGGTAGGTTTGCCCTTGCGCCATAAACTCCAGCTCCACCCGGCACTCCGTCTCGCCGTAGGCAATCAGCGCATTGTAGTTCTGCGCCCCCGTGCGCGCCTGTCCCCACACACACCAGGTCATCGCATCCAGCAGCGCCGACTTCCCGTGCCCATTGGCGCCGCACAGGCACGCCAGGTGAATGCCCCGCAAATCCAGCGGCGGCAGCCCGTCCCGGTAACACAGAAAATTGCGCAGCGTCAGCTTCAGCGGAATCATAGCGGCGCCATTGTACCATCCGGGATGCTATAATGCCCCCCGTCCGGCCGCATTTCCAACCGGAGCGTTTCCCAATCAGAGCGTTCCGGTCGGGCCGTCATAACAACACAACCCGGCTTGAATACGGGTCTGAATACAATGACAATGACCACGACCGCCAGCTCCATCCAACCCTCCGGCGGCGATGACGCCCCCCTCATCGTAGTAACCGACCTGCGCAAACGCTACGGCGATACCCCGGCCGTAGCTGGCGTCTCTTTCACCGTCGCCCGGGGCGAAGTTTTCGCCCTCCTCGGCCCCAACGGCTCCGGCAAAACCACCACCGTCGAAATCATCGAGGGTATGCGCGCCGCCGATAGCGGGCAGGCCACCGTAGCCGGCATTGACGTCCGCAAAGACCCCCGCGCCGTCAAACGCATCATCGGCGTCCAGCTCCAGACCAGCGCCTTCTTTGAACACCTGCGCCTCTCCGAACTCCTCAAAATGCTCGGCAGCATCTACGGCGTCAAGGTCGACCCCGAACCCCTGTTGGCGTCCGTCGACCTGCAAGACAAGCGTTCCGCTTCCTTTCGCACCCTCTCTGGCGGCCAGAAACAGCGCTTCGCCATCGCTGCCTCCCTGGTCAACGACCCCGCCGTCATCTTTCTGGACGAACCCACCACCGGCCTTGACCCCCAGGCCCGCCGCCGGATGTGGGAACTGGCGCGCGAATGGCAGGCCCAGGGCCGCACCATCGTCCTCACTACCCACTATATGGAGGAAGCCGAGGAACTCTGCGACCGCGTCGCCGTAATGGACGCCGGCCGCATCATCACAATGGACACCCCGGCCGCGTTAATCGACGCCCTCATCGCCCGCGGCTTCCGGCGCCCCCAGGAAGTCCGCCCCGCCACCCTGGAGGACGTATTCCTCGACCTCACCGGCCGTTCCCTGCGCGCAATGTAGCCTGTCGCCGGACACCGCGCCGCCCCCAACCGTACCCGAAGCTCGTACCCGTACCCGTACCCGTACCGAACAGGACAGCCTGAATGCTCCGCCGCCCCGAAATCTACCTCACCTGGTCCACCATCAAAATGTGGTCCCGCGACCGCGCCTCCCTGTTCTGGACCTTCTTCCTGCCCCTGGTCATAATGGTCATCTTCGGCCTCCTCAACTTCGGCGAACTCGGCAAAGTCGACCTGGGCATCGTTGACCAGGCCCAAAACGAAGCCTCCGCCGCCTTCATCAACGAACTGTCCGGCATCGACGCCCTCCGCATTGCCACCGGCGCCGCCGAAACCGAACAGGCCCAACTAGCCGACGGCCAGCGGGATGTGGTCGTCATCCTGCCGCCCGACTTCGCTGCTCCCGAAAACCCCGCCGTCGTCCGCGCCTTCTACCACGGCGGCCGCGCCGGCGAATCCCAGGTCGGCATCAGCATCCTCCGCTCCGCCCTGGACGAGCTCAACTTCGCCATCACCGGCGCAGAACGCCCCGTAACCCTGGACGCCCGCCCCGTGGCCGCCCGCAACCTGGGCTACATCGACTTTCTGATGCCCGGCGTCATCGGAATGTCCATCATGCAGCTCGGCCTCTTCAGCGTCGCCTTCAGCTTCGTGACTATGAAACGGGAAGGCGTCCTGCGCCGCCTGCTGGCCACCCCGCTCAACCCGGCCACCCTGCTCATCGCCCAGGTCATCACCCGGCTCATCGTAGTCGTCGTGCAGACCCTGATCCTCGCCGGCGTCGCCATATTCCTCTTCGGAGCGGAATTCGCCGGCAACTTCTTCGCCGTGCTGCTGGCCGCCACCCTGGGCGGCGCCGTATTCCTGGCGCTGGGCTTCGCCGTATCCGGCTGGGCCCGCAGCGAACAGCAGGCGGCGCCCCTCGCCAACATCGTCTCCCTGCCGATGATGTTCCTCTCCGGCGTCTTCTTCTCCCGCGACGTCCTGCCCGACATCCTGCAACGGATTACCGACTACCTGCCCCTAACCTACCTGGTGGAAGCCATCCGCGGAATGACCGTCCAGGGCGATTCCATCGTCGCCCAGTGGCCCAACTTCCTGGGCATGGCCGTATGGCTGGCGGTAGCCTTCATCATCGCCAACCGCACCTTCCGCTGGGAATAACGGGGGAGCAACGGGGGGAGTAACGCCGCCGCCGGCGCGCCGCTACCGGTCCGGCCCGAGGGCCGTTCTGCCGGCGAGCTCTGAAACTCCATTTTCAGGGTCTGCTTGCCAAAATAACCGCCGGTGCGTAAATATAACCCTATGGAACTTGGTGGCGCCGGGATACTATTACGCTGCTACCCGGGAAGGACCTCTGATGGCCAACGAGAATCCGCTTAACACCCGCCTCTGCGACATTCTGGTGGACGCCGGGATCGACGCTGAGGCGGAAGTGCGCCATCCCGACGGCAGCCGCACCGATGTGCAGTGCCGCATCGGCGGCCACACAGTGGCCATTGAAGCCGAGCACGGCGGCAGCGACGCCAAAATGCGCGAGGCCATCCGCGACGCTGACGCCAAACTGGCGCGCCAGGTCTGCGATGTCGCCATTGCGCTGGTGTACCCCGACGCCTACCGCACCCGGCGGGAATTGCAGGGCGGCACCGTCAGGGCCACCGTGCGCACCCCCGGCGCAACGCCCAGAGGAATGCCCACCCGGTGGCGCAGCGTCAATGTCGCCGACCTGGCCCACTATGTGCGCCAGGCGCCCAACGAACTCGGCTCCCCCGAAACCCTGGCGAAAAAGGCCAACATCGCCATCAACAGCGCCGCCGCCCGGTTCACTGAAGCGCAAGCCCAGTCCATTATGGCGGAAATGGGCGAAGCGGCCCGGGGCACCAACATCAAGGGCCTGATGACCGACCTGCTGACGGCGATTATGTTCCACGCCAATCTGGACGGGATCCGCCACCGGGAGCGGCCAGCCGCCGACGCCCGCCTCAACCACGAACAGCCCTATGAGGGCCCCTGGCCGCCGGCTACGGTGGCGGAATGCCGCCAGTCGGGGCAGGTGGCCTGGAACCTGCACCAGGCCCACGACCAGTGGCTGGCTGTGGACTACAAGCAGATTCTGGAGTGGAGCTGCGCCATCATCAACGCCCTGCCCAACACGCCGGCCAGCAATGCCGCCGTGGACATCATCGCCCAGGCGGCTTTGGACATCCAGCGCAGCAGCGGCAACCGCCATCACGACCTGGTGGGCATCACTTTCTGCCAGTCGGTGGAAACCGCCAAAAGCGACGGGTCAATGTACACCACCATTCCCGCCGCTACCCTGCTCACCAGCCTGCTCTTTCACGATGCGGGCATTGACTGGACGGATTATGAGCAGGTAACCGGCTTGCGTATTGCCGACTTTGCCTGCGGCACCGGAACTTTGCTCATTGCCGCCGCCAACTACATACTGGAACACGAACAGACCGGGCAGCGTGAAAAGGTGGCCCAGGCCCTGCTGGAACAGACGCTTTACGGCTTTGACATCAACAACCGCGCCATATTCCAGACCGCCACCGGCATCGGGATGATTGCCCCCAGCGTGGCCTTTCACCGGATGCACCTGTACAGCCTGACCCTGGGCAACGACCCGGACGACGGCAGCGCCAAACTCGGCGCGCTGGAAATGCTGGCCGGGCTGGGGCAGTTGAGCTTCAACCCGCGCCCGGTCACCGGCACCCGCATTGACGCCGCGCCGGCGCCCCTGGAAACCGAAACCTTCAATCTGGCAATTATGAACCCGCCCTTTACCCGGGGCGACATCCGGCACAAGCAGCTGGACGGCGCCACCGAAAAACGGCTGCGGGACCGGGAAGCCCGGCTTTACGCCGGCCTGCCCATGGACCAGTCCAGCAACGCCAACGGGTTCTTTGTGCTGGCCGAAAAGTATCTGGACGCGGACAACGGGCGGATGGCCTTTGTGATGCCCACGGCAATGGCCACCAATCCGTCCGCCGCCGCAATGCGCCGCTGGCTGGCGGAACGCTTTCATTTACAGTACATCATCGTATCCTACGACCCGGAACGGATTTACCAGTCGGGCAATACCAGCATCGGCGAGATGCTGCTGGTGATGCAGCGCAAAGGGGCCGATGCCGCGCCCACTGCGGTGGTCAAACTCACCACCAACCCGGACACGGCCAGCGATGCCGCCGCCTGCGCCAGCAGCATCGCCAACGGCCAGGCCGCAGCCCACGAATGGGGCGTCGTCGACTATATCGCGCCCGAAGTGATGGCCGCCGGCGACTGGAACGCCGTCCAGTTCACCAGCAACGAACTGTATCGGATTGCATCGCAAGAGCTATGGACTGGCGAACTCCGCAACCAGGTCATCATTGACCCTATGGGCCGCCCCATCCGCAACGCGCGCAAGTGCGACGCCAACGCTGTGAATGCCACGCCCGCCCTTTTTGACCACGATGTTGAGCACTGCAACAAACTGGAAGTAGCGCCGGACTGTTATGTCCAGCCCCCGCCGTCCCGCCCGAATCTGGTCAATACGCTGAAAAAGGCCGGCTATCTCAAACTGGCAGAACGGATTCGGTTAACTACGGTCAAGAATACGGCCTGCCGCACCACTATACCGGCGGTCAGTTCTGCTTGGGCCAATGCCACTACTATGCCGGTTGCCGATACTGATGCCGTATCGGTAGAAAAGGCTATGGTGATGATACTGAACAGCACGCCCGGCAAGCTGGGTATGTTGCTGGTCAGGTCAAACAAGATTCCATCGTATCCCCAATTTTCCAAAGACGGGCTGGAACGCATTCCGATGCCCCGGATGTCGGACTTGGCGCCGGCCCAAATCGCCGGCCTGGCCGCCGCCTACGATGCGCTGTCCGACCAGGAACGCAAACCCTTGCCGCAGGCGCATCGCTGCCCGGTGCAGCTGGCGATTGACGCGGCGGTGTGCGAACACCTCGGCTTTGACGCCGCCCTGTGCCAAACCGCCCGCCATCTGCTGGCCCAGGAACCAATGGTGACCGGCAAGCGGTACGAATTCGGGCCGGCGCCGCAAGCGGCGCTGCTGTAGCCGGATGCTGCCGGGCGGGTTGCCCGCGCCGGCGGGCAGTTCTGATAGGCTATAGCAAGGAACGGGCCGCAGCGCGGCGCACGGACGGGCAGGCGGAACGCGCGGCAATATGCCCGTCATATTACCACATCCGCCCCCGCAACTTGGTGTATAATCCCCGCCAGTCGCGCCGGGCGCCGGGCCGCCCCGCCCCATGGCCAGTCAGCCGGCGCCGCACGGGAGTGTCCCAATGACCAGCGCCACGCCTGCCGCCAGCCAAATGTCAATGCCTATCGCGGTGGATGCCCCCGGCCGGGACGCCCCCCTGTTTCTACTCATCGACGGCCACGCTATGGTGCACCGCTCCTTCCGCGCCATCAGCGGCAACCGCAGCCTTACCGTGTCCGGCACCGGGCAGGATGTCACCGGCGTCTATGGCTTCGCCAGCGTATTCCTGCGCGCCATCAGCGAATGGCAGCCCACCCATGTAGCCGTGGCCTTCGACACCCCCCAGCCCACCTTCCGGCACCTGCGGTTTCCCGAATACAAGGCCCAGCGTCCCCCCTCGCCGCCGGAATTGCGGGGGCAGTTTGACCAGGTTAAGGAGCTGATGACCGCCTTCGCCGTTCCGGTGTACGAACTCCCCGGCTTTGAGGCCGACGACATCATCGGCGCCTTGAGCCGCCAGGCTGAGGCCAGCGGCGTGGACACCGTAATCCTCACCGGCGACCGGGATACCTTCCAACTCATTTCCCCTCGGGTGCGCGTTGACCTCGCCAGCAGCGGCGACCGGGGCAGCGTGGTGGACGAAACCGCCCTGGCCCAGCGCTACGGCGGACTCACCGCCGCCCAGCAGCCCGACTACAAAGCCCTGGTAGGCGACAAATCCGACAACATCCCCGGCATCCCCGGCGTGGGCGACAAAACCGCCATCGCCCTGCTCGCCGACCACGGAACCCTGGAAGGCATCTACCAGCGCCTTGACGAAGTAAAGCAAAAACGGGTGCATAACAACCTGTCGGAAAACCGGGAAGCCGCCTTCGAATACCGCTTTCTGACCACCATCGACCGCAACGCCCCGGCGACCCTCGACCTGGACGCCTGTCAATTCGGCCAGTACCGGCGCGGCGATGTAGTCGCCCTGATGACCACCCTGGAGTTCCACAGCCTGGTGGGACGGGTGCCTTCCCCCGACGTGCCCTGGCCCGCCGCCGCTCCCGGCCGCCGCCCCGCCGGCGACGACCGCCGCGCCGACGACTCCGACGCGCCCGCCGCTGACGCCGCCCCCGACTATCGCATCGTCGCCGCCCGCCCCGAGCTGGACGCGATGATCGCCCACATCACCGCCGCCGGCGCCTTCGCCTTTGACACCGAAGCCAGCAGCACCGACCCTATGGCCGCCGACCTGGCCGGCCTCAGCTTCGCCACCCCCGACGGCGTCGCCTGGTACGTTCCCGTGGGCCATACCCACGGCGCCCAGCTGCCCGTTGAGGAAGTAATGGCCGCCCTTCGCCCTCTGTTCACCGCCGAGGGCATCCACCGCTGCGCCCACAACGCCAACTACGACCTCACCCTGCTGGCCAACTACGGCGTCAACCCCTACGGCGTCATTGACCACGACACGATGATCGCCGCCCACCTGCTGGGCAAAAACCGCCTGGGCCTCAAGCCCGTGGCCTTGGAAGTCCTGGGCCGGGAAATGACCGAAATCACCGACCTCATCGGCAAGGGGCGCAACCAGAAAACCTTCAACGAAATTGACATCGCCGCCGGCGCCCCCTACGCCGCCGCCGACGCCGACAGCGCCGTCCGACTGCGCCGCCGCTTTGAACCTATGCTGGCCCAGTGGAACCTCGCCGGCCTGCTGGCCGACGTCGAACTCCCCCTGGTGCCGGTGCTGGTGGCAATGCAGCGCGCCGGCGTCCGCCTGGACGCCGGCATCCTCCACGAAATGTCCCGCGACCTGGCCGAACAGCTCCTGCAAATCGAAACCGGCCTCTATGAGACCATCGGACACAGCGTCAACATCAACTCCCCCAAACAATTGAGTGACCTGCTCTTTGGCGAACTGGGCCTGCCCAGAACCCGCCGCACCAAGTCGGGCAGCTTCTCCACCGACGCCAACGCCCTGGAATCCCTGAAGGGAATGCACCCCGTCGTGGACCGCATCCTGGACTACCGCCAGGTCGCCAAACTCAAGTCAACCTATGTCGACGCCCTGCCGGAAATGGTGAACCACCGCACCGGGCGCATCCATACCTCCTATAACCAAACCGGCTCCGCCACCGGACGCATCAGCAGCAGCGAACCCAACCTGCAAAACATACCCATCCGCACCGAACTGGGCCGGCAGGTGCGGCGGGCTTTCGTCGCCGACGCCGGCTGCCGCCTCCTGTCGGCCGACTACTCCCAAATTGAGCTGCGCGTGCTGGCGCACCTGTCCCAGGACGCTTCCCTGCTGGACGCCTTCCGCCGGGGCGAGGACATTCACGCCGCCACCGCCAGCCAGATGTTCGGAACACCCGTGAACCAGGTCGACTCCGAACAGCGCCGCATCGCCAAAGTCCTCAACTTCGGCGTCATCTACGGCCTGGGCCCCCACGGCATTTCCCAGCAGACGGGCTTCAGCCGCGAGGAAGGCCGCAACTTCATTGATACCTACCTGGCCCGCTACCCCGGCATCAACGGCTACCTGGAATCGGTCAAAACCGAAACCCGCGGCTCCCAGTACGCCGAAACCCTGCTGGGCCGCCGCCGCTACCTGCCCGACATCAACGCCCCCAAACACGTAGCCCGCGCCGCCGCCGAGCGCATGGCCATCAATATGCCCATTCAAGGCACCGCCGCCGACATTATGAAAAAGGCGATGATCAACGTCCACGACCGGATGCGCCGCGAACGGATGCGTTCCAAAATGATCCTGCAAGTCCACGACGAACTCGTCTTTGAAACCCCGGCGGACGAAATGGACGACCTGACGGCGCTGGTAATGGACGAAATGCCGGCGGCCCTGGAACTGGACGTCACCCTCAAGGTGGACATCAAATCCGGCCACTCCTGGGGCGATTTCTGAACCCGTTCCGGGCCACGCCAACGACTTTTATGCGGGAGGTTAGTTCCGTGGAACTGCTGCGGAGTTTGATTTTTGTGCCGGGCAACCGCGCCAATATGCTGCAACGGGCCCTGGACTTCGGCGCCGACATCGTGCTGGTTGACCTGGAGGACTCGGTGCCGCCGGCCGAAAAGCCCGCCGCCGCCGCCCTCGCCGCCGAATGGACGCCCCGCCTGCGCGCCGCCGGCCGCCGGGTTATGGTGCGCCTCAACGCCCTGGACACCGGGCTGACCGCTGAAGAACTGGCGGCGGTGGTCTCCCCGGATCTGGCCGGCGTCAGCATCGGCAAGGGCGGCTCCCGGTGGGATCTGCGCCAGGTGGACCAGCTGCTGGCCCCGCTGGAAGCCAAAGCCGGCATCCCGCCTGGCCGCATCCGCGTCATCCCCTGGATTGAAACCGCCCTGGCCATCGTCAATGTGTACGAAATGGCCACCGCATCGCCCCGCATCGCCGGCATCGCTTTCGGCGGCGAGGACTACACCAACGATATGGGCGTCATCCGCACCGACTTCGGCGCCGAGTGCTACTACGCCCGTTCCGCCGTGGCCGTGGCCGCCCGCGCCGCCGGCGTGGCCGCCCTGGACGGCCCTTTCGTCGGCTTCCGCAACCCCGACGGCCTGCGCCAGGACGCCGCCGCCGCCCGGCAGATGGGCTACACCGGCAAATTCGCCATCCACCCGGCGCAGATTGACATCATCAACGAAACCTTCTCGCCCCACCCCGACGACATCGCCTACGCCCGTCGGGTAGTGGCGGCGTGGGACGAAGCCGAAGCCGCCGGCCGCGGCTCCCTGTCCATCGACGGCCGAATGGTTGATGTCCCCGTCGTCAAGCGCGCCCAAAACCTGCTGGCCCTGGTCGCCGAAATAGAACGCCAGACCGCCGGCCGGTAAGGAGATTGCCACTAATGAAAGCCATCACCCGAAATCGCTGGTGGCCCGCCGCGCTGGTCGCCGCCCTGGCCGTAGCCGGCATCCTCGCCGCCTTTGCCATACTAACCGCCCCCGGACGGGATGCGGCGGAGGCGCAGGGTCTCTGCGCGACTGCCACCGGGGAAGCCTTGCGGCAGCTCATTGAGGCTGGAGTCTGCGCGGAACCGTCGCCAACGCCGGCCCCCGGCAATACTCCACTCCCGCCGCCAACCCTGTCGCCCACGAATACTCCCGTTCCAACGCCAATATCGGAGGGACAGAATCTCTGCGACACTGCCACCGATGAAACCTTGTGGAGCCTCATCCAAGCCGGAGTCTGCGCGGGATCGCTGCCAACGCCGTCGCCCGACAATACCCCCGTTCCAACGCCAATAGCGGAGGGACAGAATCTCTGTGACACTGCCACCGATGAAACTTTGTGGAGCCTCATCCAAGCTGGAGTCTGCGTGGGACGGCCGTCAACGTCGCTACCGGAAGGGAACGATGTCATCGTGATAACCGGGGACACGGTGCCGGGGCGCTGGATTGTACAGGTGTACGGGCTGCTCTCGGCAGAGGGCAACCAGGTGGACGAGGCCAAAAGCGCTCTTATGGAGCAGGCCGCCGCCGTCGGCGCCAACGCCATCGTGGATTTCCATTTGGCAGTCGACCACGACGTCCGCATCGCCTACGGCACCGCCGTGGTGACGGATTGCACCGAAAGCATCCCCTGTCTCAGCTTCTGCCACACTCCTCTCGCCAGCGACGAGGCTACCCGAGCGGCCCTCATAGAGGCCGGCATTTGCCGCCCGGAGGATATACGGACACTACCAGCGCCGTTGCTGGGAGAGAACGACGTTACCTTGGTAACTATGGACACAGTGCCGAGGCATTATGTTGTGCGTGTACACGGGCTAATCGTGGCCGAAAGCAACCCTCTGTACGAAGCCCAGGACCGCATAATCGAGCAGGCCATCGCCGCCGGCGCCAACGCCGTCGTGGATTTCCGCTGGGCGGCCGACCGCGGCCTCCGCATCGCCTACGGCACCGCCGTCACCATAGAATAGGCCGCCCCTTATGCCCGCCGACCGCATCATCCTCACCGGAATGCAGTTCTACGGCTTCCACGGCGTGAACCCGGAGGAACGCCGGCTGGGGCAGCCCTTCACCGTCGACCTGGAAGCCGAACTTGACCTGCAAGCCGCCAGCGCCTCGGACAACCTGTCCGACACCGTCAGCTACACCCACCTGTACCGGGCCGTTCAGGCGGTCATCGAAGGCCCGCCGCGCCAGTTGCTGGAAGCCGCCGCCAGCGCCATCGCCGCCGACCTGCTGGCGCAGCATCCGCTGATTGACGCCGTGCGCGTGCGCGTCCACAAGCCCCGCCCCCCCATCCGGGGTTCGGTAATCGCATCGGCGGCCATCGAAATCCACCGGACGCGCCCCCGGAAGTAGCTATGGAGGCAGCTGTAATGACCACCACGCCGGACGACATCGCCGCCGACATCGCCCGCCGGTTCAACGATGCCACCAAACTGGAATACATCAACCTGGCCAGCAAACCGCCCCTGTACAAGGTTTATCCGGGTTTGCGCGCCATCCCCCTGCCCGACCCGGCGGCCGGCGAATCCGGCCCGGCGCTGCCCACCCTGTCCGCCATCCGGGGCGGCAACGCCGCCGGCATTGCCGCCAGCGCCGCCCCTGACCCCGGTCGCCCGGCGCCCCTGACCGCCGCCCAATTGAGCCGCCTGCTCTACTATGCGGCGGCGGTCATCCGGCGGCGGCAGCTGCGGGATGGCGAAGTCCATTACCGCGCCGCCGCATCCGCCGGCGCTCTCTACCCCACCGAGGTCTATCTGGTCTGCGGCGACCTGGACGGCCTGCGCGCCGGCGTCTATCACTACCACCCCCGCGACGCCACCCTGGCGCGGCTGCGCAACGGCGACCTGCGCCGCTGGCTGGCCGCCGCCGCCGGCGACCACCGCGCCTATCCGGCGGCGCTGGTATTCACCACCGTTTTCTGGCGCAGCGCCTGGAAATACCGCGAGCGGGGCTACCGCTACTGCTACTGGGATCTGGGCACTATGGCCGCCAACCTGCTGGCTACGGGCAACGCCGAAAATGTGCCCGTAGAGCTGCGTTTCGGGTTCGCCGACCGTCCCCTAACCGGCTTTTTCGGCATTGACGGGGTAACGGAAGCCCCCTCGCTGGTCGCCTTTCTGGGCGCGCCCGACGGCGAACTCCCCCCCGGTTCCGGGGATGTGCCGGGAATGCTGCCCCAGGAAAGCAACGACCTCGCCGCCGGCGCCATTGACTACCCCTTGAGCCGGGCCCTGCATCTGGCCTCCCACCTGCGGACGCGCTCCGATGTTGACCAGTGGCTCGCCGCCGGCAGCGCCGGCGCATCCGCCGCCGACGAGCTGGACGGCACCGGCGATGGCTTCCGCCCCCTCCGCTCCGGCCGGGACGGGCAGCTCGACGCCAGCCTGGACCTGGCGGCGCTTCCCTCGGCGGCCCTGGGCGAATGCATCCGTTCCCGCGGCTCAACCCGGCGCTTCGCCAAGGAGCCAATATCGTGGGAAACCTTCCGCAGCATCGTTGACGCCGCCGGCGCCGGCATCGCCGCCCCGCCCTTGGCCGGCGGGCTGGAACCTTATCTCCGGCGCTATTTCATCGTCCACGCCGTGGCCGGTCTCGCCCCCGGCGCCTACTACTACAACCCCTTCTACCACGGCCTCCGCCGCCTCAAAAGCGGCGACTTCCGCGACGTCGCCGGGCATCTCGGCTTCGAGCAGGCTCTGCCCGCCGATGCCGCCGCCGTGGCATTCATCACTGCCGACCTGGATGCGGCCCAGCGCGACTTCGGGCCGCGCGGCTACCGCATGGCGCAGACCCTGGCTGGCATCATCGGCGGGCGCATCTACCTGGCGTCCCATTCCATGGGACTGGGCGCCACCGGGCTGACCTTCTACGACAACGATGTAACCGAATTCCTGTCCCCCCACGCCGCCGGGCAGGACGCCGTCTTTGTAGTCCCTCTGGGCGTCCCCCATCCCGATAACCGCGTGCGTCCCTTCCGCTCCCGCACCGCCGTCGGCCTGGACGCCCGCGCCCGGGGCGCCGGCCAGGAAACCTGAACGCAGACCCGCCATACACGCCCGGTGCGGGCTACCGCGCCAGCGCCCCGCCCGGCGTCTATTCCCAGTCCTCCCCCTCGCCGCCAGCCCCGGCCCCGGCGCCCAGCGACACCAACGCCGGCAGAGCCTCGCCGGCCACATCATCGTCCAGCACGGGAACATCGTCCGCCTCGCCCGCCGTGGCCACGGCCGCGTCATCATCGTCAATCTCGTCGGCCACCGATGCCACGGCCGTTTCCTCGCCGTCCCCGTCGGCCGGCGTCTCGCCCGCTTCCCGCGCCGCTTCCGTAAAATCCGGCCGTTCCGGGGCCGCGTCGTCAACCGCCTGGCGGCCGGCCACGCCCGGCCGGACCGCCGTCGGGAATGAGACCACATTCCGCAAAGACGGGTGCCGCGCCGTTTCCCGGATGATGACCGACACCGCGGCGGCGTCAACGGCCACTACGGCCGCCGAATAGCAGTTCCCGCCCGCGATCAGCCGCCGCAGCCGCCGCGCCAGACGCGGCTCCACCCTGCCCAGCAGGCGTCCTTCGCCGTTGGTTATCATCACGCTATCGCCGCTGACCGACAGCGCCGCCGCGTCGCCCGCGCTGACCGCCGCTAGGCTGTCCGGCGGCCCGGCCCGGCGCAGCGTTATGGTGCACGACTGCCCGCCATCCTCAATGAACAGCGGCGGCACCGGCGCTCCCGCCGCAACTGCGCCCCCGCGGCTGCGGGGCCGCCCCGCCGCGCCGCCGGCCTCCAGCTTTTCCAGACGCGCCAGGTTCTTGCGGGCAATGACATTGGCCGGGCTGCGCCGGCACAAATCATTAAGCGCCGCCCGCGCCGCCCCGTAATCGCCCAGCTCCATCAGCGCCTTGGCCAGCCGGTTGGCGGCCTCGCCGTCCTCGGGATGCAACTCCAGAATAGCGCGGTTCACCGCCGCCGCCCGCGCCCAGTTCCCGTTCAGCGCCAGGCGCACGGCCTCCTTGCCCAGCTTGATGCGAAAGCGGCCCGCCGTACTCGTGTCGGCGGCCGCCGGGTAATGTTGTATAGTCGTCGTTGACGCCATCAGTGCGGATCCCCTCCCAAGCGGATAAGACGGGCTTTCCCGTATCCCACGAAAGCAGAAATACACCGTAAGCCGGCGGCGGGTCAATAAAAACCGCCGGCAATTTTGGCCCATTTTTTTGATTGCCCCGAACTTCGCCCGGACGCCGGCATCCGGCAGCGGCCTTCTCTCACGACCGACCAGCCTCGCCCCGGTAGTCTCCCCTCTGCCACCGCCACCGGACGATGAGCAGGTCGCGCAGCGTGCGCCAGCCGTCCCGGAAAGGCCGAACCTTGCTTTCCGCCCGGTAGCGCCACTCCACGCCCACCTCCGCCACCGTAAATCCAAAGCGCCGCGCCAGAAACAGCGCCTCGGCGTCAAAAGCGAACCCGTCCAGCGTCTGCTTGGGAAACAACGCCTGCGCCGCCGCCGCGTTGAACACCTTGAACCCGCACTGCGTATCGGCTATGCCCGGCGTCGCCAGCAGCCGCGTCATCGCATTGAAAACCCGCCCCATCAGATGCCGCCGCCACGGTTCCCCGATGCGCCTGGCCCCCGCCGCTTCCCGCGAGCCGATCACAATGTCCGCCGCCGGCCCGCCCGGCGGCAGCAGCCGTTCCAGATGCTCTATGGGCATGGACAGATCGGCATCGCACAGAAAACGATACTGGCCCTCCGCCGCCAGCATACCCCGCTTTACCGCCGCCCCCTTGCCCCGGTGCGGCAAGGACAGCAGCCGCAGGTTGGGGATAGTTGCGGCGGCCTCCCGCGCCCGGGCGGCTGTGCCGTCCCCGCTGCCGTCATCGGCGACAATGATTTCCCAGGCATAATCCTGCCGGCGCAGATAATCGCCAATTGCCGCCAGCGTGCCCGGCAGCCGCCGTTCCTCGTTGTACGCCGGAATAACTACGGACAGATAGCAGGTCGCCATCACTGCCTAGTCATCGGCGTCCAGCCGGAAGCCGCTGTGCAGCAGCCGCACCGCCGCCGCCGCCTGCTCCCGCCCGATGATGCAGGAAATGCGGATTTCCGAGGTGGTAATCATATCAATGTTGATGCCCCCGTCGGCCAGAATGCGGAACATCCGTGAAGCGTAGCCGGGCGTGTTCTGCATCCCGGAACCCACCACGCTGACGGCGGCACGCGTCGGATCGCTGATCACCTGCGCCACGCCCAGCGCGGGTTGTAGCGCCGCCATCTCCCGCAGGGCGCGGGGCAGGTCCGCCTCCGCTACCGTGTAGCTGATGTCCGTGGTGGCGCCGTCGGCGCTGGTATTTTGGACAATAGTGTCCACGCTGATGCCGGCCTCCGCCAGCGGTTCAAAAAGGGCGGCGGCCACGCCGGGGCGGTCGGCCACCCCGCACACCGTCACCTTGGCCACATCGCTCTGGCAGGCAATGCCTGTCACTTTAATCCGGTTTTCCATCTTGCCGTCATCCGATTCAGCGTCATCCGAAATGCGGTGTATCAGCGTGCCGGGGGCGTCGGCAAAGCTGGATGCCACATAGATAGGAACATTATAAACGCCGCCCAGCTCAATGGAACGGGGGTGCATCTTGGCGCCCGCCGCCGCCAGCTCCAGCATCTCGTCATACCCGATCCGGGCCAGCCGGCGGGCTTTCGGCGCCAGGCGCGGGTCGGCTGTGTAAATGCCCTCAACATCCGTATAAATGTCGCAGCGGTCAGCCCGCAAGGCCGCCGCCAGGGCCACGGCGGTGGTATCGGAACCTCCCCGGCCCAGAGTGGTAATGTCCTCATCGGGCGTTAGGCCCTGAAAACCGGCCACAATGACCAGCCGCCCTTGCGCCAGCTCCCGCCGGATCCGTTCCGGGTCAACCTCGCTGATGCGTGCCCGCCCGTAGGCCCGGTCCGTGCGGATGCCCGCCTGGGCGCCGCTCAAGCTGATGGCGTCATAGCCCAGGTTCCGCAGTGCCATTGTGAGCAGGGTAACGGACACCAGCTCCCCCGTGGACAGCAGCGCATCCAGCTCCCGGGGCTCCGGCTCCGTGGCCACCGTGCGCGCCAGCTCAATCAGGTCGTCCGTGGTGTCTCCCATTGCGGAAACCACGGTCACAACCCGGTGGCCGGCGTCATGCACCGCAGCCAGCCGCCGGGCCACACTGACGATTTTGGGCGCGTCGGCAACGGAGCTGCCGCCGTATTTGTGAACGTAGAGGGCCATATTGGACGGACGATTGCGGCTTTGTCGGCGACGGCCTTGTCGGCGGTGGCTTTGTAGTTGGCGGCATATCGCTTGGTGGCATTGAATCCAAAAGCCGCCCGGCCCGCTCCCGACCGCCGCCGCGCCGGGACGGGCGTCCAAAATTGTATCCCACCCGGCTGGACGCCGGCAAGTGAATGACTTTGACGCCGCCGGCCCAAGTCCGCTGCTGCCTGCCTGACGACTGCCCGCCCCGCCTGCTCCGGCCCGTTCCGTACTCCGGCTTAAAGTGCCCCCAAAATTGCCGCCGGCAAATGACACCCGCCCTCTTGCACCCCAAACATCCGTCCCTTATGCTGATACACGGGTAAAGCAGCCCGACCGCCGGCAAAGCTTTCTAGCGCGCTACACTGGACGGCCACCGCCGCACAGCCCGGCGCGCGCCGGGCATCGCGGCGGCATAAGGCTTCGCTTTTGTGTGAACCCAACCGGACATCCTGTCCACCGACCGACGATCACTCAACCGCGTCACGTTATCGAATGGCTGCGTGGGTGCCGCCGGCCAGCCAACCGCATCACACCAACACCGGGGGAAATTCGGGCTGGCCGGCCCGCCAGGAACACGGCCTAACCCTTGTCGGAATCCTTCACTATGTAGCTGGTCCCACCCCGTCGCCGTATGTCTCGTACCGACCGTGCAGTTCTGTGCCAGCCAGCGGGTGTCACCACCGCCCCGTGCCGGATGACCTGATCGGTTTGCCGGAGCAGGTCCTGAACCTGCTTTTGCTTGTCGTAAGTCCGTCCGGGACACGGAAAACTAGGCCGAAATCCCACGCGTTACGCTCTCGGTCCGTAGCGCCGACAACCTGGAAAACTCCGGCCGCCCGAACAATCCCCCGGTGTCCCTCATCATCAACCGTCACCCGCCATCACCGCCCACTGACCAGCGCCCCAGCGCCCACCAGGAAAGGAGCCGCCCCCCAATGAACGCCTTCCCCGCCCCGCCGGTAGCTGCCGGCATCGTCAACCTTCCGCCCCCGGCCCCAAAACCCCGTCCCTTATGCGCTCCGCCGTAAAGTTCGTCCGACCAACCCTCAAAACGGGTACGCGCGCGCCGGCTGCCCCCCTTGCCAGCCCTTGCGCCGGCGTCTATTATACCCCCCACTATGGCAGACCGCGCAGCACGCTACAACCTCGGCGCCGCCCAGTCCGTGGCCGCCGAAGCCTTTGGCCGTCCCGGCCGCCGCACCTTCCGCCTGGCCGCCGAAGCCGGCCGGGCCCAATCCTATATCTGGCTGGAAAAAGAACAGCTCCTCCAGCTGGGCATCTACCTACAGCGCGCCCTGGAACAGCTCGGCGAATCCGCCCGCGCCCGCGCCAGCAACCCCGCCGAAGCCCCCTGGCGCGGCGACGCAATGTCCCACGAATTCCCCGCCCGCCAGATGCAGCTCCAGTACGACCGCGACGCCAACTGCTTCCTCGTCCACGCCTTTGAAGGCGACGAGGACGACCCCGACGCCGGCGCCCATACCTCCGTCAGCTTCTGGATGACAATGGAACAGGCCGCCGCCCTGGCCCTGGAATGCCTCCGCATCTGCGCCGCCGGCCGCCCCCCCTGCTTCCTCTGCGGCGCCCCCATCGACCCCGCCGGACACCGCTGCCCCCGCCCCAGCAGCCACGCCGTCTTTGAAACCGGCTGACCTGTCCCAAACCAACCCAATCCCCCGCCGGGCCGTCCCCGCTGCCGCCGCCGCCACCAGTCATTGCGCCGCCGCCGCCGCCATCGCCGTTTTCGTTGCCGTTGCCGCTCGCTGCCGCCGCCGCCGCTGACGCCGTGCTTTCCCCATCACCCGTGAACGCCGCCGGGCCCGGGCCTTCCGACCTCGATTTGCTCCGCTACGGAGAATTCGGCGACTGCGCCCTGACCCGCCACGGCTCCAACTACACCTACCTGGCCGAGCTCTCCTACGGCGACCGCTACGGCCTGGCCATCTACAAACCCCGCCAGGGCGAATGGCCCCTGTGGGACTTCCCCTCCGGCACCCTCTACCGGCGGGAATACGCCGCCTACCTCCTCGCCCGCATCCTCGGCTGGAACTTCGTGCCCCTCACCGTCATCCGCGACGGCCCCGGCGGCATCGGCTCCCTCCAGCTCTACATCGACCACAACCCCCGCGAAAACTACTACACTATGGCCCGCGCCGGCTTCACCGACTCCGAATCCCAACAACTGCGCGCCATCTGCTGCTTCGACCTCGTCGCCAACAACACCGACCGCAAGCCCGAACACGTCATCCGCGACGACCACGGCAAGCTGTGGGGCATCGACCACGGCCTCACCTTCCACTCCGACCTCAAAATCCGCACCGCCATCTGGGACTTTGAATCGGAACCCATCCCGGAACCCCTGCTGGAACCCCTGCGCCGCCTGTGCGGACAGCTCATCGCCCCCACGGGCGATGTCGCCGAACTCCTCGCCCTGCTGGCGCCCGACGAAGCCCGCGCCCTGCTCCAGCGCCTCCAGTGGATACTCCAGGAAGGAACCTACCCCGGCCTGCCCGGACGCCGCCGGCGCCGCAACCGCCGTTAGCTCCCGCCGCCATACTCGCCGGCATCCCGGGTCTCTGCTTCGTCCTTTTGGGGCTCTGCCGCGCCATTCCGGCGCCAGCCGGAATCCCTGCGCCTTTTGCCGCCATTTCCGCCGGCGCCGGCGGCCCGGTATGAACCCGCAGCCGGCATTTGGCAACCGCCAAACGGCTTGTGCCGGCGCCCGCGCTGCCCAATACCAAAACCGGCCCGGCGCCGGGATGACGCCACCATTCCCCCCGTCGCCCCGTGTCTCGTAATCCCTTTGCTACGATGCCGGCGTCGACGCCATCCCCTCGCCGGCCAGCAGCCCGTAGTCAAAATCCTCCAGGCTTTCAATGATGACATCCGCCGCCGACAAATCCAGATGCCGCGTCGAATCCGTCAGCGTGCAGACCGTGTACGCACCGGCCGCCGCCGCCGCCGCCAGCCCGATGGGCGAATCCTCAATCGCCACGCACTCCGCCGCCGCCAGCCCCAGCAGCCCCGCCGCCTTGATGTAAATATCCGGCGCCGGCTTGCCTTGCTCCACATCATCCCCCCCCAGCGCCACCGGAAAGGCGTCCGCCAGCCCAATCACCTCCAGCTTCAGCCGCACCCATTCCCGCAGCGATGACGACGCCACTGCGATCGGCAGCCCCCGCCGTTGCGCTTCCGCAATCAGCGCCCGCACGCCGGGCCGCGCCGTCAGGTCGGAACGCAGCACCTCCCTGACCACCTCGTTGTACCCCGCCAGCAGTTCCGCCGGCGTCTGCGGTATCCCCCGCAGCTCCTTGACCCGAACCCAGGTTTCCTCCACCGTCGTTCCCAGCAGGTAGCGGTTGTTCTCCTCCTCCGTAATCGGCGCCGCCCCGCACCGTTCCACCATCACATTCACCGCCTTGTGAAACAGCGGCTCGCTGTCCACCAGCACCCCGTCCATATCAAACAAAATCCCCTTGTAACCGGCCATATCGCCATCTCCATCCGTAGTCAGGCAGGCATCGCCATGAGTAGGCATCGCCAGGGCAATCGCAAAAAACCGCATCGGGCCGCCGGAACCCAGCCGGAACAGGGTTGAAACGGGAACAGCAAGTCTGCCCCCACCATCACCCCGTCAGCCATCCCCTCGCCGGCCGGAACCCGTATCGCCGCTCCAAGTGGACTTGCCCTCATCGGACTTGCTCCCGGCGGACTTGCCCCCAATGCCTGCCTTGCGACTGCCGCCGGGCAATACCCCTTGTTCCCGGCCGCGCATTATACTACACCCGCGCCGGCGCCCGGACGCAGGCCCGACGCCCCGGCCCGCCGCGCTCCGGTTACACATCGTCAATGCCCTCATTCACTCAACAGAAAGCAGGATGACGCCTTGAAAATCGCCCACAGCCGGCGTCCCGGCGCAATGTCCATCGCCTCCAGCGACGCCCCGGTAATATGACACCGCAGCATAACGCCCCCGCAGTCCAGCGCCACCTCGTACCCCGGCGGGCGCAGCGTCACCCCCGCCACTACCCCGGCCCAGGTATTGCGCGCCGACGACTGCGGCAGCGGCCCCGCCGCCAGTATGATGTCCGAAGCCCGGATGCCCACCGTAACGGCGTCCCCCACATTGCACCCATCCGCCAGCGGCGTTTCCAGCCGCCGCCCGCCCCCGCCATTATCGCCGCCCCCGCCGGCCCGCCCGCTGTCCCCGCTGTCCCCGTAGTTCCCGCCGTCGCCCCCATAGTTCCCGCCATTCCCGTCGTTCCCGCTTCCGCCGCCGGCCATAACGCAGACCATCGTGCCGTCCTGCGGCAGCCGCGCCGCCACCCGCATCGGCAGCAGGTTCTCCACGCCCACCAACCGCGCCACCCGCCCCCGGCCCGGCTGCTCCAGCGTCGCCAGTGGCGGCCCCACCGCAACCGTGCGCCCGCCGTCAATAACCTGCGCCGTATCCCCCAGCGCCAGCGCCTCCTCCCGGCTGTGCGTCACCAGAATCGCCGGTACGCCCGTCGCCGGGATGCCTGTCGGAGCAACGCCTGTCGGAGCAACGCCCTGCGGACGAATGGCGGCGCGCAGCTCTGCCCCCAGCGCCCGGCGCAGTTCCATATCTAGCGCCGCAAAAGGTTCGTCCAACAGCAGCAACGCTGGCGCCGGCGCCAGGGCCCGGGCCAGCGCCGCCCGCTGCCGCTGCCCCCCCGACAGCTGCCCCACCCGCCGCGTCTCCAGCCCGTCCAAACGCAGGCGCCTCACCAGCTCCGCCACCCGCCGCTGCGCCGCCACCCCCCGCCGGTCCGAAAGCCCGTAGGCAATGTTCTGCGCCACCGTAAGATGGGGAAACAGATGACTCTGCTGGGTAACATAGCCCACCCGGCGGCGGTGCGGCGCCACCCATACCGGACGCCCGTATCCGCAGCCGTCCCCGTCCCCGTCCCCGTCCCCGTTCCGGCCATCCGAATTGCCCCCGCTCCCGGCATTGCCGTCATACCCAATGTCGCCATCGCCGTTATTCCCGCCGGCGCCATCGCCGGCGGCGAACACCGTCCGGCCGGCAATGACAATCCGCCCCGCATCGGGACGCGCCAGCCCGGCGATCGCCCGCAGCGCCGTCGTCTTGCCCGCCCCCGATGGCCCGAACAGCGCCAGTATCTCCCCCGAACCGACGCGGAACGACAGCGTCAGCCGGAAACCGCCCACGCCCACCGTGAACTCGCCCCAGGCGCCGGCCGGGTCGCCGGAACCGCCCCTGTCGCTGTCGCCGCCGCTGCCCCCGGAACCCCTCATAGGGCCGGCTCCCGCCGCCGCCCCAGCAGCAGAGCCAGTACGCCCAACGCCAGCGCCGACAGCCCCAGCAGCAGCGCCGACAGCCCCAGCGCCGCCCCCAGGCTGGACTCCATCGCCGTCATTATCGCCAGCGGCATCGTCTGCGTCCGCCCCGTCAGGTTGCCGGCGAACATTATCGTCGCCCCGAACTCCGACACCGCCCGCGCCCACGCCAGCGTCACCCCCGTAGCCAGTGACGGCCAGGCCAGCGGCAGCGTCAGCCGCCAGAAAGTCGCCCGGGGCGAAACCCCCAGGGTCTGTGAAACCTCCTCATAGGCCGGGTCAACCCCCGCAAACCCGATCCGCGCCGCCCGGATGTAAAAGGGCGCCGCCACAAATATCTGCGCGCAGATCACTGCCCCGGTCGTGAACGGCAGCGTAATTCCCGCCGCCGCCAGCGCCGGCCCCAGCAGCCCCTGCCGCCCGAAGGCCATCAGCATCGCCACGCCCGCCACCACCGGCGGCAGCACAATGGGCAGCTCCACAAAGGCGTCAATCACCCGCAGCAGCCACGACCGGCGCCGCGCCAGCAGCAGCGCAAAGGGCGTTCCCACAATAATCACTATGACGATGCTAACCGAGCTGGTGACGAGCGTAAGCCGCACCGCCGGCAGAACCATATCGCCCGTCAGCCCGGCCAGCAGCCCCTCCTGCTGCCCGGCCCGCGCCAGCAGCGCCACGATGGGCAGACCGATAAACAGAACATAGACGACTGTAGCCAGAACCCCCGCCGGCGCCAGCGCTCCCGCCGTCCCCCCCGGCAATGCTCCCGGATAACGGCCGCCACCTATTCTCCCGGCCCAACGCCGCCACCGCATCATCGCCGGACTCCGCCCGCCAGGACTCCGGCCTCCGGCAGGACTTCGGCCCCCGCCCGGACTCCGCCCGGCAAAACAGTGCCCGGCAGAACGGCATCCGGCAGAACGGCGCAGGGGCAGGCCACATCGGCCGGCGGCGCAAACCCGTGCTCCCGCAGAATCGCCTGCCCGGCATCACTCCGCGTAAAATCCACAAACGCCTGCGCCATTGCCGGCCGCGCCGCCGCCGCCAGCGTTGCGATGGGATACTGCGCCGCCGGATTGAATCGCAGCGGGATTTCAATCGTCCGCAGCCGCCCGGCGTATTGCGCCGCCGCCGCGTCGGTTTCGTATATGATGCCCGCGTCCACCTCGCCCAGCGCCACTTTCTGGGCCACGCCGCGCACGCTGGTCTCGTTGGTCGCCACATTGGACAGCGCCGCCCGGGCGAAATCATCGGGATACTCGCCGCCCGCCGCCAGCAGCGCCAGGGCGTTCCGGGCGTAGGCCCCCGCCGGAACCTCGGCCGCCGCCACAGCGATACGCACCCCGGGACGGCCCAGATCCGCCAGTGTCCGCACCGCATCCGACCCGGCCGGCGCGGCCACCGTCAGCCGGTTGGCGGCGAAATACACGGGCGTACTGCCCACCAGCCCCGCCTTTTTCACCGCCGCCATCTGCTCCCAGTCCGCCGCCGCGAACACATCGGCCACGGCGCCGTGTTCCAGCTGCGTCCGCAGGGTCTGGCTGCCGGCAAAATTGAACTCCACCCGGACGCCGGGATAGTTCGCCTCAAACGCCCCGGACAACGCCCCCATCGCCTCGGTCAAGGATGCGGCGGCAAACACCGTAAGCCTCGTCCCGCCGCCATTGTCAGCCCGGCCGCCGTCGCCGGCGGCAACGCACGCCGCCAGCAGCAGCATTGCGGCGGCGCCTAATCCGGTTCGGATCGCCATTCGAATCGCCATAAATGCCCCAGGGCTATCGCATATGGATTTTGGTGAATTGGGACAGGATGCTGATGAGAAAGCCATCGTCCCAACCCGCCCGCTTCAGTTTGCCGCGCATTGAACCTTTGCTCGCCTCCAACCGCGCCAAATTCAGCGCCAGCTTCCGCAACAACGCCAAATTCTCCGCGCAATGCCCCTTCCGGTTCCGCGCCTGATCCTCGTGGCAGGTCACATCCAATACCCAGTGCAGCCGGTTCTCAATACCCCAATGACCCCGCACAATGTAGTTGAACCGTTCCGCAGAACAGGCTTCGCTCAGCAGGTAGTAGCGGTCTTGTTCACGCTCGGCCCCGTCCTGCCGCCGGATGGCGGTCACTTTGCCCACGGCGGACAAGCCCGGCCACTGATGCGTTTCTTGCAGCCAGGCCACATCGGAACTGACGCTGGCAATGCGGGTTTCAACACGCCCGTGCCCCTTGCTGATTTGAGTATCCTGGGCCAGCGGCGTGGCCGGGTCGTCCAGAAACAACTGTACATCATCCCGCAGAGCGCCCTGGTTGCCTTTCAGAGCCAGGGCATAGTCGCCGCCTTGCTCAATCACCTGCTGCGCCACTTGACGCTGGCAGTGCATGGCATCGGCAGTAACTACTTTGCCGCGCAAAGTCAGCATTTCCAGCAACTTGGGCAACGCCGTAATTTCGTTGGATTTGTCGTCCACAGCCACTTGCCCCAATACCAAGCGTTGTTCCTCAGCCCAGGCGCTGACCAGATGCAGCGGGGAGAGTTGCTCCGCGCGGTCGTAAGAACGGCGCAAGGTTTTCCCGTCCACTGCCAGTATGCCCGCGCAGCCTTCGGCAAACTGCCGCATAAAGCCGATGAACCACTGCTGGAAAGCGGTGGGGTCCAGCATACCCAGCAGCCGGGAGAAAGTATCGTGGCTGGGGATGCCGTTTTCCAGTTTGAGGAAGGATTGGAGGAGTTCCCGCTTGGCGTGGCCGAAGAGTTCCATATCGGTGCAAGTTTGGCCGCCGCAGAGCATGGTGCAAAAGGCGATGACCAGAATGTCGTGTAGGGAATGGCGGCGGGCGTTGCTGGCGCGGGGGTCGTCCAGGGCGCTGAACAGGTCGGCGGACTCGGTCATGGCGGCGTCTCCTCTGCTTCTGCTTCTACTTCGCTCCACGCTAGGCGGCGTTGGCCGCTATCATACCGAACACCGCAAAATCCATATGCGATAGCCCTGCAGCGCTGGTAGCGTTTCGTTTTAGGTGGTTCGGTTATAGAATGAGGGTACAATGCCCGACCCGCCCTCCACCGGAGATGCGCCGCTATGGGACTGCTGGACCACCTGGAAATCCAACTGGAACGCCAAATCCCCGCCCAGCTACAAGCCGCCCTGCAACTAGCCCTGGATGACTACCAGCCACTTTGCGACCATTGCCGCCTGGCCATGCACCGACACCATCGCTACGCCCACGCCATTGCCACCGGCTACGGCGAAGTCCGCGTGCAGATACCCGTGTTCCGTTGCGGCCAGTGTCGCCGCATGGCTGGCGGCATGACGCTGCCGGGCGAGGAAATGCGCCACCAACGGTTTTCCAAAAAAACCGTGACATCGCCATCAGCCTGGCTGCGCCGGGATTGAGCTACGCCCGCGCCGGGAACTGGGTAGGCTGCGTCAAGAGTACGGTCGGCAAGTGGTTGCGGAAGGTGCCTTTGACGGCGCCGGAGTTGCCGCCAGACGGGGTGCTGGAACTGGACGGGTTGTGGACGCGAACCAGCCGGGGGCGTACTGAATTGAAGGTAATCCGCAATGCTGCTGCGGGGATGGCGTTGGGGTCTTTCGGGCCCTGGGCGGAGGTGATTGACCGGGCGTGGCAGTTGGGGGCGCAGCATCCGGTCAGCGATGGGGATGGGGCCATCGCGGCGGGGATTGAGCTGGTGTATGGCCGGTAGGTGCTGCATCAGAGGTCGCGTATGGAGCGGCATAATCGGGAGTTGCGGCGGCGGGAGAAGTTGGGGACGGTCTGGACGGAACGCAACCTGCTGGCACTGCTGCAAAAGCAGGGGCTGAAAACCAACCACCTAAAACGAAACGCTACCCCAGCGGGGCAAGTTGGGCGTTCCTGAACCGGCTCCGGCGGCAGCGACGCGGCTGAAACGAAACAGGGAAACGATAGAGGGAATGGACGAGGGAACGGGTTACGGAGCCGGGCTTCTGCGGCCGGCCAAGTGGTAGCTGATGTTTTTCCCGTTTGTGGAACTGCGGGCCAGTATGCCGAAATGGAGCAGCTCGGCGATGTCCTGGTCGGCAACGCTGGGGGAGCATTTGGCGATTTTAGCCCATTTATCGGCGGTAAGTTTGCCCTCAAAACCGTTCAGCAACTGATTGACCAGACGGCTCTGCCGGTGGTTGAAAGCCAAGCCCGACTTCTGTGCCTGTTCCCAGAACCTGGCGGCGGACAGAGCGGCTGTGACGTGTTGTTGAGCGGCGTCAATTGCCCGCCCCAGGCATTGCAGGAACCACTTCATCCAGCGCGTAACATCCGTGTCGCCTTTTTGCGTAGTTTCCAGAGCCAGGTAGTAGTCTCGCCTTTCCTGCATAATTTGCGATGACATACTGTAGAAACGCTCCGGGCTGCCGTCGGCGCGGGCCAGCATCATATCAGTGATGGCGCGGGCGATGCGCCCGTTGCCGTCATCAAAGGGGTGAATGGTTACAAACCACAGGTGGGTCAGGGCGGCCTTGAGCACTGCATCAGTTGCCGACGGCGCATTGCACCAGTCCAGAAATGCGCTCATTTCCGTATTGAGCACAGATGCGGGCGGAGCTTGGAAATGGACTATTTCTCGGCCAAAGCGGCCGCTGCCGGCTACTACCATCGGGCCTTTTGCGTCGTTCCGCCGGTTGCCCACGGTAATCGTATCGTCAAATTCGTTCCGCCCGCCGGGGAACAGCAAGCTATGCCAACGGAACAGCCTTTCGGCAGTGAGCTTCTGTGCATAATTGCGCGTTGCGTCCAGTGTCAGTTCCACAATCCCTTCAACGCTCCGGGCTTGGGGGCTTATGCCCCCGCCGGCTATATTAAGCCGCCGCGCGATTGAGGAACGCACCAGCTCCGGGTCCAGCAGTTCGCCCTCGATCTCACTGGTTTTCACGACCTCGGCAGTTAGCGCTTCCAGGGAAAGTTTCTCACGCATGGCAAGGCCCAAATCGCCCATTCGCCCCAGCAGCCGGCCCTGCCGGCGCCGGACGTCGGCCAGCAGGTCGATCAGGTCGGCGGCGCGCCAGTGCAGGTGCGGCCAGTCGGGCCGCTGGTGCAGGTAGGATTGAGGCGTCATACGCCGATTATAGCCCGCAGTTGAGGCAATCGGCAAGGAATGGTGGTAGAATGGGCGGCGTTATGAACCTGCAAGCGGAAATCGCCGCCGCGCTGGCCCTGATTGTTCGGGGGGGCGTGGTGGCCATTCCTACGGATACGCTGTACGGGCTGGCGGCGGACGCCGTCAATCCGGCGGCGCTGGAACGGGTCTATGCCGTGAAGGGGCGTCCGGCCGATATGCCCCTGCCGGTTTTGGTGTCCGGGTGGGCCCAGACGCGGGCGGTGGCCGCGGTGTCCGGGAGCGGCGGCGCGGTGGCGCAGCGGCTGGCGCAACGGTACTGGCCGGGGCCGCTGACGCTGGCGCTGCCGGCGGCGGCGGGTCTGCCGCCCCGTCTGACCGGAGGCCGGGATACCATTGCGGTGCGAATGCCCGACCATCCGGCGCCGCTGGCGCTGGCGCGCGGCCTGGGGCGGCCCATTACCGGAACCAGCGCCAACGCCAGCGGGGCGCCGGATATAACCGGCCCCGAGGAGCTGCGCCGCAGCCTGGGCGGGCTGGTAGATGGTATTATTGACGGCGCCGCCCCGCCCCGGGGGATTGCCAGCACCATCGTGGCGGTGTCGCCGGAGGGTAGCCTGACCCTGCTGCGGGCCGGCGCGCTGGACTATGACGAGATTCGCCGGGCCGCCGGCGCGGACGGGCTGTGACCGGACGCGCTATGACCGAATGCGCGGTCACTGGAGCATGGGTTATCCCGGAGGTACTGTTATAGACGGGAACGGGACATACGAGGCTTACCGCGTCGCCGTGGACGGCGCGTTGCGGGCGATTTTCGCCGGGCGGCAGGGCATCCTGTACGATATTCTGCGGTATCATCTGGGCTGGGTGGACGAACGGGGCGAGGCGTCCGGGGATGCGCTGACGCCGTTGCATTATCCCGGCGCGCTGGCGCTGGCGGCGGGCGAGGCCGTGGGCGGGGATTATCGTCCCGCGCTGGCCGCCGCCGCCGCCGTGGAGCTGGCGTACAACTTCGCGCTGGCGCATAACGGGGTACAGGCGGGCAGCATTGACCGGGGGAACGACCGCCCCGGCATCTGGTGGGTGTGGGGGCCGTCGCAGGCGATCAACGCCGGGGACGGGCTGCACGCCCTGGCCCGCGCCGCACTGATGCGGCTGTCGGACGAGGGACTGGCGGCGGAGACGACGCTGGCGGCGCTGCGGAGTCTGGACCAGGCGTGCCTCACCCTGTGCGAGGGACAGTATATGGACTTGACCTACCAGGAGCAGGCGCTGGTGTCGGAGTCGGATTATATGGATATGGTGGGGCGCAAGTCGGGGGCGCTGGCCGGCTGCGGAGCGCAGCTGGGGGCGCTGGCGTCGGGGGCGGCTGACGACACGGGCCGGGCTCTGGAGGAATGGGGCGCCAGGCTGGGCGCGGCCCGGCAGATTCTGGACGACATCGCCGAATTATGGGGAGGCGCGGGCGACGGCGTCACCGCCAGCAACCTGCTGAACAAAAAGAAAAGCCTGCCGCTGATTTACGCCCTACAGAATGCGTCCATCGCCGCCAAACGGGAGCTGGGCGGCATTTATATGAAGCGGGTTCTGGACCGGATGACGCGCGACGCATCATCGCCATTCTGGACGAAACCGGGGCGCGGGAGTATGCGGGCGGGAAAGCGGGGGAACTGGCGGCCGACGCGGTGGGCGCCGTAGCCGGGGTCGCCGCCGAATTGCGGCAGCCCGACGCTTTGACGACCATCACGGCCTGGATGTTGTCCTAATGAGCAAGTCAACCAGCAAGCGAAGCCTGAACAAGCGAACCCTCCCCCAGCTGGATGTGGCCGGCAAGACGGCGCTGGCGCGGGTGGATTTCAATGTTCCCATTGAGCAGGGGGTTGAGGCCATCGGCAATTACGACCAGCGGCTGCGGGCTACCTTGCCGACGATTGAGTACCTGCTGGCGCGGGACTGCCGGGTGATACTGTGCTCGCATCTGGGCCGTCCGCGGGGGCAGGTTGATGAGGAGCTGCGACTGGCACCGGTGGGCGACCGGCTGTCCGTACTGTTGGGGCGTCCGGTGACTTCACTGCGGGATTGCATCGGGCCGATGGTGATCGAGGCGGTGGCCGGGATGGCCGCCGGGGAAGTTTGCCTGCTGGAGAATTTGCGGTTTCATCCCGGCGAGGAGGCGAACGACGAAGGGTTTGTCCGCGCGCTGGCGTCATTGGCGGACTGTTTTGTGATGGATGCCTTTGCGGTGGCGCACCGGGCCCACGCCTCTACGGTGGGGCTGCCCCGGCACCTGCCGGCGGCGATGGGGCTGCTGATGCAGCGGGAAGTGGAGGCCCTGGGGCTGGCGCTAGGCGAACCGGAGCGGCCCCTGGCGGCGCTGATGGGCGGGGCCAAGGTCGGCGACAAGATTCTGGTGCTGGAAAATCTGCTGGAACGGCTGGATCACCTGTTCATCGGCGGGGGCATGGCGGTGACTTTTCTGGCGGCGCTGGGCCGGCCGGTAGGCGCGTCTCCGGTGGAAACGGAACGGCTGGAATTCGCGCGCGCCACGCTGGAACGGGCGGCGCGGGCGGGGGTGGCCGTCCATCTGCCGCCGGATTTAGTCGTGGCGGATGCGTTTGGGCCGGAACCGGGCGCGGTGGCCACGGTGTCTGCCGACCGGGTTCCCGACGGGTGGCACATAATGGACATCGGGCCGGATGCCGCCGGCAGGTATGCGGCGGCGCTGGCCGGATGCCGGACGATTTTGTGGAACGGGCCTATGGGCGTGTTTGAGATGGCGCGGTTCAGCGCCGGCACGCGGACGGTGGCTAACGGCATCGCCGGGCGGGCGGGCGTTACTACGGTGGTCGGCGGCGGTTCTACGGGCGAGGCGGTGGAAGCGATGGGGCTGGTGGAACGGATGACTCATGTGTCCACCGGCGGGGGGGCGGCGCTGGAGTTTCTGGAGGGCAAGGAACTGCCGGGCATCGCCGCGCTGCCTGACGCCTAACCAGTTGCCCTACGCTTGACCCGCTGCCTGACCTGACCCGCCGATCTGCCCTATCGATATGCCCCGTTGATCTGCCCGGTCGATGGAAGGCGGGCGGCGTTTATTTTTGAGGGGCGGCGGCGCCGCAAGTCCCCGGCCATAAGTCCCGGTCAAGCAATCCCCGGCAAGCATCGCACAAATCCCCGGAGCAGCTATGATTGACCTGCATCAGATTCACGACAGCATCGCCAGCACGCCGTCCAAAATCGTTCTGCTGGTGGCCGACGGCCTGGGCGGTTTGGCGCATCCCGAAACCCGCAAGTCGGAGCTGGAAACGGCGCGCATACCCCACCTGGACGCGCTGGCGCAGCGCAGCGCCTGCGGGCTGACTACTCCGGTGGAGGTTGGCGTGGCGCCGGGCAGCGGCCCCGGCCATCTGGCGCTGTTCGGGTACAACCCGCTGAAGTATTTCATCGGACGGGGCGCGCTGGAAGCGCTGGGCATCGGGGTTGACCTACAACCCGGCGATGTGGCGGCGCGGGGCAATTTTTGCACCGTTGACGATGACGGCCTGCTTACCGACCGCCGGGCCGGGCGCATTGCCACCGAGTTGAGCCGGCCGCTCTGCGAAATGCTGGACGCCATCGCCATCCCCGGCGTGCAGGTGGATGTCTATCCGGTGCAGGATTACCGATTTGTGCTGCGGCTGCGCGGCGATGGGCTGTCGGCGGATATTGAGGAAACGGATCCGCAGCGGGAAGGGGTGGCGCCGCGCCCGGCACAGGCGCTGTCGCCGGGGGCGGAATACGCCGCGGGCGTGGCGCGGCAGTTCGTGGCGCAGGCCGGGCGGATGCTGTCGGAATCGGAGCCGGCCAATATGGCGCTGCTGCGGGGTTGGGCGCAGCTGCCGAACCTGCCCGATTTCGGGCGCGTTTATCGCCTCAACCCGGCGGCGATCGCCGCCTATCCGATGTATCGCGGCCTGGCGTCGGTGGCCAATATGGAGATCATTCCCACCGGGGAGACTTTCGCCGACGAAGTGGATACTCTCCGCGCCAACTGGGACAATCACGATTTCTTTTTCATCCACTACAAGCCCGCCGACGCCGCCGGCGAGGATGGCGACTTTGACGCCAAAGTGAAGCGGCTGGAGGAGCTGGATGTTCACATTCCCCGCATTTTGGAGTTGCAGCCCGATGTGCTGATGGTGGCCGGCGACCATGCGACGCCGGCGATAATGGCTGCGCACAGCTGGCATCCGGTGCCTTTTCTGCTTCATTCGCCGTGGACGCTAGGCGAGGGGGTTGAGGGGGGGTTCAACGAGCGGGCCTGCGCTGGGGGCGCGCTGGGGCGAATTCCCGCCGAAACGATAATGCTGCTGGGCCTGGCCCACGCGGGCAAGCTGGGGAAGTACGGGCCGTGATGGCAGGCTGACCGAATGGCATTCTACCGGCCGCTGCTGCCGAAACCCGCCGAGGAAGGAAACAACGATGACTGCGCCCCAAACCATAGTGGCCGGCAACTGGAAAATGAACCTGGACATTGCCGCCGGCGTCGCCCTGGCCGCGGCCATTGCCGGCGCCGCGTCTGCCGACGCTGCGGCCGGTGCGGCCGGCATCAACCTGATTGTTTGCCCCCCCTTTGTCGCGCTGGGGGCCGTGCGGGATGCGGTGGCCGGCAGCGGCGTTGCGGTGGGAGCGCAGAATATGCACGCCAACGACAGCGGCGCTTTTACCGGCGAAATCGCCCCGCCGATGCTGGTCGGCCTCTGCGACTATGTCATCATCGGCCACTCGGAACGGCGCCAGTTTTTTGGCGAAACGGACGATGAGGTCGGGCGCAAAGCGGCGGCGGCGTGGCGGCACGGGCTGCGTCCCATCATCTGCGTGGGCGAAACGCTGGCGCAGCGGGAGAGCGGGCAGGCGGCGGAGGTCATCCGGCGGCAGGTGACGGCGGCGCTGTCGGAAATTGACTATGACGATGATGACGCCGATGGCGCCGGCCGGCTGGTCATCGCTTACGAGCCGGTGTGGGCCATCGGCACCGGCCGGGCCGCCACGCCGGAGATTGCGGGGCAGATTATGGGCGGATCGATCCGGCCCACCGTGGCCGCCGCTTTGGGGACGGATGCGGCGCGGGTTACGCCGCTGCTTTACGGCGGCAGCGTCAATGCGGGCAACTCGGCCGCATTTGCGGCGGTGGACGACATCAACGGCGCGCTGGTGGGGGGCGCCAGCCTGGATGCGGCCGCTTTTCTGGAAGTGGCCCGCGCATTTGCCGGGTAACGCGGGCAGCAGACAGAGAGTGCGATTATGACGACGGCGCAGTCGGAGAACATCCGTGAGGAAGCGGTCAACACCATCCTTGCCGAGCTGCTGCGGGAGCATGACCTGCCGGCCCGCGCGGAACGGCGCGGCCGGCGGGGCGCCCCCGACATTCAGCTGGAGCTGAAAACCGGCGATGCCATTCTGCTGGAATGCAAGTGGGATGACGCTGCCAGGCTGCTGGCTGCCCAGCTGGACGACCGCTTGCAGAACTTCCCCGACGAGCTGGCGCTGGTGGGCGTGCTGTATCCCGCCCGGCTGAAAGCGGCGGATAACCTGCGGGAGGAACTGGCCGCCGCCGATGACATTCGGTGGTGGACGCACGGCACGCGCGGGGCGCCTCACCCCCAGGGCTATCGGCGCCAGGGTTTCGTCGCCGATCTGGCCGCCCAGCTGCGCGTCATGCCGCTGGAACTGGAGGGCGTTGACCGGGTGATTGCGGCGGCCGGCATCGTCGGCCAGGCCATGGAACGGGCGGCGCAGATCATCGCCCCGCACGCCGGCATCGCCCGCCGCATCGCCGATGTCATCGCCGAAACCGACCGGGAAAACGACCGCAACGCCGCCCTCCGCATCGGTTTCCTGGTGCTGTTCAACGCAATGGCTTTTCAGGAGCGCCTCTCCGCAGTGAACGAAGATGTCGTTACCGTCCGGCGAGCGCTGCATTTTGTAACCGGCGGCAGGGACACCGTCGAACTGCGGGATGTTTGGCGGCAGATCTGCGACACCATTGATTATGTGCCGGTATTTGAGCTGGCGGGCATCATCCTGGACGAATTGAACGCCGGCCCGGAGGGACTGTCGGGTAAACTCATTGAGCCACTGGAGCAGGCGATGCGCGTTACCTACCGACTGGAAGGGCATGACCTCTCCGGCCGTCTGTTCCACACCCTGCTCACCGATGCCAAGTTCACGGGGGCCTATTACACATCGGTGCCGGCGGCGACTATGCTGGCGCGACTGGTGTTTCATAACTGGCCGCCCGGCGTGAACTGGAAAGACCATGAATTCCCGGCCTCGCTGAATGTGGCCGATTTGGCGTGCGGCACCGGCACATTGCTGATGGCCGTCGCCGCCGAAGCGGAGCGGCGTCATGTGGCCGCCGGCGGGCGCCGCGCCGGCCTGCTGCACAAGGCGATGGCGGAACAGGCGCTGCACGGCTACGATGTCCAGCTGTCCGCCATCCACTTCGCCGCCACCAGCCTGGCAATGCTCAACCCCGCCGTCCAGTTTGACCGGATGAACTTGTATGTGATGCCCCTGGGCGCGTCGGGCGACAATGTGTCGCTGGGTTCGCTGGACTTTCTGGGCGAGGATGAAGTGCCGGTGCAGTTTGCGCTTTCGCCGGAAGCCACGGGGGTAGTGACTAACGGCGCCGAAAAAGTGTCGGGCAACGGCAATGGGACAAAGGGGGCTGCCGATGGCGAAACGGCGCGGCTGCCTAATCTCGACCTGGCGATTATGAACCCGCCATTTACGCGCGTTCACCAAATGTTGTTTGGCGTCGTGCCGCAGGCACAACGCCGCAGGATGCAAGGCGAATTGTCCCGCCGTCTCCGTTCCCGGCAAGCGTCCGCTACGGCAGGCTTGGGCGCGGCTTTCGTGGCGGCGGCGGCGCCCAAGCTGCGGCCCGGCGAAGGCCGGCTGGCTCTGGTGCTGCCCGTAACCCTCTGCACCGGCGCATCCTGGCAGCAAACCCGGGATTTGATAGAGCGGGATTTCACGCTGGATATGGTCATTGTTTCCCACGATCCGACGCGCTGGAACTTTTCCGACAGCACCGATTTGTCGGAAGCGTTACTGATCGCTACCCGACGCGCGAGGAAGGATAAGTCGGAGCGCCGCACTACTTTCATCAACCTTTGGCAAAACCCGGCGGGTATATTTGACGCGCATCGGATGGCGCAGGCGATTGCGCGGCGAAAGCCGGCGCAGTTTGAGGGCCGGGGAACGGCGCTGCTGAATGTTGACGGGCAGCACGTGGGTGAGATGGTATCCATACCGGAAGCAAGGATTGTGGGCCGGAAGTGGGCCGGCGTGCAGTTTGCCAGGGTTGATGTAATCCGTAGTGCGCTGCGACTGGTTGAGGACAGTGAAGTGTGGGTTCCCGGCGCGCGGACGGTAGCCCGGGTTCCGCTGTGCCTGCTCAAAGAACTGGGCGAAGCAGGGCCGGACCGGCGCGACATTATGGACGGATTTGAACAAACCGATTCGGTTACGGCGTATCCGATGGTGCACGGTCACGACAGCGACCAACGGCGACGCCTCACGGTTGAACCGGACAAGTATTTGGCCCCTCTGGCCGAACCGCGCGCCGGTCGTCCACTTAAGTCCGTAGATACGCTATGGGAGAAAGCGGCCAGGCTGCTGGTTACGGAACGCATCCGGCTGGACACGGTCCGGGTGATTGCAATGCGGTCGGAGCTGCCCGTACTCTCGAACGTATGGTGGGAAATTACTCTTGATGACGAGTACCAGGAAAAGGGGCTTGCGGTATGGCTGAATTCCAGCCTGGGCCTGCTTACCATAATGGCGGAACGCACCAGCACGGAAGGCAGCTGGGTAGCGATGAAAAAAGGGGATTTGGAACAATTGCCGGTCTTGAACTTGCGCGCTCTGACGCCGGCGCAACTGCGGGCCATGGCGGCATTGTTTGACGAGCTGCGGGATGAGGAATTTGAGCGGCTGCCGGCGATGGCGGACTGCCCGGCGCGGCGGCGGCTGGACGAGGGGCTGGCCGCCGTCCTGTCGCTGCCGGATTTGTCCGGCCTGCGCCGGCTGCTGGCTACGGAGCCGGTGGTGAGCAACCGGCGGCTGTAAGTCTGGAAGTTCAAGCCGGCCCAACTTGACGCCGTTCATCCTGTACCCCACAATTGAAAGCGGGCAGCGGCAAGGCGCTATCCGGCTTGCGGCCCAGAGGAGCATTATGAAACGGCGCGGCATCGTCAAAGGGCACACCATTGAATTTGACCATCCGCTTGGCCTCCCCGACGGTCAGGCGGTGGAACTGGACATCCGCCCGCTGGAGGGCGAGAACGGGACATCGCCGGCGGGTCAGACCGACCGGGAACGGCAGCGCGAGGCGTTGCGGCAGGCGGACGAAATCAAGGATCGGCTGGAAAAGCAGTGGGGTGGCAAGCTCAATCTCTCCGTCCAGTACATCAGGGAGGACCGGGACCGGTGATCATCTGCGTCATTGACACCAATGTACTGGTAAAGCGGGTCATACCGGAGGACTATTCGGATGTTGTCGTCAGCATACTAGAGCAGCACCGCAGGGGCGTCATAAGTTTGATTGCGCCGGATTATATTCTTACCGAATGCGCCAACGTGATCTGGAAGCACGCCAGGCGCCACGGTATGAGCAACTCTGACCTGTCGGCCTCTTTACGGGCGCTGCAAAGTCTGGGCATCCCGCTAACCCCACAGAGCGAGCTGCTGGAGGATGCCCTGCTGTTCGCCGCCGCTGCCGACATCGCCGTTTATGATGCCTTGTTCTGCGTGCTGGCCCGGCGGGAGGATGCCGAATTGATTACCGCCGACCTGCCCCTGGTCAACCGGCTCGCCGGCAGCGGACTGCGCGTGCGCCCGCTGCGGGAATGGGCGCCGCCGGGATGAACCCCTATGCCCGGATCGTCCGTGCCGCTGGTTGCCGTAGTTGGCCCTACCGCCGTGGGCAAAACGGCGCTGGCCATTGCCCTGGCGCAGCGGTTTGACGGCGAAATCGTCAACGCCGACAGCCGCCAGGTCTATGTAGGAATGGACATTGGCGCCGCCAAGCCCACCGCCGCCGAGCAGCGCGCCGCGCCCCATCATCTGATCGACATCCGCCCGCCCGACGTTCCCATCAGCCTGGGCGAATACCTGCCCCTGGCGCGGGATGCCATCGCCGCCATCGCCGGGCGCGGGCGTTTGCCCATTCTCTGCGGCGGTTCCGGCCAGTATGTATGGGCGCTGCTGGAAGGCTGGCAGGTGCCGTCCGTGCCGCCCGACGCCGCCCGGCGCGCCGCTCTGCAACGCCGGGCGGAGCGGGAAGGCGCGGCGTCCCTCTGGCAGGAGCTGCATCGTCTGGACCCGTCGCGCGCCGCCGCCGTAGGGCCGCATAATTTGCGCCGCGTCATCCGCGCCCTGGAAGTATGCTACGCCGCCGGCCCCGGCGCCGGCGGGCGGGCGGAAAATCCGCCCTACCGCGCGCTGGTCATCGGGTTGACGATGGGGCGCGCCGCCCTGTATGCCCGCATTGACGCCCGTTTTGACGCGATGATGTCCGCCGGCCTGGAGGACGAGGCGCGGCGTCTGGCCGCCGCCGGCTACTCCCTGGGGCAGGGCCCTCTGTCCAGCATAGGCTACCGCGAACTGGGGCAGCGCTTCGCCGGCGAGCTGACGCTGCCAGAGGCTGTCGCCCGCGCCAAAACCCAGACCCACCGCCTGGCGCGCCGGCAGTATGCCTGGTTCAAACTTTCCGATGCCCGTATCCGCTGGCTGGACGCGGGCGACGCCGTGCCGGTGGACGCCGCCGTCGCCTTGGCCGCGCAGTTTCTGTCCGCCCCGGGCTGATATGATACAATTGCGTCCATTGACGACCCCCGGCAAGCCCGGCGCGGGAGGCGCAGCTATGGAATTCACCAAAATGCACGGCGCAGGCAACGACTATGTCTATGTGGACGCGCGGACGCTGCCGGAACGGGACTGGCGCGCCCTCTCCCGCGCCATCAGCGACCGCCATTTTGGCGTGGGCGGCGATGGCCTGATTCTGATTATGGACTCCGATGTGGCCGACCTGAAAATGCGGATGTTCAACGCCGACGGTTCCGAGGGGGCGATGTGCGGCAACGGCATCCGGTGTTTCGCCAAGTACGCCATTGAGCGGGGCATCGTTTCCGGGGCGGCGGCGCAGGTTACGGTGGACACAATGTCCGGCGTCCGCACCATTGTGCCGCATTACGCCAACGGCGTGGTGAATGGGGCGCGGGTCAGTATGGGCGCGCCCCGCTTCACGCCGTCGGAAATCCCCGTGGCCCTGGACCCGGCCATCAGCAACCGGGAGGGGCCGATCATCAACTACGCCATCCATCCCGGCGATTTCCGGCTGTTTCTTACCTTTGTGTCGATGGGCAACCCCCACGCCGTCACTTTCATTGACCAGCCCATTGAGGAGTTTCCCCTGCACAACATCGGGCCGCTGGTGGAACGGCATCCGATTTTCCCCGACCGGGTGAACTTTGAGATTGTGAACCTGCGGGACGATGGGCAGCTGGACGCCCGGGTGTGGGAACGGGGTTCCGGCGAGACGATGGCCTGCGGCACCGGCGCCTGCGCCGTGGGCGTGGCCTCCCGGCTGCTGGGACATACCGGCGACCGCGTTGCCGTCAATCTGCCCGGCGGCACGCTGCACATAGAATGGAACGGCGCCGGCGAGGTCTATCTGGAAGGCCCGGCGGCCGAAGTATTCAGCGGAGTGTGGACAGAATGAGCAACTACGCAACCGGCCTCAACACTTTTGAGCAACTGCGCCGGTCGGCGCGCGCTTTCCGGCCGGCGTCCGATGACGCCGCCGGCTTGCCGGCGCTGGCGCCGGCCTTCCGGGAGGGCGTGGTCCAGGGGGCGCCGGACATTGCCGCGCTGGTGGAATACGCCAACCGGCGGGGCTGCCGCATCTCCGGCGGCGATGGCGAGGGCATCGGTGCGGCGGTGCGCGCCGTTCTGCCCGGCATTGCGCCGCTGGCGGCGTCGGCGCTGGAGTTTGACGACCTGCGCTGCGCCACGCTGGACATCATAGCGCGTGCTTTTGACGGCCTGGCTCAAGTGGACGGCGTGGGGGCCACGACGGCGTCGGTTATCCTGACGGCGTTGAACCCGCAGCTTTTTGTGGCGTGGGGCCCTGCCACCAGGGACGCCTATTTCCCCGGGGGCGAGGCCGACGGGGAAGCCTACGCCCAGTTTCTGACGGTGATGCGGATGGCGGCCATCGCCATTGCCGGCGACGCCCGCGCGCAGCACGGCATTGACGACCCGGCGGGCCATTTGTCGGCCGAGCTGGGCATCAACCCGCCGTTCAGCCTGGCCAGGTTCATTGACGAATACAACCGGCTTACCATTGAGCGGGGGGTGGCGCGCCGAGAGGGCGCGGCGGCATAGGACGCAAGCAATGGCAACTGAAGTTGCGTTCACGGATGAGTTCAACCAGTGGTGGCACACGCTCACCCGGCAAGAGCAGCGCGCGCTGGGTTCCAGACTCAGCCGTCTCCGGATCTATGGGATGGCACTGCCTCGGAAATACTCCAAGACTATTGATGTCAGGGATAGGGATGGCGTGGAGATGCGCGAGCTGCGGGTACAGGTTGACGGGCGGCCGTTGCGCGCCCTCTACGTCTTTGACCCCGAATTGACTGCCATTGTCCTGCTCGGCGGGGATAAAACCGGGGACAGCGATTTTTACGCCCATAACATACCCAGGGCGTATGACCTTTATGACGCATACCGGGCGCGGTCGGAAAGGGAGGATTAATCTGATGAACGGCCCGCATACATTTGAGGAATTAACCGCCCATTTCACGGCGGATGACTGGGAACGCGTCGCCGATATGGATGCGGAGCACGACGCTACGATGCCGCCGGACGAATCCAGTGCCGTAGTGCCGCTGCGGACGATGCGGGAGCTGGAGGACGCTCCGCTGGCGGAATATGCGGCGGAGCTGGGGACGGACGAGGCCGGCGCGCTGGCTTTTGAGGAAGGCGACGACGCTCTGGTATCGCAGGTTGCCGCCTACATCAAAGCCATGGGCGGGCGGCTCAAGGTGGTCGCCGAGTTTCCCGACGGCGACGATGTCATCATCGCCAATTTTTACCGCAAGCGCCGCTGGCCGGCCCGTTCCGACCGGAGTATGTTCGGGCGGTTTGAACTGATTCCGGATACGGCTGCCGGCCCCGCTACCTACCGCCAGATAGAACGGGCGGCGCAAACTTGCCGCCGGCGGTCGGACGGTCGCTATGACGATGCCGCCCGCCGCAAGGTTTACGCGCCTCGTTTCCGCACTGCCCTGCGTAACGGATGCGACGGCGCCGTCATTGAGCAAATGCTGGGGTTTATCAAGGGAGAATGGGATATGGGAGCAGGGGATGCGACGCCCGGCAAGGCGGTAGCGGAGGCGCTGCTGGCGTCCGTGCCGGACGCCATCGCCACCCTGCGCCACCTGGCCGATGCCGACCTGCGCGATGTGGACGGGGACGGAATGAGCGCCTGGGATAGCATCCTGGCGCGGCGGGCGGTGGAACGACTGATGGCGGATGAGGGCGTTGATGTTGTTCTGGCGTCGCAAATCCTGGGCCTGGCGAACCCGGCGCTGTTTGTGGCGTGGGATACGGCGGCGCAGCGGGAGTTTTTCCCGCATAACGACCCGGATGACGGGTTTGCCCCCGTGCGCTATGTCCGTTTCGTCTGGAGAATGGCCGATGCGGCCCGCGCCATCCGGCAGGATGCGGCAGTCAATCACGGAATTGACGACCCGGCGGCGCATCTGTCCAAAGAGCTGGGGATTGACCCGCCCGTTACCCTCGCCGGGCTCATCAGCGAATACAACCGGCTGACGCTTGCCGCCGGCCGGCAGCCGGAACAAGCTTGCCGGCCAGCGGTTGGCAAGGATTAGCGGGCAGGGTTTCTGTAGGGGAACTCGGCTTGAACCCGCCGTTAACGCTGGCAAAGTTTATTGACGAATACAACTTCGTCCACACGCGCTGATAGCAGCAATCAGGAGCGAAAATGCCTGCCTTTTCCAACCGGCTGGGCCAACTGGCCCCCTATCCCTTTGTGGAAATCTCGCGCATCATTGCCGAAAAGCGCGCCGCCGGCGCCGATGTGGTCACCTTCGGCATCGGCGACCCGGATATTCCGACGCCGCAGCCCATCATCGACCGGCTGCTGACGGCATCACAAGATCCGCCCAACCACCGCTACCCGGAGACCGACGGTCTGCCCGAAATGCGCCGGGCCATTGCCCACTGGTACCGCCAGCGCTTTGGCGTTGACCTGAACCCGGATACCGAAGTTTTGCCCCTGATTGGCGCCAAAGAAGGCATCGGCCACGCCGCGTTTGCCTTTCTGGATCCCGGCGACATTGCCCTGGTTCCCGACCCGGCCTATCCGGTGTACGCTGTCGGAACAATGTTCGCCGGCGCCGAAAGCTATGTGATGCCTCTCTACGAGCGCAACGGCTGGCTGCCGGAGCTGGACGCCATCCCCGGCGATGTGGCGCGCCGGGCCAAAGTGATGTGGCTCAATTACCCCAACAACCCCACCAGCGCGGTGGCTTCCCAGGATGATTTGGAGGCGGCGCTGCGCTACTGCCGGGAGCATGACATCGCTATGCTGCACGATGCCGCCTACTCGGAAGTGGGCTACGACGGCTACCGCGCCGGCAGTATGATGCAGCTGGACGGCGCCAAGGACATTGGCCTGGAGTTTCACTCCCTGTCCAAAACTTACAATATGACCGGCTGGCGGATGGGCATGGTCGTGGGCAACGCCGATCTGATTAAGGCGCTGTTCCAAATCAAGGCCAACCTGGACTCCGGCATTCCCCAGGCAATCCAGGAAATGTCAATGGCGGCGCTGACCGGGCCGCAGGACTGCATTGACGACAACATTGCCATCTACCAGTGGCGTCGCGACCGAGTATTGCAGGCGCTGACCCGGATGGGGCTGCCCACGCCGGCGCCCCGCGCCAGCCTGTATGTCTGGGCGCCGGCGCCGGCGGGGTTCACCTCCGCCGAGTTCGCCGCCCGCCTGCTGGAGGAAATTGACATTGTCGTGACGCCCGGTTCATCCTATGGGCAGTACGGCGAGGGCTACATCCGGCTGTCGCTGACCACGCCGAACGAGCGGGTGGAGACGGGTTGCCGGCGGCTGGAGAACTGGACGATACCGGCGCCGCGCGGGTAAGCCGTCCGCAAACGCATACCGCATACCGCGAGGTGAACGATGACCACCGCAACTGCGCCGCCGCGGCTGATCACCGCTGACGAATTCCTGGAAATGGAACTGCCCCCCGGCAAGCGCTACGAACTGATACGGGGCGTCGTGACGGGAGAATACGACGGTATCATCAGGCGTTGCGGCGGTGTGGTATCCCAATGCGGCGGTACGCTGTATTTACACACGGAGCAAGTGGGCGGCTGGCACTCCGCCATGGGCGACCCTGGCTACATCCTGGAGCGGAACCCCGATACGGTGCGCAGCGTGGATATAGCGTTGACCGTGGAGGGGCGCATTCCGCCGGGGACAAAAGGGTTTCCAGAACTGGCGCCGGACTTGTGCATTGAGGCAGCATATACCAGGGATGCGACGGCCAGCCGGCTGCTGGCGGACAAGGCCCAAATGTGGCTGGACCACGGCGCCCGCGAGGTTTGGGTACTCAACCCGGAGGACACAACCCTGACCCGCTACCGCCCTAACACGCCGCCAGTAACGCTAGACGCGGATGACATCCTGGACGGCGGCGATCTACTGCCCGGTTTCAGCATCGCCGTCTGGCGGCTGTTCCGCCGGCAGCGGTAGGATTCGGGCAGCGCGGAGCCGGCAAGGCGTATAATGACGACCGCCCGTTGCGTTGAGGTTAGCTAGCTATGACTACTGCGATTGCGCCGCCCCGCCTGATGACCGCCGCCGAATTCCAGACGCTGGCAAAGATTCCCGGCAAGCGGTACGAGCTGATACGCGGCGTACTTAAGGAGAAGGCTGTGGGCGCTGGCCTGGCCCATTCCATAAATCTGTCCTTCGCCCATTTCGCGCTGTTTCCGCACACGGCCGGCGCCGATAACGGCCTGCTGTGCATCGGAGAGCCCTGCTATCGAGTCGGGCGCAACCCCGACACCGTGCTTTGCCCCGATATGGCTTGGATCGCCCCCGGCCGCATTCCGCCGGGAACCACCGGCTACCCCGATCTTACGCCGGATTTGTGCATTGAGGTGGCGTCGCCCAGCAATGCTCGCACCGACCGGCTGCTGGCGGACAAGGCGCAGATGTGGGTGGACTTCGGGGCGCGGGAGGTTTGGGTACTTAACCCGGAGGATACCACGGTGACACGCTACCGCCCCGGCCGGCCGCCAGTGATACTGGGCGCGGACGATATTCTGGATGGCGGCGAGCTGCTGCCCGGTTTCAGCATCGCCGTCTGGCGGCTGTTCCGCTTGCAGCGGTAGGCAAAGGGTATAATGGCGGCAACCCGCCCGTGTGAGGTAAAGATGACGACTACAATAGCGGCGCCAACCGGGTTGATGACCGCCGATGATCTGCTGGCGATGGAACGGGTTCCCGGCAAACGTTACGAGCTGATCCGGGGCGTCCTTACGGAGAAAGATGTGCCTACCGGCAATCCTCACTCGGAAACTGTGTACCGGGCAACTATCGGCTTGTCGCCTTACGTGGAGACTAACGATTATGGCGATATTCGGGTTGGCGAACCCGGCTACCGCCTGGAGCGCAACCCGGATACGGTGCGCGCGCCCGATGTGGCTTGGTTCGCGCCGGGGCGTATCCCGCCTGGAACGCAGGGTTTCCCCGAACTGACGCCGGATTTGTGCATTGAGGTAGCATCGCCCAGCAATGCCCGCGCCGACCGTCTGTTGACGGACAAGGCGCAGCTGTGGCTGGACTTTGGCGCCCGCGAGGTTTGGGTACTTAACGCGGAGGACATCACCATTACACGCTACCGCCCCGGCCAACCGCCGGCGATAATGGGCGCGGATGACATCCTGGACGGCGTCGATCTGCTGCCCGGTTTCAGCATCGCCGTCTGGCGGCTGTTCCGCCGGCAGCGGTAGGGCGGCGAAAAGGTATGCCCAAATCACGCCCCACTACCCGGCCCGCCGGCCCGCCTACGGAACGCGCCGTGCTGGTCGCCGTCGCCGCCAAAAACGGCGCTGGCCCGCAGCTCTGGGGGCTGGACGATACCCTCACGGAGCTGGACTACCTGACCCGTTCCGCCGGCGCCGAGGTAGTGGCCACCCTGTCCCAGCGCGCCGACCGCATTGCCCCCACCTACCTGGGCAAGGGCAAGTTGCAGGAATTGCAGGAACTGCTGTCCGCGGAACGGCCCGATGTGGTCATCTGCGACGACGAGCTGACGCCTACCCAGCAGCGCAATCTGGAGAATGCCCTCAAGGTCAAAGTCATCGACCGCACCGCCCTGATTCTGGACGTTTTCGGACGCCACGCCCGCACCCGCGAGGGCCAGCTACAGGTTGAGCTGGCGCAGCACCAGTACCTGCTGCCCCGGCTGGTGGGGCAGTGGTCGCATCTGGAACGCCTGGGCGGGGGCATCGGCACCCGCGGCCCCGGCGAAACCCAGCTGGAAACCGACCGCCGCATCATCCGCCGCCGCATCCAGAAAATAGCGGCGGAACTGGACACTGTCCGCAAGCGGCGCAGCCAGTATCTGGAACGCCGCCGCCGTTCCGAAACCCCTATGGCCACGCTGGTGGGTTACACCAACGCCGGCAAAAGCACGCTGTTCAACGCCCTCTGCAACGCTGGCGTTCCCGCCGCCGACCAGCTGTTCAATACCCTTGACCCCGTAACCCGCCGCCTGCGGATGCCCGACGGCGGCGAACTGCTGCTGTCGGATACCGTGGGCTTTATCCAGAAACTTTCGCCCACCGTGGTCGCCGCCTTCCGAGCCACGCTGGAGGAACTGCACCAAGCCGACCTGCTGTTGCACGTGATTGACATCACCCACCCCAAAGCGCCGGAGCAGGCCGAGGTGGTGGAGCAAACCCTGGCCGATTTGGAGCTGGGCGGCAAACCCCGCCTGCTGGTCATCAACAAAATGGACCTGCTGACCGACAACCCGGATGATGTAGCGGCCGCCCAGGCCGATCTGTCCGCCATCGCCGCCGCCGACTCGCCGGCGGTATCCGGGCGCGTGTTCGTCTCCGCCGCCAGAGGCTGGAACCTGCCCGCCCTGCTGGATGCCGTCCGCGCCCGCATTGGAGAAACCGCAACCCAATGGCAGCCCGCCGTAAAATCCGCCTGATCCACACCTCCGACACCCACCTGGGCGACGACTGGAACCCCGAGGCCGCCGCCCGCGCCCTGGCCGCCGTGGTGGACGGCGTGCCTAGATTGGCCGGCGACGCCCTGCTCATCGCCGGGGATGTCTTTGATAACGCGCGTATTGCCGACGCCGTGCTGGAGTTTTTCGTCCGCCAGATGGCCCGCGCCGCCGTGCCGGCCATCATTCTGCCTGGCAACCACGACCTGTATGACGCCAATACGCTGTACCGCCGCCGTCCTTTTGCCGCTGCGCCGGGCAATATGCATATCATCAGCGGCGCGCGGGGCGAAACGGTGTCGCTGCCGGCGCTGACGCTGGACATTTGGGGCCGGGCGATGGACTGCCACACGCCGGCCTTTCGCCCGCTGGCCGGCATCCCGCCCCAAAGCATCCCCGCCAACCACAACGGCCGCTGGCGGGTGGCGATGGCGCACGGCCATTTCCACTACCCCGATGATACCGAGGAACGCTCCTCGCCCATTCGCCCCCACGAAATCGCGGCGGCGGCGTGCGACTACATTGCCCTGGGGCATTGGGAGCGGTTTGAGGATGTATCGCAGGGCGGCGTGGCGGCGTACTATTCCGGCTCGCCGCTGGGGGCATCGGGCGCGCGGGGGCAGGTGGCGGTGAATGTGATAGACTTGGACCCGCAAGGGGCAGCGGCGGTCAGCGTAACGCAGGCGAGGCTGCCGCTGACCGCAGCATGAGAATGATACCGATGAGGTAGAAAATGGAAATGCGTACTGAAGGGCCGGTTGAGCAGGCAGTCAGGCAGGCGCTCGGCAGAAGATGTACTCTGCTGACGCCCGGCATAGGTTTCCCTCCTCAAAGGCAGAAAAAGTTCACCGCTGCGCCCGACTCCGATGTTGTCAACATCAGCCAAATCACCAAGCAATATGTCACTTGGGGAATACTTGAAGGGGTAGTTCCCTATATGCTGGAACGGGATGGCATCGTTGAAATCGGAGCCAAGAACAGCACCAATGCCAAGCCAGATACGCTGGATTCCTACCTGAAGTCCAGCTACAAAGTATCGTTGCGGACGGCAACTTACGTTGCCCTTATCTTGGAAAAAGCCGGTGTGGTTTGCTACCAATCGGTTGCCGGTAGGAAGGCGAAACACATTCGCCTGCTGCCACCGTTCGCGCCGGGCAGCGGTGAATATGACCGACTTTGACCCGCAAGGGGGCGATAGCAATATCGGTTAGGGTAGCGCGCCATCCTGGCCTGGCCGTGGCCGCGGCCAGGTTAGTTGCCAAACCGGCGGCGCATCGCTACTATGCTGTACTGTGCTATCGCCGACCGGGTTCGCAAGGGCGACGCTGATGACTACGCTGGAACCAAGCAAGAATTCCCGTTACATAGTGCTGGATGCCCTCGGCATACTGGCCCAGAGCTTGGGCCCAATTGTGGCCCGGAGGTTGAAGGCCGGCGGCATTTGGCACTTCAACGCCAACGGTCGTTCCAACGCGGTGCGCGACCTGCCCCAGGCCCGCGACGCGTCGCGGGTGCTGGTGGCGATGCGCTCCTATTGGAACGAGGCATTTGAGCCGCAGTTCGAGTATGGCGAGAGCCGGCGAGTGCGCCAGCTGGTCGCTCAAGTAATTGACATTCGCAATACCTACGAAGGCCATCCGGTTGGTGACTATCGTTACGCCGACGAGGCGCTGGTGGACATCAGGCGTCTGCTGGAGGCATTTTCCGCTGTGGAAGGCGTGCAGCAAGTGTCCGCGCTGAAGCAGGAACTGGCGCAATTGATGCTGAAAGATTCGTCCGCTGCACCGCCGGCGCCGAAGGACTTTAGCCCGCCGGCAACGCCGGCGGTAAGCGCAGGGCAGACACATCGTACAACAGGAGCAGAAATGAGCAACGATACCGGATCTGTCGAGTGGGCCATCAGGCAAAGGCTGGACAGCGGGTGCATTTTATTGACACCCGGCAGAGGCTATCCGCCAATAAAGCAACAAACGTTCTCGATCGACGCAATCAGCAATACGGGCATCAAAACCAACAAACTCGGCCAGGAAATTCGTTTCGATGTGCTGGAGCGTGTTGTGTCCAATGTTCGGAACGCCGGCGGCGATGTCCTCATTGGCGGGAAACAGGGCTGGGCCGATCCCGGAACGCTGGAACGCTTCCTGCAAGACGCGCGCGGGAACAACACGCGAACATCAACCTACGCTGCGCCCATCCTGGTCGAGTGCGGCGTAGCGGAGTATGTCCCAGCGGCGGGAGCAAAACGCATCCGACTGCTGCCGCCGTTCACGGGGTAAAATCAATGGACGGAATAACAGGAGCTTCGCAATGACAACTCCCTACACCTTGCCCATCAAAATTGGCAACCTTGCTGGCGGCCCGCTCGCGCCGGCAAACCCTGTGGTTGATAGCGTTGCCGACCATTCGGTTTTCCCGGCGTCGCTACTGGAGCGTCTGGATATAGAGCCGTTGGAATGTATGACTTTTAGGCGCGCCGACGGTAGCCAGGCCGAGTACGACATCGGTATCGCCCGTATTGTCATTGACGCGCGGGAACGCCCTTGCCCGGTGGTGTTCGGCCCGGAGGATGTCTACCGGCTGGGCGTATCCACGCTGGCGATTTTCAACCTGGAGGATGACCCGGCCAGCCAGTGCCTGTTGCCGGCGTCAAACCTCTCCCTGGGGCTGACAGAATCGGACGGGGACGCTGCGAAGGAAGTCACGCCATTACGCCTCACGGCGGTGGCTCCGCGCGCCGATTCCCGAATCTGGCTGCGTTTTTCCGACGGCGCTGCCGGCGAAGTTGACCTGTCGACGCTGGTCGGCAAAGGCGTTTTTCGGGCGTGGGCAGATCCGTCCTTTTTCCAATCGGTGCGTCTGGAGGACGGCGCGGTAACTTGGGGGGGTGAACTTTCCTTGTGCTCCGATGCCCTTTATCTACAGCTCACCGGCAAATCCGTTGGCGATCTAATGCCGGGATTGGTGATGCGGAGCGAAAATGTCTGAACTATGCCGTTTCGGCGGCATCACCATACATATCTACTATAACGACCACGCCCCACCCCATTTCCATGCCAAATATGGACGGTACGAGGCGCAGATTGGCGTCGCAACCCTGACAATTCTCAATGGAGATTTGCCAGTGGCGCAGCGTCGTGTTGTGATGCGGTGGGCCAGAATGCGTCAAGCGGAGCTGCATGACGCCTGGCATTGCGCGCAAAACAGTCTGCCGCCCGGCAAAATCGCCCCGCTCCCGTGAAAGGCGCAGGGATGACTGCCCTGAAAATCGCAGCGACGCAAAACTCTATGCCGTGTATCCTGTCCAGCGACATAAAAGCAGCCACCAAAGGAGAAACTGCCATGAAAACCCTTTCCCGCGAAAAGCGCATCTACATCCTGCGCCCCGAAAACGAGCCGGCCATCGTCATCGACGACGGCGACGACCTGCTGGTGGAAACCTGGGACGCTTTTGAGGGCATCCGCGACCCCGGCGTGTTGCAGGAAAAGTCGCTCAAAGGCCCCGCCACCGGCCCCATCTATGTCAACGGCGCGGAACCGGGGGATGCCCTGCGGATTGAGTTCGTCAGCATTACCCCCAAAGAGCGGCCCGCCCATATGGTGATGCCGGGGCGCGGCTTTCTGGAAGCCGAGTTCACCGAGGGCTACCCCACCGTGATGGCCCTGGACGGCGCTGACATCCTGCTGCCCAGCGGCGTCCGGCTGCCCCTTTGCCCGTCAATGGGCCTGGTCGCCACCACGCCCACCTACCCGCAGGAAACCGCCAGCGACAGCGGGCCATACGGCGGCGACATTGGTATGAAAGAATTGGTGGCCGGCAGCGTTCTTTATCTGCCGGTGTTCGTCCCCGGCGGCCTGCTGGCGCTGGGCGACTGCCACGCCGTGGTGGGCGACGGCGCGGTGGCGGGCACGGGGGCGGAATGTTCCTCGGACACGCACATCCGGGTGTCGGTGGCAAAGGGGATGAACATATCCGGGCCGCGCGCCCTTACGCCGGAGCATTATGTAGTGCTGTCCCACGGCGAGGAGCTGGGGCCGGCGATGAAGCAGGCGGTGCGGGAGATGGTGGACTTTCTGGTGTCCGAAAAGGGGATGCCGCCGTATGACGCCTACACGCTGTGCAGCCTGGCGGGGGATGTGCGGGTGTCGCGCACTTTCCGGCCCATCAGCCCCGTCAAGATGATGTTGTCGCGGCAGGCGCTGGAGCAGCTATAGGGCATTTAAATTGATGGACAGGATGGAAGGGGATGAGTTCTTACCGGAGCAGTGCGCGCAGGCGTTGCAGCTGTTCCGAGCTCACGAAATTCTCCACCTTGCGTTTCCCGCGCGCGTTGGGGTGGGGCAGAATGACCACCGCCCGTTCCCGTCCGGGTGTGGGGACGCCGAAGTGAACACGCCGGTTCTTGTCAAAGCCCCACATTCTCGCGCAAGCATCCCTGGCGTCATTGCCCAGCAGTACAACGATACTTGCCGTAGAATGTTCCATTATTTGATTCAACCATTTCAGGGTACACTTGCGCGTAGCCGGCTTTGCCACATCCCCGCCCAAGGATTTGCAATGCACTGCCATTGTCATGGCAATGTCACGGCCGAATACAGGCTCCCGGCCCAATAGTTTGGTGGCGTAGCCGTTGATACCCGTGATCCCCCAATGCCGCACCGGTTTCCCTTCAAAACTTTTATTGCCATTGCTGTCTTTTACCCGCAGGTATATGCGATTCCCAGCAGCGTGGCGAGTCCAGCCCGCTTCCTCGTCAAAGCGCCGCCGGAAAAAATCTATGGTGTCCGCATCGGTCCACTCCGGCGTGGGGAAAACCTGATTTTCTCCGTAGCCGGGATTGAGGGATACGAACAGGATAGGCGCCGTCTCGATATGCCCTTGCCACGGCTCTGGTACATGGTAGCCGGCGGCGTCCTGGAAACAGACTACCCGATGGCAAGGGTGGCTGGCATCACCCCGTGCCCGCTCAATTTCCGGGCACCGCGTAATCGCCAGCAACAGCTCGTTCCGTTCCATAACGGCACACCTCCAAGTTGTACTGCTAGTTCCATCTAGCCAGCAACGCCCGCAATCTTACCAACTCCTCCGCCCCTACGCAATCCTTAACCTTCCGCCGGCCCCGCGCGTTGGGGTGAGGCAAAATAACCACCGCCCGCTCCCGTCCGGGCGTAGCAACGCCAAAGTGAACCGGCTGCGCTTTGTCCAAACCCCAACGGGCGGCGCAATGGTCTCTGGCGTGCTGGCCTAATAAGACCACTATAGCGGCGGCACTCACTTGCATTACTGGGTTAAGCCATCGCGCTGCGCAGGTTTGGAGCACTTCAGCAACCCCGTATTCTCCTTTGGATTTGCAATGCACCAGTTCAGTCAAGGCAAAATCTGCGCCGGGAACAGCCGTGCGTCCGAGGATTTCCGTTGCGCGCGCCCTGACTGCTGTCCAGAAACGCACACTATTGTAGATGCTATGGCTGATATGGCCGGCGTTTTCGTCAAAACTGCGCTGGTAATAGTCAATGATGTCCTGATCAGTCCAGCCGGCGGGCGGAAACGGTTCGTTGCCCCGGATGCTGGGATTGGACGATACGAACAGGATGGGCGCGGCATCAATATGCCCTCGCCACGGCTCCGGCGCCTGAAATTGGTCCGGCGGCTGCAAGCCGACGATGCCGGCGCAGGGATGACCGGCATCCCCCCGCGCCCGCTCAATTTCCGGGCACCGGGTAATCGCCAGCAGCAGCTCGTCCCGTTCCATAGCGCGCCTCCCCTGAGCATAGAATTGCGGTGATGATACCGGCCGGCGCGCCATCATATCATCCCGCAATCCTCCGGCCGGGGTCTATCGCCCCACAAAGGGCGGCATCCCCCGGTTCTTGTCCAGGAACCACTGCACCGCAATCTTGTGGTCCTCCGTCTTGCGGACGTGTTCCTGCGCCGCTGACGCCAGCTCCAAAGCCTCCCGCAGCGACAAATCCATACTCTGCTGCACCAGATACTTGGTCAGCGAGTGGGCTACCGTGGGCCCATGCGCGATGCGCGTGGCCAGTTCCATTGCCCCTGCCATCAGCCGGTCGTCGGGGAAGCAGCGGCTGGCGAGGCCGATGCGGACGGCGTCCTCGCCGCCCATCCAGTCGCCCGTGTATTGCAGCAGCAGGGTGTTGCTGACGCCGATGAGCTTGGGCAACTGCCAGCAGCTGCCGTCCCCTGGAATCAGCCCGTTCAGCACGAACCGTTCCGAAAGGCGTCCGCTTTCGCCCACTACCCGGATGTCGCAGGACAGCGCCAGCCCGCAGCCCACGCCGGCCGCCGGCCCGTTCACCACCGCAATGGACGGCTTTTGCAGTTCGTGTATCCGCAACGGCACAAAGTTGACGCGGGGGCCGCTGTCCTTCTGCCGGGGGCGGCCTTTCATATATTCCATCTTGCCCCAGGTCAGCGGCTCATTTTCGCCTTCCGGCCGGCTTTCCCGTTCCTCAATGCGCTGCCGGAAGCCGCGCACATTGGCGCCGGAGCAGAAAGAGGGCGCCGTGCCGGTTAACACCAGCACCCGCTCCTCCGGGTTGCGCTCAAATTCGTCCAGCCGCTCGAACATCTCGCCGGCCATATCGGCGCTCAATGCGTTGCGCGTGGGCGGGTCGTGCATCGTCAGCGTCAGCACGCCGTCCGCAACTTCCGTCTTGATAAACTGGTATGCCATCGCAGTCAACCTCGCAGAACCCCGACCGGCGCCGTCCTTTTCGCTTGCCGCGGCCGGAGCGGTGGCGTCGGGGCTATGATTGCCCCCATTCTACCCCGCCGGCCCGCCGCCGGCTACCGGCCCCGGCCACCGGCTGCCGGGGGCATATGCGATGTGGTGGAACATAGGCAACACGGGGCGGCAGTTACGTCGGCGCGTCTCAAGTCAGCGGCAGGGGCGGCTGCCACAGCTTGCCGGTGTCGTTGACGGTAATGCTGTCCACCCACTTGACCCAATCGTAGCCGCGCTTGTGGGGTTCCACCATCCGCGCCGGAAAGCCGTGCCCGGCGGTGAGGGCGGCGCCGTCCACCCGGCAGGCCAACAGGGCCCGCCCGGCCTCGTCCATAGAATAGCGGCGGAAATAGCCCGTGCGGGAGCGAATGGTGATGCTGCCGGCGCCGGGACGGGGCCGCGCCCGGGCCAGCAGCGCCGGCGCCGGCACACCTTCCCACCGCCGGGTGGTGTACCAGCCGCCGGTGCAGTCCAGGGTGGCGGTGAGGGCGTCCGACCAGGCCATCAGCTCGTCAATGTCCAGCTCGTAGGGCTGCTCCACATAGCCGCCCACGCGCAGCCGCCACTGCGCGGGGTCAATGTGCGGGATGCGGTCGTTGAGCCACATCGTCACCGGAAAATCGGGGCCGTTTTCGGGGTAGGATCCGGTAGCCCGGCGCGTGGCTCCGGGGCCGGCGGACAATATGCCGGCCAGTTCCGTGGCGCGCCAGAGCAGAAAGCCGGCCAGCGCCAGCCCGCCGGCCCGCAGCAGGTGCCGCCGGTCGGCCAGATAGCGCCGGCGCAGGCTGATGCGATGCCGCAGCGTGTGCCAGAGCAGCAGCGGTATCAGCAACCACCCCAGGTTCAGGTGTATGGTGACGCCGGAGAACCCCAGCCAGTGATAGGGCCCCAGGTTGCTCCAGGCCAGCCCTAGCCCGATTGTCGCCAGCAGCCCGGCCAGCAGCAGCAGCGACCAGATCATTTCCCGCCCGGCCACGCGCCAGTTGTGGGGCGACCGCAGCGAGGCGAAAATGTTGCGTGCCTTCCAGAGGAACAGCGCCAGGATGGCGAAACCGAAAATGCGGTGCAGGTGCATGGCCGCCAGCCATTCCGGGTTGGAATGGGTCAAGCCCAGGTAGCCGGTCACCAATTCGGCCACCACCAGCGCCAGCAACAGGATGTTGGCCCAGGGAAAACGCATCGCATAGGTTAGTAGCAAGCCGGCCGGCTTAAGCCGGCGCCGGCACTACCCTCTCAATATACGCCAGCAAGCGCAGCGCAAAACGGCGCACTTTGGGGCGGTCGTCGGCAATCTGTCGGTCGGTCAAGCATCCGTGGTAGAAGTGGATATGGAATTTTTCCGCCGTATTGAATTCGGAATGCCACTCCGGCTGCCCCTGAATATCCGGCGGCCGCAGGGCCACCCTCTTGAGCGCGTCATAGCCGTCGTAGCGCCAGCCTGCGGACAACGCCACCGCGATGAGGGCGTGAGCGGCCGCGCCCCAGATGGTTTCCGGGTATTTTCAACACGCGCTGGCATCGGATTTTTAGGCCCGCCGCCTACGCAAACACAGCAACGCCAGCGAACCACGCAACCCCCATGCCTGCTTCGTATAGCCCGTAGTCGCTCGCGCCAATTGCTTCAACCGCCCCCGATACTCCGAGTGCACCCCCCTCGTTCCGGTTCGCCAGCTGCCCCTTGTCCACTATGTGATGCTCCGCCGGCAGCCAACTCCCGTACACCCCATAATCATCGTGTAATACCGCCCCGCCTCCGGTAGCCGCTCGTACCACCGCAGAAATGTCTCCCCACTGCGGTCGCCAACCTCAAACAGCAGTGGCGAAGTCCAGCCCCAATTATATCACCATCACGCGCTGAAAATACCTACTTCCTGCCATCCTTGCCCCCGCCCCCGCCGCCTGCTAAACTGGCAGCATCCGGCAACCGCCTGCCAACCCACCCACCGTGGTCGCAACGCCACGCCGCATCGCCCGGCGCGCCGTGTCATGCCGCGCCGCAAGGAGAAGCCGCATTATGCTTATCGGCCATTTTACCGAACAGCCCTGGCAGGACGAAAACTCCGGCCTGATGGGCACCCAGAGCGTCGACCTGGGCATCTCCAACTCCCACTACCGCCCCGAAGTGGGGGCGCAGCTCTACAACCGCTACCTGGACGAAAAAGTCTATGCGGAGGAAATGGGCTTCGACGCCGTGATGCTCAACGAGCATCACTCCACGCCTTTCTGTATGCAGGGCGTCACCAACGTGGGCGCCTCCATCCTGGCCCGCATCACCAACAAGGTGAAAATCATCATCCTGGGCAATGTGCTGCCCATCTGGGACGACCCGCTGTGGCTGGCCGAACAGCTGTCAATGATTGATATGATTTCCCACGGACGGCTGGTGTCGGGGTTCGTGCGCGGCGGCGGACGGGAAAGCTGGTCGCACAACTCGCCGCCCCATTTCAACCGGGAGCGCTTTGAGGAGGCCCACGACCTCATCATCAAAGCCTGGACGGAACCCGGCCCTTGGCGCTGGGAGGGCAAGCACTTCCACTACCGCTATGTCAACCCCTGGGCGCGCCCGTTGCAGGAGCCGCACCCGCAAATCTGGATTCCGTCCACGGTGTCGGTGGAGACGGTCAAGTGGTGCGCGGCGCATCGCTACCCGCTGGTGCTGCTGGCGACCAAGCTGGAACCCACCAAAGAGGCGTTCCAGCTGTACCACGACACCGCCGCCGAACACGGCTACGAATCCGGCACGCAGAATGTGGCCTACCTGTGGAAAGTCCATGTGGACGAAACCGAGGAGAAGGCGGAGGAAGTGGGGCGCAAGTACCTGTCGGGGGTCAGCAACCCCTTCCTGGCGGGCAACGAGGGGGGCATCAATCCGGCGATTATGAACCTGCCCGGCCATACCTCCCGCACCTCGCGGCGGCTGTCGGCGGCGTCCTTCGGGCCGGCGGGGCGCTTCGGAACCAACCGCAGGCCCTTTGAGGACCAGGTGGCGGACCATACCATCATCACCGGCACGCCCGATTCGGTGATACCCAAGATTCGCCATGTGCTGGAGTACCTGCGGCCGGGCAGCGTGTTTTTCTGGGACGGCGACGGCGCCATGACCCACGAGGATCAGATGCGGAGCCTGCGGCTGATGGGGGAGGAAGTCATCCCCGCCGTGCGGGAGATGGGGCAGGAGCTGGAGTTGTACTCGCCCTTTGAGGTGGACGCGCGCAACAACCGGCCCATTGTGGATGCCGGCGTTGCTGCGGAGACGGCTACTGATACGGGCGACTAGGGGCGCTGAACGGCTGGGGCTGGACCACGTGTCGGCCCCAGCCACACTACCCGTCTAATGGCCGGGTGCTTTTGCCGCCGTGCACGCTGGGCTCCAAACACCACTTGAGCCGCAGCAGATCCAGCGGTTCCAGGATGCCCGCTGGCAACCCCAGCATTTCCGTAAGCACGCGGCGATCCAGCTCCTGGCGGCTGTCGTCCCGGTAGGCCTCGTTGGCCGGCAGAAATTGGGCGTCGCGCAGATCCTCAAAAATGGCTTCGGCTGCCGCCAGCTGCTCCGGCGCCAGTTGGGTAACGTCCAGTGCGGGCATACTGCGGATGGCGGTAACTGGCATCAGGCCGCGCCCGGCCTGCTGCCGGCTGGAATGCCACCAGTAGTTCACCAGCCCCAGCGTGGTGTTGCCCCACAGGGTATAGGCGATTTCTTGGGCCCGGCTGTCCATCTGTATGCTGGGCCAGGCCCGACCGCCGATAACCTGCCGCTCGGTAAATGCCACTGCCAACGCTTGGGAATTGAAGTTGCAATCGCGACTGTGATGAGCGTGGCTGCGGGTATCCCAGACTACGGCGGCCCGGCTCTCTCTTCCTTGCTGGACACGGCCCTGGGTGTCCGGGAGCACTGCCAAGCTCCTCTGGAGCCTGGCGCTACCCCGCCACAACATCGGATAAGTAGCGGTATCAGACGCCTGGCTGCGCGTGAAAGCCGCCTGGCTACCTCGCCCTACGATATTGGCGTCATGCGGCCCCACTCTGCCGGTTTGCCCTACCGTGCTGACCGGTATGACCGGCGCTTCCTGCTCCGACAACGCAGGCAGCCAGATTTTGCCTTTCGCCAGCTGAAAAGCGGCCTGCGCTACGCTGTAGTCGGAAATGCCGACGGCCGACCACGGCCCGTCGTCCAGCGGAGCGTCAATGGCTTCGCCCGGTTCCGAACTTCCGATAAGCAACAGACTGCCGCCATAAGGGCCGTCCTCCATCTTTCTGAGGTCCGTATCGGACAGAAATGTGTTTAGCGCTCTGGCGGTTTCGCTGCCCTCCATTTCGTTGCGGGGACGCCGTTTCAGAGATATAAAACGGCCCCGGCCGCGCGCGGCGTCGGGGGATTTCCGGCACATCAGCAGAATTTCCGCCATATCGGTATCCGCCGAAAATGACTGGTCTATGGGGCGACTGGCCGCTATGGTTACGACCGTAACATCGCCATAATTGCGCCTGATCAGCTCCCGCACTTTGCTCCAGCTGGTGCCTTGCATCGCGGTTAGCGGCAATACCAGGGCCAGCGTTCCGTCAGTGCTGACCATCTTGTCAGCCAGGGCCATAAAGTAAGACGCCAAGCCGGCGTAACCGTGGGCGCAGGTACCCCGCGCGTAGCGTTTCACAGCTGCGGTCATCTTGCCCTGAGTGGCAGGGTCGTTATTCAGCCCCCGGAAGGGCTTAACAGTGTCCGCCGTCCTTTCATCGCCCTCCCAATCGGAGCCGGCGCGGGTGAATGGCGGGTTCATAATGACCAGGTCCTGGCTGGCGGCGGGCATCTCAACATTGAGGTGCGCCGGCGCTTCCCCCTTGCCGGTCACCGCCGTGCCGCCCTGCGCTACCGGAATCAGAGCCCGGATGGCGGCGCGGCCGTTCAGCAAGTCCAGCGAGCCTACCGCAATGCCACCCTCCTCGGTTTTGCCGTACCCGGCAACCACCGTGCGGGTTCGCTGATAGACGCGGCGCGGGTGGGACGATGACAGCATTGACGCCGTAAGATGCGCCGCCGACGGCAGCACATCGCAGGCCGTCAGCGAGTTGGCCATCATATAGCCGTGCAACTGTTCCGGGTCGCCGCCGGCCAGCCGGTGCAAGCTGTTGACCCGGCGATAGGCGGCGTGCAGCAGCGTGCCGGTGCCACAGGCGTAGTCGGCAATCCGAAAGTCCCGCACCCGTTCCGCGTCGTCCCATCGCCCGTCGTCCGGTATGGCCAGCTGCGCCAGCAACGCCGCCGTTTCCGGGCGGGTGTAGTAAGTAGCCAGAAACTTGCGGTCGGCAATCAGCCTCTGGAACACCGTGCCGGCCAGGTCGTGAGATTGCGCCACTTCCTGTAGTTTGTTGGCCGTCGCCACCATTGATTGCAGGATGCGCCCGGCGTAGCGCGGCGGATTGATGTCCAGCAGTATTGCGCGGGCCACGTGGAAAATCGACCAGTAATTGACGTCCAGAATCTTGTCCCACTCCTGCACCATCGTCAGCTGGCTGCCGTCGCGGGTCGCCAGTATCTGGGCGGGACTGCGGATTTCGTACTGGCCGGCCAGGTTCTGCTGAAACACCAGCGCATTGATCATTATAGTGACCGCCATACGCGCCGTCTGGATGTCAAAGTCCTGCTTGAGATGCTCGGCGATGGCCTCGTCGGTGCCTTCGGTCAAGGATACGGCTTCCATAAGGATGACGGCGGCGTTCTGCACCCCCTGCTGCAAGTCGTTGACCGCCTGTTCCACCGCGTCGGCGGGGATGGTGGCCTGCTCTATGAAAGCGGCCAGATCCCGCAGGTTGCCGGGTATGAACCCTTCATCGGGGAACCGGGCGTAGTTTTCGGCGTCGGCTCCGGTGAGCAGGGCGTACTCCAGCAGTATGCCGCCGCGCAGCAGCGCGTCAACCTGGTCCAGTGTATCGCAGTCGCGCAAATTCGCCGGCGACCGCAGGGCAATGACGGAACGGACTTCACCGGCCGCATTGACTGCATTGGCGTCCAGACGGCCCCCCAGCCGCGCGGCGGCTTCGCTCTCAACCGTGTAAGCCGGCAGGTATTCGTTTTCAATGACCAGCGGCGGCGCGCCTTCCCGGGTAATCAGGATGTCGGGCGTAGCGGCGGTTCCGGCGAAGGCGCCGGTATTTTCACCGCGCGCCGTCCAGCGGCGGTCCAAGTTGCCGAGCAGGGTAGCGATACGGCCGTTGAGCTGGTTTTCGATGATGGCCATAGCAACACCAGACCCGTTTTAAGGCGTGTTAGTCCGAGCGCAGGTTAGCACGGGACGCGTCTGGCCGCCAACGGCCGGTGGTCATCAAATCCCGACGATTCCGATTACAGCCAAACTTTAAGGGCGACCAGGTGGTCGCCCCGAACATAGCAGCGCTTTGCCCCCGGCTACGCCATCAGCTCGCTGATGAGGAACGACGGCTCGATTTCGGTGAAGTTTTTCACATCCCCCACCAGCTCCCGCCCGTGGGTCTTGAAGCCCTCGTGCACCCCGTCCACATCGTTGAACAGCAGGTAGCCGATGGCAATGTAGCGCGGTGGCGCGTGGGGGTCGGTGTCGGAAATGCCCCGCTCCACATTGTAGTAGCGCATTCCGAAGCCCGTCAGCCGCTCCTGCACCAGGGGCATATGCTTGTTCACATAGTAGTCAAAGTCAAAGGACTTGCCGGCTTCGTTGCCGTAGAAAACGGTGACTTTAATCATTGCCCTTGCTCCTTGTCAGTGTCCGCATCCGCGCCGGCGGCCAATGCTGGCGACGCCGGCCGCCAGACTGCTTAATGATAGACGTTCGTGCCGGCGCCGCCGCCGGCCGCGATGGTCTCGCCGCTGATGGCGATGCTGCGGGGCGACGCCAGAAAGGCCACTACCCACGCCAGTTCCCCGGCGTCCACGATGCGCCGGGTAGAGTTGCGGGCGGCCACGCGGCGTTCCACTTCGGCCACGGCGATGCCTTCCCGCTCGGCTTGGGCGGCGTACATCGGGCCGCTGCGCTCGGTGCGGGTGGTTCCGGGATGCACCAGGTTGACGCACACGCCGTGGCCGCCCAGCTCCTCGGCCAGGTACTTGGTCAGGTTTGAGAGGCCGGAGTTGCGCACGCCGGCGCTCAAATTGCCCTCCGCCCGCCGGGCCGACAGCCCGCCAATGTTGACGATGCGGCCCCAGCCCTGCCGCTGCATATAGGGCGCCACGGCGCGGGCGCAGCGCAGGTAGCCCATCACCTTGGTGTCCAGATCCAGCAGCACGTCCTCATCGCGGATTTCGGCCAGGGCGCCCCGGGCCAGGCCGCCGGGGGCGGCGGCGTTGTTCACCAGGATGTCAATGCGCCCGCCCAGGGCATCGGCGGCGGCGGCCACCATCGCATTGACCTGCTCGGCGCTGGTCATATCGGCCACGATGGGAGTGACCGACCCGCCCGTGGCGCCGGCGACATCCTCGGCGGCGGCGGACAGGGTATCGGCGTAGCGCCCGGTGATGACCACGGGGCAGCCGTCAGCCGCCAGCGCGCGCGCCACCGCCTTGCCGATGCCGCGGCTGCCGCCGGTGACGATGGCCGTTTTGCCGTTCAGTTCCAGATCCATAGCGGATGCGCCTCCCTCCCGTTCCAAGCGGGGGTGATTATACACCGGCCGCCGCCGGACGGCTATGCTGCGCTGCCTTATCCTAAACCCCCGGCGGGCGTCGTTCCGACCAGTCCGTGGCCTGTTCGTAGGCGTAGGCCAGCCGGAACAGGGTGGTTTCGTCAAAGGCGCGCCCGGCCAGCTGCAAGCCGATGGGCAGGCCCGCCGCCGTGAACCCGCAGTTGATGGACAGGGCCGGCAGGTTGGCCAGGTTGAAGGGCGCCGTGAAGCCACGCCGTCCCTTGAAGCCGGCCAGCACGTCGTCTTTCGTGCCTGTGCCCGCCGCCTGGGGTATCAGCGTGGCGGGCACGGAGGAGGCGGGCATCGCCAGGGCGTCCACTTCGTCCAGCGCCGCCAAGATCTGCCGCCGCAGGGCGTCGCGCAGCCGCATTGCCTTCTGGTAGGCCCGCGCCGGAATGACGCTGCCCATCAGCAGGCGCACCTGGTTGTTGTGGTCCAGATCCCGCAGCCCGGCGCCGGAGATGAGATCCCAGTTGAGCATGGCGGCGTCGCTGCTGATGATGGCATAGGAGATTTCCGATGAGTGGACAATCAGGGGCAGCGATACCTCCCGCACGGCGGCGCCCAGGCCGGCGAGGGTTTCCGTGGCGGCGATAACCGCGTCGCGGACTTCGGGGTCATTGGCGTCGGTATGCACCCGTTCGGTTACGAGGCCGATTTTGAGGCCGGCGATGTTGCCGTCCAGGGCGGCGGCGTAATCGGGGATGGGGGCGTCCCAAGTTTGCGGGTCTTTTGGGTCGTGGCCGGCTATGGCCGCCAGGGTGTGGGCGCAGTCGGCCACGGTGCGGGAAACCGGCCCGGCGGTGTCCATCGACCAGCTGGCGCCGAACACCCCGTGCCGGCTGACCAGCCCGAAAGTGGGCCGGATGCCCACCAGCCCGCAGAAGGCCGCCGGCCCCCGGATGCTGCCGCCGGTGTCCTCGCCCAGGGAAGTGGCGCACAGAAAGGCCGCCGTGGCCGCCCCGGAGCCGCTGCTGGAAGTGCCGGGGCTGCGTCCGGTGTCCCACGGATTGCGGGGCCGCCCGTAGGGATGCCGGAAAGCGTCGCCGCTGGCGTATTCGCTCATATTGAGCTTGCCCAGCAGCACGGCGCCGGCTTCCCGCAGCCGCGCCATTATGGTGGCGTCCTCGTCGGGCACATTCTCCGCCAGGATGGTGGAGCCGTTGGTGGTGACGATGCCGGCGGTATTGAACTGGTCCTTGACGGCGACCGGCACGCCGTGCAGGGGGCCGCGGCGGTGGCCGGCGGCGATTTCGGCGTCGGCGCGGCGGGCGTCGGCGCGGGCCCGGTCGGCGGTTACGGTGATATAGGAAGCGTAGTTGCCGTCCAGCCGGGCGATGCGTTCCAGGTAGGCTTCGGTAGCCTCCAGGGACGACACGGCGCCGGCGGCGATGCGCTCCCCCAGCTCGGTAGCCGACAGGTAGCAAAGGCTGGCATCGGCCATTATGACACCTCCATTATGACGCCTCCACGCGGCGCGCGGTGGGGGAAAGGATGATGGGCAGGGGTTCAATGGCGGCCACATCCGGCTCGGCGATGGCGTCCAGCGCCGCCAGCAGGCCGTTCAGCGACTCGCGCACTTCGGGCAGCAGATCCTCGGGAATGGCGATGCGGGAGGCTTTCGCCAGGGCCAGCACTTCGGCGTTGTTCAGGTCAGGCACGGTTTCAACCTCGCGGAAGGGAGCGGAACGGGGGCGCGGCGCCGGCGTTGGCGCAGACGCCAATGGCAGACGACAATGTAGGATATGCCGGGCCGGGCGGCGCTTGCCGGGGATAGGCGCAATTGTGGCCGGGGCCGCCGGCATTGTCAACCGCCGGCGTTGCCAGCCGACGGCACAGCAAGAGCCACGCCGCCCGTCATTGCGGGGTGTAGGTAACGGTGATAATAGCGGTGCGCCGCTGCCCGTTGCGGCTGGCGGCGACGACGATTTCGTTCTCATCCGGCTGTAGGACAATCATAGCCTGCCATTCGCCGTCCTTCGAAACCTGGCCGGGGATGATTTTATTCACCGTCACCTGCGCGTCGGGCAGAGTCTTGCCGGTTATCTCCAGCAGGGGGGCGTCGACGACAGCTTCGTTGTCCGGTTCGGTTACAGTTACATACAACTGCGTCGGATTCGGGTCATAATCCACGACCCGGTGTTCCTTCTTTTCCTCGTCGGAGGTGGTGTGGAAGGCGATTATGGTAATCGCGTTGTTGTCTTCGGCCAGCTGTATCGGAACGGCAAAGGCGCCGTCGGCATCGGCGCGGGCGAAAATTTCCTGGTTCTGTGCCGGGCTTTCAATGCGGACGAGCACGGTGGCCCAGGGCAGCGTGTTCCCGGCAATAGAGATGCTGCCTTCATGCACTACAGTATAGGTATCGCCGGGTTCCGTCAGGGTTATAAAGAGGGGCGCCGGCGTGGGCGTAGGCGGCAAGGGCGTAGGCGGCGGCGTAGGCGGCGGCGCTGTGGGCGGCGGCGGCGTGGGAGGAGTTGTAGGCAGGGGCGTGGGCGGCGGCGGCGCAACAGTGGGCGGCGGCAGCGGGCGGGCGGTAGGCGTGGGTGCCGCCACCGATTGCGCCGCCGTGGGGCGCGGCGTGGGCGTGGGCGCCGCCGTAGGGCCCGGCGGCGGCGCAAAGGGAACCGCCGGCGCGCCGGGCAGAGCCGACGCCCATGCCGCCAGAAAAGCGGCGACCAGCAAAAGGGCAAAAGTGGCGACTAGTATCTGTTGGCGCAAAATGAAAGCGTCAGCGTCCCGTCCGGTGCGGGAGGCTCCGTGCCGGGATTATTCGCCGGGCAGGGGGGCAGACAACGAAGCGACGGAATGACGAAAGGACGGGTCGTCGGGGCGTCAGGCGTCGGGCGCGCCGGCGGGCAGGGTCAGCGTGAAAGTAGTATGGTGATCGGCGGCCGGGGTGGCAACGGAGGCCACGGACAGGTCGCCGCCGTAGCGGTGCGCCAGCGTCCGGCTGATGTACAGCCCCAGCCCGGAGGATGTTTTCTCCTGATTGCGCCCCATCTCCGGCGTCCAGCCCCGGGTGAAAAGGTGGTTGCGGTAATGAACCGGAATGCCGGGGCCGTCATCGGTAACGCTGATCCGAAAGGCGTCGGCGTTGCGTGTCACGGTAATCTCAATGTAGTCGCCGCCATAGCGCAGGGCGTTGTCCACCAGATTGGCGATGATGTGCTCCAGGGCGGCGGCGTCGCAATAGACGAAACCGAATTGTTCGGGTTCCGACCACCAGGCGATGTCCTTGCCCTGTTCCTGGGCCTGGCTGGCGTAACGCTCTACAATACGACTGACTACCGCCGGCGGTTCTACGGGGTAGCGTTCGACGGGGGCGTCGGGGGTTTCCAGGTTAATCATAACCTGCATATTGGCCATCATCAGCCGGAAAGAGGGCGCCTGTTCCTCGATTTCGTCCAGCAGTTCGTGGACTACTATGGACACATCCTCTCCCGTGGCGGCCAGCACGCCGCGCACTTCCCGGCACTTGCCGAGGATGCGGCGCATAGGACGGCCCAGGTCGTGCTGGAAGGTGTCGAACTGCTGCTCGGTGAGGCGGCTCCAGTCGCCGGCATCGCTGAAACCGTCGGGGTAGCCCCGGCGCGGGCGGGCGGCGTAGGCGGCTACGGCCAGGGACAGGCCCACTATGATGCCAGCCATGCCGATATAGGCCAGCGGGCGTACCGGCCAGGGTTCGGAAAACAGAAAATCAAGCGGACGGTACAGGGATGCGGTCATTGCCGCCAGGCCGACGAAGGCCAGGGCAATGCCCAGCAGGGCCGGCCAGGGATGCCGCACCGGGAGGCGACGACGCCGGGAGAGGGCGGCCATAACAACCCGCAGCCGGCTTTACACGCGCGGGGGCTGCAAGCGGTAGCCCCGGTCGCGGACGCTGATGATGAAATCGTTAGCCCCCAGGGAGACGCCCAGGGCGCGGCCCAGATAAACCTTGATCTCGCGGATGCGGACGCGCAGGGAAGCGCGGGTATCGTCGCCCTCCAGATGGCGTTCCAGGCGGTCGAAGGGAACCAGGTTGCCGGGGCTGCGATACCAGGCTTGCGCCAGTTCGCGCAGGATTTCAAAGCGGCGTCCGCTGACTTCAGGGATGAGGCGCAACTCGCCGGCGGCGTTGCGCACGCGGACGACGCCGGCTTCCGTGTCCAGCACAATGCGCTCGCCGATGGCGATGATCCCGGGCTCTGCGCCCACCAGCCGGCGCATCCGCAGGGCGACTTCCTCCGGCGAGGCCAGCTTGTCGATGAACTCGACGGGGGCGTTGACCCGCAGGGCGCTGCGCGCCACGGTGTCGCGCTCGGCGCCCTGGCTGTACTGGGTGAACATCAGCACCGGCAGGCCGGGGCGGCGGCTTACGATGCGTTGCAGAATGTCCAGGCCTTTGAAGTGCTCGTCCCGGTAGTCGCCCAGGCGCACGTCCAGGATCACGCCGTCGGGCAGTGATTCGTCGATGGCCGCCAGCGCCGCCCAGCCCATATCCTCGGCGGAGCCGTGTTCCTCCTTGCTCACCACCCGGGTGGTCCAGCCTTCCTGCTCCAGGCGGCGGCGGACGGCGCGGACGATGGCCGAGGTGGCCTCGTCGTCAACGATAAGTATGTTGCCGTTGCGGGCGGGCATAACGAATGCGCGGGTGCTGCCTTTGCCGGTTGCGGGCGCGTGATTTCGGAGCGGCGGCGGACCGCAATGCTGCCCGGATGCAGTTGCTATTGTACACCACTATGGCGGGGCCGGCGCCGGCAAGGCTCTGGTCATTCGGGGCTGCGGGGCGGGCGGCGGCGATGCCGGAATATGCCGGACAACGGGATAGCCAAGCCGGGCAGCAATGGAGTGGTCAGGACGTCGTCGGCGGACAGAATGGCCCGTTCCACATACCCGTCGTTTCGCAGTTCCAGCTGCGTTACGGCGTCGTTTGACAGATCCCAGATCCAGTATTCCCGCACGCCCGCCTGAGCGTAAAGCCGGCGTTTGTACACCAGGTCGCGGTTGCGGTCGGAGGAGAGGATTTCAACCACAATGTCGGGTACGCCCGCCACCATAGTGGCCGTCACGACGGCCGCCCGGGGGCCCGGCAGGATGATCGCCAGGTCAGGGGATAGGAGCGCCTGTCCAGGACGCAGCGCGAGGATAATGTCCTGGTACACCTCAATAGAGGGTTCGGGCTGCCGGTCGCGGTAATCCCCGAAGCGCCGGATTAATTCGGCCTGGACAAACTGGTGGTCGGGGCTGGGGCGAGGCATAATGTAAAGCACTCCGTCGTCCAGTTCCATTTTGCGCTTGTCGTCCAGGTCGGGCAAGTCCATAAACTGGGCAACGGACAGGCGCATTCCGGCGCGGGGTTGGGGCATGGTGACGGCCAGCGTAGTCATAGGTCATCGCTCCTGGGGCAACTTCTGTGCGGCGGGGCGGGCATCGGCAAGGCTCCGGTCATTCGGGGCTACGGGGTGGGCGGCGGCGGTGCCGGAATATGCCGGACAACGGGATGGCCAGGCCGGGCAGCAGTGGGGTGGTCAAGACGTCGGCGGCGGACAGAATGGCCCGTTCCACATACCCGTCGTTTCGCAGTTCCAGCTGCGTTACGGAGTCGTTTGATAAATCCCAGATCCAGTATTCCCGCACGCCCGCCTGACCGTAAAGCCGGCGTTTGCGCACCAGGTCGCGGTTGCGGTCGGAGGAGAGGATTTCAACCACAATGTCGGGTACGCCCGTCACCATAGTGGCCGTCACAACGGCGGCTTGGGGGCCCGGCAGAATAATGACCAGGTCAGGGGAGAGGAGCGCCTGTCCGGGCGACAGGGCCAGGATGATGTCCTGGTATATTTCGGCCGGCGGCGCGGCAAAGCCGACGAGGTAGTTTTCCAGGTGCCAGCTCAGGATATGCTGAGTGAACTGGTGGTCGGGGCTGGGGCGAGGCATAATGTAAAGTGCTCCGTCGTCCAGTTCCATTTTGCGCTTGTCGTCCAGGTCGGGCAAGTCCATAAACTGGGCAACGGACAGGCGCATTCCGGCGCGGGGTTGGGGCGTCGTGACGGCCAGCGTAGTCATAGGTCATCGCTCCTGGGGCAACTCTGTTTGCTATTATAGCGAATATGGCGAAATTGCGGCAGACCCGTCTCCGGACAAGATCCGGGGATAAAATCCGGGCTTTTCGGTTTCCGGTACTGCCCCCTGTCGCTCCGGCAAAAGATGGCGTCAATCCGCGCCAGGCAGTGCGCTACCGCATACCGCCGTGTGCGGCGTAATGGCAAACCCGGGCAATGGAGCGTAAAACCGGAAGCCGGCCGCCCGGGTGGCCGCGCTATTTGCCAGCCTTGCCTCGTTAGTCTATTATTGCGGCGGCCCGCCGGCTTGGCCAGGTTGCGCCGGCTGCCGGTTATCAGCACCAAATCCGTCCCCTTTCAGGAGATTGCGCACGCTATGAACCAGGCCATCGGAACCGATGACGATATTGGCATTCCGTCCGCCGGCGTCTCCGGCGGCGCGCCTTTGCCCGACGGCCTTGACGCCGCCGACCTGGCGGAAGTCTGCCGCCAGCTGATTTTGGTGCGTACTATGGACGAGCGCATCTGGATGATGAACCGGCAGGGCAAGGTGCCGATTGCGGCCTCGGCGCAGGGGCACGAAGCCGCGCAGCTGGGGTCGCTGCTGGCGGCGCAGAAGGACGGCGACTGCTTCCTGTTTCCCTACTACCGCGACCTGGCAATCAAAATGGCCGCCGGGCTGACGCCCCGTCAGGTGATGCTTTCCTTTATGGGCAAGGAAGGCGACCCTTACTCCGGTGCGCGCCAGTTTCCGTTGCAGGGCGCCGATTTGCCCCGCCGCATCATCCAGATTTCCAATGTGGTAGCCGCCAGCCTGACCCAGAGCGTGGGCTACGCCCTGGGCTGCCGGATGCTGGGCGACGCTACCGTAACGCTGTGCTACTTCGGCGACGGCGCCACCAGCCAAGGGGAAACCCACGAAGCCATGAACTTCGCCGCCATCCATCGCCTGCCCATTGTCTTTATTTGTGAAAACAACAGGTACGCCATCTCCACGCCGCAGGAATCGCAGATGGTGGTTAGCGATGTGGCCGCCCGCGCGGAGGGCTACGGCTTCCCCGGCTTCGTCATTGACGGGCTGGATGTCATTGCCTGCTACGAAGCCACCCGGCAGGGAATTGACCACGCCCGACGCGTTGGGCCGGCACTGGTGGAAATGAAAGTGGAACGGTTTATGCCGCACACCACGGACGATGACGACCGGCGCTACCGGGACCGGGACGCGCTGGAGGTCGCCCGGCAGCGGGATCCGGTGGCGGTTTTCCCGGCCGAACTGGTGCGGCGCGGCATCGTTTCGGAGCGGCAGGTGGACGACTTTCGCGCCGCGGCCCAGCGGCAGGTTAACGAGGCCACCGACTTTGCGGACGCAGCCGCGCCGCCGCTGGCGTCAACCATCTACGACCACCTGTATGTCTAACGGCAGCGACCATAACGCACGCCCCGGCACGGATACGGAAAATCGCGCCAGCCGAAATGCGCTGCGCCGGCGCACCCTGCTTTATTTGAGCCGGCTGGCCCGGTTGCTGCTAATGGCCGCCATCTACGCTTTGGTGGTATGGTATGGTCTCATTACCACCGCCGAGGTTGACGCGCCGACCGTCCTGGCGCGAATCGCCATTGCGTTCATCGCCCTGGGCATTACTGGCAGCATCTACAGCATCCTCGCCAAAATGGCCACAGAAGCCAAAGGAGCCATTATGGTACTGGCCGAATTTCTCAACACCAGCCTGCTGGAACCGCACAAGCGGCGTCTCCGCGCCGAAGGGTTTGACAAAGGGCGCACCGAAGGCCGCGCCGAAGGGCATATCGAGGGGCACACCGAAGGCCGCGCCGAAACTCTGGCGGAAGTGCGTTCGGCGTTGCAGAGGGCGGGCATCAACCTGGACGACTACCTGCCGCCGGCGCAGGAAGCGGCGGATACCCCTGCCAGCCGTTGCTGAAGTTATCGGAAAGGCGGCATCCCTATGGCAGAAAGGAGCCATTATGGTACTGGCCGAATTTCTCAATACCAATCTGCCGGAACCGCACAAGCGGCGTCTCCGCGCCAAAGAGTTTGACAAAGGCCGCGCCGGGGGGCACACCGAGGGCCGCGCCGAAGGGCACATCGAGGGCCGCGCAGAAACTCTGGCGGAAGTGCGCTCGGCGTTGCAGAGGGCGGGCATCAACCTGGACGACTACCTGCCGCCGGCGCAGGAAGCGGAGGATACCCCCGCCAGCCGTTGCTGAAGTCATCGGAAGGGCGGCATTATTCGGGCCGGTTGCTCAACCGGCCGGCGTCAACCCCGGCGTTGCCGGCACAAAAACAGGCGGCATCCCTATGGCAGAAATGACGGTTATTGAAGCGGTCCGCTCCGCCCTCCGCGAGGAAATGGAGCGGGATGAGCGCGTTTTCGTGATGGGCGAGGACGTGGGGCAGCGCGGCGGCGTGTTCCTGGCGACGCAGGGCTTTATCGAGGATTTCGGGCCGCAGCGGACACTGGATACCCCGCTGGCGGAGGCGTCCATCATGGGCATTGCCCTGGGCGCCGCCTTTCGGGGGATGCGCCCCGTCCCCGAGGTGCAGTTCTCCGATTTCGTCTGGCCCAGCGTCAACCAGCTCATTGGCGAAGCGGCTCGCGTTCACTACGGCACCAACGGCGCCCTGAAGGTGCCGATGACCGTCCGCATTCCCTACGGCGGCGGCATCCGCGGCGGCCTGTACCACTCGCAGAATGTAGAAGCCCTGTTCTTTCACACGCCGGGGCTGCTGGTGGTTACGCCGTCCACGCCTTACGAAGCCAAAGGGCTGCTCAAGGCCGCCATCCGCGATGACAACCCCGTCATCTTTCTGGAGCACAAAAAGACTTACCGGCTGGTGCGCGGCGAAGTGCCTGACGGCGAATACACGCTGCCCATCGGCCCGGCGGACATCAAACACGCCGGCGCTGACATCACCGTAGTATCTTACGGACTGGCGATGCACTACTGCCTGGCGGCGGCCCGCTCCGTAGCCGGGGAAGGCATCAGCGCCGAAGTGGTTGACCTGCGGACACTGAAGCCCCTGGACACGGCGACCATCCTGGATTCCGTCCGCAAGACCGGCAAACTGCTGATCGTCCACGAGGACAACATCAGCGGCGGCATTGGCGCCGAAATCGCCGCCCTGGCCGCCAACGAAGCCTTTGACTATCTGGACGCGCCCATCGCCCGTCTCTGCGGCCCGGATGTGCCGACAATGCCCTTTGCTCAATCCCTGGAGGATGCCTATATGCCCAGCGCCGACGCCATCGCCGCCGAGCTGCGCCGCCTGGCGGCTTACTAGATGCCTGAGGCAGAGCGCGCCGGCTTTGACGATTGAGATGCGGCGCATCTCAATCAGCCGTACGGGCAGCCGCAACGGAAGTTCGGGCCATCCGCCTGGAAACGCGCCGGCGCGCGCAAACAGGCCGGGCCGGTTCCAATCGGCCGGCTTTGCCGGCCGGCCTGTCGAAACTCGCTCCGGCAAATCAACTCAAGCATTACGGATAAGGATTGACCCGTGCCTCAATTCATTGAACTGCCTCAGGTCGGCGAGAGCGTCGTTGAAGGCACCATCGGCAAGTGGCTGAAACGGCCCGGCGACCGGGTAGAACGCTACGACCCGCTGGTGGAAGTGGTCACCGACAAGGTAACGATGGAAGTGCCGTCCCCGGTGGCGGGCGAGCTGCTGCGCATCATCGCGCAGGAGGGCGAGACGGTGCCGATGGGCGCGGCCATCGCCGAAGTTGAAACCAGCGCCGGGGACAGGGCGTCGGCGGCGCCACCGCCGGCCGACGCTGCGATGCCGGCCACAACCGCTGCTGCCCGGCCCCCGACGCCGGTAGCATATCTGCTGGATGCCCAGCCCGTAGGCCCTACGGGAGGTTCCGCCGTGGAGGCGCGCGCCGCGGAACAGCAAATCGCCGCCGCTCCGCCGGCAACTGCCACGGTCACAAGCACGAACACAAACACGGCCACGCCACCACCGCAAGCCGATGCCGATGCTGCCCGGCCGGCTTCGTCCGTTCCCGCCCCGTCTCCCCATCGCCTTTCCCCGGCGGTGCGACGGCTGGCGCGGGAGCATAGCGTGGATGTTGGCCGCATCGCCGGCACCGGCATTGGCGGGCGCATTACCCGCAACGATGTGCTGCGCTATCTGGAATCGGGGGCCGGCGCGGCCGCCGGCGGCGTTGCCGAACCATCCACAACAGCTCCTGCCCCGCCGGCCGGCCCGGCAATTGCGCCGACGCCGGCGCCGCCGGTATCCGAACCGGCGGCGGGCGCTGCCGACGATGAGGAACGCATCCCCCTGTCCCCGGTGCGCCGGATGATTGCCGACGCGATGGTGCGGTCGGTTACGCAGATTCCCCACGCCTGGAGTATGGTGGAAGCGGACATTACCCGCCTGGTGGCCCTGCGCCGCCGGGAGCGGGACGATTTCCGCCGGCGGGAGGGCGTCAACCTGACCTATCTGCCCTTCGCGCTCAAGGCGGTGGCGGCTTCATTGAAAGAGCATCCTACGCTCAACGCATCCTGGGGCGAGGATTGCATTGTGCTGAAGCGGCGCATCAATCTGGGCATCGCGGTGGCGGCCCCGTCCGGGCTGGTGGTTCCGGTGCTCCACGATGCCGACCGCTTGAGCATTGCCGGGCTGGCCCACGCCGTGGCCGATCTGTCGGGCCGGGCGCGTGCCGGCCGGCTGCGGCTGCCGGACGTCCAGGGCGGCTCTTTTACGGTCAACAATACCGGGGCGCTGGGCAGCATCCTGGGCGGGCCGATTATCAACTACCCCCAGGCGGGCATTATCACCACCGAAGCCGTCCAGCAGCGCCCGGTGGTGGTCAACGACGCTATCGCCATCCGCTGGATGATGAACCTGTGCCTGTCTTTTGACCATCGGATTAACGACGGCGCCGAAGCGGGGGCGTTTCTGCAATCGGTCAAGCGTCGCCTGGAGGCGATGGATGACGACACGCCCATCTATTGAGGCGGCGCCGGCGGTCACGGGCGGCACGGATGATACTGTTGGCGCGGATGACGCCGCCGGCGCGCCGTTGCCCGTCTGCCGCATTATCCGCGCCGGCGTGATGCCCTACCGGGCGGCGTGGGAGTGGCAGGTCGCTATTGCCGGGCAGGTGCGGAGCGGGGCGGCGCCGGCGACCCTGCTGCTGCTGGAACACCCGCATACCTACACCCGCGGGCGGCTGGCGCCGGACGACCACCTGCTGCGGGATGAGGCGTCACTGGCGGCGCGGGGCATTGCCGTGGTGGCTACCGACCGGGGCGGACTGACGACTTACCACGGGCCGGGGCAGCTGGTAGCGTATCCCGTTATCCAGCTGCGGGGGCGCGGCGGGCCGCACTGGTATGTGCGGGCTTTGGAGCGGATAATCATCGCCAGCCTGGCCGAATTCGGGCTGGCGGCGGCTACGGTGGACGGGTTGACCGGCGTGTGGACCGGCGACGGGCAGCGCAAAATCGCCGCTATCGGCGTCAAAATCGCCGGCGGCGTGGCCTATCACGGCTTTGCGATTAATGTTGACCCCGATTTGAGGATGTTTGACGGCATCATCCCCTGCGGTATTGCCGACCGGGGCGTCACTTCCCTGGCCGTTGAGCTGCCGGCGGCGCCGGCACCGGCGCCGTCTCTGGAACGGGTAGCGGACGCCGTGGCAGGGCAGTTCTGCGCGGCAATGGGGTTGGCGGCAAGATGCTGCGGGAGACGATGAGGCGATGGCAATATGGAATATGACTTTATAATTATCGGCGGCGGTTCGGCAGGCTGCGCGCTGGCGGCGCGGCTGTCGGAAAACCCGCGCCGTTCCGTGCTGCTGCTGGAAGCGGGGCCGGACTTCGCCGATTTTGAGCAGTGGCCGGCGGAACTGCGGGACGGTTCCCGGCAGGATGCTTCGGCGCCCGGCGCGCCCTACAACTGGTCGTACCGCGCGGTGGCTACCCACCGGCAGGAAGCCCCGATGTCCATTGCCCGGGGCCGGGTTGTGGGCGGCTCCGGCGCCGTCAACGGACAGGTATTCCTGCGCGGCCTGCCGGAGGATTACGACGCCTGGGCGGCGGCGGGCAACCACGGGTGGGGCTACGAGCAGGTTCTGCCCTACTTTCGCCGTCTGGAATCGGATGCCGATGTGCGGGATGACTTTCACGGCGACAGCGGCCCCATCCCGGTGGAGCGCGCGCCCCGCAACGCTTGGCACCCTTTCCAGACCGCCTTTGTGGCGGCGTGCGCCGGCCTGGGGTTCCCTGAGGATGAGGATATGAACCATCCGCAATCGGGCGGCGTGGGCGCGGCGCCGATGAATAACCCGGCGGGCATCAGAATGAACGCGGCCCTGGCCTATCTGCCGGCGGCGCGCCACCGTCTCAACCTGACCATACGGGGCGGCGCCACGGCGCGGCGCATACTTTGGGATGGGGCCAGGGCAGTGGGCGCCAGTGTGTCCAGCGGGAGCGAGACCTTTGCGGTGTACGGGCGGGAGATAATCCTGTGCGCCGGCGGCATCGCTTCGCCGCAGCTGCTGATGCTGTCGGGCGTGGGGCCGGCGGAGCATCTGGCCGGGCTGGGCATTCCGGTAGTACGGGATTTGCCCGGCGTGGGGCAGAACCTGCGCGACCATCCGCTGATTTATGTGGACACGGCGCTGCGCCCCGGTTATGCCGCCGGTTCCGGTTTCGCCGGTTCCCGGATCCAGACGATGCTGCGCTATACCACCGAAGGGTCGGGGGCGCGCAACGATATGCAGGTGTATGTGAACAACACGGCGTCGGGGCCAAGTCCTCTGGGTAGCGGCAACGGGCCAGCGGGAGGCGGGCCGGACGGGGGGCGGGATGACATTCTGCGTATGACCTGCATTTTGCAGCTGGCGGACAGCGCGGGGGAGCTGCGGCTGGCGTCGGCAGACCCGGAGGCCCAACCGCTGATTGACTACCGCTATCTCCGCAGCGCGGAGGACCGGCGCCGTCTGCGGGCGGCGACGCGGCTGTGCCGGCGGATACTGGCGCAGCCGGCTTTCGGGGCAATTGCGGGCGCGCCCCTTTCGCCGACGGCCGGTGAACTGGCGTCGGATGACGCCCTGGACGACTGGCTGCTGCGGAATGTCTTTACCACCTACCACACCTCCGGTTCCTGCCGGATGGGGCCGGCGGATGATGCGATGGCAGTGGTGGACCAGCAGTGCCGGGTGCATGGCGTCCGCAACTTGCGGGTGGTTGACCTGTCCATCTGCCCCAATGTGGTGCGGGCGAATACCAACGCCACGGCGATAATGATCGCAGAACGGGCCGCCGCGCTGATCGGATAAAAGGGCCGGCCGGGCCGGGTGATATTCCAGGTATCCCCCTCCCGGTCTGCCTTTGCCGCGCCAGAGGGCAGCCGAGGCGCGTGGCGGCGAATGCGGGATACTGGCAAAAGGCGGGGACAGGGGTATGGTATGATGCGGGCCGGCCCGGAAGTTGCCGGGGCGACGCCAGCCGGGGTTGACACCAACTGCCAACGGGGAAAATAACGAAACGAGGTGAATGTTATGACAATGTCGTCGGACACTTTGCAGGGCCGGATTGCCATTGTGACCGGAGCCGCCAGCCCCATTGGAATGGGGCGTTCCATTACCACCGGACTGGTGCGGGCCGGGGCGCGGGTGGCGATGCTGGACATCAACGAGGACTGGCTGGACCAGACGGCCAACGATATGCGGGAACTGGCGGGCGATGACGCCGTGCTGCCGATTGTGGCCGACGTTACGGATCCGGCATCGGTGCGGAACGCGGTGGCACGGACTATCGCCGAGCTGGGCGGGCTGCATATCCTGGTGAACAATGCCGGGATCAACCCGCGCACGGCCGGCTTCGGGGGCAACGCCTCGGGCAGCCGGACGGACTTTTGGGACATTGAGCCGGAGGCGTGGCTGCGGGTGGTGTCGGTGAACTTGAGCGGGCCGTTTCTGATGTCCCAGGCGGTGGCGGGGCATATGATTGAGCAGGGGTTCGGGCGCATCATCGGGGTGACGACCAGCATGGACACGATGTGGCGGAAAGGGGGCGCGCCCTACGGCCCGTCCAAGGCGGGGCACGAGGCGCTGGTGGCGATTATGGCCCAGGACCTGGAGGGCACGGGGGTAACGGCGAATGTGCTGACGCCGGGCGGGGCCACGGCCACGAATATGGTGCTGCCGCCGGAGGGTGCCTCGGCGAGCGCGCTGATACAGCCGGAGGTGATGCAGTCGCCGGTGGTGTGGATTGCGTCGGACGCGGCGGGGAGCTGGAACGGGCGGCGGATTATCGCCTACTACTGGGACGATGCGCTGCCGCTGGCGGAGCGCCTGGAGCGGTGCGGCGCGCCGGCGGCGTGGCCGCAGCTGGGGTTGCAGGCGGTGCATCCCGACTGGTTCGGGCAGGGATAGATAGACCGGGGGGGCGCAGGGCCGGCGTCCGCTGCCCCCGCTTTTTGCTGCTCCTGCTTTTTCAAGGCAGGCGCGCCGTATTTCAGCCGGCGCGGAGCATCAGGCAGAGCTGGGCTGCTTCAGGGGCGCCGGCCTGGACAGCATCGTCGCAAGCGCAGCCGGCCGGTTTGCGGCCTGGTTGGCCGACGCGGTTATATCCTGTCCCGGCGTCTCCCTCCGCCAATGCGGAGTGTAGTAGCAATACGCTTGGGAAGTCACCGGACGGGCGCGCGCCGGGTATTGGGCGCGGGCGGCAAAGCGCAGCTCCGGCGGCGCGCCCGGACGCACATTTTCCAGGTAGATGATCGCCTTCAGAATCCGCCGCCACCGCCGGGCTGGCGGCGGATTCGGTCAACGCCGGCAAGCCCGCCACCGTGTCCTGCGTGGAACCGTAGCCGCCGAAAGCGTTGCGTTGCATGGCCAGCCAGCGGGCGGCCGGGACGGTCATTTGATAGGCATTGCCGCAGAGCGTACACTGGCGCGCAATTTGGCCGCCGGATGCGCCGGCGCCACAAGGGGATTTTGCTATGGCTCGCCGCCGCAATGCCTTGAAATTCGCCTTTCTGACCGCCGCAATGGGGCTGGTTATCCTGTGCCTGGTGGCGCTGGCCTGCGCGCCCGCCGCCCCGGCGGGGCAAGGCGACGCAGTAGGCGGCGCCGTAGATGCAGAATCCACCAACACGCCCACGCTGGAATCGACAGCCGAGTCGGCAGCCACCAACACGCCCACGCTGGAATCGACAGCCGAGCCGGTAGCCACCAACACGCCTACGCCGAAGGCCACTCCAACCCTTTTCCTGATCAACGACGGAACACCTTGGCCACTAGAGCATCCAGCTGAACACGACAATCCTAAATTGGATTCCAGGCTCTTTTACCTTGCCCTGGAGTACGAAGAGGCGCAATCAGCGGTTCAGGGAGCCTGTGAGCAGGCGACGCAACCGGCCGCGGAAGTAGATGTACTTATAATGCCGGATGCAGAGGAGAGCATCCCGGCAATAGTGAAGTTTCTCAAAGACAACGGCGCTTCCCCAACTTACGCTTATAAAAGCCTCCCCAATGATGGTTATGGCCATTATCAATTGGGGGCCACCTTGCCGGTATCTTTGCTGGTTCGCTTGTCGGAGCAATCTGGGGTTCTTTTTGTAGAGCACCCAGACGAACCTGATGAACTAAATGCTCCCAACGCGCCTTCATCGCAATCACAAGGAGACAGAAATCCCGCGGATGCTCACGGAGCGAGGGCATGGTATAATGCTGGATACCAAGGCGATGGTATAGTAGTCGGTGTTATAGACGTTGGCTTTACCAAGTTCAGTACGCGCGTAAAGCCTACGGTGACGGCGCGGGGCGGGGTGGTCAAATCGCTATGTTCTCCGGCGAGCGGCACCCGAACATCTACGGAAACGAATATCTCCGTTGGGAAGTCACCGGGCGGGCGCGCGCCGGGTATTGGGCGCGGACGGCAAAGCGCAGCTCCGGCGGCGCGCCCGGACGCACATTTTCCAGGCAGATGATCGCCTTCAGAATCCGTCGCCAGCCTGGCAGTGGCGGCGTATCCGGCCATCGCCGGCAAGCCCGCCACCGTGTCCTGCGTGGAACCGTAGCCGCCGAAAGCGTTGCGCTGCATGGCCAGCCAGCGGGCGGCCGGGACGGTCATTTGATAGGCATTGCCGCAGAGCGTACACTGGCGCGTAGTTCGCCCGCCGGATGCGCTGGTGCCGCAAGGGGATTTTGCTATGTCGCGCCACCGCCACGCCCTTAAACTTGCCCTTCTGACCGCCGCATTGGGGCTGGTTGCCCTGTGCCTGGTGGCGCTGGCCTGCGCGCCCGCCGCCACGGGCGGGCAAGCCTCGGGGCAAGTGGAACCGGACGCTACGGCGGAAGCAACGGCGACGGCTGCTACCACTACGCCCAACACGCCGACGCCCGAGTCTGAGTCTGCGCCGGATACTACGCCAGAGACCCAAGTCACCCCCACTAACACCCATACGGCCGTCGCCCCAACAGCAACTCAGCAATCCGGCTCTGTAAGTACAGATCCTTGCCGCGCGGTGGTGGCCGATGTGGGGCGCCCCATAGCGCCTTATGTGTTTGGCGCCGGCCAAGCCGGCGCCAGCGGGGCTGGCGGCGTCACTGGCGCGGCGGGAAAACCGGATCCTACCATCACGGTCGTCGAGAGTTGGGAAACTGTATCTATGTACAACCATCACTTACATCCTCCTACCATCGATAATATGACACCATTTCACGATTTTGTGGTGCATGGCGTTGCTGTCGATCGTACCGATCTACTTTACAGCGCGGATGGCAGGAAATTTGTTTATGGCTTTGTAAATTTCAGAGTCAGCGAATACCTTAAGGGTACTGGTCCGGAATACATTTGTATCACCGACAGCCCTGAAATTGACCCATACCATCGCTTGTACGCTGGGAAAGAATATATTATTATGTTGCAGGATCCAAATGATTACTATGGAGGCGGTCTGCACAGCGACACTTACGACTTCATCGGCGCTATGGGCTGGCAAGTTGATGGAAATGTCGCCCGTTTGATGCCCGAAATACCGGAACCCTGGCGCTCGGTTATCACCAGCGATCGGCGGCGAGTGGATGAGTTATGGCTTACCCCGGAGCCGCACCGGACTGGGCTGGGCGAGGCCACTGATTTAGCGACCCTAAAGGGGCTGATCCGGTCTGTCTCTACCAGCAGTCAATAAAGTACCATTCAAGAGGAGGGGCAAGATGCCAGGCAAGATTTTGGAGATCTCTGTTCTACTGGCCGCCGCCATGGCAGTTACTCTGTCCGTGTCGGTGATGGGGACTATTTTCCCGGGGCCAGGCAAAGCGCACGACGGCGGAGCGGATTCGCCGTCGCCGGCGGCGCATGATATTATGCGGAAGGTTTGGTTTGTGCGCGGCCTAATACCTACTCCAGCAGCAACCGGAGTTCGGGGGCAACTTACGTCGCTATTGTGATTGCCTTGAGAACGGGCGGCAGTGGAAAGTCCACCTTCGCGAGAGTTACCGTGCCCTAGCATTCCTGAGCGGGGCCTGCCTTGTCTCCCGGCGGGGGGCACGCCAATCCCCGCCGATTGGCTGGCCGGCCGCCGGATCTTACGGAGCAGCGCGCGCCGGGCGCGGTCCGCTGCCCGGAACATCATCCCCACCCGCGCCGGCGCGGCCCGTTCCGTGGGCGTTGCGCTGCGCCGCCGGAGCCGGCGGGCAAGCGGCGCGGCATCGCCTGCCGAGCGCCCGCCGGGGCAGCTTCCGCAATGGACTTTGCGGCCGGCCGGCGGCACAGCGCAAAGGATTCGGATTGCCGCCCCCTCCGGTGCCGCGTAGCCGGTAAAGCGAACCGCCCTCTTTCGGGGGCGGCTCGAGACGTTCCAAACCCGCCGCCGGACTAATGCCCGGCGCCCAGCGCCTCCTGCCGGCTGCGCGCCACCGACTGAGTGAGGCGGTCGATGACGATGGCCATAAAGACGATGGCCAGGCCGGAAATCAGGCCGTTGCCCACTTCCTGCTTCTGAATGGCGCGCAGCACATTCTCGCCCAGCCCGCCGGCGGCTACCATCGCCGCGATGGTCACCATGGCCAGCGCCATCATCGTGGTCTGGTTGACGCCCGCCATAATGGTGGGCAGCGCCATCGGCACCTGCACTTTGGTCAGGATCTGCAACGGCGAGGCGCCAAAGGAACGGGCCGCTTCCACCGTCTCCGGCGATACCTGCCGGATGCCCAGGTTGGTCAGCCGGATGACCGGCGGCACCGCATAGATGATGGTGGCGAAAATGCCGGCGGTGTTCCCCAGCCCGAAAAACAGGATGGCCGGCACCAGATAGACGAAGCTGGGCATCGTCTGCATACCGTCCAGGATGGGGCGCATTATGCTGTCGGCGTTCTGGCTGCGGGCGCCCCACACGCCCAGGGGCAGCCCGATGCCCACCGACAGGGCTACGGCCACCACCATCAGGGCGATGGTCTCCACGGCGGTGTCCCACAGGCCCATAAAGCCGATGAACAGCAGGGCGAATATGGTGAACCCGGCCAGCCCCCAGCGTCCCACGGCAAAGGCGGCCAGCGTTACTCCCAGCGCCACCGCCGGCCAGGGCAGCCAGGTCAGCGCCTTTACGATAGCGCGTATGGCGTAGTTGATGCCGTCCTTGATGCCGCCGAACAGCCAGCTCAATTCCCGGGTCAGCCAGTCGGCGCCTTCGTCAATGGCCCCGCCGATTACGGCGCGCAGCGACCTGGGGAACTGCTGGCTGCCGTCGCTGGAAGTGGAGTAGGCCACCGTGGTGGGATAGTCCATCCCCGGCCCCCACGCCAGCAGGCAGATGGCCATCACCAGCAGAATCAGCGCCACGGCGCCGCCCCACAGGTACAGCTTGGGGATGGAACGCAGGGACGCCGCCGCCGGCAGCCGGCTCCGGGCGGCGTCGCCGGCGCCGGCATCTACGGCCGGCGTGCCCGGCGGCGCCGTGCTTTGCCCTTCGTCTCTGGTGATTGCAGCCATAGTATTGCCTCCGGGTGCGATGGGGTAGGATGTTCAGCCGGCGGCGCCGGCCGGTCATTCCGGGGGGGCGCCGCTGCCGCGTCCGGGCGTGTGGCCGTATTCGCCGTCCCGCCCGCTACGGCCGCTGCGGCCGGTCGGGGTCGGGGTCGGAGTCGGCGGCCAAGGCGGCGTTTTCGGCGGCGTTGGCGGCGTAGTCCGGGTCGGTGGCGGCCGTTTCGGCCAGGGCCTCGGCCAGGGCGCTGCGGTGCACTTCGCCAATCAGCAGGTTGTCGTCATTCGTAACCGGGATGGGGAAATCACTGGACATTGCGATGGGTATCAGTTCGTCAAAGGTGGTGGCGGGATGCACCGTCCGGTAGTCGCGGTCCACATATTCCCAGGCTTCGTCAAAGCGCCGGACGCCGGCGCGCAGGGCCCGTTCGGCGCTGGTGATGGACAGCAGGCCCACATAGTGCTCCCGCATATCCACCACCCAGGCGCAGTCGCCGTCGCTGTCGCCGATGGTGTGCAGGGCGGCGCGGGGGCCTTGGCGTCCCATCAGCGTGGCCTTGGGCGTCACCATCACCTTGCTGGCGGTGAGGACGCTTTCCAGGCGCACATCCTGGGTAAAATCACCCACATACTCGTCCTCCGGGCGCAGCACAATGTCCTCCGGGGAACCGATTTGTGCCACCTGCCCGTCGTGCATGATGGCGATGCGGTCGCCCAGTTTGAGGGCCTCGTTGAGGTCGTGGGTAATAAAGACGATGGTTTTCTGGAGCTCGGTTTGCAGGCGCAGCAGCTCGTCCTGCATCTGCCGCCGGATGAGGGGATCCAGTCCGCTGAAGGGTTCGTCCATCAGCAGGATGTCGGTGTTCACCGCCAGGGCGCGGGCCAGGCCCACCCGCTGCTGCATTCCGCCGGAGAGCTGCCTGGGGTAGGATTGCTCCCAGCCGCCCAGTCCCACCAGCGCCAGCACTTCCCGCACCCGCGCCTCCCGTTCCGCTTTTTTGACGCCCTGCACTTCCAGCCCCCAGCCGGCGTTGTCCAGCACATTGCGGTGGGGCATCAGGCCGTAATGCTGGAACACCATGGCGATTTTGCGGCGGCGGAACTCCCCCAGAGCCTTGTCCGACATTTGGGTAATGTCGTCGCCGTCAATGACGATCTCCCCGGCGGTGGGCTCAATCAGCCGGATGAGGCAGCGCACCATCGTGGATTTGCCGCTGCCCGACAGCCCCATAATGACGAAAGTTTCGCCCCGGTTGACCACGAAAGAGACATCCTGCAACCCGATCACATTGCCCAGCTGGCTCTGGAAAAAGGTTTTGTCCTTGCCGGCGTGTTCGGGGGACAGGGCGCGTTCCGGGTTGCGTCCGAAAACCTTCCAGACGGAATTGACCCGGATGTAGGGTTGCGGCGCGCCGTTGTCGGACGCCGCGCCGCCGGCGGCGGGGCGGGCGTCCTGGTGGCTGGTAGTGACCATTTTGCGAACTCCAGATGGCGGCGGGCCGGCGGCAGCCCCGCCCGGTTTGGCGCTCACCGTAAGCCGGCGGCATCAGTTTGTCAAATCGGGGCGGCATTTCCAAAAACATTCCTAAAATCAACCACATTTTCGCCCCGGCTGACGCCGGAACGACGGTAAATATGAACCACACGCCTTGATTGTTCGGCATCCCGGTTTGACGCTAACGGCAACGCCGTATAGGATATAGGCGTTATGCGAAACCCTTCCCCTTCCGCCGCCACTGTGTCCCCGTCCACCGTTGCCGCTCTGCCGCCGCCGGCGCCCCCCTTGCCCGGCGCTCTGGCCGAGGTCATTATGCCCGGCGCGGCGGGCGCGCGGCGTCTGGCCCGCGACGCGGCGCTGATACTGGCCGGCAGCCTGCTGGTGGCCCTGTTCGCCCAGATTAAGATCCCGCTGGGCTTTACGCCGGTGCCGGTCACCGGGCAAACTTTCGCCGTCCTGCTGGTGGGCGCCCTGCTGGGCGGGTGGCGCGGCGGCCTGGCGCTGGCCCTGTACGCGCTGGAAGGCGCCTTTCTGCCATTTTTCGCCGGCGGCGCGTCGGGATGGTTCTGGACGCTGCCCAGCGGCGGCTACATCGTGGGCTTCATCCCGGCGGCGGCGCTGACCGGCTGGCTGTGCCAGCGGGGCTGGTGCCGCCGGCCGTGGGTTCTGGCGGCAATGCTACTGGGCAACGTCGTCCTGTACATACCCGGCCTGTTGCAGCTGGCGCTGTTTCTGCCCGCGGACGCGGCCACGGAGTGGGGCTGCGCCAACCTCTGGCAGTGCGGCCTGCTGCCCTTCATCCCCGGCGACCTGGCCAAGGTGATCGCCGCCAGCTTGGCGTTGCCGGGCGGATGGGCATTGCGGGACCGCCTCGCCGCGCGAGCCAACTCGCCGGCACCGGCAGACGCCGGCCCCGGAGCCGGGCCCCGGGAGTGATGCGGGTTTGCTTATGGATATTTACTGGCTGGGACACGCCTGCTTCCGACTGCGTTCCACAAACCTGGGGATTTCCGTAATCACCGACCCCTACGAAGCCGCCGGGGGGTTGGGTATGCAGATTGACCCGCGCCAGACCGTGGACGCGGTGGCGGTTACGGTGAGCCACAACGACGCCATGCACCGCGGCGCCGGCGACCTGCCCGGCGCGCCGCGGGTGTTCAACACCCCCGGCGAGTACGAGTTCCAGGGGATCGCCATCCGCGCCGTGATGACGCCACTGGGCGCTGACACCCCCCGCAGCCGGCGCAATGTCGCCTATGCCGTTACGCTGGACGGGATCAACGTGTGTCATCTGGGCAACATCGTCGAACCGCTGACGGCGCAGCAGATCGACCTGATTGGGCCGGCAGATGTGGTGCTGGCGCCCGCCGGCGGCGCGGAGCGGGGGCTGCTGTCCTACCGCGCCATCAACCGCACGGCGCAGCAGCTGGACGCACGGTGGCTGATTCCCATGCACTACCGCGCAGGGGGCGAGCCGCCGGACACCGGGCCGTCGGGAGCGGATGCTTTCCTGCGGGAAATGGGCGTGGCCGAGGGCGCCCTGCAACCCCAGGCGCGACTACAGGCCACACGCAACAACCTGCCGGCGTCCCTCCAAATCGGGCTGCTGACGCCGCATTTGCGGACGCCTTAAATCATCATCCGCCGGGGCCGGCTGGCAAAGCGGATCCGCGCCCGCCGGCCGCAGTAATGCGGCGTATGGCGTCGCCGGACGAAATGCATTATGCTGTCCCCGTTATGTTGTCCCCACTGCGCCGCCCCGCCGGGGGCCGGGAGGTTTGACCGATGACTACCACCGCTACTGCCACCGCGACTGTCGCCAGCGTCGCCAATACGGCCGCTGCCGTTGCCGGCGCCGTTGCCGATGTCGACGAATGCGTCATTGTCCAGGAAAACAGCCGGTTCAACGACGATTTCGGAGCGATGAGCCCCCGCGCCAAAATCAAGGTGCGGGGAGAGATGACCGACTTCGTGCAGCGGTTTATCGCCGCCGCGCCCTTTGTGGTGATGGCGTCCGCCGACCCGCAGGGGAACTGCGACGCCTCGCCCAAGGGGGGCAAGCCGGGCTTCGTCAAAGTGCTTGACCCGCGCCGGCTGCTGCTGCCCGATGTGGCCGGCAACCGCCTGTTCCAGTCCTATCAGAATATGGACGCCAACCCCCACGTGGGCCTGCTCTTTATGATCCCCGGCGTCAACGACACCGTGCGCGTGAACGGCCGGGTGTCCATCGTGAGCCGGGAGGAGCTGGAACGGCAGAAGGTGGAGCTGTCGCTGTACTGGACGGACGACAACGCCCGGCACCTGCAAGGCATCATCATCAATGTGGAGGAATCCTACACCCACTGCCCGCGCGCCTACAACTTCGCCAAATTGTGGGACACGGAGCAGATCGCCGAGAACCAGGCCAACCGCCCCATTCCGCTGCGGGCGTAGCGGCGTCAGAAAAAGGCGCGCGTCGCATCAGGGCCAGCGGCCAGTTCCAGCAGGAACCGCACCGGGGGGATCAGGATGTATCCGAGGATGCTGATATTGACGGCGTAGCTCAATATCAGGTTGGCCCCAACCAGGGCGATGAGCGGTATCCAGCCATAGCGCTCAAACTGTAGGTAGGGGTAATAAAGGGCGTCCGGCAGGAATCCCCCCAGAACCTTGCTGCCGTCCAGCGGGGGCAAGGGTATCAGGTTGAATATCCCCAGAATCAGGTTATAGAAAATGATGAGCAACAGGGCAAAGCTCACAACCCCCGTCCAGTGGTAAAGGTTGGGTGCAGGCAGCAGGTCAAGGCGGAACGCCAGCCCCAGCAGAAAGGCCAGGACGAAGTTGGACAGCGGGCCGGCCAGCGCCACCCAGGACATCCCCAGGCGGCCGTGTTTCAGGTTGTAGGGGTCAACCTGCACCGGCCGGGCCCAGCCGAAGCCCACTACCAGCAGCAGCGCGAACCCCAGCGGGTCAATGTGCTTGACGGGGTTGAAAGTCAGCCGCCCCATGCGCCGGGCGGTCTGGTCGCCCTCGCCGTATGCGGTCAGGGCATGGCTGAATTCGTGGACGGTGAAGCCGATGATAAGGCCCACCAGCCCGATGCCGATGACCAGAAAGAAGGCGGCCGGGCTTTCCCGCAGCAGGTCCAGGCTCTGGAGTATCACGACGGTTCAAAAGCGCCGGGATGCCGAGCGGGGGGTTGCAGGCGGGGCAGCGCCAGCAGTTCCGCTTTCAGCTGTGCCATTCCCGCCGCGCCCAGGTCGTTGGCCTCCACCACGACGGCCACGGCGCCGGCCTGCCGCAGGGCCAGCAGTTCGTTGGCCGTAGGCGGCGCGCCCACCCGCACCGCCAGGTGTTTGCCGGCGCGCCGGGCGGCAGTGGCCACGCGCCCCAGGTCGGGCAGCGTCCAGCGTCCCGTCAGCGCCGATTGATCCAGTACCAGAAAGTCCAGGGGAATGCCGGCCAGGATGCGCCATATGGCGTCGTCGGCCTCGTCCGGGATGCGGGCGCCGTGGGTCATCCCCGCGCCGGGGTTGGCGATGTCGATGGCGTCCACCAGGGCGCCGGCCAGGGGCGACACGGTAAAATCGGCGCCGGCCGCGCGCCAGAGGGCAACGGTTTCGGGCCGCAGCGGAATGCCGCCGGCGCCCCAGATGCGCCCGCCCCGGCCGGCGGGCAGGGCCGCGGGAGCCAGGCCGGGCGCAAAGATGACCGCGGCGTCGGCGGCATCGCCGGCGTCATTATTCCAGGCCGCCTTCCAGGCGGCGTCAATGTCGCCGGAACAGCGGGCAATCAGCGCCATGGCCGGCAGGCGGTCGCCGGGCGCCGCCCCGAAGCCCAGGGAAGGGCCGCTGCCCTGGGCGATGCGTTCCAGCAGGTTGCGGAGACGAGTCATTGGCGTTGCTCCGGGCGATGATTGGGCGTGGTTCGGATTGGGATGGCAACCGGGGCGGGGCCGGGACAATGCCGCCGGCATCGCCCCGGCTGGCGCCGGGGCGGGCGCGGTTGCGGTGGTTGCCGACGGATTGCTCGGACGGAAAATGCGGGCGGGTTACAGGGGCCGCCAGACGCGCTTGCCGTCCACGCGGGCGATTTTGCCGATCTGCTTGCCGGGGGGAAAGTGGCCCGCGCAGATGGTCCAGTCGCCCTCCTCGGCGGCGTCCAGCAGGTGGGCGCGCGAGGCGGCGGACTGCTCCTTGTCGGTGTCCACGCCGGCGCACCAGGAGGGTTCGGAAACCTGGGCAATGCTGTGCAGCACATCGCCCATCACCACGCCGCGCTGCCCGTTGGAGTTGATCAGCACCACCTGGTGGCCGGGCGTGTGGCCGGGGGCGAGGGTGATGGAGATTTCGTCGTTGACCACGTATTCCGGTTCCTCCAGAATCTGCTGGAGGCGCAGGCGGCGCAGGGGCATCACCTGCCGGTCAATGTAGGGGTAGCGCTGGCGGCCCTCGGCGGAGGTGAACCAGTCGTAGTCGGGGCGGGACATAATGTAGCGGGCCCGCCGAAAGTTGGGCGCCGGCATCCCCCCGGAGTAGCGCAGGTTCCAGCCCACATGGTCGCCATGCAGGTGCGTGTGGATGACATAGTTGACCGAATCACTGGGGCCCACGTTGGTGTTGTTGACGCCCACGTTGGACTCCAGGTGCGGGCGCAGTTCCTCGTAGAGGTTGCCCGTGCGGTTCCCCCGGTCGGGGTGCGGGCCCGGCCCCATGCCCGTGTCCACCAGGATGACATCGTCCTGGCTTTTGAGCAGAAAGACGCCGTAATAGAGCTGGAGCTGGCCGTCCTCCAGCGTGTCCGCGTAGTCGGCCCAGGCGCCGGCGGGAACATCGGGGAACATCGCGGAAGGCTCGCGGGCGGGCGGCACCATATCAATGACGGCGGTGACCTCCACATTGCCGATGGTTGCTTGGTCTGCCATTACGGAAATCCTCCTCATCAGGGTTGGTTGGTTGCGGGGTTGGGTCGGTTAGAAGCGTTGGGCCGGCGGAACGGGATTGGGCCGGCGGAAGGGGTTGCTCCGGTCGCAATGGAACGGGCGGCGGGCGGCTTACTCGTCAACCTCAAAAGTGACCAGCGAAAAAACTTCGTACCCGGCCAGCGCCTGGCGTCCGCCCAGGCCAATCAGCTCGATGACCACGCCGATGCCCGCCACCTCGCCGCCAGCCTGTTCAATGAGGCTGGCGGCGGCTTTCAGGCTGCCGCCGGTGGCCAGCAGGTCGTCCACGATGAGTACGCGCTGCCCGGGGGCGATGTCGCCGGCGTGAATTTCCAGCGTATTCTGCCCGTATTCCAGGCTGTACTCAAACTCCAGGGTTTCGCCGGGCAGCTTGCCGGCCTTCCGCACCAGCGCCAGGGGCAGGCCCATCCGCACCGCCATCGGCGCCGCGAAAAGAAAGCCGCGCGAATCCACTGCTGCCAGGCAATCGGGCATCGCCTCGGCCGCCCCCGCCACCAGGCGCGCCACGACTGCCCCGAAGGCGTCCGGCGCAAGCAGCAGGGAAGTAATATCCTTGAACTGCACGCCGTGAATGGGGAAATCGGGAACATTGCGGATGTGCTGGGCCAGGTCAATGGACATCGCAAAATTACCCTGGAACGGGCTCCGTAGAAGTATAACGGGATATTTGGACGCGAGACGACGCTGCGGGCCGGCCGAAAGACAGCCGGCGTAAGAACGGCCTGCCGAAAGATGGCCGGCTGCCGCCCACCAGTCTATTGGCAGCCTATTATACCAGTCAACCCGGCGCGCCGGGCGCTGCGGGGCGATCGTATTTAAGATTGGGGCTTGGCCGCCGGCCGGCGCGGGAAGGGCAAGGGGATGGCGATGGACAATGATGGGCGATGGATGATGGACGGGGCGGGCATTGCCCTGGCTGGCCCGTTTCACCGGGCCGCGCTGCGGGTTTGGGCCGGGTTCCCGGCGCGCTCCGTCGCCGCCGTTTGACGCCATCCCCGGCGATTTAGTAGCATTGCCAATATCGTTGCACCCTTGCCCTCCAGGAGAAGCTCGCTATGCCTGATTCCGGCGTCATAACCCACGCTCCCAACCTGGCCGAGGCGCTGGCCGCCGGCGCCGCCGCCTTGCCCCCGGACGCCCTGCGCGACCGCAGCCGCGGCGCCCTGCTGGGCCAAGCCGCCGGCAACCTGCTGGGGTTGCCGGTGGAATGCCAGTGGCACTACGATATTAAGCGCTGGTATCCCCACGGGCTTACGGAGATTGACCCCGACGAGGCGCATCGTCCGATGGACGACGACCTGGCGCAGGCCGTTGAGCTGGCGGAATCCCTGCTGGCCGGCGGCGATCTGGCAAACGTTTTCGCCGCCCATATGATCCGGTGGCTCCAGGAAAACGGGCGCGGCTGCGGCCGCACCACGCGGGCGGTCATCTCCAACCTGATGGTTGGGATGGCGCCGCCGGCCGCGGCGCGCATGGTCTATTCGGAACGGAACCGCGTTGCGCCCAACGGCGGGGTGATGCGTTGCGCCCCTGTGGCCATCGCCCGGCGCCGCGAACCGGCACAACTGGTGAGCGACTCGGCCGTCAGCTGCGCCGTGACGCACTATGCGCCGGCCTGCCAGTGGGCCTGCATTATAATCAACGCCGTCATCGCCCGGCTGCTGGCCGGCGGCACCCCCGATTTGGGCGGCCTGATGGCGGCGGCCACAGCGGATGGTTGCCCCAACCTGGCGGCTATGGCCGGCGACGACGGCATCCCCACCGACATTCTGGACGCCGTAGCCGCCGGTCGGAGCGTCCCGCCCGGCATTGACTGGCTGCTCTGCGACCATCGCATCATCGCCCATACCTTGCTGGCGATGCAGGCCGGCCTCTGGGCGGCGGTTACGCCCTTGGGCTTTGAGGACGCCCTGGTGTCGATGGTCAGCGCCGGCGGCGATGCCGACACCAACGCGGCCGTGGCCGGGGCTGTGCTGGGCGCGCGCTACGGGGCCTCGGCCATCCCCCAACGCTGGCAAAACTGCATCCCGCAGCGGGAGCGAATTACCGGGTTGGCCGACAGCTTGGCCGGAATGGCCGGCAACTAGCCGCCAACCCGGCGTCAGCTCACCGCTTCAGCGGGGATGGCGAGCAGTCGCTCCAGTTCCTCCGTCAGCTCAATCGGCGCGAAGTAGCGTGTCGGAAAGAGGTAATCCTCCTCCGACTCATCAATGACGCGAATCATCCCCAATTCGCTGGCGTCGTCATCCGGCAGCCGACGGTAGATCTTGCGAACCTCGAGGGAGGCCAGGTAGTTCCCGTTGTCAATGCAGACAACATAGTTCCCGTTCATATTTAGTCAACTCCTGTAGTGCTTGATCCTCAATTCTTTCCGGCCAATGCCATGCGCCTCATACCAATGTATCTCGGCGCGGCGCAATTCGCCACTGGAAAGGCGCACGGTTGCAATCCCCTTCAGTTTTCGCCATCGCCCCTGTCCATAATTCCTGCGCAATCGTCGGATGTCGCGGATAGAATTGTTCACTGCGATGGTTTCAGTTGCCTCTATAAGCCCTACGATTTCGAAATCGTCCATCATCGCAGATCAGCCGCGTCCTGTTCCGGCGCGATGCGCCCGGCGTCTGTTACAGGCATTGTAATAGACGCCCGGCGTTTTGGGTAGCACTGGCGCCGCTACTCTACCCAAAATACTGCGCCACCTCCTGCCGATTCCGTTCCAGCCAGGCCGCGTTCAGCGCAATGCGCTCCAGCGCCTGGCGTATGGTGCGTTCCGCCGCCGGCGTGGGATGCTCCGCAAAGAACGCCGCCACATCCTCCCGCATCGCGTGGCTGGTAAAGGCGTTGGTGATGGACACCAGCCGCATCAGCCCGAAGCCGCCGCTGCCGTACCGCCGGTTAAACTCGTCCCACTTTTCCTTCAGAAAATCCCACGCCAGCTGCCGGCCCCGGTGGTTGGCCGCCACCGCCGCCACCACAAAGATGGTGTCCTGCAAACGCACATCGTCGGTCAAGGACCGTTCCAAAGTTTCCCGCAGCAGTTCCTCCTGCTGGAACCGGGCCAGGGACATCAGCAGCCGGATTTTCTCCTCGTGCAGCTCGGCGGCCCGTTCCAGTTCCCAGATGCGGTCGTACACCGCCCGGTCGCCCTGCTGCGCCACCAGGCTGAATACCACGCCCCGCAGGTCGGGGCGCACGCGGGCGGCATCGACCTGGTAGGCTTCAAACTGCGCCTGCGCCTGCGTCAGAACCGCCTCATCGCCATACCCACCGGCCTGGCTCAACACGGTGGAACGCAGCAGCGAATCCAGATGGCCCTCGCCGGGCTGCGCCGCCCACCCGGAACGCTGCGCCGCCGGCCCGAACAGCCGCCGACCGAAAGCGCGATAGGATTCCAGGCACGGCTCCTCGGCAATCAGCCCCTCAATCTCCCGCAGGTTGGTGGCTAGGTCGCTCCACACCGAGGCGTCCGTTTCGCTGCCGTAGGCTTCGGCCAGCGCCAGAAAGCGGGTCACCGGCAACAGGCCGGCCCGGGACAGGGCGTAGGCGTCGTTCTGGATGCCCAGCCGGTCGGTGGCCGGCAGAACACGCCCGGCGATGGCGGGCACCAGCCGTTCCCAGTCGGCGTCGGTGTAATTCACCCGGTAAAACCCCGTCTGGTCGGAGTTGACCTTGAACCAGTCGGGTTGCGTCGGGGCGGCTACCGCCAACGTGTCGCTGGCGGCGTTGACCAGCGCGGCGCCGGCCACGCCGGGGACGCCGGCCACGGCCACCGTCAAAGGCACCGGCCAGATCTGTTCCGCATCAGCATCGTCATTACTGCCGTCGCCGGCCTGGCCCAGGATGGCGTCATACACGAAGCGTTCCTGCCGCACGGAGAGGGTCAGCCCGGCGCCGTTGCCGTCCCCGGTACCGGCGGCATTGTCAATGGCGGCCACATCCAGCGTCGGGTAGCCCATCTGCCCCGTCCAGCTGCCCATAATGGTGGTGACCGGCTGCCCGGAGGCTTCCTCCAGGGCCCGCCACAGGTCAACCGTGCGGGCGTTGCGGTAAGAATGGCGGTTCAGGTAGATATTCAGCCCCACGCGGAAGGTGTTGGCCGACAGAAAATGCTCCAGCATCCGCAGCACCGACCCGCCCTTGCTGTAGCTGATGGCGTCAAAAAGCTGGCTCACTTCGGCGGGGTTGGCGACTTCCTGCTCAATGGGGTGCGAATTCTTGAGACCGTCCAGGCTGAAGGCGCGGTTGGTGTCCATATTGACGAACTGCGTCCACATCGCCCATTCCGGGAACAGCCAGTCCACGGCCTTGGTGCCCACCCAGGTGGCGAAACTTTCGTTGAGCCACAGGTCGTCCCACCATTCCATAGTCACCAGGTCGCCGAACCACATATGCGCCATTTCGTGAGCCACTACCTCGGCCACCCGCTGCCGGGTGCCTGCCGACGAGTTCTCCGGGTCCACCAGCAGCGCCGTTTCCCGGTAGGTTACGCAGCCCCAGTTCTCCATCGCCCCGGCCGCGAAGTCCGGTATGGCCAGGTGATCCAGCTTGGGCAGCGGGTAGCGGATGCCGAAGTAATCGTTGAAAAAGGACAGCAGCTTGACCGACGTGTCCAGAGCGAACTGCCCCTGCTCCTCTTTGCCCCGGGTCATCCACACGCCCACCCGCGTGCCGTCGGCGGCCTCCTTCTCAATGTGCGTCAGGTCGCCGATGACGAAGGCCAGCAGGTAGGTGGACATTACCGGCGTGGTGTCAAAGACCACCTTTTTGAGACCCGCCGCCGGGCCCTCGCTTTCCGCCACAATGGGCGTATTGGACACCGCCTGCATGGCCTCGGGAATGTTGAGGGCAACCCGGAAGGTGGCCTTGACCGCCGGTTCGTCCCAGCAGGGCAGGGCCCGGCGGGCGTCGGTGGCCTCAAACTGGGTGGTAGCCAGATACGCCGTTTCCCCCTCCGGGTTGGTGTACTGGCTGCGGTAAAAGCCCCGCAGCTTGTCGTTCAGCTCCCCGGTGTAAGACATTTTCAGATGCTGGTTGCCCACCAGCCCCTCGGCCGGCGCGCCCGCGATACTGATGGTGGCACGCTCCGCCTCGGCGTCGCAGGCAATGCTCGTCGCCGGCTGTTCGTGCTCGCCGCCAATGTCGCTCCAGCTCGCCACCGCCGATTTGATGTCAATCTCGGCGCAGTTGAGCACGATTTCCCGGACGCCGGGTTCCATCTGCACGGTGATGTCCACCTCGCCGGCGAAGGTAAAGTCATCAAAATTGGGGGTCAGCGTCAGTTCGTAGTGAACGGGACGAACATTGTCGGGCAGGACAACGGCGTTGGCGGACGGCATCGGATTTTCCTCCGGGGAACGGGTCAATGGGTTGGGGCCAGAGCGTAGGCAATGTCCCTCGCGATAGCAATGTCAAATAGCAGGATGGCAGCCGACAAAAGGCCAACGGCAATGGCGGCGGCCAGCGCCGGCGCGCCCAAGTGTAGCACACCCGGCGCCCTTTCTGCTCCAAAGCCGGCCGGGCCGGTGCCCCCGGTCGCTCTCCGTCGCCCGAATCCGTTTGACAGCATTCCGGGGGCGTATTAGTGTTGCCCCCGCAAGGGCATCCAGCGCCTTGGCAAGCAACTTGACGACCAGGGAGGCGCCACAATGCCCGGTTTCCAGCTCTTTCCGAACTCCGTCGCCGCCAACAGCCGGCGGCGGATTCCGCTTTCCCGACCGGCCGGGCCGCCGCCGGAATCACGGCTGATTTGGCGAACACGCCCTGGCGCCAGCAGTTATGTGGACGCCGCCCCAATGCCGTAGCGGCCGGCACCACCGCCGGCCGCTATCGCCGCATCCATCCCCATCCCTTGTCCAGGAATGACGGCATCGGCGCCGTTCCCGCCGGCCGCCGGCCTGCTGCCTACCAGGTCAGGCGGCGGCGGTAGATGAGCAGGGACACGCCCCCGGCGGCCAGCAGCAGCCCGAAAACCACCGCGAACCCCGGCAGCACCGGCACATTCCCGTAGCGCCAGCCGGTGGCCACGCTCTGGAAAGAGTTCGTCTGAACCAGCCCCAGTTCCGCCGCCGACGGAACCGTCAGGTCGGTAGTAACGCCCGTGGCCGGCATATGAGACACGCGGGTGAAGCCCACGGGCAGCTCCTTGAAGCTGAGGTGCAATTTCCGCGTCTGCCCGTCGCCTTCATAGATCCACGACTGCACGGCCTCCAGGCGGTCGTCCTTGTTCACCAGCCAGAAGGTAATCAGGTCGCCTTTGGGCGCCTTGCCCGGCGCCACCCGCAGGTTGCTGTAACGCCCGTCGTCGCCAATGACCACCGGCGTGCTGACATAGCCCTCATCGCAGCCGCCCAGACAGGCCACCAGCGAAGCGCCTTTGGGCACGGCGCGGCTGTCGGCAAAGGCGTGGCCCTCAAAAACCTGCCAGTTGTCGTTGACGCTGGACGCCCTGGGTTCATCTGGCCCGGTGCCCATTGCCCCCACCATCAGCGCCAGCAGTAGAGCCGGCAGTAGCATCGGCGTTCCCAGAATTGCGGCGGCGCGCCGGATGCGGCGGCCCAAAGGCTTGCGTATCATCGTCTTGCCCCCGTCGGTCAGTACATCAGGATACCCCCGGCACACTCCGGGGCGAATCGGATGTTAACCCACCGGGCGCCGGCGCCGCAGTGAAAAATTGTCACAGATTTGGCGAAATTTTTGGCCATCCCACAAAAAATGCGAACCGCCGTAACGGCCGGCGGTCAGGGCACGGGCGCCGCCACTGGCACCGACAGTTGCCGCGCCGGCCATCATCGCTATGGCCGGCGCGGGCAGAAACGCGGCAGAACCCGTCCGTCAGGAAACGGCGGCGGCCGTCGCGGTAGCGGCGGCGGTCTGGCCGGTGAGAATGGCTTCCACTTCGTCGGCCAGCTCGCTGGCCCGCTGCTTCACCTGCTCGTCCGTCAAACTGGACAGCGGATGCTGCGCCACCACATAGCGGTAGTCGGGAACGCCCATCATCCGCGTCATGGCCTGCGCCGTGTTGCGGAACACATGGGTGATGATGGCGGCGGTAGGCACGCCCCGCCGTTCCAGGTCAATGCCGTCGTGCACACTGCACGAGCTGCACGAGCCTCAATCCCCCACCCCGGTGATGAGGAAATCCACCTCGCCCAGGATGGAGTCGATAACCTCCTGTTTGGCGGGCAGGCTGGCGTGATGCTTGCTGTAGTAGCGCACCTCCGCGAAGCCGTGCCGCGCGTTGAGGATGTCGCCCAGCTCGTGCAGCAGCCGGTCGGCATTGGCCTTGGAGTTTTCCATCAGCCCCAGGCGCTTGCCGGCCAGCCCGCCGGAGCGGTCCTGCATCCGAAACTCGGCCAGCGGCAGCTCCGTGCCTTTGGGGTTCACCAGCCGCAGCCGGCTGGCGGCTTCCAGGGTAGTCATAATTGCCCTCCGTAGCGTAGTTCGTAGTCGGTGTTGCGCGCCTCGTGGTTATACCCTCAAGCTTGATGGCGCCTTCGGTGATTATGCTTTCGGTGATTGTACCTTCAATCGGCGGCCTTGCGTAGCCCCTGCTGACGCAGCAGTTGCTCCACCCAAGCGCGGTCGTCATCCGACAGGGGCGGCTCCGGCGGGTCTTGCCCGTAGTCAATGTCCAGGTCATAAGACCCGTCCGCATACACGCTGTTCACTACCGCGTTCAGGTTGACGGCAATGCCCTCATCCTCTTGCGCCAGCGGCATTATGAAATCCGGTATCGCCTGGCGGATGCCGAAGGCGTACAAATCGGCCACGGGTTCGCTGCGCCGGGCGTTGGCCACCAGGATGCGATAGTGCGCCTCCGCCGGCGCCGGCCCGATGACGGGCATCCGGCGGCCGGCCCGCAGCAGGTCAATCTCCACCAGATGCGTGGGGCTGTACAGCGTGGCGGCCCGCTTGGCCAGATATTCCCGGTAACCGTCGCCGCCCTTGTTGGTGGGCGACAGCAGCTCAATAATAGCCACGACCTGTCGGTTGTCCACGCGCCGCACTTCCAGGTAGCGTTCCTTGAGCAGTTCCGTTGCCGGCAGCTGCACTGCGATAGCGTCCTTGCTGCGCGCCGGCATCGGAAAACGCAGTTCGCCCGCGGACGCGCCCGCGCCGGGCGCCGGCGCGGTGGCCGTAAGCACGGCGACATCGGGGATACGCAGGCCGTTGCCGCTGCCACTGCCGTTGCCGCCCGGCTCCGTCATTACATAAACCCGTTCTACTGTCGTCACGCGATATTCGGGCCGCAGCTGGCGGGCCAGCAAAGTTCGCAGGCCGACTATGACGCTGTTGTGTACATCGGGCCACAGGCCGGGGTTTTCCAGATACGGGTTCATCCCCGGAAAGGGGTTGGCGGGCAATGCGGCGCTGGTCATCATATCCTCCCTCTTTTGGCCTTATTGACGCAATCCCTGCTCGCGCAGCAGCCCGTCCACCCAAGCTAGGTCGCCATCCGACAGCGGCGGCTCCGGGTCGCGCCCGTAGTCAATGAACATATTGTAAGACCCGTGGGAATACACGTGACCCAATACTTCATTCAAATTGACGCTGACGCCGGCATCGCCTTTGCCCAGCGGCAGCACAAACTCCGGTATCGCCTCCCGCAGACCGAAAGCGTACAAATCGGCTTGCGGCCGGAGCCGTCCGTTGGCGACGATGATCCGGTAGCAGCCCTGCGGCGCATCGCCGATAACCGGCATCGGCGCCCCGGCGCGCAGCAGGTCAATCTCCACCAGATGCGCCGTGCTGGCCCTTACTTCGGCCCGCTTGCCCAGGTAATCCCGGCGGTCGGAGCCCGATTTGTTGGCCGGCGACAAAACCTCAATGACGGCGACCACCTCCATATTGTCCGCCCGGAACACGCGCAGGTAGCGTTGCCGGAGCAGTTCCGCAGCCGGCAGGGCCACTGCCACGGCGGCAGCGCCCGGCTGCGGCTCCGCCGCGGCAGTCTCACGCCGCGACCCGGCACCCGCCGCCGTGAGCACAACGGCATCCGGGACGCGAACCTGCGCCAGTCCGTTGCCGGCATAAGGTTCCTGGGCAACGACCACCCTTTGCTCTACGCGCACGCCATAATCCGGCTGTAGTCGGGGCGCCAGAAAATCGCGCAGACCGATGATGATGCTGGTATGCGCGTCAGGCCAAAGCCCGGCGCTTTCCAGATACGGGTTCATCCCCGGAAAGGGGTTGGCGGGCAGCGCCGCGCTGGTCATAGCTACTGCCCTCCGATGCCGATTTTGCGCGTACGTATCCGGTAGCCGGTGGTGTCAATAATGGCGCTGTACCGCCCCCCGGTGCCGCCGCCATGCATAATCAGAATGTCGTCAGGGTCGTTGGCGCAGCGCATTATCACCGCATCGTCGCCGGGACGCTCCGGCCCCTGCTTGGAACCCAGCCGCACCAGCTCGGCGCGGGAGCGTCCGCTGTTTTCAATCAGAAAGTCCTGAATGTCCCGCCGGCCCCAGCCGTCCTGCTTTAGCGACAGGGCGTGTTCCGGCCCGATGACGATGACCCACTGCGCCGGGTAGCGGTGCGCCAGCGCCGTGGAACGCAGGGCGTCGCAGATGGACAGCAGAATGGCCCGCCCCGTGTGGGCATAGCTGTTGGGCACGCTCACCGGATTGTAGGCCACCGCCACCGTAACCACGCTGTCCGACGCCGCAAAGCCCCGGCTGGCGTGCAGCGGTTCCCAGGGCGAATCCTCCTCGTTTTCGGCAATGCAGAAAGTGTACTTGGCCGGCGTCCCCAGCGTCCCCCGGTCCAGCTGCCCCGGCCAGGCGTCAAAGCCGTTCATAAAGCACAGCCGCACCGCCCGCCCGATGCTGGCGTTGGCCCGAAACCCCGGCCCGAACAGCCCGTCCCTGCTGTTGATGCCCAAAGCCTCCCGCACGGGGCCGTTCAGGATCATCAAAATGCTGGGCGAACTGGTGGACGAGGCCGCCATATTCACGAAATTGCGTTCCTCCTCCAGCGCGCGCAAGGCGGTGACCAGCACAGGGAAATACTCCGCCTGGCAACCGGCCATCACCGCGTTGGCGGCGGCATTCTCGGAGGTGATGACCCGGCTGCGCATATCCAGATTGAGCAGCTCCTCCTCCCCCGTCAGCCCGGCGGCGGACAGCATCTCCCGCACCTTGTACTCTGCCGGCGGCACCACGGGCAGGCCGTCGGTCCAGCCCAGCCGGAAACATTCCTCAATCGCCTCAATGGTATCGGCGGTCTCAATATGGCGCTGCGCGTTGGTGGCGGTCGTCATGGTCATCAGCTCCTGGCCGTGTTCGGCTCCGGTGAGGTGAGGGGTTCCAGAATGTCCAGCAGGAGGGCAATCTGGTCGAGCTCTTCGCCAATAGTGTCGGCGTCCAGAAAGCGCCGGCGGGTGTAAAAATTGCCGTGCAACTCGTTGGCGATGCTGCGCATACCAAGGATTCTGGCGTCGTCCGTAATCCGGCGGGCGTTATTCAGAACTACGCTGAACTGCGCGTGCTTGGTGTATTCCCATCCCTGGGCGTCCGCTACGGACTTGGTCATCCAGGCGGCGGCGGCCCAGCCCTTTTCCGATGCCTGATGCAAATCGCCCTCCGCGAGATAACGGCGGCTCTTGACCAGAAAATTGCGGGCTTCCTGACGATAATCGCCGACGGCGTCGTCAGTCGTCTGGTAGGGTTCAATCGGGTTCATCTGCGTCATCGTCATTCCTCCAGTAGCCGCAATGGTGTCGGCGGTTTCAATACGGCGCGGCGCGCTGGCGGCGACGGTTATGGTCATTATCAGCTCCCGGCCCTGTTCGGCTCCGGTGAGGCAAGGGGTTCCAGAATGTCCAGCATAGCAGCAATTTCGTCCAACCCCTCACCAATATCGGCGGCGTCCAGAAAACGCTTGCGCGTGTAATAATAGCCATGCAGTTCGTTGGCGGCCCGGCGCAAGTTGCGCAGCCGGGCATCGCCGGAGAGGATGCGGGCGCGGTTGATTACATTCGCAAACTCGTCGTGCCGCGTGTATTTCCAGCCCTGCGCCTCGGCCACGGCTCTTGCCATCCACGCGGCGGCGCCCCAGCCCTTTTCGGATGCTTGATGCAGGTCGCCATCCGCCAGGTACTGCCGGCTTTTGAGCATAAACTCCCGCGCCTGCCGGCGGTAGTCGCCAACGGCGTCGTCAAAAGGTTCTATGGGTGATGTTTGCGTCATTTGGCAACCTCTGCTCTGCCGCCTATGCCAGCCGACGCCGGCAGTCCAGCGCTCTTTCAGACTTTCAAACGCCCCGTGACAATCAACCCGTCGGTTACGCTGTACCCGTGCCCGGGATATTCGCGGTCGCCGGCGAGCGTCATATAGCTGGAGCGTCCGCTGACGATAGGGGCGATGGATATGACCTCATAGCCGGCGGCGTCCAGGTCGTTGCAGCAGCGTTCCAGATGCTCCGCCATCTGCTGCAAGCGGGCGCGTTCCTCTCCCGTAACGCGCACTTCGCCCATGCTGCCCCCGTGGGTGGACAGCATAGTGTCGGCGTACACGAATCGGGTGGTGTAAGCAGGCTGGTCAGCAGCGGGGTAGGGCGAGCGGAACAAGGTTTGCCTCCTCGGCAGGGGGCGTCGGGAAACGAAAAAGCCGCCCCCATTATCACCTTGCGGGCGGCTTGGTGGCAAGCGCAGCGACCGCGCGGTCGCTGCGCTTGCCGGGAACCGGGTCGGCGCGGTCAGCGCTGGTTTTCCGCGACGGCCCGCTCAATGGCGCGGCGGTACTGCCCCTCGTCGGTAAAGTGACCGTCCTTCCCCTGCTTTTCCGCGGGCGGGTGATGTATGTGTCCGTCTTTCCCAACGACGGTGCGTTCCATACGGCCGCCGCGCTGGATAGTGAAATCCTTTTTAGCCATGGTGTTCTCTCCTGGAACATCGTGCTGCCCCATCGCGCCTGCGGCGTTAGACGCTATGGGTTTATGGGTATGTGCGGTCTTGCACAGCCGGGCGACGATAATCACGCCGTCGGTTACGCTGTAGCCTACGCTCGTGTCCACGTAGTGCTTATCTTCATAGCGCTTGCCATACCAGGGGTTCGCGTCATCCTGCTGAATTTCTTCCCGACGGGTGTACGTACGCCCTCCCACGCGCTCAGCAGCTTCCGCAGACGCTTCCACAGTCCGTCCGCTGGTCAGCGGGAAAATGGAAACAACTTCGTAGCCGTCCGAGGCCAGCTGGTTGCAGTGTTCGGCGATGTCCTGCGCCAGCTTGCGGCCCGCCGGTCTCTCCGCAGCGATGCCATACACCTGCTCGGTGGAGCCGTTGCGCTCGGTGAGGTGGGAATCAATCCCAACGTATTGGGAAACGAAAGCCGGCTTCGCACGGCTTTGCGTCGTCATCAGAGTGGCTATCCTCCTGGAAAATTTGGCGTCATCAGCGCGGTCGCAGTGGGTGCGGCAGTCGAGGCCGACGCTAACGCCGCCAACGTCGGCGACTGCCGCCCTGCGTCCGCAATGACCACTCTAATCATAAAAGAGCGTAGGCCAAATTGCAAGTCAACGCTATGCGGGAAAATTGCCTGGCGTACTGGCAGCATCATCCTTGTCACGCCGCCCACCGGCACGCAGGGCTATCGCATATGGAGAGATTCGCTTGATATGGGCCTGATTTTAGCGGACAGCCACGACTGAATTCGTAATTCGGCTACGAATGCAGCTACATTGTTGCTTCTGGAATCCGGTATATCGGCAAGACGACCAGAGAAAAAATCCATATGCGATAGCCCTGACCGGCACGCCCCTCGCCCTTGCATCAGCGCCGCGCCACAGTTAGAATAACGACACGGAGATGAGAAAATGTCCAGGCCGCCGTTCCTAACCCGCGTCAAACTGCGGAACTACAAAAGCATCGCCCGCTGCGACGTCGAACTGGGCCCGCTGGCCATCCTCGTCGGCCCCAACGCCGCCGGCAAAAGCAACTTCCTGGACGCGTTAGCCTTCACCCGCGACGCCCTGTGCGGCCCGTTGCGCAAAGCCCTGTGGGAGCGCGGCGGCATCACCGAGGTAATGCGCCGTTCTACAGTACATCCGGACAATTTCTCCATAGACCTGCATTTCCTCCTCAATGACGGAACGCAGCGGGGCCGCTACTGCTTTGAAATCGCGGCGCCGGATAACGGTTCCGTCACAGTCCGCCGCGAAATCTGCGCCGTTGCGCCCGTTGACGGCGCCGGCAGCCCGGTTCACTTTACGGCCGAAAACGGGAAAATCACTGATACCAACCTCCCTGCAAAACTGCCGCGCTTGTCTGCCGGTCGCCTTTTCCTGATCAACGCCAGCAATTTGGACGCGTTCCGGCCCGTCTATGACGCCCTGACCGGCATGAATTTCTACAAATTTGACCTCGACGCAATGCGCCGTCCCCAGCCCCCGGATTGCGACAATATTCTGCGCATCTCCGACGGCCACAACCTGGCCGGCGTATTGGGTCAAATGGAGATAACCGACCCGACAAGTTTCAACTGGATTCAGCAATATATGCGCAATGTGGTCCCGGAAATTGAGTCCATCAACCGCATCCAAATACCGACGGTAAATCTGGAGACCATACGGTTCGTGCAGCAAGCCGTCGGCTCGGATACTCCACTGGAATTCACGGCAGTCAATATGTCCGACGGCGCCCTGCGCGCCCTGGCCGTGCTGACTGCGCTGTTGCAGGGCGGCGATACCCCGCCGTCCCTGGTCGGCATTGAGGAACCCGAAACCGCTCTGCACCCGGCGGCCGCCGGCGGCCTCTGGGATGCGCTGAACGACGGCGCCGACCGCACCCAGGTGCTGGTCACTACCCATAGCCCCGACCTGCTCCACCGCAAAGAGGTTCCGCCCGACGCCATCGTGACGGTGGATATGGTAGCCGGCAAGACCGAAATTGCGCCAATTTCCGAAAGCAGCCAACAAATACTGCGCAAGCGACTGGCAACGCCAGGCGAACTGTTGCGCCAGGATAGGCTTTCCCCCACTGACCGGGCGTTTTACCCCCAGTGTTTTCTCCCCAATACCGGATGTTCTCAATGACGCCGCCAGTACTTGCGCCCATAGTCGAGGGACACGGGGAGGTAAAGGCGCTCCGCCCGCTAATTTACAGAATAATCGAGAGCAGTGGCGGCGCCGTTTATCCGAAAATTATGCCGCCCTATCGCGCGCATTGGGGCTCGCTGGTGAACCGGCCGGAGGAACTGGAACGCTACGCCGAAATAGCCCTCCTGAAAGCCGGCCCTGCCGCCCGTTTGCTGGTCCTGCTGGACGCCGATGACGACTGCCCCGCTGAACTCGGCCCGCAGCTGCGCCAACGGTTGGCAGCCCGATTCCCGAATAACCCCCTATCCGTCAACATCGCCGACCGGGAGTACGAAAGCTGGTTCATCGCCAGTGCCGCGGCCATTGCCAACCGCATTGGCACCGACTCCCCGCCCAAGCCGCCGGACAACATCGCCGCCATCCGGGACGCCAAAGGCTGGGTCAGGCGTCACCTCGCCGGCGGCGCTTATCGGGAAACCAGACACCAGCCCTCCTTCTCAACTATGATTGACGTCCCTCTGACCCACCGCCGCTCCCCATCCTTCAACCGCTTCTGCCGCGAACTGGAACGCCTGCTGACCCCTTGACGCCGGGCGCCCCCCTTTCCCCATCATCATTCGGTAGCCCCCGGCCAGCAAACCTTGCCTACCCCCGGCCTCGACCCGGCTGCCACCGGCCCGGCCCGCCAAAGGATAACCGATATGCCCGACACCGCCCCCGCAGCGCCCCCCGACCTCCTCCCCCGCCCCCTGGCCGGCATCCGCGTGCTGGACGCCACCCACATCGTGGCCGGCCCTTTCTGCTCCCTCATCCTCGCCGATATGGGCGCCGAGGTCATCAAAATTGAACGCCCCGGCTCCGGCGACCTGGCCCGCGCCCGCGGCCCCTTCATCGCCGCCGCCCGCCTCGACGATGGCGACAGCGACGACGCCAACGACAACCCCGCCACCCCTGCCCCCGCCCCGGTCAGCAGCCGCTTCCTCGGTGTCAACCGCAACAAAAAATCCGTCGCCCTGGACTTGCGCCATCCCCTGTGCAAGGCCGCCTTTGAGCGCCTCGTCGCCCACTCCGATGTCCTGCTGGACAACTGGGGGCCGGGCGCTTTCCGCCGCCTGGGCCTCGGCTACGACCATCTGCAAACCATCAATCCCCGCCTGATTTACGCCGAAATCACCGGCTACGGCGACAGCGCCGACGCCGGCCGGCGCGGCCCCTACTCCCGCTGGCCGGCCAATAACCTCGCCATCCAGGCCATGTCCGGCTGGATGGACATCACCGGCGCCCCCGGCGGCCCGCCCCAGGCCGTGGGCGACAACATCGGCGACTCCATCCCCGGCGTCTGGGCCGCCCTGGGCATCGTCCTGGCCCTGGAAACCCGCCGCCAGTCGGGCCGCGGCCAGCATCTGGACGTGGCAATGTACGAATGCATGGCCGCCCACATCATCAGCAATATGAACGCCTACCAAGCCACCGGCCGCGCTCCGGGTCGCACGCCCGAAGCCACCCTGGGCGCGGGACTGGCCCTGCGCGCTGCCGACGGCTATGTCGTAATGGCCGGCGTCCGCAGCCCCCAAAGACTGGCCGACCTGTGGGAACTCGTGGGCCGCCCCGACCTGCCCGCCCGGGATCCCCGCTACCTGGAGCAGTTCCCCGACGCCGATTTCGTCTTTACGCGGATGATACCCGCCATTGAGGAATGGTCATCCCGGCGCCCCAAGTGGGAAGTAGCCGGGCGGCTGACTGAAATCGGCTTCTCAATGGGCGTAGCCCAGAGCGTGGCCGACTTGGCCGACTGCCCCCAACTGGCGGCGCGGGATATGTATGTGGACACCGGCGACACCCTCGGCGGCGTTTTCCGTTCCCTGGCCACGCCCCTGCATCTACCCGCCTGCCGCCCGCCCGAAACCGCAACGCCCCCCACCCTGGGCCAGCACAACGCCGAAATCCTCACCACCCTGGCCGGCCTCACCCCCGCCCAGCTCCAAACCCTGGCCGCCGAAGGCGCCATATAACCGCCGAAGACCCCGTGTTGCCCGGTAATATGGCTCGGGTGCGCTGTCTGTCTTAAATGACTTTGCCAGGGCCCTGCGTTTTTTGCCGAATGCATTCCACCGGAACAGTCGCATCCTCCCCCGCGCGCCTCACCTCACGATCCCGAGGCTTCCTTGGAAGCTCCGCATCGCAAGTTGAACCGTTTCCATAATGGCGTCGCTAGGCCGTGTTGACATTTCAGCGTAGCCAGATGAGGGCCGCCGCAAAATGCCAAAACCCCAAGTAGCGCCGGCTCAATTTCTCAAACCGGGTGAACACCCGCCGGTAGCGCTTCACCTTGCCAATAAAGCACTCTACCAAATGACGCTCCCCGTACAGGTCCGGGTCATACACCACCACTACCTTCCGGTTGGAACGGCCCGGTATCACCGGCGTCATCCCCAACTCCGCAATCCACTCCCGCAGCCACCGGGCATCGTACCCTTTATCCGCAATCACATACTCGCCGGCATAACCGGACAGCAGCGCTTCGGCCTGGGCAATGTCGTTCTCCTGGCCTCCCGTCAGGATAAAACGCAAAGGATTGCCCAGCCCGTCCACTGTGATGTGCACTTTGGTACTGAACCCGCCCCGACTGCGCCCTAACGCCTGGGCGTCCTGGCCGCCCCCTTTTTAGGGGCGCCAGCGGCGTCGGGGTGGGCGCGGACGATGGTACTGTCAATGATGAGGTATTCGGTGTCCGGGTCATCGGCCAAGTGCTGGTGGAGCGCCGTCCAGATGCCGCGGTCGCACCAGTTGGCATAGCGTCGGTAGACGGAGTTCCATTTGCCGTATTCCGCAGGCAGCATTCGCCAAGGGGCGCCGGAGCGGGCAATCCAAAGTACGGCGGTGATGAAGCGTCGGCAATCAGTTTCACAGCCGACGTAGAGGTCGGGGCGGCTGCGGAGGAAGGTGAGGATTTTGTCCCATTGGTAGGATGTCAGTTCAAAGTTTGCCATGCCGCAATGATAACACCAAAATGTCAACACGACCTAGGTACAACTTCCGCGATGCCGGAATTCTCCTCAAAAATTACCCTTGCCTGCTTCGTCTGTATGCTGACTGCTATATCCTCATACGGGATGTACCCCGATACCATCCCTATCAAATAAGGCGTAGGGTTGGCCCTTCTGCCCCCGATCGCTATGACCGACGGCCTCAAGAAAACCGGCCCGCCGCTGTTGCCGGGGAATATGTTGGCGTCAATCAGGATATGGCGTGTGCGCCCGGACAGCCAGTCCCGGATGCGGGCAATGCAACCCTGCTTCACAATAGGAAACAGCTGGTCCTCATAGCCTACCAAACCCAGCGGGAATCCTATCGCAAATACGCCGTCCCCTTCGCTAACGCCAATCTCTCCAGCCTTTTCGGGAGTCAGCGAGTCCGCCTCGAAAACTGCGCTGGTCGACACTTGATCGACATTCCAGAATTCGGCCGGCATCGGCAACACCGCTACATCCAAACCATCGGGATGTACGGTTATGTGATCCCGGTTGCCTTTCAGGTTCACCGCGTATTCATTGGCGGGAAGGGCATCAGCCCGGTTCATTTTAATAACTATAATGTCATCATCGGCCAGAACGTGCGCGTTGGTGACCAGGAACGGATAAACCTCGCCGCCGGATTCAGCTTCCTTGAATCCGTAGATAAAGCCGGTCCCAATCCACTGCGTTTCGTCATCGTCCACCTTGCTTCCGATAGCGACGACGATGTCCAGAGCTTCCGGGGGCAACAGGGCCATAAGGTAGTTCCCTCCTGGTCGTTGTGTAGCCGCTACGCCTCGCGGTAATGCCCGCGCACAATTTTCCCGTTGCGCCGGCGCGGGGCGCGCCTAAACCTTGCCGGCGGCCCGCCGCCTTGCCCGGTGATAGCCGCGCGTGCGTTCCTGCAAACTCTCCCACTGCCGGGCGACGCGCAATGTCATCGGAGAGGTCAGTATCCGCATATAAGCGGATGGCCCCAACTTCCTCCGGTGCTCTTCCAACCGGCGCTCCGGATCGCTGGTAATGCCCCGGTGAGATACGCCGGCGTGTATGCGAACTTCGTACCCCACATATCGCTTGCTGGTAGGCTCCATCGGGTTTCCTCCTTTCACTGCTCATTTTCCGGCAATTATCCCTCAAAGCGACGCTATGCTTTGCGCCGTCCCATCGGGCGGAATCGGCCGGGCAGCACTCTACCGCCGCCTGGATAAATAATATCCCGGTACGGCGATGTTCGCAATGCCCATAACGACGGAGCACCGCCGGCAGCGTTTCCAATCGGGTGGTTGAGCATTCCCCGCCGTTCCGGCGCCGGCCGGAGTCCAAAGCATCCAATGAACCCCGGCCGGCGCCGCAACCACGGATTTGCGCCCGAACCACCCGAAAGAGACTGTCCGCCTAATCCTCGTCATCCATCTCCGGCATCAGCACAAACTCGGGATAGGCTTCCATCCCCAGCTCCGCCGCGTCCTGCCCCAGGCGCTCCACCTGCTCGGACACCCGAACCCCCAGGAACGGAACCACCGCAAACAGCTTCCACAGCCCGAAGGACACCACGAACACAAACGCCCCGATCGCCACAATGCCCACCGCCTGCACCCACAGCTGCTGCCCGATGTCCACAATGTTGCCCGCCGTTATGCACACCGCCAGCGTCCCCCAGATCCCGGCGAACAGATGCACCGGCACCGCCCCGACCACATCGTCAATCTTCAGCTTCTCCAGCATCTTGTTCCCCAGGGAACTCACAATCCCGCCGATGGCCCCAATGACCACCGCCAGCCAGTGCGGGCTCGCGAAATCCGGCGCCGCCGTAATCGCTACCAGCCCCGCCAGCGCTCCGTTCAGACCCACCATCAGGTCAATCCGCCCGAACAGCGGACGCGACACGGTCAGCGCCGCAATCACCCCCGCTCCCGCCGCCAGGTTGGTATTCACCAGAATCACGCCCATCGCCACCACATCCGGCGCGCTGCCCAGCGCCAGCTGCGAACCGCCGTTGAAACCGAACCATCCCAGCCAGAGTATGAACACTCCCAGCGTCACCAGCACCACATTGGATGGCGGCGTGGCCCGCGCCGTTCCGTCCCGCCGGAACTTCCCCAGACGCGGCCCCAGCACAATCAGCCCCGCCAGCGCGGCCCAGCCCCCTGTGCTATGCACGATGGTTGACCCCGCAAAGTCGGCGAAACCCAACTCTGACAGCCAGCCCCCACCCCACGTCCACGCCCCCACCACAGGGTATATGAACCCCGTCAGCAGCAGCACGAACAGAAAGAACGTCCACATCCGCACCCGCTCCGCCAGCGCCCCCGAAACTATGGACGCCGCCGTGGCCACGAACACCATCTGGAAAAACCAGTCGGACATCACCGAATAGCCGCCGTCAAGGACGGCCTCCAGCTGCCCCTCGCCCCCGCCCAGCAGCGCCTTTTCCGCCGCCGAGGACTCGTACAAGTTGTTGGGTATGCCAATGATGTGCCACACATCCGTGTACATCAGGTTGTAGCCCACGAAGTAGAACGCCAGGCCCGCAACCGAGTACAGCCCGATGTTCTTCAGACAAATCATCGAGGCGTTCTTCGTGCGGACGGAACCGGCCTCCAGCATCGTGAAGCCGGCGCACATCCACATCACCAGGGCGCCCCAGATGAGGAATGCGAAAGTGTTCAGAACAAACTGCGTCTCCGGATCAACCCCGGCGGCGTGCGTCGCCGGCGGCCAGGCCAGAAAAATCGCCACCGTCAAAAATGCGGCGCCAACCACCGCAAAAAGCGGATAGCGCCGGGAAAGAGTTTTCAATGCGGTCATCTGCTGCTTTCTCCTGTTGGAAGCAATGTGTGCGAACATGACAGGCGCCAGAACACGGCAGGCGGGAGCACGAAGTCAGCCACCGAACCGTTGGAATGCCTGCGTTAAAGTTCCGGACGGGTTAGGGTTCCAGCCGAATGGCGTCGCCAACCCTGATTTCGCCGCCCTGGAGCACCACCGTAAGTATGCCCCGCCGCCCTTCCAGCTCCGCCCGCAGGCCGGGTATCAGGGCATCCATCTTCTGGCAGGGCGCGCAGTCCCCGGTAACCTCCAGCGTAACCGGCGCGTCCTCCTTGCCAATGAAAAAAACATTCCCCTGCCTGGCCTGCGTCAGGTCCAGGCCGGTCACCGTGATGTTCTCCTTCACCTGCCCCGCCTCCAGCCCGTGCCGCTCCAGGGTCTCCTGATCCATCACCAGCACCTGGCGCAGGTTGCGGGGATTGCGGCTGCGATCCCCCTCCAGCCCCTCGGCGGAAATCGCCCGGGCCGTATCCACCGGGTCGGACGGAGCGCCCTTGACGCGCGCAATGTGAAGGTTGACGATGTTGCCGGATTGCATAAAACGTTGCTCCTGTGGCCAAGGTTACCGCGCCGGCCCCCAAAGGCGGCCCGGCGTAGCGGCGGCAATTTTAAAGGATTGCGCCGCAATTGGCAAACTATCCCCAGCCCCGGAACGGGCGACTTGTCACGCCAAACCGCCGCATCTGCCGCCCCCGCCGTCGCCTCCGCTTCCGCCCCGTCGTCCGGCTAGGCGAACTGGTACTCCCGCGTGGCCCCAATCATCCGCAGAACATTGAGCGCAACCGCCTCCGCCGGCGCCCCGCCCGCCAGCAGCCCCTCCGCCTGCCCGATCAGCGCCGCCCGGTTGTCCTCCCGCAGCGCATAACACCCCAGCAGCTCCAGGCAGCCGTCCACCAGCTCCGCCCCCGACCGCCCCGCGCCGCCATCCCCGGTCAGCCGCCTCACCATATCGCTCACGCCGGGGCGCGCCCCGTTGCCCAGCTCGTCGGCCACAAAATTGATCCGCTCCACCATGCTGCCGCTGTCAATCCACTCCTTCCCCGTGTGCCAGCCCTCCACCGACGGCGGGTTCAGCAAATCCTGGTTCATATACCGGCACTCCAGCGCCGCCTCCATAATCCCCGTCTGCGGGAACTTGAACGCCCCCACCAGATGCAGCGTACCCACTACCACCTCGGCCGGGCTTTTCACCCGCGCGAAACGCGCTCCCGGCGCCTTGAAAAAGTCCGCCGTGAACATCAGACGCAGCATCGCCCCGATGTCATACCCGGAACGAAAATACTCCGCCTCCAGCCGCGCGATGGCCTCCGGATCCGCCGGCGGCGTATCCTGCCACGCCGGCACGGGAACATCGTCCGCCACAAAAAAGTTGTACAGATGCCGGCTCACAAACCGCGCCGTCGCCCGCTGCCGGCAGATGATGGCGATAATGTCGTCCCCGTTGAAATTGCCCCTCTCCCCCAGAAACGCCTTCACCCCGTCATCGTGATCCGCGGCGTCATACCGGAACCTCCAGGGCATCTTCCCGTAGGGAATGCTCGCCACATTGTCATCGTCAATCGTCCACCCCGTAAAGGCCCGCGCCGCCTCCTGAACATCATCCTCCGTATAATTCGCCTTCCCGTCCATGCCCACGCCCATGGCGAACAGCTCCAGCAGCTCGCGCCCCCAGTTCTCGTTGATCGCCCCCTTGTGATTGAAATTATTGTCCAGCCAGAAAATCATCGCCGGATCCCGCGCCACCTGCATCAGCAGCGTCTGAAAACTGCCCAGCCCGTACTGCCGGAACAGATCAATCTGGTTGAGCATCGTCTTTTCGTGCAGCACCTTCGCCAGCCCCGTGGCGAACACCCCATGCCAGAACAGGGCGATCTTTTCCGGCAACGGACGGCGGCCCGCGTTGACATTCATCCGGTACACCGTCTCCGTGAGCGCCCCTTCAATGTTGCGGCTCTCTTTCCAGTCAATGTAGTACCGCTCAATGATGTCCTCGTCCGCCGCCGGCTGCCGCTCCGGGTGCAGCAGCCACGCCACGGTGGCATCGTACCCACGCCTGACCGCCGCGTCCAGCTCCGCCGGCGTGGCCCCGAACCCCGCCCGCCGCAGCAGATGCGCCAAAAGCGCCCGCTCCTCCCCGGCCGCATCAGCAACCCCGGCGACAGCAGATGACAGGCTGGTGGCAGCGGATGGCTGGTTGGCAACGCCGGCGGCCGGGTTGGTAGCAGCGGATGTCGGGTTGCCGGCGCTGGACGAAGGGTTGGCAATGCCGGCTGCCGGGTTGACAGCTCCTGGCGAATGGGCGTGGGTAGTCGTAGTCATCAGCGCATCCTCTCCTGTCCGATCGGCGCGGCCATCTTTTTGACGGCATCACAACGGCGGCCCGTCAATTGCCGTCCGCGCCAAGCGCAGCATTCCCGGTCGGGTGGTTTGATCTTTACCCGCTATCCCGGCCAGCGCCGGCATCCGGGCGTTTCCGGTTGACTCCGGCCGGCGCTGGCGCCACGGGCTTGCGGCGGAACCGCCGGACCGGAAACGCTGCCGTCGCCAGGCGCAGTTGCGGCGCCTATCATACCACACCGCCGGGCCGCCGGGCCGCAGAGCCGGGCCACGGACGACGACAAAGCCGCCGCCGGCCCCCTTTCCGCATCGCCCGCCTCTCCTTGCCGGCGGCGATAATTCCCCCGCAACCAACCCCCGCTCGGCGGTTTATCCCCGCCGGCCGGCGCTAAAATAGAAAGCGGGAGGATTGCCGATGCCAGCCCAGCCAGCCGCCGCACCGAAACCGGAAAAGCCCGACTTTGCCGCCCCCGTCAGGTCAAGGGCAGCCTCGTGATTGCCGCCCTGGCCCGCAGCCCCCGCTACAAGTGGTACGCCTTCGCCGCCATGGCCGTAGGCACCTTCGCCTCCGTGGTGGACCACGGCAGCGTGGGCGTGGCCCTGCCCTCCATCGCCGGCTACTTCCGCACCGACATCCCCGGCGTCCAGTGGCTGGTCATCGGCTTTGCGATGACCGTCATCGCCCTGTTGCTGCCCATGGGACGCCTGGCCGACCTCATCGGCGCTAGGCGGGTGTACCTCATCGGGTCGCTGACGCTGATTGTCGGTTCCCTGTGCGCCGGCTTCGCCGCCGACCTGGGCCTGCTCACCCTGGCCCGCATCGTGCAGGGCGCCGGCGCCGCCATGACGCAAGGCACCGGCATGGCCATCGTCATTGCCGCCTTCCCGCCCACCGAGCGCGGCAAGGCCATCGGCATGATTATGACTATGGTCGGCGCCGGCGCCGTGGCCGGCCCGGCCACCGGCGGCTTTCTGGTGGACGCTTTCGGCTGGCGCGCCGTTTTCTTCGCCACCGTGCCCCTGGTGCTGGTCAGCGCCGCCTTGACCCTGCTGGTGATCGCCGGCCAGGACGACAACCGCCGCGTCCGGCCGGAACGCTTCGACTGGCTGGGCGCCGTCCTCTCCTCAACGGCGCTGCTGGCCCTGCTGCTGGGCATCTCCAACGCCCACCGCGCCGGCTGGACTTCCCCGCCCATACTGGCCGCCACCGCCGGCTTCGCCATCCTGCTGGCCGCCTTCATCCGATGGGAACTGCGCTGCGCCAGCCCGATGCTGGAACTGCGGCTGTTCCGGCGCCGCAACTTCGCCCAAGGCGCCGCCGCCAACTTCCTCACCTTTATGGGCAGCTCCGCCATCCTCTTTATGACCCCTTTCTACCTGCAAAATGTGCTGGGATACAGCCCGTCCACCGCCGGCCTGGCCGTGGTGCCCGGCGCCCTGTGCATGGCCCTGCTGGGGCCCTTGAGCGGACGCCTTTCGGACCGCTACGGCTGGCGCCCCTTTACCGTGGGCGGCCTGGCCTCCTCCGCTACGGGCATCGCCATCTTGTCCCAGCTGTCCCCCGACTCGTCCCTGTTCCATGTCATCGGCGCCCTGATGCTCACTAACAGCGGAATGGGTCTGTTCTACTCCCCCAACTCCAGCTCCATATTGAGCGCGGTGGAGCGGGAAAGACACGGCGTCATTTCCGCCCTGCTCAACCTCATCCGCAACGGCGGCAATGTCATCAGCGTGGCCGTGGCCACCGCCATCGTAACGGCCACTATGGGTGCCCTGGGCCACGAACCCAGCCTGGACGCCGTGCGCGGCGTCAGCGCCGGCAGCGGCGTGGGCGCCGCTTTCACCCTCGGCCTCAAGTATGCCTTCTTCACGATGATGGGTTCCGTGCTAACCGCAATGGCCCTGTCCGCCCTGCCCACCCACCGCGCCGGCCAGCCGGCCGCCGCCGCCTCGGCTGCCCCCGCCTCCACGCCCGCCCCCGCCGAATAGCGTCCGAACCCCCGGGAAGGAACGCCTCCGATATGGTCGCTATGCCCCCCCACGCGCCCGGCACACTTTCGCCCGCCAACGCCCTGCCCGGCGGCATCTCCAATAATGATGGCATACCCGGCGATGACATCCCCAACGATGGCATCCCCGGTGATGATGACATCCCCGGCGATGCCATCCCGGCCCCCGGCATCCCCGCCGGCAGCACCATCCTCTCCGGCTGGGGACGCTACCCCGTCCGGCGCTGCCGCGTGGCGGAGCTGCGCCGGACGGAGGATCTGCCCGCCCTGATGCAGCGGGAACCCACCCTCATCCCGCGCGGCAACGGCCGTTCCTACGGCGACGCCGCCCTCAACCCCGGCTTGACCCTCAATATGCCGGCAATGAACCGGATGCTGGACTTCGACCCCGCCACCGGACGCCTCACCTGTGAAGCCGGCGCGCTTCTGTCCGACATTCTGGACATCTTTGTCCCTCGCGGCTGGTTCCCTCCGGTGGCGCCCGGCACCAGATTCGTCACCGTAGGCGGGATGATCGCCGCCGACGTACACGGCAAAAATCATCCTGTGGCCGGCTCCTTCGGCGCTCATCTGGAGTCGCTGACCCTGGCCGCTGGCGACGGCCTCGTCCGCAGATGCAGCCCCACGGCCCACCCCGACCTGTTCCACGCCACCATCGGCGGCATGGGACTGACCGGCGTCATCCTCACCGCAACCTTCCGTCTGATGCCCATCGCAACCGCCTACGTCGGCGAGCAGACCGTCGCCGCCCGCGACCTGGACGAAATAATGGCCCTGCTGGCCTCTCCCGGCGCCGACGCCCGTCTGCCTTACCGCGCCGCCTGGGTGGATTGTCTGGCCCGGGGCGCCAAACTGGGGCGCGGCCTGGTGTCATCCGGGCAGATTCTGGAGCGCAGCGACCTGCCGGCGGCGCTGGCGCCGAACCCCTTGCCGCCGGCGCCGCGCCCCCGCCTGACGGTGCCCGCCCGGGCGCCCTCCACCTTGCTCAACCGCCCGGCCCTCCGGCTGTACAATGCCCTGCGCTACCGGCGCGCCCCCAAAACGCCCCCAACGGAAACCGCCGCCCGCATCGTCCATTTCGCCCCCTTTTTCTTTCCCCTGGACGGTATCGCAAACTGGAACCGCCTCTACGGACGCCGGGGCCTGGTGCAGTATCAATGCGCCCTGCCCGAAGCCGAGAGCCCCCGCGCCCTGGTCTTGCTGCTGCAACGGGCCGCCCGAACCGGGCCCGGCCCCTTCCTGGGTGTGCTGAAACGATTCGGCCCCGCCGGCGGCGGCCTGATGTCGTTCCCTATGCCCGGCTACACCCTGGCGCTGGACTTCCCCGGCGGCCCCGACACCCTGGCCCTGCTGGCGGAACTGGACGACATCGCCCACGCCCACGGCGGACGGGTCTATCTCGCCAAGGACGCCGCCGCCGCCCCGGAACGCGTACGGCAGGGCTACCCCCGGCTGCCCGACTTCCAGGCCACGCGGGCCCGCTGGAACGGAACCCCGGAACGCTTCACCTCCGCCCTGGCCCGGCGGCTGCAACTGTAAGCGCCCAAACCGGCCGGCAGTTGACGCCGGCATTTGACGACCGACGATTAACCATTGGCGGCATCGCAATGACCACCCACCGGCAAACGGCGCTGATAATCGGCGCCACCTCCGACATCGGGCGCGCCATCGCCCGCCGCCTGGCCGGCGACGGCTACGCCCTGCAACTGGCCGGGCGCAGCCCCCAGCGCCTGGAACGGGAAGCCCGGGATCTGCGGGTGCGTCTGGAAGCCGCCGTGACCGTCCATCCCTGCGACGTGCTGGACGAACACGGCGGCATTGCCTTTCTCGCCGACCTGGAACCCCGGCCCGACGTCGCCGTCTGCGTGGTCGGCCTTCTCGGCAGCCAGGACGAAAGCCAGCGCGACCCGGCGGCAGCGGAACGCGTGATGCGCACCAACTACCTGGGGCCGGCGCTCCTGCTGGGCGCCCTGGCCGAGGAATTCGCCCGGCGCGGACACGGCGTCCTGGTGGGCGTCAGCTCCGTGGCCGGGGAACGGGGGCGCGGCTCCAACTATGTGTACGGCTCCGCCAAAGCCGGCCTGACCGCCTTCCTGTCCGGGCTGCGCAACCGGCTGGCCCCGTCGGGCGTTCACATAATGACCGTCAACCCCGGCTTTGTACGCACCAGGATGACCGACGGCATGGCGCTGCCCCCCCGCCTGACGGCCACCCCGGAGCAGGTAGCCGACGCCGTGGCCAGGGGCATCGCCCGCCGCCGCGATGTCATCTATGTCAAACCCATCTGGCGCCCCATTATGTTCGCAGTGCGGGCCATACCGGAGCCGGTTTTCAAGCGAATGCGGCTGTAAGCCCTGGCCCTGCCTGCCGGCCGCCGGTCAAACCCGCCGGCGCCCAATCCGCCCGCCCGGATTTAAAATTGGCCGCCGATTAATGACAACCCGCCCCTTGCGCCTCTGAACACCTGTCCATTACCCTGATACACGGGTAAAGCAGCCCTGCCGCCGGCAGCTTTCTAGCGCGCTACTCCGGCTGCCATCGCCACCACGCCCGGCGCGCGACGGGCAGCCCGGCGGCAAACGGCCCGCTTTCGTGTCGACCCAACCGGACAACCCTGTCCACCGACCGACGAGCACTCAATCGCGTCACGCTATCGAAATGGCTGCGTGGGCGCCGCTGGCCAGCGGCGCCCACCGGCCTACCAACCGCATCACACCCACACCGGGGGAAAGTTTCGGGCTGGCCGGCCCGCCAGGAAACGGCCTAACCCTTGTCGGAATTCACTATGCAGCTGGTCCTGCTTCGTCGCTGTATGACTTGTACGGCCCGTGTAGTTCTGCGCCAGCCAGCGGGTGTCACCACCGTGCCGTGCCGGATGACCCAACCGGCTTGACGGAGCAGGCCCTGAACCTGTTCTTGCTTGCCGTAAGTCCGTCCGGGACACGGAAAACTAGGACGAAACTCACGCGTTACGCTCTCAGGCCGTAGCGCCGACAACCTGGAATCCGGCCGCCCGGACAACCCCCCGGTGTCCCTCATCACCCGTCAACTACCCGTCAACTTTCAATCGCTAACCACCAATCGCCAATCGCCTGCCCCACCGGAAAGGAGCCGCCTTCCAATGATAACCGCCTTGCCACCACCCGCCCGCCGCTATTCCGTAGCCGGAACTTCCTCGAGTGCCGCCCGCGTCTCCCGGACGCCGGTGCCATCTTATGATACTGCCTATTACATAATATGCCTTGCCCCCATATTCGCCGGGGGCGTAAAATAGGCGGCGCGCGGCCGACCCCGGTTGCGCGCCCCTTGCCTTTTGCCTGGCCCGTTATGACTGACCCTGCTCCCGCCGCCGCTGCGCCGCCGCCGGCCGGCTCCCGCCGGCCCAAAATCTACTATGGCTGGTACATCGTCATCGCCACCGGCTTTGTGATGACCATCGCCACCGTGCCCCTGTTCCACGCCATGACCCTGTGGGCCGTGGCGCTGGAGAAGCACTTTATGTGGCCCCGCGGCCAGCTGTCCCTGGCCTTGACCCTCACCCGTATTGAAGGCGGGCTGATGGGCCCCATTGAAGGCTACCTCACCGACAAACTGGGCGGACGCCGGATGGTGCTGGTCGGCTTCCTCATCCTCGGCGTGGGCTTCCTCTTCTTCTGGCAGATCGACGCCGGCTTCTGGCCCGTCGCCCCGCTGTATATGTTCTACTTCGCCTATATGGTGATGGCCCTGGGGCAGGGCATCGGCAGCTGGGTGCCGATGATGACCACCATCAACAACTGGTTCTCCCGCCGGATGGCCTCCGCGATGGGCTGGGCCAACTTCATGAGCCGCGGCGGCGCCCTGCTGGTCATCCCCCTCATCGACCTGGGCATCAACGGCAGCATCGGCATTCCCTTTACCGAGCAGACCCTGCGGATTGGCTATGTCCTGGGCTGGGAAAACGTGGCCCTGGCGCTGGCGCTGGTGGTTTTCGCCGCCGCGCTGCCCCTGTCCCTGGTTATCCGCAACCGCCCCGAGGATATGGGCCTGTACCCGGACGGCGCCGCCGCCCCTTCCGTCCGCGGCCCCCGCGCCGCCGCCCAGGCCCAGGGACTTACCGCCCAGCAGGCTGTCCGCACCTCCGCCTTCTGGCTCATCGCCATCGGACACGGCATGACCAGTATGATCATCCTGGCCATCTTTACCCACCTGGGCCTGCTGCTCAAGGATGCCGGCCTGGAACCCTACGCCGGCACCATCGTCATCCTCTACACCCTGGTCTCAATGTTCTCCCAGCCCCTGGGCGGCTATGTGGGCGACCGCTTCCCCAAACGCATCGGCCTGTTCGTATTCACCACCATACAGGCCAGCGCCGTGGTGCTGCTCACCTTCAGCTCCGACCTGTGGATGTTCTACACATTTGCCGTGATTTTCGGCATCGGCTTCGGGGGCCGCAACCCGCTGACCACATCCATACGGGGCGAATACTTCGGACGGGGCAGCTTCGGCAAAATCCTGGGCATCAGCACCATACCGATGAACGGGCTGCTGCTGATTTCCAGCCCCTTCGCCGGCTATATGTACGACTGGCAGGGTTCCTACACCATCGCCTTTCTGACCCTGGCGGCCTGCAACTACGCCGGCGGCGTCTGCTTCCTGTTCGCCCGCCGCCCCCGCATCCCCCCGGCCCCGGCCAGCCCGTCCGCGCCGCCGGCGGCGACCACAGCAGCAACCGCAACCGCCCCGGCCGGCGACTAGACGACTGGACGGCGCAACCGATAGCCGTCCGTCGCCCCCCGGAACGACCGCCCCAGCTATGACGCCCGGCGTGACGCCGGCGGCCATTCCTGGTCCGTATGGAATGACTGCGCCTCCGGTATGACCGCCGGCGTCATAGCGCTTTCGGTGATCTCAATGTTGTGGATGGCCAGCCGCTCTGTGGGCTGCGAGCTTTCGCCGCCGCGGCCGGAGCGCACCGGGGCCGTGGCCAGGGCTTCCAGCACCTCGTCGCCTGCGGTGAGCGTCCCGAAAATGGTGTAGTTCGGCGGCAGGCCCACACTGTCGCCGTGCACGATAAACCACTGGCTGCCGTTGGTGTTCGGGCCGGCGTTGGCCATCGCCAGCGTGCCCCGCGTGTAGGGCAGGGTGACCTCCTCGTCCCGGAAGCGGTAGCCGGGCCCGCCGGTGCCGTCCCCCCGAGGGCAGCCCCCCTGGATCATAAACCCGTTGATGACCCGGTGAAACTGGTTATCCTCGTAGAACCCCTCCCGCGCCAGAAAGACGAAGTTGTTGACCGTCCGCGGCGCCACTTCGGAAAGCAGCGCAATGGTCATATCGCCCCGGCTGGTCTTGATGACGGCGTGGTAGCGCTTGGTGGCCTCGATGACCAGGCCGGGCGGGTTGTCATACTGCTGGGCAGGCATTAGGCGTCTCCTGGCTAGGGTATGGGGGGATGGGTGATAGAGTGATGGAGTGATGCGATGGGAAAACCGGGCGCCAATTCCCTTGCCGGCCGGGGCGCGGCCAGTGGGCGGCCCGGTTCCACCCGGCGGGGATTATAACCCATAGCGCAAGGCCGGCTTGCCCTTGCGCGCTTCCGGCGGCGCGCCGCGACAGAGCCGGGCTGCCGCCATGCGGGTAAAAGCCGGCCAGTATCCTCCGCAGATGACGCGAGCGGTTTTGGTCAAACAGTAGCCTCATAGCGACTGCGGATGCCGGACGCGCCGCTTGGGCTCGGCGGCAAAGGCGTAGCAGGCCAGAATGTCCTCGCGCGTCAGGTAGGGGAAATCATCCCGGATTTCGGCTTCGGTCATCCCCCCGGCCAAGTACTCCAGCACATCATACACCGTGATGCGCATACCCCGGATGCAGGGCTGCCCGCTGCGCTTGCCCGCCTCCATCGTAATGGTCTTATGGCAGCCAGCCGGCATAGCATCTTGGGGCAAGACGGCAGATCGCCGGATGCGCCGTTTGGGCTCGGCGGCAAAGGCGTAGCAGGCCAGAATGTCCTCGCGCGTCAGTTCCGGGAAATCGTCCCGGATTTCGGCCTCAGTCATCCCCCCGGCCAGGTACTCCAGCACATCATACACCGTGATACGCATACCCCGGATGCAGGGCTGCCCGCTGCGCTTGCCCGCCTCCATAGTAATGATTTTATGATAATCAACCGGCATAATGCCCCCCTGACTTCTGACCGGAAAATGGGAACGGCTTCTCCGCCGCCCCGATTGTAGCATATCGGTTTGTAGCGTATCGGTGTAGCATACCGGCTTGCCGCCTGCCGGCCGGGCAGCCGGCGCTTTGCGGAATTGACGCCCCGGCCGGAATGGCAAGGTGCCAATTTGCTATAATCGCGGCGACTGGCGACGCCCCGTCGGGTTTGCCCGCCGCCGGCGTTCCGAAGCTGCCGCCAAACCGCGTCTGTTCCCAAACCGCATTGCTCCCATAATGACCGCGCTAACGATAGCGACAACGATAATGCCCTTCGGGTTTGTCCCGGCGGCGGTTTGCCGCCGGCGCGGCGCCGGCTGATGCGCGCCCTGCAAATCAGGGTAGCGGCGGCGGTCCCGTTTTACTACGGATGGGTTATCCTGGCGCTGTCGGGAGTAGCGTCCTGCTCGTCCCGCCCGCTGATGGCGGTGGCGGTGCTGACGGTGTTCGTGGTGCCGATGGAAACGGAACTGGGCTGGTCGCGCACGGCCGTATCGGTGGCGGTAAGCCTGGGCGGGGTTTGCGCCGTAGCCCTGTCGCCGGTAGTGGGGCCGCTGATTGACCGCTACGGCGCCGGCATCGTGGTGGGCGTTTCCACGGGAATCGCCGGCCTGTGCGCCCTGGGCCTGGGTTCCGTCAGCCAGATCGGGTTCTTTTACCTGGTCTATGTGCCGGGACGCGCCGTTTTCGCCAGCCCCCTGGAACTGGGCACGGCCACGTCCGTCAGCAACTGGTTTATCCGCCGCCGCCCCTTCGCCCTGGCGGTGAACCACATCTCCCAGGGTTCCGGGCTGGCGCTGATGCCCCTGGTGGCGCAGGCCATCATCGGCGCCTGGAGCTGGCAGACGGCGTGGTACGCCCTGGGCGTCTGGACGCTGGCCATAGGCGTCCTGCCGGCCATAATGCTGATGGCGCGGCGTCCGGAGGATTTGGGCCTGGAAGCCGACAGCGGCGCGCGGCGCGGGGCGTTTCCAGCCGGGGCAGCCGGGACAACAGGGACAGCCGGGGCATCGCCGCCGGCCGGGGTTGACGCCCCGGCGCGCCCGCCGGCATCCGCCCCCCGTCCCCGCAGCGCCGCCGATGAAGTCAACTTCACCCTGCGCCAGGCTATGGCCGCCCGCTCCTTCTGGCTGATGATGCTGTTCGCCTTTGCCGGCTTCATCGTTCAGGCGGGGGTTTCCCTGCACCAGGTGCCGCACTTCGAGGATCAGGGCATCCCCGATTCCGTAGCCGTCTGGACGGCCAGTACTTTCGCCATCTCGCAGGTGCCTGCCAGCATCCTGTGGTCGCTCATCGCCCAGCGGATGGCGGCCCGCTTCGTAATGCCCGCCGCCGGGATGGTAGTCGCCGGCGGCGCCGCCGTGACGGCCTACGCCGGCGACATCGCCGCCGGCGTCGCCGGCGCCTTCATCCTGGGCTTCGGCGTGGGCGGGCTGCACATCATCAGCCGCCTCACCTGGGCCGATTACTTCGGGCGGCTGCATCTGGGGGCGATACGGTCCTGGGGCCTGGCGGCGCAGGTGGCCGGGCAGGCCCTGGGGCCAACGGCGGCCGGCCTGGCCGTGGACTGGACGGACACCTACCAGGGCGTTTTTATCGCCTTCGGCGTCAACCTGGCCGTGGTGTCGCTGCTGATGCTGTCGGCAACCCGGCCGGGAAGCCCGGCAGCGCCGCCGCCGCTTGACGCCGGGCCGGTATGACGGATGGCAGTAACTCCGGTTTGACCGGGCCGGTATAATTACCGGACGCAAGCGCAGGATATTCGCGGCAATGCAACATCGTCATCGTCAACATCACGGTCACTACCACCATCGCAGCCTTCGCCCCGGACGCGCCGCGCTCCGGCCGGCTTGCCCGGTTGCGGTCCGGCTGGCCCGGTCGGTTGCAATCCGGACAGCGTTGCTGGCGGCCGCCCTGCTGACGCTGCTGGCGGCATCCGCCTGCGGCAATGGGGACGGCGGCAGCGGAGAGACAACGCGCACGCCGCTGCCCACGCCCACCCCCACCGCCCAGCCCGTCGTCGGCCTGTACCGCTTTTTCAATGCGGAAAAAGAGCGGAACCCGGTGCGCTTCGAGCGGATTATGGAGGACAAAGACCGCTACGGATTTTACGGCGTCGTCAGCAAAATCGACGGCACGAAAGTGCAGTTCCACATCGCCAAACGGAGGATGCGAAGGGACGAATATGTGGAATGCCGGTTTGAGGACAAGGACGACCTGCTGAGCTTCAGCGTGGGCGACCGGGTGACGCTGTACGGGCGCATTGCCGATACGGGGCGCATTGTCAAGTTTGAGGAATGCCGGCGGCAGTAAGCCGGCGCAAACGGCAACCGCAATGACGCATCCGGGCCACAGCGCAAAACCATAGGTCGCCGGGGACGGCGGGTCGCGCGCCGCCGTCCCCGGCATACCCGGTTGCGCCTACTTGAAAATCGCCAGGCACTTGTTGGAGTTGAACACGTAGGTCTCCACATAGTCCAGGATTTCGGGACGGTAGTCCAGCGTGTCCATCGCCCCCGCCAGGCACATCCAGTTGAGCATTTCCTGCTGGCCGGCGTCCTCAACCTGCGCCGTGCTGATGCGGCCCCACGCCTGATAGTCGCCCGCTTTCAGCTCCTCAAACCGCGCCCGGTCCGATTCCACATCGGGCCACAGCCAGTGGTTCTTTTCGGTGAGAAAGGCGTGCGACCAGGACGACGAGGCGATCAGCGCCACCCGCCAGGGCGATTCCCGCAGGGCTTGCGCCGCCGCCGCGCCCACTTCCAGGCAGCGTTTGGGCGACGGGCCGGGCGGGTCGGGGTCGGGAGAATGCTCAATGCTGCCGCCCCGGTTGCGGATGACCCGGCTGCCGTAGCAGTTCACCAGAAACGGCACCACCGGATACTCAAACCCATTGCGGTCGTAGTCCAGATAGAGCAGGGTATTGAGGATGGCGTGTCCCAGCCCCGGTTCGTGCAACGGCTGGTAGGCGTAGGCCATATCCACGCCCCGGTCGATCATCCCGGTTACCAGGGAACGGGCGCCCTCCTTGTGGCCCGGATAGTGAAAGACCGTATCCTTCGCCTCGCCCCACACATTGCGCTGGCGGTGAGCGAAGGGCTGGCCGGTAAAGTCGTCGTAGGCCAGCACGCAGAAGGGCGGGATGATGTCCTCGCGGAAGTTTTCGTACTGGTCGTCGCCCCAGATGACCACGAAATCGGGGTTGAAAGCGTCCAGCTCCGCGCGGATGCGGCGGAAGCCGGCCACCAGGCGGGCGCGGTGTTCCAGGGCGGAGGCGTAGCCTTCGTCCTCGCCGTACTCAATCCGCATCGGTTCCGGCCAGCGGGAGGGGTTTTTCAGCTCCTCGGGGATGTTGGGGTTGCCCCGCAGGGTGCGCCGGAGGGGGATGGCTTTATCCTCGTCGGGCGCAATCAGGGGCGGGTAATGGGTAAGGCCGAGGCCCAGAATCTCTGCCATAGCGTAACCTCCGGCAAGGGAACAGCCGCGCGGCGGCGCATATCGCCTGGCGCAGGCTCGTGGCGCATATCGCATAACTGGCGGCGCGCGCCGCGCGCGGGTTGGTTGGGCGCATTGTGCGTTGCCGGGCGGTTAGTGTCAACCGGACGCCGGTGTTGCGACTTTGATGGCAGCTTGCTCCTTGACGCGTCTGCGAATATAGCGTCTTTCCGGTTCTTCCAAATCGCGCCCAATCTTTTCGCCGCTGCTCGCCAGCAGTGGAGCGTCGTAATTCCGTGGCACGTGAGCGGTAGGTGGCAAGGCTGCGATGTCGTTTAGTTGTTCGCTTTCCAATCCGGTCAAAAATGCTTCGACAATATTATCCAAAACCGTTGAAGTAGATTCGGGAATTTGGGCGGTGTCGGTCGTAGTGAATTGGGCGGCATTAGGATTAAAATCCAAAAATGCGCTTATGTCGGCCTTGCGCCATTCCCTGGTGGTGTCCGCTTCCTGCACAAGAAGCGGCGACTGGTTAGCGCGGCTTGGCTCTATGCCGATCAAATGAACGCGTACCCCGAAACTTTGCGCTATCTGCACTCCTATTCTGAGGTCCTCGTCGCCGGCAAGCAAAACCGCATCGGAGATGGCATGGTTTCGCGCCAATTCAATCAGATCGGTAACGATCAGCGAGTCGACGCCTTTCTGACGGCCGTCGCGCACTACGCCAAGCCGTAGCTTTATGTCGTCCATATTAGCCAAAGCTTCCTGCTCCGGCGAAGGCCGCCCGCGCAGCATACCGTCGTACCAGTAGATGCGGAGGAGACGAACGTTCCCACTCCGGTCATCCGCAGCCGCGCGCAATTTTGCGACGATTTCCGACAGGTTCAGCTGGCCGGATTCCCTGATCTGGCTGGAGCCGGTAATGGCTTTAAGCCCGCCGCCGTACAGGTAGCCGGCATCAACGAAAACAGCGACGCACATTGGATCCGCCCCCCGGCGAAAGTAGCGGGGGTTCCGCGGAACCCCCTTTTCTATCTAGTCCACGCTCCAACCCTATGTACTATTCCGGGAGACGCTGGACATTGCCAACTTACCAGATGCGCGCGCGCTTGTCAAGCGATGAAGACGGGTATTTTCAGCACGTGCTGGTGATATAATTGGGGTCGGATTTTGCCATTGCCGGAGGTGATACTATGGCACAGGTCGGCGTCCCCCGGTGTATCGGATTGTGGTTATACTGATACATAGCCGGAGCCGCCGCCTGTGGCCAGCGCCCAACCCGAAGCGGGCGCGCGCGTGGGACGCCGGCCCGTTGTGCCCCGCCATGCCCCTGCGCTACCCTCAAGTGACCGGAAAAACGCCCCGTGCCGGCCCTGTTGACAATGCGCCTTCCCGGAATTGACATCGTCGTCTCCAACGACCTGCCCGCCGGCTATGACGGCATCCCCGGCCCCCGGTGGCTCGCCCGCGCCGTGCGGCAGGGCCTGGCCCAGGTTCTGCCCCGCGATGCCGCCGGCCAGGTCAGCCTGCTCATTGCCGACGACGCCGCTATCCGCGCCCTGAACCGGGCCTACCGGGGCCGCGACGAAACTACCGACGTCCTTTCCTTTTCGGCGCAATACGCCGGGCCCTGGGCCGGCCCGGGTGACCCGCCAGCCACCGCCCCGGTGCCACCCGCCGGCCCCGATTTTTTCCCCCTGCCGGACGGCGAACCCCCGCCTCTGGGCGACATCGCCATATCCCTGCCCCAGGCCCGGCGGCAGGCCGAAGCCGCCGGCGTTCCCCTCAAACGCGAACTCGCCCTCCTGCTGGTACACGGCGCCCTGCACCTCCTGGGCCACGACCATTATGATCACGCGGAACGCGCCGCCATGCAAACCCTGGAACGCGCCGCCCTGGCCGACCTTTTCGGCGACTCCACGCCCTGAAATCCCGGGCCGCGTTCCGTTCCGTTCCGCTGCGCCGCCCCACCCGGCATACGCTACACGCACTCCGCAAATGCCGACCGGCAGCCGCCGGCTTCCGGCCCGAACAAGCCCAGCGCTACCCGCAAACCCAGCCACATCAGCCACACCGCCAGCAGCAGCAGCGCCGACCACAAGCCCGCCGCCACATCGTCCAGCATTATCCCCCATCCCCCCGGCAGCCGTTCCAGCCGGCGGCACGGCCAGGGCTTTGCCACATCCATAGCCCGGAACGCCAACAACCCCGTCAGCATCACCGCCGCAAACACCGGCCACAGATAGCCGCTCCAGTTCCATAGCCACACGAAATTGACCAGCGCATTGTTGCCGATGCCCACCACCGGCAGAAAGGTAATCCAGGCGCCCACGAACTCGTCCCACACCGCCGTCCCCGGATCGGGGTTTTCCGCCGTGGCCATCCGCCCCGTAGCCCACACGCCAATGACGAAGCCCACCGCCGCCGCCAGCGCCAGCGCCGCCGCCCCCCACGCGCCCGGCCAGACCATCTGGGCGTACAACGGCAGCCCCAAAGCCAGCGCCGAACCGAATGTCCCCGGCGCCACCGGCACAAATCCCATGCCGAACCCGCTGCCGATGAACCACGCCACCTGGTCGCCCCGGGACAAAACCCGCCAGTCCGGTCGGTTAACCATAACCCAGTCGCTCCAAATCAGGCTCGTCCATTCCCAGATAGTGGCCGATTTCGTGGCGCAGGGTAATGCGGATTTCGGCGGCGGCGGCGGCCGGCGTATCGCACATCGCCAGAATGGGCCGCCGGTAGATATAGATGCAGTCCGGCAGAGCCGGCCCGTCCCCGTAACGCTCCGTACGGGGAACGCCCACATAAAGACCCAGCAGCCCCCCGCCGTCGCCCCCGTCCCCGCCGGCATCCTCCGTTGCGCCCTCCGCCTCCGGCCCCGGCGCGTCCGCAACGATGATGTCCAGGTTCTCCAGCCGGGCCACAATCGCCGGCGGCAGCTCCCCGTAGGCTTGCCGGGTCAGCTCCGTAAAACGGCGGCGGGACATTCGCATCGACCTGCGCCTCTCTCCTCTCTAACCGGCCATCCCGTTGCCCGGCCCCGCCGCTAACCGCCGGCCGCAACCCGTTCCCGGATGGCCTTCAGAATGTCCACATTCGGCTTGTCCGGCCCCCGGTTCTTGGCGTCGTAGCCGGGCACCTCCAAAAAGAACGGCAGCTCGGCAAAGGCGGGATGCGCCATTATATTGGCGAAACCCGCCTCGCCAATCAGCCCCTCGCCGATGTTGTCGTGCCGGTCCACGCCGGAACCGCAGGGGCGTTTGGAATCATTGGCGTGCACCGCCGCCAGCCGTTCCAGCCCGATGTCCCGGTCAAACTCGTCAATCATCCCCGCCACGCCGTCCGCGCCGGTGAGGTCATAGCCGGCCGCGAAAGCGTGCTGCGTATCCAGGCAGATCCCCAGCCGCGGGCTGTCCACCGCCCGCAGAATGTCCCCCAGCTCGCTGAACTTCGCCCCGATGTGCTGCCCCATCCCCGCCATATTCTCCAGACACAGCAGCGGCCCCTCCGGCGATTGCTCCAAAACCCGGCCGACGCTGTGCACCACCTGCCCGAAGACGCCTTCGTAACCCGCCCCGCCGTGGCTGCCCGGATGAAAGATGACGCCCCCGGCGCCAATCTGCGCCGCCAGCCCCATATAGTTCACCAGCGAGGTTATGGACTTCTCCAGATGCTCCGGGTTGCCGTTGCCCAGGTTAATCAGATAAATGGCGTGCAGAAAAGGCGGCGCCAGCCCGGCCGCCGCGTTCCGTTCCCGGAATGCCGCCGCGTCCGCTTCGCTCACCGCCTTGAAACTCCAGGAACGGGTCGACGAGCCGAAAAACTGCGCCGCCTCCGCCCCGATGTCCACCGCCCGGTCCACCGTCTTGCCGATGCCCCCGGCCGCCGATATGTGCGCTCCGATAATCATTCCGTTGCCCCCGCCCGATTTGATGATCAGGACCTGGATATTGTAACCTGTGCCAGTATCGCAGAATACGCCCCCGGCGCAACCGCAAAGCCCGCGCCTCTTTGCCCCATTCCCGCTGCTCCGCTACCGAAACTGCGCCTCATTACCGTCGCGCTGTTCCTGAAAACTGCGTCCGCTTCCCTGGCGTCCGTTCCCGAAACTATGCCCGTTCCCGAAACTATGCCCGCCCTGTCGGTAGTCAAAACCGGCCGGCCCCCCACCCTGGCTATGGCGCGCAAGCCCACGCCCGCCCCCGGCCCCGGCGAGGTTCTGCTGCGGGTGGACGCCTGCGGTTTCTGCCACCACGACCTGCTGGTGACCGGCGGAACCCTGCGGCGCGGCGTCGCTCCCGGCGTAACCCTGGGCCACGAAATCGCCGCCACCGTAGTCGCCGTATCCGCCGCCCCGCCGCCCGATGCCGCTCCCAACGCCACACCCGACGCCCGGTCAGACGCAGCGTCTGATGCCGCGCCCGGCGCCTGGTCAGCCTGGCGACCGGGCGACCGGGCCGTCAGCCTGCTCACTGCCGTTTGCGGTCGCTGCGACCGCTGCCGGGCCGGACGGGAACACCGCTGCCGGGTTGGCGGCGGCATCGGCCACCGCCGGGATGGCGGGTTCGCCGGGTATATCGCCCTGCCGGCAACGGCGCTGGTTCCGATACCGCCGGGCATTCCCCCGGAACAGGCCGCCCTGCTGGCCTGCCCCGCCGGCGTGGCCCTCCACGCCGTTGAGACCGCCGGCGTCGCCCCCGGCGATACGGTAGTCGTAACCGGCGCCGGCGGCGGCCTGGGCAGCCACGCCGTCCAGCTGGCGGCAATGCGCGGCGCGCAGGTCATCGCCGCCACCGCGTCGCCGCGCAAAATCCCACTGCTGGAAACCCTGGGCGCCGCCCCGGCCCTGGAAATTGACGCCCATACCGATCTGGCCGCCATCGTAATGGCGATAACCGGCGACCGGGGCGCCGACGCCGTCATTGACACCGTCGGCCCGCCCCTGTGGCCGGCCACAATGCGCTGTCTGGGGCAGTACGGCCGGCTGGCGCTGCTGGGCGATGTCACCGGAGAGCCCGCCCCTCTGCGTCCGGCCGAGGTCATTTTCCGCGACTTGCAGATAACGGGCGTGTCCGGCGTATCGCGCGCCCAGGTGGAACGGGCGGCGGCGCTGGTGGCGGCGGGCCGGCTGCGTCTGGTGGTGGCGCAAACCCTGCCCCTTACGCCCGCCGGCGCATCGGAGGCGTGGCGAATGGTGGCGGAACGGCGCGCATCCGGGCGGGTAGCGCTGATTCCCGGCGCCGACTGACCCGTCAGCCCGGCCAATGCCGCCGCCCGCCGGCGCGATAACCGCCTGCCCTAACCCGCCGGAAAGAGCCTTCAAAATTGCTACGGAGCATTTGCTGGCGGCGGCGCGGGATGGTTCCGGTGATGCCGCCGAAGCGGAACCGGAAAGCGGGGCGGGAGTATGATGCGGCGTCGTGCCTGGCGATATGCCGGATACCCGCCCTGGCGCTGTGGACCAAAATAATTCAGCGGGACGGCAGGCATATTTTGCAAAGCCACCTAATGCCAACCGGAGTATTCATCACACAGGGCAGAGGACATGAATCTGCCAACAGCGGAGCGGGCCGTTTGCTGTCATAAGAGGCGCGCCTGTCAATGTGAGAATTGGGAGCAGCATTGCTACGCCGGGGCGACAGGCTACTGCTCCAGCCGGGTGTCGCGGAGGCGGCGGATTTCGGCCAGGAGTTCAGCTTCGCGGGTGTGGGCGGCGTGGAGTTCCCTCAAGACGGCATCGCGCTCGTCCTGCGCCGTATCCCGCTGGACTTCGGCAGACAGGCGGGCCGTCCGCTCCGCATCCCGGGCCGTCCGCTCCGCATCCCGGGACGCCGCCAGCTCCGACGGATCCTCCAAAAACCTGACCCCATCGTGAAAACGCAGCCTCCCCGCGTCCCAGCACAGCCACAACCCCAGCGCCGCGCTGTACCCCCAAATCCGACCTTGCTCGTCCGTCTCCGTCGCAATGGGTTCGTAGTGACCATTCACCAGCCGGTCGCCGGCCAGAGGCGCATTGTGAAACCGCCCCCCGGTGTGGTCAAAACGCCAGTATTCCAGCACGCCCAGGCGGGCATACCGGATGCGCTTGACGGTGTAGTCCCGCCGCCCGGTGCTGGCGGAGGCCACTTCCAGGACGAAGTCGGGCGGCTTGCCCACCTCGTCAATGACATAGCCGTTGGTGGCGGCGATGGCGGCGGCGTCAACCCCGAAGGCGATGAGCATATCGGGATAAGGCGCGTAGGGCAAATCGCGGCGGGCGGCGCAGAGGTAGCCGTTGCCGGCCACCAGCACCTCGATTTCCTGGCGCAGGGCGTCGTAGTAGCGGTCCACGGTGTTCATCACCGCGGGCTTTTCGAAGTTGAGGGTTTGCAGCATATCGTTTTTGCGTGGTGGGTCGGGCAGGAGCGTCAGGGGCAACGGAGCATTGCCCTTGACGCCCCTGCCGGGCGGCCGGGTTGTGGTTGTGGCTGTGGTGGCGCGGTGGGAAGTAGTCATTAGTAGGCTCCGTGCCGGGTTGGGCATCCGGCGTGGGCCGGGAGAGGATGGCGGCTATGGTGGCGGGATTGTAGCACAAAGGGGGCAGGCGCGTTGCGGCACGGGCCGCCGTGCAAAGTGTCCGGCGACGGCGGAACAGGCTGTTTGCCATCATAAGAAGCGCGCCTGTCTATGTGAGAATATAATGGGCAGCATTGCTGCGCCGGAGCGACGGCTACTGCTGATGCCCGGAGTCGCGGAGGCGTCGGATTTCGTCCAGAAGCGCGTCGCGTTCCTGCAAAGCGGCATCGCGCTCATCACGAGCCGCGTCCCGCTGGACTTCGGCGGACAGGCGGGCCGTCCGCTCCGCATCCCGGGCCGTCCGCTCCGCATCGCGAGACGCCGCCAGCTCCGACGGATCCTCCAAAAACCTGACCCCATCGTGAAATCGCAGCCGCCCCGCATCCCAGCACAGCCACAACCCCAGCGCCGCGCTGTACCCCCAAATCCGGCCCTGCTCGTCCGTCTCCGTCGCAATGGGTTCGTAGTGACCATTCACCAGCCGGTCGCCGGCCAGGGGCGCATTGTGAAACCGCCCCCCGGTGTGGTCAAAGCGCCAGTATTCCAGCACCCCCAGGCGGGCGTACCGGATGCGCTTGACGGTGTAATCCCGCCGGCCGGTGCTGGCCGAGGCCACTTCCAGGACGAAGTCGGGCGGCTTGCCCACCTCGTCAATGACATAGCCGTTGGTGGCGGCAATGGCGGCGGCGTCAACACCGAAGGCAATGAGCATATCGGGGTAAGGCGCATAGGGCAAATCGCGGCGGGCGGCGCAGAGGTAGCCGTTGCCGGCCACCAGCACCTGGATTTCCTGACGCAAGGCGTCGTAGTGGCGGTCCACGGTGTTCATCACCGCGGGTTTTTCGAAGTTGAGGGTTTGCAGCATATCGTTTTTGCGAGGCGGGTCGGGCAGGAGCGGCAAGAGCAACGGAGCATTGCCCTTGACGCGGTTGCCGGGCGGCGGGGTTGTGGTTGTGGTGGTGACGGCAGCGCGGTGAGGAGTAGTCATCGTTAGGCTCCGCGCCGGGTTGGGCGTCCGGTATGGGCCGGGAGAGGATGGCGGCTGTGGTGGCGGGATTGTAGCACAAGGGGGGCAGGCATATTGCGGCGCGGGCCGCCGTTGAGAAGTGATCCGCCGGCAGCAGAGCAGGCTGTTCGCCGTCCGCTCCGCATCGCGGGACGCCGCCGGCTCCGACGGATCCGCCAAAAACCTGACCCCATCCTGAAAACGCAGCCGGCCCGCCAATACGGACGGGCGCCGAACCGGCCGATAGCGAAATCTCAACACCCCCCCCTGCCCAACCCTTTTCGCCAATCCTATTGCGCCCGGCCCCCCCATCTGCCAAAATACGGCAACGCCAATCCGGGCCGCCAACCCGCCGCAAGGGCGGCGCGCCAACCCAATAATCGCCGACCGCATCCCCGCATGACTGCCGCTTTATGACTGCTATCACTACCACCACGCCTGCCGCGCCGCCAGGCAACCCCATCCGCGTCCTCGTCGCCAAGCCGGGCCTGGACGGACACGACCGCGGCGCCAAAGTCATCGCCCGCGCCCTGCGCGACGCCGGCATGGAAGTCATCTACACCGGCATCCGCCAGACCCCTCAAATGGTGGCCCAGGCCGCCGCCCAGGAGGATGTGGCCGTGCTGGGTTTGAGCATCCTCTCCGGCGCCCATATGGAACTGATGCCGGAAATTATGCGCCTGCTGGACGAACAGGATATGAACCACGTGCTGGTGCTGCTGGGCGGCATCGTCCCCGAGGAGGACCGGGAACCCCTGGCCGCCATGGGCGTCTCCGCCGTATTCGGCCCCGGAACCTCTACCAACGACATCATCGCCTACATCAACGCCCACGCCCCGGCTTCCTGAAACGGCGCTCCTGCTGCGCTGAGATCTTGCGGCACTGATCTCCCGTGCAATTGAACTCCCGCGCCACTGAGCTCCCGTTGCGCCGGCAACCGCCCCCGGCTTAATTCCGCCAAAATCGCATTGCGCCGGCTTGCCGCCGGGGGGCGAGGCGGCTATAATCGCCCGCAACATTTTCGCCGCTGGCGTGGCCGGGCCGGTCTCCGGACCCGCTCTCCGGACAATGAACCGCGATGAACTACAATGTAGCGCAATTGCTGAAAGAGCCCATCGGCTCCCAGCGGGAATTCAGCCTTGAGGAGCCTTCCGCTGACCGCGGCGCTCCGCCGGAATACGCCGCCGGCCGGGTGCGTATGGTGCGCACCCACCACGGCATCTGGGTGCAGGCCGCCCTCACCGTGCGCCTGGCCCAGGAATGCAGCCGTTGCCTGGCCGGTTTCGTCCGGCCCCTGGAACTGGATGTGGAGGAGGAATACTTCCCCGAAGTTGATGTCCGCACCGGACGCCGCTGCCCCCCGCCCGAGGACTGGGAGGGGTTCTACATCGGCGCCGACCACATCCTCAACCTGGGCGAAGCTGCCCGGCAGTGCGCCTTAGCCACGCTGCCCCTCAAACCCCTGTGCCGCCCCGAATGCGCCGGCATCTGCGACCGCTGCGGCGTGGACCGCAACCTCAAAAACTGCCAGTGCCACGCCGACGATATTGACCCGCGCTGGGCGGCCCTGCGGATACTGGCCGCCAATCCCCCGGCGCTTCTGCCCTGACCGGGCCGCACCCGCCACCCGTATCCGGTTCCAGGGGATGGACACCGCCGACGCGCATCCCCAAAGCCGGCGTCAATCACAATCACCCAACAGGATTCACTACTATGGGCGCACTGCCGAACAAGAAATTGACCCGTGCCCGCAAGGGACGGCGCCTGTCCTCCCCGGCCTACCGCCTGCGGAGTATGCACCCCGCCCGCTGCCCCCGCTGCCGCGCCGCCAAGCGGCCCCACGCCGCCTGCCCGGAATGCGGCTTCTACCGCGGACGGACGGTTCCGGTGTAAAATGCGCCGACCGCCGCCGTCAGTTCAAGCCACCGCGGCCCGGTCAAATCAATCCAAACCTGCCTTGCCCTACCTTACCTTATCCTACCCTGCGGCCTGCCGAAAATCCGACCCGACGGCGCAACTTGGAGTGCGGGTGTGATGACTGACATTGAACGAGCCCCTGTCTATTCGTACATTTTCCCGGGGCAGGGCGCCCAGAAAGTGGGGATGGGGCGCAGCCTCTACGAGGCGTCCGCCGCCGCCCGCGCCGTCTTTGCGGAAGCGGACGACAGCCTGGACGCCCCCCTCACCAGGCTGATGTTTGAGGGCCCCTCCGCCCAGCTACAGGACACCGCCCACGCCCAGCCGGCCATTATGACCGTAAGCATCGCCATCTGGCAGGCGTGGCAGGAATTCCTGGGCAGCGCCGCCCCCCGGCCCGCCACCGTGGCCGGCCACAGCCTGGGCGAGTACACCTCCATGGTCGTAGGCGGCGTGATGGATTTCCGCGACGGCGTCCGGCTGGTGCGGGAACGCGGCCGGCTGATGCACGAAGCCTCCGAATCCCGCCCCGGCTCCATGGCGGCCATCATCGGCCTGGACGAACTCACCGTAGCCCAGGTAGCCCAGGACGCCGGCGTGGAACTGGCCAACATCAACTCCGACGACCAGATTGTCGTCAGCGGCGACAAAATGGCCCTGGCCCGGGCCATGGACCTGGCCTCGGCCCGCGGCGCCAGAAAAGTCGTCCCCCTGGCAGTAAGCGGCGCCTTCCACTCCCGCCTGATGTCCCTGGCCCAGGAGGGCCTCGCCGACGCCATTGACGGCATCAAACTCCGCGACCCCGCCTTCCCGGTCATCGCCAACTCCACCGGCCAGGCCATCGCCAGCGCCGAACAGGCCCGCCAGGAACTGCTCACCGGACTGTGCCACTGCGTCCTCTGGAAACGCTGCGTCCGCTTTATGGTGGACGCCGGCGCCAACCGCTTCGTGGAATTCGGCCCGGCGCGCGTGCTCTCCAGCCTGGTGCGCCGCATCGAACCGGGCGTGGCCGCAATGACCCTCTCCGACCCCGATTCCATCCGCAAGGAAGCCGAAAAATCCTGACCACCGCCATCGTCGTCGCGGGACACCTGTCACGGCGCCCCGCCGGGCCGGCCCACCCAAAATGACTACCCGATCGCGCCGCCGCCGGAACCGCACACGGCACAGTGTGGCCGGCCGGCGCGCCCGCATCCTCGCCCTCCAGTCTCTCTATACCTACGATATTGGCGGCGCCAGCGGCAGCGCCAGTCCGGAGGGCGACCGCCTTGACCCGGAAGCCCTGATGGACTGGCTGTGCGCCGAGGAACCGGCCCCGCCGGCCATCCGCCGCGCCGCCGCCGCCATCACCTCCGGCGTCATCGCCGCCGCCCCCGGCCTGGACGCCGCCATCCGGCGCTATGCCCCGGCCTTCCCCGTCAATCTCCTGGCCATCGTTGACCGCAACATATTGCGTATGGCAATCTATGAGCTGACCAGCCGCGCCCAGGAAGTGCCCCGCGCGGTAGTCGTCAACGAGGCGGTGGAACTGGCGTCAATTTACGGCAGCGAAAGCAGCGCGCGTTTCGTCAACGGCGTCCTGGGCTCGGCTGTCAGCGACCTGGCCGCCGCCAATGCTGACGCTGCTGCCGACGCCCGCGCCAATGCTGATACCACCGCCGGCTGCCGCCCGGCCGAATGACCGCCCGGCCCGCTGCCGGCCGCAGCCGCCTTTCCCTCAACCCAACGGCAAACCCCCAACGGCAAAGCCATCCGGCGTTGTTCCGCAGCGCCAACCTCGCACACGGAGATGAACCCTTGAGTACCGTACTTGAGCGCATTACCGACATCGTAGTTGACAAGCTGGGCGTTGACGCCGCCGATGTCAACGAAAGCTCCTCCTTCCAGGACGACCTGGGCGCCGATTCCCTGGACCTGGTGGAGCTGATTATGGCGTTTGAGGAGGAGTTCACCTCCGACGACAACACCATCGAAATCCCCGACGAGGACGCCGGGGAAATTCACACCATCGCCGACGCCGTGGCCTACCTGAAGGACAAGGGCGTCACGGACGATTAGACCGCCGCCCCGCGCCCGGCCGCCGGATACCGATACCTCACCGCTTCGGATGCCACCACCCCTATGGACACGCTGGCCGAACTGGAACGGCAGGTGCGGACTTGCGCCGACTGCCCCCTGCACGCCGGCCGCGCCAACGCCGTCCCCGGCGAGGGCCCGCCCGACGCCGAAATACTGTTCATCGGCGAAGGCCCCGGCGCCCAGGAGGACCGGCAGGGGCGCCCCTTCGTCGGCCCGGCGGGCAACCTGCTGGAGGATCTGCTGCTGTCCATCGGTATGACCCGCGAGCAGGTGTACATCGCCAATATGGTGAAATGCCGCCCGCCCAACAACCGGGATCCGATGCCCGACGAAATTGCCGCCTGCGCCAAATACCTGGAACGACAGATTGAGCTGATTGACCCGCTGCTTATCGTCACCCTGGGCCGGTTCGCTATGGCCCGGTTCCTGCCCGGACAAAGCATCAGCCGCGTGCGGGGACGCCTCCGCACCGTGGACGGACGGCGCATCTTTCCGATTATGCACCCCGCCGCCGGCCTGCGCCGGCAGGAAATGCGGGCGGCCATTGAAGCCGATTTCGCCCGCATCCCGGGACTGCTGGACGTGCTGCGCGTGCAGGTGGAACCGCCATCGCCGGCCACAACGCCCGCCGCGTCCGCCGATACTGCCGATGCTGCCGCCATCCGCGAGCCGGCGGACGCTTACGAAACCCTCCCGCCGCCGGCCCCGGCGCCGGCCCTGTGTGGCACGCCGGCCGCAGCGCCCCCGCCATCCGACAATAGCGACCGCCTTGTAGCCGGCGATACTGGCGATGCTGCCGATCCCCCCGGCGACAGCGACAGCCGCAACCCCGAGCCCCCGCCCCCATCCCGCCCCCCGCCGGGGCAGCCCCGGATGTTCTAGCCCGTGCCGCCAAATCCGCCCGCCGGGATCCAAAATTCGCTGCGAATCAGTGCCATTTACCCCCTTGCGCCCCGCACATCGGTACGCTATGCTGATGCACGGGTAAAGCAGCCCCGGCCGCCGGCAAAGCTTTCTAGCGCGCTACACCGGACGGCCACCGCCACATCGCTTGGCGCGCGACGGGCATCGTGGCGGCAAACGGCTCGCTTTTGTGTCGACCCAACCGTACAACCCTGTCCACCGACCGACGATCACTCAACCGCGTCACGCTATCAAATGGCTGGTGGGCGCCGCTGACCAGCGGCGCCCACCAGCCAACCATCCGCATCACACCCACACCGGGGGAAAGTTTCGGGCTGGCCGGCCCGCCAGGAAACGGCCTAACCCTTGTCGGAATTTCACTGTGCAGCTGGTCCTGCTTCGTCGCTGTATATGTCGTACGGCCCGTGTAGTTCTGTGCCAGCCAGCGGGTGTCACCACCGCCCCGTGCCGGATGACCCAACCGGCTTGCCGGAGCAGGCCCTGAACCTGCTTTTGCTTGTCGTAAGTCCGTCCGGGACACGGAAAACTATGACGAAACTCACGCGTTACGCTCTCAGGCCGTAGCGCCGACAACCTGGCAACTCCGGTTTGCCCGGACAATCCCCCGGTGTCCCTTATCAATCATCCGTCAACTGCCAATCGCCCATCGTCTAACCCGCCGCAAAGGAGCCGCCTTCCAATGACAACCGTCCTGCCACCGCCCACTTGCTGCCGCCCGCCGCCGCGATGTCCCCGCCCGCCGGAACCCCCTTCCTGACCGGAACCGCACCGTGAATCAAGGCGCGTCGCCAAGCGCATTTTTTGCGTCGCTCCGGCGGCACAGCATAACTACCCGTCGTTCCGGCGCCAGCCGACATCCGGGCATCCCGCCCGCCTGCTCCGCAGCAGTGGGCGCCGGCCCCGGATTCTGCCGTCCGCCGGAACGACGGGCGTTTTCACGACGCGCCCCCGGCCGGCCCGCGCGCCGCCGCCGGATTTGTGGCATTATAAGTCCTACGCTGAATTATATGACTACGCTGAACCGGGCGGCCCCGCTTGCTCTGTGGCCGCCAAAGACCGGGTGAACCAATTTGACTTTTACCAACGCCGCCAACATCCCCCCCCTGCGCGTCATCCCCCTGGGCGGGCTAGGCGAAATCGGCAAAAATATGATGGCCCTGGAATGCGGCGACGACATTATCGTCGTGGACTGCGGCATCCAGTTCCCTACCGAGGATATGCCGGGGGTTGACCTCATTATCCCCGATGTCTCCTACCTCACCGCCCGGGCCCACCGCGTGCGGGGCATCCTGATTACCCACGGCCACGAGGACCACATCGGCGCCCTGCCCTACGTGCTGCCCGACCTGCCCGTCCCCGTGTACGCCCCCCGCCTGGCCCACGGCCTGATTGCCGTCAAGCTGAACGAAAGACGCCGCACCCGGGACGCCGCCATCTATCCCGTTGCCCCCGAACAGCCCCTGGACTTCGGCGCCAGCTTCCGCGCCACCTGGTTCCGCGTCTGCCACAGCATCCCCGACGCTATGGGCATCTGCATTGACACCCCCCAGGGCACTGTCATCCACACCGGCGATTTCAAAATCGACCACACTCCCGTGGACGGCCACACCATCGACCTCACCGCATTGGCCCAACGGGGCGCCAACGGCGTCCTGCTGCTCTGCTCCGACTCTACCTACGCCGAACTGCCGGGCTACACCCCCTCCGAACAGATAATGGGCGAAGCCCTGGACCGGGCCATCGGCGTCGCCGCCGGCCGGGTCATCATCGCCACTTTCGCCTCCCTCATCAGCCGCATCCAGCAGGTCATCTCCGCCGCCGAAAAACACGGACGCCGCGTGGCCTTCGTGGGGCGCAGTATGATCGCCAATGTCAAAATGGCCACGGAAATGGGCTACCTGGACGCCTTGCCCGACACCGTCATTCCGGTGCGCGACGCCGCCGACTTGCCCCCGGAACGGGTCGTCCTGATGACCACCGGCAGCCAGGGCGAACCCACCTCCGCCCTGGTGCGTATCGCCAAGGGCGAAAGCCGCGATGTGGAACTGATGCCCGGCGACACCGTGGTCATATCCGCCACCCCCATACCCGGCAACGAGCGCGCCGTCAGCCAGACCATCGACAACCTGCTCCGCCAGGGCGCCCGGGTGCTTTACGACCGCGTCGCCCGCGTCCACGTCCACGGCCACGCCAGCCGGGAGGAACTGAAGCTGATGCTCAACCTGACCCGGCCCCGCTACTTCCTGCCCGTGCATGGCGAATACCGCCACCTGCGCGCCCACGCCCAACTGGCCTGGGAACTGGGCGCCGCCCCGGACGGCATCTTCGTCCTGGAGGACGGCGACATCCTGGAAATCGACGCCAGCGGCGCCCAGGTTGTGGCCTCCATACCCGCCGGCCCCGTCTATCTGGACGGCCCCACCGTGATGGACGCCGACACCGTGGTGCTGCGGGAACGCCGCTCCCTGGCCCGGGACGGCGTCGTCGCCCTCTGCGCCGCCACCGACCGCTGCGGAATGATCGCCGGCCCGGTGCAGGTCGCCGCCAGCGGCGTAATGGATCCCGCCGCCGCCGCCGACTCCCTGCGCCGCCTGGCCGAAACCCTGGAAATAGAGCTGACCGGCGAAATCGTAGGCAGCAACCCGGAACCCGCCCAGGCGAAAATGCGGAAAATCGCCCGCCAGTTCCTACGCAACGACCTCAACAAGCGGCCTATGATTATCCCGGTGATTCTGGACGGCTGACAGGACACGGGATACGGATACGGGATTCCGGGCAAAAGCCGGAGCCGAACCCGCCGCCGGAAAACCGCGGCGCGCCCCATCCCACTGCCGCCGCCCCGCCGCGGCGGTTTTGCTTAACCGGCCGGCTCCGCCCCGTTCCCGGCTTAACCCGGCACGGCTTGGCCGGCCGCCGTTCCAACCCGATCCCAGGAGGTGCGAATATGGCTACGGCCACGGCGTCCGGCCGGAAAAAGGCGGCCGGCGCTACCGCAATCGAAGGCAGCGTCAACTGGCTGCGCCTCGGCATTGAAGCCGGTTTCCTGCTGCTGGCCGGCGCCGCGCTGGCCGGCGCAATGCTGCTGCTGCCGGATCTGCGGGCACAGGCATTCGCCGCCCTGGGCTACGCCTGGGCGCCGGTCGCCGCCTTCGCCGTCGTATCCCTGCTGCTGCTGGCCCACCGGCCGGGGCCGCTGCTGCGCGCCTGGCGGTGGTGGCTGGCCGCCCTGATTGCCACCGCCGGCGCCGTCGGCGGCCTGTCCCTGGTCTCCGGCGAAAGCGGCGTACTCTATAACTACGGACTGGCGGGCAAGTTCGGCTACGCCCTCACCGGCGGCAGCCCGGCGATGGCGGCGCTGCTGGGCTTCGCCGGGCTGCTGCTCATCGGGCTGCTGGTCATACCGGGCGCGCCCCGCTGGTATCGGGCGGCGCTCAAGTACGCCGGCATCGGGGCCTGGCTGGCGCTGCGGGCCATCGGCATCGGACTGGGCAAGGCCGCCCGGGCGCTGTTCATCGCCAGCGTGGCCGCCGGCCGGGGCATCGGGCGCGGCCTCGGCAAACTGGCCGCCCGCCGGCGTGGGGCCGCATCCCCCGCCGGCAAAGCGGCCCGGACGAAAGCAGCCCCGCCGGACGAAAGCGACCTGCCATCCCCGGCGGAACCGGCGCCGACCGCATCGCCCGCCCCTCTGGCCGGCGGCGCCCGCAGCGGCGGCTGGCAGCTTCCGCCCCTGGACTTGCTGGCGCCCCCGGAAGCCCACCACATTGACACCGACGCCATCTCCGCAATGTCCGTGGAAATCAGGGAAGCCCTGTCCGAATACGGCGTCTATGTGGACATTGAGGATGTCAAGGCCGGCCCGCGGGTCATCCGCTTCGGGCTGGTGCCGGGGTATATGCCCCAAAAGCCGGGCAAGGACGGCGACGCCGGCAAACAGCGCCCCAGCCGCGTGCGCGTGGGCGACATCACCAAGCGCCAGAAAGACCTGGCCCTGGCCCTGAAAAGCCCCTACATCCGCATCATTGAAACCCCCGAACCGGGCGAAGGGCTGGTGGGCCTGGAAGTGCCCAACCCCTCGCCGGGCAAGGTGCTGATGCGCTCCATCGTAGCCGGCCCCGACTTCGGCAAGATCGTGCAGAAAGGCGGCCTGGCCTTTGCCCTGGGCGAGGACGCCGGCGGGCAGCCACTGTCCCTGGACCTGGCGGCAATGCCTCACATCCTTATCGCCGGCGCCACCGGATCGGGCAAAAGCGTGTGCATCAACTCCCTGGTGGCTTCCCTCCTGATGACCCGCCCGCCGGACGAGCTGCGGATGATTATGGTCGACCCCAAGCGGGTGGAACTGACGCCGTTCAACGGGATACCCCACCTGGTGACCCCGGTCATCGTGGAACCGGACGACGTGCAGCCCGCGTTGCGGGGGCTGATCAACGAAATGACCCGGCGCTACAAGCTGATGGAGGAAACCGGCGTCCGCAACATCGCCGGCTACAACGCCAAAGCCGCCGAGCCGATGTGCTTCCTAGTGCTGATTGTGGACGAGCTGGCCGACCTGATGATGACCGGCGGCCTGGAAGTGGAACAGCAGCTGGTGCGACTGGCGCAGCTGGGCCGGGCCGCCGGCATCCATATGGTGCTGGCCACCCAGCGCCCCTCGGTGAAGGTGGTCACCGGACTGCTGAAGGCCAATGTGCCGGCCCGGGTGGCCTTTGCGGTGGCCTCGCAGGTGGACTCGCGGGTCATCCTGGACTCCGGCGGCGCCGAGGCCCTGATGGGCAAGGGCGACCTGCTGCTGCTGAACAACGACTTCCCCAAAGCGCGGCGCGGGCAGGGCACCCTGGTCTATGACGAGGAAATGGACGCGCTGATCGACTTCTGGCGCCACCAGAAGGGGCCGCCCCTGCCGGCCATCAACCTGGACGATGCGGACGACGCCGAAGGGGCCGGCCCCGCCGCCGGCAGCGACGGCGACGCCTCCGGGGACGACGATTACGGGAACGGCAACTTCCTGCACCAGGCGCGGGACATCGCCCTGCGGAACCCCCGCCTGACCTCGCCGATGCTGGAGAAGCGGTTCAAAATCCGCAAGTCTCAGGCGGATGAGATAATCAGCGAACTGCGGGCCGAGGGACTGGTTATCGGCGGGTGAGCTGTATGCGGGCGCTCCGTATGATGAACGCAGCACCGCCTCCGTTGCGCCGGCTTCGGCAATCCCTGCCGCCGGCGCCGCCGGAATTGCGGGCTGGCCCAGCAGCAACAGATGTCATTATACACCATACACTGCAAAGGGTAGCGGGGGTATAGCAGGCAGTGGCAAGGCAGGCAACGGTGGTGCTGGCGCATTGGGAAAACGGACGTCGTTTCCGATTGGCTTGGCACGCCGAGTGTAATGCCTTCGCCGACCGCTTGGCGCTCTACGAGCGCTACTTCCAAGGCGAAGGATTGGGAGTAATACGAAACCATCAACGCCTTGACTACTTGAGGCGGCTGTGCTAGGGTGGATATGCAACAAGCCGATTCACTTCTAGGCATACGGAGGTACAACGATGTACCAGATAAAAGCGGGTATCGAGGCTATGGTGGCGGCACTTGTCGCCTTCATCGCGCTGGTAATAAATCAGGCACTGGAGGGTGTCCAGGCTATGGCGGCGGCACTTGTCGCCTTCATCGCGCTGGTAATAAATCAGGCACTGGAGGGTGTCCAGGCTATGGCAGTAATGCTTGTCGCCCTAATCCTGTTGGCAAGGGATCATGTGAAGGCTCCTATGAAGGGAGCTATCACGATTGGGGTGAAAGTGTTTTTGGCCGTTGTCATAGCGGCGGTGTTTGTTTTCGCCAGCATATCATACGATGAAGGGCAGTATTGGAAGGCAATCGTTTTAACGGGATTTGTTTCAGCACTTCTGTTGGTAGTGCAAACTGTAGGCGCGACCACTTGGCAACTCCGTACCTGGAACCTGAAGACAGGGTTCCAGACAATAATTGTTGGGCTTGCGACGCACTACTCTGCGCTAGCCATTGGCGTTTCGTTTGGAAACGTATATGTACAAGAAACCAGCATTGCTGATAAATGCAACAACGACGGCAATCTGGCATGGTTTGGGCCGGATATGTTTGCGGTGATGGCTATGCAAGTAGTACTGACCGGTGCCGCCTTCATACTGGTCCATCAGTTCCGGCAGAGAAAGTGCAGTCCGGTCCGGCAGGGAAAATGCAGTCCGACGAAGGCCGTAGCGCACAAGGGGAGTATGTATAAATGCCGGGATTAATCGCACTTCCGGTAGCATTCGTTCTGTGGTTGCTCGTAGCCTAGATAGCTAACGGCACCTAGATCGTGCCTGCGCGAAATGCTGTCGTTGCAAACCGGCCGGCAGCTAGCTGTGTGCTTGGGGGGGCCGCGCATCCCGACCGAAACCTGATAGGGGAGGGCCATGCCTACACAGCGTGGCCTTGCCCTATCAGTGCTTCACGCCCGCTGGCCGCCGAGGCGCGGCAGCCTGTTCCCTCCCTATGGCGGAGCCGCTATTACATAGATTACCCGACCGCTGGCCCGACGATCAGAAGTGAAAGCAATTCGGCGGCCGTCTGGCGACCACGCTGGACTGCTGGATCTGGAGTCGTGCGTGAGTTGGGTAACGTCCGATCCGTCGGCGTTCATCACATAAATTTCCGGATCGCGGTATGGACCAGAAGTGAAAGCAATTCGGCGGCCGTCTGGCGACCACGCTGGACCGCCGGATCTGGAGTCGTGCGTGAGTTGGGTAACGTCCGATCCGTCGGCGTTCATCACATAGATGTCCCCACCACCTCTCCGAGGATAAGAAGTGAAAGCAATCCGGCGGCAGTCCGGCGACCACGCTGGACCGCCGGATCTGGAGTCGTGCGTGAGTTGGGTAACGTCCGATCCGTCGGCATTTATCACATGGATATTGCCGGTCCGATTAGAAGCGAAAACAATCCGACGGCCGTCTGGCGACCATGCCGGATCGATGTTCCCGTCGGAGTTGTGCGTGAGTTGAGTAACATCCGAACCGTCGGCATTTATCACATGGATATTGCCGGTCCGATTAGAAGCGAAAACAATCCGACGGCCGTCTGGCGACCAATCTGCATGGGAGTCGTCGCGGATTAATGTGACGTTTGTGATAGCAGTTGCTCCATCCGGATATGGTTGGGGCGTCGCTGTCGGGCGCAGGCATGGCGTGGGCACGGGGCGCGGGGTTGGCGCAGGAGCGGCCGCATAGCCAGACAGCCCCGGCAGCCGGTGTTCTATCTCTGCCACGGAAAGCGCAAAGCCCACCCCCTCGGCGTCAAGGCGTTTGCTGGTGTTCATTCCGATGACTTCGCCGCTCTTATTAATCAGCGGCCCGCCGCTGTTGCCAAAGTTAATGGCCGCATCGGTTTGGATGAAGTTATAGCCATCATAAGAACGATGCGACGACACGATGCCCCGTGTAACCGTAAAATCACCCATCAGGTCCAACGGAAACCCCAGCGCAATCACATCGTCGCCCACCGCCACCCGCCCGGCACTGCCGAAAGACGTAGACGGGAAACGCCCGCCGCCGGCGACCAGCTGCACCACCGCCAAATCGGCGGAGTCGTTGCGCCCCAGCACCCTGCCCTCATACCGCCGCCCGTTCAGAATGACGGCAACATCCCGACAGCAGTCCACCACATGGGCGTTAGTGGCAATCAGTCCCCGGGCGTCGTAAACGAAGCCGGAGCCGGTGGACCTTGTCGTGATGATGCGGGCGATGCTGGGCTTGAGGTGGGCTACCAGGTCGGCAACCGTGGGGGTGGGCTGCGGCGCGCGGGTTGGGGTTGCCGTGGGGCGCGGCGTATACGTTGGCCGGGGCGTGGAGCGCGGTGTAGCGGTTGGCACGGGCGTGTGGGTGGGCGCCGCGATGATGGCCACCAGGGTAGCCTGCAAGGCGTCCGCCGGGTCGGTGGGCGTGGGCGGCGGGGGCATTGTCGGGGTGGGCGCCGCCATCATAGCGTCCAGGGTGGCCCGCAAGTCGTCGATCGGATCCGTGGGCGTGGGCGCGGCTTCCGTTAGCGCTGCCGACACTATCGCGTCCAGTTCGGCATCGCTCACCGGCGGCGCTCCGCCGGCCGGCGCCGCTTCGGGCGCCCGGAAGCACCCGACCGCCGTTGCCGCCAGAAGCAGCGTCAACGCCAAAGCCGTAGTCAAAAATCCTTTCGCCAGCAAACCGATTGCTCCTCGCTCGCCCGCCGTCTAAAGCCATGATACTGAAGCCTTGATGCTGGACGGCCGGTTGCCGGGGAGATTATAGCACGGCCCGCGCGCCGCCGCGCCCACATCCTGTCAATCAGCGCCGGGTCTGCGGTGGGGGCGGGCCGTTACAGGTTCAGGGTTTCCTGCCGGGCAACCGAAGACAGGTTGGCGGCGGGATTGGCGACGGGCGCATTGGGCAACCGGCCGCCGGTTCCGCCCGGCGCGGTGCGCCGAGGGCAGTGCCTTCGCCGGCAGCCGGGGGCTCTGCGAGGGCTGCTTCCGGGGCGGCTTGACGCGCGATGCTGATTTCGCCCGCCGGCGGCGATGCCCTATAATGCCGCCGTCCGTCTGCCGGGCAGCGGGATGATGACGCCGGCCCCGGTCGGCTATCATCCCGGTTATCGTCAAGGAACCGCGAACTGCGTCCGCAAATCCTGTTCCCGTGCCGCAACGGGAACCGCCACCGCAAGATGTGAAGGTCATAAGGTCAATGACAACGGCAATGCCTCCGCTCAACCCAATGACTGCCAACCCGATGACTGCCCCCCCGCCTGACGACAGCGCCGGCCGGATTGCCCGGTTTGCCGCCGCCGTTGCCGCCGAGCCGGGCGGCATACCCCCGCCGGTGGCCGACCGGTGCGGTGACCTGATGCTCAATGCCGCCGCCGCGGCACTGGCCGCTGCCGCCGTCCCCGACGGCATCGCCCTGGCCCGGATTGCCCGCGAGATGGGCGGCAACGGGCGCAGCACCATCATCGGAATGGGGCAGCGCACTTCGCCGGTGTACGCGGCTCTGGTCAATGGCGCCCTCGTCCGGCTGCTGGATTTTGACGACTATATTCCCGGCGCCGGGAGCCGTCCCACCGCCGCCGTGTTTCCGGCCGTTCTGGCGCTGGGCGAAATGCACGGCAGTTCCGGGCCGGCGCTGCTGGCCGCTTTTGCCGCCGGGGTTGAAGTCGTGGCCCGGCTGTCCACCGCCGCTGATGGCAGATCGGCATCGGCCGGCGCAGCGGGGGCGGCCACGGCGTCCGCAATGCTTCTGAATTCGGATGCGGACGCCATCGCCCACGCCGTGGCCCTGGCAGCGGGGGCCGCCGATGCCGGCGTTGCCTACGAAAACGCCGGCGCCACGGCGCTGTCCGCCGGCCGCGCGGCAATGCACGGCGTAATGGCGGCGTTGCAGGCCGATGCCGGCATTGCGGCCCGGTTTGCGCCCGGCGCCGGGCGGGACAATGCCGGGCCGGCCGGCGGCGCGCTGGACGGACTGGGGGCCGGCTGGCGCCTGGTCGATCCCGGCGTCGCCATACCATTGTACCCCTGCCACCCGGCGGCGCACAGCGCCATTGACGCTATTCTGGGCATCGCCCAGCTGCATCGTTTTGCACCGGAGGATGTTGTCGGCGTCCATATCGGCGTGACCCCGGACAGCCTGGCGCTGCTTCCTTATGCGACGCCGGCCGACGGTTGGCAGGCCCGTTCCTGCCTGGGTTTTATCGCCGCCGCCGCCCTGCGTCACGGGGCGCCGCTCATCAACTTCTTTTCCGATGTCGCCGTCCTCGATGCCGGCGTGCGGGCGATGCAGGAGCTGGTGTCGTTGGAAGCGGCGCTGTCCGTATCGCCGCTGTCGCCGCACCCGGCCGAAGTGGCGGTTACTCTCCGCGACGGGCGCGTCCTGCGGCACCGGGTGGACCACCCGCGCGGCGCGCCGGCAATGCCGCTGGACGCCGAGGAGCTGGAGGCCAAGTTTCTCTACTGCACCCGCTACATCCTGCCTGCCGACCATATTGAGGAGGCTGTCGGCAGTTTTCGCAACATCGCCGAGATTGAAAATGTTACCGGAATGGTATCCGTCCTGGGAGGGTAAAAGATTATGAAAGGCATCCGCGCCTACGAGATTGGCGGCCCCGAAACGCTCAAGTACGAGGACATTGGCGAGCCGGTGCCGGCTCCCGGCGAGGCGGTGGTGGCGATCCGCAACATCGGCGTCAACTATACGGATGTGTCCAGCCGCAAGGGCACGAACCCGCCGGCGGCTTTCCCCTGGACGCCGGGGCGGGAAGCGTCGGGCGTCGTCATCGCCGTGGGAGACGGCGTGACCGAGGTGGCGGTGGGCGACCGGGTGGCCTACGCCATGCACACCGGCTCCTACGCCGAACAGCAGGCCGTGCCCGCCTGGCTGCTGGTGCGTCTGCCCGATGATATGGACTTCGCAACCGGCGCGGCTACCCTGTTGCAGGGGATGACCGCCCACTTTCTGGCGCACGACATCATTCCGCTGCGGGCCGGCGACCGGGCCCTGGTTCACGCCGGCGCCGGGGGTATGGGCCTGCTGCTGATACAGATGCTCAAGCGGCTGGGCATCTATGTGTACACCACCGTATCCACCGGGGCCAAGGCCGAGCTGGCGGCCGGGGCCGGCGCCGATGAGGTCATCTTGTACACGCAGCAGGATTTTGAGGACGAGATACGCCGCCTCACCGGGGGCGAGGGGGTGAAAGTCATCTACGACGCCGTTGGGCAGACCACCTTTGAGAAGGGTTTGCGGGCGCTGGGACGGCGGGGCTGTATGTGCCTGTACGGGCAGGCCAGCGGCCCGGTGGGGATGGTGGACTCCACTGCGCTCCGCAACGGGTCGCTGTATCTCACCCGCCCGACCCTGGGGGACTACACCGCCACTCGGCCGGAGCTGCTCCGCCGCGCCCAGGAATGCCTGGATTGGGTGCAGACCGGGGTGGTCAAGCTGAACATCAGCCTTAACCTGCCGCTTGCGGAAGCCGCCGAAGCGCACCGTCGTCTGGAAGGGCGCCAGACCACCGGCAAAATCCTGCTCACGCCGTGATGCGGCCCGGCCGCCGGCGCAAGGCTTTGTGATATGATGCGAATGAGCGAGCTGCCCGCCGCGATCCGGGCGGCAATCAACGACTGGCGGCTGTGGGCGACGCTGTCTCTGACGGCGGCGATAATCGTCAACGAAGCCGTAATCGGCATACGGGAAGGGCAGCCCATTGCGGCGGCGCTGACCCGTTTGTCCCTGCACCAGGTATTGCTCCTGCTGTTGGTGAACAGCATCATCGCGCAAGCCGGCATCGGGGCGTTGCCGGTCATCAGAGGTGTTCTAATGACGCTGTACGACTGGGCGCTGCAGCGCCGCCGCAACTGGAAAGAGGAAGGCGCCAAAGAGGGCGGCGAAAGGACGTTGCGCGCTCATATCGCCGCCGTTCTCGCCGACGAAACCCTTACCCCGGAGGACAAAACCCGGGTCATCGCCATCCTCAACAACGCCAGCCCGTACCAGGGCGCATAGCCGGTAGGCAGGGCCGCCCACGCGGCGGCCCTGCCCCGTCGTCCCCGCAACGGGTATTTCCCTGTGTTGGTGAACAGCATCATCGCGCAAGCCGGCATCGGAGCGTTGCCGGTCATCAGAGGTGTTCTAATGACACTGTACGACTGGGCGCTACAGTGCCGCCGCAACTGGAAAGAGGAAGGCGTCAAGGAGGGCGGCGAAAAGGCGTTGCGTACCTATATCGCCGCCGTTCTCGCCGACGAAACCCTTACCCCGGAGGACAAAACCCGGGTCATCGCCATCCTCAATAACGCCAGTTCGGACCGAGGCGCATAGCCGGTAGGCGGGGCCGCCCACGCGGTAGCCCTGCACCGCTGTCCCCGCAGCGGTATTGCTCCTGCTGTTGGTGAACAGCACCATCGCGCAAGCCGGCATCGGGGCGTTGCCGGTCATCAGAGGTGTTCTAATGACGCTGTACGACTGGGCGTTGCAGCGCCGCCGCAACTGGAAAGAGGAAGGCGTCAGGGAAGGTATGAAGGCGGGCGGCGAAAGGGCGTTCCGCGCGCATATCACCGCCATTCTTGCCGACGAAACCCTTACCCCGGAGGATAAAAATCGGTTCATCGCCATCATCAACGCCACCAAACCGGACCTGGACGCATAGCGGGATTGAAAGGCGGGAATGCAGAGTTGCCTTCCGGCGCCAAATAGCCTGATGCCCCGGACGACCGGATTTCGCCTGGCGCCGGCGGGATGACGGGCAGCATTGCGGAGGGCTGCTACTGCCCTTGCTAGGGCGGGGTTACTCCTCAAACCGGCACAGCGGTTGGCCGGCGCTGGCGGCGGAGCGTTGCCGGACGGTTGCCAGGGCGCGTTCCGAAGCCGGGCGCAGGGCCGCCGCATCCAGAGTGGCCGTCAGTTCGTTGGCGTCGTCCAGCGCGAAGTTTTCCTCCTGCCGGAAATCGTCCAGCATTGCGGCCACGGCGTCCTGGCGTTCCGCAGCGCCGGCGGCGGCCAGGGCGGGCAGGCGGCCGGCGGCGATGTGGCGCTCAATTTCGGCGGTGAGCAGTTCGGTCTCAACGACGCGGCGCTGGATCAAGCCGATGTTCTGCAAGTTGCGGCCCAGGTAGCAGCCGCCGAACTGCATGATCTCGCATTCCCGGCCGGCCAGCCCCTCGATTTCGGCGAACCAGTGGTATCGGGGCTCCAGCTCGTGCCGGGCCAGATAGTCGCGCACCTGCTGATCCTCCGCGGCCGGGTCGGCCGGGTCAAAGACCAGTTTGACGGTGTGCATCATCAGGCCGGCGGGTTCCACGTTGATGTACATAGCTTAACCCTCCTGTTGCTCAACCTCCGGTGTACGCCGGGTTCAGCCGGCCACGGCGCGCACGATGCGGTCTACGTTTTCGGGGCCGGGGGCGATGGCCTTGCTGTCCACCAGCTGCATGGCGGCCACGATGGCGTCGTGATAGGGCGTGGGAACGCCGGTTGCGCGGCCCTTTTCGCAGATGAGGCCGTTCATAAAGTCCACTTCCGATTTGCGGCCCTTGTGGACATCCTGGGCCATTGAGGCCAGCCAGTTGACGCGGCCGCCGGCCTGGGAGAGGCGTCCGTCCAGTTCCTCAAAGATGTCGCCCTGGTCGGCGTCGGCCCAGGTTTGGGCGGGGATGCCGTTGATGTCCACTACCTGGAGGCCCTGGGCGAGGCCCACCTGGGCGCCCTCTTTGGCCAGCTGGATGCGGATGCGGCGGATGCGGGCGTCGCCGGCCATTTCCTGGCTGCCCAGCTGGCTCATGGCGGAGATGGCGTTGCCCATACCGTTCTGGCAGAGTTTGGCCCAGCGCTCGCCGGGCAGGTTGTCGGTGGCGTAGGCGGCGTCAATGTGGTCCAGCTTGGCGGCAATTGCTTCGGAGCGCGGCGTAATGGCGCCGGTGTACTCGCCGACGCGAAAGACGGTGTGGCCGTGGTCGCGGCCGGGGGCGCCGCCCCGGTTGACATGGGCCGGTTCCCACAGTGCCACCTCAATGTGGGAAGCGATGCAGCCCAGCTGCCGCTCCGGGCCGACGATGCTGGCGATGGTGGGGTCGTTCCAGCAGTTCTGGATGGACACGAAAGCGCCGTCGTCCTTGACATAGCGCTTGATGAAGTGGGTAGCCCACTCGGTGTCGTAGGATTTGACGGTGATGAAGGCGTAGTCGAAGGGTTCGGTGATGTTCTGGGCGTCGGTGAGGTGGAGGGCGTTGACGGGGACGGTGAAGTCGCCCTGGCTGCCGCTGGCGCGGAGGCCGTCGGCGCGCATTTTCGCCACGTGTTCGGGCCACAGATCAATGAAGGTGATGTCGTCCTCGCCGGCCTGGACGAGGAAGGCGCCCACATAGCTGCCGACGGCGCCGGGGCCCATAATTGCGATGCGGTCTGCCATAGTGTCTGCTCCTTGGGGCGGGAATTGAGGTATGATGCGCCCTGGTGGTAGGGGCCGTTTGGGGCCGCGGCTGGCGACCGATTGCGGTTAATGCGGCGCGTCAGGGACGCTGGCGCACGCGCCCTTTGCGGGCAGGGCAGCGTCATTATACGGCATTGCGCCAGGCTGCGGCGGGCGGGAAACGGCGTAATATGCAGGCCCGGACGCAACCGCCCGGTCATTCCGGGCGCAAGTTCGCAACCGGGCACAAGTCCGCAACCGGGCGCGCATAGCGGCAGGCGAAGCATACCGGCGTGGGCGCCAGCCGAGGCTACGGCGCGCCCGATTGGGTTGAATCCCAAAAGCCGGGATGCCCCGGGCAAGGGCGAAGGTCAGATGACCTCCCCCTTGACATCCTGTTGGCGCTGCACTACCGTTGCGCTACAACCCGTCCGTCGCTACGGATGCGGAACAGCACGGACACGGAACAGGAGGCAAGCGTTATGGCACAGATTGCCGGGCTTGGTCATGTTGGCATCTACGCCACCGACCTGATGAATATGCGGGATTTTTATACCCGAGTCCTCGGCCTGCAAATTGCGGACGAGGACCTGGAGCAGCGTCGCATGGTGTTTCTCAGCTCCGACCCGGTGAGCGAGCACCACGAGTTTGTGCTGATGGAGGGCCGGGTGGCTGACGCCGACGCCAAAGTTATCCAGCAGATTTCCTTCCGCGTGCCGTCCATCCAGGATATGCGGGATTTCAAGGAGCGGATTGACGCTGAAAATGTGACCATCGACCGCATTGTCAGTCACGGCAACGCCTTCGGGATGTATTTCTTTGACCCCGAAGGGAACCGGATTGAGCTGTACTACAAGACGGGTTTCCCCGTTCCGCAGCCGCACGGCGACCCGCTGGATTTGAGCCGCAGCGATGAGGAGCTGCTCGACGAGGCGCGGGAACTGCTGCACAGCAAGCGTTAGCCGGGCGTCCGCGTTTTGCCGCCGCCGCTGCCGGGAGGGCCGGCAGGGCGGCGGCGTGTCATTTTGCGGCGCAACCCCGGAACGACGCCCGGACGACAGCAAACTCCGCACAGGAGAATCCGCAATGGGAACTCCGCAGCACAGCGGCCGGCCGTCGCCGGCGCCCCCATCGTCATCGCCGCCGGCACCGCCATCGCCGGCAACAGAGGCGGCGGCGGCAGCGGGCGGGCCGGTGGGGTACGACGAGCTGCCGCGCCGCTATCATCGCTGGAAGTGGCAGGTTCTGGCGGCTTTTTGCGTGTTCTACCTGTTCGTTTATACTGGGCGGTTCAATTTCTGGCCGACGTCGCCGCTGATTAAGGACGACCTGCTGCTGACCAACCTGGAAATCGGGGTCATCAACGCGATGCTGCTGTGGGGGTTTATGCTGGGCGACCTGGTTCACGGGCGGCTGGCGGAGGCTTACGGCCTGCGGTTGTGGGTGATGCTGGGGGCGGTACTGACGGCGGCGTTCAACTGGGCGGCGTCTTTCGGGATGTCGGCGGTGGGCATCGCCATTCCCTGGGCGGCGGCCGGCTTTGTCAACGCGGCCTGCTGGGCGCCGGCCATCAGCATGGTCAGCCAGTGGTGGCCGCGCCGGGAGCGGGGGCTGGCGATGGGCATCATCGGCACGGTGACCGGGGGTGCGATGCTGCTGATGTGGTGGGTAAGCAGCTGGGTGGCCGCCGAATGGGGCTGGCGGGCGGCTTTCCGCTACCCGCCGCTGCTGATTCTGCTGCTGGGCGTGGCTTTTTATTTCGCCACCCGGGACCGGCCGGGCAAGGTCAATCTGCCCGAATATATTGAGGAGGACGCCGTTTCCGCCGCGCCGGAGGCGGTCAGCGATGCGGAACTCAAAGGGCTGGGGCCCTACAAGGCGCTGCTGTCCAACCGCAGTTTCCAGCTGGCGTGTCATGTCAAGGGGCTGGAGAATGTGGCGCGCTACGGGCTGACCACCTGGGTGCCGCTGTATTATTTTGAGGCCGGCGGGCTGGATATTACGCAGACGGTGCTGATTACTTTTCTGCTGCCGCTGGGGTATCTGCTGGCGCCGCCGGTGGCCGGGGTCATATCGGACCGGCTGCTGGGCAGCCGGCGGCGTCCGTTGGTAATAGCGTCCTGCTTTTTGTCGGCGGCGGCGCTGGTGGCGGTGGCGGCGGCGCCGCCGTCCAACGCCGGGCTGGGGGCGGCGCTGATGCTGTGGGGGGGCGTGAGCATGGGCGTGTCGCTGATTTCGGCCATATCGGTTGACCTATCGGGGCGCAAGATGGCGGGCACGGGGGCCGGCGTGCTGGACGCCCACGGCTACCTGTACGCCGGGGCGCAGGCGCTGGCGTTCAGCGTGCTACTGGATGCGACGGGCAGCCCCTGGCCGGTGGTGTTTCTGGTCATGGCGGCGACGCGGCTGGTATCGGCGGCGATGATCAGCCGGGTGCGGGTGTAGCAGATCGGAGTGGGCGGCAGCCCCGGCCGCCTGGCGTTGGGCTATACTCTGTCCTCGTTATTACCATTATTGCCGGCCGGGGCCGGCGGGGCGCGCTGATGGCGTCAGCGTATTGGATGGCGGGGCATAGCGGCGGCGGCGGGGAGTTTGGCTCTCTGACAGAGGGGCGTCGTGACAATCGCCCGCCAGTCCGGGTGGGGCCGGAATCCGGGGCGAGCGGCCTGTTGCTGCGGAGCAGCGGGCGCGGGCGCCCGGATGCCGGCTTTCACCGGACTGACGGGTGACTTATGCTATGCCGTGCCGCCGGGGCGACGGCAGAATGCGCCTGGCGACGGGCCCCTGATGCGCCCACGCGCCTTGATTCACAAGGCGGTTACGGCCACGAAAGGGGTTCCCGGCGGGCAGGGACGGCGTGGCAAACGGGGGCGGGCGGGCGGTTGGGGGTAGGGAGGTTGTCATTGGAAGTCGGCTCCTTTCCGGTGGGTGGACGATTGATGGCTGGTAAGTGGCAGTTGGCGAATTGATGGCATCGGGGAAGGCTCGGGCGGGCCTTGGGGTTCCAGGTTGTCGGCGCTACGGCCTGAGAGCGTAAAAGCGAATTTCGTCCTAGTTTTCCGTGTCCCGGAGCGGCAGCTTTTGAGGACCGTCAAACCGGCACGGGGCGGTGGTGACACCCGCTGGCTGGCGCAGAACTACACGGGCCGTATGAGACACACAGCGACGAAGCAGGACCAGCTGAAATAGGGTTCCGACAAAGGGTTAGGCCGTTTCCTGGAGGCCCGTTTGGTTAGCCCGAAGGTTGTTCCCCGATGGTGGTACGACGTCGATTTCGGATTGGATTGGGCATTGCGGTGTCCGTTTTGGCGCCGGGCGCGCGTCCGCGCCGGGGCTGTGGCGGATGGCGGTCGGGGCAGCTGTCCCCTGGTCGCCGGGCGGGTTGCCGCGTCCGTGTTTGAGGTTAGCAGCACAGGAGTTCGGGGCGCAAGGGCGCGAATGTCATAATTGGCGGCGAATTTTAAATTCCGGCGTGCGGATTTGGGGCGGAGGCGGGATTGAGGCGCGGCGCCTGCGGAGGCGGGAATGGGGGCGTCAGGGCGGGGGGATGCGGCGGCAAATGGCGGCGATGCGGATGCCGGCAGAGGCCGGGATGGCGGGCGATTTGACGACACGGCCAGTGGTCATCGTCTGACTTCGGGCGAAGGAAAATACGTTGACAAGCCTCGTTGGGCTGTGATAAGCTAGGGGCATGAACATTACAATCCAACGTTCTTACGAGCGACAGTACAACGATTTAGATCCGGCAACGAAAGTACGCATCGCCAACGCTGTGGACGGCAAATTGCGGGTCTGGAGCGGGCAAGGAGGCACACGCCGCGTAGTACCTCCCGGTTCCGGTATGCCGACACTGCACGAACTTTATGTAGGTGATTTTCGCATCATCTTTTGCCGCCATGGAGACAACCTGCATCTGCTCGATGTTGCCAAGAAGGGCCAGGGCGGGTAGCAGGACAGGGCACTTCAATCAGCCGGCAACTACTGCAAAAACAACCACTAAACGACCAAGCTGGCACGCCGATATGGACTACATCGCTTTTGTGCGCCGCCAATTGGCGCAAGACCCCCGGATGAACGCCATTATGCTGGCGCAGATTCACTGCAATCTGGATGGTAGGGCGTATGACGACGACGACCTGGAATATACCAGCACCCAGCTGGTTGAGCGCGCCCTTTTCCAGGCGGCCGGTTACTATGACATTACCGGCCGCCCGGATGGTGTTCGTCGCGCAATTGGCGCGATGGCGCCGGCGGCGGCATCCGGAGCAGAAGCGCGTTAGCACAGGATTCGCACGGCGGTATCCAGCTTGCGATGCAACAGCGAAAATGGCGGTATAAGCGCTTGGATTCCGGCCCAAGCGGGACTGGCTGTGCAACCACGACAATTTGGCGGTTGTGCAGGTCAGGTTGTGCCGGCGGGCGTCCCGCTTCGCTGGGACGGCCGGGAAACGGCGGGGGATCGGAACTTCCCGTACCGGCCGGAAATGCGGCGGCGATGACCGGGGGCGGCCACCGGATGCCCTCTTTTGGGCGCAGCCGGCCACGCCGATTTGCCGCCGGATTTTTCATCCGGCGAGGTGTTCATTCTGCGCCAAACCCGATTACCGGGCGCCGGTTACGGAATGGCGCCGGGGCTTTTCCGGCGGTATTTTCAGCACGTGCTGGTGATATAATTGGGGCCGGATTTTGCCACTGCCGGAGGTAATCCCATGGCCGCCGCCCGCTCCTACCGCGACGATCTCCAGTGCCCCCACTGCGGCTCCAACTGGCTGCCCAAAGACGGACATTCCCGGGGCAAGCAAACCTACCGCTGCCGCCTGTGCCACTACCGCTTCACGCCCGACGGCAACCGCCACTACTACTCGGAACAAGTCAAGGAACAAGCCATCGATATGTACGGCGAAGGCATGGCCATAGCCGCCATCAGCCGGGTTCTGGAGGTCAAGCTGGGGACGGTGTACCAGTGGGTCAAAAAAAGTCCGGTGGGCCCTGGGGATTTGGGCTTGGGTGACCATGCAGCGCCAGCGATGGGGTGTCGTGCCGGCCATATCTTTTGACGAGATGTGGACTTACCAGCAGGCGCGACATGGCAAGAAGCGGCAGGAAGTGTGGATCTGGACGGCGGTGATTGAGCTGCTTGACGGCCGGCGGTGCGTGGACTTTGAGGTGGGCGACCGCAGTGGTGAAACCTTTCTGCGGTTGTACGAGCGGTTGCCGGAGGCGGAGCGGTATTACAGCGATGACTACGGTGTGTACGGGAGCTGGCTGCCGGCGGAGCGGCACATAGTGGGCAAGGGCAAGCTGGCGAACCGGAACGAGGGTTTGCATTCGGAGTATCGCGGGCGGTTGAAGCGATTGGCGCGGGCCACGACGGGCTACACGAAGCAGGTGTGGGCGCTGCGTGGTTCGCTGGCGTTGCTGTGTTTGCGTCCGCGGCGGGGCCAAAAATCCGATGCCAGCGCGTGTTGAAAATACCTTTCCGGCGGTATCCTTGACACCCCAAACCGCCGGCGGGTACTATGCGCTGGCGAGGTTCCTATCGCCGGGCGAGGATGCGCGCGCCGCGTCTGCGCGGCGGTATCCGCCAGCGTTGCGGGTTTCGGGAACGAAATCGGTCATAACCGCCCGCTAATTGCTCTTAAGGAGGTACACCCTATGCCCACCAGCCAGGAAATTGCCCGGATGGCGCATCTGATGCGCCGGGCCGGTTTCGGCGCGGCCTACGCCGAGCTGGAGCAGCGCGCCGCCGCCGGCTACGAAGCCACCGTTGAGGAACTGCTGAATCCCGAAGCCCAGCCTGACCTGGAAATGGACATCCTGGAACGGCACTTTGTGGACTGGAAAGAGATGAACGCGCTGGAGGTCAACCAGGCGTACTGGACCTACCGGATGATCAACACGCGCCGGCCCTTGCAGGAAAAGGTCGCCCTGTTCTGGCACGGCATCCTGTGCACCGGCAATTCCAAGTGTGAACACGGGCGCCAGATCCAGTTGCAGCTGGATCTGTTCCGGGAAAAAGGGATGGGCGACTTTGACGACCTGCTGAAGGGTCTGGCCCGGGATCCGGCTATGGTGTTCTACCTGGACAACTGCATGAGCCACAAGAGCGCCATCAACGAAAACTGGGGCCGGGAGCTGCTGGAGCTGTTCTCGCTGGGCGTGGGCATGGACGGGCAGGCGAACTACTCCGAGGACGATGTGAAGGAGGCCGCCCGCGCCTACACCGGCTGGACGATTACCAACGCCGTCCCCCGCTACCCCTACGGGCGCTATGAGTCCGGCTTCATCTACAATCCCTACGACCACGACGAGGAGGAAAAGACTTTCCTCGGCGAGACGGGCAACTTCAACGGCGATGACATCGTGGACATCATCTGCCGCCAGCCGTCGGCCGCGCGCTTCGTTTCCCGCCACCTGTACAACTTCTTTGTGGCCGATGAGGTGCAGGTGCCGGCGTGGCAGAACACGCCGCCCCGGGATCCGGAAGCCATCGCAATGCTGGAGCAGGCGTACTACGACTCCGGCTACAACATCACGGCGATGCTGCGCGTTCTGTTCAACTCCGACTTTTTCCAGGACGCCCGTTTTGAGAAGGTCAAGAGCCCGGCGGAAGTGGTTATCGGCACGATGCGGCTGGTGCGGGACTTTGACACGCCCAAGCTGGGCTTGCAGCCGCTGGCGAACACCATCCGCTATATGGGGCAGGATTTGATGAACCCGCCCACGGTGGAGGGCTGGCACACGGGCGCCGAGTGGATTGATTCCGGGACGCTGGTGGAGCGCATCAACTTTGCCGCCGACCAGGTGGGGAACACCGGGCTGCCCGGCATCCGCGACATCGTATCCCGTCTGGGGAGCGAGCAGGTATCCGGCCCGGATGCCATTGTGGATCGCTGCCTGGAGCTGGTGGGGGCCTACGAACTGGCGCCGGAGACGCGGGAGCAGCTGATCGCCTATGCCGGCAGCAACGGCAGCCCGGCGCCGGGGACGCCCGAATACTCCGAGGCCGTGGCCCAAACCCTGCAACTCATCGTCAGCACGCAGGAGTACCAGTTTGCTTAACCGGCTGTCGACCGGCGGGATTCCGTCCGGGCCTACCGCGCCCCTGATGATTGACCGGCAGCGTAGCGGGCGGCCCCGGCCGCGGTTGCCACTGCTCGCGGCGCTGCTGCTGGTCATCGCCATTGCGGCTACGGCCTGTCTGTTTGATGACACGGAGGAGGAGTTTCTGGCTTACTGCTCCGACCGCTACGGCTGGGATCGTTCTAACAGCGACTGCGAGTGCTATTGGGAGGAGATGCGCGAGGACGACATTGCGCCCAAGGACATAGTGGGGCTGATTCGCGGCGATGACGGCGTTGACCTGCGCGCCGGGCTGGCGCAGGAGCGGGCGTCCGACCGCTGCTTCCGGTGAGGGCCGGGAGCAGCGGCGGGCCCCGGGATGGCGTGGGCAAGGGCAGGCAAGTAATGCGCGGTCGCCGCATCAGCATACCGAACATTCCCGCAGCTGCCGCCCGGTGGTATCTGGTCGTTTTCAACGCCATCACCATCTATCTGGCCGTAACCAACACGATCCTGGCGGTGGCCAGGGAAAACGCCGCCGGCTGGCAAGCAGTTCAGTACATCGCAACGGGCGAAATTTTGAAAGCGGGCGGGGTAGCCCTGATTGCATCGCCCACCGTCGTGGAGGTAGCGAAAATGGTACTCGCCGGGATTTGGATTGAAAGCCGCGAACGGAAAGCGCGGCAGGCGGGCCGCGCGGCGCAGCACGCCGAGTGGGAAGCCTGGAATCAGCGCCGGAAGGACGCCGATGCCAAAGGCGTGCCCTTCGACGAACCCCCGCCCAAGCTGGAGACCTAGCCGGAAACGCCGCTCCGGGAAGCGCAGGAAAAGGGAGCGCCCGGCAACTTTCCTCCCGCCCTAATAACCGGCAGCAATAACCGACAGCCGACCGCGCGCACTGCCAGGCCGAACCGAACTACAAGGAGAATCAAAATGACTGCTACCCAGAAAGACCCGGTGCTGGTGGTGCTCCAGCTCTCCGGGGGCAATGACGCTCTCAACACGCTGGTGCCTCACGGCGACCCGCTGTATTACGACAACCGGCCCTCGGTGCGGGTGCCCGAAGGCCAGGCGCTGGACCTGGACGGCTATGTGGGTTTCAATCCCAATATGGGGCCGATGAAGCGGCTGTACGATGAAGGCAAGGTTGCCGTCATCCAGGGGGTGGGGTACGGCAACCCGAACCGGAGCCACTTCCGCAGCATGGACATCTGGCATACCTGCGAGCCGGACAAGCAGGGCACGGAGGGCTGGCTGGGCCGCGCCATCCGCGAGCTGGACCCGCACAAGGAAAATGTGCTGACCGGCGTCAATTTCGGGCGGGGACTGCCCCGGGCCCTGGCCGCCCCCGGCGTTCCCGTGGCCTCCGTGGGCAACCTGGCGACCTACGGCGTGCTCACCGGGATTGAAGCCGAAGCCCAGCGCAGCGACGCCCTGGACATTTTCTCCAAGATTTACTCGCCCACCATCGGGCGCAGCGCCGTAGTGGACTACCTGTCCCAGACGGGGATGGACGCCCTGAAGGGGGCCGACATTCTCAGCACGGCCCCCGAAATGTACAGCTCCAGCGTGGAGTACGGCGGCGATGTGGTGGGGCAGTATATGAAGAACATTGCCCAGGTGCATCTGGCCGGCTTCGGCACGCGCATTCTGTACACCACGGCGCCCTACAACAGCTTTGACACCCACGCGGGCGAACTGGCGGCCCACGCCAAGCTGTGGACGGACACTTCCAACGCGGTGGCCGATTTTATGGACGACCTGCGGGAACACAACGCCAGCGACAATGTGACCCTGCTGGTGTTCACCGAGTTCGGACGCCGGGTGCACGACAACGGCAGCGGCACCGACCACGGCAGCGGGGGCGTGGCTTTTGTCATTGGCGACAATGTGAAGGGCGGTCTGTACGGCCAGTACCCCTCGCTGGAGGAGGACAAGCTGCTGGAAGGCGACCTGCATTTCAACAACGATTTCCGCAGCATCTACACCGACCTGCTGGAGAACTGGATGGGCCTGGACGCCCAGCCGCTGGTCAACGGGTCTTTTGAGAAGTTCAGCTTCGTCTAACAATGCCCGGCAACCGGCCAGCAGTGAGCGGCGTTCCATTACCAGCGTTCCGTGAGCGGCGTTCCGTGAGCGGCGGTCGGCAGGCGGACATGGCCCGGCGCGCCGGCAACCCGGCGTCCGGGCGCGCCGCCCGCTGCCTACCATCTGCTACCTACCAGACACTGCCTACCAGCCGCTGCTCACCGTCCGCCGTCTGTCGCCCGCAGGAAGGGAGGAAACCTTATGACCACCACTATTGAACGCAGCAGCGCGGCGATGCCAACCCTGGGCATTGCCTTGCAGTACAGCCATACCATCGGGCGGGCGGAGTTTTCCGGGCCGGGCTTCCGCAACCCCACGGCCATGGCGCGCGGCGAGGACAACATTATGTATGTCGCCAGCCGCTCCTATGACTACCGTCCCGATGGCAAGCGCATCACTATGTGCACCGTGGACGAGGAGTTCATTGGCGAGTTCGCCAAGGGCGTCTTTGAGCAGGGCGACGGCGAAGCGGTGTCCACCGACGGGGCCATCATCTGGCCGACGGCCATCGCGGTGGGGCCGGACGGCAATGTGTATCTGGCGGACGAGTACCTGGACCGCGTCAGCATCTACTCGCCCGACGGGGAATATCTGGCCAAGTGGGAACGGCCCGGCGACGGGGACGGGCAGTGGAACAAGCCCAGCGGCCTGGTGTTCGGCAAGGACGATACGCTGTATCTGGTGGACAGCGGCAATCACCGGGTGCAGATGCTGACCGCCGCGGGCGAATACTTGGGGCAGTGGGGCGAATTCGGCAGCGGCCCGGGCCAGTTCAATATGCCCTACGGCATTGAGACGGATGGCGCCGGGAATGTTTATGTGGCCGACTGGCGCAACGACCGGATCCAGAAGTTCACCGCCGAGGGCCGCTTTCTGATGCAGTTCGGCGCCAGCGGGGACGGCCCGGGCCAGTTCAACCGGCCTACGGATGTGGCGGTGGACCGGGACGGCGCCATCTATGTGGCCGACTGGAATAACGACCGGATGCAGGCGTTTCATCCCAACGGGGATTACGCGGGGATGACTTACGGCGAGGCTACCGTTTCGCAGTGGGGCAAGGGCAAACTGGACGCCAACCCCGAGATGTGGGAGGAGCGCAAAATCGCCCAGGGCCTGGACCGGGAAAAGCTGTTCTGGGGGCCTATTGCCGTGGAATGCGACGCGGAAGGGCGCATTTTCGTGGTGGAAACGGCCCGTTCCCGCATTCAGGTTTTCCGCAAGCAGATGCCCGTTTTCTACGGCGTCAACGAGCGCGTGGTGGGCGGCGGCGGGCGTCTGTAATCCCGCTGCTTACGGCGGCCGGCCGGTTCAGCTACGCGGCGAGCTGTTGCCCGGCGCGTGGCGGCGCATCGGGCAACGAGGCAGTGGGCGGGTTGGTTGCCGGCCAACCCGCCCATTTACTTTTAGCGCGGCCGGTGTGCTATACTGGGTCTATCCAACCGCGTCAACCCAACCACGTCAACTTTCGCCGCCTTCCGGCAGACCGACTTACCCGTTTTGACTACGCAGGAACAGCTGGCAGCCCGGCTCCGGCCGCTGGGCATACGCCTTACGCCCCAGCGCCTGGCCATTGCCGAGGTGGTGGTCAATTCCGCCGACCATCCCACGGTTCGGGAGATTTTCGAGCGGGTGCACGCCTTTTTTCCTTATGTCACCCTGGCTACGGTGTATGCTACGCTGGGGCTGCTGGAACAGGCGGGTATCGTTCGGGAGCTGCCTTTTCCGAAACATTCGCGCTACGACGCCAACCTTTCGCCCCATGCCAACCTGGTGTGCCTGGGCTGCGACACGGTGCTGGACGCCGATGTGGGGCAGGAACGGGTGGCCGAACTGGAACGGGCCGTCAGCCGGAGCGCCGATTTTCGGGTATCATCCCAGCGGGTGGATTTTTACGGCTACTGCGAAGGCTGCGCCCGGGATGATTGATTTGCACCGCCGCAGCGCGGCGCCCACGCTGTCCGCCCGGCATCCGTCCGCCCGGCAGAGGCAACAGGCAGGCTCGTCATGACTACCACTTACTACTACGTCAGCTACGGAAAACCGCCGCGCCCGCCGCTCTGGCGCTACCTGCTGCTGGGGCTGCTTCTGATGCTGGCGGTGGCGCTGGCGGCCGGCATTGGGTACGGCATTTATGAACTGGCGTCGGGTGGTGGCAACCCGGCTCCCGTAGCCAACGCGCCTGGCGGCTTGGGAGCAGAGCTGTCCGAGCTGCACCGGGAAGGTGACACCACCTACTTTATGGTTGACAACAGCATCACCGCGCCGGAGTTCAATTTACAGGAGATTCCAAAGGCCCTGATGGCCCTTTCCAATGGAGACCAGCAGATGTACAGCAATGTCCGGCTGGTACCATTTACGGACGGCTCCGAAGGCCCGTCATCCCTTGAATTTGAGCAGGACGCCGCAAAGGCAGAGCGGGAATGGCTGAACGCAGTAAATGAGCTGAGGCCGCAAAACCGTCCATCTTATATCTATGATGCGGTTGCCGACGCGCATAATAATTTGGTCGACCTTGACCTCGACAACGGCAAAGCCATCATTCTGATTACTGACGGACAGGATGGTGGCTACGCTATCTCCGATATTGATGCTATCGGGCCTTGTCCTCCCGAAGTCCTAGCGGATTCCGGCGATGTTTGCGGCCCGATGCCGGAAACTTTCGCTACCACTCTGGAACAACTAGCTGCCTGTCCGCCGGACGTTGCCGGTGCACCCGGATTGGTTTGCATCCCCAACCCTGAAGCCGGCGATGCTGCCTTTCCTTATACTCCGGTTCACAGGGATGACCTCTTTCCCTGCCCGCCGGAGCTGGACGGCCCGGGCGCTGTTTGTTACGACAGGGTGGTCGACTACCTGCCGTTCAACCAGGAAGACATCGTCTCATGCCCGCCGGAGCTGGGGGCGGCGCCCGGCAAAGCCTGCGCCGAACTGCATAGCAAAACCACCGAAGAGGAACTGCTGGCTATGATTGCCGACAGCCCGGTTCCCAATCTGCGCGTCCATGTCATTGGGCTGGGCGACAGAGAGTACCATGAATTCCTGCGGCTGCTGGCGGCGGCCGGCAACGGCGAGTACATTTACTGCTCCGCAAGGGGTTGCGAATCCCCGTAATCTAGCCGGCGCGGGGCGCCGTTCATCGGGCGGCATTCTGGTGGTTTTATGGTTGCCTATTACATCAGCTATGGCGAACCGCCCCGGCGTTTTCGCTGGTGGCTGGTGGTGGCACTGGGCGTGGCCGGCCTGCTGGGGATGGGCGCGGTGGTCGGGGTCTGGCAGTACCGGGCCGGCGATGAGGATGAGGCCCGGGCCGAGGCGCCGCCGGCCGCCACCTTCGCCGATGCGGTGTCGGAGGCTTTCGCGCCGGGCGCCGATACGATGTATCTGGTGGACATCAGCGGCAGTATTGAGGCAAGCGGCCATTTGGAGGAGGTGCGACGGGCGCTGTCAATGCTGGCGCTGGACGAATCGGGCCCGGCCGGGGCGGCGGTTGCGAGCGGCAGCCGCGCCGCCCTGCTTACTTTGGGCGGCGAAAGTCGAGAACCGATAAGTGTCATTGAGCTGGCCCCGCTGGACACCCCGGAGGCGCAAGATAACTGGCTGGTAGCCGCCAACGGCCTGGCCCCGTCAGACGGCGGTGGATCGTTCATCTACGATGCTGTGAAAGCAGCGCTCCGGCAGATGCCTGCCGAGGGCAATGATGATGGCGGGGACAATGTTCTGGTTATCCTGTCCGATGGCATTGACGGCGGAGTTGGGGAATGCCGCCCCGCCCGCCCCGGTGAAACCGCCGGCACCGGTCTCTGCGTCGGCGTCAGCAGCGACCCGCTGCCCTGCGATGACCTGCCGGGTATGCGGGATGGCAGCCCACGCCGGATCTGCAAGGGCATATACAGCGAAACCGACCCCGACCAGTTGCTGGCGCAACTGGCTGAAAGTTCTGTAACCGTCCACACCATCGGCTACGGCCGGCGCGACCGCCACGAGTGGCTGATGCTGGCGGCCGCGGCAACGGGCGGAAAGTACCAGTATGCGGGGCGCCAGTAGCCTCCGCAGACGGGCCGGTTTGAGTTGGCTTATCTGTCGCGCCTGACCCTCGCCAACTACCGCAATTTCCGGGAAGCGGAGCTTGCGCTGCCGGCCGGCGTGTCCGTGTGCCACGGGCAGAACGCCCAAGGCAAGACGGCCCTGCTGGAAGCGGCCTACACCCTGGCCATCGGGCGGTCTTTCCGCGCCGAGCGGGAACGGGAAGTGGTTCATTTTGACGCCGCGCGCAGGAGGGAAGCCGCCTATATCACCGGCGTTGCCGACTGCGGCGGGCAGAGCATTACGGCGGTGATTGGCTACCTGCCGGCGGCGGCAAGCGCGCCGGCGGCGGGTGACGATGACGGTGGCGGCGGCGCTGCCGCTGCTGCCGGCGCTCCGTCGGCTTTGCCCCCCGTAAGCAAGCAGATACGGGTCAACCGCCAGGCGGTCACCGCCGCCGGGCTGGTGGGGCGCATTGGCGCTATTCTGTTCTCCGTGGACGACCTGGAGCTGGCGCTGGGGGCACCGGCGCGGCGGCGGCGTTACCTGGATGTGCTGATTTGCCAGGCGCAGCGCAGCTATCTGACGGCGTTGCAGCGCTACCAGGCGGCGCTGCGGAACCGCAACGGGCTGCTCCGGCGGCGGCGCGAGGGCCATGTTGATGCGGAGGAATTGCAGTATTGGGACGACCGGCTGGTGGAGTCGGGGGCGCTGGTGACGATGACGCGCGCCGGCGTCGTGGCGCAGCTTGGGGAGCTGGGCCGGGGGCACTACCGGGAACTGGCGGCGCCGGCGGCCACGCTGTCGCTGTCCTACCGACCCAGCGTTCCGGTCGGGGCAACGCTGGAGGAAACGGCTGAGGGTTTCCGGCATCTCCTGCGGCAGCGGGCGGCGCGGGAACAGGCCAGCGCCACTACGGCCGCCGGCCCGCACCGGGATGATTTCGCCATATTCGCCGACGGGCTGGACGCCGGCGCCTTTGCGTCGCGGGGGGAGGCGCGCACGATGGCGCTGGCGCTGCGGCTGGCGGAAGCCGGCTATCTGGCGGAGGCGCGGCAGGATGCCCCCATCATTCTGCTGGACGATGTGTGCTCCGAAATGGACGCGGGGCGCCGGGAACGGGTCTTGCGGAAAGCGGCCGGGTACGGGCAAACTCTGCTGACCACCACCGATGTGGAGCTGACGCGCGCCGGGCTGGGGGACAGCGCCGCCTACTTCAGGGTGGCCGGCGGGACGGCAATCAGGGAAAGTTGAACCGAAGGCGGTATGCTGTATGAGCGTTGCCAGTGGCGATATTGAGCGCGCCGCCGCCGTTCTGTCCGGCGCCGGCTACGCCGTGGCTCTGACCGGGGCGGGGCTCTCCGTGGCCAGCGGCATTCCGTCTTTCCGGGGGCCCGGCGGTCTGTGGACGAAGTACGGCCCGCCCGCCAACCTTTCCTATGGCGAGTTCGTCCGGGATCCGCAAGGCTGGTGGGAACGCCGGCTTAATGACGAAATTACGCCGGGCAACCCCACATACGACCTCAAAGCCGCCGTGGACCGCGCCCGGCCCAATGCGGGGCATCTGGCGCTGGCCGATTTGGAAAAGGCGGGCGTCATCAAGTCGGTTATTACGCAGAATGTGGACGGGCTGCACCGGGCGGCGGGCAGCGGTCGCCTGCTGGAGATTCACGGCAACCGCAACTACCTGCGTTGCATCAGCTGCGAGTGGCGCCGGGCGCGGAAGGGGTATATCACCGGCGGCCGGCCGCCGGCGTGTGGGGAGTGCGGGGGCGTCATTAAGCCGGACACGGTAATGTTCGGCGAGGCCATCCCGCCGGCGGTTCTGGATGCCTGCTTTGAGGAAGCCCGGCGCTGCGATGTCATGCTGCTGGTAGGCACATCGGGGGCGGTCAACCCGGCGGCGCAGCTGCCCCTGCTGGCGCGGGAAGGCGGGGCGCAGCTGATTGAGGTCAACCCGGAAGCCACGGGGCTGACGGCGGTGTCGGGCGTGGCGCTGGCCGGGGCGGCCGCCGATGCGCTGCCGCAGGTGGTGGCGGCGGTAACGGCATACCGGCGGCGGGGCGCCGGATCGGGATAGCAGGGCGGGCGCCGGATGGGGCAGGCTTTTGCGGAATGGCTGGCGGGGGTGGCCGGCGTTGCCGCCGGGATTGAAACCGGCTGGGCTGACCTGCTGTTCAGCGTGGCTATCCTGGCGGGGTTCATTGCCGTTGCCCTGCTGTTCAGCAAGGTGATTTTCCGGCTGCTGCTGCGGGCGACGCGTCTCTCCGGGGGCAGCCTGGATGACCGCATTGTGCGCGCCGCGCGGTGGCCGGTTACTGCCTACATTATCCTCCTGGGCGTCTATCTGGCCATTGCGGTTCCGCTGACTTTGCCGCCGGCTATTGCCGATGTCGCGGGCCGGATCAGCTCTCTGGTCGCCGTTGTTATCAGCGCCGTTCTGGTTAACGCGGTCAGCGGGACGGTTCTGCGCTGGGTTGAGGAGTATCTGGCCGGCGGCGGAACGGGCGGGGCCGGCAGCTGGGCGCTGCCGATGGCGCGGCGCGGCATAGTCATTGTGGTTTTTGCCATGGCGGGCATGGTGTCTCTGGACATTGTGGGCATTAACATCAGCCCGCTGATTGCCGGGCTGGGCATTGGCGGGCTGGCGGTGGCTTTGGCGTTGCAACCCACTTTGAGCAACCTGTTCGCGGGCACCTATGTCATAACCGAGGGCCTAGTTAGCGCGGGCGACTACATTGAAATGGAAAACGGCATTACGGGCTATGTGGTAGATGTCAACTGGCGCAGCACCCGCTTGCGTACCTGGACGAATAATATGGTCATCATTCCCAACTCGCGCTTTGCGGAGACCATTATCACCAACTACAGCAAGCCGGAGGAGTATGTCAATGTTTATCTGGTCTGCGGAGTGGCCTATGAAAGCGATCTGGGGCAGGTGGAGGCGGCAAGCATTGAGGTGATGCGGGAGCTGGAGCGCGACCATATCGGCGTGGTTCCGGGTTATGGCGTCTATTTCGGGTATGATAATTTTGGGGAAAGCAACATAGATTTCTGGCTGTTTATGCAGGCGCGCGACCGGCTGGCCAGTTTTGAGGTGAGGAGCGAGCTGATCAAACGGCTGCACGCGCGGCTTACGGCAGAGGGCATTGCCATCAACTATCCGGTGCGGACGCTGCATTTTGCGACGGGGAGTTTCCCGGAGGGGATGCGGCCTGCGGCGCCGGATCGGCCGGATGGCGGCGCAACCGCCCGCCCCGACATTGGCCCAAACCGGGCGAGCCCCGTCGACATACCGCCGGGGGCCGGCGGCGGGGATGCTCAATATGGAGACGATCCGGCCGGAATGGATGCAGGATAACGGGTATTCGGGCGGCGGAGCTCAAATTATGGTACACTGGACATCGGACTAACGGGAGAGGGGCAGCGATGACCACCACCGAAATAAATACCATTGAGGACCTGGCGCGTATCCTTGAGGAGCAGCCGCGCTGGGCGACGGCCTTGCGCTCGCTGCTGCTGGGCGAGGAACTGGTCGCCCTTCCGGAGCGGGTAGCGGCGCTGGCGGCGAAGCTGGACCAGCTGGCGGAGACGGTAGCCGGGCTCTCGGAGACCGTGGCCCGGCTGTCTGAAGACCTGCGGCGGCTTTATGAGATCGTGGACCAGCTGTCCGAAGACCTGCGGCGGCTTTACGAGACCGTGGCCGGACTCGCGGCTACCGTCCAGCAAATCCAGGCTACCCAGGAGGAGATGCTCCGGGAGGCGGACGAGCGCAAGGGGGATATGGCTGAGGTCAAGGGCGATGTTGCCGGACTCAAGGATGATATGACCGAAGTCAAGGGGGATGTCGCCGGGCTCAAGGATGACATGACCGAAGTCAAGGGCGACCTGAATGTGGTCAAGGATGACATGACCGAAGTCAAGGGGGATATGGCTGAGGTCAAGGAGGACATGACCGAAGTCAAGGGCGACTTGAATGTGGTCAAAAACCGAGTTGGGTCTATGAGGGGCACCTTCCTGGAAATCAGGATCAGCAACAAAATCATTCCCCTGGTTAGCCAGGCTTTGGGATTGAGGCGTGCGGAGATAATGCAGAACATCGTGCTGCACCCGCACCCGGAGCTCATCGAGCCGATTTACGACGCGACGGATGACGGGCTGATCAGCGAGTCGCAGGAACAGCGCCTCAGGGCCACTGACATCATCCTGAAGGCGCGCCGCAGCAGCGACCGCGCAACGGTATGGGTTGCGGTTGAAGTGTCCACCCGGCTGGACGAAAGCGACATCGGACGCGCCCGGGAATCGGCGGACATCCTGTCTGTCGTGTTCCAGACGGACGCCTTTGCCGTAGTCGCCGGCTATCGCCTGGACCCGCCGGACCAGGAACGGGCCGACGCCGAAGGCGTTGTCTTTCTGGAAGTCGCTGAGGAAGTCTAGCCGGCTATGTGCGGACGATACGGGCTTTTTGCGGAGCCGGAGGAGCTGGCGGCGCAGTTCGGGTTTGACCCGGCGGCATTTGGCGCCGGGTATCGTCCGCGCTGGAACATTGCGCCGGCCGGGGCGGCGCTGGTGGTAGAGGCTGACGGCGGCGGCGGGCGCACTGCGGAGATGTTGCGCTGGGGGTTGGCAAGGGCGCGCGGGCCGGGGCGGCTTCTGTTTAACGCCAGGGCGGAGACCATCACGGAACGCCCGGCATTTCGGGAGGCTTTCGCCCGGCGGCGTTGTCTGTTCCCGGCCAACGGGTTTTACGAATGGGCGCCGGGGCCGGCCGGCAGCAAAACGCCGGTGTGGGTTCATCCCACCGCCGGGGGCCTGGTGGCTTTTGCCGGCATCAGGTCAGGCGATGCCGGCGCCATCATTACCGGCGCCGCCAACGAGTTGACCGCTCCGATTCACCACCGGATGCCCGTCATCCTGCTGCCGGAGCTCTGGGAGGAATGGCTGGGCAGCGATTCGGCGCCTGATACCTTGCGGGCAATGCTGGCTTGCCGGGAATGGCCGGACATGACGATGCGCGCAGTGTCGGGCCTGGTCAACCGGGCGGACAACGAGGGGCCGCAGCTGATCGAACCCGTCGCCGGCGATGATGGCAGCGGCCCGGTTACGGCGCCGCGCCTGCTGTAAGAAACGGGATTTATGCCGACGACTCCTGTTCCGTCCAGCCGGACAGGGCGCAGCCCGGTTCCGGCTTGCGGGGGAAATCCCGGCAGCACCGGGGGCGGCGGTGGTAAATGCGGCAGGCGGAGGTGGCGTCGTCCAGCATCGGGCAATGCTCGCCGGGATGGTCCAGAAAGAGCAGGTTGCCGCCGCCGTCGGCTGCCGGGCTGATGTGCGCGGTTACGCCCAAGTCGGCGGCGGCGTCCCGGAAGGCGGCGATTTCGCCGGGCTCCAGGCGCAGGATGAGGGGGCCGCGACAGCACATTGCCCGGCACTGTTCCATACAGATGCGGCTGTTGGCGGCAGCCTCGGGCGCGGCGTCCGGCGCGGGAATGGGCCTACTTGCCGTCATCAACGCTCACGGTGATGATGGCGTTGGCAATCAGGGTGCCGTCGCTGCCGTCGTCATTCAGCAGTTCCAGGCCGCCGGTTACGACGGTTACATTGGCGCGTCCGTGGGGCAGGGAGTCGGCGATCTCGTCGGCGTTGACCTTTTCCGGGCGGGGGGCGCCGATGGTTACAGCAACCACCATATCGTCGGCGGTGGCGCCGACCAGCCGGGCGAAACCCAGGCTGCTGTGGTGGATGGCGTCAAAGACGGCGCGTTTGGCCGCCAGCGTATAATCCAGGCCGTGGACGTCCACGCCCATACCCATTTCGGTAACGCAGCGCACGAGAGACATTTGGTAACCTCCAGTCTGGTGGGTCGGTCCCGGTTGGCGACCCGGAACCGCAGTTATAGCAGAATTGGGGCCGGCGGCGGGCATTGAGGGTGGGAGCATCCATTCCGTTGCCGGGCCCGCCGGCCATTTAACGGCAGCGGTTGCGGCAAGTCAAGCGCGGCAAGCCGGCGGCCCGGCCCGGATCGCCATACCGCTCTCGATCAGCCTGTTACGCCAACCCATTACGCAGTCCGTTACGCCAACCCATTACGCAGAAATCTGCGATCGCTTTTATAATACACGGCGCTTCGCGCAACGATAAGGCCCTCCTGGTCATTTATCAGGGCTATCGCATATGGGAAATTGCGGTGTTCGGTATGATAGTGGCCAACGCCGCCTGGCGTAGCGTGGCGTGAGGTAGAGGTGACGCCGCCATGACCGAGTCCGCCGACCTGTTCAGCGCCCTGGAAGACCTCCGCGCCAGCAACGCCCGCCGCCATTCCCTCCACGACATCCTGGTCATCGCCTTCTGCGCTATGCTCTGCGGCGGCCAGACTTGCACCGACATGGAACTTTTCGGCCACGCCAAACGGGAACTCCTCCAATCCTTCCTCAAACTGGAAAACGGCATCCCCAGCCACGATACTTTTTCGCGGCTGCTGGGTATGCTGGATCCCGCCGCTTTCCAGCAGTGGTTCATCGGCTTTATGCGGCAGTTCGCCGAAGGCAACGAAGGCATACTGGCGGTGGACGGGAAAACTTTGCGCCGCTCTTACGACCGGGCCGAGCAACTCTCCCCGCTGCATCTGGTCAGCGCCTGGGCCGAAGAACAACGCTTGGTGTTGGGACAACTGGCTGTGGACGACAAATCCAACGAAATTACAGCGTTGCCCAGGCTGCTGGAAATGCTGACTTTGCGCGGCAAAGTGGTTACTGCTGACGCTATGCATTGCCAGCGTCAAGTGGCGCAGCAGGTGATTGAGCAAGGCGGCGACTATGCCCTGGCTCTGAAAGGCAATCAGGCCACGCTGCGGGATGATGTACAGTTGTTTCTGGACGACCCGTCCACGCCGCTGGCTCATGACACTCAAATCAGCAAAGGACACGGGCGCATTGAAACCCGCATTGCCAGCGTCAGTTCCGATGTGGATTGGCTACAGGAAACGCATCATTGGCCGGGCCTGTCCGCAGTGGGCAAAGTGACTGCCATCCGGCGGCAGGACGGGGCCGAAAGTGAACAGATCCGCTACTATCTGCTGAGCGAAGTGTGCGCGGCGGAACGGTTCAACTACATTGTGCGGGGTCATTGGGGGATTGAGAATCGGCTGCACTGGGTGTTGGATGTGACCTGCAACGAGGATCAGGCGCGGAACCGGAAGGGGCATTGCGCCGAGAACCTGGCGTTGCTGCGGAAGCTGGCGTTGAATTTGGCGCGGTTGGAGGCGAGCAAAGGTTCAATGCGCGGCAAGCTGAAGCGGGCGGGTTGGGACGATGGCTTTCTCATCAGCATCCTGTCCCAATTCACCAAAATCCATATGCGATAGCCCTGACCGGAACGGGCGGTATTCTCAACATAAACTGGCATTAGGTTTTGCCGTCCAGCACTCCAGCACCAGCGCCAGCGAGCGCCCCAGCAGATCCCGACTCTCCCTGCACCCCTTCATCCTACGGCCCAGCCGGTTCAGCCGCGTCCGACACTCCGAATGCAACCCCTCGTTCCAGTTCACCGCCCCGCCCTTGCCCACCACATGACGCCCCGCCGGCAGCCACTCCCGATACACCCGCAGCCCATCGCTGCGGTACAACTTCGCCTCCGGCAAGCGCGCGTACAACCGCAGAAAGGGTTCCGCCCCCCGACTGCCCACCTCAAAGTCCGCCCACCGCCGGCCATCGTCCTCCTCTACCACCGCCGTCCACACCCACAACTCCTGCCGCTTGCCCTGACGCCGCGCCTTCTGATAAGTCCACATCTCATCCCAGGCAATCACCGCCGCCGGCTGAATGCCGGCAACACAGGGGCTGCGCTGTCCGCTCCGCCGCCGCATCCGGGACCGCGCGGCGCGCCCCCCTTTTTGACCCATACGCTCACCGCCTGGGCGCTGACCCCGAAAATCCGGCCTATGGCGCGCAACGAGCTGCCTTCCCGGTACATCGCCATAGCGCGCTCCTTGTCGGCGGCGCCGGGGCGATGATAAGCGGCTTCGGGAATGCAGCGGCGACCGCAATCGCCGCAGTGATAGACCTGGCGGCCTTTGGAATGCCCGTCTTTAGGCATCCAGTTGGAGCCGCATTCGGGGCAGCGCGCCTGGTGGCGATAGACGCGGGGACGGGCCATGGTTCCGACCTCCTAAAAACCGGATGGCCTGATTATAGCACAACACCAGTTTATGTTGAGAATACCGAATGGGCGGTAGCGTTTCGTTTTAGGTGGTTTGGTTATAAAATGGGGGTACAATGCTCGCCCTACCCCCCGCTGGAGATGCGCCGCTATGGGACTGCTGGACCACCTGGAAACCCAACTGGAACGCCAAATCCCCGCCCAACTCCAAGCCGCCCTGCAACAAGCCTTGGACGATTACCAACCCCTCTGCGACCGTTGCTGTTTGGCCATGCACCGCCACCATCGCTACGCCCGCGCCATTGCCACCAGCTACGGCGAAGTCCGCCTGCAAATCCCTGTGTTCCGCTGCGGGCAGTGTCGGCGTATGGCCGGCGGCATGACGCTGCTGGGCGATGAAATGCGCCACCAGCGGTTTTCCAAAAAAACCGTGACATCGCCATCAGTTTGGCCGCGCAGGGATTGAGCTACGCCCGCGCCGGGAACTGGGTGGGCTGCGTCAAGAGTACGGTCTGCCAGTGGCTGCGGAAGGTGCCTTTGGCCGTGCCGGAGTTGCCGCCGGACGGAACGCTGGAAATGGATGGCCTGTGGACGAGAACCCGCCGGGGGCGTACCGAACTGAAGGTAATCCGCGCTGCCGCTACGGGAACGGCGTTGGGGGCTTTTGGTTCCTGGGCCGAAGTGATTGACTTGGCCTGGCAGCAGGGGGCGCAGCATCCGCAGCATCTGGTCAGCGATGGGGACGGGGCCATTGCGGCGAGGATTGAGCTGGTTTATGGCGGGGAGGCGCCGCATCAGCTGTGCGCGTTTCACCTGCTGCGGGAGTATCGGCGGAACATTGGGATGGCGGGGTTTGCGGCGGCGCGGCGGCTGTTGGACGCGACTAGTTTGGCGGAGGGTCGGGCATGGGCGCGGCGGATTATGCGGGCGACGGCTGGGACAGCGCGTTACTGGTGTGAGAAAGCGCTGTCCAAAGGACTGAGTCACTTGGCGACGGGGCGGGTGGAGCATCGGACGACGTCGCGTTTGGAGCGGCACAATCGTGAGTTGCGGCGACGTGAAAAGTTGGGGACGGTGTGGACGGAGCACAACCTGCTGGCGTTGCTGCAAGAGCAGGGCCTGATCAACCAAACCACCTAAAACGAAACGCTATCGGAACGGGCGCGGGCGTTGACAGGTCTGGCCGGCAATGCTAGAATCCCCGCCGTTTGCTATGGGGACGAGGTGAAGCCCGATGCCAGACTGGTTGATTATCGCCCTGCGGCTGACTGGCCTGGGATGGTATGTGGCGCTGTGCATCGTGTTCGGCATCCTCGCCGGGCTGTGGCTCGGCAATGCCACCGGACAGGTGGCGTTGCTGACGCTGCTGGGCGTGACGCTGGGCAGCGTGGTCGCCTTCTACGGCGTGTACCGCATGGCGCTGCCGGCCATCTACGGCCCCAAACGCAAACAGCGACCAGGCACGCCCCCGGCAACGCCCGGCGAGCAATCTGACCACGGAGGCAATGGGCACTAGTGACGCGCAAACAGGTATTCCTGCTGCTCGGCATCGGTATGGCCGCGCTGCTGGTCGTGGGTTTCGTGGTGGGGGCCATCGGCTCCCGGATGTTCGGATTGCCCGGCGGGCCGTTTTTGCACCAGCCCGGCATCCACCTTAACGTACAGCCCATCTGGCCGGCCGAGGCGCGCAACGCCGCAATCCTCGGCTATGGCGGGGAGCACAACGGGGGCGAACACGGCGAGAAGTCGGCGGAGCACGACGGGGATGCCTCGTCGCAGGATGGAGGGCACGGCTCCGGGGATGCCGGCCATTCGACCGCCGCAGCCGGCTCCGGGGCCGACGCTAAGGCGAAAGAGGAGCATCACGGGGAACCGCTGGGCGTGATGGAACTGGCGGTTACCAACACGCTGCTTTCGGCATGGCTGACCAGCGTGCTGATGCTGGTTTTCTTTATCGGCGGGGCGCGCAAGCCCAGGATGATCCCGGGACGATGGCAAGCCCTGATCGAGATGCTGTTTGAGCTGGTGCTCAACTTTGCCACGAGCATCCTGGGCAAAGAGATGGGGCGCAAGGCGTTTCCCGTAGTTGCCACCATCTTTTTCTTTGTGCTGTTCAACGCCTGGCTGGCGATTCTGCTGATACCCATTTACCAGGCCATCGGCTTTGGCATTCACGGCGAGGACGGCTTCACCATCAAGGCGCACCTGTTCCGTCCCGCCGGAACTGACCTCAATATGCCGCTGGCGCTGGCCCTGGTTTCCTTCGCCTTCGTTGAATACTGGGGGTTCCGGGCGCACAATTTCGGCTACCTGAAAAAGTTCTTCGCCTTCGGCGACATCCTGCGCGGGCGGCCTTCGGGCATCATCAGCGTTTTCGTCGGGCTGCTGGAGCTCATTTCGGAGCTGGTGCGCATCGTGTCCTTTACCTTCCGCCTCTTTGGCAATATGACCGCCGGGGAAATTCTGGTGGTGATGATAACCTTCCTGGTTCCCTTCGTCGCCACGCAGTTCGTGTTCGGGCTGGAGCTCCTGGTGGGGCTGATCCAGTCGGTGATTTTCGCCGGGCTGACGCTGGTTTTCCTGTCCGTGGCCGTCAGCCATGAGGAGCATTAGGGCCGCCGGCGCGCGCATCGCGAAACCGGATTTACCGGCCCGGCGGCGCGGCATTCAACACTCCCCTCATTTCTTACGGGTACACGCCCCGGCCCGCCTTTGGCGCGGGGCGCGGCCAGAAACACCAGACCAGGCCACATTGGCAACGGAGGATTCGCAACAATGGCAATTGACCTCTCAATGATTACCACGCTGCTGTCCGTGGCGGCGCAGGGGCTGAGCACCGATGGCGCCAAGTACCTGGCGGCCGGGCTGGCCATTGCGATTGGCGTCATCGGGCCGGGCGTGGGCATCGGCATTCTGGGCGCGGGCGCCATGGGCGCCATCGGGCGGAACCCCGACGCCGCGGGTTCCATCACCACGAATATGATCCTGGCCATCGCGTTTGCGGAGGCGCTGGGCATCTACTCGCTCATCGTCGCCGTCATCCTGCTCTTCGTGGTGTAGCGTCATGGTTGAGCTGGGACTGAACATACCTTCCCTCATCAGCTACCTGGTGAACTACATCATCCTGCTGATTCTGCTGGGCAGCCTGGCCTACCGCCCCTTGCTCAATGCCCTGGATAACCGCATTGAGGGGGTGCGGGAAAGCCTGGCCTCGGCGGACCGGGCGCGCGAGGAAGCGGCGACATCCCGCGCGGCGGTGGACGAGGAGCTGAACCAGGCCCGCATCACCGGACAGCAGATTGTGGAACAGGCGCGCCAGGCGGCCGACCGCTTTCGCGAGGACGAAATGACGCGGGCGCGGCAGTCGGCCGAGGATTACGCGGAACGGGCCCGGGCGGACATTGAACGGGAACGGGACGCGGCCATCGGCGAACTACGGGCGGCGTTTGGCGACCTGGCCATCGCCGCCGCCGAGCGCATCATCCGCCGCGAAATCGACCGCCAGGCGCATCAGGAGCTGATCGACCAGGTGCTTACCGAAGGCGAACAGGCCATGCGGCGCAACTGACGCGCCGGCTGCGCGCCTCTATGCCCCGTAGCTCTTCACTTTCCGCCCGTCCATCCGTCTATCAATCCGTCCGCATCGCTCCGTTGTCGGGGCAAGCCGGCCGGTGCCCGGCATTCGCCGGAGCCGGCCACGCCGTCCCCCGCAGGGGTGCCGTCAACAACAGGGAGGCAGTAAATCGTGGCAAGCCGTCTGTCGGGGCAGCGCTACGCCCAGGCCATTTTTGAGCTGGCCAGGGAACGCCAGCAGCTGTCGGAATGGGACAGCGAACTTCGTCTGGCCGCCGATGTGCTGGCCGACGATGAGTTCGCCTCGTTTCTGAGGCACGCCGAAGTGCCGGCGGAACGCAAGACGGCGGCGATCAATGCGGTGCTGTCTGAAACGCATCCGCTGGTGCGCAACCTGGTCTGCCTGCTGGTGGCGCGCGGGGGCGTGGACGCAATGCGCGATGTGCAGGAAAGCTACACGCGGCTGCTGGACGAACAACTGGGGCGGCAGCGGGCGCTGGTCACCAGCGCGGTGCCGCTGGAGGACAATGAACTGGAACGCATCAGCAATTTCGTAGCCGGGATGGTGGGAACGGAAGTTGTGATCACCGCGCAGGTTGACGAAAGCGTACTCGGCGGGCTGATTGTCCAGATCGGCGACCGGCTTCTGGACGGCAGCGCGGCCTCGTCTCTGGACCGGATGCGCCACACGGTGCGGACGGCGGCAGCCTAGCCGGGCGCGTTACCCGGAATGACGGCAGGAGCATCGGAATAGGAGCGCCGGCGCCGGGATGGCGATAAAACGTCAACGGGCCCGGACAACGGAACTTTCAGCAGGACAAGGAGACTGGCCGATGGCAGTCAGAGGACAAGAAATCGTATCGCTGATCAGGCGCCAGATTGAGGAGTTCGGAGGCGACCTGACGCTGGTGGACGTCGGCAGCGTGGTGCAGGTTGGCGACGGCATTGCCAGCATTCAGGGTCTGCAAAGCGTGCGCTCCAATGAGCTGCTGGATTTTGGCAACGACATCCTCGGTCTGGCTCTGAACCTGGAAGCGGACATCGTGGGCGCCGCCATCCTGGGCGACCCCACCGCCGTGAAAGAGGGCGACCGGGTGCGCGCCACCGGCCAGATTATTGAGGTTCCCGTGGGGGAAATGCTGGTTGGCCGGGTGGTCGACCCGCTGGGGCGGCCCCTGGACGGCAAAGGCCCGGTGGTCACCGAAGGGACGATGCCCGTGGAACGGACAGCCCCCAACGTGGTGGTGCGCAAGTCGGTGGACACGCCGGTGCAGACGGGCATCAAGGCCATTGACGCGATGATCCCCATCGGACGGGGACAGCGGGAGCTGATCATCGGCGACCGTTCCACCGGCAAGACGGCCATCGCCATTGATACCATCATCAACCAGCGGGACACCGACCTGATCTGCATCTATGTCGCCATCGGGCAGAAGCAGGGCAAAGTGGCGCAGGTAGTGGGAATCCTGGAGGAATACGGCGCAATGGACCATACCATTGTGGTCAACGCCGGTTCCGCCGACTCCGCGCCGTTGCAATTCATCGCCCCCTATGCCGGGTGCGCTATGGGCGAGGCGTTTATGGAGCAGGGCAAGGATGTCCTGATTGTCTATGACGACCTGACCAAGCACGCCTGGGCGTACCGGCAGATGTCGCTGCTGCTGCGCCGTCCCGCCGGGCGGGAGGCTTATCCCGGCGACGTTTTCTACCTGCACAGCCGGCTGCTGGAACGGGCGGCGCGGCTGGACGATGAGAGCGGCGGCGGCTCGCTGACCGCGCTGCCGATTATTGAGACCCAGGCCGGGGATGTGTCCGCCTACATTCCGACCAATGTGATTTCCATCACGGACGGGCAGATTTACCTGGAACCGGAGCTGTTTAATGTGGGCATCCGGCCGGCGGTGAATGTGGGCCTTTCCGTGTCCCGGGTGGGCGGCGCGGCGCAGACGCGCGCCGTGCGGCAGGTGGCCGGACGGCTGCGCCTGGATCTGGCGCAGTACCGGGAGCTGGCGACCTTCGCCCAGTTCGGCACCGCCGACCTGGATGCGGCCACGCGGGCCCAACTGGCCCGGGGGCAGCTGGCTACGGAGGCGCTGAAGCAGGGGCAGTACCAGCCGCTGAACCTGGGCGACGAGGTGATAGTGCTGTTTGCGGTGAATTCCGGCCTGATGGAGGACGTGCCGCTGGAACGGGTGGGGGCCTTTGAGGAGCAGATGCTGCGGCACATCAACGCCGCCCATCCGCAGTTAAGCCAGTCCATCCGGGAATCGGGCAACCTGTCGGACGAACTCAACGCGCAGCTTACTTCCGCCATCAACGAATTCAAGCCGACTTTCAGCTAGGCGGCGCTCACTTTTTGAGTGGGCGCGGAATGGCGACGCGAAGGCAGCCGGCGTCGCAATGACGCCGAAATACTGACGGAAACCGGATCTGCCCGCTCGTCAGGCGGGCCACCGGGCGCTACAACGACGATGATGAGGCACTATGCCCAGCGTTAGAGACATACGCCGCCGCATTCGCAGCGTGGAAAATACGGGGAAAGTCACCAACGCGATGTCGCTCATTGCGGCGTCCAAGATGCGGCGCGCGCAGCTGGCCGTAACCGACGGGCGGCCTTACGCCGAGAAAATCCACGAGGTGATTGCGCTGCTGGCGGCGCAGCCGGCGGGGGATGACGACGCTACCCACCCCCTGTTGCAGACGCGCCCGGTCAGCCGGGTGGGCATGGTGGTGGTAACCCCCGACCGGGGCCTGGCCGGGGGGATGCACGCCACCATCAACCGGCGGGTGGCGCAGTTCATCCTAGACAGCCCGGCGACAGTCCGCAGCATTGTGGTGGGCCGGAAGGGCCGCGATTTCCTGGTGCGCTACACCGATACGGTGCAGGCGGTTTTTACCGACTTGAGCGACCGCCTGGCGCTGGCGGACACTACGCCCATTTCCCGGCTGGTCATCGACGGGTACACCGGCGGCGAGCTTGATGAGGTGCATATCGCCTATATGCGCTTCGTTTCTACGGTGCAGCAGGAGCCGGTAATCCAGCGTATTCTGCCGGTGGAGCCGGCGCCGCTGGCCGCCACGCAGCGCGTGGGGTATCTTTACGAACCGGATCCGGCTACGGTGTTGAGCGCGCTGTTGCCCCAATTTGTGGAGATGGTAATCTATCACGCGATGCTGGAAAGCATCGCCAGCGAGCAATCGGCGCGGATGGTGGCGATGCGGAACGCAACGGACAACGCCAACCAGCTGGCATCGGATCTGACGCTGGTGATGAACAAGCTGCGGCAGGACAGCATTACCAACGAACTGCTGGATCTGGTGGGCGGCCAGATTGCGCTGGAAGGATAGCGAGGAGCGCCACGAAATGACCGGCGAAAACTTGCCCTTCCCGTTCAATATCCCGCAGGATCTGTACCGTTCCTTTCTGATTACATACGGAACAAGCTCTGTGGGACGGATGGCCGTAGAAGCCTACAAGCAGCTAGTCGTTTTGGAGACCGCATGGTACGATGCGCCCACGGCCATCATCGTAGTCTTGGAAAAAGGTTTCTTTCAACACGCATTGCTTGCTTTGGCCGCAGCGGAGGCACTCAATATGGTTCTGGGCGCGATTTACAAGGAAAAAATCCGGCGGCAGGGTCGGCGGGAAGGCCGGGAGGAGGCTGTGACTGAAAACAACCGGGACTGGCGGAGGTGGCTGGCGCGCAAGGCCGAGGCGGAAGCCAAAGGCGAGCCTTTCCACGAGCCGGCCCCGGATGAACGCCGCCCGGCGACCGACGGGGAACCGGCCGGCTAATCCACCCCAATCAGTTTGCGACCGCATTTACCCCGGGGCGTGTCGTCAAATTCGTTTTGGAGTCATTCCGGCGCGAGCTCGGAATGACGGGGATTGACGACACGCCCCGGTGAACCCATCCGGAGGACAACCCAAAATGCCCGGAAAGATTGCCCAGGTCATTGGCACGGTGGTCGACGTGGAGTTTCCCGCCGACCAGCTGCCCAATCTGTTTGACGCCCTGGAGGTTGACAACTCCGGCGAGCGCCTGGTGCTGGAAGTGCAGCAGCACATCGGCAACCACTGGGCGCGCTGTCTTGCCCTAGGCTCCACCGACGGCCTGGCGCGTGGCTCCGCGGTGGCCGACACCGGCAATAAGGTCGCCGTTCCCGTAGGCCCCGAAACCCTGGGGCGCCTTTTTGATGTCACCGGCGCCCCGCTGGACAACCTCGGCCCGGTGGAAGCCGGCGAGTTCTGGCCCATCCACCGGGATCCGCCCGCCTTTGACGACCAGAACCCCAATGTGGAAATCCTGGAAACGGGCATCAAGGTTTTTGACCTGATTACCCCCTTCCCCAAAGGCGGCAAAGTGGGGGCCTACGGCGGCGCCGGCGTGGGCAAGACGGTCATCATCCAGGAACTGATCCGCAACATCGGCGCCGTGCATAGCGGGGTGTCGGTGTTCGCCGGCGTGGGGGAACGCTCCCGCGAGGGTAACGACCTGTGGCACGAAATGCAGGACTCCGGGGTGCTGGGCAGCACGGTGCTGGTGTTCGGGCAGATGAACGAAACGCCGGGCGTGCGGGCCCGCATCGGGCTGACCGGCCTGACCATGGCCGAGTATTTCCGGGAGGAGCAAAACCAGGACGTGCTCCTCTTTATTGACAACATCTATCGCTACATCCTGGCGGGCATGGAAGTGTCCGCGCTGCTGGGGCGAATGCCTTCCGCCGTGGGCTACCAGCCCACTTTGAGCACGGAAATGGGCGCCTTGCAGGAACGGATCACTTCCACCAAAAGCGGCAGCATCACTTCCTTCCAGGCCATTTATGTGCCAGCGGACGACTACACCGACCCCGGCATCGTAACTACCTTCGGCCACCTGGATGCCGTGGTTTCACTGGAACGGTCGCTGGCCTCGCAGGGGCTGTACCCGGCGGTGGACCCGCTGGCGTCCTTTGCCCGCATCCTGGAGCCGCGCATCGTGGGCGACGAACACTACCGCGTGGCGCGGGGCGTGCAGCAGGTGTTGCAGCGCTACCGCGACTTGCAGGACATCATCGCCATTCTGGGCATTGAGGAACTTTCCGACGACGACCGGCAGACCGTGTTCCGCGCCCGCAAAATACAGCGCTTCCTTACGCAGCCCTTCTTTGTCGCCGAAACTTTCACTAACCAGCCCGGCAAGTATGTGGCCGTGCGCGACACCGTGCGCGGCTTCGCCGAAATCCTGGACGGGCAGCACGACGAACTGCCGGAGCAGGCTTTCTATATGGTCGGCACCATTGAGGAGGCCGTAGAAAAGGCCGCCCAGATGCGGGACTCCGGCTAACGGCGCCGGGCAGCCGTGCCCGGCATTCCGTATCGGACCGCATCGGAAAGGACCAGGAGAGGAGTTCCCGCCAATGCCTATGCAGCTGCAAATCATCACCGCCGAGCGCGAGGTTTTTTCGGGAACAGTGGACGCCTTGGTGGCCCCGGGCATCGCTGGGCAGCTGGGCATCCTGCCCAACCATGCGCCGCTGATGACCATCCTACAGCCGGGGGAACTGACGGTGCGCTCCGACGGGGCGGAATCGTACCTGGCCCTGTCCGGGGGCTATATGGAAGTGCTGGGGAATACCGTCATCATCCTGGCGGATGCCGCCGAGGATGTGGACGAGATTGACGAGGCAAGGGCGCAGCAGGCCATTGAACAGGCGCAGCAGCGCATCGCCAGCCGGCAGTCGGACGCGGAGCTGGAACAGGCCGTAGCCTCGCTGCGCCGGGCGCAGGCGCGGGTGACCGTGGCGCGCCGCCGGCGCGGGGCGCCGCGCCGGGCTATCGCGCAGCCCCGGCGCATGGGGTAGATGCGTTTTTGCCGCAGTTAACCGCGCTCTTGCCGGCAATCGGCCGGGGCGCGGTTGACTCGCCTCTCCGCAGCGCGCTTTACGCCGGGCTGCCTGCCGTCCGGGGCGTCAGCCGGTGAGGTAGTAGGTCATCGACTGGAGCGCCAGCACCGGGTCGATGTTGCGGACGCGGACGTCAGGGGGAACTTGCGCGTTGATGGGAGCGTAGTTGAGGATAGCCCGGACGCCGCACTCTACCAGCCGGTCAATGACCTCCTGGGTGTGCGCTCCCGGCACGGCCACGATGGCAATGGCTATGGCGCGCTCGGCCACAATCGTCGCCAGGTCGCTCATCGCCTGCACCGTGATGCCGCCGACCTGTTGCCCGACATTCTCCGGGTTGGCGTCAAAAGCGGCCACCAGGTGAAAGCCGTCGGGCGTGAAACCGGGGTAGTTGAGGATGGCGTTGCCCAGCCGTCCCACGCCGATCACGGCGACATTCCATTCGGAATCCAGGCCCAGGATCTGCTTTAATTCCGCCAGCAGGCTGCTGACATGGTAGCCGCGCCCCTGCTTGCCGAAGCGTCCGAAATAGGACAGGTCTTTGCGAATCTGGGCCGGGGTAATCTGGAGACGGGCGCCGAGCTGTTGGGAGTTAGTTACCGATACGCCGTCATCCAGCAGCTGCGCCAGGGCGCGAACATACTGCGGCAGGCGCTCAACGACCACTTCCGGCACATCGGGGATGTGCGGCGCAGCAGCGCCGGCGGGATTGGCATATGCGTCTGAACCGGCAACCATAGTAACCGCGCTGGCGGGCGCCGGCGCGCGGCGCGTCGTGAATGGCAGCCGCGCGCCACTGCCACGGCGGAATACAATCTAACCCGCAACTTTGCCGGCGTCAATGCTGCCGGCAGTCCTGGCCGCGTTTCCAACCTACCGCAAGCCGGCGGCATAGACGGGTATTCGGGTATAATGAATGCGGCGACATCGCCGCCGGCTGCGCCGCTGGCGGCGCAACCGTCCGCCACCCTCCAGACCGATAGTAGCCGCAGTCAATAGCCTGCGCCCGCCCTGTGGCCGCCGCCAGGTCGCTATGCCACCGCAAGGCAAGCCGCGCCTTGCCATCAAGTACAACTCTTCATCGTGGCGGTTATGCGGTTATGCCCGATGCGGATGAGGACCCCGAGGATGAGGAACAATGACCACCGCCTTGCCCCTGACCGGCCTCAAAGTCCTCGACTTCTGCTGGGTCGCCGTGGGGCCGATGACCACCAAGTACCTCGCCGAGTACGGCGCCACCGTCCTCCGCGTGGAATCGGCCCGACGCCCGGAAACCCTGCGCCGCGCCGGCCCCTTCGCCGGCGGGCAGTCGGGCATCAACCGCTCCGGCTACTTCGCCAACTACAACGCCAACAAGTACGGCCTCTCCATTGATATGGGTCATCCCCGCGCGCCGGAGCTGATACTCCGCATTGCCGGGTGGGCCGACGTGGTCACCGAAAACTTCACCCCCGGCACCCTGGAACGCTGGGGCCTGGGCTACGACGAATTGCGCCGGGTCAACCCCCGCATCATCCTGTTCAGCGCCTCAATGCTGGGGCGCGGCGGCCCGATGCAGACCCAGCCCGGCTTCGGCGCCGTGCTGTCCTCCCTGGCCGGCTACACCAACATCATCGGCTGGCCCGACCGTGGCCCCGTCAATCCCTACGGCGCTTATACCGACTTCGTCTGCCCCAAATTCGCCGTGGCCGCCATCCTGGCGGCGGTGGACCGCCAGCGGCGCACCGGCCAGGGGACGCACCTGGATATGTCGCAGCTGGAATGCAGTCTGCACTTCGGCGGCCCGATGTTGCTGGACGCCGCCGTCAACGGACGGGAACCGGAACTGGTGGGCAACCGCCATCCGTCGGCGGCCCCCCACGGCGCCTACCCCTGCGCCCCTGATGCCGATGACCCCGAGACTGATGCCCCCGATGCCGACGACCCGGCCGGCGCCGAAACCGACCGCTGGATCGCCATCGCCGTCTTTGCCGACGACCAGTGGGCCGCCCTGCGAGATATTATGTTGGCCGACGGCGTTGCCGACATCGCCTCCGGCGAGTTCCGTTCTTTCCGCGTCCGCAAGGCCCACGAGGACAAGCTGGACGGCATCATCGCCCGGTGGACGGCCCGCCACCGCCGCCACGAGCTGATGCGGCGCCTGCAATCCGCCGGCGTACCCGCCGGCATTGTCAACGACACCCGCGACCTGTTCGCCGACGCCCAGCTGCGCCACCGCAACCACTTCACCTGGCTGGACCACCCGGAAATGGGCCCCTACGCCACCGACTACACCGAGTTTGCGCTGTCGGCAACGCCGGGCCGTTTGGACCGCCCCGCCCCCCTGCTGGGCCAGCACACCGAACACGCCCTGCGTGAAATCGTGGGCTTGACCGCCGCCGAATACCAGACGCTGCTGGCGGACGGCGCGCTGGAATAGCGCCGGAACAATAATGCTGGCTCCTTTCTACGCCATCCGCCGCATCATTTGGACGGCCGGCCTGGTGATGCACTACATCACCATACCCGGCTCCTTCTGTCACGAACTGGCCCACCAGCTGGCCTGCTACCTTGTGGGACACCGCGTGCTGGAGGTGCGCTACATCGTCCGTGATGATCCCACCTTCGCCGGCTATGTCCGGCACCAGGGGCCGCCCGGCGCGGCGCGTCACCTGTTCATTGGCATCGCGCCCCTGCTGATGGGCGCCGCCATCTGGATGGGCGCCCTGGCCCTGGGCTGGCACTTCCTGCGCGACGGCCACATTGCCCTGTGGCAAGCCGGGCTGCTGCTGCCGGTTGCCTGGATTACCGCCAACGCCACCTACCACGCCCTGCCCAGCCCACAGGATATGGAGAATGTATTCCGCCAGCCCTTCGGCGTCTTTACCCTGCCCTGCTGGCTGGTGGCGGCCCCGGTATGGCTGCTGGCGCAGAATTACCGCTTCCACCTGTGGGGCTGGACGCTGTGGCGCGCCCTGGTCGTCATCGGCACGGGGTATGTTATCTACCTGCTGGCCAGCCCGGACTGGTCGGCTCCGGCGTCCGCCGCCGGCATTTTGGACTGGATGCCGTCCGCCGGCGCGCCGGGCGAACTGCCCGCCCGCATCATCGCCGCCGCACAAACCGCCGCCGGCCTGCTGTCCGGTCTGGCATCCGGTTTAGCCGCCTTCGCCCGTTCCCTGGCCGGGCTTTGGGGTATGTAGTCAATTTACGAGCCGTCATTGCCCCGCGTCTGTTTTCGTCCGGCCGGCTTTTGCCGGCCGGACGGCGAATATGGCCGCATCCGATAGTGTAAGATGATGGGACAAGCCCCTTATTTGGAAGGAGGAATCTTAATTGACCAAGCCCGCCGCCCTGATGGCCCTTTCCCTGCTGTTCATTCTCGCCGTCGTTGCCATCGCCTGCACCGCATCGCCGGCCGGCGCGCCGGCCGCCGCCCCGCTTACTGAACCGCCGCCGCCTACCGCCGCTCCGTCCGCAAACCCGGCCGCAGACCCGTCGGCGTCCCCCACGGCAGCCGCCGCGCCGCCGGCACAATCGGAACCACCCAATATGACCAATCCGCCCCGGCTGGACAACCCCCACGCCTTGGACGCCTTCCCGCCGGAGGCCGCCTATGGCGAGTACGCCGTAGGCACGGTTACCTCCTTTGCCGTGGACAACCGGCAGCGTTTTGACCCCTGGAACACCGCCTACGCCAGCGACCGCTACCGGGAAACCCTGCGCCGCATTGAAGCCTCCGGTCAGACGCGCACCGTGGTTTTCCAGCTCTGGTATCCCGCCCGGCCGGATACCGCCGCCGGCCGGCTGGACGGCATCCGTTCCCCCTACCCGGCCAACGGGGGCCAACGGCGCGCCAACTTCCTGGACTTCTTTTTCCAGGACGAGGCGATGCTGGCCGCCACCGGCGGCAGTTACGGCGTCAACCCTCAATTCACTTATACCACCGGCGACAACCTGCTGGCGGCGGCCGGCCCTGACCAGCAGGCCGCCGTAATCGCCGACATCAACCGCCGCAGCCTGGACGCCCCCCAAAACGCTTGGCTGGACGCCGAACCCGCCGACGGCGAGTTTCCCGTCATCGTCGTCGCCCACGGACTGGGCGGCAACCACGCGATGTGGCGCACCTACGCCGAGTTCCTGGCCTCCCACGGCTACATCGTGGCCGCCCCCACTTTCATATCCGACGGCAGCCTGCCCCAGGTATTTCACGACCCCGCCTCGCCCTTTGCCGCCAGCGCATCGCCGGCCGAAGTGCAGGATGCCTACGCGGTTCTGAACGGCGAATCCAAGGTGGTTCCTTCCTTCTACCGGCTGCTGTTCGGCGTGGATCTTTCCGGTGGGTTTGAGGCCATCGCCAACTTTGACCCTGCTGCCGTCACGCCCGTTCCCGGCGGCGTGGCGCGCGCCACCACGATGATGCGCAACCTGTTCCGCCAGCGCGTGGCCGATGTCGGCCTCACCCTGCATACCGTCCGGCTGCTGGGCGAGGACGCGCCGACCTGCCGCGCCGCCCTCAACGCTATGGGCGCTGTCACCGCCGCCGGCGAACTCTGCGGACGGCTGGCCGGCCGGGTTGATGGCCGCCGCGCCGGCCTCTCCGGCCATTCCCTGGGTTCTATGACCGCCCAGCTGGGCGCCAACCACCTGCCCGGCGTCAGCGCTGCCCTCGGCATTAACAACGCGCCGCCCTTCACCTGGACGCCGGAGGAAATGTATGGCGCCGGCACAACCGGCGACGGCCTCCCGGTGGGCAGCCGCCAGCCCGTCCTTAATATGATCGGCGACGAGGACGACTTCGTGCAGTTCATATTCGTGGGCCTGTTCCAGAACGCGCTGGCGGCGGCCGGCGGCGACCCCGCCCTGGTTTTTCCGCTGGAGCCGGAGCGGGCCACGCCGGAGCGCATAGAAAACCCGCAGCCCGTTGCCCTCTCCGCCTACCGGCGCGCCACCGGAGACCGCATCCTTGCCATTGTCCGCGACGCCGACCACAGCATCATCGTGGACGATCTGGGCCGCAACTTCCCTTGGCCGGCCTACCAGCGCGGCGACCTCCCCTTCGGCCAGTCGCCCACGCGCTTCCGCAAGCCCACCGGCGACGCCGCCTACGGCCCGCCCGGCGCTCCAGGCGAACCCTACTACCAGCTGGACTGGGCCGATGTCCCCGGCGCCGGCCCCGTGTATCTGCCGCACCTCATCCGCGACTGGTACGCCCGCGCCTGGTTTGACTGGTATCTCAAAGACGACGCCGACGCCCGCCGCCGGCTGCAAAACGATGACCCCTTTGGCGATTTGACCCACACCCTGCGGGACATCCGGTAAGGCCCCTCCGCCAGGATGCGTCGCCGGCAAGATGCGTCAAAGGTTGCCATCAGCGGCCGGGGGCGGTAATATGCGGCCTATTGACTGCGGGCGCAACCCGCCCGCCCCCGGAAACGCAGCGCAGCGCGCAGGTGCAACGATGGCAATTTACCGCCTCTATACCGGCGACGACGGCCAGTCTCACATTGAGCAGACTGGCTTGGCCGACCATCCCGAGCTGGGCGATGCCCAGGCCGCCCGGTCCATTATGTTCCGGGAGTGGCCGCCAGGGCACTTCATTGACTGGCATCCGGCGCCGCGGCGGCAGTACATCATCTCCCTGCGCGGCGAAATCGAAATCGGCCTGGGCAGCGGCGCCACCTTCCGGTACGGCCCCGGCGACGCCCGCCTGGTGGAGGACACCACCGGGCAGGGCCACACCACCCGCGTCGTGGGCGACGTTCCCAGCCTTACCGCCGTCATCCCCCTGGCTGAATAAACCAACCCCGGCCCGCCACACAGGAGGCTACCTTATGGGACAGATTGTCCGCGTCTATGCCGGCAGCGACGGCGAAAGCCACTTTGAGAACCTTACCCCCGACCAGTTCGCCGACATCGCCAACAACGTCGGCCCCGGCGACATCATCGTCAACCGCCGGGAATCCCCCAGCTTCTCCGACTACCACAACGCGCCCCGCCGCCAGTATGTCGTCAACCTCAACGGCATCGCCGAGTTCGAGGTGGCCGACGGCAGCAAAGTCCGAATGTTCCCCGGCGATGTGCTGGTGGCCGAGGATCTGACCGGACACGGCCACATCGCCCGCAGCATCGGCGACGACTTCCGCGTGTCCCTGGCCGTGCCGCTGGCCGACGGCTAGACGCGCCCAACGGCAAAAGGCAAAAGAGGCTGCGCCTATGATTACCCGCATCTACGCCGGCGCTGACGGCGAATCCCACTTCCAGGAACTGACGCCCGACGAATTCGCCGCCATCGCCAACAACGTCGGCCCCGGCGACATTGCCGTGGGCCAGCGTCCGCCCGGCTGGTGGCAGGATTACCACACGGCGCCGCGCCACCAGTATGTGGTCTTTCTGTCCGGCGGCGCGGAGATTGAGGTCGCCAACGGCGAAAAACGCCGCTTCAACCCCGGCGATGTGCTGGTGGCCGCGGATCTGACCGGACACGGCCACATCATCCGCAACACCGGCGAGGAACCCCGTGTTTCGCTGGCGATACCCCTCAAATAATCGGCGCCGGCCCGGCGCCGGCCAGCAGGCGTTGCAGGTGGATCAGCCCCTGCTGCCGCCGGGCATTGTCGGCAACGCGGCCCCACGCCGGTTCCTGCAAGGTTGCCGCCAGCTCCCGGGTGATTTCGTTGTCCGTCAGCGGGCCGCAGCGCCGGTACACTTCCAGCGTTGCCGCCGCCCCCGCCGCGTCGCCCTCCATCGTCCGCCGGGCGTGCCGGAAAGGCAGCGCGGCGTTGACGGCAATGTCCCGGGCCCGTCCGGCGCCCACCGGAGCCGGGCCGCCGTCGTCGCTTTTGACCGTCAGGGCTTCCGCAAGCCGCGCCGGCTTGCCGGTGGAGCTCGCCCGTTCCAGCCCGGCGACCAGTCCGGCGTCGGCATAGCGCGCTGCCAGCGCGCCCGCCCCGGCAATGCGCCGGCGCGGGTGATTGGACGGACGCACCCGGAACAGCCGCCATTCCCGCCGGTCCAGGGCCGCCGGCCCGTCCTCGCCCAGCCCGGACAGCCGCAGCAGATGGGCGGTCAGCGCCTCGGCGCGCCGCTCTGCCGGCAGCCGGCGGGCGATGGCCATCAGGTCGTCAATGGGCGCGGCCGCCGCCAGCCGTAAAAAGGGATGCCGGTTGTGCCGGTAGCCCAGCCCTTCGCAAATCGCTTCCCAAAGGGTCTGCCCGGCCGATTGCGCCGCCAGCAGCGTCTGGAAACGCCGGCTGTGCGACAAAAATCTTTCGTCCCCGGCCCGGTTCAGCAGCGCCGCCATCTGTTCCCGGCTGCCCGGCCGCCGGTAACCGCATTGCGCCAGCATCCGCCAGAGACGGGCGCGGGTTTCGTCAGCGGCGGCGGCGTCATCCTTCGCTTCGGTTTCGTCCCGGCCGGTTTCGTCTGGGCCGGTTGTTTCATCCAGCAGGCTGCCCGGATTGACCACGGGCGGCGTTGCCCCGCCCCTGGTGCGAGCCGGCGCGCCGCCGGGTTGCAGGGCAATATGCAGCGCCACCCCGTTATAGTTGGGGTCGCGATGATGGCCGTGGGCCTGCCAGTCCTGCTGCCGCAGGTGTATTTCCACATCCCCTTGCACCAGCCCCTGCCCGTCCACGGCCAGCAGGGCGTTGCGAAAATCCGGCCCCGCCGTAACGCCGGGCCGCCCCGGATACAGCACCAGCACCCGCTGTCCGCCTTCGGTGCGTAGGGCCTGGCTGCGGGCGGCACGCCGCTGCCAGAGCCGCGCCAGCTGCTCCTCGCTGATGGGCCCCAGCGATTTAGCCTTTTCCGGGGCGGCGCTTTCCGGGGCCGCGCCATCATCATTTTGACTGTTTCGTTCCGGGTAAGCAGGCATCTGCGGTCACCATCAACATTAGCCTGGCGCACAGCCGGCCGGCGCCAGTCCGGTACGTGGCCCGCCGCCGGCGGCAACGGGCGAGCAATCAATCAGCCGGCAGCGGTGGCGCGCCTGGTTGGCGCCCGGTACTCGCCCCAGCGCCAGAGCAGGCCGCCGCTGACGGCCGGCGCCGCTACCGCCAGCGCCCCCAGCGCCAGGGCGATGTCCCGCTGGGTTTCCGTCAGCGCGGCCCCCGCCGCCAGGGCCAGGTTGAGCGCCGCCAGCGCCAGAAACAGCAGCGCCCCCCAGCGCGGGCGCCACATACCGGCGCCCGCCGCCGCAAATCCGGCAATTGCCCCCGCCAGCGTAAGGCTGGTCATCTCCCCGGACACGCCTTGCGGAAATCGCAGAAACAGCTCCGTCCAGGCCAGGCATTCCGTGTGAAACACATACTCGCCCACCTGGGTGGAGCCGCACCTCATCCCCACCACCTGAGACCATACCGTCTGGCAGAGTCCACCGGCCATGCCCAACGCCAGCGCCAGCAGGCGGGCCAGCATTTGCTCACTGGTGTACGCCCCCATTCCGTTCCATCTCCGTTCCGGCTCAATTCCGGGGTCAACCGGACCCGCCGGGCCCTTGCCGGCCCCGAAAGCGGCCCGGCGGTTGTGCCCCGATTTCGTAGCCCCGTTGCCCTAGTGTGGTATGATAGCATAAGGCAGGTTGGCCTGCGTTCCGCAAGTCGGTTTAAAATACCCATGCCGCCGATAGCGTTAAATCGCCGGCGGGTATATCATACTTGCCGCTGGATTGTGTCCATAATCACGGAGGTTTCAGATGGTTGCCGACCGGGCCGAGCGCAGCCGTTACCGGGAATACGCCCATTTCCTGCGGGTGAACGCCGACCGATTGAATATGACCGTGGCGCCCGCGCGCCTGGAGCGCCTGCGGGAGCAGGTTGACTCCGAGCGCAACCGGTTCCTGCTTTGGGAAGTGGTCTGGCTGCTCATCGCCGTGGTCAGCCTGCTGCCCACGCTGATGCTGATTGCGGCCGCCACCGGCCTGCCCCTGCCCGAGGCGGTAGGCGCGCGCGCCGCCGCCTTCCACCACCAGGTCGCCGTTCAGGACAGCGGCGGCGCGCTGCTGGGCGTTGTCGTGTCCGTCCTGATGTTCCTTTTCGCCGCCGCGGTCGCCTGCGCCCCCATCATCATCTACAGCCGCGCCCTCCGCGAACTGGAACTGGCCCACCGCGCCCTGCACGCTGCGGAAAAGGATTAGCCCCGTCCGTGCCCGCGCCCTTGCCCGCGTACCGCATCGGAACCGGAACCGACGCCCACGCCCACGCCGGCGACCGCCTCCTCATCCTCGGCGGCGCCACCATCCCCCACCCCCGGGGGCTGGCCGGCCACAGCGACGGCGATGTTTTGAGCCACGCGGTCATTGACGCCCTGCTGGGCGCTGCCGGCGCCGGCGACATCGGAACGCATTTCCCCCCCGGCGACCCGGCGCTGGCCGGCGTCAGCAGCCTGCTTCTGCTGGAACGCACGGCCAGGGTCATCGCCGCCGGCGGTTGGTTTATTGTCAACATAGATGCTACAATGCTGGCGCAGCGGCCCCGCCTGTCGCCACATATTCCGGCGATGCGCGCCAACCTGGCCGCCGCCCTGTCCATCGACCCCGACCGGGTCAGCGTCAAGGCTACCACCACCGACTATCTGGGCTTCACCGGGCGCGCCGAGGGCATCGCCGCCACCGCCGTGGCCCTGCTGTCCCGCCCTTGAACCCCAGCCTGCGGCGAAAACCCTATGAAACTCTACAGCACCCTGAGCGGCCGGGTCGAGGAATTCGTCCCCGCCGACGGCAACCTGGTCAAGATGTACGTGTGCGGCGTCACCCCGTACTCGGCCACCCATGTGGGCCACGCCCTCAGCTATGTGGTTTTTGACACCCTGCGCCGCTACCTGGAACACAGCGGCTACGAAGTCCGGCACATCCAGAATTTCACCGACATTGACGACAAGATAATCCGCCGCGCCCAGGAAACGGGCGTAGCCGCGGACGCGCTGGCGGAGGAGTTCATCAGCGACTATTTCCGCGCTATGGACGCCCTCAACATCAAGCGCGCCGCCGTCTATCCCCGCGCCACCCGGGAGATTCCCCGCATCATTGACGCCATTGCCGCACTGATTGAACGCGGCCACGCCTACCCGGCCGCCGGCGATGTCTATTTCCGCGTCGCCAGCAAGGACGACTACGGCAAGCTCAGCCACCGCACCCTGGACAGTATGATCGCCGGCGCCCGCATCCAGGTGGACGAAAACAAGGAACACCCTATGGACTTCGTCCTCTGGAAAGGCGCCAAACCCGGTGAACCGGCCTGGGAAAGCCCTTGGGGGCCGGGGCGTCCGGGCTGGCACATTGAATGCACCGCAATGTCGCTGGAATACCTGGGCGCCCAGCTGGACATTCACGGGGGCGGCCAGGATCTGGTATTCCCCCATCATGAGAACGAAATCGCCCAGAGCGAATGCTACACCGGCGCCAAGCCCTTTGCCCGCTACTGGATGCACAACGGCCTGCTGCAACTGGGCGCGGACAAGATGAGCAAATCCCTGGGCAACCTGGTGTCCGTGACCGACGCCCTGCGGCAATACAGCCCGGACGCCATCCGGCTGTATTTTTTGAGCAGCCACTACCGCAGCCCGCTGGCGTACAGCGCGGAAGGCGCCGCCGCCACAGAACGCAGCCTGGAGCGCATCCGCCACGCCCTGGCCCCCGGCAACCACGACTCCGCAGCCCCCGACAGCGCAGTCAACCACGGGGATAGGGATAGGGATGGCGATGGCGATGGCGATGGCGATGCGAAAAGGGCCGTTGACGCCGCCCCTTATGCCGCCCGGTTCGCCGCCGCTATGGACGATGACCTCAATACCCCCCAGGCTGTGGCCGCCCTCTTTGACCTGGCGCGGGACATCAACCGCGCCCGCAACGCCGGCAAAAGCGTCGCCGCCGGGCAGAATACGCTGCGGGAACTGGGCGGCATCCTCGGCCTCACCTTTGCGGAACCCAGCGCCGGAGACGCCGATCTGGCCGCCGCGCCGTTCATTGACCTGCTGGTGTCCGTCCGTTCCGGGCTGCGCTCCGCCCGCCAGTTCGCCCAGGCCGACCGCATCCGGGACGAACTGGCCACACTGGGCGTGACGCTGGAGGACGGGCCGCAAGGCACCACCTGGCAGCGCCGGCACCCCGAACCGGGCAACTGAACCGGACGGCGCCGCCGCCTGGCCGCCGTCATTATCAAGGCCGGGCCAACACCGGCGCGGAGACATCAAATGGACGCGTCAAATATCACCGCTATCGTGAGCGTCGTCGGGCTGGCGCTGTCGCTGCTGTTGCTGGGCGGCGGCGGGCTGTTCTGGATCTGGAAGCTCAACAGCCAGGTTGACCAATTGACCGGCCAGATACAGGAACTCCGGGAGGAAATACGCCGCGGCCACCAGCAGGCGCTGCAAGCGCTGGTGAATCACAGCCCCGACGAGAACGGGTTGCCCGTATTCCGGGTACCGGTCAGTATGGAATAGCCGTTGCCCGCAAGCAGGTCAACTGTGCAATGCCGGCAACAAAACCGGCGTCCCGTTGTTCCTGAATCCGGCGTAACCTTTGCCGGCCCGCCGGCCTTTTTCGGTTTTACCCGTGTCCGAAATCCCGTCCCCAACTGCCCCTGTCGTTGCCGCCGCCGACCGGCCGGCCATTGCCGCCGGCCTGGCCGCCATCGTCGGCGCGGAGTATGTCCTTGCCGATGATGACGCCCTTGACCGTTACTCGGCGGATGCGCTCACCCCCTACCGGGCCTATTACGCCGACGCCGCTTTTGACCGCCTGGCCGACATCATCGTCCGCCCGGCCGATACCCCCCAGGTGGCGCAGGTTGTAACCCTGGCGCAGCGGCGCGGCATCCCGGTGATACCCTACGGCGGCGGCACCGGCGTGATGGGCGGCATCCTGCCCGTCCAGGGCGGCATCATCCTGGATTTGAGCCGTCTCAACCGGGTGCTCCGCATCGACGCGGCGGCCCTGACCGCCCGGGTGCAGGCCGGCGCAATCCTGCAAGACCTGTACGACGCTCTGGAACCATGCCACCTGATGCCGGGGCATGACCCGTACAGCGTGCCCATCGCCACAGTGGGCGGCGCCATTTCCACCAACGGCGTGGGCTACCGCGCGGCCGCCTACGGGCCGATGGGCGACCAGGTAACGGCGCTGGAAGCCGTCCTGCCCGACGGCCGCATCGTCCGCACCCGCGCCGTCCCCAAACCCTCGGCCGGCCCCAACCTCCACAGCCTCTTTATCGGATGCGAAGGCGTCTTTGGCGTCATCACCGAAGCCACCGTCCGGGTGTTTCGCCGCCCTGAGGCCGCCGCCGGCGCTACGATAGAGTTCGCCGCCTTTGACGCCGGCTTTGACGCCGTTGCCGAAATGACGGCGCTGGGCATCCGCCCCGCGCTGCTGGACTTGACCGAGGATGACGCCGGCATAATGCTGCATCTCCTCTTTGAGGGCTACCGGGAGGGCGTGGCCGCCGCCCTGCGCGCGCCATCGCCGTTGGCGAAGTCGCCGGCGGGCGCAGCATCGGCCCGGAACCCACGCTGGACTACTGGCGGCATCGGCACGATTCGGCGCTGAACTACCGGCAGACGGCGTTGGGACGGCCCCGGGCGGAACGCTGGCAACGGCAGTGGGGGCGCACTTTCGATTACCTCCACATGAGCCTGCCCACCGACCGGGTGCTGGAATACCGCCGGCAGGCCGATGCGCTGCTGCGAGCGCGGCGCATCCGGGTGGTGGAATACTGCATCTGGGGCCGGCCGGAGTTTTTCTCAATGCTCGTGGTTCCCGACGGCGACCGGAGGGTAGTGGGCCGGAACGGCTACGACGCCACAGTGCGCGCCAACCTGGCTGCCGGCGTGGACGAAGTTCTGACCCTGGCCCAGGACCTGGGCGGCATTATGGAGTACTGCCACGGCGTGGGCGTCAAGCTCAACCACCTGCTGGCCCGCGAGCTGGGCGGCAACCTGGAAGCGTTGCGGAGCATCAAGCGCGCCCTGGACCCCGCCGGCATAATGAACCCCGGCAAACTCGCCCTGTAAAGGCGTGTCCGGCTCCGGCGTAGCACCGCCGGCCCGCAGGGGCCGGCTTTTTGCGGCGTCCTTATCACCCGGCGTTATTGCCACTATCGCAAAATACAATGCTAAATGCATTGCGATATACCTTGACGGCATACCACTGGAGCGGGTATCATAAATAGCAATGAAACCACCGCGCTACTATCCCCTGATTGAGGAAGCCACCCGATGACCACCGTCACCACCCGTGAAACCGAATCCACTGCCGTCGTCGCCGAAACCCTGGCCGCCCCCGCCGCCGCCACTGCGCCGGCCGCCGTCCCGTTTGCCGTCCCGTCCGCCGCGGCGGTGGACGTCTCCGCCGTGCCGGAGACCCCCGGCGAGCTGCTCAAGCAGTGGGACACTGCCCGGCGCCCGCTGCTGCACACCGTCATTGCGGCGACCCTCGTCCGCATCTGGGACAGCCTCACCGGCCCCGGCATGACCGAGCGGGAGCGCGTCAACCGCGCCGTTGCCGAACACAATGGCTTCGCCCGCATCCTGGGCCGGAATGTGTAGCCGCCGCCAACCGCCGGGTTCAAACCGCGCCAGCGGGCCAGCGGGCCGGCCGGCCGCCGGCCATAGCGCCGGAACAGCGGGTCGTCGCAGCAATGCGGCGGCCCCTTTCTATGCCGGAACCGCGCCCCCGGCTTTGCCCCTTGCCGTGGGCAACGCCTGCCGGGGCCAGCGCCGCCCGGCGCCCGCCTTGCCTTGCTTTGCGTTTAGTTGCCTTGCGTTGCCAATTCACGCGTCGGGGCATTACAATTGGCGCATACCGCTTTTCCGGTGCTTCCTTATGCCGCTGCGTCCTCACGCCGTCGTTACCCGCGCCCTGCTGCCCGATGCCTTGGCCATCATCAGCGAGGCGGCGGAAGTCACCCTGTGGCCTCACGAATGGCCGCCATCGGTTGCGGAACTGCATACTCTGGCCGCCGGCGCGCACGGGATCCTTACCACCATAATGGACCAGGTGGATACGGCCCTTATGGACGCCGCCCCGAACCTGGGCGTCATCAGCCAGTTGGCGGTGGGACTGGACAACGTGGCTGTAAGCGCGGCCACCGGACGGGGCATCCCGGTGGGCTACACGCCGGGAGTGCTGGCGAAATCCACCGCCGACCTGGCCTTTGCGCTGCTGCTGGGCGCAGCCCGGCGCACTGCGGAAAGCGAACGCTGGGTACGCGCCGGCGGATGGCAGATACAGTTTCACCCCACCCACTGGCTGGGACAGGATGTCCACGAAGCCACCCTGGGCATCGTCGGCCTGGGGCAAATCGGCCTGGAAATCGCCCGGCGCGGGCGCGGGTTTGATCTGAACATCCTCTACTATTCCCGCACCCGGAAACCGGAAGCCGAAGCCCGGTATGGCGTCCGCTACGCCCCGTTCCCGGAACTGCTGGCGCAAGCCGACTTTGTGGTATTGAGCGTGCCCCTGACGCCCGCAACCCACCATCTGATCGGCGCCCCCGAACTGGCGATGATGAAACCCTCGGCCATTCTCATCAACGTGTCGCGCGGCCCGGTGGTTGACCCGGCGGCGCTCTATCGCGCCCTGCGCGACGGGCAGATTGCCCGCGCGGCGCTGGATGTAACTACGCCGGAACCCATTGCCCCCGATGACCCGCTGCTGACGCTGGACAATGTGGTCATCACGCCGCATATCGGCAGCGCCGCTTTGCCCACCCGCTTGAACACAATGAAACTGGCCGCCCGCAACCTGGTCGCCGGGCTGACCGGCCAGCCTATGGAAGCCTGCGCCAACCCGGAAGTCTATGCGACCGAAGCCTATGCCGCGCGCCGCCGCCCCCGTTAGCTGCGCCACCGCGCCGCCGGAACGCCCGGAACCCATAGCGCCCGCCATAAAAACCCGCCCGCCCGGCCCCGGCCCGGAATGTGCCCGGACCTGCCGTCAAACGCATTTTTCGTCGTTCCCGCTTCCCCGGAGCAACCGGAATCGGTGTCCATTGCCGCTTGTTCGGTTGCCAGGACGCCCTGATTACGGCGCAAGCCGTAATGACGGGTGATTTCATGGCGCACCCCCAAATATGTCGCCTCAATCCCGCTCCATTGCCGACCGCCGACTGCCAACTGCCGACCGCCAACGGGAGACCCTGCTATGCCTAACCCCATCGGCCCCGACCTGTTTCGCCATCTGGCCGTGGTAAGCGACCCGTCCGTGGCTCCCGACGGCAGCCGCGCCGCCTACACCCTTTCTTGGATTGACCCGGCGACATCGGAAAGCCGCTCCCGCATCTACCGGGTTGACCTGCCCGGCGCTGACGCCGCCGCCGCGCCGCCGCCCCAACCCCAGCCTCTTACCGACGGCAATGCGGACACCAACCCCCGCTACTCTCCCGACGGGGACACGCTGGCCTTTCTGCGCCCCGCCGCCACCGAACCGGAATCCGAATCTAAACCCGATACTCCCCGCCAGATCTGGCTGATGCCCTCCGCCGGCGGCGCGGCCCGGCCGCTGACGGCTTTCCCCAACGGCGTCCGCGAATTCGCCTGGGCCCCGGATTCCCGCCGCCTGGCCGCCGTAGCCGACGTTTGCCCGGACGACGGCGCCCCGCCGTCCGACGCCCCCCGGGTCCGGGAAGTGCGCCGCATTCGCTACCGGCACGACGCCCTCGGCTGGCGCGGCGACTGCCACTTCCATATATTCATCGTCCACGCCGGCTCCGGCGCAACGGCGCAGCTCACCGACGGCGACTGGGACGATACCGCCCCGGCGTGGTCTCCCGGCGGGGAACGCATCGCATTTGTCTCCGGGCGTTCCGCCACGCGGGACATCACTGCCGCCAGTGAGGTTTATGTCGTCTCCGTTGCCGACCCGGCCCCCGCCGAATCGCCCCCTGCCGAGCTGTGGTCGGACGGACTGGCCGATGCCGTAGCTGCCGCCTGGTCGCCCGACGGCAAGCGTCTGGTGGCCGCCGGCGCTATGAACGACGGGCTGATGGCGCTGTGGCAAGCATACTGGCACATCCTGGAGCCGGGCCGCCCGCCGCGCCCCATCACCGACGACCGCATCCGCCCCTGCCTCGGCTACCCCGGCATCTACCCGCAACCGGAGGTGCGCTGGATCGCCGACGGCAATAGCAACAGCGATGGCGATGGCGACGGGCGTATCCTATTTCTGGCCGACGCCGCCGGACAGACCCGTCTGTACACGCTGCCCGTGCCGCCGCCCAGCGCGGCGATGCCATCCCCGGTGGCCCTTACGGATGGCGGCGAGCAGATTGCCGGCATCGCTATGGACGCGACGGCGACGGCCGGCGTCATCGTGGCATCGTCCCCGGCGGCGCCGGCCGATTTGTATCTGGTCGGAACGGCCCCCGGCGCCGGGAGTCGCCGCCTCACCGCGCCTAACGACGCCTGGCTGGCGGAGCATCCGCCGGCGCAGATGGAAAAGTTAGTCATTGAACACGACGACTTTGACATTGAGTGCCGGCTGTACCATCCGCCGGGGTTTGACGCCGGGCGGAAATATCCGCTGATCCTGGAGATACACGGCGGCCCTAACGGGGCTTTCTACGACGCCTTTACGCCCCTGCACCAGGTTCTGGCGGGGGCCGGCTACATCGTGCTGGCGGCGAACCCACGCGGCTCATCAACCTATGGCGCCGAGTTCGTCAACGCTGTCCTGGGCGACTGGGGCGGCGACGACTACCGGGATCTGATGGCGTCTCTGGACGCCGTCTGCAACCGCCCCTATGTTGACACGGAACGCCTGGGCGTGCACGGGTACAGCTACGGCGGTTATATGGCGGCCTGGGCCATCGGCCACAGCAGCCGTTTCCGGGCCGCAGTGGCCGGCGCGCCCTGCATTGACCTGTGGAGTATGTACGGCGCCTCGGACATCGCCACCGGATTCGGAGAAGCCCAATGGTCCGTGCGTCTGGCCGGCGGAATGTCCATCAGCCGCCCCCTGGTTGACGAACTGGCCGGCGGCGTGGACGGGCTGGTTCACCGCCTGTTGCAGCGTTCCCCCATCACCTACGCTCCCCGGGTGCAGACACCGGTTCTGCTGCTGCACGGTGAAACGGACGTCCGCTGCCCCATCGGGCAGAGCGAACAGTACTTTCAGGTGCTCAAGCGCTTGGGCAAAGAAGTTGAAATGGCGCGCTTCCCCGGTTGCGGACACAGCTTCCTGCGGACGGGGCATATCGCGATGCGACAGGCGTACCTGGAGCGGACGCTGGCCTGGTTTGAGCGCTGGCTGTGAACGCCGCCCCTGCCGGCGCCTGGTGGCCGTGGCGCCAAAGGCCGCCCGGCGGCAACCTTGCCAACAACGCCCAACCGACCGCATAATACCGCCTATGAACGGGCCGCAGTTCGTCAGACGCGCCAGACGCTATGCCCGGAGAACCCGGCAGGATTTCTGGTTTGACCCTACCGGCGGGAAAGGCAGCCATGGCCGGGTCCACCTTGGCGGCTATTTCACGACGGTGCCTCACCACGAGATCGGCACCGGCCTGCTGGTATCAATGCTGAGAGACCTGAACATCAACCGGAGGGATTTCTGAACTATGCGTTACGCTTACCCCTGCATCCTCACTCCCGAAGTGGAGGGCGGTTTTTTCGTGAAATTTCCCGACGTCCGTGGCGCGCTGACCTGCGGAAAGGACCGGGACGAAGCCCTGGAGATGGCCGAAGACGCGCTGGTGGTCGCCTTGACCGGGTATGTGCTTGAGGGATGGGACATTCCTTTGCCGAGCCTAGCTACCGATGGGCAGGATGTGGTGATCATCCCACCAGTTCCCGCCGCCAAGCTATCCCTGTACACCGCAATGCGGGAGCAGGGCATCACTGCCGCCGCCCTGGCCGAAACCTTGGGCGTTACCGAAACCGCCGTCCGCAAGCTCATTACCCCGGATTACGGTTCCCACATCACCACCGTAATGCGGGCCTTGCGCGCCGTGGGCCGCAACCTGGTGGTTGAGGATCTGGCGGCATAGCCCGGGGAGGGGGCGGCCGGAAACTGGAAACATCTTTACACGCCCACCCGCCCCCGGCGCAAAACCCCGCGCAGTCAGCCGCCGGCGGCGTTGCTCTATTCATCTCGTCATCTCATCGCGAGGCCCCGCAATGTCCAACGACAGCATCTCCCCGGAACAAGTTCAAGCCCTGGCCGCTCTGGTCGGCATACCCATCTCCGATGCGGATTTGCCCGAAGTCGCCAACCGCTTCGGCAGCCTGATGCAGGAGCTGGACCGGCTGAAGGAGCTGGATCTGGACGGCATCGAGCCAGTTGCTATATTCCCCGATCCGTACCCGGAGGTCGGGGACGCATAACCCGGAGCGCCGGCTGCGCCTCCGCAGCCGCACGCGCCGGCCCGCCGACGCTCCCTCCGCCACAAAGGACGTGCCGCAATGACCACCGTCAGCGCTACGCAAGCCGCCGCCGTACCCCCCGCCACGCCCAAAACCGAGTACCAGGTACTGCTGATCCGCGATGAGACCGTCGAATACCAGTACGGAGTGTTCTGCCCCGAACTGCCCGGCTGTCTGAGCGACGGCCGCACCCGCGCCGAGGCGTTGTGGATGATTAAAGACGCCATCGCCCTCTACCGCTCGGTTTTCGGCGACGATGACGATGTGGCGTCGGTGGAACCCCCGCCGACGCCAATCCGGCAAATGGCGGACGAGTACGCCGCCGCCGGCTTTCCCGTCGAGATTGCCACCGTATCGGTGGGCCAGGCGAAGTAGCCTATGCCGCCGTATATTCGCGGCGTCACCCGCCGTCTGCTCCTGCGCGCATTTCGCAACGATGGCGGCTGGACGCAAGTTGAGGGCAGCAATCATACCGTAATGCGCAAGGGAGGACGACGCGTCGAGATCCCCCGCCACGGTGGTGATGTGATGCCCGGCACGGTCGGCGGCATCATTGCGCAGGCCGGCTGGACGGTAAGCTGGTTCCGGGCTCTGGCGGGACGTCGTGGCGCCAACCGCCGCCGCCGCAACTGGAAATGAACCCTATTCAGATCCGGCGCCGCCACGGAGTTATCCAATGACCACCCCCGAACAAATCCCGTTCCTCTCCGCCGCCGCTACGTCGGCCGCCATCCGCGCCGGCGATTTTACCGCCACCGATGCCGTCAACGCCTACCTGCGGCGCATTGACGCCATTGACGGCGACATCAAATCCTACATCACCGTTACGCGAGAGGAAGCCCTGGGCGCGGCCTCTGACGCCGACGCCGCCCGGCAGCGCGGCGACGACGCCATCGTCAACGCCCCTCTGTTCGGCGTTCCCGTGGCCGTCAAGGACCAGTTCAACACGGCCGGCATACTCACCAGCAACGGCTCCCGCGCCTACGCCGACAATGTGCCGGCCAGCGACGCCACCGTCGTGGCCCGTCTCAAGGCGGCCGGCGCCATCCTTTTAGGCAAGCTCAACCTCAGCGAGCTGGCCATGGGCGGCACCGCCGAACCGCCCTACGGCATCCCCCAGAACCCCTGGCGGTTCGGCCATACGCCCGGCGAATCCAGCAGCGGCAGCGGCGCGGCCCTGGCCGCCCACCTCTGCGCCGCCTCCGTGGGCGAGGACACCGGCGGCAGCGGACGCGGCCCGGCCGCCTACTGCAACGCCGTGGGCCTGCGCCCCACTTTCACCCGCGTTAGCCGCCACGGCATTACCCCGATGTGCTGGTTTATGGACGCCGCCGCCCCGATGACCAAAACCGTTGCCGACTGCGCCCTGACCCTGGGGGCCATCGCCGGCTACGACCCCCTTGACCCTACCACCAGCCGCCGGCCAGTGCCCGATTACTACGCTATGCTGGACGGCGACATACGCGGGCTGCGCGTGGGCCGGATGTCCGAACTCTGCGACGCCCCCGATATGCACCCCGAAGTGCGCCGGGCTACCGACGACGCCTTGCGGACGCTGGCTGGTCTGGGCGCGGAGGTTGCCGACATATCGTTGCCGCTGACTGCCCTCGCCGGCGCCATTTTCGTGGGCATCGCCGACACCGAGGGCGCCGGCGCGCGGGACGAACTGATGCGCCGCAACCCCGAGCTCCTGGACCGGGCCTCGCGGACGCGCTTGCAGTCGGCGGCGCTGGTGCCGGCCAAAACGCAGAACCGGGCCCTGAAAGCCCGCGTCCTGCTCCGCCGCCAGTTTGAGGATGCCTTCCGGCGGGTTGATGTGCTGGTATCGCCCACCGCGCCCTGGCCGGCGCCGCGCCACGATGCCCTCACCGCGCCCTTCCGGGACGCCTACGATGTGCGGCAGCGTTTCTTTTTCCGGCGGTCGTACACCGGTTGCTACCCGCTGGTGGGGATGCCGGCGGTGTCCGTGCCGGGCGGTTTTACCGGCGACGGCCTGCCCATCGGACTACAAATCGGCGCCGCCCCCTTTGCCGAGGACACCATCCTGCGCGCCGCCTACGCCTACGAACAGGCCACCCAATGGCACACCCGCCGCGCTGATGCGGCCATCGCCGCCATCCCCCGGCCCTGCTGACAGAAAACGTTGCCGGCAGATTAGCACAGTTTCAGCCGCCCAGCATTTCCGCAATGTCGGGCGGCAAGGCGATGCCGTTGCGCCGCTTAAAATCGGCAACGCTTGAGCAGTCGTGGCAGAACAATGCTACGATGTCCACGACGTGAGGCTGGCCGTTGGGGTCGCAACAAGATGATCCGTAGCTATTTGGTGAATTGCGGCTCGCTGATGGCGAGGGGAAAGGTCATTTTGAGGTTCCCCTGTCGGCATATTGGCAGCCGCGGAGAACTGCTTGCAAACTCGCCATCATGCAGTTGGGCTATTCCTCTGGTTACGGGCGAGGCTGCCAGTCCGAAACGCCGGCTAACGCTACTGCACATTCCCAATGGGAATCGGCACCCTCAACGGTAGCATCGGGCAACACAATATCCGCATGGTATGGATTGTTCGGCAAAGGGGATGCGGCAACTTGGCAACCAGCTGCGATAACATCTTCGGCGCCGACTACGGCCCAACCATAAAAACGCCGATTTGCGCCGCGTTTTAACGCCGCCGCGTCCGCATCCGCAATCACCGTATCCAGCAGAGGCACGCAGGTAAGCCGATCCACCGAAATCTCTCTGCTGCCCCGATTTAGAAAAACGTGAGGCGGCACTGGGGTTTTGGCAGCGTTGCCGGAAAACACCCTACGACCCAGCCGTTCCCACGCACCCACCGGACCGGGGTTGACAGGTGCATTTGCTTCCGCCGTTGCCACTGAGCTAATCCTACATCACAGATTAGCCAGGGCTTCGTGGATAAAGCCGTCCGGCAAATCGCGAGCTGATGAATAGCGCGCCCGGCGCCGCTCGCGTTCAACTGTGACCAAGCACAGTACGCCGCCATCGGAGCCGCACATTACCACCGCAATGCGCCCTTTGCCCCCGCGAGCGTCAATGGCTATGTAGCCATCGGGCATCGGATAGACGCTATACCGACGCGGCGAGATGCGGTACATCGCCTTCAGCAGGCGCCGGGCGTTGTCAAAGGCGGTAGCGGACGGCGTCTCAACCTCTATTTCCTCCGCATAGTCGGCTACATCGCCAAGCTCAGCGAGGGCATCCGCCAACTCTGCCGGCATCGGCAGGGGCACCGTTGGCGCGGGCCGGGCGCGACCCGGGGGCGTCGTTTTAACCGACCAGTCAATGAGCTCGCGGCGGGCCGGATAGGTCGGGACGTGCCCCACCATCTGCGTCAAGCCGTAGATCGCTTCCCGCCTGCTACGGTAGTGATCCACCGGGAAGGGCATGACAGCGTCCTCGTCAAGCCACCGGAAACGGCCAGCGCCGCCCCTCATTGCCGCCAAGAGTTGCGCGGACGCCATTTCAACACCTCCATTATTTGCTGTAGTTGCGGTAAAACTGGGCAGCCAGCTGGACAAAATCAGCAACGTCGGCTTGCCAGTTCCCTACGACAGATTCAATGAAATCAATCCGGTCGGCAGCCGACAAGTCGTTGTCAACGACCCTGCTCATATTCGTATGAAAATGTACGCTGTTCACGAAACCGGCATCCACTGCTTCCGCGATGAACACCGTGATTGACTTGTCCTCGAACCGGTAAAACACACGGGCTTGCACATTGGGCGCAGTATCGTGGCAAAGCATCCCTGTCGACAAGCGATGCAACGGGGAAAGGCACCATTCGATTTCCTGGTCGGCTACGTCCATTGAGCCGCTCAGGTCGATATTCACCGCGCTATACTCAACCGGCCAAGGCGTCATCGTCAAGTACCGTCTGGCAACGGATGGGCTTACGATTTCGTCCATTGCCAGCGGGCCGCTGATGTGAGCAATCCTCAAGTTGTGACTCGTTGCCGTGAACGATAACCCGTTGTCATACTCAATCAGGGAAAACCCCGATTCGATGATGACCGGAGGGTCAATCTTCCAGTCGGGCTCCACGATTTCGTTGTACCGGAGAAAATCCGGGTTGATGTGCGCGGCGTCAATATGAGGAGCAACTAGAACGATGGACAGATCGTTAAGGGCAACGGCCGGGGCTTCGGCCTGCTGCTGCGCCGGCGTACTGCGTTCCATCGTAGGGCCTCCTTTGTCAAAATCAAGGTGGTGATGATAATAGCATACGCGGGGCGAAATTGGAATACCCCAACAACGGTTCCGATGATGGCTTTGCGCCGCCGTCATCCCGTACAACAGCCGGCCATCCCCGCCGCTACGACACATTCGCCTCGGCGGGCTGCCGCTTGCCGAGGGCGTAGTAGGTTGCGTTGTACGGATAGCCAGCGGCGCGCTGGCCGAGGCGAAGCTGCCCCAGTTCCCGCTGCGGTAATTGTGTCGTTTTTCGGAAGCGGTTAGCAGCGCCTGACCTCATGTAGCACGATGATACCGCCGACAAGCGCTCCGAACAGCGTGGGAAACCAGAGCGCGAAGGTCATTTCCTGCATGACCCCAAAGCCAACTGCGGCGGCGCCGGCGGCGCCGAGAGCGGCGCCACCGTAGATTGCAAGGAGCATCAGCAAAGATCCCATTTGTGCACCTCGTTGATTGTCGGGCCGGCGGTTTCAGCGTCGGCGGGGCCAGGCTACGGACAAAGAGCGCTACTTTCGGCGACGAATGCAGGGCAAATGTCCATATCAGCATCCTAACTCAGGACACGCATTCCGTCAATCAGTGCGCCTAACGCTCCCCGCCCGCCGCTTCCGGTTCCCCACCAGCTCCGCTACCCCCGCGTGCGCCGCCTCCCGCTCCTCCGCCGTCAAACCCAGCGCCTCGTACACCGCAGCGTCGATGTGCCGCCGCGCCGCCGATGGCGTTAGCACATCCCAATCCGTGGCGTTGAACACCGCAGCGTCCAGCTCCGGCAGCAACTGCGGGTTCACTATGGCGAGGTTCGCGGTCTCATAAACCTCAATCTCCAACACGCCGGCCCCAAAATTAGCCCGGCCTTCAATGTTGACCAGCAGTTGCCCCCAGGTAGAGTTCAACGCTACGCACACCGCAGTAGCGTCTGCGGTGTTTATTTCGTAAAGAGTGTCTCCCACAAACACGCTTCCCTTTACGCTGAAAGTGCGCGATGTCGTGTCTATACGACGGTTTATCGCCAGTTCCGGCTCCGAGCGTTCCCCCAAATCGTACCAGCGCCGCCGGGATGCCACGCTGCGCCGGCGGTGGTAGCCCTGCTGTTCGCCCCATTCAATGTACGCCAGCGCCCCGGCGCCGGCCAAATCCGCCTTGTCCCGGTGGCACATAAAGAGACGCCGGGGCAGCGCCGCCGGGTTAACCGCGATGCGGCGCGATTCCTGCGGCGTGGTCATCACCGGGCGGCAGTATTCCGGCTCAATGCCGAACCCCGCAATCACCTCCGGCGTCAGGTAAAAGAAGTCGTTGGCGCCGGTAGTCACCCCGCGCCTGATGGCAGCAATATCGCCCAGCCGCACCAGTTTGTCGCCATACTTGTCCAGGATCTGGTGGTAGATGTCCGGGGCGCGCAGGTATTTGCCGCCCCACTTGTCGCCCACAAACCGCCGTCCGCTGGTGGCTGCCGCGCGCAGTTCGGCGCGGGTTTTGACGATTTCCCGCCGCCGGCTGGCATCGGCGAGGGCCGTTGCCAAAGGTGCGCGCAGCTGCACAAAGCGGGTGGCGTCGGCATCGGCATCAGCGCCGTTGCCATTGCCGGCGCCGGGCCTTTTGCGGATGACGCTGATGAGGGTATTGATGTCCGCCGTGGCGAACTGCCGCTCCACGGCGCTTTCGTAGATAGCGTCCACCGTGGCGTTGTCCAGCAGATATTCCTGCAACTTGGCGCCGTAACCCACATCCAGCCAGCTGTTGGAGCAGACGAACAGGTGCATCCCGCCCTCTTTCAGCAGCTGCAAGCCCCGGGCGTAGAAGTAGCAGTACAGGTCGGAACGGCCCACGGCGGCGTCCGGGTAGGCTTTGAGCAGCGCGTCCTTGTAAGCTTTGGGCGCAATCCCCTCTTGCCGCACATAGGGCGGATTGGCAATCACCACATCAAACCCGTTAGGCACGCCGAACATATAGCCGGCGTCAAACCAGTCGGCGGCCCCGGCGTTCTGGTCAAAGGGTTCCCAGGCGGCAATCTGCCCCGCCGATGCCGCCGGAAAGCCGTCCGCTTGCAGCTCCTGCGCCAATTGCCGGCGCAGTTCATCATCCCGCCGGCGACAGTCCAGCTTGGCTTGACGAGTTACGGCGTGGAAATGCCGTTCCCGGTTGGCGGCGATTTGCCGTTCCAGGTCGGTAACGGCTGCGGTCTGCCCCAGCGTCCGCTGCGCCGGCCGCGCCAGCGCCAGCAGCGTATCGGCGGCCACAAAGCGGGTTTCCAGGTTGGGCAAGGGCCGGATGCCGTAGTTGTCCGCCGCATCGCCATTGGGTTCCTGCTCAATGGCCAGGGAGATAAAGAAGCGCAGCTTGGCAATCTGCACGGCAATGGGCTGGATGTCCACGCCGTAGATGCAGTTCTGGATCAGGTACAGTTTGCGCCCGTAGTCGGAGTCGCGGTAGCGTTCAAAGACGGCGCTGATCTCGTCCAGTTCGGCGTCGCGGGCGGCCTGGTCGTCGGTGCCGAAAGCGGCGGCGGCGCGCCGGGCGGCCTGCTCCCGCTGGATGCTTTCCCAAAGCCGGTTGTCGGGATCCAGGCGGCGCAAGGCCAGGGTCAGCTTGTGCAGAATGCCCATGGGAAAAGCGCCGGAGCCCACGGCCGGGTCCAGCGCCTTGAGGCCGGCAATGGCGCGGATAATGCGCTCCCGTTCCGGCGGCGCAAAGAGCGCCTCGGCATCGGCAAAAGCGTCCCCATAGTCCAGCAGGCGGCGGATGCCTTCCGCCGCGGCCCCGTCCGCCGTGGCCCCGTCCGGCGCAGCCAGCGCCCCGGCCAGGGCCTCGTCCACCATATAGTCCACCACCGGGCGCGGCGTGTAGTAGGAGCCGGTTTCCTTGCGGGCGGCGAGGCTGGTTTCGGGGTTGACGGCGGCCAGCAGGTTCTCAAACACCTTGCCCAGCAGCTCGGGATCCAGCGCCACTTCCAGCTCGGCGGGCGTGTTTTCCTCCACCGTGAACTTGTAGCGGTCAAACAGGTCAATCAGCCCCGGACTGCCGTCATCGCCAAAGAACAGGCGGTTGGGGATGCTCAACTTGCGGTAATGGACATCGGAAAAGCAGTCCACGCGATAGCCGCCGTCCCGCGTCGCCCTTTCACTGTCCAGGCAGTCAAAGAGGCCGCCGTTGACGAAAGGCGTCCGCGCCAGCAGGCCCGCCAGCCCGTCGGTATCGGCAATCTGCCCGGCATAGCGATAGTAGGAAAAGACGCGGTGAGTACGCTGCTGCGCGCTGCTGAAACCGCGCTGCCCGATTGCCGTGTTCAGCGTGGCAAAGAACAGGTTTTGCAGGACGGCCCGGTAGTAGTTATCGCCCCCGGCGCGGTCGTAATCCTTGAGCAGCTGCGCCGCCCGGTGTTCTGCGAACAGCCCGCCGGCCACCAGCCCCTTTTCCTTGAGGAACCACACGAACAGCATCCGGGTGATGAGGCGGATGATATGTTCCTCCGGGGCCAGGGTAACGGCTTCATCAGTGGGGAAACGGGCGGCGCCCAGGGCGCGTTCAAACCAGGCGAACAGATCCCGGTAAAAGCGGCGATTGAGTTCCTCGGTGTCCAGGGCGGCCAGCCAGGCCGCCAGCAGGCCGTCAAAATTGCGCGCCGCGCCGTGGTCGTCCATCCATTCCAGCCGCGCCGGCAGCGCCAGCTCCGCCAGTATGTCCCGGTGGGCGCGGTGCGGATTGGCCGGGTCGATTTCCCGTATCAGCGCCACATTGCCCAGCACATCCCGCGCCGGGTCGTTGCGGTTGGGACGGCGATGCACAAAAGCCAGCGTAACCCGCCCGGCCCCGCTTGCGCCGGCCCCGGCGCGAAACAGGACGACCATCGGGTTCTGGAACCGCTTGTTGAGCTCGCGGGTAAAGGCGGCGTACCGGCTGCGCGGGTAGGCGTCGCCCCGCAGCGCCACGGCGGCAAAGAGAAAGCTTTGCGCGTTGCCCGTGTCAAACCCGCCGGCGTCAAGCCCGTCCGTCCGGAACAGGGACTGCTGCGCCACCGCGTCAATTTCGGCATCGGTAAGCTGAAAGAGAATATGGACGGAGCGGGCTTCCCGCAGAAAATCCCGCTCGGACTGCGTATCCGGGTTAGCTGCCGGGAACTGCCGGACCAGGGCGCCGGCGTCCCCCGACTGGCCGGGCAGGATACGATCGCTGCGGTAGCCCAATTCGCCCAGCAGGTCGGTGGCGGCCGCCGCGAAATCGGCCCCGCCGGCCAGCGCCGCCGCCGTTGCGGCGGTCATTGTCATTGTCGGCATTGTCATTCCGGTCATCCTGCGGGTACGGCTGCCGGCCCCGCCGCCGGCAGTGCGACCTCCTGGAACTCGCCCCGGGGGCGTTCCCAGGCGGCTACGTGCGGGCCGCAGCGGGGTTCCGGCGCCGGGTCGCCGAACTCCCGGGCCGTTGCCAGCCACAGGGCCATCGCTTCCTGTACCCTGCGCAGGGCATCCTCCCGCGTATCCCCGTGGGCCATACAGCCCGGCAGCTCGGACACCCAGCCGATGAACGCCGCGTCCTCATCGCTCCACGAAATGATGATTTCGTACTTGTTCACCACCGCTCCTCCAGTTCGTATCTGATGATGACGCCTCTGACCTGACGCGCCTGGTAAGGCTTCGCTTGCCCGCCCTGCCGCTGCCAGTTTATTCTATCAGGCACTCCAGCCCTGCGGAATATGTGATGGCTGCCGCTTACCCTTTCGGCAAAACCCAACCGCAACAGCAGAGCCCGCAGGTCGCTGAAGCGTATATTGGCATCGGAACGCCCTTCCAGCAACCTTTGGCAAAACGGCGAGCGACGCCTGGGACTGGTCATAGTTCAGAGTCCACCGGCGGGCCGGCGCCGGTTTCCGGTCGTTACGCTTGCCGTTCCTTGATGACCAGCCAGGTTACCAGCTCAAAGTCGCTGGCATCGCGGGGCGTCTCGGCCGCCGGCGCCAGCGTAAAGCTGCGGTCGCCGCCCACCCCCAGGCCGCTCATCTGAACACCGGCGTGGGCCTGGGCGATGTGAGCGATGGCGTCGGTCAGCAGCCGGTCGTAAAACGCCATATTGCGGCCCTGCCCGGTTTCCCGGTCAAAGCGGTCGCAGAGTTCCACAATGGGGTTGGTTTGCCCGACCGCCGCCGCCTCGAAAACGGCCAGCGTCTGTTTCAAATTGCCGCAGCCGAAGCGGATGGTTCGGTCGGGCAGGATATAGACGAAGTAATAGGGATGCCGGGGGCTGGCGGCCTGGCGCCGGGTGTCAACGGGGCCGGCGTTGCGCTGCCGCAGGCAGAAAATCACGCCGGGTTCCGTTTGCCCCGCCTGCCCCCTTTGCCCCGCCGGGGCCACGGCATAAACGCCGCGGGGCATCGCTTCCAGCGCGTCCCGGTTGCGTTCCAGGTAGCGCAGCAGCTGGGCAATAAAGTGGTCCAGGGTAAAGTCGCCCAGAGTAGTCACATCGTCCAGATCCTCCAGGGCGAGCACTTCCTGGCGGAGCCGTTGCAGCTGTTCGTTGCGGAAGTTCAATTCCAGCCGGGCGTCCGCTTCGGTAAAAGGATCCTCGTCGCCGCTGGCGGCCAGGTCCGCCAGGGCCATGCGGGCTTCTACCCGGCTCTGTAGGCGCAGATAGACGTCCATATCGGATGTCGGCCAGTAGTTCACCATCCGCACGACTGCGCTGGGGCTGCCAATGCGGTCAATGCGCCCGAACCGCTGCACCAGGCGCACCGGATTCCAGTGGATGTCGTAATTCAGCACGGTGTCGCAGTCTTGCAGGTTCTGCCCCTCGGAAATGCAGTCCGTGGCAATCAGCAGGTCGATGTCGCTGGAGCTGTCCACGGCGGCGCTGCGGTTGCGGGCCACGGGCGCGAAGTTGGTGAGAATAGCGTTGAAGTCGCCGGCCCCGGCCGTAGCGCGGGTTTCGTCGCCGGACACCATAGCCATTTTGATGTCCAGCTCCGCGGCCAGTCCGGCGAGGTTTTCGTACAGATAGAGCGCGGTGTCCTTGAAGGTAGTGAACACCAGCAACTTGCGGTTGGGCTGGCCGTCGCGGTTGCGGGTAGGCTGGGACGCTTTCGCGCGGACGGCCTGCCTAATTTGTCGCAGCTTGCCGTCGCGCTCCGGGGTGACGGCGCTCACCTGGGCCAGCGCCGCCGACAAGGTGGCTTTGTCCTGTTCCAGGTCGGCCCGCCAGCGGGGCAAATCCAGTTCCCGCAGCCGGTAGGGGTTGCGGCCCCGGTTCACCAAAAACTCCTCATCGTCCTCATCGTCATCGGGCAGTATGGCGGCGTCCGGCAGGACGTCGGACTGACGCGACCCGTCAAGTTCGTAACGCGCGATGTTTTCCAGCAGGCGGTCAATCTTGCCGATAGTGCGTCCCAGGGTCAGGCGCAGCGAGTGCGCCGAGCTTTCCAGCCGCTTGAGGAAGTTGGTGCGCATCATTCCGACGAGGAAACGCTCGCTGTCCTGCTGGTTGAAGTTCTGCGTCCGCCGCCGGGCCGCCAGTTCGGCCAGCCGGGCCGCGTCGGTGACATACTCGCTGGGCTGGTACAGCGCCAGCTTAAAAGTTTCAATGCGCTCCGCTAAATCCTGATAAGACAGTTGGCCTTGCCGGTCGGTGGGCGGGTGTTCGTTCACGGGCCGGGCGCGCTCCGGAAACTGCCCCACGCGCTCCATCTCATCAGCATAGAAACGCTCAATATGGCGGCGGGAGCGGGAGATGGACACGCCGTCCAGCAGCCGCAGAAAGTCTGCGCCCAGCTTTTCCATCAGGGCGCCCTTGTCGCGGCGCCGATTCTGTCTCTGCGCCTGTTCCCACTCTTTGAACTGTCGCTGCGCGGCGGCCATAACGCCGCGGATGTTGCCCACATTCAGGCTGGCGCGGAAGGCGGATTCCCGGCCCTCGGTCATCAGGTAAATCTGATTCCGCAGGTCAATCAGCGCGGTGTTCACCGGCGTTGCGGACAGCATCAGCACCTTGGTCCTGGCCCCGGCCTTGATGACCTCGTCCAGCAGGCGGCGGTAGCGTTGCCCGCCGTCGTTGCGGAAGTTGTGCGACTCGTCAATTACTACCAGGTCGTAGTTCCTCCAGTTGAAGCTCGCCAGATTCACCCCTCCGGACGAACCGGAATCCCGGGACAGGTCGGTGTGCGCCAGCACGGTGTACCCGAAACGGTCCTCCAGAAACGGATTTTGCTGGTGACCATAAATAGCCGGGTAAAGCGACCAGTTTTCAAACAGCTTGCGCGGACACAGCGCCAGCGCTCGCTCGTTGCGCAGCTCAAAATACTTGATAACCGCCAAAGCGGTGTAGGTCTTGCCCAGACCCACGCTGTCGGCCAGTATGCAGCCGTTGTGCTCCCGCAACTTGGCGATTACGCTCCTGGCGCCGTCCTTCTGAAACTCGTAAAGCGCATTCCAGATCCGGCTATCCTGGAATCCGGCAATGGCGGCCACGTCTTCGCCGTCCAGGCGCGCCGCAATATCCCGTCGGAACAGTTCGTACAGTGTCTTGTAATAGACGGCTTCCGGCGCGTATTCGCCGCCCAGCCGTTCCAGGGCATTCAGTACCTGACCTTTCACATCCTCGGTAAGTCGGTCGTCCTGCCACAGCCGGTCGAACCATTCTTGCAGTTCGGCGATGACGGCCGGGTCATCGCTGGCAAAGTTGATTTCCAGATTGGGCTGGTCGCTGCCGCCCAGTCCCCGTTTGGTGAAGTTGGAACTGCCCACAATGCCGGTGGCGCCGCGCGGAGATCCGGCGAGGTACATCTTGCCGTGGAGAAAGTTGGCCCGGCTGACCGAACGCATGGCCACCGTGTCCTTGCTGGCCCATTGCGCGCACTGCCTGGCCAGGGCTTTCTGTTGCAGGGTATGGTTCGGTTCCAACCCCTGCTCGGTGAGCTCAAAGGACTTGGGCTCGTGCCCGCCGGGGTCAAGCGTTTCTACCGAAGCCGGATCGCCGAACAGGAAGCGCGTATTGCCCACGTGGTCCAGCTGCTCGGCCAGTAGCCCGTATCCGTAGATAGTGAAATAGGCGGACACGAAGCTGAATTCATCAGCGTCGGTCAGCGCCTGTTTGAGGCGCCCGGCTACGGTGTCAGTGCGGTTGTCAATGATATGGCGATTACTCATCGGTGTCCCCTTTCGGTTCCAGCCCGGCGTTTCTGCCGGTAAATCGGAACAAATGAACTTCACCCACCGCCCACCGTTCCGGCCCGGCGCGCGCCAGCCGGGGATGCCTGGCGGTTGCGGTACGGTTCCTGCCGCCAGCCAAGTTGCCTTGCGGCGCGCAGCGCAACCACCCGTTCCGCCACCCCCTTTACGCCGGCGAGAACATCCTCCAGCGCGCCCGACAGGTCCAGCGCCGCCACTTCCAGCCGCTTGCCGGAATGCCGCACGCGGTATGTCCCCTCGCCGGCCTCGCCTTTGGCATAAACCAGCAGGCCGCCCGGCAGGTTAAGCGCCGTGGCATAAGCCAGCAGCTGGTACAGGTCGGCGTTGGGCACGCTGCCGCCGGCAAGGTTCTTGTACTTGGCATCGCCCACGAATACGCAGGCTGAACGCTCCCACCAACTGAAATCCGGCCGCAGTGTCACCCGCTTGTCCTCGTCCAGGTGAACGGCGCTCTCGGATCTGAAAGCGCGCCCGGAAAGGCCCAGGGCTTCCCGCAGCGCCTGCGTCGCAAACTCCTGGAAAACCGCATTCATATCCATCAGAAACCCGGCCGCCCTCACCGGTCCCCGGCCGGCCTCAAAGGCGCCGTGCCGCAGGACGAGCCGCGACAGCTCCACCACGCCCCGGCAGTGTTCGTTGAGCCGGTCAAATCCCACGGACGGGACGGCGGTTGCCGGAAACTCAACCGGCGATACATCCTCAAGCATCGCCGCCAGCCAGCCCAGGCCGCGGCGGGCTTTGCCGGAGCGCAGGCCGGCCCGCCGCAGCCGCCGCGCCGCCGCCTTCACCAGCCGGTTGGGCAGAATGTCCGCGGTGAATTCGTCGTACCCCACCGCTACCGGCAGCGCCACCCCGAACCGCCGCCGCAACTGTTCGTCAAACCGGATGCGCCCGCGCACCGTGTACAGCGCCTCTTCTTCGGCGCGGTAACCGTGCGGCAGGCCGCCGGCAAAGGCCCGCCGCGCCTGCCCCGCCAGCGCTATGGCCAGCGCATCCGGCAGCGCGTACTCCTCGGGAAAATCGAAATCCTCTTTCCGAAAATGAACCTTGCCCATGGCGTAGCAGGCCAGCGACAGAACCTGCGGAATGCCTATCTTCGGCGCAATGCTTACCGAAAAATCGCTTATGGAAACGGCGCCGATTGTGGAACCGGGCGTCAGGATACAGGCGCCATCGCTCCCCTCGGCAGGCGTTATGACGACCGAATTTTGCAGCGCCCCGCGCAGCGCGTCGCGCTCCGGGCCGGAAAGCGCAACCGGCGCGCTGGGCTGGTATTCCTGCAAGTTTATTTCGCGCATCGCTTATGGCGCACTTTCGTCTGCCGGCGCAACGCCGTTCTCGACGCTTTCGCGGTCAGCGCCGGCGCTGGCCGTTTCGCGGGCGACTGCCCGGCGCAGCCGGTCCAGGTCAAACTCGCCCCGCCGGTCATCACTCTCCCCGAAAAGGCGTTCCTCAATATAGGGCAGCACGCTGTGCTTCCAGATGCGCTTGACGACATCCTCGTCAAGCCCTGACCGCATAAAATAGCTGGGCCCAATGGCGGCCTCGCGGTCATTCCGCAGCGCATCGTTGGCAAGGTCAACCACCTCGGCAACCCACTCCATACCGGGAGCGTTGGCCTCGAGATACCGGCGGAGCAAGCCCTTGATGGGCGGTTCGTCGGGATGAAACTCCACGAAATAGAAACGGCGACGCAACGCCAGATCCACCAGCGCAATGGAACGGTCGGCGGTGTTCATCGTCCCGATGATGTAAAGATTGCCCGGCAGGCGGAAGGGTTTATCCGAATACTGGAGGCTGATCTCACTGTCGCGGTACTCCAGCAGAAAGTACAGTTCCCCGAGCGCCTTCGCCAGGTTGCCCCGGTTGATTTCGTCAATCACCAGAAAGTGTTTGGCGCCGGGTTCGGCCTCCGCCCGCCGCGCCGCCCGCAGCAGCGGCCCGCATTTCAGCTTAAACCCGGCCCGCTTGTCGCCCAGCAAGGTGGGGCGAAAGCCCTGCACAAAATCCTCGTAAGCATAGGACGGATGGAACTGCACCAGCGTAACCCGCTCATCCGCCCCGGCCAGATGCCGCGCCAGCGCACGGGCAACGTAAGTCTTGCCCGTACCCGGCGGCCCCTGAAAGATGACCTGCCTCTTATCTTTCAGCAGCTCATCAATCTCTTCCAGAAAAGGCGCATCCAGATACAAGTCTTTGGCAAGGGCGGCAAGATCGTATCCACTGGAGTTGCCTGTCTTTGTGACGACGCTCGCCAATTCTGCGGCAATGTCACATTCATTGGAATTGCCTATCTTTGCGAAGGCGCTCGCCAATTCTTCCGGGGCAAGCTGCTTCCCAGTGCCCCATAGTTTTTGGATGTCCGGCTCGTAGAAATTAAAATTCCTGGCCAAACCGGACTCCACCCGTTGGCGAATTCGCCTAACTTTTTGGTCAACGTCATCAGGAGAACCTTCTGCAAGGCAAGCAAATGCGTTGGCGATTTTGATTTTAGCGTTCTCGCCAATTGTTTCAAACCAGTCAGGAAAGACGATATGGAGTAAGACGTCTTTCATGATTTTCCCACTGCTCTGCTTGTCCGCAAGTAGTTGGCTGGTAAAATGTATGGTGAACAGGAATTTCTTGAATGACCAATGATCACTGAGCTTGCCCTCCTGTTCGCCAGAGTCAAGCTCTTTCCACTGCTCGACGAACTCAATCAGAGTCCCCACTTGATACGGCATAAACGTGATGCCGGCTCCCAGACCGATAAATTGGGCTTGCAGACCATCCGCCAAGCAAGGTGGAATTGCAGGCAACGATGCCCATCCAAGCACTTTCTCTATTCGCTGCCGCTTGTCCCCAGCCTTGGCAAGAATCAGGTAATAAACGTACAGCACCTCGCCCATCAGCTGGTACACTTGCGGAGGGCTGCCGGCCAGCTGCCTTTCCAGCTTGGTGTAGAAATCATCCCCGGACTCGTCTGGCCGGTCCAAAAACCGCCAGCGCAGCTCGCCCAGCCCTTGCGACGTCCAGATAGCCCGGCCCGGCGTAAAGAGCGAATCGTCGGCGCGCAGGCAACGGTCAACCCAAGCCTGCGCCGCCGCGTAAGTCTGCTCAACCCACGGCTGCGGCGCATCAGCTTCCTCGACGCCGTTCCCGATTTTCCTGCTGCCCATTGTCGCCCTCCCAGTGGCGGTGCGGCCACTCGCACTACATACCATATCATATCACAGCCGCATCGTCCAGGATGGTGGCCAATCCAAATCCGATTGCCCCACCGTCCGCCGCCATGTCCGCGTGCGCCCGCCCACCGCCCCTTTCTGCTATAATCCCCCCATTATGCAACTCTCCGCCACCTACCACTTCCCCAAACCGCCCGCCGCCGTGTGGGATGCCCTGATGAACCCCGACATCCTGGCCGGCTGCATCCCCGGCTGCCGCCAGCTGGAACCCGACGGCCCCGGCCGCTACCGCGCCGCCGTTGCTATGCGTGTGGGCCCCGTAAGCGGCCAGTACACCGTCATAGTCGCCCTGTCCAACCTCGACCCGCCCCATTCTTACCGGATGACCTTTGAGGGTTCCGGCAACCTCGGCTTCGCCAGCGGCGTGGCCTCGGTGAGAATCGCGCCCGCTGGCAATGGCGGCGGCGATGGTGATAACGACGGCGGCTCCACCGTAACCGTGGACGCCGACAGCCAGGTTGGCGGCGCCGTGGCCCGCGTGGGCCAGCGTATGATGGGCTCCGTAGCCCGGGGTATGCTGGACCGCTTCTTCGGCTGCCTGGCCGAATCCGTCTGACCTGATCCCGAAATCCCTCATTCCTTCAATCCCACATCCCTCCGCCGCCGGATCCGCCCCGCCCCGCCCGGCACTGCTCGCCCCCACAGGAGTTGCCCGATGCCACTGGTTGACGACCTGCGCGCCAAATATCACGCCCAATGGGAGGCGATGGTCAATCATCCCTTCGTCCTGGAAATGGGGGACGGCACTCTGGACATCGCCCGGTTCCGCGCCTACTTCCGGCAGGACTATGTTTTCTGCAAAGACCTGGTGGCGCTGACCGCCATCGCCATCGCCAAAGCGGCGCCCGATTACGAAGCCGGCAAAGTCCTCAACGGGTTCCTCGCCAATTTCCTGTCGGCGGAAAACGACCTGTTCCTGGGCGGCTTTCACGACCTGGGCGTCACGCCGGATGAATACCGGGCCACCGTGGCCAACCCGGTCACGCAGGCTTTCGGCGACTTTATGGTGCGCACTGCCCTGGAAGGCGATTTTGACGACATCCTGCCTCTGCTCTATGTGACCGAAGGAACCTACCTGGACTGGGCCGGCCGCCTGCTCAAAGCCGGCGCCCGGCCGGGCAACGCCGTCTATCAGGGCTGGATTGACATCCATAGCCCCGCCGTGCTGGACGAGGTGGTGGGCTGGCTGGCTGGCCGCCTCAACGAAGCCGGCCGCCGGGCCAACGACGCCAAGCGCGCCAATATGGAGCGGATTTTCCTGACCACGCTGCGCTACGAAAGCCTCTTTTGGGATGCCTGCTACCACGGCCTGGAGTGGCACGATGCCGACGCCAACTGACGACAACCCCGCCGACCTTACCTCGAACAAGCCGCCCCCAACCGCCGGAGGGAGCGATGATAACCCGGAACTGCGCCGGCTGGCGCGGCGCCGGGCGGATGCTAGGATGGGTTTCTACAAGCACCTGGCGGCCTATCTGGGGGTTAACGCGCTGCTACTGGTGATTAACCTGGCAACGAGTGCGGAGTACCTGTGGTTCCTTTGGCCCCTGCTGGGCTGGGGCCTGGCGGTAGCGGGCCACGCAGCCCGCACCTACTGGCTCTGCAACCGCCCCGCCCCCAGCCCCAGTCTCCGCCAGAACCTGGAGGAACAGGAACTGCAAAAACTCAAAGACGGCCGGTGAACCGGAATACTGCCAATGACGCCGCCAACCTGTGCCAAGATTGGCGGCGTCATTGTACAATTGCTTGACGGTTATCCGCCGTCGGCTTTGGCTTCTGCGATGATGTGCCGGATCGCCCCGGCCACTTCTTGGCGGCGCGCAACCAAAGACTTGCCGTCAGGCGCAACTGTGCCGGCACGCGATAGCAGCGAATCGCTGTCGCCGATTTCCAGCGATGCGTCCCGCACGAAATCTGCCAGCGGCTGCCAGTCCGGGTTTTCCGTCACCCAAGCATGGTAGCACCCCGCCATTATGCGTATAAAAGTGTTGCTGTACGCAAAAGAGCGGGCGCGCCAACTGGGGATGTGGTCGCCGGTAATTTGCCCCGACAGCAAACCGGAGAACTCGTCGCGGGCGGCTGGCAGGAATTCGTCTGTCCAGGTCAGACAGCGTTGATACAATCGTTCCTGTGCCAACATCAGCTCGTCATTGCGTTCCCTGCTTACTCGCCGGTGGTAGCCCACTTCCAGCGTCTTGAGATTCTCGGACAGCTGATTGATTGCGATCAGCGACCGGTTCATTCCAACAGCAGTAGTCCGCTCCATTTCAACCCGCCCTCCAAACAACGCGCTCTGCTCCGACAAGTGCTTTGCCGCGAGATTGAAGGGGTCGCGCCGGTCAAACCGGGTTACTACGTGTGCCTCAATCCGTTTCGTCTTCGAGGCGTCGGCGAACATCTGGCGCAATGCCCTGAGGTCATCTTCGGCGTAAAGTACCACGGAGATTGACGAATGTTGCAGGGCGGCCAACTGGTCTGCCCGCTGCGGGTCGTTGCCCAATTGGTAGAGGGCATCCTGGACGGCGCGGCGACGATGCTGGCCGTCAAATATCCGCATCGTATTGATGCGCCGGGTGCGGATACTCAACCGCCCGAATGCGCTGCCGTCCAGCTGTTTGACCAACTCTTCCGGGTACGGCTCGAACTCCACGGCGTCAGGGGCAATCCCCAGCAACATTCCACCCATCACCCAGTCGGAGCATCCCAGCAGGTAGTCCTCGATGTTTTTGGCATGGCTGGGTGTCAAGCGGCGGTTCGCTTCCCGCACCACGGATTCGTCCACCCTCTGGGGTAGCAGTCCGTCGAGAGTCGCCATATCGAGGGCGAAGTAGTATGCTTCCCTTCCCCCCTGGCTGAACCGATGCGCCGGAATTTGCAGGCTGTACTGCTCCGCCTGGGAAATTCTGACGACCATTTTGGGCCTCCTTTACAGTTCCTGATTTCGTGGTTCGGTTAGCAGTTGGATTCGCGAGCGCAGCTCACGATGTAGTCAATGGCGCGCGCGACTTGCTGGGCCCGTGCGATTGGGGTAGTACCGCCAGGAATGACCAATCCGGCGTCAACCAGCAAAGCGTCTTCCCTTTTCCCAGGTTCCAAGGACGTGCTGCGGATAAAATCCGCCAGCGGTTGCCAGTCCTCTTCGTCTTTGAGCCATTCGTAATAGCAGCCGGCCAGCAGGCGTATTACGGTTGCGTTGTAGGCCATCGTACCGGAACGCTGTTGAGGAATTTCGGAATTGTCCACCTCCCCGGCCAGCAAAGCGTCGTACTCTTCACGGGCAGCCGGCAGAAAATCATCGGCCCAGATCCAGCAGGTCTCGTGCAGTTCTTCCGGGTTGAGCAGGTAGGCGCTGTTCAGGTCTTTGCTGACTCGCCCCTTATACCCCACCATAAGGGTTTTCAGGGCCATCGCCAGCTGGTTGATGGAAATGATATTCTCGCTGGTGCGGGCAACGGAAGCCCGTTCCATTTCAACACGCCCCGACAACAGGTCGCTGCTTTCCGACAGCCACAATGCGGCGACATTGAAAGCGTCCTGTAGGTCAAACCGTGCCACCGTGTTGCGCTCGATGGGTTTGGTGCGCGAAGCATCGGCGAACATCTGCCGCAGAGCATCAATGCTGCCTTCGGCATACAGCATTATCGGCACCGCCGAAGCGCGCAAGGCCGCCACTTTGTCGACACGCCTCCCATCCTGGGAGAGCTGGCGCAGCGCGTCTTTGATGGCCCGGCGCCGGTGCTGCCCGTCAAACATTTTCATCGTCTCCAGGCAATCGGAGCGGAGACGAAGCTCGCCCACATCCTGGACGGCGTCGGCACTGTCCCCTTGGTACGACCGGAAATCCACCGCTTCGGGAGCAATTCCCAAGAGCAGCGTTCCCAAGAGCCAGTTGTCTTGCGTCGTCAGGTAATCCTGAATCCGAGTGGCGTGGGCCGGCGTCAGCGGGCGCTGAGCATCTTCCACCGTTCCCAGCCGAGCGTCCACCCGCTCCGGCAGCAGGTTGTCGAGGGTAGTCAAGTCCAGGGGGAAGGAATAGACATCCCGCCCTCCCTGGCGGAACCGGTACGCCGGCGTGCGCAGGCTGTACTGCACAACTCTATCAGTAGCAGGAACCACTTGGAACCTCCTCAAATCGTTGGATTAGCTATATCATAACGGCTAATTTGCGGCTTGTCAATGCTGAATTTACGAAATAGCGGATGAATTTTTGCTATCGCCTTGCCCCTTGCCAACCCCGCCCCGGCGTGGCAATCTGCCCTCCAGCGCAACCCGCGCCGGAGGGAACACATTATGACCACCGCCACCGCCACCGCCGCCACCCCCAACCACCGCCCCCTGCCCACCCGCCAGGAAGTCCTCGGCTACCTCAAGGACGACGTCAACTGGGGCCGCTGGGGCCCCGACGACCAGAAAGGCGCCGTCAATATGGTGGACGACGCCAAGCGCCGCCGCGCCGCCGGCCTGGTCCAAACCGGCCAGGCCATCTCCTTGAGCCGCGAGTTCCCCGTTACGCCGGCCCCCAACAACCCCACGCCGGCCATCCACTATATGCGCAAGGGCCCCCGCGAGCCGGGCGGCGGGATGTCCACCGACTACTATGGCGTCTCCTACCACGGCACCGCCACCACCCACCTGGACGCCCTGTGCCATGTGTGGGACGCCAACGGAATGTGGAACGGCAAAGACCCCAACGAAATGATCCAGTTCGACGGCGCCAGGTTCGGCTCCGTGGAACACTGGAAAGAAGGCATCATCACCCGCGGCGTCCTGCTGGACGTGCCCCGCCACCGGGGGACGGACTATGTTACCCAGGAAACTCCCGTTCACGGTTGGGAGCTGCAAGAAATCTGCGCCGCCCAAGGCGTGGCTATGGAACCGGGCGACGCCCTGGTGGTGTACAGCGGACGCGAAAAGTGGAACGCCGCCGGCAACCCCCTGTGGGGCAGCGACCCGACCTTGCGCCCCGGCCTGCACGCCTCCTGCCTGAAATTCATCCGGCAGAGCGACTGCTGCGTGCTGGTGTGGGATATGATGGACCACACCCCCAACGGCTACGACCTGCCCTGGTCGGTGCACGGCAGCATCTTCGCCTACGGCATCGGCCTGCTGGACAACGCCCTGCTGCAACCTCTGGCCGAAGCCTGCGCCGCCGCCGCCCGCTGGGAGTTTCTGCTGACCATCAACCCCCTGCGGGTAGTGGGCGGCACGGGCTCCCCGGTGAATCCGGTAGCCATCCTGTAAGCCCGCGCCCCCGTAGGCCCGGCGGCCTTTCGGCCGCCGGAGGCGGCGCCCGGTAAAATCCGGAATCCACTTGCCCCGCTGGAGGACGATGATGCTGCAAACGCAACGACACAAGGTCTTTATCAGTTACTATTACGAGGACGATGAGGTCTGGAAAGACCGATTTGTGCGCATGATGCGCGGCCGCATCGTGGACAAATCGGTCAAGGTAGGCGACATCGTTGACCACAACATCCCCATCGCGGACGCGCTCCGCCGGGTTCGAGAGGAACATATCGCCGAGGCTACCGTTACCGTGGTTCTGATTGGGCCGCGCACTTGGAAGCGCAAGTTCGTTGACTGGGAAATCAATGCCACTCTGCGGGATACCGATATGAACCCGCGCTGCGGCCTGTTGGGCATCTTGCTACCTTGCCATCCCGGATACCGGTTACAGGAACGCAACCTGCGCCTGGTACCGCCGCGATTGGCCGACAATTGTACGGGCAATGATCCCTTCGCCCGTATTTACGACTGGCCGGGGTTAAGGGTCAGGCGTCGAGCAGAGGAAATCCAAAACTGGATTCATCAAGCCTATATGCGACGCGTGGATCAGCCTGACCCCAACAACGGCCGCCATCCGTTTGCCCGCAATTGGCGCGGCGATCCAGCGCGCGGCCGGAAAAATTAACTGCGCACTGCCTACCAATTCCGGGAGACCAACCCGGCTATGGACGCTAAAGCCGCAGTCGCCGCCATCCTGCATCGCGCGGGCGTGGCTGCGGTTTTGTTTTCTGCTTTCCCAACAACATCCTGATTGACGCCTGTGCCGCTGCCGGCGCCGACCCGTCACTTGCGAATGAAACGCACGGCGGGGAAGCAGAGAATATCGCCGACGCCCACCGCCGGGTGAACAACGGCAGCCACAAAGTGGTCAACATCGTGCCGGGCGGGCCGGGGATTGAGAACGCCTTCTCCAGCTTGGCACCGGCGTATGCCGATTCCTAGGGCGTGTCACTAAATTATTTTGGCCCACAGCGCCAAAGCGCGTATCCGGCAAATCGCCAGGTACGACGCCGCATTCTTCGCATAACGCGTCGCCACCCCGCGCCATTCCTTCAACTTGCTGAAACCATTCTCCACCAGATGACGCGCCTGGTACAACGCACGGTCATACTCCCGCGCCACCTTCCGGTTCCGCTTCGGCGGTATCACCGCCTCCATCCCGCGCGCTCGCGCCGCCGCCAGTGCCGCATCGGTGTCGTAGCCCCGATCCGCCAGCAAATGCTCCGCCGCAATGCCATCAATCAACGCCTCCGCTTGAGTACAATCGGCCACCGTTCCCGCCGTGGCCAGCATCCGAACCGGCATGCCGTGGGCGTCCACCGCCAAGTGGAGTTTGGTGGTCAGCCCCCTTTGGTGCGTCCCATCGCCTGATTGCCTCCTACCGCCCCCGTGCCATGCTGGCGCACTTTGACATAGCTGCCGTCAATCATCAGCCACTCCAAATCAGGGTCGTTGGCCAGAGTGTCCAGGAGTCGCTGCCAAGCGCCGTCCTTCTGCCAGTTGCGGAAGCGATTGTAGGTAGAGCCCCAGTGTCCGTAGTCCGGAGGCAGGTCGCGCCAGGGCGCGCCGGTGCGCAAGACCCAGAATACGCCGTTGATGAAGCGGCGGTTGTTCTGTGCGGGGCGTCCCACTTTGCCGGGGCCGCCGGGGAGGAGCGGTTCCAGTGTTTCCCAGGCGCGGTCGGAAATGTCGTGGCGGCGATAGGCGGCAGTCGTGGTCATGGGAGTAACCTCCGGTTGGGCATTGCTTGTCGGAGCCATTCTAGCGCCAAACCCTCAATTTAGTGACACGCCCTAGTCCGTGTTGACATTTGGTGTAGGACGGGGGGTATGCCGAATTTGGAACTGACGCCATCCCAATGGCACACAATCCACTCTTTCCTCAGGGAACGCTCCGACCTCTACATTGGCGACGAAACGCAATGCCGACGCTTCATCGCCGCCGTACTTTGGATCGCCCGCGCCGGCGCCCCCTGGCGAATGCTGCCTGCGGAATACGGCAAATGGAACTCCATCTACCGACGCTACGCCAACTGGCGCCACCGCGTCATCTGGGCCGCGCTCCACCAGCACCTGGCCGATGACCCGGATACCGAGTATCTGATCATTGACAGTACCGTCGTCCGCGCCCATCCCGACGCCGCTGGCGCCCCTAAAAAGGGGGCGTCAAGACGCCCAGGCGTTAGGGCGCAGTCGGGGCGGGTTCAGCGCCAAAGTACATATCACAGTGGACGGGTTGGGCAATCCTTTGCGGTTCATCCTGACGGGAGGCCAGGAGAATGACATTGTCCAGGCCGAAGCGTTGCTGTCCGGTTATGCCGGCGAGTATGTGATTGCGGACAAGGGATACGATGCCCGGTGGCTGCGGGAGTGGATTGCGGAGTTGGGGATGACGTCGGTGATACCGGGGCGTTCCAATCGGAGAGTGGTAATCGTGTATGACCCGGATGTGTACGGGGAGCGTCATTTGGTGGAGCGCTTTATTGGCCAAGTGAAGTGCTACCTGCGGGTGTTCACCCGGTTTGAGAAGTTGAGCCGACGCTATTTGGGGTTTTGGCATTTTGCGGCGGCCCTCATCTGGCTACGCTGAAATGTCAACACGGACTAGGGGCGTACACGCAGGAAGGCGTGCGTCTGGGGGGACCCGTACAACGAGAGGCTGATTCCAGTGGTGGGGTCGCTGAAGTAGGGTAGGTATTGGGGCTATATCATCCTTGAAAGATATACTCCTTGTGGTAAGAAAGAAAATCCTGATGAGGCGCAAACTTCTCCGGCAGCGAAATAAGCTTTCCATCGTAGGCACCGATTGCCGTTGCGAAAAACCCGCCGGCTACGGCGTTTTGCCTACGGGATACGCGGACGGTCATATCGTCGCCGATGGTAAGCAAGCCAGCGTCAAAAGCCCGGTCGTGCAGCGCAGATAGCAGCAGGCCGTTCTGCGGATTCGTCCGGTTAGCTGCATCGTGATGCCAGGGGACGATATGGCTGGCGATGAGCAGTTGCGGGATCGCCAGCCCAGTGATGCAGCATTGCCCGTTGTAAGCGCTCAAAACCGCCGATCGGAAAAACTGTTGTCCAATCCGGGTTGTGGCGGTAATCACCCGATCTTCGCCAATGGGCAAGTTGTCATAATCAGGTATGACGCTGTCATCCGACGATGCAGATAACGCATCTGCATCCAAAAGCGCCTGTTCGCATTCTACCGCGAAGCGTTCCCAATCACGGTTCATCTCCTCCCACATCGCGCGGTCGCTGGCCGACGCCTGGCTCAACCCACGGCGTCCGGTGGATGTAATTGCCGGGTCTAGGCTGGCGATGTTGCCCATTTTCATAGACAGCGCGGCCGGCGTCCTGCCAATAGCCGCCGCAACCCGAATGATGTCGGGGTGCCGCGCGCTAATTTTGCCGAAAGGCATCCGGCAGTAGAGGGCGAAGGCGACCAGGAGCTGCTGGCGCGTCCAGTTAGTTCGTGCAGGCACGGTTACCCACTTCTGGTAGAGGGATCCTGTTTTAGCAGCCATGCTCTAACACGGCGTGCTTGGCGGTAGCGTTTCGTTTTAGGTGGTTTGGTTATAAGATGGGGGTACAATGCTCGCCCTACCCCCCCACCGGAGATGCGCCGCTATGGGACTGCTGGACCATCTGGAAACCCAACTGGAACGCCAAATCCCCGCCCAACTCCAAGCCGCCCTCCAGCAGGCTCTGGACGATTACCAGCCCCTCTGCGAGCAGTGCCGCCTGGCCATGCATCGCCACCACCGTTATGCCCGCGCCGTTGCCACCAGTTACGGCGAAGTCCGCCTGCAAATCCCGGTGTTCCGCTGCGGGCAGTGTCGGCGTATGGCCGGCGGCATGACGCTGCTGGGCCAGGAAATGCGCCACCAGCGGTTTTCCAAAAAAACCGTGACATTGCCATCAGTCTGGCCGCGCAAGGATTGAGCTACGCCCGCGCCGGAAATTGGGTGGGCTGCGTCAAGAGTACGGTCTGCCAGTGGCTGCGGAAGTCGCCTTTGACCGTGCCGGAGTTGCCGCCGGACGGAACGCTGGAAATGGATGGCCTGTGGACGCGAACCCGTAGCGGGCGTACCGAACTGAAGGTAATCCGCGACGCCGCTACGGGAACGGCGTTGGGGGCTTTTGGTTCCTGGGCCGAAGTGATTGACTTGGCCTGGCAGCAGGGGGCGCAGCATCCGCAGCATTTGGTCAGCGATGGGGACGGGGCCATAGCGGCGGGGATTGAGCTGGTTTATGGCGGGGAGGCGGCGCATCAGCTGTGCGCGTTTCACCTGCTGCGGGAGTATCGGCGGAACATTGGGACGGCGGGGTTTGCGGCGGCGCGGCGGCTGTTGAATGCGGGCAGTCTGGCGGAGGGTCGGGAATGGGCGCGGCGGATTATGCTGGCAACGGCTGGTGCGGCGCGCTACTGGTGCGAGAAAGCGTTGTCCAAAGGACTGCGTCACTTGGCGACGGGGCAGGCGAGGCATCGGACTACGTCGCGCTTGGAGCGGCACAATCGTGAGTTGCGGCGGCGGGAGAAGCTGGGGACGGTGTGGACGGAACACAACCTGCTGGCGTTGCTGCAAAAGCAGGGCCTGCTCAACCAAACCACCTGAAACGAAACGCTACCGAGGCGAAATTGCGCCTTGACGCACCGGAGGTTTGGGGGTAGTATTGATTGCCGCCGGAGTTTTTAACGATGCCAAAACGAACTTACCAGCCCAAGAAACGCCGCCGCGCCCGCGTGCACGGCTTCCGCTCCCGTTCCCGCACTTCCGATGGGCGCGCAGTTCTGCGCCGCCGCCGGTTCAAGGGCCGGCATCGCCTCGCTCCGTGAGCGCAGCGCCCGCCGCGCGGCCCTTCGCCACGGCGGCGTCCGAAGCTTTGATGCAACGCCAGCGCCGGCTTACCCGGACCACCCGCATCTCCCAGATTCACCGCCAGGGGCGTAGCGTCGCCAATGGCCTGCTGGTGTTCCGCCTGTTGCCCAACGATATGGAGCGCAGCCGCTTCTGCATCGTGGCCGGCAAGCGGGTCGGCAACGCCGTCGTCCGCAACCGGGTGAAGCGACGCCTGCGGGAAGCCGTCCGCAACACGCCCCATCATCCCGGCTGGGACGCCATCATTATGGCGCGGCGCGGCTCCGGGGCGGCCGATTATCACAGGTTGCAGGGCGCGGTCCGCAATCTGATGCGCCGCACCGGAATGGCCGCCCCATTGACTGGGAAGGGGGCGGCGACAGATGTGGAGACGGCGCAATGAAAACCGTCGCCATCTTTGCCATACGCCTCTACCAGCAGGCGGTGTCCCCCTACCTGCCGGCGATGTGCCGCTACGAACCCACCTGCTCGCAGTACGCCGCCGACGCGGTGGCGCGCTACGGGGCGTGGCAAGGCGGCTGGCTGGCGCTGCGACGCATACTTCGCTGCCGGCCTCTGGGCGGGCAGGGATACGACCCGGCGCCTTAAGCCATCATCCGGCCCTGCGCCGCTGCCCGGATCCTGTTCACGGATATGACTTGCCCTTTCCCGCCTTTCCGCGCCCGCCGGCATTGCCGCCGGACAACCTTTGCCGCCGCCGGCTTTATCCGGTGGCGTCTCCGCCCCAACTGCTCTCCGCGCCGTCTGACGCCGGCGGGGTTGGCGCTGGCGGCGCTGTTGCTGTGCCTGGCGGCGGCCGGCTGCGCCCCCAACCTGGGGTCGGCCACCGACGGATGGGTTCCCGTGGCCGTTGAGGAAGGCGTGGTTTATGCGGTGACGCAGCGCGGCCAGGTGCGGGCGCTGAACGACGGCCGGGAAGTGGCCGGCGACCGCTGGATTACCAATATCCCCGGCGAAAACGGGCTGGGCGGCGCCTACAACCCCCCGGTCATCGGCCGGCAGCATCTGTATGTATCGGGCATTGATGGCGTTCTGTATGCGCTCAACAAGCATGACGGCAGCATCGCCTGGAGCGAGCCCGTGGCGGCGGACGAGACGCTGCCGCTGGTGAGCGGCCCGGCGCTGGACGAGGCCGGCGGCATCGTAGCGGTGGGTTCCGAGGACGGCGGGCTGTACGCTTACAACGCTCTGGACGGGGAACCGCTGGAATGGGTTCCTTTCCAGACCGGCGACGAAATCTGGTCAACCCCGGCCGTGCGCGACGGCGTGGCCTATTTCGGGTCGCAGGACCATACCATCTACGCGGTGCGTCTGTCCGACGGGGTGGAAGTGTGGCGCTACGGAACCGGCGGAGCGGTGGTAGCCCGGCCGCTGCTTCATAAGGGGCTGGTGATTGTGGGCGATTTTGACCGCCGGCTGTACGCGCTGGACGCCCGGAGCGGGACGCTGCGCTGGGAGTTTGAGGCGGGCAGCTGGTGGTGGGCCACGCCCGTGTCGTCAGGACGCGTCATCTACGCGCCGGCTATGGACGGCAAGGTTTATGCGCTGGATGAGAACGGCGCCCTGCTGTGGGAGCACGAACTGGGCGAGCCGATTGTGTCCAGCCCGGCGCTGCTGGACCAGACGCTGGTGGTAGGCACGGCCGGCGGCGCGCTGGCAGCGCTGCGGGCCGGGGAGTCCAGATCCCGGCGGGAGATTTCCACCTTGCCCATAGACGGGGCCGAGCTGAAAACGCCGCTGTACAGCCTGGATTTTGGCGAAGGCCCGGCGCGACAGGCGGCAGCGGACGACAACCGGCTCAACGCAGTCTATATCGGCTCCGCCGACGGCAAGGTGCGCCGGGTGCAGGTAACCTCGCGCATCAACCTGCGCGGCTGGTGCTATAACACCGACAACGAGCAGGAAGCCTGCTGACGCGGCCGGCGCAGGTTTTCGGAACGCAGGGCAGCGCAGGGCGGCGCGAGCGGGGCGCAGGTACAAGTGGAATTTTTCAGCATATTCATCGTTCTCTGGAACGAGGTCATCATCCGGCCGATGCTCAACACCCTGATGGTGTTGTATGTGATCTGCTTTTCGCAGATGGGCATTGCCATCATCGCTTTTACGGCGCTGGTGCGGGTGGCAACGGTGCCGCTGACGGTGCGGCAGCTGCGGCAGATGCGGGCGATGACCGGCCTGCAACCCCGCGTGCGCGCCATCCAGGAACGCTACGCCGGCGACCGGCAGCGCATTTCCCAGGAAACTATGAAGCTGTACCGGGAGAGCGGCGTGAGCCCCATCGGCTGCCTGGGGCCGCTGATTGTGCAGATGCCCATCCTCATCGGCCTGTTCCGCGTGCTGATCCAGACGCTGTTTGACAACCCGGAGGATCTGGTCGATCTTGCGGACAAGCTCTACGGCTGGATTACCTTCGTGCCGATACACGCCGCCGCCCCGGTGGACAGCGGCTTTCTGTGGCTGGATTTGAGCCAGCCGGACCCGTCGCCCATCGTAATGCCCATCCTGGTGGCGGTGACCACCTGGGTGCAACAAAAGATGACGCAGATGCCGTCGCCGGACCCGCGCCAGCAGTCCAGCCAGACGATGATGCTCTGGATGATGCCCATCTTTCTGGGGGCTTTTTCCCTGGGCTGGCCCAGCGGCCTGCCCCTCTATTGGGTAGTGTCCAACCTCATCGGCATTGGCATCCAGTACTTTATTACCGGCTGGGGGCCGCTTTTCCCCTTGTTCCCGCGGCGCGGCGCAGAGCCGGAAGTCGCGGCGCCGGCGTCTCCCCACCGGCAGGAGAATGAACCCAATGAACGAGATAGTGCAAACCGGGAGAACCGTCGCCGAAGCCGAAGAGCTGGCCCTCGCGGCCCTCGGCGCCGACCGCAGCGAGGTCGCGGTCGAAATACTAAATAGGGGCCGGCAGGGTTTCCTGGGCATCGGCGGCGAACCGGCCGAAGTCCGTGTCACCCGGCTGGCCGCCACCCCGGACGAAACCGCCCCGGAACCGGAGGTCGAGACGGCAGACGCCGTCGCTGTCGACAGAGACGCCGTGCCGGATGCGGTTCCGTCCGATGAAAGCGCGCCGGCCGGCGCGGCCTCTTTGCCGGCGGGAACGCCGGCCGAAGTAGCCATAGCGGCCCTGGAAGTCATTCTCACCAGCGTGGGCGCGGAAGTAACCGCTACCCTGCGCGCCGAGTATGACGAATTCGCCGGCGGGCCGGTTATTGACATCAGCGGCCCCGATTCCGGGCTGCTCATCGGGCGGCGCGGCCAGACCTTGCAGTCGCTGCAATTCATCGTGCAGAGCATCGTGCGCCAGCGGCTGACCCGCGAGGATGTGCGGTTGTCGCTGGACGTAGAACAGTACCGGCAGCGGAGGGAGGACGGCCTGCGGGAGATGGCCGACCGGGTTGCCAGCCGGGTGCGGGAGACCGGACGCAGCATCCAGCTGGAACCGATGACGCCCGCCGACCGCAGGGTGATCCACATCTACCTGGACGAACAGGAGGGCGTCCGCACGGAGAGCGTCGGATTCGGAGAGGATCGCAAGGTGCAAATCCTGCCCGACCGGGGCTGATGCCGCTTGTCGTCTGCTGCCCATCCGTCGCCCGTCTCGTATCCATCGACCTTACGGCATTTGTCTCCATCCGTCCGGGTCTGTCCAACCAGCGCGCCCGGACGCCGGACGGCGCCGATCCGAATAACAGCGGGCAATATGTCGCCACCCGGCGTTGACCCCGTGCGGGCCGCAAAATAGAATGACGCCATGAACCACCCGCTCCGTACTGGCCCCGCATCGCCTGACGACCGTCTCCGCGAGGAGTGCGGCGTGATGGGCATATACGCGCCGGGCAGCCACGCGGCCACGCCGGCCGCCGTTGGCCTGTTCGCCCTCCAGCACCGGGGGCAGGAATCGGCGGGGGTGGCCGCGGCGGACGATGACGGGCAGATCAGCGTTCACACCGGAATGGGGCTGGTGTCGGAAGCTTTCCGGGGCGGCGCGATCGACGGGCTGGCCGGCGGGCTGGCCATCGGCCATACCCGCTACTCCACCACCGGCGCCAGCGACCGCCGCAACGCCCAGCCGCTGCTGGTGCAGGGGCTGAACGGGCCGCTGGCGGTGGCGCACAACGGCAACATCGTCAACTCGGCGGAACTGCGGGAACAGCTGCGGGCGGCGTGGCATTGCGCCTTTGAGACGACCACCGACTCGGAGGTCATCGCCTACCTGCTGGCGAATGCGCCCGGCGCCTCCTGGCCGGAACGGATTTTCTCCGGGATGCGGATGCTGCAAGGGGCCTACTCGCTGACACTGTTGACGCCCGATGCGGTCATCGCGGCCCGCGACCCTCTGGGCATACGCCCGCTGTGCTTCGGACGGCTGGCCGGCGGGGGCTGGGCCATAGCCTCGGAAACCTGCGCTCTGGACCATTTGCAGGCGGAATTCCACCGGGAGCTGGAACCGGGGGAAGTGATGGTCATCAGCCGCGCCGGCGTCCATTCGGAACTTTACCCGTCCGCCCGCCGGCGCCGGCGGGCACTGTGCGTCTTTGAATGGATTTACTTCGCCCGGCCTGACAGCGTGATGGACGGGCGGCTGATGCACACCGCCCGGGAGGAAATGGGAGCCCAGCTGGCGCGGGAACATCCCGCCGCCGCCGACCTGGTCATCGGCATACCCGATTCCTCAACCTCGGCGGCGGCAGGCTACGCCCGGGAGTCGGGCATCCCCATCGCCAACGGGCTGGTGCGAAACCGCTATGTGGGGCGCACTTTCATTGAGCCGGAACAGCAGCGGCGCGACCGGGGCGTCCGCCAAAAATTCAACCCAATGCCGGCCATCCTGCGGGGCCAGCGGCTGGTGGTAGTCGACGACAGCATCGTGCGCGGCACCACCACGCCTCATGTGGTGGAGCTGCTGCGCCGGGCCGGCGCCGCCGAAGTGCATCTGCGGGTGTGCGCGCCGCCCATCAAGCACCCCTGTCATCTGGGCGTGGATATGGCCACGCGGGAGGAGCTGATTGCCGCGCGCAAAACGGAGGCGGAAATCTGCGAACTGGCCGGGGCCGATACCCTGGGATATTTGAGCGTGGACGGCCTGCTCAAAGTGGCCCAAAACCAGCCCCAGGACGGGGACGGGCCGGGCGGCTTCTGCGACGCCTGCTTCACGGGCAACTACCCCGTTCCGGTACAGCTGGATTTGACGAAAACGATACTGGAACGGGCCGGGGAACAGGCCAGCGGGCCAGGCGCACCCGGAGCGGCCGCCCCGTGACCGGCGCCGCTTCCGCATCCGGTTCCGGGACTTACGCCGCCGCCGGCGTGTCTCTGGACGCGCTGGACGGGTTGAAAGACCGCATCAAAGCCTTTGCGGCGCTGACCCACGGCCCGGAGACGCTGGACGGCGGCGGCGGTTTCGCCGGCCTGTTCGCCCTGGCCGGGTTTGCGGAGCCGGTGCTGGTCGCCAGCGCCGACGGCGTAGGCACCAAGCTGAAAATCGCCGCCCAGATCGGGCATTTTGAAGGCGTGGGGCAGGACCTGGTGACGCTGAATGTCAACGACATTCTGACGAAAGGCGCGCGTCCCCTGTTCTTTCTGGACTATATTTCTTTCACCGCCTTTGACGAACACCGGCTGGAGATGCTGATGCGGGGCATCGTCTGGGGCTGCCGGGAAGCCGGCTGCTCGCTGATCGGCGGCGAAACGGCGCAGCTGCCGGGCGTTTATGCCGACGCCGATTTTGATTTGGCCGGCTTTGTGGTCGGCGTTGTGGAGCGGAGGCGGCTGCTGGACGGCGGGCGCATCGTTCCCGGCGACGTCCTGGTGGGCATACCCTCCAGCGGGGTGCATACCAACGGCTTCTCACTGGTGCGGCAGGCATTCGGGTTGGACGAGGATCCGGCAGCGTTGTTCCGTCCCGTGGCCGGCCTGGCGCGGAATCTGGGCGACGAGCTGATGGTGCGCCACCGCGCCTACTATCCGCTGCTGGCGCCGTATCTGGGGCAGGTCAAGGCGCTGTGCCACATCACCGGGGGCGGGCTGCCGGGCAAGATGCCGGCCATCCTGCCGGACGCCGTAGCCGCCGAATTCGACACCAGCGCCTGGCCGACGCCGCCCATCTTTGCCGCCATCCAGCAGGCCGGCGGCGTCAGCGACGCCGAAATGTACCGGGTGTTCAATATGGGGCTGGGGATGGTCGCCGTGTGCGACGCCGCCGGGGCGGACGCCCTGCTGGCCGGCGTGTCCGATGCGGCGGTCGTGGGCCGGGTCATCCCCAGGGCGGGCGATGCCCGGGTCCTCTTTGCCGGCGGGTAGAGCAGCGCACCCTTTCCCCGAATTGCGCCCGAATTGCGATCGAATAAAGAGGCCGGCAGGCGGAGCAGCGCCGTGAAAGCTTTATTGAGCGTGTTTGACAAAACCGGCATTGACGATCTGGGGCGCCGCCTGTCCGCCGTCGGTTGCGAACTGATCAGCACCGGCGGCACGCACCGCGCCTTGAGCGCCGCGGGCGTCCCCGCGCGGCCGGTTTCCGACCTGACCGGATTCCCGGAGATTCTGGACGGACGGGTCAAGACGCTGCATCCGGCCATACACGGCGGCCTGCTGGCGCGGCGGGATGCGCCAGCGCAGATGGGCGAACTGTCCCGGCACGGCATTGACGCCATTGATGTGGTGGCAGTCAATCTGTATCCATTTATTGACGCCATCAGCCGGGACGGGGCAACGCTGGACGACGCTTTGGAGAACATTGACATCGGCGGCCCAACGCTGCTGCGGGCAGCGGCGAAAAACTTCCCTTCGGTGGCCGTTATCGTTGACCCGGCGGATTACGGATGGGTTGCCGACGGCCTGGCCGGCGACGGGTTGTCCCCGGCGCAACGGCGCAACCTGGCGGCGAAAGCCTTCCGGCACGTGGCCGGGTACGATGCCGCCGTAGCCGCCTATCTGGAGGCGAAGCCGGCGCCGGCAGACGAGGCGGGAATGCCGGCGCAGCTGACCATCGGGCTGACGCGTGCGTCCGCGCTGCGCTATGGGGAGAATCCGCACCAGCAGGGGGCGTTGTATGTTCCGGCCGGCGGCGGCCATGGCGGCCTGGCCCGCGCCCGGCAGCGTCACGGCCGGGCGCTGTCGTTCAACAACCTGGTGGACGCCGACGCCGCCTGGCGCATCGTCAACGACTACGAGGAACCGGCGGCGTGCGTGGTCAAGCACGCCAACCCCTGCGGGCTGGCGGCTCGGGAGGACATTGCCGAAGCCTACCGGCTGGCCTACGCCGGCGACCCGGTGTCCGCTTTCGGGGGCATCGTCGGCTTTAACCGGACGGTCACCGCCGCCGCCGCCGCGGCTATGTCGCCCGTGTTCTACGAGGTGGTCGTCGCCCCCGGCTACGATGCCGAGGCGCTGGACATCCTGCGCCGCAAGCGCAACCTGCGTATTTTGGAAGCGGAGCCGGCGGAGCCGGCGCCGGGCGCGCCGGATTACGACCTGCGCCCGTTGAGCGGCGGCATTCTGGCGCAGACGCCGGATGTTGCCCGCGCCAACCCTCAATCCTGGACGACGGCTACGGAACGGACGCCAACGGACGCCGAAAGAACCGACCTGGCCTTTGCCTGGACGGCGGTAAAGCACATCAAGTCCAACGCCATCGCCCTGGTCAAGGACCGCCGGCTGGTGGGTATGGGCGCCGGGCAGCCCAACCGGGTGGCCAGCGTGCATCTGGCGCAGCGGGCGGCGGGCGCCGCCGCGGCCGGCTGCGCCCTGGCGTCGGATGCCTTTTTCCCTTTCCCGGACAATATCGAACTGGCGGCGGCGGCCGGCGTTACGGCCATCGTCCAGCCCGGCGGTTCCGTCCGGGATAATGAGGTTATCGCCGCCGCCAACGCCGCCGGCATTGCGATGGCGTTCACCGGCGTACGCCATTTCCGCCACTGACAAGGACTGCGCTATGGACGCTTACCTGGACATTGAAACCACCGGCTTTATCGGCGGCTCATCGCGCCCGACGGTAGTGGGCGTTGCGCTGGACTTCCCCGGCGACTGGTCTGTTGAGCAGCTGGTGGGCGACAGCATCACGCGTGACGCCATTCTGCATATCCTGGAGGGGGTCACGACGATTTACACCTTCAACGGCGCTGGTTTCGACTTGCCTTTTCTGGCCTGGCGGCCGGGCGTGGATCTGAGGAAAAAGTTCAGGCACCGGGATTTGATGTACCTGTGCCGGCGGGCCGATTTGCGCGGCGGCCTCAAGCATATCGAGCGGACCATTGGCATTGCCCGCCACGACCTGCCGGAAATGAGCGGCAAGGACGCCATTCACCTCTGGCAGGAATACCGTCACCGGGGCAATCGGGAAGCGCTGGACTTGCTGCTCAAATACAACCGCGCCGATGTGGAGAACCTGCACGCGCTCCGCAAGTACCTTGACCGGAACCGCGAACGAACCTAGCCAGCGGGAGGGCACAGCTTTGGAACTGGGACTGAAGGGCAAGAATGTCATTGTAACCGGCGGCGGCAACAACATCGGCCGGGCCATCGCCCTGGCCTTCGCCGCCGAGGGCAGCAACATAGCCATCGCCGAGCTGGACGCCGCCGCCGGCCAGCGGGTGGCCGGCGAAATCGCCGCGATGGGCGCGGGGGCATCGGCCATCGTCATTGACGCCGATGTTACCGACCAGGCCAAAACCGATGCGATGATGGCCGAGGCCATCGCCCGGCTGGGCAGCGTGGATGTGCTGGTGAACAATGTGGGCTGGACGGTGGACCGCCTGTTTCTGGACAAGCCCCGCGCCGAACATATCAAAGAGGTTGATGTGAACCTGTGGGGCGCCATCAACTGCATTCACGCCGCGCTGCCCCATATGATTGAGCGGCAGTCGGGGGCCATCGTCAGCATCAGCAGCGACGCCGGGCGGATGGGCGAGTACCGGGAGGCGGTCTATTCGGCGTGCAAGGCGGGTGTCATCGCGTTGAGCAAGGCTCTGGCGCGGGAGACCGGGCGTTACGGGCTCCGGCTGAATATGGTTTGCCCCGGCCTGGTGGCGCCGCCGCAGGACGAAGTAATCGGCGCGGAGAGTATGTGGCGGCAGGGTATGGAACGGCTGTTCACCGAGGAAACGCTGGAACGGGTGCGCCGCGCCTACCCTCTGCGGCGGATGGGCACGGCGGCAGAGGTCGCCAACGCGGTGGTGTTCCTCGCCTCGGACGCGGCCAGCTTCATTACCGGGCAGACTTTGAGCGTGTCGGGCGGCTACACGATGATGTAGCGGACTCCGCCGGCTATGCGCTGGCGTTCCGGGCATGGGGATTCCAGACGCGGGGATTCCGGGCGTGGGCGTTCCGGGCGTGGGCGTTCAAATCGGCGTGGCCCGCCGCCCCAGGGTTGCGCCGTCCGGCAGCAGGACGGACACTTTCAGACTGCGAAAGCAGAGGAAACGGCTGACCGATACCGTTATCCGCAGGGCATAGTCGGCCAGCCCGGCCGGCAGCAGCAGCGCAATATCGTTCTGCCCGAAACGCTCGTAGCCCTCCAGGCTGCGCCGGCGGCGGATATTGGTATCGACCGATACCTCCAGCGATTCGCCGGTTCAACCTTGCCAGCGAATCAGGTCAACGATGGCGCGGCCGCCCTTGCTGCGGATGAACCGGGCGGCTTCGGGGGTTATTTCCAGGTCAGCGGGCATAGGGCACCAACTGTGGAATGGGGCATCAACGTTATGCCCGCGCCAAGCTGCGACTGGGCGCAACCTGCGTTACCCAGCATTCAGTTCCGTTTTCGGCCAAATCCGCAATCAGTTCCGCCTTTTCGTACTCGGCAGCCGAGCCGGTTTTGACGAAATCGTAGGGGATACGCTCCAGGAACAGGGCAATGGCGTCGGCCACATCGGCCAGAGCTTCGGCTTCGGTGTCGCCCTGGCCGTGGGCGTGGTTGACAGCCGGGCAAACGGCGGCGTAGCAAATGGAGCCGTCGGAAAGAACGCCGCGCCAGACGACAACATCGTACTGCATAATGATGGCCTCGCTTTTCGGGCGATGATTGGGTGGCGCCGGGGAAGGGCATCAGGCCAGAGGACGACCATCCCAGGGTGCGTTGGGGTCAAGGTAGCGGAGAGGTATGTCGCCGGCTAGGGCGGCGCGGAATTCGTCAACGCTGTTCATCTTGAGCTGTTTGATAGCGATGTCGCCCATCAGGTAAGAGGGCACTTCTTTGTCGCCGTGGGAGACCGTGGTTGATAGCCGCAACCATTCGTGATAGAAGTAGGCATGGTCGCGGTTATCCTGTCGGAATCGCATTCTGCGAAGCAGCCGAATCAGCTCCCGGGTCCGGATGTTGGCAATACGGGGCATACCTACGCAGTCACCCGGAGCCGGCGGGGCGCTACCTGAAACGTCCGGATTTTGACCCCTTCGCTACGCAACTCGTCAATCAGCTCATTCATTTCGTTCTCGGCGGCCGGGCCGGTTTTGACGAAATCGTAGGGGATACGCTCCAGGAACAGGGCAATGGTGTTGGCCACATCGGCCAGAGCTTCGGCTTCGGTGTCGCCCTGGCCGTGGGCGTGGTTGACAGCCGGGCAAACGGCGGCGTAGCAGGGGGAACCGTCGGAGAGAAGTTCGCGCCAGACCACAACATCGTACTGCATCATAATGATGGCCTCGCTTTCAGGGCGGTGTCGGAACGGTACCGGGCCGAGTGGCGCCGGCGTCCAGCAGCAGGGCGTTGCGGGCGGCGATGGCGGCCGGGTGCACCGGGACGCCGGCGTCCAGCAGGCGGGCGATGTTGCGGGTGAGGAACAGCGTCATTGCGGCGGGCAGGTCGGCGGCCGCCAGTTCCTCCAACTCGGGCTGCCAGGGGTAGCGCCGACGCTTGACCGGATCCAGCTTGTCGGCCAGAAAGATGATGTGTCCTGCGGTATCGCCGCCCGACGGGTTGCCGGTGGTGTGCCAGTAGATGGCATTATAAAGGCTGGCATCGTTCAGGCCATCCTCCCGCTTGAGCAGTTCGGCGCCCACCGGGCCATGCAGGATGGCGGGTTTGCGCCGCTCCAGGTCGGTTACTGGGGGCAGGTCGTATTCCTCCATCCGCAGCAGGTTTTCCAGGCCGGAGAAATGTTTCGTGGCGTCGTGGGCCAGGGCGGCGATGCCGATGGCGTCGGCATCCTGCCCGTGTCCCTCGGCCAGGGCGCGGGCGATTCGCTCCACCCGCTGGCAGTGTTCGCCGAGGTCCGGCGGCAGACGGCGCATCCGCCGGCGGATGCGATCTACCACCCGGTCGGGAACCCGGATGGCGGGAGCGGCAGCGGATGCGCCGGATGCGGCGGCGTTAGTCGCAGCAGTCATAGCGGTCAGCCCATATCAGCCAGGGCGCGGCCGCCAGCAGATGCATATGGGGCCAGGCGATGGTCTGGCCGGCGTCAGTGCCGTTGTTGACCACCAGCCGGTAGCCGCTGATGGTCACGCCCTCGCGCCGGGCCATTTCGGCGGCCACAACGAACAGGTGCCCCATAGTGGCTTCCATGGCCGGGCTGATGTAGTCCAGGCCGTTGATGGGCATATTGGGGATGATGAGCAAGTGGACGGGGGCTTTGGGGTTGATGTCCCTCACCACAAAGCAGCGCTCGTCGCGGTAGATAACGTCGGGGTGCAGCGGGTCGCGGGCCATTGCGGCGAAGGGGGAACTGCGGGCCGGGGTCATAGTCGTCATCGGAGACTGCTCCTGGTAGTGACGCGTAAGGGACGGGATTCGTGATTGAAGCGTGGCCGGGCGGGGCGAGCCGTAAATCAGCCCGATTCCAGCAGTATCCGGTCGCAGCGGTCGGAACATATTCCGTCGGCATTCAGCGGGCGGCGATGCAGACAAACCCGGCAGACGGAGCGTCCAATGTTTTTGATGCGGACGAAACGGGGCCAGGGGGTGTCTGCGGAGTAGGGGATGAATTCCAGGCCGGTGGCCGACCAGAGCAGGCCCCCAACCAGAATGTAGGCCAGAAAGACGACGAGGCCGCCAACCATAAAGGCGAGGGCTTTGAAAATCCAGAGCCAGCTTTCCGAATTGGGGAACAGCCACAGAAGCAGAGTTCCGGTGGCGTACATAAATCCGATGTAGAAAGCGATGCCCAGGATGTATTTGAGCGTGGCAAAGAATGCCCTGATGACGGCGTGACCGGTTTGGCGCGGTCGGTCGGACGTTGACATTAGGCGTCTCCGGCGCGGGCCGGGCAAATGCGGTTGGGGCCGGTCAGGCGGCTTCAATTTCCCGCAGGGCGATTTCCTTGTGGTCGTGGACATTGCCGTAGGAAAGCTCCTGCGTCTTGGCGCGGCGGGTGTAGAGTTGCAGGTTGTGTTCCATAGTAAAGCCGATGGCGCCGTGGCACTGGTGCGCCAGGGAGCAGACCCGCTGGTAAGCGCCGCTGCACCAGGCTTTGGCGACGGCGACTTCCCGGCGCGCCGGCTGCCCCTCGGCAATGGCCCAGGCGGCCTGGTAGGCGACATGACGTGCGCCCTCTACATCGGTGGCCATATTGGCGCAGTGATGCTGCACGGCCTGGAAGCTGCCCACCGGCCGGCCGAACTGGGTGCGCTGTTTCACATAGTCCAGGGTCATATCCAGCACGGCTTCGGCGCCGCCGACCATCTGCACGCAGTGGGCGGCGGTGGCGCGGGCCAGGGCGCGCTCAATGACGGGCCAACCCCGGCCCACCGCGCCAAGCGCCGCTTCATGAGGAACCGCCACGCCGTCCAGCCGCACTTCACAGAGGCGCTCGTTGCCGATGGTGGCAATCTGCGCCACGGTTACGCCGGGAGCATCGGACGGGACAAAGAGGAGGGTGACGCCGTCCTCGGGGTTGTCGCCGGCCGGTTCGGCGGTGCGGGCGGCCACGATGATGATGTCGGCGGCGTGGGCGTCGGGGACGAACAGCTTGACGCCGTTGAGGATGTAGCCGTCCGCGCTAGGAGCGGCGGTGGTTTCAATGCCCCAGGCTTCGGTGGTGGCGGAGGGTTCGGTGAGGGCCAGGGTAAGCCGGACATCGCCCGTGCAGACGCCGGGGAGCAGGTAGTCCTTCTGGTCGTCGCTGCCCGCGTCCAGGACGGTGAGGCCGCCGAGGACGACGGTGGCGAAATAGGGGGCCGGCAGCAGGGCGCGGCCCATTTCCTCAATCAGCACGGCCAGGTCCAGGAAAGAGCCGCCGGTGCCGCCGTACTGCTCCGGGAAGGGAATGCCCGTCCAGCCCAGGCTGGCGACCTGCCGCCAGAGGTCGTCGGGGAACCCCTGGGCGTCGTTTTCCATTTCGCGCGCCAGCGTGAGGGGCGATTCCTGGGCCAGGAACTCCCGCGCCGAGTTTTTGAGCATCTGCTGGATTTCGCTCAACCCCATATCCATAAGGGCGTCGCCTCCGGGGCCACGGCGGAGGATGCGGTTGCGCGCCGCCGCCGGGCAAAGAAAGATAGCAAGATTGCAAACTGCCGGGCAGTATAGCGCCAGCGGGCGGCGGCGGCAAACGGGCCGGGTGGATTATGGCGCCAACCGCCTCTTATTGCCATTACTGGTGACGGCGTCAAGTGGCGGGCGGGCGGCGTCCCGGTCTATACTCGCCGCTACACTACCCCCTGGCAGGATGACAAGGATGACTACACTGCCCACCACAGCCACTGCCGCGGCGACGGCCGCCGCCGTCAACCCGGTAGAACGCGCCCGCCACCTGCGCGACGAAATCTGGTTCCACAACGCGCAGTACTACGACCAGGACGCCCCCGTCATCGGCGACGGCCAGTATGACGCCCTGATGGCGGAACTGCGCGCCCTGGAAGCGGATTACCCGGAATGCCGCGTGGCCAATTCGCCTACCCAGCGGGTGGGCGGCAGCCCCTCCGACCGATTTCCTCAGGTTCAGCATCCGACGCCGATGTTGAGCCTGGGCAACGCCTTTAACCGGGAAGGACTGGAAGCGTGGCATCGCCGGGTGTCCGACCTGCTGGACGGGCGGCCTTTTCGCATGGTGGCGGAGCTTAAGATTGACGGGCTGGCAGTGCGTCTGGTGTATGCCAACAGACGGCTGGTTCTGGGCGCCACGCGGGGCAACGGGCATACGGGCGAGGATGTTACCGACAACCTGCGGACGGTGGCCGGCATCCCCCACACGCTGCCGCCGGAGGCGCCGGCCAGCCTGGAGGCGCGGGGCGAAGTCTATCTGCCCCTGGCGAGTTTCCGAAAGTTGAACGAGGAACGGGAACGCAACGGCGAGCCCCTCTACGCCAACCCCCGCAACACCGGCGCCGGCGCCATCCGCCAGCTGGACCCGGAAGTGGCCCGCAGCCGCAATATGAAAATCTGGGCGTACAGCCTCAACGATACAGACGATCTGCCGCTGCCGGCCAATCATTGGGACGCCCTGGCCGCGCTGGATTGCTGGGGATTTCAAGTCAATCCGGAGAATCGCATCTTTGACACCATTGATGAAGTCTGCGCCTACTATGATGAAATGCTGGCGCGGCGGTACGAGTGGGGTTATGAAACCGACGGGCTGGTGGTCAAGGTGGACGGCATCGCGCAGCAGAACGCGCTGGGCTTTGCCGGGCGGGAACCCCGCTGGGCTATTGCCTACAAGTTTCCGGCGGAACGGGCCACAACCCGGTTGCTGGACATCATTGTCAGCGTGGGGCGCACCGGCAGCCTGAACCCGCAGGCAATTCTGGAGCCGGTGGTGGTCAGCGGGGCTACGGTGCAGCACGCCTCGCTGCACAATGAGGAGGACATTCGCCGCAAGGATATTCGGGTCGGCGATTTGGTGGTCATTGAGCGGGCCGGCGATGTCATTCCTTATGTCGTCGGGCCGGCAACGGTCCACGGAGAGGAACGGGGGCCGGAGTTTCGGATGCCCGAAAACTGCCCGGACTGCAAAGCCACTATCGTCAAGGAGGCCGGGGACGCCATGCACCGCTGCCCCAACAGGGCCTGTCCGGCGCAGTTCTTTGAATCGCTGAAGCATTTCGTCAGCCGGAGCGCAATGGACATCGACGGGTTGGGCGAAAGGTGGTGCCAGGTTTTTATTGACCGGGGGCTGGTGTCCGATGCGTCGCATCTGTACGGGCTGACGCGGGAACAGCTGACGGAGCTGGACCGGATGGGCGACAAGCTGGCGACGCGCATCCTGACCAACATTGAGGCCAGCAAGGAACGTCCTCTGGCGCGCATCCTGTTCGCCCTGGGCATCCTGCACGTGGGGGCGGAAGTGGCGGAGCTGCTGGCGGGCCACTACGCCGGGATTGACGACATCGCCGCCGCCGGAGCGGAACAGCTCACGGAGATCGAGGGCATCGGGCCGCGCATTGCGGAGAGCATCGTGGGCTATTTTGCCGACGCGCGCAACCGGGATACGATTGAGGGATTGCGGTCGGCCGGGGTCAGGCTGCGGCAGGAACGGGCGCCAGTGGACACGGCGGCGCTGCCCTGGAAAGGACAGACTTTCGTCATTACCGGCACTCTGGCCACGATGACCCGGCGGGAGGCGGAGGGCAAAGTCAAGGCGCTGGGCGCGTCGGCCACATCCTCGGTGTCGCGCAAGACCAACTGGGTGGTAGCGGGCGAGTCGGCCGGCAGCAAGCTGGCCACGGCGGAACGGCTGGGCGTGCGGGTGCTGGACGAAGCGGGGCTGCTGGCCCTGCTAGCCAACCCGGCCCGCATTGGAGATGATGATAGCGTCAACATCCCGGGCTATAATGAGGCAGCGCTGGAACAAGCGCAGTTGTGGGATGGCGCCGGCTCTCCGGCGGTTAGCGTTTGATGAGCCGGTTAATGGCGAAACCCACCAGGAACAGGCAACCGGCTCCGCCGAGGCCCGTACCGACAATTGACAGTATCCGCAAGGCAATGGCCGACTGAGCGGGATTGCCGAAAAACGCCATCGCCAATACCAGCAGCAAGAAAGCGGCCGGAATGCCAGCCCCCAGCAGCAGCGCGATGATTATCAGGCTGTGACGCCGCTTGTCTTTCTCGGTGTCCGCCTCAATGCCCTTGATGGCGGTTTCGTTCTGGCGACGGTCGGAACTGTCTATCACCTCCCAGGTGCGTAACGCAACCGCCTGCTGCTCCCGTTGTACCGCCAGGCGTTCCCGCTCCAAGTCGGCAAGGGTCGCTATCGCTGAGCTGATGACGGCTACTACCTCGTCCGGGCCGTTAGGCTGATTGGGCAAGTTGGTCATCAGGGCATTATCCCCAACGGGTTCTCCGGCGATTTTTTCAGATGCGGAATGGCTGGCGTCCGTCCGGTCACCATATCGGTAAGCAGCCACGGCTCGATGGCGACAATGTCGTACCCCTCGCCATAGCGGGCGTTGACTACCTTGTGAACCAGCCCAGCTCCTTCCGGCGACATTTTGCGCTGCTGGGCTTCCCGGTAGGCTTCCGGGAAAGTTTTGGCGTCGGTATGGATGATGTACATTGCGCGATGCCCTTGTAGCCGGCTTTGCCCGGCAGGTTGGCGCTAATGATAGGGCGGCCCAATTGGGGCTGTCAAGCCGGAGAGAGTGCCGGCGGCCGGGGCCTTTTAGCCGTCGCTTGCCACCTGACGACCCAAGCCGTCATTCCATTTGACGCCGGATGACGATAAGGTTATGGCGGCGGAAAGATATGACTTCGCCTCAGCCCGGCGCGCCGCATATGCCCGCCGGGGCTGCGTCCATACGCCAAAGCGCGCGCCGACGGACGCCGGAGCGCCGGCGAAAATGCCGTCAGCCGGCCTGCGCCCGCGGGTGGCTGCGCCGGTATTCCTCCCGCACATGGGAATCGGTGAGGTGCGTATAAACCTGCGTGGTGGAAATGCTGGAATGTCCCAGCAGTTCCTGCACATGACGCAGGGAGGCTCCGTTCTGCAACAGATGGGTGGCGAAGCTGTGTCGCAGGGTGTGGGGCGTGATTTTGGGGTCGACGCCGGCCTTTTTGGCGCTGCTTTTGAGGATGTTCCAGACCCACTGGCGGGTCAGGCGTTCCCCACGCTGGTTGATGTAGAGGGCCGTTTCGCCCTTGCGGACGCTGGGCCGGGTTTTGCTGCCCAGCAGTTCCACCCGCGCGCCGCCGATGTATTCCCGCAGGCCGGACAGGGCGTCCGGGTACAGATAGACGATGCGCTCCTTGCCGCCCTTGCCCCAGGTGCGGATGAAGCCCTCCTCAAAGTCAATATCCTGCACGTTGAGAGCCACCAGTTCACTGACCCGCAGCCCGGTGGCGTACAGCAGCTCCAGGATGCTGGCGTCGCGGCGCCCGTCGGCGGTGCCGGTATCGGCGGCGGTGGTCAGCAGCCGCTTCATATCGTCCTCGGATATGAACTTGGGCACCAGCCGGCCGACTTTGGGGGTACCCAGGTTTTCGGTGGGATCCTCGTCGATGATGCTGTTAGCGCTGAGGTAGGCGAAAAAGGAGCGCACCGCCGCCACCTTGCGCGCCGCCGTCGTGTCCCGGTACTTGCGCTTTTCGCGCAGATCCGTAATGTAGCCGTTGAGCAGGTCGATGTCCACCTGCCGCCAGACTTCCTGGTCGCCGTCGTGGAGCCGCTCCGCAACGAACTCGCGGAACTGGTTGAGGTCGCTGCTGTAGGCAGACAGGGTGTTCTGGGAAAACCCCCGTTCCACCACCAGATGCTGCAAAAACGCGTTCACCGTCTGTTTCATAATCTCCACCGGAAAACCGCCTTGAACTGCCCCGGCATAGCTCCGTTGCCGCACCGCCCCTTTGCGTAGTAGTACGCTGCCGGTAGCCCGGCGGTTTTGTGGTATCATTATTAGGGATTCAAACTGCGTAGGGCATAGGCGAAACGATGCGGGGTTTGCCCATTTTAGACCCACGGGCCGCGCCGGACCTGTTGCTGTCCCTGGCCGGGCAGGAGAACGGCGCGGCGTCCAACCTGTCCTTTCTGGCCTACCTGGATGTGTGGCTGATTGGCGGCTTGGGGCTGCTGGCGGTGGCGGCGGTAGCCGCCAAATGGCTGTGGCGCCGCTGGCGACAAGGGAACGCCGGCGATGACGATGACGCAGACAGCGATTATTGTGGCGGCGCGGACGGTCATTATTATGACGATGCGGACGGGCGATGACGATTGCCGCCGCCGGCGATGCCCCGCGGACAGAGCAAGCCGAAAGACCCGGCGCGCGCGGCGGACGCCTTCCGGCCTGCCGGCTATTTCTGTGGTATGATTGGGGCGCGCCCGCCACGGCCGGCGCGTTGCCAATCCGATTCGTTCCTTGCCATTCGTTCCGCTACCGCCGTTCTACCGCTACCCGTTCCACTGCCACAGGAGGCCCGGCCTTGTATCAGACCGTCAGCGACGCCACTTTGCGGGCGCTTGCCCAAATCGATTCGCCCAGCATCTGCAACGCCATTGAGGGGTTCAACATCCGGCCCAAGAACGCCGGCTTTATGCTGCCGGAAATCAGGACGGTGTTCCAGGATTTCCCGCCGGTGGTGGGCTATGCGGTTACGGGCGTCATATCGGCCAACCGCCCGGAGGGACGCAGCGTGCCCCGGGAGGAATGGTGGGACCTGATTGTGTCGACGCCGGCGCCGCGCTTCATCGTGCTGCACGACATTGATAACCCGCCTCTGGGCGCCTACTGGGGCGAAGTGCAGTCCAACATCCACAAGGCGCTGGGGGCGGTGGCCGTGGCCACCGACGGCACGGTGCGCGACCTGGACGAAGTGCGCGCCCTGGGGTTCCAGTTCTTTGCCAAAGAGGTTTCGGTATCCCACGCCTATGTCCACATGGTGGATTTGGGCATCCCCATTGAGGTGGGCGGGCTGACGGTGCGCCCCGGCGACCTGCTGCACGGGGACAAGCACGGGGTGACCAGCATTCCCTTTGACATCGCCGACCGCATCCCTGATATGGTCGCCACCATCGCTGAGTACGAGCAGAAAACCATCAGCCTGTGCCAGTCGCCGGACTTCACGCTGGAGGCGCTGAAAGAGGTTGCCAGGATTACGCGCCCGTATTAGGGCACGTCGCTGAACCGAAGGTTTGGCGTTATAATCCCTTACGCCGGCCCATCGGCGGAGGCCAACGGGTATGACTACGCAAAACAGGATGCCCTACGCGGAACAGAAGCGGCGGGGCGAAGCCATCTACAACGCCCAAATCCGCCACCGGATTGCCCCCAAGGATGCGGGCAAATTCGTGCTGGTGGACGTCCTCTCCGGCGACTACGAAATTGATGACCGTTCGGCGCGGGCCAGAATGCGACTGCGCGCCCGCCGCCGGGACGCGGTTATCCACAAAATGCGTAACCACCGCACCTACGTCGGGCGTATGCGTAGCCCGCTTCGCATAGCCCGCAATGCGGAGGCGACACAATAATGCACTACGGCCTGATTTACGGCATCGGTGACGATTTCCTGGAGGCGCACATTACACTCACCGTGCAAGACGGCAATGGTGTAGCCGAGAACGTCGATTTCGTCATTGATACCGGCCTCACCGAGGACGTCTCCCTCCCTTCGGACATTATTGTCCGTCTCAATCTGCCACGCAACGGTGACATCATTGACATTGCACTGGCCGACGGTTCTACCGGCAAGTTTGACTTGTACACTGCTTATATCCTGTGGCATGACCGCCTCGTCGAGGTTGAAGTCATCAATATGGAAAGTGCCCCTCTTGTCGGCATGGAACTGCTCCGGGACAGCAACATCAGCATTGACGCCGTACCCGGCGGCGCCGTGACCATCGCCGAACTGGCAGCGGGCTGACCGGGCCGGGCCGGATAACACGCAGCAAGCATCATTATGGCGCTGGACTTTGGCGAAACGGCGCGGCAGCTGCAATCGGCGGTGGGCGGCGTGGACTTGGTCGCCCGCAGTCGCCGGCAACGCCTTACCGACGCCATCGCGCGGGCGCAGGCCCTCACGCCGGCCGAAGCTGCCAACCGCACTGCCGCCGCCGGCCGCCGGCCCTTCCTCTTTGCCCGCGCCGGCCCGGAGGGGCTGCTGGGCAGCATACCCCCGCCGGATGACGCCCCCGCCGACTGGACGGCGGTATCGGTGGACGGCTCGCACATTGATGTTGACCGCCATCTGCCCCTGCGCTGCTATCTGATTAACCTCGGCGGCTGCGCCATCGCCTACGGACGCCGGCCCGACTGCCGCCTGTTCAGCGAGCCCACCCTCGCCGCCGGCGATGCCGACCTCTATCTGCGCCCGTCCGATTTTCAATCCGGTTCCGATAATGCCCACGCCGAATCCCCCGTAGCCGGCCCCCTGCTGGGCGCGCTCCGCACCGTGCGGGAAGTGGAACGCCTGGCCGACGCCGTAGCCGAGCTGCCGCCCGATTTGCCCGCCTTGGCTCTGCTGGACGGCACGCTGGCCTTTTGGGATTTGCAGCGCGGCAACTACCCCGGCTATGTCAGCGAAATCCTCATCGGGCAGCGATTGCGTCGCGCCCTGGCCCGGCTGCGGGCCGCGTCCCGCCACGGGCGGCCCGTTGCCCTCGCCGCCTACACATCCCGCCCCCAGACTACTGAAGCCGCCGGCGCCGTCCGCGTATCGCTCTGCGACCGCGGCGACGCCGAGTGCGCCCGCCGCTGCAACGCGCGCCGCTCCGACCTGATGGGCTGCGATGCCGCCGCCGGCTTTGACGACCGCGACCTGTTCACCGCCTTGCTGGAACCGGGACACCGCTCTCCCCTGTACCAGTCGGGGCGCCTGGCCTCCCGTTTCGCCGTGGGCCGGGCCGTCGGCGCCGAGTGGAGCCGCTTCTACTACATCAACAGCGGCGCTGAAATCGCCCGCGTGGAAATCCCCGACTGGGTAGCCGAGGACGCCCCCCTGCTGGCCATGGGACACGCTTTGCTGGCGCGGCAGTGCGACCTCGGCTTCGGCTATCCTGTCGTCATCTCCGAAGCCCACGAGCAGGCGGTAGTCAGCGGCCGGGACCGGGATGAGTTCCGCAAGCTGGCGATGCTTCTGATGGAACAACAGGGGCTGCCCACCCCCGAATCGGCCAAATCCGTCTCCAAACGCCTGCCTTGGGTATAGTATGATGGGGCGGCGGCCGGCGCATCGCCGCCGGCCAAACCAGCCCGGAACGCGGCCGCAAAACCATCCCGACAACGCAACCTACCCAAAGGAGACACTGCGATGGGCGAGTTGAACGATTTGGCGGCAACCGTGGCCGCCCTGCTTAAGGAACGGGGCGACACGCTGGCCGTATCCGAATCATCCTGCGGCGGGCTGATTTCGGCGGCGCTGGTGTCCATCCCCGGCGCTTCGGCCTACTATGTGGGCGGTTCGGTGGTCTATACGCGCGCGGCGCAGGCGGGCTTGCTGCAAGTGCCCGATTCGGATATGGAGGGCCACCGCGCCAGCACGGAATACTACGCCCTGCTCAACGCCCGTACCTCCCGCGCGCGGCTGGAGACGACCTGGGCGCTGGCCGAAACCGGCGCCAGCGGGCCCACCGGCAACCGCTACGGCGACAACTACGGCCACGCCTGCTTCGGCGTGGCCGGCCCCGTAGAACGATCGCAGACGCTGGAAACGGGCAGCCCCGACCGGGAAGGCAATATGTGGGTTTTCGCCCGCGCCGCCCTGGCCCTGCTGGAGGACGCCATCAAATCCGCCTGACCCGAACCGGTCGGCGCCGGGCCCGGCGGACAGGCCTGGCCGACGATACGGGTTCATTCCACCAGCGCCGCCAGATCGCCGGCGCTGGCAATGCCGGCTGCCGTCCGCAGAAACTCCGCCACCGACCCGCTGCGCCGGCGCAGCTCCGCAACCTGCGCCCCGATGACACTGACGCCGGCTGCGCCCGTAGTCGCATAGGTTCCGTGAAAGGCGAAATACGCCTGGTTCAACCGCCGGATGTAGTAGCCGTTGGACACGAACACGCGCCGCCGTTCCTCCATATAAGCCTCCGCCCCGGCAATGTCGCCCGCGGCCAGCAACGCATCAACCCGCGCCCGGGTAGCCCGCATTTCGCCATTGAAGTCAAAAGGCGGTGGCTCGGCGACGCGTCCGGACGCCGGCGTGGGTTGCGATGCCGCCGGCGATGAAGCGGGCGCCGGCGTTGCTGATGCCGCCGGCGGCAGACGCAAACGCCGCTGCGCCAGCGCCCCGATTTCCTTGCCGGCGATGTCCGCCACCGTTTCGTTGATGGCCGTGATGTCGCCGCCCTGGAAGTAACGCCGCCCCAACGGGCGAAACCAGAGCCAGTGGTGCGCCCATTCGTGGGCGATGATTTCCAGGGCGGGCCCGACGCCGGCGTCTGGCAGCGTGATTGACGGGTAGAATGCGATGCCGCCGGTGTTGACGACCAGGGCTGAACGGTCGCCGCCGGCCTCAACCTGCGCCTCAATTTCGGCGCGCCGGCGGTGGGGCAGGCCGGGTTGGAGGATGGCTTCGTCCTTGCGCTCAATGCGGGCGCGGGGCGATGTCACCAGCACGGTCGGGCTGCCGGTCAGCACGGTGTCCACCGGGGGGAATACGCCCGTCGCCGCCCCGAAGCCCAGCGACCGGAGCGTGTCGGCTACGGCCGATTCCAGCGCCGTCTCCACGCCGGGGCGCAGCTGCGCCTGCCGTTCCGCCAGCCGGTTCTGTTCCCTTTGCAGGTCGGCCAGTTCCCGCTCAACTGCGGCGTCGCCGGGGCTTTGGGCTTCCAGGGCGATGATGCGGCGGCCGATTTGCCGCCGCTGCCGGCCGTGGTCAAAATACTGCTGAACCTGGGCCGGTGTGGCCGGGGCGCGGCGCAGCAGCCACTTGCCGGGCAGGTGGCGCAGTTCCCAGCCTACGATGCTGAATCGGTAGGGCGCAATCGCCACCTCAACATCCCCCGGACGATAATCGCCGCTGCAAAACAGCAGGAAGGCCACGATGCCCAGCGCCGCCGGCAGCCCGAAGCGCCACCGCCGGCGGCGCCCCGGCCGGCCGCCGGCGGGCGCAGCGGATGGTGGGTGGGCGTTGACAGCGGGCATAAACGGCGGGCGGGCGGCATCCGGCCGGGCGCGGCAGTTCCTGCGAATACTCCCGCCGCGCCGGATATGGACAACGCCCCCGCCGGAGGGCAGCGGCGGAGGCGTCGGCAACGAAAACGGGCGGGGTCGGGCTACCGGGGAGTTCGGAACCGGACGGTAGTCCAGGGGCCGTACCCGAGTTTGTTTTTGGCCCGAACCTTGTAGATATAGGTTTTGTTGGCGCGCGCCGTGTCGTCGGTATAAGTGACGGCGCCGGCGGCGACAGTGCCCAGATTCTTGCCTTTGCCCCTGGTATTCTCCCGCCGCACCTGGTAATGCCGGATGTCCTTTCCGCCATCCCACGCCGGACTGTTCCAGGTCAGGGTCACCGTTTTCGTGGTCGGGGGAACCAGCGTAGCCGAGTTGGCAGTAGCGTCCACGGCGGCCAGTTGCCGGGGCGCTTGCGGGGCGCCGGCCGGAACCGTTACCTTTACTTTCGCCATGGCGCCGGGTTTGGCGGCGCCCCCGGTGTGAGCCTCGATCCGGTAAGTGTATTTCCCGGCGGGAAGTACACTCGTGTCGGTAATGCTGGTGGCGCTGGTGTAATTGGGAACCGAATAAGGCGTCCGGGGCGTGCCGCCGCGACTGGTGCGCTGAATGTGGTAATGCAACCCTCCGGTCTCGGCATTGGTGGTCGGCCTGCCCCAGGACACTACCACGTGCCCGGCGTCGTTCACGGTGGCCGTCGGATTAGTCGGAGCGCTCGGCCCGGCGGGAGGAACCTGGGCGTGATACGGCCCGGACAAAGTGCCCCGGTTGCCTTTCAGTCCCTGTGGCGGGTCATAAGCGCCCTCGGGGTGCTCGGCCAGCACCCAATAGGTGAGCCAGGAGCCGGGGGTGTTCCAAAAGAAGTGTCGGAAAGATGTGCCCTCCGCCCCGGTAGTGGTCCTGCTGGGGCCACCAATGTAGATGTCGTTGCGTTTGCCGTTGTCCCGGTACATCCGATAGACCGTGCTGTCGGACGCGCCCGCCGGCGCTTCCCAGTCCAGGGTAACATAACCGCGGGAGGTCCACGTGCCGGTGACCACAACCGACATTTCGGTGATGGCCATCGTGTTGGCGTTCTGGGCCGGCGTCTCGGCGGCGCTTTGAGCCTGCGTACCGGCGGGGGCGAGCAGGGCGATGGCCGTCATCGCAACCGCGAGGCTCAACGCGGCGACGGCCGTTATGACCGCCCCCCTTCGCCTCAGCAAGCCGGGGCCTTGCGCGTACAATCCTTTCATTATTGACATCGTCATCTCCAACAGGGTGAGCAAATTGGCCCCGGCTGATTGATTGCCCTCGCGCCGAAGCAGGAGTGCTACCCTAGCAGTCAAAGCGGAGCAGCTTCAAGCGTAGCGGGTGGCGTTTGCCACGGCTTTTCCGCTTTGCTACGGCGGTGCCTCGCCCGGCAGGGCGAGCGGAACTTCCTACCAGGTTAGGGCCGGGTTAGGGCGTTGCGCCCGGCGGTCGCGCACTTCTGTCGCGACCTATCACGACGAAAATCGCCGGCGCCGCGCAGCGCCGGCCAGATGGATCTGCCGCGCTTGGCCCGCGTCGTCGCCGGCCCTACCGCGTCCGCCGCAGTCGCGGGTCCAGCGTATCCCGCAGCCAGTCCCCGAAGAAGTTCAGCGCCATCACCACAATGGTAATCGCCAGGCCCGGCATCAGCGAAAGCCACCACAAGTCCAGCAGGTTGTTGCGGCCCTCGGACACCATAATGCCCCATGCCGGTTCGCCCGGCGGCACGCCCACGCCCAGGAAGCTCAACGACGCTTCCAGCAGTATCGTCTGCCCCACCAGCAGGCTGATGATGACCAGCACCGTGTTCACTACATTGGGGAATATGTGCCGCCACATTATGATGTGACTGGGCACGCCGGCCACTACCGCCAGGGTAACGAAATCCCGTTCCTTGATGCTCAACACCTCGCCGCGCACCTGCCGGGCGAACCGCGCCCAGACCGTGGCCATTATGGCGATGACCACATTCTGGATGCCGGCGCCGCCCTGGATGGCGACGATGATCAATGCCAGCAGAATGGTGGGGAAGCCCATCACGCCGTCGCAGACCCGCATCAGAAGGGCGTCCGCCTTGCCGCCCAGGTAGCCCGAGGCGATGCCCAGCGCCGTGCCCACCAGGGCGCCGCAACCCAGCGAAATCAGGCTGATGAACGCCGAAATCCGCGCCCCGTAAATCAGCCGGCTCAAAATGTCCCGCCCCAGCAGGTCAACGCCCAGCGGGTTCTCCGCGTTGGTGAACGGGCCGATGCGCTGTACGCCCTTGAGCACATCCGGCTGCTGGGGATCGTAGGGCGCCAGCAGGGGCGCAAACAGGGCGCACACGGCCAGAAGCGTCAGGATGACCGCCGGAATCCAAGGCACCCGCAGCGCGCGCAGTCTGCCCAGCGCGCCGCCCGCGCCCGTGAAAGCCGGAGCCGCCCGTTCCATACGCACTGCCATTTTGCCAACTCCATCCCTGTCCCGGCCCCTGCTTGCCGGCCCCGCTTACTGGTAGCGGATACGCGGGTCAACATAGGCGTAAAGAATGTCAACGATGGTGGACATCACAATGTAAATGAACCCGGAGGTCAGAATCGTGGCCATAATCACCACCGTATCCCGCTCCCGGATGCTGTCCAGCATCAGCCGCCCCAGGCCCGGCCAGGCGAACACTACTTCAACCACAATGGCGCCGTTGAGCAGCCCGGCGAAACTGACGCCGCCAAAGGTCAAAATCGGAATGATGGCGTTTTTCAGTGCGTGCTTGAAAATCACCATCCGTTCCTGCAACCCCTTGATGCGCGCGAATTTGACGAACTCGCTGTCCAGCACTTCCAGCATACTGGAACGGGTCAGGCGCATAAACCCCGCCATCACGAACAGCGATATGGCGATGCCCGGCAGGATGTAATGGTCAATGCCGCCCCGTCCGTAGGTGGGCAGCCACTTCAGCTGCGCCCCGAACAGCATTATCAGCATTATGGCGACCCAGAACTGCGGCGCCGACATTCCCACAATGGCGAGCAGTTTGCTGGACTGGTCAAAGATGGTGTTCCGTTTGACCGCCGCCAGCACGCCCAGGGGTATGCCCAGCAGCATCGCCAGCAACAGCCCGACCGCCGCCAGTTGCAGCGTAGGCGGGATCCGTTCCGCCATCATTGCGCTGACCTGCCGCCGGCTGGTGCCGGACACGCCCAGATCGCCCTGCGCCAGGTTGCCCAGGTAGCGGGCATAGCGCTCGTAGGCCGGCCGGTCCAGCCCCAGCTTGCGCCGGATTTCCTCCAGCTCCGCCTCGGTGGTATCCGCCGTGGCCAGGGACAACGCCAGGTCGCCGGTCAGCTCGGAACCGAAAAAGACGACCATGCTCAACACGAGCAGGGTGACGATCGACTGGGCGATACGGGCGGCGGTAAAGCGCAACATCGGATTTCACGCGCCATCACTCAATTGGGAATGACGGCAAATGGGGAATGACGGCCAACGGGGAATGGGAGAATGACTGCCGGGGGTAGCAATAACGGCGATGTCTACAGGGGATACCGGGAACGCATTCTGTCCCCGGCATCCATCCCGTCAGCCGGTCGTGGCCGGCGGCGGGCAGCCTACTGCCCGATGTCCACCGTCCACAATGAGCTCATATAGGGCGCCAGGGGCCACGGCGTCCAGCTCCGCACCCGGTCGCTCACCCCGTAGGGCTGGTTGAGGAAACCGGGCGTGAAGTCGTAGTGCTTGTCGTAAATCGTCTTGAGGGCAGTGTGATAGGCTTCGTGCCGTTCCGCCTGGGTGCCGATGAGGCCGCCGGCGGTCAGCACGTCCGCGGCGATGTCCTCGTCAAAAGCGATGTAGGCCCCTTCCCGCGCGTAGCGGCCCAGCATCCGGCGCCCGCCGTCAAAGGTGTTTTCGTTGGTGCGCACCAGATACTGCCCGGCGATTTCGCCGGCGTACTGCACTTCCTTCAGACTCACTTCCTCGCCGACATTGACCTCGCAGTTGATGCCCAGCTCCGTTTTCCAGCCCTCGCAAATCAGCGTGGACAGCTCTACCGTGAGCGGGGCGCCGGCGCCCGTCCAGGTGTGGATGGGGAACACCCGCCCGCCGTTGAAGCCCGCGCCGTCGGGGTAGCCGGCTTCGGCCATCAGCTGGCGCGCCCGGTCCGGGTCAAAGGGATACGGCGCCAGGTCGCTCTCAAAGCCCAGCCCGGAGGGGCTGCCGATGCCGTGCATCCCGTCAATCTGGAACGCCTCCGGCCCGCCGTACAGCGCCTGGATTTTCGTCTTGTCGATGGCGTAGTCCAGCGCCTGCCGCACCCGCAGGTCGTGGCACATTATGGGCCGGCCATCGTTGTCCGTTTCCCGGTTGCAGCCATTGGCGTTAATCCAGATATGCACCGATTCCGGCGCATAGACGATGCGCCCGCCGCCGCTCTGTATCTGGTTGACCACGGTATTGTCCGCTTCAATGATGTCCACTTCGCCGGCTTGCAACGCCGCCACGCGGGTGGAGAGTTCCGGCACAACCCGCAGGGAAAGCTGCCGGAAGGGATAGGGGCGTTCCTGCCGCAGGAAGTAATCCTCAAACCTTTCGTAGAGGATTTCCTCCTCATAGCGATGGTTGATCACCCGGAACGGCCCCGGCAGGCCAGGATCGGGGTCGGCCTCAAAGGCTTCCGCCTGCTGGCAGACGTCCACCGGCGTGCAGTTTTCTATGGTCTGCCCCAGAGGGAGGCTTTTCCAGTAGTCCTCCGACAGCACCGTTCCGATGGGAGTATTGTCCACCTCCGAAACGGCGGCGCCGAAAAACGCCAGCGGTTCCCGGAAGGTGTACTTGAAAGTGTCAGGGCCGGTCACTTCCCGATTGGTAATCTCCCGCGCAATTCGGACGGTGGACACGCCGGCGGCTTCCTCCGTGATGGCCCAGTTGGCCATAAAGGCCACGTCGTCCACATCCAGCTCCTCGCCGTTGTGGAACCGGATGCCGGGGCGGATGGTGAACTCCCACGCCAGGCCGTCGTCCACGATTTCCCACTTGCTGGCGATGCCGGAGCTTTCGTCCAGCACCAGGCTGCCGTTGGTGAAGTTGCCGCCGATGAGCCAAACCTGCGCCATCCGCTGCCACAGGTTGTTTTCGCCCTGGGCGTACTTGGAGTTGAACAGTTCGTTGCCCTGGGTGGTCACCATCACGGTGAACTTTTCAATCTCCGCCTCCGCGGGCGCCATGACCTCGGTGGCCGCCGGAGCGGCGGTGGCGGCCGGAATCGCCGTAGCGACGCCGCTGCCGGCGGCCGCCGGCTGGGCGGGCGCCGGAGTATCCGCCGCCGGGGCGGAGCCGGCATCGCCGGCCGGGGCCGCCGTCCCGCCGCAGGCGATGCCGGACAGCAGCAGCAGGACGGCCGCCGCCAGCGACAGCAGGGACATCGGCAATAGTCGTAGGGCCGGAATCGGAACCGCTATCATTCTGGGCCTCCTCTGTAGCCGGAGCCGGGCCGCCGTTGGCGACCGGCTGATGGTCAGAATAAACCGTTTTCGTAGCGCGGCATGGCTGGTTCTGGGGCAATATAGGCGCTAAAACTGCGTATGTCAATGCCATATATCGCAATGCCGGCGCAAATCAGTATTGCGGACGACGATTGGATGCCGGCGCAGTCAATTTTCCCCGCCGGGTTTGCCGGATCACGGATCGGGCGTTCCGGGGCTGGCGGCGCGCCTTCGCGCCTTAAAGAGTCGCGCGCCGATTCCTGCATCGGAACCGGCGCGCGACTTGGCGGTTATTACGGCCCCTCTTTCGTCAAGACAATACCCTTTTTATCAAGGGCGATGCGCGTCCTCCGGGGCCAGGGCAGCTGACGGGTTAGCCCGCCTTGCCTACGGTTCGGTGTCGTACACGACCTTGCCATCCCGGTAGGAGACCACCGAGCCGGTAAGGGCAATGTTGCGCTGGCGCGCCTTTTTGGCGGCCCGGCGCAAGGCCGCCTCGGCGCCGGCCATAAAGGGGTCGCGCTCCGGGGCGGGTTCCGGGGTGAGTTCAGGGACGGACGCCGGCGCGGCGGCGGCCGGCGGAGGCAAGGCGTCGGTCGGCGGTGCCAGGGCGTCGGTTTTTTCGTAAAGCGTAGTCATACCTCGTTGCTCCCTTCGGACAACAGCGCCGGAACGATGTCCGCGCTGTCGTACAGCGACCAGACATCTACCAGCGGGCGGTAGATGTTCTCGAAATTGTGCCAGCCGGCCTGGAAGCGGCGGCGAACCACCTCGTCCGGTATGTTATGCCCACCCGTCGCAACACGCTTTTGAACGCGCGCAATGGCGACTTCCGGCGAAGGCAGACGCAGGAAAAACAGCCGCACCCGGTAGCCCTGCGTTTGCCATTGGGGAATCATCCGGGCGTAAGTGCGTCCGCTCAGCGTGGTCTCAAAGGCGAAGCTGCGGCCCTCGGCGACATAGGCCCGTATCATATTCAGCATCATCCGACCGGCGGCGACAGCCTCCTCCTCGGGCTGCAAGGGGTTCAGGCCCTCTGCGATGAGGTCGGCGTTCACGAAAGTCGGGCAGTTGCCTTCGTGGGGCAGGAACTCCCGGGCGAAAGTGGTCTTGCCCGCCCCGTTGGGGCCGGCGATGATTAAGATGCTCCTGGCGGCAGTCATAGTGCCCGCACTATACCACATCAACCCTCAATAAACCCAAAACCTACCGGAAACCCGCCGGGCGCAAGGGCAAAGCGGGGCAATCGCAAGCAACCGGAACGGGGCAAAACTGCCGCCCGGCTACCGCCTCTTGTGGAGAACTGGTTTGCGGCATATCCCCATCAAGGAGTTTCGTGGGGTTGCGGCAGGGTACGGCCAGCGGGCGTTGCTGTATATCGGGATGCTCAACCTGGCGTCGACATTTGGCGGCCTTTGGCGAGGCGGTGTCCCTGCCTCCTGCGCGGCCATCCCGCAGTCAATCGGCGACTTGCGCTTTAATGCGACATTCCGCTTGATGTCAACACGCATAGCCTGACGCTTGCCGGGGGCGGCGCGCCCCGATACGAAAGCCCCGGAGCGCAACGCTCCGGGGCCGCAGTATAAGGCGTCCGTGAGAACGGGCCGGGCCGGCGGCTAGTTGACCGTCAGGTTCAAGGGTACCCGGCAGCCGCGCTTGGTCCTCGGGGTGTCCACGCCAGTGTCCTTACTGTCAACAAGCAGGTCAAACACCGCGTCAAACCGGAAGATGTTCAGACTGTATATGCCTTTCTCGTCGGTCTGGTCCTGCACGCTAACGGCATCGTCCGAGTCCTTGATACGCGCGAGAACGATGGTGCCTTCCGGCACGGTACTTCCGCCCTTGGTTACTTTGCCGGTGATGACGCAAGGGGGGCCGTCGGACTGGGCCGGGGCCGAGGTGGGGCTGGGCGTGTTCGTCGGCGCCGGCGTGTTTGTGGGCGCGGGCGCGGGTTCCGGCGTGTTCGTGGGCGGCGGCGGAGGAGGAGTGGGCGTGGGTTCCGGCGTGGCCGTAGGCGGCGCCGGTGTGGGCGTGGGCGGCATCGCCGCGCGCGTCTGCTCAAACGCCGCGGCGATGGTGGCCTGGAGGTCGGGCGTAGGCGCCGCCGTGGGCTCCGGCGTGTCGGTAGGCTCGGGCGCCGGCGTGTCCGTAGGCAAGGCGTTGGCCAGCCGGGCGGCAATGGTGGCTTGCAAGTCCACCTCCGGTTCGGGCGTAGGCTCCTCGCCGCCGCCGCCGCAGGCGGTCATCGCGGCCAGCATCAGTCCGGCGGCTATTCTGAAGATCATGTAACGGACGATTTTGGGCGTCATCCCGGCACTCCTTGGAAAACGGATGATGGCAAGCGGACGATTGCCAAATGGCGATGTTTTTAGAATTGTACAATTTAACGGCGGCAAAATGCCCGGCATCCGGTGTGCAGATTATGGTAATTCTGACGCGCCGGCGCGTTCCGGCGCCGGGTTTGCCGGGCGTCCGCCGTCTGGCGCCCGGCCGGAACCGGGCGCCAGACGGGGCGGCCTAGACCCGCAGTCGGGCGATGAGGTCGACCAGGCGTTCCCGGCGGGCGGTCAAGTCCAGCAGACGCTGCCTTTCGTTGGCGACGACTTCGGGGCGCGCTTTGGACACGAAATTGGCGTTGTCCAGCAGTCGCCGCACCCGTTCCCGGTTCTGTTCCGTCTCCGCCAGCTCCTGGTCCAGCCGCTCCGCTTCCGCCGCCAGGTTGACGCCAGCCAGCGGCAGGCGCACCACCAGCGGGTTCACCACCAGGCTGACGCCGGCGCTGGAGCCGGCATCGACATCAGCATCAGAGCCGGCGCTGTCGCCCTCCTCCAGAATCCGCAGCGGCTCAACGCGGGCCAGGGCGCTGATCACCTCCCTGGCGTCATTTACGACCGCCGCCATCCCGTTGGTTTCAATAGCGGCCTCCAATTTCCGGCCGGCGGGGATACGCAGCTGGGCGCGCATATTGCGGACGGCGCGGATGGTCTGCATCACCACATCAACTTCCGCATCGGCGTCCGGGGCGGCGCGCGGGGCGTCAACCTGCGGGTAGGGGGCAACCATTACAGACGGGGGCCAGACGCCGCCGGCGGGGGCCGGCAGCCGCGCCGTCAGGTTCTGCCAGATTTCCTCGGTGACGAAGGGCATAAAGGGATGCAGGAGACGCAGGGAACGCTCCAGGGTATGGGCCAGGGTGGCGGCGGCCGCGCCGGGGGCGTCGCTCCGCAGCCGCACTTTCGCCATCTCAATGTACCAGTCGCAGAAGTCGTTCCACACGAAGTCGTAAAGCTTCTGCTGGGCGTCGCCCAGCTCAAAGGCGGCCAGGGCATTGTTGACGGCGCCGGTCAGCGCGTCCAGACGGCTGATTATCCAGCGGTCTTCGCGGCGCTGCGGCGCCGGCAACGCGTCCCAGCCGGCCAGGTCATCCCAGCCGGCCAGGTCGTCCCGCCCGTCAACGGCGCTGATGACGAAGCGGGCGGCGTTCCAGAGCTTGTTGGCGAAGTTGCGCGCCGATTCCAGCTTGTCATCACTGAGACGCAGGTTGTTGCCGGGAGCGGTTCCGGTGGTCAGGGCGAAACGCAGGGCGTCGGTGCCGTACTGCTCCAGCAGGTCCAGCGGGTCCAGGGTGTTGCCGCGGGTCTTGCTCATTTTCTGGCCGTGGGCGTCCAGCACCATCCCGTGCAGATAGACGGAACGGAAGGGAACCTGCCCGGTGTTTTCAATGCCCAGCATAATCATCCGGGCCACCCAGAAAAAGAGGATGTCGTACCCCGTTTCCAGCACGGAGTTGGGGTAGAAATAGTCCAGGTCGGCGGATTTGGCGTCGGGCCAGCCCAGGGTGGAATGGGGCCACAGGCCGCTGCTGAACCAGGTGTCCAGCACATCGCTTTCCTGCTCAATGGCCACGCTGCCGCAAGCGGAACAGGCTACGGGGTCATCAATGCCGGCGTCGTATTCGCCGCAGTCGGCGCAGTACCACACCGGGATGCGATGCCCCCACCACAATTGCCGGCTGATGCACCAGTCGCGGATGTTCTCCAGCCAGTTGAGATAGACGCGTACGAACCGTTCGGGGACGATTTCAATATCGCCGTTGACCACAGCGGCGTAGGCCCGCCCGGCGATGCTGTCGGGGTCCGTGTGTCGGCCCACATTGAGGAACCATTGCAGGCTGATGAGGGGTTCCACCACTTCCTGGCAGCGCTGGCAGTGGCCCACGGAATGGTGGTAATCCTCCACCCGTTCCAGGGCGCCGGCGGCGTCCAGCTCGGCGGCGATGGCGCGGCGGGCGGCGAACCGTTCCATGCCGGCGTACTTCGGGCCGGCCGCGGCGGTCATACACCCGTCAAAGCCGATGATGTTGATGATGGGCAGGCCGTGCCGCGCCCCGATTTCAAAGTCCACCACATCGTGGCCGGGGGTGACTTTGAGCGCCCCGGTGCCGAAATCCATTTCAATGGCGGCGTCAGCCACCACCGGAATCTCCCGGTTGGCGATGGGCAGGATGACGCCGGCGCCGATTTTGCCGGCGTAACGCGCGTCGTCGGGATGGACAGCCACGCCGGTGTCGCCCAGCATCGACTCCGGGCGGGTGGTGGCCACGGTGACATATTCCCCGCCGCCGTCGGCCAGAGGATAGCGGATGTGATACAGCTTGCCGTCCTGTTCGGCGTAGTCCACTTCCAGGTCGGACAGGGCGGTGGCGCAGCGGGGACACCAGTTGATGATGCGCTCGTGGCGGTAAATCAGCCCTTTGCGGAACAGGTTGACGAAGGTGGTGCGGACGGCGCGGACGGGGCCGGGGTCGAGGGTAAAGCGCAGCCGCGCCCAGTCGCAGGAAGCGCCCAGGCGGCGGTGCTGTTCGTCAATGACATTGCCGTAGCGGGCCACCCATTCCCACACCCGTTCCTCAAACCGTTCCCGCCCCAGGTCGTGGCGGTTGGTTCCCTCCTCGGCCAGGGCGCGTTCCACCACCCACTGGGTGGCGATGCCGGCGTGGTCCTTGCCGGGCAACCAGAGGGTGGGGTCACCCCGCATCCGGTGCCAGCGGGCGAGGGAATCCTGTAGGCTGGCGGTGAGGGCGTGGCCCAGATGCAGCTCGCCGGTGACATTGGGCGGCGGCATAACGACGCAGAAAGGCCGGCGGGCGGGGTCTATTCGCGGCGCGAAATAGCCGGCGTCCCACCAGGTTTGATAGATGCGCCGCTCCACGGCGGCGGCGTCATAGGCCGGGGGCATCATCGTGGCGACGGCGTCAGAATTGGCGGCAGCGGAGCCGGCGGCAGCATCGGTGGCGGCGGTAGCGGCGGCAGTTTCAGTCATCGTACCCATCCCGGAAACCGGACCGCCGCGGGAACCGGAGCGCGCGTAGGCCGGGCTCCCCGTCGGTTTGGTCGGTTGTTAGTCTTCGGCCCGGAAATGGTAGCGCTGCACCCGCCCTGTTGTCCATATCGCCGGCGCCCCTGATGCCGGCCCGCCTTTGCCGGCGCCCGCTTGCGTACATCCCGAACCCGTTCCGTTATTCCGGCCCAAAGTATGCGCCATATACGCATCATATGCCCATCATAACCCATCATCCCGGCGGCCCCATAAATCAAAAGCGCGGGAAAGACGCCGGCCGCGCCGCCCTCCCGCCGGCCACAAGGATTTTAATTCGGATTAAGGTATTGAAAACGCCCCGAAATGTATTCATAATGCGGTTAGGGGCGAACTGCCCGTCAGACCCGCAAAGCGAAAGTTACATCAGGAGCAGGTGGCAATGGTTAACACCGTTCTAACCATCAGCGGTGAAGCGGAAGCGGTGGTCGAGATAATCAAACGGCTGGCCTTCAACGGGACGGGAACGGGGACAGGAGCGTGGACGGGGGCGGCGCTGGCGCCGGCCGCGGCGGCGTTCCCCGCGCAGCAGCCCCCGGAGGCGGCGCCGGCAGCCCCAGCGGCGGAGTCGCCGCCCCCGCCGGCCGGCTCGGAACTCCCCCGCTGGAACCCGGACCTGGTCAGGCGGATACTGTCCCGCGTCACCGAACCCTCGCGCTGGATGATCGAGCGGATGCTGACGCAGCCGAACTACATCATTGACATTGGCGAAGTGAGCGAGCGGTTGCAGATGAGCCGCCGCAGCATCGGCGGCATCAAGCGCTCCATCGGCGCCGCGCAGACCCAGCTGGCTGCGGAACTGCCGCCGGTGGTCATCGTCTATGGCCGCAACCGCATGGGCCTCAACGAGGATTTCGCCGCCGCAATGACCAAGCTCAAGCAGCCCCCGCCGCCGGCGCCGTCCCGCCTGGCCCAGTGGGAACAGCTCACCGCGGAGTAAATCGCCGTCGTCGCCCGGCCCGGCCCTATCGCCGCAATGCAATGCCCCAATGCCGACCGTCGCCGGCGCCCGAAAGCGCGCCGGCTGATCGGCTGTCGCCAACAGCTAACGGCTACGCAGCGCCCGTCCCGGCCGCGCTCCGGTATGCCGGCCGCCGTCAATAACCGGAACGCCGTTGACCAGCACATAGTCAATGCCCGTGGGGTACTGGGCCGGGTCGTCAAAGGTGGCCGGCGTATCCACCTGCTGCGGGTGGAACACCGCCAGGTCGGCTTTGGCGCCGTTGCGGATGACGCCCCGGTCGGTCAAGCCCAGCCGCCGGGCCGGCGCCCCGGTCATCTTGCGGACGGCCTCCTCCAGGGAAAACAGGCCCTCGCCCCGCACGAACTGCGCCAGCACATAGGGATAGGTTCCGTAGGTGCGCGGGTTGGGGCGTCCGCCGGTGAGGATGGCGTCGGTGCCGATCATCTGCGCCGGGTGGGACGCAATCTCCCGGATGTTCTCCAAATTGCCGGTGCGCGCCACGAAAGCGACCTGTAGATTTTCCTCCAGCAGCAGGTCGCACACGGCGTCCACCATCCGTCCGCCGCGATGCCGCGCCAGTTCCTCCAGGGAACGGCCCTCCCATTCCTTGTTCCGGTCGGAGGCGATGTGGGCGAAAATGTAGTTGTCCAGCGTCTGGCCGCCCCACTGGGGTTCTACGGCGCGCACCATCAACGCGCGCGCCGCCGGGTCGGCGATGCGGGCCAGCAGCGCCTGGGGGCCGCCGGCGTGCGCCCAGTAGGGCAGCAGCGAGTGCAGGATGGTGCTGGCCGCCGGGTACGGATACTGGTCGTAGGTGACATCCTGGCCGTGATTGAGCGCCTCGTCCACCAGCGCCGTCATCTGCCGGCCCAGCCCGGCCACGGGGCTGTGGTAGTGCGAAATGTGAACGGGCGCCCCGGAACGCCGCCCGATTTCCAGCGCCTCGCGGAAGGGATCCAGCAGCCGGTCGCCCAGGGTGTAGCGGGCGTGGGTGCAGTAAAAGCCGCCCTCCTCGGCGGCCACGCCGGCGATGGCGGCCAGCTCGTCGGTGTTGCTGTAGGCGCCTGGGGCGTAGGTGAGGCCGGTGGTGAATCCGAAAGCGCCGTCGCGCATCCCCTGGCGGGTCAGTTCACGCATGGTGTCCAGCTCAGCGGCGGTGGGCAGCCGGGACGACCAGCCCATGGCGGCCACCCGGATGGCGGCGTGCGGCACGAAGTGCAGGACATTGCAGGCGGCGTCGCCGTCAAACAGGGCCAGAAAGTCGGCCACGCTGCTCCAGCGGGCGTCGGGCGGCGCGCCGTTGACGGCCGCCAGATAGGTCAGCAGCTGTTCCAGGCCCCGGGGCGTGGTGGGGGCGTAGGACAGGCCGTCCATCCCCAGCGCTTCGGTGGTGACGCCCTGCCGGATTTTCGCTTCGTGGGCCGGCTCGGTGAGCAGCTTCAGGTCGGAATGGGAGTGCATATCAATGAAGCCGGGGCAGATGACATACCCGCCGGCGTCCACGGTGCGGGCTGCGGCCACGCTGGACACATCGCCGGTGATGACCCGCAGGCTGTCGCCGGCCACAGCCACGCTGCCCCGGTAGCCGGGCGCGCCCGTGCCGTCCACAATCGTTCCGTTGGCAAACAGCAAGTCAACCATAGCGTTACTCTCTCCCCTCCGGCTTGGCCGCCGGGCCCGGCCGGCCCGACCGGGCCCGGCGGATTCTGGCGATGCCCGGACATCATACACCGGCCGCCGCCGCGCCAAAAGCCCCCGCCGGTATAGAGATGGAGATAGCACAGCCCAGCGTCAGACCTCTATTCGCCCACTGGCAACGGTCAGTTGCTGATGCGCACGGCATAACTGCCTCGACTGGCGGGAGCTGGCCGTTGCCGGCTCTGCCCGGTTGCTTAACGTCCGCCGCGCTATGCCGTATCATTGCGCCATCCGCCGGCCGATAAGCCTGACACAGGAGAAGTTACGTTATGACGACGACGCTGCGCCGCCGCGCTGCCCTGCAACTGGCTCTGCTGCTTACGGTGGGGGCCGTGATTGCCTTGTGCCTGGCCGCGTTGGCCTGCGGGCCGGCCGCGCCGGCCGGGCATGAGGGCACATCAGAAACCGCAGTTGCGCCGACCATCGTCCCCACAGCAACGCTGCCGATAGCCCCTACCGACGGGATTCCGTGGGCCGGATCCGGCCCGCTGCCGCCAACGCCCACCCTTACCCAAATGCAACGGCAATATACCAACATGGACGGAAACCTCTTTCCCGCTATCTTAAAATATGAGGAGGCAATGGCCGCTGCTAGAATCTCGGGGGCTTCTGGGAGTTCCAGCCAGCCTGCGCCTACTCCGAATATAATAAGCCTGATTATAACGATTGACGCTCCTGAAAATGTTGCCGGAGTGCAACGCGTTCTGGCCGACAACGGGGCCGCAAATATCTGGTGCGGCCCAATTACCATATCGGACCGGATACGGGGTGGGTGCGCAGCACACGTGCCCGTATCATTGCTGCGCCGGCTTGCCGAACAATCCGGTGTTCTGCGTATTGACCCGGAGCGTACCAGGATGCCAACATCGCAGCTCCGGTTGCCGTCATTTCAGCAGTCGGTGGCGGACGCACATAGTGTGCCTGCGCGGCGTTAACTGGACGGCCAGTCTCAACGATCCTCCGTATCGTTAGCCGCCACGCCATCGCCATCGCCCCCGTAAAAATCGTCCCACGCCCGGCGGTAAGCGATTATCACCGGCGTTTCTACCCCACCGCTCCGGGCGCGTATCGCCCCGCTGCCCTCGTCCCGCCACAGCGCCACGGCTGCGCCGCCCACCCACCCGGTCACCGGGGCGCCGACGGACGCCGCCGCCACCGCCGGGTAGGGCCACGTCGCCGCCTCATCCCCGATGACGATTCCCGCAATATGCTCCTCGCCCGGCCGTGGCCCCCGGTAGGGCGCCGCCGGGATGCCGCCCTCCGCCAGCGCCAGCGTGTTCGGATGGGCGGCGCGCCACTGCCCCCAGGTGGTCAGCTGCGCCGGCAGCAGCGCCAGCCGCCGGCCGGCCTGCGGCCCGGCAATCGCCGCCCCCAGGGGCTGCGACCAGACGCTGCCCGTAGCCTGGTCATACCAGGTCATTGCCCCGCGGTAGAGTGCCCCCTGGTTGCCGAACACCAGCGTTGTGGCGGCGTCCAGACGCCGCTCGTGGGCCAGCGCCGTGTAGCACAGCGGACACCAGCTCACCAGCGCTGGAACGCCGCCCACCACATCGTTCACCAGTTCCCGGCGGTACAGGATGCCCGCCGGGTAGGCCCGCGCGTCGCCGTTGAGCGCCAGGCCAATCACCGGCTCGCCGTCGGGCCAGCCGGCCGCGTCCGGGGCCACAAACTCCGGCGCATAGATGGGCGGTATATCGTCCGGCCGGCGCAGCTGCACATAATCGCCGTCCCTAAAATCCGGCGCCGGCGGCCCGTCCGCGCCGATGATTTCGTCATACCCGCCGGCAAAGACGCCGGCGTTGACCAAATCCCCGATAGGAGCGGATGGCGCGGCCGGGGTGGGGGGTGCGGCCGGCAGTTCCACGGCCAGGGACAGCGTCAGGGCCAGCGCTATCATTGCCGCCACCGGCGCCCGCCCGCCGCTACGTCGCAGCGCTGTCGCTATTGCCATCGTTGCTGCTGCTGCCGCTGCGCCGCCGCAGTCGCGCCGCCAGCAGCCGGCGGCGCGGCGACAGGATGACCACCAGCAGCAGCAGCCCCACCGACACCACCACAATGGCCGGGCCGGTGGGCAGGTTCAGGTGATAGGAAATATACAGCCCGCCCACCACGGCCGCCAGGGCCACCGCCACCGTGGCCATCATCATCGACGCCAGCCGCCGGGCCAGCAGCGTCCCCGTCACCGCCGGCACCACCAGCAGCGACATCACCATCACATTGCCCACCGTTTTGAGCGCCGCCACCGTGGTCAGCGCCACCAGCAGGGGCAGCAGATACTCCATGAACCGCACCGGCAGCCCTGCGGCTTCGGCCACCGTGGCGTCATAGGTAGTGAATACCAGTTCCTTGTAAAAGAGGCGCACGATGGCCAGGGTTCCGCCCGCCAGCGCGCCGCTGGCCAGGGCGTCGCCCCACGATGCCCCCAGCACATTGCCAAAGAGGATGCCCAAAAGGTCGCCGGCGTAGTTCTCCGATGAATTCACCAGAATGATGCCCAGGGCAAAGCCCCCGGCGAACAGCACGCCAATCACGGCGTCAATGCGGATGCCGGCCCGGCGGGATACCGCCGACACGGCCAGCGAGGCCGGCACCGCCCACACCAGGGCGCCCAGGAACACATTGAATCCCAGCAGAAAGGCGGCCGCCATGCCCGTCAGCGCCGAGTGGGCAATGGCGTCGCCCAGGAAGGCCATCCCCCGCAGCACCACAAAGGTTCCCACTACGCCGCAGGCTACCGCCGCCAGCGCCGCCACCAGCAGAGCGCGCTGCATAAAGCCGTACTGCATCGGCTCGACCAGCAGTTCAAACAACATAACCCTCTACCCGTCCACAGTCGCCGGCGTCGGAATCGACGCTGCCGCCACCGTCGTTGACCGTAGGTGGCGGCAGCGGCAGCAATGGCGGGCGTCGCGGCCCATTTTACGGCGCCAGGGCCGCCAGCGCATCAGCGTTGGCGCGCATCAAGCCAATGTAATCGGTATGCTCGGCATCCGGCATGGAACGGATGATACCCACCGACACGCCGGTGTCCCGCGCCACCTGTTGCAGGGCGTCGTCGGAAAACTGCTGCTCGGCGAACACGGCCAGCAGCCCCTGGTCCTGCACCAGATCCAGCACGCGGACAATATCGTCGGGAGATACATCGCCGCCATGCCCCCCCACAAAGGCGAACACCTCGAGATCGTAGCGCGCGCCGAAGTAGCCGAAAGCGTCGTGGAAAGTCACCAGCACGCGCCGCTCCGCCGGGATGCCGGCCACGGCATCGGCAATGTAGGCGTCCAGCTCGTCCAGCCGGGCAATGTAGGCGGTGGCATTGTCCAGATAGACGGCGGCATTCGTCGGGTCGGCGGCCACCAGTCCGTTGGTGATTTGATTGACATAGTGAACCACCAGGCGCGGGTTCAGCCAGAAATGCGGGTCGCCGGCAGAGTGGTCGTGGCCGTGCTCGTCCTCGTGGTCATCATCGCCGTGGTCATCGTCCCCGTGGTCGTCATCCCCGTGGTCGTCATCCCCATCGGCATCGTGGTCGTCGTCCTCGCCATGCGTTTCGGCCAGGACGCCGACAAAGGCGATTTTGGTCGGCTTGCCGGACACATCAAAATGGCGGACGACTTCCAGATCGTGGGCGTCCAGCGCGATTACTTCGCCGGCGCCGGAGTCGGTGATAAAGATGCGCCCCGGCGCAGTGGCAATGTGCGGCCTGGCCCAAAAGCCGGGATCAATGGCATCGGAAAGGATGCCCGTTGCGGAGGCCAGCATATCGGCGTCATGGGCATCGTACATCCGCACTTCGCCGTCGCTCATCACCACCAGCAGCAGTTCGCCGTCATAGCTGAGGGCAACCTGTATCGGGCGCAGCGCTTCGGTAGCCGGAATGACCTGCTCCATCGTACCCATTTCCGGCTCCACCAGGTACAGGCCGACGCCCGAGCCCAGCGCAAAGAAATGGTCCAGCCCGTGATAGCCCCAGACCGAGGTCAGCCGGAAATCGTCCGCCGCGCCGGCCGGCGCCGGGATGAAAGCGTCGGCGTATGCGCCGTCGTGCGCCTCAACCATCAAGGCCCCGCCGGTGCAGCCGAACACCGCCATATGGCCGTTGCCGGCATCGCCATGCAAATCGGGGCATTTTGCGGCGGCGGTGTACAGCGTCATGCCGGCCTCATCGCGGATGGCGACGCTCTCCGGCAGGCGGTATTCCTCCGGGTTGGACGCATAGTCCGGGTGCTGCACCGTTACGGCGAAAACATCGCCCTCCAGCGGCACCGCCGCGCCATGATGGGGGCCGGCGTTGAATTTGCCGGGAACATAGCTGTCCCCATCGTGCTCCAGTTCGTGTTCACTGACCAGCGCCACATCCCCCGAGCCGTCGTAGTAAATGGTGCTCCATTCCTCGCCGACGTACAGGTGAACGGGACGGTCGCCGGACAGGTCGATATTGAGACGCCGCACGTCGTTTTCCACCAGTTCGGGGTGGTCGCCGTGTTCCTCCCGGTAAATGCCGCCGTCAAAAATGTGGGCGGCATTCGCATCGGATGACACGGCAATGGCATAGCGTCCGCCGCCGGTGGCGTAAATGCGGCCGGCGCGAGCGCCCAGGTCAAAAGCGTCCTGCGTCACCGCCCCTGATTCCAGGTCAATGACCGACATCTGGCCGCTTTCGCCGTCGCCCACCAACAGACGGCCGGCCACGGCTTCCTCGTCATGGTCGTCCCCGTGGTCGTCGTCCCCATCGCTATCGTGGTCGTCGTCCCCGTGGTCGTCATGGTCGTCGTGGCCATCGGCGTCGTGTCCAGGAAAAGGCAGCGTGGCCAGTTCCTGGGCCGGCAGGCCCGCGGAGGCGACCACTTGCACCGCATCGGGCGCGGCGACGTTCTCAATGAGCGACTCCACCGCGCGGGACAGCCCGGCGCCGTTGCTGATGATGACATTCGCTTCGGCAATCCGCACGCTGTCCTGCGGGGTGCTCTGCCAGGTATGGACGTCGCTGCCCGTCGGCACCAGGTTGAACACCGATACCCGGTCGCCGCCCACCTGCCTAGCCAGGTCGGCCAGGATGGCGTTGCCCACCACCACGCTCACCTTGTCATCCGACCCGGCGCTTCCCGCGGACCCGGCGGCGCCGGCGTCCGCAGTCGCCGGCGCTCCGTTGCCGGCAGCGGTAGTGGGATTGGCGGCGGCCGCTGGCGCTGCCGCCGCCGTACCTGCGGGAGCGGGGGTCGACGGGGGAGGGAAACCCGTCTCCTCCCCGTTCCCGCAGGCGGTCAGGAAAAGCGCCCCCGCCAGCAGCAAAGCGGCGGCGCCTGTAGTTATTCTGATAGTCATTCCGGCAAAAGGCAGTCGCATCGGGTAATTCCTCCTGTTCCGTTCCGTTTTACTCTTTTCTTGCGCCGGCGCCGCGTGCTTCGGAAACGCGCGCCGGCAGTTTCAATGCCAGGCGTCAATAATGCGCAATAATACGCAATGATGATATTCGGTATCAGTATCAGTAGGTCGGACAAAAAAATTAATTGGGCGAGCACTTGCCGGGCGGGTTGGTCCGGCTCGCCGGGGATGTGAGGCCGGGGCGATCAGGGCCGGACGCACTCTCCGCAGCGCCCGTACACTTCCAGCCAGTGTCCGTTCATTTGGAACCCGGCGGCGCGGGCCGCGTTCTGCAACATTCCTTCCACATCGCAGTCATCCAGGTCGGACGCTATGCCGCAGGCGCCGCAGAGCAGATGATGATGGTGGCCCCCCCGGCTGAGCTGGTAGCGCATTTCGCCGTCCTCCAGAAGCACCCGGCACACCTGGTCAGTCTCCACCAGCAGGCGCAGCCCGCGGTAGACCGTGGCGCGGCCCACGCAGGGCAGGGCGGCGCACAGCTCCTCGGCGGTGAACGGACGCCGCTGGGCCGCCACCGCGTTGATGACCAGCCGCCGGGGCTCCGTATCCCGGTAGCCCTGGCGGGAAAGCCGGCGCACAATGTCGTCCACCACGGCCGCCGAGGGGGGCCGGGGGTGGTTATGTCCGGTATGTCGCAGCGTGCTGGCAACGGCCATAATGATACTCCGTTTCAATAGCATAGCGCCGGCCAACGCCCCCGTCAACCCCCGAATTGCGGCCCGGGCGCGAAGTCAGTACTCCAGCATCATCCGTTGCAGTTCCTCCCGGCGGGCCGTGGCCGTCAGCCCCAGCATCAGCAGGATGCGCGCCTTTTTGGGGGTCAGGTTGTCGGCCACGATATAGCCCCCTTCGGTGAAGCGGCGGGTTTGAACGGCGCGCCCGTTGCCCACCTGCGGGGCGATGACTACGGGAATGCCGGCGGCCACCGCCCGTTGCAGGCCGGCCATAAAGGGCGCCGGCGACCCGCCGCTGCCCAGCCCGGCGGCCACCATGCCGTCCACGCCGGCCGCCGCCAGCGCGTCAATCACCGTCCCGTCCGCGCCGGCGTAGGCATAGGCAATGTCCACCCGCGGCAGTTCCGCCACGCCGGCCGCGTCGAACTCGGCGTCCGCCGTATGCCGCCGTTCCGGGCGGCGATAATAAACCACGGCGCCGTCCGCGTCCCGGTAACCCAGAAACCCCAGGTGGCCCGACTGGAAGGTTTCCAGGCGGTAGGCGTCGGTCTTGGTTACATCCCGCGCCGCCTGGATCTCGTTGTTGAGTACGGTCAGGGCGCCCCGTCCGGCTGACTGAGGCGCGGCGGCGATGGCGATGGCGTCCAGCAGGTTGTTGTCGGCGTCCGTGCCCATGGCCGACGGCGGGCGCATGGCCCCGGTCACGACCACCGGACGCTGGTGGCGCACCGTAAGGTTCAGAAAATAGGCCGTTTCCTCCAGGGTGGCCGTGCCGTGGGTGACCACGGCGCCGGCGGCGTCCGGGTCGGAGGCCAGGCATTCGTTGATGCGCCTGGCCAGGGTCAGCCAGTGGGACGGATAGACCTCCGTGCTGCCCACATTGACGATCTGCTCCGGCACGATTTCCGCCAGTTCGCCGGCTTCGGGGATGCGGGCCAGCATTTCAGTAATAGTCAGCTGCCGTCCCCCGTAGCTGTAATTGGCGAAATCGGTGCGCGTTGCGCCGAGGAAAGAGATGGTGCCGCCGGTGCCGAATACATACACCCGGGGCTTGCCGCCGTCCGCCATAGCAACTTCTCCTTGTGATGCCGTCATACGAATGGCGCCCGTGTCCTGCCAAGCGAACCGGCATAGGGCTTCAAAATCAGGGTTCAGATACGGTTTGGGGGTATTCCTGGCCGCTTTCCTGGCGCACCGTTTCCGCCAGCGCTACCACTTCCCGGCGCGCAAAACCGTCGTTGATGAGATCCAGCGCTTTGGCGATTTCCCGCAGCCCGTCAACGGTGTAATCGTAAGCCAGGCCGCCGGGCGGCGGATGCGCGGCGCGGTTGCGGATGGAGCGCACTTCCCGCAGCTGCCGGGCCAGCGCGGCGCTGTCGGCAAAACACGCGCTGTTATCCGCTACCACGCTCTCAAAATCGCCCACATCAATCGCAGCGGCGGGCTCGGTAGCCGCCCGGTGGTGCCGGTCGTAGCGGAATTCCACCGAACGGCCCAGCACATCGCGCAAGTTGCCGCCGTAGCGTTCCCGCAGCCGTCCGATGATGTAGCTACGCAGCGGGTCGCGGCACAGGTTGATGGCGTGATTGAGGGCGGTCACATTGCCGGGATGAGCGCCGGCGATGCTGATAACGCCATCCGCTGTCATCATTTGCCGTTGCCGTTCCCCCTGCCGGTAGCGCTGATTTTCATCATTCAGGTGGGCGATGGTAGTCTCTTTATCCGCCACCTGGCGGCGGAGCCGGGCGTTGGCCTCGCGCAGCCGACGGCCGTTGTTTTCCCCCCCGCCGCCGGCATCCGACTGCGCCGCCGCCGCTTCCTGCTCCAGCCGATCCGCCCGGGTCTGCGCCGCCGCCAGTTCCTGCTCCAGCCGGGACACCGATGCCATAGCGCTCTTCCATTGCCGCCTGGCTTCGTTGTGCCGCATCTGCTCCTTCCGCAGTTCCCGGCGCAGTTCCGGCCCGGCGTCGGTATCAGTTCCCTTGCCGGCGATTGCGGCTCTAGAACCGGGATCCCTTTCCGAAGCAGCCTCCAGCTGGCGGTTGCGTTCCAGAATGACAGCAACCCGCGCCGCGTTGAAGGCGCGCTCAAAGTCATCGTTGCCGATTTCCGCTGTCCATTGCAATATTTCCTGCTGGCGGCGCAACAGGAATCCGGCGGCGGCCACCTCGTCGGGCCAGTAGAAACTCTGGCCGGGGCCGGGGCCGTTCTGATTATAGGAGCATCCCGGCCAGAGGATGCGGGCGGCACCGTTGTAACAGCTCAAACGGCCGCCGGTGACTTTTCGCAGCTCCGCTTCTCCTGCCGGCGTCAGGCGCGCCACTTGAGCCACGCCGTTGAGGATACGCTGGGCGTCTTCCGGCCCCACCGCTGTGCGCCCATAGTTCCCTTCACTGATGAGCAGGATGGGCAGGGTGCGCGCCGGATGCAGAATCTGTTCCGATGCCAGCCAACCGGCGTTGTCCGCCGCTACCGTAACTGGCTTGCCATTAATTGCCATAGCTCCGATTAAGCAAGGCCGGCTTTCCAGCAGGACGGTCAGCAGATTAGGCGGCCCCGCCGGCAGGTCCGGCGGTTCGTAGCCGTCGGCCGATATGAAACGGGTTCTGATTTGCGCCGCCAGGCGGTCGTCGCTATTGCTGTTGTCATTATCGTGGTCGCCAATGCCGCAGCCGACGCTGTCATCCCCGGCTGCGGTGCAAAGCCTCACTTCCAGACGCACACTGTAGCCCGCTGCCCGAGGATGGGCGCGTTCGGCGCTGATGATGGCATAGCCGGCGCCGTCAATATGGCCCGTTTCGCAGTCCGGCGGCGGCTGCCCGGCGGCGGACTGCAACTCGTCCAATATCAGCCGACGCACGGTGTCCAGCAACGCCACGCCGCCGCCGACCTTGCCGTCTCGACCATGGTCTCTGCCGCCGGTCGTTATCGTCAGTGTCGTTTCGTAATCCGCGCTCATAGTCTGTCGTCTGGCGCCCGTCACCCGGCAGCCCGGCAATCCGATGTCCGTCATTATAGCGTATAAAAAGGCGTCAATTCGGAAAGTTGCCCCAATGCGCCGCAAATTATGGTATGCTTGGGCCGGCGCCGTCGTGCCGGCGCGGCCCGCTCCCAAGCCCCGTCCCTAATGCCCTCAACCAACGCCGGCGGCAAGCCGGCCCCGGCGTACCAGCCGGCATTGAGGGCGCGGCGCCGCAACGACACTACACCCGACGGCAGGAACGCAACGCTATGACCAACAATCGCTGGGTTCGCAACAGCCTCATCTACCTGCTCATCATCATCGGGGTCATCGTGGTTTTCTACACGCTGATACCCAGCTTCGGCAGCAGTGAAAAGCTCACGCTGGACGAAGTGGTTAACCGCGCCCGTGGCGGCCAGATTGACCGCATCATCGTGGACGGCGAAAAGCTGTCCGTCACCCCCCGTACGGCCGAGGGCAGCGAAGCTGAAAAATACACCAGCCGCATCGGCCCCAACACCGATATGTTCCAGCTGCTCTCCGACAACGGCGCTTTCGAAAGCGTCGCCCCGCCCAAAGTGGAGTACAAGGGTTCTAGCGGTTTCGGCAGTGCCTTCGGCATTCTGCTCAACTTCCTGCCCCTGATTTTCTTCGGCGGCCTCATCCTGCTGATGATGCGCCAGGCCCAGGGTTCCAACAGCCAGACCATGAGCTTCGGACGCAGCCGCGCCCGGATGATGCCCCTCAACCGGCCCACGGTCACCTTTACCGATGTCGCCGGCGTGGAGGAGGCGAAAGCCGAGCTGGAGGAGGTGGTGGACTTCCTCAAATACCCGGAGCGGTTCCTGCAACTGGGCGCGCGCATTCCCAAAGGCGTGCTGCTGGTGGGGCCGCCGGGGACGGGCAAAACTCTGCTGGCCCGCGCCGTGGCCGGCGAAGCGGGCGTGCCTTTCTTCCACATCTCCGGCAGCGAATTCGTAGAAATGTTCGTGGGCGTGGGCGCGGCCCGTGTGCGCGACCTCTTTGAACAGGCCAAGCGCAACTCCCCCTGCATCCTCTTTGTGGACGAAATCGACGCCGTGGGCCGGCACCGCGGCGCCGGCCTGGGCGGGGGCCACGACGAGAGGGAGCAGACCCTCAACCAGATTCTGGTGGAAATGGACGGCTTTGAGACCAATACCAACATCATCGTCATTGCCGCCACCAACCGCCCAGACATCCTGGACCCGGCGCTGCTGCGGCCCGGCCGTTTTGACCGCCGCGTTACCCTGGACTTGCCCGATGTCACCGGCCGCGCCGCCATCCTGGAAGTGCACGCCGCCGGCAAGCCCCTGTCCAAAGAGATCAAGGTTGAAGTGCTGGCCCGCGAAACCCCCGGCTTCAGCGGCGCCGATCTTTCCAACCTGGTCAACGAAGCCGCCCTGCTGGCCGCCCGCAAAAACCAGTCCAGCATCTATATGCAGGACTTTGAGGAAGCCATTGAGCGCGTCATCGCCGGCCCTGAACGCAAGAGCCGCGTCATCAGCCAGCGGGAAAAGGAGATGACCGCCTACCACGAAGCGGGCCACGCCCTGGTGGCCTGGCACCTGCCCCACGCCGACCGGGTGCACAAAATCAGCATCGTCTCCCGCGGCAATATGGGCGGCCACACCACCCTGCTGCCGGAGGAGGATCGCTACCTGTGGACCAAGAACCAGTTTGAGGATATGCTGGCGGTGATGATGGGCGGGCGCGTGGCCGAGGAACTGATTTTTGACGAAGTCACCACCGGCGCCAGCAACGACATTGAACGCGCCACCAAGACCGCATTGGGGATGGTCAAGCGCTACGGGATGTCGCCCAGCCTGGGCCCCCGCACTTTCGGCAAGCGCGAGGAACTGGTATTCCTGGGCCGCGAAATCAGCGAGGAACGCGACTACGGCGACAAAATCGCCGAGGAAATTGATGTGGAAGTGCGCCAGCTCATCAGCGGCGCCTACCGCCAGGCCCAGCGGCTGCTGCTGGCCCACAAGCCCAAGCTGGTGCAGGTGGCCGAGTATCTGATTGAACACGAGGCCATTTCGGGCGATGCCTTGCAGCGTCTGTTCAACGATGAGCTGCCTGGCCCCGAAGGGGAACCGGCGCGTCCCGCGCCGCCATCCCCGGCGCCGGCGCCCTATGCGCCCCCGGCGGCGCCCGCCGGGCCTATGGAGCCGACGCCCAGCCCGGCCCCGTCCTTCGGCAGCAGCGCCGCCGCCCCGCCCCACCCGGCCGGCGGCGGTGGCGCCGCCGGGGATTGATTGACGGCAGACCCGGGCAAAGCAACCAAGGCAGGGGCGGGATTTCAGATCCATCCCTGCGGATAATTGGGCAATTGGAGGCTAGCCATGTTTTTCTTCTTTACGGCGGAACCTGAGGAACTAAGCTTATCGTATGCTTGGTGGCAGTTGGCCGACTGCCAGTTTGCGGCTGGCGAAGCCGCCGGCGGCTCACTCAGCGTCTGGAACGCCGTCAAATCCGCCGTAGCCGTGTTGGCTAAGGAGCGCGGCTGGCCTTGTGCCACCGATACTGACATCAGAAATGCCGTGCGCGGTTTTGACGCGGAGACTGACCAGCGGGCCGCCTATCTGCTTCGCTTTAAACCCGCCGAAACATTGCGGGATAACGCCACTGCCGGCAATCTGGACGCCGCCTCCATCGTCCTCAACCGCAAGCGATGCCGGGATTTTTTGGAGAACTGGCTGCCCGCTGTAGCCCTCAAAAAACCCGCCAGCGAATCCGCTCCTATGCCCCAGGATGACGCGGAAGCGGCCCTTGCTGTCACCGAACAGCCTGCCGTCAAAAAATGGCTGGAGCGCGCCGACCGCCAGTTTGACTCCGGCGACGATAGGAACGGTTCCCTGAGTATGTGGCAGGCAGCCAAAACCGCCATCGCCCCGCTGGCGGCAAAGCGCGGCTGGCCCTGCGAAACCGACGAGGACATCTCCGACGCCGTCCGGCGCTTTGACGCCGAATACGATGATTGGCACAGCCTGACGATTAGCTTTAGCGACGTGGAAACGTTCCGGCACAACGCCGTAATCGGCTACCTTGAGGATTACGACATCCCCGGTAGCCGGGCAGCAGCCTGCCGTTTTCTGAATAACTGGCTACCACGCCTGGCAGCGCTATGACGCCCCGCCTTCACACCGCCGAACTCATCGACTGGCTTGCCACCGCGGCTGAGAAACGGAGGCAGGGCAAGCGTATGCAGGAATCGGAATGTCTCTGGTGCGCCGCCAAACACGCTGTTGACGCGTTTGCCCTGCTTAATAACCGGAACCCGAACCGGGCGCGCCGTATCCGGTACGACCGAACCGGGAACAAAGCGGCGGCGGTCAACTACATCGCAGCGCTTAACCCGGACTATCCCGGCCTTGTTGACGGGTTTGATGCGGCGCGCAGAAAATTGCACCCCTATTCAGAGCATCGGCAGCTTGATGATCTGCAACTGGACTATTTTCAATCGGAAGTCCGGCAGTTCATCAACGATATGCTGGCCATCGCCGGCCGGATGCCGGAATAGGGGTGCCGGCTACTGCCCGTGGCCCTGGTCTCCGCCTACAGCGCCGCCGCTCTCCCCCTCCGGCAGTGGCAGGCTGCGGTAATACAGCCCCCACTGCTGCATCAGCCCGGCGACGCGGGGGTCCCGCAGGGCAATCAGCTCGCGGAAAAACCCGGCCAGCCCGTGCGCCGCCCGCAGCTCGTCCTCGCAGACCCAGCTGCGCTCCCCCGGCACCGCGTAAATCAGCCCGCTCTGGTGGGGGCAGGTTACCTGGATCCGGGTCATATCGGCTCCGACTTTGACCGTCACCCCCAGGGGCGGTTGCGGCGGCGTGGCGGCGGCGTCATTGGCGGAGCGGGTTATCGGCGTAGTCATCGCAAAATCAAGTCATCCCGGCAGATTGCGCCGGCGTCGCGCTGGCGGGAAAGGCATCGGCATCGCCCCGGCGGCCCGGCAATTATAAACCATCTTTCCCGGATGGTGTTATACTATGCTCCGCCAACCGCGGCCCGGCCCGTGCCGGCGCGCCGGTTGGCCAGCGTCCCCTGGCGTCATTGCGCCTGCCACGCAAATCCCGCAAACCGGGAAAGGACAAGGAAAAGGAAGTAGCGTCTATGTTTGTTTTTGCGCCCGGCGGCGGCGGCGAGCAGCCGTCCCGCCCCCCCGAATTTGACGCCGGCCAGCTCTTTGGCCGCGCGCGCAACATCTTTGGCGGCGCCGGCGGCCGGCTCGGCGGCGGCAACCTGGGCATCATCATCGCCGCCGTCATTGCCCTGATTATCGTCATCTGGGCGGCCACCGGCGTCTATACCATCAGCCCCGGCGAAAACGCCTCCCTGCGGCTGTTCGGCGCCGTGCAGGGCAACCCCATCACCGAGGAAGGTCTGCAGTGGTGGTGGCCCTCTCCGGTGGGACAGCGGGATGTGGTGCTGGTCACCGAAACCCGGCGCATGGAGCTGGGCTTCCGCTCCAACGAGGCCGCCGACGTCACGCCCTTTCTTGAGGAAGCGCTGATGATTTCCGGCGACCTGAACATCGTTGACGTGCAGATGGTGGTGCAGTACCGCATCAGCAACCTCAACTTCTTCCTCTTCAATGTGGATGACCCCGGCGAAGCCAACCGGGGCATCGCCGAGGGCCGGCCCGACGGTCGCACCCTGAAAGACGGCGCCGAAGCCGCCCTGCGTCTGGTGGTGGGCCAGCGCTCCATTGACGATGTGCTGGTGCGCAACCGCGAGGAAGTGGAAACGGACACCCGCGCCCGCCTACAGGCCATAATGGACGATTACCAGACGGGCATTGAGGTCATATCGGTGCAGTTGCAGGATGTGAAAGCGCCCGAGGAAGTGCGGGACGCCTTTGACGATGTGCTGCGCGCCCGCCAGGAACTGGAGACCCGCATCAACCAGGCCCAGGCTTACGCCGAGGACATTATCCCCCGCGCCCGGGGCGACGCCCAGCGCATCATTGAGGCAGCCGACGCCTTCAAACAGGCCCGCGTCGAGACCGCCGAGGGTGAAGCTCAGCAGTTTGAGTTCGTGCTTGACGAATACGAAAGCTCGCCGGACGTTACCCGCCAGCGTCTCTACCTGGAATCCCTGGAACGCGTTCTGCCCAACGTTTCCAAAATCATCGTTGACCCCGAAGCCAACCCGGTGCTGATTCTGGGACAGGACGGCGGCGTGATTCCCGCCCCCATCGGCCCCAATCCCTAACCACGCCGACCATTGCGCTGTTCCGGCGCATTTTTCGCCCGCGCCGCCCCGACCGCCCGGAGAACTCTCCAATGCGTAACCTGATAATCGCCGCCATCGTTATCATCCTCGCCGCCGTGCTGCTGCGCCAGTCCCTTTATGTGGTTGACGTCACCCAGCAGGTCATCATCCTCCGCTTCGGCGAGGTGGTCAACACCCGCACCACCCCCGGCCTCAACGCCAAGCTGCCCTTCGTGGACAATGTGGTGCGGCTGGACAAGCGCATCCTCCGCATTGACGCCCCGCCGGTGTCAATGCCCGACCGGGAAAAGGAAAACCTGGTCATTGACGTCTACGCCCGCTACCGGATTACCGACCCGGTGCAGTTCCGCAAGACCCTACAGACGGAAAACACCGCCCGCAGCCGGCTGGGCGACATCGTAATCTCCACCTTGCGCGACCGGGTGGCCCAGCGCGATCGGGAGGAAATTATCGGCGCCAAGCCTCTGGTCGACGAAACCGGGGCCATCGTCGTTGACGATGAAGGGCTGCCCCAGGTGGAACCCCAGGAAACCCGCACCATAATCCTCGACGAAGTGTTCAACGAAGTACGCAACATCACCGAACGGGACCAGTTCGGCATTGAAATGGTCGACGTCCGCATCAAGCGTGCCGATTTCCCCGAAGCGGTCACCAACTCCATCTACACCCGGATGCGCGCCGAGCGCAACCGCATCGCCGCCCGTTTCCGCGCTGAAGGCGAGGAGCAGGACCGCCGCATCCGCGCCGCCACTGATCGGGAGAGGGATGTCATCATCGCCGTAGCCGAGCGCGATTCCAACCGCATTCGCGGCGAAGGCGAAGCGGAAGCCATCAGCATCCTGGCCGAAGCCCTCAACCGGGACCCGGAACTGTTCTCCTTCCTCCGCAGCCTGGAAGCCTACCAGAAAATCATCCTGGGGCAGGACACCATCATCCTCTCCTCCGATGCGCCCCTGTTTGACTACCTGGCCGGCCCGGAACCGCCGCCGGATGACGAAACCGGCCGCTAACCTGTGTGGCCATCGCCCACATCACAGGCTATCGCTATGACTACCACCATTGCGCCGCCGCTTCGCGTCGCGCCGCCACACCGCGGCGCGGCGGCCGACGCCGTTGCTGACGCCGCCGGGCCGGGTGCGGACACGGGCGCCGAACCGTCCGGGGCTATCCGGCTTTGCCTGGCGCCACTGGGCATCAACTTCCGCGACCCCGATTTCCCGGCCCGCTTTATTGACTTCTGCGCGGAAAACGACCATCACGAAATGGAAGTCAACGAAGCCGGCGAACTGGTGATTTTGCCTATGGTTGGATTCAAAGGCAGCCTGCGGGAAACCAACGCAAATGTCCATTTGGGCATCTGGCAACTGGAAAATGGTGGCGTCCACGCTTCCCAGACCAGCCGTTTTCGTCTGCCCTCCGGCGCCGTGCGCGGCCCCGACGCCGCCTGGATCGCCCAGGAACGCTACGATGCCGCCACCGATGCGGAACGGGACACCGTATTCCCAGGCGCCCCCGACTTCGTCCTGGAAATCCGCTCCCTCAGCGACAACTTGCGCCCCCTGCAACGCAAGATGCGACTCTGGATGGACGCCGGCGCCCGCCTGGGCTGGCTTATCGATCCCTACAACCGCCGCGTCTATATCTACCGCGCCGGCCAGCCGGAACCGGAAATGCGGGAAAACCTCGCAACCTTGGATGGCGAGGATGTGCTGCCTGGCTTCGTCTTTGCCGTCCGCCGCTACATCTTTGACCTGCCGTAGCATCATATCAGGCGCATCCCGGACTGCGCCAACCGACGGAAAAGCGTCATTATGACTACTGCCACCGCCACCGCCGTTAAGCCCGGAGCGCTGCCGCTGGCCGACGATGACGCCGTTGCCGTCATCGCTGCCGCCGCCTTGACGGATGCGGATGCGGACACGGGCGCCGACCCGCCCGGCGCCATCCGGCTTTGCCTGGCGCCGCTGGGCATCAACTTCCGCGACCCCGATTTCCCGGCCCGCTTTATCGACTTCTGCGCGGAAAACGACCTCTACGAAATGGAAGTCAACGAAGCCGGCGAACTGGTGATTTTGCCTATGGTTGGATTCAAAGGAAGCCTGCGGGAAACCAACGCAAATGTCCATTTGGGCATCTGGCAACTGGAAAATGGCGGCGTCCACGCTTCTCAGACCAGCCGTTTTCGCCTGCCCTCCGGTGCGGTGCGCGGCCCCGACGCCGCCTGGATCACGCAGGAACGCTACGATGCCGCCACCGATGCGGAACGGGACACCGTATTCCCCGGCGCGCCCGATTTCGTCCTGGAAATCCGTTCCCGCAGCGACAACCTGCGACCCCTGCAACGCAAGATGCAGCTCTGGATGGACGCCGGCGCCCGCCTGGGATGGCTCATTGATCCCCTCAACCGCCGCGTCTATATCTACCGCGCCGGCCAGCCGGAACCGGAGATGCTGGAAAACCCCACAACGCTGGACGGGGAGGATGTGCTGCCCGGCTTCGTCTTTGCTGTCCGCCGCTACATCTTTGACCTGCCGTAGCATCATATCAGGCGCATCCCGGACTGCGCCAACGGAAAAGCGTCATTATGACTACCGCTACTGCCACTGCCGCCGCCGTTAAGCCCGGAGCGCCGCCGCTGGCCGACGATGATGTCGTTGTCGTCATCGCTGCCGCCGCCCTGACGGATGCGGATGCGGACACGGGCGCCGAGCCGCCCGGCGCCATCCGGCTTTGCCTGGCCCCACTGGGTATCAACTTCCGCGACCCCGATTTCCCGGCCCGCTTTATCGACTTCTGCGCGGAAAACGACTGCTACGATATGGAAGTCAACGAAGCCGGCGAACTGGTGATTTTGCCTATGGTTGGATTCAAAGGAAGCCGGCAGGAGATGCAATCTGCCATTGAACTGGGCATATGGACGCGCGAAAACGGCGGCGTCAGCGTGTCGTCAAACAGCCGTTTTCGCCTGCCCTCCAGCGCGGTGCGCGGCCCCGACGCCGCCTGGATCGCCCAGGAACGCTACGATGCCGCCACCGATGCGGAACGGGACACCGTATTCCCCGGCGCACCAGATTTCGTTCTGGAAATCCGCTCCCGCAGCGACAACCTGCGCCCCCTGCAACGCAAAATGCGACTCTGGATGGACGCCGGCGCCCGCCTGGGATGGCTCATTGATCCCATCAACCGCCGCGTCTATATCTACCGCGCCGGCCAGCCGGAACCGGAAACGCTGGAAAACCCCGCAACGCTGGACGGCGAGGATGTGCTGCCCGGCTTCGTCTTTGCCGTCCGCCACTACATCTTTGACTTGCCGTAGCATCATATCAGGCGCATCCCGGACTGCGCCGACGGAAAAACGTCATTATGACTACTGCCACCGCCACTGCTACCGCCGCCGCCATTGCGCCCGGAGTGCCGCCGCTGCTGGCCGACGATGACGCCGTTGCCGTCATCGCTGCCGCTGCCGCTGTCCTGCCGGATACGGATGCGGACACTACCGCCGACCCGTCCGGTGCCATCCGTCTCTGTTTGGTGCCGCTGGGCATTGACTACCGCGACCCCGATTTCCCGGCCTGCTTTACTGACTTCTGCGCGGCAAACGACTGCTACGATATGGAAGTCAACGAAGCCGGCGAACTGGTGATTTTGCCTATGGTTGGATTCAAAGGAAGCCGGCAGGAGATGCAATCTGCCATTGAACTGGGCATATGGACGCGCGAAAACGGCGGCGTCAGCGTGTCGTCAAACAGCCGTTTTCGCCTGCCCTCCAGCGCGGTGCGCGGCCCCGACGCCGCCTGGATCGCCCAGGAACGCTACGATGCCGCCACCGATGCGGAACGGGACACCGTATTCCCCGGCGCCCCCGATTTCGTCCTGGAAATCCGTTCCCGCAGCGACAACCTGCGCCCCCTGCAACGCAAGATGCAGCTCTGGATAGACGCCGGCGCCCGCCTGGGCTGGCTCATTGATCCCTACAACCGCCGCGTCTATATCTACCGCGCCGGCCAGCCGGAACCGGATATGCTGGAAAACCCCGCAACGCTGGACGGGGAGGATGTGCTGCCCGGCTTCGTCTTTGCTGTCCGCCGCTACATCTTTGACCTGCCGTAGCCGTCCCGGTTGCCAGGCCGACGGCGCGGGGCCGGCAGCAGCGCCGGCCCCGCTTTCGCTTTTGTTCTTACCGCCCGGCGATGCGGCGCCCCTCGGCCAGACCCGCTGCCGTCCGCGTGGGCGCCGTGATGAGGATGCGGAAACCCTGCTCCAGACGCATCGGCACCTCATCGGCCGTGCAGCCGACGGCGCAAGGCACGCCGGCGTCCTGGCAGATGCCGAGGATACGGAGCAGCATCTCCTGCACCTCCGGGTGGCCGGCGTTGCCCTTATGCCCCAGGGCCACGGACATATCGCCGGGGCCGGCCCAGATGGCGCCAATGCCCGGCGCTTCCCGCAGAATGTCGGGCAGGTTGCGGACGCCTGCCGGTTCCTCAACGATGCCCATCAGCAGCAGGTTGCCATCGGGATCCAGCGGCCAGATGTCAGCGGCGTCGTAATACTCCGCCGGCGTGAGGCCCCAATAGCGCGGCGCAATGCGATACCACCAGCCCCGTTCTCCCGCCGGCTCAAAATCCGCCGCTCCCGGCGGTTGCGGATACCGCGCCGCCCGCACTGCGGACTGCGCTCCGGCCACCGTATCCAGGTGCGGCAGTATCAGGCCGTACACCCCCGTATCCAGCGCCTGCTTGATGACCCACTGGTTCTGTTCCCGCGCGTTGGGCGGGATCCGCACCACCGGCGTTGGATCCGCCTGCAAACTCCCGGCTTCCGCCACCCGCTTGCGGTTGAGCAGAAACTGGAGCGAAGTCCGCAGGTTGTTGAACGACAGCCCCTCGTGTTCCATCTCGATCATCACCATATCGTAGTCGGAATCGGCAAAGTAGGTCATTTCGTCCAGGTTGCCGTTCCAAATCAGGCCGGTGCCGAACACGGGCTGGTCATTCTCCAAAAGCTGGATGACCTTATTGTAGCGCGTCGTCGCCATATCCTCATCTCCTTTTATAAACAGATCAGTCGCCGGCCAGCGCCGCCGCAAAATCGCCGGCATCGTCGTGCGGCCCCACCAGCGCCATCCGCAGGGCTGCCGGCTCAATGATGCGTTCCGCAACGCGCCGCGCATCGTCAGCAGTCACCGCGTCAATGGCCGCCGCCGTTTCGTCCGGCGTAATCACCTGGCCCGTCAGCAGCTCCTGGGACGCCAGCCAGGCCGCCACGGCGCGGGAGTCCTCCATCCGCATCAGCAGCCGTCCCTTGATGAATTCCCGCGCCTTGTGGATTTCCGCCGCCGGCGCCGGGGCCAGCAGCCCCAGTAGTTCCCGCCGCGCCGCCAACACCGCTTCCAGCGCCCGCCCCGGCTCCACGCCGCAGGATATGACCAGCGCGCCGCAGTCCCGGTAATTGCTGATGCCGCTATGCACATCATAGGTGATGCCCAGCTCTTCCCGCAGCCGCTGAAACAGACGGCTGCTCATCCCGTCGCCCAGAACGCCGTTCAGCACGACGGCGGCGTAGCGATCCGGGTCGGTCAGCGACAGGCCGGGCAGGCCGAGACACAGGCTGGTGTCCTCCGTATCGCGGCGTTCCGCCAGCAGGGCCGGGGCATCCTCGGCCGCGGGCGAAACCGGCTCCCAGGGCCGGACCTCGGCCGGTTGCCAATCCGCAACGCCGTTGGCAACCAGCCGCAGCGTCTCCCGGTGACTGATGGCGCCGGCCACGCCGACGACTATATTGTTGGGGCGGTATTGCGCCTCCATATACTCTCGCACATCGTCCGGCGTAATGGCGGCGACGGTATCGGGGGCGCCGCCCACATCGCGCCCCATGGCCTGCTCCGGCCACAGCGCCCGGTCCATAAGCAGCTCGCACACCTGCGCCGGGTAGTCGTTGGTCATCCGCAGTTCGTCCAGAATGACGGCGCGCTCCTTTTCCATTTCCCCGGCGTCCAGCAGCGGATGCCGCACCAGATCCAGCAGCACGGGCAGGGCGCGGTCGGCGTGGACGCTGGCGACTTTACACCAGAAAGAGGTCATCTCCCGGTCGGTGGCGGCGTTCATAATCCCGCCCACGCCTTCCACGGCCTCGGAAATCGCCAGCGGCGTGGGCCAGTGGCGGGTTCCCTTGAAGGGCAGGTGTTCCAGAAAGTGCGACAGGCCGGCCCGCTCCGCCGGCTCGTAGCGGGAGCCGGCGCCGACGGCGATAAACATTGCTACGCTGCGGGTGTGAGGCATTTCCGCCGTCAAAACCCGCAGCCCGTTATCCAGAACCGAACTCTGGTACATTAACCCGTCCTTGTAACCCGTTGGGGGTGTGGGCGCGCTGGCGTTTTACGCCGTCATTGCGGCGGCAATGGCGGAATGACAGCAGAACGCGAGATGGAGCGGAATGTCGCAGCGGGGCGCCGCGATGCCCCGCTGCGCCTGCCGGAATCAGGTGTTCAGCCAGTCCACATCGCCGTGCAGGTCATCGGGGTGCGGGCGGGACATAAAGATGTCGTACCGGCGGCGGGCTTCGCCGATGACACTCTCCTCCGGGCCGTGTCCGGGATAGACGCGGGTGTCATCGGGCAGCGGCAGCAGTTTGCCACTGATGCTGTCCAGTTCCTGCCGCAACGCTTCGGGGCTGCGGGACTTGCCGGGCCCGGCGGGAAACAGCGTGTCGCCGGCGAACAGGTGGCTGCCCACCAGGTAGCAGGTCGAGCCATCGGTATGCCCCGGCGTGCTGATGGCCCGGATGACGCGATTGCCGAAAGCGATCGCGTCCCCGTCCTGGAGGTTCCGCTGGGGCGGCGTGGGCGGCAGGCCGGCGTCCGCTTCGCCCATCGCCACGGGGACGCCCAGCCCGGCGGTGATTTCCGCATAGCCCAGCAGATGATCCTGGTGGCCGTGGGTAATCAGAATCGCCTGGACGTCGATGTTGTGGGCTTTCACCTCGTCCAGCATCTTTTCCGGCTCGGCGGGGGTGTCGATGACCACGCCCTGGTTGGTGTCGGGGCAGACCACGATGTACCCGTTGTTGCCGTAAGGCCCCATTTCAATTTTGTGCACGGTGACATCGCCCGCGCCTTGCGCCTGGTAATGAACTGGCATAGCGCCGCCTCCTCCTGCGTGTGGTCGCATCGCAATGGCGTAGATAGAGATTCGCCGCCGCCATTGTACCAAAATCCGGCGCGCTTGCGTGGCCCCGGCGTCGTCCGTCCGGCCGCGTCATTATGCTATAATCGGCCCCGCCGGGCATCCTGACCGGGCATATTGGCCGGGCATCTCCATTGGAGTACCGCAACTATGGTCACCAAACCACGCCAACCCGTCGCCGTCGCCCTCGGCTTCAGCCGGCCGGACGCCGACGAAGTCGACGATCTCTCCATCATCTACCCCTCCTCGGACGACGAACCCATGGCTGAAAGCGAACAGCAGTACATTCCGATGACCGAAACCGTGGCCGAAATGCGCCACTGGTTCCGCGACCGCCCCGATGTCTATGTCATCGGCGATATGCTGGTGTACTACCGGATGAACCGGACGGACATCCGCGTGGCCCCGGACATTTTCGTCGTGTTCGGGGTCACCAGCCGCCACCCCCGGGATTCCTGGCTGGTCTGGCGCGAAGGCAAAGCCCCCGACTTTGTGATGGAAATCGCGTCGCCGGGCACCTGGCGGCGGGATGTGTACGACAAGCGCATCCTCTACGCCCTGTTGGGCGTCCGGGAATACTGGCGCTTTGACCCGACGGGGCTTTGCTTTACACCGGTTCTGGTAGGGGAGGTGCTGGATCCCGTAACCGGGCAGTACGGGCCGCTGCCGGTCATTATGGACGCATCGGGCGTACTGCGGGGGCACAGCCCGCTGCTGGGGCTGGAGTTCCGAGTTGAGGAAGGCTTGCGCCTGCGGGTCTATGACCCGGCAACGGGTGAACGCCTGCGCACCCTGACCGAAAGCGAGGATCTGCTACAGTCGGAGACCGCAGCCCGCCAGGCCGCCGAAGCTGCTGTCACCGAAGCCGAAGCCATCGCCACCGAGGCCGAAACCGCCCGCCAGGCCGCCGAAGCCGCCGTCACCGAAGCCGAGGCTATCGCCAGCGAAGCCGAGACCGCTCGCCAGGCCGCCGAAGCCGCCGTCACCGAAGCCGAAACCGCCCGCCAGGCCACCGAAGCCAGGGCGCAGGCGTTGCAAGAGGAAATACGCCGCCTCCGTGAACAGCAAGCGTAGGCGCGGTTGCGCCGGCGGGTAGGCGCCGTTTCTACCCGCCCAGCCGCGCCCGCATCCCGTCCGGTACCTGGCGGATACGCCGGCGAAAGGCCGTATCCCACCGCATGGGAACCTGCCGCGCCGCCTCGGCCACCAGCGCTGCGCCGCCCAGATAATCGTCGCGGTGAATGTACTCGGCGGCGATGGCGCCGCCGGGGCCGCCGTTGTGATAATTGCCCAGCGGAAACGCCATGCCGGTGGCGCGGTAGCCGTAGGCCAGAAACGCGCTGGCCTCGCACACGCCCCCGCTCATCAGCTGACGCTGGCTGCGAAAACCGTCGTTCTGCGCCGTCAGGCTTTCCCGCGCCCGGATCAGCGCCGACTCGGCATCGTAGCTGAAAGTGCTGCCGGCGTCGCCTACGCGTATCACCGGGCCGGCGCCGATTTCCGCGCCCGGCAGCGTCCGGGATGATTCCAGCGACACCACCAGCGTGTCTGCGGGCAGAGCGCCGGCCTCGGCCAGCAGACGCGCTCCCACCAGGCCCACCTCCTCGGCGCGGGTGAAAACGCCATAGACATCGCCGGCCGCCGGCGCCGCCCGCAGCGCCGCCAGGGCGGAGAGAATGCAGCCGCAGCCGGCCAGGTCATCAGCGGCGCGCATCACCAGATAGTCGCCGTCAATAACGAAATCGGGCAGGTCGAAAACAGCCGGCGCCGGGGGCGTCAAGTCGGCGCCAGTGCCGGCACCAGGTTCCCGCAGCCTGACCAGGATCCGGCGTTCCCCCGCCGCGCCGTGTGAACCAACGACTTGGGATTCAACTTGGAGGCCGACGGTTTCGGCGGCGATGCGCTCCCCGCCCGGCCCGATAACCAGCAACGGAACTCCGGCCTCAAAAGCGCCCGGCGGCACGCCGCCCAGTGCCTGGCCCACCAGATAATCCCCGTCGCGGCCCACAATCTCAAAGCCGGGATGGTCCATATGCGCCATAAAAGCGATGGGCGGGTGGCCTCCGGCGTCCCCGCCGGCGCCGGCAATGCGGGCGATGATGTTGCCGAATTCGTCCGTGCGCCAGGACACGCCGATTTCGGCCAGGGCGGCGCGAACAACGCCGGCAACGCCGCTTTCGTGAAAGGCTACGGCCGGCTGCGCCGCCAGCCGCGCCAGAAAATCCAGCGCCCTGGCGTCAGCGTCCGGCGTATCCGTATCCGGCCCAATCGTAACGCTGTTGTCGCTCAAATCAACCACCTCCGGCGGCGTTACCGTTACTGCCCTTGAAACCAGGCCGGCCGTTTCTGCGTGAAGGCGCGTATGCCTTCCTGGAAATCCCGCGTCAGCCCGATGCCGGCGATGGCCTCCGTTTCGGCATCCAGCTGCGTGGGCAGGTCGGCGCCCCAGCTGGCGTCAAACAGCGCCTTGACCCGGCCGTAAGCGCGGGTGGGGCCTTGCGCCAGGCGGTCGGCGGTTTCCATGGCGTGCCGCTCAAAGTGCGCCGGTTCAAAGACCTGATTCACCAGTCCCAGCTCCAGAGCGTATTGAGCGCCGATGGGCTGCCGCGCCAGGTAAATCTCCATGGCGCGCCCCTGCCCCACAATGCGGGGCAGCATATAGGTGGAGCCGCCGTCGGCCGTGCCGCCAATGTTGGCGTAGGCCAGCAGGAACCGCGCGTCGGCGGAGGCCACCCGCAGGTCACAGGCCAGCGCCAAGCTGAAGCCGGCGCCGGCGGCCACCCCGTTGACGGCGGCCACCACCGGCTTGTCCAGCCGGCGGATGCCGGCCACCACTTCCCGGTGCAGGGCGTCGGCCAGAAGGCGCAGGTGTTCCGACAGGCCCGCCGGCCCGCCGGCGTCCAGCTGCGCCGTAAAGTCCCGCACGTCGGCACCGGCGCAGAACGCCCCATCCGTTCCCGTCAGCAGCACGGCCCGTATATCCCCGGCGCGGCAGGATGCTATTGCCTGCCCCAGCTGGCCCACCATATCCGGCGACAGGGCGTTGCGCGCCTCCGGGCGGTTCAGCCGGATTACGGCCAGCGCCCCTTTCTGCTCAAACTCGATGCGGTTGTCAGTGGTCATCGCGCAAAATCCTCCGCCGGCGCCGGGAATGCCTGTTGCCGGCGCCGTTCTGCGGCAGTTCCTCTGCGGCGCGGGCATCGTAACCCTGCTGGTAGCCTTCCTCGACTCCTTCCGCGCGCCCTTCCGCGATCCCCGCCTTCAGGCCGGCTTCGTACATTTTCCGGTCCCGCTGCCAGATGGCGCGGCGGGCGGCGTCAATTCCGAACAGCAATTTGTTGCCTCCTACCTCGACCAAGGGCCAAAGTGCCGTCGACAACGGCACCAGGATTGACGCCGTGAGCAGCGTGTCCAGCCCATGCCATTTCCTGTCTCCGAAAATCAGCATCATCCCCATCGTGATCAGCAACACCCCCAGCGCGGCGACGGCAATTTTGGACGGTATGCTGATGGGGGGCGGTTCGTCCCTCATTATAACCTCTTTCCGAAGCCGGGCGTATCCGCCGGCGCCGGCGGTATTTTTCAACACGCGCTGGCATCGGATTTCTGGCCTCGCCCCGGACGCAAACACGCCAACGCCAGCGAACCGCGCAACGTCCATACTTGAGTGAAGCGGTAGTGGCAGAGGCGGCAGGTCTGCTTGCCCGGTAGCGTCCGTCTTTGGGGAGCTACAGTGGGGGCTACAGGTCGTCGCAGTAAGAGAGGACGGCGGCCATAGCATCACCTCCAGCAGTGGCTGAATACGGCCCGATTATATCACCATCCCGTGCTGAAAATGCCGCCCGCCGGCGAGCGCTTTCAACCTTTGCCGGCCTCGGCTTCGTGCCAATGGTCAACTTATGATCCATCATCGCCCGCCGTCCGTTTTTATCATTCCGGCGCCAGCCGGCATCCGGGATGCGGTAGCCACGGCAGTTAACCCGTTCCCGGAGCTGACTGGGTTCCGGCTTTTACCGCAACGGCGGCAACCGGGCCGGCCGGCCATTGCGGATAGCGAAATCGGTTGCCCCGCCCCGCCGGGACCGTTCCGTCGCGGCGGGGTGGGGCAATCGCAAAAGGCTGCCTCGCCGCTTACAGGAAGTGCGGTATAACATACTTCCCGAACAGTCGGATGCTGTTCATTATCTTGCTGTGCGGCAGGTTCCCCATCTGCATAAAGCAAAGCAGCTGGTCAACCCCCGCCTCCCGATACTTTTCAATGGTCTTGATGACCGTCTCCGGCGTCCCCATCGCAAACGCCCCGGAGGCGATGTGGTCGTCGGCCGTCTTGTTCACCCGCTCGGTCTGCACGGCGTCCACCGCGAAGCGGTAGCTGTCGGGCACGCTGCGCCCGGCCCAGGGCGCGTACAGCTCCTCGGCCTTGCCCACAAACCACTCGCCCTCGCGCGCCGCCGCCGCGTAGGCTTCCTCATCAGTTTCCGCCACGTGCACCATGCACAGGGCGGCGATTTTATCGTTGACCGCCCGCCCGATGGGCCGGGCGTTTTCTACCGCCTCGCGGTAAATCCGCACCCGTTCCACCAGCTGGTCGTGTCCGCCCAGGTTGAAGCACAGCACGCCCACGCCCAGCTCGCCCGCCTCGCCAAAGGATGCCGGCTGACTGCACGCCATCCACAGCGGCGGATGTGGATCCTGCACCGGCTTGGGGATGACCGACCGCGGCGGGATGTTGTAAAACTCGCCCGCATGGGAGAACGGATCCTCCGTCCACATCCGCGGTATCATGCCAATGGCCTCCCGCCACTGGGCTTTGGTGGTTTCCGGGTCAACCTCAAAGCCGTCCATCTCAGTGAGGGTAGTGGAGCGGCCCGTCCCCAGATCCATGCGCCCGTCGCTGACGATGTCCAGCACCGCGGCGCGCTCGGCCACCCGCACCGGATGGTTGTAAGCCCCGGGCAGCAGGGCCACCGCGTGGCCGATGCGGATGCGACGGGTGCGCTGGGAAATGGCCCCATACAGCACTTCCGGCGCGGAGCAGTGCGAAAACTCCCGCAGGAAGTGATGCTCCACCGTCCAGAAGTAGTGAAAGCCAACATCGTCAGCCAGCTCCACCTGCGCCATAACCTGCTTGTAGCGCTCGGCCTCAATGCCGGGGTAATGGGGCTCCGGCACCTGGATTTCGTACATCAAACCGAACTTCATTTGCTTGCTCCTTTGCGGTGTGAGATGCTGCCGCGTTGGCGGCTAACTCGCTGTGTCGCTGACCTTGTTGCCGCCCGCCCAATCTGGAACGTCATCCCGGGTAATGCGGGGCGTGATTTGGGCGGCGATGGCCGCGCCGTGCTTTTGCTCGGCAATGTGCAAATCGTAGGCATTCTGCAAATCCGTCCAGAACCGGGCCGTGGATCCGAAGTAGTGCGAAAGGCGCAAGGCCAGCTCCGGGGTGATGCCGGCCCGCTCGGCCAACAAGTCTGCCGTAGCGCCGGCGGGAACGGCCAGGGCCGCGTCAAAATCGGCGGCGGACACACCGATTTCCGCCAGCTCCCGGGCCAGTATTTTACCGGGATGCGACCCGAACAGCTCGTCCCTTTGATTGGTGCTCATGGCGCCTCCTGGCTAATGATAATCCACGATTTCAACATCGTGGGGGCCGTCATCCGTCCAGCGAAAGCAGATGCGCCACTGCCGGTTGATGCGGATGCTGTGCTGCCCGGCGCGGTCGCCGGAGAGGGCTTCTAGCCGGTTGCCCCTTGATATGCCCAACTCCCCGAGCGAGTTCGCCCGGTTCAGCATTTCCATACGGCCGCGCGCCGACACGGCGAATCCTTGGAAAGCCGGCACGAATTGACGGTGAAAAAACCGCTCGGTATCCCGGTTTCGGAAACTTCGAATCATCGGATTGCCGCCGGCGCAACTGCCATAATCTCACTCCCCCCATACGAAGTACGAACTGCCGCCGGCGTCGGCCATCGGTGTAACCTGCGCCTTAATGGCCGCGCCGCGCTTGCGCCCCACAACTTTCACATCATGAGCAAATTGCAGGCGCAGCCAAATCGCTCCCAATTTCCCCGCACCGCCCAGGTAGCAACCCAGGCGCAGGGCCAGCTCCGGGGTAATGTCAATGCACCCGTCCAGTAGCAGCGCCGTCGTGCCGGCAGGTACGGCCAGAGCAGCGTCAAATTCAGCGGGAGACATTGCCATTGCTTCCAGGTCCTCCGCCAGCAATTCGCCGGGATGAGTGGGGGGCAGCCCGTTCTTGAAACGCGGCTTTTGCTCTTTGATCATAATCCATCTCACCATTGCCACTTTGGTAGTTCCGATTGCCAACCCGGCCTCGGCGCTACAACCCGCCCTGCCGGGCCTCCCGCGCCAGATACTCCTCCACCTTCAGCCGCGCCAGCGGCAAGTCTATGGGGTGCCGCGGCCCTTTCCGCCGCCCGGTAGCGTACCCCGCCTGCTGCCGCAGCCAGGTCAGATTGTGCGTGTCTTTCTTGTCCCCGTTGCACGGACGGCACAGCAGCGCCCGGTTCTGTATCTCCGGCCCGCCGCCCTCCGATTTGGGGATAATGTGATCCAGATCCAGGAATCGCGCCCGGGGCTGTTTGAGGTTCTCCGGCGGCACAAAATCACACCCCCAGCACTGGTAGCCGAACAGGTCAATCAGAATCGCCTTCATCTGGTCGTAATTGTAGGGATTGCGCGGGCGGGACGGCGCTCCATGAACAATCTCCAGCCACGGAGCGGTTTCACCCTCGTCGGTGCGTTCCGGCAGTTCCGCGGTAAAGGTAAAGTTCATATCCTTGACCAATGCGCGGGCTTCGTCTAGTTTGCTTTCGTCCAGGATGACGCCTTTCTCCATAGGAATGAATTTGCCCTGATTGGCGTCGGTAGCCAGCAGACGATTGAGGATATGCGCCTCGGCATCACTCCGCCGGTCGATGCCCACCCACTGCCGGCCCAGGTGTTCGGCGGCAATGGGCGTGGTGGCGCAGCCGCAGAACGGATCCAAAACCCAGTCGCCTTCGTTGCTGGCGACTTTGATGATACGCTCGTACAGGGCCAGCGGCTTCTGATCCGGCGAACCCGTTTCCTCCTGCCTACGCTTTACCAGATGATAGGCGTACAGCTGCTTGATGTCCGTCCAGACATTGGACAGCGGCATACCGGGGCTTTCGTCCAGATACTGGCGCGTCATCCCCGCAGCCCGCCGGCGGGTGCGATAGCGCCGGCCGTCATCATCGGTGTACACGAATCTCTCCTGAACATACTTGTCATTGTACGGGAGATATTCCCGGTTGTAAGTGTGCCTGCCGTATTCATTGGCATACGCAAGTATGGTGTCATATGCTTTGACGGGCCTCTTGCCGGCAGTGCGACCGCCCGACGGCGTTCCGTAGTTCCAGACGATTTCACCGATGAAATTACTGCGCCCCCAAATGGCGTCCATAACCAGGCGGATGTAGGAGTTGGCCGTGTGGTCGCAGTGCAGGTAAATGCTCCCGGTAGGCTTCAGTATGCGGCGCATTTCCAGCAGGCGCACGCCCAGAAAGCAGAGAAACGCCGCCATGCCGTCGGAATGCGTCTTGCGGGTTACCTCAATGATGCCGTAAAGGGCTTCGTTGTCGGCGCGGATTTCTTGCAGCCAGCGGGCGTGAACCACGCTTTCCCAGCTCCACTGGTCCGGTTTCGGCGCGCCTTCCTCCAGCCAGCGCCAGTTGTCCTCATAGCGGCCGGCGGAGGCCGAGCGGTTCCGCCCGGTATTGAACGGCGGGTCGGTGGCAATCAGGTCAATGCAGTCGCTGTTCATCCCCCGCAGAAACTCCAGGTTGTCCCCGTGATACAGCGTGCGGTTGCGAAAGTTCGTCTCTGCCATCGTACCAATCCTGATTATCCGACGGACGCCGGATGAAAGAGTCACGCCGGAGAATGCCTGGCGCCGGAAACGTTTTCCCGGCGTCCAGCAGGATTATAGCATAACCATAGCGCCGCCGCCGGACGACAACCCGGCGCCGGCAGTGGCGCGCCTGCCCTGCCACTATGGCGGCAATCGTTACCTGTTCCGGGAAAACAGTCGCCTGATTCCGGCGAAAGGTCGCGGTGGCTTCTCGGCGGGATTTTCGGCTGCCGGTTGGGACGGACTGTAATCCAGCTCATCTACCCACTGCTTGAACTGGACTACCCGGCGATTTATTTCGCGGCGTCCGGTAGGGCCGGAATTAAGCTGTTGCAAATACCGCTCCAGGCCGACAGCTTCATCCCGAGTCGACGCTGTCGTGAACCACACCAATTTCGGGTTTCGCCCTTTGGTGCCTCGGCTCATATTGTTGCGATGTTCAAGCAAACGCTCGTGAAGCTCGCGGGTTTGCCCGACGTAGTACTCGCCGCCGTCCAGGTTCAGAATGTACACGAAAAACTCGTTGGCTTTCTGGTCCGCAGTCAATTCCCGATCGCCGCGCCGCGCCGCATTAGGGCGTGCGGACGCTTGCGCTGTCGTTGGTTGCCAGTAGCAGTTATAGCACACATCAAACCTGACGAATTTGTAGATGCCGCAAGACGGACACTTGTTGATGCTTCCATCCGTGAGTTGGCGATAGTGTTCGCCGCAGAGGAAATGGCCTTTGCGGATGGTTTGGTCACAGCTCCAGAACTGGCACTGGTTTGGTGTAGTCATCGCCTCTCCTCCGGCCCGGCGTGGACAAATCATCCACGCCGGGCTGTTCCTGCCACCGGCCCCGCCGCTTACGGCACCAGCATCGCCCGCGTTATCTCCGTCTGCCGCTGGCTCCACTCCGCCTTCTCAAACGCCTCATTCACCTCCGCCAGCGGAAACTGGTGCGACACCAGCTTGTGGAACGGCAGCCTGTCCCGGTTCCGCGCCAGAAAGTCTAGCAGCTCCGGCAGCAGCGCCGGGCGGTACATCAGGCTGCCCACAATGTTCTTGCCCTGCAACAGCTTGGACGGATCTATGGACACTTCCTGCCCCGCACAATGTCGCCGATTTCCACAAAAGTGCCCCCGTTGGACAGCATATCAATGCCTTCCCGCAGCAGGTCGGCGCGCCCCACCAGCTCCATCACCACATCGGCGCCTCGCCCCCGGGTCAGCTCCCGCACCCGGCGCACGCGGGTTTCCGGTGTGTTGAACTCCTCAATGTTGATCGTATGGTCGGCCCCGAACTCCTCAGCCAGTGCCAAGCGGTTCTCCAGCCGGTCCAGCACGATGACCCGGTCGGCGCCCCGTTCCTTGGCCATTGCGGTGGCGTGGATGCCCAGCCCGCCGGCGCCCATAATCACCACCGACTGCCCGTGGCTCATCCCGGCCCGTTCCAGCCCCGTGGTTACGGTGCCCATGGCGCAGTTCACCGGCCCCAGCAGGTTGTCGTCCAGTTCGTCGGGCACGCGGAAAAAGGGATGGCGCGGCGGCAGGTACAGGAAATCGCCGTAGGTGCCCGTGAAATAGGGCCACACCCCGGCGGCCGGATACTGGCGGTTGACGCACCAGTTGGTGTTCCCCCGCAGGCACATATGGCAGTGGTAACAGGGAAACACGGCCGCGTACACCACCCGGTCGCCCTCTTTCACCTCGGCGCCATAGTAATCGGCGACCACGCCCTCGCCCAGGTGCTCAATCACGCCGGTGCCTTCGTGTCCCATCACCCGGCCCGTCGGCGGCAGCGGCAGGTGCTCCTGCGTCTGGTCGCCCCGCCAGGTGTGCAGGTCAGAGCCGCAGATTCCGGCCTGCGTCATCCGCAGCAGAACGGCGCCGGGCTGCGGCTCCGGCACATCGTACTCCTCAATCTCAAAGGGTTTGCCGTACTCTTTGACCACGACAATGCGTCCTTTCATCGTAAATCCCTCCCGTTTCCGTTGCGCCGCACCCGTCGGGCGGCGCTATGCTGCCCGGTATCCTAGCACACCCGCCGGGGGGACGGGTAAGGATGGGTAAGGACGGGTAAGAGCGGCGGATTCGCCCGCGCCGCCGGCGGCATAAGCCCGGCGGTTTTGTGCTATGCTGGGGCCACGCCAGCGGCGCGGCAACACCCAGGAGCGGTACGACTATGAAAATTGCCATCGGTTCCGACCACGCCGGCTTCGACTACAAGAGCCGGCTGCTGTCCCTGCTGGCCTACCTGGGCCACGACGCCCTTGACTACGGAACCTATTCTAACGAGGCCACCGACTACCCCCGCTGGATCCGCCCCGTAGCCGAAGCCGTGGCCCGCGGCGACGTAGACCGGGGCATCGTCCTGGGCGGTTCGGGCAACGGCGAAGCCATCGTCGCCAACCGCGTCCCCGGCGTGCGCTGCACCCTCTGCTGGAACGCCCAGTCCGCCCGCTACGGACGCCAGCACAACGATTCCAATCTGCTGTCCATCGGGCAGCGCATGGTGTCCTGGGAAACGGCCCGGGAAATTGTGGACGCCTGGCTTACCACTGACTTTGAGGGCGGCCGGCACCTGCGCCGCATCAACCAGATCGACCCCTCGGACTGACCCTTCAGACTCAAGCCTTTCAATCGGGCCTTTTAGATTGCCCCTTTGCGGATTGACCCTTGCCCCGGCGCCCGACTTATGGGGCGATGCAACGCTAACGGGCAACCGCCCCTTCGGCTACTCGGCGCGGGCCGGCCGGCGCGGATGCTGAAAAATGTCCGACAAAGGCACGTCCAGGCTGGGCAGCAGCGGCGTAGCCAGCGTGTCGCCGGCGGAAAGCGTAGCGCGGGCCACATAAACGCCGCCCCGCAGCTCCAGCAGCGTAACCGTATCGTGGCGCGGATCCAAAATCCAGTACTCCCGCACGCCGGCCTCGGCGTAAATCTGCCGCTTGCGCACCAGGTCATGGCTGCGGTCAGACGACAGGATTTCCACCACAATGTCGGGAACCCCCTCCACATAGATCAGCCCCCCGATGTCGTTGCGACCGCCCAGGATGACCACCAGGTCAGGCTCTACCACCCGTTGCAATTCGGGCGACAGAATGGTGGTTATATCCTGGTACACTTCCGCCGGGGCCAGCGTGAAAGCGTCCAATTATAACTCGAAGTACACGATTAACCGGGCCAGCAGGAACTGGTGGTCTTTGGTCGGCGTGGACATAATGTAAAGCGCTCCGTCGATCAGCTCCACCCGTTCGTCGGTTTCGCCCAACGCCAGAAACTCGTCCAGCGACATCCGGGCGCCGGCGCGCAGTAGGGGCTTCGGTTTGGCGGCAGTAATCATCGGAAGCGTCTCCGGCGTTGGGTAGATGCGGCTCAACGGGCGGCAACGGCAGCGCCACGGCCTGGAGCGCTGCTGCCACCAGGCCGGCGGCTACTCGGCGCGGGCCGGCCGGCGCGGGTGCTGAAAAATGTCGGCCAGCGGCACCGCCAGGCCGGGCAGCAGCGGAGTAGTCAGCGTGTCCCCGGCGGCAAGCGTAGCGCGGGCCACATAAACGCCGCCCCGCAGCTCCAGCAGCGTAACCGTATCGTAGCGCGGATCCAAAATCCAGTACTCCCGGACGCCGGCCTCGGCGTAAATCTGCCGCTTCCGCACCAGGTCATGGCTGCGGTCAGACGACAGGATTTCCACCACAATGTCGGGAACGCCCTCGATGTGAACCGCGCCGGAGATGTCTGTCCGTCCGGCGAGTATAATCACAATGTCCGGCTCCGGGGCCAGCTCGCGTTCCCGCGACAGGATGGTGGTTATTTCGTGATGGACTTCGGCGGGCGGTTGCGAAAAGCTGTCCAGGTAGTCCTCAATGTGCCGGCAAATCCGGCGCATCAAAAACTGGTGATCCAGGCTGGCTGACGACATAATGCAGAGAACTCCCTCGTCCAGTTCCCAGCGCCCGTCCGTCTCGTCCAGAGCGAGGAACTCCTCCAGCGACATCCGGGTGCCGGCGCGCAGTTGCGGCTTCGGTTTGGCGGCAGTAATCATCGGAAGCGTCTCCGGCGTTGGGTAGATGCGGCTCAACGGGCGGCAACGGCAGCGCCACGGCCTGGAACGCTGCTGCCACCACGCCGGCCCCTACTCGGCGCGGGCCGGCCGGCGCGGGTGCTGAAAGATGTCGGTCAGCGGCACCGCCAGTCCGGGCAGCAGCGGCGTAGTCAGCGTGTCGCCGCCGGCAAGCGTAGCGCGGGCTGCATAAACGCCGCCCCGCAGTTCCAGCAGCGTAACCGTATCGTAGCGCGGATCCAAAATCCAGTACTCCCGGACGCCGGCCTCGGCGTAAATGCGCCGCTTGTACACCAGATCGTGGCTGCGGTCGCTGGACAGGATTTCCACCACAATGTCGGGAACGCCCTCAACATGGATGCGTCCCCCAATGTCGCTGCGCCCGCTGAGGATGACGACCAGATCCGGCTCAACCGCGGTTTGCAGTGACGTCGACAAAATGGTGGTTATATCCTGGTACACTTCCGCCGGGGGCAGTGCGAAGCCGTTCAGGTACAGCGCCAGATAAAGGTACAATTCCCCCATCAGGAACTGGTGGTCTTTGGTGGGTGTGGGCATCAGGTAAAGCGCTCCGCCGATCAGCTCCAGCCGTTCGTCGGTTTCGCCCAGCGCCAGAAACTCGTCCAGCGACATCCGGGTTCCGGCGCGTAGTCCGGGTTTGACGACGGCAGCGGTAACGGTGGCGGTGGTCATATCAGCCTCCTGCCGGCTACGCGGCGGCGCGCGGGCCGTGGAAGCGGGGCAGAATTTCCTCGCCCGCCCGTTCCAGCTGTTCCATTGATTCCGCCCCGGCGCACAGCGGGCGAATGACGAACTTGAACCCGCCGGCGTCAATGTACTGCTGGATAAAGTCGCCAATCTGCTCCGGCGTGCCGATAGCGGAAAACTCCGTAAAGTGGGCGTCGGGCCGCTGGCGGGTTACAAACTGCTCGGAGCGGGCCACGCCCTCTTTCCGGTCGTCGCAGATGTAGTACCCGATGAGGACGCCAACATGGTCCTCCTCTATTTCGCGGTCGTACTGCTGGGCGGTTTCAAAAACAATTTCCCGCCCGGCGCGCACTTCCTCCGGCGTGGCGCTGGACACCAGCCACCCGTCGCCCACGCGCCCCACCCGTCGGGCCGCCGCCGGGCTGCGTCCGCCAATCCACACCGGCGGCGACGGCTTCAGAAAGGTGCGCGGCGTAACCGAAACCTGGTGCGTGGTGAAAAACTCCCCCTCGTGGGTAACCGCCTCTTCTTCCCACAGCCGGCGCATCAGCGTGATGGCTTCGTCGGTGCGCCGCGCGCGGTCGGTTTTCGGCACGCCGCAGGCTTCGTATTCGTCCGGGTCTTCCTGCCCCAGGCCCACGGCGGGGAAAAAGCGACCCTGGGACAGCCAGTCCAGCGTAGCAACCTGCTTGGCCAGCACCACCGGATTGCGCAGCGGCAGCGCCAGCACGCTGGTGCCGAACTTGAGCCGGTCGGAGTAGCCCGCCACCAGCGACAGCGCCACCATCGGCTCCAGGCTGAAGCGGTCGCTGCAAATGCGGTCGCTCAGCCAGATGGAATCATACTCATGCTTGTCGCCCAGCTCCACCAGGGCGCGGAGAAAGTCGGGGTCATCGCCCCCCTGCCCGAAAGCGCCGGGGACATAGCCGATGGCAACGCTCATAGTGGTTGGCCTCCATATCTTAAAGGACTTGGGGTTGCAATGCGGCGATGAACGCCGGCAAATGCTCGGTAGTCGCTTCGTAGATTTCGTCAGGTTTCACAGAGTGGTACTCGTGAACCAGTATATTCCGCAGGCGCCGGAAGCGTCCCCAGTGCTCGCCAGGATACCGATGGCGCCCAGTTGCGGATGTTCTGCTGGCCGCTTCGCCAATGACGCCTACCATATAGAAAATGGCGGAGCGCAGAGTGCGGTCATTTAGAAAATCCGAATAGGTAGCATTGCCGAGCATTTCAAGCGCATCCCCGGCGTACTGAAAAATGTCGTCCCGCAGTTCGGCGTCAGTGCGGTCGTTCATACACCACCGCCGCCGTATTAGCCCGGCCTCTGCTGACAGTTTCCTGCTGCCAGGCGGCGATGCTGTCCACCTGACGGATGTCAACCGGATAGCCCAGCAGTTGGTTCAGATCAGCAGACAGACGGAACCAGTCCACCCCGCCCCCGGCGCCGGTATAGGGATCAGACTCGGCGATGAAGTCCAAATCGCTGTCGTTAATGATGGAACTGCGCCGCGGATGCTGGATCGTGGCCAGACGCTTGACGCCGTACTGCTCGCAGAGCCTGGCGATTTTGTCTTTGGGAATGTTGAACTCCATATAATGCGCCCGGTCATAGGCGATTTTGCCGTGCGGCGGAATATCGCCGGTGCAAAAGCCCCGGATATGCAGATGCAGGTCGGCGGGCTGGCCCATGATTTCGGCAATTTCGCTTTCCATCGCCGCCAGCTCGCCCAGCGGCGGTATGTCGGCGGGCCGGAACTCCACCAGAAACGCCGCCGCGCTGCCGGGGCGCACGGGTTCATCCAGCCGGGTCAGCCGCCGGACCTTGCGCCGCTGGCAAAATTGCCCGATTGCATCCGGCGCGGCGCGGAGTTGTACGCTTATGCTCATCAGAAAATCACCTTGCCTGGCGCCGGCGCTCCGCCACTATTATACCAAACGCGCCTTGCCATCCGGTTCCGCCGGTCAGTATGTCTGTTTCCGGCGCCCGCCAGCCTACCCGCTGATGGGCGGCAGCCCCGCCTCCGCGCGCGCATCGTTAATGTGATCCAGCACCCGCACCCGCAGCGGCGGCAGCTCATACCCCAAATCCGCCATCATCCGGCTGTTGTCCACCAGATAAACGTGCGGCACCGGCCGGCTGCCGGTAGTGATGCTGGCCTCGGGAATGTAAGAACGCACAATGTCCGCCACATCGGCAATCGTCGCCAGCTCGCCGCCGCTGATATAAGTGTGATGCCTCAAGCCCTCCGCCAGCGTCGCGCGCACGAAAATCTCGGCGGCGTCCTCGGCGTGTATCATCGGCGACGCTTCCTGCGGATCAAAGTCCATACTCACCGGCTGCCCCACCGCGGGCCGCGACATCATCAGCCCCCCAATCATCCCCGTCATCCCGGTAACCCGCCCGTGTCCGAACACGGTGCAAATGCGAATGCCGCGAATGTCCAGCCCATGCAAAGCCCGGTAGCGGGCGGCGGCGAAATCGTTGACCGCTTTGGTCATCCCGTACACATTGATGGGCGCCGGCAGGTCATCCTCGGTAAGCGGCCGCTCGCCAAAGGTGTCCTGCACCCCGTACACCGCGATGCTGCTGGCATAAACCACCCGCCGCACGCCGCCCCAGCGCGCCGCCTCAAACACATTGTTGGCCCCGTCAATGTTCACCGCCATGCCCGTGGCCGGCCGCTCCTCCGTGTCCGGCGGCAGCAGCGCCGCCATATGGATGATGCGCTCCACGCCGTGCTCGTTGACCGCTTCCAGCAAGTGATCCAGACGGGTGATGTCGCCCCGGTAAAAGGCAATGCGGTCGTGGTAGGGCTGCAAATTGGCGCGGGGCGGCGCCAGGTCAAAGCAGACCGCTTCCTCGCCCAGCTCCACCAGCTTGCGGATGATGCGGTTGCCGATAAACCCGGCGCCGCCGGTAACCATCACGGACATATCGCTGAAACCTCCGGCGCGGCCGTCGGGTCGAACCGAGCAGAACCGGGCTGGCCGGTACTGGTTGGGCGGTAAGGAACTGCGGCGGCGCCATGCTGCCCCGCATCATACCCAAGCCGCAACGGGCGGCGCAACCGCCCGGCCCGGCGCCGTCCTCACCCCTAACTCGTCCCGCCCTTCGGATCCGCCCCTACCCCTGCCGGCGCCGCCCGTGAAACAGGTACTGCTGTGAATAGCCCGCATAGGCCCCGAAATACCCCTGCGCCCATTCCACCAGCGCCCGGTCGGGCGGCTTCTTCTGCATCGGAAAATACCACTCCGCCAGCGCCCGCCGCACCCACACATCCACCGGAAACGCCTCCAGCTTATCCAGCGCGAACACCGCGATGCAGTCCGCTATCTTGGCCCCGATGCCCCGGCATTCCATCAGCCGCGCCTTCACTTCGGCATAGGGCCGCCGCGCCAGCTCGTCCAGATCCAAATCGCCCTCGCCAACCTGCCGCGCCGCCGCCGCCACATAGGGCGCCCGAAACCCCAGCCCCAGCTCCCGCAGCAATCCCTCGCCGGCCGACGCCAGCCGTTCCGCCGCCGGAAATGTATAACGCACTTCCCCGTCCAGCTCTATGGGTTCGCCCATCGCCGCGGCCATCGCTTCCATATTCTGGTGAATGCGGGGGATGTTGGAATTGGCCGAGCAGATGAACGCCACTGTGCACTCCCACGCCTCCTGACGCAGGATACGCAGCCCCCGGTAGCGCGCCGTCATCTCCGCCACCCGGCGATCCCGGCCAATGTCGGCGTAAATGGCCTCAATATCATCGTCCAGGCGAAAGTAGGAATGCAGCCGATCCGCCACGGGCGTCCCGCCGTCATCCCCCGCCGCTTGCCACTCCACCACGCCCACCTCGTTCTGCCCGATGTGTACCAGCAGCCCGCCCAGTACGCCCGAATAGCGGCCGTCCGCCAGCCGCCGCCAGCGGTGCGCCTGCCCGCTTTCCAGGCTCTCCCCCAGCGCCAGCGGCTGGTCAGTAACGAGCTGCACTGTCCAGTTGCAGCCAGCGCGCCGCCTGCTCTCCCACCGTGGCCACGCTGGACTTCTCAAAAGAGCAGGACGGCAGGGCATTAAAAAACCGGTCGCCGTAATTGGCCGTCTGAATGCGCCGGTCCAGGATGACCACCGCCCCCCGGTCGCTCTTGCTGCGGATGAGGCGCCCGAAGCCCTGCCGGAACCGCAGGATGGCGTGCGGCACCTGGTAATCATTGAACGGGTTGTGGCACAGGTTGCCCCGCGCTTTGATTATCGGGTCGCTGGGCACCGGAAACGGCAGCCGGCACAGCAGCAGCCCCCGTAGCGCCCCCGACTCCAGGTCAACCCCTTCCCAGAAACTGGCCGTCCCCAGCAGCGCCGAACGCGGCTCCGAATGCAGCCGGTCAATCAGCTGGCGCGGCGTGCCGTCAATCCCCTGCGCCAGCACCCCGATGCCCGCCGCCCGCAGCGGCCCCCGCACCTGGAACGAAACTTCCCGCAGCGCATTGTGCGATGTGAACAACGCCAGCAAATGCCCGTCCAGCGCCGCCGCCATATTGAGAATAACCTGCACCGTGCCTCTGGTATGGTCGGCGGCCCGGCGCGGATCGGGCATATCCTCCGGCGCCAGCAGCAGCGTGTTCCGCCGGTAGTTGAACGGGCTGTCCACCAGCAGCTCCTCGCTGTCCTCCGGAAACCCCACCCGCTGCCGCAAAAACGCGAAACTGGAATCCGTGGCCAGCGTCGCGCTGGTCAAAACCACCGACTCCTTCTGCTCAAACAGCTTCTCCGCCAGTATCGGCGCCACCGACAAGGGCGTGGAATGCAGCGTCAGGCTGCGCCGGCTCTGCGCCAGCCACTGGATCTGCTCGGCGTCGTACCGCCCGAAAACCGACGCCATATTGCCCGCCAGCTCGCCAATCCCGTCAATCGCCCCCCCCAGCTCGGCGGCCACCGAATCATCCGGCAGCTGAAACGCATCCTGCGTCGCCAGCCGGTACAGCTCCTGCAACGCCCCCTCGCAGCCGTCCATAAAGACCGACAGCGATTCCCACTCCCCGGCAATGGCGCCCCACTCCCGGGACTGCCGCGGACCGGCGTCCAGCGACAGCGGCTGCTGCCGTTCATTATCCGAGCGCCCCGCAGCCTGCTGGTAGAGCCGGATCACCCCGTTCCACACCTGCTCCCACGCCTGCGCCGCCTGGTTGCACGCCGCCGCCGCATTGGACAGCGCCGTCCCGGCCCGCCCTGCGTTGTCGTGATTCTCCATCCGGTTGACCATCCCGGTCAACATACGGATCACCCGGTACACCCCGTCCAGCTCCTGGGGCAGAGCGTCCTGGGCGATTTCAAACCCCAGCTGCCGGCTGGCCTCCTCCTCCAGATGATGCGCTTCGTCAATAATCAGCCGCTGGTAATCCTGCAACACCGTCCCGCCTACGGCCATATCGGCCAGCAGCAGGGCGTGATTGACCACCAGAATGTGCGCCCCTTCCGCCTTCTGGCGCGCCTGCCGCAAAAAGCACGGGCCGCCGCCGCTGCCCCGAAAAGCCGGGCACACCCCCTGGCTGTCGGCGCAAATCCGCGCCCACGCCCGCAAATCCCCCGGTTGCAGGTTCAGCTGTGTCCGGTCGCCGGTCTCCGTGTCGTCCAGCCAGACCGCAGTCTTGCCGATAATCCGCGCCTCATCCTCGCTCAGCGTATCCGCATTCGCCAGATTGTTCCACCGATGCAGGCAAATATAGTTGGAACGCCCCTTCAGCTGCGCCGCCTTCACCGCCCCCGGCTCCAGTATCCCGGCGTCCTCCAGTATGCCGATGACGGCCGGTATGTCCTTGTTCATCAGCTGCTCTTGCAGGTTGATGGTATTGGTGGAAACCACCACCCGCTGGCCGTACTTGGCGGCGTACAGCGCCGCCGGCAGCAGGTAGGCCAGGCTCTTGCCAATGCCCGTGCCGCCCTCCACCAGCAGCTTCCGCCCCCGGTAAATGGCCCCGGCCACGGCCGCCAGCATCTCCGCCTGCTGGGGACGCGTCTCAAATCCGGGAAACGCCCGCGCAAAGATGCCGTCGGGCGCCAGCAGTTCCGCAACCTGCTGCTCCGTAAGCTCCCGCCGCGCGGCGTTGGGCGTCAGCCCGCCCCCTTCGCTTTCCGTCCGCCGCGCCAGGCTGTCCAGATCCAGCCCGTTGACCCCGATGACGCCCGCCCCGGCGCCGGCCGCCAGCGGCGCGTTGGCCCCCGCCGCGTGCGGAACCAGCCCGTCCAGCAGGTCGGCCACCGGCGCATTGGCCGTCCGGGCCGCGCGCGCTATGGCCGCCACCCGCGCCGCCGGATGCTTAACGCCCGTTTCCAGCAGCCGGTGAAACACCAGCGCCGTAATCTCGGCATCGGCGCTGGCCCGGTGCGCCTGGCTGTGGTCAATGCCGAAATGCCGCGCCAGCGCCGACAGGTTGTACTCCGGCAGCGTGGGCAGAAATATGGACGCCAGATCCCAGGTATTGTAGCTGCGGTTGGACAGCGGCAGCCGGTGCGAACCCAAAAAGCTCAAGTCAAACGCCACATTGTGGCCGATGATGGGCAGGTCGCCCACGAAATCGGCGAACTGCCCCGCCACCTGGTGAAAGGTGGGCGCCCGCTCAATCTGCGCCGGCGTGATGTTCGTCAGCTGCTGGATGAATGTCGGAATCCGCCGCCCGGGATTCACGAATGTCTGGTAGCGGCGCAGCACCTCGCCGCCCCGAATCCGCACCGCCCCCAGCTCTATGATGGTGTCCGCGTGGGGGTTCAGCCCCGTAGTTTCCAGGTCAATGCAGACGAACTCCTGCGCAAAGGGGTCGTACTGCGTCATTGGCGTTTGTGTCATCAGCAACGGCTCGGCGGGCGTAGGCGTATCCGGGCTTGGACCGGATTTGCAGAACTCGGGCAGCGTCAGGAACGGATGCGGTAGGGCCGCAGCCGGCCCTGCCGCAACCCCTCCATAGGATGAAAATCGCCCCGGTGGAGCGCCGCCAGAAACTGGGCTTCGTCAAAGATTTCGTCCGGGAACTCGGTGACGAACCGGCCCAGCCCGTGGGCGCTGTGGGCGTCGCTGCCCCCGGTTACGGGCCGGTTCAGACGCCTGGCCACTTCCGCGGCGAACCGGTTTTCCGCATCGGATGTGCCGCCGTTGGCCACCTCAACGGCGTCGACCAGCCCGAACACCGGATGCGTCATCGCCTCTTCCGGCTCCGTCGGTATCGCCTCCTTGGGGTCGGGATACAGGTAGGGCCGCGTCCGGTGATGCTGTCGCAGCACGCCGCGGAACGGATGCGCCGACACCACGAAGCCTCCCACGGCGTGGGCGGCGCGGCTCAGCTCCTCGGCGCGGTTGAAACCGCTCTGGTAGCGATCCACGCCAAAGGCCAGAATATGCCCCATATCGGTGTCCGCCTCCATCGCCCGGATGAGCACCACGTTGTGCCGCGCGGCGAAGGCCGCGAATTCGTGCCGGTCCCACGGCCCGGCGTGCTCGGTAATGCAAAGCCCCCGCAGCCCCAGCCGTTCCGCCTCCAGAACCAGGTCGTCGGGCGTCAGGCTGGAATCCGCGCTGCCTTTGGTGGTATGAATGTGCAGGTCAAAAAGGCGTGCCATCAGCGTAGGTAGATAGTCTATGCGCCGGAACCCCCGGCGTCAACACAAACCATCAACCCCGCGCCGGGCCCCCAACGCGCTTTCCCCCGCCATTCCGGCCGCCGCCGGCATCCGCACCAGCCCGGTTTGCCGCCGCCGCATCCGCCCGCCCGGACGCCCGCATCCCGGCCTCCGCCGCCGCTCGCCGCGCCTCAATCCCGGTGCCACGCTAAATTCGCCCGCCGGAATCCAAAATCCGCCGCGAATCCGGCCGCCCTGCCTCTTGACAGCCCGAACTTCAGTACATTACCCTGAAACACGGATGCGGCAACCCGCCCGGCGACCAGGGGACAGCTGCCCCGACCGCCATCCGCCACAGCCCCGGCGCGGACGCGCGCCCGGCGCCAAAACGGACACCAGCTATGCCTACTCCAATCCGAAATCGACGTCGTACCACCATCGGGGAAACCATTCGGGCTAACCACCAAACGGGCCTCCAGGAAACGGCCTAACCCTTGTCGGAACCCAATTTCAGCTGGTCCTGCTTCGTCGCTGTGTGTCTCATACGGCCCGTGTAGTTCCGTGCCAGCCAGCGGGTGTCACCACCGCCCCGTGCCGGTTTGACGGCCCTCAAAAGCTGCCGCTCCGGGACACGGAAAACTAGGACGAAACTCACGCGTTACGCTCTCAGGCCGTAGCGCCGACAACCTGGAAACCCCAAGGCCCGCCCGAGCCTTCCCCGATGCCATCAATTTGCCAACTGCCAATCGCCCACCCACCGGAAAGGAGCCGACTTCCAATGACAACCGCTACCCTGCCCCCAACCGCCCGCCCCCCGCCCGCCGGAACCCCCCTGCTAACCGCAATATCCACGCCAATCAAGGAGTGCCAGTGAATTAAGGCCCGTCGCCAAGCGCATTTTGCCGTCGCCAACGGCGGCATAGCATAACCCCCGTCAGTCCGGTGCAAGCCGGCATCCGGGCATCCTCACCGCCCGCCTGCCCCGCAGGCAATGGGCCCTTGCCCCGGATTCCGGCCCCTCCCGGACTGGCGGGCGATTTCGCGACCCGCCCCTAAACCCCCAGCGCCACCTGCACAATCCTCTTTTCCAGCGCCAGCGCCATTTCCGTAGCCAGCTCCGCCCGGCTATGCTCCCCAATCACGCCCACAAACGCCACCCCCAGCAGCCGCCCCACCCGGAAGTCAATCACCGTTGACGACAGCAGCCCCGCCGGCCCCCCTTGCAGCACATACAGCCCGATGGCCTCATCGTAAAACCCGCTGGCCGCCACCCGCCGCACCGATATGATCTGCTGGTTATGCCCGATGCTCTCCCCCACATTGTCCTCAAAATCCCGCACGAATATGTCCGACATCCACCCGGACACCTGGTCGGGGTTTTCAAAGAGATGCACCACGGTGGCGCCCACAAAGTTGACCCCGCTGGCCGGGGAAATATCGGCCGTAGGCACGAACTCCCGCATAAAGCCGCCAATCCGCCCCGCGTTGCGGAAGCGGTCGGCGCTGCTGCCCGAAAAGCCGTTCTCGGCCAGCTCCCGGTTCCCCAGCGGCCCCGACCGGGCCAGCTGGTACCCCCGCAGGTCATCCGGCAAATCCCCGGCGACCAGGGTCATATCCTCCAGGTCGGCCTCGCCCACGCGGTAAGTGGCAGTCCACAGCGGATTGGATGACACGGCAGGGTTCCTCCAGCGGTAGCCCGGTTTCGACAGTAGCCCGGTTTCGGCAGTTGCCCGGTTTCGGATGACAGGGGTTTCGGTTGCCCGGGCATTCTTTCGGTCGGTTCGGAACGAAAGCGTAGCGCCCGCGCCCCATTCCCGCCGCTACAAAGACCGGCGGGAATGGGGCAAAAATCAGGGCGCCGGCCGGCTAGGCCGCCACCATCGGATAAACATGACGCCCCCGGGACATCGCCACGGGAATGTCCGTGCGCGTCCACTCGTGCCCGCCGTCGTTGCTGCAATACACATGACCGTCCCGGTCGCAGCAATAAACATTGCCGGGCGCGTTGCGGTCAATGGCAATCTGGAACATCCGCGCCGGCGCCGTTTCGCCCAGGTCAACCCGTTCCCAGGTTTCGCCCGCGTCGGTGGAACGCACCAGCACACCCGCGTCCACGGTCCCCGCCGGCGCGCTGCCGCCGCCGGCCCCCGCCGCCAGGTACATCCGGCTGGGCTCGCTGGGGTCAACCACCAGATCCCGGCAGTAGCTGCCCCCCTCGAACATCTCCTCAATCGGCACAAACTCCCAGTCCTTGCCCCGCTGCCGGCTGCGGAACATCGCCAGCTGCGTAATGATGTACACCAGCCCCGGCGCCGCGGGATTCACCTGCACGCCATGCAGGTCAACCGGCCCCAGCCGCGTATAGTGGCCGTCGGTAATGCACGACCAGGTCTCCCCGCCGTCGCCCGACTTGATCAGCCCGCCCACCTCAATGGCCCCGTACACATCATCGGGATACGCCGGGTCAATGCTGATGCCAATGACCCGCTTGACGATTTCGTGGGGGTTCATCGTAATGTGGGGATGCGTCAGCCCGGCCGTATTCAGCTGCCGCCAGGTCTCGCCGCCGTCATCGGAACGGCACACCCGCCCCTGGTCGTACCCGGCGAACATAACGGACGCATCGTTGGGGTGGGCCGCCATGGACCAGACATCCCCCGCCAGCGTATCGGTGCGCCGCCAGTTTTCGCCCCGGTCGTCGCTGCGGTACACCCCGTCCTGCGTGCCCGCGAAAATCGTCGCCGGGCGGTCGGGATGCGCCAGCAGGGCCCGCACCTGGGGATTTTCGGGCAGCCCCTGCTCAACGGCGACCCATTCCGACTGCCCCTCGGCCAGGCGGTACAGGCCGCCTTCCCCCAGCGGCGTGCCTTCGGCGCCGACAATCAGCGCGCTTTCGCCGGCCAGGCCGACATAAACATTGGTGTGGTGAGCTGCTACGGTGGTCATCGCCATTCCTCCTGGGCTGCGGTTGCGGTTGCGGAACGGATAACGGATAGAGACGGGCGAGGCCGGACCGGGACAGGCGGGTACGGATGGAGCCGGCAGTGCCGCCCGGTCGCCTGCGAAAGCCCCCCGCCGCCGATTATAACCCGGATTATACCCGATAAACGCGCCGGCGCCAGGCCCGGCCGCAACCCGGCCCGGTCTGGCGGTTTTGGGGAAATGCAGGCGCGACGGCCTTTCCCCATCATTGACTGCGTTGGCCTGGCGGGACGATAGGCCGCAGACTAGCCGCCATCGTCGCCCGAACCATCAGGCCGGAACAGGGTGTAAAGCCGCTCCGAAAGCAGTTCGCACTGGCGCAAGCCGGCGCGAACATCCTCCTCCTCGGCCTCATCCTCGTAGTAATTGGAATACAGGCTGCGGGCGACCAGAAAGGAGCTGTTAAGCCATTGCTGCGTTTCCGCATCGCGTGCGTCGCCCGCCGCCCGCGCCAGTTCCCGAACTACCATCCAAATGGAACGGTGGGCGTGAATAATGCCGCCGTGCTGCGCGCTGACCGCCTTGACCGTTTCCGCCACCAGCCCCCAGGCCTTGTTGGAAGCTTAGGGCAAATCGCCCTCCTCCAGATGCTGCCAGGCGCTGCGGCGGAAATCCTGGGCCACGGCGGCGTATTTTTGAGCGGTGCGGCCGGCGTCCAGGGCCGGGTGGGGCCGGTCGTTGACGGCCGCCAAAGCGCGGGCCACGGCGACGGCATGTCGGGGGCCGGGTAGGGCGCGGCGATAGTGGCAGTATGGGTAGTCATTATAGATACCTCGCGGGGTGATTGGGGGGATGCCCTCGCAACCGGACAATCCCAAATTATAACCCCGCCGCCGGGTTCCGTTTAGAATGTCCCCGCCGCGATTCATAATTGGTAGCGTTTCGTTTTAGGTGGTTTGGTTGATCAGGCCCTGCTCCTGTAGCAACGCCAGCAGGTTGTGTTCCGTCCACACCGTCCCCAACTTCTCCCGTCGCCGCAACTCACGATTGTACCGCTCCAAGCGCGACGTAGTCCGATGCCTCGCCTGCCCCGTCGCCAAGTGACGCAGTCCTTTGGACAACGCTTTCTCGCACCAGTAACCCGCCGCCCCAGCCGTTGCCCGCATAATCCGCCGCGCCCATGCCCGACCCTCCGCCAAACTAGTCGCGTCCAGCAGCCGCCGCGCCGCCGCAAACCCCGCCGTCCCAATGTTCCGCCGGTACTCCCGCAGCAGGTGAAACGCGCACAGCTGGTGCGGCGCCTCCCCGCCATACACCAGCTCAATCCCCGCCGCGATGGCCCCGTCCCCATCGCTGACCAAATGCTGCGGACGCTGCGCCCCCTGCTGCCAGGCCCGGTCAATCACTTCGGCCCAAGGGCCAAAAGCCCCCAACGCCGTTCCCGTAGCGGCATCGCGGATTACCTTCAATTCGGCACGCCCGCTACGGGTTCGCGTCCACAGGCCATCCATTTCCAGCGTCCCGTCCGGCGGCAACTCCGGCGCGGCCAAAGGCGCCTTCTCCAGCCACTTGCCGACCGTACTCTTGACGCAGCCCACCCAGTTCCCGGCGCGGGCGTAGCTCAATCCCTGCGCGGCCAGACTGATGGCGATGTCACGGTTTTTTTGGAAAACCGCTGGTGTCGCATTCCATCGCCCAGCAGCGTCATGCCGCCAGCCATACGACGACACTGACCGCAGCGGAACACGGGGATCTGCAAGCGGACTTCGCCGTAACTGGTGGCAATGGCGCGGGCGTAGCGATGGTGGCGGTGCATGGCCAGGCGGCACTGGTCGCAGAGGGGCTGGTAGTCATCCAGGGCTTGTTGCAGGGCGGCTTGGAGTTGGGCGGGGATTTGGCGTTCCAGTTGGGTTTCCAGGTGGTCCAGCAGTCCCATAGCGGCGCATCTCCGGTAGGGGGATAGGGCGGGCATTGTACCCCCATCTTACAACTAAACCACCTAAAACGAAACGCTACCGGCTGCCCAGGGCTATCGCATATGGATTTTGGTGAATTGGGACAGGATGCTGATGAGATAGCCATCGTCCCAACCCGCCCGCTTCAGCTTGCCACGCATTGAACCTTTGCTCGCCTCCAACCGCGCCAAATTCAGCGCCAGCTTCCGCAACAACGCCAGGTTCTCCGCGCAATGCCCCTTCCGGTTCCGCGCCTGATCCTCGTTGCAAGTCACATCCAGTACCCAGTGCAGCCCATTTTCAATCCCCCAATGACCCCGCACAATGTAGTTGAACCGTTCCGCCGTGCACGCTTCGCTCAGCAGATAGTAGCGGCTCTGTTCACTTTCGTCCCCGTCCTTCCGCCGGATGGCGGTCACTTTGCCCACTGCGGACAGGCCCGGCCAATGATGCGTTTCCTGTAGCCAAGCCACATCGGAACTGACGCTGGCAATGCGGGTTTCAATACGCCCGTGTCCTTTGCTGATTTGGACATCCTGGGCCAGCGGCGTGGACGGGTCGTCCAGAAACAACTGTACGTCATCCCGCAGACTGCCCTGATTGCCTTTCAGAGCCAAGGCATAGTCGCCGCCCTGCTCAATCACCTGCTGCGCCACTTGACGCTGGCAATGCATGGCATCGGCAGTAACTACTTTGCCGCGCAAAGTCAGCATTTCCAGCAGCTTGGGCAACGCTGTAATCTCGTTGGATTTGTCGTCCACAGCCAGTTGCCCCAATACCAAGCGTTGTTCCTCAGCCCAGGCGCTGACCAGATGCAGCGGGGAGAGTTGCTCGGCGCGGTCGTAAGAACGGCGCAAAGTTTTCCCGTCCACCGCCAGTATGCCCGCGCAGCCTTCGGCGAAGTGCCGCATAAAGCCGATGAACCACTGCTGGAAAGCGGCGGGGTCCAGCATCCCCAGGAGGCGGGAGAAGGTATCGTGGCTGGGGATGCCGTGGTCCAGTTTGAGGAAGGATTGTAGGAGTTCCCGTTTGGCGTGGCCGAAAAGTTCCATGTCGGCGCCAGTCTGGCCGCCGCAGAGCATGGTGCAAAAGGCGATGACCAGGATGTCGTGGCGGGAATGGCGGCGGGCGTTGCTGGCGCGGGGGTCTTCCAGGGCGCTGAACAGGTCGGCAAACTCGGTCATGGCGGCGTATCCTCTGCATTCAATTTTACGCCACGCCCGGCGGCGTTGGCCGCTATCATACCGAACACCGCAAAATCCATATGCGATAGCCCTGCCGCGCCGCCCCCGGCAACTTGACACCGCCGCCTAACCCGCATAACCTTGTGCCGCCGGCATCGCGGCCCGCGACCGGCCCGCCAATTCCTAATCCAACCAGTCCAAAACCGCAACCCACCGACCACCCACGAGGAGGGATACCCGTGAAGCAGGGCGTAATACCCGACGATTTGACCCGGCCCTTCTGGGACGCCGCCAACGAGGAACGCCTCGTCCTCCAGAACTGCGCCGCCTGCGACCGCCTCCACTTCCCCCCGCGCGCCGCCTGCGACCTCTGCGGCTCCGGCGCCGGCCTGACCTGGAAAGAAGTCAGCGGACGCGGCTCCATCTACAACTACGGCGTCGTGTACGACTGCCCCGTCGCCGCCCTCAAAGAGGACCTGCCCTTCAACCTCGCCGCCATTATGCTGGACGACGACCCCGGCATACTGATGTACTCCCATCTCCCCGGCGTTCCCCCCGACCAGGTTCCCGTCGGCGCCCCCGTCCGGGTCATCTTTGAAACCACCGCCAACGGCCAGAAAGTCCCCGAATGGCAGGTCATCGCCTGAACCCGCCCCGCCCGCCCCGTCCTCCCCAACCCGAAAGGAGCCTTTTATGACCACCCGGATGGCCCCCGAATCAATGTATCGTTCTACCGAGGGCTTGGGGATTTGGGAACACCGCGGCCAGGTTGCGGCCGTGGGCATCGGCCATTCCCCCACCGCCCGCCGCTGGGACGGCCAGCCCGAATCCTCCGTCGGCGCCCTGAGCATCCTCGCCCTCCGCAAGGCCATCGCCGACGCCGGCATCGCCCCCGACCAGGTGGACGGCCTGGTGCTGGTTCCCGTCACCACCACCGGCGCCTACTGGCCCGCCGACCAGCCCGTCCCTATGGACGTCGTCAACGCCTTCAACCCCACCGACGATCCCCTCGACGGCATCGGCCAGCTCAGCGCCGAGTGGATCCTCAAAAATATGCCCGAACTCACCAACGTCAAATTCACTATGTACGCCCCCGGCTGTATGTCCGCCGCCATCGTCGTGGCCGCCCAGGCCGTGGGCGACGGACTCGCCGGCAACTGCCTCGTCCTCAAGGGCTGGCACAACCTGGAGGGCCGCTACAACCACGGCGGCATCAGCGCCGCCTCCGCAGTGCCGGGCAACTTCGCCATCAACCCCGGCCGCACCCTGTGGGGCGCCCCGGGCTGCTACGGCACCGCCCTCCAGTTCGCCCAGTACTGCACCAAATACGGCAAACACCACGATATGATGGCCCCCTTCATGCAGAACTCCCGGCGCAACGGCCTGCTGTTCCCCGAAGGCTACTGGGCCCAGCACCGCCCCGAACAACTGCTGCCCGAGGACTACCTGACCTCCCGCTGGATCGCCAAGCCCGCCAACCTCTTTGACAACGACATCCCCATTATGGTCGCCGCCGCCTACCTTTTCACTACGGCGGAACGCGCCCGGGATCTGGCCCAAAAGCCCGTGTACATCCTCAACCACGCCTCCAGCCGCGGCGTGGCCCGCAGCATCACCCCCACCCTGGACGAAGTGGAAGCCGAAACCGCCGCCACCGGACGCAAAATCTACGAAGGAGCGGGCATCACCGCCGACGACCTCTCCTTCGAAAATATGTACGACGGCTTCGCCCAGTTCCACCAGTTCCACATCGAGGGCCTCCGCTACCGCGGTATGCAGCCCGGCGACGCCCTGGACTTCTACCAGTCCGACATCAGCATTGAAGGCCCCAACCCCATCCTGCCCAGCGGCGGCAACATCGGCAGCGGGCGCAGCCGCTTCTGGATGCACACCGACTGCATCCAGCAGATCCAGGGCCGCGCCGGCGCCCGCGCCGTCACCGGCGTCAAACCGGAAATCGCCGTCTCCGGCGGCCCCATGCCCCTGGGCGGCAACTTCACCGTCTGGAGCGCCACCCCCGACTAACTCCCCGGCCGCCATCCCGGCGCCAATTCCGCTCTGCCATTCTCGGAGCGTCATTCCGTCGTCAGCCGGAACCTCTCCGCCATCCATCTCAAACCCCCGCCGCGCTCCGCTTCCCGCCGGGGCGCGGCAATTACGCCGAGGCAACTAAATGGCAATTCTCATCAGCTTTGACATCGACGGCACCCTGGAAGTGGGCGACCCCCCCGGCGCCCTCACTATGGATATGGTGCGCGCCGTGCGGCAGCGCGGCTTCATCATCGGCAGCTGCTCCGACCGCCCCCCCAGCAGCCAGCGCGCCATCTGGGAACAGCACGACATCCCCGTGGATTTCGCCGTCACCAAGCATATGCTCCCCGATGTCAAGGCCCAGTTCCACGACGCCGAGGACTACTACCACATCGGAGACCGCGAGGACCTGGACAAATACTACGCCCTCCAGGCCGGCTTCAAGTTCCTCTGGCCCGACGAAGCCGCCGCCCATACCTGGTTCCAAACCGGCGACGCCTGAAATCCGGGACGGCCCCATTTCCGTCCCAAAGCGCCCGCCCCCAAGCAGGAGGCAGCAATGGCAGTTTGGCTGATCCGCTGCGGCTATGCGAACGTCGAGCAGCATAAGGAACATTTCTTTGCGGACAGCGTGGTGGTCATCGGCTACGGCCTTGCCCATCCGATTACCGACTACGCTACCCCCATCGAACTGCGTGACAGTCCCGACTTGCGGGGCCGTACTGCCGCCGGCTACGACGCCGGCCGATTGTGGCGTTTCGCTGGCCGCGACTATGATGACGACCCCGGCCTCCACACCGGCGATTTGGCGCTAACGCCCTACACCGATGCCGCTGGACGCAGGATGTTTGCCATCGGCAAAGTGACGGGCGATTATCGCTTTGAGCCCACGTACGATAACACGCATCCCCACGCCCGGTCGGTACTCTGGCTGCGTCTGGACATTCCGGTAACGGACGACCTGCCTGATCCGGTATTGCAGCTGTTGAATGCCCGTCCCGGCTTCCAGCGGGCTTTGAGCCTTGACGAGGCGGATCTGCGGCCCTTCCTGACCTAACCCGGCGCCCTTGCCGCGCGTTGGCGCATACCAAAACCGGGGCGGCAGAACTGCCGCCCCGGCTCGTTTGCGGAATTGGTGGAGACGGGGGAGAGTCGCACTCCCCGTCCAGAAACTCCCCTAATCGGATGTACTACAAGCTTATCCGGCGCTTTGTTCTTGCTGGCGCGGTCTCTCGCCGGCTGGATACGGCGTCAGCAAGCCGATTAATCTATGGCCCCCGGCATCGGCGTCGTGGGGATAGCATCCCGGAGTAATTGGACGTCCGCTTCCCGGCCTCCGGGCCTACTGGTGGCAGACGTGGCCGCGACTAGGCGGCCAGAGCGAATTGTCGTTCGCCAGTTACTTTGTTCGCTGCCGTTTTAACGAGGGCGGCAACGGCCTCGGCTTGCAATCCGTCAGAAAACGCTCCTGTCGAACCTACGCGTCCCCAAAATTCAATTCACCGCCCGAAGCAGGGCTCCCGGCGCGGTTATATACATCCTAGCGCCATCCGGCCCCCCCGTCAAGGGGCATTTTCAAACGGTATTTTCAGCACGTGCTGGTGATATAATTGGGGCCGGATTTTGCCACTGCCGGAGGTAATCCCATGGCCGCCGCCCGCTCCTACCGCGACGATCTCCAGTGCCCCCACTGCGGCTCCAACTGGCTGCCCAAAGACGGACATTCCCGGGGCAAGCAAACCTACCGCTGCCGCCTGTGCCACTACCGCTTCACGCCCGACGGCAACCGCCACTACTACTCGGAACAAGTCAAGGAACAAGCCATCGATATGTACGGCGAAGGCATGGCCATAGCCGCCATCAGCCGGGTTCTGGAGGTCAAGCTGGGGACGGTGTACCAGTGGGTCAAAAAAAGTCCGGTGGGCCCTGGGGATTTGGGCTTGGGTGACCATGCAGCGCCAGCGATGGGGTGTCGTGCCGGCCATATCTTTTGACGAGATGTGGACTTATCAGCAGGCGCGACATGGCAAGAAGCGGCAGGAAGTGTGGATCTGGACGGCGGTGATTGAGCTGCCTGATGGTCGGCGGTGCGTGGACTTTGAGGTGGGCGACCGCAGTGGTGAAACCTTTCTGCGGTTGTACGAGCGGTTGCCGGAGGCGGAGCGGTATTACAGCGATGACTACGGTGTGTACGGGAGTTGGCTGCCGGCGGAGCGGCACATAGTGGGCAAGGGCAAGCTGGCGAACCGGAACGAGGGTTTGCATTCGGAGTATCGCGGGCGGTTGAAGCGATTGGCGCGGGCCACGACGGGCTACACGAAGCAGGTGTGGGCGCTGCGTGGTTCGCTGGCGTTGCTGTGTTTGCGTCCGCGGCGGGGCCAAAAATCCGATGCCAGCGCGTGTTGAAAATACCGGCGCGGCGGTATTTTCAGCACGTGCTGGTGATATAATTGGGGCCGGATTTTGCCACTGTCGGAGGTAATCCCATGGCCGCCGCCCGCTCCTGCCGCAATGTTCTCCAGTGCCCCCACTGCGGCTCCAACTGGCTGCCCAAAGACGGACATTCCCGGGGCAAGCAAACCTACCGCTGCCGCCTGTGCCACTACCGCTTCACGCCCGATGGCAACCGCCATTACTACTCGGAACAGGTCAAAGAACAGGCCATCGATATGTACGGCGAAGGCATGGCCATAGCCGCCATCAGCCGTGTTCTGGAGGTCAAGCTGGGGACGGTGTACGAATGGGTCAAAAAAAAGTCCGGTGGGCCCTGATGATTTGGGCTTGGGTGACCATGCAGCGCCAGCGATGGGGTGTCGTGCCGGCCATATCTTTTGACGAGATGTGGACTTATCAGCAGGCGCGACATGGCAAGAAGCGGCAGGAAGTGTGGATTTGGACGGCGGTGATTGAGTTGCCTGATGGTCGGCGGTGCGTGGACTTTGAGGTGGGCGACCGCAGTGGGGAGACTTTTCTGCGGTTGTACGAGCGGTTGCCGGAGGCGGAGCGGTACTACAGCGATGACTACGGTGTGTACGGGAGTTGGCTGCCTGCGGAGCGGCATATAGTGGGCAAGGGCAAGTTGGCGAACCGGAATGAGGGATTGCATTCGGAGTATCGGGGGCGGTTGAAGCGATTGGCGCGGGCGACGACGGGGTACACGAAGCAGGTATGGGTGTTGCGTGGTTCGCTGGCGTTGCTGTGTTTGCGTCCGCGGCGGGGCCAAAAATCCAATGCCAGCGCGTGTTGAAAATACCGGTTTAGCGGTATTTTCAGCACGTGCTGGTGATATAATTGGGGCTGGATTTTGCCATTGCCGGAGGTGATGCTATGGCCGCCGCCCGTTCCTGCCGGGATGTTCTCCAGTGCCCTCACTGCGCCTCCAACCGGCTACCCGAAGACGGACGTTCCCGGGGCAAGCAAACCTGCCGCCGCCGCCTCTGCCACTACCGCTTCACGCCCGACGGCAACCGCCGTTACTACTCGGAACAAGTCAAGGAACAGGCCATTGATAGGTACGGCGAAGGCATGGCCATAGCCGCTATCAGCCGTGTTTTGGAGGTCAAGCTGGGCGCCGTGTACGAATGGGTCAAAAAAAGTTCGGTGGGCCCCGGGCGTTTGGGTTTGGGTAACTATGCAACGCCAGCGGTGGGGCATAGCGCCGGCGATTTCCTTTGACGAGATGTGGACTTATCATCGGGCGCGGCACGGTAAGAAGCGGCAGGAAGTGTGGATTTGGACGGCGGTGATTGAGCTGCCTGATGGCCGGCAGGGCGTGGATTTTGAGGTGGGCGACCGCAGTGGAGAAACCTTCCTGCGGTTGTACGATGAGGTTGCCGGAGGCGGAGCGGCGCATAGCATAATGGGCAAGGGGAATCTGGCGAACCGGAGCGAGGGGTTGCCTTTGGGGTATCGGGGGCGGTTGAAGCGATTGGCGCTGGCGACTACCGGGTACACGAAGCAGGTATGGGTGCTGCGTGGTTCGCGGGCGTTGTGGTGTTTGCGTCCGCGGCGGGGCCAAAATCTGATGCCAGCGTGTGTTGAAAACATCCGGCGGGCGGGCCGGGCAGCGTTTTCAATCGGGCGGTTTGACATTTGCCCGTCAATCCAGCTGACGCCGGCATCGCCGCCATTCGTCGCCGCATCCCTCCGCCCGTACGCCCGCATTCCGGCCTCCGCCGGTGCCACGCCAAATTTGCCCGCCGGATTTTAAAAATCGCCGCCATTTATGACATTCGCGCCCTTGCGCCGTGAACATCAGTACTGCTAACCTCAAACACGGATGCGGCAACCGCCCGGCGACCAGGGGAACAGCTGCCCCGGCCGCCATCCGCCCAGGCCCCCGACGCGGACGCGCGCCCCAAGCCCAGGCGGACACCAGCAATGCCCACCCACCGGATCCGATCCGTAGCTCTCAACCGCGTCACGCCACCATCGGGGAAAAACTTTCGGGCTAACCAAACGGGCCTCCAGGAAACGGCCTAACCCTTGTCGGAACCCAATTTCAGCTGGTCCTGCTTCGTCGCTGTATGTATCGTGCGGCCCGTGTAGTTCTGTGCCAGCCAGCGGGTGTCACCACCGCCCCGTGCCGGATTGTCCTGATCGGTTCGCCGGAGCAGGCCCTGAACCTGCTTTTGCTTGCCGCCAGTCCCGTCCGGGACACGGAAAACTATGACGAAATCCCACGCGTTACGCTCTCAGGCCGTAGCGCCGACAACCTAGAACCCCAAAGGCCAGCCCGAGCCTTCCCCGATGCCATCAATTTGCCAATCGCCCACCCGCCGAAAAGGAGTTGCCTTCCCAATGACCACCGCCCCGCCGCCAGCCGCTTGCCCTCGCCAAACCGCGCTGGGCCGGCGCTGCTGCGGGGCCTCCCAGCTTGTCGTCCCATCCTTATCGCCCCATCGCCGGCTGGTGAAATGATCTGAAATAATCTGTTAGGATAACGCCGGGGCCTCGTCCCCGTCCGCGCCGCCGGGCCCTTCCGCGCCGGAGGCAGCCTCACCCAGGAGCGTACCCTCCCGATGCACGCTGAGCCGCGCCGCGTAGCCCACGACGGCCTGCACTACCTCGCCATATTTCCCGACGACTACGATCCTGCCGCCGCCTACCCCCTGGTCATAATGCTCCACGGGTTCGGCGCCAATATGCAGGACCTGGCCGGCCTCGCCCCGTCTATCAACCGCCGGGGCTACATCTACGTCTGCCCCAACGCCCCCATCCCCTTTGAGCTGGCCCCCGGTATGACCGGCTACGGCTGGCACCCGCCCCGTGGCCAGGCCGCCCCGGAGCATTACGACCAGGCCGAAGCCATGCTCTCCGCCTTCTTCGCCCAGACCCTGGACGAATTCCGCGCCGGCGACGGCCGCGCCGCCTTGCTCGGCTTCTCCCAGGGCGGCGGCATGACCTACCGCATGGGCCTGCCCCAACCCGAAACCTTCGCCGCCCTGGTCGCCTTGAGCGCCTCACTGCCCGACCCGGAAATCCTCCGCCCCCGCCTGCCCGAACACCGCCGCCAGCCCATATTCGTCGCCCATGGCCTCCACGACCAAATGGTTAGTATGGACAGTGCCCGCCGCACCCGCGAATTCCTGCTCGCCGAGGGCTATGCCCCTTCTTATCACGAGTACCCTATGGGCCACGAAATCCCCGCCGCCGTTCTGCAAGACCTGACTCCCTGGCTGGAAAACCAACTGCCTCCGCTGGCGCCGCCCGCCAACCCCGTCCCTTGACCTCCCCTCTCCGGCGGAACCAACGCCGCATCCTTGCCCAACCCATCGCCCCCGTCACCGGAGCAGACTATGACCTCCCCTCGCCATGAAACCCCTGACGACGAAACCGCCATCCGCGGGGAAATTGCGGTCATCAACGCCCTGTGGCAGGGACTGGACGATTTCCTCTCCGCGTGTTCGCCCGCCGACTTGCGCCGCCCCTCCGCTTGCGCCGCCTGGTCGGTGCGCGATGTGGCCGGCCACCTCACCAACCGCGCCGGGCGGCAGATCGCCAGTATGACCCGCGGCCGCCGCGGCGACGCCAGCCCCCCGCCCGGCTTCACCCCGCCCGCCAGCAACCAGGCAATGTCCGCCGCCAACGCCGACGCCGACATCGCCTATGCCCAAAGCCTGGGCGACAACCTCATCCCGGAGTTCCGCCGCCTCTACTCCGAACTGGCCGCCCTGCTGGACACCTTCGCCGGCCCCAAATGGCGCGCCCCCTGCTGGCACCCCCGGCGCGGCGCAATGACCGCCCGCGAATATGTCAGCCAGCGCATCCAGGAACTGGCCGTCCACGACTGGGACATCCGCAGCGCCTTTGACCCTGACGCCGCCCTCCATCCCGCTGCCATCCCTACTCTGCTGGGTATGTCCGCCCGCTGGCTGCGCGCCGCCTACCACCCCGCCCCCGACCCGCCTCAAGACACCGCCCGCTACCGCTTCAACCTTTCCGCCGCCGCACCCGACACTACCACTGTCGATGCTACCGCCGCCGGCGTCGCCCCCGCCGACACCGCCACTGTTGATGTCGCCGCCGGGCCGGAAACGGCCGCCGCCGCCATCAGCCACGCCCTCGATGCCGGGATCCATCCCCCCGGCGCCGCCATCCACCTGACCGTATCCTGCTCCGCCAACGACTACCTGCTGCTGGCCTACGGCCGGCTGGCCGCCGAACGGGCCCTGGCCGCCGGCCGCATGAACCTCTCCGGCGACCCAACCCTGCTGCGGCGCTTTGAGGAATGGATGCAGGGCTTCTAGGCGTGTCGTCGCTATCCGAAACAAAACGATCCGTTCCGGCAAAATATGGCGCGGCGGCGGCGGCATTGCTACAATAACCTCAACTTACGCGCTTGCGCCTCAACCATTGCGCGCCCGGCTTGACCATCCCGTCATTGCCGGGGCCAACCCAGTGTGCTGTGCTGTGCTGGGTGGGGTAGGAGATCCAACCGGATTCCCGCCCCGGCCGGGTAGTAGGGCAGGAACAACGGAACGATAGCGGGGGTGTAGGATGGCCGGGGCGTAAATAGAGGCGACCGCAAGGAGGGGCCAGCACTATGCCGGAAAACGCCATAACCGCGCCCACGCCGCCCTCCGCTTACCGGCCCGGCTACCGGCAGGCGCGCGCCACCCACCCGGAACTCGCCGACCAATACATCGCCCATACCCGCATCGCCGACCCAATGGCCGACGCCGCCATCGCCGCCCTGGCCGAACTGGACCAGCGCGACGTCCACCGCCTCATCCACGCCGGCATGGAACGCCAGGACCATATCCTGCGCCAGGCCCCTCTCCCCTTGCGCGAATTTTTCGACGCCATCTCCGTTCCGCCCCCGTGGTTCGACCCCCGCGTCGTCCATCCCGGTCGCATCGCCTTTCACGCCTATTCCGACCTGTTCATCCCCGCATTTTTCGTCGTCACTCTGCAAAACGCCGCCACGCTGATCAGCAAGTCCTTCTATATGACCGGGCGCGTGCTGACGGGCTACGGCGCCCGCCGCATCCGGCAGAACACCCGCCATTTCGTCGAGATTATGCTGCCCGGCGCCCTGGAACGACAGGGCGAAGGCTGGAAACTCTCCGTGCGTATCCGCCTGGTGCACGCCCAGGTCCGGCGCTTGCTGCAAGACAGCCGCCAGTGGGACGAGGCCGTCTGGGGCGTCCCCGTCAGCGCCGCCCACCTCGGTCTGTCGGCGGCCAACTTCTCCGCCACTATGCTACGCCAGACGGAACGCCTCGGCGCCCGCCTCGACCCCGACGCGCGCGCCGGCTTTATGCAGGCCTGGCGTTACGCCTCCTATCTCATCGGCGTCCCCGAAGCCCTGCTCTTTGACGGCGACGAGGCCGCCACCACCGACCTGTCCCGCGTGGGCAGCCGCTGTGAACCGCCGCCCGGCCCGGAATCGGCGGCCATCGCCAACGCCCTGGTGCAAGCCCTGCCCGACATCGCCGGCCTCTCCAATCCCGCCGCCCGCCGCGCTATGGTCACCCATACCTACCGCGTCTCCCGTGCCCTGCTGGGCCACGAACTGGCCGACAGCCTGGACTTCCCCCGACAGCAGACCGCCGGCGTGCTGACTTGGCTGAAGTGGCGCCGCCGCGCCTACCACCGTGTGCGCCGCGCCTTCCCCGGTATGGCGGAACGCTGGCGGGGCAGCAGCTTCGTATTCCTGCTGGACGCCGCCGAACTCAGCGACTCCAGCTACCGCTTGCCCGACCGGATGCGGGCCGAACAGGCCACCCCTTGGTAACCCCGCCGCCGGCCGCCGCCCCGCCGCCCGCTATCCCGCCCGTGCTGGTCTTAAGCACCGGACGCTGCGGTTCCACAATGGTGTCGGACATCCTGAACCGGCACCCCCGCGTGTTGAGCCTCTCCGAGTTCTTCAGCTTTACCGGCTTCGGCCCCTTCCGTCGCCGCCACCGCACCGGCGCCCGGATGTGGCATTTTTACAGCCGCCAGCAGCCACGCACCCGGCTGATGCTCCGCGGGCAGTTCCCGGAGCTCCTCTACCCGGTGGACGACCCGGCCGCCCGCTTCAGCCGCGCCGACGTGCCCCCGCTGCTGTGTGCCACCCTGCCCCACCTTGACGCCGGCTACGAAACCCTGTACGACGCCCTGGAGCCGGCCGTGCGCGCCTGGCCCAAACTGCCGGTCGCCGACCAGTACCGCCACCTTTTCGCCTGGCTGTGCCGCCGCCTCCACCGCGATGTCTGGGCCGAACGCTCCGGCGCCTCCCTGCTGCTGGCCTCCCGCCTGCTGCGCGAGTTCCCCGAAGCCCGGGTGGTCAACGTATATCGCGACGGTCGCGAAGTAGCCCTGTCAATGCACGGGCATTATCTTTTCCGCACCATCGTCGCCACAATGCGCGCCCTGCGGTCTTTGGGCATCGACGTTCTGGGCGCGCTGGCCAAAGACCGGCTCTGGGATCGCATCAACCCCTGGCTGGAACCCGTTGCCAACACCCTGTTGCGCCCCCGCCGCCTGCCCTATGACGCGCTGACCCGCCCCGACTTCGGAACCTTCTGGAGCGCCATGGTGGCCCACGGCCACCGCCTGTTCGCCACCCTCCCGCCCGACCGCCTGCTCAATGTCCGCTTTGAGGATGTCCAGACGCAACCGGAGCCGCAAATCCGCCGCCTCATCCGGTTCATCGCCCCGGAGCTGGAGGACAACGCCTGGGTGGACTCCGTATCCTCAATCCCCCGCCCCACGCCCTCGCGCTTCGCCCGCCTGGACGCCGGCGAGCAGAAGGCGCTGGCCCACGCCTGCCGCCCGGGCCTGGAACTGCTGGGCTATTCCTCCTGACCGCAAGTCGCCCTTTGGCGTCGTGTATCAATGAAGGAGCGCGCCGCTGCTCGGTCGCCATCTGATGCTCACTACTGCGCGCCGCCGCCTCCACTACGGCTGGGTGATTTTCGTCCTCTCCCTCGGCAACCTCACCGTCGAGGGCGGCACCAAAAACAGCGAAGCCGTCTATTTCAACGCCCTCAAAGACGCCTTCGGACGCAGCGCCACCTACACCTCGGCCGTATTTTCCCTGGCCGGACTCATCGGCGCCATTGCCGCCCCCTTCCTCGGCATCCTGCTGGACAAGTGGGGCGCCCGCGTTCTGTTCCCCCTGGCCGGCCTTTGCATCCTCACCGGCTGGCTGGCCTCCAGCTTCGCCACCGACCTGTGGCAGATGTTCATCTGGTACAGCATCTTCGCCGGCATCGGCCATACCGCCATCGCCTCCTTCTCTATGACCGCCACCCTGGCCCCCTGGTTCCCCAACACCCGCGGCCGGATGCTTGGCCTCGCCGACAGCGGCAACCCCATCGGACAGGGCATATTCGCCCCCCTGGCCGGCGTCCTGACCAACGCCCTGGGCTGGCGCTGGGCCTACCGGATCTTCGGCGTCGTCTTTGCCGTCCTCATCGCCTTGCCCAACGGACTGTTCCAGCGCCGCCCCCCCGAGGCGGCAACGCTATCGGCGCCTCCAACATCGGCATCGCCGGCATCCCCGGCAGCGGCATCCCCGGCAGCGCCCATCGCCCCCTTGCCGCCCACCGCCGAGTCGCCGGCTCCAGCGCGCGGACGCCGGCCTCGCCCCGGCACGTCGTCCCCGGCATCGCCAACCCGGGCGCCAACCCTCGGCGATACCATCCGCCGCCCCGCAATGTGGCTTCTCGTCCTGACCCGCATCGCCGGCTCCACCGGAACCCAGATGATACGCATCCACCTGGTCACCTTCTTCGTCCTCGCCGGCTATGGAACCCAGACCGCCGCCAACACCTTGGGCGCCGTGGGCCTGGTCAGCCTTTTCGCCCGCCCTCTGGTGGGCGTCGCCACCGACCGCTGGGGCCGCGAATCGGTGTACACCATCGGCATGAGCATCGCCGCCGGCGCCGTCATCCTCGTCGTGTGGCTCGGCGACGGCAGCGCCTGGTGGCCTCTGGCCCTGTATGTCGCCCTGGCCGGCCTTACCGACGGCATCAGCGGCCTCATCGTCGGCGCCAAGGCCGCCGATCTTTTCCCCGCCGAATCCCTCGGCACGGTAATGGGCTTCGTCGAAATGGGACGAGGCGCCGCCATCTTTCTCGGCCCCATCATCGCCGGCGCCATGTTCGACCTGCAAGGCGACTATGTACAAGCCTTCATCCTCTCCGCCGCCCTTTCCTTCGCCTCCATCTGCACAATGTGGGCCGCCCACTACATCGGCAAACGCCCCCAAAACTAGGCCGGCCCGCCTGGCATTTTGCCCTCACTACGCCGCCGGCAAATCGGCCCCAATGCGGAACCGGCGACCTGCCCGGTATGACCCGGCGCCTTTGATTTTTGGCCGGCAATGGGGTATCGTTGCATTTGACCCTTGCATTGAATTCGGCGTGACGGAGGAGGGCCTCTGATGATGGAACCCGTAACCGACCAGACCCGCAGCGCCGTCTGGAACACGCTTTGCGACCTGGAATATAACTGGCGCTACTACGACGCCATGGCGGACAAGCACCGCCGCCGGTACCGGGCGCTGCGTTTCACCATACTGGCCGGCGTGCTGGTCTTTCTGGCGGTCATCTATTTTGCGGCGGCGGCGGCCCCGTGGCTGTTTTACGTCGGGGTTGCCCTCGGCGCGCTGCTGGCGGCACTTACGATCTGGGATGCATTCTCCGACCACGCCCAGGACGCGGCCACCTTGCGGCTGACCGCGCACCTCTGCGATGACCTCAAGGTGGAAACGGAGGCACTGTGGCGCGGCATTGAAACCTACCGCATTGCCCCTCAGGATGCCGAGGCCAGCCTGAATTCCATTATGAAACGATGGGCGAAGGCAACGCAACGGGTGCGGCTCGGGACTGACAGCCGTTTGAACCGTCAGGCATCAACCGACGCCAACAAGGATATAGTGAGCCGCTATGCGGTCTGATGACGCCGTCGGACAGCCGCCTCCCACCCCCCGTCAAGGCCAAGCGCCCGCAGGAGTATGACCACGCACCTGAACATCGACGACCCCCGCTACCAGGCCGCCGCCCGGGCCATCCTCGCCCGCCACAACAACTTCGCCGCCGAAGCCAACATCACCAGCGCCGTCCGCGACTTCCTCGCCCTCACCGGCCTGGCCCACCCCGACGCCATCGTCGAGGAAAACCCGCCCTCCGGCGCCAGCCGCCAGGCCGTGGACCTCACCGCCCTGGACACCTTCATCGAGTTCAAGCGGCGCATCGGCGCTTCCGGCGCCGCCGGCGACAGCAGCGCCCCCAACCCCGAATACGTCGCCCAGCTGGACGGCTACCTGGAGCAGTCCAAAGCCGCCGGCAAGGGCGTCCGTATGGGCGTGCTCACCGACGGCAAGCGCTGGCTGCTGCGCTGGCCCGGCGCCGGCCCGCCCCGCGCCGTCCGCCCCTACTACTTCACCCTGGAAACCCCGGAGCAGTGGCTGCCTCTCTACGAATGGCTGCGCGACTACGCCCTCTTCGCCCTGGAAAGCGTCCCCGCCAACCGCGCCACCGTGGAGCAGCACCTCGGCCCCGCCAGCGCCGCCGGCCAGCGCGACATCCAAACCCTGGCCGACCTCTACGCCGCCGCCGCCGGCTACGAAACCGTCCAGGTCAAGCGCCGCCTCTGGCAGAACCTGCTCACCGCCGCCCTCGGCGAAATCGCCCACACCCCCGCCGAACTGGACGACCTCTTTGTCCGCCACACCTACCTCACCCTGGTGGTGGGCATCGCCGTGCAGGCCGCCTTCGGCGTGGACATCCGCCAGGTGGCCGAAACCGACCCCGCCGACCTGCTGCAAGGCCGCCGCTTCCGCGACGCCACCGGGCTGAACGGCGTCATCGCCTCCGACTTCTTCGCCTGGCCCGCCGAAGTGGGCGGCGCGCCTCTGCTCCGCGCCCTGGCCCGCCGTCTGGCCCGCTTCGACTGGGCCGGCGAACACGGCGCCGGCCCGCCCCCCGACATCGCCGCCATCCTCTACGAAACCGTCATCCCCCCCGCAGAACGCCGCACCCTGGGCGAATACTACACCCCCGACTGGCTGGCCCAGACGATGGTGCGGGAAATCGTCGCCGATCCCCTGCGCCAGCGGGTACTGGACCCCGCCTGCGGCTCGGGAACTTTCATCGCCGCCGCCGTAGGCCATTACCTGGCGGCGGCGCAGCAAGCCCAACTGGAACCCCGGCCCACCCTGGACGGCCTCCGCACGGCGGTAACCGGCATTGACGTGCATCCCGCCGCCGTCCACCTCGCCCGCGCCGCCTGGGCCCTCGCCGCCCGCCCCGCCGTGGCCGCCGCCCGCGCCGCCGGCTACGACGCCTCCGGCTCCGTACCCGTCTATCTCGGCGACGCCCTGCAACTGCGCTTCCGCGCCGGCGACCTGTTCGCGGAACGGGAAATCGCCATCCAGGTGGATGACCACGCCGGCGCCCCACTCGCCTTCCCCGTCAGCCTGGTGGACCGCGCCGACACCTTCGACTCCCTCTTGAGCCAGGCCGCCGCCGACATTGAGGCCGGCGACAACCCCCTGCTGGCCCTGGACGACCACGCCATCACCGACCCCGCCGAGCGCCGCACCCTGGCCGCCACCTTCGCCACTATGCAGCGGCTGCACCAGGCCGGACGCAACCACATCTGGGCCTACTACACCCGCAACCTGGTGCGCCCGGTGGCCTTGAGCCGCACCAAAGTGGACGTCGTCATCGGCAACCCGCCCTGGCTCAACTACAACCAGACCGTCGCCGTGTTGCGTACCGAACTGGAGGCGCAGAGCAAAAGCCTTTACGGCATTTGGGTTGGCGGACGCTACGCCAGCAATCAGGATGTGGCCGGGCTGTTCTTTGCCCGCTGCGTTGACCTGTACCTGAAAGACGGCGGCGTCATCGGAATGGTGCTGCCCCACAGCGCCCTGCAATCGGGGCAGTACACCAAGTGGCGCAGCGGCGAATGGCAATCCCGGCCCGCCGGCCGGGGCCGCCGCCGCACGCCGGGGCGCACCCTGGCCGTGAACTTTGCCTACAAGCCGGCGTGGGATCTGGAACCGCTGGAACCCAACACCTTCTTTCCCATCGCGTCCTGCGTCGCCTTTGCGGAACGCATCGGCGAAAACGCCGGCGGCGCTGCGCTGGCCGGCGCGGTGGAACGCTGGCAGGGACAAGCGGGTTCGGCTGACGTGCGGCGGGTCGCCCGCGCCATCACCGATACCTCGGTAGGGGGCGATTCACCCTATGCCGGCTATGCCCGGCAGGGGGCCTCAATCCGGCCCCGCTGCCTGTTCTTTGTCCACGAAACGGAAAACACCGCCATTGTGCAGGCGGCGCCCACGGTTACGGTCAATCCCCGCCGGGGCGGGCAGGACAAGGCCCCCTGGCGCGATCTGGACTTGACCGCCCTCACCGACCAGACCATTGAAAGCCGCCATCTGTACGATGTGCATCTGGGGGAGACCATAGTTCCCTACGCCACGCTGGAACCCCTCAAGGCGATGCTGCCGGTGAAACGCGGCGAATACGAGATCCCAACTGACGCCGACGGGCCAGGCGGCATCCGCCTGGGCGGCCTGGAACGCCGGATGCGCCGGCGGTGGCAGACTATCAGCCACCTTTGGGAGGACAACAAGCAACCGGCCAACAAACTAAACTTGCTGGGCCGGCTGGATTATCACCGAGGGTTGTCATCGCAACTGGCGTGGCAGCAGGATAACGGCGGCCGGCCCATTCGCCTGGTTTATACGGCCGGCGGTGAACCGACGGCAGCGCTGGTTGACGATGACGCCGCGCTGGTTGATGAAAGGCTGTACTGGATTGCTTGCCGTGATCTTGACGAGGCCCACTACCTGCTGGCAATCATCAACAGCGATGCGCTGGCCACGGCGGTCAACAGATACACGACGCCCAACTGGTCGGGCAAGACGCGTGATTTGCACAAGCACCTGTGGAAACTGCCCATCCCGGAGTTTGACGCCGGCAATTACAACCACCAGGCAGTAGCCCAGGCCGGCGCCTGGGCCGCCGAAGCAACAGCCGCCCGCCTAACCGCCCTCCGCGCCGCCCGCGCCCCCCGCGCCGCCCGCCTAACCGTAACCATAGCCCGCCGCGACCTCCGCGCCTGGCTCCGCGACTCGCGCCCGGGCGCAGTAGTAGAAGCCGCCGTAGAGCAGCTGATGGACTGGCCGGAACTAAAAACGGCCGAACACCGGCAGCGCCAGCAGGAACGCCAACAGCGCTACGGCCTAACCCTCGGCGTTGACTCCGGCACCGCAATCCGCGCCGCCCGCGCCGCACAGTTGCCGTAGCCGCGGCGTGAGCCGCGGGCCCGGCTGCGCCACTCCCCCGAGGGCAAGGCGGTAGAGAATGTGGTACAATCGTTGCTACCAAGCGGCGGCGGGCAGCGCGCACAACGCGCACGCCCGTCCGCGCCGCAGTCAAGCCAGGAGGTTTTCTGATGGCTAACGATCGTGATGTTGCGCTGTTGCTGGAGGGGGTTGAGGCATGGAACGAACAGCGGAGCGATTGGGATAATCCCCCCGACTTGTCGGAGTTGGATTTTCGCGGGTTGTTCGAAACGGCTGGTAAGCTCGGAAATGACGGCGAGATCCCGCTGGCTGGGTACAACTTCGATTATGCCAAATTGGTTGGTGCCGACCTCATTGGGGCCAATCTGCACAACGCCAACTTCCTTCTCGCCGACCTCACCGGCGCTCGGCTATCTGACGCCAACCTCGTTGACGCTATGCTTCTTATCACCAACCTCACTCGCGCCAGGCTCACTCGCGCCAACCTTGGTGGTGCTAACCTCTATGGTGCCAATCTCACGGGCGCATGGCTTGACGATGCCAACCTCACTGATGCCAACCTCACTGAAGCCAACCTCACCAATGCGAAACTCTATGGCACTATCCTCGCCAATGCGAAACTCTATGGCACTATCCTCGCCAATGCGAAACTCTATGGCACTATCCTCGAAAACGCTTCATGCCAGATTGCCAGATTTACTGGCGCTGACCTAACCGGGGCAAAGCTTTGGGAAGCTGTCATTTTTGACGGCGCCGGTGCATCGCCTGTACAGTATCAACTTGAACCGAAACCGATCAAGTCAATGAAGGATTTGCTCGCCGGCATCGGGAAAATCAAATCCCGTTACCAGGGCTCTGAAGAAGCCGTCCGACTTTATTTTCGCGGGGAAGCGCAATCCACATATAAATTGCAGCCTTCCGCGATGCGGGAGAAAGCTTTCCTTGAAAATGAAGGCGCAATGCTAACTGACCTTGCCTCGCGCCGTCCTGAAGAGTTCAATGGACTGGTTTCCGGGTTGGCTCAACTGGTTCTGGCTCAGCACAATGGCCTCAAAACCCGTTTCCTGGACATCAGCAGCAACCCTCTGGTTGCTTTATTCCACGCCTGCGGAGGAGGGGAAAGTTCTAAAGAACACCGGGAACACGACGGTCGGATGCACGTTTTTGTAGCTCCGCGGCAGATGGTAAAGCCGTTCAACAGCGACACTGTTAGTGTCATAGCGAACTACGCCAGGTTGCCGAGGCACCACCAAGAGGCGCTTACCGGCAGACCCGACGAAATCGCGTACTATTCCGCGTTGATGGCTTCGGCCAGGATGCTGATGGCCTCCGCTATCGGCGGACCCGACGAAATCGCGTCCTACTCCACAGCCATGGCGCAGCTGGTGCAATTGATTCAGGCCGAGAAGCCTTATTTCGCGTCCCGAATTGACCCCAGAGACTTTTACCGCGTCATCATCGTTGAGCCGCAACAGTCGCCGGAACGCATCCGGGCGCAGTCCGGGGCTTTCCTCGTATCGGCTTTTCACGAGCGGTTTGAGCGGGATCAGGTTTTGCATTGGAATGCTGAGATCCCGGTGTATGCCCATTACCCTCTCACCGTGTCAAAGAAGTATAAGACCAAGATCCTGGACGAATTGCGGATGTTTAACATCACCCGCGAAGCCCTGTTTCCCGGGCTTGACACGGCCGCGGAGGCGATTATGCAATCGTACCGTCAACGGCAATCGTAGCCGCCGGCGGGAGCTACTGGCGTGGCTGCGCCGTTCCCCCGCTGGACAAAGCGTGGAGGGCGTGGTAAAATCGCTATTGCCGGGTGGGTAAAAGCATAAGCAACTGCTATAGTTGCCAGCAAGCGAATCCCGGGAAGGAGTGCAATGCGGTACGTTATGCAAGTGGCGCTAATGATGCTTCTAGCTATCTTGGGCAGCGTGGGCGTTGTTGGTATCGTGCTTCATCTCGTGCCCAACGATGTCTTCCCGGCAGGGATGCGGTCGCGCTTTTACAGGGGCTGGCTACGGTTGCGGCCGTGGCCCTGGGCGCGCTATTCGCCTATCGCAACTCGTTGCTATTTCGCTCCTTTGAGCCGCACCTCACCGTCACCCAAGCGGTAGCCAGCCGCGCCGTTGGGACGCAGTACGTCCATATTTCTGTAATAACAACCTTGCGCAACAGTTCAAAGGTCAAAGTGGAAATTCGCGAAGGACTCTTTCGCATTCAGCAGATACAGCCCATGAGCGATGAGGACGTTGAGCATCTCTACAACCAGTCGTTCAAACCCGGCGCGTTTTCCAGTATTGATTGGCCCGTTTTGGATACGGTCACTTGGCAACGTGAACCTGGCGCATTGGTCGTAGAACCCGGCGAATCACATCAGGAGCCATGCGAGTTCATAGTGTCTAAGGACGTCGAGGCTATTCTGGTATATTCGTACTTTTACAATCTGGCATACATGGAAGGCTCTCAATCCGCGCAAGGCTGGACTGCAACCACGTTCTACGATGTAGTTCTGCAAGATAGCGGAATAGACCACTAACGGGAGGAAATCTATGCCGTCTAACAACAAGCAGCGTGAATCCGGCAAAAGGGGAATTCAGCTGACCAGGGGGGCAGCTCCCCGGAAAGCCTCTCCGAGACCGGAAGCCTGGAATTCCGGCAAACCGCCGGGCGGCAAGTTGCCGCCGAAGGAGAATTCGTATGACCAACCCGGATGAACACACCCCCGACAAACCGTTGCCGCCCGCTGAACCGGAGGGGGTACCCCTTAACTTCGTTATCGACGATGTGTTGACACTCGGAGCGAATCCGAAGTCAACATATACCGTAAAGGCTTGGCCTCCCGGTACGCCTCCCGGCAGCAAACTCCCGCCGGGAACCATCGCTCGGGCCAAGAGCGCCAACCCACCGGATAAGCCGGGCAATCCGGCTAAATAGAGCGGCAGCGGTTCGCCAACCGCGCCAGGGCCAGCCGGTAATCGGCCTCCAGGTTGCCCCAAAACCCGGGCTCGCCGCCCATCGCCATTGCCCTCGGCAAGGCGATGTCCGGCGCAATTACCTTATTCGCCGCGGCTGATTTCGTTGACCACCTGCGGCGGATGGCCCAGCCGGGCCGCCCGCTCCCGCCGGGTCATCCCGCGCGCTTCGATCTCTTCGCCCGGCGCCCAGCAGCAGCCCCCCAAAGACGCCCCGCCCGCGCCGCGCCGGTATTTTCAACACGCGCTGGCATTGGATTTTTGGCCCCGCCGCGGACGCAAACACAGCAACGCCAGCGAACCGCGCAATACCCACACCCGCTTCGTGTAGCCCGTCGTGGCCCGCGCCAATCGCTTCAACCGCCCCCGATATTCCGAATGCAATCCCTCATTCCGGTTCGCCAACTTCCCCTTGCCCACTATGTGCCGCTCCGCAGGCAGCCAGCTACCGTACACCCCGTAGTCATCGCTGTAATACCACTCCGCCTCCGGCAACCGCTCGTACAACCGCAGAAAAGTCTCCCCACTGCGGTCGCCCACCTCAAAGTCCACGCACCGCCGGCCATCAGGCAACTCAATCACCGCCGTCCAAATCCACACTTCTTGCCGCTTCTTGCCGCGCCGCGCCCGCTGATAAGTCCACATCTCGTCAAAAGATATGGCCGGCACAATGCCCCACCGCTGGCGTTGCATGGTCACCCAGGCCCAAATCCCCAGTGCCCACCGGACTTTTTTTGACCCACTCGTACACCGTCCCCAGCTTGACCTCCAAAACACGGCTGATGGCGGCTATGGCCATGCCTTCGCCGTACATATCGATGGCCTGTTCCTTGACCTGTTCCGAGTAGTAGTGGCGGTTGCCGTCGGGCGTGAATCGGTAGTGGCAGAGGCGGCAGCGGTAGGTCTGTTTGCCCCGGGAGCGTCCGTCTTTGGGCAGCCAGTTGGAGCCGCAGTGGGGGCACTGGAGATCATCGCGGTAGGAGCGGGCGGCGGCCATGGTATCACCTCCGGCAATGGCAAAATCCAGCCCCAATTATATCACCAGCGCGTGCTGAAAATACCGCTAAACCGCCCGTGTTGACACAGCCCCCTTCCGGCGATACGATTATAAACTGATAATCATTCCGCAGCCGGCGGGGCCAGGCCATCGCCCGGCGTATTGCGGAATGGGCCGCCTTGCGGTATATTCTAGGCAACCGCAAACGGGGCTGCCGGGCGGCGCGCCGGCAAGGCGTCGGGACACGCGCCCGGCAGCGCTCGAAAAAATAAAAAGGAGGCAACAATGGCCGGAAGCAACGACATCGCACTGATGGCGCACCTGCTGCGCCGCGCCGGCTTCAGCGCCAGCCGGGACGAGCTGGAAGCCGCCGCCGCCAAGGGGTACGACACGGTGGTGGCAGATCTGCTGAACCCCGCTTCTACCTCCGGCGTAGAAGACGACCTGATGCTGCGCTACCACCCCACCTACAATCACCCGGGGGCCATCGAGATCAACATCCAGAACTGGATGTACCGGATGGTCAACACCGAGCACCAGCTGCGGGAAAAAATGGCCCTGTTCTGGCATATGATTTTCTGCGCCGGGCACTCCAAGATCGACTCCGGCGAGGAAATGGGCCGGATGATCCAGATGTTCCGGGACCACGGGATGGGCAACTTCCGGGAGCTGCTGATGCATCTCTCCACCAGCCCGGCCATGGTGTATTACCTGGACAACAGCGAGAGCCACAAGACCGCCGTCAACGAGAACTACGGCCGGGAGCTGCTGGAGCTGTTCTCCATGGGCGTGGGCATGGACGGCGAGTTCAACTACTCCGAGGACGATGTGAAGGCTTGCGCGCGCGCCTTTACCGGCTGGAACATCGCCCCGCCGTACCCGCCGTTCCCCTACGGACGCAGCCCCTGGGAGTTCCGCTACGACCCCGCCGACCACGACGATACGGAAAAGACCTTCCTCGGGCGGACGGGCAACTGGAACGGCGATGACATCCTGAATATGATCTGCGCCCAGCAGGGCACGGCGCGTTTCATCTCCCGCCACCTGTACAACTTCTTTGTGGCCGACGAGGTTCCCGTGCCGAGCTGGCGGCAGACGGCCCCGAAGGATGAAGACACGCTGGCGGCGCTGGAGAAGACCTACTTTGACAGCGGGTACAACATCACCGAGATGCTGCGCGTGCTGTTCAACTCGGAAGGGTTCAAGGGCGCCCGCTACGCCAAAGTCAAGAACCCGGCCGAGATGGTCGCCGGCACCCTCCGGATGGTGGGCGACCACCGGGGCGAAATCAAGCCCGGTATGTTCGAGCTGAGCCAGGAGCCCAAGTATATGGGCATGGACCTGATGAACCCGCCGACAGTGGAAGGCTGGCACACGGGCCACGAGTGGATTGATTCCGGCACCCTGGTGGAGCGCATCAACTTTGCCGCCGATTACCTGGGCCGCACCGAACTGCCCGGCGTGCAGAGCATGATCTCCCGGCTGATGGCCCAGGGCGACAGCCTCACCCCGGAGCAGTTCGTGGACAGCTGCGCCGACCTGGTGGGCTGCCTCAACCTGACCGAGGACACGCGGGAACAGCTCATCACCCACGCCGGGCGCGGCGGCAACCTGACCCACGCCACCGACGCCGAGCGCGCCGAGTTCACCCGCCGCTCCGGCGAAATGTTCCAGATCATCGCCTCGACCTCGGAGTTCCAGTTCGAGTAAGCGACCAAGCCGGCGCCGGCCGCGCTCCCGTTTCTTTACCCGGCGGCGCGGCCGGCAAGCAACGAATACTGAACCCGTCTCGCCAAGCAATTGACTACTGACGACGGAGGACTAGCAAATGGTCTCTACCAACAAGGACAACGTTCTGGTAGTCCTTTCCCTCTCCGGGGGGAACGACGGCCTGAACACTGTCATTCCCTACAACAACGGTCTGTACCGGGACTATCGCCCGAACCTGGGCGTGCCGTCCGAAGCCGTGCTGGACCTGAACGGCGAAATCGGCCTGCACCCCACGATGCGGCCCCTCAAGAAGTACTGGGACGAGGGCAAGCTGGCGATTTTCCTGGGCATCGGCTACGCCAATCCCTCTTACAGCCACTTCCGCAGCATGGACATCTGGCACACCTGCGAGCCGGACACCATCGGCACCGAGGGCTGGCTGGGGCAGGTGATCCACGAGCTGGATCCGAAAAACGAAGGGCAGGGCGTCACCGGCGTCAACTTCGGGCGCGGCCTCCCGCGCGCCCTGGCCAAGGAAGGCGTGCCGGTGGCATCCGTAGGCAACCTGGAAACCTACGGCCTGCTCACGGGCATTGAGGGCGAGGAGCAGCGCTCCGAGGCGCTGGACCTGTTCAGCCGGATTTACGCGCCCACCGTTGGGCAGGGCTTCGTCAACGACTACCTGCGCTCCACCGGCACCTACGCCCGCATCGGCGCCGACATCCTGGCCACCGCGCCGCCGAAGTACACTTCCAATGTGGAGTACTCCAGCAGCGCCGTGGGCCAGTATATGCGGAACATCGCGCAGACGCACCTGGCCGACCTGGGCACGCGCGTGCTGTTCACTACCAGCCCCTACAACGGCTTTGACACTCACGCCAACCAGGCGCAGGCCCACTCCGCCCTGTGGACGGACGTGTCCGCCAATGTGGACACCTTTATGACCGACCTGCGGGAACACAACGCCAGCGACAACGTGGTCCTGTTTATGTTCTCCGAGTTCGGGCGGCGCATCGGCGACAACGGCTCGGGCACCGACCACGGCGCCGGCTCCGTGGCCTTCGCCATGGGCGAACAGGTCAAGGGCGGCATCTACGGCGTCTATCCCTCCCTGGAGCCCGGTCAGCAGGAGGAAGGCGGCAACCTGAAGTCCAATATGGATTTCCGGCAGGTGTACGCCACCATCCTGGAGGACTGGATGGCCCTGGACTCCAACCCCATCAACCGGGGCGTCTTTGAGAAGGTTCCCTTCCTGTAGGCCGCCCGGCGGAAAAACGGGCGCGGCGGGGATAGCGAATCGCATCTCCGCCGCAGGCCCCGACCCACAAAATGCCATCTCACTGACACCACCGAAAGGAGAGGGAAGTCTATGAGTACCCATCTGTTTGGTCTCGTGGACACTGCCTTCACCTATAGCCATTCCGTGGGACGGAACGAGTTCAACGGCACCGGGTTTCGCAACCCGGTCGATATGGCTATTGACGAGGAAGGCAAGGTCTATGTGCTCAACCGATCCTACGAAAACCGTCCGGACGGGGTGCACGCCACTATCGCCACGCTGGACGAGCAGTTCGTAGGGGAATTCAGCAAGTTCGGCGAGGCGCCGGGGGATATGTACTGGCCCACCGCCTGCGCGCTGGACGGCGCCGGCAACCTGTATGTCGCCGACGAATGGCTGAACCGCATCACCATTTACGACGGCGACGGCGAGTACCTGCGCCACTGGGGCCAGCAGGGGCACGGCCCGGGCCAGTTCAACGGCCCTTCGGGCATTGCCATTGACGGCGATACCCTGTGGCTGGTGGACAGCAAGAACCACCGGGTGCAGAGCTACGGGCTGGACGGCGCCTTCAAGAGCCAGTTCGGCGGGCTCGGCAGCGAAAACGGCCAGTTCAACCTGCCCTGGGGCATCTGCCTGGACCAGGACGGGATGATCTATGTCGCCGACTGGCGCAACGACCGCGTCCAGCAGTTCACCCAGGCCGGCGACTGGCAGGCTACCTTCGGGATGAGCGGCAGCGGCCCCGGCCAGTTCAAGCGCCCCAACGCAGTGTTTGTGGACCAAGACGGCGACATCTATGTCTGCGACCGGGAGAACGACCGGGTGCAGATTCTGGCGCCGGACGGCCGGTTCCGGGCGCAGCTGAAGGGCGACCACCAGATTTCGGCGTGGGGCAAGAGCAAGCTCAACTCCAACCCGGATATGATACGCCAGCGCACGATGGCGATTACCCACGACGGCGGGGCCTACGAAAAGGCTTTCGCCAACCCCTGCGCCGTCCGCGTGACCCCGGAAGGGCAGATTGCGGTGCTGGACCACACGCGGGGCCGCATCCAGGTTTATCAGAAGGAGCGGGAGCCGGCGCTGCTGTAATCGCAACGCCATCGGCCCGATGCCCGAGCAACGCAGCGCCGCCGGCCACTTTGGCCGGCGGCGCTGGTCATTCATTGAGCAGGCCAAGCAGACTGGATACCAGCATTTCCGCCTGTCTCCAGCGCCAGGGCATTTCTCCGGCCGGCAGGTTATGGTGATAAAAGTTCCCGTGCAGTTTTTCGGCGCTGTCAAAGAATGTTATCAGTGTCGGGGCCCCATAGTCGTGGGCCAGGCGTCTGACGGCGACGCGAAAGGCGCCATGGCTGTTGGCCGGCCAGCCATTTTCGGCGGCAATCGCAATAATTGCTTGCGCTACCGCGCCCCACAGGATTTCTGATGCCAGCATCGGGTCATAGTTAAATTCGTGGTTGGCGCGTTCGCGCCAGGCGGCGGCGATGCGTATCCGGTCTGCGGTCAGCATTGGGCGCCGTCAACCAGTTTATCCAACTGCTCCAGGAATTTGCTTACGACCCAGCAGTCGCTTTCCATTTCGCCGGCAACGAGCTCGTCGTAGCGGTAGCGGATTTTGTCCGGCAAGCCTTCGGCGTACATATAGCCGGCCACCAGCGCCAAGCTGTCGTCCATTTGCTCCAACATAGTGCAAGCAGGCTCGCCCTCCGCGGCTGGCCAGCCGCGCTGCCGGGCCGCCTGGACTACGGCCTGGCGCGCGGCGTCCCGCAGGATTTCGGCGCCGCGCATCATATTATGGACGGCGAATTCCTGGCGAGCGGCAGCTATAGCATCGCGCGCTGGCGCGGTTAGTTTTTGAGCGGTCATCATTATTCCTCCGGGCCTTTGGGCATCCCGGCGTCAATCCAGGCGGCGAACTCATCATCGGCGCGCGTCATAAGCCGCCGGGATTCCAGGATGTGTTCAGCGGGCAGCATTATTGCAACCCGTCCAGATTTTGCATCCGGTCCAGAAAGCAACTCACGGCCCAGCAATCCATATCCAGCTCGCCGGCGATGATTTCGCCGTAGCGATAGCGGATTTTGTGCGGCATCCCGGCGGCGTGCAGGTATGACCCCATCAGGTTCAGCTCATCGCTGTCCAGCTTTGCGAGGACGGCGTAGATTTGCTTTGGGGTCGCGCAGGGCCAGCCGCGCCGGTGGGCGGCCTTGACCACGGCGTTGCGCGCGGCATCGCGCAGTATCTCGGCGCCCAACAGCATATTGTGGACGGCGAACTGCTGCGCCGCTTCGGCCACCGGCCCGTCTTTGGGCAGGTCAATTTCCCATTCCCACGGTGACGGAGGCATCGTCATCATTATTCCGCCGGGCCTTTGGGCATCCCGGCGTCAATCCAGGCGGCGATTTCGGCGGCTTCGGCGCGGGACAGGAAGGGGCCGCGCAGGGGCATCCGCCCGAAAGTGCCGCAGCCCAGCCGGAGGGAACGCACCAGGTGCGTCTCGGCGCCCGGCTTGCCCGGCTCAATGGACGGGTAGCCGTTGAGGACGGAGTTCGCCAAATCCTCCGGCGTTTCCCACCAGTATTCGTGAATGCCGGGGTAAGGCTGGCGGCCGTGGCGTTCAATCCAGCGTTCCATAATGCCGTCCAGCAGCTCTTTGACCCGGGGCCAATAGACGGGGGCGGGTTCGTTAGCGTTGGCGTCGGTAGTCATATCGGGGCGCTTCTCCGGGGGCAAGATGATGATGATGCCGACAGCGAGTCGGGGCAAAGCACAAACCGGGGCAAGGGCAGAGGCTAACGGGGGTGTTCCTGTACGGATTCCTGCCGCAGGAGTTCCAGGGCGTGAGGCAGGACGGGCAGGACGACATCCAGGCATTCGCCCACGCCCCGGGGGCTGCCGGGCAGGGTGATGATCAGCGTGTGGCCTCTGATGGCGACCACGGAACGGCTCAACATCGCCATGGGCGTGAACTGCAAGGTTTGGGCGCGCATGGCTTCGGCCATTCCGGGAACCTCGCGGTCCATAACGGAACGGACGGCTTCGGGGGTAATATCGCGGCGCCCCATGCCGGTGCCGCCGGTGGTCACAATCAGGTCAACCGCGCCGGAGTCGGCCCAGGCGCAGAGATGTTCCCGAATGGCGATGGCGTCGTCGGGAACGATTTCGTAGCTGACTTCCCGGTAATCCGGCGGCGGCAGCTTGGCGCGGATGGCCTGGCTGCCGGTATCCTCCCGCTGGCCGCGGGCGCCGGAGGTGCTGACGGTAAGTATGGCAAGGCGATGCATGGCGGTTTCACCGGCGGCGATAGTGGCGACGGACGGACTGCTTACGGCGCGGGGCGGGGCGACCGGGCCGGGGCCGGAGATGACGGCGGCGCCCCCCGCAGCGCCAATGATAGCACATCGCCAAACGGGGCGGCGCCTTCCGGTTGCGCGGCGGGGCGGTATGTTGGACAATTGGCGGCGTGATTTTCGGTATATTCGATTCGCCGTGGCACCTGCTGGGGCTGGCCGGCTGGTGCTTTCTGATGGGATGGGGCTTTCGCATCGGGCTGGTGCGGATGGCGCTGTCCCTGGGGGCGGTGGGCCTGCTGGCGGGCGTTGCGTGGCTGTTCCGGGACGCGGACACGCCGGCGCTGCTGTATGCGCCGCTGGCCTTCGTGGGCGTCATCAGCGTCATCAGCATCGGGTTCTGGGGGCGTCATCTGGAGGGCCGGTTCGGGTATGACTCCAGGGTGGTGCGGGTCAACCACGCCGGCGGTCTGCTGCTGGGGCTGCTGATCGGCCTGGCCGTTCTGCTGGCGGTACGGTAGGCGACCCGCCGGGCGGGCCGGGCTGTCCGCCGCTGCCGCCGTCGTATTTCCGTTGTTCTGACGATGCCGGGCGGGATCCGACGCCCGGCCCGCCGGAGCGAGGGATTTGGGGTTAGTTCGCCTGAACCGGAATGCCGGCCCGCAAAAATCCGGGGATGCCGCAAGGGGGCCATTTGCGGTTATAATGTGACCGGGAGCAGTCCAATATCGTTTATCGTCTATCGTCACAGGGTTTCGGCACAACGCGGCAGCGCAAGCGCTACCTGCCCCTGAGGTGTGCAGATGGCAAGCCGGGGACGAACGGGTCGAAGGAAATCGGCGGCCAGGGCAAAACCCGCCGTCCGGCAGCAGAATGCGGCGCGCCCGCCGGCGGGCGGCGCCGGCGTCGGCGTGGACGCCGCGGGCGTGGGCGTTGCCATTGCGGTTGCGGAGGATTCATTACCGGCGGCGCCCGGCGGCGCCCGCGTTCTCGTGCCGGGACGCCTCACCGCCCCGGTGCTGGTGCTGAACCTCAACTATGTGCCGGTGAATGTCTGCACCGTGCGCCGGGCCATTGTCCTGCTGTCCAAAGGCAAGGCCGAGCTGCTGGAACAGCGTTCCGAGACGGCGCGCATCCGCAGTTTCAGCGCCACGCTGGACGCGCCGTCGATCATCCGGCTGGTTTATCTGGTCAAGCGGCCTTTCGCCCCTCGTCGCCTGTCCAAAAAAGAGGTGTTTCTGCGGGACCATTACACCTGCCAGTACTGCGGCGTCAAGTCACAGCGTCTTACCTTGGATCATGTGGTGCCGCGCCGGTACAACGGCCCCAATACCTGGGACAATGTGGTGGCCGCCTGCGAGCGTTGCAACCTGGCCAAGGCCGGGCGCACGCCCCACGAGGCGAATATGAAACTGCGCCGGCCCCCCACTGCGCCCCAGCCCAATCCCTACCGCATTCTGGAAAACCGCGCCATCCTTGACGAATGGCGCCCCTACATTCCCTAGCAGTCGAACGGACACCGGCAGAACGGCGAGGATGCCCACCGGACGGAGAAAGCGCCGGCCGGGGTAGCCGACTAGTTCCAATAATTCCAATAATACCGGATGGGAACGGGCCGGACGGATACGGGAGGGAACCTGTTCTGATGGAGGTGGACTGCCACGGCAAGACCTGGGCGGAGGCGCGAGACGAGTTCATTGCCCGGTACAACGGGGCGTTGCAAGCCCGCAGCGGGGATACGCTGGACATCATACACGGGTACGGCTCTACCGGCGCCGGCGGGACGATACGGGCGCGTCTGCGGGCTTTTCTGGATCGCTACCCCGACCGTCTGGAGTGGCAGCCGGGCGAATCGGTTGACGGCAACCAGGGGCATACCCTGGTGCGGCCCGGGCGCCCGCTGCCCGAAGCCGGCGACCTGCTGGCGGAGCAGGTTTGGGAGTACTGCGCCCGGCCGCGGACGGCCAGCAAAATCACAGGCAAGTTCCGGCGGCACGGCGATGACCGGACGCTGGAAGCCATCCGCGCTTTGGAACGGGAGGGGCGGCTGCGTTCCGCCAACCGGGGCCGCGTCAAAACCTACCAGGCAATCTGACCCGCCGGCGCGGGAAGTGGACGCAGCCGGCACAGGGCATAAGGCTTACGGGCTATGCTGCCGGCGCGTCCAGCATCAGGCATTCCAGCGCCAGGCGGGGGTTGGCGTTGGCGTCCAGGGCGACCAGGGTTTCCTGGAGGCGGCGCAGAAAGGCGGCGATGGCGGGCGTGGACAGGGTCTCCGCCTGTGCGGTCAGTTCCGTATGCAGGTCGGTGTTGTGGACATAATCGGAGACGCCTTCCTTGACCAGCAGCAGATCCCGCCACCAGCGCTGCCACAGGTAGAGGGTCTGGCGCACCTGTTCCCGGTTGCCGGAGAATGAGCCCGCCAGGGCGCCGGCGTAGGCGAAACGGGCGTCCAGGGGGGCGCGGCCCAATTCGGCGATGCGCGCCAGTTCCTCAGCGCGTTCCGGCAGCGCCGCCGGATCGGTCAGGGCGTTGATGGCCCAGCCGGGGCAGCCGCGGGCCAACCGGGCCAGCCAGCGGGCCTGTTCCGGCGCCGCGTGATGCCGCGTTTCCAGGTATTCGGCCAGCGCCGGCCCCGGCACGGGGGGCAGCGACAGCAGCCGGCAGCGGGAGCGTATGGTGGGCAGGATGGCGTCCGGGTTGGCGGAAAGCAGCACAATCAGGGTTTGCGGCGGCGGTTCCTCGAGGGTTTTGAGCAGGGCGTTGGCCGGCTCGCTCTGACCGGCGGACATTGTTTCCGCGCCGTCAAAGATGACGACCTTGCGGCCGCCTTCTACGGGCGTTACCGAAAGGTAGTTTTCGGCTTCCCGCACCTGTTCAATGCTGATGCGGGTGGGAGCGCGGGGGTCGCCGCCCACGGCGATGATGTTCAGGTCGGCGTGTACGCCGCGCCGGATTCGTCCGCAGGGTTCGCACTGCCCGCAGGGGCCGGAGGGGGCCGGCGACAGGTCGGCGAACATTCCCCCCGACTGCAACCCGTTGACGACAGCGCAGTTGACGGCGGCGGCCAGGTCCAGCGCCAGGGTCATCTTGCCGATGTGAGGCGGCCCGGCCAGCAGGTAAGAGTGGGCCAGGCGCCCGGCCAGCAGGCTGGCGTCCAGACGCCGCACCAGTAGTTCCTGCCCGAATGTTGCCCACATATGACGCTATTGCTCCGGCCGGCCGGAACGGAACTGAATGGTTGCCTGCCGATCTCTTGACCGGCGCTCCGGGGGCGGTTTCGTCCGCCGGGCGCGGCGAATGAAGTCCCGGGCCTGGGGGGCATAGTAAGCGTTTTGCGCGGGGGGCGCTTATGCGCGCCAAAGCGAATTGGGCGGGATGCGACGGATCGTGAGGATGTTCCGGTTGCAATGAGGCCGGTTACGAGGGTGCGGGCGGGCGGGAACAGCGCAGGTGGCGGCGGGCAGGCGGTGGGAAGGGGGTTTTCATTGGGAAGGCGGCTCCTTTGCGGTGGGTTAGGCGATTGGCGATTGATGGTTGATAGCGGTTGATGGATGATGAAGGACACCGGGGGGTTGCCCGGGCGGCCGGATTCCAGGTTGTCGGCGCTACGGCCCGAGAGCGTAAAAGCGAATTTCGTCCTAGTTTTCCGTGTCCCTGACGGACTTACGACAAGCAAGAACAGGTTCAGGGCCTGCTCCGGCAAACCGATCAGGTCATCCGGCACGGCACGGTGGTGACACCCGCTGGCTGGCAAAGAACTGCACAGCCCGTACGAGATATACAGCGACGAAGCAGGACCAGCTCCTAGTGAAGGATTCCGACAAGGGTTAGGCCGTGTTCCTAGCGGGCCGGCCAGCCCGAAACTTTCCCCCGGTGTTGGTGTGATGCGGTTGGTAGGCCGGTGGGCGCCGCTGGCCGGCGGGTCCACGCAGCCCTTCGATAGCGTGACGCGGTTGAGTGATCGTCGGTCGGTGGACAGGGTTGTCCAGTTGGGTCGACACGAAAGCGGAGCCGTTTGCCGCCGTTGCGTATCCGATTTTCGGATTGGGACCGCTGGCGGGTGGCAAGGATGGGCGTCGGTGACGCCGGCGCCAGCGGGGATGACAGTAGTACGCGGCGAGGGCCGAGTTGAGGATGGCATAGGGGCATAAGGAAATGAGGCCCAAATATCGCCAACGGCCGGCCGATGCGCTAAACTGGCCGCCGATGAACGCCTGTCACCCTGACCGGCGGATTGATGAGACGGGCATCGGGACGCCGCCCGGCGCAACAAAAATCGGTTGCATTGCGCCCGCGGGCATTCGGGTTATAATTCCCGGCTACGATTTCCGGTTGCAAATCACTCAAGGAAGGCGCTACCAATGACCGCTACCAACACCCGCACCCGCATTGAACGCGATTCTATGGGCGAGATGGCAGTTCCCGCCGAGGCGCTGTACGGGGCGTCGACGATGCGCGCCGTACTTAATTTTCCCATCAGCGACCTGCGTTTTCCGCGCCAGTTCATCCGCGCGCTGGGCATCATCAAGCTGGCGGCGGCGCGGACGAATATGGCGCTGGGAGCGCTGGACGCCGGGGCGGGGGCGGCTATTGTGGCCGCGGCGCAGGAAGTGGCGGACGGGCGGCATGATGCCCATTTTGTGCTGGATATTTTCCAGACGGGTTCCGGCACTTCCACCAATACCAACGCCAACGAGGTTATCGCCAACCGGGCCACGCAGCTGCTGGGGGGCGACCTGGGAGCGCGGCTGGTTCATCCCAACGACCAGGTGAACCTGGGGCAGTCGTCCAACGATGTGATTCCGACGGCGATTCATCTGGCGGCGCTGCTGGGGATGAAGGAGGATTTGCGGCCGGCGCTGGAGTCGCTGCGGGCGGCGTTGCAGGAGAAGGCGGACGAGTTCTGGCCGGTCATCAAGACGGGGCGGACGCATTTGCAGGACGCCACGCCGGTGCGGCTGGGGCAGGAGTTCAGCGGCTACGCGGGGCAGGCGGAGTACAGCATAACCCGCGTGGGCCGGGCCGAGGCGGCGCTGGCGGAGGTGGCCCTGGGCGGCACGGCGGTAGGCACGGGGGTGAATACGCATCCCGAGTTTTCGGGGCGGGCCTGCGCTCTGATTGCGGAAATGACGGGGGTTGAGATCCGGGAGACAGGGAACCATTTCCAGGCGCAGGCGGCGCTGGACGGCATTGTCGAGGCCAGCGGGCAGCTGAAGACGGTGGCCATCAGCTTGCACAAGATCGCCAACGACATCCGCTTTCTGGCCTGCGGGCCCCGGGCCGGGCTGGGGGAAATTAATGTGCCGGAGGTGCAGCCGGGGAGCAGCATTATGCCGGGCAAGGTGAATCCGGTGATTGCGGAGTCGGCGATCCAGGTGGCGGCTCAGGTGGTGGGGAACGACGCGGCGGTGGCGCTGGCAGGGGCCGGGGGGTATTTTGAGCTGAATACGATGATGCCGCTGGCGGCGTACAATCTGTTGCAGTCGGTGGCGCTGCTGGCGGCGTCGGCGCGCAACTTTGCGGAGCAGTGCGTGACGGGCATCACGGCCACGGCGACGGGGCCGGCGATGGTGGAGCAGGGGCTGATGCTGGGGACGGCGCTGGCGCCGTCCATCGGGTACGATGCGGCGGCCGGCATTGCCAAGAAGGCGTCCGAAACGGGGCAAACCATCCGGGAAATCGCCCGCGCGGAGACGGGGTTGAGCGAAGCCGAGCTGGACGCCCTGCTGGACCCGGCGGAGATGACCAGGCCCAGCCTGGAAGTGCGGGCGGGCGGGGGATAGCGGGAAAGCATCTCCGGCCGGCCTGGGGAACCGCCGGGCAACCGACCGGGCGATAAACCGGGCGATTCTTGACGCCGGGGCGATTGACAAAATTGCCCCGGGCAGTGTAGGATGGGGTTACCATCGGCGCGCAAGGCGCACATTCAGAACCGCCGCCCAGAACTACGAAGCTTCCGCCCGCGCCCTCTACTGCCGCTTGTTCCCTTGACTGCTTCCCCCTGAAAGGATTCGGCTTGCCGTGCCTCGGCAAGCCGAATAGGCGTGTCTATGGGCAACGGGGCGTGGGCGCGGCGTCGTCCCGGTTCCGTCATCCCCCTCTGCATCCCCCTGCCCGGTTCTCAATCGCCAGGAGTGCTTTTTATGGTTTTGACCAGCAAACGCTCAGGCCACAACGACCGCGGGCTGACCGCCCGCGAGGTCAAGACTTACTCCGATTCGGACATCGCCAACGCGCTGGACATTCCCGACCTGCTGCGGAGCCAGAAGGAATCCTTTGAGTGGTTCACGACCGAAGGGCTGGCGGAGGTTTTCCGGGAGTGCTCGCCCATCGTGGCGGGCATTACCCGGCGGTTCGCCAGCGGCGAGTCGGCCCGCCGGGCCGAGCGCTACGAGCTGTACTTTCAGAATCACTGGTTTGACCCGCCGCAGTTCAGCCCGGAGGAGTGCCGGGAACGGGAGATTACCTACGCGCGTCCGCTGTATGTCAAGGCGCAGCTGCGCGACCAGGAGACGGGGGAGGTGTCGGAGTCGGACATTTTCTTTGGCGATATGCCGATGATGACGGAGACCGGCACTTTCGTCATCAACGGGGCGGAGCGGGTGCTGGTGAGCCAGTTGCAGCGGGCGCCGAGCGTGTACTACGAGCGGGAACCGGCGCAGGATCCGGCCTGCCCGGAGTGCGGCCGGCTGGAGAACTGGTACTACCGGGCGCGGATTTCGGCCAGCCGGGGGGCGCGGATTGAGCTGTCCACCTGGACGCACTACTACGCACGCCGCCGGAACTTGCCGGAGACGGTGAGCGTCAGCGTGGATCGCCGGCGCCGGATTGGGGTTTCCACCTTTCTTTACGCGCTGGGCATTGTCAGCGCCGATGAAATGCGGGCTCTTTTTGAGGACCTGGCGCCTGATGACTGCCGGCCTTTCGTGGCGGGCACGCCGCCGGCGGAAGACCGGGATTACAACCCCAAGGTTGAGGAATTGCAGTCCCTGTGGGATCGTTTGCATCCCGACCGGGAGTTTGATTACCAGCAGGCGAAGCTCATCGGGCTGGCGCAGCGCAACCTCTACAAGTGGCTGCGGCCGGGGGAGCCGGCGGTGCAGGTGGACGCCGCCTGCCGGTTTGTGCTGGACCACTTTTTTGACGGACGCCGCTTTGATTTGGGGGAAGTGGGCCGCATCAAGGTTGACCAGCGGCTGGGGCGCTCCAGGGCGCAGGGGCTTACCGAGCGGCAGAAGGCGACGCTGGAGTTCGTCCGGGAACGGTACGCCGAAACGGGAACCGGGGTTACGCGCGCGGAGATTTTCCGGACTTCGGGACGGGAGCACCGTATCCTGTCGGACCGGGATGTGGACGCGCTGGTTACTTATGGATACCTGACGGCCCACGCCGACCGGCGGGTGGAGCCTCTGGATCTGTTTGCCGACCTGCCGGCGGGGGACGAGGGGGCGGCTACGGCCATTCCCGTCCGCGTGGCCAGCGCCGATGCGGCCGGCGCCGCTACCCTGCTGTCGCGGGTGGAAGGGGACGGCGGCGATGCGGTTATGGTCAGCGTGCAGCGGGAAGTCACCGACACGCTGGGGGAACCCGTGGCCATTACCACACAGCCGGTCTTTCCGGGGGTTATTTCGGAGGATGCCATATCCTGCGGAGAAGTGGCCATGCTGAAAAACCGCTTTCTGGGCGGGGACAGCATCGTGGAGCCGGGGCAGCTGATTTACGCCGAGCGGGTAAGCCAGGGGGTGGCGCAGTCCTGGCGGCTGACGGCGGTGCGGGCGCGGGCGTCGTACATTGTGGGCGTGGTCACGGAGGTGAACGCGGGCACCAACGGGAATATGCACAAGGTGCGCTTCAACCTGCCGGGAACGCCGCTGCCGGAACGCCGGACGCTGGAGCGGAACGACATCATTGACACCCTGCAAGAGCTGATCCGGCAGCACGCCGCCAACGAGGAGCCGCAGGACAACATTGACCATCTGGGCAACCGCCGGGTGCGGGTGGCGGGGGAGCTGATACGGGACCAGGTGCGGATTGGCGTGCTGCGGATGCACCGGATGTTCCAGGACCGGGTGGGGCGGTTGGAAAAGCCGGAGGATGCGGTGCCGGCGAAGCTGGTGAATGTGCGGCCCGTAACGGGGGCCATCCGCGAGTTTTTCGGGGGCGACAAGCTTTCGCAGTTTATGGACCAGACGAACCCGCTGGCGGAGCTGACGCACAAGCGGCGTCTTTCCGCCCTGGGCCGGGGCGGGCTGACCCGGGAACGGGCCGGCTTTGATGTGCGGGACGTCCACGCCTCGCACTACGGACGCATCTGCCCCATTGAGACGCCGGAGGGGGCGAACATCGGGCTGTTGAGCAGCCTGGCGGCCTACGCGCGCATTGACCGGCTGGGGTTTATTGAGACGCCCTACTGGCCGGTGGTAAAGCAGCTGTGGCTGGGCGACTGCCGCACGCCGGGGCTGCCCGGCTACCACGACCCCGTGGGGCATACGGTGACGGCGGATGTGAAAACCAGCCGGGGCCGGCTGATTGTGGCCGCGGGCGAGGCCATTACCGCGGAGCGCTGGCGGCAGCTGCGGCAACTCTCGCCGGACACGGTGGTTGATGTGGTTCCTTTTGTGGACATCAGGCCGGAAAGCGTTCATTACCTTACCTCCGACCGGGAGGAGGAGCATCGCATTGCCCAGGCCAACGCCGGGTTTGACGCGCTGTACCAGTTCACCGACGAACTGGTGGAAGTGCGGGAAGGAGACAATTACCGGATGGCGCCCCCGGCGGCGGTGGAGTATGTGGATGTGTCGCCGTTGCAGATTATGAGCGTGTCGGCGGCGCTGATCCCGTTTCTGGAGCATGACGACGCCAACCGGGCGCTGATGGGCTGCAATATGCAGCGGCAGGCGGTGCCGCTGCTGCAACCGCAGGCGCCCATTGTAGGCACGGGGATTGAGCGCCGGGTGGCGCGGGACAGCGGGCAGGTGCTGCTGGCGCGCGTGCCGGGTTCCATCCTCTCCGTGGACGGAGAGCAGATTGTCATCGTGGACCAGGCCGGCCAGGAACATCCGCACCCGCTCATCAAGTTCAGCCGCACCAATCAGGGCACCTGTCTGAACCAGCGTCCGGTGGTGCAGAAGGGCGACTATGTGAATGTGGGCGATGCGCTGGCGGACAGCTCGTCCACCGACGGCGGGGAGCTGGCGCTGGGGCAGAATGTACTGGTGGCCTTTATGTCGTGGGAGGGCTACAACTACGAGGACGCCATCATCATCAGCGAGCGGCTGGTGAAGGATGACCAGTTCACTTCGGTGCATATTGAGAAGTACGAAGTGGACAGCCGCACTACGAAGCTGGGCACCGAGGAGATTACCCGCGACATTCCCAATGTGGGCGAGGTGAACCTGCGGGATCTGGACGAAAGGGGGATTGTGCGGATTGGCGCGGAGGTGCGGGAGAACGACATCCTGGTGGGCAAGGTTACGCCCAAAGGCGAAACGGAGATGACGGCCGAAGAGCGGCTGCTGCGGGCCATTTTCGGCGAAAAGTCCAAGGATGTGCGGGACACTTCGCTGCGGGTGCCGCACGGGCAGCGGGGCAAGGTCATCGGGGTCAAGCAGTTCAGCCGGGAGAACGAGGACAATCTGCCGCCGGATGTGAACGAAGCCATCCGGGTGTGGGTGGCGCAGACGCGCAAAATCTCCGTGGGCGACAAGATGGCGGGTCGGCACGGCAACAAGGGCGTAGTGTCCCGCATCCTGCCGGAGGAGGATATGCCCTTCCTGTCCGACGGCACGCCCGTGGACATCATCCTGAACCCCATTGGCGTGCCGTCGCGGATGAACCTGGGGCAGGTGCTGGAGAGTCATCTGGGCTGGGCGGCGCATACGCTCAACTTCCAGGCGCTGACGCCGGTGTTTGAGGGGGCGGACGACCACAACATTGAGGATTCGCTGGCGCGCTGGTGGTTCGCCGAGCAGGCGAAAAAGGCGGCCACGAAGGCGGACGACGAAATCGGCGTCGGCATTGGCGCGGGCGTCAACGGCGATATTGGCGTGGGCGAGGTACAGGACTGGCTGCGGGAACAGGGGTTTGACCCCGACGCCATTTATGACGAAACGCAGCACGGGGTGGCGCGAGAGGCGTGCCTGTACCTGTGGCTGCGGGATGTGGCCAGCGAAGAGGCGGCTACGCTGGACGGGCTGTCGGCCGAGGAGCTGCACCAGCGGGCGCTGGAGGCGCACCGGCGGAAACTGATTTCGCCGCCGACCTTCGCCAAGTTCGAGCTGCGCGACGGGCGCTCCGGGGAACCTTTTGACCAGCCGGTGGCGGTGGGCGCCATCTATATGCTGAAGCTGATTCACCTGGTGGAGGACAAGATCCACGCCCGTTCCACGGGCCCCTACTCCATGATTACGCAGCAGCCGCTGGGCGGCAAGGCGCAGTTCGGGGGGCAGCGTTTCGGGGAAATGGAAGTGTGGGCGCTGGAAGCCTACTCGGCGGCGCACAACTTGCAGGAAGTGCTTACCATCAAGTCCGACGATGTGACCGGGCGGCAGAATACCTACGAGTCCATCGTCAAGGGCAACGCTATCGGCGACCCCAACATTCCCGAATCTTTCAATGTCCTGCTGAAGGAGTTGCAGAGCCTGGGGCTTAATGTGCAGCTGGAGCAGGTGGACGAGCAGGACGATACCAGCCTGGGCTTGCCCGGCGAGGATGAGCTTCTCTTTGCTGCGGAGGTGAATTAGATATGGTAGTACGGATGCCGGACCGGCGGGAAACCGCTGGCGCGCCTGATTTCAACGCCATTCGCATCTCCGTGGCTTCGCCGCACCAGATCAAAGCCTGGTCCTGGGGCGAGGTTCAGAAGGGGGAGACCATCAACTACCGCACGCAGCGGCCCGAGAAGGACGGGCTGTTTTGCGAAAAGATTTTCGGGCCTACCAAGGACTGGGAATGCCAGTGCGGGAAGTTCAAGCGCCAGAAGTTCAACGGCGTGGTCTGCGACCGCTGCGGCGTGGAGGTGACCCGCGCCAAGGTGCGCCGAGAACGGATGGGGCATATTGAGCTGGCGGCGCCGGTGGCGAACATCTGGTTCGTCAAAAACACGCCCAGCGTGATGAGCCTGGCGCTGGACATGAAGCTCTCCGAGCTGACCCGCGTGCTGTACTACTCGGCCTATGTCATCACCGAAGTTGACATTGACCTGATGCGGGGGCAGCTGGAGCAGCACGGCGCCGAGGTGGAGACGCTGCGGAACGAGGCAGTGTCCGTGGCCGCGGCGGCGCGGTTGAATCTGGCCCGGCGCATTGTGGAGTGGGAGCAGGAAAGCCGGCGAGCCGACGCGGCCCGCGTGGTAGGGGAGATGCCCGAAGCGGTAAGCGTGGCCGCGGAAGGCGCCCGCAACGCGCTGGCGGATCTGGCTACCGCTTTCCGGCAGAACCGGGGCGATTACAGCACCTCGCTGAACGCGCTGGCGGTGCTGGCGTCCGTGGGCAGGGGCGCCTACACGGCGATGATGACCGCCGGCGGGCATCTCATCAAAGAGGAGGACCTGGTTTCCCCGGAGCGGCTGTCGGTGCTGTCCGTAGAGGGCGATCTGGTGGCGCGGGCCATTTCCCGGCTGCACCACACCGGGACGCCGTTTGCGACGGCGCTGGAGGAGCTGTCGGCTAATGTGGCGGCGGTCAGGACGGCTTTCACGGGCTGGCTGGAAAACCCCACGGAGGAGGGGGAGGACGATGTGGCCGACGCGTCGGAGCGGCTACAGACGGCTATCGCGGCGGTGATTGAAGAAACCCTGTCGCCGGCGCTGGCGGATTTGCATACCGCCCTCACCAGCGGCAATCTGCGGCCGAGCAATCCGGTGGAACCGCGGGTTATGGCGACCGAGCTGGAGAAAATCCGGCAGGCGCTGACGCGGGCGGAACGGGAAATCCGGGCCTGGAACAACCGCCGCACGGAGGATAACCCGGAAGGGCGAGGCTGGGGGCTGCCGGCTTTCGCCGCCCTGCTGGAACGGCTGGGGCCTACCAGCGCGGAAAGCGAGGCGGTGACGGCGCTGGAGGAACGCCTGGAAGGTATGCCGGGCATTGTGGAACACGAGGAACGGCAGGAGGAAATCGGCTTCTGGCGCGACCAGCTGAAGGTGATCCAGGATTTCATCGACACCATTGACGGCTATCTGCAACGGGCGCCGGTGGAACGGCGCAAGGAAGCGGTGGAAATCGTCCAGTCGATGCGCTGGCTGCGGTGGGATCCGTCCCAGCGTCCGCTGACCCTGGAAATGGACTGGCTGTGGGAGGATCTGAAACTGCCGGCGGCGGCGCGGGACGGCGATGACCTGCCCGATGAGTTTTACATTGCCCGCAGCGGCTCCGGCGGGTTGCAGCTGACGACGCTGTCCACCAGCCGCCACGAACGGCTGAAGCCCTTCTGGGGGGACGCTTTCCACGCCGATATGGGGTCGGAGCCGGTGCTGGAGTTCCTGAAGCTGATGGATCTGGACCTGGACCAGGAGCTTTACTACACCACGCTGGAGATGCGGGCTACCTCGGCGCAGATTCGGACCAAGGCGGGGCGGCGGATGCGGCTGCTGGAAACCTTCCGGCGCAGCGAGAACCGGATGCAGGATATGATTATGACCGTGCTGCCGGTGCTGCCGCCGGAGCTGCGCCCGATGGTGCAGCTGGACGGCGGGCGGTTCGCCACCAGCGACCTGAACGACCTGTACCGGCGAGTGCTTTCCCGCAACCACCGGCTGAAGCGGTTTTCCAGTATGCGGGCGCCCAGCCTGATGATCCGCAACGAAAAGCGAATGCTACAGGAGGCGGTGGACTCGCTGATTGACAACGGGCGGCAGGGCAAGCCCGTGAAGGGCAAGCGCGATCACGAGCTGAAGTCGCTGAGCGATTTGCTGAAAGGCAAGCAGGGGCGGTTCCGGCAGAACCTGCTGGGCAAGCGGGTGGACTATTCGGGCCGGTCGGTCATTGTGGTGGGGCCGGAGCTGAAAATGGACGAATGCGGGCTGCCCAAGCGGATGGCGCTGGAGCTGTTCAAGCCCTTTGTGATGCACCGGCTGGTGAACAATGCGCTGGCGCCGAACATCCGGGCGGCCAAGCGGATGGTGGAACGGTCGGCGCCGGAGGTGTGGCCGATTCTGGAGGATGTGATTAAAGACCGGCCGGTGATGCTCAACCGGGCGCCGACGCTGCACCGGCTGGGCATCCAGGCGTTCAAGCCGGTGCTGATTGAGGGCAGCGCCATCCAGCTGCACCCGCTGGTGTGTTCGGCGTTCAACGCCGACTTTGACGGCGACCAGATGGCGGTGCACGTGCCGCTGTCGGCGATGGCGGTGAACGAAACGCGGACGGTGATGTTGAGCATCAACAATATGCTGTCGCCGTCCTCCGGGGATCCGCTGGTGGCGCCCAACCTGGATATGGTGATGGGGTGCTACTACCTCACGGAGGACACAGGCCGTCAGGGCCGCCGCAAAGATTTCTATGATGCGGACGAAGCGCGGATTGCCTACGCCGCCGGCTACATTGACCTGCGGGAGACTATCGAAGTCAACTGCGTTCCCGGCGCCAAAGGCAAGGTGGAAACCACCATGGGGCGGCTGATTTTCAACGAAACGCTGCCGGCGGTGATTGATTTCCAGAACGAGTTGATGAATCGGCGAGCGCTGACGAAGCTCACGGGAGAGCTGTACGAAAGACTGAACGACAACGAGGCGACGGCGCGGGCGCTGGACCGCATCAAGGAGCTGGGCTTCTACTACGCCACCAAGTCGGGCATTTCCATTGCCATCAATGACTTGCAGGTGCCGGCGAACAAGCCGGAAATCCTCGCCGAAGCTACCGACAAGGTGGCTGACCTCGAGGAAAACTATATGCTGGGCATGATGACCGATGAGGAACGGGAGGAGAGCATCATCAGGGCATGGACGACGGCTTCGGAAAGCGTGGAAGCGGAGGTGCGCGACAATATTTCCAACTATGGTGGCGTGGCCACTATGGCCAACTCCGGCACCAAGGGGAACATCGCCCAGATCAAGCAGATGGCGGGGATGGGCGGCCTGATGACTTTCGCCGCCACGCGCGGCGAAATCAAGACTTTCCCCACGCCGGTAAAGTCCAGCTTCCGGGAGGGGCTGTCGGCCTGGGAGTACTTTATTCGCACCCACGGGGCGCGTCGGACGCTTACCGACACGGCGCTGCGGACGGCCACCAGCGGCTACACTACCCGCCGGCTGGTTGATGTGGCGCAGGAAGTCATCGTGCGGGAATACGACTGCGGCGAGTACGTGGAACCCTACTGGGTGCAGCCCTACCGGGACGACCAGGACGGCAGCGCGATTGACGAACGCATCAAGGGGCGCCTGGCGGGGGATGTGATCGCCGACCCGCGCAGCGGCGAAATCATCGCCGACCGCAACGAAATGATTACCGATGAACTGGCGGTTGCCGTCCGGGAGGCCGGCGTGGCCAGCGTGCCGGTGCGCTCGCCGCTGACCTGCCAGGCGCGGCGGGGGATCTGCCAGCTGTGCTACGGACGGCTGCCGGCTACGGGGCGGCTGGTGGAAATCGGCCAGGCGGTGGGCGTCATTGCGGCGCAGAGCATCGGGGAACCGGGGACGCAGCTGACCCTGCGTACCTTCCACTCGGGCGGCGTGGCGCGGGGGCGCGGCGGGGAAATCGTGGCCAGCCGGGGGCGGGGCAACGAGGAGGAAAAGACCGGCCTGCCGCGCGTGGAGCAGCTCTTTGAAGCCTATGTGGTCAACCCCAACGCGCCCATTGTGGGCCGGATGGCGCACATTGACGGCATAGTGGAATCGGTGGATCGGGCGGACGACGGGGGCTACCAGATTCGCATCGTCAACAGCGAAGAGGAACGCAGCGAGTACCCGCTGCCGGCCGGCGCGCTGCGCTTGGTGCAGCCGGGCGAAGCGGTCAACGAGGGGACGGTACTGGCCGTTACCCTGGATGCCAACGCGCCCGCAGCCGGGTCGGAAGGGGACACTGAAGCCGCCGGCAGCTTGGCGCTGGCCGGAGCCCGCGTGGTCGATGCAATCCACGCCGGCAATGTCGGCGAAGTGGAAATCGGCGCGGACAGCATCTCCGTGGTGTGGCGCGAGTACGAATCCCGCGTCTATGATGTGCCGGCCCAGCAGGAGCCGCTGGTGGAGCCGGGGCAGGAAGTGATGGCCGGGCAGGAGCTGTCCACCGGGCAGCTGCCGCTGCCGGAGGTGCTGGACATTCGCGGCCAGGACGGGTTGCACCGCTATTTCATTGAGGAAGTGCAGGAAGTGTACCGTTCCCAGGGCGTGAGCATTCACGACAAGCACATTGAGGTCATCCTGCGGCAGATGCTGCGGCGGGTGGAGATTGTGCAGGCCGGGGACACCGAGTTCATTGCCGGCGATGTGGTGGACAAGTTCCGTTTCCAGGAGCAGAACGAGCGGGCGCTGGCCGCCGGCGGGGAACCGGCCACGGCCAAAACTATGCTGCTGGGCGTCTCCAAGGCGTCGCTGAACACCGACAGCTTCCTGTCCAAGGCGTCCTTCCAGGAGACGACGCGGGTACTGACGATGGCGGCGGTGGCCAGTGACCGGGACCGGCTGCGGGGGCTGAAGGAGAATGTCATCATCGGGCGGCTGATACCGGCGCGGTTGCAGTCGCTGCTGGATGCGGAGAACGCCCTGGCGATGCGCGACGGGCTGGACGATTACGATGATGACTTTATGACCCCGGACTGGCTTTCGGGCGAAAGGGAGGTTTTCGCCGGCCTGGGCGTACCCGCCGAGGCGGCGGAGGACGTCATTGACAGCGGCATCATCTCCGGGGAGCTGCCGTCCGGGGCGGCGCTGGCTGCCTTTGGCGGCGGCGCTGGCGACGGGGGCGAGGGCTTCGGCGCGCCGGGGTTCCAGGTGCGGACGGCGGAGGAGGAGGACGAACTGCTGCGCCGCGCCCAGTCGCTTACCGAATCGGAGTCGGAAGTGGACCTGGAAGTGGCGGCCACCGCGTCCCGCATTTTCTCTCCCTTTGAGGACGATGATGAGGACGACATCCCGGCGCTGTAGCGCGCCGCGGACGGATAGGCGGAAGGCTATTGACGGGCCGGGGCGAATATTCTGTTCGCCCCGGTATTTTTACGCCCGGCTTTGGAGCAAAGGCAAAAGGAGGCGGCGCTACGATGGCAATGGCGGATTTGACGGTTGATTTGGGGCCTGATGGCCCGGCTGGCGGCGGCGGGCTGCGGCTGGCGAATCCGGTGATGATCGCGTCGGGCACCTTCGGGTATGACGGCTACGGGCGGGGCATTCCGGCGGAGGCGCCGCTGGGGACGCTGGGCGCCGTGCTGCCCAAGACCCTGACCCGCCATGCCCGCGCGGGCAACCCGGAGCCGCGCTGGTTCCCGTCATCCTTCCGCGAGGGGCTGGCGGCGGGCGAAACTACGCTGCTCAATTCCATTGGCCTCACCAATCCGGGGATTGAGGCGGCGATGACCGAACTGGCGCCCCAATGGGCGCAGCTGGACGCCACCATTGTCATCAGCATCGCGGGCGACAGCGTGGAGCAGTGGGAGGAAATGGCGTGGTTCACCCGCGGCGTGGCCGGTTTTGCCGCCATTGAACTGAACTTGAGCTGCCCCAATGTGGCCGACGGGGCGGTGTTCAGCCATTGCCCCAGGCTGGCCGAGGCGGCCGTGGCCGGCGTGTGCCGGCAGGCCGACCGCCCGGTGTGGGCCAAGCTGGCGCCGAATGTGCCGGACATTGCGGAAATTGCCCACGCCGCCGTGTCCGGCGGGGCGGCGGCGCTTACTATCAGCAACACCATCCCCGCTATGCACATTGATGTGGACACCGGGCGGGCGGCGCTGGGGACGGGGTACGGAGGGCTGTCGGGGCCGGCGCTGCGTCCGGTGGCGCTGGCGCTGGCGCACAAGGCGGCGCAGGCGGTAAGCGCGCCTGTAATCGGGGTGGGCGGGATAATGACGGGGCGACACGCCGCCGAGTACCTGATGGCGGGGGCGACGGCGGTGCAGGTGGGCAGCGCCAACCTGGCGGATCCGGAGGCGGCGTTCCGCATCAGCGGCGAGCTGGCCGCGCTGCTGGCGGAGTGGGAAGTGGGCAGCGTGAGGGAAATAACCGGGCGGGCGGCGTGGGGGTAGGGGCCGGGCGCCCCGGCCGGCTGTTTGATAGGGATTGCCGCATAGCGTACACTGGGGCGCAACTGGCCGCCGGATGCACCGGCGCCGCAAGGGGATTTTCGCGATGTCGCGCCGCCGCCACGCTCTTAAACTTGCCTTTCTGACCGCCGCATTGGGGCTGGTTGCCCTGTGCATGGTGGCGCTGGCCTGCGCGCCAGCCGCCCCGGGTGGGCAAGCCTCGGGGCAGGTGGAACCGGACGCTACGGCGGAAGCAACGGCCACGGCCACCACCGCCGCAACGAACACGCCGGCCACGGAACCCTCGGCAACCGCGGAGGCGACCAGCACGGCTACGCTGGCGCCCACGGCAACCATTGCGCCGGCTGCCAGCAAGGTTGAGCCGATGCTCAATGTCCTGGTGACTCAATCCCAAAGCGCCGGCGCGCAAGGAGCTTCCGGCCAAACCGAGCGGATGGTCGGGGTAGTTATTGACCCCGCCGGCGCAACGCAAAGCGTGTTCCTGGCCAATTCCGATGCCATCGACCGTTTGGTGGCGGGTAAAGGGGGCACTAATACGGGCACTGGAGGGTATTCGGTCCCCGTTTCCCTGTTGCCGCAGCTGGCGTCGCATTCTGCGGTCGCTTCGGTTACCGCCGATAGGCCGGAGGATTTCCCCTATCCCAAGCTGAACCGGGCCCTCAACAACGTAGTTGCAGTCTGGCAGGCCGGCGCCACCCCGCAGCAGGCCGCGGCGGCATACTCCGCGCTGGTGTATGACGACAAAATTCTGGTGCATATTCGCGTCGCCGATGAAGCGGCTCTCAACCGCGTTGACGCGTTTTTGAGCAAGAACAAAGTCTATGTCGGTGCGAACAGCGCAATAATTGGATCGGAACTGGTGTCGCGGACTGCGCTGGTGCCTGTTCCTCTCCTTGCTTCACTGTCCCAAGTTTCCGGCATTACGGAAGCGGAAGATTTCGGCCTGGGACCGCTTTCCGCCAGCGCGAGCATCAATCCTGAGGTCAAAGAGTACCTCAATTTATTTCTTTACTATACTCTGCCGCCTAATCTGCGCTCCAAACTGTCTCCATTGCCAACCGAAGTTTGGGAACTGGAGGGTATTAGTCCGACTGCGACGCCTACCCTTACCCCGACACCAGAGCCCGACGAAGCGCGATTAGGCCCGATAGTAGGGGCATACGTACAGGGGCAAGCGACCCGACAGGCTACCGCCCAGTCCCAGGGAGCCAGCGGTCAATCCGCGCCGGCAAAAACCCTTGCGGTCCAAATCTTTGTCTATGACGCCTCCAAACGGGGCGAGGTAACCGCCTTTCTGGAAAGCCACGACATCGCCCATTCGCCGGCGCCTGGAACCAGCGACATCGATGCCACCGTCCCGGTATCCTTGGTAGCCAGCTTGGCTGCTCACTCAGGCGTAAACGAGATCCAGGCTTGGCCACCGCCATATCCGAATTTGAGCAGTGGACCCAATGTCCTTGCCGCCGAGTATGAGGCTGGGCTGATGCCGGACGAGGACACCAATCCAACCTTCGCCCGGTTGGTAATTGGGATTGAGGGCGGCGACAACTACGACGCCGTGAAGCGTTTTCTGGATAGCAAGGGCGCGGTGATGGCATTTGCGGAGCGGGATATGGCGGAAATTTACCGGCCGGCAGGGGATTTGGTGGCTTTTGTGCCGGTAGCCCAGATAGCTACGCTGGCCCGTATGGCCGGCGTGAAAGCTATGTGGGATGAGGGGTATCCGGCGCCGGCGGAGGCGCGTTACACGGCGGGTTCAATTTACGATATACCAACCGCGACGCCTACGCCTATGTCCACGCCGACCGGCACTCCAGCCGCGGCGAATCCGGACGGGATCTACTCCTGATGCCGGCGTCTCTGGGGCCGTGGCTACGGCGCCGGCAACGCCTACCCCGGCCCCGGCCGGCGCCATCGCTTACGGCGCTGACCACTGGAACTTTGGCTGCGTCGTAACCGCGGCGCCGTAGCGATAACGCCCGATTGCCCCGGGCATTGGTATTGATGGCGGCTGGCTTGCCGGCGCGCAAGGCGCAAACCCGCTATAATGTCGCCCTACCGCCGCGCCCCATCGCGCGGTGCCGCGCGCCGCCGGGGACACGCTAATCCCTGCCGATTGGCCAAGCCGGCGGATTGGAGGAACCTGCTATGCCCATCGTCCAACGCCCCTATGTCCCGCCCGAGGACACGCCGCCTCAAGAGGATAGCTACATCAACCCCGGCGACATTGCCGCCTTGTCGGTGAACCCGGCGCCGTCGGCGGCCGCCGCCACGCCGGTTGATGCGTCCGCCTCGCTGGATCCCATCACCTTTTACAGCGACTCGTTTCACATTTTCAGCAGCCTTTATTCCGCTGTCCTGTTCTTTGGCGAACAGGTTGAGGAGCGGGAACCCATCCTGCGCGCCCGCATCAAGGTCAGCCCGCAGATGATGAAGGCCATCGCCGTGCTGGCCGCCAAACACGTGCGGGAGTACGAGCAGGCCGTCGGCCCCATCACCCTGCCGGAGCAGGTCTATGCCGCCTGGGAAATTGACCCCGAAGGAACGGGCCACGGGCATTAGGGCGCGTCGCCAACGCATTTTTTCGTATTTCCGGCGCCGGCGGGAATGACGCCGGGCACGACCATGCGCCCTGACCGGGGCCGGGCAAGAGGAGGAAATCGGCAATGACCGCACCACCGGACGCCGGCGCCGCCGGCGACAGCCCGGACGCGCCGCGCTACGGGCTGCGTGCCCCGGACAGCTTTGGGCCGGGCGATTTTGGCCCCGAAGGGCGTACTCTGGCCGAGGACATTTCCCTGCCCGTCAGCGTGACGTCCAACGCCAACTCCGCCCAGCCCAGCGGCTGGGAATGGCGGCGCACTTCGTCCAGCCAGCCCAACGCCGCCACTTTTCATATCAATCACAGCGATGTTACCCGCGTCTTTACCGACACGCTGACCGCCGCCGACAGCCCGCCGGAAGCGCCTTTTGTCATCAAGGGCGAACTTCCGGTGGTCATTATTGACAGCCTGGATCAGTACTGGGCCGGCGAATCCCGCCGCGCGCTGCCGCTCAACGGGCTTCGTGTTCCCGTCGCCGCCGACACCATCGCGGAGGCGAAACGCAAGCTGGCCGCCGATCTGGCGGCGCAGGCCCGGCTGCTGCTGCTGCTGACCACCGGCGGGCGCAACCTGGCGCCGGAGTTGCAGGCCAATCTGCTGCTGCTGAACGGCGCGCTGGAGCCGCGGTAAAGCCCCGGACGCGTTGCATTCAGAACAGCGTCTCCAGTGCTTGCTGCGGCGTAATTGCCTGGATGGGCGAGTTGGCGAAATCCCGCAGGTTGCGCGTGATGATATAGCCGGCGCCGGCAGCGTGGGCGGCGGATACTTGCATCGCGTCCTCAAAATCCGCCATCGGCAAGGACAGCGCGTAGTGAACCGCATCGTCGCCGGTTGGCGCCACCCGCAGAAAATCGGTTGCATCCGCAATAAAGTCGCGGGCCATCCGTTCCTGCCGGGCGCTGGCGACGATGTAGTAAAAAGTGGCTATCGTATGCCAGGCGATGCAACCCAGACCCGCTTCCTGCGCCAGGCGGTCCAGCAGGGCAACCGCATATTGCGAGTGCGGATGGCGATCCAGCGCAACATCAATAAGGATGTTGGTGTCAACCAGCATCATAAATGCTTGTCGGCCAGCGTTTGCCATCGGAGTTCGTCCCTGGGCATTGCCGCGAACCGGCCGCGCCAGCGGGCGCCAAAGGCCAGTTGCGCTTCCTGCTCCTCCTGCCGGCGCCCGTAGAACAGGTACTGGCCGGCGTAACCGGCGAAGGGGCCAAACCTCTGCCGCGCCCACCGCCGGATGGCGTCGTGCTCCTGTTTGGCAAGGTCTGCCCCTTTGGGCGCCGGGAAATCCGCATACCACTGCTGCATTGCCCGGTTCACCCAGCGGTCAACGGGAAAGGCTTCCAGCTGGTCCAGCGCAAAGAGCGCCACGCAGTCGGCTATTTTGTAGTCAACCCCATTCACCGCTCTCAGCTGCGCCAGCGCCTGTTCGTAGCCGCAGCCATGGCCCTTAAGGTCATCCGGGTTCAGATTGGCGGAGTCAACCATCGTGGCCGCATGGAATACGGACGGCCCGGCATAATCGTATCCGGTCAGTCTCAATTTGCCGAGGGCTTCGGCGCCCACCGCTGCCAACTCGCTCGCCGTCGGGAATAAATACCGCTCGTCGCTGCCGATGGCAACCCTCCGCCCGCTCAATTCAGCGATTTCCGCAACATTGCTGCGGACGTTCGCCACGCTGTTGGAGCGAGAGCAGATATAAGACACCAAGCATTCCCAGGGGTCTTGCCGCAGCAGGCGCAATCCCCGATACCGCCATACCATAGTAGCCACCCGGTAATCACGGCAAAGTTCGTCGTAAATGGCGCTGATGTTGTCCGTATCCAGCCGGAAATAGCCGGACAGCAGTTCGCTCAAATCGGCGTCTATTTCCCCGTCCGGGCCGCCGGCCCGGTACTCCACGCCTTCTGTCGTCTGGCGGATGTGAATCAGATGCGGGCCGATTACGCCCGAATACCAGCCGCCCCCGCCCGTCCGCCAGCGCGCCGGCGGGCGTCCCCAGTCCCGGTTGGCGAGGCCCTCATCGCCCACCCGGCGCCAGCGAAAAGCCTGCCCCATCTCCAGGCTCAAAGCCAGGTCAAAGGGCTGATTAATCGCCAGTCGCATCATCGGAAAAACCTCGCTGCCGTTGGCTGGAAGCAACACGTGGCCCCCGCGGTCCCGGTTCGCCGTTCCAGAGGGAGAGGGGTTAAATGAGGCTCCACTATATCGTAGATTGCCCGGCCGGAGTCGGTAGCGTTTCTTTTTAGGCGGTTTAGTTATAAGATGGAGGTACAATGTCCACCCCACCCTCCCACCGGAGATGCGCCGCTATGGGACTCCTACACCGCTTGGAAGCCCAACTGGAACGCCAAATCCCCGCCCAACTGCAAGCCGCCCTCCAACGAGCCCTGGACGACTACCAGCCCCTCTGCGACCATTGCCGCCTGGATATGCATCGCCATCACCGCTACGCCCGCGCCATTGCCACCGGCTACGGCGAAGTCCGCCTACAGATACCCGTGTTCCGCTGTGGGCAGTCTCGCCGTATGGCCGGCGGTATGACGCTGCTGGGCCAGGAAATGCGCCACCAGCGGTTTTCCAAAAAAACCGTGTCATTGCCACCAGTCTGGCCGCGCAAGGATTGAGCTACGCCCGCGCCGGGAATTAGGTGGGCTGCGTCAAGAGTACCATCTGCGAGTGGGTGCGGAAGTCGCCCGCAGTTGCCGCCGGACGGAACGCTGGAACTGGACGGGCTGTGGACGCGAACCAGCCGGGAGCGAACCGAGTTGAAGGTAATCCGCAACGCCGTTCCCACAGCGGCTCTGGAGTCTTTCGGGCCCTGGGCCGAAGTGATTGACTGGGGCGCAGAGGGCGCAGCATCCGGCGCATTTGGTCAAAGACTGTGACGGGCTCATCGCGGCGGGAATTGAGCTGGTCTATGGCGGGAGGCGCCGCATCAGTTGTCCCTGCTTTACCTGCTGCGGGAGTACCGGCGGAACATTGGGACGGCGGGTTATGCGGCGGCGCGGCGGCTGTTGAATGTGGACAGTCTGGCGGAAGGTCGGAAATGGGCGCGGCGGATTATGCGGGCGACGGCTGGTGCGTCGCGTTACTGGTGCGAGAAAGCGTTGTCCAAAGGACTGCGTAATTTGGCGACGGGGCAGGTGGCGCATCGGACGACGTCGCGTTTGGAGCGGCACAATCGGGAGTTGCGGCGGCGGGAGCAGCTGGGGACGGTGTGGACGGAACACAACCTGCTGGCACTGCTGCCAGAGTAGGGGCTGCTCAACCAAAACCACCTAAAATGAAACACTACCCGCCGCGCCGCGTCCCTCAAAAACGCCATCGCCGCCATCATCGCCGGCCACCCGAAAACCTTCCGCCACGCCAAACGCAGCTTGCGTTTCGACCTGGACGAATTCACCCCCACCACTCCCACCGACGGCGAAATTCAATCCGCCGGCGAAATCACCCGCTTGCCCTACTACCAGAGATTCCTGAATCGGTACAACCTGGTAGGCGTCCCAATGTCCACCAACTTCGACCTCCACCCGGCCGGCTCTCCCGCCGCCCGCCGCATCTGCCGCTGCGCCCCCGAGCCCCGCCACCTGCACAGCGACCACGACCACAACATCATCCTCGTCCCCCAGTGGCGCCAGGCCCTCGCCCTAACCCCCCGGCCCGCCCATCTACCCGCCGCCGGCCGTAATCCGGTATGCGGGTATCTTGGGTTACGACGCCAATCGGGGGGCGCTGGCGGAGCATGGGCCAGGCGAGTTGCCGCAGTGGCGCGGCGTGGTCACGCGTTACGCTGGGAATGCGGCGTCGTACCAGGCGATTTGTCGGATACGCGTTTTGGCGTTGTGGGCCAAATCAGGGCCACGCCTGCCACCGCAAAGACAATAACCGACACGCCGGACACCAATGCCCCCACCGGCATGGCATAAGGCACCAACCCCGGCAGCAGGTAATCCCCCAGGATGACGACAAAAAGTCCCAGCAGGAGGACGATATGGGAAATGATGAATACCCGGTACCACACGGCGTTGCCCTCCAATCTCCTTGCCTTCCGCGTAACGATAAACCCCGCCGGTTGCCGATGTCAACACCCCTCAGCCGGTGCTAACCCGTTGCCATACTGCTGCCAGCCCCCCGCCAAAGTACCGGCGGGGCGCATCGCTTTGCGCCCCGCCGGATAGGAAAGGGAGCTCCTTCCTCCATCCCGGTCTAGCCGGCGCCCACGCCCGCCGCCTCCAGCGGCGCCTCCGCCTCAATCGGATCCAGCTGCCAGGGGAAGTTCCCCTCAAACAGGAACCCGTCCTTGTTGCCCCACTCCGACTCGGGGGACTCGTAGTAAATCTCAATCTCGTTGTCGTCGGGATCGTAGATATACACCCCCATGGAAATCCCGTGGTCCCCCAGCCGCTTGATGCGCACCCCGTGCTCCTTGCAGCGCTGGTACAGCTCCTTCAGGTCGCGGAAGGAATTCATCTGCCAGGCCATATGCGCCATCCCCACGCGCCGCTCCTCCGGCCCCGGCGCATCCATCCCCAGCGGAATCAGCGCCAGCTCGTGGGACATCGTGGTGTCGGCGGACAGAAAAGTCATCCCCCCGGGCCGCCCCGTCATCACCGTCAGGCCCAGCACATTGGTGTAAAAGTCCACGCTGCGCTCAATGTCCCGCACCTTGATGACCAAATGGCCCAGCTGCTTGGGTGTGTAAGCCATAACCATACCTCCCGTTGGCGATTTCGCCCGTTGGCGTTTCGGCGCATTATAGCGCATCGCCCGCCGCTGTACACTCCGCATCCCCGATTCCCGCCGGATTCCCCGACTTTTCCCCCGCTAACCCTCTGGCAACCCGCCTGGCCGCCCGCCTTTCCGCCGCCAAATCGCCCCCAACCGTCCGCCCCAAGTGTGCCCCCTTGACCCAATTTATGGTAAAACTACGGGCGGATGCCGTGTCATCCCCCGCCCGGTTCCTTGTATAATACGCCCGGTTAGCCCGGACACGCCGCCCCATTACGCCGGCCCGGTCATTATGACGGAACTGATACGACATAGAACCGCCCCGCCGTCGTCATCCCCTGACCCGGCGCATCTCGCCGTGGCCGCCGGTCACGGCCCCAACCCGGCGTCACCGTCCCGCAACGGCGCCGGCGACGCCCGCTGCGGCAGCGTCCACGCCAACGGCGCCGGCCCCGGCCCCCGTCTGGTCTTCAAACAGGCCGACCAGGACTGGGAGTTCCAGGACATCTACCGCCTCAATTACGCCTCCTTCGTCGAGGAAGTCCCCCAGCATCCTTCCAACGAAGCCGGCGTCCTCGTTGACCGCTTCCACGACGAAAATACCTACTTCATCTGCCGGCGCGGCCCGGAACTCGTGGGAATGATCTGCGTCCGCGACCGCCGCCCCTTCTCCCTGGACGAAAAGCTGGGCAACCTGGAAACCTACCTGCCCCAGGCCAAAGGCGCCCGCCTCTGCGAAGTCCGACTGCTGGCCGTGCGCCCCGACCTGCGCCGTTCCCGCGTGCTCCCCGGCCTGCTCACTATGATGGCACGCCACTGCCGCGACGGCGGCTACGACTATGTGGTAATGTCCGGCCGCGTTTCCCAGCAGCAGCTCTACCGCAACATCGGCTTCATCCCCTTCGGCCCCCCGGTAGGCGACGACAACGCCCCCTACCAGCCGATGTACCGGCCCGTAGGCAATGTCGGCGCCGAATTCGCCGGCCGCTTCCACGATGCCGTATCCGCCCCCGCCGCCGAGCCCGTCATCCTCACCCCGGGCCCGGTGGCAATGCCCCCGTCCGTAGTTGACGCCTTCCGGCAGCCCCCGCTGTCCCACCGTTCCCCCGAATTCGGGCGCCTGATGCGCAGCGTCCGGCAGGGCTTGCGCCGCCTCACCGGCGTCGCCTACTGCGCCGTTATGGTCGGCTCCGGCACTATGGCCAACGACGTCGTGGCCGCCCAGATCTCCCGACTCAAGACCCCCGGCGTTATCGTCTCCGCCGGCGAATTCGGTGAACGCCTCCTGGACCACGCCACTCGTATGGGCTTGCCCTACGCCCATATCGCCCACCCCTGGGGCGCCCCGCTGGACTACGCCCGCATTGAGCTTGCCCTGGCCGCCAACCCCGGCGGCTGGCTGTGGACGGTGCACTGCGAAACCTCCACCGGCGCCCTGGCCGACCTGCCCCGCCTCAAACGACTCTGCCGCCGCTACGACGCCCGTCTGGCCCTGGACTGCATCAGCAGCATCGCCGCCACCCCCGTCGACTTGCGGGATGTATGGCTGGCCAGCGGCGCCAGCGGCAAGGGCCTGGCCTCCTACCCCGGCCTGGCCCTCGCCTTCTGCCAGCAGCGCCCCGAACCCGACTCCAGCCTGCCCCGCTACCTCGACCTGGGCCTGCACTGCGCCGGCGCCGACCGCGGCGCCGTCCCATTCACCCTCTCCTCCAACCTGCTGGCCGCCCTCAACGCCGGCGTCTCCCGCCATACCGAACACGACCTGCTGGCGCAGATTGACGCCGACGGCCGCTGGATCCGCCGCCAGCTGCTGGCCCTCGGCCTGACCTTGGTCGCCGCCGAGGACGAAAGCATCGGCGCCGTAACCACCATCGCCCTACCCCCCGGCGTCATTGACTCCATCCGGCTGGGCCGCGCCCTGGAGGCCAGGGGCTTCTATACTTCCTACGCCAGCGGCTACCTGCGCGACCGCAACTGGCTGCAAATCTGTCTGATGGGACAGGTGCGCCGCCCCCAGCTGGAATCCCTGCTCCCCGTCCTCGCCGCCCAGCTGGACGCTATGGCCCGCCTGCCGGCCCCCGGCGGCACGGCGCCTCCCGGCAATTGACCCGTCCACCGACTACGCCCGGCCCCATGAGCGCCTCTGCCGCCCGCGCCCGGCCCGGTTCTGCGCCCGGTGACCTTTGCTCCCTTCCGGCGCCCGCTTCCGTAGGATAAACTTCGGCGCGCAGGAAACGGGCCCGCTATGACCACCCCACCCCAAACGGCCATTGCCCAGCCGGCCATCACGCCGCAGGACTTTATCGCCAAGTGGCGCCGCACCCGGGGCCGGGAATCCGCCGGCGCCCAGGAGTGGTTCATTGATCTCTGCCGCGTAGTGGAACACGGCACCCCCGCCGAAGTGGACCCCCGCCAGGAATGGTACGCCTTTGAACGCACCGTCCGCGAAGCCTCCGGACGCCGCGGCCGCGCCGACGTCTACAAGCAGGGCTACTTCGCCTGGGAATTCAAGGGTCTGCACCGTGATCTGGACGCCGCCTATCGCCAGCTGCTCCGCTACCGCGAAGCCCTCAACAACCCACCCCTGCTGGTGGTCTCCGACTTCCGCGTCATCCGCGTCCATACCAACTTCACCAACAAGGTTCCCGTAGTCCACACCATCCTGCTGGACGATGTGGGCGAACCCGAACAGCTGGCAATCCTGCGTAGCGTCTTTCATCACCCCGACGCCCTGGAACCCGAAATCACGCCCGATGAAATCACCAGGGCCACCGCGGGCATCTTCTCCGCCATCGCCATCGCAATGCGCGCCCGCGGCGCCCCCGCCCCCGCCGTGGCCCAGTTCCTCAACCGCCTGGTCTTCTGCTTCTTCGCCCAGGACGTGGGCCTCCTCCCCGACCGCGAGCTGTCCATCCTGTGCCACGAGTTCCGCCACGACCCGGTGGAGTTCGACCGCGGCCTGCAAGAGCTGTTCCGGCAAATGAACGACGGCGGGCGTTATGGCAATGTCCGCATCCGCCGCTTCAACGGCGACCTGTTCCGCGAACCCGACACCGTCCCTATGGAACCCGCCGAACTGGAAAAACTGCTGGAGGCCACCGAGCGCAGCTGGGCCCACATTGAACCCTCCATCTTCGGCACCCTTTTCGAGCGGGTGGTGGATCCCAAAAAAGAAATCCTGATTGGCGCCGAATACACCACCGAAGCCGACATCCTCACCGTCGTGCGCCCCGTCATCCTCAACCACCTGCTGGCCGAATGGCACGAAGTCCAAAGCCGCATCGACGGCCTCCGCCGCCTGGCCCACCGCTGGGACGAAGCCGAAGCCCGCCGCCTGCTCCAGGACTTCCAGCAGCGCCTGTCCACCCTCAAAGTCCTGGACCCCGCCTGCGGCAGCGGCAACTTCCTCTACGTCGCCCTGCGCCAGCTCCACAACCTGGAAAAGGAAGTTCTGACCCTGGCCGCCGAACTGGGGCTGCGCGGCTTCACCCCCGCCGTGTCCCCGGCCCAGTTCTACGGCATCGAAATCGACGCCTACGCCAGCGACCTGGCCCGCACCGCCTTGTGGATCGGACACCTGCAATGGCTCATTGAAAACGGCCACCTGTACCGCCAGGATCCCGTGCTGGGCTCCCAGAACACCATTGAATGCCAGGACGCCATCCTCGACCTCTCCAACCCCGACCGTCCCGCCGAACCCCAATGGCCCGCCGCCGACTACATCGTAGGCAACCCGCCCTACCTGGGCCATGTCCCCTTCCGGGAACGACTGGGCGACAACTACGCCGACGCCCTCTACGCCCTCTATGGCGACCGGATTCCAAACTCCAGCGACCTGTGCTGCTACTGGTTTGAGAAGGCCCGCGCGCAGATTGAAGCCGGCCATACCCAGCGGGCCGGCCTGCTGGCCACCCAGGCCATACGCTCCCAGTCCAACCGCACGGCGCTGGCCCGCATCAAGGAAACCGGCGACATCTTTGAAGTGGTATCCAGCCAGGAATGGAAGCCCAACGACCCGGATGACAACGGCAACGGAAATGGCAACGGCAACGGGCATATCAATGGCAATGGGAACGGCAATGGCAATGGCGACAACGGCCTTGCCCCGCCGGCCAGTGTCCACATCTCCATCATCTGCTTTGACGACGGCAGCGAAACCAACCGCGCCCTGGACGGAGCGCGGGTCAACAACATCAACCCCGATTTGACCAGCGGCGCCGACCTGACACGGGCCAAAAGGCTGCCCGAAAACGCCGGCATCAGCTTCGTTGGCGATATGAAAGTAGGGCCGTTTGAAATCACACGCGAAGTCGCCGAGGAAATGCTGCGCCAGCCCAATCCTAATGGCCGGCCCAACAGCGACGTTATCAAGCGCTGGATGATTGGCCGTGACATTAATCAGGAATCTCGCGATATGTGGATTATTGACTTTGGCAACGATCTGTCGGAGGGGGACGCTGCCCTGTACGAAGCGCCCTTTGAGTATGTCCGGGCCAATGTCAAACCGGGACGCGATAACAACCGGGATGCCCGGTTTCGCAACTACTGGTGGTTGCATGGCCGCCCCCGCATGGAGATGCGGCAGGCTCTGTCTGGCCTGCCCCGCTACATCGCAACCAGTTTGACTTCCCGGCACCGGATATTCGCCTACATTGACGAGGACGTGCTGCCGGACACCACCATTGTCGCTTTCGCCCGCGATGACGACTATTTCTTTGGCATCCTGCAAAGCCGCATCCATTTGGCCTGGGCCTCGGGCACGGGAGCGCAGCTGGAGGACAGACCGCGTTACACGCCGACCACCTGCTTTGAGACCTTCCCCTTCCCGGAGCCTACGGATGAGCAGCGGGCGGCCATCGCCACGGCGGCCTACGAGCTGAACCGCCTGCGGGAAAACTGGCGCCGTCCCACCGACCTGTTCGGCGCCCCGGCCCTGGACGAAGCCCAACAGCGCCGCCGCACCCTGACCAACCTCTACAACCGCTACCCCACCTGGCTCGCCAACGCCCACCACACCCTGGACGCCGCCGTAGCCGCCGCCTACGCCTGGCCCCCCGACCTCCCCGACTCCGAAATACTGGAACGCCTGCTCGCCCTGAACTTGCATCGTGCCGCCGATGTGATATAATGCACTTAGCGGTCAGTTTCGTCTGGCCGACTCAGCACGGCGTAAGCTCGCCGGGCAAAGGAGGTGATACATATGGATCTGTCCGTAGCGGTTGTATTGGATCTATCGCTATCAACGGGATGCTTGCCCTTGATTACGATGGTTTATCTAATCTACAAAACCGTCAAAAAATAACCTATACCCGAGCCCCTACCAGCCTCGGTAGGGGCTCCGGGTTTGCATATGTACAGACAACATCATTAGCGCCAGGAGGTATGCCAATGCGCAGGAATCGTCGCCGCGGATCTACCCGGTACCAGCGCGTGAAAAGATGGGCAGCTATGGTTATGGTGGCGTGTGGGGCCGTGTCATTGGTTTTGGCAGTGGTTTCTATCAATTGGGGCAATTTGTCCATCATCCTGTTCCTCGCTGGCACTGGCTTGGGATTCTTGTTGGTAGGGTTTCAACAGGGTGTTGACGCCTTGGCCGCAGAACCTGATGAACCCCGGAGGAGGCCATAAAATGGTGAGCAAGATCCGCAACGTCATTGAGGATGAGCATTTCGGAGATTACGCCCTTGCGGCGCTCCCGATTGTTCTGATAATCCTCGGCGCGATTGCCTTTGTGGCAGTTTCGCTGACAACCGGCCAATAGCCTATGGCAAAACGCCCGGCAGTGTAGGCGCTCCCCCTCCCTCCGCCGGGCGTGGACTGAGGTTAGCCGGCGCCGCTGAAAAACGCCGGCCGGTGCACCGGCCGGCAAAATCAGTATTGCGGCTGTCCAGGCCAGCGCCGGGTGGCGTAAAGCGGCATTCCACAGATCGCCGGCGTCAACTCTACCATCCTGGACGGAGTTGGCGCCGGCGGCTACAATTCCGTTGTCGGAAAGCAGGCGCAGAATCGGAAGCGTATGCAAAAAGCGCGCGGCTTATTAGCGGCTTATTCCGGCTTATTAATGGCTTATTCTGTCTTATTAGCGGCCTATTAAATGACGCCATCCCCAGCCCACCCGCGCCCCCGCCGCCCCTATTTCCGGTAGAACGACCGCCCTGCCCGGGAGGCCCGCAATGACCACTGCCACCATCCCCCGACTGCTTACCGCCGCCGACCTGCTGGCGCTGCCGGACGATGGCCGGCGTCGCCAGCTCATCCGGGGGGAGCTGATTGAAATGCCGCCGGCCAGCGATGAACACGGCCTGCTTGGGGACGAAATGGGCTGGCGCATCGGCGGCTTTATCCGCCAACGCCGCCTGGGGCGGGGCCGCGCCTCTGAAACGGGTTTTCGGATTGCCCCCGATACCGTCCTGGCGCCCGACTACGCCTACATCTCCTACGCCCGGATGCCCACCCCGCCCCGCCCACGCGGCTACGCCGAGGCAACCCCCGACCTGGTGGTAGAAGTCTTTTCGCCCCACGACCGCCACCCGGCCCTGGACGACAAAATACGCCTCTGGCTGAACGCCGGCGTGCGCCTGGTTCTGGCCGTGTACCCCCAAACGCAGGAAATCCACGCCCACCACGACTACGGCGCCGTGCGGCGCTTCGGCATTGGCGATACCCTGACCTGTGAACCCGTTCTGCCAGGCTTTGCCTGCTCCGTGGCCGACATTTTCACCTACTGATACTGATTATTTCCAAATGCCGGGCAGTATAATGGCGGCATTTCCAACCGGGCCGCCCCCGGCGCCTCGAGGCCCGCAATGACCACTACCGCCATCGCCGTCCCCCGACTGCTTACCGCCGCCGACCTGCTGGCGCTGCCGGACAATGGCCGGCGTCGCCAACTCATCCGGGGGGAGCTGATTGAAATGCCGCCCGCCAGCGATAACCACGGCTTCGCCGGCAACCAGCTGGCCTGGCGCATTGAGGCCCTGGCCCACCAGCAGCGCCTGGGGCGCGGCCGCCTGGCCGAGACCGGCTTCCGGCTGGATGCCCATACCGTGCTGGCGCCGGATTACGCTTTCATCTCCTACGAAAGAATGGCCGGCCCGCCCCGCCCGCAGGGCTATGCCGACGCAACCCCCGACCTGGTAGTGGAAGTCTTTTCGCCCCACGACCGCCACCCGGCTCTGGACGACAAAATACGCCTCTGGCTGGACGCCGGCGTGCGCCTGGTTCTGGCCGTGTACCCCCAAACGCAGGAAATCCACGCCCACCACGACGACGGCGCCGTGCGGCGCTTTGGCCTCGGCGATACCCTGACCTGTGAACCCGTTCTGCCCGGCTTTGCCTGCCCCGTGGCCGACATTTTCACCTACTGATATTTCCAGCGCCGGTAGTATAATGACGGCGTTCCCAATATGACGCCGCCTGATCTAACGAAAGTTGGCGAATGCCCTACGCCGGCCGGCGTTATAATGCCCGCCACACCCCGCCCCACGCGCAAGGAGCAAGCAACCTATGGGCAATCACCGCGACATCGCCGACGTTCTCGTCATCGGCGCCGGCGCCTCCGGCGGCGCTTTTACCTGGAGCCTCACCCAGGCCGGCGTCAAGGTCGTCTGTCTGGAACAGGGCGGCTGGGTGCCTCTCAACGCCTTCCCGGTCAGTGAACCCCAGGCCCAGCTGCACTGGCAGACCGACTTCCATCCCAACCCCAACTTCCGCCGCCTGCCGGAGGATTACCCCGTCAACGAGGATAACACCCCCATTGCGCCCTATATGTACAACGCCGTTGGCGGCAGCACCATCCACTGGGGCTCCCATTTCCCCCGCTTCCATCCCTCCGACTTCCGCCTGCGGTCGCTGGACGGCGTGGCCGACGACTGGCCGATGGATTACTTTGAGCTGGAACCGTACTACGACCAGAACGACCGGATGCACGGCGTCAGCGGGTTGCAGGGAGACCCCGCCTATCCGCCCAAGCCCGCCCGTCCCACGCCGCCGCTGCCCATCGGCCGGGGCGGCGAACTCCTGGGCCAAGCCTTCAACAAACTGGGCTGGCACTGGTGGTCGTCCGACAACGCCATCAGCTCCGCCCCCTGGGACGGACGGGCGCCCGATGTCGGCGAATATCTGCGCTCGCCCTCCAGCAGCGACATCATCTTTTGGCCCCAGGCCCTCAAACAGGGCGCCCGCCTGATTACCCACGCCCGCGTCCGCGAGATCCTGGTGGACGCCGCCGGCCGCGCCGCCGGCGCCGCCTACTACGACCGTCACGGCGACCTGCAAGCCCAGTACGCCAAAGTCGTCGTGCTGGCCGGCAACGGCGTGGGCACGGCGCGGCTGCTGCTCAACTCCGCCAGCCCCCTGTTCCCCGACGGCCTCGCCAACAGCAGCGGGCAGGTGGGCCGCAACCTGATGCACCACCCCTGCGGCTATGTCCTGGGCCTCTTTGACGAGGATCTGGGGCCGGACGACGGCCCGCGCGGCTCCGCAATGTTGAGCCAGGAGTTCTACGAAACCGACCTGCGCCGGGGCTTCGTGCGCGGCTACGATCTACAGGTGTCCAACGTCGGCGGCGCCCCTCTGCAAATCGCTCTGGGCGGACTGGTCGGTGAGCCGGTGGCCTGGGGCGACGACCACCACCGCGACTTCGCGGAACGCTTCCGCCGCCAAATGGGCATCGTCATTATGACCGAGGATCTGCCGGAGGAACACAACCGGGTCACTCTCGATCCCGCGCTGACCGACCGCCACGGCATACCGGCCCCCAAGATTGACTACACCGTCAGCGACAACACCTGGGCCATGCTGGATCACGGCATCGCCCGCGCCACGGAGGCCCTGGAGGCCGCCGGCGCCCGCCGGATTATAGCCTCCCGCCTGCGCCGCAACGCCGGCTGGCACCTCCTGGGCACCGCCCGTATGGGCAGCGACCCCAACCGCTCCGTGGTTGACCGCTGGGGCCGCGCCCACGATGTCCCTAACCTGTTCGTCATTGACGGCAGCATCTTCACCACCGGCGCCTGCATCAACCCCACCACCACCATCCAGGCCCTGGCCCTGCGCGCCGCCGACTACCTGAAAGGCGAAGGCGCATCGGCCATTGCCTAGCGCCGCCACGCCACACACTGCGCCCACCGGAGCGATTATGCCCAAGATTGTGCACTTTGAATTGCCCTTTGACGACGCCGACCGCGCCAACCAATTCTACGCCCAGGTATTCGGCTGGCAGTCTCGCAAGTGGGACGGGCCGGAGGAATACTACCTGCAAGAAACCGGAACGGACGCTGAACCCTACGGCATCGGCGGCGCCCTGATTGCCCGCGCGTCGGCGGCCAACGGCGGCGGCGCCCTGGTGGTCATCGGCGTGGACGACCTGGACGCCTACGTCGCCAAAGTGACGGCGGCGGGCTGTGAAATCGTCACGCCGCGCACGCCCGTCCCCGGCGTGGGCTGGTTCGTCAACTTCCGCGACCCGGAGGGCAACGTCCTGGGTATGTTTGAGGACGACAGCGCGGCGGCGTAACGCCCGCCCGGCCGGCGCCGATGCGCGCGGCGCCGGCATCGGGCGGGATGATATAATGGGCGCATCCCCCGGCCGGCGGTGGCAACGATGCTTACCAGACTGACAGTGCGAAACTTCAAACAGTTTGAGGAAGTTACGGTTGAACTGGATAACGTGGTGGTGTTCGTCGGCGCCAACGACTCCGGCAAGACCACCGCGTTGCAGGCGTTGTCGCTGTGGGAACTGGGGTTGCGGCGGTGGCGGGAACGGTGGGGCATGGTCCCTACGGACGACTTGCAACGCCCCGGAGTGTCCATCAACCGGCTGGACCTATTTTCCGTGCCGGTTAACCACGCCAACCTGCTGTGGCGCGGCCTGCGTACCCGTGCGGGCAATCGCAAAGACGGCGGCACGGCTAATGTGAGGATCGAAATCACCGTTGACGGCATTGCCGACGACGGCAAAGAGTGGCGTTGTGGGCTGGAATTTGACTATGCCAATTCCGAGTCCTTTTACTGCCGCCCTCTGCGTATAACATCCGACGGACAAAGCAGGATGCCCATACCGCCGGAAGCGTTTAATGAACGGATTGCCTTTCTGCCGCCGATGTCCGGGCTGACCTCCACGGAAGCGATGCTCCAGCCCGGAAGGGTGAATGTTTTGCTAGGGCAAGGCAGAACCGCCGAAGTTCTCCGCAATCTCTGCTTTGAAGTGTTTCTGCAACATCGTACCTTGTGGGATACAATCCTGGTGCCTCGTATTCAGAAGGTTTTTGGAGCGACTATCCTGGAGCCTCAGTACAACTCGGAGCGGGGCGAAATAACCGTGCGTTACAAGGACGCCTATATGCGGAATCTGGAGCTTGACCTGTCATCGTCAGGGCGCGGCTTTCAGCAGACGCTGATGCTCACCGCGTATATGCTGCTGCATCCCGATTCGGTGATTTTGCTGGACGAGCCGGACGCGCATCTCGAGATGTTGCGACAGCGTCAGATTTACCAGGCAATTACTGAGACGGCGGAACAGCAGGGCAGTCAACTGGTCATCGCTACGCATTCCGAAATAGTGCTCAACGAAGCCGCCGGCAGGCATCAGGTAACGGCTTTCGTTGGTGTTCCGCATCGCATCGACGGGCACAACAGCCAGGTTCTTAAAGCCCTGTCCGAAATTGGTTTTGAGCAGTATATGCAGGCCGAATTAACGGGCTGGGTATTGTATCTGGAAGGTTCTACCGACCTGTCCATTTTGCAGGCTTTTGCGCGACGGTTGCGGCATCCGGCCGCAGGCGCTTTGGAAAAAGTCTTTTGCCATTATGTAGGCAACCAGCCTATGGAAGCCCGGCGACATTTCTGGGGCTTGCGTGAGGCTTGTCCTAACCTGGTCGGTTTTGCCTTGTTTGACCATCTTAATCTGCCGCAAAGAAATAATGAGGCTCTCAATGAACATAGCTGGGCGAAGCGCGAAATTGAGAACTACCTGTGCTCCAAGGAAGCGTTAATCCGCTGGACTGAAGCCAAGCACGGCCTGTTTCGTGGCTTTATGATCGATGCAATTGCGGAAATTGAGAATGCCCTTCACTTGCTGGGCCGCTCGCCCTGGAGCGGCGATACGAAAGCGTCGGACGACTTTCTGGAACCGTTATTCCGCGCTTTCTACCAGAAAACCGGGATGTCGGATCGGATGGCTAAATCCGACTACCATTTCCTGGTTGACCACATAGAACCCAATGATATTGACCCGGAAGTCATCGAGGTACTGGACACCATTGCCCAAATCGCATCCCGCGCCACTCCGGCGTCTTGATACGATGCCCCGTTGTCTTGCCTACGGAGGTTTCCCATATGCAAATTGGCGCCATCTTTCCCCAAACCGAAATCGGCCCCGACCCGGCTGCGGTGCGCGATTACGCGCAGGCGGCCGAAGCAATGCAGTTTGACTACCTGTTTATTGCCGACCACGTGCTGGGCGCCGACCCGGCCCATCACGCCCACGTCCGCGACCACTACTACACGCACCGCAGCGTCATTCACGAGTCGCTGACCACCCTGGCGTTTATCGCCGCCGTCACCACGCGCATCCGGCTGGTGACGGGTACCCTGATTCTGCCCCAACGTCAGACGGCGCTGGTGGCCAAGCAGGCCGCCGAAATTGATGTACTCTCCGGCGGACGCCTCACCCTGGGCATTGGCGTGGGCTGGAATCACACGGAGTTTGAGGCGCTGGGCGCGGATTTTACCAACCGGGGCCTCCGCTCCGAAGAGCAGATTGACCTGCTGCGCGCCCTGTGGACTAACGAGGTGGTGGATTTTGACGGGCGCTGGCACCGGGTGCGCGCCGCCGGCATCAAGCCCCTGCCGATACAGCGTCCCATTCCGGTGTGGTTCGGCGCGGGCGGGACGGCCGGCCCCGTGCCGCGCGATGTAGTCTTGCGCCGCATCGCCCGGATGGGCGACGGCTGGTTTCCCAGCTTCGGGCCGGACGCCACCGCCCGCGCCGTGCTGGACAAAATGCAAACTTACATCGCCGAGGCCGGCCGTCAACCCGCCGATGTCGGGCTGGCCGGCCGCCTGCGGATGCCCGGCAAGTCGCCCGCGGAATGGCGGGCCGAGGCCGAAAGCTGGCGCAACCTGGGCGCTACCCACATTATGGCTGAAGCGCGCCGCGGCCCCCTCGCATCGGTAGCCGAACATATTGAGGCGATGGCACGCTTCCGGGAGGTCATCCCCGACGGCTGGGACGGATGATAGCGGACAATAGCGCGGGCGCCGGCCGGCGCCCGCGCCCGGATGGCGCTACCGGGAGCCGGTAGTGTAGGGCGTATCGCCCAGCGGATGCTCGGCCCACTTGCCGGCTTCCACCGCGGTCAGAAAATCGGCGACCAGGCGGTTGAACAGCGCCGGTTCCTCCAGGTTGATGGCATGGCCGCACTGAGGCAAAACCGCCAGCCCGCTGCGGGGAATGGCGCGCTTCATCATAATGGCCGGCTCCACGCAGGGATCATCCTCGTCGCCGACGAGAATAAGCGTTGGCGCCTGGAGGGCGTTCAGCTGCGGTATCAGCCGGTCAATGGTAGGCCGGCGCAGTTGCACGCCGCGAAAGGTGTACGCCGCGCCGCGCGCATTATGCCCCAGCAGCAGGCGCATAAACTCCTCGTAGCCTTTGGGGTCTTTGCGCCGCAGCTGGACGCGGGTGGGGCCGCCGCCATAGTCTTTCATCACCGGGGGCGTCCCCTCGGCCAGCAGCCGGTCGGCCATGGCGTTGCCGCCGGCGCGAAACGCTTCGTTGTGCGTGGTGCCGGAGCCGGCCGAGGCCACGATAATGGCCCGGCAGCGTTCCGGGTAGCGCAGCGCAAAATTCAGCGCCACATTGCCGCCCATTGACAGCCCGCCGATGTACGCCTGCTCCAGCCCCAGATGATCCATCAGCCGCCGCAAGTCCTCAATGGTGATGTCCTGCGAGTAGGCATCGGGGTCGGCGGGCACATCGGAGGGCGGATAGCCCCGGTCATTGTAGGCAATGACCCGGTAGCGGCGGCTGAAGTAGCGCGCCTGCTGCTCCCAGCTTTCGTAGGAACCGGCGAATTCGTGGCTCCAGATGAGCGGGAACCCCTCTCCGGTCGATTGATAAAAGATCTGGACACCGTCCGAGTCAAAAGTGGGCATCAGGTTTGCTCCTGTGTATGTGCTTCTGTGGCAATGACTGGCGATGCCAAATGATTAGCGATGCCGCCGGAACAGCCGCCACACGGGCACGCTGAACCCCGGCAGCAAATCGCCGCCGTCCAGTATGTCGTCCTCGTACAGCATAACCGGCGGCTGGCCGTGCCGGTAGCGGGTAACGCTGATGGGGGAAGGTACCGCTACCCAAACCTCCCGGCTGCCGTAGCGGAGCCACAGCTGCGCCTTCTCCGCCATTGCGCGCAGCGTATCGTTGGGCGATTTGACCTCAACCACCAGGTCGGGAACGATGGCGGGGTAGCCGGGCGCTGATGCTATGACGCGCCCCGGCGCAACCCAGGCCACGTCGGGCGCGAGCGCTGTGTCCGGGTTGGTCTCCAGCAGAAAGCCGGCGTTGTCCACAACCGCGCCGTAATCGTTCTCATCGGAGTAATTGCCCAGAGCGGTAGCGAACCGTCCCGCTACGGCGCCGTGCTGATAGCCGGGCGGCGGCATCTTTTCCGTCAGCTCTCCTTTGACCAGCTCGTAACGATGCCCGTCATCCGGCATCGCCAGCAGCTCGTCGGCGGTCATTATTCGGGTGGCGCTGGTGGTTGCGGTCGGCGTCGCTGTAGTCATAGTCGCACCGGACGGTTGGACGATTGATTGATTGATTGGGTATGGGCATAATTGCCGGCGCATTGTAGCACAGCGCGGCCAGCTTGCCGGCAGCCCGGCTTGGCAATGCCGAATGATTGGCTATACCGAATGATCAGCGATGCCGGCGGAACAGCCGCCACACCGGGACGCTGAACCCCGGCAGCAAATCGCCGCCGTCCAGTATGTCATCCTCGTACAGCGTAACCGGCGGCTGGCCGTGCCGATACCGGGTAACGCTGACCGGCGCCGCGGGCTGCGTAACCCAAACCTCGCGCGTTCCGTAGCTGAGCCACATCCGGGCTTTGTCGGACAAATCCTGCCCCGGCGACAGCACCTCAACAACCAGGTCGGGGGCCAGGTTCGGGTAGCCTTGGGTTCCCGGCGGTATGCGTCCCGGCGCAATCCAGGCCACATCCGGCGCGCGCACCGTGTCCGGGTCGGACTCCAGGCAATACCCCGGCCCGCCCGCTACGACTTTGCCATAGCCGGTGTCAACTTCGTACTGCGTCAGCGCATAAGCAATCCATTTCACGGCGCTGGCCTGCGGGTGTTCGGCCAGCATCCTTTCAATCAGTTCCCCCCTGATCAATTCGTACCGCCTGCCGTAGCCGCGCGGCATCGCCAGCAGCTCCGCGGCGGTAATCAGCCTGGTTGCGGTGGTAGTCATAACAGCCCCTGCCCGTTGGAGTAGTTGCGGTTGCCAGTGGTATGGCATTGTAGCGCTGCCAAGCGGCCCCTTTCCGCTGTGGCAAGAGGCCGCTCCGCTACACTCCGGTTATGTTCCGCTCGGCGGCTTGGCGGTTCTGCGTCACTGAGCCGACAACGCCGCCGCCGGCCCGCCGCCTAGTCGTTGGGCGTCAGCGCCAGCGACCGGATTTCCCCGAACTCCTTGTGCAGCTTGTCCCAGGTGTCCCCGCCGTCGCTGCTGACGTACAGGTAGCCGTAAATGCTGGCGGCCACCATCACATCGGACACATACGGGCTGGCGGCGAACCAGTACACCACCGAGTTGGGCGTGGCCGACAGCGGCGGCGCGTCCCAGGAGGCGCCCGCGTCCCGCGTGCGCCGGATGGCGCCGGTGACGCCGGGGATAGTGTCGCCGTTGCCCACGAACATCACGCTGGGGTTGTCGGGCTTGATGACCATCCCCCGGCAGTAGGAACGGGTGTCCCCGGCGTGGAAGCGCGGGAACTCGTGCAGCTCCCAGCTCTCGCCCTCGTCGGCGCTGGTGGAGATGCCAAAAGGCGTGGTGCAGTAGATGGCGGCGTTGGGGCCCGGCTTGAGGGCCATGCCGTGAATGTCCCCGTGGAAGGGATCCGGCCCCAGGTCGGGCAGCCGTGTCCAGCTGTCGCCGCCATCCAGGCTGCGATACACGCCGTCCACCTCAATGCCGGCCCACACGGTGCGGGCGTCACGCGGGTCAACGATAATGTTGGTAGTGCGGGGTATTCCGATGGGACACGGCATCCGCACGCCCAGATCCAGGGCTTCCCAGGTCTGCCCGCCGTCGCGGGAACGGAACGCGTTGGGCCGGGTGCCCACAAAGACGGTATCAGAGTCCTCCGGGTCAACGCCCACCGACCAGATTTGCAGGTCGTCCATCGGCGACTCCAGGTAATCCCAGGCCAGGCCGTTGTCGTTGGAACGGAACAGGCCGTTGTCGGAGCCGGCGTAGATGCGATGGCGGTGGTTGGGGTCCACGGCCAGGGCGCGGATATTGCACTCGCTGGGCAGCGGGTTGCGGATGCGGTTCCAGCTCTCGCCGCCGTCGGGGCTAACCGACAGGCCGCCGCCCACGGTGCCAACGCTGATGGTGTAGTTTCCTCCGGCCATAATAACCTCCTCAATTGCGCGGGGTTTCGTCTGCGACGGGGTTCGTCTGCGCGGGATTCGTAAAGCGGGGTCTGTAAATGGGGAGACCTGCCCCGGCAGCAACCGCCGCCGCCTGCCGCCTGGGGGCATCATAGCACAAGCGGACATAACCGGGGGAAAGCGCCGAGGATCCGGCGGCGTTTCGGGTCAGGTGGATGGACTCTGGATTTGGCCGGGGAGATGGGCGGCCGGTCAGCCAAACCATCCGAAAAGAAAGGCTGCCGCGGCGGGTGCGCGCCGGATAGCGTTATTGGCGGTTGGGCGCTAGAATGGCAGGAGTTCCAATCCGCGCTGGGAGAGTTTCACAGAATGAGTACACCACCAGAATCCGCATCCGCAACGGCAGCAGCAGCAACGCCAGCGTCATCGGCAGCATCGGCTACGGCGGCGGCGGCAACATCGGCGCCGGCGGCGTCATCGGCGTCATCGGGGGCGGCGCGGCGCAAGCGCGTTTATACGAAGTACGGCGACCGGGGGCAGACCAGCCTGCTGTACGGGGGGCGCGTGTCCAAAGCCAACCCGCACACGGAGGCTTACGGCATCACCGACGAGGCGGTGAGCCTGATGGGGCTGGCGCGGTCGCTTACCGAAGACGACAAGGTCAAAAACATTCTGCGCGACTTGCAGCGGGAGCTTTTTACGGTGGCGGCCGAGCTGGCGACGGACCCGGAAAAGTATGACCTCTTTCACCAGCATTTCAAGCCCGTTACCGAGGAAATGGTGGACAATCTGGAGGTCATCATTGACGAGCTGGAAACCCATTTCCAGATGCCGCAGGTGTTCATTTTGCCGGGCGGCACGCCGTCGTCGTCGGCTATGGACGCGGCCCGCACGGTGATTCGCACGGCCGAGCGGCGGGTAGTGGCGCTGGCGGAGGCCGGCGGCCTGACCAACGAGCTGATACTGGCGTACCTGAACCGGCTGGGCGACCTGCTTTTTGTGCTGGCGCGCTACCACGACCGGGACATTCCCATTGAACGGGCCACCGGCGACCGGGCGTGACCGGCGATGACGGCTGACGACGGCAATAATTCCCGTATCATCGTCATTGACTACGGGTCGGGCAACCTGCGGAGCGTGGCCCGGGCAGTGGAGAAAGCGGGGGCAACGCCGCGGGTGACGGCCGATGCGGCGGCGCTGGCGGACGCCGACGGCGTGATACTGCCGGGCGTAGGTTCGGGGCCGGCGGCGATGGCGGCGCTCCAAGGGCGGGGGCTGGTGGGGCCGCTGCTGGATTACATTGCCGGGGGCAAGCCGTTTCTGGGCGTCTGCCTGGGGCTGCAACTGCTGCTGGAGGCGACGGACGAAGGGGACGGGGACGCCGTGTGCATGGGGCTAGTGGCCGGACGGGTGCGGCGGCTGCCGGCGGGCATCAAGGTGCCGCATATGGGGTGGAACACCGTCCATTTCCAGAGGCCGCATCCGCTTTGGGAAGGCATTCCCCAGGACAGCCATTTTTACTTTGTGCACAGCTACTATGCCGACCCGGCCGGGCCCGGCGGCATTGCCGGGGTTACGGAGTACGGCGTAGATTTTTGCAGCATCTACGCGCGGGACAATGTGGTGGCGACGCAGTTTCACCCGGAGAAAAGCGGCGCCAACGGGCTGCGGATTTACGCCAACTTTATCGGGCAAGTTGCCGGCCGGCCGGCTGCCGGCGCCGGGTAGGGCCTGCGGAGGGCCGGCCAGGATATGGAAATCATTCCCGCCATTGACCTGCGGGGCGGGCGCTGCGTCCGTCTGTATCAGGGGGACTACGCGCGCGAGACCGTGTTTTCCGATGACCCGCTGGGCGTGGCCGAGCGGTGGCAGGCGGAGGGCGGGCAGCGGCTGCACATTGTGGACCTGGACGGGGCGCATTCGGGCAATCCGGCCAACCTGGCGGCGATAACGGCCATTACCCGCCGGCTGGACATTCCCACGCAGGTGGGCGGCGGCATTCGCAGCGCGGACACGGCGGCGGCGCTGTTTGACGCCGGCGCCGCCCGGGTGGTGGTGGGCACTGCCGCCGCGTCCAACCCCGCCCTGGTTGAGGAGCTGTGCCGGCGGTTTGGCAGCGGGCGGGTGGTGGTGGCGCTGGACGCCCGCGACGGGCTGGTGGCCATCCGGGGGTGGACGGAAACATCCGCAATCACGGCTACGGAACTGGCGCGGCGGATGGCGGATTTGGGGGCGCAGCGCGTGCTGTACACGGATATAGCCCGCGACGGCACGCTGGAGGAGCCGAACTACGCGGCCACGGCGGCGCTGGCGCGGGACAGCGGGCTGGCGGTGCTGTGCGCGGGCGGTGTGGGGGCGGCGGCGCATATCGCGCGGTTGCTGCCCACCGGGGCCGAGGCGGCCATCATCGGGCGGGCGCTTTATACCGGCGATATTACGGTGGCGGAGGCTCTGGCGGCGGCGGGCGCGGCGCCGCCGGCGGGCGGTGGGGATACGCCGGCGGCAGGGATATAGTATTAGCATTATAAGGGGACAGACCCGGCCTCGCCGGGGCGGTTATTTGACCGGCCCCCGGCGGCGGTCTATACTGCCGGCGGCAAGGCGGTGGCGCGCCGTGCTCCCGGCGGTCCGGTGGTCGCCCGGATGTTTGCGATCGCGTTGCCGCAGTTCCGGGGTTGCATTTACGCCGGATTCGGATGGGATGCATTCATTCGCGGCCGCTGCGCCGGGCATTGTGCCGGCAGTTCCGGCCGATCATTCATTGAGGAGGCGCTATTTTGCCCAGTAAAGTACCCATCACGCTGACCGTGAACGGCCGCGCTCATGCGGCGGAGGTGGAGCCGCGCACCCTGCTGGCGCACTTCCTGCGGGAAACCCTCAACCTGACCGGAACCAAAATCGGGTGCGACACCAGCCAGTGCGGGGCCTGCGTGGTCAAGATGAACGGCGTTACCGTCAAGTCCTGCACCGCCTTTGCCGTGCAGGCCGACGGGGCGGAAATCACCACCATTGAGGGGCTGGCGGAGGACGGCGGTCTGACGGCCGTGCAGGAAGCGTTCTGGAACCATCACGGGTTGCAGTGCGGCTACTGCACCGCGGGGATGATTATGTCGGTGAGCGAGATCATCGAGCGCAACCCCGACCCGACGGCGGCGGAAGTGCGCGCCGGGCTGGAGGGGAATATGTGCCGCTGCACCGGCTACAACAACATCGTCAAGGCGGCGCTGGCGGCGGCGGAAGTTCGGCGACAGGCAGCCGGCCAGGAAGCCTAGAGGAGGCGTTATGACGACCCGCATATTCGGCTCCGGCATCCGGCGGCGGGAAGATCCGCGCCTGATTACCGGGCAGGCCGCCTACACCGATGACATCAAGCTGACGGGAATGGTCCACGCGGCGATTCTGCGCAGCCCCCACGCTCACGCCCGCATCAGGGGCATCAATACCGACGCCGCGCAAGGCGCGCCCGGCGTGCTTGCCGTCTATACCGGGGCGGACACGGCCGGCGTCCTGAATCCGATTCCCTGCGCCTGGGCCATCCCCGACTCGGAGCTGAAGGCCGTTGCCTACCCCGCCATTGCTGTTGACCGGGTGCGCTATGTGGGCGACGCCGTGGCGGTGGTAGTGGCGGAGAACCGCTACCAGGCGGAGGATGCGCTGGAACTGATTGAGGTTGACTACGAACCGCTGCCGGCCATCATCAACCCGGAGGCGGCGCGGGGCGAAGGGGCGCCGCAGCTGCATGAGGAGGCGCCCGGCAACCAGGCGTTCCACTGGGTAGCCGCCGGCGGGGACACGGACGCCGCCTTTGCCGAGGCCGCCATTGTGGTCAGCGAAACCATTCAGCAGCAGAAGCTGATTCCCACGCCGATGGAAACCCGGTCGGCCATTGCATCCTGGTCGCCGGCGATGCGGGAACTGACGCTGTGGAACACGACGCAGAACCCGCACATTGCCCGGTTCGTGACCTGCCTGGTCACCGGGGTGCCGGAGCACAAGATCCGGGTCATCGCGCCGGAGGTAGGCGGCGGCTTCGGGGCGAAAATCGCGGTCTATCCCTGGGAGATGATTGCCGCCTTCTGCTCAATGCAGCTGGGGATTCCGGTGAAATGGACGGAAACCCGCACGGAAAACTATGTCGCCACCACCCACGGGCGCGACCATGTGGAGTATGTGGAGATGGCGGCCAACGCCGACGGCAAGGTCACCGCCGTCCGCAGCGCGGTTTATGCCGGGATGGGCGCCTATCTGTCCACCGCGGCGCCGGGGATCCCGACCATTCTGCACGGGCTGATGTACTCCGGGCCTTATGACATTGCCAATATCAAGGCCGATGTCTATGGGGTGTTCACCAATTCCACGCCGGTGGAGGCGTATCGGGGCGCCGGGCGGCCGGAGGCGACCTTCCTGCTGGAACGGCTGGTGGACAAGGTGGCCGCCGCCGCCGGCATTGACCCGGTGGAGGCGCGGCGGCGCAACCTGATTGAGGCTTTTGACAACAACCGGGATGTGGCCATTGGCATCACCTACGACAGCGGCAACTACGCCAACGCTTTGGAGCAGTTGCTGGGGCACATCGGTTATGACGACTTCCGCCACCGCCAGGCGCAGGAGCGGGAGCATCATACCTACCGGGGGATTGGCGTGGCTTGCTACTGCGAAATCTGCGGGTTGGGGCCTTCGCAGGTGGCGGGGGCCGTGGGCTTCGGCGGCGGGCTTTGGGAATCGGCCACCGTCCGCATCTACGCCACCGGCAAGGTCAATGTGTTCATCGGGACTTCGCCCCACGGGCAGGGGGAGGAAACCACTTTCGCGCAGATTGTGGCCGACGAAATCGGAGTTGATGTGGACGATGTGGAAGTGGTGCATGGGGACACGGACACCACTCCGATGGGCTGGGGCACCTACGGCAGCCGGACTACGGTAGTGGGCGGCGCGGCGGTAGCCCTGACGATGCGGAAGCTGCGCGACAAGGCCCGGGTCATTGCCGCCCACCTGCTGGAAGCCGACGAAGCCGACATTGAATACGATGACGGCAAGTTCTTTGTGCGCGGCGCTCCCGACCGGGCGCAGACCATCCAGGACATTGCGCTGCAAGCCAATGTGGCCTGGAACCTGCCCGAAGGGATTGAGCCGGGTATGGAGGCCAGCACCTACTACGACCCGCCCAACTTCAGCTACCCCTTCGGCGCTCACGCCGCCATTGTCAGCGTGGACCCGGACAACGGGCATATCACGCTGGACCGCTATGTGGCGGTGGACGACTGCGGGCCGCAGATCAACCCGATGGTGGTTGAGGGGCAGGTGCACGGGGGCGTGGTGCAGGGCGCCGGGCAGGCGCTCTGGGAAGGGGCGGTGTACGATGACAGCGGGCAGCTGCTCACGGGCACGATGATGGACTATGCCATTCCCCGGGCGCATCTGGTGCCGGACATTGAGGTTCATTCCACCGTAACGCCGTCGCCGCACAACCCGCTGGGGGTGAAGGGCATTGGCGAGACGGGAACCATCGCGTCCACGGCCGCCATTTACAGCGCGGTGATGGACGCGCTGAAGCCGCTGGGGGTAACGCAGCTGGATATGCCGCTGACGCCGGAACGGGTGTGGCGGGCGATTCGGGAAGGCGGCCATGGCAACGGGCATCAGCACAGCCACGGTCACGGCCACAGCCATGACCACGGGCATAATCACTAGCCGGCTTCGGACGAGGAGGACTGATTGCAATGTTTGCAGCAGAGTTTGAATACCGCAAGGCCGGCTCCGTGGCGGAGGCCGTGCAGCTGCTGTCGGAGAATCCGGAGGCGCGGCTGCTGGCGGGGGGCCACAGCCTCATTCCGCTGATGCGGTTCCGGCTGGCGCGGCCGGAGCTGCTGGTTGACATTGGCGGGATTGCCAATCTGCGGGGCATATCCGTCAGCGGGGATGTCATTACCATCGGCGCGCTGACGACCCACGCCGAGATTGCGGCGTCGCCGGAAGTGCGGCAGGCCAACGGGCTGCTGGCGGAGGCGGCGGGCGGCATTGGCGACCCGGCGGTGCGGAACCGGGGGACGATCGGCGGCAACCTGGCTCATGCCGACCCGGCGTCGGACTGGGCCACGGTGCTGACGGCGCTGGGCGCGACGGCGATCATACAGGGGCCGGCGGGCGGGCGGGCCGTGGCGGTCGCCGATTTCGTTGCGGACGCCTTCGTAACCGCGCTGGCGGAAAACGAGGTGATTACCGCCGTCAGCGTGCCTACGCTGGCCGCCAACCAGCGGGCCGAGTACGCCAAGATGGCGCATCCCGCCAGCTTCTACGCCGTAGTGGGCGGGGCGGTGGTGGTGACGATGGACGGGGAACGCTGCACCGCGGCGTCGGTGGCGGTAGGCGGGCTGACGCCGCGCCCGGTGAAAGCCCCGGCGGTAGAGGCGGCGCTGACCGGGGCTACGCTGACGATGGACAGCATCGCAGCGGCGACGGCAAACCTGGGCGAGGACCTGGCGGCGGCCGGGGTGGACATCATTGGCGATGTGTACGCTTCGGCGGAGTACCGGGCCGGGGTGGCGCCGGTGGAGGTGAAGCACGCGCTGCTGCACGCCATCGGGCTGGCGCATCACTAGCCGGGAGTTCGCGTAGCAGATCGACGCGTTCCGCACGGCCTGGTCAAACGCGCCGTGCGGAACGCTTTTGGTGTATCATTAGCGCAAAGACCGATAATCGGTAGAGGAGGCCACCATTACCGACCGCGCTGTTACCATCACCTTCTCCGGCCCATTGGCCGATGCCGGGCCGTTGACCACTGACGTGGTCTTTCCGGCGATTGAGGCGTTTGGGGACGCCTTCCGGCTGATGGTGCGCCACCGGCACACCCAGGTTACCGGGCATCGTCCGCCGTACCCGGCGCTGCTGGCGGCCAGCGCGCTGCGGCTGGTGGAGGTTGACGCCGGTTCCGGTGCGGCGACGCTGGAGATTGCCGGGCCGACGGAGCTGGGCAAATTAGCGGATGCGCCCCGGGAGGGGCTGACGGCGCTGCTGACCGGCGCGGCCGCCGATCTGCCGGGCCTGCCCAAAGAGGCGTCGTTTCCCCTCCGGCGGATTGTGGACGGACTGCCGGAGGGCATTAACGCCGTGGCGATAGCGGGGGGCGCCGGGCCGGAGGCGCCGGCGGTTACGCTGACGCGGGAAATGTTTGACGACGGGTTGCCGCAGCGGGAAACCTTCCACCGCCACGGGCGGCTGGAGGAAGTCAACTGGGTGCGAGGCACCGCGGTGCTGGGAACCTGGCATGGCATCTGCCTGCTGGTTTTCCCCCCAAGCCTGGCCGACACTATGCGGCAGGCTGCTGATCGCCTAATCAGCATTGCCGGCGCCGGCGAGCGCACCCCGGACGGCGTAACTATCATCCGGGAAATAGAGGCCATTGACATTGCCGAGGAAAAGGGCCATCGGTTGAAGGGATGGCCCCCGGGCGATGACGATGTGCGGCAGGCCCTGGCGATAGTCCGCTGGGAGGAGAAGCAGCGCGAATGGTTTTATGATGACGAGCTGGACGCCTGGGCTGACGAAATTCTCAAGGGTACGTTGCAAAAGTGACTGCGCTGAACTTGCCAGACGAGTCGCTGGCACTGGATACCTCGGTAGCGTCGGAGAAATTCCGGGGTACATTTGACGAAGCCCGGTACGGTCATATTTTTACCAACCGGACCTCGGCCCTGCCTTTGCCAGTGGTCGCGGAACTTCTGCAATTGCCCTTGCGCCGTGGCTGGGGCCAGGACAGGACATCCGATCTCCGCAGGTTCATCAAAGGGTGCGACATCCTGGCGCCGACGGAGACGACGGCGGAGTTGTGGGCGAGCATCCGCGCTCAGTGCGCCCGGGTCGGTATCGCCGTCAGTGAGAACGATGCCTGGATTGCCGCAACGGCTATGGAAGCGGGTTACGAACTGGTTTCCTATGACCGGGATTATGCGCGGATGAGCAACGCCGTACCGCAATTGCGCGTGATTTGGCTGGAACATACGCCCAGCCGTCGCTAATCGTACCTGACTTGGAGTGTTCCTTGAAAATTCTGCTTACTAACGATGACGGCATTCACGCCACCGGGCTTTGGGCGGCCGCGCGCGCCTTGTCGGCCGTGGGCGAGGTGGCGGTGGTGGCGCCTGACCGGGAGCAGTCCGGCGTGGGGGCGTCAATGACGCTGCACGCGCCGCTGTTCGCGCACCAGGCGCCGGCGGAGCAGTATCTGCGGCAGTATGCCCCCGGCGTGGCCACGCCGCCGCGCGCCGCCGACGCGGTGTGGGATCCGCCATCGGCTGATGCCGACACCGCCCGGCTCCATCCGGTAACCGCCTGGGCGGTGCAGGGGACGCCGGCGGATTCGTGCATCCTGGCGCTGGAGCAGCTGGTAGTCCCCAAACCGGATTTGGTGGTCAGCGGCATCAATCGCGGTTCCAACTTGGGGTGGGATGTCATTGTGTCCGGCACGGTGGGGGCGGCGGTGCAGGGGTTTGTGCGGGGGTATCCGACCATTGCCATATCGGTGGGTTCGGTGCAGTCGCCCCGCTATGACCTGGCGGCCAGGGTGGTGGTGGCGCTGGCGCGCCGGCTGTGCGATGCGCCGGCGGTGTCGCCGCCCTATTTCCTCAATGTCAATGTGCCTAATGAACCGGCCAGCCGGATCGCCGGGGTGCAGGTTACGCGGCTGGGTGGGCGGGCCTATGGCGAGTCGGTGCGGACTGAGGAAGCCTTCGGGCAGCGCCGTTACTGGATTTCCCGCAACCGGCCGGTGCTGGCGGGCGGCGAGGGCAGCGACATTGCGGCGCACCGGGCCAATCACATTACCGTTACGCCGATGGGGATGGCGTTTTCCGCAACCGATGAACGCATATCCGCCGTGCGGGGGTTAGTGGACGGCATTGGCATCGGCGCCGGCGCGGGCGAAGGTCCGGGTCTAGCGGCGGCGGCGCCGGCTGCGGGCGCGGCCCCGGTGGCGCCGGCGGCGGGCTGACGCCGCCGGGCGGGATGGGGCCGCGCGTCCGCTGTCGTCCGTATCCGCGTAATCGGCAAAGCCGCCGGCGTCCCGGATGCGGCGGATGCGCGGGCGGTCGCGCAGCAGCCACAGGGATTGGGTCAGAACGGTCAGGACGACGCCCGGCGCGGCCAACGCCAGCAGGGTGGGGTCGAGCAGGCCGGCGTCATTGCGCAGGCGGTCTTGCAGCCGCAGGAAAATCCAGCCGCCGCCGATGATGATCCAGGCCCAGGACAGCGCGCCGACGACGACTCCGTTGTGCCAGGGGGAGCGGATGAACAGGATGGCGCTGCACGGCCACCAGACGAAAGTGGGGACGATAAACCAGCCCTGGTAGTACCAGGGCTTGAGAGCGTCCGGCGGCACGGGCGGCGTTTCCGGCGTCATAGGTTGACGCCCTTTAGTCCAGGTTGTCAAAGATGCGTTCCCGCACCGCGAAGACGAAGCCCGGCAGGACGTCCTCTCCGTCCAGGGTTTCCGGGTCGTGGAGGGTTTCCGGGGTCTGGCCGGGGCGGTAGATGGTTACCAGGCGGCGCGGCGGGTTGATGACCCACGCCAGGCGGGTGCCGCTGGACAGGAACATATTGACCTTGCGCGCCAGCGCCGGCCCCCGGTTGGAGGGCGATACGATTTCCACGATGAAGTCCGGCGCCAGGGATGTGAAGGGGGGAAGTTTTTCCTCCGCGCTGGCGGCGTTCCAGCGTTCAGAGGAGAACCAGACGGCGTCCGGGCCGGGGCGGGAACCGTCGGGCATCCGAAAGCGGCCGGTGGGGCCGCCCACTTTGCCGCCATAAGCATCGTTCCAGATGCCAAGACGGATGACCATTTCGGATTCAAGCCAATATCCGGGGATGCCTGTAGGAGGCATAATTTTCAGTTCTCCCTCGGCGGTAATCTCAAAGAAACCGCACTCCTCGTTGCGGGCGCTGAAAGCTTCCAGCCATTCGTCCAGGTCGGGGCTGTCCAGCGTCATGCCGAATTCGGACAGGGGCAGCAGGAAGCAGCCCTCCTCCGGCTCGTCGGTAGCGGCGCCGTACCGGTCGGCGACATATTCAACTTCAACATTGTAGGCCGGGACGGTGGACGGCGCCGGGGCCGTCCGTTCCGGCAAAACTGCGGTGGTCATCGTTTTTCAGCCTGGCGTTTCCGGTGTGGCGGTGGTGATGATGGAGCTATTTTAGCAGATGAACGGGACGGGCGCCGTTCAGTCGATATTGTCAAAGATGCGTTCCCGCACCGCGAAGACGAAGCCCGGCAGGATGTCCGCTCCGTCCAGCTCTTGTAGCAGCGCCAGCAGGTTGTGTTCCGTCCATACCGTCCCCAACTGCTCCCGCCGCCGCAACTCTCGGTTGTGCCATTCCAAACGCGACGTCGTCCGATGCGCCACCTGCCTCGTCGCCAAATGACGCAGTCCTATGCACAATGCTTTCTCACATCAGTAACGCGCCGCCCCATCCGCCGCGCCCATTCCCGACCTTCCTCCTGACTAGTCGCGTCCAACAGCCGCCGCGCCGCCGCAAACCTCGCCATCCCAATGTTCCGCCGGTACTCCCGCAACACGGTACTCCCGCAACACGGTACCCCCGCAACAGGTGAAACACGCACAACTGGCGGTGCCGCGCTTCCCCGCCATACACGAGCTCAATCCTCGCCGCGATGGCCCCATCCCCGTCGCTGACTAGATGTGCCGGACGCTGCGCCCCCTGCTGCCAAGCCCGGTCAATCACTTCGGCTCAGGAACCAAAAGACCCCAAGGCCGTCCCCACAGCAGCATCGCGGATTACTTTCAATTCAGTACGGCCCCGGCGGGTTCGCGTCCACAGCCCGTCCATTTCCAGCGTCCCGTCTGGCGGCAACTCCGGCGCGGGCGTAACTCAATCCCGGCGCGGCCAGGCTGATGGCGGCGTCACGGTTTTTTTTGGAAAACCGCTGGCGGCGCATTTCGTCGCCCGGCAGCGTCATACCGCCGGCCATACGGCGACACTGGCCGCAGCGAAACACGGGGATTTGCCGGCGGACTTCGCCGTAGCCGGTGGCAATGGCGCGGGCGTAGCGATGGTGGCGATGCATACCCAGGCGGCACTGCTCGCAGAGGGGTTGGTAGTTATCCAGGACTTGTTGGAGAGATGCTTGCAGTTGGACAGGGATTTGGCGTTCCAAGTGGTCCTACATTCCCATAGCGGCGCATCTCCGGGAGAGGGTGGGGTGGACATTGTACCCCTATCTTATAACTAAACCACCTAAAAAGAAACGCTACCGCAAAGTACGCCGCGCCCAGTTTAGTAAAGCGCAATCGCATTGTGATTATACTCCGGTTGGCGCGCTTTTGGACGCCCTGAAGGTGCCGATCCGCCGGCGGCACGCGCCCTGCTACCCCATTCTACCAGACCAGCAGCCCGGCCACGCACGCCGTCATCATCATCGCAAAAGTGCCGCCCAGCATCGCCCGGATGCCCAGCTTCGCCAGCTCCAGCCGCCGTTCCGGCGCAATCCCGCCAATGCCGCCAATCTGAATGCCCACGCTGCCGAAGTTGGCGAAACCGCACAGCGCGTAGGTCAAAATCGTTTTCGTCCGCTCGCTCAACGCCACATCGGAACCGGGCTTCGTCCATTCCCCCAGCGTCTGATAGGCCACGAATTCGTTCAAAACCATCTTGGTTCCCAGCAGTTCGCCGGCCCGCACGCATTCGTTCCAGGGTATGCCCATCAGAAAGGCGAAGGGCGCAAACGCATAGCCGAACACCGCCGCCAGCGACCATTCCCACGACTGGCCGAACCACCCGCCAACCCAGCCCCCTACCAGCCCCAGCGCGCCGTCCACCATCGCCACCAGGGCCAGCACGGCAATCAGCAGGGCGGCCACATTCAGCGCCAGCCGCAGCCCGTCCAGCGCGCCGGCGGACATCGCGTCCATCACATTCCCGTGCGTCCGCTCCACCGACACCGATACCCGGCCCAGCGTGAGCGACTGCTCCGTTTCCGGTATCATCAGCTTGGCAATCAGCAGCGACGCCGGCGCCGAAATCACCGACGCCGCCACCAGATGCCCGGCTTCGGCCCCGAAACTCACATACACCGCGAACACGCTGCCGGCGATGGTGGCAAAGCCTCCGGTCATCAGCGCCATCAGCTCCGAGCGGGTCATCGCCGCCACATAGGGCCGTATCACCAGTGGCGCCTCCGTCTGCCCGATGAACACATTGGCCGCCGCCGCCAGCGTCTCCGAACCGGACGTCCGCAGCGTCCGCTGCATCACCCACGCAAACCCGACGATAACCCGCTGCAAGACGCCCAGATGGTAGAGTATCGCCATCAGCGACGATATGAATATGATGGTCGGCAGCACCCGGAAAGCAAAGAAATGGTGGGCGTATTGGTCGCCGAACACGAACGCGCTCCCGGCGTCCACATACCCCAGCAGCGCCGCCGCAAGCTCGCCGATGGCCGTAAAGATGCCCGCGCCCACCCAAGTTTTGAGGATGAACAGCGCCAGCGCGAACTGCAACAGCAGCCCGCCGATGACGATGCGATAGCTGATTTTGCGGCTGCGGTCGCCAATCAGCCACGCCAGGCCCATTATCACCAGCAGCCCAAGTATCGGAATCAGCCGGTTCACCAGTTCCATAAACAAATCCGTCCCCCGGCAGGATAGCCGCCGCGCTTATTGCCGGCGGCGGCCGGGCAATTCTACACCTTTCCGCCTACCGCTTGCGCAGCAGCGTCAAAAACTCCTGGTTGCCGGCGTCCCCGGTTATCGGCGCCGGTATCGTATCCAAAAGAGACACCTCGTCCCGCGCCGCCAGCCACTCCAGCGTCCGCGCCAGTATATCCGCGCGCAAGCGGTCGCTGCGGATGACGCCGCCCTTGCCCACTTCGCCCCGCCGCGCCTCAAACTGCGGCTTAACCAGGACAATGGCATAGCCCCCGGCCCGCAGATGCGACAGCGGTTCCGGCAGTGCCATCGTCAGCGATATGAACGACAGGTCGGCAGTAAGCAGGTCAACGGGTTCCGGCAGGGCGAAAGGATAGCGAACATTTACCTTCTCCATGCCAATCACCCGCGCGTCCTGCCGCAGGCGGTAGTGCAGCTGGCCGTGTCCGACATCTACGGCATAAACCCGCGCCGCGCCCCGCTGTAGCAGGCAGTCGGTAAAACCGCCGGTGGATGCCCCCGCATCCAGCGCCGCAATCCCCGCCAGCGCAATGCCGTAGGGTTCCGTCCAGGCGTCCAGGGCGTGGGCCAGCTTGACGCCGCCGCGGCTGACATAAGGCAGCCGGGCCCGCACCTCCAGCGGCGTATCCGGGGCCAGAAAGGCGCCGGCCTTCCGCACCGGGCCGGCCGGCGTATAGACCGCGCCGGCCATAATCAGCGCCTGCGCCCGCTCGCGGCTCTCGGCCAGGCCCCGCTCGGCAAGCAGCGTATCGGCCCGCCGCCGGGGTTGCCTTCGCTCCGCTGCTGCCATCGGCATCGGCTCCGGCATCAGTATCAGTATCGGCTCGGCAACGCCATTCGGCTGGCGCCGCTACTCTCCAATGAATTCCGGCCGCCGCTTTTCCAAAAAGGCGCGATAGCCCTCCCGGTAGTCGCGGGTGTCAAACTGCGTCAGCGGCAGCTCCGCCTCCTCCGGCGTCAACTCCAGCGACGGCTTCGCCAGCGTCTGGTTGAGGGTTTTCTTGTTCACCGCGTGGGACAGGGGGGCCAGTGCCGCGATGTCCTGCGCCAGCCGGTAGGTGACCTCGCCCAGTTTGCCCGGCGGAACTACCTGGTTGACCAGGCCAATCCGCAGAGCCTCCCCGGCGTCCAGCAGCCGCCCCGACAGCAGGATGTACAATGCGTTGCCCTTGCCTACCAGGTTCACCAGCCCGTACATTTCCCGGTGGCCGATGGTGATGCCCAGCCGCGCCACCGGAATGCCCAGCCGGCTGCCTTCGGCGGCGATACGCAAATCCGTGGCCACCGCCAGCTCGCAGCCCCCGCCGGCGGCGAACCCCTGGATCATTGAAATCACCGGCGTGCCGATTTCGGCCACCGTTTCCAGCAGACCGTCCACGGCCCGGTTGTAGATGCGCCCCCGTTCCGAATCGCTGCGGTACTGCTCAAAATCGGCGATGTCCGCCCCGGCGGAAAAGGCTTCGCCGCCGGCGCCGGCAATGACGATGCAGCGGACGCTGCGGTCGGCGTCCAGCTCCCGCAGCAGTTGGGTCAGCTGCCCCCACATTGCGAAAGAGATGGCGTTGCGCTGCGCCGGACGGTTGATGATGACGGTTGCCACCGGCGGCTGGCGGCGCAGCAGAATATGGCCGGCGGCGTCAACGGCAACAGCAGCATCAACGGCAGCGGCATCGGGGGCGTCAGCGGCAGCGTCAAGGGCAACGCTGGCGGCATCGTTGGGCATCGGGGAAAGCTCCTGCGGACGGGGCAGCTTGGCTGTAAGTTGTAGCAAGTTGCCGGCTGTAAGTTGCGATAAATTGCGAATCGGAAACCGGCCGCCATAATGTCGGCGGGCATAGCCTATCGGCATGGCCGGGCGGCGTCAACCTTGCCGCGCCGCCAGGAACAAGCCCCTAATCCTCCCGGCCCCCGTCCGCCCGGCATCCCCGGCGCAACGCAACCATACGCCGCCGCCGTCCGCAAGTGGTAGAATTGCGCCCAGCCGGAGCCCCCGCCGCGCCGCGTCGCCACGCCATGCCATGCCGCATTACGCTGCGCGGCGCCATCGGGAACGCCCCACGCCATCAGGAGGGATTATGACCGCCAGCAAAATCACCATCGGCAATGTGGAAATCGCCGCCCTGTCCGACGGCATCCTGGAGTTTGACATCTGCAACTTCTTTCCCACCATCCCCGCCGCCGACTGGGAACCCTTTCACGACCACCTGACGCCCGAGCGCAAGGTCAGCTTCAACCTGGCCTGTTATCTGGTGCGTTCCGAGGGCAAAACCATCGCCATTGACACCGGCCTGGGCGCCAAAGCTACCCCCGAAACGCCCTGGGGCGAACTGCTGGACGATATGGCGCGCAACGGCGTTTCCCCCAACGACATCGACGCCGTAGTGATGACCCACCTGCACCGCGACCATGTCGGCTGGAACACCGTCCGCGACGCCGCCGGCGCCGTCCGGCCCACCTTCCCCAACGCCCGCTACTACTTCAGCAAGGCCGACTACGAAGCCAGCCACGACCCGGCCCTGCAACCCGACCGCTTTCCCAACGCCCCCGACTGCGTGTGGCCCCTGGCCGAAATGGGCCTGGTGGAATGGATGGAAGGCGAATTCAGCGTCACCGGCGAGCTGACCACGCTGCCCACGCCGGGGCATACGCCCGGGCATATGAGCATAATGGTCAATTCCGGCGGCCAGCGCGGGCTGATTCTGGGCGACGTGCTGCACAACACGGCGCAAATCCAGCAGACCGGCTGGGCTTCCCGCGCCGACATCATCCCGGAGCAGGCTGTCGCCACCCGCCGGGAGGTCATCGACCGGCTGGAAAGCGAGGGCATCCCCGTGGCGGCCGTCCACCTGCCCGCGCCCGGCTTCGGCAAAATCGTGCGGCTGCAAGGCAAGCGCTACTGGCAGGCCATCTGACCAATCGGAACAAGGACGGATTCAACACGCCATCAGCGGGGGAGGAACCGTAATTATGACGGCTACTACGCAGCAGCGGCCGGACGGGGGCGAGGCCATCCTGGAAGCGTTCCGCAACCTGGGGGTGGACTACATCATATCCTCGCCCGGCTCCGAGTGGGCGCCGGTGTGGGAAGCGCTGGCGCGCCAGCGCCTCAACGAAACTCCGGGGCCGGGTTACATCAACTGCTGGCATGAAACCCTGGCGGTGAATATGGCCACGGGCTACACCCGCGTCACCGGGCGGATGCAGGCCGTGCTGCTGCACACCGGCGTGGGCCTGCTCCAGGGCAGTATGGGCATCCACGGCGCCAGCCTGGGCGAAGTGCCAATGCTGGTCTGCTCCGGGGAAGCCACCAGCTACGGCGAGAACCCGGAACTGGACCCGCAGCCCCAGTGGTATCGCAGCCTCAGCGTGGTGGGCGGCCCCCATCGCTTTGCGGACATCGTAGCCAAGTGGAGCGGGCAAGCCACCAGCCCCGCCACTCTCTACGGCCAGGTGACCCGCGCCGGCGAACTGGCCAAGCGCCTCCCCCAGGGGCCGGCCTTCCTGGACATCCCCATTGAAACGATGATCCACCCCTGGACGCCGCCGGGCAAACTGCGCCCGGTTCCCCACGCGCCGAAAACGCAACCCACCCCGGAGGACATCGCCGAACTGGCCGCCCTGGTGGCGCAAAGCGAAGCGCCCCTGATTATCACCGACTGCGCCGGCCGTGAACCCGCCGGGTTCCATAACCTGGTGGCGCTGGCGGAAACCTTCGCCATTCCGGTAGTGGAAAGCGCCGCCGGCGTCGCCAATTTCCCCAAGAGCCACCCGCTATACTTGGGGCCGGAGGCGGCGCCGTATCTGCAACAGGCCGACTTGGTACTGCTGGCCGGCAGTCGCGCTCCCTGGTATCCGCCGGCGGCGGGGCCGCCGCGCGCTGCCGTCATTGCCCTGGGCGAAACCCCCATCAAGCCGATGATGGTGCACCAGAACCTGTTCGCCGACCGCTATGTGGAAGGGGATTTGACCATCGCCCTGGGGCTGCTGGCGGCAGCGCTGCGGCCGGCGGCGGCGCGCCATCAGGAAGCCATCCGGCGGCGGCTGGAATGGTGTACCGGCGAGCATAACCGGATGGCGGCGGCGCGGCGGGACGCCGCCGCCGCCGCCGCGTACCGCCGCCCCATCGATCCGGTGACCCTCTGCGCCGCCATCAATGAGGCGATGCCCGCCAACGCCGTGTATGTTGAGGAAGTGACCACCCACCGGGGCGCCATCGCCCGGCATATCCGCTGGGACGCCCCGCAGCGTTACTTCCGTCCCAACGGCGGGCTGGGGCAGGGCTTGGGTCTGGCTTTGGGCGTCAAGCTGGCGCTGCCGGAACATCCGGTGGTGGCGCTGATGGGCGACGGCGGCTTTCTGTACAACCCGGTTACCCAGAGTTTCGGCGTGGCCGGCGAAGCCAACCTGCCCTTTATGACCATCCTGTTCAACAACGGCAGCTACGAAGCGATGCGGGGCAATCATCTGAACTACTACCCCGACGGCGACGCGGCCCGCTCCGGCATCTTTCACGGCGTCCACATACCCGGCCCGGATTACGCCCGCCTGGTGGAACCTTTCGGGGGCTACGGCGTGCGGGTCACGGAGCCGGATGAACTGCCGGCCGCTCTGCGGAACGGGCTGGCGGCATTGCGGGAGGGCCGCATCGCCCTGATTGATGTTGTCCTCAACAAATAAACCTGCCCCCGGCGCCGGGCGCCAAGCCGGATCGCCGGGCCGCGCGCCCGGCGCCGGCGCCAGGGGCAACGGGTTGCGCGCCCACCGGCGTTACGCCACCGCCAGCGCAACCGCCAGGGCGATGAGGCTTTCGTCGGCGCCGTAATCCCCCAGCAGCGACAGGCCCACGGGCAGCCCGTCCACCTCCGCCAGGGGCAGGCTGATCTGCGGCCGGCCGGTGTTCCCCGCCACCGAAGTCAGGGCCGCGTTGCGGAGACGCAGGGCGTGCCGCTCCGAAACCGCCTGCGCCCGCGGCGGCGCCGGCCCCACCGTAGTCGGCAGACCAACCACTGTCGCCCCGTCGCCAAACACCGCATTCATCCGGGCGATGACGGCATCGCGGCCGGCCTGGGCCGCCACAACCTGCTCATCGGTTACGGAACGCGCCGTGACATAGCGGTCGGATACCTCAAAACTCAACGCCGGGTTCACCGCGTCAAGCCAGTCGCGGATGGTTTCCCAGGCTTCCCGGCTCTGTAGTATCTGCTGGTGTTCCGACCACGCTGCCAGGCCGTCGGGGGACAGCCGTTCCGTGGTCACCGACGCAAAGAGGGCGGCCACGGCGTCCAGCGGAGCGCGCAGGGCTTCCCGCAGCCCCGGTTCGGCCAGTTCCAGGGCGTCCGCGGCGATAACCAGCCGGCGGGGCGGTTCCGGCGCGCCGCTCGTCGCCGGCGGCGGCAGCATTTCCGCCCCCACGCGGGCGAAAGTGACGGCGTCGCGGGCGAACCAGCCGGCGGTGTCGTAGGTAGGCGCCTGCGGCATCATACCCTGCAACGGGATGCGCCCGTGGGTGGGCCGGATGCCATACAGCCCGCAGTAGCTGGCCGGCACCCGCACCGAGCCGCCGGTGTCGGACCCCAGGGCAAAATCGGCCCGGCCGCCGGCTACGGCCGACGCCGAACCGCTGGAGGATCCGCCGGGAACTCGTCCCGGCGCGCGCGGATTCACCGGCGTTCCGTAGTGGGCGTTTTCGCCAAAAATGCCCCGGGTCAGTTCGTCGGTAATGGTCTTGCCGATCATAGTGGCGCCGGCGTCGGTCATCCGTTGCACGGCCCAGGCGTGGGCGGCGGCCGGCGGATGAGTCGCTTTCCAGTGGGGGTTGCCGCATCCGGTGATATGGCCGGCAATGTCAAAGATGTCTTTGGCGGCGAAAGCCAGGCCGGCCAGGGGGCCGCCGGGCGCGCCCGGCAGATAGGCGTCGCTGTCGGCGCAAAAAGCGTTGAGCGTGTCGGCGGCCGCCGCGCCGGGACTTTGCAGCGTGGTCATTATGAAACTGCCTTGAGCCTCTGGCGTTTGCGGAAAGGGGCTAGCTTTGGGCTGGTTTATGGGCGTTGGCGGGTGTCCACCGTCCGGGGTAGAGGACACATCCGTAGGCGCGTGACGGCACAGGACGAGCGCCATTATACCGGAATTCGCCGGCGCCCGGCCGACGGGTTACCCTGCGGGCGCAATTGGCGCGTCCGGCGGGTCAAGTCAGCTCTTCCAGTGTGCGGATGAACTCCGCAACGGGCGCTTTGGCGGCGGCGATTTGGTCGGCGCCGTAAATGCTTTCGTAGAACCCCCTGTGGTAGTCGGACGCCATAAAGTACCGGGTGCGTAGATAAGATGGCGCGCCGGCCGCAACCAGACGGGTAATCGTCTCCCGCAGCAGGCGATGTTCCCGGTGCGGCCAGCCGCGCTGTTCCGCCGCGGCCTTGATGGCCAGGGCGGCGGCTCCCCACAGAGCTTCGCAGGCCATTTCCGGGTATTTTCAACACGCGCTGGCATCGGATTTTTGGCCCCGCCGCGGACGCAAACACAGCAACGCCAGCGAACCACGCAGCGCCCACACCTGCTTCGTGTAGCCCGTCGTGGCCCGCGCCAATCGCTTCAACCGCCCGCGATACTCCGAATGCAAACCCTCGTTCCGGTTCGCCAGCTTGCCCTTGCCCACTATGTGCCGCTCCGCCGGCAGCCAACTCCCGTACACACCGTAGTCATCGCTGTAATACCGCTCCGCCTCCGGCAACCGCTCGTACAACCGCAGAAAGGTTTCACCACTGCGGTCGCCCACCTCAAAGTCCACGCACCGCCGACCATCAGGCAGCTCAATCACCGCCGTCCAGATCCACACTTCCTGCCGCTTCTTGCCATGTCGCGCCTGCTGATAAGTCCACATCTCGTCAAAAGATATGGCCGGCACGACACCCCATCGCTGGCGCTGCATGGTCACCCAAGCCCAAATCCCCAGGGCCCACCGGACTTTTTTTGACCCACTGGTACACCGTCCCCAGCTTGACCTCCAGAACCCGGCTGATGGCGGCTATGGCCATGCCTTCGCCGTACATATCGATGGCTTGTTCCTTGACTTGTTCCGAGTAGTAGTGGCGGTTGCCGTCGGGCGTGAAGCGGTAGTGGCACAGGCGGCAGCGGTAGGTTTGCTTGCCCCGGGAATGTCCGTCTTTGGGCAGCCAGTTGGAGCCGCAGTGGGGGCACTGGAGATCGTCGCGGTAGGAGCGGGCGGCGGCCATGGGATTACCTCCGGCAGTGGCAAAATCCGGCCCCAATTATATCACCAGCACGTGCTGAAAATACCGCCGCGCCGCCCCTATTGCCGGCCATCGCCCCCTTGGTGTATCATCCCCTACGCCTTGACCGAACCTAACCGGCGCGCCGCCCTGCGAAGGCGCGCCGGACTATGCCGCGCCGCGCGCTCACGGAGCCATACTACAATGCTAAACCCCAACCGCCGCCCCGCCCTGTCTGCCCCCCCCCCCCCCCCGCAACAGGGGTGGCAAAATGACGCCCCGCGCCGCCACGCGGGCGGCCGCCCACAGCGCTACCACCACCGCCACCGCCATCCGCCGCGCCGCACTGGCCCTCCTCCTCGCCGCCATCCTGCTGGCCGGCGGGATGCTGGGCGGGCCGCGGCCGTCCTCCGCCGACGGAACCCTTACTGCCGACAGCGTCGCGATTACCAGCACACCCAGCGCGGCCATGGACTACCACGCCGGCGAAACCATCACCGCCACCGTGACCTTCTCCCAGGCGGTCACCGCCCACACCAGCGCCTCCCTCATCATCGCCATCGGCACCAACAACCGCACTGTTACCCTGGATGACGCTACCAGCCTGAACTCCACCACGCTGGACTTCAGCTACATAGTCACCAGCGCCGACGCCGACAGCAACGGCGTGGCCGTAGCCGCCAACGCCATATCCGGCACTTATGAACACGCCGGCCATTCAACCGGGAGCCATTCCATCACCAGCATCACTACGGCCCTGTCGGACGATAGTGACCACAAAGTCAATTCCACCGACACTATTGACTACGACACTGATGATGACGGGCTGATTGAAGTGGACAGTCTGGCCAAGCTGGACGCCATCCGCTACAACCTGAGCGGCAACGGCAACCCCACCGGCGCGGACGCGGCCGCCCATAACGACGCCTTTCCGCGCCCGATGGATTACCACGGCTGCGACGCCGACGGGGATGGCACTCTCGCCGCCTGCACCGGCTACGAACTGACCGCCAACCTGGACTTTGACTACAACGATAACGGCAGTACCCACACTGGCGGCGTGATTGACTCCGGCGACGCCGTCGCCGCCACCGCAGCCTATTTTGACAGTACCACCGGCTGGAACCCCATCGGCGGCCACGCGAATACCGGCGGCACTTTCAGCGGCGCTTTTGAGGGCAACAACCATACCATCGCCAACCTGTACATCAACCTGAACACCTCTAGCAATGATGATGGCAGAAACGTCGGACTGTTCGGCAAGACCTCCGGCGCGCTGCGCAACCTGGGCCTGGTGAACCCTTATCTCAAAAACACGCGCAGCGGCGGGGGCACCCTCATCTACTCCGGCGCCCTGTCCGGAATAAGTAGCGGCGCCGTGAGCCGCAGCTATGTCGACGGCGGCCAGGTTACCGGCGGCCAGAGCGCCGGAGCAATCAACATCGATTCGGGCGGCTGTCTGCTGGGTAGAAGCAGCGGAACCGTCAGCGACAGCTACGCTACCTGCAATGTCACGGCGGCCACGGGGGATTACGGCTCTGCCGGCGGCCTGATCGGACATACCCAGGGTACGGTGCGCCGCAGCTATGCTACGGGAACGGTGACGTCCGACTATCGAGCGGGTGGCCTGATCGGGACAGCTGGCAGCAGCAGTATCAGCGACAGCTACGCCACCGGCGCGGTCTCCGTCAGTACCAACAACAGCCACGCCGGCGGTCTGGTGGGCTGGGCAAACACCGCCACCAGCGTTACTAACAGCTACGCCACCGGCAATGTCAGCGCCGACAGCAGCAGCAATGCCGGCGGTCTGGTGGGGGACTTTGCCGCCAACAACGTGCGGGCGATCGGCAGCTACGCCACCGGCAATGTTTCCGCCACCGGCAACAGCAATAATCTGGGCGGCCTGGTGGGACACCTGCGTGAGAACGGGAATGTGATTGGCAGCTATGCCACCGGCAATGTTTCCACCGCCGGCAACAGCAGTAATCTGGGCGGCCTGGCCGGGAGGACACAACACGGAGCTACGTCCATACGCGCCAGCTACGCCACCGGCAGTGTCTCCACCACCGGCGACAACAACAATCTGGGCGGCCTGGTGGGGCATGTGGTTCCCACAACCTTCCAAATACGCGCCAGCTACGCTACCAGCGCGGTCTCCTCCAACGGCGGCAGTACCAACGATCTGGGCGGCCTGGTAGGCCATATGCAGATACAGACCGCCTGGCCTAGCGTAGTTGCCAGCTACGCCGTCGGCGCGGTCTCCGCCACTGGCGGCAGCAACAACGATCTGGGCGGACTGGTGGGCGGCACCAGCGTGATAACCGGCCAGCAGGTTACCAGGACCGTTTTCACCAATACCTACTGGGACAACACCGCTGCCGGCACCGGACAGAGCAGTAGTGCCACTCGCGCTGCCGGCGGCAGCGGCCAGCTCACAACCGCGCTGCAAAGTCCCGACGAGTACGGAACCACCGGCCTTTACGCGGCCTGGAATATAGATGTGGACGAGACCGGCAACGCCAACGACGACCCGTGGCACTTCGGCGGCAGCACGGATTACCCCATCCTGAAGTTCGGCCACGACGCGCCGAGCATCGCGCGGCAAACCAATGCCCAGTACGCGCCGGCCGAGTACGATGGCGACAACGACAACCTCATTGACATCACCACCCTGGCGCAGCTGAACGCCATCCGCTATGACCTGGACGGCGACGGCCGCAGCGCCACCGGCGACGACGCCCTGGCCTACGCCGCCGCCTTCCCCGGCGCCACCAAGAGCATGGGCTGCCCGGCCACCTGCATCGGCTACGAGCTGATGGACGACCTGGACTTCGACTACGACGAGGACGGCAGCACCCACACCAGCGGCACGATTGACTCCGACGACGCCGTCGCCGCCACCGCCGCCTACTTCAACAGCGCCACCGGCTGGACGCCCATCGGCGGCCACACCAGCAGCGCCGCGCCCTACACCGCCATTTTCGAGGGCAACGGCAACACCATCGACAACCTGTACATCAACCTGACCACTACCAGCGCCACCGACAGCGTCTATGTGGGCCTGTTCGCCGACATCGGCAAACCCGCCACCACCAGCCCGGCGGCCCCCGCCGTGCCCGGCGTAGTGCGCAATGTGGGCCTGGTGGATCCTTATGTGTCCAACGCGCGCAGCAGCTCAGGCAGCTCCGGCTTCACCACCGTCCGCACCGGGGCGCTGGCCGGGCGCAACTCCGACGCCGGCACGGTGAGCGGCAGCTATGTTTCCGGCGGCTCCGTTACCGGCAGCCAGAGCGCCGCCACAAATACCGTTTATAACCTGGCCGGCTGTCTGCTGGGTCAAAACAACGGAACCGTCGCCGCCAGCAACGCCGGCTGCGCGGCATCCGCCACGGGCGCGGCCGCCGTCAGCGACTACGCCGGCGGTCTGATGGGCTGGAACCAGGGCGCGGTGAGCAGCAGCTACGCCACGGGAACGGCCACGGCCGACGCCAGGGCGGGCGGCCTGGTCGGTGAACTCACCGCCGGCGGCACGGTGATCGCCAGCTACGCCACCGGCGCGGCGTCGGTCACCGGCGACGGCGGCCTGGCCGGCGGCCTGGTGGGAAGTATGTCCAGCGCCAGCACGGCGGTGCGCGCCTCCTACGCCACCGGCGCCGTGTCCACCAGCGGCGGCGGCACCAACAATTTGGGCGGCCTGGCGGGGCAAATCTCCGGCACGGCCCCCGTCATCGCCGCTAGCTACTCCACCGGGACGGTAACCGCCAGCGGCACCGGCGTGGGCGTCACCAACAACCGGGGCGGTCTAGTGGGCGCCCTGGTGGGCAGCCCCGTCGCCACGGCGAGCCAGGTAACCAACAGCTACTGGGACGAGACCACCACTGGCATTGCCGGCACCGGCACCGGCGTGCGCAAAACCACCGCCCAGCTGATCGCCCCCACTGCCTACGGCTCTACCGCCACCGACATCTATATGAACTGGAACCTGAACCTGGACGGGGAAACCGGCGGCGATGACCCGTGGCACTTCGGCACTAACGCGCAGTACCCGCTGCTGAAGTACGGCCACGATGCGGCCAGCGTGGCGCTGCAAATCGTGCGGCAAGCCGGCGCGGACCTGGTGGACTATGACGCCGACAACGACAACCTGATTGAAATCAGCGCCCTGGCCCAGCTGGACGCCATCCGCTACGACCTGGACGGCAACGGCCTGGGCGTGGTGGGCGACGACGCCGTCGCGTACGCCGCCGCCTTCCCCGGCCTGCCCAAAGGCATGGGCTGCCCCGCCGTCTGTCAGGGCTACGAACTGGTGACGGATCTGGACTTTGACACCGACGGGGACGGCCAAACCTACACCATCTCCGGCGGCGCCGTCACCGTGGACGCCGGCGACACCGACAACTTTTTCGATAGCGCCGAGGGCTGGATTCCCATCGGCAACAACACTACGGGCTACAGCGGCGTCTTTGAGGGCAACCGCCATGTCATTGACAACCTGTTCATCAATGTTCCCTCCGGCAGCGCCAACGACGTAGCGCGGGAGCGCGTCGGTCTGTTCGCAAAAGTGGACCGGGGCGGCGTCATCAGGGGCGTGAGCCTGACCGATGTCTATATGAACCGCGAGCGCACCGGCACCGGCATCGTCTATGCCGGCGCCCTGGTGGGGCAGAGCTTTGGCACGGTAACCGCCAGCAGCGCCACCGGCGAAGTCAGGGCCATCGACGCCTACGCCAGTTCCAGCTCCCAGGTCGGCGGCCTGGTGGGGGAAAGCGGCAACCGGAGCGCGGTCAACGCCAGCTGGGCCGATGTCGCCGTAACCGTCGACGGCCCCATGGTCCGGGCCGGCGGGCTGGTGGGAACCAGCCTGGGCGGCAAGATCGTCGCCAGCCACGCCTTCGGCGATGTCAACGTTGACGACAGCCCCAACGGACGGGTCGGCGGCCTGGTCGGCAGCCTTAACCTCTTGGGCGCGACTACCGCCACCGTCACCGCCAGCTACGCCCGGGGCGAGGTCGCCGGCAGCGGAACCAGCACCACCGGCCGGGTTCTGGGCGGCCTCGTCGGCGGCGGCAGCAGCGCCAGCGGGGTCACCGACAGCTACTGGGACAACTCCACTTCCGGCACCAACCAGGCCAGCAGCTACGGCGGCGGCGAGGGCAAGACCACCGCCGAACTGCAAAGCATCACCGGGTACACGGGCATTTACGCCAACTGGAATGTAGATGTGGACGGCGCAATGGGCAACGATGACCCGTGGCACTTCGGCGCTAACGACCAGTACCCGACGCTGAAGTACGGCGGCTTCTCCCCGGCGGCCCAGGGTTCCGCCGGCGCCGACTACGATACCGACAGCGACGGCCTCATTGAAATCACCACTTTGGCCCAGCTGGACGCCATCCGCCTGGATCTGGACGGCGACGGGCGCCCCACCAGCGTGCTGGCCTACCGGGCCGCCTTCCCCGTCGGCGATGTGGGCAGCGACGCCGAGATGGGCACGGCCGGCCGCATGGGCTGCTCCCACAGCGATCCCGTAGTAAGGACGTGCCTCGGCTACGAGCTGATGTCCGACTTGGACTTCGACACCGACGGCAGCGGGAGCGCCAACGCCGCCGATGACTACTGGAACGGCGGCGCCGGCTGGACGCCCCTCGGCGGCCATAGCGGTACGCCCCGGCCCTTCGTCGCCACCTTTGACGGCAACGGAAACACCATTTCCAACCTGTACATCAACCTGTCCACGGACGGCGCCGATGCGGCCACCTTCGTGGGCCTGTTCGCGGACATTGGCATCCCCGGCAACCCCACGGCGTCCCCGGCCGTCCCCGCCGTCCCCGGCGTGGTGCGGAATGTGACGCTGGCGGAGCCCAGTGTGAACAATGTGCGGAGCGGCGGAGCCGCCACCGGCAGTACATGGGTTCGCACCGGCGCTTTGGCCGGGCGCAGCAACGCCGGCAGCGTGGTGCGCGGCAGCGCGGTTACGGGCGGTTCGGTCACCGGGCGCCAGGGCGTCGTGGCCGGCAACGCCTTCAACCTGGTCGGCTGTCTGCTGGGCTACAACGCCGGAACCGTCCGCGACAGCAGCGCCAGCTGCGCCGCCACCGCCACCGGCGCCAATGCCCCCCCAACGGGCATCGACCGGGCCGGCGGCCTGGTGGGGCAGAACGCCAACGAGGCCGGCGGCCCCGGCCTGATCCGGGACAGCTCCGCCACCGGCGTGGTGTCCGGCGACTCGGTAGCCGGCGGCCTGGTGGGGCAGAACGGGATCAACGGCCAGGTGACCGGCAGCTCCGCCACCGGCGCGGTGTCCGCTTCCGATGCCGAGGGCAAAGCCGGGGGCCTGGTGGGCATCCTCAACGGCGGCGCCGATGTGCGGGACAGCTCCGCCACCGGCGCCAGCGCGGTTGCCGGCAGCGGCCCGAACAGCTTCGTCGGCGGCCTGGTGGGGCAGATCGATTCCACCGGCACCACCGTAACCGACAGTTATGCCACGCGCGCGGTGTCTGCCAGCGGAGCCGGCAGCTTTGCCAGCGGGGGTTTGGGCAACCTGGCGGGCGGCCTGGCGGGAGTGATCACGGGCGGCGCGATAGTGTCCGCCAGCTACGCCACCGGCAATGTATCCACCACCGCCGCCAACAGCAAATTGGGCGGTCTGGCCGGGCGGGTGGACACCACCGCCACGCTGGTGCGCGCCACCTACGCCACCGGGACGGTCACCACCAGCGGCGGCGGAACCAATACGCTGGGCGGTTTGGTGGGCGAGCTGGCCGGCGCCCCCGACGGCGCCAACCCCCACCTCATCCACAGCAGCTACGCCACCGGCCGGGTATCCGCCAGCGGCGGGGGAACCAATGCTCTGGGCGGCCTGGTGGGCGCCGCTGTGGGTGGCGCCGTAACCAGCCAGGTAGCCTTCAGCTACTACGACAACACCACTGCCGGCACCGGTCGGTCCACCAGCCCCGGCGGCGGCATGGGCCAGACCACAGCCGCGCTGCAAGGCCCCACCGAATACGGCTCCGGCATCTATGTGAACTGGAACCTCAACCTGGACGAGCAGGCCGGCGGCGACGACCCGTGGCACTTCGGCGGCAGCAGCCAGTACCCGGTACTGCAACACAGCCGCGGCCCGCTGGACATCGCGCGCCAACTCACGCCCGTCCCGACGCCGGCCGACTACGACCTGGACAACGACAACCTCATTGATGTGGGCAACCTGGCCCAGCTCAACGCCATCCGCCACGACCTGAACGGCGACGGCGCCGGCCTGACGGGCGCCGGCGCCGCCGGCTACCTGTCCGCCTACCCCGGCTACCAGACGGGCATGGGCTGCCCCGGAACCTGCGCGGGCTACGAACTGCGCGCCAACCTGGACTTCGACACCAACGGCGACGGCATGGTGAACGCCAGCGACGAGATTGCGGACTTCCGCGCCATCGGCGGCACCTACTCCGCCACTTTCCAGGGGAACGGCCACACCATTTCCAATATGCACATTACGAACACCCAACAAGGCCACAAGGGGTTGTTCGCGGAACTTACCGGCCGCATCTCTGCGGTGGGGCTGATTGAGCCGGTTCTGTCCGGTGGGCTGAACCCGAGCGTTGGCTACTGGAGATTCGGCGCCCTGGTGGGCATTAACAAGGGCACGATCAATGCCTCCTGGGTCCGCGGCGGCTCCATCACCACCATGGGGGAAGGCTCAGTTGCCGGCGGGCTGGTGGGCCAGAACGGGGTGAGCCCGTCGGAGCGCGGCACGGTGCGCGCCAGTTACTCCACTGCCCGCGTTTCCAACAGCAACGGCGAGGCCACTAACGCCGGCGGGCTGGTGGGCAGCAATGTGCGCGGCACGATTGTGGCCAGCTACGCCGCCGGCGCGGTGCAGGGTGGCGGCACTGACGCCGAGTTTGGCTGCCTGGCGGTCAACACCGGTACCGGCTTCACTCCTATAACCGGCACCATCACCAACAGCTACTGGGATACCGATGTTTGCACACGCACCGGCGGCGGCGGGGCCAGCCACAGCGCCGCCGACCTACAGCTCGCCGGCTACACCGGCATTTACGCCAACTGGAATCTGAATGTGGACGGCGATGCCGACACCGGCGACGACCAGGGCCGGGATGACCCGTGGGATTTCCGCGTGGGGCATTACCCGGCGCTGAAGTACGGCAGCGCCGCTGATTTGGATATTCAGCGTCCGCTGCTGGCGGAGGCGGGCGCCGCTGTGGAGGCTTACTCCGGCCAGACGGTGACGCTGGACGGCAGCGGCAGCCGCGCGCCCAGCGGCGCTGCCTATAGGTGGACGCGAATGCCCACCGAGGCCACGCCCGCGGTGACCATCAACGGCGCCACTACGCCAGCGCCCACTTTCCTGGCCCCCACCGGCCTGACCAGCGACACGACGATGACCTTCCGGCTCACGCTGACCGCCGGCGGCCGGTCGGTGTACGACGAGGTCACCGTCAGCATCGTCGCCGTGCGCCCCAACCAGCTGCTGTCGCTTACGCTGACCGATTCCGAGGGCGATGCGGTGGGCCTGGCCCCGCCTTTCGTCAGCCTAACCTACGACTACCGCGCCAGCGTAGCCAACCAAATCGCCAGCGTCACCGTGACTCCCGGCCTGCTGGCAGGTTCCACGATGACCCTCAACGGCCAAGCGGTCAGCAGCGGCGCCGAGGTAGAAGTTCCGCTGAAGTACCGCGGCAACCAAATCACCATCGTAGTGACCCCGCCGGAGCCGGAACCGGATGAAACGATGGACGGCGAAACCACCGACGGCGAAACCCCCGATGAGACGGCGGCGGAGACGCCCTGCTCGGTGGAGAACAATGGGGAGAAGCCATGCACTTACACGGTGACGGTGAACCGCGCCGTACCGCCTCGCCTGGCTTTCGTCCCGCGCAGCCTCACTATAGATGAAGGCGGCACGGCAACCTACACGGTGGAGCTGGACACGCGCATCCTCACCGGCGCCGTAACGGTAGCCATCGCCAGCGATAACCCGGCGGTAACGGTGTCGCCCACGGAAGTCACCCTCCGCCCTCTGGATATGGCGCCGCGCACCATAACCGTAACCGCCGCGTCCGACGCCGACCGGAATAACGAAACCGCCACCATCACCCACACGGCCAACGGCGCCCACTACTACGACGTCATCGCCACGGTGGGCGTAACGGTGAACGACACCACCGCCCCGCCGCCGGCGCCCGACCCGGCCCTGTCGGTATCGACCACGGCGCTGCGCCTGACCGAGGGCGGCAGTGGTTCCTACACCGTAGCCCTGGCTACGCGCCCCGACGACAATGTAATCGTAACCATCGCCAGCGACAACCCTGATGTGACCACCCGGCCGGCATCGCTAACTTTCACCACGGCCAACTGGTCCACGCCGCAGCGGGTCACCGTAAGCGCGGCCTCCGATGGCGATACCGCCAACGACGCGGCTACGCTGACGCACACGGCGTCGGGCGGAGGCTACGGCGACGCCCCGGCGGTATCGGTAACAGTGTCCGTAACCGACGACGACACACCAGGGCTGTCCATCACCCCTACCGTGCTGAACCTGATTGAAAACGGCATCAGCGCCTACATCGTATCGCTGACCGCCCAACCGTCAGGCAATGTCACTGTGTCCATTGCCAGCGACAATCCCGATGTCACCGTGCGCCCGACAGCGCTAACCTTCACGCCAACCAACTGGGACACGCCGCAGGCCGTCCTAGTCATTACCCGCGCCGACGCCGGCGGGGGCGATGAGCTGGCCACCCTGCGGATGACGGCGCAAGGCGGCGGCTACGCCGGCCAAACCGGCCAGGTGCTGGCCTCCGTGGACGACACGCTGGCGCCGTTGCCGGCCGGGTCAATAACCACCACCCCGGACGCCCCGGCCGGCGTAAGCGTCTATGCCCCGCCGGGCAGCGCCGCCACCGCCACCGTATCTGCGCCGGCGGACGATACGCCCACGGTAGCCACCGGCGCCGGCTTCGGCATCGGGCCGGCGGTGGCGGTATCGGTATCCGATGCGCCGGACGATGGCCTGGAAATCTGCTTGCCCGTATCCGACGCCCTGCGCGCCGAAGCGGGTTCCGCCCTGGTGCTGACCCTGCTGCGCTACGCCGCCGGCAGCTGGACGGAGCTGGCCGGCGCCCGCGACCTGGGCGACCGGGTCTGCGCCGCCGGCGCAACGGGCCAGGCCGCCTATGCGGCCGCCTACGCCCTGCCCCCGGGCACGGTGCTGGACCTGGCGGCGTCCGTGGGCGACGATCCGGGGACGGTCGTTTTGTCCTGGACGCCCCCGGCGGCCGGCGCCTCGCAAGTGGCGGTAGTAGTCAACATCGCCGATGACACCGACTACTGCCTGGACACGCTGCCCGGCCTGGACGCCTCCACCTACACCTGCGCCGACCGCACGGCGGGCGCCACCTATGTAGCCCTGCTCATAGTGCTGCTCCCCGACGGTGGCTACACCCTGGCCAACATCGTCCGGTTTGACCTGCCAGCGGCGGGCAGCCAATAGCACGGCGGCCCGTAAAGCGGCCTGCCGCCGGAGGTATATCCCCGGCGGCAGGCCGTCACAGTCGGTGTCCGGCTGTGCCGGTCGCCTAAACTTCCTCAACGGGCATCGTTGCAATCCCGTAAGTGCCGTAGAAAAAGTTGGCGTAGTGGGTTGAGCCGCCGGTCACGAACAGCAGGTACTGCTCCGGCGTTTCCAGCGCCGGTATGGTGGCGTCCGGGTCATCCGCCAGGGGCTGTAGCTCCGGGCAGTCGCGCCAGCGGCCGGCATCGTCCGTGGCCATCGGGCGCGACCCCATGGCCTCTCGCAGGGATACCCGGCAGCGCTGGTGCAGCCATTCCTGGGCGTCCCGCTTGCTCATCCCGGCGTTGGCCAGAATCACCGCCCGCGAAGGGCTGAGCATAATGGGGTGATAAGGCCCCTGGTAAGGAACGCGCTTGCTGCTGTGCCCCACCTGCGCCGACTGCCGCCCGTGTATCCAGCCGCCGCCGCCGGAATGCCGGTAGAACATCATTGCGGCAATGTTTTCCAGCGTGTCCCGGTGATTGCGCGAGCCGGAGTCCAGAATGTCCGTGGGGCCGGTTACGGTAACCACCGTAACGGCGCTGTCCTCCGGCGCAAAGCCCAGGTCGGTGTGGTAAGGCGGCCAGGGGCTGGTTTCCTCGTTTTCGGCGATGCACATTCCGAACTTGGTGGGCAGGCCGATAAAGTTGGGGTCGCCGGCGCCGGCCTTGCAGTAGCCGATGTTGATGAGGCACAGCCGCAGCGCCCGCCCGATGGCGGTGTTCGCCTTGTTGACCACGCCCGGCCCCATCGCCGAGGTGCCGTAGTTGACGCCCGCCCGCTGCGCCGCCGGGCCGTTCACCAGAATCAGCGGCGCTTCGGTGTGCCCTGACACCTGCATATCCCGGTGGTTCATCTCCGGCTGGGCCAGGCAGTCCAGCGCCGCCAGCAGGATTGGAAACTGCTCCGGGCGGCAGCCGGCCATAACCGCATTAACGGCGATTTTCTCCACCGTAGCCAGTCCGAAGCCCGGCTCCATCACCATCACCACGTCCTGCGGCGCGCGCCGGGTGCCTTTGAGCATCGCCTCTACCGCCGCCGGCGTGGGCGGAACCACCGGGATGCCGTCGCTCCAGTCCCGTTCCTCAAAAAAGCGGTTGACCGCATCCAGCCCTGCCGGGGAAGCGTCCAGCTCCAGGGTAAAAGACTCCATTGCCTGGCTGCCGTTTGCTTGTATGCCGTTTGCCTGTACGCCGTTGACGCTGCCGGGGGCGATGGCGGTCTGCGCCGTCAGCGTGGTCAGCCCGGCGATAATGCCGTCAACCTGTTCGTCCACCATTTTGTGGATATAATCGGCCTGCTGGCCGGTGGTGGCGTGGGGGATGGCGACAAACGCCGTGCCCGGCTGCCCCCAGCCGTCCACGCAGGATTGCCAGGCGCGGGCGAAGCTGCGGGCGGCGATGCCCACGGCGGGTACGCCGGCCTTTTCCATAGCGACCATATCGTGGGCAAGCCACGATGTGCAGCCCCCTCAATGGGCGGTGGCGCCAATCATCCCGTCAACTTCGGCGGCGATGACGGCCGCCTCGCCTTCGTCAATATGGACGCCGCGGCTCAGGGCCGGCCGTCCGGGTCTGATGTCGCCGCCGTAGCGTTCAAACCGGACGCCGGCGAACCTTTCGGCGAGATGTTCGGCGACGCGGTTCACGGCCACATCGGCCCCGCCGGTCATATTGTTGTAGAGGCCGATGGTCTTGCCGGCCAGCGTGTCCAGCCGCCGCGCCGGGGGCACCTTGAAGTCAACCCGCGCCGCGGCGGGCGACAGCACTTGCAGTTTCATACTGGCATTCCTCCGGTGGATAGCAGATCGGTAGTGGGTAGATAGATAGACGGGTGGGCCGCTTTGACGGCGCGGTTAGCGGCGCGCGTTGGGCGGCGGTTCGTCAAAGGGGAGGCCCCTGCTTTCGGCGGCCTCTTTGCGGGCCAGCCAGCCGGCCCATTCCTGGTCGGCTTGGGTTACCCCTTCGGCGCGGCCCTCGGTTATCCCCTCGGCCCGACCTTCGGCGCGGCCGGCCTCGACATTCCGGTTGATGACGGGTTTGACCCAGCGGTTGACGGCGTACTGGTAAAGCACCATAAGACAGGCTGCTCCTTGCACTGTGACCAGTGCGGAAAATGCGATTCCGATGCCCACCACCCCGCAGAGCGGCGCGGCTTCAATGGTGAGGGCAGTAGGCCACAACCACCAGCCGGCGGCGTCAACGCCGTTGGCGGCTTCCCGCCACACTATGACCGCCACCGCCGGCAGGCCCAATGTCGTCACCAGCGCGAAATAGGCGAAAACGAAAGACCCGGGAACGCTCCAGATGGTTTCGCGCCATCCGGGCCGGCGGGCGGAGTCTGGGCTGCGGTTGCGGTTAATCATTACGGATTTTCCCTCCCCGGTCAGAGTATCACTGCGGCCAAACCGGGCGCAACCATCGCACACAAAAATGTCTATCATACGCGCCTGTACCGGCTGGCCGGCACTCGGCTCCAGCATCGTGGGAATGCGAGGCATCCGGCACCCAAAATACGGTAACACTTCGTTTTAGGTGGTTTGGTTGATCAAGCCCTGCTCTGGCAACAACGCCTACAGGTTGTGTTCCGTCCATCGCCCCTGGGATCTCCTGTAGCCTGTCCTCCCCAGCCGCCCCGACAAAATGGGACGACCCTCCCAGAAAACCGCCGCTTGATCAACACCGTGTTTTGGGTTCTCCGCACTCACGCACCCTGGCACGACCTGTCCCCGGGTTACGGACGCCGGATCTCTACCTACAATCGTTTCTGAAACTGGCAGAAAGACGGCACGTGGGATCAACTCCTGGACAACTTGGCCAACGCTCCTGCCTTGGAGTGGCTGATGATTGGCGGCAGTATGTCAAAGTACATCAGAACGGCAGAGGGGCAGCAAAGAGCAATCAGGCGGTGGGGCGCGCCAAAGGGGGCTGACTACCAAAATTCCATCTAGCCGTGGACGCCCACGGAATCCCAGTTCGAATGCTGGCCACGGCGGGGGCCCATTGTACCCAGGCGGAAGCGTTGCTGGACGGCATTGCGGTGGGGCATCTGCTGGCGGATCGGGGCTATGACACCAACCGTGTACTGGCGGCGGCGCGGGAGTATGATGCGGAGTCGTGCCAGGCACTCCATCTGGTGGGGAATGGATTTGGCAAGTTGAAGGAGCGGCGCGACGACGCGCTATGCGCAGAATGCGGCTTCGTACCTAGCGATATGCCAGATACGCATCCTGGCGCTGTGGGCTAAAATAATTTAGTGACACGCCCTAATAAAGCAGAAATCTGGAATCGGTGTCCGTTGCTATGTATCCGGCTGCCAGTACGCCCGGATTCCGGCTCTCGCCGGAATGACGCCGCCGCTGTCGCGGGAACCCAGGGTGCCGCCAGATTCCGGTGCCACGCCCCCATCGCCCGCAAGTTCCGCGGCCGTCTGTGCTACACCGGGGCTGTGTTACAATGGAACCGTAGCCATTGCCCGGGAGTAGCCCTATGACATCGTCCGCCCCAATGCCAACCACATTGCCCGAAGTAGCCCGGCTCGCCGCCCAGAACCGCGAGGACATCGCCAGCCTGATCCAGCTGGTAGGCCAGGTTAACCACAGCGTCCAGCAGCTGGCGCAGCACCAGGCCGCCTCCCACGACCGGCTGGCCGGCCAGGTTAACGACATCGCCCAGCAGCTGGCGCAGCATCAAACTGGCACCTACGACCAGCTGGTCAGCGCCATAACCGACCTGCTGCGGCAGGATCGGGAGAACATCGCCGCCATCGTGGCAGGGCAGGAGCGCAACAACGCCGCCATCGCCCAACTAATCAAGGAACAGGCTGAACAGCGCAATGCCATCGCCGAACTAACCCAGGGCCAAGCCGAACTCCGCGCCACCGTCGCCCAACTCGTCGCCGGCCAGGAGCGAAACAACGCCATCATAGCCCAGCTCGTCGCTGGCCAGGAGCGAAACACCGCCGCCATCGCCGAACTAACCAAAGAACAGGCCGAACAGCGCAATGCCATCGCCGAACTCCGCGCCGCCATCGCCGAACTGATCAAAGAACAGGCCGAACAGCGCAATGCCATCGCCGAACAGCGCAATGCCATCGCCGAACTCCGCGCCACCGTCGCCGAACTGGCCGAAACCGTCCGCGATCTGGCGCGCTCCCAGCAGACCATGCGCACCGACCTCGCCACCGTATCCGGCCGCCTCGCCAACATCACCGGCACCCGGTACGAAAAACACGCCGCCCAATCCACGCCCCGCCGCGTGCGTCGCCTCTTCGGATTGCGCGATGTAACCATCGCCCACACCGACTGGGAACCGGGCCGTCTGATGACTTCCATCCGCGACTCCGATCTCATCAGCGACGATGAAGCCGACGACGTCGGTCATATCGACATTGTCCTCACCGGCCGCGACGACGCCGATGACGTCGTTCTGATCGCCGCGGAAATATCCACCACCATACAGGACGGAGACGTCACCCGCGCCCATCACCGGGCCGGGCTCATCGCCCGCGCCAGCGGCCGCAGCGTCCATCCCGCCGTAATCGGCCAGTCCGCCGCAGACTACGCCCTGGCCCTGGCCGACCTGCGCAGCGTAGCCGTCATCACCGTGCCGCCGCCGGTTCCCGACTAGCGAGGAACCGGCGGATGGCCGCCATCCCCTGTCCCCGCCGCCGCGCCGCGCCGCCTACGAAGCCGGCTTGAAGTAGGGAATGCTGATTTGCGGCGTGGCCGTCTGAAATGTCACCTCCACCGCCATTCCAATGTGCACATCCCGGGGGTTGCAGTCCACAATGTTGGTGAACATCCGCACGCCCTCCTCCAGCTCCACCAGCGCCAGCACATAAGGCGTCATCTCCGCGAAGCCCGTAGTGCGGTTCTGGTAGGTTACGGTGTAAGTCCAAACCGTCCCGCGCCCGCTGGACTGCACCCAGCGCACGCTTTCGCCCCAGCAGTCGGCGCAGATGCCCCGCGGATACCACTGGTATTCGTCGCAGTCATCACAGAATTGAATCACCAGCTGCCCCCGCCGGCAGGAATCCCAAAAGGGTTTGGTTTCGCCCGACACGGTGGGCAGGGGTTTGTTCCAGGGGGTGGTCATAGCTAATCCCTCGCCAGTATGACAGTGCCGCCGCTGTGCCGGGAGCCCAGCGCCCCGCCGGTGCCATGCGCCAGGGCAATCCGGCAGTTCTCCACCTGCCGCCCGCTGCCCGCGAACTCGTGCCGCAGCTGGCGGGTGGCTTCCAGCAGCAGAAATATGCCCCGCATCCCCGGATGGTTGGACGAAAGCCCGCCGCCGTCAGTGTTCACCGGCAACGCGCCGCCCACCTTGAGCCGCCCGTCGCTGACGAATTGCCCCCCCTCCCCCTTCTCGCAGAAGCCCAGGTCCTCCAGCGTCTCCACCACGGTGATGGTAAAAGAGTCGTACACCATCGCCATATCAATGTCGTCGTGCGTAACGCCCGCCATCGCAAAGGCGCGGGGCGCGCTCTGGTGCGCGGCAATGTAAATCAGGTCCCGCTTGCCCGCGCCCTGGTGGGCAATGGCCTCGCCCGCCCCGAGAACCCACACCGGCGTGTGCCGACAGCTGCGGGCCACTTCCGGCGACGCCACCACCACTGCCCCGCCGCCGTCGGTAATCACGCAGCAGTCCATCAGATGCAAGGGGTCGGAAATCATCCGCGACCCCACAACATCGGCCACGCTGATGGGGTCGCGGAACAGCGCCTCCGGGTTCATTGCGGCGTGGTGCCGCATCGCTACGGAAACTTCCGCCAGCTGCTCGGCGGTAGTGCCGTAGAGATGCATATGCCGCCGCGCGATCATCGCGTACAGCCCCACGGTGGTCATGCCGTACAGCTCCTCAAAGCTGTCCGGCGAAGGATCCAGGACGGGATGCCCGAACCGCCCCACGCCCCCGGTGCCTACCGACACGCCACCGGAACGCGCCAGGCTGCTGTAAGTAATCACCGCCACATTGATCCGCCCGGCGGCAATCGCAGTCAGCGCGTGCGACAAATGAAACTCAAAAGAACCGCCGCCCACCGTGGTGTTGTCCACATAGCGGGGGTACATATTGAGATAATCGGCCAGGTTCATCCCGCTGTTGCGGATGCTGCTGGACGCCGTAAAAAGCCCGTCCACATCGTCCTTGCCCAGCCCGGCGTCCGCCAGCGCATTGATGACGCTTTCGCCCTGGATTTGCAACTCGCTTTTGTCGGGAGCGTAGCGGGTAACGTGCTCGTGGATGCCCACAATGGCGGCGGCGCGCCTGAGGTCAACCATAGGGGATGCACCTCCATTGATGATAGACTCGGAAGGATCGCGGTCGGGATGATCGCGTCGGATGGGTATCCGGCATTATGCCACAACTGCCCTGCGGCCGGCGCGCCCATCATCTGCGGATGGCCGGCCGGCCGGTTCCGGGTTCACGAAGGCCGTTCCCGGCGCTCCTGCTCCCGTTCCTCGGCTTTATGGCGCAGCGGCCGCCCCTTGTCCGGCGTGGGGTCTTTCACCAGCCCGTAAATGGCGCGGCCCTCGTGCTCCTCCGGCAGATGCTCGGTAATGGGCAGCCCCTCCTCGTTCACAAACAGCAGGCAGTGGCAGTACTTGTAAATCTGCATATCGTCGCAGGCGCACACCCACGTCCGATACTTGACCTCCTCCTTCTTGTCGGGATAAAAGCGGCACGGGCACAGCGGCCGCCCGATTTCGTCCACGTTCTGCGCCAGCCCCAGCACCACGGCCTCGGTGACGCCCTCACCCGGATGGGTAAATGTGCCGGATTTATCGCAGTAACGCTCGATGAACAAGCGCATCCGTTGGATGGCCTTTTCGCTGGGCAATTCAGCCAATTCAATCCCTCCTCAATCCGATCCCGTGCGGAATGTCCAGCCGCTCCGGGGCCGGAGCCGCTGCTGCCGTCTAATCCTAATGCCATACGCCAACTTATGCAACGCCGCCCGGCCCGCAAAACAGCCTTGCGCCGTAAGCAATTTGACTGGAAACGCGCCCGTCCGCCCGCCTCGGCCCGCCTTCCCTGCTGTTCCAGCGGCATCGCCCATCAGCCCGCCGCCCATCGCATCTGCCGCCACAGCCCGGAGCCGCGCCATCTCCACAGCGACCACGACTACAACATAATCCTCGTCCCTCGGCGCGAAGCCCTCGCCGAAGCGTACCCCAGCCCCCCTCCCTCACCGCACGCCAACCCGCCCGGCCAGTGGTGCTACGCTAACACGGCAGCGGCCGATGCTCAAGCCGATGCATCAGGTTGCCCGACTTTGGCTTGGCGACGGACGACATAGATAACGGCGGCCACTTCGCCAACGTTGAGCAGACCGATAATCGTCCAATAGATTATGGAAACATTGGCGTAATCAATGGTATTCGCCGGGTTATCCCAGGCGTCCCACACCACCCACGAAACCGCGGCGCCGACCAGCCCGGCAGCGATGCCAAGCCCCGCGCCAACGCTGATGCTCCAGAGGAACGAGGCCAGCTCGGAGCACAGCCAGGCTATCAGACCCACCAGCAAGCCCAGAACCAGTGCCGCAGGCACGCTGAACACTATGCCCAGGGCGAACTCAAACCCGCGCAGATCTCCGATAATCGGGTATAAAACCATACCGAACTCCCGGCACGATGCGCCGCAATTTTAGCCGGAATGACCGGCGATTTGACTAGCCCCGCAGCGGAGGCCGTCGTCGGCAATTCCGTCATAGGGGCAGCGCGCACGACGCCCCTATAACACCCGGCCCGGCAACCCGCATTGCCAAGTTCTAGACCGGTTCCTCGGTAATGACTACCTGCACGCCCTGCCCGTCGGCCAGCTGCTGGAATTCCGGCGCAATGGAATAGCCGGCCACCACGGGAATCGCCGGCACGCCCAGCAGCTTTTCCAGCAGAATGGCGCGGCTTTTGGCCCGTTCCACATCGCTCTGCCCCAGTCCCACCGACACCTCGACGGCCAGGCACTTTTCCTCGTTGGTATCCCAGTCGCGCCCGCGCAGAGCCAGGTCCAGGGCCAGCACAAAGCGCCGGTCGGCCCGCTCAAACGCCCCCGCCAAGATGGCGTCGTCAACCTGAATGGCAAGGTCGTTGTTGTCAATCACGCGTATGCGCCGGAGGATGTCGCCGAAGTAAGCCCCGGCGTTGCGCCGGAACCGCCACTCGGCGTCGCTGCCCATCAGATAGTCGGTGCGCCGCTCCAGCCGCCCCAGACGGGTATCGTGGGTGTCCAGCCGCGCCACCACGGCTTTCATATGGTGGACCAGCTCTTTCACCTGCTCGGTCAGCGCCTGGATCTGCTCCGTGTTCGCGCGGATCTGCTCGGTGTTGGCGTTGATCTGCTCCGTGTTGGCGCGCACCTGTTCGGTGAGCGCCCGGATCTGTTCCGTGTTGGCGTTCACCTGCTCGGTGATCGCCTGGATGCGCTCCGTGTTGGCGCGCACCTGCTCGGTGATCGCCTGGATGCGCTCCGTGTTAGCGCGGATCTGCTCCGTGTTGGCGCGCACCTGTTCGGTGAGCGCCCGGATCTGCTCCGTGTGGGCGTTCACCCGCTCGGTAAGCGCGCGCGTCTGCGCCGGCAGCCGCATGAACTCATCGTCCAGAAACCGCTGCCGCAGCCGGCGCTGGTACTCCGGGTTGCGATCCAGTACGCCAATCAGGTCCTCAAAGGTCTCAATCCGTTCCGTAGCCATGCGGTTAGCCTCCTCTCCCGGTCAAGTGTACACCACTTGCATGGCCTGCCGCACATCCGCCATCGTTTCCTGCGCAATGGCCCGTTCCCGTTCCGTCCCCGCCCGCAGCGCCTCGCGCACATAGTCGGGATGCTGTTCGTACCACGCCCGCCGCTCCCGAATGGGCGCCAGAAAGCGGTTGATGGCAGCCACCAGCCGTTCCTTGACTTCCCGGTCGCTGACCCGCCCGGCCGTGTAGCGTTCCTTCAGCTCGGACACTTCACCGGGGTCGTCGTTAAAAGCATCGTGATACAGGAAAGCGGGGTTGTACTCCACCACGCCGGGGTCGGTGGGCCGCATCCGGGGGTTCTGCCCGGTAATGTCGCTGACCATCCGCTTGACCCGTTCCGTCACCGTAGCGGGGTCATCGGCCAGATAGACGGCGTTATTCAGGCTCTTGCTCATCTTCGCCTGGCCGTCGGTGCCTACCAGCCGGGGCACGCGCCCCACCCGCGCCTGCGGCATCGGAAACACATCCCCGTACCGCCGGTTGAAACGCCGGGCGATGTTGCGCGTGTACTCAATATGCGCCACCTGGTCCTCGCCCACCGGCACCAGGTGCGCTTTGGGCAGCAGAATGTCCGCCGCCTGGCTGATGGGGTAGTTGAAAAACCCCAGCGTGATGGACTGGTTCTCCGCCTCCAGCTGCCCGATTTCGGCCCGCAGCGTGGGATTCCGCTGGTGCCGGTGCAGCGGCGTCAGCATACTGAAATACATCGTCAGCTCGGCGTGCTCCGGCACATAGCTCTGGATGACGAAAGACGACTGCTCCGGATCCAGCCCCACCGCCAGCCAGTCGGTGGCCACTGCCAGCACCGACTGCCGGATGAGGCCGATGTCGTCCAGGTGGTCGCCCATCGCCTGGTAATCGGCGATGAGAAAGAAGCATTCGTACTCGCCCTGCATCCGCAGCCAGTTCTCTAGGGCGCCGAGGTAATGCCCCAGGTGCAGCTGTCCGGTGGGGCGCATCCCCGTCAGGATGCGTTGCTGATTGCTCATAGCGGAATCGTCTCCGTGCGCGCCATCCGCGCGCTGAAAGTCAGGGGGATGCGGCCGCCTCTCTGCGGCCCGTCCCTTACTATAACCTATCAGAACCGCCCGCCGGCGCGGCCAACCCGCCCGGCAACGGCTAGTTGCTATAGGACTTGGCAACGCCCCGCTTCCGTGATACAATGGCATAGCGGGCCCAGTGCAACAGCGTCGGCTTGCAAATTCTGAAAAGGAGGCACTAGGATGAGCGCGGAAACTGAAAGGGCTCGCCTGTCGCAGCAGGGGAACTTGGCCAGCCTGTTGGGCCCCATAGGTCTAACCGAAATGGTGACGGTATGCCATTTGTCGCACAACGGCGATGAGCATTGGAGCATCTACTGCGCGCTTATCCCGTCGGAAAAAATAGAACAAGTGCTTTCGAGCTCCGGGTGGGACCTCATGCGCGGATCTGGAACGCCGTCCTCAATTGAGGTGTATAGGGGAGGCGCGCACAATGCGGAGTACCTGCGCTTCGGAAACGAAGATGGCATAGAACCGCTGGTGATAGACCGTGACTTCCATGGCTTCAAGGAAAGTTACCTGGAAATCAGCGAAGAATTCAGGCTGTTTCACAACCTGTATCATGACCGCAAAGAAGACCGCTACATTAAGTTCGATGACAGCGGCAATGAGGAAATGGTCGCGATCGTAAAGCCGAAGTCGGTTGAGATACGGATGAAGGAGATACGCCAATTCTTGGCAGTCAGAGGTATGTACCTCTCAATCCAGTTCAGTATTACGGTTTCCTCCAGCAAAACTATCGAAGAAATGGGGCTTACCGCAGGAGGCCGTGATGTGCGCGATGAATTGGCTTGTTGGAATTTGAGCTATAGAGGCGATTTTGGGTTTTATGCTGACTCGAGCAATCGTTCGTCCAGCAATTTACAAGGCATTCGGCTAATTGAGCCGTTGCCAAAGGCAAAGAGCGGGTTTGAAGGATTTGCAGAAGAGCCGACGAAACAGTACGCTGATTTCATCATTGGCATAGATAATGACGGTGATGAAATTGTTCATACCTGCAACCCGGACAATCTATCCAATTTCTTCGGAGCGAATCCGGAAGCACCAAACTACTACGTCACCTCGGTCAGTTTTCGGAAGCAGGTGCTTGATAAATACTATCAGCAACCTAGCAAGTACAAAGTTGAGGATGGGACGTTGCGGTGCGGTTCGCTATGGTATATGAAGATTGACAATCATCACGACGACAAAGTGAGTGCCATGTTGGGGAGCTTGGGACTACTGCCCTATCAAGAACAATTGCATTGGAAATCTCATAATATCGCATCCACATCGGGATACAGCGAGGTGACATTCCGCCGTGATTTTGAGGTGGAGTGGGTAGAATCCGACCGTCCGGAGCACGTATTCCAAGAACGTTATCGTGACCTTGTAGAGGTGTGCCGGGCAAATCTAGGTTGGCAGATATTCCTCCCGCTGGCAAGCGGTGACGAGTACCACCTACAGAGCCTCCGTGTACCTGCGACTGATGAGCAGCGAGACTTTGATGGCCTTGTTCTTGGACTGGCGACGATTTTGGTGGACTCCCTCAACGTGCACGGGCTAAAATTGTTGCTTCCTCAAAGCCAAGAAAAGGGCTCAATAAACCTCTTGGCGACTGTGTTGGTGAATTACGATGCGGAGGGAGGCAGTAGTAAGCATATTGGATTTCTCCGCAATCTCCAGTCTTTGCGCTCCAGCGGCTCGGCTCACCGTAAAGGGGAAAAATATGACAGCGTAATAGAAAAAATTGGCACTAGTAGCCAAGATCTGCGAACATTGTTCGCAGACATACTGTGGCAAGCAGTCGCGCTCTTGGAATACCTGATTGAACTTGTGGAAAGCCAACGAATCCGGGAGTCCTTGTGATGACTGCACCTGCGGCGGCACAGCCTGCCCCCACCGGTTCCACCCCCAGCACACCACACGTCCATCCGTCCGCAACTATAGTACGCACCCCGTGCTCGCGCGTTCATAGCCGGGGCGTAGGGGTTTGAGGCAAGCGTTCCTGCTCATAGCGGGCGTAAGTGCGCGCGGCATAAATCTGCGCGTCCCCCAAGTCAACCAGCTCATTGGGCGGTATTTGCATTTCGCCAGCAGCCAGTATCTGGTTGCGGTATTCCCGTAATGCAACCAGCCGATTGCTTTTGCGGATATTGTGGTGCGGACACATCGGTGCCCGGTTGACGATTTCGTTGATGCCCCCGGCTGATACGGGATCGACGTGATCCAAATGGAAATTCCAAGTTTGCCGAATAACGGTCCCGTCGGTCCTGCGGTTGGCGAAACCGCAGCACCAAGCAGTGTACTTGCTGAATTCCAGCAACTCGGTGAGCATTTCATCGTCCGTCATAATCGGCTTTGCTTTGGGCTGGCGGAACTTGCGCTCCGGCGTTGCCAGCGGCGCCAACTCGGTGGGGCGGGTGACCTGTAGGGGAACGGGCAGTTCGTTGGGGCCAAAGACTTGCGCGTGCGGCCCGTCCAGCACGCCCTGGCCGGGTGCCGGCTCGTCGTTGCAGGTAAGCAGCGCCAGGTTGGGCTTGTTGAACTGCCGCTTGAACACCGTCCAGGCGCGAGGATTCATATCACAGGCCACCCAGCGGCGTTCGAGCCGCTCGGCGGCAGTGGCGGCATAGGCGCAGCCGGCGAAACAGTCCAGCACAATGTCGCCTTTGTTGGTGCTGGCCTCAATGATGCGTTCGGCTAGGCGCACCGGCTTTTGAGTGGGGTAGCCAGTGCTCTCCTTGCTAACGGTCTGTCCTAACGAGTGGATGTCGATCCACCAGTCGGGCACCGGGCTGCCCTGTGATTTGTCCAGGTACGAAACTCCGCCCGGATACCGCTTGAACTTTCTGCCGTCGGCGTCGGTCTCCGTGAATTTCGCTTTCGCGGCGGCGGTCAGAGCCCGGTAAGGCCGGTGAAATACGCCGGCGGACGCCGACTTGCCGTAGTAGAAAATCGTGTCGTGCTTGCGGTGGAAGCCGTATTTGGGGCCCTTGCCTCCGGGCGGGTAGCACCAGGCGATTTCGTTGCGGAAGTTGGCCGACCCGAACACCGCATCCAGCAGCTGCCGCAGGTAGCCGTTGGCCTCGTGATCGCAGTGCAGGTACAGCGACCCCGTGTGCTTCAGTATCCGGTGAATCTCAATCAGCCGCACCGCCATAAAGCACAAGTAGGCGGCCCGCGCGTCGCTATGCACCAGCCGCGTGGTCTCAATCAGGCTGTGAATTGCCGGGTAGTGGGTCTCCAGCGTCCGCAGCCACTCCTCGTGGATGTCGGCGTCCCACCGCCAGATGTCCCGGTAGCCGCCGCGCACCTTGTGGTCTTGCGGCCATTGCACGCCGGCGTCGGCCGCCTGCTCAGGGCCGGCGATGCCCCATTGGGCGAGCAGACGCAGCTCGTTCTGCCGCTCCGCTTCCGTAAGCGGCGGCTTCAGTTTGTCGGCAACGAAAGTTTCGTTCTTGTCGAAGGGCGGATCAATGCACACCAGGTCGATGCAGGCGTCGTTGAGGGAGCGCAGAAAGTCCAGGTTGTCGGCGATGTACACGCCCCGGTTGACGGCGTTGCAATCATAGACAGCGGAACCGGCTTTCCGCCGGCTGGTGGTCTTGGGCATAGTTAAACCTCCTTGTTGGCACCGCGCTGCGCTAGGATGATACGCCGCCAGATTGACCGGGCAGTATGACCGGGCAACGCCGGCCGTATCCGGCGGACCATTGCCCTGTTCATATATCCTGTACTCCCGGCCCGGAGGCGCATCAAAAACTGCCGTAGGGCTACACTAGCGGCGCTCCAGCGGCGGCGTCAACCCCCGGCACTCGGTCGGTGGCGTTCCCAACTGGTCGCGTTTCCTATCGGATGGTTCGATACTTACCCGTCATCTGACTGCCCGGAATGTTTGACGGCGAACTCCTCCTCCGGCGAATAGACCAGCCGCTTGCGCCCAATAACCGCAAAATACAGCAGCCCGGCCACAAACCACGCCGCGCAGCCGTAAATGCCCCAGCGGTATTCCGGGTTCAGAAACAGAACGCACAGCGTGGCCAGGGCAATGACGCCGGCAATGACGGCGCCGGCGCTGCCCAGCGGACTCACATACGGACGCTCAATGGCCGGGAACCGCCGCCGCAGCCGGATGAAAGCGACCATCTGCATAATGTAGGCGATGACGGCGCCGAACACCGCCATATTGAGCAGAACCGCCCCCACGGGAACCCCGGCGCCAAACCAGTTGTCCCCGAACTCAATCAGCAGCGCCACGCAGTAGCCGATGACGGCCCCGGCCAGCAGCGCCGCATAGGGCGTCTGCCGGCGGCGCAGCGTCGCCGAAAGGCCGCGCGGGAAGTAGCCGGCGCGGGACAGCGAGTAGATGTTGCGTCCGTAGGCATAGATGATGGTGTGGAAGCTGGCCACCAGCCCGGCCACCGCCGCCAGCGCCAGCGCCGAGGCGCCAATGCCCTCCCCAAAGATGGTGGTGAACGCCAGAAAGAGGGGCTCGTCCGACGCCCCCACCGCCGCCGCGCCGGGAGCGATGCCGGCGTTGAGAAACAGCGTCAGCGCCGAGGCCACAATCAGCGTGAGGATGCCCCAGAGCAGGGCTTTGGGCATATCGCGGCGCGGGTTGCGGGCTTCCTCGGCCGCCAGCGGCAGCTGCTCAATGGCCAGGTAGAACCAGATGGCAAAGGGCAGCGCCTGGGCAATGCCGCCCCAGCCGTAGGGCAGAAAGCGGGAGTTGTCGCCCACTGGCGCAATGTTCAGCGCCGCGTCCCAGCTGAAATGGGGAATTGCGCCCACCCAGAACACCAGCAGAATCGCCAGGGCCAGAAAGGTAATCAGCACCGAAAACCGGAAAGCGACCTCCACGCCGACGATGTTGAGGCCCACGAAAAGGGCGTAGAAGATCAGCCACCATACCGGGGCCGGAATGTCCACGCCCAGCAGGGAGTTGAACACGGCGCCCATATAGCCGCCAATGCCCACCACAATCACCGCCGGCGTGAGGATGTATTCAATGTTTTCGGCCAGCCCGGTAATGAACCCGCCCCAGGGCCCCAGGGCGGTGCGTCCGAAAGAGTAGGCGCCGCCGGTGTGGGGCAGCGCCGGCGACATTTCGGCGATGGAGTAGCAGATGCCCAGGTACATCACCGCCACGATGCCGGTAGCCACCAGCAGGCCGCCGAAGCCGCCCGCGCCCAGCCCGAAGTTCCAGCCGAAAAAATCGCCGGAGATGACCGCGCCTACGCCCAGCGCCCACAGCGACCAGACGCCGGCGTAACGCCGCAGCCCGCGCCGGGCGAAATACTCCTCATCCGCTATGCGGTACGAAACGGAACCAATGCGGCGGCGATGACGGTTATTCATAGCAAAGCGTCTGCCTTTTTAACTTTCGGCGTCAATCAGGGCGCGTCACTGAATTGAGAGCAGGCAGCGTTTCTTGCGGACGGTTTGGCCGCCAGCCCGTATCTCCAGCCAAGCCCGGGGTTCATTAAGCATACCGCATTCCGGGCCAGCCCAAATGACGAACCCGGATAATGTCGCAAAACCGAAAGACGCCGCCCGGCGTCGGCTGCCGGCCCCGTTCCTGTGGTAACATTCGGCCCCTACCGACCAGACCTAACCCGACCCGACAATTCCACCCATCCCGGAGGTATCAGCGTGACCACCATCACCAGCAGCAGCGGCGTAGCCCACCGTCTCAACAGCATTGCCCTGGGCGAAGCTATGTTCACCCAGCGCGCCATCCGCCGTTTCCGCAAAGACCCCATACCCGGCGCCGTGATGGACGACATCATGCAGGCGGCCATCCGTGCCCCCAACGGCGGGAACAACCAGCAGTGGCATTTTATCGTCGTCCAGGACGCCGAAAAGCGTCGCCAGCTGGGGGAATTGTACCACGAAGCCTGGTGGGCCAAGCGCGCCGACGCCGGCATCCACGGCCCCCAGGACATCCCGCCGGGCAAAAGCTCCATGCGTTCCGCTATGCGCCTGGCCAACGAAATCGGCGCCGCTCCGGCGATGGTACTGGTCTGCGCCACCGCCAAAGGCCCGGCGGCGGCCGGCTCCGTCGTCCCCGCCGCGCAGAATATGCTGCTGGCGGCCCGCGCTTTCGGCATTGGCGGCACTATTGCCACCCTGCACCCGGTGGTGGAGGAGCGGGTACACGCCCTCTTTGACATCCCCGACACGGCGCAGGTGGTCTATTGTATGCCCCTCGGCTACCCGCGGGGCAGCTTCGGCCCAGTCACCCGGCGCCCCCTCCACGAGGTCTGCGGCTACGACCGCTGGGAGCCGGGCCGGGATTAGCCATCGCCGGCATCGCCCGGACGAAAACTCGGTTCGTCCGGGCGATTCTCAAATCCCCCAATCCGTCCATCCCGGCCGGCCCATCCCGGCAAAGAGGGTTACCGCGCCCTTTGGTAGCGGTAATCCCGCGCCGAACCCCGCTCCGGCGTCGCCGTCGGGCCTTTGGGCAGGTAGCGGTACGCCGGATCAGCCCCCTCTTTCGGCCCCAGCGTGTTGCCCAGCGTGCCGATGCCGGATACTTCCAGCTCCACCCGGTCGCCCGGTTCCAGCCAGCGGGCGGCTTCGTAGCCCTTGCGGATGGCTTCCCGTACGGAGCCGCCGCCTACGGTGCCGCTGCCAATCACATCTCCGGGCGCGATGCGGCTGTCTTTCGCCGCCCGTTCGATGATTTCGCCCCACCCGTAATAGGCGTCCACCGTCTCGCCGTCCCGCAGCCAGTCGTCCCCGTTGACGCGGACGCGGCACTTCAAGTCCAGCCGCCCGTCCTTGATGTGCGGCAACAGCTCGTCGGTGGTAACCACCCACGGCCCGATGGACGAGGCCGAGTCCTTGCCTTTGGCCGGCCCCAGCCCGAAGGTCATTTCGTCAAACTGCAAGTCCCGCGCGCTCCAGTCGTTAAAGATGCAGAAGCCGGCGATGTATTCCATCGCCGCCGACGCCGGCACATTGCGTCCGCTCTTGCCGATGATGCAACCGATTTCCAGCTCGTAGTCCAGCTGTTCCGACGCCGCCGGGTAGGGCACTTCCTCCTCCGGCCCGTAGATGACCAGCGGGTTGGAAAAGTAAAAGACGGGCATCCGGTACCACACCGGGTCGATTGCCCGCGTTCCCTGGGAGGTGGCGTGTTCCTCATAGACGATGCAGTCGCGCACCGTAGGCGGTTGCAGGATGGGGGCGCGCAGGCGCACATCGGCCAGGGCTACCTTCGGGGCCGCTGCGCCGCTGGCCAGGGCATCGCCCACCCGCGCGATGGCGTCGTGGCCCGTTTCCAGCAGGGCGCGCACATCGGGCAAGGGCTGCGTGGCGCCGATGAGCGCCGCCACATCAACCACGGCGTCATCCTGCAACGCGCCGCAGCGGGGGCCGCTGCCGTTGTCATAGGTAAGCAGTTTCATATCGGTTTCCTCGCTCCGGAGCCACAATCATCATTCTGACCTCTACGCCATCATTCCGGCGCAAGTCAGGATCGTGCGCCGCTAACGAAGGGAGGGTTCCCAGAACACCATTTCCATCGGCAAGCCTCTCCCGTCCCTTTGAGGCGCATTGCTCTTTGGAAACACTTGAAGCTGGTCGGGCCATCCCCGGTAGGCAGTTACCGCCGCCGCCAGCGCATCAAGGATGTCATCTCTGGCAACCTTGCTTTTGCTGGGAAACTTGGTGCAACCCGCCCCAAAAATATTCCTGGCCCTCGGCTCCACCCGCTCCAGAACGCAAAGGCGTTCCTCAATTCCTTCTTGATTTTTCTTGCTGAATTTCATAGAGCGTCGGTTGTTGAGCGCCCAAAAGCAAACTTCAGGGTGGATTTCCCTGGCCCTAGGTTGCCGGACCAACATCACCCGGTCAACTTCGGCCATCTTGGGCATTATCCCAAGCCCAAATGGGGCAAGCGATGTCCCAGTGAATTCAATCTGAACGGCTTTGGCACCATCCTTGTCACCGGGATGGCGCGCGAGGTACTCCGTTGCCTGCCTCGTGGGGGCACGGAAAACGGCCGCATTGCGAGGCTTTCCGAGTGCCCTCCTTGCCTCCGGGTCGCAGAGGCGTTCTGCCGGCCCCTCCGGCAACCCTATCGGCATATCCACCAAAATCAGCTTGGCCGCAGCATAGTGTTCCACCAGCTCGGCAAACGAGGAAAACGCCTCCAGCTCGTACTCTCCGCTGGCGTTGAACCCTACGCTGAACCAGCCGCGAGGGCAGCCGTCCACTCCGACAAACTCGCTCGGCATCATGCACCTCCAAGATGATAGCGGCGAACCGGCAGTCCACCGCGGTGGTAACAAGCCGCAGGCCGCACCCGCAATTTGACAGCACCGTATCATCCGCCCGGCCTGATGTCAATAAAGCCGGCCGGCATCATCGGCCTCTTGGGGCACCCCGTCTAGTGCATTGGAACCGCCGCCATATAGCCCGATGCGCCCGTTCATAAAATCGCGGGCGGCAGCGTAATACCAGATGCTCTTTTGCCGGGTATCGTACTTTATGACCCGGCATCCCGGAACCGACGGCGCTGCGCGGGCATTGTAAAACACATAGCGCAGCTCCGGGCGCATCCCGCCGGTGAGTTCGACGAAAAAGCGCACATATCCCAGGCTGCCAAAGAATGCCACCGGCTTGTCGGTATCCGCCGGCAGCATACGCCAGTCAGCATAGGTGTAGGTGTCCCTTTCGTCCCGCCGCTGATGCGCTGCGGCTCTGCGGCTGAAGGTTATGTCGTAGGCCGGCGTCAGAAAGTCAGCACGGATCAGTCCCCAGCCTGCCGAAAGAATGTACAGGTTATCCGGCCCGTACTTTTCCCACAGCTGCGGGTAAATCGGATTCCGGTACAAGTTCCAGGCCGGCAACAGCCCCAGCGGGTTGTCTCCCGTGGCCTGATGACGCTGATTATAGCGCAGCAGCTCCTTCCGCCAGGAAAGCCCGCTGTCCGCCGCGTCGTCCGGCCGGGCATAAACCCGGCCGTCGTCCGCCGGCGCCAAATGGGGTCGAGCGACGAACATCACCTTGCGCCCGTCGCCCCGGCGGAGATGGCCGGCGTCCGGCTGCTTGCTGCCGGCGCACAGCATAACTACGATTACGCTATCGTCCATAACGCTTGCTCAACTCCGCGCCGCGCCGTTCCGTTTGCCCGGCCTTGCCGGCATCATTATAGCCAAATACGGCGACCATAACTGCCGCCATAATCGGGCCTTGCCGGCGCGACCAAAGCCGGTTGTGCCTCCAGTGTCCGCTGGAAATCGCCGGTTTGAGGTGATAATCTCCTGTCGAAACCGCGACGACTAGGATCTGCCAACACGCCCGGACCGACCGCCAGCCAATCAACGGAGGCAACCTGCCATGCAGTACCGCATCAACCACGTCCACATCCGCGCCGCCGACCCCCACGCCTCGGCCGCCTGGTACGAGCAGCATTTCAACGCCAAAATCGTATCCGAGCGCACCGTGATGCCCAACACCATCACCATCGGCATGGAAATGGGCGGGCAGTGCCGCCTCAATGTATCCTCCCAGCCCCCCGGCTCGTCCGACGCCCGTTCCGCCGCCGAACTCAACCGCCTGGGCCTGGAGCATTTCGGCTTTGATGTGGACGACATTGACGCCGAAATGGCCCGGCTGGAAGCCGCCGGCGTCCGCGTCGTGCTGCCCATCACCGACACGCCCGCCGGCTCCCGCCTGTCCTATATCGAAGGCCCCGACGATGTGCTGATTGAGCTGGTGCAGCCGGCCCCCGCCGCAGCCTGACAGCCGACTCTACCCGCCGCCGGCCACCCAGTCGGCCACCCGTTCCCCAATCATAATGGCGGTGGCGTTGGTGTTGGCGCGCGTCACCTGGGGCATAATGGACGAATCGGCCACCCACAGGCCGCTTACGCCCCGCACCCGGCACTGCTGGTCGGTCACCGCCATAGGGTCATCCTCCGGCCCGATGCGGCAGGTGCCGGACACATGGCGCGAAGTGCCTACGGTCTGCCGTATCCAGGCGTCCAGGGCCTCGTCGCTGGCCAGCGCTTCGTCCGACGGCGCGGTGCGGTACTCCATAACCTCCCGGTAGGCGTCCGACTCCAGCATCCCGGCGGCCAGCCGCACCGCCTCCCGCATCCGGCGCATATCGTTTTCGTGGGTCAGGTAGCGGTAGTTGATCGACGGCTGCGCCGCCGGGTCGGATGACGCCAGCCGCACCCACCCGCTGCCTTCGGGCAGCTCCAGGGCGCAGGCGATGCGCGCCGTGCGGTCGGGCAGCCGTTCTCCGGTCATCACATTGAATATCCCCAGGGTGTGCAGCATCACATCGTAAGGATAGGACGGCGGCGGCGAGGTTACCCGCAGGCCGAAACGCAGCGCCCCGGCGTTGGCGTGCAGCTCTACCCCGTCTTTCACGCGGAAGGTGACATTGCCCATAGGATGGTTGAACAGGTTCTGCCCTACGCCGGGCGATTCGTGAACCACGGGGATGCCGAACTCCGCCAGCTGTTCCCGCGGCCCGATGCCGGAAAGCATCAGAAGGTGCGGCGATTTGAGCGCTCCGGCGCACAGGACAACATTGTCCGCCGCCAGGGTGAAAATTTCCCCGCCGCTTTCCGCTTCCACGCCGGCCACCGCAGTTCCGTCAAAGATGACCCGCCGCACGAGCGCGCCGCCCTTGACGGTAAGATTCAGCCGGCTCCGCACCGGGTTGAGATGGGTGATGGCCGTACTCATCCGCACGCCGCCCCGGTTGTTCATCGGAATGGCGCCGATGCCGGCCGAATCGGGGCCGTTGAGATCCGGATTATGCGCGTAGCCCCGTTCCATAGCGGCGGCATAAAAGGCGCGCTGCACCTCGGGCCAGGGCTCATTCTCCCGGCGGATGATAGGCACCGGCCCTTCGCCGCCGTGAAAATCGTCCTGTATGTCCAGGTCCGTCTCCGCCTTGCGGAAATAGGGCAGAACCTTCTGGTAAGTCCATTCGCTGTTGCCAAAAGACGCCCAGCGCTCAAAATCCTCCGGCAGCCCCCGCAGGTACACCTGCCCGTTTATGGAGCCGGAGCCGCCGATGACTTTCCCCTGGGCAATGTTGATTTCGCCCTGTTCATCATTGATGACGCCGCGCAGCGACCACGACACCGGCGAACCGGGCTGCTCGCCGTCGTTGGAATAGCCGTCCCGCACCATCTCCGGCAGCAGCGCCGGGTCGGGATAATCGGCCCCCGCTTCCAGCAGCAGCACGGAGCGGGCAGGATCATCGGACAAGCGGCTGGCGACTACGGAGCCGGCGGAACCGCCGCCCACTACAATGACATCGTACTTCATAGGGTTTCCTTTCCGGGCCGTTTCGTTTCCTTCCGGCAGTTGTTCGGCAAATCCGGCATCCCGGCGCCGGCCGGCGCATTCCCGTCCTTCCGGTTTGCGCCGGCTGCCGTCGGCGAGGCCGGGTTACCGGAACACCGCCAGGCACTTGGTGGAGTTGAAAATGTAGGTTTCGTACCAGTCCACGATGTCGGCCCGGTAGCCCAGAGCGTCCACCGCGCCCACCAGACAGGCCCAGTTGAGCAGTTCCTGCTGGCCGGCGTCCTCAATCTGCGCCGTGCTGACCCGCGCCCACGCCTGGTAGTCGCCGGCTTTCATCTCCTCAAACCGCGCCCGGTCCGATGCGATGTCGGGATACAGCCACCAGTGTTTTTTCGTCAGAAAGGCGTGCGACCAGGATGAGGACGCAATCAGCGCCACCCGCCAGGGCGATTCCAGCAGCGTTCGGGCGGCGGCGGCGCCGGCCTGCATACACCGTTTGGGCGACGGCCCGGGCGGGTCCGGATCCGGCGAATGTTCCGAGCTGCCGCCCCGGTTGCGAATGACCCGGCTGCCGTAGCAATTCACCAAAAAAGGTATCACCGGGTAGTCAAAGCCTTTGCGGTCATAGTCCAGGTAAAGCAGCGTGTTGAGGATGGCGTGGCCCAGCCCCGGTTCGTGCAACGGGCGGTAGGCATAGGCCAGGTCAATGCCCCGGTCAATCATCCCCGTCGCCAGCGCCCGCGCGCCCTCTTTATGCCCCCGGTAGCGGAACACCGTATCGGCCGGTTCTTGCCACACATTGCGCCGCGCCGTTCCGTTGCCGCCGTCAAAGGGCTGGCAATGAAAATCGTCGTAGGCCAGCACGCAGAACGGTGGGATGATGTCCTCGCGAAAGTTTTCGTACTGGTCGTCGCCCCAGATGACGACGAAGTCGGGGTTGAACTCGTCCAGTTCGGCGCGCAGCTTGCGGAAGCCGGCCACCATTCGCTGGCGCAGGCGCACGGCGGAGGCGTAGCCCTCGTCCTGGCCGTACTCGGCCCGCATCGGTTCCGGCCAGTTGGCGGGGTTTTTCAGTTCCGCCGGCACCCGGTGGTTAGTCCGCAGCGTCCGCTTCAGCGACGACTCCCCGTCCTCGTCGGGGCGGATAAACGACGGCGAGTGCGTCAGGCCCAAGCCCAGGATCTCGGCCATAGCGTTCCTCCTTCCTGCTTACTGTGACTGACGGCTGTTTCAATCCCCGGCAACGCCCGGCGCGCCTCAACGAATCTTCCAAGTGCATCCGTATCCGGGTGTATCCGTATGCGGCAAATAAACGAGGTTGGCCAGCGCCGAAACCGGCCGCATTGTAGCACACCGCGCGCCCGTACCGGCATAAGCGGCAAGCCGGCGCGCGGGGCCGCCGGCGAAACATCCAGGCTCCGGTTTTCCGCCGGCACTACGGAACAAACTACGGAAACCGGAAAGCCTTGGCCAAGCCATCATTCGCGGTTGCAGAACCGCCCTGGATGCTGGTATAATCGGCAGCATCAAGCGTTCATCTATGACTTTATGCCCCCGTGGGCGGTTAGCTCAGCTGGTTAGAGCACTTGCTCGACACGCAAGAGGCCAGTGGTTCGAGTCCACTACCGCCCACCATCCCGCCTGCCAACCATATGGGGACAATTCCGTAGCCAGGAATCGCAGAGCGCCGCCCGACCTTCCCGACGGCTTCCCCTGGCGCCTAACACCGCCGGCAACGCGGTATGCCGTGTGCCGTTGCTCTGCTGACGAATATGGAGCGCGGACATAGGCAGAAATTTTCGCGCGCAGCGGCCGTATGCGCCGGCGGCCAAGCCCGGCGGCGAGGAACATTTGATGGCTGGACGCAGGCGTGGCCGGAAGCGCCAAGCGGCGTAGCATAGCGCAGGAGGTTCCGATGACTACCAAACCATTGCCCCGGTCGGAGACAGCGGCAGCGCCGCCTCCGGTCAAGGAGTTCCCCGCCTTTCCCCCCCGTGACGACATGCAGAACTCAATCATCCTCGACGAACCCGCTTGGCAGCCGGGCCTCCGCTACCACCTGGGATCCCCGGAATCCACCCTGGTAATGAGCGAAGTGCCTCTCGGCTGGCGTCACAGCCAGCGCAGCGGCATCCTCATCCCCGACCTGCTGATTGCCCTCAATGTGGACCGGGACGCCGTCATCCGGCAGCGGGGCTACGCCATTGAGGAATGGGGCCGCCCGCCCGATTTCGTGCTGGAAATCGCGTCCCCCAACACCTGGCGCAACGATGTAGGACACAAGCTGCTGGGCTATGCCCGGTACCGGGTGCCGGAGGTGTGGCTGTTTGACCGGGAATGGGGCCTGTACTACCCATCGGGGCTGTCCGGCAACGAACTGGTGGGGAACGAATACCGCCCCAGGCCGATTCACCGCTACGCCCCGGATATGTACTGGGGCCACAGCGATGCGCTGAACCTGGATTTGTGCTGGGAGTACGGCGAACTGCGCTGGTACGACCCCGCTGCCGGGCAGTACATCCCTTCGTATCAGGATATGCGGGATGCGCGCCGCGCCGCGGACGCTCGCGCCCTGGAAGCGGAAGCCCGCATCCGGGAGCTGGAGGATGAAAACCGGCGATTGCGCGGGCAATAAACTATACGCCCCGGCAGCAATCCTCCGGCGCCGCAACAGCCGTTGCCGCCATGCTTTTATCCGCCAGCAGACGCTCCGCACTGACGCCGTCAATAACGCTGCCGCCCGAGTACATTTAATGCGCAGCCGGCGCTCCTGCACGGAGCGCCGGCTGCGCATTGCCGTGCCGCAATTATCCGGCGGCAACCGCCGGTGTCAGCGGGCCGGGGCGTTGTCACCACTGCACGTACATCGGCATCACCACATGGACATAGCCCTCGGCGTCCTCGGCCGGCCGGAACACGCCGGGGCTGGAGGAGTTGGTCACCTCAATGGCGATTTTGCCCCGGCCCAGCACGTTCACGATGTCCCGCAGGTAGCGCACATTGAAGGCGATTTTGGCGTCGGAGCCGTCCAGGGCTTCGATGTCCAGCTCGTTTTCGTTGTTGCCCACTTCCTCGGAACGGGCCGATACTTTCAGCTGGCCGCCGTCGCCGCTTTCCTGGGGGGTCATTTCCAGGCGCACGATGTTGCTGCCGTCGCGGGCAAAAACCGTGGCGGTGTCGGTGGCGCGTTTGAGGTCATCCACTTCCATCACGGCGCGGGTTTCGTAGCGGTCAGGAATCAGCTGTTCGTAGTTGGGGAAAGCGCCTTGCAGCAGCTGCGACACTATTTCGGCGTTTTCCATCTTGAACATCACCTGCCCCTTTTCCGGGGACAGGGTGACCCGCACAGGCGAGCTTTGTTCCGAAGCCAGCCGCTGCACTTCCTGCAAGGTGCGCGCCGGCACGATGACCTTGATTTCCTCGTCCACCGGGCGAGGCAGCTGCCGGCTGAACACGGCCAGCCGGAACCCGTCGGCGGCGGCCATGATCAGCTTGTCCTCCTGCAACTTCAGTTCCACGCCGGTGAGCACCGGTCGGGATTCGTCGGCGGCGGCCGAGAAGGCCACCATCCCGACGCCGGCGCGCAGGATGCCCGGCTCAATGGTGGTGGCCATGCCCTCGTCCACCTGCGGCACCGGCGGAAAGTCCCGGGCCGCCGCGGCGTTGATGTTCGTCACCGAACGCCCGCAGGCAATGTGCAACACGGTGCCGCCGGCGCTCTCCGCATAATCGTCCTCGCCCTCGCTGTCAGCGCCGCCGGCGCCCCGCAGGTCCAGATCAACCCGGTCGCTGGGCAGGGCGCTGACCAGATCGGCCAGCAGCCGGTGGGGGACGGTAATGGCCCCCTCCTGCTCAATCATGGCCCCAATCCAGGTGGTGATGGCGATTTCCAGATTGGTGGCCGAGAGCTTGAGCATCCCCTGGTCGCTGCTCAACAGCACGTTCTGGGTGATGGGCAAGGTGGAGCGGCTGGCGACGGCGCGGCCAACGGTGGTCAGACCACGGGCCAGATTCTCCTGAAGGCACGAAAGTTTCATAGTTAGTGAACTCCGTCCGCGCTATCGTTATCAAGGCGGATAAATTAAGCCCACTATAGCACACCGCCCTTGGTACCCCGAACCTGCGGCCCGTGCGGATTGCTATAATTATTGAGGCGGCCGGCGCGCCGGCCCGTGATTAAACCCGGCGCGCCGCCCCGCCGTCAGCCTGTCAATCCATCGCCCATCAACCCGTCAACCCGTCAATCACACGGAGAGAAGCCACTATGACCGAATTGCTGTTCCAGACCGATGCTTACCAGTCCGAATTTGACGCCGTGGTGACCGCCGTCAACGCCGATGGCGGCGTGGTTCTCGATCGCACCGCCTTTTACATCGGCGGCGGCGGGCAGCCCTGCGACACCGGGCGGCTGGCGGACGCCGCCGCCGCCGGCGCGGAGTACCGGGTGACGAAAGTGGCCCGCGCCGGCGGCGCCATCGTCCATACCCTGGACGGAGCTGACCGGCCGGCCCCCGGCGCCGCCCTGCGCGGCGTCATCGACTGGGAACGGCGCTACCTGCTGATGCGAACCCACACCGCGCTGCACATCCTCTGCGGCGTGGTCTGGCGCGACTACGGCGCCCTGGTCACCGGAGGCGATATGCGCCCCGGCGCGGCGCGGATGGACTTTGAGCTGGAGAATATGTCCGCCGAGTTCGCCGGCGAAGTGGAAGCCCGCATCAACGCCGAGGTGGCCGCCGCCCGCGACATCGCCGTAGATTTTATGTCCCGCGCCGCCGCCGATGCGCATCCCGACCTGATCCGCACCAAAATCAACCTGCTGCCGGCGGCCATCTCCGAAGTTCGCACCATTGACATACGAGGGCTGGACTTGCAGGCCGACGGCGGCACTCATGTCCGCAACACCCGCGAGGTGGGCGACATCCGGGTAACGGGCCACGAAAGCAAGGGGCGCATCAACAAGCGGCTGCGCATCGCCCTGGCCGAAACCGGCGGCTGACCAGGCTACCCCGCCGGGCGCCGCTGCGTTACAATAAACGGCAGGCAGGTAGGGAAATGCCGGGCAAGACGGCGACGATATGGGCCAGGCCCGGCCGGGCATCCGTCCGCCGCCGGCCGCCCCTGTCGCCGCCGCCACGCCCGGCGTGGCTACGTAACACGGAGTGATGATTCCAATGACCAGCATCGTAGTCGGCATTGACGTCGGCGGCACCTTTACCGACATCGCCCTGCTCGAGGACGGCCGCCTGGCGGTGCACAAACTGCCCTCCACGCCGGCGGACCCGTCCCGGGGCATTGTCCAGGGCATTGCCGAAACCGGCGTCAACAGCGCGGCCGCCGATTTCATCCACGGCAGCACCGTGGCCACCAATGCCCTGCTGGAAGGCAAGGGCGGACGCACCGCCCTGATCACCACAATGGGTTTTGAGGATGTGCTGGAAATCGGGCGCCAGAACCGGGCCGATCTTTATGACCTCAATATGGAACGCCCGGCGCCCCTGGCGCCCTGGCCGCTCCGTTTCGGCCTGCCGGAACGCATTGACTACACTGGCGCCATTCTGGACGACCTGACGCCGGCGTCGGTGGACGCCCTGCTGTCGCTGCTGGCCGGGGCGCAGGTGGATGGCATCGCCGTTTCTTTCCTGTTCTCTTTCCTCAATCCGGTGCACGAGGAAACGCTGGCGCGGCGGCTGTCGGAATTGCCCGGCAGCCCGTTCATTTCCATTTCGTCAAAAATCCTGCCGGAGTTCCGGGAGTATGAACGCACCAGCACGGTAGTGGTCAATTCCTATGTGGGGCCGGTGATGGCGCGTTACCTGACGCAGCTGGAGTCCACGCTGGGCCGGGGGCTGCGGATTATGCAGTCCTCCGGCGGCAGCATTACCGCCAGCCTGGCGGCGGAACAGCCGGTCCGCACCATATTGAGCGGCCCCGCCGGCGGCGTGGTGGGCGCCTTCTACACCGGAACGCAGGCTGGTTATTCCGACATTATTACCTTGGATATGGGCGGCACTTCCACCGATGTTTCCCTCTGCCCCGGCCGGATTAAGGAAACCACCGCCGCCAACCTGGGAGGCTATCCGGTCAGCGTGCCGATGATTGAAATCCATACGGTCGGCGCCGGCGGGGGTTCCATCGCCCGCATTGACGCCGGCGGCGCACTGACCGTCGGCCCCCAGTCGGCCGGCGCCGACCCCGGCCCGGCCTGCTACGGACGCGGCGGGCAGCTCACCGTGACCGACGCCAACCTGGCCCTGGGCCGTCTGCGTCCCGACGGTTTCCTCGGCGGCCGGATGACGCTGGACAAGGAACGCGCCGACGGCTTGCTGGCGGACATCGCCGCCGGCATCGGCGCTTCCGCCGGCGACGCCGCGCTGGGCATCATCCGCGTGGTGAACTCCAATATGGAACGGGCCATTCGCGCCATTTCCCTGGAACGGGGCTATGACCCGCGGGAATTCACCCTGATTCCCTTTGGCGGCGCCGGCCCGATGCACGCCTGCGAACTGGCCGCCGAGCTGGGCATCCCCCGCGTGCTGGTGCCGGGCCATCCGGGCATTCTGTCCGCCCTGGGCGTGGCCATCGCCGATGTGGTCAAGGATTACTCCCGCACCGTGATGCTGCGGGGCGCCGACCTGGAGCCGGCGCGCCTGGAAACGGAGTTTCACGGCATGGAGCAGCTGGCCCGCGCCGAACTGGTGGCGGAGGGGCTGCCGGCCGGCGATATGGCGGCGCGCCGTTTCCTTGATGTGCGCTATGTAGGCCAGTCTTTTGAGCTGACCGTAGATTGCCCGGCGCTGGACCGGGACGATGACCGCAACGACGACGCCTGCGCTGGCCTGGCCGCAAGCATATCCGACGAGTTCTACGAAGCCCACTGGCAGCGTTTCGGATACGCCGACCGCGCCCTGCCGGTTGAAATCGTCAACCTGCGTCTGAAGCTGGAGCTGGCCATGGACAAGCCGCGCCTGGAGCCGGCGCCGGCGCAGGATGTGGACGCGTCCCACGCCGTCATCGGCGTTGCCGGGGCGGTATTCGCCGGCGGGCCGGCAGCCACGACGCTTTACGACCGGGAACGGCTGCAAACGGGCAACCGGATCGCCGGGCCGGCCCTGCTGCTGCAACTGGACACCACCATAGTAGCGCCTCCGGGGTGGAGCGGCGTGGTGGACGCCTACGGCAACCTGCTCTTGGAACCGTCAATTTAGGCTACTAAAGGCCCAGTTTTTGAGGAGCCATGCCACCACCGCTGCGACGGGGACGGATCCGATGAAAAAGCCTATGGCCCAATAGGGTATCTTTTCCATCAGAGCCGCGTCGGCAGGAGGGTTGACCAGCGTGGCAACGGCGACTCCCACGATGAGAGCCGGTACCAAAATGACTGCCAATTTGAGCTGCGGAGGGTAGCGTTTCGTTTTAGGTGGTTTGGTTATAGAATGGAGGTACAATGCCCGTCCCGACCCCACCGAAGATGCGTCGCTATGGGGTTGCTACACCAACTGGAAACCCAGCTGGAATGCCAAATCCCCGCCCAACTCCAAGCCGCCCTCCAACAACCCTGGACGACTACCAGCCCCCTTTGCGACCATTGCCGCTTGGCCATGCATCGCCACCACCGTTATGCCCGCGCCATTGCCACCGGCTACGGAGAAGTCCGCCTCCAAATCCCCGTGTTCCGTTGCGGCCAGTGTCGCCGTATGACGGGCGGCATGACGCTGTTGGGCCAGGAAATGCGCCACCAGCGGTTTTCCAAAAAACCGTGACATCGCCATCAGCTTGGCCGCGCGCCTGACTGGGCTACGCCCGTGCCGGGAACCGGGTGGGCTGCGTCAAGAGTACGGTTTGCCAGTGGTCGCGGAAGGCGTCTTTGGCCACGCTGGAGTTGCCGCCGGATGGAACGCTGGAACTGGTATTTTCAACACGCGCTGGCATCGGATTTTTGGCCCCGCCGCGGACGCAAACACAGCAACGCCAGCGAACCACGCAGCGCCCACACCTGCTTCGTGTAGCCCGTCGTGGCCCGCGCCAATCGCTTCAACCGCCCGCGATACTCCGAATGCAATCCCTCATTCCGGTTCGCCAGCTTGCCCTTGCCCACTATGTGCCGCTCCGCCGGCAGCCAGCTCCCGTACACACCGTAGTCATCGCTGTAATACCGCTCCGCCTCCGGCAACCGCTCGTACAACCGCAGAAAGGTTTCACCACTGCGGTCGCCCACCTCAAAGTCCACGCACCGCCGGCCGTCAAGCAGCTCAATCACCGCCGTCCAGATCCACACTTCCTGCCGCTTCTTGCCATGTCGCGCCTGCTGGTAAGTCCACATCTCGTCAAAAGATATGGCCGGCACGACACCCCATCGCTGGCGCTGCATGGTCACCCAAGCCCAAATCATCAGGGCCCACCGGACTTTTTTTGACCCATTCGTACACCGTCCCCAGCTTGACCTCCAAAACCCGGCTGATGGCGGCTATGGCCATGCCTTCGCCGTACATATCGATGGCCTGTTCTTTGACCTGTTCCGAGTAGTAGTGGCGGTTGCCGTCGGGCGTGAAGCGGTAGTGGCACAGGCGGCAGCGGTAGGTTTGCTTGCCCCGGGAATGTCCGTCTTTGGGCAGCCAGTTGGAGCCGCAGTGGGGGCACTGGAGATCGTCGCGGTAGGAGCGGGCGGCGGCCATGGGATTACCTCCGGCAGTGGCAAAATCCGGCCCCAATTATATCACCAGCACGTGCTGAAAATACCCTGGAACTGGATGGGTTGTGGACCCGAACCCGTAGCGGGCGTACTGAAATGAAGGCAATCCGCACTGCTGCGGGGACAGCGTTGGGTGCTTTTGGTTCTTGGGCCGAAGTGATTGACCGGCCCTGGCAGTTGGGGGCGCATCATCCGGCGCATCCGGTCAGCGATGGCGATGGGGCCATCGCGGCGGGGATTGAGCTGGTGTATGGCTGGGAGGCGCCGCATCAATTGTGCGCGTTTCACCTGCTGCGGGAGTGCCGGCGGAACATTGGGGTAGCGGGTTATGCGGCGGCTGTTCAATGCGTGCGGTCTGGCGGAAAGGAGGGATCTGCGGCGCAAGCATTGCGGGAGGTGGATAGGGCGGCGTCATACTAGTGCGAGAAGGCGCTGGTGAAGGAGTTGCGTGATTTGGCGACGGGGCCAGGGGCGCATCGGACGAGGTCGCGTATGGAGCGGCATAATCGGGAGTTGCGGCGGCGGGAGAAGTTGGGGACGGTCTGGACGGAACGCAACCTACTGGCGCTGCTGCAAAAGCAGGGGCTGAACAACCAACCACCTAAAACGAAACGCTACCAAAGACGCCAGGCAGCGCGCCGTTATGGGCATTCCCCGGCCTCCACCGCTCTCCTCAATCCGGCCGCAGCCGGAAAAGTACGTAGATGGCGAAAGCGCGGCGGTCTCTCACCGGGACGTTGTTAAACTGGTTGATAACTTGCTCCGTCTGGTCAATCAGCGGCATTACCCGCGAGCGAACAAAATCCGTTGTAGGGGTATAATCGGCGTAATGACGATAACGTTGCATCACAACAAAATGCCTGGCGAAATCCTGGATTGCCGATGGGAAACGGTCCACCACAGTGCGGTTGCGGCATTGGTTCATGGCGTGACCATGTTCCAGCGCCCGGTAGGTTTGCGCCCACGCCGGCTGGCTCCGCGCCGCGCGGGTAGCGCCGGCCAGCAAATCCGCGCCGCAACGCGCCAGCGTGTGGAACATCGCATAGTACGCCGAGCTGACCGCGCGGCACAGGTCGGTTTGACGCGGTCGGCCGCGCCCGGCGCCGCCCGCCTGGTGCCGGGCGCTCCGAATCAAATCCTGCGGGTTCATGCCGCTTCACCGGGGCGGGCCGGCTTTCCACTCGGACTTCTCAATGTACGATGTGCTGGGCGTTTCGGATATGCCCAGCTCCAGCAGCGCCGGCTCCATCTTGTGTCCAAGCCTCGCCATCCAGAGCGGGTCCAGCTTTTTGTAATCGCCCTCGTAGATGATGTAGATGTCCAGGTATTCAATCCCCTCGTGGTCGATTTTGGGGTTCGGTATGATAGGGTCGAAGACAAAATCGTCAGGGAACCGCTCGTAGAGCAGCCCCCTGGCGATGTCCGCCACCTTTTTCAAAACGGTCTCGCTGACGCTCATGACACGGCCTCCTGCGCCTGACTTCGGCGTCACAGATTACCAGATTAACCCCCGGATTGCATTGTCGTCCCTTTGCGCCGCCGGCGGCCGTCTTGCTATATTCGGAATGACAATGGCCCGCCTTTCTGGCGGCTTGCGGCGGCTTTCTTTGCCGGCGCGGGTTGCGGCCTGATTTCTCCGGGAGCCGGCGCGATGATGACTACCTCTCCTCCAAATGTTGGACTTGGCAATGGCGCCATCAGCGCCAGCCCCCTCGCTATGGGCTATATCGGCAAGGCTTTTGAAGCGCTCGGCGCCGGCCTGAGCCCCGTGGTGACCGAGCGTCTACAGGCGGCCGTAAATAGCGGGAAACTGGATCCGCGGGACTGGGAAAACGCCGGCTTGTTCCGCGACAACCTGGACATCGCCAAAATCAGGGCTGGCGACGCCTACGCCGTCCTCGGCGTAATGGCCGAGGGCTGGTTCAGGATACCCTTCCATAACATTGAGCTGGCCCCCGGCCAGAAATTGGGCCACGCCGAACACGGCCTGGTCAGCAACCTTTTTGAGTTTCGCAACAACGCCTTTCACCAGGGGCGATATGATGACAGCGACGCCATTCTGATGCTGGGCATGGCTTCCCGTTTGCTGCGGGCCTTTGCCGCCTACCGGCCGGCCGGGGCGGTGGCGCAGTATCAAACCGACCTGGGCCAGCGCATCTTTGCGCCGGCGCCGCCGGCTACGGAACCGATAGCCCCTACGCCTACGCCGGCGTTGCCGGCAAACGCCATCGTAACCACGCGCGAAGCCCTGGCCGAACTCATCAGCAACGCCGCCGGCCGGGGAACGGCGGCGCCAGCGACTCCCGCTCCGCCCCCGGACGCCGCTCCGTCTCCAGCCTCCCTGTCTCCGACCGTTACATCTCCGACCGCAGACGCCGGAGCGGCCGGCATCCCGACTCCTTCGCCGCAGCCCGACGCCTCTTACTGGGAAAGCCAAGGGGACGACCACTTCCGCAAGGGGGAGCATACCCTGGCCATCGCCAGCTACACCCGCGCCATCGCCCTGGGCGGCGACAACCCGGCGCCGGACGGCGTCATCTGGCGCAAGCGGGGCGAGGCCCATAACGCCAATGGCGAACACGAGCAAGCCCGGCTTGATTTTGACCGGGCCATTGACCTGAACCCCGACGGCCGGCAGGCCGACCTCGCCTGGCACCGGCGCGGCGACCTCTACTGCGATCAGGAGGATTACGACCGGGCCATCGCCGACTGCACCCGCGCCATCAGCCTCAATCCGAACAGCGCAACTTATTGGCACACCCGGGCCGTTGCCGGCTTCCGCAAGCGGGATTATGACCGGGTCATCGCCGACTGCGCCCGCGCCATCCAGCTCAACCCGGACAACGCCGCCTACTGGCAGAACCGGGGCGCCGCTTATTTCCGCAAGGCGGACTACGACCAGGCCATCGCCGACTACACCCACGCCGCCAGCCTGGAACCGGACAACGCCGCTTACTGGAACCGCCGAGGCGCCGCCTACTCCTGCCAGGGCGAGTACAGCCAGGCCATCGCCGACTTTACCCGCGCCGTCCGGCTCAACCCGGACAACGCCGCCTACCGGAACCGCCGGGGCGCCGCCTGCCGCGAGCAAGGCGACTACGACCAGGCCATCGCCGACTTTGCCCACGCCGTCCAACTCAAGCCGGACAATTCGGATTACCGGAACAACCTCTGCCGCGCCCACAACGACCGGGGCGACGCCTATTGCCACCGGCAGGATTACGACCGGGCCATTGACGACTACACCGGCGCCATCCGGCTGGACCCGGACAACGCCGCCTACTGGAACAACCGGGGCATTGCCTACGGCTCAAAAATGGACTACAACCGGGCCATCACCGATTTCACCCGCGCCACCCAACTCAACCCGAATGACGCGAATTACTGGAACAACCGGGGCTATACCTACTTATGCCAGCAGGATTACGACCGGGCCGTCGCCGATTGCGCCCACGCCGTCCGGCTCAATCCGAACAACGCGCAGCACCGGAACAATTTGAGGAAAGCGGAAAGGCTGCGCCAGCGTCATATCGCGCCTTAAGGCGCGTCGGGATTTACCAGCGCCGGCGCGGCTACGGCATAACACAGCCGCGCATCCGCGCCGGGCGCGCTTGCTTCCGGCGGGCGCGCCCGGCAGGTGCCCTCGTTCTAGCCCTGCTCTCCGGCCGGCAGGTCGGTTGCTTCGGGGCCGGCAAAGCGGCGCAATCGGTGGTACAATACCCCCGCGCGCGGCCCGCAGCGAGGCGGCGCGGGCAGGTGACTACCAATGACTGGCAGCAGAGACGACATCATCCTGCGGGTGCAGGACTTGCAAACCCATTTCTTTACCCGCTCCGGGGTGGTCAAGGCCGTGGACGGCATCAACTTCCAGCTGCGCCGGGGCGAAACGCTGGGCATTGTGGGCGAATCCGGCTCCGGCAAGAGTATGACCGCCTGGTCTATCCTCGGCATGGTGCCGCATCCCGGCCGCATCGTGGGCGGCAGCATTGGCTACCTGGGCGAAAACCTGCTGGAAAAGAGCCCGGGCGAAATGCGCGCCATCCGCGGCTCCGGCATCTGCATGGTGATGCAGGACCCCCTTACTTCCCTCAACCCCGTCTTTACGGTGGGCGAGCAGCTGGTGGAAACCCTCAAGCTGGAATACAGTGAACCCAGGCGTTCCCTGCGCCAGCGGGCCATGCGACTGCTGGAAAATGTCCGCATCCCCGCCGCCGAGGAACGGTTAGCCAACTTTCCCCACCAGATGAGCGGCGGGATGCGCCAGCGCGTCGTGGGTGCCATCTCCATCGCCCGCGCCCCCAACCTGCTGATCGCCGACGAGCCAACCACTTCTCTGGATGCCACCATCCAGCTCCAGTACCTGCGGCTGCTCAAGGACATCCAGGAGCAGACCGGGGCGGCCATCATTTTCATCACCCACGACTTCGGCATAGTCGCCCGGATGTGCGACCGGGTGGCGGTGATGTACGCCGGCCGCATCGTGGAGCAGTCCGATGTTGAGGATATGTTCGACCACCCGGCGCATCCCTACACCGAGGCCCTGTTGCAGTCGGTGCCCGACCTGGACACCGATGTGGACCTGCTGCCGTCTATTGAAGGCCAGCCCCCGTCCCTGGACGCCCTGCCGGCGGGCTGCTCTTTCGCGCCGCGCTGCCCCTACGCCTGGGAACGCTGCCGGGAGTATCCCGACGAATTCACGGTGGCCTCCGGGCACACTTCCCGCTGCTGGAGGTCAGAATAATGGCTGCCGCCACCGCGACTACTGCCCCCGCCGCGGCCGCCGCCGCCGCCAGCGCCGGCAAGGACGACCAGGCCCTGGTGCGTTTGGAGGGCATCCGCCGGCATTTCCCGGTGTACCGGGGCAACCTACTGCGCCGCCGCACCGGAACCGTCAAGGCGGTGGACGGCATTTCCATCAACATTATGCCCGGCCAGACCTACAGCCTGGTGGGCGAATCCGGCTGCGGCAAAACCACCACCAGCCGAATGCTGCTGATGGCCGACCATCCTACCGACGGAACGATTTACTTTGACCGCCGGCCTATGCGCCGGTTCTCCGGCGCCGAAAGGCGCAACTTCAAGGCATCAGTGCAGGCGGTGTTCCAGGATCCCTGGAGCTCCCTCAATCCCCGGATGCGGGTTGACCAGATAATCGCCGAACCGCTGATTACGCACCAGCGGTTGAGCCGCGCGGCGGTGCGTTCCCAGGTGCAGGAACTGTTGCAGGTAGTGGGGCTGCATCCCTTCCACGCCGAGCGTTACCCCCACGAATTCAGCGGCGGCCAGCGCCAGCGCATCGCCATCGCCCGCGCCCTGTCCACCCGACCCAGGCTGATTGTGCTGGACGAGCCGGTGTCCGCCCTGGATGTGTCCATCCGCGCCCAGATTTTGAACCTGCTCAAGGAACTGCAATCCGGCTACGAATTGAGCTACCTGCTCATTGCCCACAACCTGGCCACCGTGCGCTATATGAGCCATATCGTGGGGGTGATGTACCTGGGCAAGATAGTTGAGGAAGCCCCGCCCATTGAGCTGTTCACCAACCCGCAGCATCCCTACACCAAGGCGCTGATTTCGGCGTCGCTGCCCGCCCATCCCCGGCGGCAGCGGGAGGAGATCGTGCTGTCGGGCGAGGTGCCTTCGCCCCTGAACCCGCCTTCGGGGTGCGCCTTTCATCCCCGCTGCCCCTTTGTGATGGAACGCTGCTCGGCGGACACGCCGGCGTTGCGGGAATACGCGGCCGGCCACGCCACGGCGTGTCACCTGTATGACGAATGACGGGTGGGCTATGGTGCCGACGATATGCGCCGCCGGCTGGTCTTGCCTAACCGCCCGCCGCCGGCGCATCGTCAAGAGGCAGCAGATCCAATATCCGCTCCGCAAAATCGCGTGCGCTTTGTCCGTTTTGCGCGATCTGCTCGTCGGTCATAAAGCCGTTGTAAAAATTGGCGTGCAATTGGCGGGCTTTGAAAAATCCCTCCTTCAGAGCAGCGTCGCCGGCATCGTCAATAATACGGTCAACCAGAGCATTGAGGCGCGGGGACTTGCCTACGCGCCAGCCCCGCCAGCGGGCGTAGGCCCGGATTGAGTGGGTAGCCGCTCCCCACAGAATTTCGCAAAGCAGCAGAGCGCGCCCGGCAGCCCGCCCCTCGTCAATGTCGCGCAGAAAGTCATGAGCTTCCCGCCGGTGTTCCTGGTAGTCCATAACCGGGCGCCGGCTAGTCCGCAAAGTCAAGCATACGACGGATGACTACGGGAATGTGCTTGCGGTATGCCGGAATCTCGTGATCCTCCAGAAAATCGTACTCGGCGTTGTAGTAGAAAAGCTCCGGCGCGGCGAGGCTGGCCCGTATCAAAGGCGGGTTGTCCGATTCCGCCGCCAGCCGGTTGAGCGCATCGTTGCACTCGTCAAGGGTTTCGCAGGGCCAGCCCCGGGGTTCTGCCACCGCCCGCAGGGCGCAGTGGGACGCTTCCCAAAGCTCCCACGAGCCTTTCAACTCATCCCCGGCGTCAAAATGCCGGTCGGCGGCGTCCAGGTGGGACTGTATTGCGGGCGTGAACTGCTGCGCCAACATCATAGCTACCTCGCCGGAGCGGTGGGATGTAATTTGGAATAGCGCATTTATACACGCTAAACCAGCCGGCAACCAGAGGCTCACCGGGGGCCATAGACCTCGCAATAGCCCACCGTCACCATATCTCCACGATCGATCCGACGCGTTTGGTCGCCTTCTTTCGAAGATATGGTGTAAGGTGCCGTTCCAAGCTGGACCAAAACGTTGCCAAGGAACCCACACTTGAACTCGTAGGTCCCGACCGGCATCGTATCCCCGCCGACGAACTGCTCGATGCCGTCTGAGGCATCGGCAAATAGCGCGATCCGCTGATTCGGTGCCTGTTGGACCGGAGGAGCTTGCGGTGCGGTGTTTCCAACATCGCCCCCTCCGGCGATGTTGGCGATCGCGCCGATGATTATCAGAGCGAGCACGCCCCAGAGGACGATCGCCCACCAGCGACGCCACCACGGCTTTTTCAAAGGAACGGACGGCTGTTCGACCATTGGAACCCCCCTTGCTGGTTCAGGATTAGGCTTCTTGCTACAGTCGCCGGGTTCCTAGCGCAAACCATGCAAGGGAGGCACGTCGCACCTAACCGAACATTGGCTCGCGCTATTCGCTAGGCGAAACCCGGACTGTAGCATTGCCTACTATACCAGCACTCTCCCGCCTTGTCAAACGAAAGCAACGAAGCGAGAGGGCAATCGCAAGCTCGGCATTGGAGCCAATTTGCTTGCGAGGTTTGGTAGATGCAACCTTGCGCCGGAATGGCGGAAAGTCAGCCCATCGAAAATTCCTGCACGGGCCGGGCGCAAAAGCGGCGGCCAAGGATCCGCTTGCCCTGCCCGATGCAATTTTGCCTATCGGAAATACGAATAAACGACGGGTTGCGGTATAATGGAAGTTGCCGCCTTGACCGGCGCCGGGGCTTCGCTGCCGGCCGGCAATCGGGCGGCGGACGTTAGTAGCAGGCGTTGCCCAGGGAGACCATCCTCTTGATACAGGCAAAAGAATTAGCCCACCCCGTGCGCCTGGCGCGCGGCCTTTTCTACGGCTGGTGGCTGGCCGTCATCGGCGCCGTCATTATGATTATCGGCACCGTGCCGCTGTTCCAGGCCCTTTCCCTCTGGATGCCCGTCCTCCAGGGGCACTTCGGCTGGACCACCACCCAGCTGTCCTGGGCCTTCACCCTGACGCGGGTGGAAGGCACCGTAATGGGCCCCATCGCCGGCTGGGGCGTGGACAAGCTGGGGCCGCGCAAGATGGTCGCTATCGGCCTCATCGTGTTCGCCCTCGGTTTTCTGCTGTTCAGCCGCACCGCCAACCTGTGGATGTTCTACCTCTCTTTCGTCATCGTCAGCCTGGGCGCCGGGCTGGGTTCGTGGCTGCCGGCCAACGCCGCGCTGAACAACTGGTTCCGGCGGCGCCGTTCCACCGCAATGTCCATACCCATGCTGGGCTTCGGCGTGGGCGGCGTGGTCATCGTGCCCCTGATGGCCTGGATGATGGGCTGGGACGCGCAGACCGCCTCCGAAATACCGGGCCGCCTGGGCTGGCAGAACACCGCCCTGGTGGTGGGCGCGGTGGGCCTCGTCGGTTCCCTGCCCCTAGCCTATCTGGTGCGGAACCGCCCGGAGGACTACGGCCAGCATCCCGACGGCATTGACCCGTCCACCGGGCCGGCCGGCTCCGGCGGCCCCCGGCGCGCCGCCAACGGCGGCCCCGTGGCCCCCGAATACACCTGGCAGGAAGCCATACGCACCCGCGCCTTCTGGCTGATTACCATGGGACACGCCAGCTCGTCCATCATCATCATCAGCGTGATGACCTATCTGGGCCTGGTGATGGTAGAACGCGGCTTTACGCTGGTTGAAGTGGGCGTGGTGATTTCGGTGCAGACGGCGGTATCCACCGGCTTTATGGTCATTGGCGGCATCGTGGGCGACCGCATTCCCATACGGATTGCGATTTTCGGGTTTTCGTTCCTACAGTCCATCGCCGTTGTGGTGCTGCTGTTCGCGGAAACCCTGCCCCTGTTTTTCCTGTTCGCCATAATGATGGGCATCGGCTTCGGCGGGCGCACGCCACTGACCACTTCCATTCGCGGCGTCTATTTCGGGCGCAGCAGCTTCGCCCGCATCACCGGCATTTCAATGATACCGATGAATATAATGTTCATCATCGTCGTGCCGTACATCGCCTGGATGAAAGACAGCGTTACCCTCACCTACACGGCGCCCTTTGCCACCATTGCGGCGGTGAGCGCCGTCGGGTCGGTGATGTTCCTGCTGCTGGGCAACCCGCGCCTGTCCCCTTCCCAGCGACAGCGGGCCGATGTGCGCCGGCTGGTAACCCGGGGCGCCACCCCCGCCGACTAGCCGCCGGCTTCCATTGCCGACGACTTCCGTTGCCGGGGCGAACCATTTACCGGGGTGAATAATGCTATCCGGCGCCAGGGGCATTCTGGCCGGCGCTCCCTTTTACGGCTGGCGGCTGTTTGCCGCCGCCATCATAGTGGTCGCCCTGTCGGGCGCAGAGCCTGTGGCGCAGTCCGGCGAAAGCGTCCTGCCGTGGTGGTTGAGCCCGCTGCCCCTCTCGTCGCTGCTGATGCCGGCGGCAGGCTGGCTGATCTCCCGCCGTTTCGGGGCGCGCCGGGCGATGCTGCTCGGGTTGCCCCTGGCCGGCGTGGGCCTGACCGCGGCCGGGCTGTGGGGCGGTGCCACGGGATACCTGGTCACGCTGCCCCTGGTAGCCATCGGAACAACCCTGGGCGGATGGCTGCCGGCGGTCACTGTCATCAATGAGCAATTCCGGCGCCGGCCGGCCACTGCTCTGGCGCTGCTGATACTCGGCGCGACGCTGGTCGGTTCTCTGCCGGCGTTGGCGGGCGGCCCGCGGGAGCTGTTGATCGCATCAGGCATACTAACCCTGGTGGTGGCGTTCCCTCTGGCGCGGCGGATGCCCGACCCGCCCGACGCGGACGCGGACGATGGCGAGGGCAATGGCGATGAGCATCCCGGCCAAACCGCGCGGAACGCCGCCGGGCCGATGCCGGCATATGCCCCGGAATACACCCTGCGGGCGGCCCTCCGCAGCCGGGATTTCTGGCTGCTGCTGGCCGGAAGGGGTTGCACACAGGCTGCGATAACTGCCGGATTATTCACGCTGGTGTATTTGCATTTGCCGGCGGGTCCGGGGGCGACGCTGCCGCTGTCCATCGCCTACCTTGCCGCTACAACCGGCGCCCTGTCCACATTGGCCATTCCGGCGGGCGGGCTGCTGGGCGACCGGATGCCGCTGCGCCGGGCGCTGACGCTCCTGGCCCTGCTGGTCTTTGCTGGGCTGGCCGGTATGACCGTTGCCGGGAACGGGGTCGTGCTTGGGCTGGCGCTTATCCTGGTGAGCATCGGCAGCGGCGGCATTGGCCCGCCCGACATCGCCGCCCTGGGCACCTACTTCGGACGCCGCAACTTCGCCTTGCTGCTGGGCATCAGTATGTTGTTCCACGAGGTCATCGCGCGGAGCGCAGCCGCTATCATTGTAGAACTGGCCGAGCTACAGCCGTACCTGATGCTGAACGCCGGCGTATTAGCCGGGATGGCCGGAGCGCTGGCCTATAACGCAATGGGGCATCCGCAACCGCCGCCCGCGCCAGACGGCAGCGGGCGGGTGGACGGCGGCCGGCGGGCAGCGCCGGCCGGTTGACGCCGCTGCCGCCGGCGCTATATTGTTGCGCCATCCGCAATTGTCCGGGACGACAAGCAATGAACGATTACCAGGACCGCAGCTACCTGTCGGTAGTTGAGGTCGCCACGCACACGGGCTTGTCGGTGCCGGAGATTCACCGGCTGATTAGAACCGGAGCCTTGCCCGCGTCCAAATCCGCCAGCGGGCAGTTCCGCCTTGACCTGCGCGACATCGCCGCCTGGCAGCGCGGCAAGCCGGGCGCCGCCTCGGCCCCGCAGCGGAAATCGGCGGCGGTAAATGTGGCGGTAAATGGCGCCACCCAGCGGGTCATCGTTGGCGACGCCCGCGCTATGGCGGCAGTCGCCAGCGACAGCATTCACTTGGCCATCACCTCCCCGCCCTATTTCAACGCCAAAATGTACTCCGTCGCCGGCGCCGGCGACCTGGGCAACGTCCACGACCTGGACGAATGGCTGGCCGAAATCGGGCAGGTTTGGCGCGAAGTCTATCGGGCGTTGCAGCCGGGCCGGAAGTTCTTTCTCAACATAATGAACCTGCCCGTCCGGGAAAACAAGTCGTTTCGCGCCTTGAACCTGGTGGGCAGGAACATAGACCTTTGCGAAAGCATCGGCTTTACCTTCAAGCGCGATATTGTCTGGCACAAAACCAACGGCGTGCGGGCGCACTTCGGCACCTATCCCTATCCCGGCGGCATTCTGATCAACAATATGCACGAGTCCATTCTGGAGTTTGAAAAGCCCACGCGCCGGCCCGGTCAAAAGTATGCCCACCTCACCGCCCAGCAGAAAGAGGATTCCAGGCTGGACAAGGATTTCTGGCTGTCGGTGAAAAACTCCGACGTCTGGCTGATGAAACCGGAGCAAAGCGGTCGCAACCGCAACCACGCTGCCCCGTTCCCGGAGGAGCTGCCGGCCCGTCTGATCCGGGCTTACAGCTTCGTGGGCGAAACCGTCCTGGACCCGTTCCTCGGCTCCGGCACCACGCTGGCGGCGGCGGCGCGTTATGGACGCAACGGCGTCGGCTACGACATCAACCCCGATTTCTGCGATGGCGCCGAAAAGCGGCTTATGGAAATCCTGATATGACTACCCCGATGCGAACGGTGTATGCCCGGCCCAGCGCCATAAGGTCGCGCTCCTGGCTGGAATACCGCAGGGACATGAAAAAGAAGGCCATTGCCGAACTGGAGTTTTTGCCTTACCTACAGAAACTCCTGGCGAACAAGCACGGAGACGAAACGCTCCGCGTCAGCAAGCACGGCAGCGATGCTCAGCTGTGGTTTAACGCCAAAGGGAGCAGTCCTAGCCGAGCCCCCGATTACTTGGCCTATTGGGGCGATGGCGAAACGCGCCTCTACGAGTTCCAGCTCGCCGAGGAAACCGCCGGGTTGAGGTTTTTTGATTTCAAGGAAGCCAAAGTCGGCAAAAAGCAGCGGGGGCTACCGCGTGAGCCATATACCGACCGCGATTTCTTTTATATCATCAAAGATGCGATGCAGTACGCTTTCATCGCCCCGGAATGGATCGCCCGGAATGGACGGATTAGCGGCGTCCCCGCTTGGGGAAATCGGACCGCCTATCGGGTTCCGCGCGATGTCTTTCTGCCAATGTTCGTGAATGGCGGGTCGGAGTTGGAGCAGGTTGTCCATGTGGTAGATGACAAGAATTACCTGCTGGAGTTTCAATCCGAATTTATGGAACAGGAAGCGCGTCGGCTTTCCCGTGCACTACAACAGGTGGTTGATGAGGAACGGTTGCTCTCCATCGTTCCCCGTACGCTGGAAGGCTTTTACCGGGTTTGCTTCCTGCTGGACAGAATCGGCAAACAACCTGATGCACCCGGCGTTTGGCTGGTCTATCTGATGTCGTTCTTTAACGACGCTATGAGCGCAGTCGATCTGGCGCGTTATATCTACGCCCTGGATTTCCTGTACTTCAAATGCCGCAGCGTACAGGAAAACGAGCGGATTGCCTTGGAAAACGCCATCACACAGGCGATGGCGTACATCGAGCGACGTTTTGCCACCGCCGGCGAGGGAATGTTGACGACAGGCCCAACGAAGTGCCGGTTGACGCGATGCGGCAAATCATATTTGCCATCAATCTGATTGAGGACATCAGGCAGGACGCTGCGGTCAATTTTGGCGCCGCAACGCCGCAGGTGCGCACAATCTTTGATACGATACCCGACGTGCCTCTCGTAGCGGCGTACATCAGAAACGCTTCTGATACGGGCTAATTGCGGCGATACCGTCAAGTGCCGGGCATTTCGCCGCGCCTCCGTAATTCACCCGACCGAGCCCGGCAGCGTCTCAAACCGCCCCATCACCTCCGCCGCAAACAGCTCCAGCGTCTCCGACGCCACAAAGTCGGGGAAAATCACAAAGAAGTAGCGGATGCCGTAATCCACATACTCCGCAATCCGCTCCGCCATCTGTTCCGGCGTGCCGGACAGGGTGTTGCGGAGAAAGTTGTTCCGGTATTCGGCGGCCGTCACGCCGGCCTGCTCCGCCAGCCGCGCCACCAGCCCGTCGTATTCCCGTTGCGTAGGCGCGATGACGCAGCGGGCATTGTGCGTCAGCTCAATGGCATCCGGGTTCCGCCCGGCCGCCTCGGCCGCCTGCCGGATGACGCTTTCCCGCCGCCGGTGTTCCGCCACCGTGTTGTTGGAACCCACATTGCAGATGTCGGCGCTGCGCCCCACGGCCGGCAGCACATACCGTTCCCCGTGTCCGCCCACCAGGACGGGCGGCATCGGCCGCTGCGCCGGCCCGGGCTGTACCGACGCCCCCGCTACCCGGTAATACTGCCCGTAGTAATCCACCGCCGGCTCCGTCCACAGCTGCCGGATCAGGTCAACGGCCTCCTCCAGCATGGCGCAGCGCGTCCGGGTGGACGGAAACGGCAGCCCGCTGGCCAGCGCATCCCGCCGGCTGCCGCCCGCCCCGATGCCCAGCGTAACCCGCCCGCCGCTGATCACATCCAGCGTGGCGACCATTTTGGCGACCAGTGCCGGATGCCGGTAGGGGTTGGACAATACCATCGGCACGGCGCGGATGCGCTCCGTCTGCGCCAGCAGCGCCGTCAGCGTAGTCCAGCATTCCAGGGCATCGGCGTTGAGCAGGTCGTACAGGCTGGCGGAATAGTACCCCAGCCGGTCGGCCCGCAACCACACCCGCCGCAGGTCGTCGTAGCCGTAGCGATGCTGGTTGATGCGGACATTGAACTTGAGCGGCCGGCTGCCGGCGGGCGCAGTTACGGTAGATGAGGTTATGCCGGATGCAGTCATCGGGGTTCCTCCAAGCGCAAAGGGAATAGAGTCGGCGCCGGCGTCAGCGCCGGCAATGCCGTTGGGCTTGAGCTCGAATAGCGCCACTGCTTGCTGCCGTCAGGGGCGCGCCGGCCGGTCACAGCTCCAGGATGCCCCGCCGGTGCAGCTGTTCCCGCAGGTATTCCATACTGCGGTCGCCCTTGATGGCGTTGCAGGTGTGGCACATCAGTTGCAGGTTGACGATGGAATCGAGGCCGCCTTGGGCCCGGGGCGTGATGTGGTCCACGGTCAGCACGTGCAGCGGCAGTTCGTACCGGCAGCCGGCGCAGCGGCGGTTCTGGCTGGCGTACAGCAGCTCCTTGTCCGACTGGGGGTTGACCGGGCCGAGCCGGGCCAGGTCGCTGCGGCGGGGCGGTTCGTGCTGGATGAACGGCGTCCAGTCCTCCCAGCCGCGCTCGCCGGCGCCGTTCATCGGTATTTGCAGCTCCCGCCGGGCGCGGTTGGACAATACTTCCGCGGCCTGCGGCAGAACGTCAATGCCAATCCATTGCCGCTCCAACCTTTCGGCGGCGATGCAGGCGGTGGCGCAGCCGCAGAAGGGATCCAGCACCAAATCGCCGGGGCGGGACGACGCGCTGATGATGCGTTCCAGCAGCGCCATCGGCTTTTGCGTTCTCCAGCCGGTGTACTCCCGGGCCCACGCGCTGACCGGGCGTATATCCGTCCAGAGATTGGAAGGAATCTGGCCCAGCGAGCCGGCCAGATAACGCTTCAGGCGCGGCATACCGCCATCGTCGGGGTAGTGTATCAGACCCGCCGCATCCAGCGCGTCCAGCCGCGCCAGCGGACTGCTGATATTGCGGTATCCGGGAATAACGGTTTCGTCAACCCACGCCGCATAATGCCCGCGCAGTGGCGCATTCCATTGACGTCTGCTTGGGTTCGGGTCATACCCTCGCCACAACTGGCCGGTCTCGCCGGTGCCCAGGCGAGGTGCGGTAAGGTCACCCAGACGATACTGCCCGCGCTCGTCCGCAAAGCGATAGAACCGTTCCACATAGCTGGCATCAAGGGGAACCCGGACGTCGTCAACATTAATCCGCAGTTGGCTGCTGTAAAACAGGACAGTGTCGCAGATGTTGCCAAAAGTGCGGGCGTCGTTGTGCGCCGAAGTGCGCCGCCAGATGATTTGAGTCCGGTAATTCTCCGACCCGAACAAGGCGTCCATAATGCCTTTCAGGTAATGGGACGCCGTCTGGTCGCAGTGCAGGTAGATGCTGCCGGTCGGCTTGAGGATGCGGTGCAATTCCAGCAGGCGCACGCTCATAAAGGTCAGGTAACCGGCCATGCTTTCGCTGTGGGCCAGCTTGGCCCCGTTAATCAGGTGATACAACGACGGGCGGCGGAGCTCAATTTCGTCAATCCATTCCTCCTTCATATCGCTGAGCCGCCAGACGTCGTCAAACTCGGCGCCCCGCGCTTCGCTGTCCAGCGGCGCGGCGTAGGTGCGGTTGGAATTGAAGGGCGGGTCCAGGTAAATGAGGTCAACGCACTCCGAGTTGATGCCCCGGAGGATGTCCAGGTTGTCCCCGGTAAAGATGGTGCGGTTGGGCACATTGCAAATGTCGTTGGGCATAGCGTCTGTCCCTCACAGCGCCGCGGCGGCGGGCCGGCTGCGGATGCCGGGCAGTCTAGCAGTTGGCGGCGTCCGGGGACAAGGCGGCACCCGGCAAGCTAGGCGGCATTCCGAAAGCAAGGCGGCATTCTGCCGGGAGCAAGCCGGCATCGCCGGTTGCCCCGGCGCCGCGCCGGAAAGGGCGATACCGGCACTGCCGTTGCTGTTACCGGATCAGGATTCGGCGCTAAAATTGACGCCGTTAACGCGTCGTTAACCGGGGCAGTCACGGGATGCCGAATCTGGCGTCCCGCGCGGTAATGCCGGGCGTCGGGGGCGCGTTCCGTCCGCCGGCGCGGGCGGCGTTGAAAATCGTCAGGAGAGTTTGTTTTGGCAGCAGCGCCCCGTCGCCCGGTATCGCCGATGATGGAGGTTCTCCAGAACCCCCGTTTCCGGGCGGTGTGGTATGTCATCAGCGTAGCGGAGGTGACCCGCTGGATGGAGCTGCTGGTCACCAGCGTGCTGGTCTATTCCCTCACCGATTCCGCGCTGATGCTGGGGCTGGTGCTGGCCTTTGAGAACCTGCCCCGCCCCATCTTTTCGCCTTTCACGGGCATTATCGCCGACCGCTTTGACCGCAAGAAAATCTGGTTCGGCGCCCTGGCCATCAAACTGGGCGCGGCGGTGGCCCTGCTCTTTCTGCTGGCCACGGGGAACATTGCGCCGTGGTACGTTTTCGGCTCAATGTTCCTGCAAGGGGTAAGCCGGGCGCTGGAAGATCCGGCCCGCCGCACGGCGGTGTTTGACATCGTGGGCGAGCGCCGGGTGGTCAACGCCCTGTCCATTGATTCCATCAGTATGACGGCCGGGCGGATGCTGGGGCCTTTTGCGGGCGGGTTTTTCGTGGAGAACCTGGGGTATGTGTGGCCGTACTACGCCGGTTATGTGTGGGCCTACGGCGCCATTGTGGCGATGCACGTGGCCGCCGTGACGATGGTGCTGCGGGTGCGGATTCCGCTGGTGGAACGGGAATGGGTGGTGGAACCCATCTGGAACAGCCTGGGCGACGCGGTGCGCGCCGCGCTGGCGCACCGGCAGCTGGTGGGGATGCTGTTCATCACGGTGATGATCAACGCCATGGCCTTTCCGGCGCGGCAGTTCGTGCCGGCGGTGGGGCGCGACCACTTGCGGGTCGGGGAAACGCTGGTAGGGCTGCTGGCAGCGTCGGAGGCCATCGGACAGCTGATAATGGCGGGCATACTGGCGTCGGCGGGGCGGGTGCGCTACCACGGACGCATCTTTGCGGCGGGCGCATTTACGGTGATGCTGACTTCTACCATTTTCACCTGGCTGCCCTGGTACACGGCGACTTTCGCCATACTGGTGGTCAGCGGCATCGGGCTGTCCTGTTTCGGCACGATGCAGAGCGCCATTACGATGCGCTCGGCGCCGCCGGAGATGCGGGGCCGGATGGTGGGGCTGATGAGCCTGTGCATCGGCATCGGCACGCCGCCGGGGGTGCTGCTGATGGGCTGGCTGGGCGACCGGATTGGCATTCAGTGGTCGGTGACGGCCAATGCGCTGGCCTGTATCGCGCTGTCGCTGCCGGCGCTGTTTTTGACGCCGCTGGTCACGCGGCCCTCGCCGCCCCCGCCGGCCTCGGCGCGCCCCCGCAGCCAGGGCGGGGCGGAGCAGTAGGCCAGTCCGACCGGGTGGGCGGGGCAGGCCGGGGGAGACGTCTTGCCAACGGGCAGGTGGGGCAGCAGGTATTTGCCGGGGGCCGGGCGGCAGCTGGCCGGTGAGTCAACCAGCAGGCGGTGGCTCAAGGGGGGGCGTCCGGGTTCACCTGGGCCACGACAGGAAATGCAGCTACGGCACCCTGTCGTGGCGAGGCAGCCATAGTTCTATCCGATTTCGGTATAACCGGGCGATGAACGGCGGTTCGTGATGTCGGACAAAATGGACAATACGGGCGCGCGATTGCAGAAATATGGCGGCTTTCTCCGAATGCGTATTCCCGCTCACGAGCACAATCACGCCCAAACCGGCCGCCATTATGGCGTCGCGCTCGCCCTGGTTGTATCGCAACCGCGCATCAGAGGTAAGCGCAATCCACCCGCGCCGAGCGACCGCTGGGATCCATATCTGGAACGCCGCTGGCAAAGTGGTCAAAGAAAATGTGCAGGGGTACGCCGGCGGCCTGCAAAGGCGCCGGGAAAATCCGCCGGCCGAGGTTCTCATCAGAGAAAAAATTGATGTCAGGCGGCCAGTTCGTAGCGCAAAGCATCTTTAACCTGGCACGGCTGTAACAGGTAATCGTCCGCTACATCACATAGCGACTCTCCGGCGTTGACGCGGCTTGCTACTACGGCAGTCCTGACGCCGGTTCCGGCGATAACCGGGCGCCCGAAGGAAATCGCAGGGTCAATCACTACGACTCTGGAGTCTGCCTCACCGGGAACGGGCGGGTAAAACCGCTTCGCAAAACCGGCAGCGTCATACTCCAACCGCGCGCCGGGGTTTGCCTTAGCGAATTCCTCCCGCGCCAGCGGATGGCTCCCTTGCTCTGCTCCGTAAAGCCGGGCAAGTTCCTTCCGCACTTCCGGCCACGGACGCTTGTCGTTCCGTAGCAGAGCGGCCAGTGTGTGCAATTCCGCCAGGTTGGTGAATGACAAAGCAATCGGCTGCGTGCCGGCGGGAAATACCGGCGGCTGCGTGCCGGCGGCATCGCCGGCCGGGCCGGCGGCGACCCAGCACCGCAGCGTGGACGCGGGCAGCCCCAGATACCGGGCGCACTCCGGTATTGAGTAAAGCGGCGCGTGCCGCGCGTCGGCCATCTAAATCACCCCGGCCTCGGCCAGGAGAAGCGTTTCGCCGGCAGTCAGGCCCAGTTCGTCCAGCAGGATCTCGGCGTTGTGCTCCCCAATCAGGGGCGCGCGGCGGCTGATGCGCCAGGGGGAACCGTTGAATATGGCGGCCGCGCCGGGGTAGGTGAAGCTGCGCCCCAGCTCGGGGTGTTCCACTTCAGTGAAAAAGCCCCGGTCTTGCAGGTGGGCGTCGCCAACGATTTCGTCCATGCTGCGGATGGCGCCCCAGGGGAAATCCCGCTGCTGGCCGCCGTGGTAGGCATCCTCCAGCGTAGAGTTCATAAAGAAATTCCGCATCACCTGGACGATGTGGTCGTTTTCCTCGGCGATGACCGCGGGATCCTGGTAGCGAGGGTCGGTGAGGTCGTCGGCCATACCCGACCGGTCGAACCATTCGGCAAGGGTATGCAGGCGCTGGGGGGTGAGGTTGGTGCCGGAGCGGGTGGTGTTGAGCCAGCCGCCGTCTCCGGTGGGGAACTGGATGGCCGGCGACATATCGGGGGCGGCGTGGCGTCCGGTGTGGCGCTGCACCACTTCGCCGGTGGAGAGGTAGATGGCAATGGCGCCTTCGGTGGTCAGGGCGCAGGCTTCGTGTATGGAAGCGTCAATGTACTGGCCCATGCCGGTGAGGAAACGGTAGTAGAGGGCCGCCATTATGCCGATGTAGGCGTAATGGCCGCCGATGTGCCAGGCGTTGCCGCCGCCGGGGGCAATGGGCGGCGGGTTGGGGACATCAACTTCGTCGTAGCCGGAGGACGCCATCTGCCCGCCGCCGGCCAGCTGGGTAATGTCGCTGCTGATGTAATCTCGCCAGGGGCCGGTCTGCCCGTAGGGGGTGAGGGAACACATAATCAGGCCGGGGTTGTCGGCGGAAATGGCCTGATAGCCGATGCCCAGGGCGTCCAGGTATCCGGGCGGACGGCTTTCCAGCACGATGTCGGCGTAGGAGGCCAGGCGGGCGAAAATGTCCTGCCCCTGCGGGGTTTCCAGGTTGAGGGTGATGCCCCGCTTGGAGGTGTTGTAGTGCCAGAAAGAGAGGCTGCGCTCCCGGTGGGGAATGTCGTCCAGATAGGGGCCGAAACTGCGGCAGGCTTCGCCGCCCGGCGGTTCAATTTTGATGACATCGGCGCCCAGGTCGGCGAGCAGCTTGCCGCAGAACTGGCCCTTTTCGTCGCAGATTTCCAGAGCGCGCAAGCCGTTGAGCGGGCCGGGCCGGCTGTAATTGAGGGGACGCGCGCCGCCACGGTCAATGGCGTCCTGTGAACTGCCGCTGTCGTCTCTGTCGCCGTTGGCGGCGGCAGGATGGGACGAGGTGGTGGTCATAGCAGGGCCTCCTCAATATAGGGATACCGCTCCATAGCGGCGGGCCAGAACACGCCGTTTTCGTAGCCGTCCAGCAGTTCGTCGTGAGTTACGCCCAGCAAGTCCTCAAGCACTTCCCGGTTGTGCTGCCCGATCAGCGGGGGCGGGCCGGACATCCGGGCCGGGGATGCGGACATTTTGAAGGGGGCGTTCTGGAACTTCCAGGGTCCAAGCATGGGGTGCTCCATCGGCACATACATATTCCGATGGCGCAGCTGGGGGTCGTTGTCCACCCGGTCCTGGCTGCTTTGGACGGCCATGGCGCGGACGCCGGCGGCCTGGCACTTTGCGGTCAGTTCGTACTTGTCACGGGTTTTGGTCCATTCCTCAATATGGCCGTCCATTTCCTCCTGGCACTCCAGACGGCCGGCGAGGGTGTCAAAGCGGACGTCGGCCCAGTCGGGGTTGCCCATCAGCTCCACCAGGTTCTGCCACTCGTCATCGGAAAGACAGGCGATGACGGCCCAGTCGTTGTAGCCGCCGGGGGCGGTGCGATAGGCGTTATGGGGCGCGGCCACGGGGCCGCGGTAGTTGTTGACGACTTCGGCGCCCGGCCAGACGGTGCGGTTGCCGGGAGGGAAACCCTCGCGCCGGGCCGGGCGTCCGTTGACGGTTTTGTCCAGGAAAGCCGGGCCAATCAGGGTGATGCCGGTAATCATCTGGGACAGATCCACGTGCTGGCCCTTGCCGGTGGCGGAGCGGTGGCGCAAGGCGGTCAGCGCGCTGATGGCGCCGTACATTCCGCCGGTGTCGTCCAGGTAAGACCAGCCCCAGCCGGCCGGAGGCTTGCCGGGCAGGCCGGACAGGTGCGTGAGGCCGCTCAGGGCCTGGGCCGCCGGCCCCATGGTGCCGTACCAGTGATGGCGCCCGGTGTGGCCGAAGCCCGCCATTGAGACATAGATGATGTCGGGGCGGATTTTTTTGAGCTGGTCGTAACCGAGGCCCCAGCGCTGCATGATGCGGCTGCTGAAGTTCTCAATGACGATGTCGGAGACCGCAATGAGGCGTTTGACTAGCTCCAGCCCGGTTTCGGTGCGGGTGTTGACGCTGATGCCGCGTTTGTTGGCGTTGGTGTCGGCGAACTGGCCGGTGGAGTTGGGACCGGGTTCCACACCCGGGGGTACGGTGAAGCGGTTCTGGCGCAGGGTGTCCAGGTTGAGGGGCCATTCTACCTTGATGACTTCCGCGCCCAGCGTTCCCAGCCAGCGCGCCGCCCAAGGGCCGGCCCGCACCCAGGTGAAGTCAACGACGCGGATTCCTTGCAGTGGCGTGGGCAGGGGCATCGGTCGCCCTCCTCGGCTCTCGGCTCTGGCTCTCGGGATGGGATGGATTGGGTTGGGTTGGGCAATGAAACTGGCGGCTGCCGGCCAGCGGCGGCATGGCCGGCACCGGGCAACCGTAAGTTTAGGGCAATCCGGGGCAATGGGCAACCGATTGACGGCCGTCATTTTCGGCGCACGCCGCGTAGGCATCCAATCCGGCAAGCCCCGGCAGAGCGATGGCTTGCCGCCTCCAGCGCCTACGGTTCCTCTATTATGGCAACCCATTATAATTAGCCGCTGTATTGCATTGTGGCTATTGGCATTGGACAGGGATGGCGCTACAATCGGCACTCCCAACCGGGAAATTGAAATGACGCAGGTGCCACCGATGATCAAGGGCGAATTGCAGCCGGAGCCGATCCGGTTCTACACCACGCCGGTGCCGGCGAACCTCAAGTACTCCCAAATTCACAAGGATCCCTTTCCCGAGCCGCAAGAAGCGCAGGTTTGGTTCCCGCTGAACGGCAAGCGCAAAACTGCTTTCGTGCCGTTGGACATCGTGGACGAGGTCAATCAAACCGTAACCGCAACTTTGGTTGGCGAGTGCCAGGGCAAAATTGTGGTGTCATTCCCGCCGACAAACTTCGGGAGAACCCGGTTCTCCGCTTCGGAAACGGAGCTCGCGCCAATCATTTCCGAAACCTCTCCGGATGGAGGATAGGATGGTACTGTCAGACGTCGAGATCCAAGCGGAAATCGCCCAACAGAGGTTGGCGTTTGATCCTCCTATTAAGGATTCAGCTGACCGCATCGACAGCTCTGCTGTTGACCTGTTGTTGCATCGTGACCTCATATTGTTGCCGTCAACGCCGGTTCCCGGAGTAACCATCGTTCCCAGCGATGACGAAGTCGAGGTAATGCGGCTTTTGAGCAACAACGGGGAACAAAGGTCAATTGCCGACCACCCTTACCGTATGGAACCCCACCGATTGGTCATCGGCAAAACCCTCGAAACCGTAACTTTGCCGAGCCATTTGGCGGCGCGGATTGAGGGCAAGAGCTCACTGGCCCGTTTCGGACTTTCGGTCCACATCACAGCCCCAACTGTGATGGCAGGATTTAAGGGCCGCCTTTTTCTGGAAATGTACAATGTCGGCCCATTCCACATTGAACTCGAAGAAGGCATGAAAATTGCCCAGCTGATACTCGAGCGGGTTGGACTGCCTCCCTCGCAAGGATACCAGGGGCAATTCAAAGGGCAATCATAGCCGGCGCGCCGGGCGCCGAAGCGAGACCGCTGAAATCCGGCGGTCTCGCTTTTCGTATGGCATACACGCTCCTTCGGCCGCGGTTATTTGCTCCGGCGGTTGCCGATTGACGGCCGGCGGTGTTAGTCTGGGCGCGGCCGGGCGCGCTTGCGGCAAATCCCCCGGCGCAACGCCCGGCGGCCGCCCACGCCGCAGGCCGGGATTGGAAAATCAAAGCCGCCGGAACGGGCAATACCGGAACGGCAATAATGGTGAACTGGCAATGCAACTGGTTATGGTGCACGGCTCCGGCCAGAACGAACTTACTTACTGCTACCAGACGGCGCGCTTCCCCAACGCCGACGCCGTGAACCTGCCCGGCCATCCGCACGGGCAGCCTTGCGACAGCATCGGCGGCTACACGGACTGGGTGCGGAACTACGCCCGCGGCAAGGGCTACCCGCCCTTTGCGCTGTTCGGCCACTCAATGGGCGGGGCAATTGCCCTGGACTACGCCCTGCGCTACCCGGAGGATCTGGCCGGGCTGGTTCTGATTGGCACCGGGGCGCGGTTGCGCGTCCATCCCGATTATCTCAACCGCTGTCGGGACGAAGCCCGGTGGCGCGCCGAAGCGCCAGCCTACTACGAAGCCATCGACCCCGCAATGGCGCCACAGCTGGCCGCCCGCGCCCTGGCGTCGGGGCCGATGGTGGAACACAACGACCTGTCGGCTTGCGACAAGTTTGATGTGATGGCGCGGGTCAAGGAAATCGCCATTCCGGCGCTGGTCATCGTGGGCGCCAATGATGTGATGACGCCGGTGCGCTATGCCGAATATCTGGGCCGGGAACTGCCGGACGCTGAGGTGGTAGTGGTTCCCGACGCCGGCCATTTCGTTACACTGGAGCAGCCGGAAGCGGTCAACGGCGCCATCGCCCGTTTCCTGGCCCGGCTGGAGGCATAGCGGCGCGCCCGGCACCGGGCCATGGCGCCGCCGCCGGCCAGTATGATGACACCGCCGGACACGCCCGACCTTCGCCGCTTGGCAGCCCGGCTGGAAGCCGCCCTGCCGGTCATCTACGACCGCCATCCCGACGCGGAGGGGTTGCCGGCCGCCCGGCGCATCGCCGCCATTGCCGCCGGGCTGATGGCTGACGCTGGCCCCGACGGCGATGTTGCCGGCCTGGCAGTTCCCTTCCTTGATAATGCCTGCCTTGACAATGCGGCGGCCCTCAACGCGGCGGCGTTGTTCCACTTGGCTGGCCCTCTCGGCGACGGGAACCGTCCGGCGGCATCGGCCGCCATCGCCCGCGCCTGGCTGACGGGGGCCGGCGCGCCGGCTACCTTTATCGCGGCGGTGTCGGGCATCATCACCGGCGCGGCCGCCACCGGAAATGATAACAACGGCGTCGGGGATGAAACCGGGGATGACGCCGGCAGTGGCCTGCTGCGCCAGGCGGCGTTGCTGGATCTGGCCAGCGTAGAACGGCACCGGGACTGGCTGCGGGCCACGCCGGCAACCTACCGTCGCAATTGCCTGCTGCCGGCGCTGACGCTGCGCGGGCGGCTGACGGGGCCGGCGGCGCCGGCCGCATACGATGCTATGCTGCCCCGTCTGGCGGCCTGGCTGGACGCGCAGTGCGCGGATAACCCTGTTGGGGTCATACCGGCAGACTGGCGGCGTCTGGTGGAGGTGCCGGACATTGAACGGGGCGTGGCGCAGTTGCTGGCAGGGGAGGATCCGGTCCGGGTGCGCGCCGAAATGCCCGCCGCCGGCCGGCCCTATGCCGAATACCGGGGGATGCAAAGGGCGGTCATCGCCGGCAGCCACGACCGGATTCTGGAGCTCGCCCACGCGCGCATTGAAGCCTCTCGCAATGTCGCGGCGGAGAAGTATCTGGAGAGCGACACCATTCACAAACCGGCAGTGGAGGAAAACCTGTTTGTGGGGGCGCGGCGGCAGGCCCGGCGTCTGGGGCTGTCGCCGGAAACGGCCGAGGACATCGCCCGGCTGCTACTGTCCAACGCGCGGGCCGTGCAGGAACATACGCTGAACGACATCGCCCAGCGGGTGAGCCGGCTGCACGGGCAGGTGCTGGACGCGGATTCCCCGGAGTCCGGCGCCGGGGAGGCGGACATCGCCATTCCGTCGCTGGTGGCGCGGACGGGCGACCAGCCGCTGGCCCGTGAGAACGAGCTGATCAAGGAACTGAGGGTTACGGGGCTTAACGAATCCTACCCGGAGCAGCGGCGGCAGTTCGCGCGGTGGTTTGCGTCGCCCCACCCGTATATGGAAACGGGGCAGCTGGTGGGCAGCCGGGACGCGGCGCCGTTTCTGCAAGCGCTCGCCGCCGGGCAGCCGGTCAAAGTGATTGCCACAATGTCCGCAGAAGGCGCAATGCATCTGGGACACGGGGCGCTGGCGCAGCTGCTGGTCTATTTCCAGTCGCTGGGGGCGCAAATCGTCATCGGCTTCCGGGGCGGCGGCGCCAAGAGCCGCGAGGGCGTCGACCGCAAAAATGGCGGCGACCGGCCGGCAGCGTCCGGGGCGCAGTCGACGGCGACGCGGCGGGAAATGGCGGAACGGCTGCTGACGCTGGCCGCCGCCGGCCTGGAGCTGGCGCAGACGGACGCCTATCTGCAAACCGACCGCGCCGCCATTATGGAGACGGCGCTGGCGCTGGGGGACGCCATCCCGTTGAGCGTGCTGAATTCGGCGCTGGGGCTGCGGCTGCGGGACAGCGTGACCGATACTTTCCGTCCGTTGCTGCGCCTGGCGGATATTCTGCATATGCAGCAGCCGGCATACGGGGGGCCGGGGCCAACGCTGGTGATTGACGGCATCGGGGGCGATGTTTATGTGCGGATGGCGCGCAATGTGGCGGAACGGTTCGGTTTCGTCAAGCCGTCGGCACTGTATCTGCGGATGGTGCGGAGTCTGACGACATACCGGGATCCTCGCACCGGCAGCGCGGTTGAGGTGATGACCAACGCCGTGCCGCAGGGCCGGATTGTCTGCGACGACGATGCGGACCGGGCGCGCGCCCGGATTGCCCGCGCCTACACCGGCGGGCGCGGCACGCTGGCGGAGCAGCGGGAACGGGGCGGGAACCCCGACCCGCGCATCTGCGCCGTGTCGGGCCTGCACGCCTTTTTTGCGACGCCGGAGCCGGCGGCGTATGCGGAGCTACAGCGCCGCTGCCGGGCGGGTGCGCTGCTGTGCGGCGAGTGCAAGGGAGCGGCGGCCGACGGGGTAACGGCATACCTGCGACAGCGCCGGCAGCAGCGGGACAACTTGCCCGCCGCCGCAAAGCGCCGCGCGCATACTATGGCGGGCCTGGCGGCAACGGCGCCGAACGATTAAGCCTGGCGAAGCAACGTACCCGTGCCGGGCGCCGTACCGGACGAGCGTATGCTGCCCGGCCAACGGGTCGGTTCTATTTGCCGCCGTTGCTGTCCCGGTCCTTCTTTCCCGAAGCGGCCTGCCTGCGGGATTGTAGTAGCTGGTTGGCGCGGGCCGCCACATATTCCAGATCTTCGTCAGACAGGTTGTCCACAAGAATGTGGACCAGCGGTTTGCTCTTTTTCGCAATCAGCATAATTGTCACCGTTTTGAGCGTGTTCCATATGATGATGGCTACCTCGACGGTTAGCCAGACCATGCCGATGCTGAACGCCTGGTCGAATGCGTTCTCGCCGAGTAGTTGCAGCAGAGCCGGGCGCAACTGCCCCGCGTTGATGTAAAGCAACGCGTCGGTCAGCAGGAACCGGGCGCACCAGAAGGCGGCCCAGATCAGGCAGGCGCCGATGCGGCGCCGAGCGGGTGAGAGGAACGCCGGCTACCGACGCGAGGAGCGAGTCGTCCTCTACCGACTCCGTTGTTCCCGATCGTTCATAAAACGGATGGTAGCACAGGGTTGGTTGGTGATGCAATGCCCCGGCAACCCCAGGGCAGCGTTTCGTTTCAGGTGGTTTGGTTGAGCAGCCCCTGCTCTTGCAGCAACGCCAGCAGGTTGTGCTCCGTCCACACCGTCCCCAGCTGCTCCCGCCGCCGCAACTCACGATTGTGCCGCTCCAAGCGCGACGTCGTCCGATGCGCCGCCTGCCCCGTCGCCAAGTGACGCAGTCCTTTGGACAACGCTTTCTCACACCAGTAACGCGCCGCACCAGCCGTCGCGCGCATAATCCGCCGCGCCCATTCCCGACCTTCCGCCAGACTGCCCGCATTCAACAGCCGCCGCGCCGCCGCAAATCCCGCCGTCCCAATGTTCCGCCGGTACTCCCGCAGCAGGTGGAACGCGCACAACTGATGCGGCGCCTCCCCGCCATACACCAGCTCAATCCCCGCCGCGATGGCCCCATCGCCATCGCTGACCAGATGCTGCGGACGCTGCGCCCCCAACTGCCAGGCCCGGTCAATCACTTCGGTCCAGGAACCAAAAGCGCCCAATGCCGTTCCCGCAGCAGCGGCGCGGATTGCCTTCAATTCAGCACGCCCCCGGCGGGTTCGTGTCCACAAACCGTCCAGTTCCAGCGTTCCGTCCGGCGGCAACTCCGGCGCCGCCAAAGGCGCCTTCCGCGGCCACTGGCAAACGGTGCTCTTGACGCAACCCACCCAGTTACCGGCGCGGGCGTAACTCAATCCCTGCGCGGCCAGGCTGATGGCGGCGTCATGGTTTTTTTGGAAAACCGCTGGTAGCGCATTTCCTGACCCAGCAGCGTCATGCCGCCTGCCATACGCCGACACTGCCCGCAGCGGAACACCGGGATTTGCAGGCGGACTTCGCCGTAGCCGGTGGCAATGGCGCGGGCGTAGCGATGATGGCGATGCATGGCCAAGCGGCAATGGTCGCAGAGAGGTTGGTAGTCGTCCAGGGCTTGTTGGAGGGCGGCTTGGAGTTGGGCGGGAATTTGGCGTTCCAGTTGGGTTTCCAGGTGGTCCAGCAGTCCCATAACGGCGCATCTCCGGTAGGGGGTAGGGCGGGCATTATACCTCTATTCTATAACTAAACCACCTAAAACGAAACGCTACCGCAACGCCTAGGGTTATTCAAAACTCGGAACGGCTCGGAGCGCGTTGCGAATTTTGTCACTTTCGCGGTGATTTCCGCCAGGGAGGATTTCGGCCTCGCCGGGCCGGAAGGTGTATTCTGTCGTACCACGTCGGCCGCGCTGATTTTGAGGATGTTGTGTCTGTTTCAGCTCGGCCACCACGGGCTGCCCGGCCCGAACCAGACGACATTGGCGCCGCCGTAATGGTAAGCATCCAAGTCTGTAGCTACTAGCTGGCTAGAGCCGTCGGGCCGGGTAACCTTCCCATGCGCGCCGCCGCGATGTTCCGCAGTCCAGCCCTCCGGCAGCAGGCCGGGTTCGGCGAGCGCGCGCCGGATGTCGGCCATCGTTATGGCGGACACTGGCAACGCGGTTTGTTCCAGCGCGCTGTTGAGGGTGTCCAGATTGAGCCGGGCCGGGCCGGCGATGTTCTGCACCGCCGCCCGGGTTGATTCCCGGTCGCCGTTGGCCCGGATGATGGCGGACAGCCGGTTGGCCGACGCCGGGTCGTACAGGATGGGCTGGTATTCGCCCACATTGCCGCGGATGGCCTCCAGCCGTTCCAGCATCGCTTCGTAGGTGTCCCATTCCGCGGTGCCGGCGTAAAACAGGTTCACGATGTCCACCATAGGGCGGGCTTGCCCGATGCGGTCAATGCGGCCTATGCGCTGCTCCAGAGTCATCGGGTTCCAGGGGATGTCGTAGTTGACCATAGCCGAGCAGAATTGCAGGTTCAGGGATTCGGACGCCGTTTCGGTGCCGATGAGCAGGCCGGCGTCGGCATCCCGTAGCGTCTTGATGCGCTGGGCGCGACTGCCCTGCGCCGGGTCATCCTGTCCGGAGAGGCAGACGATAAGGCAGCAGCCGTGCTGCGCCAGCCGTTCCTGTAGGTACAGCATTGTGTCGCGGAATTGGGTAAAGATGATTACTTTGCGGTGCCCGGCACTTGCCAGGTCGTCCAGTTGCCGGCGCAGTTCGCCAAGTTTGGTGTCCCGGCGTTCCAGTCGGCCGGCATCGTGGGCGGCCTGTGCCAGGCGAGCCATGGCGTGGGGCGTCAGAGTAGTGCCGGGCAAAGGCGCGTCCGGGTCGTCGTCCAGTTCCTCGTCGTCGAGGCGGGCCAGTTCTTGCCAGGCGGCGGCGTCAGCTTGCTGGCGCGTCAAGTGGTTGCGGCAGGTTTGGGCGAAGGCGCGGGGAGAGGAACCCAGCCGCTTGCGGTAGGTGGTCATTATGAAGCCCAGCGCGGTTTGATTGACGCCCGGCGCGCTGGCATACACTTCGCTAACCAGGCCGTCAATGTCATCGTACAAACGGCGTTCCGCGTCATTCGCGCCGGCGCGGGTCTCGTTCAGGCTGCCGTGAAAGGCAATATAGTTACCATCAACGTCGGCGATTATGCCGATTTTGTCGTGAAAGATGCCGTCATTGGGTATGATGGCGACGCGTGTGTCCAGGCAGTTTTCGGCTACCAGCCAAGTCAACAGGTCGAGGGCTTGCTTGCCGGCGGTGTCATCGGGAGTTATGGCGGTCGGGTCGGCCGGCGCAATATCTTGCCTAAAGACGGCTTGGGCCTGCTGGCGACCAGCCACGATGGCGGCGTGGGTTTCTAGCATAACTTTGTGGTCGCAAATCAGACGGATGCGCCCGCTGTTGGCGAGCAGGCCGGCTATGCCACGCGACGTCGTTTTCAGGCCGTCGGCACTGAAGGTGTAGGTAGTCCGGTTGTAGCAGACAGCCTGCGCCAAGGCAGGTTCGTAGAACTCGGCCACGAAGTTGGCGCATTTCTACGAACGCGTAGGCCAGCCGGAAGGGGATGTCGGCCAAGGGGCATCAGAATACTCCGATGGCTAATGTTGCCGGGCTGGCCGTATTACTACCACGTCCACGTGACAGAGCGCGGACGTACGCTTTCCGATAGACTGCCGCTCACTTTCCGTCTGGAGGAGCAGCGATGGCCCTAATTACTCGCCCTATGGCTTCCGGGTCATCGAAGTTCAGATGGGCAGTTGCGCCGCCAGGTAGCCCTTGGATGGTAACAGGGGGGAGCTTCCACTCCGCAGAAACTGCATCTGCGTTGTCATAAATGTCTTTGGCCGCATGTGCAATTTTGTTCTTCGCCTCGTTGGCTTCGTGAACCCCTTTGCCGGCATTCTGGAACGCGGTTTGTAGTGCGTCGGTGGCATGTTCCCAAAGTTCGTCTTTCGCTTCGTCCTGAACGGCTGCAAGAACTTCTGCTTCGCTCGTGTCGTCATCAGGATCGCGGCGCTTGAGTAATTGCAGGAGGCGGCGAGCGTCGGCCTTGCTACGCGGGGATTTCCAGCGTTTCGCCAGGATGATAGCCAGCCTTAGGCCTAGCAGTGAGGCTTTCCCCGCGATCAAAATGATCTCCAAAGAGCCAGGTTGCAAAGAAGCAACCGATATAGCGTCGTCGATGGCTGCCATCTGGGTGACCGAGCGGACGTGGCCTAAGGCCTGCTCGATAGTTTCGAGATCAGTGGCAGCAATCTTGACGGTGACGTTGTCAGGTGGTATGTTTGGTTGAACCGATGCAAGTACTTGCATCGGTCCGGCTATTTGCTGGCGCAATTGGCCGGTGAGTGAACGAAAAATATTTGCCCGTTCCGGGGTGAGTTCCATAAGGGTTCCGGCCGGGTAACGGTTTTCGTCAAGAAAGTACTGCCACTCGTCCTGAAGTTGGCACCACGGCATCGTTGCGAGTTCCAGCAAGGCAGGGCGCACTTGGTGCCAATTGACGATTTTCTGAGTGCCGTCAGAGAGGATTTGTTCCATGCCGTCCGCGGGGGGGCCAGAGAAAAAGGCGCGGTTTATCACGGCAATCTGTTCGGCCAGTGACATTTCTGTCTCCTTAGGTACGTAGATCAGTGTTCAGTCGGTCGCATCTATTCGTTGATGGCGTCGTTCATGGTGAGCCGCTCTTGGCGTGGTTGTTCCGCTCCATACAGCAGCGAGTACAACGCCCGCGCCCCCGCCTCGTCCGGGTGGACCGGCTTGCGGATTCTGCGCAGGGGGCCATAAGCGGTTTTGAACTCGCCGTTTTGCCAGCGGTAGCCGTTTAATTCCAGCCACTGCCTGGCCGCCGCGGCGTTTTCTTTTGTAGCGATAGCAATGGCGGCCCTCCGTTCCTTTGCCATAATGCGCTTTCCCCAGCACTCGACGGCGCAGTTCAGCGTTAACTTGCCTTTTTCGCTTTCCTGCACTCGCTTGGCGGCAGCGCTGCCCAGATCCACGCCGAGGGCGCGTGCGAACAGGTTCGCCTTGTCAAATACTACCTTGGCACTGCCGGCTTTGTCAAGGGCAATGCCGCTGGTGCCTAGGGCTATCGCATATGGATTTTTTCTCCGGTCGTCTTACCGATATACCAGATTCCAAAAGTCACCATGCAGCTGTATTCGTAGCTAAATTACGAATTCAGTCGTGGCTGTCCGCTAAAACTAGGCCCATAACAAGCGAAACGCTCCATATGCGATAGCCCTGCGCTGGCACCGTCCTGGGCCAGGATGTAGAACCAGGTCAGCGGGTCAGACAGACTCTTCCCGCGGCCGTTGGCGATCTGTTCGGCGCGAAAGGCTACTACTTCCTTGCGGGCAACCTCCAGCGCGTCCTCCGGGTGCACTCCGAAAGGGTCGTTGGGCCGGTCGGGGTTGGCAATGGTGCTTACCGTTCCCCAGTTTTCGGTTACGACCTGTAGGGCAGGGCCATAAGCGGCCAGGTAAGTATCTACCGGGCTGAGCCCGTATCCCTGTAGATTTTCCAGATCTGCGCGGACAGCATTGGCGATGTCTTGCGTCACTTCGCGCCAAGGCTTTGGGCGGCGTTGCCCGGCCGGGCGGCACACCAGCAGGATGGTGGAACGCGCGGCGGCCCGCTGTCGGTTGTTGACCGTTTCGCCTTCGGTTTTCACCGGCCAGGTGCGGGTGATGTTGAAGCCGGCTTCGGCCAGGGCAACGGTCATGGCGCCCCACGCGTCGTTGGACTTGTGGGTGAACATTATCACCATGACGCCGTCGGGCTTCTTGATGACCCGGTGGCACTCCTGGAATATGCCGGCCATCTTGCTCTGGTAGTCCTGTGTCGCCAGTTCTTTCGCCGAGGTGCGGGCTTTGCCTTTTCGGCCGCGGTTGGCGGCCTGGGCCTGTTCCCGGAAGCGGGCCGGGCTGGCGATGGCCTCGTTCGCCTTGTCGGTAAAGGGCGCGGCAAAGAGGTCTTCGGCCAGCGCCCGCCCGGCGGTGCGCTTCAGCCAGACATAGTAGAAGTCCGACAGCTCCGCGTAGTTCACATTGTTGTGGTAAGGCGGGTCAAAGACGATGGCGTCCACGCTGTCGTCGTCATAGTCCAGCATCGCGGCATCGCCATTGATCACCGTGGCGGGGGTCGCCGGCGGCAATTCGTCTTTGCTTCCGGCTACCAGCGCGCCGGACGGGGCTTCACCGTGGCCGGCCATTTCAACCAGCTTGGCGATGCAGTCGCCGATTTCGTCCAGGGACCATTCCAACCCCAGGCCGGCGACGGCTGTAGCCATTTCGGCGTAGGACCATTTCATCCCAAAATCGTGGCTGCTAAAAATGCCGGCGATTTTGTTGGTGCCAGCGTCCCACGGGCTGAGCAGGTTGTTGCGGGCGATGAGCTTATCGATGCCCAGGGCGGCGTAGCACCAAGCAGCACGCCGGATGTCGGTAAGCTGGCCGGCGTCCTTGTCGGTGTCCACCAGTTCGCGGAAGGCTTGGGTACAGTATCCGTGCGCCAACTGCTGGCGGGGAGTGAACATATCAAGCCAGCGCGTCATGTCGTACTGGCGCGGGGTGACTACTTTGTCGCCGACTTCCGGGATGGCCTCGTTGGGGATGCTGCCGGCTTCTTCCCAGACCGGCATACTGGCGTCCAGCAGGCGCCGGATGTGTTCCTCGTTGTTGTCCTCCGGACGCACCGGGCGGAACTCGCGGGGTTTTTCGCCTTTGGGCGTCTTGATGTTCTGCCACTGTCCCTTGATCAGTTTCTGCCATTGGCGTTTGACGACTACGCAGTAGGCTTGGCGCCCCAGCCGGCCGGCCTGCGCTTCGCTGGCGATGTAGCTGGGTTCTATGTTCCCGTTGCGCTTGGTGGCAATGCCGCAGCTGGGGTAGGGACATTCGGCCTGCCCCGACCTGGGGATAATGGTTCCAGGGCTTTGGGCTTCCTTGGTGTCCACGATTTCAAAGTCGCAGACGCCGCGCATTTCATCGGGGAGCAGGCGGATGCCCTTGCCCTTGCCGTCCAGTCGCCAGTTGGGGGACAAGGGAATCAGGTTGCCACAGCTGGGGCATTGGACCGTCCGGCTGAACAAATACGTTTGGTCGTATTTGTTCAGCCGGACGGTCGTTTGATTCGCGAAATTTTTGGAATCGGGGTCTGCGGCGTCGTTTTCCGGTTCCGCGGGATAGACCTGATTGTCGGCGATGAGTGAGCGGGCGCGTTCCAGCAGCCGGTTGCTGACGGTTTCGTACTCGGTCACAAGTTCGCGTCCGAACTGCTGGGGCCACTGGCAGGTGGCGCGCAAAATGAGGGTTGCCACCGGGTTGAGCTCGTTGGCGATGGCCGGGACGCCCAGGCGGCCCGCCTCAAAGGGGATGCTGCCGCCGCCGGCGGTAACATCCAGCACGACGGGGTCGGGCGTGGCCAAGTTGTCCTGGAACCACTCCCTCTCCGAGTTGGTGAGGTTGTGAGTGAAAGCGCGCTTGTTACTGAAGGTGACGTTGGACCACTGACCGCTAGCTTTGATTTCGTCCATTTTGCGCCGCTCGGCAACGACGGTATCGGTGCTACCTATCGCGCGGATGAATCGGCTATGGTCTGCATTGGCCGACAGCAAAGCGGCGGCCACGGTGGCGCGGCCGACTACGAGCGGCCGGCGGGCCCACCAGACGTGGAGCTGGTTGACCAACGGGTGGCCGGCCATGGCGCCGCTTTCGCGGAGGGCTTCCACGGAGATTTCGTTGATGGGGAGCCAGTCCTCGATGAGGTGGCGGGTGGTCGGTGGCATTGCAGACTCCACGCGCAGGTTTGTGACGGCAGTTTGCATTTCTAATGCTACTTCATCGATTGCCGGTTGCATTGAAGAACCCTCTTGCGTTAGGCTGAGGGGAGGTCAGCGAATCCGTGTTTCGGAAACGGGAGCGAATGGGGCGACAGTGCTTCTTGCTTGTAGTAAGACCGCATCGAGAGGTCGCACAGCGCATATCCCCAGTTGATTAGGTAGGACTTCTCGGCGTCGCTGAAAGGGTTCAGGCGCGTTCTGATCGATGAAAGGTGTTGATTCCATTCCGAACTGATTGAAAACGGGCCTTGAATGGGGTACCTTCGTATATCAGTCGTGATGGCCCAGAGTGTTCCGCATTTCTGGTTGGACGAGAATTGTTCCATGATGGTTCTTCTTCTGATAGCTCTGGTTTGTTCCACGGCAGTTTCCATTGGTCGCATTACCCTGTGGTTGAATTGCCTTGCCAACCATTTGCCGTGGGTTGCTCGTAATGGAGCACTGGCGTCGGATACCAGGATGGTTTCGTAGTCCCTGACGGCATGGACCCCGATGTTATCGTAGGCACCGCCATCGGTAAGAGAGAGTTTTGCCTTCAGATCCTCTCTGTGGAACAGGTCCGCGTGCTCCGATTTCGTGAACGAACTTGGATCGGGTTTCAGTATCACTGGCGGGAAAGCGGGTGGACACGCTGACGACGCGGCTATTGCCTTGGCTATCGACAGATGTGGAAGCTTGCAATCGCCCAGGCGCCAGGTGTGGATGCCTGCTTTCGACAGTGTGCAGTTCCTCCCGGTTTCGATATGAGCCGCGTTGAAAATGAACTCTGGTTTGTTCGGCATATCTTGCAATCGGGATTTCCCCACCAGATGCCGCTGGTAACTGCGCTCGAGTTTCCAAGTTCCGGAGACTAGCCCAAGTGGCACGGCCAAGGCATCTATATGCCGGCTACAAAATTGCCAAATTGGGCTGACGATTTCGTCTTGGAAGTTCGTAGCGACGTTGCCTTGAAATGTGAGGCTAGGCCATCGGGCGGCCATTAGGCCGGCCAAAATGGAGCCGCCGGAGACGGACGAAATTGCGTCTATCTCCGGGAGTATGGCCAGCTCGTTAAGACGCCAAACAGCGCCAAGATGGAACAAGGTTGCGCGGAACCCGCCTCCAGAGAGGGCGAGTCCAGTATTGCTGTTCTCTGTCATTGGTTCGCCTCGTAATGCGCGCGTGGTGGGGGCTTGCTCAGTCAATCAACACGGCATGCGTGGGGCGCCCTTGGGTGTTCTGGTCGACAGTGACTTCGATTTGGCCATCATTCCTAGTGGTGACACATTTCCGATCCTGGGGAGGTCCCTTGCGTCTGCGTACTTTCCAGCCCTTCGTTTTGTCCGAATACCGGCTGGTGGCACTGGTGTCGACAGTTCGCCCATCGGAGATAAGCGTAATCTCGGGCCTGAAATGGTCGAACAGAGGCCCGTGGTACCCTGATTCCCGCCCGTGGTGAGGTGCGACGAGTACGTTGGTACCGGCGATTACGCGTTGGAAGTCTTGGGAATTGAGAAGTTCTTTCCAAGAAGGCGGTTCGTTGTCGCCTGGCACCAAAATTTTCAGGCCCCGGTATTCCAGCGCAGTCACGATGCTGTGATTGTTGAGGTTGGATTTCGCTGACAGGCAGGGTTTGAATGTTCGGATCGTGACGCCGCCGTTATTTTCGGGATTCAGTACGCTGTTCTGCGGGGCTACGGTACCCGTGTACCGATTTTGGAGTTCAAGGTACTTGCTGATTTTTCGTTCGGCTTCGCTGCTGAGACGCTGGTTGCCGTCTCTGATGTCCTGTTCAGTGAGGTGCCGCGGAATGTGTAGAGTGCCAAGCGAGAATGCGTCCAAGTAGAGGATGTCGTCGATGTGGTCAAGGTGCGGGTGGGTGATGGTGGCGTGGTCGATGGTGCGTATCCCGGCATTCCAAAGGTGTTGCAGGGGGCTGAACGCATTTCGTGCGGTGTCGCCAGCGCCCAAGTCAATGATGATGCGCTTGCCGTTGGGTGTCTGGATGTACGCAGCACTGCCGTGCTGGACATTCCATATGATGAGATTCAGAGCCATTGCCACCTCCATTTGGTGAGGTGATGCTTCCGAATTTTGGTCACGCGTAGATCAGCTCCAGTGCCCGCATGACTTTGAGCGGCCGGTGGCAGTTGGTGTGCAAAGCATACCACCAACCGGCATTGCAGTCAAGCATCCGGGTCAGTGTCCGACGGGTTGCGGCGGCGCCAGATGGCGGCGTAGGCTTGAGCGACGGCGTCGCGTTGCAGGTTGTCCTCGGCGTTGGTGAACAGGCGACGGCGCAGGATGGCGGGAAGGTCGCTGGCATCGGTGGGAGTGAGTGCTTGCGCGGTGCGCGCGGTGACTGAGTCCAGTTCCTGCATTACCGCCTGGATTTGCTGCTGGACTGTTTCGGATTCGTCCCGGTAGGCGTCGCTGCCAGGTTCCGCGGTGGTGATTACCAGCGCGGCGCGTTCGCTGTTGGCGACGGCTTTGGCGATAGCGGTCAGGGCGTTGCGTAGCCCGTCGCCGGCGCGGCGTATATCCTTGATTTGCTTGGCGGCGGCTACCCACCGCGCCGGTTCGTCAATCAGTATCAGCGTGGGGCGGTCGCCAATGAGTTTCTGAAATCCGGCGGCTCCGGGGTCGCTGAAATGGTCATCGTGTTCCTTCAGCTCATCATAGGCGGCTTCCCCGCCCAGGTGGTAGGCGAGAAATCCGGTAAGTGATTTGGCGCGGCGGTCGGTGCCTTCCATTGCCATGCCTTGCAGAATGTTGGCGTTTTCGCCGGTGAAGCAGACCAACCGGACATCGTCCACAGCCAGCTCCGGCGACAGAAGGCCGCCGGCGGCGCCGGCGCGGATCAGTTCGGGGTGTTTGGCCGCGGCGGCTAGGGCAATCAGCGTGTGGGTTTTGCCGCCGCCGAAAGCGGAATCAAAGCGTATGAATGCAGGTTGGTTGGCGGAGCTGCCGTGGCGCAGCCGGTCAAAAATGCCGGTGGTCACGCGGCGCATGGAAGGCGTGGCGTAGGTTCCGGCAAAGAAATCCGCGGCGTTGGCGGCGGTGCGGATTTCGCCGCCCAGGGCCTTGTGCAGGTCGGCGGCGTAGTCTTCGCTGGTCTGTTCCTTCGGTCGCGGGGTGCAGGATTCCAGCAAGGGAAGTAGCGAGATCATCGTTGCTCCTTTACATTGTGAACCGGATTGACGCTTGGCTGTCGGTTACGACGACCGCTCGGTATCGGCGGGCTGGGCGGTTTGGTGTGTCATACGCCGGTCGTTGCGGACGGGGTTGGCGTTGGGTCGGATGGGGCGCTGGCGCGGCTTGTTCCAGTAAGGGGATTGGCGCTTGGCGCAGATCTCCAGCCCTGGCAGCGCCGGGGACTTCAATAACGGCGATAGTCGCGCTGTTCGCGCCGGAATTCGGGAGCCGTCGCGTAGGCCATAGTTCATTCTTGCGTTGTGACGCGTTGCAACAGACCAGCCTGCGCTGGTAGTTGGTGAATGATTTCGTTGGGCATTTTGCAATGCCCCAGAATTTGGCGGGGACAACAGCAGGGTGTAGTGCTTGGGTCAACTGGCCGATTGTCCCTATGTGCCGGCGTGGTTTTTTCGGGTACTTCCGTGGGTGGTGCTAGGGGTCTCGCGATTCGGCTTGCCAGGCGGCGAATCGCGAGAAATTCGCCTTATGATTTGGGCGCGATTTTTCGGTGCTTGAGACCAGGAAATTCAGAGAATTCGAGCAGTTTTCTGTACGGAGCTCCGTGGTGTCTTTGCCGTCGCCCGCACGCCGGCGGGAGTGGTGAGGAGTTCCGCGACGTTGCACGCTGGATGCAGCAGCTTGCAATCGGGCGGGTGCCGCGCAGCACCGACAGTTCGAGGAGTATAGCAGAGGGATAATGACGGGTTAGCGCACGGCGGTCGTCGGTGTCTGCCCAGTCAGAGCAGCCCTGCGGGCCAGGGCCGGGGCGTTGCGGTAGGGGGCAGCCTTGGGCGGGCGCATCCGGGACGAGTTCCACTGGTAGCTCTTGCACTTGGGGCAGACCTTGGGCTCCGGCAACCCCGGCTGCTTGGGGCTCCAGCGGTGGGAACAGCGTTCGCACAGAAAGCCGTCAATCTTGACATAAGCCATGGTTTCGTTCCTCCGGGGGCGTGGCGGCCAAGCTAAAGCCTGCTGGCTTATTACCATACCACTATGGTTGCCTTGCTGACAAGGTTTGCCACGCCGGTTCCCGAAGGTGAAATGGAACATATCTGCCCTGTGGAACTTGAGTGAATTGTCTCGAATCCATTGCTATGGATACACTGATATAGTATGATTGTCCAAGCGTTCTGACTGCCGCGTCGGACGCACTGAAACTAGGGTGAGACCGCCGGAGTTGCTACCTCCGACGGCCTCGGTTGCCTCTCCCGGACCGGCAAATCCAAGATGGGCGTTTGCGATAGTATAGCACGACGGAAAAATGCGCAAGCCGACGGCGACGGCGATTTGGCCGCTGCCGGCGCGGCTTTGGCATTGATTGACGTCGTCGGGCTGGTGGCGCGTCTCTTTCCGCGCAGGCCCAGGACGCCAAAGGGCAAGGTTATGGGCCGGCCTGCTTACAGCCGCGAGGCTATTGTGCGCGCTCTGTTGCTGGTGGCTCATCCTGACGCGGCCGTGCCCAGCGTGGCGGCGCTGACCTGGCAGTTGCGCAATAATCCGGCCCGGCGCGCCGTGTGCGGCTTTGAGGGCAAAATCCCGTCCCAGCAGGTTTTCTGCGCGGTGTATCAGCGACTCGCCGCCAACCCCGATGCGCTGGCGGAACTTTTCATTGCTTTGACAGACCGAATCCGGAGCGGATGTCCGGGCTTCGGCAGGTTCCTCGGCGCGGACTCTACTACGGTTGCCACGCACGCCAACCCTAATCGCCACGTCCGGCAAGTTTCCGCCAAGCTGCAAGCCCACTACGACGCCGAGGACGCCGCGGAGCGGCAGAAGGCCGTAGCCGAGGGGCGCGACGGCCGGTGGAAGCCGCGTGTGCGGACTGAGGAAACCAGCGACCCGGAAGCGTCCTGGACCAAGAAACATCATGCCAGCGCGCCGGGCGGCCGGAAGTGGGTCTTCGGCTACAAAGCGCATACGCTGTGCGATGCGGCGACCGGACTGCCGATTTCCATTGTGGTTACGACTAACAGCGCCGGCGATTCCCTGCTGCTGTCGGAGCTGGTTGACACAGCCTTGGCATCCTATGACTGGCTGGATCCGGCGGCGTGCAGCACTGACCGAGGCTACGATGCCGTCAAGCATTATTCCTATTTGCTGGAATTGAGCATTGCGCCTGTGATTCGCAAGAAACGGGTCGGGCGTGGCCGGTTGCATTACGGTGTCTATACCAACGATGGCGTACCCACTTGCTCGGATGGAGCGCCGCTGGAATATGTTCGCACTGATGGCGACGCCGGTTGCTATGTCTATCGGCTTTCGGACGAGTGCCTGGCCGGCGGCGGAGGCTGCTTCCGGCGCAAAGCGCGGCGCAGCGTCAAGGGCTGCCAAGTAGAGGGCGATGAGGTTTGGGTGGACCCGCAGTCGGATGCGCGGCTGTTCGGTTATCCGTACCGGCGGAATAGCCCGGAGTGGAGGGAGTTGTACCGGATGCGCGAAAGCGTGGAGCGGATGTATTCGGTGTGGAAGGGGACATCGGTTTTGGAGCGGCACTGCTATCGTGGCCTGGAGAAGGTGCGGACCCGGGTGTTGCTGACGGCGATAATGCGGCAGGCCATAGGGTTGCTGGCGTTGAAGCGGTCGGCGGCGTGGCAGCCGGCCGATGATGGCTTGGCGGCAGCGGCGTAGCCGGAGGCTTTTGAGCTGGCGGCTGTTGGTTGCGGGCGGTTGCGGCGGGTCAAGGCTGGCGCGGTTGTGCGCCAGCCTTTTTGCTTTTCCACGTTGCGCTTTGAAGGCGGAAGGCACTGGCTTTCGGGCTGGAATCAGGTATAATCCCGATTGCGCGAAACGGTCATCCAAGCGGCGGAATCGGATGCGGATTCGCTTTTCAGGGCTGATTTCGTAATCGGCGAATTCCGGCATTCGATTTTTAGAAATCCCTACCTAGGCCAGCGGCGTGGCCGGGTCGTCCCGAAACAACTGCACGTCATCCCGCAGATGACCCTGGTTGCCCTTCAAGGCCAGGGCGTAATCGCCGCCCTGCTCAATCATCTGCTGCGCCACTTGACGATGTCAGCGCATGGCATCGGCGGTAACCACTTTGCCCCACAGAGTTAGCATTTCCAGCAGCCTGGGCAGCGCTGTAATCGCGTTGGATTCGGCGTCCACGGCCAATTGTCCTAGCGCCAGCCGCTGCTCCTCGGCCCAGGCACTGACCGGATGCAGTGGGGAGCACTGCTCCGCCCGGTCGTAAGAACGGCGCAAGGTTTTCCTGTCCACCGCCAGTATAACCCCACCGCCTTCGGCAAACTGCCGCATAAAGCCTGTGAACCACTGCTGGAAAGCGGCGGGATCCAGCATACCCGGGAGCCGGGAACCTGTATCGTGGCTGGGGATGCCGTTTTCCAGTTTCAGGAAGGATCGCAGGAGTTCCTGTTTGGCGTGGCCGAAAAGCTCCATATCGGCGCTGGTCTGGCCGCCGCAGAGCATGGCGCCAAAGGCGATTGCCAGGATGTGATGTCGTGGCGGGAATGGCGGCGGGCGTTTCTGGCGCGGGGGGACTTCCAGGGCCCTGAACAGGTTGGCGAACTCGGTCATGGCGGCATCACCTCTACTTCTTCAATTTCATTCTACGCCAGGCGGCGTCTGCTACCATCATACCGAGCACCGCAATTTCCCATATGCGATAGCCCTAAAGCGCGGGTAGTGTTTCGTTTTAGGGCGTGTCATTAAATTGAGGGTTTGGCGCTAGAATGGCTCCGACAAGCAATGCCCAACCGGAGGTTACTCCCATGACCACGACTGCCGCCTATCGCCGCCACGACATTTCCGACCGCGCCTGGGAAGCGCTGGAACCGCTCCTCCCCGGCGGCCCCGGCAAAGTGGGACGCCCCGCACAGAACAACCGCCGCTTCATCAACGGCGTATTCTGGGTCTTGCGCACCGGCGCGCCCTGGCGCGACCTGCCTCCGGACTACGGACACTGGGGTTCTACCTACAATCGCTTCCGCAATTGGCAGAAGGACGGCACATGGCAGCGACTCCTGGACACTCTGGCCAACGACCCTGATTTGGAGTGGCTGATGATTGACGGCAGCTATGTCAAAGTGCATCAGCACGGCACAGGGGCGGTGGGGGGCAATCAGGCGGTGGGTCGCACCAAAGGGGGCTGACTACTAAACTCCACTTGGCGGTGGACGCCCACGGAATGCCGGTTCGGATGCTGGCCACGGCGGGAACGGTGGCCGATTGTACTCAAGCGGAGGCATTGATTGATGGCATTGCGGCGGAGCATTTGCTGGCGGATCGGGGCTATGACACCAACCGTGTGTTGGCGGCGGCGCGGGCGCGCGGGATGGAGGCGGTGATACCGCCGAAGCGCAATCGGAAGGTGGCGCGGGAGTATGACCGTGCGTTGTACCAGGCGCGTCATTTGGTGGAGAATGGATTTGGCAAGTTGAAGGAGTGGCGCGGAGTGGCGACGCGTTATGCGAAGAATGCGGCGTCGTACCTGGCGATTTGCCGGATACGCGCTTTGGCGCTGTGGGCCAAAATAATTTAGTGACACGCCCTAGGTGGTTTAGTTTTTTCGCATTCCGGCCTGCGCCGGAATCCAAGTTATGTTTATGGACGCCGGCCGGCGCAGGAGAGATGGGCTGCCAGCCAAATCACCTGAAAAGAAACGCTACCGTCGCTTAAACCCAGCCAATGCCCATTCAGCAGCTGCCGCCCAGATCGCCGCCGGCGAAGTCATTGAGCGCCCCGCCTCGGTGGTCAAGGAACTGGTCGAAAACGCCCTGGACGCCGGCGCCGCCCGCATTGCCGTAACCATCCGCCAGGGCGGCGTGGCCGAAATCAGCGTCACCGATGATGGCTGCGGCATCCCCGCCGGCGAACTGGTACTGGCCTTCCGGCATCATGCCACCAGCAAGCTGACCGCCGTGGCCGACCTGGAATCCGTGGCCACCCTGGGCTTTCGCGGCGAAGCCCGGCCCAGCATCGCCGCCGTGGCCCGGGCATACTGCCGCACCCGTCCGCGCAATGCCGCGGCCGGCGCTCGCATTGAGTTTCGCTGTGGCGATCTGGTCAGTCAGGCCGAAGTGGGTTGCACCGCCGGCGGGGCGCCCTGCCGGACGCGTTTGCCGTTGAGCATCGTTCCAATCGGGGTATAGCGCACGCCCGCCTGGTAAGCCAGTAGCAAGGTGACGGTAACGCCGACCAGAATCAGGGCAAAAGCCAAGTGCGGGTTGGCCGACCAACTGGCCGCCAGTCGCTGCCCGGCAATTACCAGCGGCAAGTGAGCAATGTACATCCAATAAGACGCATCCGACATATACCGCACCCAGAACCGTTCCCTCGCCATTGTCCACCGGAACAGGCCCATCATTCCGAAGGCCATCAACCAGGCGTAGGCGGCTTTCAGCAGGGCGGCGGCGACCAGCCACCATAATGCCTCCGCCGCCGTGGTCTGCGCTTCGTCGGGGTGGGAAAATGCTACTCCGACGGGGAAAATGAACAAGGCCAGAGGCATCCCTGCCGTCCACCAGCGGCGCGGCGCCAGGTCCCGCCGGTAGAAAAGACCCCGAAGGCGAAAAAGACGGCGTACAGGCCGATTATGGCCGGCTCCGGCAGCGGGCCCGTGGGCGTATCGGCGCCAAAGCTTTCCCGGTTGAAGTACTGGGGCAGCAGCGTCAGCGGAACCGGCCACCACCACAGCCGGCGCCGGAACTGCAAGCCCAGCCGCGCCGCCAGCATAAAGCCCCCGGCCAGCAGCAGCAGATACCACAGGAACCAGAGGTGGTAAAACCCGTCCAGCCAGACCAGCGGCCAGGCGGCCGGGTGGAACTCCCTTCCCGCCGCCAGCCAGTGGGTAGCCGGGATGACGGTGAACATACCGACCAGCAGCGGCAGGGCGATGCGCTTGAGGCGGTGTTCGGCCAGGCGCCGCAGCCCGCGGGAGTGCCACAGCATCGCGGTGAAAAACCCGCTCAACATAAAGAAAAGGGGCATTCGCATCCCGTGAATCAGCAACAGCAGCCAGATGTAGGGGTTGCGCGCGGGCTCGACTTCGTAGGCGTAGTCCAGCTCGGGCCAAATCGTGTCCGGCAGGAGGAATAGAGTTCCGTGCAACACGATTCCCAGCAACATGGCGCCGGCGCGCAACGCGTCCAGGTCGTGAAATCGCGTCATTGCCGGTTGCTCCGCGAGCGGGGGGGCGCCGCCGCGGCGGGGACCGGATTGGGACGGGACGCGGCGCGGCGTTGCCAGGGCCGGGCGGCGGAATCCCCTTGCCGCGCAATCGGGGAGCCTGCTTTGCGTTTATGCCGGACACGCCGGCCGGGGTCAGCGCCGTCAACATCCCGGCTGGGCCAGGTTGCCGCAGCAGTTTTGGCCGGCGCGTATCTTACGCCAGGTATTGGCCGCAATCAGGGCCAGCGTGCGGCGCCAGGGCAGCCCGGCGTTGCGCTGGTTGGCCACGAAGGCCGCCAGGCTGGGCCGGGGCGGGCGGGTGCTCCCCGGCGCGATTTCTTTTTCGTCATTCCTTTGGCACATCTGACACATCCCAAGCCATGCTCTACGGGCAATCCCGAATATATTATCACGGCCGCCATTGGGGCGACACGCTGGCCCAGTCCCATTTTGGGGCCGGAATTGGGCCGGTTGATCAGGATGCGTCGTCAAATCGCCCGATTGGAAACGCTGCCTGCTGCTCCGGCGGCGGGGTTGCTAACCGGGCCGGCCGTGAGTATGATAGCGGTGGGAGCTGTGATGACTACGCCCGTACATAATGACGACCATCACTTCATGGTCGTGAAAGCCGTTGGCATTCTGGCCGCCGCCCTCGGGCCGGTGGTGGCTGATATGGTGACGGCCAAAGGTTTTGAGCATTACCAATCCGGGAATGGTGGCCGGCGTATGCTGTCAACGTTGCGTGGCACCTCCGACGCGTCGGAGGTGTTGCGAGCGATGCTGGATCACTGGTTTGTAGTGTTCAAGCCCCGCTTTGGAGGGCGCGGGCATTGGGAGGTACGGCAGATTGCCTTGAACGTGCGTTCCATTCGCAACTACTATGTGGGGCAGCACGATAGTGCCAAGTGCGATTACGAACCTTATGAGGCGCTGGGCCAGGTTGCTATTTTGCTGCGTCGGTTTTCTGCTGACGATGCGGCGCATCAGGTCGACGAGCTGAAGCGGGAACTAGGCGGTTTGATGTACGGGCAACCGACGGCTACGCCCCGGTCAGACCTCGACGACATCAATGACAAGCTGGAGACGCTGATTGCCGTAACCCAGGAATTAACCCGGCAACCGCGCTTTGAACCCGGCCGCGCTAGTTTGCGCCTGCCGGAAGGTGGCGGGCCGCCCACACTAGGCATGGCGGACGCCATGCCGCCGACCGTTCCCCCGGTTGTCGCAACATCTGAAACCGATGACGGTGTTTTCGACCGAGCCATTGCCTACTTTGAGCAGGGAGAGTATGGCCGAGCCATTGCGGAATACACCGTTGCTATCAGGCTGAACCGGCAGGATGCCCAAGCCTATATGCTCCGGGGTTTTGCATACGGTATGCTAGGGGATTATCATCGGACCATAGCGGACTATACTGTCGTCATCGGGCTGAACCCGCAATTTACCGAAGCCTATAGGATCCGAGGCATTGCCTACGCTAAGCAAGGGGATTATGACTCGGCCGTTGCGGACTATACCGCCCTCATTGAGCTGGACCCGCAGGACGATAGAGCTTACATCGCTCGAGGCCATGCCTATGGTGCGCAAGAGGATTTTGAACGGGCCATTGCGGATTACACTACCGCCATCGAGTTGAACCCGCAATATGCCCAAGCCCACGCCATCCGAGGTGCTACCTATGCTCTGCTGGCTGCTTACGCTGGGCAAGGGGATTATGGCCAAGCTATTGCGGACTACACCGTCGCCATTGACCTGGACCCTCAGGATGCCCAAGTATACTGCGGCCGGGGCAGTGCCTACGCTGGGCAAAGGGATTATGATCAGGCCATAGCGGACTACACTACCGCCATTGAGCTGGACCCGCAGTATGCTCAAGCCTACAAAGACCGGGGCGATGCCTACACCGAGCAATGGGAATATGACTTGGCCATAGCGGACTACACCGCCGCCATTGAGCTGGACCCGCAGGATGTCCAAGCCTACCGCAACCGAAGCGATGCCTACTCTGCGCAATGGGAATATGACTTGGCCATAGCGGACTGCACTGCCGTTATTGGATTAAACTCGCAGGATGCCCAAGCCTACTTCGCCCGAGGCTTTACCCATGCTATGATGGGGGAATGCGAACAGGCGATTAAGGATATTGACTTGGCTATCGCGATAGCTCCTGACGCCGACGCTTACAGCGGGGCTCGCGCTTTCGTCATACGCCTGTGCGGCGACAGTTCGGAGTATGACCAAGCCATTGCCGATGACCCGGATGACCCGGAAAACTGGCATCTGCGGGGACTGTACTACTATTTGGAGTGGGAGGAGTACGAACGGGCTGTGGACGATTACACCGTGGCACTGGAGCTGGTCGCAGCGGATGGGGACGCCGCGGAAATTTACAGTGACCGCGGGCTGGCCTGGGCCCGGCTGGGGAATGACGAGCGAGCAATGGCGGATTATGACCGGGCCATTGAGGCCAATCCTAATCTGGCGGAAGCGTGGTACAACCGGGGGCTGGCGTGGCGGCGGCGGGGAGAGCACGGCAACGCGGTGCTGGACTTTACCCGTGCCATTGGGGTCAGGGCGGATTATGCGCTGGCCTACTTTAACCGGAGCGTTTCGCATGGCGTGCTGGGCAACGGGGAGCAGGCGACGGCGGATTTGGAACGGGCGCGGGAGCTGGGGTTCCAGGCGTAAGGCGGCGGGTGCGCTCGAAAATAGGCGCCCTTCCATAATGCCAGCAAGGTACACCGTCGGCCCCTGGCGGGCACTGGGCATATTCTGGGCGCAGTATTTTCAACACGCGCTGACATCGGATTTTTGGCCCCGCCGCGGACGCAAATAAAACCCGCCAGCGAACCACGCAATACCCATACCGGCTTCTTACAGCCCGTAGTCGCCCGCGCCAATCGCTTCAACCGCCCCCGATACTCCGAGTGCAGCCCTTCGTTCCGGTTCGCCGGCTTCCCCCTGCCCTCTACACTATGCGCCGCTCCGCAGGCAGCCAGTTCCCCGACACCCCGCAGTCATCGCTGTAATACCGCTCCGCTTCCGGCAGCCTCTCGTACCACCGCAAAAAAGTATCCCCACTGCGGTCGCCCACCTCAAAGTCCTCGCGCCGCCGGCCATCAGGCAGCTCAATCACCGCCGTCCAGATCCACACCTCCTGCCGCTTCTTCCCCCGCCGCGCCCGCTGGCAAGTCCACATCCCGTCAAAAGATATGGCCGGCACAACGCCCCACCACTGGCGTTGCATCGTCACCCAAGCCCAAACGCCCAAGGCCCACCGGATTTTTTGACCCATTCGTACACGGCGCCCGGCTTGACTTCCAAAACCCGGCTGATGGCGGCCACCGCCATGCCTTCACCGTACATATTGATGGCCTGCTCCTTTTTGCGGCCGGCTTCGCCCTCGCCGGCTGTGCGATCGTGACCAGGATCCGGCAGAGCCGTCAGGACACCGGCGTCAAAGACAGGACAACTGAAAGCCTCGTCGCGTCATAAGATGGTTCCACATCCTGGCGGGCTTGTTCCTGCTCGGCGGCCTTACCATATGCGGTTACGCTACCATAGTCTGGCTGGCCTACCTCGCGGAGCCCCAGCTGACGGAGGCGCAAGCCGAACTCCTCGCTACCGCGCAGTGGCTGACCCGCGACGGCGCTATTATGTTGGGCGCTTTCATTGTCGGCTGGCGGGCGGGGCAGGTGCGATAATTCAGCCAGTCCATCTCGTCCAGGGCCGGTAAAGGCGGGCTACGGATTTGACCGGCCGGCGGCGTTTGGTATTTTCAACACGCGCTGGCATCGGATTTTTGGCCCCGCCGCGGACGCAAACACAACAACGCCAGCGAACCACGCAACACCCACACCTGCTTCGTATACCCAGTGGTCGCCCGCGCCAATCGCTTCAACCGCCCCCGATACTCCGAGTGCAATCCCTCGTTCCGGTTCGCCAGCTTGCCCTTGCCCACTATGTGTCGCTCCGCCGGCAGCCAGCTCCCGTACACCCCGTAGTCATCGCTGTAGTACCGCTCCGCCTCCGGCAACCGCTCGTACAACCGCAGAAAAGTCTCCCCACTGCGGTCGCCTACCTCAAAATCCACGCACCGCCTACCATCAGGCAGCTCAATCACCGCCGTCCAGATCCACACTTCCTGCCGCTTCTTGCCATGTCGCGCCTGCTGATAAGTCCACATCTCGTCAAAAGATATGGCTGGAACCATGCCCCATCGCTGGCGCTGCATGGTCACCCAGGCCCAAATCCCCAAGGCCCACCGGACTTTTTTTGACCCACTGGTACACCGTCCCCAGCTTGACCTCCAGAACCCGGCTGATGGCGGCTATGGCCATGCCTTCGCCGTACATATCGATGGCCTGTTCTTTGACCTGTTCCGAGTAGTAATGGCGGTTGCCGTCGGGCGTGAAGCGGTAGTGGCACAGGCGGCAGCGGTAGGTCTGTTTGCCCCTGGAGCGTCCGTCCTTGGGCAGCCAGTTGGAGCCGCAGTGGGGGCACTGGAGATCGTCGCGGTAGGAACGGGCGGCGGCCATGGTATCACCTCCGGCAATGGCAAAATCCAGCCCCAATTATATCACCAGCGCGTGCTGAAAATACCCGGCGTTTGACCCGCCGGGCGGGGGCGGCTACAATGGGGGCCGATTCCAGACGGCTTGCCGCCGTGTCGGGTGTTGCGCTGATGACTAACGCCAGGCTTTTGCCAGATGATGATGAACCGTACATTGCCGATGCCGGGGCCAGGGTGATGTCGGCCGGGGGGCTGGTGTTTCGGCGCGCCGAGGCTGATTCTGATGCCGACGCTGACGCTGATGTTGACGCTGGCTCCGATGCCGGGGGGCCGGGCGAGGCCGGCGGGCGGGTGGAGACGCTGCTGTGCGGGCGCATTCGGGCCGGCTGCGGCGACGGGAACGGCGGGAAGGGAGACGGGTCAATGAGCTGGCGGCTGCCCAAAGGTACGCCCGAGCCGGGGGAAAGCGTGGCGGAAACGGCGCGGCGGGAAGTGCAAGAGGAAACGGGAGTCAGCGTGCGCGTGCTGGCGCCGATTACCAGCATCCGCTACTTTTTTGTGGGCCACGATGACGGCGTGCGGTACGACAAGACGGTGCATTTTTATCTGATGAAGCCCCTGGGCGGCAGCACGGCGAACCACGATGGCGAGTTTGATGTGGTGGAATGGCACCGGTACGAGGATGCGCTGGCGCTGCTGGAATACGACAACGAGCGCAGCGTGCTGGAAACGGCGCGGGCTCTGATTGACGATTTCTGACGGGCGATTACCGGCGATTGCCGGGACGGCGACCCGGCTCCGCGCCGGGAAGGGCGGCGGGCGATGATAGCGCGACAACGGAAGCAGGAGCTGACGCTGCGGGGGGGCCGCATTATTTTGCGGGGCAAGCGGATGCAGGATGCGGAAAAGGATTATATCTGGCGCAGCGACGCCGAAATCGCGCGGCTGGACGCCACCCAGCCGCTGACGATGAAGTACGAGCGCTTTCTGAAGAATTTTGAGAGCCAGCTGCGGCACCCGACGCCCGGTTCGCACCACTTCGGGATTGAGGCGGACGGGGGCAAATACATCGGGAATTGTATGTACTATGACCTGAACAGCATATCCAAAGAGGCGGAGCTGGGCATCGTTATCGGGGACAAGGATTACTGGAGCGGGGGGTACGGCTATGATGCGGTGGTGACGCTGCTGGAGCATATGTTTGAGGGTATGGAGTTGCAACGGGTGTATTTGCATACGCTGGAGTGGAATCACCGGGCGCGCAAGTGTTTTGAGCGTTCCGGTTTCCGGGCAGTGGGGCGGGTACGACGGCTGTCGTATGATTTTATTCGGATGGAAGTGACGCGCCGGGACTGGCACGCCGCCGCCCGGGAGCGCGGGGAGCGGCGGCGGGTGGCAACGGCAGGGGCGGGCAACGGCAGGGGCGGGCAACGGGAACGGCGCCGGGTAGGGGGCCGGGCGGGCGGCTTTATTCGTTTTCCCAGCCGGCGGCGGCGTAGAGGCGGTCGGCCAGGTCGGTGATGAGGTCGGCCATGGCGATGCGTTCCCGCCAGCGGGCGGGTATGGCGTCAACGCCGTAGCAGGCGCCGGCGATTTGGCCGTAGATGGCGGCGGTGGTATCGGCGTCGTCGCCCAGGTTCACGGCCAGGAGGCAGCCTTGCTCGAAGGTGTCGGAGCGGTCAAAGGCCCACAGGGCGGCTTCCAGGGATTTGACGGCATAGCCGCTGCCGACGATTTCCGGGGGCTGGCGGCGGCGGAAGGAGCCGGCGGCGATTTCGGCGATTTCAGGGCACAGGGGTTCCCGTTCCCAGAGGCCGGGGACGGGGGCGTAGTCGGGGGACAGCAGGGTTTCCCGGTCGACGTCGTTCACGGTGCCCACGAGCAGGCCGCCGAAGTAGCGGCAGGCGTCCAGGCAAGTGCGGGCGGCGTGGGTGGTGCGGGAGCTTTCGGAGCTCATGGCGATGGCGCGTTCAGGGTGGGCGGCAAAGAAGAGAGGGGCAGGGGCCAGGCGCATCAGGCTGCCGTTGCCGGCGGTGAAGGGGTCGGTGGAGCCGGCGAAGGGGTCGCCGGTATCCTCGTAGGTATGCAGGGCTTTGGAGACGGTGATGCCGATGTCAAAGCAGTCGCCGGTGGGGGACAGGTGGCCTTCACGCCACCAGCGGATGTAGCGGTTCATCTGGTCGACAGGGTCGAAGGCGGCGCATTCCACCAGGCTTTCGGCCAGGCAGAGGGCCATTGAGGTGTCGTCGGTCCACTGTCCGGGTTGCAGTTTGAAGGGGCCGCCACCGAGGAGGTCGGTTACGGGGGCGAAGGTTCCGGGGCTGCGGAACTCTACGGCGGTGCCGACGGCGTCGCCGGCGGCGAGGCCGAGGAGGGCGCCGTGGTAGCGCTGGCGTGTGGTGGTCATCGGGTTTGCTCCTGCCAATTCCTTATGTAGGCGCGCTGTTCGTTAGTCTCGGGGGAGTGGGGACAGCGTTGCGACTTGGGGTTGGTCTGATACAATTCGGCCAGCAGTCGCAGCGCCGCATCTCCGGTATAGCCGTGCCGGGCCAGCCAGCAGCCGATGATGGTTCCGGTGCGGCCTACGCCGCCCCAGCAGTGCACGTAGGCGATGCCTTCGCCGTTGCGGATGTGGTCGTCAATAGCGTCCAGCGCGGCGGAAGTCAGTTCCGGGGAATGCGGGATAGACACATCAGGGATGGGAAATCTCCGGTGAGATGCTTGTCCCTCCAGCAGGTGGGCATAGGGTTTCAGTTCCCCGTCCTCGGTGAGGTCAATGAACGCGGTAACGCCGGCGCCGGTCAGCCGGGCCAGCTTGGAAGCGGCGTCGGTCAGGTCGCGGGGGTATTCGCCGGCCAGCACTTTGCCGGGAACTACCCAGTAGGAATTTTCAATGGGACGCGCGGTCATAGGATTGGCCTCCGCAAACGGGTTGCCTGAAAGCATCCAGGGCCGCATTGTATGGTAGCGTCAGACATCGGTCAAATGGTAGGCTTGACCGGCAGGGGCGGCATAGTGGACACCATCAGATTGAATGCGATTGGCCCGCCGGCGGTTGACCTTGCCCGTCTCACGAGCCTACAACCACAGGTACTCACCGACCCTGACGGGGTCATCCTGGACTGCGCCAATACCTCGGACGCTTACCAGTGGGGACATATTCCAGGGGCACTGTAGCAGCGCTGGCGTGTGGTGGTCACCGGGTTTGCTCCTGCCAACGCCGTATGTAGGCGCGCTGTTCATTGGTATCCGGGGAGAGTGGGCGGCGTTGCGACTTGGGGTTGGTCTGGTACAATTCGGCCAAGCGTCGCAACGCCGCCGGCCCGGTATGCCCGTGCCGCGCCAGCCAGCAGCCGATGATGGTTCCGGTGCGCCCCGTGCCGCCCCCGCAATGGACGTAAATGACGCCCTTGCCGCCACTGATGTGCGCGTCAATAGCATCCAGCGCAGTAGCGGTCAATTCGGTTGACCGCGGTGTTGTTACCATGTGGATAGGAAACCGCTGGTGCGACGCTTGCCCTTCCAGTAGATGGGAGTAGAGTTTCCGTTCCCCCTCCACACGGCTGGCCTCGCCCACCACGGTAAGGTCGATGAAGGCCGTGACGCCGGCCTCCGTCAGCCGGGCCAGCTTGGAAAAGGCGTTGTCCGGGTCCCGGGGGTATTCGCCGGCCAGCACTTTGCCGGGGACTACCCAGTAGCAATTTTCTATGGGGCGTTCGATTGTGCGATTGACCTCCCGCCAGTTCCGCACATAGTCCCGCTGCGACTCTCTTTCGGGGGAAACGGGGCGCCGGCTCGACTTGGGGTTGATTTTCCACAATTCGGCCAAGCGCGCCAGTGCCGCCTCTCCGGTACGCCCGTGCCGCACCAACCAGCAGCCGACGATGGTGCCGGTGCGCCCCGTGCCACCCCAGCAATGCACGTAGGCGACGCCTTCGCCATTGCGGATGTGGTCGTCAATAGCGTCCAGCGCGGCAGAGGTCAGTTCCGGGGAATGCGGGGTGGACATATCACGGATGGGAAACCTCCGGTGAGATGCCTGCCCCTCCAGCAGACGAGCATAGGGTTTCAGCTCCCTATCATCGGTGAGGTCAATGAATGCGGTGACACCGGCATCGGTCAGCCGGGCCAGCTTGGAAACGGCGTTGTTCAGGTCCCGGGGGTATTCGCCGGCCAGCACTTTGCCGGGGACTACCCAGTAGCAATTTTCTATGGGACGCTCGGTCATAGGATTGGCCTCCACAAACGGGTTGCGAGCAAGCACTCGAGAACACATTGTACGATAGCGTAGGAGATTGGGCAAATCGTATCTTTGACCGGCAGGCGCAGCGTAGAGGCTACCCTCAGATTGAGTGCGATTGTCCCGCCGGCGGTTGACCCCGCCCACCCCGTGCGCCTACAATCACAAATCCCCGCCCGTGGCAACTCAAACTTTGCCCTCGACAGGAGCCGCCCGATGACCGCCCGTAATGCCAATGCCGATGTGGACGCCTACGCTCATCCCGAGTATCTCACCGACCCCGAGTGGGTTGCGGCGCATCGGGACGACCCTGATGTGGTCATCCTGGACTGCGCCAATACCGCCGACGCTTACCAGCGGGGGCATATTCCCGGGGCGGCGCTGGTTCCCGACAACTGGGCCAAAGACCCCGATTCCAACCGCCAGCGGGTGATGACGCCGGAGCAGTTCCGGGCGCTGGCCGAAGGTCTGGGCATTGGCGATGATACCACCGTGGTGACCTACGACCACGCCCAGGGTCTGACCGCCGCGCGGATGTGGTGGGTATTCCGGTACTACGGGCACCGGAATACGATGGTGCTGAACGGGGGCTGGCGAGCTTGGGTGAATGCGGGGCAGCCGGTGGGTTTTGACCGGCCCCGTCCGCCGGCGGCGGTCACTTTTACGCCGCGGGCCGACGATTCGTATATCGCCACCGGGGATGAACTGAAGGCGGCCTGCACTCTGGACAATGTGGTGGTGTGGGATGTCCGCAGCGATGCCGAGTGGAACGGCACGGCCGAGAATTACCGCAACCGGCGGGTGGGGCATATTCCCGGCGCCGTTCATCTGGAGTGGTTTCATCTGGTGGATCGGCAGACGCACCGGTTCAAGCCGGCGGCTGAAATCCGGCGCATCCTGGCGGAGCATGGGATTACGCCGGGCAGGGCGGTGTATTCGTATTGACAGGCGGGCATCCGTGCGGCGCACGGCAACTTTGTGCTGCGGCTGGTGGGTTTTGAGAACGCCAGGAACTATGACGCGTCAATGGGCGAATGGGCGAACCGCGACGATACGCCGCTGACGGTCTAGTGGCGGCTCCCGCCTCCTTTCAGGCAATGGGGTTGGGCATCCGATGGCGCGGCGGGTTAAGATACGGCGGGTGGTGGACGGCGACTCGGTGGAGGCGCAGTACGGCGGGCTGCTGGGGATGATGCGGCGGCGTCCGTTTCCGGTGCGGCTGTACGCCATTGACGCGCCGGAGCTGGCGCAGCCCAACGGTGCGGCGGCGCGGGCGCACTTGCAGTCTCTGGTGCGCGGGGGCGGCAGCCTGCGCATTGAGGTGATGGACACCGACCGCTACGGGCGGCGGGTGGCGCTGCTGTACCGGGGACGGGGCCGGCGGGGGCGGCGCAATTCGGTGAACGCGCAGATGGTGCAGGCCGGGATGGCCTATTGGTATGGCCGCTACGGAGGGCAGGAGCTGGGGTTGGACCGGGCGGAAGCGGAGGCCCGGCGGCAGCGGCGCGGCGTGTGGCGGCGGGGCGGGAAAGGGCAGCGTCCGTGGGATTACCGGAGCGACCGGCGCAACCGGGAAGGGCGGCGGGGCGGACGCTGGCGGTGGCGGTGGCGGTTGATTGTGGCGGTGGCACTGACGCTGACGGTGGCGGTTGTGCTGCTGGTGGGCATTGCTTACGCCGCCGGGGTGGGGGAAATTGGGCGGCAGATTGGCGCCGGGCTGCGGGCACTGCTGGGTTAGGGCGGCGCCGGCAGACCGGTGGGCGCGAGGTCGGTCAACATTCCACAGGGCGGGCCGGCGTTGGAATGGGATGGGAAGTCAAGCCGCATTATTTGGAAGTGCGGCTCCGTTGCGGTTTGGTATTCTCAACATAAACTGGCGCTGTGCCGGAATCAGGCTATCCGGTTTTTAGGAGGTCGGAACGATGGCCCGTCCCCGCGTCTATCGCCGCCAGGCGCGTTGCCCGGAATGCGGCTCCAACCGGATACCCAGAGACGGGCATTCCAAAGGCCGCCAAGTTTATCAGTGCGGCGATGCGCTATACCTGGGCACTGTACCGGGGCGCCGCAACCGGGGCGGGGGAGATGGCATAACGAACCGGCGCTGGCCTGGTATGATGCCGGAGGTATCCGGCAAGCGCCGGCGTCATACGGCGAAGGTTGCCGACCCGGGGCGGGCTTTGCCGCCGTGGACGCTGGGTTCGGCGCACCACTTGGCGGCCAGGCGGCGCACCGCCTGATAGACGGTGTTGTCAAAGCCGAGCAGGTCGCAGACTACCCGGCGGTCCAGCAGCGCCCGGTTGGCGTCGGCGTCGGCCAGGTACGCCGGCAGTAGCTCTTTGTCACGGAACTCGTCAAAGATGGCCTGCGCCATCGCCAGTTGGTCGTCAGTGAGCGCGCGCAGGTCAAGGGTGGGCAGATTGGGGATAACCAGGCGGGTCATTCTGGCTTTGCTGGACTGCTGGCGGCTGGAATGCCACCAGTAGGACAACAGACCCAGCGTGCTGTTGCCCCACACCGTAAAGGCGTAGTCAAATCGGTTGTCGTCAAAACCGATGTTGGGCCACACCGTACCTCCTATGGATACCAATTCCGTAAAGGCCACCGCCAGGGCCTGGGAACCGAAGGTGAAATCCCGGTTCAGATGCGCGCGGCTGGCCGTGGGCCAAAGTTCGGCGGCGCGGCTTTCGCCGCCGGGGCGCACCCGCAGCTGTGAGTCGGGCTCGCAAACCAGGCGGGTCTCGCGGCGCGCGTGGTGGTTGTACAGGGCCGGGTAGGTTGCCGTGGGGCTGGGCGCCATCTTGATAAAAGGGCCGCCGTGGGTGGTCATCGTCAGCAGGGAGTCGTGGACGCCCAGCCGCCCGATTTCCCGCAAGCGCGTTATGGGCAACGGCCGACCCTGGGGTTCGGCGGGCAACCGGAGACTGCCGGCGGCCAGCGAATGCGCCGTCTGCGCCAGGGACGCATCCAGCAGGCGTCCGGCGCCCCAGCCGCTGTCGTGGTCATCAAGAGGGGCGTCCAGGATTTCGCCGGCCAGAGTATCCCCGGTGTAGATGGGTATGCCGCCATAAGGCCCGTCCTCAATGTAGCGCACTGCGTCGCTGTCGGCGATGACGGTGGCAATTTCCCACGCTTCGGCAAAGCTGCGGGGGCGGCGGCGCAGGGAGATGAACCGGGCGCGTCCGGAGGGCTTTTCGCCTTTGACCAGCCGCCGGCCAATCACCAGACACTCCGCAACTCCGGTGTCCGATGAGAAGGACATATCGGCGCCATTGGCCGCAATGCTGACGATGGTGACATCAGTGCATTGCTCGGCAATCAGCCGCCGGAACTTGGCCCAGGACGCGCCGCTGACCGCGGTAAAAAGAATCAGCAAGGCGATGACGCCGCCGGGGCGAACTTTCTTGTCCGCAATGGCCGCAAAGGCGGAACCCAGCCCGGAGTGTCCGTGGTAGCAGGAATCCCGCGCCAGCCCGGTCAGCCGCGCCGCCATATCATCCTGGTCGGCAATTTGCGCCCCGAAGGCGGCAAAGGCGGCGTTTTGTACATTTCCCGCCGCGTCCCGGTGCTTGGTGTTGCTGGTAAAGGGCGGGTTCATAATCACCAGGTCAAAGCCGCCATCGGGGATGTCGGCGGTGATTTGCGCCGCCGTTTCCTCGCCCACGCTGCCGGTGCGCTGGGCCGGGTCGCTGGTGTTGAACAGGGTCATCGCCGATGAGGACTGCAACAGTTCCAGCGAACCGATGCGCACGCCGCCGTCCGGTTGGCGCCCATAGGCCAAGGTGTACAGGCGGGCGTTGTCAAAGCGGACGGCCGGCGCAATGCCGGAAAGGGTTGAGCCGGTAATGTGAACGGCGGAAGGCATTACATCGCAGCCGTAAAGAACTTCCTGCATCATCATCGGGTGCAGCCCCTCCGGGCTCCCGCCGGCATGGGTGTGCCGGGCGACAATCTGTTCGTACACCGCCGACAGCAACGCGCCCGTGCCGCAGGCGAAATCGCCGATGCGGAGCCGGCCGACGGCGTCCGCGTCGCCCCAGTCGATGCCGGCCATTTTGCTTACGGCCAGACGGGCCAGCAGGGCGGCGGAGGGCGGCAGGGTATAGAAAGTCGCCAGATACTTGCGGTCGGCAATGAGTCGCTGGAAAATGCGCCCGGTCAGGTTGTGGCTGTGGTTGACCCCGGTGTTGGCGACTTCGCCGACCGTGAAAGCCAGATGGCGCAGGATGCGGTTGCAGTAGGCGGCCGGAATCTGGTTCAGAATATCGCGCCCGATGGCGAAAATAGCCCAGTAATTGACTTGCAGTATTTCTGCCCAGGCGGCCAGCGTTTCGTGCTGCGGGTTGCCAACATCCGGGCCGCAGACCAGACGGATCGGCTGTATAGCGTCGTGCATACCGGCGATGCGCTCGTGGAAAATCAGGGCGTTGGCGATGATGGCGCCGGCCATGCGGCGGGTTTGAGGGACGTCAGTCATCCCCAGCAGCCGGGCAATGGCCGGCGTAATGTTGGGCCGCTGCTGCCCCATTTCCTCCAGTACATTTGCCGCCCGGTCAATGCCGCGTTCCAGCGCCGCCGCCGCTTCGTCCACGGCGCGCTGGGGCACGGAAACTAGGCCAATCAGGTCGGCCAGGTCAGTGATTCCGCCCTCCAACCAACCCGATTCAGGGAAACGGGCACCATTCTCGTAGAGGATACAATGAGGCATCCGGGCCGCCGCCAGGGCCGCGGACGGGTGGTCAGCGGCGCCGATGCTTTCGGGGTAGCGCAAGGCGATGGCGGCTTCCACGGGGCGGATTTCGCCGCTGATGTCAAGCCCCAACCGCTGGCGGGCGTCGGCTTCCGGGTTGTCGGGTTCGTATTCCGCCTCGATGACCACCGGGGAGCGACCGGGGGCGGTGATCAGCACGTCGGGGTGACGCCCCGGGTGGCCGGCGATGGTTTGGGTACGCTCGGCGCGGACAGCGCAGCCGGGCAGCATGGGCCGGAGCAGAGCGGCCAGGGCGGCGTTGGTGGCGCTTTCGATCTGGTGGGAAGTCATATCGGATTGTCGTCGCTGCATCCGTGGGGCAGGCGCAATTGTATTACGCTGCCGGCGGGCGCGCAAGCCGGCCTGCGGTCGGGCGTCGCGCCGGGTTGGTCGCAGCGGTGGGTTTTGCCACCGAGGCAAGCCTAATGTCGGGGCGAATAAGCAGGCGCTTCGGCATTACTTTCTGCTACCATAGTCCCACCCTCACTTTCCCGCGTATGCAGGAACGGACGGATGGAAGGACGAATGAACCGCAACGGAGCGCAACCCGCAATGATTATCGCAGTAGTCGGCAACAGCGACCCGCCGCCGCACATCTACGCCCTGGCCGAGGCCGTGGGCGGCGAACTGGCCCGCCGGGGCGCCATCCCCGTTTGCGGCGGGCTGACCGGCGTGATGGAGGCCGTGTGCAAGGGCGCCAAGTCGGCGGGCGGGGCTACCATCGGCATCCTGCCCGGCGGTTCCCCCGACACCGCCAACATCCATGTGGACATTCCCATTGCCACCAATATGGGCTACGCGCGGAATGTGGCGGTGGTCAGCACGGGGCGCGCCGTCATTGCGGTGGGCGGGGCTTACGGCACGCTGTCGGAAATCGCCTACGCCCTCAGCTACGGCATTCCGGTGGTGTCGCTGCACAGCTGGCCGCTCACGGTGCGGGGCGACGGGCAGCCCGTCAGCGAGGACTACATCATCGCCGCGGATCCTGCCGACGCCGTGGACAAGGCGCTGGTCGCGGCCCGGAACCGGGCTGACGAAACGGCGTCGGTAGCCTTTTCCGAACCTGTTCCCGGAGGTGTCTGATGCCTGCTGACGCCGTTATCGCCGCCGTGGCCGGGCGCGAGGTTCTGGACTCGCGGGGCAACCCCACCGTGGCGGCTGAAGTAACTCTCACCGACGGCAGCGCGGGGCTGGCGCTGGTTCCGTCGGGGGCCAGCACGGGGAGCTACGAGGCGCTGGAGCTGCGGGACGGCGACCCGACCCGCTACGGCGGCGCCGGAACGCTGACCGCCGTCGCCAATATCAACGGGCGCATCGCCCCCGCCCTGGCCGGTATGTCGCCCTACGACCAGGCCGCTGTGGACCGCCGGCTGATTGAGTTGGACGGGGCGACGGACAAAAGCAGTCTGGGGGCCAACGCCACGCTGGCGGCGTCAATGGCGGTGGCGCGGGCGGCGGCCGTATCCGGGGCGGGCGGTTCCCTCTGGCGGCACCTGGCAGGCGAGGGGCCGGTATCGTTGCCGGCGCCGATGCTGAACATTCTAAACGGCGGGCGGCACGCTTCCAATTCGGCCGATGTGCAGGAGTTTATGGTGGTTCCCGCCGGGTTTGAGCGCTTCGGCGCGGCGCTGCGGGCGGGCGTGGAAATTTACCAGGCGCTGAAGGGCATCCTGCGGGCCGGCGGCCACAATCTCAATGTGGGCGACGAGGGCGGTTTTGCGCCGGCGCTGGCTTCCAACCGGGACGCCATTGAGGTAGTGCTGCGGGCCATTGAAACCGCGGGCTACCGCCCCGGCGAGCAGGTGTACATTGCCCTGGATGTGGCGGCGGCGGAGCTGTGGAACGGCGATACAGGGCGGTACGACCTGGAACGGGAGGGGGTATCGCTCACCGCCGCCGAGCTGGTGGATCTGTACGCGGGCTGGCGGGCAGAATATCCCATCATCAGCATTGAGGACGGGCTGGATGAGGATGACTGGGACGGGTGGGCAAGGCTGACGCGGCGGCTGGGCGCCGGTACGCAGCTGGTGGGCGACGACCTGCTGGTGACCAACATCGGACGGCTGCAAAGGGGCATAGCGGAAGGGGCGGGCAACGCCATTCTGCTCAAGCCCAACCAGATTGGCACCCTGTCGGAAACGGCCGCCGCCTTGCAGATGGCGCGCGCCGCCGGGTGGAGGGCGGTGATGAGCCACCGTTCCGGCGAAACGGAGGACACCACCATTGCCGACCTGGCCGTGGCCTGGGATGTGGGGCAGATCAAAACCGGAGCGCCGGCGCGGTCGGAGCGGGTGGCCAAGTACAACCGCCTGCTGCGGATTGAGGCGGAGCTGGGGGATGACGCCCGGTACGCGGGGATGGATGCCTACCTCGGCAGCGCCGGGTGAGTGCGGCGGCGCGCTTGCCTGGCCGGGGGCTGCCCCGGCGCGGGCCAGGGCGGTCGCTATAATCAAGCGGTCGCCGTAATCAAATTGACAAATCGGCTGGCGACGGCATAATAGGCGCAGCGGTTGCAACGGGAAACCGGCCGCTGATCCGTCGTCCTGCCGTTTTAAACCCGTCCGGCCTGAAGCAAGTTGTTATGAGCGCCTCACGACCTCTCCGCATTCCCACCGCAGCGCAGATCCGGCGCACCTATGTGAAGCGGCAAAGCCCCATCCCGGCGTTGCGCCAGTTTATGGCGACGATTGCGCCGATGGTGAACGACCGCTTCATCACCTATACCATCGCCTCGGCGGTGTCCTACATCGGGCCGATGCGCGGGGAGCGGAAAACCAAGCATCTGAACGACCTGATGGGGGATGTTCCCTTCCCCAAGGATGTGGCCCGGGAGATTTACCAGGTCATTGACCAGGTGACGGTGCCGCCGGAGTATGTGCGCGACATAGACCGGCTGGTGCCGCCGCTGGAGAACCTGGCCGGCGCCGTTGCGGAACCCGGAGATGCGGGCCTGCGGCCCACCTATGACGATGTGATGGCGGCTTTTGACGCCAACCGCGAGCACCTGGTGCGGGAGTTGAGCCAGGCGCTGGTGGGTTTCGGGGTGGCCCACGAATCCAACCGGGAATCCTATCTCAACAATCTGGTGGAAAAGATACCCACGCGCATCCGCTACATTGACCAGGTGGGGGAAATCTGCAACTCCGTACTGACCAACCCGTCCACCTGGCAGGACCGTACCATTGCGCCGGCGCAGGTTATAACCATGCAAAGCCAGTCCAAAGCGCGGGACGATGAGGCGCAGGAGCTGATTGACACCTATTCGGAAATCAGCCCCGAGCGCTATGTGCTGGGAACGGTGGACGAGATGATTATGGACAGTTGCGAGCGGGCCATCAACGCGCGGTCGCGGGAGTTGCAGCCTTTCGCCTTCTGGCAGGAAGTGGCCCAAAAAGCCCTGGCGCAGGTGTAGCGGAACGGCGGGGGCAGCGGAAGCGGAGGATTGCGCCAATGCCGGCAGTTGCGCCTTTTCGTCATACCGCCTACCCGGTGCGGGTTTATGCCGGCGATGACGCCCTGTCCAACCTGGGGGCGGCGGTGGCGCGGGCCGAGGGAAAGCGGCCTTTTGTGGTCTGCGGACAGTCGGTGGCCCGCCGTACCAACCTCCTGGAACGGGTGGCCGATGCGCTGGGGGCGGCGCCGGCGGGGGTGTTTGACGGCGTACAGACCGGGTCGCCGGTTCCGGCCGTGCTGGCGGGGACGCGGGCGGCGCAGGATGCGGACGCCGACCTGATTATCGCGGTGGGCGGCGGCAGCGCGGTGGTGACGGCGCGGGCGATCATCATTCTGCTGGCGGAGGGCAGCGAGCCGCGGGAACACGCCACCAAGTATCCGGCGGGGCAGCCTCCGGTCAGCCCCCGTCTGATGCGCCCCAAGCTGCCGAACATACTGGTTTTGACCACGCCCACGACGGCGGCCACGCGGGCCGGAACTGCCGTGCTTGACGCCGAGACCGGGCATCGTCTGGAAATGTTTGACCCCAAAACCCGGCCGGCGGCGGTCATTTGGGACACGGAGGCGCTGCTGACGGCGCCGGCGGAGCTTTGCGTCAGCGCGTCGGGTTCCCTGTTCAGCGGTGTGGCGGGGGCGTTGCAGGCGCCGGCGGTGAACGCGATGGCGGCGGCGGATCTGCTGGCGGCGCTGGGGCTGCTGGTGGAGAACCTGCCCGCCATCCGCAGGGATGGCGACAACGGCGATGGCAACGGGGCGGCGCGGGTCAACCTGTGCGCGGCGTCGTTTATGTACAACCGGGCGTGGGACAGCGGCGCCGGCGGTTCGGCCCTGGGGGTGGTCAGCGCGCTGGCGCACAGCCTGGACGCGCGGCATCCCGAGTGCAGTCACGGGGCGGCGTATTCCATCCTGACGGCGCCGGGGATGCGGTTCAACCGGGATTACAATGCGAGAGGGCAGGCACGGGTGGCCGATGCGCTGGGGGTGCGGCCGGCCGCCGGGCCGGGTGGAAGTGGGGCCGGGGCGGACGACAGGGCGGCGGCCGATGCGGCGGCGGACGCCATAGCCGGCTTTTTTGAGGCGGTGGGGCTGCCGACGCGTCTGCGGGATGCGGGCGTGGCGGCGGATGGCATCGCCGCAATCGCCGGGGATGCGCTGACCGATTTCGGGCTGCACCGGAATGTGCGCCCGGTGGCGGGAGTTGCGGATTTGGAGGCGATACTGCGCGCCGCCTGGTAGGGCGCAATGAATGGAGCCGGGACAATGGCACAGCAGACACCAGCGCAAACACGGGCGCCGGCGGTGGGGGAACAGCGGGCGGCGGCGGGCGGCGGCAAGTTGACTAACGCCGATTATATGCGGTTGACGCCGCCGGTGTCCGGCGGCGTGCGCTACCAGCTGATTGGCGGGGAGCTGATTGAGATGTCCGGCGCCATCCTCGCCCATCAGATTTTTGCGGGGCGTTTCTACATTGCGCTGACGCTGCCAACGGATGCGCTGGGGATTGGGGAAGTGGTGCCGGCGCCCTATGATGTTCATATTGACGAGTTCAATACCTACCAGCCGGATTTGCTTTTTGTGTCCAGCGAGAGGCGGGGCATACTGGAACGGCTGGGGGCATTCGGGGCGCCGGATGTGGTGGTGGAGATACTGTCTGATTCCACGCGGCGGCGGGATTTGGGGGCGAAGCTGCCGGTCTATCTGCGCGCCGGGGTGCGTGAGGTGGTCATTGTGGATCTGGAAGCGCGGACGGTGGCGGTTTATGCGGGGTACGGCGTTGGCGATGGCAATGGGGACGGGGATGGTGATGGTGATGGCGACGGGGTCAGGGCGGCGGCGAGGCCAGCGCGGGTGTACGGGGTTGGGGATACGCTTACGCTAACGGCAATGCCCGGGGTGTCGGTGGAGTTGGGGCCGATTTTCGCGCGGGCGCTGGGAACGGCGTAAGGGCCGGGGGGTTAGCGTGGCAACAGCCCTGGTTCCTGGCCTTGCAGATATTGCCAAACGCGCCCTGGCGCGCCTGTAATCTGGCTGGTTGCCAGCGGCCGCGCGGAAAGCGCAGCCCACAGGGGAAGGATTATGATGACGCCAAAGCGCAGAACCGCCCTGCAACTGGGCCTGCTGGCTATGGTGATGGCGGCGGCGGCAATGCTGTTCCTGGCGGGGCCGGCCTGCGGGCCGGCAGCGCCGGGCGGGCAAGCCTCGGGGCAGGTGGAACCGGACGCTACGGCGGAACCGACGGCCACGGCCACCACCGCCGCAACGAACACGCCGGCCACGGAACCCTCGGCTACCGCCGAGGCGACCAGCATGGCTACGCCGGAAACCGCACCCACCGCAACCGGCGCGCCATTTACACTGCGCCATAGCATTACCGGCCCATTCTTGCAGGACAGTTTTGACCGGTACCAGAGCGCGCAAAGCTCCGGGGCCGTCGGCACTTCCGGAAGCGCCGGCCAGGACGCCGCGAAGCACCCGGACACGGCGCTGGTTGTCATCAATACTGACCGTATCGACGAACTGGTGGCGTTCTTGGCCGGCAAGGGCATTGCGCCGCTGGACAAAGTGAACGGTCGTCCCGTATCCGAAATCACCACTACCAACGCCGACGTTGTGGCGGAGATTCCGCTGGCGCTGCTGCCGGAACTTTCCCAGCAATGGATTGGCGGCCTCGAACTCGCCAATCCCTACTATCCGGTGCTGGGTCACAATGTCTATCGCTACTGGGCCAGGCACCAGGCCGGCCTGCCTTTGGACGGTGAATTCCTATGGGTGGAAATCTATGTCCGGAAAGGCCAGTCGTACGATAGTTTGATACGGTTCCTGGAAGCCAACGGGGCACTTATGCAGTATAGCGGTTCTAACCTGGCATTGGTTCCACTGTCACTGCTGGAGAGTCTGGGGCTCCGGCCGGAGCCGGAACGGATCAATTTTTTTGGAGGCCCGTTCACCACAGAATTGGTTGACCGGGCGCGTGCTGCGCTTACGCGGACGCCTACTCCTACCCCGGACCCGGGGCCTATCCATCCGCATTGACGGCACAGAGGCCGCCCCGACCTATTCAGATCCCGAACCCGGAGCCTACCCCGGCGGCGGGAGTGGTTACCGGCTCCTCCGGTGGCGCTGCCGGCATTCAGGCCGGATGGCGCTTCATTCGCCGGGCGGAACTCGCCGACGTAGTGTACAATCTCCGTCATTATGAGTGCCGTTCCCCGGAACAACGCCGTTCCCCGGAACAACGACGTCCACTTGGACGCCGGCATCGCGGACGCCGGCGCCATTGAGGCCGCGGCGGCCGAGTTCGCCGCCGGCGCCGGCGCGCTGCTGGCCGGCTATTTCGGGCGCGCGCTGGACATAGAATACAAAGACCGGGCGCAGCAAGACCCGGTGACCGCCGCCGACAAGGCCGCGCAAGCCTACCTGGAGCGGCAGATTGCGCGGCGGTTCCCCGGGCACGGCATCCTGGGCGAGGAGGATGACGCCACCCGCCGGAATGCCGCTGACAGCGCGCCGGCCCCCGATTTCCTGTGGGTTCTGGACCCGCTGGACGGCACCACCAACTTTATGAACGGGCTGCCCGTCTATGCTTCGTCCGTTGGCGTGCTGCACCGGGGCCGCCCCCTGGCCGGCGCCGTGTACATCCCCTGGCCGGCGTCCGCCGCCGGCGGCGGGATGACGCTGCGCTGCCGGGCCGGCGGCGGGGCCTACGCCGGCGACCGGCAGCTGTCGGTGTACCAAACCGACCGGCTGCGCGGCGACCGGCTGGCGGGGCTGCCCGGCTCTTTCGGCGCCACCACGCGGCTGGGGCCGGGGCTGAAGGGCCAGCCCCTGGGACAGCTGCGCGTAACCGGCAGCATCGCCTACGAGCTGGCGCTGGTGGCTATGGGCGTCCTGCAATTCGCCGTCATCGGCGCGCCCCGGCTGTGGGATATGCTGGGCGGCGCCCTGGCGGTGCAGGAAGCCGGCGGCACGGTGATGACCCGCCTGCCGGGGCGCAATGCCTGGCATCCCCTGGATTCCGTAGTTCCCGCCTGGGATGACCGGCCGCCGACCATGGCGGAGCTGCGGCAGTGGGTGGCGCCGCTGGTGGCGGCCAATTCCACGCTGGCCCCGCTGATTGCCCACAACCTGCATCCCCGCCGGCGCCCGCTGCGGCGCGTCATCCGCAGCGTCAAAAGCGTCAAAAAGACGCTGCGACGGGCGGGACAGGGGTCGGGACAGAAGTAAGGCGGTAAGGCTATTCGCCCGGCCCCCGCAGCAGATCCAGGTACTTGTAGCCGGAGCCGGTGTTGAGTAGAACCACTTCCTCATCGGCGCCGATGCTGCCGTCGGCCAGCAGCCGTTCCAGGCCCACCAGCGTGGCCGCCCCTTCCGGGCAGGCGATGACGCCCTCCGTCTCCGCCATGGTGTACATTGCCGCCACCATATCGTCGTCGGAAACGGCCAGCGCGCCGCCGCCCGTTTCCCGGATCGCCTGCAAGATCAGGTAGTCCGCAAAGGGGCCGGGGACGCGCAGCCCGTCGGCTTTGGTGGCGGCGTTGGGCCAGGGCGCGGCGGCGCTGGCGCCGTCCTGCCAGGCCCGGACGATGGGCTGGCAGCCCTCGGCCTGCACGGCGTAGAACCGGGGCGGGCGGCTCTCCACCCAGCCCAGTTCCAGCAGCTCCTGGAAGCCTTTGTACATTCCGATGATGCCCGTGCCGCCGCCGGTGGGGTACACGATGGCGTCGGGCATTCGCCAGCCCAGTTGCCGGGCGATTTCCAGGCCCATCGTTTTTTTGCCCTCGGCGCGGCAGGGCTCCTTCAGGGTGGACAGGTCAAACAGCCCCTGCTCGGCGGCTACGCCCACGGCGATGCGCCCGGCGTCGCCGATGAGTCCATCCACCAGGTTGACCTCCGAGCCGGCCACGATAGATTCCTTCTTGTTGGCCACGGGCGCATCGTGGGGCATAAAGACCTTGACGGGGAGGCCGGCGCGGGCGCAGTAGGCGGCGGCGGCGCCGGCGGCATTGCCAGCCGAGGGCATTGTGAAGCCGCCGGCGCCCATTTCCACCGCTTTGGAGACGGCGGCGGCGATGCCGCGCGCCTTGAAAGTGCCGGTGGGGTTAAGGCCCTCCTCCTTGATCAGCAGGCGACGCACCCCCACGCGCCGGGCCAGGGCGGCCGCGTCCAGCAGAGGCGTGCCGCCCTCGCCCAGGGTGACCACCGCCGCCGGGTCGGTCACCGGCAGCAGTTCGTGGAATCGCCACATACCGTCGTCCGGGCGGCGGTCAAACTCCGCCGGCGCGGTTTCCCGGCGCAGGCGGGGCAGGTCGTAGCGCACAAACAGCACCTTGCCGCAGCATTCGCTGACCGTAGCCAGCCCGTCGTAGGGAAAGGCGCGCCCGCAGGCGGTGCATTCCAGATGGTCGATGTAGCTGAAAGAGGGCATCGGAAATTACTCCGCCGGGTAGTAGGAACCGGACTGCTGGGCCGAGATGACCGGGTTGGCGGCCGCGGGGCGGTTCAGGCCCAGCAGCTCCCGCACCTGTTCGTTGGAACGGATCAGCCGCACCGCCGAAGTGGGGTACTGGGGGTTGTTGGGATTGGGAACATCGTGGCGCTCGATGATTTCCTCGTACAGCCACTGGTCGACCAGCCGCCGGCACTCGTAGTCGTTCCAGGCAATGCCCCAATCCAGCATCCACTGGGTGCAGAGCATATTGTAGCCCACGAAGTACATCTGGCTTTCCAGCTTCGCCATTTCCCGGACGAAAATGGTCAGCACGTCCTCCATGGCGGCTTCTTCCTCCGCCGCTTCCTCGTCGGTAATCTGGGGGATTTCCACGTCGCCGTGTTCGGACAGCTGGATGCCCAGTTCGGCTTCCAGCGGGAACAGGGGCGCCACGGCCAGCATATCCCGGGCCACGGATTGGCTGAAGGCGCACAGCACTACCCGCCGGCCCATGTTGCGGGCCCGGTCCACCAGCACCTGGTAATCGGAATCGCCGGAGGCCAGGATGACCACATTGCAGTCGTCCCGCTCGCGGAGCCAGTCGTACACCTCCAGCAGGATGGAGGGGTCGCTGCGGTCTTTGCCGGCCATAGTGCGCGGCGCGTGGTACAGGGTGATGCCGGCCTGGGTAAAAGCGGAGCCGTCATTGGGACGCAGGCTCCAGTCGCCGAAAGCCTTGCCGCCCAGCACGCTGCCGAATACCTGCCCCACGTTAGTCATCGCTTCGTGCAGGGCCTGAGGCGAAACGGTATGCTGGTAAAGCTGCGCCCCGCGGCGGATGTTTTCCCAGTCGATAGCCAGTAATACGCCGTTGCCGTTGGTTTCCATTTTGATGCCTCCTGGTTGGAATAAAGAGGATTGCCGCCCGGCCAGGCCGGATTCGGTCAATGCGTCGTCTGTTCCGGGCGGAACAGCTCGTAGAGCCGCCCGGACAGCTGTTCCGACAGCGCTATCCCATTTGCCACCTCCTCAATGGATTCCTCGTTCTCGTAAAAATTGGCGTGCAAGGCGCGCGCATTGCGGAATGCGATCCTGATGTATGCCGCCGTTTCCGCATCGCCGGCGGCGTCAGCCAGGCTGGCCAGTTCCCGCACTACGGCCCAGATGGAGTAGTGCGTATGGATGACGCGCCCGTGTTCAGCGCAGATGGCCTTGACCGTTTCGGCGACCATGCCCCACGCCTTGTTGGACGCCTGCGGCAAGTCGGCGTCCACGCGCAGATGGCGCCAAGCGCCGGCGCGGAAATCAGCGCTCATAGCGGCATATTTGGCCGCCGATTTGTGGGCGTCACCGGGACGGGGTCGGTCGTTGGCGGCGGCCAGTCCCCTGGCCACGGCAGCCGAGACCGCGTTGGCATCGTAGGTCATAGCGTAACGTCTCCTTGTAGCATCCCTGGTCAGTTTGATTAACTCGAGGGCCGTTCCGGCCAGAACAGTTCGTAAAGCCGGTCGGACAACTGCTCCGACAGTGCTACGCCACGAGCTACCTCCGTGATAGATTCCTCGTTTTCGTAAAAGTTGGCGTGCAAGGCGCGCGCATTGCGGAAGGCGTTGCTAATCCAAGCTGCCGTTTCCGCATCGCCGGCCGCGTCAGCCAGGTCGGCCAGTTCCCGCACCACCGCCCAGATGGAGTAGTGTGTATGAATGATGCGCCCGTGTTCGGCGCAGATGGCCTTGACCGTTTCGGCAACCATGCCCCACGCCTTGTTGGACGCTTGCGGCAAATCGGCGTCCACGCGCAGATGGTGCCAGGCGCCGGCGCGGAAATCAGCGCTCATAGCGGCATAGTTGGCCGCCGATTTTTGGGCGTCACCGGGACGGGGCCGGTCGTTGGCGGCGGCCAGTCCCCGGGCCACGGCGCCGGCAACCGCGTTGGCATCGTAAGTCATAGCGTAAAGTCCCCTTTTGCAGCATTCCCGGTCAGATTGATTAGCACGGCGTCCGTTCCGGCCCGAACAGTTCGTAAAGCCGGTCGGACAACTGCTCCGACAGTGCTACGCCACGAGCTACCTCCGTGATAGATTCCTCGTTTTCGTAAAAATTGGCGTGCAATGCGCGCGCATTGCGGAAGGAGTTGCTAATCCAAGCTGCCGTTTCCGCATCGCCGGCCGCTTCGGCCAGGTCGGCCAGTTCCCGCACCACGGCCCAGATGGAGTAGTGCGTATGGATGACGCGTCCGTGTTCGGCACAGATGGCCTTGACTGTTTCGGCAACCATGCCCCACGCCTTGTTGGAAGCCTGCGTCAAATCGGCGTCCACGCGCAGATGGCGCCAGGCGCCGGCGCGGAAGTCAGCGCTCATAGCGGCATATTTGGCCGCCGATTTGTGGGCGTCGCCGGGACGGGGTCGGTCGTTGGCGGCGGCCAGCCCCATGGCCACGGCAGCCGAGACCGCGTTGGCATCGTAGGTCATAGCGTAACGTCCCCTTGCAGCATCCCTGGCCAGATTGATTAGCACGGCGTCCGTTCCGGCCAGAACAGTTCGTAAAGCCGGTCGGACAACTGCTCCGACAGCATAATGCCCGATTCAACCTGTGAGGCCGTTTCCTCGTTCTCGTAAAAATTGGCGTGAAGCATCCGCGCCCGGCTGAAAGCGTTGTCAATCCAGGCGGCGGTTTCGGCATCGCCCGCTGCCCGCGCCACATCCGCCAGCTCGCCGACTACCAGCAGTATAGAGCGATGGGTATGGATGACGCGCCCGTGTTCGGCACAGATGGCCTTGACCGTTTCGGCAACCATGCCCCACGCCTTGTTGGACGCCTGCGTCAAATCGGCGTCCACGCGCAGATGCTGCCAGGCGCCGGCGCGGAATTGGTCGCTCAAGGCGGCATAGTTAGCCGCCGATTTGTGGGCGTCACCGGGACGGGGCCGGTCGTTGGCCGCGGCCAGCCCCTTGGCCACGGCGGCGGCGGTTTCATTGCGGGCATAAGTCATCATAAGCGTTCCGGCTCCGGCAAGGGGTACGGGGTCGCGGCGAACAGAACGGGTTAGCATAGCTGATTAGAAAGCAGCTACTACGGATTATAACCCATCAAATCCCCGGTATGACCTGAAAACGGGATTTTCCCGCGTGCGCACGCGGCCGGCGCTATAGCGGCTGCTTCGCCGGCGTTCCCACCCGCCGGGGATACCGTCCCGGCGTGCGTCCGGTCTTTTGAACGCACACGAGCCAGCGGCCGGCCGGCAACGGAGGCGATACCGCCGCCGCCGTATGCAAGCCGACAATGCTACCCCGCAATTCTTTCAGCGCATTGGCCGCCGCCCGGGCTTCGGCCGGCCCGTCTTCGCCCTTCCACGCCAGCAGATGTCCGTTGCCCTTGCACAGCGGCAGCCCGTATTCCACCAGCGCTGGCATTGCCGCCACGCCCCGCGCCAGCGCCACATCAAACTGCCCCCGGTATCCCTCGGCGCGTCCCAGTTCCTCGGCCCGCGCGGTTACCACCTCCACCCCGGACAACCCCAGTTCGCCGACTAGGTGTTGCAGAAACGCCGTTTTCTTGCCTACCGAATCGACCAGCGTGAGCCTGATACCCGGAAAGGCGATTTTGAGCGGCGTTCCGGGGAAGCCGGCGCCGGCGCCGATGTCCACCACGCGCCGGCCGTCGGGCCACTCCGGCAGCGCCAGCGTGGCGGTGAGCGAATCCAGGTAATGACGCGCCGGCACCTCCGCCGGGTCAGTGACGGCGGTAAGATTGGCGCGGCGGTTGCCGGCAATGAGCAGCCGGGTGTATTCGGCAAACTGCGCGCGCTGCTCGCCCGACAGGTGAATCCCCAGCCGGGGAGCGTACTCCGCCAGAATGTCCCCGCCCCGGCTCACTTGACCAGATCCAGCCCGGCGAATGCATCCCGGCCCGCGAACCGCCCCGCATCTCCCAGCTCCTCCTCAATCCGCAGCAGCCGGTTGTATTTGGCGAGGCGTTCCGAGCGGGTTACGGAGCCGATTTTGATTTGACCCGCGCCCGCGCCTACGGCCAAGTCGGCGATGGTGGTATCCTCCGTTTCGCCGGAACGGGCGGAAATCACCGGGCGGTAGCCGCGTTCCCGCGCCAGCCGGATGGTGGCCAGCGTTTCCGTAAGGGTGCCAATCTGGTTGGGCTTCACCAGCACGGCGTTGGCGATGCCCGCGTCCGCGCCCCGCGCCAGCCGCTGCGGGTTGGTAGTGAACAGGTCATCGCCAATCAGCTGGGTGGACGCGCCCAGCCGGTCGGTCAGATACTGCCAGCCGTCCCAATCGTCCTCGCCCAGCCCGTCCTCTATGGAAATGATGGGGTAAGCAACACGCCAGTGGGCCAGCAGGTCGGCCAGCTCTGTAGCCATGAATGACCGCCCCTCGGCGGCCAGGGCGTACCGCCCGTCCTCGGTCATAAACTCGGTGGCGGCGACATCTATGCCGATGGCGATGTCGCCATCCGCGGCGCAGCGATAGCCGGCCAGCCGGGCGGCGTCGTAAAGCAGCCCCAGGGCGTCCTCGTGGCAGGGCATCGGCGGACCGTAGCCGCCCTCGTCGGCCACGCCGTAAGCGTAAGGCCCGGTTTGCGACAGGATGCGGCCCACGGCGCGATAAACGGCGACTGCCATCCGCAGGGCGTCCCGGTAAGTCGCCGCCCCCACGGGAATCGCCAGAAAATCCTGCATATCCAGCCCGCCGGCGGCGTGCCGGCCGCCGCTGATGATGTTGACCATCGGCATCGGCAGAGACCGGCCGGCCGCGCCGTCCCCGCTGCCGCTGCCGTCCTCGTTGCCGACGAGGCCGGCGATATGGCGATACAGGGGAACATCCCGGGCGGCGGCAGCGGCGTGGGCGGCCGCCAGCGACACGCCCAGGATGGCGTTGGCGCCCAGGCTGGACTTGCCGGCGGCGCCGTCCAGCCGGCAGAGGCGGTCGTCCAGATCGGACTGGTCAGCGGCGTCGGCGCGGCCGCGCAGCGCCGGCCCGATGATGTCGTTGACGCCGGCCACGGCGCGCAGCGTGCCTTTGCCCTCGTAGCGCATCGGGTCGCCGTCGCGCAGTTCCACGGCCTCGTGCCGCCCGGTGGACGCCCCCGACGGAACGATGGCGCGTCCGAAGGCGCCGCAGCGCAGGCGGACGTCCACCTCAACGGTGGGGTTGCCACGCGAGTCCAGTACCTCGCGGGCGCGGACGCCGGCAATGCCGGTTCGGTTGGTCATAATAAAGTTCCGGTGGGATTGTGATGATTGCGTCAGGCGGCGCGGGCTTGCTCCGCAGCCGGCCGCGCCGGAGTTGGAGCGATGCCAATATACCACTGAATCCGCGCCGCGCCGCTATTCTCATCCGCTATTCCCAAATGCGTACCTGGCGATTGCCCTGAATTGCCTGGATCCGAAGCGGCGTAAAAGCCCGCCGCAAGCGCCGGCCGGCGGGCGTTATGTGGTATAGTATGGCGCCAGCGGCGGCGTTGGCCCGCCGGCCGGGTGGCAATCGCCGACCCGGCTCGGCCCGGCGTTCCGCCCCGCCCCGCTGCTCTCCAATCCGTTCCACTACCCCCATTTGCGGCACTGAAGGTTATGAAAGCATCCGAACTGGTGACTCCCGTAGTCAACGAAAACATCCCTGAATTCGGCCCTGGCGACACCGTGCGGGTCAATTTCCGCATCCGCGAGGGCGCCCGGGAGCGGGTGCAGGCTTTTCAGGGCGTCTGCATTCGCCGCACCCACGGCAAGGGGCCGGCCGCCAACTTCACCGTGCGCCGCATCACCGCCGGCATCGGCATTGAGCGCGTGTTCCCCCTCCATTCGCCTCTGATCGAATCCCTGGAAGTTACCCGCTACGGCAAGGTGCGGCGCGCCCGGCTCTATTACCTGCGCGGCCGGCAGGGACGCGCCGCCCGCATCAAGGAACGCACCGCCTACCGCCCCAACCGCTGACCGGGGCGCGGCACGCCAGTCGCAATTGCCCGGCGCCGGCGTCTCCGGCCCCGGCCGGCGGTACGGAGCAATGCGGCGTCCGGCGTTATGCCGCCGGCCACGCACCGCAACGCCGCCCCCTGCCTCCGTCCCCGGCGCGGACGGGGCCGCGCCCGCCCGGCCGGGCGCCAGCCGCAGACCAGTGAACTACGCCGATGTCGCCATTGACGCCGACTGGATCCAGCCAGGACGCACCTTCTCCTACCGCATTCCCCGGCATCGGCCGGTGGAGCCGGGCCAGCTGGTGTGGGTGCAGTTCGGGCGCAGCTTCGTGCAGGGGCTGGTGGTCAGCCTGGCCGACGCCTCCGCCGTATCCGAGGCGGAAACGCGCGACATTCTGCATCCCGTAGAGCCGTCGCCGCTGGTCAGCGCGCAAGGCATAGAGCTGGCCCACTGGCTGGGACAAACCTACCTGTGCTCCCCCTTTGAGGCGGCGGCGCCCCTGCTGCCCACGGGTTTCCGCGCCCGCCAGCGTTCCCGGCTGACGGCCGTATCCGGCGCCGACGACCAGGCCGCCCTGGCCTCGTTCCGGGAAGCCACCCGCAGCGCCTGGCAGGAATTGGCCGACACGGGCAAAGCCGCCGAGGAACCCCAATTTTTGCATCGGATGGAGCCCAACCCGATGCGCGCCGCCGCCGCCGGCCGGGAACTGCGCCGTCTGGTGGAACGGGGCCTGATCAGCAAAGAGGTCAGCCTGCCCCGCCCCCGTTCCCATCGCTACCATCGTCTGCTGATTCCGGGCCATATTCCGCCGGAAACCGGGGCTGACGCCGGGCCGCCCGTTGCCCCGCCCCCCGTTCCTTTGCGTAGTGAACGCCAGGCCGGCCTGCTGGCCGTCGTCCAGGAATCCCCGGCCTCTTACCGCGCGTCGGAAATGGGCAAACGATTTGGCGCCGCCACTGCCGACGCCCTGCTGCGGCGCGGCCTGATCGCCGAGGAATGGCAGCGGATTGAGCCGGAGATTCCCGCCGGCGTGGCCCCCGTCAACCCCGCGCCGGCCGACCTCACGCCGGCCCAGGCCGATGCGGTGTCCCGCATCATCGCCACTATGGACGACCCGGATGCCCTGCCGCGCAGCTTCCTGCTGCATGGCGTAACCGGCAGCGGCAAAACCGAAGTGTACCTGCGCGCCATCGCCCACAGCGTGGCGCAGGGCCGGCCCGCCATCTACCTGGCGCCGGAAATTGCGCTGACCCCGCAGACGGTGGGCATCTTGGAAAGCCGTTTCCCCGGCCGCGCCGCCGTGCTGCACCACCGTCTTACCGACCGCCAGCGGTTTGACCAGTGGTGGCGCATCCGCGACGGGCTGGCGGATGTGGTCGTTGGCCCCCGCAGCGCCCTCTTTGCCCCCGTGGCCAACCCCGGCGTCATCATCGTTGACGAGGAACACGAGCCGGCCTACAAGCAGTCCGATACGCCGCCCCGTTACCACGCCCGCGACGCCGCCCTGGCCCTGGCCCGGCGCTGCGGCGCCGTCGTCATTATGGGTTCCGCCACGCCCGATGTGGGCACTTACTACGAAGCCCGGCGCGGACGCCATCGCCTTCTGGAGCTGCCCGACCGCATTCCTGGGCCGGGCGGCGCGCCCCGTCCTCTGGCCACCGCCGAAATCGTTGATATGCGCCGGGAATTGCGGGAGGGCAACCGCAGCCCGTTCAGCCGCCGCCTGTCGTCCGCCCTGGACGAAACCGTGGCCGCCGGGCGGCAGGCCATCCTGTTTCTCAACCGGCGGGGCAGCGCCGCCTTCATGCAGTGCCGGGAATGCGGCTGCGTGGTGGTATGCAGCCGCTGCTCCGTGGCCTACGCCTGGCACGCCGACACCGGACGCCTGATTTGCCATTACTGCAACCGGCGGCGGCGGCGGCCCCGCGCCTGTCCCCAGTGCCGCGGCGGGCGCATCCGGGAAATGGGCGCCGGCACGGAACGCATCGCCCTGGAACTGGAAGCGCGCTACCCCGGCGTAGCCGTGGAACGCTGGGATTCCGACGCCGTGCGCCACCCCGGGGAACTGGAACAGGCCATGCGCCGGCTGGCCCAGGGGCAGGCTCAAATCCTGGTGGGCACGCAGATGGTGGCGCGCGGGCTGGACTTGCCCAATGTAACCCTCTCCGCGGTGCTGCTGGCCGACCTGGGCCTGAACCTGCCCGACTTTCGCGCGGGCGAGCGGGCTTTCGCCCTGCTCTGCCAGGTCTGCGGACGCGCCGGCCGGGGACGCCAGCCCGGAGCTGCCATCATCCAGACTTACCAGCCCGACCACTACGCCATCGCCGCCGCCGCCGCCCAGGATTACGCCGGTTTCTACGATACCGAAATCATGGCCCGCCGGAACCAGGGGAACCCGCCTTTCTCCCGCTTGGCCCAGATCATCTGCTCCGACGCCAGTGTCCGCGCCGTGCAGCAGACCCTCAACGACCTGGCCGAACTCTGGCGTTCCGATGCCCTCAAGCAGGGGCGGGTGGACATCGCCATCATCGGCCCCAGCCCCTGCCACATTGAGCGCATCCGGGGGCGTTACCGCTGGCGGCTGCTGTTGCGCGGGCAGCGCCTGTGGCAGTTCCTGGAGGGGAAGCCCATTCCCCGCAACTGCCGCATCGAAATTGACCCGGCGCAGCTGGAATAACGAAACCGGCCGGCCCAACGCCGGCCGGTTTCAATCCGGGCCGAGTTGCCGGGCCGGGCTAATTCCCGGCCGCCGGCAGACGGGCGGCGTCGGCGGCCATCTGCGCCGCTTGCGCCGCCGCCAGCGACGCCACGCTGGCGTCAACATCCTGCACGCCGTACTTCTTTTCCAGCTCGTAGATGGCGTCCAGCCCCAGCGTGGCCGCCACATCCCAGCGGGTGCCGTAGCGTTCCGGGTCGACCCGGCCATCGCTGATGAGTTCCTCATAGGCGGCGCGCACCTGCTTGTAAATCAGCCAGATGGTGCTGCCGCAAATCATAATCTTGTAGCCCAGGTCGTTCATCGTCCCGGTGGTCGCCAGGTCGCCGTTATACATCCGCGGCACATCGGCCAGGTCGGTGGCGTAGCGCCGAATGTCGTCCTGCGACTTGATGCCGTCCACGAACACCAGGTCGGCGCCGGCGTCAATGTAGGCCCGGCAGCGCGCCACCGTGTCCGGCCACCCGTTCACGGCGTAGGCGTCGCAGCGGGCGATGATGACGAAGTCCGGGTCGGTGCGCGCGTCCAGGGCGGCGTGAATTTTCTGGACGTGTTCCGCCACGGGAACCACCTGCTTGCCCGCGAAAAAGCCGCACTTTTTCGGAAAGACCTGGTCCTCCAGGTGAATGGCGGCCACCCCGGCGGCTTCGTATTCCCGCACCGTGCGCCGCACATTGAGCGGGTTGCCGTAGCCCGTATCGGCGTCGCAGATGACCGGAATGCTGACGGCGTCGGCGATATACCTGGCGTTGGCCACCATTTCGGTCATCGTCAGCAGGCCCACATCAGGGAAGCCGCGCTCGGCGGCCGTGCCGGCGCCGGTCATATACACGGCGCGGTGGCCCACATCCTGGGCAATGCGGGCGTGCAGGGCGTTGAGCGCAAAGGGCGCAACCACCATTTCGTCCGACGCCAGCATCCGGCGCAGTTGGGTAGTGGCTTTCATAACGACATTGCCTCCGTGGTAATAGAATCGGGAAGTGAAACCGGGAAATGAAGTCAGGTCGGGGGGGATCTCGGAGCGACGGGATTCAGATAGGCGGGAACGGGACGGCGGCGCGGCAGCGGGGCTATTCCGGTTCCCGCGTGTACTGGTAAAAGTCCGCTTTGAACCAGTCGCTGTCCTGCCGGCGGGCTACGATGTACTCAATGGCTTCGCGCCATTTTTCCGGGTCGGCGGCGGCGTCGCGGAAGAAGCTTACATCCTCCGTGAGCTGCTGCCACATTCCCGTTTCGGTGCGCGCCTCGCCGGGCCGGCGGTAGGTTTCGGGATACCACAGCAGGTTGCGGAGCGGCCCCTCCCGGCGGTAGGCCGGCGCATCCGCCTCCTCCGGCGCATGGGCCGCTTCCGCCAGATACACCTGCGGCGCAGCATCGGCGCCAACCTGGCGACAGGCGCCGCCGTCGTCATCATCGCTGCCGGCGGCGCAAAAGCGGTCGTACTGCAAGGCGCCCCCTTCCGTTTCGGCGCGCACATACCACTGGAACGGATACCACATATCGTAATCCACCTTGACGCTGCCTTCCTCTGTCGCCGTCCCGTCCGCCAGCGCCCCCTGCCGCAGCCCGGCGTAGGTATCCACCAGGTCGGCGGAACCCTGGGCATAGGCCAGCAGCTCCAGGCTGGAATCGTCGTAAGTGTAAGCGGCCCGCACCGCCGCCGTGGTCCCGAAGGCCAGTAGCAGTCCGGCCAGGCCCAGCGCCACCGCCCGCCCGGCGTAAGTCTGCTCCCGCATCAGGTAGGCGATGCCCACTGCCGCCGGCAACAGCGCCAGCGCCGCCAGCCCGGCGGGTATGGCGCCGGCGTCGCCCCGCGCCGCCAGCCAGCAGACCCATACCGCCATGGCCAGCCACGCCGGCGCCAGCGCCGCCAGCGCCAGCGTCCGTTTGGACAGCCGCGTCCGGTCAATGCTCGTCAGCAGATGCCCCAGCAGCGTGGCCGCCGCCAGCGACAGGGGCAGGGTAATATTCACCAGCAGCCACGGCATCTTTTCGGCGGCGATGGTGTAAATCGCCAGGGTGGCCAGCGTCCACAGGGCCAGCACTACGCCGAAGGGATCCCGCCGGCGCAGCAGCCAGACCACTGCCGCCATTCCAAACGCCAGCGCCAGCAGTTCGTACACCGTCAGGCCCACGGCGTAGTAATACCAGGGCTGGTTGCCCCGGGCCACATCCTGCTGCGCCAGCCAGTAGCCCAGGCTTTGCCAGGCGCCGGTGAATATGCCCGCCCCGTTGGTGTAAAAAGTGGTGTACAGGAAAGTCCACACGGCGTAGAAGCCGGCGGCGCACGCCAGCCAGACGCCGCCGCCCCAGAGTACGCCTACCGCGGCGCCGGCCGCCAGCGCCGCCAGCAGCGCCAGCGCCGGCAGCAGATAGTTGACGGCCACGCGCCCGGCCTCAATATCGGCTGCCGCCGCGCCCGGAATAATGCCGCCGGCGAACCCGAAGCCCGCCGAGAAGGCCGTTAGCCACAGCGCCGCTAGCAGCGCGGAACCGCCGGCGACCAGCGCCGTTTGCCGCCAGGACGCTTTCTCGACCCGCAGCGCGGCCAGGGCAATGCCCAGCAGCAGCGCCGCCGCCACCGGGTTGCCCCACAGGGCCAGACCGCCGCCGCCCGCCTCCGGATCGGCGCCGGCCAGTCCGCCCAGCAGCCCGGAACCGGAAAAGGGGCGCATTATGATGATCGCGGCGGCGGTAGCCGAGGCCGTTATGCCCACGGCCATGGCCAGCAGCCCGGAGCCGCGCATCCGCCAGCGCCACCAGGCCAGCGCCAGGCCGCCGCCCACCAGCAGCCCCGCGCCCACGGCGTGGAACCACGCCGGGGCCGTCCACAACGGCAGGGCAACGAAGGGCTCTGCCCACACCGGGGCGCCCGTTTCGCCGGTGGCCCCGCTGTCGTGCGCCGCCAGGGTCAAGCCCAGCGGCCCTTGCGCTACGGATATGGCCGCCATGGCCTGGGGCAGGGTGAGCGTGGCCAGCAGGACGAAAAAGCCGGCCGCTCCGTCCAGCTGCGCCAGGCTTTCCCGCCGGCGCAGCAGCGGCAGCCACCGCCGCCAAGCCAGTCCGAATGCCGCCAGGCCCATAAACAGGATGACGAAATAGGCCGTCTCTTTGGTCGCCAGCATCAGGGCGACCACGATGGCGGCGCCGAACAGGTAGCGCGCCCGGCTGTGTTCGGTGTACCGCCAGAGCAGAATCAGCAGCAGCAGCGCCCATACCGCCATCAGAATGTCGTTGCGCCCGAAGCGGCTGAAGTAGAGCAGCGCCGGCGACAGCGTGAGGATGACGGCGGCGCAGATTGCCGCCGGGGCGCCGATTTGACGCCGCAGAAAGTAGGGCAGTATCACCAGCGCCACGCCGAACAGGGCATAGGGCAGCCGCGCCACGAAGTCGGTGTCCCCCAGCGTTCTGATGAGCAGGGCCACCAGCTCGATCTGCAACGGGCCGTGCATCCAGGGCGAGTGGACGAACTCCGTGCCTTGCGCCAGTTTCCAGGCGAAATGCAGGTGGATGGCCTCATCGTAGTGCATCGTCCGCCCGCCCAGCTCCCACAGCCGCATTGCGGCGGCGGCCAGCGCCACCAGCAGAAACGCCCATTCCAGCCGGCCCCACTGGGGACGATGCCACTGATAACCGCTCCAGCCGGGGCGGAGCCGGGCGGCCAGCGCGCGGAGACGGGCGGTGTTTGGGGTGTTTGGCTCAGCGACAGCGTTCATTGCTACGGGCTTACGGCAACGGATTTGCGACACCGATTTATGGCGACGGATTTACGCCGCCGGCCGCCGTTTCGGATTGGTGGGGCGGGCGGGCGTAGTCAACCTGCGGGTATGGGGCAGTTAATCTACCACACCCGGCGCCGGCGGTACGATGCCTTGCCGGCCGCCGGCCTTTGCCCGTTCCGCAATCGCCCGTTCCAGATTGCGCCGGCTGGCCTCGCTGGCCGCCTGAAACGCAACGCCAAGACATCGCCCTCCCCGCTCCGCAAGAGCCGCGGTCAGTGCTCCGTAGCCTCACGCCGGATGAATTCCTCCAGCAAAGGCACTGCCAACGAATAGCGGCTGTAACGATTGCGGTACACCAAATCCGCTTCCGACAGTTTCATCAGCATCTGCCCAACGTGACTGGAACTGAATGGCCGTTCCGTAGAGCGGGAAGCCGCCACGATGTCCTGAACGCTGAACTCGTCGGCGGCGTGCTCCAGGCCGGCTATGACCCGCAGCAAGTCCCGTTGCCGGTCGGTAGTCCGGGCCCACCGACCGGCAAAGAAGTCGCTGTCCAGCTTGCGGACAATATCATCCAAAGGCACCGGCACCTCCGGGTTGACTGCCCAGGCATCAAAAGCTTCGCGGCAGATGTACTGGATGAAGTAGGGATAGCCCTGGCTCGCCTCATAGATGATATCAACCGACTCGTCGGAAAATTGCACCGGCACGCAGGAAGCGCGCACCGGCTCGCGCATGGCGGCGGCACTGTCATCCCGGCTCAGCCGTTCCAGGGAAACCGGCTTGAACATACGCTCGGCGTAGGTTCGCTTCTCGACCAGCCGCGGAAACAGTGTGGGCAAGCCGGCCAAAGCCAGCAGCAAGGGAACGCCTTTGCGCTGCAAGGAATAAAAGGCGTCCAGCAGCAGCTCTACCGGATGCTCGCCGGCAACGGCGTCTATGCCGAGGGCATGAGCTTCATCATAAGCGAAAACAACGCCCTTGAAACCGCGCTCGCCAACTCGGTCCCAGACGAATTCCAGCACGGCCTTCAGCTTGTCCACCGCCAGCCCCGGCGTCCTGGCGAACACCCCTTGCAGCGCCTCATAGCCGATCTCGTCATGCCGCGCTGCGGGCGCGCCGAGAAAGCCGACGCTCGTCGTCGCGCGCTCGACAACCGCCACGCCGGACACCCCTACGGCCAAATCGGCCATAACCCGGGTACACACGGCCGAGTCCGTCAAAGACGACGCCTCGGACAGGTCATTAGCCACCCACAGCCAACCGGATTCCAAAGCATCCGGTTTGAAGGAGTCCAGCAGCACCGTCTTGCCGACGCCCCGCAAGCCGGTCAAGATCAGGTTGTCCACTACGGGCGGTTGCCGCAGCAGGTCCAGAAAGACTTGCCTCTCCGCCTTGCGGCCGGCGAGGTAGGGCGGCGGATGCCCCGCACCCGGACGAAACGGATTTCGAAAATTATAGGCGGCCATGCTCTTTCACCACTGATTCCAGATTTAGTTGGGTACCTAATTTTACACTATAACCTAACCTTGTCAACGAGCCGAAAAGGACGGTATTTTCAGCACGTGCTGGTGATATAATTGGGGCCGGATTTTGCCACTGCCGGAGGTAATCCCATGGCCGCCGCCCGCTCCTACCGCGACGATCTCCAGCGCCCCCACTGCGGCTCCAACTGGCTGCCCAAAGACGGACATTCCCGGGGCAAGCAAACCTACCGCTGCCGCCTGTGCCACTACCGCTTCACGCCCGATGGCAACCGCCATTACTACTCGGAACAGGTCAAAGAACAGGCCATCGATATGTACGGCGAAGGCATGGCCATAGCCGCCATCAGCCGGGTTTTGGAGGTCAAGCTGGGGACGGTGTACGAATGGGTCAAAAAAAGTCCGGTGGGCCCTGGGGATTTGGGCCTGGGTGACGATGCAACGCCAGCGGTGGGGCATGGTTCCAGCCATATCTTTTGACGAGATGTGGACTTACCAGCGGGCGCGGCGGGGCAAGAAGCGGCAGGAAGTGTGGATCTGGACGGCGGTAATTGAGTTGCCTGACGGTAGGCGGTGCGTGGACTTTGAGGTGGGCGACCGCAGTGGGGAGACTTTTCTGCGGTTGTACGAAAGGTTGCCGGAGGCGGAGCGGTATTACAGCGATGACTACGGTGTGTACGGGAGTTGGCTGCCTGCGGAGCGGCACATCGTGGGCAAGGGCAAGCTGGCGAACCGGAATGAGGGATTGCACTCGGAGTATCGGGGGCGGCTGAAGCGATTGGCGCGGGCCACGACGGGCTACACGAAGCAGGTATGGGTATTGCGCGGCTCGCTGGCATTGCTGTGTTTGCGTCCGCGGCGGGGCCAAAAATCCGATGCCAGTTTATGTTGAAAATACCAAAAGGACGGTATTTTCAACATAAACTGGCATTAGGTTTTGCCGTCCAGCCCTCCAGCGCCAGCGCCAGCGAGCGCCCCAGCAGATCCCGACTCTCCCTGCACCCCTTCATCCTACGGCCCAGCCGGTTCAGCCGCGTCCGACACTCCGAATGCAACCCCTCGTTCCAGTTCACCGCCCCGCCCTTGCCCACCACATGACGCCCCGCCGGCAGCCACTCCCGATACACCCGCAGCCCATCGCTGCGGTACAACTTCGCCTCCAGCAAGCGCGCGTACAGCCGCAGAAAGGTTTCCGCCCCCCGACTGCCCACCTCAAAGTCCGCCCACCGCCGGCCATCAGTTTCCTCTACCACCGCCGTCCACACCCACAACTCCGGCCGCTGGCCCTGGCGCCGCGCCTTCTGATAAGGTCCACATCTCATCCCAGGCAATCACCGCCGCCGGCTGAATGCCGGCAACACAGGGGCTGCGCTGTTCGCTCCGCCGCCGCATCCGGGACAACGCGGCGCGCCCCCCTTTTTGACCCATACGCTCACCGCCTGGGCGCTGACCCCGAAAATCCACCCTATGGCGCGCAACGAGCTGCCTTCCCGGTACATCGCCATAGCGCGCTCCTTGTCGGCGGCGCCGGGGCGATGATAAGCGGCTTCGGGAATGTAGCGGCGACCGCAATCGCCGCAGTGATAGACTTGGCGGCCTTTGGAGTGCCCGTCTTTGGGCATCCAGTTGGAGCCGCATTCGGGGCAGCGCGCCTGGTGGCGATAAACGCGGGGACGGGCCATGGTTCCGACCTCCTAAAAACCGAATGGCCTGATTATAGCACAATACCAGTTTATGTTGAGAATACCCACCACCCCGTAGCGACCGCCTCTGCCCTCAATCAGGCCGCCGCCCGTTATGCTAAACTACGCCTATCGTCCTACCCCGCCATCCGGCGCCATCCTCCGGCAGCGTACCACGGAGACTACACTGGAGACTATCCTATGACCACCACCAGCAAAGACCCCATCCTCGTCGTCATCCAGCTCACCGGCGGCAACGACTGCCTCAATACCGTCATCCCCTATGCCGACGGGCGCTATCACGACAGCCGCCCCACCGTGGGCATTCCCGCCGCCGCCGCCCTGCCCATCGACGACCATTTTGCCTTCAACCCCGCCCTGCCCGAAATCAAGGCGCTGTACGACGCCGGCAAGGTGGCCGTCATCAACGGCATCGGCTACCCCACGCCCAACCGTTCCCACTTCCGCAGCATGGACATCTGGCACACCTGCGAACCCGAAAAGGTCGGCACCGAGGGCTGGCTGGGCCGCGTCATCCGCGACTTGGACCCCCGCGCCGAAAATGTGCTCACCGGCGTCAACTTCGGACGCGGCCTGCCCCGGGCCATGGCCCTGCCGGGCGTTCCTGTGGCCTCCGTGGCCGTGCTGGAAACCTACGGCGTGCTGACGGGCATAACCGGCGAACCGGAACGCGCCCAGGCGCTGGACATTTTCGCCCGGATGTACTCCCCCACCGTGGGCCTGGGCCCCACTATGGACTACTTGGGACAGACCGGCCTGGACGCCCTCAAAGGCGCCGACATCCTCAAGGCCGCCCCCGAGCAGTATACCTCCAGCGTGGAATATGCCGACACGGGCATTGCCCGCAACTTGCAGGGCATCGCCAAAGTGCTGACCGCCAACCTGGGCACGCGGGTTTTCTACACCCAGCAGGGGGGCTACGACACCCACGCCAGCGAAGCCGATGTTCATCCCAGGCTGCTGTCCGATTTGAGCCGCGCCGTCAGCGATTTCTACGCCGACTTGCGCGCGCATAATGTGGCCGACAATGTGGTGATGTTCGCCTTCACCGAGTTCGGGCGCCGCGTCCGGGACAACGGCAGCGGCACCGACCACGGCAGCGGCGGCGTAGCCTTCGCCATCGGCGACCCGGTGCGGGGCGGTATGTACGGCGAATACCCCTCCCTGGCGGAAAACGACCTGGTGGAAGGCGACCTGGCGTTCAACACCGACTTCCGCGGCGTGTACGGCGCCCTGGTGGAACGCTGGCTGGGTCTGGACGCCAACCCGGTGGTGGGCGGCAATTTCGAACAGCCGGCGCTGGTGTAGCGCGGGAGGTCACAATGATTCCGACACGACCGCCGCCACCGCAGCAGATTATATTGCCGGGAACAACTATTGGGGGCGAAGTGGGTATTTTCCGCGCCGATTTCACCATCCGCCACCAAGACGGCACGCAACTTCGCGCCCTGAACGGGGTCGTCGACACCGGCTCCTCATTCGTTATCGTCCCGGAGCGTATCCTGGATGAAATGGGAGTGGCGCGGGATGAGCCGGCCTTGTTCGGCCTGGCCGACGGCTCCACCCGTGAAATGTCCGTTGGCGAAGTCCTGCTGGGATTGCAGGGCAGAACTAAAACCGTCCAGGTAGTCTTTGGCCCCGACCCGCGCAAAACACTGCTGGGAGCGATGGCGCTGGAAGCCTTCGGCCTAGCCGCCGACGCCAAAAACCACCGCCTTATCCCCGCCGAGTTGATGCTGTAGGGTCGATGCTGTCGGCGGGGGCGTCGGCAGGGCCTGACCGCCCACCCGGTGGCCGGCGGCGCCTGCGAGCAGCCGGCCTTCGTGCCAGAGGAGACGCCAGCAATGCGGTCAGCAACCATACTGCCCGGCTCAATCATCGGAGCGCAGCCGATGGGCATTTTCAATGTCGAATTCACCATTGGCAGCGCGGATGGCAGCCGGTCGCTGCCGCTGGTGGGGATGATTGACACTGGCTCCCTGTACTCCATCATCCCGGCGTCCGTCCTGGACGGGCTGGGCATCGCGCGGGACGAGACGGAGCAGTTCCGGCTTGACGACGGTTCAATCCGGGAAATGTCTATCGGGCTGGCGCGGCTTGAAATGGACGGACGGGCCCGAACCGTTCACATCGCTTTTGGCCCGGACTATGATGCCGCGGATGATGATGTCGTCGTGATTGGGGCAATGACGCTGGAACGGTTTGGCGTCGCCGTGGACCCGGTACACCGTCGCCTGATTCCCGCTACCCTCACGATTTAGGGGAGCAAGCTCACCGGCCCGCGCCGGGCGCCAGGCAATTGACACCGGGGCATCATTCATCATCACGCCGGAACAGCCCCCTGACGGAGGCGCAAAGTGGACACGACTGCTAAACCTCGGGCCAACGACATCCCGCCGTTGCTGCTGCCGGGAACTACAATAGGGGGGCAAGTGGGCATTTTCAGTATGCCGATCATCGTGTACAACCCGGATCGGACGGAACGGCACCACCTTGACGGCGTGGTTGACACCGGCGCCCTTCACTCCGTGATACCCGCCCGCATCCTTGAGGCGCTGGACATCCCGGAGTACGTGGAGCGGCCGTACCAAATGGCCGATGGCGCCACCATTGCGGTGTCGTTGGGGTCAGCGCAAATTGAGTTGCTGGGCGAAATTGCCGCCGTGCCCGTGCTTTTTGGCCCGGACGCGCGCACCGTCTTGATTGGCGCCACCACCCTGGAAACCTTCGGCTATGCGGCCGACCCGCGCCACCAGCGGCTGATTCCCGCCACCCTCACGATTTAAAGACATCGCCCGGGCCGCCACGCCCGAAGCCGTGATCTAACCCCCGTGGATCTTGCCCTTGACCACGGCCGAGCGGAGGACGCTATGACCCTGTTGCGCGACATCACCGTGGATGCCATTACCGAGGACGCCATCCGCGCCAAAGTCACCGCAAAATCCTTTGCGCGCGGCGTTGATTACTACCGCCAGGGCGCGGTGGCGGAAGCCACCCGGCGCGGCAACCGGCTTTTCGCCCGCGTGCAGGGCAGCGAGTGGAAACCCTACCGGGTTGGCGTGGCCATAGATGGCGATGGCGACTTTGCCGCCGCCTGCACCTGCCCTTATGATTGGGGAGGCTACTGCAAACACATTGTCGCCGCAATACTGAATTGCATCAACCCCGATGATGACTGCTCTGTGCCAGTGGCCGTCGGAACGCCCATCGCCGACCTGCTGGACGGGCTGGACGCCAACGCCCTGCGCGCCCTGGTGCACCGCCTCATTGACGCTAACCCCACCCTGGCGGACATCATAGACGACCTGTGCGGCCCGGAAGCGCAATAACGGCCACAGGTGAGGTAGCGTTTCGTTTTAGGTGGTTTGGTTATAAAATGGGGGTACATTGCCCGCCCCGCCCCCGCCGGAGATGCGCCGCTATGGGACTGCCGTACCACTTGGAAACCCAACTGGAACGCCAAATCCCCGCCCAACTCCAAGCCGCCTTCCAACAGGCCCTGGACGATTACCAGCCCCTTTGCGACCATTGTCGCCTGGCCATGCACCGCCACCATCGCTACGCCCGCGCCATTGCCACCAGTTACGGCGAAGTCCGCTTGCAGATACCCGTGTTCCGCTGCGGGCAGTGTCGTCATATGGCTGGCGGCATGACGCTGCTGGGCCAGGAAATGCGCTACCAGCGGTTTTCCAAAAAAACCGTGACATCGCCATCAGTTTGGCCGCGCAAGGATTGAGCTATGCCCGCCGCCGGGAACTGGGTGGGCTGCGTCAAGAGTACGGTCGGCAAGTGGCTGGAGAAGGCGCCTTTGGCCGTGCCGCAGTTGCCGCCGGTCGGAACGCTGGAACTGGACGGCCTGTGGACGCGAACCAGCCGGGGGCGTACCGAACTGAAGGTAATCCGCGATGCTGCTGGGGGAACGGCGTTGGGGGCTTTTGGTTCCTGGGCCGAAATGATTGACCGGGCCTGGCAGTTGGGCGCGCAGCGTCCGCAGCATTTGGTCAGCGATGGGGATGGGGCCATTGCGGCGGGGATTGAGCTGGTGTATGGCGGGGAGGCGCCGCATCAGCTGTGCGCGTTTCACCTGCTGCGGGAGTACCGTAGGAACATTGGGACGGCGGGATTTGCGGCGGCGCGGCGACTGTTGGACGCGGGCAGTCTGGCGGAAGGTCGGGAGTGGGCGCGGCGGATTATGCGGGCGACGGCTGGGGCGGTGCGTTACTGGTGCGAGAAAGCGTTGTCCAAAGGGCTGCGCCACTTGGCGACGGGGCAGGTGGCGCATCGGACGACGTCGCGATTGGAGCGTCACAATCGGGAGTTGCGGCGGCGGGAGAAGCTGGGGACGGTGTGGACGGAGCACAACCTGCTGGCGTTGCTACAGGAGCAGGGCCTGATCAACCAAACCACCTAAAATGAAACGCTACCCACAGGTGATGCGCCGCCGCCTTCCCGTTCATCTTCGGCGCCGGCCCGAATCCGTACCGAATCCAGGTGCTCCGTCCACCTTGTCCCTCGTCCCCGCCCAACCCCACCGAAAATCGCCCGAAATCCGGTGACACACCCCTCTTGGCAAACCGTACAATAGTACACTATTATCAAGCACAGATGCGGCAACCCGCTTGGCGACCAGGGGACAGCTGCCCCGACCGCCATCCGCCCAAGCCCAGACGCGGACGCGCGCGCGGCGCCAAAACGGACGCCGCGATTGCCTACTCCAATCCGAATCGACGTCGTGCCCGTCACTCAACCAACTAACCGCGTCACGCCACCATCGGGGAAAACCTTTCGGGCTAACCACCAAACGGGCATCCAGGAAAACGGCCTAACCCTTTGTCGGAACCCCATCACTAGGCCGTGTTGACATTTCAGCGTAGCCAGATGAGGGCTGCCGCAAAATGCCAAAACCCCAAGTAGCGCCGGCTCAACTTCTCAAACCGGGTGAACACCCGCCGGTAGCGCTTCACCTTGCCAATAAAGCACTCCACCAAATGACGCTCGCCGTACAGGTCCGGATCATACACCACCACTACCTTCCGGTTGGAACGCCCCGGTATCACCGGCGTCATCCCCAACTCCGCAATCCACTCCCGCAGCCACTGGGCATCGTACCCCTTGTCCGCAATCACATACTCGCCGGCATAACCGGACAGCAGCGCTTCGGCCTGGGTAATGTCGTTCTCCTGGCCTCCCGTCAGGATGAACCGCAAAGGATTGCCCAGCCCGTCCACTGTGATGTGCACTTTGGTACTGAACCCGCCCCGACTGCGCCCTAACGCCTGGGCGTCTTGACCGCCCCCTTTTTAGGGGCGCCAGCGGCGTCGGGGTGGGCACGGACGATGGTGCTGTCAATGATGAGGTATTCGGTGTCCGGGTCATCGGCCAAGTGTTGGTGGAGCGCCGTCCAGATGCCACGGTCGCACCAGTTGGCGTAGCGTCGGTAGATGGAGTTCCATTTGCCGTATTCCGCAGGCAGCATTCGCCACGGCGCGCCGGAGCGGGCAATCCAAAGTACGGCGGCAACGAAACGGCGGCAATCGGTTTCACAGCCGACGTAGAGGTCGGAGCGGCTGCGGAGGAAGGTGAGGATTTTGTCCCATTGGTAGGATGTCAGTTCCAAGTTTGCCATGCCGCAATGATAACACCAAAATGTCAACACGGCCTAGGAGTTGGTCCCGCTTCGTCGCCGTATATCTCGTACGGCCCGTGCAGTTCTGTGCCAGCCAGCGGGTGTCACCACCGCCCCGTGCCGGAAACGATGGCCCTCAAAAGCCGCCGCCTCCGGGACACGGAAAATTAGGACGAAATCCCCACGCAACTACGCTCTCAGGCCGTAGCGTCGACAACCTGGAACCCTAAGGCCAGCCGGAGCCTTCCCCGATGCCTTCAATTTGCCAACTGACACTTATCAACTGCCAATCACCAATCGCCAACTTACCGGAAATGAGCCGCCTTCCCAATGACAACCGCCTTGCCACCACCCCACGCGCGCCCGCCGCCCCTTGCCACGCTGTCCCTGTCCGCCGGAGTCCCCTTCGTGACCGGAACGGCCTTGTGAAACAAGGCGAGTCGGCGTATCACGGCCCGACGACAAGCGCGTTTTGCCGTCGCTCTGGTGGCACGGCATAACATAATCACCCGTCAGTCCGGTGAAAGCCGGCATCCGGGCATCCTCGACGCCGGCTGCTCCGCAGCAACAGGCGCTTGCCCCGGATTCCGGCCATCTTTGTACGGGATACGCACTGCGTCCCGATTGAACGTCCATTCACTGCCTTTGGCATACCAGTAAATGGCGTCATGCTTGCGGTTGAACTGGCGCATCTCGGGCGAACCGGGGCCAGTGTAGCGCCACACTATTCCGTTGCGAAAGTTGTCCCTGCCAAAAATGGAGTCCATTGCCATGCGGATGTAGGCGTTGGCGCTGTGATCGCAATGCAAGTAAATGCTGCCCGTCGGCTTGAGGATGCGGTGGCACTCCAGCAGCCGCACTGCCAGAAAGCAGAGGAATGCGGCAATGCCGTCGTCGTGTGTCAGCCGCGCGGTTTCAATGACCGCCGCCAGCCTCCGGTAGAGGGCGGCGTCCCGGCGGCCGGCGGCGTTCTTCTGCCGCCCGGCGATTTCGCCCCGGGCACTGATTTCGTCCAGCCATTCCCGTTGCACGGCGCGCAAGCTACAGTCCGCCGGGCAGCCTACGCTGTGCTCGTGGCCATCGGCCCAATAGCACTGTTCGGGGTATTTGCCGGCCCGCCCCGCCATATTCCGCCGCTTGTTAAAGGGCGGATCGGTGGCAATCAGGTCAACGCATTCGCTGTTGATGCCCTGCAAAATAGCCAGGTTGTCGCCCTCAAAAAAGGTGCGGTCGGGCACATTAAACTCGGCCATAGTATTCATTCATCCTAACTGCCCGGCACCCCCGGGTAGCGTTTCGTTTTAGGTGGTTTGGTTGATCAGGCCCTGCTCTTGCAGCAACGCCAACAGGTTGTGCTCCGTCCACACCGTCCCCAGCTTCTCCCGCCGCCGCAACTCCCGATTGTGCCGCTCCAAACGCGACGTAGTCCGATGCGCCGCCTGCCCCGTCGCCAAGTGGCGCAGTCCTTTGGACAACGCTTTCTCGCACCAGTAACGCGCTACCCCATCCGTCGCCCGCATAATTCGCCGCGCCCATGCCCGACCTTCCGCCAGACTGCCCGCATTCAACAACCGCCGCGCCGCCGCAAAACCCGCTACCCCAATGTTCCGCCGATACTCTCGCAGCAGGTGAAAGGCGCACAGCTGATGCGGCGCCTCCCCGCCATACACCAGCTCAATCCCCGCCGCGATGGCCCCGTCCCCATCGCTGACCAGATGCTGCGGATGCTGCGCCCCCTGCTGCCAGGCCAAGTCAATCACTTCGGCCCAAGAACCAAAAGCCCCCAACGCCGTTCCCGTAGCGGCAGCGCGGATTACCTTCAATTCAGTACGCCCGCTACGGGTTCGCGTCCACAGCCCGTCCATTTCCAGCGCCCCGTCCGGCGGCAACTCCGGCGCGGCCAAAGGCGCCTTCTCCAGCCACTTGCCGACCGTACTCTTGACGCAGCCCACCCAGTTCCCGGCGCGGGCGTAGCTCAATCCTTGCGCGGCCAAACTGATGGCGATGTCACGGTTTTTTTGGAAAACCGCTGGTGGCGCATTTCATCGCCCAGCAGCGTCATGCCGCCGGCCATACGCCGACACTGCCCGCAGCGTAACACAGGTATCTGTAGGCGAACTTCGCCGTAGCTGGTGTCAATGGCGCGGGCATAACGGTGGTGGCGATGCATGGCCAAACGGCACTGCTCGCAGAGGGGCTGGTAATCGTCCAGGGCTTGTTGCAGGGCGGTTTGGAGTTGGGCGGGGATTTGGCGTTCCAATTGGCGTTCCAATTGGGTTTCCAGGTGGTGAAGCAGTCCCATAGCGGCGCACCTCCAGTAGGGGCGAGGGCGGGCATTGTACCCCCATTCTATAACCAAACCACCTAAAATGAAACGCTACCCACCCCCGCAGGGCTATCGCATATGGATTTTGCGGTGTTCGGTATGATAGCGGCCAACGCCGCCGGGCGTAAAGCGAAGTAGAAGCAGAAGCAGAGGAGATACCGCCATGACCGAGTTCGCCGACCTGTTCAGCGCCCTGGAAGACCCCCGCGCCAGCAACGCCCGCCGCCATTCCCTCCACGACATCCTGGTCATCGCCTTCTGCGCTATGCTCTGCGGCGGCCAAACTTGCACCGACATGGAACTTTTCGGCCACGCCAAGCGGGAACTCCTCCAATCCTTCCTCAAACTGGAAAACGGCATCCCCAGCCACGATACTTTCTCCCGGCTGCTGGGGATGCTGGACCCCGCCGCTTTCCAGCAGTGGTTCATCGGCTTTATGCGGCAGTTCGCCGAAGGCAGCGCGGGCATACTGGCGGTGGACGGGAAAACCTGGCGCCGCTCTTACGACCATGCGGAGCAACTCTCCCCGCTGCATCTGGTCAGCGCCTGGGCCGAGGAACAACGCTTGGTGTTGGGACAAGTGGCTGTGGACGACAAATCCAACGAGATTACGGCGTTGCCCAAACTGCTGGAAATGCTGACTTTGCGCGGCAAAGTAGTTACCGCTGATGCCATGCATTGCCAGCGTCAAGTGGCGCAGCAGGTGATTGAGCAAGGCGGCGACTATGCCTGGCTCTGAAAGGCAACCAGGCCACGCTGCGGGATGATGTGCAGTTGTTTCTGGACGACCCGGCCACGCCGCTGGCCCAGGACACTCAAATCAGCAAGGGGCACGGGCGCATTGAAACCCGCATTGCCAGCGTCAGCGCCGATGTGGCCTGGCTGCAAGAAACGCATCATTGGCCGGGCCTGTCCGCAGTGGGCAAAGTGACCGCCATCCGGCGGCGGGACGGGGACGAGAGTGAACAAGACCGCTACTACCTGCTGAGTGAAGACTGCTCGGCGGAACGGCTCAATTACATTGTGCAGGGTCGTTGGGGGATTGAGAACCGGCTGCACTGGGTACTGGAGTGACTTGCCACGAGGATCAGGCGCGGAACCGGAAGGGGCATTGCGCGGAGAACCTGGCGTTGCTGCGGAAGCTGGCGTTGAATTTGGCCCGGTTGGAGGCGAGCAAAGGGTCAATGCGCGGCAAGCTGAAGCGGGCGGGTTGGGATGATGGCTATCTCATCAGCATCTTATCCCAATTCACCAAAATCCATATGCGATAGCCCTGCCCACCCCCGGCAACGGCCTGGCGCAATGCGGCGGCATTATGGTACGTTAGCAAAGCCCCCGGCACGCCGCAAATTCCGGCTTGTTGCGATCAATGCTGATGCCCGGCACAAGATCTGCCCTCCCCGGCTGCCGCCCCCAACTCCGGCGCCGCCAGTCCCCCTCAACAGGAGCGCCCCGATGTCCACCGCCAACCCGGACGCCGCCGTCATCGCCGCCAACCTGGCCGCGGTGGAAGCGCATTTCCACTCCGAAGCCGCCAACGAAGTCGCAGCCGCCCTTGACCTCTACACCGATGATGTGGTGTGGGAAGCGCCCGCGCGCGGCCTCCGCTTTGAGGGCAAGCGCGCCGTGGCCGACAACTATACCCGGATGTTCGCCAAAATGGCCGACGTGCAGTTTGAGACGCTGCAACGCTTCGCCACCGTCGACCGGGTCGTTGACGACAGCGTCGTCCGTTTCCGACTTACCGGCGACGGCTACCTCCCGTTGCCCGCCGGCGCCCGGGTGGAAATGCGCCTGGTGCATATCTTTGAGATGCGCGACGGCCTGATCAGCCGGGAAATCGGCTACGAAATGTGGCGCCCCGTCGGTTAAGTGCCGCTGCGGTTTGGATACGCGCCCGTTGCGCCACGCCGCCCGTCGTAACGGGCGCCGGCCGGCAGCAGGGGCTAACAATGGCCGGGATGATTATGCCCGCCGCCCCGGTAGTCAATGGCGCTGGGCATCACGGTGGTGCCGGGGTGTTCCGCCCGCCCGATGTTGACGGTGAACGCCCCGCTGGCGTAATGCAGTACGCCGCTGACCTCCAGCGTAGGCGAGTCCGCCAGGTAGGCAATCTCGCCGTCCGCTTCAATCCGGAAGGGGCGGTCGTGGCCGGGGTAAATGGTATCGGCGGCGGCGATTATCTTTTGGATGCTGGCCCGCGCCGCCGCTTCGCTCCAAAAGACGATGGCCGGAGTGCCGCGCCCGATGGCCCCGGCATCGGACATCGCGTCGCCGCCCACGCACACCGTGCCACCCGCCGTCTCCACCACCACGCTGATATGCCCCCGCGTGTGGCCGGGGGTCTCAATCACACGGACGCCCGGCTCCAGCTCCGTTTCCCCGCTGACGGCGCGCACCTTCTGCCCCAGCAGGGTATTGGCGAAGTAGCGGGCGGTAGCCAGGTCGCCCGCCCGGGGATTCTTGCTGTACTCCAGCTCATCGGCGTGAATGACGATTTCGGCGTCGGGAAACAGGTCGGTGTTCTGCGAATGGTCCCAGTGGGCATGGGTCAGAATGACCCGCCCGATGTCGTCGGCGCTGATGCCGTTGGCCGCCAGCTGCTCCACCAGCATATTGCGCCGGCCAAAGTGCGCCACATCAACAATGGACAGCGTTTCGCCCCGGATGAGCGTGACGGTGCACAACCCCAGCCGGGTCTGGTCGGTGTTGATGGAGTAGCCGCCCATAATGATTTGCAGTTCCGGCATAATGTATCCCTCCTGAATGTGTCCCTCTGGCTTGACGAAAACGCCGACGGCGTTGACGCCGTGGGCGCGCGGGGCGATTATAGCGCCGCCGCCGCCGCCGACGGGATGGCCTGACTTATGCCCCTATCCGCCGAGCTGATATTGAGAAACGCCCGGCCGGAGATGCCCGGCAATATGCCGGCCGACGGGCCGGGCAATGGCCCCGGCGATGCGCTGGCCGTTGCCGGGGGCCGCATCGCCGGCGTAGGCCGGTACGCCGACTTGGCCGCCCTGGCCGGCCCCGCTACCGAGGTCATTGACTGCGGCGGCCGCGCCATCGTGCCGGGTCTGGACGATGCCCACTGCCACCCCTTGGCGGCGGCGCGCGCCGCCGCCGGCGTGGACTGCCGGCCGGCGGCCACGCCCGACGTGGCGGCAGTAGTCGACGCCCTGCGGGCCGCCGCCGCGACCACGCCGGGCCACGCCTGGGTGCGCGGCTACGGCTACGACGATTCCCCCGCCGGCCTGGGGCGACACCTGCGCCGGGATGACCTGGATGCCGTATCCCGCCGGCGCCCGGTGCGGGTAGAGCATCGTTCCGGCCACGCCTGCGTCCTGAACACCGCCGGCCTGCGGGCGGCCGGCATCGGGCGCGGCACGCCGGAGCCGGCCGGCGGTGGCGTCATCGTCCGCGACGCCGCCGGCGAACCCACCGGGCTGCTGCTGGAAATGTCCGCCTGGCTGCGCGCACGCGCCGGAATCGCGTCAAAGAGCGCAGCCGACGATTTCCGGGCATTGCTGCGCCGGTTCGGGCAGCGGCTGCTGGCCTACGGCATCACCGCCGTCACCGACGCCGGCCCGGAAAACGGCGCCGCCCGCTGGCAAGCGTGGGCTGATGCCGTCAACGCCGGGTCGTTTCCGCTGCTCGTCACGATGATGGCCGGCGCCGGCCGCCTGGCGGAAATGCGCGCTGCCGGGCTGGCCTACGGCGACACGGCGTGCGGCGGAATGCTACGCCTGGGACACGCCAAGATAATGCTGACCGCATCCGCCGGCGTCCTGCATCCGCACCCGGCGGCGCTGGCGGAACTGGTGGGGACGGCGCACCGGGCGGGCTACCCCGTCGCCATTCACGCCGTAGAACGGGACGCCATCGTCGCGGCGGCCCTGGCCCTGCTGGACGCGCCTCCCCTTGCTGGCGCCAGTGCCGGCCCTGTCGCCGGCATCCGCCCGCGCGACCGCCGGGCGCGCGACCGCATTGAGCATTGCGCCGAATGCCCGCCCGATGTCGCCGAACTGGTGCGGCAGTCGGGCGCGCGGGCCGTCCTCAACCCCGGCTTTCTGCATTACGACGGGGAACGCTATCGTGCCACCGTGCCGCCGGAACTGCGGCCCCACCTGTACCCGGCCGGCGCGCTGGCGGCAATGGGCATCCCGCTGTCCTTCGGTTCCGACGCCCCCGTGATTGAGCCAAACCCCTGGGCGGCGCTGGCGGCGGCAGTGACGCGGCGGCCCGCCGGCGGCGCATCCCTGGGCGGCCTCGCTATGCCGTCGGTTGCGGCGGCGCTGCGGATACACGCCGGCGGGCGGCGCATCGCGGCGGGGCAGCCGGCCGATTTGGCGGTAGTAGAACCGAACCCGCTGGCAGTGGCGCCGGCGGATCTGCCGGCAACGCGGGCGGCGGCCGTTATCATCAATGGGCGCATCGTCCGGCGGGACGGGATTTAGCGGGAACGCCGCATCCGAGCACCAGCGTCCTCCCACCAGTGCCAGCCGCCGGGCGCCGCCGGTGACGCGCCTTTTCGTGATCGCCTCCGGGGGTGGCAACCAGTCGTCAAAAGGTATCCCTTCTGGCATTCGCGTCGAAATGCACGTGTCTGCGGTAACGCTCGTCCCGCCGGAATGCATCGAAATTGCATACGCCAGTCACCCTCATAGCATAGACGATGGGCCATTCCGTCGTTGCCAGGCTGCGGTACTCGCTGCCGGCCAACCCGACGATATAATCACCGGGCCGGGCAACCCGGCGCAGCGTCGGCTTACAGTACACCAGCGTGTCGACCCCGCCGGTCGGGTTGGGAGCGTAGCCGTTGTCGCTGACCACTATGTAGGAGTACAGCTTCACCGTTTTGCCTCCCCCGGCTTACGGCACGGCGTCCAATAGTTCGGCGTCGTAGTCGCCGGTGTGCCGCGCAATCCAGTCGCGAAGGGTTGCCGCCCGCCGCTCTTGTTCCGGTATGCTCGTGTCCAGCACGCAACGACAGGTGCGAGTGTAGGAATTGATTGTCGTCACCTCAGACCGGTCGTCTCTCCAAGTCCACGGTTTCCCGCTCGCATCTGTGAAAACCTTTTCGCATATTGCTCTGCCAATCGGAACGGCGCGCTCAAACCGGCGCGATTGGCTCGACCCTGCGATGCCCCAGAATTCCCAATCGCCTCTGATTGTGTGGGCGTTGTTGGCGAATCGGTTTGCCTGAGGCGATTGGGGCGTGACCCATCCGGCATAATCCGCCAGCAGACCGCCGATCAGGTAGAATCCGGCCTCTCCGGTTCGTTTCCCGTCGGCCCAACTTTCCAGCCGGGCCAGGAACAGCAGGACATCGCCCTCTCGCATCCGGGTAAGATTCACCGAGCGCGCGTTGCCGCCGGAATCGCCATAGGTGAAAGTCGCAAACTCGGGGTCGTCGTGGCAAGCCGCTTCCCACAGATCCGCCGGCACATAGCGACGCAGATCCTGGCCGGGGGCATTGTGCGCGCGCAGGTCGCAATAGCGGACATCCTGGGACGACCCGCTCACACTGCCGTAGCCCTCCGGGATGGGCAGGAACTCAAATGTGCCGTCCGCAAAGACCGGGCTGAATAGCCCGCTGTAATTGGTACTGGTGCCTACGTTGGCCATATAAATACGCATTGGATCCTCCTTGCCCGCCGGGCGGCATTCGGATTTGTACCGGTCAAACGTTGTTGCCGTGAAACGGTTTCAAATCGCCCCTAGCGGGAACGCTCCCGTATGTAGTCCACCATTTCCAGCAGGGAACGGCGCGGCGGGCAATCCGGCAGCGCATCCAGCGCCGCCGCCGCCGTCGCGCAGTAGCCGCGAATGACCGCAAAACAGTCGGGAATAATGCCCGAATCGTTAATCATCGCCAAAGACCGGGCCAGCAGCCGCTCCACATCGCCGCCCCCGCCGCCGTTCTTAATGGACGCAAACAGCGCGTCTATGGGGTGTTCCTCCGGGTAGCGTTCCATCAGCATAATGGCGGGCAGCGTCAGCACGCCCTGCATCAGGTCGTTGCCCACCGGCTTGCCGATTGCGGAGGCGTCGCCCTGCACATCCAGCAGGTCATCCACAATCTGAAACGCCATGCCGATGTTGCACCCGTAATCCCGCAGCGCCTGCACCTGCTCCTCCGGCGCGCCGCTCAAAATGGCCCCCGATTCGGCGCAGGTGCGGAACAGAGAGGCCGTCTTGCGGTAAATGCGCTCATCGTACAGATGCCGGGCCTTGGCCGGCTCAAAGGTAGTGAAAAACTCAATCAGCTGCCCGCTGGCCAGTTCCATAATCGTCTCGGAAAAACGGCGGATAACCCGGATGACGCCGGTATCGCAGACGAAAGTCGCCGAGGTCGCGAACAGATAGTCGCCCAGCAGCACGGCCACATGGTTGCCGTACCGCCTGTTGATAGTGGGCTTGCCCCGCCGCATTCCGGCGTTGTCCACCGTGTCATCGTGAATCAAAGTGGCCAGATGCAGCAGTTCCACCGCCGAGGCCATGATCAGCGACTGCTCCCGGCGGTGTTCGTGAAACCCCGCCGCCAGCAGCGTCAGTGCCGGCCGCACCCGCTTGCCGCCGGAACGCAGGGCGTAGTCCAGCAGCGGATCCAGGTCCGCAATGTCCGTCCGGCACAGCTCGCGCAGCTGCTCCTCAACCTGGGCCAGCTGGGCCACCACCGGGGCGTAGATGGATACGGTTTGCAGGTCGGGGCCGGGCGGCACGGCGAATCGCTCTGTCATGGGCGGCAAGCAGGAGAGGCAAGGAGGAGGAATGGCTAGGCGGTGACGCCCGGCGCGGCGGCGGCGCTTTCCGGATCCGATGCGGCGGCATCCAGCTTGGTGTACAGCGCCGCCGGCCGGCGCAGCGGCGCCCCGGGCCGGACGCCGGCGACCAGGGCGTCAAAATCCCAGGGCTCGGCGGTAACGGCGCCGTCAAAACCGAGGAACTCGTGCACCTGCTGGCAGGTAAAGGGCAGATAGGGCGCCAGCATCACCTTCAGGCAGTTCAGAGCCCTGATTGCCGTGCCCAGGGAACGGGCGGCGTCGGCCCGGTCGGTCTTGATTGCCTGCCAGGGCGCGCGGCGGTCCAAGTAGCGGTTGGTTTCCTGCGCCAGCCCGAAAGCCTGCCCGATGCCGGCCCGGAAACGGGTCTGCGCCAGGCTGTCGTCCACGGCGGACAGCGCGGCGCGGGCCGCCGCCAGCAGTTCCTGCTCCGCAGCCTCCGCCGGCGCTGGGTCGACGGGAACCTGCCCGTCAAAATTGCGGTAGGTAAAGCGCAGCACCCGGTTGACCAGATTGCCCCAGGTCGCCACCAGCTCGTCGTTGTTCCGGCGCACGAATTCGGCCCAGCTGAAATCCGTGTCGCCGGTTTCCGGCATATTGATGGACAGCATATAGCGCAGCGGGTCGGGATCGTAGTTGTCCAGGTAATCGGGCACCCAGAGCGCCCAGTTCTGGCTGGTGGAAAACTTGCGGCTTTCCAGGCTCAAAAACTCGTTGGCGGGAACATCGTAGGGCAGGTTGAGGCCGCCGTAGCCCATCAGCATCGCCGGCCAGATGATGCTGTGAAAGGGAATGTTGTCCTTGCCGATGAAGTAGTAGGAACGCGTGTTGCCGTCCTGCCAGAAATCCCGCCACCCGTCGGGCTTGCCGGCCCGTTCCGCCCACTCCACAGCGGCGGAAAAGTAGCCGATGACGGCCTCAAACCACACATAGATGCGCTTGCCCTGGTACTTGACGGAATCCGGGCCGTCCAGAGGCAGGGGAACGCCCCAGGTCAGGTCGCGGGTGATGGCGCGGTCTTTCAGCCCGCCGCGCAGATAGCTGGCGGTCTGGTTGGCCACATTGGGCCGCCAGTGCTCCTTGCTTTCAATCCACTCCAGCAGCGGCTGCTGGAAAGCGGACAAGCGCAGGAAGTAATGCTCCGAATCCCGAAAATCGGGCGTCGCCCGGCAGATGTTGCAGTAAGGATTGACCAGCTCAACCGGGTCCAGGGTGCGTCCGCAGGCGTCGCACTGGTCGCCTCTGGCCCCCTCGTTCCGGCAGTGGGGGCAGGTTCCCTCTACATAGCGGTCGGGCAGAAAGCGGACGCAGCTCGCGCAGAACGCCAGCAGCATCGTGTCGGGGTAGATGTAGCCCTTGTCCTTCAGGGCGGTAAAGAAATCCTGCGCCACCCGCCGGTGATTGTCGGTATGCGTGCTGGTGAACAGGTCAAAGGATATGCCCAGCCGCCGCCAGGTGTCCAGGAACTGGGCGTGATAGCGTTCCAGCACGGCGTCGGGGGGGATGCCCTCCTGGTCGGCGCGGATGGTGATGGGCGTGCCGTGGGCGTCGGAGCCGGACACCATCAGCACCTCGTTGCCCTTCATCCGGTGGTAGCGCGCGAAAATGTCGGCGGCCAGGTAACAGCCGGCGATGTGGCCCATATGGAGGGGGCCGTTGGCGTAGGGCCAGGCGACCCCGATAAAAATGCGTTCCGGCAAGGTGCGTCCCCTCCTTACTTTCTGTCCGCCGCCGGTCAATGGGCCGCTGGACATAAGTTAACCCGTTCCGGCGGGCTGCGCTTGCGCCCCGTGTCAGCCGGGCCCGGTTCGGCCGGCCGCAGCCCTGGCCGCTGGCGCCGGAATTGATGACGGCAAAACGAAGCGCCGGCAACGGAACGCCGCTTATTCTAGCATAAAGGGTAGCCGCAATGACGCCGGCGTTGTAATCTGCTCCGGGCGCGCTCCGTCCGCATCAAACAAACCGCCCTGCGGATGACCCGGGCCGACAAGGAAAACGGAATGACAACCACTGCCACTGCTGCTGCCGCAATCGCCACCGCCATCGCCGGCCGGGACGATGATGACGCTGCCCGCACGCCTGACACGGGTTTGGCCGTGGTGGTAGTCGCCGCCGGGCGCAGCTCCCGGATGGGCGGTACGGACAAGACTTTCGCCGCAATCCACGGCGTCCCGCTGATTGTCCACACCCTGACTCGGCTGGCGTCCTGCGCTACCGTGTCGCGCATCGTTCTGGTGGTGGCTGAGGAATCCGTGGCGCGCGCCGCCGGCCTGGCGCGGCGGCACTCCATCGGCAAGATAGCCGCCGTGTGCGCCGGCGGGCCGCGCCGCCAGGATTCCGTACGCGCCGGCCTGGCCGCCCTGGGGCCATGCCGCTGGGTTGCCGTTCACGACGGCGCCCGCCCCTGCGTCAGCCCCGACCTGATGACCCGCGCTCTGGCAGCGGCGCAGCTCTGGGGCACCGCCGTCGCCGCCGTCCCCGTCAAGGACACCATCAAAGTGGTTGCTGCCGACGGCGTTATCACTGCTACCCCGGAGCGGGCCACCTTGTGGGCGGCGCAGACCCCCCAGGTTTTTGACTACCACCGCCTGCTGGCCGCCCACCGCGCTGCCGCGGCCGCCGAATACACCGACGACGCCGCGCTGATGGCCGCCGCCGGCCACACCGTCCGCGTCTTTCCCGGCGCCTACGAAAACCTGAAGGTAACCACCCCCGACGACCTGGCCCTGGCCACCCACCTGCTGGCCCCTGACCCGCCGCAGGCCGGCGCCCTGTCCGGTACTTTGTAAGGATGACGGACAAAAGGACGGGAGAAGTGGCGGGGTTTGCGCCGGCCGTGCCCCATCCGCATTTTGCGTTGCATTATCCGCTTTTTTGATATACTATATCCGCCCTATACCGGAGTCACGCCGATACCCGCCGGCGCGCGTCCACCGCGTCCAATCTTGAGGGGCATTGTCAATGGAACTGCGCGAGATTATCAGCTTTTACCATGTGGCGCGCCTCCGCAGCGTGTCCAAAGCGGCACGCAAACTGGAGCTGGGCCAGCCCACCGTGACCACCCACCTGCGGAAGCTGGAAGGCGAGTTCGGCATCACGCTGTTCGACCGCATCAAGCGGCCGATACAGCTCACCTCGGAGGGGACGGTTTTCTACGAACTGGTGACGCCCATCGTGGCATCCATCGACACGCTGAAAACGCAGATGGACTACTCCGAAGGGCGCGGCTCTTTCGTCGTCGGCGCCTACCCCGACATCGTATCCTACCACCTGCCGCGCCCCATCCGGCAGTTCCGCTCCCGCTACCCCGACATACGGATGCGGCTGGTGGCCCGTTCCTACACCAACCTCATCCAGCTGGTGAAATCGGGCGAAGTCGACCTGGCCCTCTGCTCGGCCCCGCCCAACGATGACGGCTCCCTGGAGTTCTCCGAGCTGTTTGAATACAGCGTGGTGCTGATCACCGCGCCGGGCCACGACCTGCTGCACGACCTGCCCATCACCGTGGCCAAAATGGCCGGGTTCCCGCTGATTCTCAACAGCCCCGAAAGCCTCAGCCGCCGCCGCGTGGAACAGAAGCTGCGCGAATCCGGCATTCCCTACGATGTAGTGCTGGAAATGGACAACACCGAGATGATCAAGCGCTATGTCGCCATCGGAATGGGCATCGCCATCGTCAGCGATTTCAACCTGCACCCGGACGACCACGACCGCCTGGGCGTAGTGCGCCTGGATCACATTTTCCCCTCGGCGACTATGGGCATCTGCACCCTGCGCGGCAAGTTCCACGGGCGCGGCGTACGCAACTTCATCAATACGCTGGAGGAAAACCTCTCCGGCTTTCACGAGGAATTGTGGGACTGGGATGTTGACCACGGCGGCGAACCCATCCCCCGCGCCATCGCCCTGGGCACGCAATAGACGCCGGACGGCAGGTAAATGGCGGCGCGGAAATGCGCCAACGGACGCCGCCGGGCCGACTCCCTGGCCGGCCCGGCGGCGTCATTCACGCGCGGCGGCTGGCGGCCGCGCCGCGCCCGTCAGCCCAGGCGCCCCAGAAACTCGCCGCCGGCGCGGGCCACCCACCCGTTCCACGAGGTCATCAGAAAGCGCGCCCCCTTGTCCACATAGGCGGCCACATTGTCATCATTGACCAGCGTGCCGGCCGTGCGCCCGGCGTCCACAATGCGGGCAATGGCGTCGTCAATGGCCGCCTGCACCTCCGGGTGTCCCACATCGCCAATATGCCCCATCGTCTGCGACAGATCGGACGGGGCGACAAAGAACACATCAATGCCGTCCACTTTGAGAATGTCGTCCAGGTTGTCCAGGGCCACCACTTCCTCAATGAGCACAATGACCATCGTCTGGTCGTTGGCCCGGCGCACATAATCGGGGACGCCGAAAGACTGGCGGCCGCCGAACATTCCCCGGTAGCCCAGAGGCGCGAACTTGGCGGCGCCCACGGCGGCTTCGGCTGCCGCCCGGGTGTTGATGTGGGGCAGCACCACGCCCATTGAGCCGCGATCCAGCGTGCGGGTAATCAGGCCGGGGTCGTTGGCGTTGCAGCGGGTGACGGACGCCATGCCCCACAGGTCGCAGGCGCGGGTCATATCCCCCAGCGTATCCCAGTCCACCGGCCCGTGCTCGCATTCCATCCACACGGAATCGAAGCCGATGGGCCCGAGGAAGTCAATGATTTCGCTGCTCAACAGGCCGGAGATGCAGGTGGCGGGCTGCCCCTGCCGCAGCTTGTCCTTTACCCGGTTCTGGCGTATGGCCGGCACGATAGTTCCTCCTGTCCGTCTGTCTGTAATTTCGTAGCGCGGTGATTCAAACCAGGAGGCAGTATAACAGCATCGCCCGCCGTTGCCCGTTCCTTTTGCTTACTTTGCCGTATTTGACGATGGGCCAATCCCATTGGGGCAATTGCGCCCGGCATCCCGGCTGGGGCCGGAACGCTTATTTCCGGGTCAGGATTTGCCGAAAGATTGGCGCAGGAACTCCCATATTTTGCGCTGGACATCCCGGTTAGCCCGGCGCACCGGGCCTGTATCGGCTACGGCCCGGACTCGGCCGCGGGCGTCGAAAACGAAATCCCGCCGGTAGGCGCGGTTGCAGAACTGGCACTGGGGGATGATATTTTCGGGGTCATCGGCCGTCCTGCCCGGATCCTGGTGGCCCTGCTGTAGGGCTACCAGGTCAGGGCCGTAGCGTGGGTCGGGTTCGCCGTCCCTGGCGCCGCAAGTAGCGCAGCGGTTGCCGAAAGCGGTTTTCAGCGCCGTGAAATCATCGGCGTCCAGGCGACCTTGCCGGCGGGCGCGTTCATTGATAAAGCCCTGATCAGGTCGGTAAGGATCGGAGAGCCGGTGGTATCCGCCGCGCCCGGCGACATTCCAGCCGTCCCGCTTGAGATGACGCACTTGCTGGTCGCGGCCGGCTTCCGGGTACTGCCGGCGTACCGCATCGGAAATTTCGTCCTTGTGCGCCGGCTCCGGCGCATAGTGATGCAGCATCGCCAGCCAAACTGACTTATAGGTTCCCTTTTCCGGCAGCCTGACGCCGTGCTGCGCCAGATGCTCGGAATGGATGCGGGCTATGTCATCGTAAGCGGCTGCCAGCTCATCCGGCGCCGGCAGCGGCCGGGGCGGGCTGCTCGTGGTATGGCTGCTAATGGTTTGGTCTCCGCGATGCGGGCATCGGCCAGCTCGGCCATTGCGGCGTCCAGCTCAAAGCCGATGAAACCCCGGCCCTCAATGCGGGCGGCCACTCCGGTTGAACCGGAACCGGCGAAGGGATCCAGCACCAGCGCCTCCTCGCCTTCGGCGCAAAAGATGCGGATGAGGTGGCGCAGCAAGTCCACCGGCTTCGCCGTCATATGGCCGTACCGCTGGCGCGGCTTGGGCGCCGGGATGACCGTGCCGGGGAACCGCTCCGGTTCAATCAGCGGGTTATCGGTGCGGATGAGGCCGGCGCGATGCTCCAGCCAGTTGTCCACAAAGGTGCCTTCGCGGGGCGCCTGGGCCAGGACAATCATCTCCATCTGCGGCTTCAGCTGCGGCGTCTTGCGCCCGCCCAGCTCTTTGATGATGCGCGCCTGTTCCGCTGCCGGCAGGTTGCGGCGTTTGACAAAATGGTCCTGCGTGAACGCTTTCGCCTGCCCCTCGTACCGCCAGGCCAGGGCATCGCGGATCTCAAAGCCGGCGTCCTCAATAGCCGCCGCCGCGCGGTGGAACAGACGCGGGTGGGCAAAGCACAGGACGAACCCGCCGGGCTTGATGACCGTAAGCCATTGCTCGGCCACCGGCGACAGAAAGGAGTACAGGTTGCGCCCCTGCCCGGTGGTGAACTTCATCCCCGCCGGCAGCCCGCCCACCACCCCTTGCTTCACCCGGGAACGCAGCCGCTGGTGGTTCCATTCGTCGCCCATGCCGTCGGTAAAATACGGCGGGTCGGTCAGAATGAGCGCCACGCTGCCGGGCGCCAGGGACGCCATTCCGGCGCGGCAATCCCGGTTTTGCACCCATCGCCCGCCACTGCCCGCCGCCGCCGGAACGGGCCGCCCTCCGTTAGCCCCCGGGGCCACTGGAGCATCCTTTGCCCTGGCCCTGGCCTCGGCGCCGGCCGCCCGGCCGCTGGCGTTCATTTGGATAAACCTCCCGGATCAGCCCTTTGGGGCGCGTGTGGCAACTGCCACGCGATTTTTAGCATATCCTTTCGCATTTTGTCAAACTTTGCCGGCCGGGGCGGCCAGCAAAGTTCGTTGCGCCGCCTCCGGGTTGGTGTGATAATGTTGCGGCGAGCATCTATTCCCGTCCCGCCGGCGATGCCCGCGGGTTTGGTCGCCGCCGGCAAAGCGGCCCCGAGCCGCAACCTGCCCGTCTTTTGCGGAGGATAGCATTTTGGCAGAGGAGAACCCCATCATCGCGCCTTACGGTTCCTGGAGTTCGCCGGTAACCGCCGGCGCCATCGTGGCCGAGTCGGTAACCATCGGCAGCGTCGCCATTGACGGCGACGCCATCCTCTGGACGGAGTCGCGGCCGGCCGAGGGCGGCCGCAATGTCATCGTCCGCGCCACTGCCCACGGCGCGGTTTCCGATGTCAACCCGCCGCCGTTCAACGCCCGCACCCGCGTCCACGAATACGGCGGCGGCGCCTGGCTCGCCAGCGGCGGCACGGTGTGGTTCTCCAACTACGACGACCAGCGCATCTACCGGCAGGACGCCGGCGCCGCGCCGCTGCCCATCACCCCCCCGGCGCCCCTACGCTATGCCGATGTCACCCTGGACCGCGCCCACGGTTCCACGCCCGGCGCCGGCCGGCTGATTTGCGTCCGGGAGGATCACACCGACCCGGCCCACATCGTCAACGCCATCGTCGCCGTGCCGGCCGACGGCATCGGCCCGCAGACCGTGCTCGCCCACGGCTGGGACTTCGTGTCGTCCCCCCGCCTGAGCCCGGACGGCCGCGCCCTGGCGTGGCTGTCCTGGAACCACCCTGATATGCCCTGGGACGAAACCCTCCTGTGGACGGCGCCGGTGCGGGATGACGGCGCTCTGGGCCCGGCTACCCTGGTCGCCGGCGGCGATGGCGTGTCCGTCTGCCAGCCCGAATGGTCGCCCGACGGCGCGTTGCATTATGTATCCGACGAAACGGGCTGGTGGAACCTGTACCGGCGGCGTTCCTTGTCGGAGCCGGCCCAACCGCTGTATCCCGATGACGCCGAGTACGGCCGGCCCCAGTGGGTTTTCGGCAGCCGCGCCTACGGGTTCGCCGGCAACGGGCGCATCGTCTGCGCCGTGAACCGGCGCGGCGCCTGGTCGCTCAACCTGCTGGATCCCGACGCGGGCGTTCTGACGCCGCTGAATGTGCCGGCCGGCGAAATGGGGCGCGGCGACCTGGCGGTGTCGGGCATTACGGCGGCAGTGATTGCCGGCGACGCCGCGCGCCCGCTGTCGCTGATGCGCGTCAATCTGAACAACGGCTACTGGGACACTCTGCGGGCATCCTCGACCACGGAGCCGGATCCCGGTTTCATATCGCCGGCGCAGACCATCGCCTTTCTTTCCAACGAGGGGCGGCCCGCTTATGCTCTGTACTACGCCCCGCGCAATCCGGCCTACTGCGCCCCGGCGGGCGACCTGCCGCCCCTGCTGGTGATGAGCCACGGCGGCCCCACCGCGGCGGCCTCCGCGGCTCTGGACCTGTCGGTGCAGTTCTGGACCAGCCGGGGCTTTGCCGTGGTGGATGTCAACTACGGCGGCAGCGTGGGCTACGGGCGCGCCTACCGGCAGCTGCTCAACGGCAACTGGGGCGTCGTTGATGTGGATGACTGCGCCAACGCCGCCCTGCATCTGGTGCATCAGGGGCTGGTCGACGGCCGCCGGCTGGCCATACGCGGCGGCAGCGCCGGCGGCTATACCACATTGGCGGCGCTGGCCTTTCGCAATGTGTTCGCCGCCGGCGCCAGCTACTACGGCGTCTCCGACCTGGAAGCCCTGGCAGCCGACACCCACAAGTTCGAATCCCGCTACCTGGACCGGCTGGTCGCTCCCTACCCGGCGGGCCGGGACATTTACCGCCAGCGGTCGCCCATCCATCACACCGACGGCCTGTCCTGCCCCATCATTCTGTTGCAGGGGCTGGAGGACAGGATAGTGCCGCCCAACCAAGCGCAGCTGATGTTCGAGGCGGTGCGGAGCAAGGGCATTCCCTGCGCTTATTTGCCCTTTGAGGGGGAGCAGCACGGCTTCCGCCGCGCCGAAAACATCCGGCGGGCTTTGGAAGCGGAGCTGTATTTCTACGGCCAGGTGTTCGGGTTCACGCCGGCCGATGCGATAGAGCCGGTGCCAATTGCCAACCTTTGAGCCGGCCGCAGATAGCCCTGGGGCGCGCCGTCAAGAATGGCGGGCATAGCTGATTAGCCGCAGTTCCGGCGGGTTGCCAAAATCCCGGTCGTGAGACAGCAGGGGGCAGCCCAGCAGTATGGCGGTAGCGGCAATCCAGGCATCGGCCGGGCTGAGCGAGCGGCCGCGGTCAGAAGCGGCGGCCCGCAAGCGCGCGCAGGCGTTGACCAGCTCCCGGTCATAGCCAATCATTTCGTAATTGGCCTCGACATAGTCCAGGAGTTCGTTACGGCGTCGCTCCCCCCAATTGCGGCGCAGTACGCCGTACAAAAGTTCCTCGTAGGTTTGGAAAGATATAACGGCGCGCCGCCCGACCATTTCGTTCAGATAGGGTTCAGCTCTCTGTTCTTTGCGGTAAATGTACGATACCACATTGGTATCTACCACTACCGACGGGACGGTTGGCGCGGTCATAAATCGCGTCCTTCGTATATGCCCCTGACGAACTCGGCGATGTCGACCGGATCGTCGGCATCGTCCCGGTAAAAGCCGGCCGCTTGCTGCGGGTCAAATGCCCGGGTAGGCCGGGCATAAAAGGCGTCAATTTCAGACGGCTCGGCTACGATTTCGCGTATGGCGACCGTTGCCCACTCCTCCTGGGTTGTAATTCGCCCTTCGCCTCTTACAGCGACATAGCGGGTTGCCAGCTGACGCATAGTTTCATTGAGCCCGGATTCAAACTGCAATGGAACTACCGGCTCGCCGTAGCGATGCAACTGTGCGGTGCCGTTTTGCCAGTTGACTTCCAGCAGCCGGCCGTAAAGCAGGGCTTCCACTGCCGCAGTTATTGGCGGATTGTGCGGGACGCGTGCCGGGCGGCGCGGGCGCCGGGCGCGATCAATAACGACCTGCCGCCGGCCAGCCGGGTCGGCCAGCGTTACCTGCCACACATCAGACGACAGACTGCGTCCAATGCCATTAATGCTGCGGGCAACCTCGTCCGGCAGTAGGCTGCCGGCGCTGCCATCCGATTCCAGAATGGCGTCCAGTGCCTTCGCTCCGTAGTTGACCACTCCGGCGCCCCGGACATCCGGGGGCGGCGGAGACAGCGCAAGGCTGGCTCCGAAAGAGCCGGGGAAGACCGTCATCAGGCGCAAGGAAGTCTGCTGGCTCAACCATTCCGGCGGACGCCCGTGCATCCCCATGCCGGCCAGATGCGATGCCATCAGCCGCACCGCCGTCTGGAGGCGTTTCAGGGTCTCGTTCAGGTCGGCAACCGATACCCCGTCATCCATTGCCGGCCCTTCAAAGATGACCGTAATTTGCGTAATGAACACTGGCCGTTCCCCTACTTGCACATTGGCGCTTGTGCCGGCTTTGTACCCGGGCCGCGCCACGCCGCCGCCGGTGCACTGCCGCGCCTACATCAGGTTCCAGCGCGGGTTGGCCTCCGCCTGTTCCCGCAGGTACTCCACCAGCCAGGGGCGCACTTCCTCGGCCAGGTAGAAAGTAGGCGCAATCAGCTCCGCTTCGTCGGCGATGACGCCCTCCGCCAGGCTGCGCGCCGCCACATCGGTGCCGGGCATCACACTGACGCCCACCCGCAGATTCGCCAGCGCGGGCTTGAGGCCGCGCAAAAACTCCAGCTTGTTCGCCACCGACGCGCGCGTCTCTCCCGGCTCTCCGAACTGCTGGGAGATGGTGTAATGCAGCCCGCCGGCTTCGCACAGGTCGGTGGTCTCCTTAAGGGCGGCGTAGCGCCCCGTATCGTTATCCCCTTCGTGGGGGTCGCCGCCGCGGGTGCCGCCCAGCATCACCAGACCGCAGCCGGCCTGCTTCATCAGGCCAATCAGTTCGGCGTCGCAGGCGTAGGGGGCCAGGCAGGTATTCCAGCGCACCTTGACCTGGGCCTCCTGAAGGGCATGGCACAGCCCTTTGGCGTGTTCCAGCGGCACATTGAAGCAGTTGTCCACAAAGAAAATCTTGCGCAGACCGTAGCGGGCCGTAACCTCCGCCACTTCCTCAACCACTTCGTCAATGGGCCGGATGACCCGCCAGGCGCCTTCCGGCGTCCGCAGGTCGTCAGCCGAGGAGGGATAGTAGAACCCGCCCAGTTTGGTCAGCACGCTGACGCCGAAACCGGCCTGGGCGTATTTGGACATATCCAGGTCGTCCAGGCTGGGGCGGGCTCCAAAATCGGAGGAGCAGCGCATCCCGTTATAGACGACGCGGCCGTTTTCACGGTACAGCACGCCGGTCATTCCCCGGTAGTCGGGTTCCCCGATTTCCAGGCGGTTGGCCAGTTCGGCGAAGGTTTCGGCGGCGTCGCCCGCGATGCCGATGTCCGGCTGCACGAACTCAAAAACCTGCTCCGGCATAATGCTGAACGCCGGCCCGCCGCACACGATAGCGGCATCCGAAACCGCGCGGAGGCGCTCAATGACGCTTTTGGTGATGGGCAGCTGCCACTGCGGGTCAATGTAGCTGTGGTTGCTCAAATTGCGGATGGAAATGCCCACCAGGTCGGGGTTGAAATCGCGGGCTACGCCCTCCACCTCGTCCAGGTAGTCATCGCCGGCAAACATCAGGTCAACCACCTTGACGCTATGGCGGGCGCGGTCAATGTGGCCGGCCACATAGGCCAGCCCGATGGGGATGGGCTGGGCGCGCATCCGGCTCATCACGCGGTCGTGGCGGTTGGTGGCAATCAGCAGGATACGCATCTGGCAAATCCCCCTCGTCGGTAAAGCTGTGGTGTAAAGGCCCGGCGGTTTAACGGCCTGGCGGCCGGCGGCTTTGGCGCCGATTGTACACCACACCGCCAGGCGGCGCTACGGGCGATAGATATACGGTAGCGTTTCGTTTTAGGTGGTTTGGTTATAGATGGGGGTACAATGCCCGCCCTACGCAGCATCTGGTCAGCGATGGCGATGGGGCCATCGCGGTGGGGATTGAGCTAGTTTATGGCGGGAAGGCGCCACATCAGTTGTGCGCGTTTCACCTGCTGCGGGAGTACCTGCGGAACATTGGGACGGCGGGATTTGCAGCGGCGGGAGAGGTTGGGGATGGTATGGACGGAACATAACCTGCTGGCGTTGCTGCAAAAGCAGGGCCTGCTCAACCAAACCACCTGAAACGAAACGCTACCTGGATATACGGTAGCGTTTCCAGTGAACTCCAGCCTCTGCCGAGGCGACGTGCTTATGGCTGAACCACCGGAAAAGGAACGCTGCCATCCTCACTTGCGCTCGCCTGTTTTACCGGGTTGGAACAATCAATCTGCCCACGCTCGCCTGCCCTCGTCTGCCCGGCGCCAACCCAATTCCGGCCATCCCGTCCGCCGGCGCCAAATCCGCCCGCCGGAACTAAAAAATCGCCACCCGTTAGTGACACCCCGCCCCTTGTGCCCCTGAACAACCGTCTATTATGCTGATAAGTGGGTAAAGCAGCCCGGTCGCCGGCAAAGCTTTCTAGCGCGCTACACCGGACGGCCACCGCCACCACGCCCGGCGTACGACGGGCATTGCGGCGGCATACGGCTTCGCTTTTGTGTGAACCCAACCGGACATCCTGTCCACCGACCGACGATCACTCAACCGCGTCACGCTATCGAAGGGCTGCGTGGGCGCCGCCGGCCAGCGGCGCCCACCGGCCAACCAACCGCATCACACCAACACCGGGGGAAAGTTTCGGGCTGGCCGGCCCGCCAGGAAACGGCCTAACCCTTGTCGGAATTCACTATGCAGCTGGTCCTGCTTCGTCGCTGTATGACTTGTACGGCCCGTGTAGTTCTGTGCCAGCCAGCGGGTGTCACCACCGCCCCGTGCCGGATTGACCGAACCGGCTTGCCGGAGCAGGCCCTGAACCTGCTTTTGCTTGTCGCAAGTCCGTCCGGGACACGGAAAACTAGGACGAAACTCACGCGTAACGCTCTCGGGCCGTAGCTCTCGGGCCGTAGCGCCGACAACCTGGCAACTCCGACCGCCCGGACAACCCCCCGGTGTCCCTTATCAATCATCAACCGCCAACCAATCGCCAATCGCCAGACCCGCTGGAAAGGAGCCGCCTTCCAATGACAACCGCCCTGTCGCCGCCCGTCCGCCGCCGCTTGCCGCTATGCTACCACCCGCCGGACCCCCTTCGTAACCGGAACCGCCCTGGTAGCCGGCCCTTTCTTGTAACCGGAGCGCCTTGGGCCTGTTGACATTTCATTGCCATTGCTTCGTCATTCCGGCGCAAGCCGGAGTCCAAGCCGGGAAATCGCGCCCCCGGTGCTCAACTCGGCGCACCCGTCCGCCTCGCCGCGCGTTCTTTCGCCGGAGGCCCGGCCGCGTCTCTCCACTGCGGTTGCCCCGGACGCCGGCCCCGTGTTGACGGAACACGGGGCCAAACCTGATATCCTCGCCTGTGCCATCGGCGGGGCCGTTGGCGTTATCATTATGCTATGATGCGTACCAGTGCTGTGTATGCTACGTACTGCCACCGCCCCCCGGACACGACGTGCCAGCCAGTCCGCGCCCTTGTAAAAATATGGCGGTGGCTGCGCCCGGTTTGATGTTGCCGGCGGCAGCATCGCCCCCGCCGGCGGGGGAACCGGCCATCTAGTTCGCCCGACCGCAGATTGCTTAAGCCTGCTGACGCCGCAGCTCCGACCTACCCGCCCCTTCCTTATTTTAGACGCCTTCTTATGCTCGCCGGTTGGGAGCTGGCAATTGGCCTGGCCGCCCTGTTTTGCGGCTCCGTGGTGCTGGGCGCTATCGGCTTCGGCCTGGGCATAGTCGCAATGCCCGCCCTGCTGCTGATCGTGGCCCCCCGCGAGGCGGTGGTCATCATCAACGCTATGATTGTGCTGACCACCGCCCTGACGTTAGTCCAGACCTGGCGGCACCTGCGGCTGCGGCAGTCCTGGCCTTTCCTCCTCGCCGGCCTGCCCCCGGCGCCGTTGGCCGTGGCGCTGCTGGACACCGCCGACCCGGCCCTGCTGCGTCTGGCTATCATCGCGCTGATATTGGCGCTGGCCGTGATGAGCCTGTTCCGGCTGCGGCTTCCGGGAGCTACACGCCCCTGGGCCGGCCCGGTTTGCGGGTTCATCACCTCTCTGCTGGTCAGCGCCCTGGGCATCGGCGGCCCCCTGGGCGGCCTTTACGCCATTGAGCAGGGCTGGACGCGGGACACCGTCCGCGCCACTCTGGCCCTCTACTTCGTCCTGGCGTCCGGCCTGGCGCTGACGCTTTACGCCGTCGCCGGGCTGGTGTCGGCCACGACGGCGCAGAATGTCGGCGCGCTGGCCCTGGCGGTAGCGGCCGGCGCGGTAGTGGCCGGCCTCGTCGCCCGGCGCATGAGCCTGCCGGTTTTCCGGTACGCCGTGCTGGCCGTGACGATTGGCGGCAGCGTATCGCTGCTGGCGCGGGAGGCGCTGCGGCTGTTCTGACGCCGCCGGCGCCGCACCGATTCCGGGGGGATGGCCGATCAGCGATGCCAGCCCATGCCCTGGTACATCCCCCGCAGGTAGGCGATTTGCCCGCCGTGGGACACGCAGTCCCAGGTCATCTGCCCCAGGGCGGCGGCTACGGTGCGCGGCTCCGACACCGGCGGGATGATTTTCACCTGCTGCATCTGCGCCTCCGTCAGGCCGGGCAGATATTCGCGGAGGGCGGCGCGCACCTGCTCAAAGTACTCCAGCTGCAACCGACGGGACGGCGGCAGCCAGTCGCACACCATCTGATGCGTCCAGCCCAGACCGCGGTTTTCGCCTTCGGCCGGCATCACAAAGTGCTGCGCCCAGTCATTGGTGTCCCACAGCTGGGGCAGGTCGCGCAGCCGGGTGTGGATGAACGAGTCGATGACGCGCGAAAGGTGCCACAGGATCCAGGCCGCGGAGTTGCATTCGGGAGCGGGAATGCGGAGCAGCTCCTCATCGGTGAGGTCATTGAGGGCCAGGTCTATGGTGTTGAAGTTGTTCTCCAGAGCGGAGATGAGGCCGTCGGCGGCGGGCATAGTGGGCGTCTCCTGTTGGTGATGGTTAGGCTGGCGGTGGTTATGGCTGTGGCGGTTGGGCTGGAGTGGCGGTGGAGGTCAGGTGGCAATATGGTCGCCGGGGCATTGCCGGCGGTAGATTGCGCGCAGCTGGTTGCGCCGGTCAGCAGACAAGGCGCAAGGGTCATCCCGGCTGCTGTTCGCAATCAGCCTGCCCAGGCCGTCACAGAGCGACGGGATAGACAAGCCGGCGTCGTATGTCATCATTTCCAGAACGGTTGCCTTGTGAATTACCGCAACATTCCGGGCTTGCGCCACCCGCGCCTGTAGCGTGTCGCCGGTTAGCAGGGCAAAATTGAGGCGTTCCGCCAGGTGAATGCCTTCCGCATCAGCCCAATCCAGTCGGCTCCGTCGGCCGCCGCGCCTTGATAACCTTACGATGTCATTAATCTCCTTTTGTGCTTCGGCTCCCATCGGCGGCGAAACGATGTCGGGGTCATCGTCAGCAGCAGCCGTCCAGAGCGCGAGGTTACCGGCGTCCAGTTCCGCTGCAAACTCGCCGGCGGCGTCTTCGTCCTCCTGATACAGGAACGCAGTTGGGGCGATACGCAACTGCCGGTTATTGCCGCTGCCGGCCAGCAAAGCGATAAAGCTGGCAGTCCAACCGGCGACTTGCAGACACACGGCCATATTGGTGTCAATCACCCACCCACTGGCATTTCTCAAATCGGCAATGGCGCCATAAATCTGGTTCATTGCCCTGTCTCCAAAAACCGGACAGATCTGACGAATTCTTTGGCAATCCCGCTTTGCAAGTCTTCCACGGCCAGCTTGCGCGCCAGATTGAAATAGCCGATCGCTTTTTCTTCACCTTCCCACAGAGACTCGGGTTCCTTGCGGAACCACCCCCGCTGCCCCATACGCCGGCAGATCAGATTATAATCGCTTGACACCAGCCCGACGTCGTGGCAGCGGCGCAGCAGCGCGGCTATGCTTACGCCGTACCGGGCTTTGAGCTGTAGCAGTTCCGGTCGGAAAGCCTCGCCCGTGGTTTTGATGGGGCCGCCCAGGGCGGCGCCAACATCCTGCCGCAGGTCATCGGCCGGCATCAGCAGCGCCCCGGCGAAGCGGTTGCTGGCCCTTTCGTCGTCCCGCCGGTTACCGGTCCCGGGCAGAACCAGATGCCCCCACTCCTGGGCCAGACTGAACCGGCGGCGTTCCACCGGATGGTTGCGGTTGACCAGCGCGGCGGCCCCCGGCAGGACGCCGTCATCGTCAGCAACGCCGTAGGCTACGGACAAGCCGGCAACGCCCGCCGGCAGCGGCCAGCACGCCACCTTGATGCCAAAGCGCTCCATAAGCTCCGTAACGCACTCCAGCCGGCCCGAACCGCTTTCCTGCTGCGCGCAAATGCGTTCCCGCAGCAGCCCGGCATATTCCTCAATGCATTCCGCGGACAGCGGCTTGCCGGCCGGATGCGCGCCGCGCCGCGCCGCCAGTTCCGGCGACAGGTCGCTGCGCCGCCTGGCGCGCCCCTCCACATATTCCTCAAGGTCGCGGTATTTGTCCAGGAAATAGGTCAACCGCTCGCGCAAGCCCTCAGCTACATACTGCGGTATTTTCCTGTCGGAGCGCCGGGGCGGCGTTTCGCAGTAGTCGTCATAGTACGGGCTGCCCATCAGAAACTCGTAGGGAACCCCCAGGGCGGCGGACAGGGAATAGGCCAGTACCCCGTCATCCACCACCGGGCGGCCCTCTTCCAGCTTCCGTATGGCGCGCGCCGATGCCCGCCCGTCCGTGGCGGCGGACAACCCTTCCCGGGTCATCCCCAGCAGCCGGCGGGTGGCGCGCATCCGGGTGGCATTTACGGTGAGCGTGTCCATGTTTCCACAATGGCGCCTGATGCGACGCTGCGGCCGGCCGGCAACAGTCAGCTGCCGCCGGCCTTGGCATTCGGACGGCGCGGCTCCGGGTCGTCCGGGGCGCCTAGCTTATCTCCGGCTGCACCCCTTCCGGCAGCTCAACCTCAAAGGCCGACAGGATTTGCCCCACCAGCAGGTAATGACCAATCAGCGCCGTGATTTCCACCGTCTTTTGCATCCCGAAGTGGCCGGAAACGGCGTTGAAGGTTTCGTCGCTGATTTTGTGGTTCCGCGACAGCTCCTGCACATACTTGACCAGCGCCGCTTCAATGCCGTCCATTCCCTCCGGCGCCCGGCCGGTGGCGATGGCGCCGACCACATCCTCGGCGACTCCCGCCTGCCTGGCCAGCCGGGCGTGGGCGGAAAATTCGTACTGCTGGCGGATCTCCCGCGCCGTGGCGCAGATGACGATTTCCCGGTGGGCTTCGGAAATGTCCAGGTCAAAGCGCACAAAAGAGCCTGTGTGGGCGACGCGCGCCGCCAGGTCAGGGCTGTGCAGCAGCACGCCGTAGGGGCCGCGCACGCTGCCCCGGCTGCTGGCGATGCTGTCAAAAAACGCCTGATGCTCCGGCGCCAGCTGTTCGCGGGTAATGTTGTCCAGACGGGCCATAATCTGATGCTCCTTGCCGGCAGATGGGATAGGGTAAGGTGGGGTATGGTATCCCGCTGGCAGGCAATATACCGCCGGCGGTGGCCGTATTCAACCCGGCGCGGCGGTTGGACCGGGCAATCGTTTGAAACCCGAAGCGGGCGACGATGTGGTACACTACAGTACGCCGTCGCCACGGGACCAGTTCCGCTTGGGGGACAAATCGCGATGAAACTACAGCGGGCAACGATTGAAAACTACCGCGCCATTGAGCGCCTGGAAATGCGGCTGCACCCGCAGCTGACCGTGTTGCACGGCGACAACGGGCACGGCAAAACCAGCGTGTTGAGCGCCATTGCCGTGGGGCTGGGTGGCATCCTGCGCTTGCTGCCTGAGGTTTCCAGCATAGATTTCCTCAAAACCGACCGGCGGGGGCTACAGCCGCATCTGGTTGAGTTGGTTACGGATGACGGCATGATATGGCAGCGACGCAGAAACCCCGGCGCGACGCGCCCGCTCAGAGCGCACCGCCGTGTCAGTACTATGCCCCCCTCCAGTAATGAGAACCCTGCCTACGGCCTGCGCCAGTTGCGGAATGCGATGGCGGAAATCATCGCCGCAGACCGGGAAGGCAAGCCTCCGCTTGACTTGCCTGTCGTCGCTTTCTACGACACTGACCGCGCCGTGCTGGACATTCCCCAGCGCCGGCGGGGCGGCAAGCAGGAGTTTTCACGCTACGCTGCCCTGGAGGGCGCGCTGTCCGTGCGCTCTAACTTCCGGGATTTTTTCAACTGGTTTGACACCAAAGAAGGTGAGGAACTGCGTCAGAAAAGAGACCGGCGCGATTTTGACTATCAGATAAAAGACTTAAGCGCGGTCCGGCGCGCCATTGAGGCTATGGCGCCCGGCGTATCCCGCCCCCGCACTACGCGCAACCCCACCCGCTTTGTGGTCTCCATGGCGGCGGACGGTGATGGCGAAACGGAGCTTGAGATCAGCCAGCTCAGCGGGGGCTACCGCATTGTGCTGGCGCTGGCGGCCGACCTGGCCCGGCGCATGGCGCAGGGCAACCCGCACCTGGACGACCCGTTGCAATCTGAAGCCATCGTACTGATTGACGAAGTTGACCTGCACCTGCATCCTTCCTGGCAGCAGCGGGTGCTGCCCGATTTGACGCGAACCTTTCCCAACGCCCAGTTCATCGTGTCCACCCACAGCCCGCAGGTACTGACCACCGTCATGCCGGAGCATATCGCAAGGCTGCGGCGGCATGGCGACGGCATCGTAGCCGCCGCCACGCCCGGGCCTACTTACGGCGCCGAAGCGGGGTATGCCCTGGCTGTGGAGATGGGCACGAAAGAACGCCCGCCGGCCGAGCATAACGAGTTCGTAGCCCTGCTGGAACAATATAATCACCTGGTGAATTACGGGCAGGGCAAGTCGGACGAAGCCCTGCGTCTCCGGCGCAAGCTTGAGAGCATCTCACCCCGTGATTTTGCGCTGGACAGCGCGGATATGGAAATGAGGCGTCAAAGTGCGATGCAACACCTGGCGGAGAGCAAGCGCAAGGAGGAAGCCCGGTGAAGCGCATTCGCGGTTTGTCCAGCCCAACTCCCGGCCTCGCCGCTTATTTGGCGCAAGGCGGCGATCCTGCCCACTGGGATTGGTTTCGCCGAGATGACCAGGACGCCTACCGGGAGCTGCGAGATAAACTCGCAGAACTTCAGCATGGGGTTTGCGGATACTGTGAAATCAACCTCCGCAGTGCAGCCGGCCTTGCCGATTTGCAGGTTGAGCACATCATCCCGCAGAGCGACCCGGAGCGCGGCGCGGCGCAGGCTCTCAACCCTTCAAACTTGCTTGCATCCTGCCTGGGCGGAAGCGCATATAGCTTCTTCGGGCCAGGAGCGCAGTATGACCCGGCAAGATACCGGCAGGACGTAAGCGACAATGTCAGTTGCGGACAGGCCAAAGGCAGTTCAAATGCCCCCGATTTCATTGACCCCAGAACCTTGCCAGCTCTGCCGTCTTTGCTACGCGTGTTATCAAATGGCGTAATCGTGGCGGACGATGCCGCTTGCGACACCGCCGGCGTTGCGGCGAGCCGCATTCAAAAGACTATCGCCATACTTGGGTTGAATGTTGAACGCCTGCGGACAGAGCGGGAAAAGCGGTTGCATCGCCTGCACGAGTTATACGACAATTTTGGGGATAACCTTGGCATCATCGAAGCGGCGGCGCGTGGGGAATTGCTGCCGGACGATGCCGGCAACCTGCCGGGATTCTTTACCACCACCCGCTCTTACTTTGGGCCGCTGGCCGAGCTTATATTGGCCGAACCGCCCCAAGCTTGGATTTAAACGGTTGGTGGGATTCGCCAACGTCGCATCCACCGTCTCGAGTCGCGCCAAAAGAACTCCGCCCTATGTTCACCCCCCGCGTCTATGTGAGCCTCAAAACCCGCCGTCAACGACCCCTAGGCCGAGGCCACCACCGCCGGGATGTGCCATCAGCTCCTCGCCAACCCCGTCATTGAGAAGTACCGGTACACCATAGAACCGGCGGAGCCGGCCGGAATACCCGGCGATCGGCCGGCCGATAGGCGGCCGGGCTGGTGGGCGTTTTCCCCCAGCATTGCCAGCAGTTCGTCCGCTGCCGGCGCGTGTTGAAAACACCCGTAGCCGGGCGGCGTTGGCATAACCGCGTGTCCGGGAGTATGCTGTGCCCAACCGCCCGCCGCGGCCCGCACCGCCCCACGACGTTTGGAGAGGCCCTTATGAAGTTCTGGCAAATTGCGGTGATTGTCATCACACTTACCCTGCTGTCCGTACTGGCGCTGCGCTTGATGCCGCCGGTATTCGACCTGGCACAGGAAACAGGATGGGGCGCGGTGGCGCTGTTCCTGTTCTTTATGTGCGGGGCCGTAGTTTCGGCCGGAGTTGGCTACGGCGTATGGCGGTGGGGCGAACGGAAAAATGTCTGACGGCAATGCCGCCCAATTGCGGCGCTCTTACGAGCGCAACTTGGGCCACTCCCGGTTTTGGGCTGGAGCGGGAGCCGCGCTGCTGGCGGCGTTCCTGCTGTTTGTGGCCGACGTCCTTTTGGCGGCAAGCCGCGATCCCGGCTCGTACACCAGCGAGGTGGAGTTCGCGTTTCTGGTCGGCGTTTGGATGCTGGGCATAGCAGCAGGCCTGTGTTTCCTGACGGCAGCGGTTTTCAATGTCTTGTACCGGCAGGACGATGCTGCCCTGGCGAAAATTGAGCGGGGCGGCCAGAACGCCGCGCCGTGAAAGCGGCCCGAATACGATAGTCCCGGCCTGCGGCGCACCCGGGCATAGCGGTTGGGGCGCCGCCGGCCTTTGTGCTAAAATCCCCCTCATAGCTTTCCGCTTCCGCAGGCAACCGCCCCGCGGGCTCGTCAGTCTGACCCAATCCAACCCATTCCACCCCACCTGTTCACAGCGAGGCGCTTATGACCAACATCGTGCTATCCAATACCAGCTACAAGGTGGTGGGCACCCGGCCCATTCGCCACGACGGCGCGGACAAGGTTACGGGCCGCGCCAAGTACGGCGGCGATTTTGAAATGGCCGGGATGCTGCACGGCAAAGTCCTCCGCAGCCCCCACGCCCACGCCCGCATCAAGTCCATTGACACTACGGCGGCCGAAGCCCTGCCCGGCGTCCGCGCGGTGGTCACCGGCGCCGACCTGCCCATCGCCGCCAAGGACAACCCGCCCCTTTCGGCCCGCGCCGCCAGCGACAACATCTTGGCCGGCCCCAAGGCCCTGTTCCGGGGGCATCCCATCGCCGCCGTGGCCGCCGATTCCCCACACCTTGCCGAGGAAGCGGTGGCGCTCATCAAAGTGGACTACGAGACGCTGCGTCCCAACCGCAATGTGCTGGACGCAATGAAAGATGACGCGGATCTGCTGCACGACGAGCTGACTACTACCGAGTTCGGCGAGCCTACCGACAAGCGCAGCAACATTTCCGCCCGCACCCGTTACGAACAGGGCGATGTTGACCGGGGCTTTGCCGAAGCCGACTACATTATTGAGCGCGAGTTCAACACCCGCACGGTGCATCAGGGCTACATTGAGCCGCAGAACGCCTCGGCCCTTTGGAACGCCGACGGCCATCTCACCGTCTGGACCAGCACCCAGGGCGCATTCACGGCCCGGGACGCACTGGCCGGCGTATTGGACATCCCGGTGTCGCAAATCAAGGTGGTGCCGATGGAAATCGGCGGCGGCTTTGGCGGCAAGATTCCGCTGTACCTGGAGCCGGTGGCGGCGCTGCTGTCCAAAAAGACCGGCCGTCCGGTCAAGATGCAGATGACCCGCACCGAAACCTTTGAGGCGACCGGACCCACCTCCGGCGCCTGGTTCAAAGTCAAGATGGGCGCCAAAAAGGACGGCGCTCTGGTGGCCGCCGACGCTGTGCTGTGCTACGAAGCCGGCGCCTACCCCGGTTCGTCGCCCGTCACCGCCGGGATGCAGTGCCTGTTCGCCCCCTACGAAATCCCTCACCAGCGGGTTGAGGGCTACGATGTGGTCACCAACAAACCCCGTTCCTTCGCCTACCGCGCCCCCGGCGCCCCGATTTCCGCTTTCGGTGGCGAGCAGATTGTGGACGAACTGGCGGCCAAATGCGGAATGGATCCCTTGGAGTTCCGCCTCAAGAACGCCAGCAAGGAAGGCACCCGCCGGGTGGATGGCCCGGAGTTCCCCGTCATCGGCAACATTGAATGCCTGGAAGCGGCGCGGGATACCGACCACTACCGGTCGGAGCTGGCCGGCCCCAACCGGGGACGCGGCGTGGCCTCCGGTTTCTGGTTCAATGTGGGCATGGCCTCCAGCGCCAGCATCAGCGTCAACGCCGACGGCACCATCGCGCTGGTGGAAGGCTCCACCGACATTGGCGGCACCCGGGCCAGCCTGGCCATGCAGGCCGCCGAAGCGCTGGGTATCCCCGCCGAGGATGTGCGCCCCAGCGTGGCCGACACTGACTCCGTAGGCTACACCTTCCTCACCGGCGGCAGCCGCACCACCTTCGCCTCGGGCTGGGCTGCCTACGAATGCGCCCAGGAAATCAGGCGCCAGATGATTGAGCGCGCCGGCCGGATTTGGGACAAAGACCCCGGCGAGATCGACCTGGCCGACGGCATTTTCAAGCACCAGTCCGACGAGGATTTGCAGATGTCCTTCAAGGAACTGGCGGCGCAACTGGCCCGCACCGGCGGGCCCATTTCCGCCCAGGTCAGCAGCAATCCGAGCGGCGTCGGCGGCGCATTCGGAACCCACCTGGTGGACGTGGCGGTTGACCCCGACACGGGCAAGGTGGACATCCTGCGCTACACCGCCGTCCAGGACGCCGGCAAGGCCGTTCACCCCAGCTATGTGGAAGGGCAGATGCAGGGCGGCGCCGTGCAGGGCATCGGCTGGGCGCTGAACGAGGAATACTTTATGAACGACGCCGGGGATATGGTGAACTCCAGCTTCCTGGACTACCGGATGCCTACCAGCCTGGACCTGCCGATGATTGACACGGTCATCGTGGAAAAGGCCAACCCCGGCCATCCCTACGGGGTGCGCGGCGTGGGCGAGGTGCCTATCGTCCCGCCCATGGCCGCCATCGCCAACGCCATTCACAATGCGGTGGGCGTCCGTATGGAAAACCTGCCGATGTCGCCCGGCGCCATTCTGGAGGAACTCTGGGCGCAGGACGGCCGGTAATCCCGCCGGCGCAGTAAAAACCCCACGGCCGGCGACGACTGGTCACTTCATTCATCGTCGCCGGCCGAAACGGGGGAAGTTTATGACCACGCAAACGGTAGCAACGCCAAGCGTAGAGGAGCGGCTGGCCGCTTTGGAATCCGCGTTCAATGCGTTCAGCGCTGAACAGCGGGAATGGCGCAGCCAGTTCATCGCCGAACAGCGGGAGTGGCGCAACCAGTTCATCGCCGAACAGCGGGAATACCGCGATGAGCAGCGGCAGCAGCGGCGCGAGGACAACGAACGGCTGAACCGGATTGAAAACCGCATCGGGCGGGTTGAGGACAACCTGACCAAGGTGTTTTTTACCCTGGTCGGGTTGATGGGCACCATTATCGTGGGCGGCGTCATCATCAGGGTGTTCGGGTAGCGTATCCGCCACTGGCGCGCCGGCAGAACGCTGGCCGCAGAGGAATGCTTTATGAACGACGCCGGCGGTGTAGGCGAACTCCGGCTTCCCGGACCGCCGGATGCCCGCCCGCCTGTACCTGCCGATGATTGGTACCAGGCATCGTGGCATAGGCCAACCCCGGCTATCTCTTGCCGCCCGGCGCCATCTTGGCGGAAATCTAGGCGCCGGATGGCCGGCAATCCCGCCGGCGCGGTAAAGTGCCGCTGGCAGCCACAAACAGGAGGATAGCGTTATGACGACGCAAACGGCGCCCTCGGCAGATTTTGAACAGCGTCTGGCCACTGAGTCCCGTATTACCGGGCTGGAAACTACGCTGACCAGGTTCATTGAAGAGCAGAGGGTGTACCGCGAAGAGCAGAAAGATGAGCTGCAAGCCTACCGCAAGGAATGGCGGGAAGAGTTGCAGGTCTATCGCAGGGAATGGCGGGAAGAGCTGCGCGCCTACCAGGATGCGCAGCGCGCTGAACAGCGAACCTACCGCGCTGAACAGCGCGAGTATCGTGAGGAACAGCGGGCCTATCGCGAAGAACAGCGGAATGAAATGCGGATGCATCGCGAGCAGCTGCAAAACATCGGCTCCCGCGTGTTCGCCCTGGAAGCGATGATGGCCCGGTTCATTGAGGAGCAGGAGCAGTATCGCCAGGATAACAACGCCCGTTTCGACCGGATGGATCGGGACACCAACGCCCGCTTCGACCGGATGCGACAGGATTTCAACGCCCGCCTGGAAAGAATGCAGGAGGAGACCAACGCCCGTTTCGACCGGATGGAACGAGAATTCAACGCTCGCCTGGACAAGCTGGAACAGGACACCAATGCCCGTTTCGACCGGATAGAGCGGGAATTCAACGCCCGCTTCGACCGGATGGAAGAGCGCTTCGACCGGATGGAAGAGCGCATTGACCGGGTGGAAACGCGCATCAATCGGGTAATGTACTCCGTGCTGGGCGTTATGGGCGCGCTCTCCGTAGCCGTCATCGTAGCCACCATTTTCGGCTAACCGACCGCCGGATCACACCGCAGGAGGCAAAAGACTATGGCCCGCGTACCCTTCGCCACCAGGGACAATATGGACGCCGCCGGGCAGGCGGTTTGGGATGAGATTGAAACCTCGCGCGGCGGCGTGCAGCGCAACTACGCCGCCCTGCTCAACAACCCGGCAGCGGCAAGCAGCTTTGCCCATCTGGGCGGCTACGCCCGCTTTGAAACGCCGCTGCCGCCCCGCGTCAAGGCGGTGGCCGTGCTCGCGGCGGCGCGGGAAGCCTGCGGCCACTATGTCTGGACGGTGAACCAGACGGCAGCGCGTAACGCCGGGCTGGGCGCCGCCGAAATCGCCGCCATCCACGAATACCGCGCGCCGGCCGGCCTGTCGGGCGATGACGCCGCCGTAGCCCAGTTTGTCATTGAGCTGCTGCGCCAGCACCGCATCGCCGACGCCACCTTTGAGGCTGTCCGTGCCATCATCGGCGACGCCGGCATTGTTGACCTGCTAGTTGTGGTGGCCTACTACCACGGCCTGGCTCACGCCTTGCAGGCATTGCAGGTGGAGCTGCCGGCGGGGACGGCGGACGCGCTGACCTACTGACCCGGTTCCGGCTGCCCGCCCTGCTCGGCTTCATACTCCCGCAGGCAGTTGACGATGATTTTCTTCATCGCCGGAAAGCGGTTTGCGGCGAAGTCGGCAACCCACGCTGTTATTTTGGCGCGGACGGATCCGTCATCCCATCCGATCCCGCGATCCGAGTCATCCAGAATGTAATCCGGTTCCTGATGCAAAATCACCCACCCAGGGAGCAACGCAGTACTTGCAGGGCGAAACAGCGCCGGGTTTTGGCGCGCCGCCTCAAACAGCTTTGCCCGAGCCGTTTCGTCAGGTCCCGGCGAAAGGCCCAAATCCAGGTAAGGCAGCCTGGCGCGTCCATCCCTGAAGTTGAACTGAAACAGCAGCAGGGCCTGAGATTGAGGCATCCAGCCGGTGCCCTTCCGGGTGACCCGAAATCCGTCCCAGTCGACTGGCCGGAACCTAACGAAGTCTGGATCCCCCCGGTCAATCGCCCAGCCTTCCTGCTGCGCTACCGCCTCTTTGAAAACCTGTTTAGCCTCACCCGTCCAGTCCGGGCGGTTGCGGTAGATCAGCTCAATGGCATCCCGGTGTTCCAGGTAGATCCGGCGGGCGAGGGGGCTGATTTCGCTGTTGTGGTCAGGCACGATTTACCTCCGCAGCGTGGTGGCGTATTGCGACAACAATACGCAGACTTCAGTGGCGATGGCGACGCTGTCGTCCTCAAGCATCCGCTCAGTCACCGCCATAGTGGCGTACCCGTACCCGTCAAGGGTGAGAGGGAGGGCAACAGCTGCAAGCCGCACCAAGACATTGCCCATCGAGCAGAATATATCACACCACGCCGGTGCCAGCCGTTCCAGAAGGTTGTATCGTACCGGTGCCGGCAGGTACGGAGGACGCGCTGACCTATTGACCCTGTTCCGGCTGCCCATCCTGCTTGGCTTCATACTCATCCAAGCAATTGACGATGGCTTCGTTCATCGCCGGGAAGCGGTTTGCGGCGAAGTCGGCAACCCACTCCGTTATTTTGGCGGGGACGGACGGGTCATCCCAGCGGTCATAGTCAGACTCGTCCAGGATGTACTCCTTCGCGTCAAGCACCATCCAGCCGCTAATAGAATGAGTTTCCCGGGGTGTGAACACATTCGGCAGGCGTTGCGCGGTGTCAAACAGTTTTTCACGCACCGACTCGTCGCTGCCCAGTGACATGGCCAAGCCCAAGTACGGCAGATTGTTCCGTCCATCCCTAAAGTTGAACTGAAACAGCAGCAGCGCCGTAGATGGCAGCCACCCGGTTCCCGTTGCCATTGATTGGTAATCTGCCCATTCCCGGGGGCGGAATTGCAGAAAGAGGGGATATTCCTGGTCCAGACTCCAATTTTTCTGATGCCGTATGGCTTCGCGCAAAACGAGCTTCGTTTCGTCCACGAAGTTGGGCTTGTGCTGGTAGATCAGCTCAATAGCCTCCCGGTGTTCCAGGTAGATTTTGCGGGCGAGTCGGTTGATCTCGGTGCTGTCGGGCACGATGCGTCTCCTCAGGGTAGTTGCGTACTGCCGCAGGAATGCGCTGACATCCGGCGGCATTGTTTGAGTTTCAATCGTCCGGTCAAGCGCGCTCAACACAGCCGTGTATTTCACCGGCGTCCAGAATTTTCGCTCCTCGGCACTATCAGGCGCGGTGCCTCTGGGCGAAAGGAATACCAGATGCCGTCTGTAATCGGGGTAGGCGGCTTCCAGCGCTTTGCGATAGCGGGTCAGCTGGTCGCTGCGTTCCGCAGACCAGATCTTGTTTTCAATGGCGCACAGAAACCGTTTCTGCCTGTTGACGATCAGGATATCAAGATAGCCCCATTCGTCGTCCACCTGATGGAACCATTCCAGTTGAACGCCGGTTGTTTCCCAGCCGGCGGTTGGCGCTGCGGCGGGGGCTATGCAGCGCTTGTCGGCTTCGGCGGTGGTTGCGGCCAGGAAACTGGCGAGGAAAGCCTCTCCGATGGCGTGGTTCTGCGCCGGGTCGAAGAGCCAGCCCAGGATTCTGGAATGCCGTTCCTCGTCTGATGCCAGGCCGAGCAGCTCAAAGAGGTTGAACCGGGCTGCCTGCGCGCCGGCTTCGGCAATCAGCCGCTTCACCTCGGCGAGCCTGTCGTCGGCAGCGAAGCGTTTCAGAGCCCGAAGCTGTTCCGTCCGGGCATCGGACAGCAACCGTTCCAGTTCGGCCAGAGCCGGGCCGCCGGTGAAGCGATCCAGGGCCCGGCGCGGTTCCGTCCGGGCATCGGACACCAGTCGTTCCAGTTCGGCTAGAGCCGGGCCGCCGTTGAACTCGTGCAAGGCGGCAACCTGCCTCTCCCCGGTTTCAACATCGGTCGCTTGCATCGCAGGATACCTCGCCGTGGCAAAATGAAGCCATCGCCGGCGGCGGCAAAGGTGCCTGCCGTCGGGCGATAATCATAATAACGCAGAAACGCATTATGTATCAAGAGACTGACCGCGACGGGCGGCGGGCAAATGGATGGGTCAAACCGATTGAATGCAACGCCGCTGATGCCGTTCCGGGGCTTGCCGCAGCCGCGCCGCCGGGGTAATATGCCGGTATTATGACGAACTCCGCCGACGATAAAACCGCCGTTGCCCTCATCGTCAACGGCGCCGAACACACCCTGGCCGTGCGGCATCACTGGTCGCTGCTGGACATCCTGCGGGAGGCGCTGGGACTCACCGGCGCCAAGCGGGGCTGCGACCGGGGCGAATGCGGCTCCTGCACCATCCTGCTGGATGGACAGCCCGTCAACGCCTGCCAGATACTGGCCGTCCGCGCCGCCGGCCGCAGTGTGCTGACGATAGAAGGGCTGGCTCCGGCCGGAGAACTCTCGGAACTGCAACGGGCGTTTCTGGACGAGGACGGCGGCCAATGCGGGTTCTGCACTCCCGGCTTTGTGATGGCGACCCGCGCTCTGCTGGACCACAACCCGGCGCCTGGCGACGCCGAAATCAGGGCGGCGTTGTCCGGCAACCTGTGCCGCTGCAACGCCTACGGCCGGATCCTGGAGTCCGTCCGCGCCGCCAGCCGGCGCGGGGCATAGCCGGCCGTCCCGGTAGAAAGTTCTGTCCCCGGCGTAATCGCCGCCTTTTCCTGCGGCCGGCCAAGTTGTCGCGGTTCACGCCAGGCCGTACTCGGCAAGGACGGGTTTGATGGCCGCCACCAGCGGCGGCAGATATTCGTTCCAGTCGCCCACGATGCCGTAGTCGGCGGCGCGAAAGATGGCGGCGCGGTGGTTGCGGTTGACGGCCAGAATGACGCCCGCTTTCTGTATCCCCACCGTGTGGTTGAACGCGCCCCGGATGCCCACCGCCAGATAAACCTGCGGCGCAATCGTGCGCCCGCTGATGCCAACCTGGATGTGATGGGGCAGCCAGCCGGAATGGACGACATTGCGCGTGGTGGCGATGGAGGCGCCAATGCTGGCCGCCAGTTCCCGCGCCGTCGCCAGCCCGTCCGCGCCCACGCCCATGCCCACGCCGACTACCACCCCGGCCGCCGTCAGTTCCAGGGCGTCGTGTTCCCCGGCGTGGTGCTCGCCGAGCAGCTCAACATCCGCTCCGCCGGACGGGGCGGTGGGGATTGACGCCACGCTGGCCACGGCTTCCGGTTCCGGCATGGCCGGCGTCAGCACGCCGGGACGCAGAGTAACCAGGTTGGGCAGAGTTTTGGACAGGATGGGCGCCACCACATTGCCGCCCAGCGCCGGCTTCAGCTGCACCAGCTGGCCGGCGTCGTTAATCTCCAAATCGATGGCGTCGCCGGTGAGTCCAAGATGCTGGCGGGCAGCGATGCGGGCCGCCAGGTCGCGACCATCGGCGGTGGCGGCGAACAACACAGCGTAGGGCGGATTGGCGGCGATGGCGGCGGACAGGCTGGAGGCAACGCCGCGCCCGCAGACCGGGCCTAGGGTCGTGGTGTCCAGCGCGAGGATGCGGTCGGCGCCGGCGGCGGCCAACTGGCTGGATACGGCGTCAGCGGGCGCGCCGGGGCCGGCGACCACGGCGACCACCTCGCTGCGAGTGACGGGCGCGAGGGCGCGGGCCTTGCCCAGCAGCTCCAGCGTAACCGGACGCGCCGCGCCGCCGGCCAGTTCGGCTACTACCCAGATGGGGCGGTCGCCGCCGGCGTAGCGGGGCAGGACGGCGGCGGCGCCGGAATCGCTGGCGTCGCTGGCGGCATCGGCGCCGGCGCGCAATGCCGCCAGCCGTTCCCGCAGGGCCTCGGCAACTTGCGCCGCCGCCGTTTCGGGCGTTTCATTGCGGATTACCACGCCCAGCCGGTCGGGTTCCACCAGGCGGATGTCCTCAACCCAGGTGGGGGAGCCGGCCAGCCCGAACAAGGAGGGGTCGTCGCTCAAATCGGCGGCGGTCAGTTGCGCGACGGCTCGTTCCTGGGCCGCCGTCATTTCATCGCGGCCGGGGTAGCGTTCCGGGCCGGCGCCCTCGGTTACGCAGATCAGGGCCGGCAAGGGGCACTGCAAAACCTGGTAGCCGCTGTCGGTTACGCGCTCGGCGGTGATGCGGTTGGCGGCGCGGTCAACTGCCAGCTTGCGGACATTGCTGATGTGGGGCAAGTCCATCAGCTCGGCCACTTCGGGGCCAACCTGTCCGGTTTCGGCGTCGCTGCTGTTGCGCCCGCAGATGATCAGGTCGGGCGACTCCCGTTGCAGCGCCAAGGCCAGCGCCCGGGCCGTGGCCAGGGTATCGCTGCCGGCCAGGGCGCGGTCGGAGAGCAGGATGGCCCGGTCCACGCCCAGCGCATAGCACTGCGTCAGCCCCTCGGCGGCGTTGGGCGGCCCCATAGACAGCGCAACCACCGTATCGTCATCCCCGCCGGCTTTCAGGTCAACGGCCAGGTTGACGCCCAGCAAGTCAAAGGGATTGATTTCCGAAGGCGTCCCTTCCCGCTGGATAACCTTGTTTTCGTAGTCAAACCGGATGCGGGACACCACGGGAACATATTTGACGCAGACGGCGATTTTCATCGGGACAGTCTCCTTGGGTCACTCGCCTTGATGATGCGAAGGCGGGGCGGCGGCGAGCCGGCGGCGGATTTGCCGATCCAGCCGGGCGAGGCCGGGGCTGGTGGACACCGGATAGCGGGCCGGGGCGCGCAGCCGCCGGCAGTCGTTGGGCAATGTGTCCAGGCCATCGGCGACCCGCCGGCGGGCCTCGGCCACAGCGCTGCGAGGCCGTATGCGCCGGCCGCCGGCGATGGCCGGGGCCAGCAGCGGCGCGCCGGGGGCAACGGTTTCCGTGTCCAGGGCAATCACATCGCCGGCCATTTTGCCGGCGGCGTCATAGCGCCGGAAAACCTGTTTGCCCCCCGGCAGGGACGCCTTGCCCGCGCTCAATTTCATCACCGGCCGGCCGCCGTAATCCACCATCTTGTACACCAGGTCGCACCACGGGGCATCGGCGGACACGCCCACGCGGGTGCCCACGCCGAACAGGTCAATGGGGGCGCCGGCGGCGACCAGCCGCGCCAGTTCGTATTCGTCCAGCCCGCCGCTGGCCACGATGCGGACATAGTCCAGGCCGGCGTCGTCCAGAATCCGGCGCACCTGCCGGCTTAAGGCGTCAAAGTCGCCGGAGTCCAGACGCACGCCGGCCAGACGCTGGCCGGCGGCGGCCATTTCCTGCCCCACGGTTGCCGCCATATGGGCGGCGTTGAGGGTGTCGTAGGTATCCAGCAGCAGAATGCAACGGTCGGGGAACTGCCGGGCGTAGGCGCGGAAGGCGTCAATTTCGCGGTCAAAGCCGGTGATATAGGAATGGGCCATAGTGCCGGTGGGCGGAATGCCGTAGCGCCGGGCGGCGAGGACATTGCTGGTGGCGGCGAAGCCGGCGATGTAGGATGCGCGCGCCATGCCCAGGGCCGCCTCGGCGCCGTGAGTGCGCCGGGCGGCGAAATCGGCGATGGGACGGCCGGCGGCGGCCTGTACGCAGCGGGCCGCTTTGGTCGCCAGCAGTGTTTGGTACTGCACCTGGTTGATGACGATGGTTTCCGCCAGCTGCGCCACAATCAGCGGAGCGGTAACCTCCAGAACGGGTTCGTCGGTGAAAAACAGGCTGCCCTCCGGCAACGCCCGCACGCGGCCAGCAAAGCGGAAGCCGCGCAGCCAGGTCAGAAAATCGGCGCTGAAGGCGCCGGTGTCCCGCAGGTAGGCGATGGCGTCATCGTCAAAAGACAGGGCGGCCAGGCAGTCCAGGGCGTCGTCCACGCCGGCGGCCACCAGGTAGCCCCGGTCGGGAGGGTATTCCCGCACATAGAGGCTGAAAGTCGCTTCGCCGGTCATTCCCTCGGCGAAGTAGGACTGGGCCATGGTCAGCTCGTAAAAGTCGGTGAACAGGCCGGTGGCGCTGGCCGGGGTCGGCCAGCGGGGTTGTTCGTCGTGGTCGGGCGCAGGCATAGCAGTCATATTGGATACAGGCATTTGGATACGGACGCACGGGCATAGGGGGGCGCTGGGCGAGATGTGGCCGTTCTACATTATCCGGCGGGCCGGGGGCGGTGTCAAACGGCGGGCGGCGTCGGGTATTTGCCGCTCAGCGCGCCAAACGCCTCAAACTCCCACGCGCTACTCCGAATGCGGCTCCCCGTTATGCCGCCCTAGTTCCGGTTCGCCAGGTTCCTTGCTGCCTGCCGCCTAGCAGGACAGCCGGCAGCCAACTCCGGCGCATCACATTGGCGCCGCTATAACGCCGCTCTGCTGCCGGCGGTTTTTGGGCCGCCGCAAACCGGAATGACGCCTTATGCGCCGGCGCCGGTGGTAGCGGAGGAGGGCGTGGGAACGCTCACCAGCATCGTGGACGGCGATTCACGCGCTGTCCACATCGGAATGCCGGTGGAGGTGGCTTTCGGATGGCTGCCCCTCAAATCGGTATCCCTACGCCAAGGCCGTCCGGTTAGCCGGCAAAGCAACCGGACAATTGAGATATACCGCAACCATAGCCTTGGCCGGAAATGTTGGTTGGCAGACCTGAGGCATTCCGGCTAAATTATTTCTATCTCATCCAGGTCTTCAAGCCAGATCTCAGCACCGCACGCATTGCAGTAAAGCGCCAGAATTCCAGGGTCTGTTGCCTCAGAACGGAGGTGGATCAGCTTGTCGCCCTCGGCAAGATAAACCTGGTAGGTGTCAAAGTCGCCGCGGACTTCGTTATTGCCGCACTCGGCACAAGCGTATTTGGGGCGGTCGCCCGAGTTCTCAGTGGTCATTTTACCATCTCCCGCGAATGTGCCTTTGTTCCAGGTCGTCAATTTCCATAAATGCGACACGCCCACGAATATCGTGGAAAGTGTCCATTTCAATCCGGTCGGCAAAATGCCTACGGCGGAGCGACGGGGCGACGATTTTGAACTGGGCGTAGAAATCGCGCAGTTCGTTGAACTTGCTCAATGAGTTGAGCATATCGCCGGACATTTCGACTTCAAACATTTCGGACGGCATAGCGCGCCGGTTAAACCAGATGACATCGACGGTTCGGGCTCTCCGCAAAAAGTCGGCGTAACCGAATCTGGGCAACGCCATTGTGTTGCAAATATCGCCGAGCCGCTGGTTGCCGAAAGTGCGGTTCTTGTCTTGCGGTGGCACATAGGTCGTGTAGCCCCGCGCGTTGCCGATTTCAACGAGCAAACCCTGGTAGTACCAGTGGTTGCGGTTTGCTACCGCCGGCGGAATATCTCCCTCTGGCGGCAACGCGTAATCCTGCTCCAGACGTGGGGCGAGTTCTTGCAGGCAGTACAGACCCGGTTTCAGGACGTGAAAATGTTCCGACTTCTGCCGTACAATGCGGCGTATAGTCGCTTCCGGGGTTCTGGTAGCCCAGTTTCTGGCGGCTCCTCCCGGCGCCATCAGAGCGTTATTCAGCTGCGACAGGGTGGCAATGCCGCCCAGATCTTTGAGCGCAGACAGTACCTGCGCCCATTGGGTATTTCCGCTCACGACGCGATTCTCCCGCAAATTTTCTGCCGTTCCAGCATCTGCCGCTGGAGGTCGGCAAGGTCGCTGTCCGGCGGCGCCCCATTATAGCGTTTTAACTGGGCAGGGTGGCGGTAGGCCGGCTCGATTTCGCCGTCGTTGCGCAGCCGGCTGGCGATGATTTCGCAGTACTGGGGCTGCATCTCGCAGGTCAGGTAGGTCAGGCCGAGGTTTTGGGCCTGCACGACTTCGGAGCCGCTGCCGCCGAACAGGATGAACGCCGTATCGCCCGGAAGGGTGCAGCACTTTAGGAGCAGTTCGGAAAGCCCTTCCGGTATCTGGCAGGGGTGGCTGGTCTTGCGGCGGGATACATTCTTGACTAGGTTGAAGTTCAGCCAGGAATAGGGCATCCGGCCCTTGTGGCCCTGCCGGAGGCGTTCCTTGATGCGGCGGTCGGTAGGGTTCTGGTAGGGTTGGGCTACCTGTTCCTTGTAAAAGCGGTTGCGCCGGGACTTGGTGGCGTGCAGGATGGAGCGGTGCGCGGTGGTAAAGCGGCGGCTGGTGTGGCCCACGTTGGTGTTATAGACCCAGACATAGTCGTGGACGGAGTAGGCGTGTTCGTCCAGGTACTTGACGCGCAGGTAGGCGTTCTGCCGGGGGTAGTTGATAAAAAAGAGGTTGCCGTCAGTACGCAGCACCCGCAGACATTCGGCCGCCAGCGCAATGTACCAGTCGACATAATCATTCCACGAGGTCGTAAAAGTGCGTCCGTCGTAGGCGATGCCGGCGTTGTAGTCGGGGTCGCCGTAAATCAGGTCAACGCACCCGTCGGGCAAATCCCGGAGGACGGCCATAACGTCGTCGTTGACGACGCGGTTGCGGTATTTTTGGGGCAAGGGGTTCATCGGGGCACCAGCGTGTACTCGGCGTTGCGCTCCAGCCGGATTGAACCGGGGCTTTGCGGGTCGGTGAATGAATACAGGTAAAGGCGCAGGCGGTCGTCCTGCCGCAACAGGTAGCAGCAGTTAATGGCGGTCACCGGCGGGCTTTGCGTAACCCGGCGGTAGTAGCGATAGGGATTGAACAGCTGGAACACATTGAAATCGTCCGGTTCGCCGTTCTTGGCCTCAAAGGCGGTTATCGCCCCCAGGTACTCCAGGGTGAGGTCAATTTCCACCTGCACGCGCGCGGCGTTGATGCGGTCAGTGCCGATGCGGTAGTCCAGCGGCATTTGCGTGCGGTTGGAGCCGTACACTTTGGGCGACGCGGTGATGTCCTCGTAGAGGAAATCGTGGATGATGCGCTGATTATACCCCACGGACAGGATGTTGCTTTCGCTGGCGTTTATGTTGTTCAGAATGCTGCGGCGGTAGGGCCACTGGCAGCGCCGTTCATCGGGGACAGGCTCAAATTCGTGATAGCCGACGCTGATGCCGGAGACGAACCGATGCCAACCCCGGCCCATATGCACCACAAAAACATCATCCCTCACCAGCGCGTCGGGCAAAAGGGCCGAGTGGTCAATTTTCGTGGCGTCAAAAGGATTCCCGAAACCTACGGCTGCCGCTGTTTCCCTGACGGCATTGTTATGGAATGTAAAGTCGCCGTTTGCCCGGCAGCTTTCGTACAGGCGGGCGATGACCTGCTGCTTTTTGCTCATCCTCGGAGTAGTCATAATGGGGCTTCCGGGTATGGCGCGGCGACGGCGTGTCGGTTGGGGGTTACTGCCAGGCGCGGAGGCGGATGGCTTCGCTGGCGTCCATATCGGCTTGGGCCGCTTCGGGCTGGTCGTGGAACAGATAGGACAGGGAGCGCCGGGAATAGTAGTTGTCGTCCTCCGGGTTGAGGCGGATGGCTTCGGTCAGGTCGGCGATGGATTGGGCGTAGTCGCCGACCTCGTACCAGGAGATGCCCCGGTTGAACCAGGCGTCGGCCAGCCCGGCGTCCAGGGCAATGGCGGCGGTATAGTCGGCGATGGCGCGCTCGTACACGCCATTGCGGCTATAGCGGTTGCCCCGGGCTACATAGCCGGCGGCGTCCGACGGCTCCGGCGGGGGCGTTCTCTGCGGGGCAGTCATTCCACACTGACCGGCATTGCGGCGGATTCCGGCTGCATTCTTGACGGCTACATTACCGGGCGGCGCATCGTAGGCCGGCTACATTACCGACCGCACCAGGCCGCCATCCACCAGCATCGTGGCGCCGGTGATGTAGCTGGAGCGGGAGGAGGCCAGGAAGGCCACCAGGTAGGCCAGCTCGCGGGGTTCGCCAATCCGTTTCAGCGCCGTCTGTTCGGCCCGCTGGGCCAGGGCGTCCGCAACGGGAATGCCCAGGGTACGGGCGCGGTCCTCCACATTTTCCATCATCCGCTCCGACATAATGCTGCCGGGGCAGACGTTGTTGATGAGGATGTTTTCCCGGCCCAGGTCGTCGGACAGGTTTTTCATAAAGCCGATGACGCCCATGCGGGTGGCGGCGGACAGGGCCAGGTTGGGTATGGGCGTATAGACGGTGCTGGCGAGGATGTTGATGATCCGGCCGCCGCCCTGAGCGCGCAGGTGGGGCAGGGCCTCGCGGGTCATCCGGGCGAAGAAGAACAGGGAGCGGTTGGCGGAGGTCTGCCAGAGCTCCTCGGTGGAATCTTTGGCGTAGGCCTGGGGCGGGCCGCCGGAGTTGTTCACCATAATGTCGATTTGCCCGAAGTGGGCGGCGGTGCGGGCCACCAGTTCCGCGATGGTTTCCTCGCGGTCCAGGTCGCCGGCGAAGGTGAAAATATCGGCGCCGGTGGCGGCGCGGATTTCATCGGCGGCGCGTTCCAGGTCGGCGGCGGTGCGGGAGCAGATGGACACGCGCGCGCCTTCCTCAGCCAAGGCTTCGGCGCAGGCCCGGCCCAGCCCCTTGCTGGCGCCGCCCACGATGGCGACTTTCCCGTTCAGTTGCAAGTCCATAGTGAAGCCTCCGTAAATGCTGGGGGGATTATAGCAGGGCGCGGGGCCGGTGAATAAGCCGCGCCGTGTCATTCCGTGGTCATCATAGCCAGTGGCGGCCGGGCCAGCCGGATTTGGCCGGGCGCGTGGTGACCCGGTCGGTGAAAATGTCTCCGGCCAGAATCCCGCCGGATATGATCATCCGCATTGCTTCGTCCACGCTGATGTCGGTGGGCGTGACCTTGCTGGCGGGCACCACCACCAGATACCCGGACGAAGGCACCGGGGTGGTGGGCACATATATGGAGAGGTGTTCCTCAACCCCGTTGAGCAGTCCCAGGTTGGAGGTGATCAGCCCGATGGAATAGACGCCCATCCGGGGGAATTCGATCAGCACCACGCCGCGGTAGGATTGCTGCTGGGTATCGGACAGGAACTCTATGCCCTGGCGGGTGGTGCGGTACACGGGGCCGAGTACAGGCAGCTTGCCGATAAGATCGTGGACGGCGTTGATCAGCAGCTTGGTGGCGGCCCAGCTGATGAGCAGCCCGGCGATATAGACGATTACCAGTATGACTACGATTTCGACTACATCGGCCACGTCCAGACTGCCGTCCACGTTGGGTATGTTCAGCCCGGCGATGACGGGGTCGAGCAGCGATGATATGAAGTCATAGAAGAAGCTGAAGACGAAGTAGGTAACGATAAGCGGGACGAAGACGAGGATGCCGGCCACCAGGCGCCCTTGCAGGTGGCGCATTATGCCGGCGGCGAGGCTGATGCGGGAATGGGCGTCGTGGTGCGGCCCACCGCCCTGAGGCGGGGCGGGCGAAGGCCGGGGCGCGATCCGGCGCAGACCCGCGCGTATCATAGAGCCGCCGGGGCGCCGGCGGGATGCGGATGCGATGCCGCCAGCCGGTGGTACAGCGCCAGCAGCTGGCCGGCTACGCCGTCCCAGCTGAGGCTTTCGGCGCGGCGCCGGGCAGCCTGGCCCATGCTGTCCTGTAGGCTGCGGTTGGCCATTATCATTTCCAGCGAGTGGGCGAAAGCTTCCGGGCAGCGCCAGGATTTCAGATAGCCAGTGCGCCCGTGCTGTACGATGGTGGGCAGTCCGCCGACGCGGGAGGCTACTACGGGCGTGCCGCAGGCCATGCTTTCCAGGGCCGACAGGCCGAAGCTTTCGTAGAAAGACGGCACCACGCAAGCGTCGGCGGCGGAGTAGTACCACGCCAGGCGTTCCTGGGGGACACGGCCGACGAATTCAACGGCGTCGCCCAAGTTGAGGTCGTCGGCCATTTGGCGGAGACGGGCAATCTCATCGCTGCCGGCGGCGGCGGCGCCCACTACCAGCACCTGCACGGCTTCGTCGGCTTCCAGATGGGCGGCGGTGTGCAGCAGCAGGTCGACGCCCTTGAGGGCCTCAATGCGGCCTACATAGAGCAGCACCTTGTGGCCGTTGAGGCCCAGTTCGCGGCGGGCCTGGGCGCGGCCCAGGGGGCGGAAACGGGACAGGTCGACGCCGCAAGGAACCAGCTCAATGCGGGCGGGGTCGGCGCCGTACAGCCGGGTCATGGCGTCGCGTTCGTGGGGGCTGAAGGCGATGACGCGGTCGGCGGCGGCGATGATTGCCGCTTCCGAGCGCTGCCGGATGTCCGGCTCGCGTTCCCCGGAGCGGGACTGCATTTTGACGCGAGACAGGGTGTGAAAAGTGACCAAATGCGGGGCGCCGAGGGCGGCGGCGAAATCCCGTCCGGCCAAGCCGCTTAACCAGTAGTGGGAATGGACGGCGCGGTATTGGGCCCGTTGCGACCGGCGGTAGGCGCGCATTCCGGCTACGAAGTCGGGCAGGTAGCGGAACTGCTCCGACAGGGGCGCATCGGGCGGACCGGCGGGGAGGTGGATCACATTGACGCCGGCGGCGATGTGGGGGGCGTCTCCGGCGGCGGGGTGGGCGCGGGTGAAGATGTCCACCGGCACACCGCGGCCGGCCAGGGCGCGGGCCAGTTCCCGGACGTGGACGTTCATCCCGCCGGCCTTGCCCTGCCCCGGGGCGGCCAGCGGGCAGGCATGGTAGGCCAGCAGGGCCACGCGGGCCGCCGAGTCAGGGCAGTTGGGGTTTGAATCGGACACCTATCCCTCCTCCCCGTTCCGTTCCAGAGCGATGCGATAGATACGATGATCGCGCCCGCCCAAGCGGTATTTGTAGGGCTCGTTGCCGCGCAGAAAGTCAAAGTAGCGGTAGCCGCGTTCCAGGGCATCGCGCAGGCAGAGGGAATGCAGCAGCAGGCCAACGCTGTAGTAGCGGTATTCCGGGTCGTGGCCGCTGTTGTAGAGCATACGGACGCCGTCGTAATCCAGGCAGAGGGAGGCGGCCACGGGCTGGTCGTCCATTTCCATAAAGAACAGGCGCAGGATGCCGGTGCTGGCGGTGACGGCGGCCATGCGGCGGAAAAAGGCTTCCCGTTCCGGGGTCAGGAACTCGGCCTTGTCGGCGTCGCTGCGGCGCATCAGGTCCAGGAAGGTGTCCATACGGGCGGCGGCCTCGGCGGGTTGGGAAAGGCAGTACCATCGCCAGTTGGGGTGGCTCTCCAGACGGCGGAGCTTGCGGCGCAGTTCGTGGCGGTCTTTCTTGGTCAAACCGGCCAGATAGTCATCCCAGCCGCCGGCAAAGGTGCAGCGCGGGGCCACATCCTCCTGGGCGATGTCAACGGCGTAGCCGCGTGCCGAGGCCATTGCGGGCAGCATGGTCAGGGTGGGGGAATCCTCGGCGATGGAGTAGAGGTTCAGGCGGCGGCCGCCGTGGGCGGCGATGGCGTCCAGGAGCGCCGGGTAGAAAGCGGCTTCGCTGCCGGCGGCGACGATGAAGTCGTTGTAGTCAAAGGTGTCGCTGTTGCCGACGAGGGTGTAGTCGCCGCCGCAGCGGGAGAGGGAGGCGATGGCGGTGACAGCGCCGGCGGCGTCGGTTTGATAGAACCCGGCCAGGTTGCGTCCGTTGCGGAAGGATTCCCACCACAGCTCCTGCCAGGCCGGGGTGATGTACAGGTGGTTCACGGCGGCGCGGGGCAGCAGTTCCTGCCACTGGGGGCGGATCTGCTCAAAGGAGGTTAGGGGGGCGAGCGTCTGGGGTTCCGGCATAGACCGTATCCCTCACTGGGTCAGCAGCGCCAGCAGTTCCCGACGGGAGTAGCCGGCGGCGGTTTCGTCGATCTGCCAGCGGACGGCGCTGGTTACTACGCGGTGGCCCGGCTTCTGTATGCCGCGCATTGACATACAGAGGTGTTCGGCTTCAATGCGGCAGGCGACGGCGGCGGGCTGCACGCGTTCCAGGACGGCCTGGGCCAGCTGGGCGGTGAGCCTTTCCTGCACTTGCAGGCGCCGGGCGGCGATGTCCAGGGCGCGGGCGATTTTGCTGATGCCGGCGATGTGGCGGTTGGGGACATAGGCCAGGCTGGCGTGGCCGAAGAAGGGGAGCAGGTGGTGTTCGCACATTGAGTAAAAGGGGATGGCGCGCAACACCACCGGGTCGGGGGTGACAGCATCGGAAAATACGGCGTCGATTTCGGCGGCGGGGTTTTTGCCGACGCCGGCGAAAAGTTCGGCGTACATATTGGCGACGCGCTCGGGGGTGCGCCAGAGCCCTTCGCGTCCGCTGTCCTCGTCGATGTACTTGAGCACGGTTCCGATGGCGACTTCAACGGCCGCCCGGTTCATTTGGGTGGCGGCGGTCATCGGGCGACACCGTCCAGTATGGCGGCTTCGATGGCCTCGAGGTTGGGCTTGACTTCGACCGTGTCGGCCTGGGCACTGCTTACGGCCATATCGGGGTCTTTGAGGCCGCTGCCGGTGATGATGCAGACTACCCGTTTGCCGGCCAGTTCCAAGCCTTCGCGCCGCATTTTGAGCAGGCCGGCCACGGATGCCGCCGATGCGGGCTCGCCGAATATGCCTTCCTGGGAGGCCAGGAGGCGATAGGCTTCCAGTATTTCGTCGTCGCTGACGGCGTCGATGACCCCGCCGGACTGGTCGCGGGCGCGCTCGGCGGGTTTCCAGCTGGCGGGGTTGCCGATGCGGATGGCGGAGGCGATGGTTTGGGGGAAAGGGACGGGTTCGCCGCGCACGATGGGGGCGGCGCCGGCGGCCTGGTAGCCCATCATCCGGGGCAGGGTGTCGTTGCGGCCCAGCTGGTGATATTCCACGAACCCGCGCCAGTAGGCGGTGATGTTGCCGGCGTTGCCCACGGGGATGAACAGGTAATCGGGGGCGTCGTCCAGGGTATCGGAAATCTCAAAGGCGGCGGTTTTCTGGCCCTCGATGCGGTGGGGGTTGACGGAGTTGACCAGGGTGATGGGGTGGGTTTCGGTGAACCGGCGCACCAGGGCCAGGGCGGCGTCGAAGTTGCCGTCCACCAGCAGGATGCGGGCACCGTAGGCCATGGCCTGGGCCAGCTTGCCCAGGGCGACTTCGCCTTTGGGGATCAGCACCCAGCAGGCCAGGCCGCAGTAGGCAGAGTAGGCGGCGGCCGAGGCGCTGGTGTTGCCGGTGGAGGCGCACATTACGCCGACGCAGTTCTCCTCCATGGCTTTGGCGATGGCGACCACCATCCCCCGGTCTTTGAACGACCCGGTGGGGTTGCAGCCCTCCAGCTTGAAGAAGAGGTCGGGACAGCCCAGCTGCGGCCCCAGGCGACGGGAGCGCACCAGCGGGGTATCGCCTTCGCCCATAGAGAAGATGGGCGTTTCCTCGTTGAGGGGCAGCAGTTCCCGGTATTGTTGTAGTACGCCGATGCTCATAAGTGGCCTTGTCCGCAACGCTTATTGCCAATGGGGCGCCGGATGGCGAGGCCCCGGATCGGCGCCGATTACCTGGCGTTCAGAATGGCGATGAAGTGGTTTTTCTGGTCGGGCGTGAGCGTGTTGTCGGCCAGCACCCTGGCGATACTCTCGCGCAAGATCTCCTCGCGGCCTTCCTGGCGGCCCACCGCGTGGCCTTCCTGGCGGCCTTCGGCGTGGCCTTCCCGGCGACCCTCGGCGTGGCCGGCCTGGTGGCCCTCGGCGTGGCCGGCTTGGTGGCCTTCCTGGCGGCCTTCCGCTTTCCAGTTGAGGCGGCGTTGCAATGCCCAGTCGTACAGCGTCATAACAACCCCCGTGATAATCGGAACCGTCCCGATGCCGGCTTGTGAGATGATGCTGGCGATCAGCATCAAGTACAGCGTCCGGTGAAAGGGCATCCGGGTTAGGGACGCGGCCAGGGGCTGTCCTTCGCGGATGCCGATAACGGCTTCGTTGATGATTAGCGCCGCGGTCAGGGACAGGGTAGTCCACAGGCGCCAGTCGCTGATGGCGTTTCTGATGGCGCGCGGCAGGTCGGCTATCCGCATCATAGCACAATATCCCCGGTTGTGGCGTGCATCTTAATTTGCCGGCGGGCTTACGGCGGTCTGATAAACCGGGCGGATAAACGGGCCGGGGCCGGAGTGACGGCGGGCGGAAACCCGGGGCCACCGGCTATTCCCGGGCTATTCCTCAATGCGGATCAGGTTGTTGAGGCTGACCACTACGGCCAGTTGGGCGATGGCGCGCAGGGCGGTTTGGACGGCGGCTTCCTGCGCCGGGTAGGTGGTGACTACCAGCTGGGCCGTGCCGCTGCCGGGGTCGGTGTCCTTCTGGATGACGGTGGCGATGGAGATGTTGCCGTCGCCCAGGATGCGGGCAATCTGGGCCAGCACGCCGGGCCGGTCGGCGCAGGTAAAGCGCATATAATAGGCGCTGGACAGGTCGGCGATGCTGCCGATGCCGGCGGCGGCATCCCCGTCGGTTTCGGGCAAGGGTGGAGGGGCGGGGGCGCTGCTCATGCCGCGCGCGATATTAAGGACGTCGCCCATTACGGCGCTGGTGGTGGCTTCGCGGCCGGCGCCCGGCCCGTGCAGGATAATCTGGCCGCACAAGTCGCCGGTCACCTCAACGGCGTTGTACACCCCGTCCACTTTGGCGAGGAGGCGGTCGTCGGGAATCAGGGCGGGATGCACCCGCGCCTGGATGAGGCCGCCGGGTTCGGCTACGGCGATGGCCAGGGACTTGATGGCATAGCCCAGTTCGGCGGCGTAGCGAAAGTCCTCCGGCGCCAGGCGGCTGATGCCCTCGGTGTAAATGGCGTCGTGGGGGATGGGGCGATGGAAGGCGAGGCTGCCCAGTACGGACAGCTTGTAGGCGGCGTCGATGCCCTCAATGTCGTTGGCGGGATCCGCTTCGGCGTAGCCGCGGGCCTGGGCTTCGGCGAGGGCGGCGGCGAAGGGGGTCTGGTGCTGGGCCATCTGCGTCAGGATGTAGTTGGTGGTGCCGTTGATGATGGAACGGATGGAACGGATGTCGTTGGCGAGCAGGTGGGACATCAGGCAGCCCACGATGGGGATGCCGCCGCCGGCGGCGGCTTCAAAGAGCAGGTTGACCTGCTGCGATTGGGCCAGGGCCAGCAGGGCCGGCCCCCGCCGGGCCATTACTTCCTTGTTGGCGGTGACGATGTGCTTGCCGGAGGCCAGGGCGCGTTCCAGGTATTCGCCGGCGGGGGAATCGCCGCCCATTGTTTCGATGACCACCTGTATTTCCGGGTCGGACAGGATGTCCTCCGGGTTGGCGGTGAGGATGCCGGGGGGAGGGGCGGGCTGGCGGGGGCGGGCGAGGTCGCGCACCAGGATGCGGCGCAGGTTGACCTGCCGCCCGGTTTTGCGGGTGATGGCGGCGGCGTTGTCCAGGAGGGCGGCCGCCACGCCGCCGCCCACGGTGCCCAGCCCCATCAGGCCGATGTTGATGGTCGCTTGGTCGTCTTTCATAATCACTGGGGCAGCTGAAGCGGGTTGGCGTTGGGTTGGGGCGGGGGCGTGACGCGCGGGGCGGTGAGGCGGACCTGGTCGGTGACCCAGGCGTAGCGGTCGCTGTCGAAGTTGATTTTCACCCAACCCTCATTGGAACCCTGGGCCAGCTGGTCGTCTTGCCACTGCTCGACCTGGGCGCCGGCCATTTGGAACTGCATGGGGGGCGCCAGTTCCCGGGTTTCCAGTTCCCCGATGGCCTGGATGAGGAAGATGGTTTCGTCGGAGTAGATCGGGGGCGACACTTGGCCGGGGGACAGCAGGGGCGGGCTGCGTTCTCCGGTATCGTCAGCCACTGCGCCAAAGAGGTAGGGGTCGAACTCGGGGAAGGCGCCTTCGGGAGCCCATCCGATATAGCCGTCGGAGCCGGTGATTTCGCGGGATACGGCTCCGAAATCCTCGCCCAGTTGCAGGCGTTCCCGGACGGCTTCCGGGGCGGCGTCGGAGTTGATGCCCATAGCGATGGCCTGGACTTCCACCTGGGGGGCTTCCTCAGGTAGGGACGCCAGCATCCGGGTGAACAGCTCGCGCTGTTGCAGCCTTTCCTCTACGATGCGGCGGTAGTCGCCGTCGGTGAGGTTGACCTGGGTGAGGAATCCGATATAGGCGTTGTCCAGTTCGGCGTCCAGCTGGGCGTCGTCGGTTTCCTGGCCCGGGGCGGGTTCGGGGCGGAACTGGTCGCTTATGGTCTGGTCAATGTCCTCGGCGGTGACATTGATGCCCAGTCCCGGGGCCGCCTGGCGGAGTATTTCGGCGTGCAGCAGGTCGGTGAGGAGCTGGAAGGGAACGCGGCTGAAGTCCACGCGCCCGCCCTGGTAGCGATTGATGCCCTGTAGCACGCGGATGCGTTCCACGAGGTCGCCCATCGTAAAGCGGACATCCCGCACTTCGCCGGCGGTTACGCGGGGGGGCAGGATGAATTGCTGATAGACGCCCACCATTACGACGGCGAGGATGGCGAGGATGAGGGCGCCGCCGAGGATGAAAGCGATGCGCTGGCGGCGGCGTTCCTGGCGGCGACGGGCCCGGGCGGCTTCGGGGTTGGACAGGCCCGGGCGGCGGCCCCGGCCGGCGGCGGCAACGGAGGGCATCCGGCGCGGCGGCGGGGCCGTGGCCGGCGTGGCCGCAATCGCCGCGTCAGGGCGGCGTTTCCAGGGCAGCGGCAGATTCATACAAGCAGCGAAGGGGCGGGGCGCCGGTACGGGTTGCGGTTAGCGACCGGGGCGCATACCGACGTTGATGCTGTGTTCCGGCGCGTAGGGCAGGAGCGCCAGGTAGCGGGCGCGCTTGATGGCGAGGGCCAGGAGGCGCTGGTTTTTGGCGGAGGTGCCGGTTTTGCGGGTGGGTTCGATCTTGCCCTGTTCGGAGATGTAGCGGCGCAGGCGGTCGACGTCCTTATAGTCGGGCGTGACCTTTTCCACGGTGAAGGCGCAGACGCGGCGGCGGGGGCCAAAGCGGCGGCCGCCGCGGCCGCCGCGGGGGCCGCCGCGGCCGGGGGGGCGCCCGCCGCCGCCGGGAGGCCGGCCACCGCCGGGGCCCGGGGGACGGCCGCCGGGGCCGCCGCCATAGGGAGGCCGGCCGCCGCCGGGGCTTCCGCCGCCGGGGCCACCAGAGGGACGGGGCGGCGGGGCGCCGAGAGGGCCGCCGGACGGGGCCGGCGGGCGGGGGGCGGATGCCGGGGATACCGCGCCCGGCGGAGCCGGCGAGGCCGGCGCCGGAGTCTGGGGGGATGGAGCAGAGGGGGTAGTCATCGGTTGGGTTCCTCCGGGTCAGGGGGAGAGGCCGCCGGGCGGCGGGTCGCTAGAAAGGCAGGTCGTCAACATCCATATTGTCGTTGTCGTTGGGGGCGCTGGACGGGTAGGCGCCGCCCCCACCGCCTCGGCCGGTGGGGTGGCCGCCGCCGCTACCGCCACTGGCGTAGTTGCCGCCGCCGGCATAGCGGTCGTCGACAGGTCGGTCGTAACGCCCCCGCTGTTCGCTGCCGTAGCCCGCGCCTTCCGACTGCTGCTCATCGCGGCGGCCCAGTAGCTGCATTGCCAAGACCGTTACATCCAGGGAAAATCCCGGAGCACCGTCGCGCCGTTCGTACTGGCGGGAGCGCAACCGTCCTTCAATGTACACCTGTTGTCCGCGGGTGAGGTACTGGTTGCAGGTATCGGCCAGCCGCCCGAAGGCGGTGCAGTTGAACCATTCCGTTTCCTCGCGCTGCTCGCCGGACGCCGTGGTGTAGCGATGGTTAGAAGCGATGCTAAAGCTGGTCATGGGGTTGCCGGATGGGGAATACCGCATTTCAGGGTCGCGCCCCAGGTTGCCGATGATGATTATTTTGTTCACGGGAATTGCCCCCTAGACTTCGGCGGCGGGTGATTGCGGCGATTCCGGTTGGGCGGCGGCCGGGGGTTCGGCGGGTTCCGGCACCGGGGGAGTTGGCGGCACCGGCGGCGGCGCATCCGGCACTGCGGGAGCCGGCGGTTCGGCGGGAGCGGGTGGTGGTGGCGGCACCGGCGGGGCGGATACGCTGTCCGGCGTGGGCGCTTCGGGGGCGGCTACCGGAGCTGCCGGCGGGGGTGCGGGTGGGGGAGAGGCAACGGGCGGCGGGGCCGGGCGCGGGGACATTCCGCCCGGCGGGCCCGGGGGACGGCGGTCGCCGCGGTCGCCAAAGCCGCCGGGAGCTTCGGGGATGGGGCCGCCGCCGTCGCCGCGGCGGGCGCGGCCGGGCGGGATGTAGCGGGAAGGCGCCGTCAGGGGGCCCGGGGGCGGTTTGTCGGGGAGTGGCCCCTCGCAGCGCAGGACCAGGGAACGCAGGACGCGCTCGTCCAGTCGCAGGTAGTTTTCCAGCTCCCGGTTGAAGGGATTTTCGGCGGTGAACGAGGTCAGGTAGTAGGAACCCTCCAGGAAGTTGTAGTTCCCCTTGCGGATGGGGTAGGCCAGGCGGCGGGTTCCCCAGACCTGTTCGGCGGTGATTTCGCCGGCGCGGTTGGCGATGTAGGATTTGATGTCACCCCAGGCAGCCGATGCTTCGTCCTGGTTGAGCATGGGGCTGAGGATGGTGACGAGTTCGTAGTGACGCAAGTTGAATCTCCGTTGCTGTGGTCGGAACACGGCGGGCATTATAGCGCCTGTGGCGCGGCGTGTCAGCAATACGCTACGGCTTGCTTGGCTTGGGCGGGAAGGCCGGGATGGGAAAGCCGGAAGCGTCGGGCCGGGAAGTTTTTACTGATGGCGCGGGCTTTCCCGGCGGCGCTATACTGGCGACCGGCCCAAGCAACCCTCGCGTTGAGAGTAAAGATGACTGCAACCGATACTGCCACTGCCACCAACATCGCCCATTCCGCGAACAGCGCGCACTACCTGGAGCGCGCCCGGAGTTTCGCGGGGCAGGTAGCCGACGCCGCCGACCGGATTGACGCCGAGAGGCAGATGCCGCCCGAGCTGGCGGCCGATATGGCCGATGCCGGCTTTTTCCGATTGCTGCTGCCCCGGGCCCTGGGGGGCGCCGAGCTGGCCCATCCTGATTTTCTGGACATCCTGGAGATTTTTGCGCCCGTTGACGCCAGCGTGGCTTGGTGCCTGAACCAGAACAATGTTTTCGCCACCAGCGCAGCGCGTATGCCGGTGGCTACGGCCCGGGCGATTTGGGACGAACCGCGGGCGGTGGTGACCAACGGGCCGCCTACGGCCAGCTGCCGCGCGGTTCCCGTGGCCGGCGGGTATCGTCTGAACGGGCGGTGGAACTTGAGCAGCGGCAGCGACCATGCCACCTGGATTGCGGCGCTGGCGCCGGTGGTGGCGGCGACGGAATCGTCCATCGGAGCTACATCGTCCAACGGCGCGGCTCCCGAGGCGGCGCAAGGGCCGCGCATTCTGCTGATGCCGAAATCGCAGGTGCGGATTGTGGACTTGTGGCAGGTGTCCGGGCTGCGGGGGACGGGCAGTTTCAGTTTTGATGTGGACGACCTCTTTGTGCCGGAGGAGCGCACCTACATACAGGATGGGCCGCCCTGGGCGGACGGGCCGCTGTATATCATCCCGCGCACGCTGCTGTTCGCTACGGGCTTTGCCACGGTGGCGCTGGGGGTGGCGCGGCGGAGTTTGGACATTGCCATTGAAGTGGCGGGCAGCCGGACACCTTATCGCTCGGGGGTACTGCTGCGGGAGCAGCAGCCGACGCAGCGTACCATTGGGGAAGCCTACGCCCAGCACGCATCGGCGCGGGCTTTTCTGAAAGAGGCGGCGGGCGCGGTGTGGGACAGCGCTTGCCGGGAGAACGGGCTGGCTATGGAGCAGCGCATCCGGCTGCGGGCGGCGGCGACGCACGGCATACGCACGGCGGCGCAGGTGGTGGATGCCGCCTATACCCTGTGCGGGGCGTCGGCCATTTACCACGCCAACCCCATCCAGCGCCGTTTCCAGGATATTCATGTGATCACGCAGCACGTGCAGGGTCACTATGTTCACTACGAGACGGCGGGGCAGTTTTTGCTGGGGCTTGAGGCGCAGGGCGCGTTTTAGGGGCGGCGGGCGGCGTTACAGGCGGCAGCGTTCTCCGCAGTCGTTGTCGGCATCATCCCGCCGCCCCAGCAGGCGTCCGATGCGGAGGCGGTTGCGGGCAAAGCGGCGGTAGAGGGCGTCGCATACGGGGCGGGCGGGCCAGAGTGCCGTCCAGCCGATGGCCCAGCCCAGGCCGGCGCAACGGTAGGCGGCGCGGATTGTTGCCATGCCCACGGTGAGGCTGCCGTCGGGGCGGATGCCGTAGAGCTGGGCGTGCAAGTCCTGCTGGCGCAGTCCCAGGGTGGTCAGGGTGGCGGCGTCAAAATCGGGGGCGGCGATGTCCACGGGGGCGAAGGCGTGCGGGCGGCGGCGCAGGAGCCATGCTACTTCGCGGCGGCAGATGGGGCATTGGCCGTCGTAGAGGAGGCGGTAGGGGTTGGTTGTTGCCGTTGTCATTGGGGGCATCCGGCGGAAGCGGTGGATGGGGTTGGAATTACTCACGGCGCCAGCGACGCCACAAGGTGCGGGAAACTGCGGGCAAGAGAACGAGGCCGTAAAGGTTAAACGCTATGCCCACGCTGGCCCAAGTTGTCCACAGGATTGTTGCCGCCAGCGCCGGATTGGCTTCAGACAAGACAACGAATGCCCCCGCCAACGCAAAAGCGGCGGATATGAGAAGCGCAATCCTGGTGATGGCCGGCTTGTCATCTCCCAGTTGACGCGCGGCCGCCACAAAAAGCGAATTGGCGACCACCAGCGCGATGATTGCTCCCATTGTGGTAGCGGCGGCGCCGTTTCCCAGCATACTACCGTCCGGGGTTGGGGCGGGGTGAGAGGTCAATGGATAGAGCCACGGGCCGTAGAAGAAGTCCGCTATCAGGTACACTCCCTGGGCGGCGATGGTCAGCAGCCATGCCCAACCTACCCACGGCAAAACATTCATTACGCCTCGCGTTCGGCCTGGTGGTCATTGCTCGGCTTGCCCAGCACCCAGTCCACGCCGCCGCGGTAATGCCAGACCACCGGAATGGCTATTCCGGTGAACAGGAGGGTGAAGGCGGCGAAGATGCCGATCAGCGTGTAGGCCCGGCCGGGGCCGTACTGCTGGTAGATGAGCTGCCATTCCCGGACCACATCGGGGATATAGGCCACCATTGCCATCGTAGGCACGGCCATGAGGACGGTTAGCACGATGGCCACCCCGATTTCCTGCCACCGCCGCTTGTTTTTGATTTTGATTGACAGCGCCATAACGCTTACCTCCGGTCAGCCTGTGATTTACATTACCACACGGGCGTGGTTCGTTCTACTGCCCCGGTGTCAAAAATGGGGCGGCCATCGCCGGCGTTGGCGCTGGCGTATCCGGCCGGCGATGCTATTATGTGCCAAACGCGATCCGGCAGCGCATTGCGCCGGCAAAATTACGGAGGCCAGCTGATGTCCGACTACGCTTATCTGGTGCAAATGGACATTCCCGACGATTGGGAAGCCGAATTCAACCGGGTGTACGACACGGAACACGCCAGGTATATCTGCCAGGCTGCCGGGGTGCGTTCCTGCCACCGTTATCGGCTGGAGTCAACTGACGCGGCCGGGGTGGCCCGCTACGCCGCGCTGTACGCCGTTGACGAGCCCGGCGTACCCGCATCGGAGGGGTGGCGGGTTGAGGGGGAAAAGGGGGACTGGGCGACCAAAATCCGCCCGCAGGCGACTAACCGCAGCCACACGATGCTCAAGCGCATTGCGGCGGCCGGGGATGACGGCGCCGAGGCGGGGTATATCTTTGTGGTGCAGACGGACATTCCCGCTGATGTGGAGGATGAGTTCAACCGGCTTTACGATGGCGTTCACCTGCCCGGCCTGTGCCGGGTGGAGGGCGTAGTGGGGGCGCGGCGCTACCGGATGGAGACGACTAACGCGGCGGCTTTTCCCCGCTACGCGGCCATCTACCGGATTACGAGTCCCGCCGTCATCGATTCCCCGGAATGGCGGGCGGCGGTGGCGGACGAATGGACGGCGAAGGTGCGCCACCGCTGCGTTGGGCTCACGCGCACGATTATGCGGCAGGTGGCGCGGCATCCGGCTGTCTAGCCGGGTTGCCCGGCCCGGGTTCCATAGACCGGGCCAGGGCCCGGGCTCCCCAGACCGGCAACGGCAATGCGCCCGGCAATCCCCAGGAGCGAAACGATATGACTACTCAACTACTGGCGCCGGCGGCTCCGGCGCGGACCCGGAGCCAGAAAATCGCCGAGTTTGTCCGCAGCGGCCTGGATCGTCCTCTCTCCGAGGACGACCCGGACATTTTCTACCCCGACACGGATGGTGAACCCTTGGCGGCCAGTGATTACCAGTTCTACCCGATGACCGAGACGGCCCACGCCCTGCGGCAGCGCTACCGCGACCGCCCGGATGTGTATGTGGCCTGCGACCTGCTGGTGTACTACCGGATGAACGACAATTCATCCCACGTCGCCCCCGATGTGTTCGTGGTGTTCGGGGTTGAGAGCACCCGGCGGCGTTCCTACATCATCTGGCGGGAGGGGGGCAAGTCGCCGGATTTTGTGCTGGAGGTGGCTTCGCCCGGCACCTATGTCCGGGATCTGACCGAGAAGCGGGAGCTTTACGCGGCGCTGCGGGTGACGGAGCTGTGGCGTTTTGACCCCACGGGGGAGTGCTTTACGCCGGAGCTGGAGGCCGACCAGCTGAACCGCGATGGGGATTACGAGGGCATTCCGATAACGCTGGGGGAGGACGGGATACTGCGGGGGCACAGCGCGGTTTTGGGGCTGGACATTTGCGTGCTGCCGGGGCGTGAGCTGCGGCTGTATGACCCGGTGGCCGGGGTTTGGCTGCGTACGCCGGATGAATCGGAGGCCAACCTGCGGGACGCCGAGGGGGAGCTGACGGCCACGCGGGAGGAGCTGACCGAATCTCTCCGGGCCAACCAGGCGCTGGCGGACCGGATCCGGGAGCTGGAGGCTCAACTGCAAGGCCAGCAGGCCCAGCCTGCCGGCGGCGAGGCTAACTCCGACGGCGAGGCTAATTCCGGTGGCGACGCCGACGGCGACGCGGCCGCGTCTGGAAGCCCGGTATGACCCAAAGGGGCGACTGCGACATTCCCGCCGTTACCCTGCATACCGACGGGGCCTGTATCGGGAACCCCGGGCCAGGCGGGTACGGGGTCATTCTGGACTATGACGGGCGGCGGCGGGAGCTGTCGGGCGGGTACGCTCTGACTACCAACAACCGTATGGAGGTGATGGCGGCGATTGCGGGGCTGGAGGCGCTGACGCGTCCTTGCAGCGTAACGCTGTACTCGGATTCCCGCTACCTGGTGGATGCGGTCAGCAAGGGGTGGGCGCGGAAGTGGCGTCAGAACGGGTGGATGCGGAACAAGAGGGAGCCGGCGGTCAATCCCGATCTGTGGCAGCGGCTGCTGGAGTTGTGCGAGCGGCACCGGGTGGTTTTCCGGTGGGTGCGGGGGCATAGCGGCGACCCGGACAACGAGCGCTGCGACCGGCTGGCTAATGCGGCTGCCCGGCAGGCCGAGCTGCCGGCGGACGCGGGGTACCGGCCGGCGCCGGGGCGGCGGCGGTCGGGCTAACCCGCCGGCCGATGCGGGCCGGCTACCGCGCGTCTTTTTCCCGGCCGCCGCTGGACACGGTGGCCACCGTAAGTTGCCGGCGGGGGCGGATATAAAAGGAACGGCCGGCCCCCGAAGGGGGAACCGCTGTGGGAGCGGTTCGCGGCCGGTCGTTGGGTTGCGATTATAGCGGGGGATGCGGGGGGTTGCAAGCGGGCGCAGGGATGGGTATTTTCAACACGCGCTGGCATTGGATTTTTGGCCTCGCCGCGGACGCAAGCACAACAACGCCAGCGAACCGCGCAGTGCCTATACCTACCTGCTTCGCATAGCTCGTAGTCGCACGCGCCAATCGCTTCAACCGTCTGGCGATACTCCGAAGGCAACCCTTCGTTCCGGTTCACCAGCTTCCCCTTGCCCTCTACACTATACGCTGCTCCGCAGGCAGCCAATTCCCACACCCCGTAGTCATCGCTGTGGTACAGCTCCGCTTGCGGCAGCCGCTCGTACAACCGCAGGAAGGTTTCACCGCTGTCCAGATCCACACTTCCCGCCGCTTATTCCCATGTCGCGCCCGCTGGTAAGTCCGCGTCTCGTCCAGAACCCGGCTGATGGCGGCCACCGCCAGGCCATCGCTATGTACGGCGATGGCCTGTTCCTTGATATGCTCCGAGTAGCAATGGCGGTTGCTGTCGGGAGCGAAGCGGCAATGACAGCGGGTTAGAGGGGGAGGAGGTGGGGGATTTGGAGGTGGGGGTAGGCGTCGGTTAGGGCGGCGCGCCACTGGGGGGCTAGGATGATGTTGCGGTCGTGGTCGCTGTGCAGGTGGCGCGGTTCCGGGGCGCAGCGGCAGAGGCGGCGGGCGGCGTTGCCGTAGCTGGGGTGGAGGTCGAAGTTGGTGGACATCGGGACGCCTACCAGGTTGTACCTTTTCAGGAATTTCTGGTAGTAGGGGAGGCGGGTGATTTCGCCGGCGGACTGGATTTCGCCGTCGGTGGGCGTGGTGGGGACGAAGTCGATGTCGAAGCGGAGGCTGCGTTTGGCGGGGCGGACCAGCTTCGGGCGGCCGGCGATGATGGCAAAGATGGCGTTTTTGAGGGACGCCACGCGCTTCCGCATCTTGCGGATGGTCTGGATGGTGGTTCCCATGGGGGTATGGCCGATGGGGACGCGGAGGCCGGTGGTAGCGTGAGGGGTGCGGCGATGGGGGCGGCGGCGGACGACGTGGCCGGCACTGCCGGCATTGCCGGCGTGGCTGGCGTTCCCGGCGTTGGCGGCGGCGCGGGCTAGGCTGGCGATTTTGTAGGCGGGCGTGGGGAGGTTGAGGACTGCCGCCAGGGTGTAGGTGTGGCGGAAGGTTCTCAGGTGGCCGCGCCGGAGGCGGTCGCAGAAGATGGCGTCGGTCAAGGCGATTTGGAGACGGCGGGTGGTGTTGTGACGGAGGCCGATGTGGACGGCCAATGCGGTGGCGGCGTGGGCGGCGGCGCGTTGGATGGAGTCCACGGCGTCGGCCAGGCCGTCGATGAAGGGGTCGATGTAGTCCGGCGGGTGAGGGCCGGGGATTGCGGGCGCGGCGATGGCGGCTTCGGTGGCGTTGCGGGCGTGGCGAAGCAGGGCGTCGCTGCGGGACTGGTGGTGCTGTACGGTTCCCATAATAAGGAATGCTCCTTTCAGTTCATCGGGCCTGCTGCGGGCGGGTCGTTGGCGGCGGGTTGGCGGCTAACTAACGGCGGGCGGCTGGCTGGTGGTCGGTGGGTAGTTGGTGGCTGGTAGCAATTGACTGGTGGTTCGGTAGTTGGTAGATTGGAGGGCATCGGGGAAGGTTCGGGCGGTTCCGTTGGGTTCCAGGTTGTCGGCGCTACGGCCTGAGAGCGTGCAAAGTGAATTTCGTCCTAGTTTTCCGTGTCCCGGAGCGGCAGTCTTTTTCAAGGCCATCGTTTCCGGCACGGGGCGGTGGTGACATCCGCTGGCTGGCACAGAACTACACGGGCCGTACAAGTCATACGGCGACGAAGCAGGACCAGCTGAAAATTGGGTTCCGACAAGGGTTAGACCGTGTTCCTGGAGCCCGGTGGTTAGCCCGAAAGGTTTTCCCCGATGGTGGCGTGACGCGGATAGAGAGCTACGGATCGGATCCGGTGGGTGGGCAGTTGCTGGTGTCCGCCTGTGGCTTGGGGCGCGCGTCCGCGTCTTGGGCGTTGTGGCGGATGGCGGTTGGGGCAGCGCTTCCCCTGTTCGCCGGGCGGGTTGCCGCATCCGTGTTTGATGGTAGCGTACGAATGTTCCGGTTGTCAAGGGGGTATGGGGGCGGATTTTGGGGCGATTTTCGGGCGCAAGGCGGAGGTCGGCGGAAACGCCCGGGTGCCGGCGGGCGGCGGGATGACGGGTAGGGCAACGGCCCGGCGGGCAGCTATTATCGCGCTGGGAACGCCCGGATGCCGGCGGGCGGCGGGATGACGGGTGAATGTCAAATCATCCGGTTGGAAACGCCGGCGTTGACAATAACGGCTTGACAAGAGGGCGGTATGGGGGTTTAATCCGGCGGTATCCGCAACGGGCCGGCGGGCCGCGCCGTTTGGGGCGGGCGTGCGCAGGCGTTGCGTCAATGTAAAAAGGAGGAGTGTCCTGACAATGACATTGAGAAGGTTTTTGAACCTGCGGCTGCTGCTGGCCGCGGGGCTGGCAGTGGCGCTGGCGGGCGCAGTGGCCTGCGGGGGCGCATCGGAAGCGCCGGCCCCGGCGGCTACATCCGCGCCGGCGGCGATGATGGCGGCTACGGAGGCGCCGGCGGCGATGCCGGCAGCTACGGAGGCGCCGGCGATGATGGCGGAATCGGGCGGTCATGTTACGACGCTGGTGACCAACCTGGGCAACGGCAAGTACGACCCGTTTCTCACCGAGGGCGAGGATTTGAAGTTCCAGCGGATTTTCCAGGTGGCTCTGGTGGGTGGCAAGGGCGGCAGCGAGTTGACGCCCGCGGTGGCCGAAAGGTGGGAGGTGAGCGATGACGGCCTGGTCTGGACTTTTGACATCAAAGAGGACACCATCCAGGCTCACAACGGCGACACCATTACCCGGGATGATGTGTTCTTTAATCTGGACAGCCGGATGGGCGTGGAGGCTCAGGCGCTGCTGGAAGCGGGTTATTACGAACCGCGGGATGTGGCTTTCGCCGAGCGGGTGGACAGCGTGGACAAGGGGCCGGCGGACAATCAGGTGCACGTAACTTTCAACACCGTGCGCCTGGACTTCGCTTTTAACTGGTCCGAAAACGCGCAGGGCGCCGACCCGATGATTGTTCCCGAATCCGCAATGCGGGCCTGCACCGAAGGCATTGGATTTTCGTGCTACGAGGACAATCCCATCGGCATCGGAGCAATGACCGTCAACAAGGGAGATTCCATCCTCAAGCAGAAATACTCTTTTGAGAAGTTTGAGGACTTTTTCTGGCATCCCGGCAACGGGTATGATGAAGACCGGCGGGTCGGGTTTGACACGCTGACGCTGGAGGTGGTGCCGGAGCCGGCGGCGCGGCTGGCGGCTTTGCGGGCCGGGGACGCGCAGCTGATTGAGGCCAACATCAATATGGTTGGCGACATTGAAAACACTGATGGGGCGTCCATTGCCTGGCAGAAGGAGTCCTCGTACAACTGGGTGGTGTATGTGGACTGCTGGGACGAGTCGCTGTGGTGCTGGCACAAGGAGGCGCGGCAGGCTGCGGAGCACGCTCTGGACAAGGACGAGATCGTCAACGGCCTGTACTCTCCCGAAGCGATTAACGCGGACAGCTGGTCGCACGTGACGCCCAATTCCCTGGGCTGGGGCGAAAATCTGCGTCCGCGCGCCTATGACCTGGAGAAGTCGGCGGAGCTGCTGAAGTCCATTGGCTTCGGCGGCGAAACCGGATTGGATGGCACCGACGCCAACGGCGAGCAGATTGCCTTTACCATCTACACCTGGGAGGCGGGCGACCTGCCGCTGCTGCCGGACCTGGCGCAGCTGTACAAGGATTTCTGGGACGAGCTGGGCTGGAAAGTTGATGTAGTCGTCGGCGACGCGGCGGCTACCCGGCAGGCGTGGAACAACCGCGAATACCCCGGCAATGTGCTGGTGCGGACTAACGAAGCGCGCTATGACGGCACTTCCATTACGCAGGGGGCGTTCAACAACAAGGCGATTGCGTGGCGCGCGATTGACGACCCCGAAAAGGAGCCGTGGGCGAGCAGCACTACTCCGGTGGTGATTGAGGGCCTTTCCGACCTCAACGCCGCGACCCGGCAGCAGTCGTACAACGAGATGTACGCCTATCTGCACGACCAAGCCTACTGGGGCGATGGCTTCAACACCAATGTGCCCTGGGGGCTGGGCACCGATGTGGCATCCTACGAACCCTGGAGCCTGGTTCCGTATGTCACCGCCATCTGGACTTTGCGGCTGAAGTAGGCTTGGCCTGCGGAACGCCAGTGCGCCGGGGCTGCTGACAACGCGCCCCGGCGCCGTTCCAACTTATCACTTGCGGATTGAATAATTATGACCGGCTATATCGCGCGGCGTGTGGTGGAGGGGATAATTACCCTCATCGCATTGAGTTTCGTTGTATTCGGCAGCGTCCACCTGGCCGGCGATCCGGCGCGGTTTCTGCTGCCGATTTCGGAGGATCACGACGAGACGGTGTACGAAAAGCAGAAGGCGGCACTGGGGCTGGACAAGCCGTTTATTGTCCAGTACTGGAACTTTCTGATTAATGCCGTCCGGCTGGATTTCGGCAACTCTTTTACGGAACGGCGGCCGGTGCAGGAGATACTGTGGGAACGCATTCCGGCGACGGTGCATCTGGCGCTGGCGGGGATGCTGCTGGCCATCGGGGTGGGCGTGCCGCTGGGCATCATCTCAGCGGTGAAGCGGGATACGATACTGGATCGGGTCTGCAAGGCGTTTGCGATATTCGGGATGGCAGCGCCGCAGTTCTGGATTGCGATAATGCTGATAATCCTGTTCGGGGGTTATCTGGGCTGGCTGCCGGCCTACGGGCGAGGGGATACGCAGGGGTGGTGGCCGGAGTGGTCGCAGGTGCCCAATATGCTGTATCATCTGGCACTGCCGGCGGCGGTGCTGGCGCTGGCGATAATCGCCGCGATAATGCGGCTGGCGCGTTCGGCGATGCTGGAGGTGCTGGACACGGATTATGTGAAGTTCGCGCAGGTCAAGGGGATGGGCGACCGGGCGGTGATTTGGAAGCACGCGGCCCGGAACGCGCTGATACCCGTGATTACTTTTGGGGGCATCAGCCTGGCGGGGCTGCTGAACGGGTCGGTGGTGGTGGAGGTGGTGTTCGCCTGGCCCGGGGTGGGGCTGATGCTGCTGGACGGGGTGCTGTCCAACAACTACCCGCAGGTGCTGGGGGCGATTATGGTGTCCGGGGCGGCGTACATTTTGACGGCCCTGGTGGTGGACATACTTTACGGGTACGCTGACCCGCGGGTGCGGTTGAACTAGGGCCTGTTGACGGCGAGGCGCGGAAATCCCGCCATTCCCGCCACTTTTCCCGCCGGAGGATGTTGCAATGACAACCGCTAAAATCAAGTGGGACTGGGCTACGAAGCGCGAAAAGCCGGTCGCCGCCAAAATTAAGCTCCAGGACGCTTTCAGCAGCATCTGGTTTTTCGACGAAACCACCGTGACCTTCACTTTGGGGGACCGGGAATTTCACGGCTGGATGCCCGACTACTCCGTTAACATCGACGAGAAATGGCTCAAGGCCATCATCGTGGGCGACTACGACAACGGCGACTGGAAAATCCTGATTCCCGAGGAGACCTTCCAGTCCACGATATATCTGCGGGTTCCGAAAGCCGAACAAGGCACCACGGTGGTGGAAGGGTGGTGGTGATGATTTACAGCGGGCAGAATATTTCAGACGCCTTGCAGTCGGGGCTGCTGGTTATTGACCCGCTGCCCAGCGAGGAAATGTTTGACACCTCGGCGGTGGACTTGCGGCTGGGGCGGCGGTTTTCGGTATTTGAGAAACCGCTTGCCGGCGCGGGCGTCTTTGTTACCATCAACCAGTCGCAACCGGAAGCGGTCGCCGCCCGGTACGGGGTGATGAAAGAAGTGCCGGACGGAGAGTACCTGGAGCTGGAGCCGGGCGCATTTGCGCTGGGCAGCACTTTGGAGCGCGTGGCTATGCCACTGAATCTGGCAGCGAGGGTTGAAGGCAAGAGTTCAGTCGCCCGGTTTGGCCTGTCAATCCACCAAAGCGCGCCTACCGTTCACGCCGATTTTCGCGGCAATATCCGGCTGGAAATCTCCAATGTTGGCCCATTCGTTTGCCGCCTCATTCCGGGAACCCGTATCTGCCAGCTCATTGTCGAGGAATTGAAAGACCCATCGTCCGAGCCTTTGCGCTCGTGCTTTCAAGACCAAACCTTCTGAATCACGAAAAGGTACGCATTACACAGGAACTTTGGAGCGCGTTTTGACTGCTGAAAACCCGATCCTGATACTTGAGGAGCGCGCGCGGCCGAGTCTGGCGCAGCGTATCCGCGATGCCCGCCTGCCGTGGATTCCGATTGCCATTCTGCTGGTGATCGTTTTCTGCGCCATATTCGCCAACCTGATTGCGCCCTACGATCCGCGGGAGAACGATGTCCGCAACAAGTTGCAGGCGCCGTTCACCAGTTCGGAGCATATCCTGGGCAGCGACCGGCTGGGGAAGGATATGTTGAGCCGGCTGATTTTCGGGGCGCGGACGATGTTGCAGGTGACGGCGCCGTCGATGGTGGTGGCCATCCTGGCGGGGACGGTGGTAGGGCTGGCGTCGGGCTACGCCGGACGGTGGGTGGATTCCGTGCTGATGCGGATAACGGACGCGGTGCTGGGGTTCCCGTCGATTCTGGTGGCGCTGCTGATTGTGACCTATCTGGGCACGGGCGTGTGGAATGTGATGATTGCCATTGCGGCTACCCAGTGGGCGCGTTTTGCGCGGATGATACGGGGGAGGTGCTGTCGGTGCGGGACCGGGATTTTGTCATCCTGGCGCAGATTTACGGGGTGTCGCCGGGGATGATTGTCTGGCGGCATCTGTTCCCCAATGTGATTAATACGCTGATGGTGCTGACCAGCGTGAGCGTAGGGCAGGTCATTTTGCTGGAGGCGTCGTTGAGCTTTTTGGGGCTGGGACTGGCGCCCGGGGATCCGGCGTGGGGGATTATGGTGGCCGAGGCGCGGGAGTTTTTGACGCAGGCGTGGTGGCTGGCGTTGTTCCCCGGGCTGGTGATTACCATTGTGGTGATGGCGTTCAACTTTTTTGGGGACTGGCTGCGGGATTACCTGGACCCGCGCTTGCGCCGGGCGGGATAAGGGAACGCGTTTCTCCCGGCATTATGAGCGCGGCCTTGCCGTGGTCGGGGAGCCTATTTGTTGTTGCCGTTCAGGATTTTGGCGAGTTCCGGGCTGATGGCTACGCCCTGCTTCGCCAGCTCTTTCCTGATGCGCTCGCGCTCCTCGTCTCTACCTTCTTGCCGGCCCTTTTCCCGCGATTCGCGGCGGACGGCTTCTCTGGCGGCGAAAAACACTTTGATACCTCCGTAGATCGTGGCTGTGGTGGGGAACAGCAGCATTGTCCCCACTATTATAACCCCGTCGTCCCGGGCGGCCAGCCCGTGCAGGTAGCCCAGGACGGGCCAGCCGCCGCAGGACAGGCAGTCCCGGAGCAGGGCGGCCAGGAGCATACTGACGCTGATGGCCAGGGCGCCGTCAACGAACCGCCAGAGCTGCCAGTTGTTGCGGCCATCGCTGTCGCTATCGTTGCTGCCCATAGCTGGCGCTACTTGTCGTCGCCGTTCAGGATTTTGGCGAGTTCCGGGCCGATGGTGACGCCCTGCTTCGCCAGCTCTTTCCTGATGCGCTCGCGCTCCTCCTGCCGGCCCTCCTGGAGACCTTCCCGGATGCCCTCCTGCCGGCCCTTTTCCCGCGCTTCGCGGCGGACGGCTTCTCTGGCGGCGAAAAACACTTTGATACCTCCGTAGATTGCGGCTGTGGTGGGGAACAACAGCATCGTCCCCACTATGATAACCCCGTCATCCCGGGCGGCCAGCCCGTGCAGGTAGCCCAGGACGGGCCAGCCGCCGCAGGACAGGCAGTCCCGGAGCAGGGCCGACAGGAGCATACTGACGCTGATGGACAGGGCGCCGTCAACGAACCGCCAGAGCTGCCAGTTGCTGCGGCCATCGCCATCGCTATCGTTGCTGCCCATAGCTGGTACTACTTGTTGTCGCTGTTCAGGATTTTGGCGAGTTCCGGGCTGATGGCGATGCCCTGCTTCGCCAGTTCTTTCCTGATGCGCTCGCGCTCCTCCTGCCGGCCCTCCTGGAGACCTTCCCGGATGCCCTCCTGCCGGCCTTCCTGGAGACCCTCCCGGATGCCTTCCTGCCGGCCTTCCTGGAGACCTTCCCGGCGGCCCTTTTCCCGCGCTTCGCGGCGGACGGCTTCTCTGGCGGCGAAAAACACTTTGATACCTCCGTAGATTATGGCTGTGGTGGGGAACAGCAGCATCGTCCCCACTATGATAACCCCGTCATCCCGGGCGGCCAGCCCGTGCAGGTAGCCCAAGACGGGCCAGCCGCCGCAGGACAGGCAGTCCCGGAGCAGGGCGGCCAGGAGCATACTGACGCTGATGGCCAGGGCGCCGTCAACGAACCGCCAGAGCTGCCAGTTGGCGCCGTCATTGCTATCGCGGTCGCTATTGTTCATTCCTTACTTGTCCCCCCTGACTACTCGTTCCACGCGGGCTTGACTCTTGCTGGTGAAGCCGGCGGCAGACGGGCGGCGGACGGGCCTGGCCGGCACTTATCCCAACGGGGAAATGCCCTGGATCAGCCGGATGATGTCGTTGGCGGAGATGACTATAATCAGCGCCATCAGGGCCACGAAGCCGATGAGGTGCACCAATCCCTCTTTTTCCGGCGGCACGCGCTTGCCGCCCCGCACCCATTCAATGCATACGAACAGCAGGCGTCCGCCGTCCAGCATTGGGAAGGGGAGGATGTTGAGGATGGCCAGGTTGATGCTCAACAGGATGGCGATGGTCATCCAGCCCTCGAAACCGCTTTGGCGGGTGACTTCGCCGGCGACGCGGGCGATGCCGATGGGGCCGCTGAATTCCGGCCCCCGGCCGCTGCCGCCTTCGCCGCCGAACCAGCTGCGGATTTCCGTCCAGATGAGTTCCAGCGTATTCCAGGTTTGAACGACGCCCAGCCGCACCGCCGTCCAGGGAGGCTCAATGCGTCTTTCCTCAACGGGGCCAAAGCGGATGCCAACGGAGGCTTGGCCCGACGGAGGATTGGCGCGGGGGGTAAGGCGGGCCGGCAGCTGCCGGCCGTCACGGTCGATCTGCCAGAGCATTTCGGCGCCGGCGGAGGCGCGCACGGTGGCAGGCAGGTCGGGGATGGCGTTCACGGGGGCGCCGTTCACAGCCAGCACCCGGTCGCCGGGGAGCAGGCCGGCGACGGCGGCGGGCGAGTCGGGGGTAACGGCCTTGATTTCAACGGTGCCGGGCAGAGGGACGGAGTGGGGCAGCATAAAGACGATGGCGAAGGCGATGATGGGGAAGAGGGCGTTCATCGCCGAGCCGGCGGCCAGGACGATGGCGCGCTGCCAGGGCTGGCGGCGGGCCAGGCTGTGAGGGGCGCGGGGGTCGCTTTCGCCGGGCATACGGACGAAGCCGCCGATGGGCAGCCAGTTCACGGAGTAAATCATATCGGCCAGGACGATGCGGCCATCCCCGATTTCCCGCACGCGGCCCTCGTGCCGGAGCAGATTGTTGGCGGCGACGTCGTTCAGACGCCGGGCGCGGGGCGGGGCAGCGGGGTGGTCGGGGTTCCGGCGGCCACTGCCGGCGAAGCCCCGCAGCCTGGCGAGCAAGCCGCTGCCGCTACCGTTGTTGTTGCTGCCGTTGCCGTCGCTGCTGACGCTGCCGTTGCTGCGGGGGGCGGCGGGCAGTTCGATGTAGCGGGCCACCAGGCGGCCGTCGTGGGTTTCGCCGGAGAGGACGCTGATCAGCTGGCCCGGCCGGAGGTCGGCCGGGGCGCCGTTGAGGATGTCGGTGTCGTGGTCCAGCAGGAGTTCGCTGCGGCCGGTGTAGATGCCGAAGGCGCGGGGCGGGAAGCCGACGCCGAATTCCAGCACCTTGATGCCGAAGGCTTTGGCGGTCCAGAAGTGGCCGAGTTCGTGAATGACTACCAGTAGGAGCAGCATCGGGATGAAGGATGCTAGCGCAATCAGCCAAGTGTCCATAATCACCAAGGGGGGGCGCCGGCGGCGCGATGTCGTCTGGATGTGAAGTGAATGATGGCGCAGACCGATATGAGCGCGCCGGCGGGCGGGATGACGCGCGGTGCGCAGTGGGGCTGTGCCCGGCGCCGGGCCGGGGGCGTCGGCATAGACGCCGGAGCGCCGTTGACGTCCGGCGCGCCGGGCGGGTGGCGGGTCAGGCCGGGTTCCGGTTGGGGGCGGTTTTGAGGGCGGGGAGGCCGGCCAGTTCCCGGGCACGGGCGGCGGCCCAGAGGTCGGCGGCGCGGATGGCGTCCAGGTCGCAGTCCGGGGCGGACGAGGTTTGGTTGCCGTATTCGGACAGGGTTTGCGCGACGACGCGGTGGATGCCGGTAAAACCGATGCGGCGCTGGAGGAAGGCCGCGACGGCGACTTCATCGGCGGCGCTCAATACGGCGGGCATAGCGCCGCCGGCGCGGCCGGCGGCAACGGCCAGGTCGAAGCAGGGGTAGCGTTCCGGCGGCAACGGCTCAAAGTCCAGGGACCACGGGGCGGCGATGTCCAGACGAGGGATGGCGGCGTTGGGGAAGCGTTTGGGGTAGAACAGGGCATACTGGATGGGCAGGCGCATACTGGGGGGGCCCAGCTGGGCCTTGACGGAGCCGTCGTCAAACTCCACCATAGAATGGATGGTGCTTTGGGGATGCACCAGGACGGCGATGTCGTCCCAAGGGACGCCGAAGAGCCAGTGGGATTCGATGACTTCGAAGGCTTTGTTCATCAGGGTTGCGGAGTCGATGGTGATTTTGGCGCCCATTTGCCAGGTGGGATGGCGGAGGGCCTGTTCGGGGGTTACGGAGGCCAGCTGATCCAAGGGGGTGCGGCGGAAGGGGCCGCCGCTAGCGGTGATCAGGAGGCGGCGGATGTGGTTGTCCTCGCCCTGGAGGCATTGCCAGATGGCGCTGGGTTCGCTGTCCACGGGGAGGATGACGCTGCCGTGTTTGGCTTCGGCGGCCTTAAGCATAGGGCCGGCCATAACGATGGGTTCCTTGTTGGAGAGGGCGACCTGCTTGCCGGCGCGCAAGGCGGCCAGGGTGGGGGACAGGCCGACGGCGCCCATCAGGGCGACCATTACCTGGTCGACTTCGGGCAGGGCGACCATTTCGTCCATTGGCAGCAGGGCGGCGCCGGGGGGGAGAGGCGGCGGCGGGGCGGCGCACCAGATGTAGCGGGGGTTGAATTCGGCGACCTGTTCCAGCAGGAGGCCGGTGTTGCTGCCGGCGGCGAGGCCTACTACCTCGAACTCGTGGGGGAAAGCCCGCACGATGTCCAGGGTTTGCCGTCCGATGGAGCCGGTGGAGCCCAGAATGACGATGCGTCGCATAGGATTTAGCGCCCGTTTTTCAGCTTTTGGCCTGGGGTGGTCAGCCGGCCGGGGGGGCCGCGGCCACCAGCAGGTACACGATGGTCAGCGAGGGCAAGAGGCTGTCCAGACGGTCCAGCATCCCGCCGTGGCCGGGGAACAGGTTGCCGGAGTCTTTGACGCCCGCCAGTCGCTTTGCTTTGGATTCCAGCAGATCGCCTACCGGCGAGACGATGCCTAAAATAACACCTATTACCGCCGATTGCCAAACTTGCAGGGGCAGGGGCATCAGGATGCCCATCAGGATGGCGGCGATAATGGCGGCGGCCAGGCCGCCGGCAGCGCCTTCCCAGTTTTTGCCGGGGCTGATGGCAGGGGCCATGGGATGGCGGCCGAGGAGGCGGCCGACGGCGTAGGCGCCGGTGTCGGTGGCATAGACGGCGAGGATGACGAGGAGCAGCCACCAGAGGCCGTGGTCGCCGAGGCCGCGCAGGGCGACGGCGGCGGCCAGGGCGCCGCCGATGTATGCGGGGGGCAGCAGCAACCAGGCGATGGCGAGGCGAAGGCGGCGTCCGCGCCAAGCGGCAATCAGCCACAAGGCGCCGATGACGGCGCCGGCGATGATGATGGCGGCGGCGGCAATTCCGAAGTCGGCCGGCCTGACGGCCAGGGCGCCGGCCAGCACTAACGCCACCGCCCAGGTTCCGCCCAGGAGGACGGGCAATGCGGTTACGGGCGGGGGCGGGACGGCAGCTCCGCTGCGGTCGCCGTCGCCATTGACGCTATTGCCATTGCCGTTGCCATCACTATTGCGGTTGTCGCTGTCGTCGCTATCGCCGCTGCCGCCAGTGGCGTTGTCGCTGTCGCTGTCGTTGCCGTTATAGCCGGCGGCGGCGAGGGGGTAGAGGCGATAGGCTTCGCGGACGCCGATGACGGCGGCGGCGGCGGCGACAAGGGTCAGCAGCGGAGGGCCGAACCAGATGGCGGCCAGGATGGCAGGCACGCCCACCAGGGCGGTGAGAACCCGGTGGCGCAGCACGGCGGGCTTACTCCCGGCGGTCGGAGGGCGGCGGCATTGACGGGGATGCCGGGGATGCCGGGGACGCCGGGGACGCCGGAGTTACCGGAGTTACCGGAGTTGTCTGGGATGTCTGGGATGCCGGGGATGCCGGGGATGCCGGAGTTGTCTGGGATGCCGGGGATGCCGGTGACGCCGGGGATGCCGGGGATGCGTCCAGGGCGCCGAAGCGGCGGCGGCGTTGGGCGTAGGCGCGGAGGGCGCGGTCCAGTTCGGGGGCGTCCAGGTCGGGCCAGAGGGCAGGGGTGTGGTAGTACTCGCTGTAGGCGGCCTGCCAGAGGAGGAAGTTGCTGATGCGCTGTTCGCCGCCGGTGCGGATGATCAGGTCGGGATCCGGGCCGCCTTTGGTGTAGAGGTAGCGCCCGAAGAGGGTTTCGTCCACCTGTTCCGGGGGGATGGCGTCGTTGAGGATGCGGCGCACGGCTTGCAGGATTTCGTGGCGTCCGCCGTAGTTGAAGGCGATGTTGAGGGTTACGCCGGCGTTGTGGCGGGTGACCTGTTCGGCGCGGGCGATGGCGTCTTGCAGGCCGGCGTCCAGAGGGCGTGGGTCGCCCAGGTGGACGAGGCGGACGCCGGCTTCGTGGAGGGCCCGGGTTTGGGGTTCAATTTCCTCGGCGAGGATGGTCATCAGGCTGTCGACTTCGTTGGTGGGGCGGCGCCAGTTTTCGGTGGAGAAGGCGTAGAGGGTGACTACGGAGACGCCGCGTTCAGCCAAGGCGGAGACGACGCGGCGGATGTTGGCGACGCCACGGCGATGGCCGTCGGCGCGGGGGCGGGCGCGCCGGGCGGCCCAGCGTCCGTTGCCGTCCATAATGATGGCGACGTGGGCCGGGGGCGGCACGGCGTCCGGCGGGCCGGGGACGGCACGGGGCGCGCCGGGAACGGGGGCGGCGTCAGGCGGGTTTGGAGAGGACAAAAGGCGGGCGGGGGGCAACGGCGGGACGGGGGAAGCGCGGGTCAGGGAAGTTCGTTCCGGCGTTAGAGCCGGCAGGGAGAGGCCGGTCGGCTGCCCCAATAATGCCGGACAAAGCCGGTCAATATCGGGCAGCGCCGGGCTAGACTTCCATAATCTCCGCTTCTTTGGCCGCCGCCACTTCGTCGATGGACTTGATGTGGGCGTCGGTGGTTTTTTGGAGGGCGTCCTGGCTGCGGCGGTTTTCGTCCTGGGAGATGGCCTTGTCCCGTTCCATTTTGCGGAGGGAATCGACGCCGTCGCGGCGGACGTTGCGGACGGCTACCTTGCTGTCCTCGGCCTTGCGCTTGAGGAGGCGCACCATTTCCTGGCGGCGTTCCCGGGTCAGGGGGGGGACGGGGACGGTGATGACATTGCCGTCGTTGGACGGGTTGAAGCCCAGGTCGGACTGGGTGAGGCTGCGCTCGATGTCGCGCAGGGCCTGGCGGTCCCAAGGCTGCACCATAATGGCGCGGGCGTCGGGGGCGGAGATGGAGGCGAGCTGTTTCAGAGGCGTGGGGGCGCCGTAGTAGTCCACGATGAGGTCTTCGATGAGGGCCGGGGCGGCGCGCCCGGTGCGGATGGAGCTGATGTCGCGGCGCATAGCGACGATGGACTGGCCCATTTTGCGTTCGGCTTCGGCCAGCACGTCAGCGATGGTGCGGTCGTCCGGTTCGGGGGCGGGCTGATCTTTACTGCGGCGTGGTTCCGGCATTTTGGTTCCCTCCTGCTCCGTTGCGGTTCCGGTGGGGGCTGCCGCCGGCGTCGGCGTCGGCGCCGTTGTCGTTGCCGTTGCCATTGCCGTCGCTGATGGTGGTGCCGACGGCGTCGCCCCGCAGGATGCGGCGCATTGCGCCCGATTCAAATATATTGAAGACGATGATGGGCATTTGGTTGTCCATACAGAGGGTCATTGCGGTGGAGTCCATTACTTCCAGGCGGCGGTTGACGGCGTCCAGGTATTCCAGGTTGCCGAAGCGGACGGCTTGGGGGTTGGTGCGGGGATCGGAATCGTACACGCCGTCCACGCCGTTTTTGGCCATCAGGAGGACGTCGGCGCCGATTTCCAGGGCGCGGAGGGCGGAGGCGGTGTCGGTGGACATATAGGGGTTGCCGGCGCCGGCGCAGAAGAGGACGACGCGGCCCTTGTCCAGGTGGCGGGTGGCGCGGCGGCGGATGTAGGGTTCGGCGACGGCCTGGATGGGCAGGGCGGACTGGGTGCGGGTGGTGGCGCCGCGGCGTTCCAGGGCGTCCTGGAGGGCCAGGGCGTTGATGATGGTGGCGACCATGCCGGCGTAATCGGCGGTGGAGCGTTCCATACCGCGGCACTCGGCGGCGGCGCCGCGCCAGATGTTGCCGCCGCCGACGACGACGGCGACCTGGACGCCGCGGGCCTGGAGGTCAATGATCTGGTCGGCGAGATAGGCGACGGCCTCGGCGTTGATGTTATCCGGGCCGGCGCCCTGGAGGGATTCCCCGCTGATTTTGAGCAGCACACGGCGATAGACGGGGTTGCCGGGGATGCTGGGAGCAGTCATAGGCAGTGCTGTCCTGCGGGCGTGGCGGGGCGCAGCGGGCGCGGGGGATGGCGGCGGGAATGCGGGCGGCAGTCCCCGCCGGTGGCGCGGCGGCCCGCCGGCGAGGGTTATTCGCCGAGGGCCAGGCGGCTGAAGTGGACGACGCGTACGTTTTCGCCGGTTTGGGCGGCGGTTTCGCGTACCAGGTCGGCGAGGGTGCGGGAGCCGTCCTTGATGAAGGGCTGCTGGAGGAGGCAGACCTGGGCGGCGGGGCGGTGGTCGTCGGGGGCCTGGTCGTCGGCGCTGATATAGACGGGTGACATTGCGGCGACCTGCATGGCGATGTCGTGGGCGAGGGCGCGGAATTGTTCGGTGCGGGCGACGAAGTCGGTTTCGCAGCCCAGCTGCACCAGGGCGCCGACGCGGCCGCCGGTGTGGATGTAGGATTCCACCAGGCCCTGGGAGGTTTCGCGGTCGGCGCGTTTGGCGGCCTGTTCGAAGCCCTTTTGGCGGAGGGCGGCTACGGCCTGTTCCAGGTTGCCGTCGTTGTCCTCGAGGGCCTGCTTGCAGTCGCTGATGCCGGCGCCGGTTTGCTCGCGCAGGGTTTTGATTAGTTCAACGGTGACTGACGGCAACTTGGCGCCTCCTGGGAATGGTGCGGGTCATCGGGGCAGTGGTGGTGAGGGAGGGGGACGATGGTCGGGAGCGGGTGCGGATGGTCAGGAGCGGGCGGACATCATCTGCCCCAGTTCCTCGAGGGTGACGGCGGTGGACACATGAGGGCCGGGGGCGGCGTCCTGGTCGTCGGCGGATTCGGATGCGGCGACGAGCTGGGCTTCGCGCATAGCGTGTCCTTCCTCGATGGCGGTGGCCATGCGTCCGGTGATGAGCCGGATGGAGCGGACGGCGTCGTCGTTGCCGGGGATGGGGTGGGTGACGAGGCCCGGGTCGCAGTCGGTGTCCACGATGGCGAAGATGGGGATGTTGAGTCGGCGGGCTTCGGCGATGCAGATGTCCTCTTTGCCGATGTCGATGACGAACAGGGCGGCGGGGAGCTGGTTCATATTGCGGAGGCCGGTGAAGTATTTTTCCAGCTTGTCCAGGGTGTGGGTCAGGCGGACGACTTCTTTTTTGGGGAGCCGGGCGAGGTAGCCGGAGTCGCGCTGTTCCTGGAGTCGCTTCATGTGGTCGATGCGGGTGCGGATGGTTTGGAAGTTGGTGAGGGTGCCGCCCAGCCAGCGCTGGTTGACGTACCAGTTGTCGGTGCGTTCGGCTTCGGAGGCGATGACGTCCTGGGCCTGTTTTTTGGTGCCGACGAAGAGGACTTTGCCGCCGTTGGCGGAGATGTCCATGATAGAGCGGTAGGCGGCGGCGATGAGGCCCATAGTCTGCTGGAGGTCGATGATGTGGATGCCGTTGCGCTGGGTGAAGATGTAGCGGCGCATTTTGGGGTTCCACCGCCGGGTCTGGTGTCCGAAGTGGACGCCGGATTCCAGCAGGGATTTCATTGTGATGGGATCCAAGGGGGGAGTGGGGGTAGGGGGCGGGGCGGGGACGGGGGCGGGTGGGGCGGCGACGGCGGCCGGGGCTGCCGCCGGGGGCGCGGCGGGCGCGGTCGTTGTCGCCGGGGCGGTTCCCGCCGGGCGTTCTGGCGCCATTACCATAAGCTGACCTGCCTTGTGTGGTGTTGTGGTAGAGGGGTAGGGGTAGGGGTAGAGGGGATAGGCCGCAGGTATTGTAGCACAGGGCGGGGGGCGGGGGCAACGGGGGGAATGGGGCGGTCTCCGGGCGATGTGCGGCTTGTGGTCAACCCGCGCTGCTACGGCGGGGCGGTTGCGCCGTTGTCGTCGGGGGGGCGGTTGCCGTTGGCGCGGTTGACGATGTGTTCGGTGAGTTCCAGGACGCGGGCGGTCAGGGCTTCTCTTTGGGCGCGTTCGGCGCGGAGTTCGGCCAGGATTTCTTCCTGTACCATGCGGTGCAGGGCGCGTTCTTCTTCCCGCGCCCGGCGCGTTTCTTCTTGTTCCGCCAGCTGCGCCTTGCGCGCTTCTTCTTGCGCCCGGCGCGCCTCCTCCTGCTCCACACGACGCGCTTCCTGCTCCGACTCCCGCGCCTTGCGTGCCTCTTCGCGCGCCGCTTCTTGCACCCGGCGCGCCTCCTCACGCTCAATGCGAAGCGCTTCTTGTTCCGCATCCCGCGCCTTGCGCGTTTCCTCACGCTCAATGCGCCGCGCTTCCTGTTCCGCTTCCCGCGCTCTACGCGCTTCCTCACGCTCGGCAAGAAGCGCTTCCTGCTCCGCTTCCCGCGCCCGGCGCGCCTCCGCACGCTCGGCACGACGCTCTTCCTGCTCCGCATCCCGCGCCTTGCGCGCTTCCTCCCGCTCCGCTTCTTGCGCCCGGCGGGCTTCCTCGCGGGCCTTGCGCGACTCTTCCCGCTCCGTTTCCAGCGCCTTGCGGTCGCTTTGCCGCTCGGCGCGCAGCTCTTCCTGTTCGGCGCGTCGGGCTTCCTGTTCGGCGCGGCGCTCGGCGCGGCGTTCTTCTTCCAGCTGGTTGTTGCGGATAAACTGCCAGATGCTGAAAAACATATCGAATCCGCCAATGAAACCCGGCACGGCCAGGGCGGCCGCCGTGTGCAGGATGGAGTCTGATACCAAGCTTTGGAGGGCTTCGTTTCCGTTGAGGTGGGCCCACAGGGTGATGCCCAGCGCGGCGGCGGCCAACAGCAGCATAACCGCCAGGTAGGAGCCGGTTATGGCGATGAGCAGCCGGTACATTATTTCTCATTCCTCCAGGCTCTGCCGGAACACCTGTTCCCAGGCCAGGGCCCAGGGCGGGCGCAGGTAGCCGAGGGCGCGGGCGTCATCGTACCACACGGAAAGGGGCGAGTAGCGGGTGTAGGCGCCGCCGCCGGACAGTTTGCACAAGCGGCCCAGGCAATCCTCGGCGAGGCGGGCCACGCTTTCTTTGGCCAGGAGCAGTTCCCTACGGGCGGCGCCGGTTTCCAGGCAGCGGACGGCGCCTTCCCACGCCTGGCCGATGAGCCAGGCTTCCTGTTCGGCGTGAGCCCACTCGACCTGCTGGTAGGCGCGCAGGCCGGGGGCGGCGGCCAGGGCGTTTTTGATGCGGGGGCGCACATAGTCCATGGCGGCGTCCACCACGCCGACGATGACCGAAGTGAAGGCGGCGGCGCCCAGGCCGCCGTTGGCGCCCATCAGTTCGGCCTGGTGGTTGGGCCAGGCGACGCGGGTGGCCGGGAAGTTGGCGAATTCAAAGGCGTGGCTGTTGGTGGATTTCATGCCGTGTCCGCGCCATTCGGCGGTGAGTTTCATGCCGGTGGAGCCATCCCAGGGGTGGTTGCGGACTTCCATATAGAACAGGTCGGGGGCGGTTTCGCCGGCGGGCAGGGCGCGGGTGGTCATAAAGGAGGTCAGGCCGGAGCCGCTGCCGAAGTGTTTTTGGCCGGAGATGCGGTAGCCGAATTCGCTGACGCCGTCGGGGGCGCAGACGCTGGCGGTGCGGGCGGTGTCGCCGCCGGAGCCGGGTTCGCTGACGATGGTTCCCCACCAGCAGCCGCTGTGGACGCTGTCGAAGACGGCGCGGCGCTGTTTGACCCAGCCTTCGGTGTAGGGGGCCGGCACGGTGGGCAGTCGCCAGGAGGAAAGCACCAGGTGGTGCATGGCGCTGGCCAGGGTGATGGAGGGGTCGCCGGCGGCCAGCGCGCGCAGCATTGCGCAGATGGGGCGGGCGGATTGTTCCAGCGTTTCCCAGAGGCCGCCCAGGTCAACAGGCACGGCCAGCATAGGGACGCCGATGCGGGCCAGGCGGGCGTAATCGGCGGGGTCGGCTTTGGTGCGCTGCTGGCGGTCGGCGCGTTCCCCGGCCCACTCGGCGGCGACTACGGGGGCCTGTTCCAGTATGCTTGCGATGGTGGTCGTGCCAGTGGTGGTCATATCGGCAAACCTCGGCGCCGGGACAGCGGCGGACGGGTGAGGGTTAGAGTTTAGAGACCGGGTTGGGGGACGGGTAGCGGGCGAAGATCAGGCGGCGCACTTCAAAGAGGAAGCCGGGCAGGACGTCCTCGCCCGACAGGGTTTCCGGGTTGTCCAGTATCACAACGGGCTGGCCGGGGCGATAGATGTAGGCGCGGGTTTCGTAGGGGTCAAGATACCAGCCCAGGCGGGCGCCGCCGTCCATCCATTCCTGCATTTTGGCCAATCCGGCGGCGAGGCGGTCGGTGCGGGAACGGACTTCCACTACAAAGTCGGGGGCGCCGTCAATCGTGCTCCGGTATTCCTCCGCCAACAGCTGTTCGTAGCGTTCCTGGGTGATCCAGGATGCGTCGGGCATATAGCGGGCGCCGCTGGGGAGGTTGAACAGCACCGTTTGCGAGACATCAAATCCGCCGTTGTCCAGTGTCCAGAAGAGGAGCGGGGCGTTGATGCCTTTCTCGCCGATATTGCTTTCCCAGCCTGATGGCGACATTACGATGAGTTCTCCCCGCGCCGAAAATTCAAAGCCGTAGGGATGGTTGTCCTGCGACAGTTGGCACAGGCGTTCCCCGAAGTCGGGCGCATTGGGGTCAACGCCCAGGGCGGACAGGTTGAGGTGGAGGCGGCCGGCCAGGGGCAAGTCCGGCAGTTTTTCGTTTTGCGACCGGCCGGTATCACCGGGTGGCGCCGGTGTTGGCGCCGGGGGCAGCGCTGTTGCCTCCGGGGGCAGCTCGGCCGGCGGGGCCGGTCGGGGAATGGCGGTGGTGGTCATCGCTCTTACTCCACCTTGATGTCGTAGCCGACGATGGCGCTGAAGTTTTTCCGCATATTGTTGTAGCGCGGCTGGTGGGACTGGACGTTGCCCACGCTGTCGGTGGCGCGGGACATTACGGTGTAGTGGCCGGGGACGGCGTCCCACACCCAGGACCAGCGGCGCCACATCCAGCGTTCCGCCGGTTCCTCCAGGCGGGCCGGATGCCAGGTTTGGCCGCCGTCCACGCTGACGTCGACCTGGGCGATGGCGCCGCTGCCGCTCCAGGCGTAGCCGCGGACTGCATGGGGGCCGGCGGGCAGAGCGCCGGTATCGTCGTTGGGCTGCGTTACCAGGGATTTGACACCGATGGTGGTGATCAGCTCCTTGTTGGGATCGTCGGGCGAGTCGCCGTAGTAGTAGAAGTTGTAGTGATACCAGCAGTCGGGCTCGTGGTCCAGGATTTCCAGGCGGCGCAGCCATTTCACCGACCAGTTGCCAGACCAACCCGGAACCAGCAGGCGAATGGGCGAGCCGTGCAGGTGTTCCAGCAGCTGCCCGTTCTGGGCGTAGGCCAGGATGGTGTCGGGATGCAGGGCTTTCTGCAAGGGCAGTCCCTTGTCGTAAAAGAAGGGTTCGGTGCCCGGGGCGGCGGTGGCGGGGACGCCTTCGTCCCAGCCCTCGGCGCGGACGTGGGTGGCGCGCCCGGTGAGGCCGGCGGCATTGAGAATGGCGGCCAGGGGGACGCCCGTCCATTCGCTGCCGGAGAGGATCATCCGCTCCTGGGTGCGGGAGGGTCGGGGGCCTTCGCCCTTGAAGTACTCAAAGTAGGTGGCGTCGCTGCCGGAGCATTCCATCACGGTGCGGACGGAACGGGAGGGGAAACGGCGCACTTCGGCGTAGGAAAGGCGCAGGGGCTTTTTGACCTCGCCGTCCACGGACAAGGTCCAGTTCGGCGCCGGCACCGGGTCGGGGACGCCGAAGTGCTGGACGACGTAGTGCAGTTCGGTGGGGGTGATGAGACCTTCCAGTTCCATCACCGGGGTGCGAACCCGCTCGGTTTTGCCGTCGGGGCGGAGCAGCGTTACGGGTTCGATTTTATGGTGAGGCCAACCGTACCAGGCATCGGCACCGGCATTGGCATCGGTATCGGTATCGGACGCCTGGGGGTTGTCCATTTGGAGGAAGTCGGGGCGGGCGGCGTCGGCATCGCCCTGGGGCGTGGCGGACGGGTTCTGCGGGGTAGTCATATTGGATTTGGGCCTCCGGGGTGGGAAATGCGAATGGAACCCGGCGCGGCGCAGGGCAACGCAGCAGGCGCGCCGGGGTTGCCGGCCGGCGCAGCGCCGGCGGTTGGCGTCAGTTTGACACGGCAACTGGCGATGGGCAAGGGGCGGGGGGCGGCGGTTTGACAGGGCGCGCGGCGGGATGGCGCGCCGTCGTGGCCGGGCTGGACGCCGCTATCGGGTTTGGCAGGGCGCGGCGGGATAGCGCACACAGCATACTGATCCCTAATCCGTATCCGTTCCGCAACGATAACATGGGATAGGCGCGGGCGACGCTTGGCCTCTTGCCCGCCAATCCGTCTATTTGCCGCCTTCCGGTTGGCTACCTTGCAATCCAGGCAAGGGGCGTCCGGCGGGGCGCGACGGGTTAGCGTGGCGGCGGGGCGGGGCGGGCGGCGTCCTGCCGGGAGGCGATAATCATCATCAAATATCGGAATATGATTATTGGGGCGGTTGAGTATTGACAATGGCGAACAGGGCAAGTAACCTTGCGCTAATCAAGCGTACCGACGCACGCAGTCCTACGCTATCCAACCAGAAGGAGGAGGATATGCTGACCATCGGTCATGAGGTACGGCGGCCGGGCAAGTACCTGGGCGACGCATCCGTCACGATTCCCGTCCCCGAGGAGCTGGAAACGGTTCCCGGCATTCCCATGAACCAGCGCGAGGTCGACTGGTACTCCCGCGAGTACCCGATTGAGACCATGAACATCACGGAGCGGGCGTCCCGGGACTGGGCGAACACCCTGCGGGACCAGCACGCCGAGATGCGCGAGATCCGCAAGGAGCACGACAAGCTGAACCGCAACCTGGTGATGGCCGCGCGGCTCACGGGCGACCTGGAGCCGACCGCCGAGGCCACCGGCGCGGATGTTTCCGAGGCCATCAAGCAGAAGGCGCGGGAGCTGGGCTTTATCGAGGTCGGCATCACGGCTTTCGACATCCGGTATGTGTACCAGAGCAAGAAGGACTGGGTGCGTTTTCCCCATGTCATCTGCCTGGCGTACGAGCAGGACTTCGAGCCCACGCAGACCATTCCCAGCATTGACGCCGAGATCGTCCATTCCAGCACTTACCGCACGGAAGGGGCGGCGGGCCTGGAGCTGGGCAACTACATCCGCAGCCTGGGGTACCGGGCGCAGGTGCACAGCCCCAACGACAACACCGGGCCGTACATTCCGATGTTCGTTTCCGCCGGGCTGGGGCAGCTGGGCGCCTGCGGGTACCTGCTGACGCCTCATGTGGGTTCCCGCTGCCGGATTATGATGATTACCACCGACGCGCAGGTCAGCTATGACCAGCCGGTGGACTACGGCATTCACGCCTTCTGCCAGGTGTGCCAGGTGTGCGTGAACCGCTGCCCGGGCCGCGCGCTGATGCGGGACAAGATCTGGTGGCGGGGGATTGAGAAGAACAAGCTGTACTTCAAGCGCTGCCGTCCGGTGATGGCGCGCTACCTGGGGTGCGGGGTGTGCATGAAGGTTTGCCCCATCCAGAAGTACGGGATGAAGGCGACGATGGAGCACTACGCCGCCACCGGGCAGGTGCTGGGCAAAGGCACCCACGACCTGGAGGGGTACAACATTGAGGGCAAGGGCTACTTCGGGCCCGGCGAGCTGCCGGTGTTCGAGCCCGGCTTCTTTGAAATGCCGCACGGGGACACTTCGGAGTGGGCGTTTGACCAGCTGAAGGACGCGGCGCGCGCCAACGGCGGCGAGGTTACCGAGGCGATGATCGCCAACTTCAAGGCGGAAGTTGCCCGGGGGCTGTCGCAGAGCACCGACAACGTGGATATGATGTACGAGGAGGAGGACTACATCTAAACGGGTGTAGGCCAGCCGAACCGGCATCGGTTCTGCGAAACGCAGTCGAAAGATTGGACGCGTTCAGAACGCGTCCAATCTTTCTTTTTCAGAATGTCAACCCGTCCCAACCGGGAGAAACATTATGAAGAAATTTTTGCGTGGAGTCCTGGTGGTGATTGGGATTGTCTTTTGCGTTGCCCTGGCATTCGTCCTCCACGAGCTCGATTTCTGGAATTGGCCAGTCGTTAAGCCAACCCTCGGGGAATACAGGGAACGCGTTGTTGCTCCCTGGCGGGAACTGCTGATAGGCTTCGTTGGCTCTGAAGTCAGATCCTTGAAGGACGGCATGGCATTGCTGTTCTGGCTTGCGTTGCCATGGATTGGGCTGCTTTTTGGAATGCTAGCAGCCCTAGTGTTGCTTTTTGGAATGCTAGCAGGCCTACTTTGGGTGCTAGCAGGCCTACTTTGGGTGCTAGCAGGCCTACTTTGGGTGCTAGCAGGCCTACTTCCGTCCGCTTGCCGAAAATAAAAGGGGCTGCCCTCTGCTACGCAGAGAGCAGCCCCGCACTGCCGGCATAGGCCCCTTGCGGGGAGGGGACTATTGCCGGGGGCTGCCCTCCGCTACGCAGAGAACAGCCCGGTCAGTGCATGGTTATACCCGGCGCGGAGACGCTTTACTTTCGTATCGCCCTTGCCAAGGTGACGGCATTGTAGCGCAGCTGATGCGCTTGGTCAACGTTTGCGCGCTTACAGGTTGCAACGGGGCGGCGGGGTTGCCGGCGACCATCGTGCTGGTGGCGGCAACCGGGAGCAACGGGCGTCCGGCGGTGGTTGCGGCGGCGGTGTCGTTAGAATACGAGGGAGTCCGGGAACAGCCAGAGCAGCGCCCAGGGGTAGCCGTAGAAGCCGTTGCTGGCGGCGTCGCTGGAGCACAGCATGATTGACACCGAGGCTACATCCTCGAGGGTGGAGAGGTCGGAGAAATTGTTCCTGACCCGCTGTTCAATAATCCGGCTGATGACGGGGCGGGCTTCGGCGCTGAAGTTGCCGGCGAAGGCGGCGACGGCGCAACGGACGGATTCCGCAATCAGCAGCTGGCGCTGGGCCGCGCGCTCGCGTAGTTCCTGTTCGGTGAGTACGGTAACGGTTGTTTCCGCCCACCGGGTGGCGCAATTCTGCACTACCGCGCCGTCAACGGTCAGGTTGATGATGCCCACGCGGTAGAGCCAGCGGCCGGGGCCGGGGCGGTCAGTCCATTTGGTGATGTTGGGCGCTTCGGTCAGCGTGACCCAGGCGGCGTCATCCGGGTTGGCGGCGGCGGCGCTGGCGCGGGCCACGCGATAGGTAAATGCGGCGCCCGGCGGCAGAGAGTAGCCATCATCGTACCACCAGAGTACGACGGCGTCCGCGTCCGCGGTATCCGTCGGCGCCGACGCTTCCAAGCTGTAGATATAGGGGTTATCCCGGCAGTACTGCTGCGGTACGGACAAGGGCGACGGGGTTGGGGTAGGTTGGGTCAGATCCGTCGGAGGCGGGGTGGGCGTTTCCGTTTCCGCCGGCGGCGGTGCCGGCGGCGGTGCCGGCGTCGGGGTAGGCGAGGATGGCGTTGGCGTTGGGAACGGGTCTTCTTGCGCTGTGGCGGTGGGCGGCAAGGCGAACAACGTGGCGGCAATGACGGCCAGGGCAAGGAAGGCGCAGAGGCCGGTGATGAGGGGTTTGAAGTTCATGGCGTCTCCTGAGGCCGCGCCGATTGACGCCGGGGCGAGGGACGGTGTGGTTAAAGGGTCGGGGCGAATGATGGTTCGCCCCCGGCGGGTGGCGGAGCGCCGTCGGCGGCTAGAGCTGGAGCGAGCGCGGGTCAACGGCGCGGCGCGGCGGGGCGCCGGCGCTGGCGGGCTGCTCTTGGGGCAGGTTTTCAATCAGGTCGGCCAGGGCGGCCTGGTATTCCGGGCCGGCGGCGGCCTGGCCGGTGAGGTCAAAGACGCGGTATTCCTCTTTGAGGAGGCGGGCGGCGCGGTTGCGGCCGGCGCCCATTATGCCGTCGCCGTCCACCAGGAACAGGGTCCAGCGGTCGTTGCTGCGCTGGGCTTCCTGGGCGGCGGTGATGTCGTTGCGGACGGTTTCGCTGTCCAGGCCGGCGGCGGAGCAGACTACCACCAGGCGGTCGTAGTGTCGCACCCAGCGTTCAATTTCCTCCTCGCCGGAGGTGGCGCGGCGGTCCACCAGGGGGTTGCCGCGAAAGCCGGCGGCGAAAACCCAGCTGCGGATGCCCTGGGCGCGCAGGTTGTGTTCCAGCTGGCGGGCGAAAGCGATGTCGGCGTCGGCGCAGGAGATATGGACTTCCAGGGTGGAGACGGGGGCGTCGGCTACCGATGCCTGGAGGCCGGCCACGGCCGCGGGAATGCCGGAGCCGAGGATGAAGGAGGCGGGCAGGCGGCCGCGGGAGCGCAGGAGGGTGTCCAGGCCGATGGTGCTGGGGGCGTCGTGGCGGATGCGGTCCAGGCCCAGGGCTTCGTCCAGGGCGCAGTTTTGAAAGACGGTGTAGCCGATGATGCTGTTGGCGAAGTTGGCGGCGGCGGTGGTCACATCGTTGAGGACGGCTTCGTAGAAATCGGCTTCGGCGAGGGTGGCTTCGGAGAGGTTGGCGCGGGAGAGGTTGGCGCCGTTGAAGCTGGCGCCGGCGAGGTTGGCGCCGGTGAAGTTGGCGCCGGCGAGGGTGGCGCGGTCCAGGTTGGCGTTGGCGAGGTTGGCGCCGGCGAGGTTGGCTTCGGAGAGGGTGGCGCGGTCCAGGTTGACGCCGGCGAGGTTGGCGTTGGCGAGGTTGGCGCCGCGGAGGTTGGCGCCGGGGGCGAGGGCGCGGCTGAGGTTGGCTTCGCGCAGGTCGGCGCGGTAGAAGTGGGCGTCGTTGAGGTAGCTGTTGGAGAGGTCGGCGCGGCGGATCATAGCGCCCATAAAGTCGCCGCCGCGCATATCGGCGCCCCGCAGGTTGACCATGGGGATGCGGGTGTGGCTCATATAGCAGGCGTTAAGGTCCAGCTGGCGGTTGGGGTTGGCTTCCCGCCAGGCGGCGACGGCGTCGCGGCCCCGTTTGACGATTTGCACCAGTTCAATGTCGGCCATCGGTAAATCTCCGTTTAACCGGGTTGTCGTTGCGAGGGGGATTTTAGCATACACGGGGCGGGTAGGGGGCGGGGGAGCAGGCGGGCGGAGGGCTTTCAACGGGGGGCTGGCGTGGCGAGGGTGGCGTTAGGCGCTATCGTCCAGCGGCGCGGCATTCGCGCCCTCGGGCCAGAACAGTTGGTAAAGGAGCTGGGAAAGCTCCTCGCACTGCATCAGCGCATCCAGGATGATGTCCTCGGGGAGGTCGTTTTCATAGAAATTAGTGTGGAGGCCGCGGGCGGTGACAAAGAAGCCATTAATCCGGCGACGGGTTTCCGTATCGCCGGCGTTTCCGACCAGCCGGGCCAGCTCTTTAACGGCCTCGGCAATGGCGCGGTGGGAGTGGATGATGCCGCCGTGGTGGGCGCTGATGGCCTTGACGGTTTCGGCCACCAGGCCCCACGCCTTGTTGGATGCCTGGGCCAGGTCGCCTTCGTCCAGATGCCGCCAGGCGCCGGCGCGGAAGTCCTGGCTCATGGCGGCGTATTTTTGAGCGGAGCGGCTGGCGTCCAAGGCCGGGTTGGGGCGGTCGTTAGCGGCGGCCAGGGCGCTGGTGATGGCGGCGGCGGTGTCGGGGGTGGGGTAGGGCGTCGTGGTAGTCATCGGGTTTTTCCTCACTGCGGTGACGGGTTTGACGGCGGCGGCGCGCCTTCGGGCCAGAACAGTCGGTAGAGCCGCTGGGAAAGCTCCTCGCAGAGCATCAGACTGGCGCGGACGACATCCGCCGGGGCTTCATCCTCGTAGTAGTTGGTATGCAGGCCACGGGCCACCATAAAAGAGCTGCTAATCCAGTCCCGGGTCTGCGTGTCGCCGGCGTCTCCGGCCAGCCGGCTCAGCTCTCTAACCACCTGCCAGAGGGAGCGGTGGGTATGGATGATGCCGCCATGGTGGGCGCTGATGGCTTTGATTGTTTCAGCCACCATCCCCCACGCCTTGTTGGATGCCTGGGGCAGGTCGACGTCCTCCAGCAGGTGTTTCCAGGCGCTGCGCCGGAAATTCTGGCTCATGCGGGCGTATTTTTCTGCCGTGCGGTGGGCGTCGTCGACCGGGTCAGGGCGGTCGCGGGCGGCGGCCAGGGCGCGGGTGACGGCGGCGGCGGTGTCGGGGGCGGGGTAGGGTGTGGTGGCGTCGGTAGTGGTGGTAGTCATAGGGTTGCCTCGTTGCGCGGATGGGCAGGCGCCCGCCCCCGTTGGCGCAACCCTGATGGCCGGCGTTGTCCAGCTAGGCGGAAGGGCGGGCCGGCGACGGGTGGCAAGGGGGATAGGCCGCGCGGCGGGCGGGGCGGTCAGGATGAGAGGTCGTGGAAGGCGGCCAGGGCGGCGGTGATGCCGTCGCCGACGGCGGCGCCCAGCTGCCGGGTGGATTCGGCGCGGGCGTCGCCGCAGACATAGACGCGGGGGATGTTCGTCCGCATATGGATGTCGCCGCGAATATGGCCCAGTTCGTCCATTACCAGCCGGTCTTTGAAGTATTCGGTGTTGGGGTGGAAGCCGACATAGATGAAGGCGGCGGCGGTGGGGTAGTCGTAGGTAGCGCCGGTTTTGAGGTCCTTGACGCGGGCGGCTTCCAGGACGTCGCCGCCTACGAATTCCTCAACGATGTGGCTCCAGAGCCAGCGGTATTTGTCGTTGGCGAAGGCGCGTTCTTGCAGCACTTTGGTGGCGCGGAGTTCGTCCCGGCGGTGGATGACGGTGACGGAGTTGCAGATGCCGGTGAGGTAGTAGCTTTCGTCCATGGCGGCGTCGCCGCCACCCACGACGACCACATCCTGTCCGCGGAAGAAGTTGCCGTCGCACACGGCGCAGTAGGAGACGCCGCGGCCGCTGAATTCGTCCTCGCCGGGGACGCCGAGTTTGTTGTGGGAGCCGCCGGTGGCGATAATCAGGGCGCGGGCGGTGAAGTCGCCTTCGGAGGTGCGCACCAGTTTGCGGTCGTCGTAGAGGTTGGCCACGGATTCGATTTCGGCGAATTCCATTTTGGCGCCGAAGCGTTCCGCCTGCTGGTGCATTTCGTCGGCCAGCTGCTGCCCCTTGATGCCCTGCCGGAAGCCGGGGTAGTTTTCGATTTCGTCGGTGATGAGCAGCTGTCCGCCGGGGCCGATGCTTTCGAGCATCAGGGTGTTGAGCATGGCGCGGGTGGAGTAGAGGCCGGCGGAGAGGCCGGCGGCGCCGGCGCCGAGGATGACGACATCGTAGTCTTGTGCCATTGGAACGGGTTCCTCCTGTGCGGGCAGGTTGTTTTAGCGCCGGGGTGAGCAGGTTGGTTTTGAGCAAGTCCGGCGGGCCGGCGGCGGCGCGCCGCACCCTCGCGCGCGCCTGGTCAGGACGGGCCGGCGGGGCGGCGGGGGCGGGCGCGGGCGGAGCGGCCGCGGCTGCCGTCGGGCCGGGGCGAGCGGAGGCTGCGGATGGAGTCGACGGTGCGGCGCAGGCCGTCCGCCAGGGACACCTTTGGCTGCCAGCCCAGTTCGCGGGCGGCGCGGGAGGAGTCCAGGGCGATGTTGATGACCTCGCCGGCGCGGCGGGGGCGATAGACGGCGGGCTGGTCGTAGCCGGTATATTCCCGGAGCAGGTCATAGATTTGGTTGATGGTCACGGGGGCGCCGGAGCCGATGTTGTAGATGCCGGAGTCGCCGCGATCGACCGCCGCCAGGTTGGCGGCCACTACGTCGTCCACATAGACGAAGTCGCGCTGCTGGTGGCCGTCGCCGTAGATGACGGGCTGCTGCTGCCGTTTGTCGTCCAGCATCATGCCGGCGAAGATGGCGACGACGCCGGCTTCGCCGTGGGGATCCTGGCCGGGGCCATAGACGTTGGCGTAGCGCAGGATGGTGTAGTCCAGGCCGTAGGTGCGCTGGAAGAGTTCCAGGTAGAGTTCGCCGACGCGCTTGGAGAGGGCGTAGGGGGTGATGGGGTTGACGGGGGTGTTTTCGTCGCAAGGGACGGTGGGGGGGTCGCCGTAGATGGCGCCGCCGGTGGAGGCGAAGACGAATTTGTCCACACCCTCAGCGGCGGCGACGGTCAGCAGGTTGATGGTGCCGAGGATGTTGGCCCTGGCGTCGGCCAGGGGGTCCACGGCGGACTGGCGGACGCTGGTCTGGGCGGCCAGGTGGAAAATGATTTCGGGCCGTTCCCGCCGGATGATCTGGGCGATGCGGGCGTCGTTGAGGCCGGCGTGGTAGAAGGTGGCGGCGTGGTTGAGGCTGCGGAGGTGGCCGGCGGAGAGGTTGTCGATGACCGAGACGGCGTAGTCGTCTTGCAGCAGGGCAGAGACCAGATGGGAGCCGACGAAGCCGGCGCCGCCGGTGACCAGGGTTTTGATGGGTTCAGGCAAGGCAAAAACTCGGCATAGCAGTAGTAGAGCGGCAAGGGGCCGCGACAGGCCGTCCGCTCCCGGATGGCGACGACTCCCGGATGGGGGCAACTATCGTAATTGAAAGCGGCGGCGAGGGCAAGCGGGGCGGGCGGCGGCGTCCGTCTTTACCGACGGAATGGGCTAGGCGCGCACGGCGGCGTACAGCAGCTGGTCCACGGTCTGGCCGTCTTTGGTGGCGCTTTTCCGCATTCGGCCTTCGCAGGTGTAGCCGGCTTTTTCCAGCACGCGCACGGAGGCCGGGTTCCAGTCATAGACATAGGCGAACAGCCGGATGAGGTCGTAGCGGGCGAAGGCGTATTCGGTCATAGCGGTCAGGGCGGCGGTGGCGATGCCCTGTCCCCAGAAGGGTTGGCCCAGCCAGTAGCCGATTTCGGCGGAACGGTAGTTGACGTCGGATTGGAGGCCCAGCCCGATGGTTCCGATGACCTCGTTGGCGTCGGCGATGGCAAAGCTGACTTCGGGGTGCTGGCGGGCGGCCATACGGATCCAGGCGACGGCGTCCTCGATACGGTAGGGATGGGGGAAGGCGTCGCGGACATTGAGCCAGACGTTGCGGTTGTTGGCGTACCGGGCCAGGGCCGGGGCGTCGTCGGGGCGGAAGCTGCGTATCTGCCAGGGGCCGAGGTCAATTCGCACGGGGAGATTCTCCGACGCCCGGCGCGGGCGGGGGCCGGCGCAGCGGGACAGCTTTCCAGTAGTAGTTGGTGATGCCGTTGACCGTCCGCAGTTTGCGGAAGCTCATGGTCACGGGCATACCGATTTGGATTTCGGCGGGCTCGCGGTCGGTCATCATACACAGCATACGCCCGCCGCCGTCAAAGTCCACTACGGCTACCACCAGGGGCGTGTCCACGGCGCCGGCGATGTAGTCCATTGAGTAGGTAAAGACGGACGCGGGGCGTTCACTCAAGCGCACGGGTTCGCCGGCGTCGACCTGGCGGCATTCCACGCACACGCGCTGGGCAGGGTACTGGACATAGCCGCACTGCCGGCAGCGGGCGCCGCGCAGCCGCACATTTTTGTCGGCTTCCCGCCACAGGGCGGCGGCGGAGGGGGAGGCGGGCGCGGGCCGGCGGGCGGCGTCGTCGGTAGTCCACACGGCGCGCCAGCGGGCGTAGGTTTCGTAGTCGTCCAGGGGGCGCCCGGAGGCCGCCCAGCCGGATACGCCCATAGGGGGACGGCCGGCGCCGGCGGCGATGGCGGGGGTGGCGCGAAAGCCGAGGACATCGCTGCCGTCGCCGTAGGATACGACCAGCAGGAGTTCGCCGGGGGCGGCGGTTTCCAGGGCCGCCGCCAGAAGCAGAGGGGCGAAGGCGGCGCCGGCGCTGCCGATGGCGCCGAACATCGGATCCTGGGTCTGGGCGGGGGAGAAGCCCAGCGCGCGGGTCAGGCGGGCGTACTGGCGGGCGTTGGGGGCGTAGATGGCGGCCTTGCCGACCTGGGCAGGAGCTGTGCCCGTCCGTTGCAGGTATGCGGAGACGGCCGCCGGCACAATTCTTTCAATGCCGGCCTCGGCGGCGAAGCGATCCTCCCAGGAACGGACGAAAGGGTCGCCCGGCGCGCGCCAAGTGTCCAGCATATGGTCGGTGACGAAGTAGGAGCCGGCGGATGCGGCGATTACCCGGTGGCCGGACGGATGGTCGTCTGATGGATGGTCGTCGGACGCCGGGTTATCTGTCGGATGGTCGTCGGACGCGATGAGGAAGGCGGCGGCGGCGTCGCCGGAGGAGCGTTCCATTTCGCCGCGGGGCGGGCCCTGGCGGCTGTCGGCGATGACGGCCAGAACCTGGCGGGCGCTGCCGGCGGACACGGCGTCCAGGGCGGATTTGATGGCGCCGGCGCCGGCGCGGAGGGAGTTGGCGATGTCCGTGGCGAAAATGTCGGGGCGCAGGTCCAGGGCGGCGGCCACGATGGCGGCGCACTGCTTTTCGGCGTAGGGGGGCGTGGAGCTGGCGAAGATGAGGCCGTCGATGGCGCTGCGGTCGCGGCCGGCCAGGCAGTCGGCGCCGGCGGCCACGGCCATGGTGACGCTGTCCTCGTCGAAGTTGGCTACCGCCCGTTCCTGGGGGTAGGGCCAGCCTTGCGTGGCGGGGGCCAGGCGGTAGCGGGGGATGTAGGCGCCGTAGGCGGCGATGCCGGCCAAAAGCGGAACTCCTGTGTGGTTAGACGCTTATTCTGAATCGGGTCGCTTGCCGGGTGGCGGTGGCGGGATGCTATCAGGGGGCGTAGCGCAGTGTCAACGGCGGGGGCGCGTTGGCAGGGTGATGCAAAACTTGGAACGGCTTGGAGCGTGTTGCGGATGTCGGCCTCATCGCGCCGGAAATGGTGTATATTGCGCGGCGTCCGCCACAGGGCTGGCGGCAGCGCGGCAATTTCCGCAAGTGAGGAATGGCAACGATGAAAGCGATGGTATTGGGATTGGGGCTGGCCGCCGTTCTGTCGGCCGTTATCGGATTGAGCCTGGGTGTGTCTCCTAGCGAGGCGCAGGGGCAGGCAGGGCAGGCGGCGCCGGCCAATGTCCGGGCAGAGAACAGCGCTGAGACCGGCCAGGCGGTGGTGAGGTGGGATGCGGTGGCGGACGCGGCGTATTACCGCATCGGATGGGTGAATATGGAAACTTTCCGGGCGGCGCAGGCGGAAGGAGGGCGGGAATGGCTGGATGTTTTCGCATTTCAAGATGTAGTTAATCGAGGTCAAACTATTCAGACTCGCTCCGATTTGGCGCCGGGCGTGGAGTACGCTTTTATTGTTGCCAGTGTTGGGCATCGCTTTGGCAGCGCCCGGACCTGGTCGGAGTGGGCTTATCTGACCACGGCGGCGGTGGATACGACATCCTGCCCGACGGAGGCGGGAACAGCGCCGGAGGCGCCCGGAGGAGGGAGCACGCCCACGCCGGCGCCGGGGGCGACAGCTATACCGACGCCAACGGCGACGCTGGCGGCTACCGTTGCTCCGACGCCGGGGGCTACGCCGGCGGCTACAGCTACTCCGACGGCTACGGCTACTCCGACGGCGACGCCGGCGCCGGTTGGTCGGGACTATGACACCGACGATGACGGGCTGATTGAGATTGCCAGCCTGGCGCAGCTGGATGTCATCCGGCACGACCGGGACGGCGATGGCGTGTCCGCCTACGCCGGTTATGCGGCGGCGTTCCCCAATGCAATGGCTGATATGGGTTGCGTCAAGGGTTGTTCTGGTTACGAACTGGCCGCCGACCTGGACTTTGCCCCCAACGGCAACGGCCTTTTTGATGCGGGCGATACCTACTGGAACGACGGCGCGGGCTGGCTGCCCATCGGCGAGCCGGAAACGCCGTTCCGGTACAACGCCGTTTTTGACGGCAACGGGCATACTATCGCCAACCTTTACATCCGCCGGACGGATGCCGGCCACATCGGATTTTTCCGCGCCACCGGCGAGGACGCCGTCATTCGTAATTTGGGACTCACCGCGCTGCGTATCACCGGCGGCGCCGACCGGGTGGGCGGACTGGTTGGCGACAATGGTGGCGCCATTGTCAACAGCTACACCGCCGGCCGGGTCGCCGGCGGGGGATGGGTAGGCGGGCTGGCCGGCTTCAACTCCGGCCGTATCTCGGGCAGTTACAGCTCCGTTCCGGTCGGAGTCAGTGGGATAGGCGACTATGTTGGCGGTTTGGTCGGATACAGCGTCGGCAGCATTGATGGTAGCCATGCGACGGGCAGTGTAGCCGGCGAGAGCGACTATGTTGGCGGTTTGGTTGGATATAGCGCCGGCAGCATTGACGACAGCTACGCGACGGGTAGCGTAACCAGCGGGAGCGACCGGGCGGGTGGCCTGGTTGGTTACAGCAGCGGCGCAATTACCGCCAGCTACGCCACCGGCGACGTAACCGGCGAGAGCAGATATGTGGGCGGTCTGGTCGGGATTAACCACGACGGCGCAATTACGGCCAGCTACGCTACCGGCAGCGTAACCGGCGTGGACTACTATGTTGGCGGCTAGTCGGCTACAGTGAAGGCACAATCACCGCCAGCTATGCGACTGGCCGCGTAATCGGCAAAAGTATAGATGTTGGCGGTTTGGTCGGCTACAGCGACGGCGCAATCACCGCCAGCTATGCCGTTGGCCGCGTAACCGGCAAGAGCGGTGTGGGGGGACTGGTTGGAACCGGCTCCAGCAGCAGTGTCACCAGCAGCTATTGGGACGCCCAAACTACCGGCCAGTCCCGCAGCGCCGGCGGCTTGGGCAAGACGACGCGGGAGTTGCAGGCGCCTACGGCCAACACGGGCATCTATGCCAGGTGGAATGCGGAGTGGTGGGACTTTGGCACCTCGCGCCAGTACCCCGTTCTGAAGTACCGGGGTATGGATGTTGCGGCGCAGCGGCGGTAGCCGGGGCGTTTGGGGGCGTTGGGCCGGGGCGGTTGGTTTGACGGGGCGGGGCGCTTGTGCTATCCTGCGGGCGTCGGTTGGGAGGGCTGCCCTGGCGGTTCGCCGAGATGCTATTCTCGCCCAGCCGGCGCAGTTGTCGCTATGCGCCAGTATATTATGCGCCAATGCAATGCAATGTGAGGAATCTAGCTATGTATCGTATCCGGTTTCCCTTGGCTGCTGCCCTGCTGATTGCGCTGGCGCTGGGCCTGTCCGTGGCCTGCGCCGCCCCGGAGGAACCCGCCGCTCCGGCGGACGCCGCCGTGAATGACCACCTGGTGGCCGAGGCTACCCTGGCGGCGCATTACATTGCCGCCGCGCTGGCGGCGGGGATGACGCCCGCCGAAATCAACGCCGCCCTGCGGGAGATTGCCGACAGCACGGTCATCAGCGAGTTCTGGGTCAGCGACGGCAACGGCGATGTTGAGTTCAGCAGCGTGTCCGGGGCGGAGTTTTCTTTCGGCATGGACCCGGACGCCGACCGGCAGGCCGCCGAGTTCGTCAACCTGCTGCTGGGTCGGGAGCAGGTGGTGGTGCAGGAAGCGCAGCCCCGCGACCTGGACGGCGCGGTGTTCCAGTATGTGGGGGTGGCTGGCGTGGACGGGCCGCGCATTGTCCAGGTGGGGATGAAAGCGGCGCCGTAGCGGCGCGCGGCACCTCCTTCCTTCGGCCGGCTCCACGCCCGGGGCGGGGGAGGCGGCCTTTCTCCATATGCGTTCCGGCCTGATACGGCCGGCGACAGGGACGTCGTGCGCTTCGACACGGGCGGCGCTGCCATCAGGCCAATCCGTCGGCAGCCAACCCGTCACCTAGTAATCGCGGTGAGGCAAACCCGATGACTATGGCGACGTCCTGCCCCGCCGCGGGCATTGCCGCCGCTATTGCTCACGCTTTGGCCGCCACCAACGACCGTGCCAACCCGGCTCTGGACGACGGCGTCATCCACACCTGCCGCGCCCTCTGGGTCTGGGAGGCGTCGCACGAACTGGCGCGGCTGGTGGGCGATGCCGGCGATATGGCAACCCGGCGCTGGATTGACAACTTCTTTACAGTCGCCCGTAGCTTGCATTCCAATTTCTATGAGGACCGGGCTCACGCAGATGACTCCTAAAGACGGGCTGATGCTCGGCGAGGAGCTTTCGCAGCGGCTTTACGAACTGTTCTGGCCCGGCGGGTTGCCGGCGCCGGCCCACACACCATCGCAGTGAGGAATACGATGGCTACAACGACAACGACGCCCTACCCCACCGCTGACATTGCCGCCGCCGTTGACTGCGGCCGGGCCGCCGCCAACGACCGGCCCCAGCCGGGTTTGGACGCCGGCCGCACCGCCCAGGAATACGCCGGCATGGCGCAGGATTTCCGCGTCAGCGCCTGGGAGCATTTGGCCCAAGGCGATCTGCCCAAGGCGTCTAATAAAGCCTGGGGGCTGGTGGCCGAAACTATCAAGGCGATCAGCGCGCACTATGGCAGCGTCATCCACACCCACCGCGCCATTGCCGAGGTAGTTGGAGAACTGGCCCGGCTGGCCGGAAACGCCGGCAACGCGGAAACCCGACGCCGGATTAACTGCTCCTTTGCGGTGGCGCGTGGCCTGCACACCAACTTCTACGAAAATGAAATGCAGGAGGATACCGTGCGCGATGGCCTGGAGGCGTGCGAGGAGTTTTCGCGGCGGCTTTACGAGCTGTTCTGGGCCGAAGGCGCGGCGGCGGATGGCAGCATCTAGCAATGCCGGGGTATAATGCCGGCGCCGCAACTACAACGATTGGAGGGTTCTCAAATGGCTACCGCCACTGCCAGCGCTACCGCTCAGTACCCCGAGCAGGACGCTGCCGCCGCTATTGCCCGCGCTTTGGTGGCCGTCCGCGACCGGCCGGACCCGGATCTGGACGCCTATCGCTCCGCTCAAAAATACGCCCGCACGGCGCAGGAGTTTCGCGCCAGCGCCTGGGAACATCTGGACAAGGGCGACCTGCCTCAGGCATCCAATAAGGCGTGGGGGCTGGTGGCGGAGACGGTCAAGGCCATCAGCGCGCACTATGGCAGCATCATCCACTCCCACCGGGCCATTTTGGAAGTGGCTGACGAACTGTCCCGGCTGGTCGGAAACGCCGGCGATACGGAGACCCGAAGCTGGATCAGTGCCATCTTTGTGACCGCCCGTGGCCTGCATAGCAATTTCTACGAAAACGAACTGCCGGAGAACACGGTCCGGGGCGGTCTCATCCTGTGCGAGGATCTCTCCCGGCGGCTTTACGAGCTGTTCTGGCCCGAGGGGGCGGCGGCGGATGGTCGCATCTAGCAATGCTGGGGTATAATGCCGGCGGCGCAACTACAACGATTGGAGGGTTCTCAGATGACTACCGCCACTGCCCGCGCTACCGCTCTTTACCCCGAGCCGGACACTGCCGCCGCTATTGCCAGCGCTTTGGTTGCCGTCCGCGACCGGCCCGACCCGGATCTGGACGCCTATCTCTCCGCTCAAAAATACGCGGGCATGGCCCGGGATTTCCGCGCCAGCGCCTGGGAGCATTTGGCCCAAGGCGACCTGCCCCAGGCGTCCAATAAAGCCTGAGGGCTGGTGGCGGAAACCGTCAAGGCCATCAGCGCCCAGCACGGCGGGGTTATTCACACCCACCGCGCTATTGTGGAAGTGGCGGGAGAACTGGCCCGGCTGGCCGGAAACGCCGGCGATATGGAAACCCGGGTTTGGATCAACACTGTCTTTGTGACCGCCCGTGCCATGCATATTAACTTCTACGAAAACGAACTGCCGGAGGAGACGGTCAGGGACAGCATTGTCTCGTGCGTGGGACTCTCTAGGCGGTTTTACGAACTGTTCTGGCCCGGAGGGTTGCCGGCGCCGACCGATACTTTGCAGTGAGGAATACGATGACTATTACGACGCCCTACCACGCCTCGGACATTGTCGCCGCCGTTGCCCGCGGCCTGGCCATTGCCCGCGACCGGCCCCAGCCGGCGGAGGACGCCAGCTGTTCGCCGCATAAGTACGCCGGCATGAGCCGGAATTTCCGCGCCAGCGCCTGGAAGCATCTGGACGAAAACGACCTGGCGCAGGCTTCCAACAAAGCCTGGGGGCTGGTTGCCGAAACGGTCAAGGCTATCAGCGCCCAGCACGGCGGCATCATCCATGCCCACCGCTCCATTTGGCAGGTGGTCAGAGAGCTGGCGCGGCTGGTTGGCGACGCCGGCGATGCGCCAACCCAGGACTGGATTATCAACTCCTTCCGCGTCGCCCGCAGTCTGCATTCCAATTTCTACGAGGATAAAGACCAGGAGGTGGACGTCATAGCCGGCCTGCGGCTTTGCGAGGAGCTTTCGCAGCTGCTTTACGAGCTGTTCTGGCCCGAGGGGGCGGCGGTGGATGGTAGCATCTAGCAATGCCGGGGTATAATGTCCGGCGCCGCAACTACAACGACTGGAGGGCTCTCAAATGACTACCGCCATTGCTACCGCTACCGCTCAGTACCCTGAGCAGGACGCTGCCGCCGCCGTTGCCCGCGCTTTGGTGGCTGTCCGCGACTGGCCGGACCCGGGCCCGGACGGCAGCCGCACCGCTCAAAAATACGCGGGCATGGCGCAGGATTTTCGCGCCAAGGCCTGGGAACATTTGGCCCAAGGCGACCTGCCCCAGGCGTCTAATAAAGCCTGGGGGCTGGTGGCGGAAACTATCAAGGCGATCAGCGCGCACTATGGCAGCGTCATCCACACCCACCGCGCCATTGCCGAGGTGGTTGGAGAACTGGCCCGGCTGGCCGGCGCCGCCGGCGACGCGGAAACCCGACGCCGGATTAACCGCTCCTTTGCGGTGGCGCGTGGCCTGCACACCAACTTCTACGAAAATGAAATGCAGGAGGATACCGTGCGCGATGGCCTGGAGGCGTGCGAGGAGCTTTCGCAGCTGCTTTACGAGCTGTTTTGGCCCGAGGGGGCGGCGGCGGGTGGCAGCATCTAGCAACGCCGGGGTATAATGCTGGCGCCGCAACTACAACGATTGGAGGGTTCTCAAATGACTACCGCCACTGCCATGGCTACCGCTCTTTACCCCGAGCAGGACACTGGTGCCGCTATTGTCCGCGCTCTGGTGGACGCCCGCGACCGGCCGGACCCGGATCTGGACGCCTACCGCTCCGCGCAGAAGTACGCCGGGATGGCGCAGGAGTTTCGCGCCGGCGCCTGGGAGCATCTGCGCCAGGGCGACCTGCCCCAGGCGTCTAACAAGGGGTGGGGGGTGGTTGCCGAAACCGTCAAGGCCATCAGCGCCCACTATGGCAGCATCATCCACTCCCACCGCGCCATTGTTATGGTGATTGACCGGCTGGCCCGGCTGGCCGGAGACGCCGGCGACACGCCGACCCGGGACTGGATTAACAACTCTTTCATGGTGGCCCGTGGCCTGCACACCAACTTTTACGAAAATGAAATGACCGAAGCCATTGTGCGCTCCAACTTGCGGCTGTGCGAGGAGCTTTCGCGGCGGCTTTACGAGCTGTTTTGGCCGGGCGGCTATCGGCCCTAGACCACAGGGCCTGGCGGCGGTTAGCGGCGGGCGGCGGACGCGGGCTTTTGGCCGGCGGCGGGCTTGGGCGGGCGGGTTTTTTCCTATTGCCGGCGGTTGACTGGTTATTGTATTATGCCGGCCGGCGCGCTATGACGGTTTTGGGCGGCGCGCTGGACTGAACTGGACTGGACTGGACTGAACCGAACTGCCCCTGCCCGCGCCTTGTACGCTACGCTACGCTGTGCTATGCGGCGCGGCGCCCGGAGCCGGATTTACGATGCTGAAGCCTGACCCGCAAATTGCTTCCTCCTTCCCCCCCCCCCCGACTCTGGAGGTAGCATAATGACGCTCCGCACCGTTGCGCGGGGCGCCGCCGCCGCCCTGCGCTCCGCCACCGCCGCCTTGCGCCCTGGCGCCGCCGCTGCTCTGCGCTCCGCCACCGCCGCTGCTGCCGTTGCCTTGCGCCCGGCCGCTGCCGCCCGGCGCGCCGCCAACACGCTGCGCTCCGCCACGGCCGCTGCCGCCGCTGTCTTGCGACCCGCCACTGCCGCCTTGCGCCCTGGCGCTGCCGCTGCCCTGCGCTCCGCCACTGCCGCCGTTGCCGCCGCCTTGCGACCCGTCACTGCCGCCGCCGCCGCCGCCTTGCGACCCGTCACTGCCGCCTTGCGCCCTGGCGCCGCCGCTGCCTTGCGCCCTGGTGCCGCCGTTGTCTTGCGACCCGTCACTGCCGCCTTGCGCGCTGGCGCTGCCGTTGCCTTGCGCTCCGCTGCGGCCGCGGCTGCCGTTGCCTTGCGGCCGGGCTTTGCTGCCTGGCGCGCTGGCGCTGCTTTGCCCTGGCGCTCGGCCCTGGCGGGGCGGGGGGCGCGGGTGGCGGCGGCGGGGCTGCTGCTGGCGGGGCTGCTGCTGGTGGCCGGCGGGGGGCGGCCGGGCGGGGCACCGCCGGCTTACGCCAATCAGCTGACCGTTACCGGCGTGGCTATTACCAGCACGCCCGCCGAGGGGGACGACTATCACGCCGGCGAAACCATTACCGTGCGGGTTACCTTCTCCGAGACGATCACCGGCTGGGGAGATCCGACCAACGCGGAACTGAACATCACTGTCGGCGCCAGCACCCGCACCATTACTCTCGATGACGAAACCGGACATAGCAGCAATACGGTGGAATTCGACTATGTGGTCACCAGCACTGACGTCGACAACAATGGCATCGCCGTGCCCTCCATGACCGGGGCTTTCACCCACGCACACCCGGGTACGCCCCACGTTATGTCGGACCTTTCTTTTGGGACCAATGCCCTGGCGGACCAGATCGGGCACAAGGTCAATTCCACGCCTACCATTGACTATGACACGGACGATGACGGGTTTATTGAAATTGACAGCCTGGCCAAGCTGAACGCCATGCGCCATAACCGGACAGTCACCGGCGTCATTGGCAATCCGACCGGACAGTTCGCCGAAGATCACGCCGAAGCATTTCCGCGCCCGTCGGCAGCCCACGGCTGCCCCGACACCGCCGACGCCGACAGCCTTCCCGGCCCCTGCCTGGGCTACGAACTGACTGCCGACCTGGATTTTGACACGGACGGGGACGGCGATGTGGACAGCGACGACGAATACCCCAACTGGGAGCCGATTAGGGTACGCACAACGGCAACTTTTGACGGCAACGAGCATACCATCGCCAACCTGACCATCACCTCCCTGCCTCCCGCCACCACCGCAACAGGTCACTACGCCGGGCTGTTCGGATTTACGCGACGGCTCGATATCAAGAATGTAGGGCTGACTGATGTGAACATAAACTTCAGCCAGAACATCGCCAGCACCACTGGTGTCCTGTATGTGGGCGGCCTGGTCGCCGACACTTCTCTTGGAACCGATATACATAACGCCTACACTACCGGCACAATTACGGTCACGGCCAGTGGCAGCGGCCGCGCCTCGGTCGGGGGCCTGGTCGGGGATGCCCTTTACCAGACTTACATTGCCGCCTGCTGGTCGTCGGTGGCGGTAACCCTTACCTCAACCTCAACCGACACCGACCCGGACATAGCGGGCGGCCTGGTGGGCCGTGTGCAAGGCATTACCAGCAGTAATGAGAGCACGGTACTCGCTGCTTACGCCACGGGGAATGTATCGTCCAGCCGGGCCAGTTCCCAAGTGGGCGGGCTGATTGGCTCTGTCGTGGGCAACGGCATTACCGTAGCCGCCAGCTATTCCACCGGGGCGCCCACCAGTTCGGGCGCCACTCCGGTGATTGGCGGGCTGATTGGCAATATCGGCGCCGGCGCCACCATAACCGCCAGTTACTGGGACACCACCACCAGCGCCATTGCGGACGACGGGGACACCAATATGCCGGAGGGGGAACCCACCGGCGACCTGACCGGACCCACCGCATACGGCAGTACCAGCAGCGACATCTTTATGAGCTGGAACATTGATGTGGACAACGCCGACGGCAACAATGTCCTCACCAACGGGACGGATGACCCGTGGCACTTTGGGACGGGTACGGATTATCCGATACTGCAATTCAACACGGGGCCGGGCATTGCGGCGCAGCGGTCGCCGGTTCCGACCAAGGTGGACTACGACCGGGACGATGACAACCTGATTGACATTACCAGTCTGCTGGAGCTGACCGCCCTGCGTCACGATCTGGACAGCGACGGGCGCAGCGCGACGGGGGCGGCGGCGGTGGGGTATCAGAAGGCGTTTCCCGGGGTGCAGGCGGGGATGGGCTGCCCTGATGCCTGCATCGGGTACGAACTGACCGCCGACCTGGACTTTGATGTCAACAACAACGGGATGATTGAGGCCAGCGATTATTTGCCCACCGCGGGCTACAATTACGTCGCCACCACCGGCGCCTGGTCCGGCTGGATTCCCATTGGCGCTGACGCCGCCGGGCAGCGTTACACGGGGCGGTTTGAGGGCAACCAGCGCATCATTGAAAACTTCTTCATCATTGTTCCCACGAACGCCACCGGGGTTCCCGCTGAGCTGGGTCTGTTCGGGGCGGTGGGCAGCGGCGGCGTCATTTCCGGGGTCAGAATGACCGGCGGCGCCACCGGCGCCGGCATCGACGTGACGCGTTCCAGCCTGGCCGACCTGGAGGCTGGGCTGCTGGCGGGGGTTAATCGCGGCACCATAACCGCCAGCTCCGCCGGCGGGGCGGTTGAGGTCACCGAGCCGTCCCCCAATGTTGGCGGCCTGGTGGGGCGCAACATCGTCACGGGCGGCCAGGGCGTCATCAACGCCAGTTACGCCGGCGTGGCCGTCAGCGCCACCGGCGCCAGCGCCCGGACCGGCGGGCTGGTCGGGTACAACTCGGGCAGCATCAATGCCAGCTACGCCACCGGCGCCGTGACTGTCTCCGGCACCAACGCCTATGGCGGCGGGCTGGTAGGCACCAACGGCACCGGCACCGGCTCCACCATCGCCGCCAGCTATTCCATCGGCACGGTCACCGCCAGCGGCACCGCCACCCGGGGCGGGCTGGCGGGCATCAACAGCAACCCTACCGGCATCAGCGACAGCTACTGGGACAGCGACACGACCGGCATTACCGGCACCGGGGCCGGCGCCGCCAAGACCACCGCGGCGCTGAAAGGCGCCACCGACTATCCCACCGCCTCCACCGCCACTTTCTACAACTGGAATCTCAACCTGGACAGCGTAACGGGCGGGGATGATCCGTGGGATTTCGGGACGGCCGACGATTATCCGCTGATCAGCTACGCCAGCCTGACGCCGGCGTTGCAGGGGCGGGAGGTGATTGACTATGACCGGGACGATGACGGGCTGATTGACATCCGCAGTTTGGCGCAGCTGGACGCGGTGCGTTATGATTTGGACGGGGACGGGGACGGGCTGCCCACGCACCGGGTGGCGTATCCGAATTACGAGAGGGGCGCGGCGGGGCGGATGGGGTGTCCGCAGGGGGCCTGCACGGGGTACGAGGTGCTGGCGGATCTGGATTTTGACACGAATGAGGACGGGAGTGTGGACGCCAGCGACGAGTACGAAAGCTGGACGCCGATTGGGGACGCGGGCGGCGCGTACACCGCCAACTTCAACGGCAACGGGCATACCATTGCCAACCTGACCATCAACCTGCTGACCGGCGCTTTCCCCACCGGGGTAACTTCCAACTATACGGGGCTGTTCGGCTATATTGACGGCGGCCCGGTGATTGAGAATGTGGGGTTGGTGGATGTGAGCATAACGGACGGGCGGGACCCGGCCTCCGGCAGCGCTTCCTATTACAGCGGGGCGCTGGCGGGGCGCGTGCAGGGGACGGTGCGGGCCAGCTATGCCACGGGCAGTGTCACGGTCAGGGTCGGCAACGATACGAACCGGCAGGCGGGCGGGCTGATTGGGGCGGTGTACAATGTAACCACGACTTTGCCCAGCCGGATTGTGGCCAGCTATGCGGCGGTGAGCACGAGCATGGATTCGTCCTCAACTTCCAGCGTCGATGATAAAGTGGGCGGGCTGCTGGGCGGCATTTACGGCAGTTCGACCCTGTCGCCCGAACTAACGGCCTCTTATGCGCGGGGGGCGGTGTCGGGTACGCGGACGGGGGCGCAGGTGGGCGGGCTGCTGGGCCGGGCGGTCAACGCGACCGTAACCGCCAGTTATTGGGATACCCAGGCAAGCGGCCAGTCCACGAGCGCCGGCGGCAGCGGCGCGGTGGCCCAGAGCGCCAGCAACCTGCAAACGCCTACCGGGTACACGGGCATTTACGGCAGCTGGAATGTGAATGTGGACGGGGACACTGATACCGGGGACGACGACGGGAATGATGACCCGTGGAGTTTTGGGGCCAACGACGAGTATCCGGCGCTGAAGTACGGGGGGCAGGATTTGGGGGCGCAGGGGCAGCCCATGGATTATGACGACAACGACAACGGGCTGATTGACATTACCACGCTGGCGCAGCTGGACGCGATTCGCTATGACCTGGACGGGAACGGGGGTACGGGGACGGGGAATCCGGCTTATACGGCGTATAACGACGCGTTTCCGCACCGGGAGCGGGCCGCCGCCACGCGGATGGGGTGCCGGCGGGATCACGATGATGACCCGGACACGGCGCTTCAGGACGGGTGCATCGGGTACGAGCTGCGCGCAAGCCTGGACTTTGACACGGACGGGGACGGGGGTACTTACACGACGGGTACCGGCGGCGCGGTGACGGGGGACGATGATGACGCCTACTATAACGGCGGGGCGGGTTGGGCGCCGATTGGGGGGCACACCAGCGCCGCCGCGCAGTTCACGGCCATTTTTGACGGCAACGGCAACACCATTGACAACCTGTACATCAACCTGGACACCAGCGGCGATGATGATGGCGTCTATGTGGGGCTGTTCGGCATCATTGGCGCTCCCGGCGACGCCGGGGCGGCGCGGAATGTGCGGCTGGCGGATCCTTATGTGTCCAATGTGCGGAACAGTACCGCCGTTAGAATTCCCGCCACCGGCGCGCTGGCGGGATACAGCGCCGCCGGCAGCGCGGTGAGCGGCAGTTGGGTGACCGGCGGGGCGGTGTCCGGGGAGCATAGCGCCACTTCCGGCGGCGGCAGAGTCGGGTGTCTGCTGGGTCTCAACTACGGCGTGGTCAGCGGCAGCCGGGCCAGTTGCGCGGCCACTTCTACAGGGACGAGCACGGCCTTTAACTCCGCCGAATACGCGGGCGGCCTGGTGGGACAGAACACGCGCTCCGGGGCGACGAACTCCGGCATTGTGCGCGACAGCTACGCTACGGGCCGGGTAATCGGTGAGAAAGAGGCGGGCGGCCTGGTGGGGAATAGTGAAATCAACACCACGGTGACCGGCAGTTACGCTACCGGGCGGGTATCCACTTCGGAAACCGCCGGCCGGGCCGGGGGTTTGGTGGGCGCCACCAATAGCGGCGCCACCATCTCCGACAGCTACGCCACCGGGCAAGTGTCCGCCAGTGGCGACCGCAGCGATGTGGGCGGTCTGGCGGGCTATGTTTCCGCCACGACGGTGAGCGGGTGCTACGCCGGCGGCAATGTGTCCACGGCCGCCGCCGCCAACGACAGCGATTTGGGCGGCCTGGTGGGACACATCCGGCTGGGGTCGACTTTGACGGGCTGCTACGCCACCGGCACGGTGACGGCGGCGGGCGCCGACAGCAACGCGGGCGGGCTGATTGGACACGTCGCCCACAGCGGAACCGCCCCCACCATCCGGGCGACTTACGCTACCGGGGCGGTTACGGCCAGCGGCGCCGGCACCAGCAGCAACCCCAACAATGTGGGCGGGCTGATTGGCGTCATCGACGGCACGAACAGCGCGGTCAGCGCCAGCTACGCCCGCAGCGCGGTGTCCGCCACGGGCAGCGGCGGCAGCGCGGGCAACAATACGGGCGGGCTGGTGGGGGCGCTCACCGGCAGCGCCCTGGCCACGCAGGTCAGCAACAGTTACTGGGACTCGGGGATTTACACCACGGCGAGCGCCAACGGCGGGGCGGCGCGGACCGAGGCGCAGCTGAAGGCGCCCGTCAACTACACGGGCGACTACGGAACGGGGTGGAGCACGGGCGACCCGTGGGATTTTGGGACGGACCGCGAGCTGCCGGTACTGATTTACGGGGCGCTTTCCGCCACGGATCAGGGGCGGACGGTGGTTGATTATGATGATGACGATGACGGGCTGATTGACATCAGGACGCTGGCGCAGCTGGATGCGGTGCGGCATGATTTGGACGGGGACGGGGATCCCGCAGCCGCCGACGCCGCCGACTACCGCGCCGGCTACCCCAACCGCGACGGGAGCTCGGCGGGGCGGATGGGGTGCGAACTTACCGACCACGACAGCAACGCCGACACCGCCGACCAGGCTACCTGCACGGGTTACGAGCTGCGGAATGACCTGAACTTCGACACGGACGGGGACGGCAGCACCCACACCGGCGGCACGGGGGATATGCAGGATGATTACTACAACGCCGGCATGGGCTGGGAGCCCATCGGCAGTACCTCTACCTCCGCCAGTCTCAGCGAATTGTTCGCCACCACTTTCCGGGGCAACGGCTTTGTCATTGACAATCTGTTCATCAACCGGACTCCCGGCAACAACCACTCCCTGGGAATGTTCGGCGAAATCGACTCCACGGCCAGAATTGAAACCCTGGGCGTCACCAACGCATTTGTTGGCACCAATGCCAACTTTATAGGCATCCTGGCCGGCGCCAATTCCGGCGTCATCATCGGCTGTTATGTCACGGGCAAGGTTCAAAACCTGGCTTCACCCGCCGGCGGGATGGTCGGCTATATTAACAGCCATATTCCCGCCTCCGGCCCCAGCGTTGGCGCAATCATTGCCTCTTACTCCACCGCCGAAGTTGAATTGACGGCGGCCTCCGCCATTACTACCAGAGGTTTGCTGGTTGGCTCGTCGCAAGGCGGCTCCATTTCGTACAGTTACGCCATCGGCCGCTCGCACGGCGCCGGCGGCCAAGGGGAGTTAGTTGGCAACGTTGTTACCACCGGTGGTATCCCGGCGGCTGTGATCACGGAGAGCTACTGGGACCGCCAAACTACGGGCACCACAGGAGGCCAGACCACCGTCGAGTTGCAGAAACCCGCCGGTTACACCGGCATTTACTCGAACTGGAACCGCAACCTGGACGATGACATTGCTACCGGCGACAACCAGGGCCGGGACGACCCGTGGGATTTCCGGTTTGGGCATTACCCGGTACTGAAGTACGGGAGTTTTGATGTGGATAAACAGCGTCCGTTGCGGGCTATGGTGGGCGCCGATGTGCAGGCATATTCGGGGCAGCCGGTTACGGTGGAGGGCAGCGGGCAGGCGTTGGCCGGGGCCACGCTGGGCGCTTCGCCTTATCGCTGGACGGTAGCCGACGCCGACGGCGTTGACGAATCGGCCCTGGCGCTTTCCGGGGCGGAGACGGCGCGGGTGACTTTCCCGGCGCCCACCGGCCTGACGGAGGACAAGGCGCTGGTGTTGCGGCTGACGGTAACGGGGACGGTGGGGGGCCGGACGGTTACGGTGTTTGACGAGGTTACGGTGAATGTGGTTGCGGTGCGGCCCAACCAGCTGCTGTCGCTGGCGCTGGTGGATTCGGAAGGCGATGCGGTGGGGCTGGCGCCGTCCTTTATCAGCCTGACTTACGATTACGGGGCCAGCGTGGCCAACCAGATTAGCAGCGTGACGGTGACGCCCCGCCTGCTGGAGGGTTCCACGATGACGCTCAACGGCTCAGCGGTGAACAGTGGCGCCGAGGTGGAAGTTCCGCTGAAGTACCGGGGCAACGAAATCGTCATCGTAGTGACGCCGCCGGAGCCGGATGAGACGATGGACGGCGACGGAACGAATGGCGATACGACTGATGAGACGCCCTGCTCGGTGGATAACAATGGGATGAAGCCGTGCACCTACACGGTGACGGTGAACCGGGCGGTGCCGCCGCGCTTGGCGTTTGCGCCGCGCAGTTTGACGATAGACGAAGGGGGCACGGGGACTTACACGGTGGAGCTGGACACGCGCATTCTCACCGGGGCGGTGACGGTGGCGATTGCCAGCGACAACGCTGATGTTACGGTTTCGCCGGCGGAAGTGTCCTTCCGGCCTTTGGATATGGCGCCGCGGACGATTACCGTAACTGCCGCGTCCGATGCGGACCGGAGTGACGAAAATGTGGTTCTGACGCACACGGCCAACGGGGCGCATTACTATGATGTTATCGCCACGGTGGGCGTGACGGTGAATGACACTACGGCGCCGCCGCCGGCGCCCGACCCGGCGCTGTCGGTATCGGCCACGGCGCTGCGGCTGGCGGAGGGGGGAACGGGTTCCTACACGGTGGCGCTGGCTACGGAGCCGGACGGGAATGTCAGCGTGGCGATTGCCAGCGACAATGATGATGTGACCACGCGGCCGGCGGCGCTGACTTTCACCACGGTGAACTGGGCTACGGCGCAACGGGTAACGGTAAGGGCGGCTTCGGATGGGGATACCGCCGCCGATACGGCTACGCTGACGCACACGGCGTCGGGCGGGGGCTATGATGAGGCGCCGGCGGTATCGGTAACGGTGTCCGTAACGGATGGCGATACGGCGGGGCTGGCGATCAATCCCACCGTGCTGAACCTGATTGAGAACGGCATCAGCGCCTTCATTGTGTCGTTGACCGCTCAACCCAGCGGCAATGTGACGGTGTCCATTGCCAGCGACAACCCTGATGTGACGGTGCGGCCGGCGGCGCTGTCATTTACGCCGGCGGACTGGGCTACGCCGCAGGCCGTGCTGGTCATTACCCGCGCTGATGCCGGCGGGGGCGATGAGCTGGCTACGCTGCGGATGACGGCGCGGGGCGGCGGTTACGACGGGCAGACGGGGCAGGTGCTGGCGTCGGTGGACGACAGGCTGGCGCCGTTGCCGGCCGGGGCGGTAACGACCGGCCCGGATGCGCCGGCGGGGGTAAGCGTTTATGGGCCGCCGGGAACTGCGGCCCGCGCATCCGTAGCGGCGGCGGGTGATGATACGCCGGCGGTGGCTACGGGCGTGGGTTTCGGCATCGGGCCGGCGGTGGGTGTTTCGGTGTCCGGCGCGCCGGATGACGGGCTGGAGATTTGCCTGCCGGTATCGGATGCGCTGCGGGCGGAGGCGGGTTCGGCTTATACGCTGACGCTGCTGCGGTACGCCGGCGGCGCGTGGACGGAGCTGGACGGGGCGCGGGATTTGGGCGACCGGATGTGCGCCGGCGGCGTGGCGGGCGAAGCCGCTTATGCGGTGGGCTACGCGCTGAGGCCGGGGACGGTGCTGGATTTGGCGGCGGCGGTGGGCGCGGATCCGGGGACGATTGAGCTGTCCTGGACGCCGCCGGCGGCGGGGACGGCGCAGGTGGCGGTGGTGGTCAATGCCGCCGATGACACGGACTACTGCCTGGACACGCTGCCGGGTTTGGAGGCGTCCAGGTACACCTGCGCGGGGCGGACGGCGGGGCAGACCTATGTGGCGCTGCTGATTGTGCTGCTGCCGGATGAGGGCTATACGCTGGCGAACATCGTGCGGTTTGAGCTGCCGGCGGCGGCGCCGGCGGGCAGCCAGTAGCGGCGGACAGGGCCGGCGGCGGGCGACGGGGTTCGGGCGGTTGCGTTTGCTTTGACATAAAATCGCGCCCGTTTCGGCGCCAATTCGCCTGCTTTTGCTGGTATGATGGGAGCGATACGATACTAACTGGCGCGGCGGCGGGCGGTTCGGTTCGGTCGCCATCCCCGCGCCCGGAGATTGGCAAAATGCCCAGCAAAGGCAAAAGGGTGGCGGTCCGTCAGGGCAGCCTGAGCCGGCGGCGCAGCAACCGGAGCGCCAGCGGCCCGGCGGGAGTGGCGGCCGGCGCTGTACTTGATGGCGGGGATGGGGGTGGTTCTGCTGCATCCGCCACGGCTACCGCTACAGGTACTGCCGCGGCCGGCGTGGCGGCCGGGGCGGCGCGGCCGGCGGGCGGGCGGCCGGCGCAGCAACCGCGCGGGCGGCGGCGGGAACGCCCGGCGGCCTACAACCATGTGGGGCCGGAGCTGATCCGCATTGGCATCTTTGCCAGCGTGGCGCTGGCGGCCCTGATTGCCGTTTCCTTCGTCCTCTAGCATTGTCCTCTAGCAGTCCCTTTTGCGGACGGGGGAACGGCGCCGGGCCGGAACGAATGGGAGCACAGGGGCGTAGGGATGGCCGGTTATGATGCGGCCCGAGTTTGAGCACCGCCTGCGGATTGCGCCGGAACGCCCCGGCGTCTATCTGATGAAAAACGCGGGCGGGGCGGTTATCTATGTGGGCAAGGCGGCGGTGCTGCCCAACCGCCTGCGTTCCTACTTCGGCTCGCCGGCCGGCCTGGACCGCAAGACGCGGCGGATGGTGAGCGAGCTGGCCGACTTTGAGTTCATCGTCACGGATACGGAAGCCGAGGCGCTGATACTGGAGAACACGCTCATCAAGCGGCACCGGCCCTATTTCAATGTCCGCCTGAAGGACGACAAAACCTATCCCTATTTGAAGGTTGACCTGGCCGAGGATTTCCCCCGCGTCTATATCACCCGGGGGGTTCACGATGACGGGGCGCGTTATTTCGGGCCTTTCGCCAGCGCCGGCAGTGTGCGGCAGTCAATGGATCTGGTCAAAAAGCTGTTTCCCTATCGTTCCTGCACCAAGAAAATCACCGGCGCCGACCCGCGTCCGTGTCTGGAGTATTACATTCACCGTTGCGTAGGCCCGTGCGCCGGGCTGGCGGGGAAGGAGGAGTACGCCGAGGTAATCAAGCAGGTTATCCTCTTTCTGGAGGGCAACACGGAAATGGTTACCGGGCAGCTGCGCGCCCGGATGGAGGAAGCCGCCGAGAGCCTGGAGTTTGAACGCGCCGCCGCGCTGCGCGACCAGGCCGCCGCCATTCAGAAGTTTGTTGAGGAACGCACCATCAAGGTGGAATCGGGGCGGCCTACGGATCTGGATGCGGTGGCGGTGGCCATGGCGGCCAACGAGGCGTGGGTGGAGGTGTTTTTTGTCCGCAAGGGCAAGCTGATTGGGCGCGACCATTTCTTTATGGAAGGGCCGCAGGATGACACGCCGGGGGCGGTTATTGCCCAGTTTGTGCAGCAGTTTTACGCCAGCGCCCTGGAAGTGCCGCCCACGATAATGGTGCAGCACGACCCGCCCGCCGAGGAAGCGTCTATGCTGCGGGATTTTCTGCGGCGGCGGCGGGGCGGCGCCGTGCGCCTGTACCGTCCCCAGCGGGGCGAAAACCGCCAGCTGATGCAGGTGGTGGCGGAGAATGCTACCCAGGGGCTGGCGCAGCGCCGGGCCAAGTGGCTCAACCGCGCCGATGCCGTGCAGGGGGCGCTGGCCGAGCTAGAGGAGGAATTGAGCCTGCCCGCCGCGCCGCGCCGGATGGAGTGTTACGACATCTCTCACATCCAGGGCAGCAACCTGGTGGGCAGTATGGTGGTTTTTGACGACGGCAGGCCCCGCACGCGGGATTACCGGCGGTTCAAAATCAAGGCGGTGGACAAGGTTGACGACTACGCCAGTATGAAGGAAATGCTGACCCGGCGTTTCCAGCGGCTCAGCCAGGCTATCGCCAAACCGGACCCGGAGGGCAAGGTGGACGCTTGGGGGACGATGCCGGATCTGGTGATTATTGACGGCGGCAAGGGCCACCTGTCGGCGGCGCGGGAAGTGATGCTGCACCTGGGGCTGGAACAGATTCCGCTGTGTTCCCTGGCGAAGGAGAACGAGGAGCTGTTTGTGCCGCACACGCCGGAACCGATTGTGCTGCCGCGGGATTCGCAGGCGTTATACCTGATGCAGCGGATACGGGACGAAGCGCATCGGTTTGCCGTTACCTTTCACCGCAACCTGCGTTCCAAGAGCAGCCTGAAGTCGCCTCTGGATATGGTTACGGGCATTGGCGCCAAGCGGAAGCGGATGCTGCTGCGCCGTTTTGGTTCCTTGCAGGGCATCAAAGAGGCCAGCGTGGAGGATATTGCCGCCGTGCCCGGCCTGACGCGGTCGCTGGCGCTGCGGCTGAAGCAGACGATTTAGGGGCATAATATCGGCCGCGCCGCCCGGCCTGCCGGGGGCGGGTGGCACCGTTGGAACAGGCGCATTATGGGGGAGCCACCGCCTGGTGCGCTTTCACTTGGCCGAGTTTTTCGCCCATCCGGTCCAGGGCTGTTTCCAGGTCGTACTGGCTTTGCAGCCCCATCCAGAAGGCTGGGCTGTTGCCGAAAAAACGACCGAGCAGCAACGCCATATCGGCGGTAACGGCTCGTCGCCCCTGCGTTATGGCATTGATGCGACGGGGATCGATGCCGATGGCCCGCGCCAGGCGGCGCGGGCTGATGCCCAGCGGCAGCAGGAATTCCTCGTTCAGGACTTCGCCGGGATGCACCGGCGGAAACTCTGCCCCCGGCGTATCCATTATGGTCAGGTTCATTTTTGCATCCTCGTCCATATTTCAATGATAGTCAACCAATTCTACCTCGCTGGCGTTGCCATTCTCCCACCGGAAGCAAATGCGCCATTGGTCGTTAACGCGTATGCTGTACTGGCCGGAGCGGTCGCCGGATAGCCGTTCCAAGCGATTGCCGGGCGGCGCTGACAGGTCATTCACAGTAGTGGCATTGTTCAGCATAACCAGCTTCCGTTGCGCCTGACGCTGTAGCCCCATTGAAAGCCGGGCAACGTGCACACGCTCAAATACATACCGAGTTTCCCTGTCGTGATAGTTAATAATCATTTTCCCTCCCGCGAAAATTGGCAATGTCGCTTGATTGTAGCATAGCGCGCCGGCTTGGCATAAGACATAAATGCCGTTGTCATGACCGGCTTTCGGTTGCTACCGTTCAAATCAGAGGCTCCTGCTCCGACAGTGTACTTGTCTTGACGGCTACGCTTCCCTCGGCCGTGGTAAGCATACCCCGCTGGCGTCAATAGTAGCATAGTACGGCCTATGGCGCAACCTCAAACGCCACTTCCGCACCTTGCGCCCGCTTTCGTACACATAAACCAATGGCGGCCGGGCACCTAGGGAACGCCCCGCGGCGGGTCGATGGCAAGCCCGCTGAACGCCGCCGGCGTAACGTGGTACGGCCGCCCGCGCCGCCCGTGCCTGGCAGGCCGGGCGGCGCGGGTGGAACAGACCGCGGCGGACGGACGGGCTGGCTAGGCTACCGCCGGCGGCGGGAAATGCCCCACCGGGCCAGGATGCCGGCCGGCAGCAGCAGCCCCGCCAGCAACAGGGTGGGGTCAACCACGCCGGCGTCATTGGGGTCGGGGGCCAAACAGCCGCCGGTGCCGGTGACACCCACCGCCGGCTGCGGAGCTTGTCCGCCACCACCCGCCGGGGCGGCGGGTTGCGCCGGAGCGGCGGCGGCGGGCGCTGCCGGAGCCTGTGCCGGAGCGGCGGGAGCTGCCGGGGCGGCGGCTACCGGGGCGGCGGGCGCCGCCGTAGCGACCGGCTGCGGCGGGGAAGTAGGCAGAGGTTGGGACCGGTTCTCGTTGCCGCCGCTGCCGGCGTGAACATTTACCCGTACATCCTGGGTCACAAACTGGGATTCGGTTTCGCCGTCATACACGAACTCCACGCGCCCTTCCAGCCGGAACACGCCCGTGTGGTTCGGGTAAGCGGTTACCTCAATATACTGCTGGTCGCCGGTGGCGATTTCGTGGTTGGCCGTGCAGAGGCCGCTGCACTTGTTGGCGAAACCTTCACCGTCCATAGACCAGCCCGAAGGCAGTTCCAGCGTCAGCCGGGCCAGCATTCTGGGCTTGGCCAGGCCGTTGGAGAGGGAGAAGGACAGCAATGCCGTGTCATCCACGGTGATGTCCGTGTGGCTGCTGTGCAGGTCAATGCAGGGTTCGCCGCGTCCGCAGTTGATGAACACCGTACCGCCGGGCGCAGTATGCTGTTGCACCGGAACAGGGGTGTTGGTCGGCACCGGAGTCGCGGTGGGCGGCGGGGTGGCAGTGGGCTCCGGCGTCCAGGTGGGCACGGGCGTCCAGGTGGGCACGGGCGTGTTGGTCGGCAATGGCGTGTTGGTGGGCAACGGTGTGTTGGTCGGCACGGGCGTGTTGGTGGGCAGAGGCGTATTGGTGGGAACCGGCGTGTTGGTCGGCGTGGGCTCGACAACTACCGGCGGCGTGGGCGTCGGTTGCTGGGCCGACACGCCCGGAGCGAAAGAAAGCGGCCCCAGCAGAATGGCGGCCACCGCCGGCAGGACGGCCAGGAACGCCGCCATTGCGATGCGGAAACCGCGGCGCTGGGCCATCGGTACATTGTTTTTATTCGTAGTCATAAGGCGCGTTGCTCCCTTTTGCGGCGGGCGGTTGGCGGTTGATGGCACACGCCACTATTGGCGCGGTGACTTGGAAAGCGGCCTCAAAATTAGCGGCGTTGATTGGGCGTGGCGGGGCGGGCCGACGATTGGCCCGGCGGCGGCCTCCGTTGCGAAGTTGGGGGGACGGCCGGCCTTTGCCGCCGGGGGCGCAAAAACAGATACAGGACGATGCCCACGATGATCACCAATGCGATAAACACCAGGACCCCGCTTCCGATTACTCCGGCCAGCAGCCAGTCGGTGCGCGACCAGTCCTGGCCGTTGTTAGGCGTCGACAGAGGCGCGGATGGCGCTTGGGGCGGCAGCACTGCGGCCACAGGAGGAACGGGCGTTGCCGTCGGGGTCGGGATTGGCGTCGCTGTTGGTGTGGGGGTTCGCGTCGGGGTCGGCGTGTTGCGCGCAGGTTGCCCTCCGGATTCCCGCTCATGTACTGTGATGGTGACGGCGTCCTGGGAGTGGGCGTAGGGTACGAAGCGACCGTTCTCCCTACGGTTGTATTCCGCGCGTCCGGTCAGGACGAATTGGCCGGGATGATTGGGGTAGGCGACAATTTCGATCGACTTCTGGTCTCCTGCCAGCACTTCGTGGTTAGCGGTGCAGATGCCACTGCATTTGTCGGCGAAGCCTTCCCCGTCCATTGACCATCCGGAAGGCAACTCCAGTGTCAGCCGGACAATGACGTCTGTGTTGAGCGGACTGCTGACGGCATAGGTCATTTTCGCGGAATCACCAACATGGATTTCAGTATGGGTGGTGTGCAGGTAAGCGCAGGCTTCTTGCACCGGGCAACCAGTTTCCAGTGTGACCGGCACTTCCGTGTCGGCAGCGCCAGCCACGGCAAAGGTGATGTCGCGCTGGTAAGTCTGCTTCGCGGCCTGGGCTTCCGGGGTGTCTGCCTTTAATTTGACAGTGATTTCGCGGCTTTCGCCCTCCGGGATGACGCCTTCGCTGTCATCGCTTTCCAGCCAGTCGGGCAGTTCGAGGTTATAGTGGCACTCTTGGCTGTCGGGGGCGTTGCTCGCCTCGATTGTCAAGTGATGCAGCTCGGAGTTAATGGTTTCACCGGGGGTATAGGAGATTAGCATATCCTCCGGAGTGTGCGTCTGTAGGTCGCAGGGCGGCTTGGCGAGATGCAGATCTACCGGGACGGTCAGTGATTTGGGGATGCCCCTGACGAGGTAGGAAAAAACGATGCTGTCCGTGTGGGGTTGGCCTTCTCCGGGGCTGGACGGGAGTCCGTTGGCGTCGGCGGCTTTGATTTTGATGTCAACGGATTTCCGGCCACCGTTGCCCCAGACCTCTCCTTCGCTTGGGTCGACTTCCAGCCAGTCCGGACTGCCCTTGACCTGCCAGTCGCAGGCCTCTACGCCCCGGTTTTCCAGGGCGATCGGGATTGCCTGAGGTTTTACGGAGCGGGCGACGGCCTCAAAGCGCAGGCTGGTTTCACTGGCGTTGGCCAGCTGGCAGGGTTCGTTTTCGGCGGTCAGCTCGGCGTACAGATGGCGTTCTGCGCCGCTGATGGCGTCGCGAATGGTGATTGACGCCCGGTGCTTGCCCGGATTCAGGTTGTTCCAGCGCTCGTTGGCGGACAGGATCAGGTTGGCGGTATCACCCTTGCCGATGACGGTTTCTCCTTCACCTTCAAACTCGGCATCCAGCCAGCGCCGGCTTGAGAGCGTGTCCACATCTGCCGACAGTCGGCACCGGGAGTTGCTGGAGTTCCAGACTACGATGCGGTGTACCAGGCTATCGGATTGTGTCCGTCCCATAGTGCCTTCCCAACTGACGGCGCGCCCGCCCTCCCGTATATCCAGGCGTTCGGCATCCTTTACCTTGATGTAGCACTCGTCCAGGATTTCCAGGGTGACCCAAGCATAGCCGTTCCATTTATCGGCCGCAGGGCCCAGCTGGAACTGGATCCTGGCCTTGTACTTGCCAGGGTTCAGGCTTCTGGCGTTTGAATTGATACTGACGCGGATGAGTTGGTCGTTGCCAGGGCTCAGTGACCCGCTTTCGGAATCCAGCGTTACCCAATCGACACTTTTGCTGGTTACCCGCCAGTCGCAACTGGCCGTTTCCGATGCGTTGTCCACAGCGAGCAGGTTGCGGACCACCGTGTCCTTGCCGTCCACCTCGGTGGCAGGCTCGTAGGATTCGGCGTTGGGGATGCCCGTGAAATACGGCATACCTTTGCCGCCATGGTAGGCCGTATTGATTTCTTTGCGGCAAGGGCTGCTTTGGCTGCTCTGACCGGCGGCGTCCGGCGGGGCGGCAAACAGGGAGCCGGCGATGGCCAGCGCGGCAACGAGCAACGCCAGCGTAGCCAGGGATGATGCCTTACGGAACCGATAGATCTGCTGTCCCATTGGCGATAACCCTCCTGCGCAATGCATTGCATTATACTACACCCGCCGCGCTATCGGCAAATCTCCATTACGCCGCCGCCGTCACAACGGCCAGCAGCGCCAGGACCAAGGCAATGGCGCGGGCATAGCGCATAGCGCTGCGACCGGGCGGCATAACTCTGTCCGACTATCCCCCATCCGACGATGTCCCGTCGTACCAGCGGGCGATTACGGCATTCAGGCCGGCCGCGCTATGCTGGAACGCCTCTCTGATGTGTCCGATGCCTACCGCCGTACCGGCGTAATCATCGTCATCATCCTCAACCTGCGCCATCAGGTAAAGCCGGCGAAACCCCTGCCGAAAGGCGTCGTCGCCAATGCTGCGGTACAGCGACAGGAAAAACCGCTCCCCCAGGGCATAGTTGCAGTCAAAGACATCAGCGTCTCTAGCGTCAAGGCGTTCCAGCGCGGCGATGCTGTCGGCATAGTCGCAGGGCGGGTTGGTGATCTCCACCGGCGCGCCGATGCGGGAGCGCTCCGAAATGGACGCCATCAAATCCGCCGCCCCCTCGTCAACCCAGTCCACGCCGTGGTTCCAGTAATAATGCGCCACCTCGTGGGCAATGAGATGGCCGGCGAATTCGGCATCCCGGCTGCCATCGTCCACATCGTAGCGCGGGCGGGCCGCAATGTGAGTGGTGAAATTAGTTCCGGCGGAGGATCCCGATACGGCGTTTTCAAAAAGCAGAGCGACATAGTTAGTTGGCAGAGGTTCGTCCATAAACATCTCGGCGCTGCGGACACTGTGCTCCAGCAAATCAATGCTGCGCCTGGCGCCCGGCCCGGTGCGGATAACCGCCAGATCAACGCTGCCCGACAGAGGCAAGGCAATAGCGCGCCGTTCCATCGTAACCCGCTGCGGGTCAAGCAGAGTGTCAATCAGGGCCGGGTTAACTTCGCTGACGCCGGAGAGGGTAGCAACAATGCCGGCCCACCGGTCGTTGATGCCGGCGCGCAGGGTGGGATGGGACATAACCTGCCGGAAAACCGGCGCGTCAAAATAGGCCAGGTGGCCGAGGGATTCCACCGCGACGGCATCGGCGGGTTCCAGAGTCGCCAGAAAAGGCATACTGACAATGCGCCCGGCCAGCGCCGCGTCCACATCGGCAATGTAGCCTAGATTGTCCACAATGACATTATCATCGGCGCTGATGTCATCGGCGAACCAGGGCATAGCGGCGACCTGCTTCGCCAGCGGCGCGTGGTCATAGGCGATGTAGTGCAGGTTTGCGATGGCGGCAACTTCGGCGGCCGTAATGCCGTCGGCCAGCCACGCCAGATTGACGATCTGGCCGGCCAGCGCCGCATCCGAATTAGCGATACTGCCGATAGTGTCAACTATATCGCTTTCGTCCCCGGTTACGCCGTCGGTAAACCAGGGCATAGCGACCACACGAGCGGCCAAAGCCGCATCATCATTAGCAATGTATCCGATGTTTTTCACAATGGACAGTTCGTCTGCGTCAATGCCATCGGCTACCCACGGCAGGCTGATAATCCGCCTTGCCAGCGCTACGGCGTCGTCGGCAATGTAGAACAGGGTTGACAAGGCGTTCTTTTCAATCTGCGTAACGCCGTCGGCAACCCAAGCCAAATCTACCACAGCCCCGGCCAGCTCCGCATCGCTATCGGCAATGTAATACAGAGTTTGAATCACATTTTCCTCAACCTGTTCTATGTCGTCTTTTGCCCAGGGCAGTTCAATAACCCGGTAGGCCAGCGTAACATCCCGGTAAGCGATGGCATACAGGCTTTCTACGGCGCCCGGTTCCGGCTGCGCCACGCCATCTCTTATCCAGGGCAGGTCGGCGATGCGATGCGCCAGAGCCGCGTCGTGATCGGCAATGTCCGCAATGCGTTCAATGACGGCGCTTTCCGGTTGGTCGATGCCGTCGGCAACCCAGGGGCGGGCCACCAGCTCCCGGAGCAGATCGGGATGATCCGCCGCCAGGTACACCAATTCCTGCGCCGCCGCCCGCTCCGGCGGGCTGACGCCGTCGGCAATCCAGGGCAGACTATGGATGACCGCCGCCGTGTCCGGGTCGTTATGCGCTACCCATTCGCCGCTGCTGAGTCCGGCCAGCGGCGACGGCGTGGCAGTGGGCGCCGGGGGCGTGTCAGTAGGGCGGCGCGTGGGCGTGGCGCGCGCCGTGAATGTTGGCGCTGCCAACGGTGGCGGAACGGAGGCCGAGCTTGCGGAGGCCGGGCTCGCGGATGGCAATGGCGTCAGGGTCGCCGGCATCGGGGTTGATGGCGATGCGCCGGACGGCGGCGGCGGCGGCGTTGCCGGCTCTGCCTCTCGCGCTGATATGAGGGCTTGAATCGTGGCCGGCAAATCCGGCGTTGGAGTTGGGGTTGCCGGCGCCGGCGCGCCGCCCAAGTCCAGGCCGCTGATGTCCTCTATCGTCCCGCACGCCGCTGCCGTCAGAACGGCCAGCAGCGCCAGGACCAGGAAAGGGGCAATGGCGCGGGCGCAGCGCATAGTGTTGCGACCGATCGGCATAGGTGACTATAGCGGCTAAACCGTCGGGGTCCGGCGCGCCCGCTAACGGGGCCGGGTTGACCTGCTGGTGACGATGAGGCAATGCACCGACCGTTCGCGGGCGGCCTCGGCAACCACGTCGGGCAGGGTGTAGCCGATGACCACCGCTTTGGTCGGCAGCCCGGTGAACCGGGTCATATACTCGGCGTTGCGGGCGATTCTGGCAATGTCATTGCGGGTAATGGTGCCGGAACACTCGATGATGACATACTGCTGCTGCTTGCCCGCGCTGTTCTTGTCAACGGCGCGCAGGGCCAGGTCGATGGCCCGGAAGCTTTCCAGTTCGTTGGGCGGCACGTCGGTGGTGTCGGCATCGTCGGAGATGTCGATGATGTCGGTATTATCCAGCCAGCGCGGGCGGCGGGACTGGGTGACGTCGGCGATGCGCCCGACCATACGGCGCGCGGCCAGGGGAACCAGCTGGCCGCGCACTTCGGCCATATCGGTTTTGAGGACCCGGATGTCCTCCTCCATAGTGTCCTGTCGCTTTTCCATGCGGCCAAAGCCGGCGCGCAGGTCCGACTGGTCGGCCCGCAGTTCCTCCTGCCCGGTTTCCAGCTTGGCTTGCCCGGCCTCCAGCTTGGCCTGCCCGGTTTCCAGCTTGGCCTGCCCGGCCTCCAACTTGGCCTGCCCGCCCCGCAGTTCCTCCTGCCCGGCCTCCAGCTTGGCTTGCCCGGCCTCCAACTTGGCCTGCCCGCCCCGCAGTTCCTCCTGTCCGGCCTCCAACTTGGCCTGCCCGGCTTCCAGCCGGGCCAGCCTCTCGTTGGTAGCCTGCATAAAATCCTGCAACGTTCGGGCCAGCTGGGCGACGGCTTCCTGCAACTCCCGGACGATGGCCGGCAGCCGCCGGAACTCCTCGTCTAGGATGCGCTGCCGAAGGGCCTCGTGCAGCTTCGGGTCGCGATCCATTGCGGCCAGGATGTCCTCAAAGGTTTCAATGGTGGTCATAGTCCGTTCCGCTCCTGTTGGTAGAAGTCAATTGTAGCGCCTTCGCCCCTCACGGCGTAACCTCAAAGCCAACTTCCGCGACTTTGCGCCCGCCGGCGTGAACAGACACCCAATACTGGCCGGGCGCCCAGCGGCGGGGTGGCGTTGGGCCTACCGATACCCACTGCGTGCCGCCGATGTGTTCCGGCTTCAAGGTGACAGTCTGGTTGCGGCGCCGGTAGGTGAAACCGTCCTGGTAATACTCCACAACCGCAAGCTCCAGTTCCTGCGGGCCGTCCGACAGCGCGTAGGAATATTCCAGCGTCAGATAAACCCAGCCCGCAACTTCGTTGGCGGAAAAGGAGCTTACGGGGCCGCCCAGCTGCTGCAAAGCGATATAGGCATCGTCAATGCGCCCGTTGATCGCCGGCAGCGCGGCGTCAACAGGTTCGGTGTCCGGCGGGGTGGCAATGGCGCGGTCGGCGCTGCCGCGATACCACTGGTCCCAAATGTGTTCCAAAGCCGGCTGTCCGGCCATCCCGCCGGCGCGCAGCCAAGCCACGCGGAGGTCGGTTTCGCTGAAATCCCGCTGCGCCGGATAAGACGGCTCCCGCCGCAGTTCGGCGTACAGCGCGCGCCAGCCCTGTAGAAAGCGTTCCTCCCTCAGCTCCCGGTACAGCGACAGCAGCAGCCGCTCGCCCAGGGAATAGTTGCACCGCCACAAATCCGCATCCGACTGCGCCTCCCGCCGGTCATCGGGGGTGCGGCGTTCCACCTCGCTCAACGACGCCGCGGCCGCGCAGGGGCTGTTGGTGGCGGCGATGGGCGCACCTTGCGTGGCTTTTCGGGCGTAAGAGGCCGCGAATTCGGCGCCGCCCTCGGCGTACCACTCCGGCTCCGCATACAGGTAATAGTGGGCAATTTCGTGAAACACGAGGTGGCCGCCAGAATCCGGCTGTTCGTTGCGGTCAATCTCCGGCTTGAGGGTAATGTGCGTCTGATAATTGGTGCCGGCCAGAGTGCCGGCGACATAGGGCGTAATGTGAAACACAATGGCCGGAGTGGGCAGCGGCGCCGCGAACATTTCCTCATAAACGGGCACCGCCATCCGGGCAGTGGCCAGCACCGGCGAGCCGGCGGGAACGCCCCCGGAACGGATGACGGCGATGGGAACGCTTTCGCCGGCCCCGTTGCGCGCTTCGCCCATTGTCACCTCAAGACTCTCCGGGTCGCTGACAATGTCATCAAACTCCGGGGACTCAAAGCGGGAACGGTCGTACAGCACGGCTACTATCGCCGCCTCATCCGGGGTCAATCCGTCGCGGAACCAGCCGGCGGCGGTTAGCGGCGCCAGCCGTTCCGGGCGGTTTTGCGCCAGCCGTTGCAGAGACAGCAGGGCGGGCAAATCCAGCGGCTTCAGCCCTTCGCTCAGGGTGTGGTTGTCCAGCAGTATGTCCAGCGTATCCGGCGCGTCAATGGCAATGTTGACCAGCCGCTCGGCGGCGTTGAATTCGTCAACGGTTTGCAGGCCGTCCACAATCCAGCCGATGCTTCTGATGCGGGCCACCGCGCTGGCGGCGTTCTGCCCGGCGTATTCCCAGTTGCGGATTTCCGCCAGGTCATAGACCGACGAGGACGAGTCAACCGATGGCGCCGGCGTGGCCGCCGGCGGCGTTGGCGCCGGCCGGCCGGCAGCGTCCACGGTAGGGCGGCCCATCGTGGGCGTGGGCGTCGCCGCCGGCAATTGCGTCGCCGCCCCGCTGAATGCTTTGGTAGCGGCGATGCGCGCCAGGGCGGCGTCAATAGTGGCCTGGAAATCGTCGGGATTGGCCGCCGGCGCCGGGGTGGCCGCCGCCGGGGGTTCGTCATCGCCCCCGCAGGCGAAAGCCGTCGTCAGCAGCAGGGTAGCGCAGAGCAGCAGCAGGTAGTATCGCATAGCCCCAAATTATAGGGATATTGGCGGCGATACGCTATAATGACGGCAACAAAGGCGGCGCTCCGCTATGGCGCGCGCGCACACCACAGGAGAGGCACAAAATGGGCAAGCTGGACGGCAGAGTAGCCTTGATTACCGGGTCGGGACGCAACATCGGGCGCGCCACGGCGTTGATGATGGCCGCCGAGGGCGCCAACATCGTCGTCAACGCCCGCAGCAACCGGGAGGAGGCCGAAGCCACCGCCGCCGCGGTGGCGGAACTGGGCGTCAGGGCGCTGCCCGTCCTGGCCGATGTATCCCAAAAAGAGCAAGTGGATGCGATGATTGACGCCGCAATGAACGAATTCGGCCGCATTGACATCCTGGTGAACAACGCCGCCATCCGGCCTCACAAGCCCTTTACCGAGCTGACGGTGGCCGATTGGGAACACGTGCGGGGCGTGGTGCTGGACGGTTCCTTTTACACCGTGCGCGGCGTCATTGAACAGATGGTGGCGAATAACTTCGGGCGCATCGTATTTCTGACCGGCGACGGGGCCTTTCGGGGCAGCGCCCTGCGGGCGCACGTATCGGCGGCCAAGATGGGGATGGTCGGAATGGCGCGCAGCCTGGCGTCGGAATTCGCTCCTCACAACATCCGCGTCAATGTGGTATCGCCGGGCAGCATCGACACCACCCGCGCCAACCCGGAGTGGTACGCCGGCCGCGTTCCCGACAGCAGCGGCATCCCCCTGGGGCGGCAGGGCCGGCCCGAGGAAATTGCCGCCACGGTAACCTTCCTGTGCACCGACGACGGCGGGTTCATCACGGGCCAGACCATACACGTCAACGGTGGGCAGGGCTACTTCGGCTAACGGTGTTAATCGCCGGCCAAGTCAAGCAAAAACCGTCGCGCTTGCGCAAAGGCCGGCGAATTCCAGTTCCAGACGCCGGCTTCGGCAGCTTCGCCGAGGCGGCGACCGGGTTCATCGCCAGCCGCCAGATAGGCGTGAAGCCTAGCCTTGTTTTGCTGTGGGACAGAGTAGCCGGTGCTATTCATACAAGCAATGTACGCGTTGACGCAGGCCGATGCCGGGCTGTCTGCGATAGAACGGAGACAGAGCTCCTCCAAATCGCCCGGCGCACTTCCATCGGGCAATATGGCAACCGACACGATGAATTGCTCCGATTGAGCAAGTCGCCAAGGTTGGCGGGGCGCGGGGAAGCGTCCATCTGACAAGGCTGCTCGTATGCTGTTGAATGCCGCCGCTGCGTCGTTGTCGGCGTCCCTAATTATTCCCAATCGGCGTAAGTTGCGCCGGTTGGGATCGCGCGCAAGAGTTCGTACCAGGAAGGGACGAAAGTTGTCTTTTCCTCCAATTTGCGCTATCTGGACACTGGTTACACCCAGCCCCTGCCGCAGAAAGGCGTTGAAAAACCGGGCGTCGTCAATGCCTTCAACCAGCATCAAAGCTTCGCTTGTTATGCTGGTGAAATTGAAAAGTTCTCTACGAGGCATCACCGCATCTCCGCCCCGTAATCAAGCGTAAAATCGAGCGCGTCAAACGGGTAAGTGGTGGCTATGATCTCATCCTCCCAATGGCTGATGCGATGGATCAGTAAGTTGTCATCTTCCATATCCTTGAACGCATCACGGGCAGCTTCCATGCACTCGTAGCTGTGCGTCGTGGCAAAAACCTGGACGTTGAATTCGAGCGACAGCCAGTTCAACTTTCTCCAGACATCCTTCAAAACACTGTGATGTAGCCCGTTCTCGACCTCGTCGAGAAGGATGATCCCATCACGTGCCTGGTAAAATGCCAGGGACATTGACAGGAACCTGCCCATGCCATCCCCCAGGAAACCTATAGGCACCGGGCGACTCAGACCTACATCGGCGTACACCATAGGCGCCGGCGACGCTGCTATGGTCGTCAACCTTTGAATTCTGGCGTCGACCGCTTTGAGACATTCCACGATCCGGTCCGCATATCCGGCCAATTCCGCTTCTCCAAAGCGCTGCACGTCTTCTTCGTGGCTGGTCCTCTGCCTGCTACCGAGAAAAACGCATGAGGGATGTATTGGCATCCGTGCTTTCTGGGATGCCATACCAGCGCTTGCCATAGCCATCTGAACGTTCGGGGCCACATTAACGACCTGATCGTCCGATTTTACCCACCATCCTGATGAAGCGTAAGTCTGGTGGTTCTCATCGCAATAGTCCAGCGATATGAGAGAGCTTGAAACGGCAGTTGCCGCCGTTTCCAAAGGCGTACCGGACACCGGAACAGGACGTAGGGCATCTTCTATCGGCTGTGACTTTATGTGAAGCACACGACGGCTTTCTCCCCATTTCCCGGCAGCTGACATCGATATTGCCAGCTCCGGGTTGAATTTGTGAAAAAGGTCGTGCATGAAGCGCCTGGGATCCGGCCCAACAATGCCGCGAAATGCCGCGAGTCGGACGCCGAGCTCAGGATTGTTAGGGCCGCTGTGCAGCCACAGCGCCTCCAGCAGCGCCGTCTTGCCGGCGTTGTTCTTGCCGACTATCAGATTGACGCGCGCCAGCGGTTCGATCGTCAACCGATCGAACAACCGAAAATTTTCGATGGCGAAGGATTTGTACATAATGCGCCGCCGAGCCGCTGGCGAGCTGGCGTGGCTACGCCGCTCGCACCCGCATCTCCCGCAAATCCGCCGCCACCAGCACCTCCGCCTCCGTCTGCTCCTGAATCTCCGCCGGCGTCCAGCCCGGCGCGTGTTCCCGCAGCACAAACCCCGCCTCCGTTACCTCAAACAGCCCCAAATCCGTAGCCAGCAGCTTCACTACCCCCGGCGCCGTAATCGGCAGCTGGCAGCGCTTAAGCACCCGCGGCGCCCCGTTGCGCTGGTTGTGTTCCATCGCAATGAACACCCGCCTAGCGCACGCCGCCAGATCCATCGCCCCGCCAATTCCACCGCCTTTGCGCGTCGGAATCCGCCAGTTGGCGAAATCGCCGTTCTCCGCCACCTCGTAGGCGCCCATCACCGTGACATCCACCATCCCCTTGCGGATGAGACCGAAAGAATCCGCATGGTGCACAATGGCCATCCCCGGCAGGGCCACCACATTCTGGCCGCCGGCGTTCACCAGATGCTGGTCCTCCGCGCCCGCCGGAGCCAGCGGCCCGTAACCGATGACGCCGTTCTCCGAATGAAAGATGATTTCCTTGTCCGGCTCGCACTCCAGGTAATTGGAGCAGAGGGTAGGCATCCCCACGCCCAGGTTCACAATCCACCCATCCTGGAACTCCATGGCCAGGCGGTCGCACATCGTTTGCCGGGACAGGCGGGGCTTGTCGACGGTGGTCATCGGAATTACTCCTTTCCCTGGGCTTGACACTGAAGCGGACGCCGGCTACGGGGCGGCCAACGCTGCGGACGCGCGGGCGCCGGGATGCAGGATGCGGGGCCGATTAACATCAGCTCCGGTCGCCGTCCGGCGGTATCAGCACCAGCCGGTCCACATAAACGCCGGGAACATGAACGCAGTCCGGGTCAATTTCCCCCGGCGCCACAATACTGTCCTCAACCTCAACCACCGTAATGTCGGCCGCCATCGCCATAATGGGGTTGAAGTTGCGCTGGGTCAACCGGAACTGCAAGTTGCCGAAAGTGTCGGCGCGCCAGGCCCGGATGAAGGCAAAATCGGCCGGCAGCGGATACTCCAGCACATAGGCGCGCCCGTTGATTACCCGGTGCTCCTTGCCCTCGGCCAGCTCCGTGCCTACGCTGGCGGGAGTGTAAAAAGCCCCGATGCCGGCCGCAGCCGCCCGCATCCGTTCCGCCAGCGTACCCTGCGGCACCAGCTCGGCGTCCACCTCATCGTTGTTATACATCCGCACGAAAGGCGTAACCTGCGACGGATGCGTGGGCGCCGTAAAAGCGCAAATCATCTTTTTAACCTGCCCGGCCTCAATCAGCGTGCCTACGTCCACCCGTTCGTCCAGGCTGCCGGCGTTGTTGGAAATGCCGGTCAGATTCCTGACCCCCAGCCGGCGCACGGCGCCCAGCAGGTTGCGCGCCAGCCCCACATTGCCGAAGCCCGGCGACATAAAGGTCATGCCGTCTTGCAGGTCGGCGACGGCGGAGTCAAAATCGGGATACACCTTATTTTTCATCGGGGCCAAACTCCCAGCGCTGGTGTGGCCGGCAGGTTGCGCGGCGGCGGGCCGGCTTCCGGGCCCCCGCCCGGCGGAATGCCCGCTGCGCCTATTATACTAGCATTAGCGATGCTGGCAACTCAATCGCGCCCGCCCGGCAGTGTTGCCAACCGGGTGGTTTGAGATTTACCCGTCATTCCGGCTTGCCCCGGAGCGACGAGCTTACGGCTGAACCGCCCGAAACGAAACGCTACCCCGGTCGTATTGGCGCTTGCGGCATTGTCCGTTATGCGCTTATCATCCTGCCCAAACATTTGGAAGGCAACGCACTGATGGACATCATCCCCGAACGCGCTCTGGTAATTGCTCCTCACCCCGATGACGCCGAGGTCTGGGCCGGCGGCGTCATCGCAAAATGGACCCGGGCCGGCGCCGCCGTGCATTATGTCCTCTGCACCGACGGCGGCAAGGGAACCGACGACCCGACAATCAGCGCGGCGGAACTGTCCGCAGCACGCATCAGGGAACAGCGGGCGGCGGCGGACATTCTGGGCGCCGCCGGCGTAGAACTGCTGGGCCACCCCGACGGCGAGCTGGAGGATACGGCCGACTTCCGCAAGGAACTGGTGCGGCAGATTCGCCTGGTCAAGCCCGATGTAGTACTGACTGCGGAACCCTACCGGCGGAATATGCAGTGGCACCGCGACCACCGCATCGCCGGGCAGGTAGCGCTGGACGCCGTGTTCCCCTACGCCCGGGATCATCTGCACTTCGGCGACCTGTTCGCCAACGAGGGCATTGAGCCGCACAAAACGGGCGCCATCCTGTTTTGGGGTTCGGAAAATCCCAATGTTTTTGTGGACATCGCCGCCGATTTTGACACCAAGCTGGCGGCGGTGATGGCGCATAGTACCCAAACGGGGCGGCAGAGCCGGGACGAGGTACGGGGCTTTCTGCAAGCGCGCGCCGCCGCGGACGCCGCCGCCGGCAACGCCGCAACGGATGATGACAGCAGCGGCCTGACGCTGGCGGAAGCCTTTCGCCGGGTGACTTTCCGCACCTGACCGGAACGCCGACGCGATGCGATACGTAGGGGGCGGCCACGCTGCCGGCAAGGCGCCGGCGGCGCGGCTGGCGGATGAAGCCGGCCTGGATGATGGCGGCGGGCGCCCCCCCAGTGGGGGTTTTACGCTTTTCGGGGGCTGACGCCGGGGCTGCCGGCGTTGTAGGCCCGGACGATTGGGGAGTCGTGGTTCATGGGTTGCGGTGGCTCCGGGCGGGCTCAGGCGGCGGCGACGCCGGGCATCTTGCCGATGCGGAACTTTTTGCCGCCGCACACGGCGCAGACCGCGCGGACGGCGTCGCGCCCGTTGGACATTACGACGGCGGTCAGTTCCTGGGACGCCGTTTTGGTCTTGCACTTGAAGCAGTGGATGTCGGTGGCGGCAGCGGCGGGGTTGTCGGACATAGTTATGCCTCCCTGTGGGCGGTTTTTGCTGGCGCCATTTTACTCCGGTCGCCGGGTTTTTTCGCTGTCGTGGACGGTCGGATTTATTCGGATGTTGCCCAGCAGGAATCCGCCCGGCGCGCCGGCGCCGGCGGAAGCCGGGCAGTCCCGGGTTCAGTCCGTGATTTTCCGGCGCTGGCGGCCTGGATGCGCCGGTTTTCCTGCCGCCGGTGGTCGTCGTTGGCTTCTCCGGTCTGGCAGAGGGCCAGGCGCCAATCTTCGGCGTTTGGCGAGGGCGGACTGGAAGGTGGCGTTTCTGGTGTCTTTCCAACTGCCTTTGGCGGCTTACGGAGCGGGTTTGCTGCCGGCGGCGCATACGGCGGCGCGTGGCGACTGCGCGTGTCTCTGGGCTCCGGCGCGGTGGGTGCGATGCTCTGTCGCGGTCGTATGCCTACGGCGGCGGCTTTCCGGGACTGGCGGCTGTGGTTGTGGTTGTGGTTGTGACCGGTTTCGTTCCTGGACACCCTGCCGGTTTCATTCGCGGCGCGGTTGACCGACCCTTTGTCGGTATTGGCCATGGCGCAGCGCTCGCCTTTGTTTTTTGTCGAGGCGCGGCAACGGCAATTGGGCCGCTCCATTACGGAGGGATGCCGAGGTTCGGTATTGTCAAAATAATCTGCTGTTGGATTTTTGCTGCCACTTGCCGCATAGCGACGCCAACGAATACTCCGACATCGCCACGCTTTTGGCATAGCCCTTGGTCCGCCGCCCCAAACAGTTCAACTTCCCACGACACCACGGATGAGACCCTTCGTTCCGGTTCACCGCGCCACCCTTGCCCGCGATATGACGGTCTGCCGGCAGCAAGACGTACGCCCCATAGGCATCCGTCCGGTACAATTCCCCCTCCGGCAAGCGGCGGTACAGCCGGTCAAAGGCGGCCTCGCTGCGGTCGCCAATCTCAAAACCCACCCGGTAGCGGCCATCGTGTTCCAGCGCTATTGCCGTCCAAACCCACACCTCCCGCCGCTTCTTCCCGCGCCGATCCCACCGATAAGTCCACATCCCGTCAAAGGAAATCGCCGGCGCTATGCCCCACCGCTGGCCTTGCATAGCAACCTCAACCCGAATGCCCAGCGCCCACCGGGCTTTTTTGCCCCATTCGTACGCCGTGCCCGGTTTGACTTCCAAAACCCGGCTGATGACGGCCACCGTTATGCCTTGGCCGTACATAGCAATGGCCGGTTCCTTGACCTGTTCCGGGTAGTAGTGGCGGTTGCCGTGCGAAGTGAAGCGGTAGTGGCGGCGGTGACAGCGGCAGGTTTGCTTGCCCCGGGAGCGTCCGCGCTTTGCCCCATATTGACGGGCGTGGTATATTGGCCGCATCCTGAAAATCGTTGCGCCAGTTGCGCGCACTGGAGTTTGGCATGGCCTATGTAACGCCGCGCGAGGGGGAAACCCCGGAGAGTTTGGTGAACCGATTCCGCGCCTCGGTGCAGCACGCCGGCATCCTGCGGGAGCTGAAAGACCGGCGGTTTTTCCGCTCCAAGGCCCAGAAGGAGCGGCTGGCCGCCCAGCGCGCCGCGCGCCGCCGCCGGCGCCAGCGGCGTTAGGCGCCGCGTCACGGCGCCGTGTTGCCGCTCAATGTCGCCAGGCTGTGTTGGCATTTCATCGCCCGCTATTTCGTCATTCCGGCCGGCCTTTTCGCTGGTGCCCGGTGCTGGGCATAAACCCGGAACATGCGCTTGAAGCGGCGAAACTGCCGCGCCAATGCCCGGATTGCGCAATGTCAACACGGACCGGAAGCGCTGTCGGATACAGCTGACGGGTTGTCGCAGCAGCGCCGGAGGAGATCTGGAAATGCCGGCCGCGGAACAGCCGCAGCATTCGCCATCACCAGGGCGGAGCGATTGGGGAAGAGCGCTCGCCCTGGTCGTCATCGTCGCCCTGTGCGCCGGGTTCGTGTCCGGGAGCTGTACTGGGCCTCGTCACTTGGGATGAGGCGGCGACGGTTGCTGCCGGCTATCTGGCCGCGGCATTCCTGGCCTGGCCCCGTTTCTTATTTGACCGGGCGCGGTCGCCGTGGCCGCAGCCATGGGCAGCGCGGGGTTGCGCGCGCGGCAGTTCCGGCGCCGGCGGGCGCATTATCGGAATTACGCTCTCATATTAGGCATAGCCATTGCCATCTCCGCAGTTGCCGTCGTATGGGTTTCTATGCTAATGCTAATGGTCTCGTTATGACGGAAACCCGGCTGACGGAACCGGCGACGGAACGGGGCCAGACCAGGGCCGGTCGCTGAATTGCCGACAGCCGCCGCCTGGCTCCGCGACCCGGCATATACGGCCATATCCGGCAGTATGCGGAGCATACAGGCGCCGGCTTGCGCCAGGGCTACGGAGTGTATTTCCATAAAGCGCATTTCCAGCAGCGGAAAGACCCGGCCCGGGCCGGTATGCGGACGCAGCCGGGAAATGCGGGAAAAGCGTCTTTTCGCCGCGCGCCGGCAGGCGCAATGCTCCCGGCCGGCGGTGTTATAATCGCAGAATGCTACGCAGGATAAACGCGCCGGCGCCCGCGCTGGCTGCGCCGCTGCTCGCTCTGGCGAGGCTGCTGTTCCGCTCGCGCTTCCTGGTGCGGGGGAACAGTATGACGCCCGCATTGCGGGACGGCGATTTGGTGCAGACCCTGCCCCGGCCCTGGCTGCGCCACGGGTTGCGGCGCGGCGCTGTCGTCGTGACCCGGTTTCCCGGCGCGGCCGGGCCGGAACCGGGGCCGGATGCCGTACCGGAGACGGTGGCGGTCAAGCGCATTGTCGCCCTGCCCGGCGAGTATGTGCGGATGGCGGCCGACGGCGGCATTCTAGTCAACGACGTTCCCCTGCCGGAACCTTATCTGCCCGGCGGACGGCCGGCGTCCGGCGAACATTTTCCGGCGTGGCTGTGCGATGATGACGAATACTTTCTGCTGGGCGACAACCGCGCGCCGCGGGAGAGCGCCGACAGCCGTCGCTACGGCCCGGCGCCCGCCGGGAGCATCATCGGCCTGGCGCTGTTCCGGTGGCCCCGGCCCCGGCGGAGCTGCCGTTCCCGGCGCGGTTCCGCAGGAGCGCCGGCGGCGCGGGGCGACGGGGCAAGGTAGCCCGGCATGGCCACGCGCAATCAGACGCTGGGGAACCGCCGCGCCAACCGGCGGCTGCGGCAGGCCAGCGCCACGCTACGGAGCAACCGGCAGGTGCGGCGTTCCCGCCGCACGCTGCTCCGGGTCGTAGCCCGCCGGCGTCCGTTGCAGGTGGCGCTGGCGACGCTGGCCGTAATTACCCGCAACGAGACCCAGCAGCTGATTGCCGGCGTCGCCTACTATGCGATGGTGGCGCTGGCGCCCGTTACGGCAGGGATGTTGCAGATTTTCGGGCTGCTGCTGGGCGCGGAACGGGCGCAGCAGCTGTTCGCTCATGTGACCGCGGAGCTGCTGCCGGTGGACATTAATGTAGGCGCGCTGGTGGCGCCGCAAGATAGTACGCAGGCCGGCGTCACCGGCCTGGTGATACTGGCGTGGTTGGCCTGGGGGTCTTTCCGGCTGTTCGCGGCCATAGCGCTGGTAATCAACTATGTCTGGGACATTACGCCGGCGCAGGTGGGGTTCGTCGGCAAGTTCCGCGAGTTTCTGCTGCTCAGCGCCGTGTCCTTGGCCCTGCTGGTGTCCACCCTGCTGACCAATATAATTGCGCACGCCGTGGTGCCCAGCGTGATGGCGGAGTTGGGAATGATGGCCGGGGCGCGCGCGCTGGACGAGCAGCACTGGTGGTCATTCGCGCTGGCTTGGCCGCTGTCGGCGCTGGCGTTCCTGCTGGTGTACCGCTATCTGCCGGAGCGCCCGGTGCACTGGCGGTGGGCAATAGTGGGGGCGCTGCTGGCCACCGTGGCGTTCAATCTGATGAACGAAGGGTTCTCCTTCTTTCTGGCGAACGTGGCGCCGTCGTATCTGCTGTACTGGCCGCTGGCCACGGGGTTGACTTTTTTGATCTGGATTTTCCTGTCGTCACTGACCATAACGGCTGGCGCAACGGTTACGGCATTTATGCAGAGCATCTACGATTCGGACGGGCCGAAGCCGGGGCCGGGCTGGTTCCTGGACAACGGGCACCGGCATCGCTAGAGGCCGGCATCGTAGAACCGCCGGCGCGTGCGCGCCGCGCCGCAAAAAGCCGTGGCATCCCATTGCCACGGCTTTTTGCGGAACGGGGGCGACCGGGCCGGCAGACCGGCGGCGCGGGCGCGTGCGGGAACGAGATTACAACTTCCAGAAAGTGCCCACCTGGCAGATGATGTCCACCTTGCTGATGGAATCGGCCGGCCAGCCCACCATATTGAGCCAGTCCTCAAAGTGGGACTGCGCCACCGCCTCGCACTCGGAAATAAGGCGGCCGTTTTCCAGGTCGCCGTACACCTTGAGGATGGTGGTGCGGCGGTCGGGCCGCCACTTGCGGACGGCGTTCAGTTTGTCGCGGAACTCGTCCTCGGTGATGCCGGGGACATTGTGGACGGCGATGAAACGGGCCATTGTCTAAATCTCCACAGGATAGCCGCCTGCGGGCGCCGTTCCCGGCATTGACTGCCTTTTGCGTTGTGGGCGGGCGGGGCAGTCAACGGGCAACCGGCGCCGGAGCGGGCGGGCGGACCGACGAACAGGCAGGCAGACAGGCGGGCGGGAAGGAACGGGGCGGAAGCGCCGCCGCCGGGCTAGTCGGCCGGCGGCGTGAAAGGATACGGGATCGGAGGGCCGTCGCGCAGGGGCAGCACGACGGTGGCCGTGCCGGGCATACTCTCAATGCCGTCCTGCGTTTTCATTCCGATCTCCAGGTCAACGAACCCCATCCGCTGCTTTTCGTACTTGCCGGTGACGCGGCCCCACATAATGAGGATGTCGCCCGGCACCAGCATGGCCCGGTGCTGGAAACTGGCGCGCCACGGCCAGCCGTTGGGCAGTGTCCAGTCCTTGAGATACTGGGGAACCACGCTCTGCTTCCAGGAGCCATGCACCAGGATACTGGGGTTGCGGTCGTGGTTGAGGCCGAAGTCCAGATCGTAGTGGATGCGGTGGAAGTTCTCAATGGCGGCGCTCCACCGGAACAGGTGGGTGGGCGTGGGCTTGTAGATGTACTTGGGCAGTTCGTGGCCCTCGTCCACGTCCTCGTAGTAGATTTGGGCCTTGGCGCGGAGGCCGTCGGCGTCGGGGCGCTCGTTGCGCCGCCAGATTTCCTCGGCCTCCATATTGAGGAGGTCGTCAAGCGGAGTAGTCATTTTGCGGGCTCCTCTCCCGGATTTCCGGCCCGGCCGGCGCCGGCCGGATGGGGACGCAAAGGGAATGACGAAAAGACACGGCGCAGCGCGATGCCAGATGATGCGTTGCGACGCTCCGTTTTCAGCGGCGGATGGTAGAGGCGCGGGTGATGCAGAGGGTCACATCGTCCTGGTTCCAGTACCGCGTTTCGCGGGTGATGATGAGGAACGGAGCGCCGTCGCGTCCCAGGCGCTCGCGGATGTCGGAGTAGCGGTTCTGGAAGTAGATTTTGTCGCCCACGCCGGGGTAGGCGTACACTTCCAGCTCGTTGCCGGCGTTGAGGACGCGCACCAGGTTGGTAGGCACGGGGGGCAGTTCGCCGGGTCGGGCCACGGAGCCGATGCCGTCCGATTCGGGGTTTTCCTCAAAGGCGGCGGTGATGGGGTCGCCTTGGTCGGGCCGGATGCGGCTGGCGAGGTAGCTAACCATTATGGGCGGGGCGATGAGCTCGCCGTAGCGGGTGGAGCGGGCGAAATCGTGGTCCCAATAGCGGGGGTCGGGATCCATCAGGGCCTGGGTGAAACGGCGCATATACTCGCTGTCCACCACGCCCCAGGATTCGACCACATCGCCGCTGACGCCAATCATCGCCTGGACTTCGGGCGTCAGGGCCGTGGACGGGGCTTGCCGGGTCATAGGGAGCTGCTCCTGGAGGTTGGTTGGAATTGTATGGGGAAGGGCTGACGGGCAACGGGCCGGCCACAATGCCCGCCGTGCCGTTCAGATTTGCTGGCTGATGTAATCCACCATATTGACGAAAGCGACGCCGGCCTGCTGCGCCCGCGCCAGATCGGGCGGGTCAATTCGTTCACCGGCGACCAGGGGCAGGACGTCGTCTCCGAATGCCAGCCGGAGCGCATCGGCAGATCGTACGGCCCGGTCAATGTCGTTGTAGTCCAGGCGGCCGGCGACTTCCGCCGCAACCCAGACCGTTCGGGAATCGGAAGGCCGGCGGCAACGGACGATGACATCGGTATTGAAAATGCGCGCCAGTTGCGCGTCGGTAATCAGGCCGTTTTCGTGAGCGTCCTCAATCTGTTCCGCGAAACTCTCGGCGTGATGGGCCATCGCGCCCGTTTTGCCCCACACTACCCGGCAGCGCCGAAGTCCGAACCGGAGGTTTATCACTGAGATTGCCCGGTGTCCGAAATCGGTTTCCAGCGCCTTGCTTTTCAGCCAGCGTACTTCGGCCAGCAGGTTTTTGACATCGCTCCGGAGGGTTTTCATATCGATATGTTTAGCCTCCGGAGCGCCCGGCGAGGCGGCAACGATGCCCTCAATGCGGGCCAGCCGGGGCGGCATATGGAGGAATTCGTCGGTGAGCAGGGCGCGCAACAAGGGCTCGCGCGCCTCCGGGTGGGCGTCGAGTTCCTCGATCAGGCGGGGGACGACCGGCGGCCCGGCGTCCGGTTGCGGTGTAACCATAGGGCTTATGTTAGCACAAAACCGGCCGGAAAACGCCTGCCGCGCCGCCGATTCGGGCGGTTGATTTTATGCGGAACCGAGCCGGCGGCGACCGCGTCGCGGCGGGGCGTGGTGTGGCGGGGCGGGTTAAGTGGCCGGCCCGCCCCCCGGCGCCGGGCCATCGTCTCCGTAGCGGCTCTCAAAGTAGGGAATGACGCTGTCGCCCATCTGCTCCACCACGCGCATAGCCATGCGGGCGTCCATTCCCGGATACCAGATGCGGAACATAAAGTGATTGGCGCCGACGCGGTGATGATGGTCCTCAATCTGCTGGATGACTTCCTCGCTGCTGCCCAGGATGAAGCGGTCGCGGGCCAGTTCCTCAAAGGGGATGCGGAAATCCTCCTCGCCCGGCAGAGCCTTGTCCTGGCCCCAGTCCGCATAAGCCTGGTACTTGGCCTCCATATAGGGGCGGGCGTTGCGGACGGCTTCCTCGTGGGTGGGTGCGATGTGCATTTCTTTGATGATGGGCATTTCGGCGGGCATTTCCCGGCCGCCGGCGGCCAGCCCTTCCCGGTAGATGGTGGTCTGCCGTTCCAGCGTGGCCAAAGTGGCGTGGGGATTGACGAACCAGGGCAGGCCCAGTTCCCCGGCGCGGCGCACCACGGTGTCAAAGTTGGCCGCCACCCAAATGGGCGGGTGCGGCTGTTGCACGGGACGGATGGCGCAGGTGGCGTTGTCCAGGTGGAAATGCCGCCCGTGATGGGTAACCTCATCCTCCGTCCACAGCCGCCGCACCAGTTCCAGCGACTCCAGAAAACGGCCCACCCGGTGGCGGCGCGCCACATTGAATGCCTGGTATTCAATGTCCCGGTAGCCCAGGCCCACGCCCAGCACCACCCGCCCGTCGCTGATGACATCCAGGGTGGCGATAGTTTCGGCGACATCGGCCGGGGCGTAGAGGGGCAGGAGGAGGATGGACAGCACCAGCCGCATATCGCCGGCATCGGCGGCCAGGCGGGCCAGCAGGGGGATGCTCTGCAAGTTCTGGTAGGGCGGCGACAGGAAATGCTGGCCGCAGGCGATGGAGCTGAAGCCGGCATCGCGCGCCAGGCGGGTCAGTTCCACCGTCTCGTGAAACCGCTGGGTGGCGGAATCGGTGGCCGGGTGCTGGGGCATCGCCATAATGCCGAATTTCATTGGGAGCGCTCCGTGGTTGGTGGGATGGCCGGCCTGGCGGCATCAAGATCGGATTGGGGATGATGGTAGGGGGATAGCGGACAGGAGTGAAGCAGGATCTGCCGGAATGCGGGCCGGGAGTGGGGGCAAGGAAATGGCGTCCCAGGCAGGATTTGAACCCGCGACCAACTGCTTAGAAGGCAGCCGCTCTGTCCGCTGAGCTACTGGGACGCGCCACTGTTAAGGATATGCAGGATACCGCAAACCTGTCAACGGAATCGCCAACGCCCGGCGCGCTGTTTTCGCGTCCGGCGAAGCCCGCCGGAACGCCCTGGCCCGGACCGGCAGCAGCATTCCGTATCGGCACCTTGTACCGGCATCCCGGCGCTGCCCCCATCCTGTTGCCGGCTGCTTGTCGTTTTATCGTGGCAAGGCGCCCGGGGCCGGCGCGGGCGATTGACATACTCCGCAATAACCGCATAATATCGCCGGCGGGAGCGGCGGCGGACTGCCCCTTGACCCGTCCTGTCTATCCGACTGCCCATCTATCCGCCGGCCGGCCCGCCCGGCGACATCTTTTGCCCTGCCTCGGCCAGCATCCACTATCCCTGTGAACCAGTCATTAGACGGCGATGAGCCGGCCCTGGAGCCGGCGGTGGCGGACGGCGGCGCCCGCTATCGGCCGGCGCCGCCCGTCCGCATCCCCATCCGGCGGCGCCGGCCGCCGGCCCGCTGGTCGTCCCTTCCGGTCGTCCTGCTGGCCATATTCCTGCTGCTCAACGTAGTCGGCGGGCTGCTGCTCAACCTGCCCGAGGCCGCCGCCGACGGCGCGGGCGTGGGCCCCAGGGTGGCTTTTTTCACGGCCATCTCCGCCGCCACCGTAACCGGCCTCACCCTGGTGGACACCCAGACCGCCTGGTCATTTTTCGGTGAGGTGGTCATCTTTTTCCTGATGCTGGTGGGGGGGCTGGAGTTCATTACCGCCGCCACGGCGCTGGTATTTTTCGGGCGGCGCACCACCGCCGTTGAGGAGGACATCTATGGCGACACCGTAGGCGCCGGCGCTACGGCCAATGTGGCCCGCATTGCGCGCAACATCGTCCTGGCCTTTCTGGCCGGCTACCTGCTCGGCGCCGCTCTGCTGTTTTTTGAGATCCGCAATGTCGCCGATATGACCCTGCTGGAAACTCTGTGGCAGTCGCTGTTCCTGTCCGTGTCGGCGCTTAACAATGCCGGGCTGTCCATTCTGCCCAATTCGCCGGCGGGCAACAACTTTACCACGCTGGGCGCGCATCCCTACCTGATGGGCATCATTAGCCCGATGATCATAATGGGCGCCCTGGGCTGGCCGCTGATTGTGGATCTGAAGCGCAACTGGCGTCCCGGCGTTTCCCGGCGGCACGGGTTCGGGCTGTTTCCATTCAACTTTGCGCGCCTCTCCCTGGACACCAAGCTGGTTCTGATTATCACGGGGGCTCTCTATGCGTTCAGCATTGGCGCGTTCCTCTTTTTTGAGTGGAACGGGGCGCTTTCCGAAAACGGCTGGCTGGGCAAGGTGGGGCTGTCCGCGTTTCACGGCGTCAGCGGGCGCACGGCCGGCTTTGCCGGGCTGGACTGGGGCACCACGCGGGATGTTACGCACCTGGTGTTCGGAGGGCTGATGTTCATAGGGGGTTCTACGGCGTCGGTAGCCGGCGGCGTCAAGGTCAATACCATCGCCGTGCTGCTGGTAGCGGCGCGGTCGTCGGCCCTGCGGTATCCGCGCACGGAAATCTTTCGCCGGGAAATTGCGCCGCCGCTGGTGTCCCGCGCCCTGCTGGTGCTGGCGCTGGCCGTGTCCTTTCTGGCGGTGATAATGCTGGTCGTAACCTACACCGAATCGCACATTGACTTCGTGGAGGTGATGTTTGAGGTGGTATCCGCATTCGGCACCAACGGGATGTCGGCCGGGTCGTCCGTCCACTTGAGCCTGGCGGGTTCCGTGGTCTTTATGGTTACAATGCTGGTGGGGCGCATTGGCCCCCTGACGCTGGTGCTGCTGCTGGCGCCGCGGGATGAGACCCATTACCGCTACCCGGAGGAACCCGTCCGCATCGGGTAGCGGGCGTCGCAACGACGGAGGGATTAGGCTATGCCGAAGGATGTTTGCGTAATCGGTCTGGGCCGGTTCGGGGCCAGGCTGGCCAATATGCTGTTCCAGCGGGGCAACGAAGTCCTGGCCATTGACCAGGATGAAACCCGCGTGCAGCAAATGCTGGGGGGGGTGACCTATGCCGTGGAAGCGGACGCCACCAGCGAAACGGCCCTGCGCGACCTGGGCGTGGACGATATGGATGTGGCGGTGGTGGCGCTGGGCAGCCAGATCCAGTCCAGCATCATCTCGGCGATGCTGCTTAAAACGATGGGCGTGCCTTATGTCATCGCCCGGGCCACGGACTCCCAGCACGCGGAAATTCTGCACCGGGCCGGCGCCGACAAGGTCGTATTCCCGGAGATAGACGCCGCGGAACGGGTGGCCAGCCTGGATTTGACGCCCAACGCCGTTGAGTATATGAGCATTACCGACTCCGACGGCATCCACAAGCTGCGCCCGCCGGAACGGATGCGGGGGCTGCGGCTGCGGGAAGTCGGCCTCGCCGGCGGCGTCAACCCGCAGCACGATGTCATCGTAATGGCGCTGAAAAAGGGCAGCGAATATATTCTCAACCCCCAGGATGACGAAAGGATCGGCGACGGCGATGTCCTGATTGTGGTGGGCAGCCAGGGCAGCGTGGAACGGGTTTTCGCGCCCTGACCGGACGACATTCCCCCGTCAACCAACCGGCAATCGTCCGATTGTCTCCGGGTCTCAATTTGTCTCCGGTCTCAATGATGGTCGGCAGGAAAAGGATATGAATGCGACTCTGGAACGAATCGGCTACCTGGGGCCCGCCGGCACTTACACCGAGCAGGCGACGCGGCTGCTGTATGCGCCGGACGCCAGCCGGCTGGTGCCGTTTCCTACCATCCGCGCTGTGGGCAGCGCCGTAGCCGGCGACGAGGTGGCCGCCGGGGTTGTCCCCATTGAAAACAGCCTGGAGGGGTCGGTCACCTTTACGCTGGACCTGCTGATTGCTCAGTCGGCCCTTTCCATCCGCAACGAGGTGGTCATACCCATTGACCATTATCTGGTGGCGCCGCCGGGCGTGGCGGCGGACGCCGTGCGGGTTATCTATTCGCATCCCCAGGCGCTGGCGCAGTGCCGGGGTTATCTGGAACAGAGTTTTCCGGCGGCGACGCGGGAGGCGTCTTTAAGCACCGTGGCCGCCGTAGAGGATATGCTGGGCAGCCGCGCTCCTGCCGCCGCCATCTGCCCCCGGCGGGCCACCGAAATCTACGAGGTGCAGATCCTGGCCGGCAGCATCCAGGACAATCCGGCCAACCAGACCCGGTTTGTGGCGCTGGCCCACGACGACCATCCCCGCACCGGCCACGACCGCACTTCCATCTGCTTCTCCTTTGCGGTGGACCGCGCCGGCAACCTGTACAGCATCATCGGCGAATTCGCCCGCCGGGACATCAACCTGGTCAAGATTGAAAGCCGCCCGACCAAGCGGGAACTGGGCCGCTACATCTTTCTGATTGACTGCGACGGGCACCGCACCGACCCGACGGTGGCCGCCGCCCTGAACGGCGTGCGCCAGCGGGCGGATATGTTCAAAGTCCTGGGTTCCTATCCCCACTGGGAACCGGAGCACGAATGAAGGGGGCTTTGGAGGTTTTGCTGGCCGGAAAGTAAAATGCGGGGCGAGCCGGCGCGGGCCGGCTCGCCCCGCATTTTCCCGACGCTGTGGACGCCTAGCTGTGGGGGTAGGGGCCGTCGATTTCGTTGGTGGCCAGAACGCCTTCGGCTTCCCAGAGGGACGGCGGCGGGGTCTGGCGGCGGCGGTTGCGGAGCCGGCGCCAGTAGCCGGCGCCCCGGCCGCCGAGGCCGTCGGCCTGCCGGCGGATGTCCTGCCGGAGTTCCCGGCCGCTCTTGGGCGCCAGCAGGACGCCGGCCACGGCGCCGGCGGCCAGGCCGACGGCGAGGATGCCGAGATTGCGCTTCGCGTTGTTTTTCATCTTGAGCCTCCTTACAAGTATGCGGTTTTGGCCCGTTTATCTGGCGGCAAGCCGATGGGTGCGATGGGTTCTATTCACCGACGGTTTGACCGGCGATACGCATCGCCGGCGTTGGCCGGATGGCGGATGATGGCAATCGCGCCAGTACGCAACGGCCCGGGAACGCCACCGGCTGGGGAGGAACGGGCGCGCCGCCGGCCGGGGCGGGACCGCGCCGGGGATTTCCGGTTTTATGGATGGCACTCGGCTGGCGCGCCGGCGGTATATTCCGCAGATGGGCGACGCCAGCCGTAGGGGGCGCGCGACGCGTGGTCGCTCCGCGCCGGGGGGAACGGGGGGTTATCTAGCCCTCGATCTCGACGGGTTCCTCGGCGCCGGCGCCGCTCCGGTTGCGGATGCGCTGCCAGTAGCCGCGCCCGCGGTCCACGGCGGTGTTGGCGCCGCGGCGCAGTTCGTCGCGGGTCTCCCGCCCGCTGCGGGGCGCCAGCAGCATCCCCAGGCCCACGCCCAGGCCCACGCCGGCGGCAAGGAGTATCAGGTCACGCTGGGTTCGGTTCATAATATGCCTCCTGTGGTAGCAACCCGATGGGGGTTGGTAGAAATTGCCGGTTCGCCCGGTTCGCTGGTTGACGATAAGGCAAACACGCCATCATTATGCCCGCAGCGGGGCGTTTCGTAAATCTATCGTAAATTGTAATGATGATTAGCGCGTTTGTCAATACTTGCCGCCGGCCTCGCGTGTACCCGCTTTCAGGCGTCGGGCCAGCCGAACCATCCGGTCGGTGGCTCCGGCGCAGCCGGACAGCGCTGCATCCTCAGCCGCCGCCTCGGCTGCCCCCACGAAATACCCGCCGCCGGAACTGCCACGACGCCCGCCACGCTGCCAGCAAATGCCCCAGCTACACCGTCGGCGTTACCGTCCCCCGATCCAGGGCAAAATACTGCTTGCCATCGCATAGGTCGGAGGCTACCTGTATGCGGATTGTAGATATCCTGATACGTACCCGGAGCCGCCGTCTGTGACAAGCGCTGACCCGAAGTGGGTGCGCGCGAGCAGGTTTCCGGCATTTCCAGCACGTGTTGGCGCGGTAGAATGACGGCGAACCACGCTGCGCCAGGGGCACTTCCCATATTAGCGCGGGTTTATCGCGACGACCTCCTGGAACAGCTTCAGCCAGTCCTCAAAACCCGGCACACGCTCCCCACCATTGAGCAAGGCGCACCCGGCGCTGTCGCCCGGTGCGCCTTCCGGCCAGTTTCAATCTGGGGGAGCATAGAGGGCGCAACCCGGCAGCCGCGCCAGTTAACTTTGCTTGCGCTGCCGCTCCAGTTCCGCCCGCAAATCAGCGATAGTAGCTTGGTACTGGGCTGCCTGCGCTTGCGCTTGGGCTTGCACCTGGGCCGCCTGCTTTTGCGCCTGGGCCGCCCGCTCTTGCGCTTGGGCCGCCTGCGCTTGGGCCGCCTGCACTTGCGCTTGGGCCGCCTGCGCCGCTGCCAGCCGCTTCTTGGCGGATGCCGCCATCCTCTCGGCTGCCTCCGCCCTCCGTTCCGCCCGTTGGACCCAACGGGCCATCAGCCAAATTGTCAACACGATTGCGCTACCTCCCGGTAAAGTAAGCGTCGGCCCCACTACCTGAAACAGCTTCAGCCAATCCTCAAAACCACGCGCACGCCCGCACCATCGCGTGAGGCGCACCCGGCGACAGCGCCGGGGTGCGCCTTCAGGCCGGTATCAATCCGGGGGGATTGATACCACAACCTGGGCAGCCGCGCCAGTTAACTCTGCCCGCGCTGCCGCTCCAGTTCCGCCCGCAAATCAGCGATAGTAGCTTGGGCCTGGGCCACCTGCTCTTGCGCTTGCGCCTGCGCCACCTGCTCTTGCGCTTGCGCCTTGGCGGATGCCGCCATCCTTTCGGCGGCGTCCGCCCTCCGTTCTGCCTGTTGAGCCCTCCGGGCCATCAGCCATATTGTCAACACGATTGCGCTACCTCCCGGTAAAGTCAGCGTCGGCCCCACTACCTGGAACAGCTTCAGCCAGTCCTCAAAACCCTGTGGACGGCCCACTCCCAGCATTGGAACCAGATGGTAAATGGCAGTCGCCACCCCCACCGCAAAAACCTGCAACAGGAACAATTCTACCACCACCAGCCCCAGCAGCCCGGCGATTCCCTCCCAGCCCACGCCTCGGCTCAAAGCGTCCGCGTCCGTCGGCATAGCGTCAGCGTCCAAACCTGCCTCCTGCTCGTTTCATTTGCGCCGGATTTTAGCGCCGGCTGCCGCCAAAGCCCTCCTGATTACGGCCACATAATCCACCCCGTGCGGTCGGTGCGGGCCCGGAGCAGATGCCCGCCGCCGGTGGTCACATACAGCGACCGCAGATCGGCGTCGCCGAAACAGCAGTTGGTGGGACGGTCAACCCGCAGCGGGTGCGTTTCCAGTATCCGGCCCGCCGGGGACAACACATAAATCATCGGCCCCGGCCCGGCGGCTTCCCAGCCGGCGCAAACCACGATGTTCCCGTCCGCGTCCAGCGTCATCCCGTCCACGCCCCGCTGGACGCCCCGGCTGCCCACGCCCCGCGCGTCGCCATCGGACGCCCCGCCGTCCACGCCAAAAGTGTGCAGCGTCCGGTACTCGCCCAGGCTGCCGTCGTCATTGACCGGATAGGCGCGCAGCTCCCGGCGGCGGCCGGCGCCATAATCGCTCTGCGCCACATACAGCGTCCGCTGGTCGCGACTGATGAGAATGCCGTTGGGACGGCTGATGTCCGTAGTGACGCGAGACAGTTCCCACTGGTCGCGGCCTTTGGGATCCAGCCGCAGCACTGATTGATGGTCCAACTCCTGCGGCCCGCTGTTGCCGATGCCGGAGTAGGGGTCGGTGAACCAGATGCGGCCCTGTTTGTCCACCACCAGGTCGTTGGTGTTGTTGTGCCGCTTGCCGTCCAGCAGATGGGGCAGCGACACGGCGGTGTTGCCCGCGGCGTCAAAGCGGACGATGCGCCGCCGCCCCTGCTGGCAGCCGTAAAGGTTGCCGGCGGCGTCAAAGCACAGGCCATTGGTGTGGAAAGTTTCGTTGCAATACTCCGAAACCTGGCCGGTTTCGGGGTCGTAACGCAGGATGCGCGAGGCGGGAATGTGGGTGAAAAGCAGGGCTTCGCCATCCCAAACGGGGCCTTCCGTAGTGCCGCCGTAGGGGCCGGCGACCAGCTCAAAGTTCCAGGAGGACATCGGGACGCAACCTCCGGTAAAGAAAGATTGGGCGCAGTGTAGCATATCCGCCACCGATACGGCGGCGCGGGTATGCCGGCGGCGGCGCAATCGCCGGAAACCTCAAAAGAACAGGAACGCCGCCACCGGAGCGCGCCAGCGCCCTATGCCAAAACAACGGGCGGTTTGTTACCATAGCAGCAGGTAAAATGCGGGCAGCGGACACGGACACGGACACGGACAACAGTAAATGTGGCCTATTTTTGCGCTGGGCAGCGCGCTGGCGTTCTGCTTCGTCAGCGTCTGCGACAAGCGGCTGATTTCCTATCACTTCCAGGGCGTGCCGCCCCTGTGCCTCTGGTGCGGCATTTCCGGGATGCTGTACGGCAGCATCCTGCTGACCATCCTGGGCCTGCCGGCCGGCGTCCCTCTGCCGGTGTCCCTCGCCCCCGTTGGCTCCGGGCTGCTTATGGGCTGCTCGGTGGTGTTGCTCTTTCGCGGGCTGCGGCTGATGGAAGCCTCCCGCGCCGTGGCCATCGCCCAGATCAACCCTATTTTCGTGGCCCTGCTGGCGATGCCTCTGCTGGGAGAACGCATATCCCCGGCCCAGTGGGGCGGCATCGGACTGGTAGTCGCCGGCGCCGCGCTGATTTCGGGGCGGCTGTTCCAAGAAACGCCCGCCGCCAGCAGCGCCGCCGGCCCGATCCGGTCCGGCCCATCCCGCCCCGGCGCGCCGGCGCCGGCGCTGTCGCTGCCATTCTTGACGGGCGCCGGCGCGGCGGCATGGTACGGCCCGGCGCTGCTTCTGTGCAGCGCCCTGTGCGCCGCCGGCAGCTTCGTCGTGGCCAAGGCGGCCCTCAACGCCGGCCTGCCCACGCTGACGGTGTTCGCCATGCAGCAGACCGTGGTCGGCGCCACCTTTTTCGTCGCCGGGCTGCGGGGCGGCCCGCGCCTGCTGGCGGCCGTCAAACAGCCCCGCGTGCTGGCGATGCTGCTTTTCGGCGAGTCCCTGATGCCGGCCGTGTCCATACTGCTGTCCATTTACGCTTACAGCCTGGGGCCGGCTTCCCTGGTGGCGGCGGCGCTGGCCACCCGTCCGCTGTTTGTATTCGTGGCCTCCACCCTGTTGTCGCGGATGCGCTGGCGCCTGCTGGACGAGTCCCTCACGCCCCGGGCGCTGCTGGTCAAGGGGGTTTCCATCATAATGATTGTGGGCGGCGTGGGCGCCCTCAGCCTGACCGGCGGTTGAACCGGCCGTAGCCCCCTATGCCGTGGCCCGCTATGCGGTTCCTTATGACGCCTAACGATGACGCCTGACGATGATGATGCCTGATAGCGATAACGCCTGACGCGCCCGGGCCGGCGAAATCCGTAGCGCTATTGGCGGATAGCGGCAATCGGCGGCGTTCCGGCGGTTGACAATCGCCGCCGCAACGAATATCATCGTTGGGCAACTATTACACCGACTCACCCGGTCATTCAGTGTCGGATTTCGCACGGAGCCAGCCAGCCAATGGACGAACTTGACTTGAAGATCATCGGCATACTGCAAGCGGACGGACGGGCTTCCAACGCCAAAATCGCCCGCGCCGCCTGCGTCAGCGAAGGCACCGTCCGCCGCCGGATGCGTCGCCTGATTGACGAGGACATCGTCCACGTTGTCGCCGTGCCGAACCTGGAAAAGATGGGCTACGGCACCACCGCCGTCATCGGCCTGGAAACCGGCCCCGGCAAATCCGATCATGTAGCCGAATCCATCGCCAGCCTGGAAGAAGCCCACTATGTGGTGGTCGTCACCGGCCCTTACGATGTCCTCGTCTGGACGGCGCTGGAATCCGCCGAAAGCCTGGGCGATTTCCTGCACACGCGCATCGGCGCCATTGACGGGGTGCAAAAGACGCAGACCTTCGTTACCCTGTCCACCAAGAAGCGCTTTACCCGTATGTAGCCGCAACCGCGCCGCCATGCTATAATTCCCGTTGCCGCAAGGGAAACGCGGCCCCGCCCGCCGGGGCCGTCATTCCGCCCGCATCACACAACCAACCGAACCGAGGGGAAGCCGCTATGACCTACATCATTACCGAGCCCTGCGTGGGCGTCAAAGACGCCGCCTGTGTGGACGTCTGCCCGGTGGACTGCATCTACACCACCGATGAGGACGATATGTACTTCATCAGCCCCGATGAGTGCATTGACTGTGCCGCCTGCGAGCCGGTCTGCCCCGTCACCGCCATCTTTGCCGAGGAAGCAGTGCCGGCGATGTATGAGGAATACATCAAAATCAACTACGACTACTTCAGCAAGTAGTCCCCGCGCCGCCCGGCGCCGAACGCAGCTGCGCGCTCGGCTACCCAATGCCGGGCGGCGGCTTCGCGTTGCGTCCACCGGGACGCCGCTTCCCGGTTGGGCTGTGCCGCCGGCCCGCCCATTGGCCGGCGCCGATGCCCACGCCAACAGCCCGGCGCGCGCAACAGCCGGTTTGCTATAATTCCGCTGACACTCCGGCGCCGGCGCTGGCGCCGGTGGAGACGGGAACTATGACGCCGCAGCCCACCCCGAACCGGCTCTACTACGGCGACAACCTCGCCGTACTGCGGGAACATATCGCCGACGCCAGCGTTGACCTGATTTACCTGGACCCGCCCTTCAATTCGGACGCCACCTACAATGTGCTGTTCCGGGAACGCAGCGGCGACGCCTCGGCGGCGCAGATCACCGCCTTTGACGACACCTGGCGCTGGGGCCGGGACGCGGAGCTGGCTTACCGCGACGTAATCACCGCCGGGCCGCCCCAGGCCAGCGAACTGCTGGCCGCAATGCGCTCCTTCCTGGGCCAGAATGACATGATGGCCTACCTCACCATGATGGCCCAGCGGATGATTGAACTGCGCCGCGTCCTGAAACCCACCGGCAGCATCTACCTGCACTGCGACCCCACCGCCAGCCATTACCTGAAGCTGATGATGGACAGCGTGTTCGGCGTCAGCAATTTCGGGAACGAAGTAGTGTGGAAAAGAACCGGGGCGCACAGCGGGGCCAAAGGATGGGGGCCGATACACGACATTATCCTGTTTTACAGGGCGTCCAGTGAATACTCCTGGAACAGCGTGTATCAGGATTATGACGCTGAATATCTGGCCGGATACTACCGCTTTGAGGACGATAAGGGACGCTATCGTCTGGTCACCCTTACGGGCCCGGGAACCACTGCCGGCGAGTCCGGCGCGCCCTGGCGCGGCGTAAATCCGACGGACTCGGGCCGCCACTGGGCAGTGCCAATGCGTTCCCTGCGCGCCTTGTACCCCGATGTCAACCTGTCGGAACTTTCCACGCAGGAAAGGCTGGATCTGCTGGATCAGGCCGGGCACGTCTACTGGCCGGCGCGCGGTTCCGTCCCGCAGCAAAAGCGGTACGCCGACGAAAGCCCCGGCGTCCTCATCCAGGACATCATTTCCGACATACCGCCCCTCAGTCCCCAGGCGCGTGAGCGCCTCGGCTACCCCACGCAAAAACCGGAGGCCCTGCTGGAACGCATCATCGCCGCCAGCAGTTCCGAAGGCGATGTAGTGCTGGATCCCTTCTGCGGCTGCGGAACGGCCATGGCCGCCGCCGAGCGCCTCAACCGCCGCTGGATCGGCATTGACATTACCCACCTGGCCATTAGCATCATCCGGCGCCGCATGGCCGACGCCTTCGGCAGCGCCCTGCAACCCTACGCCGTCATCGGGCTGCCCCAGGATGTCGCCAGCGCCCTGGCCCTGGCCCAACAGGATCGATACCAGTTCGAGTGGTGGGCATTGGGTCTGGTGACCGCCCGCCCGGCCCGGGACAAGCGCAAGGGCGCCGACGGCGGCGTGGACGGCTACATCAACTTCTTTGACGACAACAGCGGCCGGCCCCGCAGCGTCATAGTCCAGGTCAAAAGCGGCGGCGTCAACCGGGGAATGATCGCCGCCCTGAAAGGCGATATGGAGCGGGAAAAGGCGCACCTGGGCCTGTTCATCACCATGGCCGAACCCACCGCGCCAATGCGCCAGGAAGCCCTGGCCGCCGGGTTTTACGAACCCAAATGCTTCCCCGGACAACGCTACCCCCGCCTGCAAATCCTGACCATCGCCCAGCTGCTGGCCGGCCAGGAGCCGGAATACCCCCGGATGGGCCCGCCGGCCACCTTCCCCCAGGCGCCGCGCCGCCGCCGCGCCCAAGGACAGCAGAGCAACCTGGGCGTCTAACCCGGCAGCCCCGGCCGGCGGCGGCCGCCGCTAATTTGACGCAGCCAATTTGAGCCGTAGCCAATTTGAGGAGGAGTGCAACCCCAATGAGCAACATTGATTCCACGCCGGAATTCGTGCGGCAAACCTACCGCAAAATGGACGAAAAACTGGCGCAAGTCCGGGCGCGTCTCAACCGCCCCCTGACGCTGTCCGAAAAGCTGTTGCTTTCGCATCTGGACGCCGTAGCCGAAGCTGACCTGCGTCCCGGCGACAGCTACATCAACCTGCGTCCCGACCGGGTAGCCCACCAGGATGTCACCGGCCAGATGGCGATTTTGCAGTTCATGCAGTCCGGGCGCAACCGCGTGGCCGTCCCCACCACCGTCCACTGCGACCACCTCATCCAGGCCCGCGTGGGCGCCTCATCCGACCTGCAAGACGCCCTCAACGAAAGCAACGAAGTCTATCAGTTCCTGGAATCGGCCAGCCGCCGCTACGGTATGGGCTTCTGGAAGCCCGGCTCCGGCATCATCCACCAGGTGGTGCTGGAAAAATACGCCTTCCCCGGCGCGCTGATTATCGGCACCGACTCCCACACCGTCAACGGCGGCGGCCTCTGTTCCCTGGCCATCGGCGTGGGCGGCGCCGACGCCGCCGACGTAATGGCCGGCCTGCCCTGGGAAGTCCGCTACCCCCAGATCATCGGCGTCAAACTCACCGGCGCCATGAACGGCTGGACGGCCCCCAAAGATGTCATCATCAAGCTGGCCTACGAACTCACCGTCGCCGGCGGCACCAACGCCATCATTGAATACTTTGGCCCCGGCGCCGCCTCCATCTCCGCCACCGGCAAAGGCACCATCTGCAATATGGGCGCCGAACTGGGCGCCACCGGCGATGTGTTCCCCTACGATGAGCGCATGGCGACCTACCTGCGCGCCACCGGACGGGGCGAACTGGCCGACATCGCCGCCGAATACGGCCACCTGCTCGCCTCCGACCCCGAAGTGGAACAGAACCCGCAACAGTACTACGATCGCATCGTAGAAATTGACCTGTCCACGCTGGAACCGCACATCACCGGGCCACACTCCCCGGACCGGGCGCGTCCCATCTCCGCCCTGGCGGCGGAAGCCGCTGCGGAGGGTTTCCCCGAAACCGTCGCCGTGGCCCTGGTCGGCAGCTGCACCAATTCCTCTTACGAGGATATGGAACGCTGCGCCGACGTGGCCCGGCAGGCCGCCGCCCGCGGCGTCAAGGCGGCCTCCGGCCTGCTGGTCACCCCCGGCTCCGAGCAGGTGCGCGCCACCATTGAACGCGACGGACAGCAGGCCGCCCTGGAAGCCGTGGGCGCCACCGTCCTCGCCAACGCCTGCGGCCCCTGCATCGGCCAGTGGAACCGCCCCGAAGCCCGGGGCACCGACAACAGCATCGTCACTTCCTACAACCGCAACTTCCCCAGCCGCAACGACGGCAACGCCGGCACAATGAACTTCATCGCCAGCCCGGAGGTGGCCGTGGCCATGGGCCTGGGCGGGCGGCTGTCCTTCAACCCCCTCACCGACCCGCTGGTGGACGCCGACGGCAACGAATTTATGCTGCAACCCCCCTCGGCGGCGCCCGAAGTTCCCCCCGCCGGCTTTGACCCCGGCGCCGATATGTATGTGGAACCCCCGGCGGACGGCAGCGATGTGGAAGTGCGCGTCGACCCCGCCAGCAACCGCCTGCAAGTGCTGGAACCCTGGGCGCCCTGGAACGGCCGGGACTTTGAGGACATCCCCGTCCTGGTCAAAACCCAGGGCAAGACGACTACCGATTCCATCTCGCCGGCCGGCCCCTGGCTGCGTTTCCGCGGGCATCTGAACAACCTCAGCGACAATATGTTCCTGGGCGCCAACAACGCCTTTACCGAGGACACCGGCACGGGCAAGAACCAGCTCTCCGGCGAGGAAGTTATGCCCATCCCGGAAATTGCCCGCGCCTACAACGCCCAGGGCATCCGCTGGGTGGCCATTGGCGATGAGAACTACGGCGAGGGTTCCAGCCGGGAACACGCCGCTCTGTCGCCCCGGATGCTGGGCGCGGCGGCCATCATCACCCGCAGCTTCGCCCGCATCCACGAATCCAACCTCAAAAAGCAGGGCCTGCTGCCTCTGACTTTTGAGGATCCCGCCGACTGGGAGCGGGTGCAGGATGACGACCGCATGAGCCTGGTGGGCTTGAACCAGCTGGCCCCCGGCCGCCCGGTAACCGCCGTGCTGAAGCACGCCGACGGCAGCGAGGAAACCATCAACCTGCGCCACACCCTCAACGACACGCAGATTGAATGGTTCAAAGCCGGCAGCGCCATGAACTATATGAAGCAAACGGAGGAAGCCGCCGCCGGCTAGTTTCGTCATTCCAAGCCGCAATAAAGAGGGGCGGCCGCCGTTACTGCCGCCCCTCTTTATTAATCTGCGTCAAGCGAATGGCGTAGCAAAGCGGCGGCTTTTACTTCATCCAGGCAACATAGTTTGTACTTGCGGCCGCTGCCGCATGGGCACTGCGCGTTCCGCCCAGTATTGCGCTTGGCATATTCGTTCATCGTCTGGCGATATTCAGCATAGCCCTCATCACCGTGTGAATACTCTCCCCACAGGTCGTTGCGAACTGCGGCAATACCGAAGCGGTCGGTATAGGCAAGCCGGTAAAGAAAGGGGATCACCAGTTCGTACAGGAACCGTTCCAAGGTAAAGTTACGCTCCTTGGACAGCCTGATGCCTAAACAGCAGGCCCCGTCGCCGAAAAAGTGCAGGTCGACAGGTGCAACGCCGTAACGACCAGCGATGACTTGGTGGCGTCCGCCCACCTCCAGCACTTTCGGCCAACCCTTGGCGCTGGAAGTTTCCTGATCTAGTCGAATCTCGACTTCAAAGACGGCGCAGATTAAACTGGCTGAACTCCGGATGCTAGCATCGCGTTCCTGCCGTTCAATGTGGAGTTTCCCGGTGGCTCGGTCGTAGGACGCGCAGAAGTTCAGTTCTCCGGCTATCCTTTGGGCTGCCGGATCATACTGCAAGTCCGGGAAACACTCGGTTAGCAAGGCACGGTCGCCATCTGTAAGTATCATTGCGCGTAAGGGCGGTAGGGGGTTACAGCCACGGAGGTAGTAGCTGCGCCCGTGCTGCTACTCGCGGCGGTTTGACTACTGCTTCCGTTTTTGACATTGCGTCCTTTGCCGAACTGGTCGCCGAACACCTTCTGCCATTTGGCGATGCTCTCACCGGATTCTGTGGCATCGTAGGCTTCGTTAATCCGGTCGTTGGACGCCTGGAATTGCTTGCGGAAGTTTTCGTACTTTTTCTGGTCCCACTTCCTGGTGAAATCCTCGGACGGCAAAACAGGGTTGGCGATGCTCGGCATCCTTGGGTTGGCTTGCAGAAAGTCATTGATGCCGTTGGAGACGGCTTTCAGCGCATCAGGCAGCGACTTGAAAGTTTCGCCGTCGTGGTTGCTGTTGACCGTATTGCCGATGAGCGTAGTCAAGAGAACCGACGGGACGGTGTAATTGCCTTTGTGGTCCCGGAGGTACTTCAAAAGGCGCGTCACGCGCTTGAGGTTGCCATGGGTAAGGCGGTTGCGCCCGTTGAACCAGTCCCGAAAGCCCGTACCATCGGTGGGCTCAAACTTGTTGGTTTTGCGGTTGCAGATGCACAACTTGCCATCCTGCCCGGTGATGCACGGAACCACGTCCAGGTGAAAGTCTCCGGCGTAGTCAATCATCACGCACCGGGTCTCGCGGTGCGTTTTGTCCGCGTAGTTGCCGTTTTGCCGCAGGCAGCAGTACACGGCATCGATGTAATCTTGAGGCGCCCAGCCCTCTTGGGGATGCATAAACAGCAGGATGTCGGCATCGTACTCCTGTTTGTCCCGCACCGGCTTGATGATCGTCCGCAAGGCGTAGGATCCCTGGCGTTCAACCTTGCTGTACGAGTCCAAGTTCTGTGACAGATATTCGCTGACAGCCTTCACATGACTGTTCAGGCGATCAATCCTAGTCTGGTTGAGATTGACCTCATCTTTGAGAAAAGCGTCAAAAATCTGGTTGTGCTTCATCAGTGGTGTCCTCCCGGTGGTATGGGAAATAGGGAGCGGCGATGTCGGCCAAAAAGGTCGATGCTACGGCGTCTCCCTGTTCATCAAGGGCAGCTGTGGCGGCGGCGGGCAGATTCTCTACGGCGCGTGTCCAGTCGTCCAGTGCAATTTGCCGGTCTGGCGCCGGCGGGCTAATTCGGGCGATGCGTTCCGGGCCAATCAACAGGCTGGCTTGGCCCAACGCGCTGAGCGACTGGAACCGCATCACAGGGTTAATTATACCACGCCAGTGCCACAGACCGCCCATTATTTTCTGCCATTTGCTGACGGTGTACGGGGCATCGCCGCAGCCCAGGCTCAAGATGCGAATGCGCTCGCGCGGCACGGTAAAGCAGGACAGAGCCTCGACCAGCCCGACCATTATGGGGTTGTTGGCCCAGATGCCGCCATCCAGGAAGGTAAAACCGCCTTGTTCAAAAGGCCGGAAGTAGGTCGGGGCGGCCGAAGTAGCAGCGGCTATATCGGTCATCTTTTCCCTGAAATCCAGGCGATAGTCGGGATGGTGTGGGGTTTTGAACACATACAGATCCCCGTGACGGCCGTCACAAGACGGAATGCACAGACGGGATTGAGACTGCCACAGGCGACGCTCGCCAAAGTGTTGAGACATTATGCGTACCAGTGCCGCCCGGTTGTAGCGATACCTGAACAGACCGCAAGCGTGCCTCCCGTACCGTGACATTCCGCGCGCCGGCGGAAAGATTTCGCGCCCGCGCTCAATATAAAGAGCGTGCAGATCCGCTGCCTTAAGGCCGGCGCCAAGCCCCAGCGCAATAATGCCGCCGGTGGAAGTTCCGGCAATCAGGTCAAAATACCGCGATACGGAACAGCCATTGAGGTGGCGAGCTTCTAGCCCGGCCAGAAAAGCAGCAGGGAATATCCCCTTGATGCCGCCGCCATCTATCGCGAGGATGCGGAAATCACGACCGTCAGGCCATTCCAACGAGATGCGGCGTTGGCGGAGTACGCCAGCCGATCGGGGTGTCGGTTGATTAACAGACATTGCTCTACCTATTTTGCATTGGATATGCTGTTTCTGCCCGCCTCGGCATAGCAGAAACAGCAGCGCCAATCGGCTTTATGGGAGAAGGGCCAGCGTTGTGCCGCCCGCCCGCGCGCCCTCTAGTCCAGAAAATCCCGCAGCTTCTTGGAGCGGGAAGGATGCCGCAGCTTCCGAATCGCCTTCGCCTCAATCTGCCGGATCCGTTCCCGCGTCACCCCAAACTGCTGCCCAACCTCCTCCAAAGTCCGCGGCCGTCCGTCCTCCAGCCCGAAACGCAGCTTCAGCACCATGCTCTCCCGGTCGTTATTCAGCGAATCCAAGACATTCTTGACCTCCTCCCGCAGCAGCTGCGCCGAAGCGGCGTCCGCCGGGGCCAGCGTGGTCCGGTCCTCAATGAAATCGCCCAGGAACGAGTCCTCCTCCTCGCCGATGGGCGTCTCCAGCGACACCGGCTCCTGGGAGATTTTCTGAATCTCCTCAATCTTTTCCGGCGTCATCTCCATCGCCTCGGCCAGCTCCTCCGTAGTGGGCTCCCGCCCCTTCTCCTGCAACAGCCGGCGGTTGTGGCGCATCAGCTTGTTGATGGTCTCCACCATATGCACCGGAATGCGGATGGTGCGGGCCTGGTCGGCAATGGCGCGGGTAATCGCCTGCCGGATCCACCAGGTGGCGTAGGTGCTGAACTTGTACCCCTTCCGGTAGTCAAACTTCTCCACCGCCCGGATCAGCCCGATGTTGCCCTCCTGGATCATATCCAGCAGCGACATACCCCGCCCGATGTACTTCTTGGCCACGCTGACCACCAGCCGCAGGTTGGCCTCCGTAAGATGGTTCTGGGCCCGTTCCCCGTTGCGCTTCACCTGGTCGAAGTGCAGGGCGGCGCGGAAGTTTTCCGCCTCCACCCGGTCGCTCAGCCCCGGATCCCGCAGCAACTGCGTCAGCAGCAGCAGCGGGCAGTGGTCGTCCTCGGCGTACAGCGGCGCCACATCCAGCCCCTGCTCCGGCAGGTAGTAGTCGCCGAACCCATCGGGATTAAGCTCCGCCCACACCGGCACATAGGCCATAACGGCGGCGATGATCTCGTTGGGCAGCACCCAGGTGTCCAGCGAAAGCCCGACGATGCGCCGGTAGGCCACTTCCGGGCTGATGCCCAGTTCGGCGGCTACGTGTTCCACCATCGCCGGCGCCACTTCGGCGTCAATGGCGTCCCGCAGCTCGGCAACGGTTTTCACCTCCCCCAGCGACAGGTACTCGTTGATTTTCAGGTAGCGGGCAATGGAACGCGCCAGGGGCGCGGCGGCGGCAATGCGCGCCAGCAGCAGCATCGCCCCTTCCCAGGCCACGGCGTCGGCGTCATAGGCTGCCTCACGACCCCACAGGACGGCATCCTCCGGCGGCAGAAAGTCCCCCGCCATTTCGGTGGCGCGCCGCTCCGCCAGCTCCTTCAGCTCCTTCTCCAGCTTGAGGATGTGGTTGAGACCCTCCTGCTCCCGGGCCAGGCGACGCTCGTCCGCGGAAGTAAGCAGGTCAACCCGGCCAATTTCCCGCAGATACATCCGCACCGGATCGTCCAGGCCGTCGGCGGAGGGGTCGGTGTCAACTTCCGCCCAGTCCCGTTCCTCCCGCTCCATATCCCGCGCCGAGGGGCCGTCCAGCTCCGGCAGCATGGTGAGGACGGCGGCGGCCCGCCGCGCCTGCCTTCCCCCGTCAGTGCCATCCACTTCCCCGTCGCCGTCGGGGTCGACCACGCCGGCAACTGCCCCCGCCGTCCCCTCGTCCTCGCCATCGTTGGCCTCGGCGTCGTCCTCCCCGGCGGCGCCGTCCACCTCATCGCCCCCGGCGATAACGGAAGCCACGAAACGCGCTCCGGCCTCGGGCTCGTCATCGTCCAGAGCCGCGGCCACGGCTACGGCCACGCTGCCGTCGTAATCGGTTTCCTCGTCAGCGACGATGACGCTGCGGCGGTTGCTGGTAATGGTCATACACCCTCCGTTACGGTTGGCGCGATGCGGACGTAGCTGCGGTCGTATTGAGCAGGCGGTCAATTTCACGAATGCGGTTCTTGTTATCCACCAGCGCCGCCGCGATGGGCGAATCCCAGTCGTTGGTGTCCGCCAGAGCCGCGGTCAACTGCTGGTTTTCCCTTTTCAGATGCCTGTGCTCGGCAACCAGGCACACCTGCTGCCAGGCGCGGCGCAACCCGGACGGGCCGGGAATACGCAATTCCCTCCCCCGCAATTCCGCCAAGCGGGGCTCCAGTTCCGGCGCCACGCCCGGCGCCACTTCGTACTCATCCGCGTAGATGCCGTTAATTACGCAGTAATAGATTTCCCGGTTTTCCGACGTCAGCCAGTCGGACACATCAACCGCCGCATCGGCCCCCAGCTCCGCCCCGTGCTGCTGTAGCAGCGCCAGCAGGTAGTCCTCTATCGCCGCCCCGCTGCCCGGCGCCGGCGGACCGGACTCATCGCCGGCCGCAGACGCCGCCCGCCGCCGGCCCGCCGGCCCGCCGGCATCCTCGCCGTTCCGCCCCGCCGGATTGCCCACAGCGGCGGCAATCGGCAGGTTGGCGTGCAGCGTCTCAATGTCCACCCCCAGCCGCTGCGACAGCTGCTCCAAATGCCCGTCCCGGACGAGCGGATCCGGGATTTGCGCCACAAAACGCAGCAGCGACCGCAACAGCCACGCCCGGCTTTCCGGGTTGTCCAGGTTGGCGCGCGGCGACAGCGTGGCAATCAGATAGTCCAGCAGCGGCGTGGCCTGCCCCAGAAAAACCGGCCACGCTTCGGGGTCGGTGCGGATCAAATCGTCCGGATCCTGGCCCGCCGGCAGCTCCGCAACCAGCAGCTCCAGCGCTTCCGGCGGCCGCGCCGGCGACGTCCCCGCCGCCGACTGCGAAGCCTGAACAATGACCTGCTGAAATGCCCCCCACGAGGATTCCAGGCTGCGTAGGGTAGCGTTCCGCCCCGCCGCGTCCCCGTCCAGCGCCATCGTAACCCGCCCCGTCAGACGCTTTACCTGCGCCACCTGCTGCTCCGTAAGCGCCGTCCCCATAGAAGCCACCACATTGTCATACCCATGCTGGTGGGCCATTATGGCGTCCATATAGCCCTCTACGATGACCGCGCCCTGCTGCCGGATCGGTTCCTTGGCCAGATGCATTGCGAACAGAATCCGCGATTTGTCAAACACCGGCGTACGCGGCGTATTGAGATACTTGGCGGTGGCATTCTCGTCCAGCGCCCGGCTGCCAAAGCCCGCCACCCGCGCCTGCCAGTCGCGGATGGGAATCATCAGCCGCCCGCGAAAAAGATCATAGTAGCGTCCCTCGTCCGTCTGCCGCGCCAGCCCGGCTTCCTCAACCTGCCCCGGCGCATAACCCAGCTCCGTGAGGTGCGCCAAAAGACGGTTGCCTCGCGCCGGGCTGTACCCGAACTCAAATATCTGCCGCGAACGCTCCGCAAGCCCCCGCTGCCGGATATAATCGCGCACAAACTGCGCCTCCGGAACCTCCAGCTGTTGATGGTAAAAAAGGCGCGCGGCATCGTTGATGTCGTAAAGCGGCCGGGTGCGCCCGCCCCCTTCCGCGGGGTTGGCCAGCGTCACCCCCACCCGCGCCGCCAGGCGCTGTAACGCCTCGCGAAAATCCACCCGCTCGGCCTTCATCACAAAGCCGAAAGCGTCGCCCCCCTCGGCGCAAGCCCCGAAACAGCGCCACGACTGGCGGTCGGGGAACACATAGAAAGAGGGCGTGCGTTCCTGGTGGAAAGGGCAGTTGGCCTTGAACGAACTGCCCGACCGCTGTAGGGTCACATAGCCGCCAACCAGATCAACAATGTCCAGTCGGCTTTTTACTTCGTCAATCTGCGTCATAGCAAAGGCCGCGCCGCCGGCCGGGCATCAGGCCAGCCGGGCATCAGGTCGGGGTGCGGAACAGGCCGCCGGCAAGGATAGGGTAAAGGACATTATAACACGGAAACGGCCGCCCGGCCCCTTTCCCGCCGGCCCGCCGCAAGGCGTTTTCGTTAGGCCCGGCTATTCCCGTTCCCGTTCCCGTCGCCGTTCCCCTCGCCCACGGCAGTTCGCAGGCGCAGCTGCTGGATGCGCCGCCCCCGCATCTGCGTGACTTCCACGGACACCGCATTGGCCTTGATGACATCCCCCACCGCCGGCATCCGCCCCAGCTTGGCGTACACATAGCCGCCGATGGTGTTAACCTCGCCCTCGTCCGCCAGCGCCGCCCCGGTGGCCAGCGTCACCGCCTCCAGCGGCAAAGTGGCGTTGACCAGCCAGGCGCCGTCGGTGTCCCCGTCGGGCGTAACCTCATCCTCCTCATCATCGGTGAACTCATCCTCAATCTCCCCCACAATCTCCTCCAGCACATCCTCCAGGGTTACGATGCCTTCCACGCCCCCGAACTCGTCAACCACAATCGCCATCTGCAACGACTGGCGGCGCATCAGATGCAGCAGGTCGTCCACCGCCATATGCTCCACCACGAACTCCGGCTCCCGCATAATGCTTTCCGGCAGGCCGTCCTCGTTCCGCCCCTCAAACAGCGCCCCCAGGGCGTCGCTGATATGGACAATGCCAACTACCTCGTCCATCGTCTCCCGGTACACCGGCAGGCGGGTATGCCGGCTGGCAATGAACCGGGAGGCCAGCGCCGGCAATGATATTGACGCCTCCACCGCGTCCACATCCAGACGCGGCACCATAATGTCCTTTACATCCCGGTCGTCCATCCGGCTGATGGAACGCACCATATCAATGTCGTGGTTGTCCAGGTTGAGCAGCTCGGCGGAGGTCAACGGGCGGGGTTCCGGGTAGGCCCCGTAATTCGGGTCGTCGGGTTCGCCGCCGCCGCTGCCGCCCCCGTTGGCCGGCGCCGCATCGCCTCCGTTGGCCGCCGCGACGATGCCGCCGTCCGGGTCAAACCACTTCCGCGGACGCGCCAGCCGCCCCGCCGCATCCGGGAAGCGCGCCGCCATCCGGTCGGCGATCCCATGCACCGCCGCCAGCAGCAGGGCCGCCGCCACCACTGCCGCCGGCGTCCGCAGCGCCGCCGGCCACTCCGGCGCCAGCATCCCGCCAATGGCAATAGCCGCCGCGCCCACGCCCGCCGCCGCCACTGCCAGCGTCAGCGCCATCCCCGGCGCCGGCGAGCGGGACAGCATCGCTATGGGGCTGACCGGACGCCGGCGCAGCCCGGCGATCACGCTGGCCCAGCCAAAAACCGGCAGCGATACGGCCAGAAACAATAATGCTGGTAGGCTACTGTCGGTATCCAAAGCGGTTGGCCCTTTGCGGCGCGCCTTGCCCGGCGCCGCGACGGGTCAATCAATCTCTCTCTTTTGGGCAGATGGCAGCAGTCTAGCAGGTACGCCTACCGCCCGTCCAGCGTCCGGGATGTCTTTTGTGACCACTGCGCCCGCCCCGGTGGCGGCGTCCTTCCCCACGCTGACCGGCGCAATCAGCATCGTATCGCTGCCAATAAACGCCCCGTCCCCGATGACGGTGCGGTGCTTGTCCGCGCCGTCGTAGTTGCACGTAACGGCGCCGGCGCCAATGTTCACCCTCCCGCCGATGTCGGCATCGCCCAGATAGCAGAAATGCCCGGCGGCGCTGTCCGCCCCGAGCCTGCTGTTTTTCACCTCAACATAGTTGCCCAGATGTGCCCCGCGCTCAATCACCGCCCCGGGGCGCAAGTGCGAGTACGGCCCGATGCTGACCTCCGAATGCACCTGCGCCCCCTCCAGGAACGAGGCTGTCACCCGGCAGCGGTCGCCAACCGCCGTGTCGCTGATGACGGCGTTGGGGCCGATTTCGCATTCCTCGCCAATGACCGTAGCCCCCCGCAGCATCGTATTGGGCAGCAGCACGGTATCGGCGCCAATGGTCACCCCGGCGTCAATATAGGTAGTCGCCGTGTCCATTATCGTAACGCCCTGCCGCATCCAGTGGCAGTTGATGCGGTCGCGCAACGCCGCCTCTACGCCCGACAGCTGTAGCCGGTCGTTAACCCCCATCGCCTCGTCCGCCAGCGCCGCCGGCAGGGCGGCCACGGCCTCGCCGCCCTGGGACGCCGCCATTGCGGCCAGCGCCGTCAGGTAGCGTTCCCCCGAAGCCGAAGGCGGGATTTGGGGCAGCATCGCCGCCAGCCAGGCCCGGTCAAAGCAATAGACGCCGGTATTCACCTCCGCCGGCCCGAAGCAATCCCCGGCCCGGTCGGCCGCCTCCACAATAGCGGTCACCGGGCCGGCGGGCGCATTGCCGTCAACATCGCTATCGTTGGCCCTGTCGCCCTTGCCGGCCCGCGCAATCACCCCCAGATCCGGGGCGAACACGCCCGTTGCCGACAGAATGGTCATCCGCCGGCCGGCGGCAACGGCGGCCGTATGATCCGCCAGCAGACGGCACACCGATTCCGGTCGCACCAGGGGCGTATCGCCGCCCGTTATAACCACCGTCGCGGGCGCCTCCGGCAGGGCGGCTATGCCGGCGGCCGCCGCCCCGGCTGTGCCGTCCGGGGTTGCCTGCAACGCGTAAATCACGCCATTGCCCAGAACCCCGGCGATAGCGTCCCGCTGTTCCGGCGCCACCACGACCACCACCGGCGCGATGCCGCACTCCGCCAGCAGCTCCGCCGGATAACGCGCCAGCTCCCGGCCGGCCACACAATGCAACGGCTTGGCGATGCGGGAACGCATCCGGCGCCCGCGCCCGGCGGCCAGTATGATGCCGGCCACATTCTTTCCGTCCATCATCATCGTCATCGCAAATCCGTCGCCGAACAGGATAGCCACCCGAATTATAGCACAGCGGCGGCGCAGCGCCAGCGGATGATTTTGACCACGCGCCTTAAAAACCCTCCAGAAAAATCGGACGCCGATTATTGACACCCCGCCCCTTGCGTCCCCGAACATCCGACCATTATGCTGGCAAGTGGGTAAAGCAGCCCGGCCGCTGGCAAAGCTTTCTAGCGCGCGACACCGGACGGCCACCGCCAGCCCGCTCAGCGCGTCCACGCCCACAATGTTGCCCACAAAGGCCCGGTCCACGATGCTGTACAACGCCATCACAATGATGGCGAGGGTCGGCGGAAAGGCCATCTGCAACAGCAGACGCCACATCGGGGCGCGGCCCATAGCGTGGGCGGGCGTGGGCGCGGTCTCGGCGGCGGTCATTTCATCGTCCGGCGGCACGAGGCAGGGTAGGCGGCATAGGAGGCTGTAATCGGGGGCGTGGGTTAACATCCGCCGGGAGTTTAGCAGGCGCGCCCGGATTTCGCCTGACGCTGGAGAGACTGATTTACGGCCAAACCGCCTGCGGATGCACTATCTCCTGGGTAGCATTTCTCTTTAGGCAGTTTGGCAGGCAACCCACCTCGCCGGCGAAAGCCGGAATGACGGTAAAAACCAAACCACCTAACCGGAAAACGCATCCCGCGCAGCAGGGCTATCGCATATGGAGCGATTCCCTTGATATGGGCCTAATTTTAGCGGACAGCCACGACCGAATTCGTAATGCGGCTACGAATGCAGCCGCATTACGGCTTCTGGAATCCGGTATATCGGCAAGACGGCCAGAGCAAAATCCATATGCGATAGCCCTGTCCCGCGCAGCCAAAGTCCTTGACGCCAACCGTTGATATGCGATAATTATCCAACCGCACCGAGGTGGCATGATGGCAGGCATAGAGTTTTTGCGGCCCCGCTTGCGCGGGGCTCGCTTCGACGACGGGGCTATCCCGCTGGAGATTTTCACCGACCTGCTCGCCCTGCGCGAGATGGTGATCGAAGTAGCCGGTTGGCGGTTCATCCAGGAACACCCGGAGCGCCAACGGTTGCCGCGTGGCTTTGCGAACAGCGTTGACCTGAAGCTGGTCGGAGTAGCGGAGGGTAGCGCCATAGCAGTAATTCATCTGACCGCGGACGTAACGGAGCTTGCCGGAGCGCAGCTGCCCTACCAGCCGTTCTTTGAAATGGCCAGAGAGGACATCGTTAACGCCATTGGCGCCGCGGAGCAGGATGATAGAGCGGATTTGGACCAGCTCCTGCCTAAACAGTATCTTGCCTATTTCAACCGGATCGGGCGCAGCCTACAGAATGACGAGTGCATGGAACTGTCATCGCCGGAACGGGTAGGACCAGTCAGATTGACCCAGGAAACGCGCGACTGGCTGTTACAGCGTTCCAGCGTCACGGAAGTGGCCCGGGTTGTAACGGCGCGCGGAGTCGTCTCCGAGGCCGACCAGGCTCGAATGACCTTTGAACTGCAACAAATCCATGGCCGTAAAGTCACTGGCGCGATGTCGGAACAGCATCTCGCAATCATTCTCGACGCCTTCCACGGTTACAGGAACAATACGCGAATTCTGGTGCGTGGCATCGGTAGTTACGACCGCTCGCGCCGCCTTTCCAGGCTCGAAACGACAGAACACATCGCACTGCTTGACCCGCTGGACGTACCGACACGTCTGGATGAATTCCGCATCATCCAACACGGCTGGCTGGATGGCGACGGCCTCGCCCCATCGCACCAGGGGCTGGACTGGCTGGCCGCCGCCTTCGAGCACCATTTCCCGAATGACATTCCATTGCCCTATACCTATCCTACACCTGCCGGCGGCGTACAGATGGAATGGTCCATGGGCAGTCAGGAAATCAGCCTGGAGATTGATCTGGAAAACCGCCGCGCCTTGTGGCATCGGCTCGATATGACCAACAACGCCGATGATGAAAAGGAGCTGGACCTGGACAGTCCCGCCGGCTGGGAATGGCTGGGCGCAGAAGTCAGCCGTTGGGAGGGTATCCATAATGACTGATGATACCTTCCTCTACCGTCAAATCCATCCCAAATTTGTACAGATCAGCCCTCAAACCGGCGAGGAACGTGCCACTTCGCAAGCCTTCCGCCCCACCCCTGATGGCAAAATATCTACGTATGACGGCGACCAAATCACCGCTGCGGATTCCTGGACGCACTACACGCAAACTCTCGGCCGCCAATCCTGCGGCGTTATGGCTGTCACGAAGGCGGAATGCCAGCGTGTCGGGCTATCGGTGATACCGGACGGCGTACCCTTCCGGGAGCACATATCAATAGATTGCCGTGGGTTGGATCATCGTCAAATTGAAGCCAATGCCAAAAGGCTGCGTGCTGCCGCCAATGCCCGCGGTTGGCAGTTTCGTCCGTTATAGACGACGGGTCACAGCCCGCCACCGGGAGATTTCCCCAAGCAGGGTTTTCCAAAAATCAGTCCCTGGCGGATTAGAGGCTGGTTGACACCATCCCGACGGCCAACATTCGACCCATCAAAGCCGACGGCAGCGGCACAATGCAGGAAATCTTGAACTGCCACGAATGCGCCGCCGACATCATCGCCCGGCTGAACGCCTTTTATCCGAACGCGTCGAACCTGCTCGTGCTGTGCATCCTGTGCCGCGAAAGTGCCCGGCGGCCAAGGGTGACGCCCTGCTCCTCCTGCCCCAGAAGCCCACCTTACCGAGCGGCGGCATCAGCAATGTGGCCCGCGTCGCCGTGCGCTGACGACCGCTGCCGCAACCAACCATCCAGCAATCAACCGGCTCTTTGACTGCCTTACCGGGTTCCACCGCCACTGGGTTTCGCTGACTTTCCGCCCTCATTGGGGCGCCGGGACGGGTTCGCAGCCTGTCCCGGCGCTTTCGCTTTGGGAAGCTACCGTCACGCCGGCGCCGGCCGGGGCTTTTACATTGCGGCGCCGGATGGGTCGAATTGATGGGTCGGATTTCTGCCAGCAGCCCGGCGGCTTTGACCGGACGGGCGCGGCGGCGCTACAATCGGGTTGCCCGCCACGCCGGGCGTTATAATAATCCCGGAGGCGCCGGCGCCGTCCGCGCATTGCGCTGAGCCACTATGCGGCCCGGAATACGGCCAGCTTTATCCATCTTACAACACAGCCTTACTGCCGCCCCGGGCCGGCCGGCCGCCGTCCGGGCGCATTTGAGTATCAGAGCAAGGAGGTGTCCGATGTCGGGTCATTCCAAGTGGTCCACCATCAAGCGGCAGAAGGGGGCGGCGGACGCCCGGCGCGGCGCGCTGTTCACCAAGCTGTCGCGCAACATCTCGCTGGCCGCCAAAGAAGGCGGCAGCGGCGACCCCGAAATGAACTTCCGCCTGCGTATCGCCATCGACCAGGCCAAATCCAACAATATGCCCCAGGACAGCATCGCCCGCGCCATCCGCCGCGCCACCGGCGAGGGCGGCGAGGGTATGGAAAATCTGGCCGAAGTCACCTACGAGGGCTACGGCCCCAGCGGCGGCGCCATCCTGGTGCAGGCCCTCACCACCAACCGCAACCGCACCGCTTCGGAAGTGCGCTCCGCTTTCAACAAGGGCGGCGGCAACCTGGGCGAGGCCGGCTGCGTGGCCTGGAACTTCGACAGCCGGGGCGTCATCACGCTGATGGTGGACGACGCAACCCGCGCCGAGGAGTGGAGCCTGGCCGCCATTGACGCCGAAGCCGAGGATGTCAAGTTTGAGGACGGCATCCTGGAAGTCTATACCACCCCGGAGCGGCTGCTCGCCGTGAAACTGGCGCTGGAAAACGAAGGGGCGCAGCCGGCCTCCGCCGATGTGGCCATGGTGCCCAAAACCGTCGTCCCCCTGGAAAACCGGGCCGCCGAGCAAACCCTGCGCCTGCTGGACAGCCTGGAGGAACTGGCCGACGTCCAGAAAGCCTACACCAACGCCGATTTCCCGGCGGAAGCGCTGGAACGCTACGGAGCGGCCCCCTGATGCGCGTCCTGGCTATTGACCCCGGCACCCGGCGGATGGGCTACGGCGTCCTGGACAGTGCGCCGGCGCCGTCCGCCGCCGACTACGGCGTAATCGCCCTGCCCGCCAGTATGCCCATTGCGGAACGGCTGTACCAGCTGCATACCCACATCCTCAATATGATCCACGTCTTTCACCCCGACGCCATCGCCGTGGAAGACCCCTTCGTGGGCAAGGGCGAGCGGTCTTTCCCCAAATCGGCCCTGGCCATCGGGCAGGCGCAGGCGGTGGCGCTGATCGGCGCCGCCAGCCAGGGTATCCCGGTGCATCGCTACGCCCCGGCCACGGTGAAACGGGCCGTTACCGACTACGGCGCCGCCACCAAAGCGCAGGTGCAGGATATGGCGGCGTCCATTTTGGGACTTCCCCAAACGCCCGAACCGGACGCCGCCGACGCCCTGGCGGTGGGCCTCTGCCACTTGCAGGAAAGCCGGACGGACGACCTGCTGACGCGGGAAATCGCCCCCGGCCAGGAACGCTGACCCGTGCTGGTCGGGGTGCAGGGCGCGCTGGAAGCCGTCGGCGCGGACTGGGTCAATGTGCGGGTGGGCGGCGTCACTCTCCAGGTGTTCGTGCCGGCGTCGGCCGTCGCCGGGCTGGGCGGCATCGGCGAAGGCGTGCGGCTGCACACCGTACTGCGGATACAGAATGAGCAGCCCACGCTGTACGGATTTCCCGACGCCGGGTCGGTGGAACTGTTCGGCGCGTTGACGGGCGTCTCCGGGGTCGGCCCCCGTTCCGCGCTGTCCATACTCTCCGAGCTGGGCGAAACCGGGTTCCGGCAGGCCGTGGCCGCCGAGGATATAGCAGCGTTGAGCCGGGCCCAGGGCGTGGGCCGGCGCATTGCCCAGCGCGTCATCCTGGAACTCCGGGGCAAGCTGCCGGCAGGAGAAGCCGACGCATCGGACGCCACGGCCGGCGCCGGCGTCGATGCCGAAGCCGTGGCCGCCCTCGCCGCCTTAGGTATGTCCATCGCCGACGCCCGCCAGGCCATCGCCGCCCTGGAACTGCCGGCCGACGCCTCGGTTGAGGACAAAATCCGCCAGGCGCTGCTGAACCTCGGCGGAGGCTAACCGCTCTTACGCTGTGCTATATTGGCGTCGCGGCCGCCGCCGGCCAACTCCGGAGCGGCCGGCGCCGGCCGCATCGCACCCAACCGGAGAGTATCGCGCCTATGACTACTACCGCTGCCGCTACTGTCGCCCCCCCGGCCGCCATTGCCGGCGCCGCGTTGCCTGCTGATACCGCCCCCAACTACCACAACGGCATCTACTACCCCGACACGGACGGTGAACCCTTGCCCGACGGATTTGAACAGGAACCGCTGTTTTACCAGGTCACCCCCGTGCTGCGGGCCTACCTGGAGCAGTTCTACGATGTGATTGTCAGCGGCGACACCTTTCTCTACTACGAGGAGGGCAACCCGCGGCGTTTTGTCGCCCCCGACTGCTATGTGACTTTCGGCGTCCGCCGGGACGCCGTGCGACCCCACAATTCCTACTTCACCTGGCACGTCGGCAGGGTTCCCGATTTTGTGCTGGAAATCGCCTCGGAGAGCACAGTGGACAAGGATTTGGGGGATAAAATCGCCATATACGCGTCGATGGGGGTAGGCGAGTACTGGCTTTACGACGCCACGCCGGACAGCCGGTATTGCGGCGCGCCGCTGATCTGCCTGCTGCTGGTGGGCGGCAGGTATGTTTCGGTGCCGCCGGAAACGCTGCCCGACGGCCGGATACGGGGCTACAGCCCGACTTTGGGGCTGGAGCTTTACTGGGACGATGGTCGGCTGCGCTTTTACGATCCGATGCGGGATGCGTGGCTGCCGGACTTGGACGACGCGCTGGGGGCGCTCACCGCCGCGGAAGACCAGGCGGAGGCGGCGCGTCTGGATTTGGAAGCGGCCGAAAGCAGGGCCGAAGCCGAGCGCCAAGCCCGCGAGGACGCCGAAGCCCGCGCCGAAGCCGAACGCCAGGCCCGCCTGGAAGCCGAAGCGCGCCTGGAGGCCCGCCTGGCGGAAATGGAAGCCGAACTGCGCCGGCTGCGCGGCGACGAATAGCATCTTGCCCGCATCCCACGAAACCGGAGAGCATCGCTATGACTACCGCTGCCGCCATCACTACTGCCCGCACCTTGCCCCCGGCCGGCGCCGCGTTGCCTGATACCGACACCGCCCCCAACTACCACAACGGCATCTACTACCCCGACACGGACGGTGAACCCTTGCCCGACGGATTTGAACAGGAACCGCTGTTTTACCAGGTCACCCCCGTGCTGCGGGCCTACCTGGAGCAGTTCTACGATGTGATTGTCAGCGGCGACACCTTCCTCTACTACGAGGAAGGCAACCCCCGGCGTTTCGTCGCCCCCGACTGCTATGTGACTTTCGGCGTCCGCCGGGACGCCGTGTTGCCCCACAATTCCTACTTCACCTGGCATGTAGGGCGGGCGCCCGATTTTGTGCTGGAAATTGCCTCGGAGAGCACGGTGGACAAGGATTTGGGGGAGAAAATCGCCATTTACGCGTCGATGGGGGTAGGCGAGTACTGGCTTTACGACGCCACGCCGGACAGCCGGTACTGCGGCGCGCCGCTGATCTGCCTGTTGCTGGTGGGCGGCAGGTATGTTTCGGTGCCGCCGGAAACGCTGCCCGATGGTCGGATACGGGGTTACAGCCCGACTTTGGGGCTGGAGCTCTACTGGGACGACGGCCGCCTCCGCTTTCACGACCCGATGCGGGATGCGTGGCTGCCGGACTTGGACGACGCCCTGGGGGCCCTCACCGCCGCGGAAGACCAGGCAGAGGCGGCGCGTCTGGATCTGGAAGCGGCCGAAAGCAGGGTCGAAGTGGCCGAGAACCGGGCCGAAGCAGCCGAAAGTCTCGCCGCAGAGACGCAGCGCCGCGCCGAAGCCGAACGCCAGGCCCGCCTGGAAGCCGAAGCGCGCTTGGAAGCCCGCCTTGCGGAAATGGAAGCCGAACTGCGCCGGCTGCGCGGCGACGAATAGCATCTTGCCCGCATCCCACGAAACCGGAGAGCATCGCTATGACTACCGCTGCCGCCATCACTACTGCCCGTACCTTGCCCCCGGCCGGCGCCGCGTTGCCTGATACCGACACCGCCCCCAACTACCACAACGGCATCTACTACCCCGACACGGACGGTGAACCCTTGCCCGACGGATTTGAACAGGAACCGCTGTTTTACCAGGTCACGCCCGTGCTGCGGGCCTACCTGGAACAGTTCTACGATGTGATTGTCAGCGGCGACACCTTCCTCTACTACGAGGAAGGCAACCCGCGGCGTTTCGTCGCCCCCGACTGCTATGTGACTTTCGGCGTCCGCCGGGACGCCGTGCGGCCCCACAATTCCTACTTCACCTGGCACGTAGGGCGGGCGCCCGATTTTGTGCTGGAAATCGCCTCGGAGAGCACGGTGGACAAGGATTTGGGGGATAAAATCGCCATATACGCGTCGATGGGGGTAGGCGAGTACTGGCTTTACGACGCCACGCCGGACAGCCGGTACTGCGGCGCGCCGCTGATCTGCCTGCTGCTGGTGGGCGGCAGGTATGTTTCGGTGCCGCCGGAAACGCTGCCCGATGGCCGGATACGGGGCCATAGCCCGGCGCTGGGTCTGGATTTGTACTGGGACGACGGTCGGCTGCGCTTTTACGATCCGATGCGGGATGCGTGGCTGCTGGACTACGATGAGCAACAGGAACAGCGCATCGCCGCCGAAGCCCGGGCCGAATCGGCCGAGAACCGCGCCGAAGCCGAACGCCAGGCCCGCTTGGAAGCCGAAGCGCACCTGGAGGCCCGCCTGGCGGAAATGGAAGCCGAACTGCGCCGTCTGCGCGGCGACGAATAGCAGCCCGCTCTGACCAAAATCCCCCTTTGACGGACCACGGGAAGCGACAACGGAGGAAACGATTATGCCCGATTTTCAACTGGTGGCCGATTTCGGCATGATGGGCGACCAGGAAACGGCCGTCCGCCGCCTCGCCGACGGCGTTCACGAAGGCTTGTCCTACCAGACCCTGCTGGGCGTCACCGGCAGCGGCAAAACCTTCACGATGGCGAACATCGTCCAGGAAACGCAGCGCCCCGCCATCGTCATCGCCCATAACAAAACCCTCGCCGCCCAGCTCGCCACCGAGTTCAAGGAATTCTTTCCCCACAACGCCGTAGAATACTTCGTATCCTACTACGATTACTACCAGCCGGAGGCTTACATCCCCCGCAGCGATACCTACATTGAAAAAGACAGCAGCGTCAATGAGGAACTGGACAAGCTCCGGCTGGCCTCCACCACCTCCCTGCTCACCCGGCGCGATACCCTCATCGTGGCCTCGGTGTCCTGCATCTACGGCCTGGGCGACCCGTCCGACTACTTTGAGATGGTGGCGCAGATCCAGGTGGGCGAGGAATACAACCGCCGCGCCCTGCTGCGCCAGCTCATTGATATGCAGTACGAGCGCAATGACACCGACCTGGCGCGGGGCCGCTTCCGCGTCAAGGGCGAAATGCTGGAAATAGTGCCCGCTTACGAGGAATTCGCCGTCCGCGTTGAATTTTTCGGCGACGAGGTGGAGCGCATCCTGACCCTGGACACCCTCACCGGCGAAGTACTCAATGAACGGGCGGAGTTCTCCGTCTATCCCGCCAAGCATTTCGTCACCAGCCGCGAAAAGCTGGACGCCGCCCTGATTGACATTGACGCCGAAATGCGCGAGCGGGTTGCCGACTTCCGGCGTCAGGGCAAACTGCTGGAGGCCCAGCGGCTGGAACAGCGCACCCGCTACGATATGGAGATGCTGGACGAAACCGGCTTCTGCGCCGGCGTGGAAAACTACGCCCGCCACCTTTCCCGCCGGCCGGCCGGCAGCCCCCCCTGGACGCTGCTGGACTACTTCCCCGACGACTACCTGATGTTCGTTGACGAATCGCATATGACGCTGCCCCAGGTGCGGGGTATGTACAACGGCGACATCGCCCGCAAAACCACGCTGGTGGAATACGGCTTCCGGCTGCCGTCGGCGCTGGACAACCGCCCGCTGCACTTCAAAGAGTTTGAGGAACACATCAACCAGGTGGTGTATGTATCCGCCACGCCCGGGCCGCTGGAACTGGAACGCGCCGGCAATGTGGTGGAGCAGGTCATACGCCCTACCGGCCTGCTGGACCCCACGATAGAAGTCAAACCCACCAGCGGGCAGATTGACGACCTGCTGCACGAAATCCGTCAGCGCATCGACCGCCAGGAACGGGTACTGGTGACCACCCTCACCAAGCGAATGGCCGAGGAACTGGCCGACTATCTGACCGAAATGGGCATCCGCAATCACTACCTGCACTCGGACATTGAAACCCTGAACCGGGTGGAAATCCTGCGTGATTTGCGGCTGGGCATCTACGATGTTGTGGTGGGCATCAACCTGCTCCGGGAAGGGCTGGACTTGCCCGAAGTGAGCCTCGTCGCCATTCTGGACGCCGACAAGGAAGGCTACCTGCGCTCCACCACCTCCCTCATCCAGACCATCGGGCGCGCCGCCCGCCACGCTTCCGGCCATGTCGTAATGTATGCCGACCGCGTCACCGACTCGATGCGGCGCGCCATTGATGAAACCTATCGCCGCCGCCGTATCCAGGACGCCCACAACCGCAAACACGGCATCGAGCCCCAGTCCATTCACAAGGCCGTCAAGGACATCACCGAGGGCATCCGCGGCGTGGCCGAAACCAAAGCCTCCTACCAGGTTGCCCGCGCCGAACTGTCCCGAGACGATATGTACCGGGTGGTCAAAGACCTGGAGTTTCAGATGAAAGAGGCGTCGCGGGCACTGGAGTTTGAAAAGGCGGCCCAGTTGCGGGACGAAATGCTGGAACTCAAAAAGCTGCTGGCAGTTGAGGAGAAAATGCTGGCGACAGGTTAACCTTGCGCCGGGCGATTTACAAGCCGGCCGCAATTTGCTAACCTGCCGGCGCTGCCGGCAGCAGCGCTCTTGAAACCCGTGATAACCCGTCGGTGACGCTATGGACAAAAACAACCCCCTCCGCATCAACTACGCTCGCCCGTCTTTCCTGGAGGGGATGGCCCGCGCGCTGGACCTGGGCGGCACGCTGAGCGCATACGACGCGGACTATTTCGAGGATCTCACCGAGGAAATCAGAGCCCAATGGCTTGATGGACCCGGCGGGCCGCAGGATGACGCCGAAGCAATTCACGAATGCTGGGTTGAGGTCGGCAACTATTTGCGTGGCGCTATGGGGATGCCCCTGCTGAACGCCGGCGAAAAGCGGCGTCTGCGGATGCAGGCCCGGAGACAAGCTGATGGCGCCACGGAATGACAATCCCTCCGACCCGGCAGACAGCCGGCAGGGCGATACCATTCTGGCGCACGCCGAGATAACCCAATGGGACGGGCCGCTCCCGCCGCCGGCAGCATTCCAGATGTACGAGGCGACGCTGCCGGGAACAGCCGAGCGTCTGCTGTCAATGGCGGAGGAGCATCAGCGACACCGTATCAGCCAAGAGAGTAGGGCACTGGAACTTACCGGCGAATCTATGGCTGCCGCCAGAGAGGCCGGACGAAGCGATTCCCGCCGCAGCTACCTCGGCATTATCCTCGCCTTTATCATCGCAATGACCGGCTTGCTGGGCGGCATAATGCTGATTGCCACCGGGCGTGGCGGGTTCGGCCTTGCCTTGTGCCTGTCAATGCTGGTGGGGCTGGCCGCTGTGTTCGTTTATGGCGCCCGTTCCCGCCGCGCGGAACGCACTCGCCGCCGCGCCGAAAACGCCGCCGGCCCCGAATAACCCCCGAATACCCCCCACTGCGGCGACCGAATTTCGTCCTACCACCGCTGCGCCAGGTTCGTGGCCAGGTTGTAGATAAACCACCCGTCCCCGGTGCGGAAGGTTTGCGGCTTGGCCGTCTGCGCGTCCCGCATCACGCCGATGCCGTCGTCGTACGCGTCAAAGGACACGATGCGGTCATAGCGGATGCGAAACCGCTTGCGCGGGCCGTGAAAGTATATGTGCTTGCTGGTAATCCCCAGCATCCCCGTGTCCTCGCGCACCGTCTCCTCCCACTCCACCGGCCGGCTGCGAAAAGTGCTCGGCCGGTAATACAGCCCCTTGGCCACGCGGATGCTCACGCCGTGGGATGTCCCCCGCCGTTCCCGCCGGGTTTTGACTTCATAGTAATCCACATCGTCAATCACCCACACCAGCTGCTCCGACTTCATCAGGTTGAAAGGCACCGGGCCAATGTCCCCCAGCCGGTCGGGTATCAGGCCCTCGGCGGCCTCGCGGATAACCGCCGACTGGATCATACTGGTGAAGGCGCCGTTTCGGTTCACATCCCCTTGCGACAGGCCGAAGTGGCGCAGGTAGCACACCAGCGCGTTCTCCTCGTCCAGCGACAGCGCGCCGTCCTCCAGTGAACCTTCTACGGCGGCCTCCCACGCCTCCGACAGCAAATCCCGGCGTTCCGGCTCCGACAGCCGGGATCCTTGCAGCGCCGTTTCCAGCCCGGTCAGATGGCTATCGCTGCCGGCGGGGGCGATGGCGGCGCGGCGCGCCTGCTGCAACAGCCGGCTCCGGGCCGACTGCCGCAACCTGTCGTAGGCCCGGTTCCGGTTGACATCCTCCGGCGACAGGTTGAAACGGCGCAGATATTCCAGCAGCGCATTCTCATCGTCCGGCGACAGCGCGCCGTCCGCCAGCGCGCCGGTGACGGCCTCCTCCCACCCCTGCGCCAGCAGCGCCTGTCGTTCCTCCGGCGACAGCTCCGATTCATCCAGCGCCGTTTCCAGCCCGACCAGATGAGTGTCGTCGCCCGCCGGCGCCACGGCGGCCCGGCGGGCCTCCTGCAACAGCCGTTCCCGGGCGCCCCGCGCCAGCTCGGCGACTCCCTGGCGGGCCGGCTTTTCCTCCTCCGTGATGGCGAACTGTTCCCGGAAATCCCGCAGCCGCGCTTCCTCGTCCTGGGTCAGGATGCCGTCGGCCAAGCCTTCTTTAACCGCCTGGCGCCAGCCCTGCGCAATCACGGCGCGGATGCCGTCATCGTCCACATAAGAACCGCCCGCAATGGCGGACAAATCATTCCGCAGCGCCGTTTCACTGAAATCCGGCTTGCCCGCCGCTTCTACCACCAGCGCCACCATCTGCTGTCGGCCCGTTTGGTAGGCAGTGTCGCATTCCTTGTGCTTCCGGCGCATAAAGCCGGCCTTGCCGCCGCAGTATTTGCAGTTGCCCATGCTGATCTCCTGCGCTGTGTGAAGCGATTTTCAGCCGACGCCGGCGGTTTCCCGGACCGCAAGCCGGCGTCTGTATCTACTTTGCCCCGTCCGCCGGCGTTTCCGGGCGCAACGCCGGCAGCGCCGGCAATGACTTTCCGAGACGATATTATCGGGGTCGTCCCCCGTTTCCATCAGACCGGCGCTGATTATACCAGCCGGCAGGGCAAAAAGCCCGATGCCTAAAACCGCTATGATGGCAGCCAGTATGCGCCCTGCCGGCGTTACCGGCACGGTGTCGCCATATCCTACGGTAGTCAATGTGACCATTCCCCACCACATTGCCGCCGGTATGCTGGAGAAATTATCCGGCTGGGCTCGATTTTCCGCCAAGTACATCAACGATGACGTAATTACCAGCACGACAAGCATAGAGACTACGGCCGTCAGCAACTGACCGCGCTTCTCGCGCACGGCGCGCCCTACCCTACGCCCGGCCGGGAAATAGCGTATCAATTTAGCGCTGCGCGTAAGCAGCCGGGCTGCCAGCAGGAAAGTCAGGTTCAAATCGTCTCCATAGATCAGCACCCAGAATGCCCCCAGACAGGACACTGCCAGAACGCTGAAATCTATCAACGCCGCTGGCGAACGCACGAACCGCCAACGCTACCGCCAAGCGGGGTTTTGCGTATCAGTTTCCGGCGATTTCCAGAACCGCAGCCCGTATTCCAGCGCCAAAATGGTGATAATCGTATATTCGCCGATATGAAACAGAAACCCGTAGGCTTCGCGCAACCCCGGCACTGTCCAGAGAATCAGGGCCGCGCAGTTGATGAGAATGACGGCGGCCAGAGCGATCTCAACCGCGTAAGCCCCGGCCCGATTACTGGAACTGGCGTGATCCTCCAGCAGGGCGTACAAGCGGCGGCGCCAGCCGGGACGATTGACTCTGTTATGTTCCGCCGCATCCGGAATGTTCCAGCTCATTGTGCTGCCCCTTTCCTGTTTCGCGCAGGTGACGCTACCCGCTGGTTGCCAGCCGGCGATTCACGTAATCATGCAGTTCCGCCAGGACGGCGGCGTTCTCCGCCAGCGTGAATTCGTCCACCAGGTAATCATGCTCTCCGCTGACGCCGCTCACCGCGCCGGCGTCCACCAAGTAGCGGATGCACGCCGCGTCGGTCTCGACATCCGGCAGCAGGTTGCGCCCCGTTGCCGCCGACAGCGCCGCCACCAGCCCGTAGCCGCCCCAGTTGGAGGTGCTGGCCGCAATCAGCCGGTCGCACCCGGTAACGGCGGGATGGTCGGGCAGCCGCGCGGCCGCCGCCACCGCGTCCGCCAGGTTGCCCATGCCGATTTCGTTGCCGCCGTCGCCAATGCCGATGGACGGCAGACCCCGCTCAAAGAGCCGGTCAATGCGGGCGGTTTGTGGCGATATGTCCCGCCCCCGCATATTGCGATAGACGCCGCCGGCGTCCGGGGCGCACCGTTCGATGGACACCAGCAGCGCCGGCGAATGTTCCGCGATGACGCCGGCGGCAAAGCGCTCGTTGGCGTTGGCGTCGGCGCTGACGGGAAAGTCAATCACCGGGGACGGGTCGCCTTTTTCGGCCAGCCAGGAGGCCATCATATCCGCCATGGGCGCATCGGCGGCGTAGATTGCCGGATGGCCCAGGGCGCGCAGGGCGTTGCCGATGGCAAAGGCTCCCGGCGGGCCGTCCGTCTCCGGCGCGTCGCTCATCAGAATGTAAAAGCCGGTGACGATGACCGCCGGCCCCGGATGCGCCAGCGCATAGGCCGCCGCCTGCTCGCAGAAATTGGCCGGCAGGTGGGGGCGCAGGGCGCCAATCCCCCGCCGGTCGTGGTTCAGGATGATGTTCTCAATGGTGGCGGCAGTGGTGGGCATAGTGGCAGTGGTGGGCATAAAGAACCCCGGCAGTAGTCAGGTAATGGCGCTCCAGCCCGGCAAAAGGGAACCGGCGCCGGCGACATTATACGCTACCGGGCTACCGGGCGCATCTCCGATTGGGCTGTAGGACAGGGCTATCGCATATGGAGAGATTCGCTTGCTATGGGCCTGATTTTAGCGGACAGCCACGACTGAATTCGTAATCCGGCTACGAATGCAGCTACATTGTTGCTTCTGGAATCCGGTATATCGGCAAGACGACCAGAGAAAAAATCCATATGCGATAGCCCTTGTGGGCTACGGTAGCACTGTTGGGGAGCTGGCGAGGGACGGGCCGGCTGGGGGTTAGGGGCTGTGGCCGGCCGGGTAGAACAGTTCGTAAAGCTTTTCCGAAAGCTCCTCGCAGAGTATCAGCCCGTCCAGGACGTCATACTCCGGGTCTCTATCCTCGTAGAAGTTAAAGTGCAGGCTGCGGGCGACGCGGAAGGAGTTGTTGATCCAGCGCCTGGTTTCCATATCGCCGGCGTCGCCTACCAGCTGCGCCAGTTCGCCAACCACTTGCCAAATGGCGCGGTGGGTGTGGATGATGCGGCCGTGGTGGGCGCTGATGGCCTTGACGGTTTCCGCCACCAAGCCCCAGGCCTTGTTGGATGCCTGGGCCAGGTCGCCTTTGTCCAGATGTTCCCAGGCGCTGGCGCGGAAATTCTGGGCCATGCCGGCGTACTTCTGCGGGGAGCAGCCGGCGTCAAAGACGGGGTTGGGGCGGTCGCGTGCGGCGGCCAAAGCGCGGGCGACGGCGGCGTCGATGTCGGGGGTGGGGTAAAACGCGGTGGCGGTGGCAGTGGCGGTGGTCATTTTTAGGATGCCTCCAGGCGCTGGCGTTGCGGGGCCGGCATTATACCGGCATTAGATACTACCATACGGCGGCGGATCTCCGCAGCGCCGGCGGGGCTGGGGCGGGCGTTGGCGGCGGCAAAAATACCGGCCCGGTTGTATTGTCGGCGGGCGCCGAAAGGGCATATGTTCCCTTGCGCCGGCGGGTGGGGTGTGGTAGGATGGGCGGCGGTGGCGGGGCGGCTTACCTTGCCATCCTCACTTGCAACTTCCGCTATCCCCCTCTGCCCCTCCTTACGCCGCCCGGCTGTGACCGCTGTTATTTTGCGATGAGGACGCACCGAAACGCCGCCTGGACAGGCTGCCGCCACTTGCTACACCTGTTGCTCCTGCCCTTGCTCCGCCGGCCCACATTCCTGCGGGCGCGGCGGCGGAGTGAGAGGACAGGCGGTCGTTGGGACACCCGCCGGCAGGCCGGCGGTGGGCGGGCCTTGGGACATCCGCCGGGGGCCGGCGGTCGCTGGGGCATTGGCCGGGAAACCGGCAGTCGTGGGGACACCCGCCGGGAGATGGCGGCGGGCGGGTTGGCTCTGCTGCTACGGATAGCCGGCGGCGGGTGGGGCATCCGCCGGGGGATGGCGGCGGGCGGGTTGGCTCTGCTGCCAGGGATCGGCGGCGGCGGTTGGGGCATCCGGCGCGGGATGGCGGCCGGCGGGCGCCGGGGACTCCGGCGGGGGGGGGCGGCGGGCGGGTTGGCTTTGCTGCTGGGGATGGCGCTGCTGCTGTTCGGCGGGGGCGGGGGCGTGGCCGAGGCGGGGCACGGGAACCCCTATGTCCGGGGGCTGGTTATAGAGCAGAACGCCTCCTACCGCAGCGCCGTGGCGCGGGGCTACTGGACGGCCGGCGACACCATCGTAGTCCATGCCCGGCTCAACAATGTTCGAGCCTGGGATACCTGGGGGGCGACCTGCGGCTCCGGGAGAGGGCATCTGGAAGCGAAAATCGGCGACACGGTCCAGAACCTGCCCGCCAACCGCAACCAGGGCCAGGCCACCCATATGTGGTTCACCTATGCCGTGCAGGCTGCCGACCGCGACTTTGACGGCATCAGCATTGCCGACAACGCCCTGAAAGGCTGCTACCGATTCCGGTCCGGTACGTCCGCCACCTTTTTGCCCAACCAGGTCGACCCGCACGTGGCGGGGCTGGTTGGAAACCTGCCCGTCATTGGCACCGTGGACACGGCCCGGCTGACCGTGACCGCCACCGGCAGCCGCGGCGATATTGATGTTAACACTCCCGGCCTACAGGTGCTGGAGGGCGATACCGTTACCTTTGACCTCCAGGCCACCGGCGTAACCGCCACCAAAAGCATCAGCCTGCGGTATTCCATCAGCGGGCCGGCCGCGACCGCCGCCGACATTGCGGTCAGGGAGCGCCGCCTAACTACCACTGATGATACCGTTGTCGTTACCATTCCCAACAACCGCCACGGGGGCGTGAGCAGCGGAAGAGCCGGACAAGATATAACCAGCGCCACAATCAAGTACGAAATCAAAGTCCAGGTGAAAACCGATACGGTGGCCGATGATGGCGAAACTTTCACCCTTACTTTCAACAGCGTGTCCGCGACCGGCGGCGGGGGGGTGCTGACGACGCCAATGGCCATTACGGTTGGCACCAGCAGCACGAAAGACTATGACAACAACGACGACGGGTACATTGAGGTGTCCACGCTGGCGCAGCTGAATGCCATGCGGTGGGATGTGGACGGGGACGGGGCGCCGTTGTCGGCCAATGCCACCGCCTGGGGGACGGCCTTTCCCGGCGCCACCGCCGATATGGGCTGCCCGACCACCACCACGGACGCGGACAATAATGACTGCGTGGGCTTTCAGCTGACGGCCGACCTGGATTTTGACCAGAACGGGGACGGCAGCATTGACCAGACCAATGACCCGGATTACTGGAACAGCGGCGCGGGCTGGCTGCCCATTGGGACGGCGGTCAGCCCTTTTGCGACCCGGTTTGACGGACAGGGTCACCGCATAGCCCACCTGTACATCAACCGCAGCGACACGGCCAACCTGGGGCTGTTCGGGGCGGTGGGCAGCGGCGGGCAGGTTTTGGCGCTGGCGCTGTCGGAGGTCAAGGTGACGGGCAGCCGCGCCACGGCGTCCAATGTGGGCAGCGTGGCGGGCCGGAATGACGGCGCCATCACCGCCGTTACGGCCCGCGGCGCGGTGGTCGGCGGCGTCAATGACAGCGTCGGGGGGCTGGTGGGGCGCAACGGCGGCACGTTGAAGACTTCCTACGCGCTGGCGTCGGCCAGCGCGGGCGCCTCGGGCGACGCGGGCGGAGTGGTGGGTTTCAACGACGGGGGCACGGTTACGGACGCCTACGCGCTGGGGGCGGTGTCGGGCGGGGCGGCCGGGCGGGCCGGGGGGCTGGTCGGGCGCAATTCGGCCACGGGCACGGTGTCCACTTCCTACTGGAACAAGGCCAGCACGGGGCAGACGGCCAGCGCGGGCTCCCACGCCAGCGCGGGGAAAACGGCGGTGCAGCTGCGGCAGCCCACCGGGTACACCGGGATTTACGCCGCCTGGAACCGGAACCTGGACGGGCAGACCGGGAACGATGATCCCTGGGATTTCGGGTCGGATCTGGACTACCCGCTGCTGAAGTACGGGGGCCTGATCAATGCGACGCAGCGGGATTACGACCGGGACGACGACAACCTGATTGACATTTACACGATGGCGCAGCTGAATGTCGTCCGGTACGACCTGGACGGGGACGGGGCGCCGGACGATGCGGACAACGCGGGGCATCGGGAGGCATACGATGCGGCGTTTGGGGGGCGGGGCAAGGAGATCTGCCCGGACGGCTGCGTGGGGTACGAGCTGCGGGCCAACCTGACCTTTGACAGCGACGGCGACGGCAGCGTAACGGCGGCCGACCACGGGGGGGCGTACTGGAACAACGGGCAGGGCTGGAACGCCATGAGGGGCGTTTATAGCGCCCGGTTTGAGGGCAACGGGAATGCTATATCCCACCTGTATATGCGGAAGCCCAACCTCAGCTCCCATCAGTGCCACGGCTTGTTCGATATCATTGGGGCCAGCGGCAGCGTATCCGGCCTGGGGTTGCGGGAGGTGAGCATTGTTAATGGTTACCGGAACCATGCCGGGGCGCTGGCCTGCGCCAACCGGGGCACAATTGCCCGCAGCTACGCCGAGGGGTCGCGGGTGAGTGGCGGGTGGGAATCCCATGTGGGCGGGCTGGTGTTCGACAACGCCGGCACCATATCGGCCAGCTATGCTGCGGTCAGCAATGTAGATTCGGGACGGTCGTCCATACAGGGCGGCCTGGTGGGCCGGAACAGGGGCACGATTGTGGGCAGTTTCGCCCGCAGCGGCGTGTGGACCAGCGGTTCCTTTTGCACCATGGGCGGGCTGGTGGGCGTGAACGCGGGCGGCGTCATCAGCTCCAGCTACGCCGGCGGCTTTGTTAACGGGTGGAGCAGCTGGGGGGGCTACCGGTCCGGCGGGCTGGTTGGGGAAAGCACCGGCTCCACCAGCTCCATAACCAACAGCTACGCCACCCTGCGGTTTGCTTTTTCCGGCCTGAGGAGCAGCGGCACCGCCAACGCCACGGGCGGGCTGGTGGGATATGCCACCGCCGCTGACACGGCCAGCCTCACCGTCACCGCCAGCTACTGGGACACCGCCGGCGTGGGCAGCACCCTGGGCAACAAGGGCGTGGGCAAGACCACGGCCGAGCTCCAGTCGGTGCTGGGGTACACGGGCATTTACGCCGACTGGAACAGCAACCTGGACGGGGAGGCGGGCAACGACGACCCCTGGGTGTTTATATCGGCTCTGGACTATCCGATACTGCGGTACGACGGGCAGCTCAAGTCGCCGCAGCGGGACTACGACCGGGATAATGACAACCTGATTGAGATTGCCAACCTGGCGCGGCTGGACGCGATGCGCTACGACCGGGACGGGGACGGAACGCCGGCCATCGCCAACGCGGCCGCCTACGCGGCCGGCTTCCAGGCGCCTTTCCGCAATATGGGGTGTCCCGGAACCTGCGCGGGGTATGAGCTCATTACCGACCTGGATTTTGACACGGACGGGGACGACGATGTGGACGCCAGCGACAGCAGCGGCGCCTACTGGCACGGCGGGCAGGGCTGGGCGCCGATTGCGGCGGACAGCGCCAACCCGTTCAAGGGCACCCTGCGGGGCAACGGGCACCGCATCGGGCATCTGTACCTGCGGCGGGGGAGCACGGACAACTACCACAGCCTGCTGGGGGTGATGGGCGCCGGGGCGCGGGTGGAGAGCCTGGCGCTGACGGATGTGAACATCATCACCACGGCGCACACGCGTTTTGTGGGCGGGGTGGCCGGGCTGAATAACGGCGTCATTACGGAGAGCTATGTGTCGGGGCAGCTGGCGGCCGGGGGCAGCAGCCTGGCCGGCGGGCTGGCGGGGCAGAACGGGGGCACGATCAGCGCCAGCTACAACCGGGCCACGGTGGCGGCCAGCACTTCCTCGCAGGTGGGGGGCATTGCCGGGCGCAACCAGGGGTCGATCACGGCGGCCTATAACACGGTGAGCGTCAGCGGGGTTTCGCTGACGCAGGTGGGGGGCATTGCGGGTCGGAACCAGGGGCAGATCAGCGTAACCTACAACCGGGGCGCCGTCAGCGGCGGCAGCGCGGGCGGGCTGGTGGGGCAGAACGCGGGCGGGACGGTGACGCATTCCTACTGGGATACGGGGAGCACGGGGCGGACGAGCAGCGCGGGGTCGCCGGACGCGGCGGGCATCAGCGCCGCCGATTTGCAGGAGCCGGTCGGCTACGCGGGCATCTACGCCAGCTGGAACGTCAACCTGGACGCCAGCGCGGGGGGCGACGATCCCTGGGATCTGGGGATTGATGACGAGTATCCGGTACTTAAGTACGGGGCGACGGGCCGTTTTCCGCAGGGGCGGGATTATGACCGGGACAATGACAACCTGATTGACATTTACAACCTGGAGCGGCTGGACGCGGTGCGCTGGGACGGGGACGGGAACGGGGTGGCCGGGAATGATGGCTACTACCGGGCCTTTGCGGGGGCGCGGGCCGGGATGGGGTGCCAGGCTGCCTGCGCGGGGTACGAACTGCGGGTCAACCTGGACTTTGACGAAAACGGGGACGGGGACATTACCGAGGCGGGGGATCCGACGTACTGGGACGAGGGCAAGGGGTGGGCGCCGATTGCGCCCTACGAGTCCAAATTCATGGGCAACGGGCATACCATCGCCAACCTGTTCATCGCGCGGAGCGGGGCGGACAATATCGGCCTGTTCAGCCATTTGAAAACCGGCGGGCGGGTGGAGAGCGTCGGGCTGTCCGGCGTCCAGGCGACGGGGCGGGACAACGCCGGGGCGCTGGTGGGGTTCAGTGAGGGAACGATTGCGGGCAGCTACGCTTTCGGCTCCGTTTCCGGGCGGAACCGGGTGGGCGGCCTGGTCGGGCATCACAAGGACGGGGCGATTATTGCGGCCTACGCCACCGTCAATGTCACGGCCAGCGGCGTGGACGCCGGCGGCATTGCGGGGCGGAATGAAGGCGGCACCATCACCGCCAGCTATTCCAATGAACGGGCGGCGGACGGCAGCAGCCCCAACGGCAGCGGCGGGCTGATCGGCGTGGACACGGCGCCGACAACGCAGGCCACGCGGATTGTGGACAGCTACCACGACAGCGACGCCAGCGGCATTGCCACGGGGGCCACCCACAAAACGGCATCGGAGCTGGCCACGCCCATCGCTTACGGAACTACGGGCATTTACAAGGACTGGAATGTCAATACGGACGGGCGCAGCGGGAACGACAACCCGTGGCATTTTGGGAACGCTACGCAGTATCCCGTGCTGCGGCTGGGGAACTTTGACACGGCGGCCCAGCTGGCGTTGCAGTATGCGGCGCTGGCGCCGGCGGCGGACGCCGGGGCGGCGCAGGATACCTACGAATCTACGGAGGTGACGCTGGACGCCAGCGGCAGCGCGGATCCGCAGGGGCAGACGATTACCTACGCCTGGACGCAGGGGACGGGCGGGCCCCGGGTTATGTTGAGCAGCGCCACGGCGGCGATGCCGACTTTTATGACGCCGGCGGTGGATCCCGGAGTGACGCACACGCTGACTTTTTCGCTGACGGTGAGCGACGGGCTGCTGACTTCGGCGGCGGATACGGTGACGGTGACCTTCCGGGATTCGGTGGACTACGATGATGACAACGACGGGCTGATTGACATTCGCAACCTGGCGCAGCTGGATGCGGTGCGGTATGACCTGAACGGGAACGGGGCGGTGGATGATCCGGACACGGCGACCAATGTCACGGCCTACGGGGCGGCGTTTCCCTACCGGGCGGCGCAGATGGGGTGCCCCACGGTGGATCCGGACAATGACCCGAACACGGACAACAGCGTGACCTGCACGGGGTACGAACTGCGGGCGGATCTTACCTTTGACGAAAACGATGATGACAGCATCACACAGGCGGGCGACCCGACGTACTGGAACAGCGGCGCCGGGTGGAGACCTATTGGGGGCTCCTATACCGCCAAGTTTGAGGGCAACGGGCGTACCATAGCGCGGCTGTTTATTAACGCCGGCGGGACGAATCACAATATGGGGCTGTTCGCCGCCCTGGGAACCGGCGGGGAAATCGCCAATCTGGGGCTGGAGAATGTGAATGTGGACACCCGCCCCTGCTCGCGCGCGGGGGGGCTGGCGGGAGTCAACTATGGGCTGATTGTGGGCAGTCATACCACCGGGCGGGTAGCCGGCGGCGCCTGTGGCGGCACCGTAGCGGTAATCGGCGGGGTGGTGGGCGACAACACGAGCAGCGGGGTTATCCGCGCCAGCTATTCTACAGCAGCGGTGTATAGCGACGAGGGCAACAATAACAACAACGGGCACCTTGCCGGCGGTCTGGCTGGCGGCAATGCCGGCGCCATCTCCGCCAGCTTCGCCACGGGCAGTGTCACCGGCTACCGCTTCAGTTTCAGAGGCGGCGGGCTGACCGGCTATAACCGGGGCAACATTACCGCCAGCTACGCTACGGGGAGCGTGAGCTCAAACGGCTTCCATTTTATCGGCGCGCTGACCGGATATGCCGCCGGCTCGGGCAAAATCACCGCCAGCTACGCCACCGGGCGGGTTCCCGGCGGCCTCGGCCTACAGGGCTACCAGGAGGGCGGTTCGGTGCAAGTGGTCAATTCCTACTGGGACCGGCAGACTACCGGGCAAGGCAGCAGCGCCGGCGGCGGCAGCGCCAAAAACACGGCCGAACTGTATTCCCCGACCGGCTACACGGGCATCTACGCCAACTGGAATGTGAATGTGGACGGGGTGGCGGGGAACGATGATCCGTGGGAGTTCGGTTCGGGGCATGACTACCCGATTCTGAAGTTCGGCGGGCTGGACCAGGCGCCGCAGCGGGACTATGACCGGGATAATGACAACCTGATTGACATTTACAGCCTGACGCGGCTGGACATAGTGCGGCATGACCTGGATGGCAACGGCGTGCCTACGGAGGCGGGGGCCACGCGGTACGAAACCGTCTTTATGGCGCCGCTGGCGGGGATGGGTTGCGCGTCAACCTGCGCGGGGTACGAGCTGGGGACGGATCTGGAGTTTGACACGGACGGCAGCGGCAGCGTGGACAGCGGGGATACTTTCTACGATGGCGGCAAGGGTTGGCAGCCCATTGGAACGGCCGCCAATCCCTACAACACCGAGTTTGAGGGCGGCGGGCATACCATTTTCGACCTGCTGGTCAGGCGCAGCGACACGGCGGATTTGGGGCTGTTCGGGGCGCTGGGCAGTGGCGCCAGCGTGCGGAGTCTGGGGCTGGTGGACGTGGCGGTTACCGGGCGGCGGACGGCGGCCAGCGGGGTGGGGGCCGTGGCGGGGCGGAACGCGGGGGACATTGCGGCGGTGTATGTCAGCGGGGCGGTGGCGGGGGCGGCCAACGACAGCGTGGGCAGCATCGCGGGGCGGAACGCGGGGACGATCAAGGCGTCCCACTCCAGCGCTACGGTGACGGGCGGGGCATCGGGGGACGCCGGCGGGCTGGTGGGGTACAACGCCGGGGGGACGCTGGAGGCGACTTACGCGCTGGGGGCGGTGTCCGGCGGGAGCGCGGGGAGCCGGGGCGGCATTGTGGGGCGGAACTCGGCCACGGGTACGGTGACCAATTCGTGGTGGAACACGGCGACCACGGGGCAGACGAGCAGCGCCGGGTCGGCGGCCACGGCGGGCAAGACGGCGACGGCGTTGCAGGAGCCGGTGGGGTACACGGGCATATACGCGGGCTGGGACCTGGATATTGACGATGCCACCGGCGCGGACGCGCCCTGGGATTTCGGGCGGGACAGCGAGTATCCGGTGCTGATCTACGGGGGCGCCGCGCGCATTCCCCAGGGGCGGGATTACGACCGGGACGATGACAACCTGATTGATATTTACAAGCTGTCCGAGCTGAACGCGGTGCGGTATGACGCGACGGGCAAGGGTACGCCCAGCAACGGGGTTCCCTACTACGCCGCTTTTGTGGGGCGCGCCGACGGGATGGGGTGCGCCGCCACCTGCGCGGGGTACGAACTGCGCGCCAGCCTGGACTTTGACGAAAACGGGGACGGGGAGATTACCGAGGCGGGGGATCCGACCTACTGGAACGGGGGCGCCGGGTGGCAGCCTATTTATCTAATGTCGACCAAACTCCTCGGCAACGGGCATATCATATCCAACCTGTTTATCAACCGCAGCGGGCAGGACAACATCGGCCTGTTCCGTGTGATGGACCCCAACGGGCGGGTGGAGGAGCTGGGGCTGCATGGGGTCAATGTGACCGGGCGCAACATAGTGGGCGCCCTGATTGGGTACAATGTGGGCAATGTGGCGGGCAGCTACGCCTTCGGATCCGTTACCGGCGGCAGCAGAGTGGGCGGGCTGATCGGGCATCACATCGACAACGACATCATTGCGTCTTACGCCACGGTCAATGTTACGGCCAGCGGATCCCCGGCCGGCGGTCTGGTGGGGCGCAACCAGAACGGCACCATTACCGCCAGCTATTCCAACGAGCGCATTCCCGCCGGCAGCGGGGGTCTGGTAGGCACCAGCAACGGAACCATCAACTACAGCTACCATGACAGCGACGCCAGCGGGATTACCGCCGGGGCTACCGCCAAAACGGCCTCGGAACTGGCCTCGCCTATCGCCTACGGAACTACGGGCATCTACAAGGACTGGGATGTCAATACGGACGGGGCAACCGGGAATGACAACCCGTGGCATTTTGGGAACGCCACCCAGTATCCCGTGCTGCGGCTGGGGAACTTTGACACGGCGGTTCAGCTGGCGTTGCAGTACGCGGCGCTGGCGCCGACGGCGGACGCGGGGGCGGACCAGAATACCTACGAATCCACCACGGTGACGCTGGACGCCAGCGCCAGCGCGGATCCGCAGGGGCAGACCATTACCTACGCCTGGACGCAGGGCGAGGGCGGGCCCCGGGTTACATTGATCAGCGCTACCGCCGAGATGCCCACTTTTATGACGCCGGCGCTGGATCCCGGGGTGACGCACACGCTGACTTTTTCGCTCACCGTCAGCGACGGGCTGCTGATTTCGGCGGCGGATACGGTGACGGTGACCTTCAGCGATTCGGTGGACTATGACGATGACGATGACGGGCTGATTGACATTCGCACGCTGGCGCAGCTGGACGCGGTGCGGTATGACCTGGACGGGAACGGGGAGGTAGCCACTGCCAATCAGACGACGTACCAGGCGGCTTTCTTTACGGCGGCGCCGGGGATGGGGTGCCGGCCGGTGGATCCGGACAACGATCCGGCCACGGACAACAGCGCGCCGACCTGCGCGGGGTACGAACTGCGGGCGGATCTTACTTTTGACGAAAACGGGGACGGGATTATCACCGAGGCGGGCGACCCGACTTACTGGAGAGGGGGCGCGGGGTGGAACCCTATTGGCACTTACAGCGACCGCGCTTACTACCTTAACACCAAGTTTGAGGGCAACGGGCATACCATATCGCGGCTGTACATTAACGGCGGCGGCGTACTCCGCGCGGCGGCCCTGTTCTACGGCGTGTCATCCGGCGGCGAAATCTCCAACCTGGGCCTGGAGAATGTCAACATTGACAGCCGCCCCTGCTCCTGGGCCGGCGGGCTGGTGGGGCAGAATTCCGGGGGGCGGATTGTGGGCAGCTACACCACCGGCCGGGTGTCCGGCGGCGCCTGTAATCACGCCACCAGCCAGGGGATAACGGGCGGTCTGGTGGCGCAGAACAGCGGCGGCGGCATCATCCGCGCCAGCTATTCTACGGCGGCAGTGAGCAACGACGAGGGCGTCAATACCAACGCCGGGCATTTTGGCGGCGGGCTGGTGGGCGTTAACGACGGCGGCACTATTGTCGCCAGTTTCGCCGCCGGCGCGGTCAGCACTACTTCCCTGTTCAACTTCCGGGGCGGCGGGCTGGTTGGCCTGAACAATAACGCCACCATTACCGCCAGCTACGCTACCGGAAATGTGAGCACAAGCAGTGGCGCGGCGTCATCCGTCATCGGCGGGCTGGTCGGCTCGACCAATGGCACGAGCAACATCTCCGCCAGCTATGCGACGGGCCGGGTTTCCCCCAGCAGCAGCGGCGGCCTGGTGGCACATAGCACGGGCGGGCAAGTTTCCAATTCCTACTGGGACCGGCAGACTACCGGGCAGAGCAGCAGCACGGGCGGCGGCGCCGTCCATACCACGGCGGAGCTGCAAACCCCCGCCGGCTATACGGGTATTTACAGCGCCTGGAATGTGAATGTGGACGGGGTGACGGGGAACGATGATCCGTGGGAGTTCGGTTCGGGGCATGACTACCCGATTTTGAAGTTTGGCGGGCTGGACAAGGCGCCGCAGCGGGATTACGACCGGGACGATGACAACCTGATTGATTTGCACAACCTGGCGCGGCTGGACGCCTTGCGGCATGACCCGGACGGGGACGGGACGGCGACGGAGGCCGGGGCCACGGCTTACGCGACGGCGTTCCGCGCGCCTTACGCGGGGATGGGTTGTCCGGCCACCTGCGCGGGGTACGAGCTGGCTACGGATCTGGACTTTGACACGGACGGCAGCGGCAGCGTGGACAGCGGGGATGCCTACTGGGACGGGGGCAAGGGCTGGCAGCCCATTGGCAGCGGCAGCGCGAATGCCTACGCCGCCGATTTCGCGGGCAACGGGTATGTGATTGACAACCTGTACATCAGCCGGGGGGACCGGGAAAGCCTGGGGCTGTTCGGGGTAGTGGGCAGCGGCGGGAATATCTACGGGCTGGCGCTGCGGGAGGCCCGGGTGACGGGCAGCCGGGTGGCGGCGGGGAATGTGGGCAGCATAGCGGGGCAGAACGGCGGCGTGGTGGCGGCGTCCTGGGCGTCGGGCGCCGTGTCGGGGAACGCCAATGACAGCGTGGGCGGGCTGGTGGGCCGGAACGCGGGGACGGTGCGGGCAGTGTACGCCAGCGCGGCGGCGACCAGCGGGGCTTCGGGGGACGCCGGGGGGCTGGTGGGCTACAACGACGGAGGAACGCTGGCGGCGTCTTACGCGCTGGGGGCGGTGTCCGGGGGCGGGGCGAACAGCGCGGGCGGGCTAGTGGGGCGGAACGCCGGGGGCGGCACGGTAAGCAATTCGTACTGGAACACGGCGAGCACGGGGCGGACGAGCAGCGCCGGGTCGCCGAATGCGGCGGGGACGACGGCGGCGCGGTTGCAGGAGCCCGTGGGTTACGCGGGGATTTACGCCAACTGGAACATCAATATGGACGATGCCACGGGCGGCGATGATCCGTGGGATTTCGGGGTGGCGAATGAGTATCCGGCGCTGAAATACGCGGGCGCGGGGCGGTCGCCGCAGCGGGATTACGACCGGGATGACGACAATCTGATTGACATTTACAACCTGGCGCGTCTGGACGCCATTCGCTATGACCTGAATGGGGACGGGGCGCCGGCGGCGGCAGGGGCGGCGGCCTATGGGGCGGCCTTTGTGGGGGCGCAGGCTAAAATGGGCTGCCCGGCGGCCTGCGCGGGGTACGAACTGCGGGCCAGCCTGGACTTTGACGAAAACGATGACGACGCCATTACCGAAACGGGCGACCCGGCATACTGGAACGACGGGGCGGGCTGGCTGCCCATTGGGGACGCCACCAATGCCTACGCCACCAAGCTCATCGGCAACGGGCATACCATAGCCAACCTGTTCATCGCCCGCAGCGCCACGGACGATGTGGGCCTGTTCGGGCGGCTGGGCAGCGGGGGCCGGCTGGAGGGCATCGGGCTGCACGCCGTGGGAGTGACGGGGCAGAACAATGTGGGCGCGCTGGCGGGGCACAGCGCCGGGGCGGTAAGCAACAGCTACGCGGCGGGGACGGTGGCCGGCGCCGGCAAAGTCGGCGGGCTGGTGGGGCATAACAAGGACGGCAGCGTGCTGGCCGCCTACGCCATTGTTGATGTGACGGCCAGCGGTTCCGACGCCGGCGCCCTGGTAGGGCATAACGACAACGGAACGATTACGGCCAGCTACGCCAACGGGCGGGCCGTGGACGGAAGCGAGCCCAACGGGAGCGACGGGCTGGTGGGTTCCGACACGGGAACGCTGGCGAACCGGATCACGGCCAGCTATCACGACAGCTCGGTCAGCGGGATTGCGAGCGGCGCCACCGCCAGGAGCAGCGTGCAGCTGGCGGGGCCCACGGCCTACGGAGCGGCGGGCAGCAGCATCTACGCCAGCTGGGATGATGTGGATGTGGACGGGGACGGCAGCAACGATGACGCCTGGCGCTTCGGCACGGGGCGGCAGTATCCCGTGCTGGGGCTGGGCAGCTATGACACGGCGGCGCAGTTCGCCTTGCAGTCGGCGGCCAACCAGGCGCCGATGGCGGAGGCGGGCATGAGCCAGTCGGTTTCCCGAGGGTCGCTGGTAAGGCTGGACGGCACGGGCAGTACCGACCCGGAATCGCAGACGCTGGCCTACGCCTGGACGCAGGAGACGGGCGGCCCCCGGGTTACGCTGAACGACGCCACGGCGGCGCAACCCACTTTCACTTCGCCCACGGTAAGTGAACTCACTACGCTGACCTTTGCGCTGACGGTGGATGACGGCATTCACATATCCCCGCCGGACACGGTGGAAGTCACCGTAGTGGGGGAAACCTTTGACTACGATGACAACGGGAACGGGCTGCTGGACATCCGCAATACCACGCAGCTGGATGCGATGCGGTATGACTTGAACGGGGACGGGAAGGTGGACAGCGCCGCCAACGCGGCCGCCTGGGCCGCCGCATTTCCCAGTCCGGCGCAGGGCATGGGCTGTCCGCGCACCAGCCCGGCGGACGTCCAGCCGGTGTATGCCTGCACGGGGTACGAGTTGAGGCAGAACCTCACTTTTGACGAGAACAGCGACGGGAGGATTACTTCCGCCGACGATGATTTCTGGCACAGCGGCAAGGGGTGGCTGCCCGTTGGCGACAGCGCCAGTCCCTACGCGGCTACCTTCCAGGGCAACGGGCATACCATATCGCACCTGTACATCCGGCGCAGCGGGACCAGCGACGCCAGCGCGCTGGGGCTGTTCGGGGTAGTGGGCAGCAGCGGGGACATCAGCGGGCTGGGGCTGCTGGCGGCCAGCGTGGCGACTACCGCCGCGGACCGGATGGCGGGGACGCTGGCGGGCGTCAACCTGGGTTCGGTCAGTGTCACTTACGCTTACGGCAGCGTTGCGGGCGGGGCCGGCACTACGGGTTCGGCGGCGGCGGCCGGCGGGCTGGTGGGGCGGAACAGCGGCGCCGTTACGGCCAGCTACGCCGGAGTGTCCGTCAGCGGCGGCGCCTCGGCGCAGGTGGGCGGGCTGGCGGGGCAGAACCGGAGCCGGATCAGCTATTCCTACGCGGCGGGCGCGGTCAGCGGGGGAACATCGGCCAGCATCGGCGGGCTGGTGGGGGTCAACGCGGGCGCGGGCCGGGTCAGCAACAGCTACTGGGATAAAGAGGCTACCGGGCAGAGCGCCAGCTCGGGTTCCACGGCCAGCGCGGGGCAGACCACCACGGCGCTGCAAAGCCCCACCGGCTACACGGGCATTTATTCGGGCTGGAACATCAACCTGGATGCGGATACCGAGGACGACAATCCCTGGGACTTCGGGCAGGCCAACCAGTACCCGGCGCTGCGCTTCGCCAGTCACGATACGGCGGCGCAGTTCAACGCGCAGCCGGACCGGGCGCCGTCTTTCGGGACGGCGACCATCGCCGCGAAAACCTATCCGGTGGGCGTAACGGCAAGCGATACGCTGCCGGCCGCCCTGGCGGCCAGCGGCAACGGGGCGTTCACCTACACGCTCACGGGGCCGGGGGCGGCCACCGGGCTGACGCTGCCCAACGGCCTGTCGTACAGGGCGCCCGGCGTCGGGGACGCGCACGGGGGAACCATCGGCGGATTGCCGACTACGGCGGCGGCGCCCGCCCAGTACACGCTGACGGTGCGGGACGCGGACGGCAACACGGGCGCGGGCGACCGGGCGGCGCTGACCTTTAGCCTGGCGGTGGCGGCGGCCGACACTACGCCGGCCAGCTTTGCCTTTACCGCCCGCAGCGGCGTGGCGCCGGGGACGGTGGTCACCAGCAACACGGTCACGATAAGCGACATCAATGTCCTGGCCAACATCAGCGTAAGCAACGGAGCGCTGATTGTGGACGGGGCGGCGTTCAGCGGCAACACCATTCGCAACGGGCAGACGGTGGCGGTCAAGGTGACTTCCAGCGCTACCCTGGGCGGCAGCGTAACCGCCACGGTGAACATCGGCGGGGTCAGGGCGAACTTTGTGGTGACTACGCGCTCCGCCGGCGTGGACGCTACCTTGAGCGCCCTGACTCTGGCGGACAGCAACGGGGGCAATGTGGCGCTGAACCCGGCCTTTACGGCCGGCACTGCCACTTACACGGCCGTCACTACCTCCGAATCGGTAACCGTAGCGGCGACGACTACCGACGCCAACGCCGCCGCGCCCAGCATTACGCCGGCGGACAGCGCGACGTTGACCGAGGGGCACCAGGTGGCGACCACGACGGCCAGCACTCCTATTGCCGTGACGGTGACGGCGGAGGACGGGAGCACCACCAGGACTTACCGCATCACGGTAACGCGGCAGAATGACCCGCCTACCGCCGAGGCCGGCGCCGACCAGACGGTGGACGAGGGTGCGGATGTTACTCTGGCCGGCAGCGGCTCCGACCCGGAGCGGGGAGCGCTGACCTATGCCTGGCGGCAGACATCGGGTACGCCCAACGTAACCCTGTCCAACGCCAACCGGGCCAGCGCCAGCTTTACGGCGCCCACCCAGCTGGTGAATGACGCCGTGCTGGTTTTTGAGCTGAAAGTAACCGACCCGCTGGGGAAGTTCGCTACCGATACGGTTATGATAACCGTAACCGCCGGGGACAATGACGAGCCCATGGCCAGCGCGGGCGAAGACCAGACGGTAGGGGAAGGCGCGACCGTAACCCTTTCCGGCAGCGGAACGGATCCGGAAAACGAGGATCTTACTTACGCCTGGTCGCAGACGTCGGGCACCACTATGACTTTGAGCGGAGGGAACACGGCTACCGCCACCTTTACCGCGCCGAGTTCCCTGACGGCAAACGCCACGCTGGTCTTTCAACTGACCGTAACCGACGCGCGCAACGAGTCTGGCACCGACAGCGTCACCATTACCGTAACGTTCAGCAACCAGTCGCCTACTGCCAACGCCGGCAGCGACCGGACGGTGAACGAAGGGGACGCCGTAACCCTGTCCGGCATCGGAATGGACTCGGATGGCACCGTGTCGACGTACGCCTGGCGGCAGTCGTCGGGTACGCCGTCCGTAACCCTGTCTAACGACAACACGGATACGGCCAGCTTTACGGCGCCGTCGCAACTGGCCGCCGACGCCAGTCTGGTCTTTGAGCTTACCGTCACCGACGACGACGACGCTACCCACACCGATAGCGTTACGATAACCGTAACCGCCGGCGCCAACGATGCGCCTACCGCCACCGCCGGCAGCGATCAGACGGTGAACGAAGGCGCGAACGTAACCTTGTCCGGCAGTGGGACGGACCCGGAAAGCGAAACCCTGTCCTATTCCTGGCGGCAGACGTCGGGTACGCCCAACGTAAGCCTGACTAACGCCAATCGGGCCTCGGCCAGTTTTACGGCGCCCACGCAGTTGGTGAATAACGCCAGCCTGGTCTTTACGCTCACCGTTACCGACGCCAGGGGCGAATCGGGCACCGATACGGTTACGATAACCGTAACCGCCGGGGACAATGACGCGCCTACCGCCAACGCGGGCAGCAACCGGACGGTGAATGAGGGCGCATCCGTAACCCTGTCCGGCAGCGGAACGGATCCGGAACGGGAAACCCCCCTGTCCTATTCCTGGCGGCTGTCGTCGGGTACGCCGTCCGTAACGCTGACTAACGCCAATCGGGCCTCGGCCAGTTTTACGGCGCCCACGCAGCTGGTAACCAGCGCCAGCCTGGTCTTTGAGCTGACCGTTACCGACGCCAGGGGCGCATCAGGCACCGACACGGTGACCATAACCGTTACCGCCGGGCCCAATGACGCGCCTACCGCCGATGCCGGCAGCAACCGGACGGTGAATGGCGGCGCGGCCGTGACCCTGTCCGGCAGCGGAACGGATCCGGAAAGCGAAACGCTGTCTTATTCCTGGCGGCAGACTTCAGGCGCCAGCGTAACCCTGACCGGGGCCAGCACGGCTACGCCCAGCTTCACGGCGCCCACGGGGCTGGCCGGCGGCTCAATCCTGGTCTTTGAGCTGACGGTTACCGACGCGCGGGGGGCTTCCGCCGTGGACACCGTAACGATCACCATACCCGCTCCCGACACTACGCCGAACAGCTTCAGTTTCACGGCGCGCAACAATGTGGATCCGGCCACGGAGGTGACCAGCAACACCATCACGGTAGGGGGCATCAATACTACGGTGAGCATCAGCGTCACCAACGGAGCGCTGGTTGTGGACGGGGCGGCATTCAGCGGCAACACGGTAAGCAGCGGGCAGACGGTGGCCGTCAAGGTGACATCCAGCAGCAGTTTCGGGCAGAGGGTCACCGCTACCGTGACCATTGGAACGAGGAGCGCCAGCTTTGTGGTGACGACCCGCGCGGGTAGCGGCAACGCCAATTTGAGCGCCCTGTATCTCACCTACGGCAACGAGCAAAGTCTGGCCCTGTCGCCGGCATTCAATGCCGCTACTACTTCCTACACCGCCGCCATCACCGGCGCCGTGACCCTGACGGTGTCGGCCACGGCCAGCGACAGCGGCGCCAGCTTCAGCATCTCGCCGGCGGACGGCGACAACGTAGCCAGCGGGCATCAGGTTGCCTTGACCAGCGTGGGCAGTACCGCAATCACGGTGCGCGTAACCGCAGAGGGCGGCGCTACCCGTGATTACAGGATCACCGTAACCCGGCGCAACGCTCCGCATACGGTAGCGGCGGGCAGCAACCGGACGGTGGATGAGGGGGACGCCGTTACCCTGTCCGGCAGCGCTACGGACCCGGACGGCGAAGCGCTGACTTATTTGTGGGAGCAGTCGTCGGGTACGCCGTCCGTAAGCATTTCCAGTTCCACCGCCGCCAGCGCCAGCTTTACGGCGCCTACGCAGCTGGCCGCCAACGCTACGCTGGTATTCAGACTGACCGTAACCGACCCCCACAATTTGCGGCGTTCCGATACGGTGACTATCACCGTAACCGCCGGCGTCAACGATGCCCCCACCGCCAGCGCGGGCAGCAACCAGACGGTGAATGAAGGCGCAACCGTAACCCTTTCCGGCAGCGGCAACGACCCGGAGAACGAAAGGCTGTCTTACTCCTGGCGGCAGTCGTCGGGTACGCCCAATGCAAGCCTGTCCAATGCCAACCGGGCTACGGCCCGCTTTACGGCGCCCACGCAGTTGGTAAATGACGCCAGCCTGGTCTTTGAGCTGACCGTTACGGACGCGCGGGGCGAATCGGACACCGACACAGTGACTATCACCGTGACCGCCGGCGCCAATGATGCCCCCACCGCCAACGCGGGCAGCGACCAGACGGTGAACGAAGGCGCAGCGGTAACCCTGTCCGGCAGCGGCAGCGACCCGGAAAACGAAGTTCTGACTTACTCCTGGCGGCAGTCGTCGGGTACGCCCACCGTAGTCCTGTCCGGCGCCGCTACCCAGAGTGCCAGCTTTATGGCGCCCAGCGGATTGTCGGTTGCCACCGCTCTGGTCTTTGAGCTGACCGTTGAGGATGCGCGAAGGGCTTCTGACACCGACACCGTTACCGTACGGGTGAGGCCCAGCGCGCCGGTCAACGAATTGAGCGCGTTGACCATTACTGACGGCGACGGGCAGGCGGTGGCGCTGTCCCCGGACTTCAGCAGCGGGCGCGCCGATTACGACGCCACCGTGGCATCTGATGTGGAAACGGTGACCGTTGCGCCTGTCCCGAATGTTTCCGGCACGCCGGTGACGGTCAACGGCACGGCCATAACCGCCGAGCAGCCCGGCGTGGCGGCGGCGCTGGAATACGGCGACAACCTCATAACCATTGTGGTCGCGCCCACCGGGGGCGTGGCGGCGTTCACCTACACGGTTGGCGTGCTGCGACTGGCTGCGGTCGAGGCCGCGCCGGAGCTGACACCCACGCCCACGCCCACGCCGGAGCCAACCCCGCCGCCGCGCCCCAGCATATCCCCCACGGAAGGGACGCAGACCAGCGTGGTGGACGGGCAGACTTTCCAGGTAACCGGGGCGGCGGGTCTGCCGGAGGGCATCACGGTTTTCGTGCCGCCCACGCTGGATCGGGATGTTGTGATTACCATTGCGCCGCCGGCGGGCGATGCGCCGGCGGAAAGTGACAGCTACGGCGTGGGGTCGGTGGTGGACATTACGGTGTCGGCCGTTCCCCCCGGCGGGCTGGAGCTGTGCCTGCCCGTGCCGCCCGGTATGCTGCGGGAGGCGCGCGGCCGGCAGGTGGTTCTGTTGCATTACGATGGCAGCGAATGGCGGCCGGCGTCCGGTTCGGAGCGGCGGGGGCGGCAGGTTTGCGCCGCCGGGGTCAGTGATTTCTCGCTTTACGCGGCGGGCTACCGGGATTCCAAGCCGACTTTTGGCGCGGCGACGGGGCCGGCGCTGGAATATGTGCAGGGAGCGCCGGAGACTTCGGCGCCGCTGCCGGCGGCCACCGGCGGGGATATTGCGCGGCTGGGCTACCGGCTGGCGCCGGCGCTGCCCGACGGATTGTCTTTCAACCCGGCAACCCGCATCATCTCCGGGACGCCGGGCGTGGCATCGCCCCGGACGGAATACATCCTGACGGCAGTTGACCACGACCACACGGGAACGACTGCGGATGACGACACGGCGACGCTGTCTTTCACCATTACCGTGCTGGCTAACCTGCGGCCCGCGTTTGCAGCGGGAGCGGAGGTAGCGGCGCAGGTTTATACGGTGGGCGTGGCGGCGCGGCTGACGCTGCCGGCGGCCAGCGGGGGCAACGGGGTTTTGAGTTACCGGCTGGCGCCGGGTCTGCCGGCCGGCCTGTCTTTTGACGCCGATACGCGGGTCATTGACGGCGTTCCCCTGGCTTCGCTGTCCGCGCCGCGCCGGTACACGCTGACGGTATCAGACGCTGACGGGGCAACGGGGGCTTACGATACCGATACGCTGGGCTTTGCCATCGTGGTGGCACCGGCTGTGCCCGCCAACTTCACGGCGCGGCCGGCGGGCGCCGGCTCCATAACGCTGGCCTGGGACGCCGCCGGGGATCCGGGCGTCACCGGGTACGAAGTGGAGTATCAGGCGGTCGGGGCGCCGGCCGGGGATGCGCGCCGGCGGTCGATCCCAGCAGGGGACGCCGCCGCCGGGGGTGCCGCCATCAGTCATACGATAACCGGACTGGCGGGCAACACGGGCTACACATTCCGGCTGTGGGCGGTAAGCGGCGCGACGGTGAAATCGGCGCCGGCGGTGGCCCGGGCCAGCACGGCGAACACCGTTCCGTCCTTCGGAAACGCCGCGGTGCCGCCGCAGATTTACCGGGTCGGGCGCGCGGTGGCGCTGACGCTGCCGGCGGCAACCGGGGGCGACGGCTCACTGGCCTACGCCCTGACGCCCAGCTTGCCGCCGGGCCTGACTTTCAACTCGCAGCCGCAGCCGCCGACCATCACCGGACGGCCTACCGCCGCATCGGATGAGGTCACCTATACCCTGACCGCAACGGATGGCGATGGTAGCTCGGCTACCCTGACTTTCTCCATCCGGGTGAATCCCGCCGGAGCGGAAAGCCCCGGATTGGACCCGTCGGACGCCGCTACGCCGGAGCCGACGCCGGCGGCCACGCTTATGCCCACGCCGGAACCGGCGGCGGCGGATGACGAGGCGCCGGAGCTGACGCCGGCGGCGACGCTCAGTCCCACGCCGGAAGCGACGGCGGCGCCCGTCGTACCCACGGCCACGGCTACCGCCGGCGCGCCGGCGGCCACCGCAACGGCGACCCCAACCCGCCGGCCGGCGGCGACGGCGACTCTGGCGACGGCAACGCCAGCGCCGGCAATGTCTCCGACGGCCGCGCCGTTCACGACAACGGCAACCCCGGCGCCGGCAACTCCCGCTCCGGCGGCGCAAGCGCCGACGGCCGCTACGCCCACTCTGCCGCCCACGCCGGCGGCGCCGGCAGCATCGCCGCCGCCGATGCCGGCGCCTACTCTGATGCCTACACCCGCGCCGCCGGCGGCACCGCCGGGCGAAGGCGCCGGCGCCGGCGGGTGGGTTGCCTGGCTGGTCGGCATCGCGGCGGTAGTGGGCGTGGCGGTGGTAGTCGCCGCCGTCGTAATAATCCGTCGGCGCCGGTAGCGTGGGGCGAGGCGGCGTCCCGCCGGCCGGTGAAGCGCAGCACTGGCGTGGTCGGCGGCGGCGGAAACCGCGCTAACGCCGCTTAATTTGTCCCGGCGGGCGGCAGGCGAGGCACCGCCCGCCGGCGCTATAATGCGTTGCGATGGTCACAAAGTCGCCCCCCCATTCCCCGGACACCGTCCGGCAGCCCGCCGCCGTAAGCCTGGCGGAACGCGCCGCCCTGCTGGGGCAACAGCCCGGTATCCTGTGGTTCACCGGCCTGTCCGGGGCGGGCAAGAGCGCGCTGTCGGCGCGGGTGGCGCGGCGGCTGCACGAAGGGGGCCGGCTGGCCTATGTGCTGGACGGGGACAACCTGCGGCACGGATTGAACGGCGACCTGGGCTTCAGCTTGGCGCACCGGCGGGAAAATGTGCGCCGGCTGGCGCATACCGCCGCCCTGATGTACGACGCCGGGCTGATTACGCTGGTGGCGTGCATATCGCCGTTTCAGGCGGAACGGGATTTTGCCCGGGCGCAGGCGCCCCCCGGCCGGTTTGTGGAGGTGTTCGTGGACACGCCGCTGGAATTGTGCGAGGCGCGGGATACGAAGGGATTGTACCGGCGCGCCCGCCGGGGCGAGATCTCCAACTTTACGGGCATTGATTCGCCCTACGAACCGCCCCGCAGCCCGGAAATCGTCATCAATACGGCCGGGCGCGGCGTTGAGGAGTGCAGCCGGGAAGTGCTGGACTACCTGCGCCGGCGGGAGCCGTCGCTATGGCCGGGCGCGGGCTAACGGGGCGGGGCGGCGGGTATAATCCGGCTGCCGCTGACGCCGACAATGCCAGCGGGTCATTCGCCTCCGGTTTCAACAGCTTTCTGGCGACGGGGCGGTTGTCGCTGGCGCTGCGGCTGGGGCTACGGCACGGCGTGGACCGCCCGTTCCTGCCCCGCTATCTGGGGATACTGGCCGCCGACGCCGTCTTTGCGCCGCTGCGGATGTGGCAAAGCGTGGCCTACGGGCGGCGCATTCGCAATGCGGAACTGCATCCGGAGCCGCTGTTTCTGCTGGGTTTCTGGCGTTCCGGCACTACGCTGCTGCACAACCTGCTGGCTACGGATCCCCGCTGGGGGTTTGTGAATACCTACCAGGCGGCGCTGCCCGATGTGTTTCTGGCGGGCCAGCGGCGCATTCGCCGGCTGCTGGAAGGGCAGCTGCCGGCCACGCGGGGGGTTGACAACATACCCGTGGCTTTTGCGATGCCGCAGGAGGAGGAAATCGCCCTGATGTGCGCCGGCGGGCGCAGCCCCTATGTGTCGCTGAACTTCCCGCGCACCGGGGACGCGGCGCTGAACTACCTGTTCCCGGAGGAACGGCTGGCGCCGGCGGAGCGGGAACGGTGGCGGCGGGATTACATCCGTCTGCTCAAGGCGGCCAGCCTTAATATGGGCGGCAAGCCGCTGCTGCTGAAATCGCCGTCCAACACCAGCCGGATTGGGGCGCTGCTGGATTTGTTTCCCGCGGCGCGGTTCGTGTATATCCAGCGCAATCCTTACGATACCCTGCGGTCGTACGCCCATCTGTTGCGGTTGATGAACGGGTGGCACGCGTTGCAGGCGGTGGATTTTGACGGGCTGCTGCGGCGGCAGGTTAAAATCTACCGGGAGATGGCGCAAGCCTACGGGCGGCAGCGTGGGCTGGTACCCGCCGGTCGCCTGGTTCAAATTCGCTACGAGGAACTGGAACGGGATATGGCCGGGCAGATCCGGCTGATTTACGAGGGCCTGCAACTGGACGGGTATGACGCTTTCGCGGCGCGGCTGGCGGAATACGCGGCGTCTCTGGCCGGGTTTCAGAAAAACCCGCCGGAGGTCAGCGAGGCCGTCATCGGCCTGGTCAACGAATATGTGCCTTTTCTGGTGTCGGAATACGGGTACGAGCGGAGATAAAAGCGGGCGGTCAGTATGCGCGCCGTAGTTTTTGACTGGGATTTGACCCTCTGGAACAGCTGGGACATTCACCTGCTGCTGATGGCGCGGACGGCGGGCGACCTGGGGGTGGCCCCGCCGGCGGCGGAGGCGATTGCCGCCGAGTTTCATCGCCCCTTTTTGCGGCACCTGCTGTTTTTCCTGGGCAGCCGGCCGGATGCCGAGGAGGAGATAGCCGCCATTGAGACGGCCTACCTGCGGCATTACTACGGGATGGCCGGGCATCGCAATTACCTGTACCCCGGCGTGAGCAGCCTGCTGCGTATGCTCAAGGGACGGGGCGTCCGCATTGGCATCCTGTCGGACAAGCGGGCCGAATTCGGGGCGCGGGAGCTGGAGCAGTCCGGGCTGGCGCCGCTGGTGGATTGGGCGGATTTTAAGACCGAGGCCCGTCCCTACAAGCCCCATCCGGGCGGCTTGCGGCGGGTTCTGTCGGAGCTGGGGGTTGAGGCGTCCGATGCCGTCTATGTTGGCGACGCGCCGCAGGACATCCGGTGCGCCCGGAACGCTGGCGCCATTGCCGCGGCCGCGCTGTGGGCGGCGATTGACCGGGAGGCGCTGCTGGAGCTGGGTCCGGATTACGCGCTGCACCGCCCGCATCAGGTGATGGCGGCGCTGGCGCATCTGGCAGGCGAGGACGAGGCGAAGGTGTGGCGGCGGCATCTGGCCGGGCCGTGGCGTCCTGATGGGGACAACCCGGCGGACGATGAGGACGCGCGGCGGGTTGTTCTGCCGGAAGCATTGGCGGAAGCGCTGGCGGAGCCGGCCGGGGCGCTGCCGCTGTGGCGGCACTGGCCGCTGGCGGCCCACTGGCGGGGGCGCAACCGGGAGCTGGCCCTGCCGCCGGGGGAGGCCAACCCGGTGGCGCCGCTGGCTATGACAGGGAAGGGCGGATAGGGTTCCTGGGGCGGCGGTTGGCGGCCGGGGCGGCGGCAAAATCAAAGCCCGCCTAATCTGAAGGGCGGCCAAGGCGCGTCGCGAAATCACTCCGAGATTCCGGCGGGCGGCGGAATCGGGAACAGGCGCCACCGCTTTACGGCGAGGCGCTTGCAGAGCAGGCGGGCAGGATGCCCGGATGCCGGGGATGCCGGCTGGCGACGGAATGGCGGGCGATTATGTTATGCCGCAGGGGCGACGCAAAAGCGCGTTTGGCGATGCGCCTTGATGCGCGAGGAGGTTCCGGTTACGAAGGGGGTTCCGGCGGGCGGGGACATCGCGGCGGCGGGCGGCAGCAGGTGGGCGGTGGCAGGACGGTTGTCATTGGGAAGGCGGCTCCTTTGCGGCGGGTTAGACGGTTGGCGGTTGGCGGTTGGCGGTTGATGATTGACGGCGGATAATGAAGGGACACCGGGGGGTTGTCCGGGCGGCCGGATTCCAGGTTGTCGGCGCTACGGCCTGAGAGCGTAACGCGTGAGTTTCGTCCTAGTTTTCCGTGTCCCGGACGGACTTACGGCAGGTAAGAACAGGTTCAGGGCCTGCTCCGACGAGACGGTTGGGTCATCCGGCACGGCACGGTGGTGACACCCGCTGGCTGGCACAGAACTACACGGGCCGTACGACATATACAGCGACGAAGCAGGACCAGCTGCATAGTGAAATTCCGACAAGGGTTAGGCCGTTTCCTGGCGGGCCGGCCAGCCCGAAACTTTCCCCCGGTGTGGGTGTGATGCGGATGGTAGGCCGGTAGGCGCCGCTGACCAGCGACGCCCACGCAGCCATTTGATAGCGTGACGCGGTTGGTTGAGCCGTCGGTCGGTGGACAGGGTTGTCCGGTTGGGTCGACACGAAAGCGGGCCTGTTGCCGCCGGGCTGCCCGTCGTACGCCGGGCGGTGCGGCGGTGGCCGGTTCGGTGTAGCGCGCTAGAAAGCTTTGCCGGCGGCCGGGCTGCTTTACCCACTTATCAGCATAATAGACGGATGTACGGCGGCGCAAGGGGCGATGTGTCACCGATTCGCAGCGAATTTTAAAATCCGGCGGGCGGATTGGGCGGCAAGGCGGGATTGAGGGGCGCCGGCGCCGGGGCCGGCCGCAATACGGGCGTACGGTCGAGCTAATGGGGCGGCGAATGGGGCCGATGCGGATGCCGGCGGGCGCCGGAATGACGGGCAAATATCAAATCATCCGATTGGAAACGCTGCCGAAGTGCTCCCGGCGGCGGGGATTATCTACCTTTGGAAACGCTGCCCGGCGGCGGCGTTATCTACCTTGCCGAATAGTTCGGTGATAAAATCGGAGTCGTCCGCGGGTGTCCGGTGTACGGCTGCGGAGCCGGCGCGGGACGTCGGGCGCGGTGGGCGCTTTCAAGCCGGCATCAACCCGTTATCAAGCCGGCGTCAAAAGGTTTGGAGCGGATACCCATCGGAAGTGTCGGGAACGGCGATTTGGCTGCTATGCCGGCTACCTCGGCGTCGGCCGGTTATAGAGCGCCGGAAACCACCACCCACCGGGGGTAGAGGGTGTCTATTTTGGAAATTATACTGCCGGGGCGTGCCGTCAGGCGCGCTGGCGGATGTGGATATTGACGCCAACCGGGATGAGGAGAGGCGGGCTTGCTGGCGAAAGGGAAATTACGGGCGGCGCGGCGCGGATTGGCGGCGCTGCTGCTACTGCTGCTGATGGCAGGGATGGCGGGTTGCATTACGGTGCAGCAGCCGGCGGCGGATGTGCCGGCCACGGTGGCCGCCGAGCTGACGCGGATCGCGGCGTCGGCGACGCCTCCGCCGGCCGGCCCGGTGGCAGTGGCGGCACCGGCCGACGGCGCCGGGCATCTGCCCGGCGCGGCGCCGGGTCTGATGCCCCCGGCGGGGCCAACGGCGACGCCGACGGTGGCCGACGTGGTGGCGCGCATCCGGCCCAGCCTGGCGCAGATCATTACGACGGAAAGCAGCGGGTCGGGGTTTGTGTACGATGCCGCCGGGCTGGTGGCGACCAACGCTCATGTGGTGGACTGCCAGCAGGATGTGGTGGTGATTTTAGCGGGGATACGGTATCGGGGGACGACGCTGGCGCAGGATGACGAGGCCGACCTGGCGGTGATAAAGTTGGACGCGGGCGCCGAGTTCACGGCCATACCGCTGGGCGAAGGGCTGCCGGTGGCGGTGGGGGACGATGTGATGGCGCTGGGGTTTCCGCTGAGCGAGGCGGGGGACGGGCTGACGGCGACGCGGGGCATCGTTTCGGCGCGGCAGGATATTGACGGGTATGACTATTTGCAGACGGACGCGGCGCTGAATGCGGGCAGCAGCGGCGGGCCGCTGGTCAATCGCAGCGGGGCGGTGATCGGCATTAACACCATCAAATTGCAGGGCGCCGAGGGGGTGGGCTACGCGCTGACGACGGATGAGATGAGCGGGCGTCTGGAGGCGCTGGCCGCCATAGCCGGGCGGGCGCCGTGTCCCTTTGCGGAGGTCAGCGCCGGCTTTGGGCATACCTGCGGGGTGCGGTCGGACGGGAGCGCGGCCTGCTGGGGCAGCAACATCAACGCCCGAACCAGGCAATTCGCCAGGCAGGCCACGCCGCCGGCGATTGATTTGGAGCAGGTCAGCGCCGGTTACGCGCACTCGTGCGGGATAGACGGCGAGGGGGGCATAGTGTGCTGGGGGGATAACGGGTTTCTGCAATCCTGGCCGCCGGCGGGCATTTTCAAGCAGGTCAGCGCCGGCGTGGGGCATACCTGCGCGGTTAGGACGGACGGCGGGGCGGTGTGCTGGGGTGATGACCGGCGAGGACAATCCGCGCCGCCGGCGGTTGAGTTTGAGCAGATTAGCGCGGGCTACTTTCACGCTTGCGGAACGGACGCCGAAGGCCGGGCGGTCTGCTGGGGCGACAACCGGCTGGGGCAAGCGGCGCCGGCGGCGGGCCGTTTTACGCAGGTGAGCGCCGGTTATGTACACACTTGCGGGGTTAAGGACGACGGCGGCGTAGTGTGCTGGGGCGATGACGAGTACGGGCAAACGCGGGCACCGGCGGGCCGCTTCGTGCAGGTGAGCGCCGGCTACGGGCATACCTGCGGGATCAAGCAGGACGACGGCGGCGCAGTGTGCTGGGGCGATAACAGACACGGGCAGGCGGAGGCGCCGGCGGGGCGGTTTGCGGTGGTCAGCGCCGGCAACGGGCACAGCTGCGGGATCAGGGACGACGGCAGCGCGGCGTGCTGGGGGAACGATGTGTATGGGCAGGCGACGACGCCGTAGGGCGGCGCGACGGCGCCGGCGGGCGTAATGTTCGCGCGCAAGGCCGGATTGCTGCTGGGCTGATGACGGCTTACTGCACGCATTGCGGCGCCAGCGTTGGCGCTGGCGCTGACGCCGATGGTGCCTTGCGCTGCCCGGCCTGCGGGGCGGTCGTTGCCGCGGGAACGGGCATAGTGGCGACGGCGGCAGAAGCGTCGGCAGCGGCGCGCCGGGCGGAATGGGGGCCGGGCGCCGTTGGACTGGGGCTGATGGCGCTGGTGCCGACGGCGCTGCTGGCGTCAACGCTGGCGCTGCTGCTGCCGCGGGCGGCGGCAACGGCGGTGGCGGCCACTGGGCTGGGCGCCGTGCAGGTAGGGCTGGTGTGGCTGCTGGCGCTGCGGGGCGGCTGGCCGCCGGCGCTGGAGGCGGTGGGGCTGGGGCGTCCCCGGCGTCGGGTCTGGTGGGTGGTGGCCGGCATTGCCGGGGCGCTGGTGGGCAGCCTGTGGTTCGCCAGGCTGTATGCCCTGGTAACCGAAGCGCTGGGGTGGCAGTGGGCGACGCCGCCGGAATTGCCGTCCGACCTGCTGCTGCCGGGGTGGACGGCGGCGCTGAGCGTTATGGCGTTGGCCGTGTGGACGCCGCTGGCGGAGGAGGTGTTCTTTCGCGGTTTTGTGATGCAGGGGCTGGTGAACCGCTGGGGATTTCCGGCGGGACTGGCGGCCTCGGCGGCGATATTCGCGGCGCTGCACTTCAATCCGGGGGTGATGGCGCCGGTGTTTGTGACCGGGCTGCTGCTGGGGGGATTGTATCGCTACACGGGCTCCGTGTGGCCGGGCGTGGTCGTACACGGGGCGCAGAACGGGGCGGCGACGCTCGCCATTCTGTACGGGTATAATTCCGGGGGCTGACGGCAGCGGCGTCGGGATGGCGGAAGCGGTTCAGTCCAGCCCAGTCCAGCCTAGTCCAGGATGCGTTCCCGGGCGCCGCAGTGGGCGCAGCGGGCGCCGTTGGGGAGGGCAATCATCGTGCCGTCCTCGCACAGGGGGCAGATGGCGTAATCGGCGCCGCCGTTGACGGCGGCAGCGGTCGCCTGGTCGGCGTCGGTATCGGCAGAAACAGCGCCGCCGATCTGTTCCCGGCGGGCGAGGAGGAGCCAGCCCATCATGGCCAGGCCGACGACGATGGCGGAGTCGGCCAGGTTAAATACGGGCCAGGGGCCGATGTCGATGAAGTCGGTGACGTGGCCTTGCCAGATGCGGTCGGTGAGGTTGCCGAGGGCGCCGCCGAGCATCAGGGCGATGCTGGCGCGCATCAGCAGGCCGGGGCGTTCCTGGGTGTGGTAGATGAAGGCCAGCACGCCCACGCCGAGCAGGGACACGATCAGCAGGGGCAGGTTCTGGTCCTGGAACAGGCCGAAAGCGCTGCCGGTGTTGTGGACATGGGTGAAGCGGAAAAAGCCTTCCGCCGGCCAGGAATAGCGCCAGTCCAGCGTCTGCCGGACGACGAATTTGGCGAGCTGGTCCAGAGTCAGGGCCAGGGCCGCCAGTTGCAGAAGCGTCCAGTCGCGGTAGAGGGGGCGGCGGCGCGGGGGCGGCGATGCGGCGGCGGCCATCGGCGGGGCGGATCCGGGGTCGGGATGGGATGGGCTGGGTCGAGCCGGATTGGGTGGGATGGATTTGATTGGGTGGGCGGACGCCGCGGGCCGGGGGCGGGTAAATGGGCGGGCTAGGGGGCGGCGGCGAGGTGGGCGCGGAAAAAGGCGACCACGGCATCGGCCATTGTGCGTTCCAGTCCGACCCAGAAGTGGTCGGCGCCCGGCACGATGTGGTAATCGGGCGGGGGGTTGAAGGCGGCCAGGGCGGCGTCAACGCCGTCGGAGTTGGCCAGGCGGTCGCGGTCGCCGGTGATAATCATCCGGGGCGTTTTGTGGGAGCGCAGGGGGCTGCCGGCGATGGCTTCCAGGGAGGGGGAGACCAGGGCGATGGCTTTGGGTTTTTTGTAGAGGTTCCGGTGGGCGCAGATGACGCGGGCGCCGAAGGAGTAGCCGGCCAGGCCGATGCGGTTGTCGTCGACATCGGGCAGGGCGCCGAGGAACTCCATGCCGGCGCGGGCTTCCTGGCGCTCTTTTTCGCCTTTGTCGTGTTCGCCCTGGCTGTTGCCCACGCCGCGGAAGTTGAAACGCAGGGAAGCGATGCCGGCGTCGGCCAGGGCGAAGGTGATGGCGGTGACCACATTGTTGTCCATATTGCCGCCCATCAGCGGGTGGGGATGGCAGACCGCCACGCCGGGGAAGGGGCCCTGGCCGTCGGGGATGGCGATAATGCCCTCGAAGCTCAAGCCTTTGGCGAGAAAGGTGACCGCGCTTTGCCGCATAATAGCTACGCCTCCGGGCCGGCCGGCGGGGGTGTCCGGGGGCCGGCACTGTGTCGTTCTGGATGCCGCGCCATGATAGCAGGTTTCGGGTTATTCGGGTGATCGGGAGTCAGCCGCGCTGAAGCTGGGCCAGGGACACCAGCAGGCGTTTCAGGCCAATGCCGGCGCCGAAGTTGACGGTGGCCTGTTCGGCGTCGCCGGTGCCCTGCACTTCCTGCACCACGCCCTCGCCGAAAGCGGGGTGGCGGACGATTTCGCCCACGGAGAGAGGGGGGCGGGCGGGTTGCGAGGCGGCCGCCGGGCCGGATGCCCGGCCGGCAGTGGGGGCGGCGGTATTCCATTCGGTGAGCTTTTCGTCGATGTTGCCGCGCAGGCGGCCGCGGGTCCGGCCTCCGGCGGAGCCGTCCTCACCGGCCTGCCCCAGGCGGGTGCGGGATTCGCGGCGGGCGCGGGCGTAGTCGCCGCCGATGATGGCGTTTTCGTTGCGGCCGGCGCGCCCCGACCCCGAAGTCAGGGCGTGTTCGCCGGCCTGGGAGCCGGGGCGCCTTTCGGTGGCGGGGGAAGCCATGGTTTCGGAAGGCAAGTCCTCCAGGAAGCGGGACGGCAGGGTTACGCCGCCGGCGGAAGGGTAGCGGCGGCGGAAGGCGCGCAGGAGGTACAGGCGTTCCTTGGCGCGGGTCATTCCGACATAGCAGAGGCGGCGTTCCTCCTCAATTTCCCGCAGGGTGTCCATAGAACGGGTGTGGGGCAGCAGGCCCTCCTCCATACCGGCCATCATTACGACGGGGAACTCCAGCCCTTTGGCCTGGTGCAGGGTAATCAGGGTCAGGGCATCGTCGGAGGGTTCGTAATTGTCCACATCGGAGACCAGGGAAACGCGTTCCAGGAAGGCGCTCAAGCCGTCGGCGGAAGCGTTGGCGGCGGGGCCGTATTCCTCGGCGAGGCCGCGCAGTTCCTGGAGGTTTTCCCAGCGTTCTTGGCCGTCGTCCTCGGCGTTGATCTGCCGGGCCAGGCCGGACAGATCCAGGGTGCGGTCGAGGAGGTCGGCCACGCCGAGTTCACGGGCGGCGCCGCCGAGGCGGTCCAGGGTTGTGGACAGGTCGGCCACGGCGCGGGCGGCGCGGGGGGTTAGAGTGACGGGGGACGGCTGCCGGGCAGTCTGGGCGTCGGCCACGGCGCGCATAGCGGCGCGGATGGTGATGTCCCGGCCGGCGGCGTAGGCGGCCAGGGTCTGGACGGATTTGGCGCCGATGCCCCGGGGCGGGGTGTTGATGATGCGGCGCAGGCTGACTTCGTCGTCGGGGTTGTAGATGACGCGGAGGTAGCAGAGGGCGTCCTTGATTTCGCGGCGGTGGTAGAAGCGGACGCCGCCGACCAGCCGGTAGGGGACGCCCTGGCGGAGGCACTGGTCTTCAAAGGCGCGGCTCTGGGCGTTGATGCGGTACATAATGGCGCAGTCGCCGGAGCGGTGCTGCCCGGAGCGGGCCAGGCGGGTGACTTCGTCCACGGCCCAGGCGGCTTCGTCCTCCTCGCTGTAGGCTTCGTGGAGGGTAACGGGGCGGCCGGCGGGGTTGCCGGTGTAAAGGGGCCGCTCAATGCGCTCGGTGTTGGCGGCGATGACGCCGGCGGCGGCGTTGAGGATATTTTTGGTGGAACGGTAGTTTTCGCCCAGGCTGATGACGGCAGTGTCGGGGAAGTCGGTCTGGAAGCTTAATATGTTGCGGATGTCGGCGTTGCGCCAGGAGTAGATGCTCTGGTCGGGGTCGCCGACGACGCAGAGGTTGTGGTGGTCGCCGGTGAGGAGCTGGGCCAGCCGGTACTGGGCGATGTTGGTGTCCTGGAACTCGTCGATCAGCAGGTAGCGATAGCGCTGGTGATACTGGGCCTGCACTTCGGGGGCGTTTTGCAGCAGGTAGGCCGTCCGCAGCAGCAGGTCGTCGAAGTCCAGGGCGTTCTGGCGGGTGAGGGCTTCCTCGTAGTAGCGATAGACGCGGGCGCAGATGTCGATCCAATGGGCGCCGTATTCGTCCTCGGCGTGGTAGGCGGTCTGCGCCATTTGGCGGGCGTCTTGCAGGAGGCTTTTGGCGGCGGAGATGCGGGAGAGGATGGCGCGGGGCTGGTAGCGTTTTACATCCACATCGGCCAGCTGCATGGCGGATTTGACGGCGTCCAGCTGGTCGTCCTGGTCGTAGATGGTGAAGTTGGAGTTGAGGGCCACGCGTTCACCGTGGCGGCGCAGGATGCGGGCGCAAACGGCGTGGAAGGTGCCCATAGTGACGGCGGGGCCGCGTCCCGGCAGCAGGCGGTCCAGGCGGTCCCGCATTTCCCGGGCAGCCTTGTTGGTGAAGGTCACCGCCAGGATCTGCCAGGGGGGTACGCGGCGCTGGCCCACCAGGTAGGCGATGCGGTGGGTGATGACGCGAGTTTTGCCGGAGCCGGGGCCGGCGACGATGAGCAGGGGTCCGTCGGTGTGCAGCACGGCCTGCTGCTGGGCTTCGTTGAGGCCCTGCAAGATGGCGGGGGGGCTGTGGTCGTCGGGCGCGGGGCTGGCGCCGGCGTCGTAGTCGGCGTCATAGTTGGCGCCGGCGTGGTCGTCCGGGTACTGGGCGGCGTAGTATTCGGCCAGTTCGGCGCCGTCCCAATAGGGCGATGACGCCGGTTCCGCCCAGTAGGGGGCGGAGGCCGGCGGGGGGCTGCCGCCGTTGCTGCCGTAGTCGTCGGAATCGTCCGGGCTACGGGCGGCGGCCGGCGGGGCGTGTTCCCAAAATTGCGGTTGCAAAGACATAATGGTGGCGATTATAGCACATCGCCGGGGATGGGGGCGGCAATGGTGATGACACGGCGACAGGGGCCGGTCTTGCCGGCGTTGCTTGTGCCGTTGGCGCCGGGAAAGCGGTTGATCGGCATCCGGCGGCATCCTGTCGGAACGGATGCGGTTACCCGAAATTGGGCGGGCGCTTTTCCGGTTGACAATATGGGGCGTTTTGCGGACAATTGACGGGTAGAAATGCGCTCCGGCGTTGCCTTGCCGGGGGCGGCATTTCCGCCCTTTTCTGCCGATTTATGCGTACCTGCGCCGTGATCCCGGAGGATTCCAGCAATGCCGGAGAAGCAACTGATTTTTGACGAAACCGCGCGCCGCAGCCTGATGAGCGGCGTCAACCAGCTGGGCCGCGCCGTGGCTCTGACCCTGGGGCCCAGCGGGCGGAATGTAATCCTGGGCCGCGTGTGGACGCTGCCGGTGGTGTGCAGCGACGGCGTTACCATCGCCAAGGAAATTGAGCTGCCTGATCCTTACGAAAATATGGGGGCGCAGGTGGTGAAGGAAGCGGCCGCCAAGACCAACGATGTGGTCGGCGACGGCACGACGACTTCGGTGGTGCTGGCGCGTTCCATCATCCGCAGCGGGTTTCTGAATGTGGCGGCCGGCGCCAACCCGATGGCGCTGAAGTCGGGCATTGACCAGGCGGTGGGGGCGGTGAATGAGGCCATTGGGGCCCAGGCCACGGCGGTGGAAAGCCGGGAGCAGGTGGCCCGCGTGGCGGCCCTGTCGGCTCACGAGGACGCCATTGCCGAGCTGATTGCGGACGCGATGGACCAGGTGGGGCGCGAAGGCATCATCACGGTGGAGGAAAGCCGCAGCCTGGACGACGAACTGGAGGTGGTGGAAGGTATGCGCCTGGACCGGGGCTACCTGTCGCCGCACTTTGTGACCGACACGGAGCGGATGGAAGCCTCGCTGGAGGGCCCATTGTTTCTGCTGACCGACCAGAAGCTTTCGGCGGCGGCGGATGTGGTGCCGGCGCTGGAAGCGGTGGCGCAGGGCGGGCGGCGTCCGCTGGTGATTGTGGCCGAGGATGTGGAAGGGGAGGCGCTGGCCACGCTGGTGGTCAACAAGCTGCGGGGGACGGTCAGCAGCCTGGCGGTGAAGGCGCCCGGTTTCGGGGAAAGGCGCAAGGCGCTGCTGGAGGATCTGGCGATTATGACCGGCGGCACGGTGGTGACCAGCGACACCGGAATGCGGCTGGACGCCATATCGATGGAGCAGCTGGGTTCGGCGCGGCGGCTGGTGGCGACCAAAGACGAGACTACGATTGTAGAAGGGCGCGGCGGGGAAGCGGCCATTGCCGGGCGGGTTGCCGAGCTGCGGGTGCAGATTGAGGACACGACCTCGGATTACGACCGGGAGAAGTTGCAGGAACGGCTGGCGAATCTGGCCGGCGGCGTGGCGGTGATCAAGGTGGGCGCCGCCACGGAACCGGAGCTGAACGAGCGCAAGAGCCGCACCGAGGATGCGCTGGCGTCCACGCGGGCGGCGGTTGAGGAGGGCGTCATCCCCGGCGGCGGCGTCAGCCTGCTGCGGGCCCAAGCCACGCTGGACGACCTGCTGGGGCGGGTGGCGGGCGACGTAGCCCTGGGCGTCCGGCTGGTGAAAGGCGCGCTGGAGGAACCGCTGAACACCATCGCCAGCAACGCGGGGTACAAGGGCGAAGTGGTGGTGGAAAATGTGCGCAACGGCGAGGGCGATTACGGGTTTGACGCCGACCAGGGCGATTACACGAACCTGGTGGCGCGGGGGATTATCGACCCGGCGAAGGTGACCCGCTCCGCCTTGCAGAACGCCGGTTCGGTGGCGGGGATGCTGCTGACCACGCAGGCGGTGATTACGGAGATTCCGAAGCACGAACCCCTGCCGGCGGACATCCAGGACTTTATGCACGACTAGGGGATGCCATGCCGGTCGGCGGCAAGGCGGCCGGCGGCGTTCCGGGCGTAAAGAAAGGCCGGGCGGGGTTTGGACATTTCAAATCCCGCCCGGTGGCTTTTGCGGCTTCACGGCCCCATTTCCGTTCCGCCCGCAACCGGGGCCAAGATGGCATCGCCTCCGCCGGTGGGCGGGTTTCAGGCGCAGGGGCGGGACGGCGGCCGGTTGTCGTCGGTGCGGGCGGGGAACTGCTCGCCCTGGCCGTGGTTGTTGATGAAGGTCACCTGTGATGCCAGTATATGCATCGCCGCGTCCGGCTGGGCGCGCAGGCGTTCTACAACGCGGTCATAGGCGCCTTCCCAAATGTCCATACCGACCCATTGGCGGCCCAGTCTTTCGGCGGCTATTGGCGTGGTGGCGCAGCCGCAGAAGGGGTCCAGCACGATGTCGCCGGGGTCGCTGGACGCCCGAATGATGCGCTCGTACAGCGCCAGAGGCTTTTGCGTGGGATAGCCCATCCGCTCCGCGCTGGTTCGCCCGACCATATCAATGCGCCAGTAGTCTTTCATACCGACCAGCGTGTACCAGCCTCTTTCGTCCTGGTACTCCGTCACGCCGGCGAATCGGTAGGGCTTGAAACCACGGTTGTAGGATTTTTCCTGCTGCGGATTAAAGCGATAGTCGCTGCTCTTGCCGTAGAACAGTATCGTGTCGTGTTTGCGGCTGAAGTGTCGTTTGGGGCTGGCGCCGCCCGATTTGTAGCACCACGCTATTTCGTTGACGAAGTTCTTTCGGCCAAAGATGGCGTCCATCAGGGCCTTGGTCCAAGCGTGGGCCGTGTGGTCAATATGCAGATAGATGCTGCCGTCGTCCCGCAGTATGCGGCGCATTTCCATCAGCCGCACGCCCAGCCAGCACAGAAAGGCCCCCATATCATCGCCGTAGGCGGCGCGGGCGGCGTCGATTACCTTCCAGGCCGCCGGCCAGTCGTCCTGCATCAGGTCGATCCAGTCGGAGTGGTTTTCGGCTATGGCGTTGCCCTTGCGGTCCAGGCCGAGGATGTCCTTGTGCCAGGTCCAGCGGTCGTCGTAGCCGCCGGCGGCGCTGAAGAACCCCCGCTGTTTTTTGAAAGGCGGGTCGGTGGCGATGAGGCGGGCCGTGGCGGTGTTCATCCGGCGCAGGGCCGGCAGGTTGTCGCCGTAGTACAGCGTCCGGTTGGGAAAGTTGGGGGTGGCAGCCATAGCAATGCCGGCCGGCGTACGGGGGAGTCGGGCCGGGAAGGGACGGGCGGTATCAGGGCTAGGACAACGGGCGGTTGGACAAGTCCAGCTCCCCTACATCGCGCGGCGAGGCCGGTTCCTGCCCGGCGCGGGGCTCATTGGTGTAGGTGACGGCTGCGTAGTAGTCGTCCAGGGGGACAAAGACGCCGTTGGCTTCCGCCCATTCCTGCATTCGCTGGTTGGTGGCGTGTTCCCAGGACAGCACTTCGATCTGCCAGCCCAGCCGGCGCATCCGCTCGAGGGTGCGGTGAAATCCCCGCCCTTCGTTGTAGCCGGCGCCGTCGCCGGTCAACAGGGCCACTGTGCCGGGGTTGTCGATGTAATCGGCCATATCCTCCAGCATACGCAGTTGCAGCCAGTAGTCGGGCGTTTCCTGCTCGCCCCGGCCTGGCTCGCCCCGGTCGAACAGATGGACTTCGACCCCGGCGCGGCGCAGGCGATTCCAGAGCATACTCAACGCCGGGGGGATGGAGCCGGCGGCGAGGGCCTTTTCCAGGGGGCGGTCGGCGTGGGCCAGGCGCAGCAGGTTTTCAAAGTTGATGCGGACGCGGTAGCGGGCATACTGGTCGCCGTTGCGTTCCTCGGCCAGATCCTGCGCCGCGTGAAAGATGTTAGAATTGTCCAGATAGACGAAAACGCCGCTCATGGTAGCTGCCCTCCGCGCTGATGCTGATTCCAGTATAACATTCCTTCCGATGCCGATGACTGCCGCAGATTTTTCCGGGGCGCGGGCGCGCGCCGGCGTACTGAACCGGGCTGCTATCGCGGCGCTGATTGATGGCGGCGATGCTGGCGGCAACGGCGGCGGCGATGGCCCGGGCGGGCCGGCACCGCTGGTATCCGGGTATGTTGACCTGGCGGAGCAGTTGCAGCCCAACGGGTTTGACCTGACGCTGGGGCAGGTGGCGCAGTTCGCCTATGCTGACGGCGGCGGCACTGACGGCGGCGGGCGGCTGGGCGTTTCGGGCGCCGACCGGGAGTTGCCTACTACCCGTCCGCTGCCCGGCGCTGACGGCGGCTGGTGGCATTTGGAGCCGGGGGCGTATCTGGCGACTTTCAACGAAATAGTCAGCCTGCCCCGCAATCTGATGGCGCTGTGCCGCCCCCGTTCCACGCTGCTGCGTTCCGGCGTGTCGCTGCACACGGGCGTTTGGGACGCCGGATACTGCGGGCGGGGGCAGGCGCTGCTGACGGTGCATCACCCCGGCGGGTGGCGGGCGCAGCGGAATGCCCGCATTGCCCAGCTGGTGTTTCTGCCCCTGGCGGAAGCCGACGCCCACGGCTATGCCGGCGTTTATCAGCACGACGGCATTTACCAGCACGACGGCGTCCGTCCGGGCGTCCAGCCAGGGGAAATCGGCAGGGGATGAGATGACGCCGGAATCCGAAATCGCCGTTGACCCGGCGCGGCTGCGGCAGGAGGTTGACCGGCTGGCCTATGCCGCCGGCTTTGATGTGGTGGCGGTTGCGGATGCGGCGGAGTTTGGCCGGGAACGGGACATTGCCTTGCGGCGCATCGATGCGGGGCTGATGGACGGGCTGGCGTGGTACACCGCCGACCGGGTGCGCCGGGGGACGCAGCCGGCGGCGCTGCTGCCCGGGGCGCGGGCCATCATATCGGTAGGGCTGAATTATTATCCCGGCGCAGAGGCGGAGGCGACGCCGGCGGAGGGCATTGTGGCGCGGTACGCCCGCGGGCGGGATTATCACCGGGTGATGAAAAAGCGGCTGCGCCGGCTGACGCTGGCGTTGTCGGAGAGCGTAGGGAGGCAGTTCGGGGCGCGCTGGTTTGTGGACGACGGGCCGATGCTGGACCGGGCGGCGGCGGCGCGGGCCGGGCTGGGCTGGTTCGGCAAGAACGGGAACATTATCAACCCGGATTATGGCTCCTGGCTGCTGCTGGGGCAGATTGTGACCGACCTGCCGCTGGCGCCCGATGTCCCGCTGTCCAAAACCTGCGGCCAGTGCGCCCGGTGTCTGCCGGCCTGCCCCACGGACGCCATCGTTGCGCCTTATGTGGTGGACAACCGCCGCTGCATCAGCTACCTGACCATTGAGCATAAAGGGGCGATTCCCGTTGGGCTGCGGCCGGCCATCGGCAACCGGATTTTTGGGTGCGACATTTGCCAGGAGGTTTGCCCGGTCAACCGCAAGGCCAGGGCGACGGGCGACCCCAATTTCGGGCGCCAGGATCTGGCGGCGGTGGATCTGATTGTGCTGCTGGCGATGACGGAGGCGGAGTTCCGGCAGCGGTTTGCGGGCACTCCGGCGATGCGCGCCAAATGGACAGGGATGCGGCGGAACGCCTGCGTGGCGCTGGGCAATGCCGGGGCGGACGCCGGGGCCGGCGGCGTGGCGGCGCTGGCCCGCGTTCTGGCGGAGGACGCCTCGCCGCTGGTGCGGCAGCACGCCGCCTGGGCTCTGGGACGGATTGGCGGCGACGCGGCGCGGGCCGCGCTGGTGGCGGCGCTCGGGCCGGACGGCGAAACGGATGAGGCCACGCGGGCGGAAATACGGCAGGCGCTGCCGGGGGAATGACGCCGGCGCCGGCGTCGCGTTGGACGGGGCGGATGGCCGGATGGTCAGGCGGTCAGATGGTCAGGCGGTCAGATGGTCAGGCGGGTTGGAATTGGGAAAGGAACCTTTCGTCTAGTCATTCCGGTCGTTAGGCGGACGGGCGGGCCGGCCGCCGGCGCGCGGGCCGCGGGGCGGGCGGCGGTGGCGACGGCTGCGGGCGCCGGCGTTGTCGTTGCCGTTGTCGGAGGCCGGGGGCGCGGGATTTTCGTCCGCCGTTGTGGCGGCATCGGCGGCGGTTGGGCGGCGGGCCGGCCCGTCAGGGCGGGCGGGCGCTGGCGAGTCGGGTTCGGCTTCGCTTTCGGTTGGGGGCCGCCTAGACGATGGGGACGGGGATGGCGACGATGATGAAGGCGATGGCGGCGGCGTTGGGGGGCGCGCTACGGCGCGGGTTTCAGCGGAGCGGCGGCGGCGTTCCCGCTGGGCGCCGTTTCGTTCCGCTTCCTCGGCCAGCTCCAGTTCAACCTGGCGCAGGGTGGCCTCCCGTCCGTAGCGGAGCTTGCGCATTTCCGTTTCCAGCAGGAAAAAATCGCCTTTGGAAAGCAGATGCAAGTTGCCCTGGAAGGCCAGGTGCCAGTCCTCCGGCGGCCATTTGCGGATATACTCCAGGCGGTAGGCGATGAGGCCGGCGTCGATGTACTGCTCCGGGCGGAGGGTCACGGCGGGTTTGATGCCGATGCGGTAGGGCCAGCCGGTTTTGCCTTCGTTCTCCCAGGGGTTGGAAGCGCCCACTTCGCGGTAGCCTTCGGTGACGGTGGCGGTGGCGGTGAAGGCGCGGATGCCGGTTACATAGTAGATGATGCGGTCGCCCGGTTCCACGCGCTGCACCTTGCGGCGGTATTCGGCTTTGAGGGCCTGCCGGGTAAAGCCCAGGTCGCGGGTGATGTTGAAGTTGCGTTCATTGCAGTTGATCATCCAGAAGTTATGCGGCATCGGGAATACCTCTGGGCGCGGGCTGGTGTCGGGCAAGAGGGCGCGCCGGGGCGGAGGGCGCGGCCGGCGTCATTCTAGCACAGCGGGCCGGCGGCCTGAGGGCGCGGTCAGCACCCGGCCATGGCACTAAAAGGGAATTATATCCTTAATTACAACAAGCGGTGCCTCGAGAGGTTTTTCTCTCAAGACACCGCCTGTTCCTTGCCACGCCATGCCATGCCATGCCGTGCTGTGCACTGCCGGGCCGCGCCATGCCATGCCACGCCTTGCCTCGCTCTGCCTTGCTTTTATTTGACCTCCCAAATATCGTCTAGGCGAAACCGCCCATGGTAACCGGACTTCTCTGGGCGCCAGTCACCGATGCCAATGCGCCGCCCGGCGAATTGGGACCATTCCCGCAAGTTCTGCTCGCTAACTACCTCCAGGTCGATGTCCAGCAGAAAAGTCGCCTCCCAAGGGCAATCGAACTTGGCGCGGGTACGCAACACGCGATTCCTCTGCACCACTACGCCGGTCACAAACTGGGTCGTCTGCGACAGCTTAGCAAGAGTTGTACCGTACCGCTCCGTATCATAGACGAACTCAGCATCCATCACAAAAAGCCCTTGCCGGACCATCGACCCTTGCTTGCCATTCCGCGCTGCCGCCTCTATGGCGGCGCGGAATGCCCCTGGCGGGATTGTCGGCTTCTCGCCGGCAACGTCCAGCCAGATGGAGCGCAGGCATTCGAGCTCCCTGAGCCTAAGCTCGTCCAGATCGGTCCGATTCCCTCCCCGCTTTGCCGTTATTTCCCGAATCTCCCTCGCGATCTCGGTATTCTGGTCAATTCCGGCCCCGGAGTGGTGAATGACGGGGATTGTCCGATAATTTTGACCTTGACATCCATTCTGCTATCCTCTCCTTGGCCGGTCGCTCCTCCCTTTTAGGCGGCGGTAGAACCGGCGTGAGGCTACCCGACCGGAAATAACCGGCCGCTTCGTATTTTGTCATCCACCCTTCCCGCACCGCCCATCCAAACGCGGCGAGAACTTTGGGAACATCCAACCGGCCTTTCCGTACTCCCCTGCGGTAGCAAGTTGCGATTTCATGGCAGGGTTTGCAAAGCGCCGTCAGGTCATTCCCTGTCGTCCGTTCCGGCGGCTTGTAGCGCATAGCCCAGTGGTGAGCTTGCTCCGCCTCCGCCTTTCCGCAAAACTGGCAAACGCCGCCGGAACGGGCAAATGCCTCTTTCCGCGCTTGCAGATAAGCCGGATGACCATAATCAAATTTTTTGCTCATGGGCCCACTTCCCGCTTGCGTAATCAGGGATATTATTCCCCAATAAAAGCCGGAAGGCCGGCGGCTAGCCGGCCGCTGCGGAACGGGGTAGGCGGCTGACTCCGGTGGACAGGTACTGGTCAACGCCGCGCGCCGCGTCCCGGCCCTCGGCGATGGCCCACACTACCAGGGACTGGCCCCGCACCATATCGCCGCCGGCGAACACGCCCGGCACCGAGGTCATCTTGTTGGCGTCCACTTTGACATTGCCGCGCGCGTCCAGATCTACACCCAGCTGGGCCAGCATTCCGTCGTGCTCCGGGTGGACGAAGCCCATGGCCAGCAGCACCAGGTCGGCGTCCACGCTGAATTCGCTGCCGGGGACTTCGGTCATCCGGAAGCGCCCGTTGTCGCCCCGGGTCCAGTCCACGCGCACGGCGTGGAGCTTTTGCACCTGCCCGTTGTGGCCGCTCAATGATTTGGTGAGGATGTTGTAATCGCGGACGCCGCCTTCCTCGTGGGCGCCGGAGGTGCGGAGGATCAGCGGCCAGAGGGGCCAGGGGTTGTCGGCGGGGCGTTCCGGGGGCGGTTCCGGGAGGAGTTCGAACTGGTGGACGATTTCAGCGCCCTGCCGGTGGGCGGTGCCCAGGCAGTCGGCGCCGGTGTCACCGCCGCCGAGGATAATGACCCGCTTGCCCTCGGCGGTGATCCGGTTGGGGACGCTTTCGCCGGCCAAGGCGCGGTTCTGCTGGGGCAGGTATTCCATGGCGAAATGCACGCCGTCCAGTTCCCGCCCCGGCACTTCCAGATCCCGCGCCTGGGTGGAGCCTCCGGTCAGGCAGACGGCGTCGTATTCCCGCAGCAGGCGTCCCGCCGGGTAGTTGACGCCCACATTGACGCTGGTTTGGAAAGCGACGCCTTCCTGTTCCATCAAAGCGACGCGCCGGCGCACTACCGATTTTTCCAGTTTGAAGTCCGGTATGCCCAGCATCAGCAGGCCGCCGATGTAGTCGGCCCGTTCCAGGACGGTTACGGAGTGGCCGGCGCGGTTGAGCTGCTGCGCCGCCGCCAGGCCGGAGGGGCCGCTGCCGACTACCGCCACCCGTTTGCCGGTGCGGGTTTCGGGCGGCGTGGGCTTGATCCAGCCCTGCTCAAAGCCCCGGTCGCTGATTTCCTTTTCAATGTATTCAATGGTAACCGGGTCGGAGTTGATGCTCAACACGCAGGAGGCTTCGCAGGGCGCCGGGCAGATGCGGCCGGTGAATTCGGGGAAGTTGTTGGTGCTTAACAGGGCTTCCAGCGCCGCCGGCCAGTTGCCCAGATAGACCTGGTGGTTGAATTCGGGGATGACATTGCCGAGGGGGCAGCCCATATGGCAGAAAGGCACGGCGCAGTCCATACAGCGGGCGCCCTGGGCGGCGGCCTGCTGGTCGGACCAGCGGTGGTAGTACTCGCGGTAGTCGCCGATGCGCTCGGCGGGGGGGCGGCGTTCCGGCGGGATGCGCCCGAATTCCATAAAGCCGGTTATTTTGCCCATCAGCGCACCGCCGCCAGGTCGTGTTCCGTTGCCGTTGTCATTGTGGTTGCCGTTGCTCCGGGCGATTCCGATGGCGATGCCGATGCCGCCGCGGCGCGGCGCGCCCGTTCCTGCAAGACGCGGCGGTAGTCGCGCGGCATTACCTTGCGGAACCGGGCCACACTGTCCGGCCAGTCGGCCAGGATGCGCCGGGCCGGGCCGCTGCCGGTGCGTTCCAGGTGTTCCGCCAGCAGCGCGCGCAACTCGGCGATGTCGTCCGGTTCCGCCAGGTTTTCCAGGTCGGCCAGGCCGTCGTTGAAGCGGATGTGGAAATCGCCGTCCGGGTCATAGACATAGGCGATGCCGCCGCTCATGCCGGCGGCGAAGTTGCGCCCGGTGCTGCCGATGACGGCGACGACGCCGCCGGTCATATACTCGCAGCCGTGGTCGCCCACGCCTTCCACGACGGCGCGGGCGCCGCTGTTGCGGACGGCGAAGCGCTCGCCGGCGCGTCCGCGGATGAATATGTCGCCGCCGGTGGCGCCGTACAGGGCCACATTGCCGATGATGATGTTGTCCTCCGGGATAAAGCCGGAGCCGTCCGGCGGGACGATGACGATGCGCCCGCCGCCGATGCCTTTGCCCATATAGTCGTTAGTGTCGCCGGCCAGGCTGATGGACACGCCGGGGGCCAGGAAGGCGCCGAAGCTCTGCCCGCCGGAGCCCTCCAGGCTGATGCTGATGGTGTCCGGGGGCAGGCCGTCCTCGCCGTAGCGGCGCGCCACGCGGCCGCTGAGCATAGCGCCGACGGTGCGGTTGGAGTTGCTGACCGGCATACTGACGCTTACCGGGCGGCCCTGTTCCAGTGCCGGGCGCGCCTGTTCAATGAGCTGCTGGTCCAGGGCGCGCTCCAGGCCGTGGTCCTGTTCAATGCAGCAGTAGGTTGCTGTCCTTTCGGCGCGGGGGGGGATTGCCAGCAGGCGGGAGAGGTCAATGCCCGCCGCCTTCCAGTGTTCCACCGCGGGCCGGGTTTCCAGCAGATCCACCCGCCCGACCATTTCGGCGACGGTACGGAAGCCCAGCTGGGCCATAATTTCCCGCAGTTCCTCGGCCACGAAGTAGAAGTAGTTGACCAGATGCCCCGGCTGGCCAGCGAAGCGTTTGCGGAGTTCGGGGTCCTGGGTGGCGATGCCCACGGAGCAGGTGTTGAGGTGGCATTTCCGCAGCATAATGCAGCCGTTGACGATGAGGGCGGCGGTAGCCATGCCGAATTCCTCGGCGCCGAGCAGGGCGGCGATGGCGACGTCCCGTCCGGTTTTGAGCTGGCCGTCGGTCTGCACCACGATGCGGCTGCGGAGGTCGTTGGCGACCAGCACCTGCTGGGTTTCGGCCACGCCCAGTTCCCAGGGCAGGCCGGCGTGTTTGATGGACGATTCCGGCGAAGCGCCGGTGCCGCCGTCGTGTCCGCTGATCAGCACCACATCGCCATGCCCTTTGGAGACGCCGGCGGCAATGGTGCCAACGCCCACTTCGGACACCAGCTTGACATGGATGCGGGCGTCGGGGTTGATGTTTTTCAGGTCGTGGATCAGCTGCGCCAGATCCTCAATGGAATAGATGTCGTGGTGGGGCGGCGGCGAAATCAGCTCCACGCCGGGGGTGGTATGACGCACCCAGCCGATGTATTCGTCGACCTTGTGGCCGGGCAGCTGGCCGCCTTCGCCGGGCTTGGAACCCTGCGCCATTTTGATTTGCAGGTCGGTGGCGTTGACCAGGTAGTTGGGCGTGACGCCGAAGCGCCCGGAGGCGACCTGTTTGATGGCGCTGGAACGGTTGTCGCCGTTGTCGTCGGGGGTATAGCGGTGGTAATCCTCGCCGCCCTCGCCGGTGTTGCTGCGGGCGCCGATGCGGTTCATGGCGATGGCCATGGTTTCGTGGGCTTCGCGGCTGATGGAGCCCAGTGAAATGGCGCCGGTGGCGAAGCGCTTGACGATTTCCACCGCCGGTTCAACTTCGTCCAGGGGAATGGGCTGCGGGCCGGCCTTGAATTCCAGCAGGCCGCGCAGGGTTGCCATGCGGCGGCTCTGGTCGTTGACATCGTTGGCGAATTCGCGATAGGCGGCCGGGTCGTTGGCGCGGGTGGCGTACTGCAACCTGGCGATGGTTTCGGGGTTCCACTGGTGGAACTCGCCGTGGCGGCGCCACTGGTACTGGCCGCCCATATCCAGCTCCTGCATTCCCGGCACATAGGGGTCGTGGAAAGCGGACTGGTGGCGGTGCAAGGTTTCGGCCTCTACGATGTCCAGGCCGATGCCCTGGATGCGGGAGGGGGTGCGGGTAAAGTGGCGTTCAATCAGATCGTCGTTCAGGCCGATGGCTTCAAAGATCTGGGCGCCCCGGTAGGATTGGACGGTGGAGATGCCCATTTTGGACATTACCTTGAGGATGCCTTTTTCGTTGGCCTTGATGAAGTTGGCCACGGCGTAATCGGGGTTGGCGCCGTTCAGTTCGCCGCGCTCGGCCAGGTCGCGCGCCGATTCCAGCGCCAGGTAGGGGTTGACAGCGCCGGCGCCATAGCCGATGAGCAGGCAGAAGTGCTGCACTTCCCGGGGTTCGCCCGATTCCACCACCAGACCAACCTGGGTGCGCGTGCCTTCCCTGGTGAGGTGATGATGCACCGCGCCGGTGGCCAGCAGGCTGGGGATGGGGGCGTGGTCGGCGTCAACGCCCCGGTCGGACAGGACGATGATGTTTTTGCCGTCGGCGATGGCCCGGGAGGCGGCGGCGCACAGGTCGTCCAGCGCCGGCCCCAGGGCGTCCTTTCGGGCGTCAAACCGGGTGGACAGGGTTGCCGAGGCGAGGCCGGGCAAGTCCAGAGCGCGGATTTGCGCCAGTTGTTCGTCGGTGAGCAGGGGCGACTTGAGGCGCAGCTGGCGACAGTGCTGGGGGGTTTCGTCAAACAGGTTCCGTTCACTGCCCACGAAGGCTTCCAGCGAGGTCACCAGTTCCTCGCGGATGGCATCCAGCGGGGGGTTGGAGACCTGGGCGAACAGCTGTTTGAAGTAGTCAAAGAGCATCCGGTTCTGGTCGGAAAGCACCGCCAAGGAAGCGTCGTTGCCCATTGAGCCGATGGCTTCGTAGCCCGCCGCGGCCATGGGCGTGGTCAGCATCCGCAGTTCCTCGATGGTGTAGCCGAAGGCGCGCTGCTGCTGGCGCAGGCTGCTGCCGCCGGCTGGCGGCGGGGGCGGGGCGGGCGGCAAATCTTCCAGGCTGACTTTGTTTTCCCGGAGCCACTCGCCATAGGGCCGGCGGCTGGCTAGGGTGTGCTTGAGTTCCTCGTCGCCGATGATGCGGCCCTCGTCAAAGCTCACCAGGAACATCCGTCCCGGCTGTAGGCGGCCCTTCTCGCGGACGCTTTCGGGGGGCAACGGCAGCACGCCGGTCTCCGATGCCATCACCAGCTTGTCGTCGTGGGTTATGGTGTAGCGGAAGGGGCGCAGGCCGTTGCGGTCCAGCACGGCGCACACGTCCTTGCCGTCGGTGGCCAGCATCATCGCCGGGCCGTCCCAGGGTTCCATCATGCCGGAATGGTATTCGTAGAAATCCTTTTTGGCGCGGGACATCGTTTCGTGCTGGTCCCACGCTTCGGGGATCATCATCAGCATAGCGTGGGACAGTTCGCGGCCGGTCATCACCAGCAGTTCCAGGGCGTTGTCGAAGCTGGCGGTGTCGCTGGCGGAGGGGTTGCAGATGGGGGCCAGCTTGTGGATGTCGTCCCCGTACAGGGGCGAGCTGAACTGCCGCTCGCGGGCGTGCATCCAGTTGATGTTGCCGCGCAGGGTGTTGATCTCCCCGTTGTGCGCCAGGTAGCGGTAGGGATGCGCCAGTTTCCAGTGCCCCAGGGTATTGGTGCTGAAGCGGGAATGCACCAGCGCAAAGGCGGATACCATCGCCTCGTCGTTCAAGTCCAGGTAGAACCCGGCCAGCTGGTGGGATACCAGCAGTCCTTTATAGATGAGGGTGTTGGCGCTGAGGCTACAGAGGTAGAAAAAGTCGGCGTCGTCAGCGCTGATGCCGGCTGCGTCCAGCGTGTTCTCAATCACCTTGCGGGTGACATAGAGCTTGCGTTCCAGCGCCGCCCGGTCGGGGGTAGGGGCGGCGCCCTTGCCGACGAAAAACTGCCGGATGGCGGGGCAGACGGCGCGGGCGTCGCGCCCGATGGCGTCGGGGTTAAGGGGGACGGCGCGCCAGCCCAGCAGCGTCAGGCCCTCGCGGGCCACCGCCTGCTCAATGTGAGCGATGCAGGCGTCCCGGGCGTCCGCGTTTTGAGGCAGAAAGGCCATACCCACGCCGTATTCGCCCTCGGGCGGCAGGTCAATGCCGTTGCGCGTGGCCTCCCGGCGCAGGAAGGCGTCGGGCATCTGCACCAAGATGCCGGCGCCGTCGCCGGTGTCGGGGTCGGAGCCGGCCGCGCCGCGATGCCCCAGGTTGTTGAGCACCTGCAACGATTCGGCGATGATGGCGTGGGTCTTTTCGCCCTTGACGTTGGCGACCATGCCGACGCCGCAGGCGTCGTGTTCCTGCTCCGGGGCGTAGAGCCCGGATTGAGCCAACTCTTTGAGCGAATTCATAATGAGTACCCCTGATAACAGACCGGAAACCCGAAAATCGCCGGCGGCCCGACGGGCGGAAGTCAATCCGTCCGGCCCGTCCGGCGTTTGGGCGCGATGCGGCGCGGCGCCGGCACCGGCAAGCCGCTTGTGTAATATATCACAAACAACGGGGATTGCAAGGCAAGGCCGGCCGGCCTATACTAACCCCTACCCGGTGGGGCGGGCAGGTTGTCCGGCCCGTCCAATCCGTCATCCATCCTGCCACACCGGCCGGAAAGTCGGGAACGTCCCCAATGTCCGAGCAAATGCTACCGCTGATGATTTTCGGCTCCATCCTCGGCGTCCTCGTGGTTGCCGTGATTGGCCTTGCCTTGCGCATAGGCCAGATGCCCACGCGCCGGGAGATGAACGAAATGCGCGCCGAGCTGCGCCAGGAAATCAAAGAGGCCGTAGCCGCCGCGGTCAGCGAAATCACCCAGGAAATGCGAAGCCAGTTCGCATTGATGCACCAGGAGATGAACGCGCGCTTCGACGCCGTGGACCGGAAATTTGAGGCTATGGGCATCAAGATCGAGGCTGGGGACGCCAAAGTTGAGGGTCAAGTCGACGGTCTGCGGCTGGAGACGACCGCTGGCTTTGGTGCTGTGGACGCCAAGATAGATGGTCAAGTCGGCGGCCTGCGGCAGGAAATGAACGCCCGCTTTGATGCCGTGGACAGCAAGATTGAAGCCGGGGATGCCAAGATTGAGGGTCAAGTCGGCGGCCTGCGGCAGGAAATGAACGCCCGCTTTGAAGCCACGGACGCCAAGATTGAAGGCCAAGTCGGCAGCCTGCGGCAGGAGACGACCGCTGGTTTTGATGCTGTGGACGCCAAGGTCGAAGGCCAAGTCGGCAGCCTGCGACAAGAGATGAACGCTCGCTTTGATGCCATGGACGCCAAGATTGATGCTGGGGACGCCAAAATTGAGGGGCAAGTCAGTGGTCTGCGGCAGGAAATGAACGCCCGCTTTGATGCCGTGGACGGCAAGATTGAGGCCGGGGACGCCAAAATTGAGGGGCAGGTCGGCAGCCTGTGGCAAGATATGAACGCCCGTTTCGAGGCCACGGGCAGCAAGATTGAGGCCGGGGACGCCAAAATTGAGGGGCAGGTCGGTGGCCTGCGGCAGGAGACGACCTCTGGTTTTGATGCTGTGGACGCCAAGCTTGAGGGGCAAGTCGGCAGCCTGCGACAGGAGATGAACGCCCGCTTTGACGCCGTGGACAGCAAGGTTGAGGCCGGGGACGCTAAAATTGACGCCAAGCTCGAGAGCCTAGTCGGCAGCCTGCGACAGGAAATGAACGCCCGCTTCAACGAAACGCTCCTCCGGTTTGACGAACTGCGCCGCGATTTCAACCGCGCGCAATTTAACCTCGCCAGCCACGAGCATATTGGCGACCGCGTCATCAGCCCCGTCCGGGCCGATGACGAATCCGCCCTGGCCGCCGCCGATTAGGGCCCGGCGTCAAATCGCCTGACATTCCGGCGCAAGCCGGAAATCAGAGCGCGCTGGCCGCCGAATACGCAGCAACGAACACCGATTCCAATTTCTGGTTCCCGTTTCCGCAGAAATGACGAAAGATGCATTTGCCCCCACGCCTTCAGGCCCAGGCCACGCACATTGCCATGACTACTGCAACCGCAATCTCCCCCAACCCCGATGCCGGCGCCGGCGCCGTAGCTCTGACGCCCACCGAAGTAGCCCACCTGGTCGTTGACACCGCCGCCGACAAGCTGGCCGCCGACATCGTGATGCTTGACCTGCGCGGGCTGACGGCTTTCGCGGATTACTTCGTGGTAATGACCGCCGAGTCGGTGCGCCAGATTGAAGCCCTGGAGGAGGATCTCTCCAACGCAATGAAAGACGCCGGCGTTTCCCGGCACCACCGGGAAGGAACCCCCGCCTCCGGGTGGGTGCTGCTGGACTTCGCCGATGTGGTCATCCATATTTTCGGCCCGGAGGAACGGGAGTTTTTCGGGCTGGAACGGTTGTGGAGCCGCGCCCCGCAGGTGGTCAGGATTCTGTAATCCACTGGTCTGCGCTGCGGGTGTAATCCAGGGCGGCGCCGGCGCCAAAAAACAGCCCGATTTCCCGCTCCGCTGACTCCGGGCTGTCGGAGCCGTGGACGATGTTGCGCCCGATGTCGATGCCCAAGTCTCCGCGGATGGTGCCGGGAGCGGCCTCGGCGGGGTTGGTGGCGCCCATAGTCTGGCGGGCCAGGGCCACCGCGTTGCCGTTGCCGGCTTCCCAGATCATCGCCACAACAGGCCCGGAGGTGATGAACGACACCAGCGCCGGGAAAAAGGGACGGCTGATGTGCTCCGCGTAGTGCCGTCCCGCCAGCTCCGCGTCAACCTGCATCAGCCGGATGGCGACCAGCTTCAGGCCGCGCCGTTCCAGCCGGCCGATGACTTCCCCTACCAGGCCGCGCTGCACCCCGTCGGGTTTGATTGCTACGAAAGTTCGTTCCATAGGGTTTGTCGTCTCCTCTGTGCTACCGTGCGGCGTTACTGCCGCGCGCCCGGCGGACGATGCCCCTGGCGCGTCCGGTCCCGCTGCCGGGCGGCGCCGATGGTGGGCATTCGCAGGTAGTAGGGCTGCAATTCCGCCAGGTCGTCGGTTTCGCCCCGGGCGATGCGGGCGGCGGCGTCAGACGCCAGCCGCCACAGCCGGTCGGCCGGCGTCCACGGAGCAACGGCGGCCGGACGCGGCGGGTCGCCGGCGGCACTGGCGGCGCCGGCGGCGTTGCTGATGTCGGCGCGGCGCGCGTGGGCCCCTTCGCCGCAGTAGAGCAAGGCACCGGCGGGCAGCGCCGGTTCCGCAGGCAGCAGCGTTGCCGGGGCGGCGATAGCGTCGTCCTTGATCCGCGCGCCGCTTCCGTCAAACCAGGCCGCCGCTACTTCGTTGCGACCGGCGTCCAGCCAGGCCGCGACAATGCCGTCCGGCGTCAGGTGCGGGCCGGCTTCCAGCGCCAGGGTGTCAACGCCGACGACCGGGAACCCGCCGGCCAGGGCCAGCCCCTTGGCGGCGCTGACGCCCACGCGCAGCGCGCTGAACGGCCCCGGCCCCAGGGCCACGGCAACCCCGGCCAGGGCGCGGGCGTCCAGGCCCTGCGCCGCCAGCAGGTCCGCAATGGCCGGCAGCAGCTGCGCGGTATGGTTGGCGGTGGAACGCCAGAGGCGCGCTTCCAGCACGCTGCCGGCGGCGTCCGCCAGCGCCGCGCCGCCGTGCCGGGATGAGGTGTCAATTGCCAGCAGCAGCATCATTCCGTCCCTGCGGCCGGCGCGGCGGCCAGCCGTTCCAGCAGGCCGGCGAACCGGGCCGGCGCGCCGGCAATGACCACGCGGCGGGGCGCCGGCAAGGAACCGTCATCGTCGTCCAGGCTATCCGGGGCCAGGCTATCCGGGGCCAGGCTATCCGAGTCCGGGTTGTCCGAACCGTCCGGGGGGGTGTCGCCGTCCGACGGGCGGCCGCGGTCGCCGGCGGCGTAGTCCAGGGCGATCCAGAGGGCGTCGGCGGGGAAAATGGCGGCGGCGCGGTCGGCCCATTCCACTACTAGCACGTCCTCGCCGGCGGACATTACATCCTCCAGACCCAAGTCCCACGCTTCCGCCGGGTGGTCGATGCGATACAGGTCGGCGTGGTGCAAGGTAAGGCGGCCCCGGTAGCGCGTGGCCAGCACGAAAGTGGGGCTGCGGGCGTAGCCGTCCACGCCCAGCCCCCGGGCGATGCCCTGGGTCAGGCAGGTTTTGCCGGCGCCCAGGGGCCCGGTCAGCAGATAGACATCGCCGGGGCGGGCGGCTTCGCCAATGAGCTGCCCGAGGCGCCGGGTCTCGCCGGCGGTGGCAGTATGGATGGTGATGCGGTCGGTCATTGGCGGTATCGCAAGGGGGATTGGCGCCGGATTTGCCGGCTGCGCCGGGGTCAGCCGGCGAAGTGGTCCCAGCCGGCGCCGCGTCCGGGCCGGACGGCGCCGTTGCCGTCTATTATAGCGACCTGCCCCGGCGCGCCGTGAGTTATGGCGCCGATGACCGCCGCGCCGGGCGGCAATAGCGGCAGCGCAGCGGCCATTAACGCCGGCGGGGCGGTGAACAGCAGCGCATAATCCTCGCCGCCGTACAGGGCCAGATCCAGCCAGTCGTCGGGGAATGCCTGCCGCAGGGCGGGCGGCGCCGGAACATTGTCGGCCTTGATGACGGCGGCCACCCCGCTGGCGGCGCACAGCTTACCCAGGTCGTCGGCCAGCCCGTCGCTGATGTCCATAGCCGCAATGTCAGTCGATGTCGCAATGTCCGCCGCAAGATCGGTAGCGGCGGAACCGGAACGGCCGGCGGCCGCCGCGGCCAGCCTTTGGCCGGCGGCGATGTGCGGCTGCGGGCGGCGATGGCATCGGATCAGCTCGGCAGACGAGGAGTCGGCGGCGGCAATGGCATCCGGCGCCGGCGGCGTGGTCTGCGCCAGCAGAGTCCGCAGCCCACCGGCGGAACCGCCCACCGGCCCGCTGACGGCAACCTGATGCCCCGGCCGGGCCGCCGCGCGCGTCAGGGGCCGGTGTCGGGCGAATCCGGTGAGGGCCACGGTGACGAAACAGACTGGAGAGCGCACCACATCGCCGCCGATGATGCGGGCCTGGTACTGGCGGCAGATGTCCATCATTCCGGCGTACATTTCCTTAATATCCGCCACCGCCGTGTCGGGAGGGAGCCCCAGCGTGACCAGCGCCACGCCGGGCGTTCCGCCCATAGCCGCGATGTCGCTGATGTTGGACGCCATTGCCTTCCAGCCCAGATCCCGCCAGGGCGTAGTGGCGGCGGTGAAATGGACACCGTCCACCATGGTGTCGGTGGTGTAGAGTTCGGTGACAGGAGCCTGGCGCAGGGTGATGGCGGCGGCGTCGTCGCCGTTGTCCACCGCGCTCTGATACCATTCGCCGGCGGCCGGCGCATCGTCGCGCGTCCATTCCTGAACCAGCGCAATCAGGCCGAATTCGCCCAGGTCGGCAAGTCGCATTGTAGGGATACCGCCCGCAAGCTTGGGGATTGGGGATGCGGATGATGAGGGTTAAGGCGCCGTCATAAACGGCTCAATCCGTTGGGCGATGATTTCGGCGATGGCGCGGGTGGCAGCGACATCGGTTTTTTTGTACACCCCGGCGACGATGGCCCGCACGGCGGTGCGCCCCCGGGCAAAGCGGATTTCGCGCCCGTCAACAATGGTAGTGCGACCGGAGAAAGTGTATTCCTTGCTCACCGCGTAGTCGCCCAATTGAGGGGCGTCGGCATCGCGCACGGAGATGACATTCACGCCGGGCACGGGCACCCGGAGGTCTTGAACTACTATATCGTCGATTTCTTCGTTCAGCACTTTGCGGTCGTAGTCCTTGAGGGTATCAACCTGCGCTTTGGCGTCCTCCGGGGTGTCGTACAGGCTGACCCAGGTGAGGGTAAAGTAGGCCCGGCTGCCGGCCACGCTGTACACATTGAGCAGGCCGCCGCCCCAGCTCCAGCGCTTATAGCCGGCCACGAAACCGGGGCCGGGGGCGGGGAATTCGCCTTCTGCCTGGACGGCCTCATAGGGGCACTCGGCGTCCGCACCGCTGGTGCAGACGCCGGCGATGACGACTTCCCTGATTGTCTCACTGTCCGCTTTGGTTTCGGTAGCCAGGCCGGCGATGTCGGCTACCGAGGGCAGCAGGTTGGGCAGGTCGGCCGGCGTCAGGCTGTCGATGGGCGCCGGCGTGGGCGTCGGCGTGGGAATTGGGGTGGGCGTGCGCGTGGGTTCGCCGGGCGCCAGGGTCGGTTCGGGAGTAGGCGTAGGGGTAGGCGTTGGCGTGGGAGTCGGCGTGGGCGTAGCGGTGGGCTGCGGAGTATTCGTAGGAACGGGGGTAGGCGTGGGGCGTGGGGTAGCAGTAGCGGTGGGCGCCGGCGTGGCCGTGGGCGTGGGAACCGGCGTATCGGTGGCGGCCGGGGCAGCCACGGCGGCAGCCGGCGCGGCGGTAGGCGGCGGCGGCGGGTCCGAGGCGCAGGCCGCCACGGCAAGGGAGGCACCCAGCAGCGTCAGCAGCAGGGCAGGCAGGATGATTTTGCGGGCCGGGGACAGCATCAACGAAACTCCGTAGCGGATGGCGGGATGGCGGGACAACGGGATGCAGGGTAGCATTGCGGCGGATAATATACAGGAATATCGGGGTTATGACAAAACGGGCGGTGGGGATGCGCCGGGCGGCGCCGGCGGGCTAATTTCCCGCACTTGAATTGATTTTAGAATTTGGTTACAATCGTAAGCAGTCACTCGCGGCCCGGATGCGCCGGGGGGACGGCAGACGCCGGCCCCGGGGTGGCTAATTTGCCCGGAGGAAAAGGTGATTGAATGTACTAGGTACGCACGTGCTGCTGGAACTTCGAGACTGCGACCCCTACCGCCTTGACGACCTGGCGTACATTCGCCGGGAGCTGTTGCGCGCCGCCGCCGCCGTGGGCGCCCAGGTGGTGGGCGAGTCGTTTCACCAGTTCACCCCCCAGGGGGTGACCGGCATTTTGTCCATCGCCGAGTCGCACATTTCCATCCACACCTGGCCGGAACTGGGCTATGCGGCGGCGGATATATTTACCTGCGGCGAACAGACGATGCCCGACCGGGCCGCCGATGTGATCATCGCCGCGCTGGGCTGTCGCAACCCGGAGATTACGCAAATCCGGCGCGGGCCCAGCGGCATCCGCATTGCGCAACCGCAGGCGGCGCACAGCCTCGTCTGACCCGGCGCGCCCGGAACGGCCGACGGCAAAAAGACGCGCCCGATTTCGGCAGGGACGGAATCGTCAGGACGGGATCGCTAGGCCGGAACTGCCCGGCGGGAAATTGCCCGGCCGGAAACCGCGCCGCTCATCTCATCACAGACTACGGACAGGTTCGCATCGTGGCCAGCTATCCGATGGAAGAAATCACCGGCAAGTGGGTGATTGAAACGGTAATGCCCGACCTGGCGGTTATGCTGAAGGTCGACGAGGTGCTGTATTCGGGGCATACCGGCTACCAGCGCGTTGAGGTGGTGCGCTCGGAGGTCTATGGCCGCAGCCTGCTGCTGGACGGCAAGACGCAGTCCACGGAGCGGGACGAGCATATCTACCACGAGTCGCTGGCGCATCCGGCGCTGCTGCTGCACCCGGAGCCGCGGGATATTTTTATCGGCGGCGGCGGCGAAGGCGGCACGCTGCGGGAGACGCTGGCGCATCGCACGGTGGGGCGGGTTACGATGGTTGACCTGGACGAGCAGGTGGTGGCGTTGTGCCGGGAACATCTGCCCCGGCATCACCGGGGCGCTTTTGACGACCCCAGGGCCACGGTGATTCATACTGATGCCCGCAAGTATCTGGAAGCAGACAGCAAGCAATACGATGTGATGATAATGGACCTGGTGGACCCGCTGGAGGGCGGCCCGGCGTATCTCCTCTATACCGAGGAGTATTACAACATCGCCCGGGCCCGGCTGAAACCGGGCGGCATCCTGGCGACGCAGTCGGGGCCGGCAGGATATTTGAGCCTGCGCGAATGTTTTACAACCATTTATAAGACGCTGGAAAGTGTTTTCAACCACGCGCGCGCCTACCAGACGCACGTGCCGTCGTTCGTTACCCTGTGGGGGTTCACGGTGGCGTCGGACAGCCCGCTGCCGCAGCTGACGCCGGCGGAGATGGAACGGCGCATTGCGGAACGGCTGACCGGGCCGCTGCGCCACTATGACGGGGAAAGCTACGCGGCGATGTTCGCCCTGCCTCGGCACATCCGGGAGGGGATTGCGGGGGAGAGGCGGATTAACCGGGATGAGGCGCCGGTGTTTATGGTTTAGGGCGGCGCGTAGCCGGGAACCCAGCGGGCGGCGCTAACTATGCGATTCAGCCGGCTTTTTGTTTTGCGGCCGGTGATGTCGCAGTGACCGGGACCGCCGCTTCCCGGCGTGCGTATGATGCCGAGGCCGTTCTCGCGCAAGACAGCTACGCTCACGGCGCATTGGTACGGTTCTCTGCCTCCGGCGGCTATGGCATCCGGCGTAGTTTCCGACAGCAGGTACACGGACGTCAGGCCGTCGCGCCCGTTTTGCAGAAAAGCCTGAGTGCTGGGGCGACGGCGACCCAGATATTCATCATACGAGTGATGATCACTGTGTACCCGTCTGACAACTACTTGGTCGTCGCCAATGGCAAGGTCGTCAGGAGGAGAGGTCATAGGCTGCCTCCAGTGCCGGAGGACAGGCGACCGGTAAGCCCGACCAGTTGCTCCAGGTTTCCGGCTACGGGCTCCTCGTATTCCTCCTCATTGGTATGACTGAAAAAGAAGTACTGGGCGGGCTCGGTAGGGTCGACTTCGATTTCCAGATCTACGCCGTTGGTGTGCCATTCGGCCTGGACGCCGCCGCGCCAGGTGGGCACGATGATAGGCGTCGGCGTAGTATCGTCCAGGATGGACGCCAGCAGGATCAACAGGTTGGCCGCGGCGGCCGGGTCGGTGGGCCTGGCGTCGTCATTCCAGTTGTCGTCATCCCAGGGCAAGGTCAGCATCCGCCGGATGGTAGGCTGGAGCCACCGGGGCTGCTGGGACAGCGCCGCCATCCGGTCGGCTTCCCACTGGACAGACCGGGCAGGGGCATCCGCCGGGTCAGGTTGGCGCAAGGCGGCAGTAACGATGATGTCCAGAAAGCTGACTATCCCGGGCGGCAAGCCGGGGGCGCCGGCCGCAGCGCGGTCCGGCGCGGCGGTGGCAGTTGCGGTGGTCATTGTAATGCGCTCCTGTCAGCCGGATCCGATGGACATCATTGCGTGGCCGGCTTCGTGATTATCACATAGTCAAAATTGCCTGACAATACTGCCGGGCAGCACTGGATTGCGTTGCAGGCCCCGCAGCCGGATCACGGGGTTGCAGCGCCGGGTGGGGGTTGCGGATGTTGCGCCGCCGCCGCCAGCTCCGGGAAATCGTCCAGTGGCAGCGTCTCGCCGGCGGTTTCCCAGCGCTCCACCAGGGCGCGGATGGCGTCCGGGACGCGGCGGGTGGCGCCGGTATCAGCGTGGAAGCCGGCGTAGATGGCCTCTATGGTGGTCAGGGGGGCGTCATCCGGGCCGCCGGCGCCGGGGAATATGGCCGCTTGCAGGGTCAGGCTGGTGTTGCCGATGCGGGCCACCCGCGCCCGCAAGTCCAGCATTTCGTCAACCCGCGCCGGGGCTTTGTATTCCAGGGTGGCCTTGACCACGGCGCTGTCAAAGTAGCCGGCGGCGGCGATGCGGTAGATGCTGAAGCCCAGGTTGCGGAAGTATTCGGCCTGGACTACTTCCAGCCAGCCCAGATAGCTGCCGTTGAATGCGATGCCCTGGGCGTCGCATTCCTGCCAGCGCACGCGCAGGGGACAGCCGAACCGGAAATCGCGGCGGCGCATCGTTGCTTCACCCCGCTGCTTCGCCCGGCTGCATCACCCGGTGCCGCTGCCGTCCCGGCCCTGGCCGTCCCAGCCCAGGCCGGCCAGATAGGCGCGGTCGGAGTTGGCGAGGGGCGCCGCGTGCAGCAGATCGGGGCGCATCCGCAGGGTGCGTTCCAGAGACTGGCGCCGTCGCCAGCGTTCAATTGCGGCGTGGTTGCCGGAGCGCAGGATTTCGGGAACAGGCATACCGTCAAAATCGGCCGGCCGGGTGTAGAGCGGATGCTGCAACAGGCCGGAAGTGATGCTGTCGTCCCGCACATTCTCCGCCGAACCGACCACATCAGGCACAAAACGGGATACGGCGTCAATGATGACCATCGCGGCCAGTTCGCCGCCGGTGAGCACATAGTCGCCGATGCTGACTTCGTGCGTAACCAGGCCGTCTCTGATGCGCTCGTCAACGCCGGCGTAATGGCCGCAGATGACAATCAGGCCGGGCGCGGCGGCGAATTCGTCAACCACGCTCTGGTTGAGGATGCGGCCCTGGGGGGAGGTGAGGACCACGGGGGTTAGGCGGCGTTCCGCGTCATCGGGGATGGCGGAACGGGCGTGGGCCACGGCGGCGAACACGGGCTCGGGCTTCATAACCATGCCGGGGCCGCCGCCGAACTGGTAGTCGTCGGCGGTGCCGTGCCGGTCGGCGGCGAAGCGGCGGATGTCGGTGGCGGCTATGGAGATGCGGCCCTGCCGCGCGGCGCGGCCGAGGATGCTGTACTCGGCCAGGGCGCGGAAGGCGTCGGGAAAGAGGGTGAGGATTTGGAAGCGCATAGGGGGATAAACGACCACGGTCGGGATTTTGCGGGTGGGGATTTTACGGAGCGTAAAGACTATACCAAATCCGACTGTCGCCCCGGCACCCGCGCCCGGCGCGGGGAGCGGCGGAAAGTGGCCGGTGGCGCATAGCGGGGATAAACGGCGGTTTTGCCGGCCAGCAGTTCGTCAATCGTCATTATTTGCAGGCGCGGGTACTGGTGATCCGGAAAATGCGCCGGGGTGTAGAAGCCGGCGGACGCCGCCTCTTGCAACATCGGACGGGTGGGCGGATTGAGGGTGACGAATACGCCGATTTCCGCGTTGGCCGTCCGCAGATCCGCTTTCAGCTGGGCGACGGCGCCCCGGTTCACGAGGCCGCTTTTGACCTGCACTGCAACCCGTTTGGCGCGCCCGCTGTCGTCATCAAAGAAGTTGATGATGCCGTCAATGCCGCCGTCGGCGCCCTTGCGCCTGTCGTTGTTGGGGCGGGCGTCCAGCAGGCTGACGGCCCACCATTCAAACTGGTACCGATCCTGGGCGGCGAGGGCGGCGGCGCTGGCCGTGTCCCGGGGTACGCCATGCACTTCGTAAGGCCGCAGGCTGTCGCCAAAAGAGTCTTGCAGGCGATGGCGTATCAGGGATATTGCCAGGTGGGTGATGTCAATGCCAATCCACCGGCGGTTGAGGCGTTCGGCGGCTACCGTGGCGGTGCCGCAGCCACAGAAGGGGTCCAGCACCACATCGCCCTCGTTGCTGCTGGCGGTGATGATGCGTTCCAGCAGCGCATCCGGCTTTTGGGTGGGAAACAGCTGGTTGACGGGCGCTACCCGCGAAATATGCCAGACATCGTCCTGCCGGACACCCGGCGAGGCCCGGGTTTCCACCTGCGACGGGGCGCGGCGGCCGCCGGCGTCGCGCCCGGACACTATTCTGCCGTCGCCGAACCTTTTCTGCGTGGAAGCGGCCCGTTCCATATAGAGCTGGTTGAAAGTGCGTTCCCGGCTGGCAGAACGGGCGTAGAACAATATCACATCGTGATTGCGCTGGAAGGTATATTTGCCGGTAGCCCATTTGCGGTAGTGCCAGATGATTTCGTTGCAGAAATTGCGCGGGCCAAAGATGGCGTCCAGCATCAATTTGAGGTAGTGGCTGGCGGTAGGATCGCAGTGCAGGTAGATGCTGCCGGCGGGTTTGAGGACGCGATGCAGTTCGGCAAGCCGGGGCGCCATCATCGTCAGGTAAGCCATCATATCGTTGGCGCCGAGGAACGCCCGCAACGACTGGAGCAATTCGGACAGGCGGGCGGGCCCGTTGGCGACCGTCGCGCGCCAGGCGGCCTCGGCTTCCAGCCCCCAGTGCCAGGTATCCTCAAAAGCGGCAATCTGCGCCACCGACTGCGCTCCGTCCTGTTCGCGGAACAGAATGTTGTAATTGACATTGGAGTTGAACGGCGGGTCCAGATAAATCAGGTCAACGCTGGCCTCCGCGATATGTTCCCGCAGAATGTCCAGGTTATCTCCAAAGAAAAGTTGGTTGGGAGCTACGGCGGGCATATAAGCGCTCCTTTGCGGCGGCGGGCGCTCATCCGGCTAGTTGCCTCCGGCTTGAGGCTCCGCAACCGGCCTGGCGAAACTTACGCCGTCCTCGGTGTGGGAATGGTTGGCGATGGCTTCCAGCAGGGCGTCAACTTTCGCTTCCAGCTGCGCCAGTGATTGCTGGACGGCCGCAACGCGGGCGTCGGTGGCGGCCAAGCTGGCGTCGGTGGCGACCAGGCTGTCGTCGGTGGCCTGAATTTTCTCCGTCAGCCGGCGTTCCATAGCGGCCTGATCCTGCCGCAAACCCCTGATTTCGCCCCGCAAATCGTTGACTTCGCCTCGGACGACGTTGACCTCACCCCGGACGCCATTGATTTCGTTGGTGATCCAGCCTATGCCGGCGCCGAGCAGGGCCAGCGTGGCCAGGATGACCAGAATGGCACCGCTGTTCTGGTTCATATAGTTCATCATCGCATTCACCCATTCGTATCAGGTTGATACGATTTTACCCCATTGCGGCGCCAATAGACAAACGGGTCGGCCGGAACCGTCCGCCAACCCGTTTGCCAATCCCCGGGCTTGCCGGCGTTCCAGCTGGCGACGGCTTACGACGCTGCCAGCCGGTTTTTATAGGCATCGCCGCCTTTCATTATCAAAGCCAGCTTGCTGCGGTCGCGGAGGATGGAGATGTTAGCCAGCGGGTCGCCGTGAACGACCAGGATGTCGGCCTGCTTGCCGGGAGCGATGACGCCGGTTTCCGTGCCGATGCCGCAGCATTCGGCGGCGTAGCCGGTGGCGGCCTGGATGGCCAGCATCGGAGACATTCCCTTTTCCACCATCAGCTCCAGCTCGCGGGCGTTGTCGCCGTGCACGAAACCGCCGGCGTCGGTGCCGGCAACGATGCGGACGCCCTCTTTAATCGCCAGTTCCACGCTCTCAATGTGAATGTCCATCAAGGCTTGGGCGCGCGCCTTGATGTGCGGCGCGCTGACCGTGCTGTGGAAGTCGTACACCTCAAAGGTGGGCGTGAAAAAGGCGCCCTGGTCGGCCATCATTTTGAGCAGGTCGGGGTTGGCGGCCAGGTAGCAGCCGTGCTCAATGGAACCGGCACCGGCCTTGATGGCGATGGGCAGCCCCGCGCCGCCCACGGCATGGCACAGGGTGCTGCGCCCCAAGGCGGCGGCCTCGTCCACCAGGGCCCGGGCTTCGTCCATAGCATAGGCTTGGTCCAGGGGGCCGTTGCCGGGGCGCCCGGAAGCGCCGCCGGTGGTGGCGAACTTGATCTGGTCGGCGCCGCAGCGGACGAGCTCGCGCACCTTGGCGCGGACGCCGTCCACGCCGTCGGCCACGCCGTGAGGGGACATCGGGTCGTGGCCCAGGTCAACCTTGCGGTGTCCGCTGGGGCTGACCTTGTCCTCAATGCCGCCGGTGGGGGACATTATATTCACCGATACGATGAGGCGGGGGCCTTTGATGAGACCCTCGGCCACGGCCATTTTGAAGCCGGCGTCCAGACCGCCGGCGTCGCGGACGGTGGTGTAGCCGGCGGCGAGGGTATCCTCAATGACCTGGGCGGTTTTGATGTTGGCGAGGGAGAGGGGTTCGTCCATACCCCAGCGCCCGGTGAGGCCATAGCCGCCGGAGGCCAGGTGGTCATGGACGTCAATCAGGCCGGGCATAATAGTATGCCCGGCGGCGTCATACACCGTTGCGTCCTCGGGGATGGTCACGGCGGCGCGGGGGCCGGCGGCCACGATAAGTTGGCCGTCAATCAGCACGGCGGCGTCCGGCAGGACGGGAGCGCCGGTTCCGTCAATCAGGTTTCCGCCAACGATAGCCAGCATCAGATACCTCGCAGGTGGCAGGGTTGAGTCGGTTCGGCATAGCGGGTTCAGTATAGTTGGGGGATGCTAAATTGACGGCCGCCGGCTGTCAAGGATGGGCGCTGCGTGGGGCGTGGGCGTTGTGGTGTTGGCATCCGCGGCGGGGCTGAAAACCCGATGCCGGCGCGTGTTGAAAATGCCAAATTGGGCCCGGTTGGAAGCCGGCCGGGGGGTATGCGTGCCCAGCCGAGACGGGCGGGTTGGGACGATGGATTTCTCATCAGCATCCTGTCCCAATTCACCAAAATCCATATGCGATAGCCTTGCCGACCCGGCGGCGCGGGACTGCTCGTCTGCCGGGTGGGGCAAGCCGGGCAGCGTGTCTTTTTGGGGCGTGTCGTCAAATACGCGTCATTTCGGCGCCCGCCGGCATCCGGGCATCCTGCCCGCCTGATCAGTAAGCGTCGCGCTGTAAAGCGATGGCGCACGCCCCCGTATCCAGGGCCGCGCCGGCGCCGGATATGACGAAAGCACCGGGGATTGCTCCCCGGCGCTTTGCCGTTCGGCCTGTGTTCCGCCTCCGGTCCGGCCTGTTGGCATCGCCCCGCCGGCTGGCCGGGCACTGCCACGCTAGTCGGCGGCCTGCGGCGCCAGCTCCTCCTGCGGCATCGCCGCCCCAGCCTGCGGAGTCGCATTCCCGCGCCGGCTCAGGATGAAACGCGGCACGATTACCCAAAGGGCGAAAAGTCCAACAAAAGCGGCACCGGCGGCAATGGCAATCATTTTCAGTCAATCTCCCCAAAAGTTTCGCTACGGAGGCCACCCGTTTTGAGGCCGCCCGTATTTCCGATGAACCCCATTCTGCCAGCAGCTTGTTACGCCATTTTTGCCCCAATGTAACGCCTTTGTAACCACTGCAACCACGCCTTTTCGCCACCGCCGCCACGGGCTTCGCTGCCCCGCAGACCAGCCCCGCATTCCGGCGGCGCATCTGCCACGGAACCACCGGCCGCCCGGACGGAATCCGCAACAGAGCCCCGTCATCCCTCCGCCACGCCGCCGGCCAGCAGGCTGCGGATTGCCGCCAGCGCCGCCGCGCTGTCCACGCCATCGGGCGCCGCCACCGACACCGGGCCGGCGTTTTCGTCAACTACCCGGCACCGCCCCCAAAACCCGGCCTCGCCGGTGACATCGGCGTCGTCAATCGCCAGCGTAACCGGACGCAGCCGGAGTATCGCCGGCTCCAGAGCGGCAATGACCGCCAGCGGATCATACAGGTGAAACCGTTCCCGCGCCGGGTCTCTGCGGAACCAGCCCGCCAGCAGCCCCGCCGCCAGCGTGGCCCTCCGACCGCCGGCTCCGCCGTTGCCGCTTCCGGCTCCGATGCCGTCGTCGCCAGTTCCGACGCCGATGTCATCGCCATCTGCCCGCGCCAGGTACACCTGCCGGCAGGCCCCCAGGTCCACCAGCGTCATCGGCAGACCCGACTCCACAACGATGCGCGCCGCCGTGGGGTCGCTGTAAAAATTGAACTCGGCAGCGGGCGTAACATTGCCCGGCGCATTCACCGCGCCGCCCATTATGATGATGCGCGCCGCCCCCGGCAGGGCGTCGGGATGCCGGCGCAGCAGCCGCGCCAGATTGGTCAGCGGCCCTAGGGCAATGACCACCACCTCGCCCGGCCGCGCCCGCAGCGTTTCCGCCAGATAGGACACGGCGCCCGTTCCCGCCGCCGCTGTCGTCGGCTCGGGTATCGGATAAGTCAGCCCGGCGGCGGAATGAACCTCGCGGGCATAGGCATACCGTCCGCGCACCGGCCGGGCCGCGCCGCGATACACCGGAATGTCGCCCCGCTCGGCGTATTCCAGCAGGGCCAGCGCATTGCGGGTGGCGCGGGCCAGCGGCACATTGCCGGCGGTGGCCGTCACGCCAATCACATTCAACGCCGGCGCCGCCAGGGCCATCAGAATGGCCAGAGCGTCGTCAACGCCCGGGTCGGTGTCAATAATTACGGGAACCGGGGCCGGTGCTGCGGCCGGCGCCGGCGCATTGTCCGGCAGTTCAGGCATAGGCAGATCAGGCGTAGCGGTTGGGGTCGTCCGGTTCCAGCAGCACGGAATGACAATAGGCCCGCGCCGCCTGTTCCGAGGAATACCGGAACCGGAACCGCGCCGCCTGCCTGAACTTGGCCACGCTGGCAATCATCGTATGCCGGGCGATATTGCCGCCGCCGCGCCGGGCGCGCCCCGCCTCCTTCTGCAACGCGGCGTGACGCCCGCCCTTCTGCGTGGTCCGGGCGAAGCCCATTACATCGGACAGGGCCACCAGCCCGCCGCCGGCCAGGTTATAAACCCCGTCAACATTATGCTCAATGGCGGCCACTATGGCCCGCGCCAGGTCATATTCATGCAGGAACTGCAAGCGCGGCTCCTTCTCTTGGCTCTTTCCCCTGTCCCCGCCCTTGCCGCTGCCGATGGCAGGGAGCAGCAGTTCCCGCGCCACCGGGCTGGAACCGCCCGGCCCCACGACCATAGCCGTGCGCAGCGTCGCCACGGACATACCGGCGTCGCCGGCGCCGGCCCTGTCCTCCGTACTCGGCTCGGCCTCCAGCAACTCCCGGTGGGCAGGCAGCGGACGGGTTGGCGTCTGCTCGGTAAGCGGCACCGGGTTGTCGGGCCGCACGCCATAAACCCGGTAGTCCGACAGATACACGAACCGGCGCACGCGGGCATTCTGCGCCGCCTGCATCCAGTAGGGCGTCGCCCGGAGAAACTGCTCCGCCTCCGGCCCGTCATAATGACTGCCCATATAAATGAGCGAATCGACGCCCTGCATACTCATCACATCCGCCACATCGGCGGCGGTGATGCGGTGGCTGACCATCACCTCATCCCAGGCCCGGTCCGAGATAACATCCGGCACATCGGCAATGGATATGACGCCGCCGTATTCCGGGTGCGCCGTGTCTTGCGTCCAGCGCAGGGAAGTGAGCAGGGACGAGTCCGCTTCCCGGCTGATTTCCAGGCGGTACGCCGACACGCGCGGCGCCGGCCGCAGCAGGGAACGCCCGTCAAAGGTTACAAACCAGCAGTCGGGCAGCGCGTTTTCCAGATAATGAAGCAGGCGGTCGGCCCCGGCCGAGGCGGCGCCGGCAACGGCAATCACCGGCGACTCATTGTCCCGGGCCCTGCTGTTCAGGGCCGGCGCAGCGCGGCGGGATAGTGAAGGCGTAGTCATAGCGGAGAGCGCCTGGCAGCAGTGTCGGGTTGGCTGACCGGCGGGCCGCGCGGTCCGGGCGGGCCGGCTAACCCTGGCGGCGGAACATTTCCAGCTCGGCGGCGATGGCGTCATCGGGCAGACTGGCGGCGGCGCGGGGCCCGAAATTGCGCGCCAGCACAAAGATCTGCGCCAGCCGTTCCACCAGGTCGCAGACTTCCAGCGCCTCCCAAATATCCGGTCCCACGCCGACTACGCCGTGGTTGCGGAGCAAGGCGGCGTTGCGGTCGCCCAGGGCGGCATAGGCGGCTTCGGCCAGCTCCTGGGTGCCGGGAAAGGCGTAGGCGCTGACCTTGACCGGGCCGCCGATGGTCAGCAGCATTTCGTCAATCAGCGGCGGAATATCCCGCCCCACTACCGCCGCCGCCGATGCGTAGATGGAATGCGTGTGCGCCACCGCCCGCACATCAGCGCGGCGCCGATAGATTTCCAGGTGCAGCCGCGTTTCCGAGGACGGACGCATCCCGCCGGACGATGCGGGTTTGCCATTCAGGGATTCGCTGTCCACGGGTTCGCCGTCCAGATTGACCACCACCAGTTCCTCGGGTTGCAGGCGGTAGTAAGGATGATGGGTTGGCGTGACTAGCAGCAGCCCTTCGTCCCCGGCGCCGGTCAGGCGCAGGCTGGTGTTCCCGGAATAGGCGCCTACCAGCCCCCGGCGGTACATTTCGCGGGTGGCTTCGGCAAGTTCCCGGCGCTGTTCGTCCCATTGCTCCGGCATAAGGGCACTCCCGTAAGCAGATGCCTAGCATTATACCCTAAAGCTCCGGCAAGCCACGGCGTCGCCTGGTCACATTGCTCCGTAACCACCGCCCGTCATCAGCCGGCTGCCTCCGCGGGCGGAGGCAGCTGGTTTATCCCGCGTGTGCGGGGGAATCGGGATGGATGTCCCCAATGCTGATGTAGTGATGGGTCTATCCCGCGTGTGCGGAGGAACCCATACACTTCCAAACCGCTGGTAGGCGGGCGGAGCAACTCCCCGCCCATGCGCTATCTCAGCAATAGCACAATGTGGACATAGCCATGAGAATCCTTATGGATGCCCATTCCGATTTCTCTTCGGTGATCCGCAAGCAGAGCCCGTCGCAAATTAGGTTTCTGCATTGCGCTTGCAATGTGTTCGGCCATTTGCTCCACTGTGCCTTTACTCGTAGAACGAATCCAGCACAGTGGGTCGTAAGTGGAATTGTCAATCTCCCAAAACAGTGTGATCCCCTGCGTCCCAATTGGCACCCAGCTATTGAGAGGATCATCGTACCTGAATGAGAAACAGCTCACCCCATAGGTATTGGCTTGTTTTTGAGCAGTTTCGTTGAGAGAACTGCTTTCAACCAGTGCCTGTTTGGAATGTTTGCGACGTTCATCATTGACCAGCCGCAGCAAACTTGCGCGGTGATTCGTTGTCTGCGGTTGCGGCGTTGCGGTTGGCTGTGGTCGTGGCGTTGCGGTTGGTTGCGGTTGCGGCGTTGCGGTTGGCTGCGGTCGGGGAGTAGCGGTTGGCTGTGGTCGTGGCGTTGCGGTTGGTTGCGGTTGCGGCGTTGCGGTTGGCTGCGGTCGGGGAGTAGCGGTTGGCTGTGGTTGCGGCGTTGCGGTTGGTTGCGGTTGCGGCGTTGCAGTTGGCTGTAGTTGCGGATTGCCAACCGGGCAAAATGCGTTTGCCGGCGCATCCGTCACCGCAAACTTTTCAATCCATTGACCGGGCCACTGCACCTGTCCGTTGGAATGACGCGTTGCCACAATGAACCAGTACTCATCTCCGGGAGTCATTCTGGCAATGCGGTATTCCGCTCGGTGGCTGGGAAGATTTACAAAAGTGAAACGTTCCAGCCACTGTGCGCCCGCGCTTTGGAAATCGTTGTGGTTCAGCCATCCCACACGATACCCCTCTGCGCCTGTAACCGTATTCCAGGTTACAACCGCTTCTCCCGGCTGTCCATTGTTCCTTGCCCGCTGATTGCCCGGCGCGGGAAAGCCCTGAACAATGTGGTCGTCCTCAATCTCCGCTCCGTTGCTGCCCCCCCCCCCGCGTCCACCACAACGTGATGCTTTTTGACCGGGTCTCCCTGTCCGTACACAACGGACACACCGAAAACCCCCATTGCCATCAGCAACAACGGCGCTATTGCCATCGTCACTCTGATCATTGCTTTCATCTGGTTCAATCCTCCTTTGCCGTGTTGCGTCCGTTCAGCTCCAAGCCCCTGGTGGGGTGGACAGGACCTAGCCCCGCGTGTGCGGGGGAACCTGCTGGACACCAGCCCTTTGTCGACCAGCCGCCGATCTATCCCTGTGTGCGGGGGAACCGCAGTGGTCATCATCCTGGTGGCAGTGCAGATGGGTCCATCCCCGCACACGCGAGGGAATCCTTGGCCTTTTGATAACGCCTCCTGCTATCTTATTCGCCAGGGGGATAATGGAGACCTGTTGGCGGCAATCTACCAAATACGCCCGTCCCCGTCAACACTTTCATTGGGCTCGCGCGTACCCACTTTGGGTTGGCGCTTGCCACAGCCGGCGGCTCCGAGTAAGTATCAGTATAGCTACCTTCCGATACCCCGGGAGCCGCCGACCGATGCCATGGCATCACCACATCGCCGCCTTTCGCAGCCACAACCGGCCTCAAATGCGCGCCACCAGGCGTACCAACCTGGCCCTGCTCACTGTATCCATCCTCAACCGCCGCGCCCTCGCCCGCTCCGAACTGGCGCGGCCCCGGATGCCCGGACTGCCCCAAAGCCACCACCAAGTCTGCCCAAAAGAGTACGCCAGCGCTACTTCCGCTTCCGCTACAACCCCCGCTTTGACCCCATCCAAACCCAATGCGCCCTGATGCCCGCCATCTGCCAACTGGCCGGCCTCAAGGGCCAAACGCCCATTATGATTGACTGGTCCGACCTGGGCCGCAAGCGCGTGTTGCCCCTGCTCACCTGGGCCACTGCTTACGATGAACTGAACCCGTCGCAGAACCGGCTGGAAGAGGCTTTTATCGCGCGCCTGCTGCGCAATCTGCTCGATGCTATCCGTCCGCTGCTGCTGGCCGATCGGGGCTTCGGACGCGCCAGTCTGCTGCGCTGGCTACCGGAAATGCCTCGCCACACCGGCCGCACGGTGGACTATGTGGCACCACTCAAAGGCAATGTCCACATCCGGACCGCCGACGGCTATCGTGGACTGCTGCGGAAGTATCCCCTGCGTCCCGGTCGCTATGTGTTTCTGCCTGGAGCGCAGTATCGTTCCGATGGAGTAGTGACGGTGAGCCTGGTACTGTACTGGGGCCGGGGACATCAGGAACCCTGGTATCTGGCAACATCGCTGCCGGACGCAAAGGTGGCGGTGGCGCAGTATCGCAAACGGATGCAGCCGGAGCAGTGCTTTCGCGATGGCAAGCAGTATTTCGCCCTGGATCGGGGGAACGGTAACCACCACGGCGCGGCTGGGGCGTATGCTGGTGGGGTTGTTATTAGCCTTCTGTTTGCTGCTGCTGGCGGGGCGGCGTGCGTCGTGGCGGTTCCGGCGGCGGGTGTGTTCGTGGGGAAAGCTGGGACTGCTGCGGTTGGGCATGGAGCGCTATCTGGCCACGCCGGAACTCCAGCCCAGATGGTTCGGCTTGCCCGACACCTGAAAGCGGGTACGCGCGAGTTTGCGGCTTGGGCTTTCACGCCGTCTGCGCACCCGACCAGTCCGTAACCCGCTCCGGTGTGATTTTGATGACCGGGTTGTCGTCAATATCCATAGTGCGGTACTGGGGATACTTGGCGCGGAGCATGGCAATGGCGGCAACCCGCTCGGCCCCCGTTTCCAGCACCTCCGCCCGGCCTTGAATGAGGATGAACCACAACTTGCCCCAGTCCGGTTCGTAATGGTCAACGACCACCGACACCCGCGGGTTGGCGATGATGTTGCGGACGCGGCGTAGCCCCATCAGCGCCCCCCGCTTGGGCTTGCCATCCAGAACCGAGTAGATGCGTTTCCCGTCCCCGGCGAAGCAGAAAGGCGTCACATAAGGCCGCCCGCTGGCGTCCGCCGTAGCCAGATGGCCTACGGGCGCCGCCGCCAGCCGCCCTACCTGCTCGTCAGTAAGAACCGCCATCGCCCCAATCCTCCATCCGAAAATCCCCCGTCCGCAAATCCCGCATCAGCCCCGGCAGTCTGTCCGGCAGATCACTGGGAATGACGCCCGCCTCGCCCATCGTCCGCCGCGCCTGTTCGCCCGCCGCGCCGTGCAGGTAGCCGCCCAGCGCCGCCGCGTCCGGGGACGGCAACCCTTGCGCCAGCAGCCCGCCGATGATGCCCGTCAGCACATCGCCGGCCCCCCCGGCGGCCAGCGCCGGGTTGGCGAAAGGCAGAATGCGCTGCCCGCCGTCGGGGGCGGTTACGATACTGTAGGCGCCTTTGAGCAGGACGGTTTGCCCCCAGGCGGCGGCGTAACGGGCCGCCACAGCCGGTCGGTCGGCCTGTATCGCCGCCGTCGCCTGCCCGGTGAGGGTTGCCATCTCTCCGGGATGGGGCGTCAGTACGGCCGGCGCTCCCAGCAATCCCGGCCAGTCTGGGTTGCGCGCCAGGTTGTTCAGCCCGTCGGCGTCTATCACTGCCGGCAGTCGCGCGGCGCGGTTGTTATTGTCGTCGCGCCCGCCGCCTTCCCTGTCGTTGACGGACCGCAGCAGGCGGCGCATAAATTCCACCGCGCCGGCGGATTGCCCCATCCCGCAGCCCACGGCCAGGGCGGAATAGGCGCCCATTCGCGCCCGGATGACGCCGGCGGCATCGGCCGCCACGCCCCCCTCGACATCCTCCGGCAGGGGCAGGTGAATGGTCTCGTCAAGCTTGCCGGCCAGGATGGGATAGATAGACGCCGGCGCCGCCAGGGTCACCAGGCCGGCCCCGGCCCGGTGCGCCGCCCGGCAGGCCAGCGCCGCCGCCCCCACATAGTTGCGGCTGCCGGCTATCACCAGCAGATGCCCGAAGGCTCCCTTGTGCCCGTCCAGGGGGCGGGCCGGCAGCAGCCCCGCCGCCAGGCTGGGCGTCATCCAGTCGGCGGTCAGCCCGCCGGCGGCTCCCATTGCCGCCGCCGGCAGCCCGATGTCCAGAACGGAAATCCGGCCCGCGTACTCCGCCCCCGGAAAGCCCGCAATGCCCCACTTGGGGCAACACAGGGCCAGCGTGATGTCCGCCACGATGCTGTCGGTGGCGGCCACGCCGGTATCCGGGTGCACGCCGGTAGGCAAATCCAGGGCGATGATGCGCCAGCCGTGTCCATCATTAGCCCGGCGGCGTCGGTTGACCAGGGCGATTGCCGCCGCCACTACCCCCGCCGGCGGGCGGTAGCGGCCGGCCCCAAGAATGGCGTCAACTACGACATCGCATTGCGACAGCCGCGCGTCCAGGGCGGCCAAACCGGGGTCGGCGGCGGCATCCAGAACGGACACGCCGGCATCTCGAGCGGCATCCATCTTGGGGTCAGCATCCGGGCGCCCGCCAACGATATAGCAGCAGACCTCGGCCCCCCGGCGCCGCAGATGGCGGGCGGCCACCAGCCCGTCGGCCCCGTTGTTGCCGGGGCCGGTCAGGACGACAATGCGCCGCCCGGCACTGCCGCCCAGATGCCTGCGGATGTGCCGGGCGCAAGCCAGCCCGGCGTTCTCCATCAGCGTATCCTTGCTGACGCCCGCCCGTTCCGAAGCGTCCTCAAGCGCCTGCATCTGCGCTACGGTCACGACTTTCACGGGAGCCGCCGCCCCTGTTTTCCCTGCCATTATTGATTGCCTGACTATGAGTCCTGTCGTGGCGCCACGTCGTCTCCCCACAGTGTGTCGGCGACGGCCTGCTGTCTTTCCGGCGTGTCGGGGCGGGTAGCGGCGGCGAAAGCCAGGGCGTAATCGCGGGAGTGCGACAGGCTGATGGCGATTTCGGCCACGCCCAGGCGCGCCGCGCGGCGGCGGGCGCGCCCGTGCAGGCGTGGACTGGGCGCGCCACTGGGCGCCCGCACCACTTCCACATCCCGCCAGCCCACGCCGCGAAAGCCGGTGCCGAGCGCCTTCATCACGGCCTCCTTGGCCGCGAAGCGCGCCGCCAGATTGGGCGCCCGCCCCCGGCAGTAGGCGATTTCGCCGGGCGTGAACACCCGGCGCAGAAAGCGGTCGCCGTACCGCGCCAGTACGCCGGCCACCCGCTCAATCTCAACTATGTCAACCCCGGTGGTCAGCATCGGAGCTCACTCCTCGCTGATGCCATCGCCGGAACCGTCATTGTGGCCGGCGATGTTCAGGGCGGCCAGGATGCGGGATACGGAGTAGGCGCGGTTGAGGACATAAAAATGAATGCCGGGTACGCCGTTGGCCCACAAGTCCTCAGCCTGCCGGGTGGCGTACTCAATGCCAATGGCGCGGACGGCGCGGTTGTCGTCGGCGTAGCGCTCCAGCTCGGCGTCCAGCGCCGGCGGAATGGTGGCGCCGCACAGGGCCGTGAACCGCCGGATTTGCGGGGCGCTCAAAATGGGCAGCACGCCGGGGATGATGGGAATAGCAACGCCCGCCGCCGCCGCCCGTTCCTGCAAGCCGTAGAAATGGGCGTTGTCATAAAACAGCTGCGTGATGAGAAAATCGGCGCCCAGATCCTGCTTCATCCGGGCGTAGCGGATGTCCGCCTCCAGGCTGGCCGATTCGGTATGCCCCTCCGGGTAGCAGGCCCCGGCAATGCCGAAGGCGAAGTTGGCCCGCAGGTGCCGGATCAGGTCGGTAGCGTGGGCGAATTCGCCGGCGTCCGTTTCGTCCCCATCCCTTTCGCCGGCATTGCCGGCGCCACCGCCGGTTTCGGCGGCAGCGGTGGCGGCGCCGGCCGGCCGGTCGCCGCGCAGGGCGATGATGTTCTCAATGCCAGCGGCGTCCAGCCGTTGCAGCACCCTGTGGACATCGCCGCGGCTCTGCGCCACGCAGGTCATATGCGCCATCACCGTCAGGTCGGTCTCCCGGGTCAGGCGGGTGGTGATTTCCGCGGTGAAAGCGCGGGTGCTGCCGCCGGCGCCGTAGGTCACGGAGACGAAATCGGGGTTGAAGCCGCGCAGCCGCGCCGCCGTATCAATCACCCCCGGAACGCCCTCCGCTTCCCGGGGCGGGAAAAACTCAAAGGAAATGGTGCGCCGCTGTTGGAGAATGTGCTTGATTTTCAAACTGCTGACCGCCTTGACTTGCTTGCTGGACCAATAATCGGGCTTCGTACGGCCGGCGCAACGGGCCACCGGATACGAGCCGTCGGACTAACGATGTCGTCGGATGGGACAGGGTTTCGCGCGCGGCGATGGATGACAGTTCAGGGGAGCAGGGGGCGGGTCAGAACTCCGGCTGCCGCTTTTCTTTAAACGCCTGTATGCCCTCTTTCGGATGGGGCGAGGTGGCGAAATGGTGGGTAAAGACGGCGCCCTCCAGGGCCACGCCGTCGCGCAGGGGCATATCCTGGCTGTGCTGCGCCAGGGATTTGATCAACCCCAGCCCGGCGCGGCTTTTGCCGCGCAGCCCGGCCAGCAGGGTTTCCAGCTCCGCCTCCAGCGACTCGACCGGCGCCGCCCGCAGAGCCAGGCCCCATTCGGCGGCCTCGGCGCCTGACAGCCAGCGGCCGGTAGTCATCAGTTCCATAGCGCGGGGCATTCCCACCCGGCGGGGCAGACGCTGGCTGGAACCCCCGCCGGGTATTAGCCCGAAGTTGGCGTGCTGGTCGCCGATGCGCGCATCCTCGGCCACGATGGCCAAATCACAGGCCATCATCAGCTCCAGCCCGCCGGCCAGGGCGTACCCGTGCACCAGGGCGATGACGGGAACGGGCAGGGCTTCCAGCCCGAACAGGGCCTCGTTCAGCTCGTGGACATAGGGCGGAAGCAGGCCAAAGTCGTCAAATGCCCGCTCAAAATACAGCAGATCGGCACCGGCGCAGAAGCCCCGCCCGGCACCGCGCACCACCAGCGCCTTGACCGATTCGTCGCCCGCCACGGCGGCGGTGGCGTGGCGCAACTCCCCCAACAGGGCCAGGTTGAGCGCGTTGAGGGCATCGGGCCGGTTGAGGGTTATCGTGGCTACCCGGTCCGCTTGGGAAAGTGTCAGATTGTGGTATTCCATATCGGTATCTCCCGGGCGTGGCAATGCCGGCCGGTAGGGTTGCGGCCGTCTGGCGCCGATTAATCGGCGCCAGACTAGCATTGTATTCGGCGTTGAATTTGCTGGTGCGGCTAATCGTCGATAACGGTAGTAGCCATAACTTGCCATCTCCATCCAGCGTAGTGTGCCAGGCCAGCTAGCCGCCCTGACGAATGCGCGCCTGCGTGTAAATCTCCAATGCCTGGTCGCCGGCCCAGGTAAGATCAATCAGCTCCCCGGCATTGTCCACCATCAACTCGCCGGCATCGGCGATCTCCTGCCGGTATTCCGCCAAATGCACCCTACGGTTGTTCTTGCGGATATTGTGATGAGGACACATCGGCGCCCGATTGGTTATCTGGTTGCTGGCCCCTTCCTTGCTTTTCGGGTTAAGGTGGTCCAGATGGAAGTTGCGGGTAGTCTCGATGACTGCCCCGTCCTTGCGCCGATTGGCGAAACCGCAGCACCAGGCTTGCCAGTCGGATAGTTCCAGTAGCTGCCGCAGCATTTCCTGTTCCGGAATGATGCTGGCTGGCGTCTTGTACTTCGGGGGTTCGGGCTCCTTAGGGTCGATGCGGGGCTCTGGATCCTCATCGGTGCGCTCCGGCAGGTTGTTGGGGCCGGCAGTCACCACATTGGCGTCGGTAAGCAGGGCCGGCTGTTCCGTCTGCTGCCGGCCGTCCACGGCGTAGCGGAACTTGGCGAACTGGCGGCGCAACACCGTCAGCGCCCGGGGCGATATGTCGCACGCAATCCACTGCCGACCGTTGCGTTCCGCGGCGACCGGAACATAGGCGCAACCGGCAAAGCAGTCCAGCACCACATCGCCGGGGTTAGATGATGTTTTGATGAGACGCTCGGCCAAAGCCACGGGTTTCTGCGTCGGGTAACCAGTGCTTTCTTGGGATTTAGGATCCACAACTTTGATGTACTGGACATCCCCAATGCGTGCACCTGTGATTTCCAGAACCACATCGGTTTCCCCGGGGGCGCGGCCATGCTTTTTGACAAAGGCGTCAAGGTATGTCTTGAACCTCTTGTCATGGTCTGGCATAAACCCGCCGTAGATTTTGTTGCCGTCTTTCAAATAACGCCGCCATCGCTTGTAGTTCATCTGCTCGCTTGCGTTGTCCTCATACCCAATGTTGAATGTGTAGTCATTTGATTTCGTGTAGAGCAACACCGTTTCGTGACGTCGAGGGTAGCGATCCTCGGGCTGAATCCAGCTGCCCTGATTGCTCCAAATCACTTCGTTGCGATAGCTATCCTTGCCGAAAATGGCGTCCATCATCAAGCGCAGGTAGCTGTTGGCGTCGCCGTCGCAGTGCAAGTACAAACTGCCGGCGGGTTTGAGCACCCGGTGCATCTGTATCAGCCGCACGCCCATATAGCACAGGTAGGCGGCAGTATCCATGCCGCCCGTGATCTTGGCAGCTTCAATCACCCGGTGCAGGGCGGTATGCTGTCTTTCAATGCTTTTGACCCAATCCTCGTCAATGTCCTGGTCGTAAGACCACATATCTTTGAACCGGGCATCCCCCGCGTTGGAGGGCCAGTTGATACGCGCATCCAGTGCCTGCTGCTGGGTATTGATGCCCCACCCGGCCAAAGTGTCCAGTTCGGCCTTGAGTTCGGCATCGGTGAGCGGCGGCTTGATTTTGCCGACGAAAGTCTTCCGCTTCTTGAACGGCGGGTCAATGCAGATGAGGTCAATGCTCTCGTTGTCCAGCCGGCGCAGCAGGTCAAGATTGTCCGCAATGAAAAGATGCCGGTTGAGCGGGTGCGGCTGGCATTCGGAAGTCATTGTCATTGCCTCGGCAACGATGATTGTGGGGCGAAATGCTACCACCTGACGCCCGGCGTGGTCAAGTGTATCCTTTCGCCCGTCGGCGGCGGCAGTATGCCCTAAACCGGCGGCGCCAGCTCCACCCCCAGCGGCGCCGGCGCTAATCATCCTCCGGCGCCGGGTTGCCAATGCTGCGGTTGTAGTGCGCCAGCATATAGTCCGGCCGGAGGTCAATCGCCCGGTCAAAAGCGGCGGTGGCCGCCGCCGCGTCGCCCTGCCGCCGGCAGGCCAGGGCGCGGTTGTACCACGCCTCCGCCAGCCCCGAACTGCGGGCAATGGCGCAATCGTAATCGGCCAGCGCCTGTTCCGTGTCGCCCCGCATGGCGTGGGCCAGCCCCCGGTCGTTGTAGATGACGGCGGCCTCCACATCATCGGCGCTGCGTTCCAGGGCGGCCGTGAAATCGGCGATGGCGCGGGCGTAGTTCTCCCGCGCCAGGTAATAACGCCCCCGAGCCAGCCAGGCTACCGCGTCCGTGGGACGCTCGGCGACCATCCGGTCGTACTCGGCGATTTCATCGCGGAGCCGCGCCGCCTGGTCCACGCCATCGTAAGCTGGACGGCAGTCGGGATACAGCGTAATCGCCCGGTCAAAGTCGGCAACCGCCTTCTCATATTCCCCCTCAACCACATAGGCGTAGCCCCGGTTGAGGAAAGACACCGGGTAATCGTCCTGGGCGGCGATGGCCGCCGTGTAGTCCGCAATCGCCCCCGCGTTGTCCCCATTCAGGGCATAGGCGTTGCCCCGGTCGGTATGAGCGATGGCGTGGTCGGGATAGAAAGCCAGGGTGATGTTGAAATCCTCAATGGCGGCGTCATACTGCTCGCTGTGAATATGAGCGTTGCCCCGGCTGTTGTAGGCGGCGGCATCGTAACCGTCCAGCTCAATCGCCATCGTATAATCGCCGATGGCCGTCTCCGGTTCCCCGCTGCGGACATAATGGTTGCCCCGGTTCAGGTAGGCCGCGGTGCCGTAAGGCGCCAAGGTCATCGCGGTGGTATAGTCGGCAAAGGCCAGCTCCCGTTGCCCCAGGTGGGTGTGAGTAACCCCCCTGTTGTTGTAGGATTCCGCATATTCGGGATCCAAGGCGATGGCGGCGTCGTAATCGGCGATGGCCAGTTCATCCTGGCCGTTGCGGGCGTGGTCATTGCCGCGCTGGTTGTAGGCGATGACCAGGTTGCGCTTGGTAGTGGGTTCGCCGGGGTTGAGTTCGTAGGCGTGCTTGAAATGGCCCACCGCCTGTTCCAGGTTGCCCCATTCCGCCGCTGTGATGCCGCTGCGGGTGGCGGCGGCGCACAGCCGGAGGGCTTCGGCGCCAACCGCGTCCGCGCCGGCCGGCGGCGGCAGTGGCGGCCCGGCATTTACCCCCGGCGCTCCCGGCGGACGGATGGCTCTACCGGCCGCGGGCAGGTCGGGGCGGGGAGGTGGCGGCGCGGCCGACATCCGTCCGCCGGCGCCGCCGTCCGCAATCGTATCCGGCTGCGGACGCGTTCCCGACCGCTCCAGCCCGATGCGCCGTTTCGCCACGATTTCCAGGCTCAAGCCTTCGGTAATCTGGAAGGCTTGCGCGTCCTTGAGCAGCGTAAAGTTGTCGGCGGGGTCAACGGCCGGCAGCGGCCCGGTGGCCGGCTGCCCGTACACCAGCTCGCCGATGCCGCGCTTCAGTTCGTTGGTATGCTCCACCGCATCGTAGGCGGAAAACCGGCACAGCAGGCGCTCCAGCTCCCCCAGGGCGTCGTAGGCGTTGAACCGGCATTCGGCGGCGTCCCGGGGGCCGGCGTAGCATTCGTAAATATCCAGGGCGTTCTCCACCATCCGCCGCAGCCGCCGGTGCGCCAGGGGGCCGATATGCGGCCGGAACACCTCATCCCAGCTGTGCTGCGCCGCCAGCAGGGTTTCGCCGGCGTCGGCCACACTGGCCAGCCCCGCCAGCGGCCAGTCAATACCGTCTCCCGTGCGGTAGTGATAAACATCCCGGTAGGCGAACAGATTCGCCAGGCGCGGGGCGATGGAAGTGGGGAGAATCGCCAAAACTTCCCGCACCTTGTCGCGAAAATCGGGATGCTGTTCTACTGTGTTCATCGTTGTCACTGTCATTGTCGCTGTCGCCTGTAATGTTGAGACGGACGCCAAAAGCGCCGGAGAGAGCCGTGGCCGGGCCCCGGCGGCGGCAATAAACCTTCCGCGCCTTGCGGATGCCTGTGGGCCGGCGGCGTCATTTTACCGTAGTTCCCGTCGCCCGGCATTCCCGGTCACCCGGCGTTCCCGGAACGGCCGGCCAGTTCCGCCACCACCCGGACGCCGCGCGCCGCGGCCTCCTCCGGCGGCCCGTCGGCCAGCGCCCGCACCAGAGCGCTGCCCACTACGGCCGCATCGGCCTGCCGTCCCACGTCCAGCACGTGTTCCCGCCGGGAGATGCCGAAGCCCACGGCCACCGGCAGGTCGGTATGCCGCCGTACCCGCGCCACCAGCCCCAGCCCCCGTTCCGACACTTCCGACCGCGCGCCCGTAACCCCGGTCACGCTGGTGCAATAGACGAACCCGCCGCCCAGCGCCACTGACCGGGTGATGCTGTCGTCGGCGCTGGTGGGCGCCAGCAGGGGTATCAGATGCACGCCGTAGGGGGACAGCTCCGACTGCAAAGCCGCCGCTTCGCTGCCAGGCAGGTCGACGATAATCAGGCCGTCCACGCCGGCCCCGGCGCAGGCGGCGGCAAACCGCCCCAGGCCGTAAGACAGCAGCGTGTTGTAGTAGCCCATCAGTATCAGCGGCGTGGCGCCAATCCGCGGGCGCAGGGCGGCGGCCGTATCCAGGCAGTCCTGGGGCGTGATACCGTTCCGCAGGGCAATATGGCTGGATTCCTGTATCACCGGCCCGTCGCCCATAGGGTCGCTGAATGGAATGCCCAGTTCAATGGCATCGGCGCCGGCGGCGGCCAGCTGCGGCGCAATTTCCAGGGCCGCGTCCCGGTAGGGATGGCCCACGGTTAGAAAGACCACCAGGCCGGGGCGTCCCTCGGCCTTGATGGCGGCAAACCGGGCGGCAATGCGGTCGGCAGCGACGGGGGCGGTGGCGATATGGTCGGTGGCAATGGGGGCGGCGGACATAAGCAACGCTCGGCAGGGGATACGGGGTGAAACTCCGGCTACTGCGTCCGTAAATGTACCCCAAAGGGGCGGGCAATGTCCAGATTAGGTGCCGTGGGGTATTTTCAACACGCGCTGGCATCGGATTTTTTGGCACCGACGCCGCCCATGCCTGCTTCGTGTAGCCTGTCGTCGCGCGCCAATCGCCCGCGATACGCCCAATGCAACCCCTCATTCCGGTTCGCCAGCTTCCCCTATATCTATATCACCATCACGTGCCGAAAATACCTGGTCGTATTGGCGCTTGCGGCATCGTCCGTTATGCGCTTATCATCCAGCCTAAACATTCGGAAGGCAACGCACTGATGGACTTCATCCCCGAACGCGCTCTGGTAATTGCTCCTCACCCCGATGATGCCGAGGTCTGGGCCGGCGGCGTCATCGCAAAATGGACCCGGGCCGGCGCCGCCGTGCATTACGTCCTCTGCACCGACGGCGGCAAAGGAACCGACGACCCGGCAATCAGCGCGGCGGAACTGTCCGCCGCCCGCATCCGGGAACAGCGGGCCGCGGCGGACATTCTGGGCGTCGCCGGCGTAGCGCTGCTGGACCACCCCGACGGCGAGCTGGAGGATACGGCCGACTTCCGCAAGGAATTGGTGCGGCAGATACGCCTGGTCAGGCCCGATGTAGTACTGACCACCGAACCCTACCGGCGAAATATGCAGTGGCACCGCGACCATCGCATCGCCGGGCAGGTGGCGCTGGACGCCGTGTTCCCCTACGCCCGGGATCATCTGCACTTCGGCGATCTGTTCGCCAACGAGGGCATTGAGCCGCACAAAACGGGCGCCATCCTGTTTTGGGGTTCGGAAAACCCCAATGTTTTTGTGGACATCGCCGCCGATTTTGACACCAAGCTGGCGGCGGTGATGGCGCATACTACGCAGACGGGGCGGCACAGTCGGGACGAAATACGGGGCTTCCTGCAAGCCCGCGCCGCCGCGGACGCCGCCGCCGGCAACGCCGCAACGGATGATGGCAGCAGCGGCCTGACGCTGGCGGAAGCCTTTCGGCGGGTGACTTTCCGCACCTGACCGGAACGCCGAGACGAAACGAAAGGGGCGGCCGGGCCGGCGTCCTCGTTGTTATGCGGTATTCATTATGCGGCCGGCTATCTTTTACTACGATGGCGACTGCGGGTTTTGCGCGGCGGCAGTGGGCGTCCTGCGGCGTCTGGACTGGTTCCGGCGGGTGCGGTGGACGGATTTTCGCGTTGCGGTCGCGCTGCCGGCGTCGTTGCCGGCGGCCCGACTGGCGGATGAAGCCTGCCTGGATGACAGCGGTGCCCGCCCGCAGTGGGGGTTTTACGCTTTTCGGGGGCTGACGCTGCGGCTGCCGGCATTGTGGCCGCTGGCGCCGTTGTTCTGGCTGCCGGGTTTCAGTCGGATTGGGCAGCCGGCTTATCGCTTGGTGGCGCGCAACCGCTACCGCATCAGCCGGCGCTGCCGGACAGGGCCGCGCGGTGGCGCGTCGGGCAAGAGTAAAATAGGATAGGGCAAGGAATTGAGGCGCCAGGGCGGAACGGAATTGGAAGGGGACAGGGATGTCCGCCGGCGCGGCGCCTGGCGGCTGTTTGAAGGGTCAATGGCGGTCAGCGCCAGTATGCTGCTGGCCGTTCTGCTCGGGCGCTGCGGTTCCTGCGGCGGGTGGCCTGTGGTCGGGTTCCTCTACGAATTGACCAGTGGGGGAGAGACGGGGATAATCATCGTGGGGACGTTGCTGCTGTTCCCCGTTGCGCTCACGCTGTGCGGAGGGTATCTGATGTTTTTCGCGGCCAAAGACACGGTGGAATGGTGGTCGGAACGGCGCCGGCGGCGGATTCGTAAGCAGGAGCGCCGGCGCATCAAGCAGGAGTTGGAACGGCGTGGGGTGCCGCTTACCCCGGAGCTGGCCGAAATTCTGGACGGCAAGCCGGACGACGACTAGGGGCAATGCGGGATTCCGACCGGGGATACGGGATAATTATCGTGGGGACGCTGCTGCTGTTCCCTGTTGCGCTCACGCTGTACGGAGGTTATCTGATGTTTTTCGCAGCCAAAGACACGGTGGAATGGTGGTCAGAACGGCGCCGGCGCCGGATTCGTAAGCAGGAGCGCCGGCGCATCAAGCAAGAGCTGGAACGGCGTGGGGCGTCGCTTACCCCAGAGCAGGCGGCAATCCTGGATGAGGACGGCGACGAGAGGTAGCCGGTTAACGCTGCCACCCCGGCATAGCGGGCAAACTCGCAACCCGCATTGCGATTGTTGCCGTCACGTCCGAGCTGGGGGGAATTGATGCCTTTGGCGCACCGGGGCGAATTGATGCCGCCGGTCGCCGGCGCATTCGGCCAGGGCTGTGGGATGTATTCGCCGTCGTTCCGGCGAAAGCCGAAACCCAGGCTACTCCACAAGCCACGCCAGGAGCAGAGCAATTTCCGCCGCTGACGCCCCCGTTCCGGCTGGCGCCGGAATGGCTGAAACGGGCGCAGGACGATGGCGATCGTAAATTGACGCCACGCCGCGATATGCCCTAGAACAGATGGCAGGCCACCCGGTGGGACTCCGTCAGGTGGCGGGTCTCCGGGTCGTCCTCGGAACATCGGGCCATTACCATCGGGCAGCGGGGGTGGAAGTGGCAGCCCGACGGCGGGTTTAACGGCGACGGCACTTCGCCGGATATGATCATCTCCTCGCGCTCAATGTCGGGGTGAGAGGGCAAGGAAGCGGCAATCAGCGCCTTGGTGTAGGGATGGCCGGGGTTGGCGAACAGTTCGCGCGTGGGCGCTTCCTCTACCATCCGGCCGAGGTACATTACGCCCACCTGGTGGCTCATATAGCGCACCGTGGCCAGGTTATGGGCGATCAGCAGGTAGCTGACGCCGTACTGGTCCTGTAGTTGACGGAGCAGGTTCATAATCTGCGCGCGGATGGAAACGTCCAGCGCCGAGACGGGTTCGTCCAGCACGATGAGTTTGGGGCGCAGGGACAGGGCGCGGGCGATGGCGATGCGCTGGCGCTGGCCGCCGCTGAATTCGTGGGGATAGTAGTCGCCCTGGGCCTGGCGCAGGCCCACGTCGCGCAGCAGGGTTTCCAGCTGTTCCTGGGTTTCGTGCTTGCCCATAGGCCGGTTGGTAAGCAGAGGTTCCATAATGATGGAACCCACGCGCATCCGGGGGTTGAGGGAGCTCCAGGGGTCTTGAAAGACAGCCTGCACGGAGGCGCGGTATTCCCGCCGGTCGGAGCCGGTGAAGGCGCGGGCGTCTTTGCCGTTGAAGCGCATTACGCCGTCAGTGGGCGTCTCCACTTGCAGCACCATACGCGCGGTGGTGGTTTTGCCGCAGCCCGATTCGCCCACCAGGCTGTAGGTTTCGCCTTCTTGTATGCGGAAGGAAACGCCATCCACGGCCTTGACCTGCCCCACGGCGCGGCGGAGGACGACGCCTTTGGTGACGGGAAAATACTTGCGGATGTTTTCCAGCTCAATGATGGCGTCGCCGCGTTCCCCGGCCGTGCCGGCGGGGTTGGCGGAGGCGTCATTGCGGGTGCCGGTCAGCGTCATCAGCGGCCCTCCTTGTTCTGGAACTCCGGGGCCAGTCGCCAGCAGGTTGCCATGTGGCGTTCACTGATGGCGACTCCCGGCGGGAACTCCGCGCGGCAGTGGTCAAAGACATAGGGGCAGCGGTCGGCGAAGGAACAGCCCGGCGGCAGGTCGTCCAGGGCCGGGGGCTGGCCTTCAATGGAGTAGAGGAAATCCACATCCTCGTCCACATTGGGGACGGAACGCATCAGGGCTTCCGTGTAGGGATGCTGGGGGTTGTTGAACAGTTCCCGCACGTCGGCGATTTCGGCGACCCGTCCGGCATACATCACGGCGACCCGGTCGCACATTTTGGCGACGATGCCGAAGTCGTGGGTGATAAAGATGATGGCCATTCCGGTGTCCTGCTGGAGCTCCTTGAGCAGCGCCAGGTACTGGTACTGGATGGTGGCGTCCAGGGAGGTGGTGGCTTCGTCGGCGATCAGCAGGTTGGGGGAGCCGGCTACGGCGATGGCGCCGACGACGCGCTGGCGCATACCGCCGGACATCTGGTGGGGGAAGTTGCTGAAGCGGGATTCGGCGGCCGGGATTTTCACCTTTTCCAGCAGTTCAATGGCCCGGGCGCGCAGGCCGGCGCTGCGGCTTTCCTCGTTTTGCCGGAGGGTTTCGATGACCTGGTTGCCCACGGTGTACACCGGATTGAGGGAGGTCATCGGATCCTGGAGGATCATACAGATTTCCTTGCCGCGGATCTGGCGCATTTCGGCGGCGGATTTTTGCAGCAGGTCCTCGCCCTTGTAAAGAATCTGGCCGCCGACGATGCGGCCGGCGGGGCCGGGGACGAGGCCCATAATGGACAGGGAGGTCATGCTTTTGCCGGAGCCGGATTCGCCGACGACGCCGAGGGTTTCGCCGGGATACAGCTCGAAGCTCACGCCGTCCACCGCTTTGACGGTGCCGGTGCGGGTAAAGAAGTAGGTTTGGAGGTCTTTGACTTCCAGGATGGGCTGCGGCGGCGCAGCGGCGGCGGTAGTCACGGCGGCGTTCCCCCCTCGCGATGATGCGTGCGGGGCGTAGCGTAGCGTAAAGCGGGCGGGCTGGCAACCCTGCCGTGCCCGGCGGCGGCGCGTTTCCAATGTGGTTTGATATTTACCCGTCGCGCCGGCGCGGCGGGCTGGTGGCTAAACTACCCAGGGCGCGTCGTGAAGTCACCTGTCATCGCCGGCGGGCGCCGGAATCCGGGACAGCCGCCCACTGCCGCGGAGCAGGTGGACGGGAGGCCCGGATTCCGGTGCCCGCCGGAGCGACGGGTGATTACGCTGTGCCGCCGGAGCGACGGAAGAAGGCGTTTGACGACGCGCCTTATTTCACCGACACGGCTTAATTCACGGGGCGGTTTCGGTCAGGAAGGGGTTCCGACAGGCGGGGACATAGCGGCGGCAAGAGGCGGCGGGCGGTTGGGGGCAGGGCGGCGGTTGTCATTTGGAAGGAAGCTCCTTTTCGGTGGGTTGGGCGATTGGTGGTTAGCGATTGGAAGTTGACGAGTGATTGGTAAGGGGACACCGGGGGATTGTTCGGGCAACCGGAGTTTTCCAGGTTGTCGGCGCTACGGCCTGAGAGCGTGATGCGTGAAAAAGTGTCCTAATTTTCCATGTCCCAGACGGCCTGGCGGCAAGCAAGATCAGGCGCAGGGCCTGTTCCGGCAAACCGACGGGTTATCCGGCACGGCACGGTGGTGACACCCGCTGGCTGGCAAAGACGCCCGATCCGTCGAATGAAACGGGGGCGAGACGGGGCCAGCTGTGGAGAGGGTTCCGACAAAGGTTAGGCCGTGTTCCTGCGGCTCGGCTACCCGAATTTTCTGGTAGCGTTTCTTTTTAGATGGTTTGGCCATAATCTAGTCGCTCCGGCGAAAGCCGAAGTCCACTGGAAACGACCGGATGCCGGCTTGCGCCGGAATGACGGTAAAAATCAAACCACCCGATTGGAAACGCTGCCCGGGCGTTTAGGGTTATTCAAAACTCGGTGTGTCCTGGGAGCGCTTTGCGCATTCCGTCACTTTCGTGAGCGGTTTCCGCAGTGCATACCCGGTGTGGATTTCGGCTGCGCCGCGCCGGGTGTGTTCCTGGCGCGGCACTTTGCGTTATGCGTTGGCCAAGTAATCCAGGTGATTGTCTATTTCCTGGGCCGTGTTGACAAATGGGTTTTGCGAACGTGGGATACAGACACTTGCTACGGCTTGACTCTGGTGGAGAGCGGGAATGATTCCTACGCCGCGCATGAGTCTGGGTTGTCCATTGCTTAGAGTGCGCCGAGGCGAAATTGGGTTGGGTCATTCGGTGGTCAACTTGAGGTTGCCGCCCGCCCATCACGTGAGGAGGGCGGGCGGCGTGGTTAGGCGTCGTCTTTGGATGCGGTGTCCGGATGATTGACAAAGCACGCGTGATCCATAACGGCAAGTAAGTTTTCACCATTGGTAAACAGCGATCATGCCGTCGTCGTGCGGTACAAAGCGGACCTGCGAACAGGATGAAGGGAGGTGGATGACTTTCCAATCCGACAATGCCTTCAGCAACGGAGCAATCGCGTCCGCCGCTCTGATGCCAGTGCTCGCATCGAATTGCGCTGCGTGTGATTCTGTGCGTTGAGCCAAGTTTGTAATCAACTTGATCACAGCGGCATGCATCTCTGTTTGTTCCTTCGTCATTTGGCTCTCCTGTCCTAATTCTGCGGCCAGTCATTGACCAAAGCGCGGGGCTTGCGACCGCGCTTGTCGCATTACCACGGTCGGCCGGAGCCGGTCGTGTCTCTCTGCGTTACGGCACTACAGTTTCCTGCACCGCTCCGGAAGCCTTCGCCAGAGCCGCCTGAGTTTTGCCTCTGGATTTGCGCGCCAGGGCGAGCATCTCCGGGTTTGACGAAGTCGTCATTTGATTTCGTTGAGGGATCTCTCTTGGACAGCGGCGAGACTCACCTCTTCCCGGTACGCTTGTTGCCATATCTCATGGGATCAATGCCCCTGAAAGTGAACAGTGCTAGGATCCTGGCGACCAGGTAGCATTGCCTTGAAAACCATTTAGCCCAGCGGCATGCCTGGAACGGCTGTGAGAGAACGGGCCAAACCTTTAGGTAGCTCGGCGTTTCCGTTGCGACTTTCAAATCGGTCGCAATGCCGCGTCCGTGGGCATCGGCGGCGCCGATTTCGTAAGGGGCCCACCAAGACTGTTGCGTCTCGGCTGAAACGACAGGGAGTAACGCTTTGCAGCTGTGTATGACGTTGAGTAAGTACTTCGCCAGTTGCGGGGAATCGTCCGACACCTCCGGGTCGAGCGTGTCGACGTAGCATTTCGGGCCGTCCTGAGCACTGATGAACTGGGCCAGACATTCAGCCGTGATTCTGTCGTCGCTCTTGTGTGAAATGAATATGTCGTGCGTGGGAAGCAGGTTACCCAGCGCATCGCCCTGATCGAGCGCGGCCATCATCCGGATTTCCATGTCAGGGATGGTTGGCGTTGCCACTCCGTTGACGTAGAGTGTGCCGTTGAACATTGTTTACCTCCTGTTGGGCTGGATCTGGTTTGCCGCCACTGCGCCCACGCTGCCGAGTAGCGTGAACAGTATCGGCGGCCCGATGAGCAGACGGCGGCTTTCGTAAGAAACGAGTTCATCTGTGCCGTTCAGAGCGGCGACCCTTGTTAGCGATACGAGAATGGCCAGCATGGTGATTGCGGTTAGCAGGAATACGCCGCTGACGAGATACAGCGCGCCGGCGGCCAGCCAAGACTTGTGCCACGTCATCGGTTTGTCCTCGTGCTGATACGTAGTCGGGACGAAAATCAATGAACCTCCTTTCATCGTCAGTACTGGTAGCGTTTTTCCAGTTACCGTGGGTTCCTGCGCCAGCAGATGGAGGGCATCGCGGCAAATGCCTTGTCGAATTCCAGGTGGTCACAGACCGCTTGGTCGATAGCCAGTTGCACCTCGCATTCATTCGCCTTCGGCAGGGATTTGCGCTTCCGGTCGCTCAGCCTGTCGTAGGCGTTATAGCCTGTTGACAAATGAATTTTGCGGACATGGGATGCCGGTGCTTGCTATGACTTGCCTCTGGTGGGGAGCGGGAATGTTTCCTGGTCAGGAATTTCTGCGACTGGTCGATTCCGAGAATCGAGTGCAGTGGGCATCGTCCACGATAACCAGATCGTACTGCGGGCGTCATTGCCGTCACGCAGCGTTGATGTCCAGTTTCAAGTCCAGCCCCAGGTCGTCCATAGCCTGGCGGAGGTCGCTTGCTATGCTTTCCGCCTGCTCGGCGCCAACTATGACCGACAGCTCGACCTTGGCGTTGATCTCCTCGCTGCCATGCAGTTTCGGCATCAGCCTGGTGCCTACCCGGTTCCACGATTCGCGGGGTATGGTTCCCGTGATGGACAGCCTGGCTTTTTGGCCTGGCGGTGTAAGGGGCGGATTTGGGGGCTCCGGGGTAGGTATCGGCGTTATATCAGGCGGCAGCACCAGCGTCGGCTCGCCGTGGCCGGGTTGCGACGAAACAGTCGGGCCTTGCGTAAGTTCCTCGGCCTTGGCTTTCGTGAGCAGGAACACTCCTCTCTCGAAGGCGATGTCCGCGGCAGGAACTTCCTCCCGGCGCCAAACCTTTTCATACCCGCCGTCAGCGGTCGCGCCCGACGCCAACCCAAAATCACCCGTCCGCACGAACTCGGCGATTTTCGCCCGTAGTGCAGTGTCAGGATCCATCAAGCGCGTCAGCGCGCCGTCCAGGAAGCTTTGCCGCAGGCCGGTCAACGGCCACGCTCCGTTGTCCTGGAACGCCGGCGGCCAGTTCCGGCTGATGTAGCGGGCGCCGACGGTGTCATTTACCAGCGCTTCCGATTTGAGCGCGGCCACGATGCGCCCGCACAGAGTGCTTCCGTTGCCGGCGTGTCCGATGCCCAGGTCAATGACCCTGAGATCGTCATCGGCTTGTTTATCCAGCAACGCCAGAAATCGGTAGCTGGCCCACACTTCTTCGCGGGCGTTCTGCCCGGCTTCGTGGACTTTGTCGTTCACTTCGCTGTGGTTGGCGTCGCTGAATTCGCTGCCCAGCAGTCCTTCCTCAACATCGCGGGCCACCCTTCGCCAGGCGAGCAGGTCGGCGATGCTGTCCCGCAGTTCGCGGCCCGGCTTTTTGACGCACCACACCAGCGCGCCGGGGTACAGCCGGGGCGAGTTGCCGCGTTCCCGCGTCCAGCGGTGGATGCGCTCCCGCGTTGCCTTGTCGTCATCCCATTCCGTTTGCGGGTCGATAACCACCGCGGTCAGCCGGCGCGTGTCGGGGACGGCGGCGTTGTCGTCCGGGAAACAAACGACGGGCATTGCGTTGCCCCGGCCAAATTCCTGTCGCACCAGATCGCGCATAGCCGGCCGGATTTCCGTCGCTTCGTCCAGCGCGGCCCGCCGGTCGCTGACCACCTTTTGCAGCGTGGCCTGGTGATGGATGCGAAAGCCGTCCCCGCCCACTTTGCGGATAAAAAATCCGGCGGACTGCAACGCATTGGCGGCGCTGTCAATGGTGGTCGTTTCGACTTCCGGCTCGCCCAGCGCGAACCGCAGCTCCGGCAGATGAGCCACCTTTTCCGCCTGCCCGCCGGACGATTCAAAGAGTATCGCAGTTCCCACGCGCCGGTGAATGTTCCTCAGCGCGCCCACGGCGTCGGCGTCCAACGCCTGGGCGTGGGCGGTATCGCCGGCGAGGTCCGCCATTATGGCGGCATCCAGCCGCTGCTCGCCCAGCTGCCCCAGCAGCGCGGCGCGGAAAGTCGCATCGTGTAGCGGCGCGGAACCCAGCGTAATCAGCGGCTCGTTGCGCGCTTGCCTGAACTGTTCCCGGGACGCCAGCGAAATCCACTGCGCCAGCATTGCCAGGGCGCCCCGGGTTTGCTGGAACTGCGGCACCGCGCGCCACTTGCGCTGAAACACGGACAGGGTGGCCGGGTGGAATGGATAGCAAGCTTCAAAACGGCCGCGCAGGAACTCCTGCGCTTTGGCGTCGGTGGCGGCGCTGTCCACCGCCGTCCACTCGGCGGGCAGGCGGGCGTTGCGTTCAAAGCACCAGTCGGCGTAGGTTTTGGCGACCTTGCGCCGCATCCGCGCGCTACCCAGATCGGCGAACAGACGGCGGCGCACCACTTCGCTGATTTCCGACTCATCGTTGGCGATGAGATCCTGCGCCACCCGGTTCACCACTTTGGTGATGCGTTCCTGCCATTCCTGATCCCAGTCGGTCATCTCCACCTGGCTGCGGGGCAGGCTGATGACGGCAACCGCATAGCGGGACCCGGTAACGGCCACGGTGAGGTTTTGCAGGAAGGCGTAGAAGGGTTCGGCCATACTGCGGTGGCGGTTGAGGAAGTTCAGCGTTTCGTCGAACAGCAGCAGCGCCGGCCCGTTGGCGGCGGCGAATACCCGGTCCAGGGCCTCGGTGCCGGGCGGCGCCTCGGCGGCCGCCTGGCCCAACTCGGCTACGCCCGCGTCGCCGGCCAGCTGCCGCGCCAGGTCGATCCACGGCGTTTCCCGTCCGTCTGACGGATCCCAGGCGTTGCCGACGAACACGCCCACCCGCGCCGCCGGCGCCGCGCCGAGGCCGGCGGCGTCAATCAGGTCGGCAACGCCGGGAAACCGGGCGGCGTCCGGGCCGGCTTGCGCCAGATGATACAGCGCAGTCAGGGTGTGGGTCTTGCCGCCCCCGAACTGGGTCACCAACGACAGCGCCGGGGCCGTGTTCGCCGTCTGCCCGGCGAGGCGGCGCAGCACCATGCCGCTGTGACTGGTCAACGCCCCGGTGAAACAGGTGCGGGCAAAGAACTGCGCCGGGTCGGTGTAATCCGCAGGCGCGGTTCCCGCCTTGACCTGCTCCAGGGCGATGGCGAATTCGTCCGGACTGAAAGAACGCCCTTCCCGCACCTCGGGGCGGGCCGTTACCACCTGATACCAGGGTTTCATAGGGCAAGCTCCTTGATTAGCATTCAGTTGATAGGTGGGTGTGAAACCCGGATGCGCGCGCCGCGTATCGTTACTACGGCGCTGTTTTCCAACTTCTGGCGATGCCGGTTTATCACTTCTGCCAAGAGCTCAATGCGCTGCTGCGCCGGCACGTCCGGCAGACGAATCAGCCCGGCGTGAGCGGAGTTGTGCAGATAAATTAATTCGCCGAAATCGGAGTCAATGGTAATCAGTACCCGATTTGACGATGCCGCCAGTTCCAGCAGAGCCCGGTCGCCCGGATCTGCGCCGAGGCTCCGGGCTTCAAGCACATTATGCCCATTGTTGCGCAGCCAGTCGGCTAGCTTGGTTCCGGCACAGCGGTCGACTAAGAAATTCATAGCGCGGAGACCGAAATTGCGGACGGATCATCACCGGCAATGCCTGCGTGGGCGTAGGCGATGCAGGCTCGGATGTCATCCGGATCAAGTTCAGGGTAGTCATCCAAAAGTTCCTCCTGGGTAACCCCCTGTCGCAGCAGGCTGAGAACTAGTTCCACCGATATGCGCAGATTGCGGACAATCGGCTTGCCGCCAAACACCTCCGGGCGGGTCGTGATGCGTTGCAGCAGTTCAGGCGGGGCCGGCATAGGTATCCTCTGCGTATGCGAGATGCGGCGGCTATCTGGGACCGCCAGCAGCATCGCGTCCAGCAGCCGCTTCTCTGGGCTACCTCCAGGGTACAGGGCCGAAAGCGCGTTGGACAGGCGCAGGAAGTCGGGGCCTTCCTCCTGCTCCGACCGGATTATGGCGTGCAACGCCTGGCTGCGGCCCGAATGCTGGAACAGCATAGCAGCGTGCACCCGGTCCAGGGTAGTGGCGTCCCGGCGGGCGGACACCGCGCCGGGCGGGCTGCTCCCGGCGGCTTGCCGGCTTTGGCGACCACGCGGCCGGGCCGGCGATTCCGGTTCCGGGAACAGGCCCAGCTGCGGCGACTCCACCGCGCTGGTCTCAATCTCATCGGCCAGCGCCGAAGACCCGGCGGCGCCGAAAAGTTGCCCGGCGCGCGCCGCTACCGGCAGCAGCCGCACGGCGCCCTTGTCAATGTCGATGATACGGGATTTCCATTCGTCCAGGTGGATGCCCAAGGGTTGCGCAAGCCGGCGGGCGACGTCGTAGGGCATTTGGTAGCCTTTCTGCGGCCGCCCACCGGCGTCGGTTTCGCCGGCGTCGCCAGCATCCGCCGGCTGGTTGTCGTTTCTGGCTTCGTAGTTGCCGGAACCCTGCAAAGTCCACAAGAACAGGGCCGTCAGGCGGGCGTCCTCCTCCAGCGCGCCGCCGACGTCGTTGCGCGCCCGCGACTCTAGCGTCCCCAGTACCTGCTCCAGGGCGGCGCGGCCCACCACTTCCCACACCTTTTCCAGATACTCCGGCAATTCTACCACCGCCCCGGCTGGCGTTTCCACGGCGGAGTAGCGGCTGAAAATCTCCAGTGCCGGCCCGATGCAGGCGAATACCAGATCCGCGCCCTTGATGCCCTCGCCTTGCAGCCGTTCCATCCATTCGCCAACGCGGACGGGCAACTCGCCCGATACCTGCGACCAGTCGCCAACGGGCGCATCGGTTGGCCGGGGCCGGCAGACCAGGTGGACGCTGGTGGCCAAAGCGGCGGACTCGCGGGCGCGCAGACGCTGCTTCTGTTCGGTGGCAATGGGCCACGAGCCGGTAATTGTCCAGCCGCCCCGAATCATCCCGGATAGCAGCGCTTCCCAGCCTGCGGTGGTCTTGTGGGCGAATACCACGGAACCGACGCCGTCCTCGTTCAAGATACGACGCCCTTCGGCGAAAGCGGACGCCATTTGCTCCTCAAACCATTGGCGATTTTTGGGCTGGCCGTCATACAGCTTGGTTTCGTCTTGTACCACTTCCCCGGCTTTCGGAGCAAGCGGATTATCCGGCACGAGGTAATCACGCACTAATGGGTGCTCGGGTACGGACCGTTTTAGCCAGACCAGAAAGAAGTCGCTCAAATCCGCATAAGGTATGGCGTCATAATAGGGCGGGTCGGTGAGCCAAACTGCGGCCGACAGATCTGGCAATGGGTGACTGATGGCGTCAGCCTGCTGCGCTGTTCCCGGAGTTACTGTGGCCAAGCGGTCGATAACTTCGCAAGCGGCATTGATGCCGGAAAGAAAAACACCGCGCGATGTACTGGCCGGCGTAGATTCGCAGAAATCCCAGACTATTGGGATGGCTTGGCGCGCAAAAAGGTGCGCCGGGTTTTCAGAATCCGTTAGCCATTGCACAAGTGAATTGTTTCCGTCTGCCATTTTGCCGATGAGCAGAGCGATCAATGTTTGATACGAGCCATCGGGCAGGCTTGCCGTCAACCGGGTCAGATTTTCCAAAGCGACGTTCTGCCGCGCCGTGAACAGGTCACCCCACTGCATCATCCCGTAGCGTTGGACGCGAAAGCCCAGAGTTCCGATGGTAGGCATTGGTTCATCCGGCACCGGGCAAAGCCCTTGGCGTCCGTTGCGTTCCCAATCGGCCAGCAGTTGCGTTACCCGCTGTTGCGCCCGGCGCACGGCGGCGTAGTCGGCATCGGCGGGCAAACGGTAGTGTCGTCCCGTTGCGCCCGGTTTCAGGGTGACCACCGCCGTCATCCGCGCGCCGCCGGCGCGGTTGCCCTGTTCATCAAACACCACATCGCCGCCGCCGCGCTGGGCGGCCAGCTGGGCCCGCACCCGTTCCGGCGGCAGCACGGTTCGGCAGCCCAGGCAAGTCGCCTTGGCGCGGGCCACGGTGCCGCCGGCGACTTCCCGGTCGGACTCCGGCGCAAAGATTGCGAACTCCACCCGGGGCGGCGCCCCTGCCTCCCGGATAATGTCGGGACGCAAGGCCCACTTGCGTTTGGGCTTCCGGCACAGCCACAGGGAGCGCAGCAGCGGGATTTCGGCGCCGCAGTTGGGGCTTTCGCAACGCACCGTGCGCGCCCACAGGTAGGCAATGGGCGTGGCGCCGTCCGGGTCCGGGGGATAGAGGTCGGCCAGTTCCGCTTCGGCTTGCGCCTTGATTTCCGCGCCGGCTGCGCGCAGTTCGTCGGCCAGTTCCGGCCCGCGCCGGGGGATGTCCTCCAGCAGCGTTTTCAGGATGAGGCCGGCAACCGGGTTGAGGTCGCTGGCGAAAGCGTCGCAGCCCAGGCGCAGGGCTTCCAGAGGGATGGAACCGCCGCCGGCGAAGGGGTCAACCACCAGCGGCGTCTCCTCCGGGTGGGCGGCCTGCACCAGGGCGCGGCCGGCGGTGAGGTAGGCCGGGTTGGCGGCGTTGTCCCAGTTGGCGAAGTCGGCGATGAAGTCCAGCAGTGCCCGCCGCAAGCCGGCGTCCGTCTGCAACTCGGCGTCCCACCCGCCGGGACGGCCGGGCAGGTTGAGCAGCGCCGCGCGGCACTGCGTCCTGAACTCGTCCGGGCAGAGCAGGTCGGCGGGGTCGGGCAACAGCAGGGCCAGCAGCATCGCGCGGGAGGAGGCCAGCGGCCGGCGCGCCCACCACAGGTGTAGCGTGGCAGGGTGTCCGTGCCGGATCGACTTTTCCCGCACGGCGTGTCGGGATACCTTGGCGATGGGGAAGTCCACCTCGGCCAGGCGTTTGCATTCTTGGGGAATGGTCATTCTTGCGCTCCGTAGGCGGCCGGTTCGTCCCGTATCACCATCGGCTGGGTCATGGCGTTCACATTCAGGCGGTAGTGCTGCACCTTGCTTTCCTCGTGCCAGTCGAGCTGGGCGGGATCCTTGCGGGGATGCAGCTGCGGCTCCGCGGCGCAGTTGGTGACCACATACAGCCAGTAGCAGTCCCGGCGGTCTTCGGCAACGCGGCGTTCATTGGGCGTCAGCAGGATGTCGCCGCTGGCGGCGGCCAGCCCTTTGACTTCAATCAGGCGCAGCTCGCCCGATTTCAGGTCCAGGCTGGTGACATCATAACCCAAATTCTGCTCGTGTACATCATACACCTGACAGCCGCGGGCTTTTTCGTAATCCATCGCCACGCGCATCGCCGTCATTTCAGTTGCCGCGCTGGGGCGCAGGTTGCCGATTTCCGGCGCTTCCCGTTCCGGGTGGGGCAGTGCCAGTACGGTCGTCATTCGCTCTACGCCTTGCAGGGTTACGGAACTTTGGCGCTCCAATTCGTCGCGGCGGCGCTGCCGGCGGGAGCGCAGTTCGTCGTGTCGGTTGTTGGCTTGGGCCAGCCTCCCTTCGGCGCCGGTGACGCCCTGCTCTTTGGCTACGCTGGCGTGGCCTACTTCCACATCGGCCTTCGCCAGCAGTTCGGTCAGCGACAGTTCCACGTGTTCGGAGATGCGCTGCACTTCGGCGACGCGTTCCGCGCGCGCTGCTTCCAGGAAGGGGCGCAAGGCTTGTTCGTGCAGCCACTCGTCGGCCTCGGGCCGTTCCGCCACCGCCGGCAAGACGGCGGGCGGCGCAGCCGGCGTCAGGTTGCCCAGCAGTTCCGGTCCCACCAGGCGGGGTTCTACGCCCTCGGCAAGTTCAATGACGAACAGCCTTTCGTGTATCGCCTGGCCCGTTCCGTCCACGGCCTGCGCCCGGTAGAAGTCCAGCCGGGCCGGTTCCTGGTGCTGGAGGGAATGGAAGCAGGCCCCGCTGGCGAAGGCTTTCTGTCCCAGGGACAGGCTGTGGCGGCGCAGGGCCTCAAACAGGGGATGGCCGGGCATAACCCATTCCAAGCTGTGTTCCTGCGCCGTATCCCGATGGGTGGTGATGCGACCGTAGCTGGCGGCGATTGCTCCGGAGCCGGGCGCGTGCTGGCGCAAGGCGGGCGGCGTGCGTCCGGCGTCAAAGGTATGGGGCAGGTTAGGCGCCGGGCGCAATGGTAACCCGGCGTGGCGGGCGCTGTCGCTGATGAAGCGGGCCACGGTTTCAGGCATCACCCGGCGTTCCCGGGCGCGGGCGCGCTGTTCCACCAGCAGGTCCAAGTCGAGGCGCCGGGTGGCCAGCCCTTCCAATGCCGTTTGGCAAATCTCCCGGAAGCGGGTTTCGTCGATGTCGCGTAGCAGCCGATCCTCCAGGTCGTCGTTGCCCAGCCGGCCGGCATAGTAATCGCGGAATACCCGTTCCACCTGCGCGGCGGGCAGGACTTCGCCGACCACATTGAACACGGCGTCATCGTCCAGGGCGTCCCTGATTTCCTGGATCTTGTCCAGCAGCCGTTGCAACACCTTGCCTTCAATAGTGTTGGCGGCGACGAAGTTGAATATGAGGCAGTCGTGGCTCTGACCGTAGCGATGGATACGGCCCATCCGCTGCTCCAGCCGGTTGGGGTTCCAGGGAATGTCGTAGTTGAACAGGATGTGGCAGAATTGCAGGTTGATGCCTTCGCCGGCGGCTTCCGTAGCCACCAGCGCCTGTATGTCGCCGTCGCGGAACTGCTGTTCAACATACAGTCGGGTTCCCGGCTCATCCCGGCTGCCCGTGTGCATACCGCCGTGGATTTGCCCTACCCGGAACCCCCAGGCACTGAGCTGTTCCACCAGGTAATCCAAAGTGTCCTTGAACTCGGTGAAAATCAGCAGCCGCTGTTCCGGGTGGTCAAAGAAGCCCTGCTCTTGCAGGATTTCCCGCAACCGGCTGAGTTTCGCCTCTCCGCCGGCGTCGGCTACGGCCTGCGCCTGGACGGCGAAGTCTTTGAGTTCCTCAATTTCCGAGTGGATTTCGTCGGCACGGTCGGCCATAGTGAACGCATCCAGCCGATTTTCCAGACTGATACGTTCTTCCTCGGTCATTTCCTCGAAGTCTTCCGGGTCCGGGATGTGGTGTGACGCGGCGGCGACCCGCGATTGGGCTTTTGCGAGGTTGTCTTCCAGGCGCCGGGCCCGGTTTTCCAAGGAGCGGCGGATGGCGCGAGCGCTGGAAGCCAGACGCCGCTGGTACAGTGCCATCAGAAATCCTACGGCGCGCGCCCGGGCGGTGTCGCCCTGTTCGGCGGCGCGGGCGCTCTGCCGTTTGATGAACCGGGAAACCGCGTGGTACAGATCCAATTCGGTTCCAGCGATGTCAAAGCCGGCGGTGTGGGTGATGCGCCTGGTGAACACAGGCGCCGCTGTCCATTCGCCATCCGGCTGGCGTTCCGGGAAATAGACCATCGCCTCTTTGGTGCGGCGCAGGTAGAAAGGAGCGCGCCGCTGTTCCATAGCCCTGCTGATGGACTTGACGTCGGCATAAGCGTCCTGGTCCAGCAGTTGCAGAAACAGGGTAAAGTTCTGTGGGTCGCCCTTGTGAGGCGTAGCCGTGAGCAGCAGGATGTGGTCGGAGCTGTCCCGCAGGATTTCGCCCAACTGATAACGCTGGCTTTTATGGCTTTCGTCGCGCGCGGACATCCGGTGCGCCTCGTCCACTATCACCAGATCCCAACGCGCCTGCTTCAGTCCGGGCAAAATGTCGTTCCGCTTGGCCAGGTCCAGCGAGGTGATTACCTGATTGCGTTCCTGCCATTCGTTGGCGCCGAACTGGTTGCGAATGTCGCCGCCCTTAAGGACAAAGAACGTTTCCTCGAATTTCTCTCTGAGTTCCCGTTGCCACTGGAAGGTGAGGTTGGCTGGGCAGACTATGGCAATGCGCTCCGCCAGGCCGCGCAGTTTCAGTTCGCGGATGAGCAGGCCGGCCATAATGGTCTTGCCGGCGCCGGCGTCATCGGCCAGCAGGAACCGCACGCTGGGCAGTTTCAGCAGATACTCATAGACGGCTTCCAGCTGGTGAGGCAGCGGGTCAACCCGCGCCATCGACAGCGCGAAGTACGGGTCGAACTCGTAGGCAATGCCCAAGGAGTGGGCTTGCAAACCGAGCCGCAGCAACGCGCCATCGCCATCGTAGGACGGGCCGGCGCTGGCGATGGCGAGTGTGCGGAGTTGCTCCGCAGTCAACCAGACCCTGCGGAACCGCCTCGATGTATGACCTACCAGGCCGAGTTCCCAAAGATCTGGGCCGTTGGCGCTAACGGTTTCCACCCGCATTGACTCGCTGAACAGCGAGCCCGAAAGAACTTGCCCGGGCTGAACGGTAATAGCAGTTTCCGTGTCCACGATTGACGCTCCTGGTTGCGCTTCTGCGCTTTGGCGTGTAGTGCTAGGTTGCCCCTGCGGTGAGGACTGAGCGCAGGGGCCGATGACCTGCGGCGAGTACCAGCTACGGCAATGGATGAACTCGTTGGGGTATCAAGCCGCGGGAGTCGGGGGAATTCGGAACTCGCTGGAAAGGATTTGGGCCAACATGGCCCGCCCGTTGTGGAGACTCCGATTGCCGGAGAGGTCGAAGAGCTCGTCTAGCCAATCGTCAGGCATTTTGCAATATCACGAAATTGGTGATTGGATATTAGCAGGTCGTTTGCTTGAGTCAACGTGCCGATTGGGCCCCTGTGCCGGCGTCGTTTTCCGGGTATTTCGGGGTTGGGACTGGAAGCCGGAGATTCGGCGTTGCCGGTCGGAGAATTCCTGGAAATTCGCTGGCTCAGGCGCAGGGTATGCTCCCGGCGGCCATACTGCGAGCCTACCTGCCCGGCCGTCGCCTCGGCACGGCAGCCTGTCCGCCTCTGATTGTCCGCTGTTGCGATGTCCTCCCGGATCGGCTGGCGGAGCTGGCCCGGACCTGGGCCAGGAAGCGGCGGTGGACGCCACTACCATAGTCGCTTACGCCAATCCGAACCGGAAGCGCACGGTGCGCAACCCTGGCCGGCCGACGTGGACGAAAAAGAATTTGGCCCGGGATCCTTCGCAACAGGAATGGGTTTTCGGCTATAAAGCCTATGTGGTCCGCCGACGCCAATCACGACATACCGCTGGGTATAGTCGTTACTATGGCCAGGCGGAACGATTCGCCGTTTTCGCTGTCGCCGCTTGCGGAACTGGCGTCCGGCCATTCCTGGTTCAGCTTGCCGGCAGGCGCGGTGGTCATTGATGATAGAGGGTATGATTCCAGAGACAATAACGAGTTTGTGCATCGGAATGGCGGCGTTCCGGTCATACACCAGCGCGGACTGCCGGACGGCAAGTTGCATGGCGACATCTACACTGCAGAGGGAGTGCCCGACCCGTTTGAGCCAGCGTGAAATGGCGTATGTCCGCACTGATCCCGATACCGGGCGTCACTTGTACCGATGCCCTGAGGATGGTTGCGCCCGGCGTGATACGGCGCGCTCCGTTTCCGCCTGCGATGACGAGGCGTGGGAAACCCTGAGGATAACATCAGGCGGTTCGGCGGGCGCATCCGGCGGGGTAGCCCGGAGTGGAATATGATGTACGCCAAGCGGTGGAGCGTGGAGCAGGTGTCCAGCAGGTGGAAGGAGCAGGGCCCGTTGGAGCGGCATCGCTATTTCGGTTTGCGGCGGGTATCGGCGCACGCGCGATTGCGGATGCCGATGTCGCTGGCGGCGCAGCTGGATCAATTCCTGGCGGAAGCGAGGAATGGGCGTAGCGCGAGTTAGTCGACAGGGCTGGCGGGCATCCGGTTTGTCGGATGCCTGCCGATAGCGTTCCGGGCCGGCCGTCGGGTAGCGGCCGGTTTTCTTTTTGGCCTGCGTTCCGGAGCGTCTGTAACGCTATAATCGTCCCGACGAATCGGGGGCGTTCTGTGGATCCAGCGCGGGAACGATGCGCTGTCCGATTGCGGAAATAGCTCATGAAAGTAACGAAATTCGTAGCGCGGCGTAAAACGCGCCGAGTTTTGAATAACCCTACACCACAAGGCCGCTTTGCCGTCCGGCGCAAGGTGGTATAGTATGGACTGGCACTATGGCAAATGAGGGGAATACCCGGGGCGGGCCCAAGGCCGGCGGCTACCGGACGCTGTTGGCAGCGCACCTCGCGGCAACAGCGCTGGTTCTGCTGGAATTCGCGCTGCTCCAGGCGCTGGCAACAGGCATAACCAGCGCCATCTACGCCTTGGCCCCGGCGCCAGACTCCGGCGCGCCGCTGAAATTTGCGGAATGGGAGCGCATTTTCCGGGTCATAAGCCCGACTATTACCGTATATTACCGTATCAGGAGGCGCCGGCATCGTGTTGTCCAGCATAATCTACGCCCGCCAGGCCCAAAAGGCCCAGAATGAAGCCGCCATTGCGCGGGAACAGGTCAATGCCGCGCGGGAACAGGCCGCCGCCGAGCGGGAACAGGCGGCCGCCGCTTTGGCGCAGGCCGCCCGGCTTGCCGACGAGAATGCTTCCCTGCGTCTGGAACTCGCCCGGGCTACCGAAAGGCTGGCCCAACTGGAAAACGGCGATGCCGGCGGTGGGGCATAAACGCGTTCCGCCGCTGGCATAATCGTTGCCTTTCGTTCCCGGCGTGGCGCCGGTATCCGGCCGGCGAACCAATCTACCCTCCCCCTCTCTCCTCTGTAGGCCGCCATCCGGGTGGCCAACGCCGACATCTAGGATCTGTCGGCGGTCCAGGACTTCCTGGAGCACAAGATCGCCTCCCACTCCCCCGGACCGAGGACGAGGAGATGGACGCCAACCGTCTATCCGGGTGGGGATGATGCGGCGTACCCACGTTCTGCTCATGAAGGCCCATCCGCTCCCGGGTCGGGACGGCCACGACATAACCCGGAACCCGTCCTATATCCCGACGGGCGGTATGGAGGATGTGATCTAGCCTCGGGCGGGCGGCGGGGCATCCCGCCGCCCTGATTATCAGGCTACCCATCCGGCCACCCTCCCCCATGCCACACCCCCCCCAGCCATATGGTATACTACGGACACAATGGGGGGCTGCCCGCCCCCGCACGAGGAGAAAACCCATGAGCTGCCGCCAGCACATTGACACCCTCATCCGGCTCCAGAACTGGCGATGCCACTACTGCTGGGATCCGATGGGGGGCAACCCCAACGATCCATCCTATCCCACCGTCGATCATATCGTCCCCCAAAGCCGGGGCGGGTCCGATGACATCCACAATCTGGTCGCCGCCTGTCGGGGCTGCAACAGTGCCAAGGGGACCATGTCACAATCCCAATTCATGACCCACCAGCGGGGAAGAGCCAAGTGCACGGAGTACACCCGCAGCCCACCAACGGAGTACACTCCCGTCTACATTGGACCGCCCCAGGGCGACCCCACCTACCCCAGCGCCCAGACCGTGGTCTATGTGCTTGGGGCATTGACGATGGTGGCCGGGCTGGTCATGGTGTTCCTGCTTTGGCCCCGGGGTAACACCATTTATGATGGACCACTCGCTGTCGATGCCGTGTCTTGGCCCACGCCGCTCGGCCACCCCCCCACAGGGCGGCCGAGCCCGCTCGGGGCGCACGGAGCACTCCGTCTGGGCCACGTGGAGCCAACAACGCAGCCCGCCCGACCCGCCAGACGGCAACCCCGGCCCTGACCATAGCGCAGAGGGCGAGGATGCTGGAATTTGTCATGGAGAATGGCGGCGTGACCTTCCCCGTGGTCGCCCCTACGCCCATTCCGCCGACGCCCACGCCGATGCCCCCCAACGGTTGCCTCCATGAGGGGACGGCCAATGGCCGGTCGGTCTGCCGGACGATGGCGACACCCGTGTTGCCTCCATGAGGGGACGGCCAATGGGGTTCCTTATCACCAGAAGACCAACGCCCATCCGAAAGAGCAGGGACGCTGCCCGATAGAGAAATACTAGGAGGCACCATCGGAACCACTCGGGAAATCCAACGGCCCGGTCGGATGCCCCCCCTCTTGATGATGCCTCTCTTTTAGTAACCGCAATGGCTACCGACCACATTTTCGCGCAAGCGTCCCGCCGGGCGCATGAGATCAGGGCCGGCATCCGGCAGGAACAGCCGGACGCCACCACACCTTAACGAGGCGGCAGCGCTGCGGGACAGGGGCCGTCGGTTATGTTCCGCACGGCTCAACATCCTCCGCAAAAACGAATGCAATCCTTTATTCCGGTTCACCTCGCTGCCCTTCCCCACCACAGGGCAGGCCGCCGATAGCCAACTCAGGTACATATTTAACCCGTCGCTCCGGTACAACTCCGCCGCCGGCAGCCGCTCAAAGGCGCGCTCCACCACGATTGCCTACCTACCTTCAAAGTCCGTCCACCGACTGACGTCCGCCTCCTCAACTACCGCCGGGTGTGGACGGCGGGAACGCCGCTGACCCCGCTGCCAACTGCCCACGTAAGTCCACGGCTCGCCACAGGAAGTCACCCGCGCCCGCTGTCGCCGGGACACCCGCAACGCTCCACGCCTGGCCGGCTTTCCTAATACATCGTAACGGCTCGGGTTTTCATTCCCCCAGCGTAGGCCGTGTTGACATTTCAGCGTAGCCAGATAAGAGCCGCCGCAAAATGCCAAAACCCGAAATAGCGCCGGCTCAACTTCTCAAACCGGGTGAATACCCGCCGGTAACGCTTCACTTTGCCAATAAAGCGCTCCACCAAATGACGCTCCCCATACAAATCCGGGTCAGACACGATTGTCACCTTCCGGTTGGAACGCCCCGGTATCACCGCCGTCATCCCCCACTCCGCAATCCACTCCCGCAGCCACCGGGCATCGTACCCCTTGTCCACAATTACATACTCGCCGGCATAGCCGGACAGCAACGCTTCGGCCTGGGCAATGTCATTCTCCTGGCCTCCCGTCAGGATGAAACGCAAAGGATTGCCCAGCCCGTCCATTGTGATGTGCACCTTGGTACTGAACCCGCCCCGGCTGCGTCCTAACGCCTGGGCGTCTTGACCGCCCCCTTTTTAGGGGCGCCGGCGGCGTCAGGATGAGCGCGGACGATGGTACTGTCAATGATGAGGTATTCGGTGTCCGGGTCATCGGCCAGGCGCTGGTGGAGCGCCGTCCAGATGCCTCGGTGGCGCCAGTTGGCGTAGCGTCGGTAGATGGAGTTCCATTTGCCGTATTCCGCAGGCAGCATTCGCCACGGCGCGCCGGCGCGGGCAATCCAAAGTACGGCGGTGATGAAGCGTCGGCAATCGGTTTCACAGCCGACGTAGAGGTCGGAGCGGCTGCGGAGGAAGGCGAGGATTTTGTCCCATTGGTAGGATGTCAGTTCCAAGTTTGCCATGCCGCAATGATAACACCAAAATGTCAACACGACCTAGTGATGACTGCAGGGCTATCGCATATGGATTTTGCGGTGTTCGGTATGATAGCGGCCAACGCCGCCGGGCGTGGAGCGAAGTAGAAGCAGAGGAGACGCCGCCATGACCGAGTTCGCCGACCTGTTCAGCGCCCTGGAAGACCCCCGCGCCAGCAACGCCCGCCGCCATTCCCGCCACGACATCCTGGTCATCGCCTTCTGCGCTATGCTCTGCGGCGGCCAGACTAGCGCCGATATGGAACTCTTCGGCCACGCCAAACGGGAACTCCTCCAATCCTTCCTCAAACTGGAAAACGGCATCCCCAGCCACGATACTTTCTCCCGGCTGCTGGGGATGCTGGATCCCGCCGCTTTCCAGCAGTGGTTCATCGGCTTTATGCGGCAGTTCGCCGAAGGCAGCGCGGGCATACTGGCGGTGGACGGGAAAACCTGGCGCCGTTCTTACGACCGCGCCGAGCAACTCTCCCCGCTGCATCCGGTCAGCGCCTGGGCCGAAGAGCAGCGGCTGGTATTGGGACAACTGGCTGTGGATGACAAATCCAACGAGATTGCGGCGTTGCCCAGGCTGCTGGAAATGCTGACTCTGCGCGGCAAAGTAGTTACTGCCGATGCTATGCATTGCCAGCGTCAAGTGGCGCAGCAGGTGATTGAGCAGGGCGGCGACTATGCCCTGGCTCTGAAAGGCAATCAGGCCACGCTGCGGGATGATGTCCAGTTGTTTCTGGACGACCCGTCCACGCCGCTGGCCCAGGACACTCAAATCAGCAAGGGGCACGGGCGCGTTGAAACCCGCATTGCCAGCGTCAGCGCCGATGTGGCCTGGCTGCAAGAAACGCATCACTGGCCGGGCTTGTCCGCAGTAGGCGAAGTGACCGCTATCCGGCGGCAGGACGGGGCCGAGAGTGAACAAGACCGCTACTATCTGCTGAGTGAAGCCTGTTCGGCGGAACGGTTCAACTACATTGTGCGGGGTCATTGGGGCATTGAGAACCAGCTGCACTGGGTGTTGGATGTGACCTGCCACGAGGATCAGGCGCGGAACCGGAAGGGGCATTGCGCGGAGAACCTGGCGTTGTTGCGGAAGCTGGCGTTGAATTTGGCGCGGTTGGAGGCGAGCAAAGGTTCAATGCGCGGCAAGCTGAAGCGGGCGGGTTGGGACGATGGCTATCTCGTCAGCATCATGTCCCAATTCACCAAAATCCATATGCGATAGCCCTGACCAATGCCTGACGCCGGCTATCCCCATCCGCCCGGTCTGTGGTATGCTTGCCGGCGGCGCCGGCCCCCGGCCTTGGCGCCTAATCCACCCGCGCATATGCCAGAGCGTTGCCAAGATGATAAAACGGGATAACCTGACCGGACTGTTCACTACCCTGCTGGTCGCCGGCATAGCCCTGCTGCTTTTCGCCGGCTGCGGCGGCATTGCCAGCCCCCTGGCGCCGGCGGCGGAACCGGAATCGGAACCGCCGGCGGCAGCGCCCGCCGGTGGTGGCGCCGTTGCCGCTACCGCTACCGTTGCGCCGCCATCCGAACCTACCTCCTCGCCTACGCCCGCCGGCGCCAGTGCCGCCGCCAACGCCGGCGGCGGGGGGCAGCCCACTGCGGAGCCGGGCCTGCCGGCTGCCGATACTCCCGGCGGGGCTCTCGGCGCGTCGCCGGCCGCTGCGGAACCCGAAGTCATCGTAGTGGGCGGCCGCTCCATCAAGCAGTGGTCGTCCCCGCCGCCGCGGGTCATTGACCCCTCGGCATCCTACAGCGCCGTGATCAGCACCTCCGCCGGCGACATCACGGTAGAACTGCTCACTGCGGACGCGCCCAACACGGTGAACAATTTCGTCTTTCTGGCGCGGGAAGGCTTTTATGACAATGTGATTTTTCACCGCACCATTCCCGGTTTTATGATCCAGGGCGGCGACCCCACCGGAACGGGCGGCGGCGGCCCCGGCTATCGTTTCGCGGACGAGCCGGTGCGCCGCCCCTACGCGCGGGGCACTCTGGCCATGGCCAACGCCGGCCCCAATACCAACGGCAGCCAGTTTTTCCTGATGCACGCCGACTATCCCCTGCCACCTAACTACACCATTTTCGGCCAGGCCGTGGCCGGGCTGGATGCCATCGACGCCATCGCCAACGCGCCAACCCGGCCCGAGGGCGAAGGCTCCTCGCCGGTGAACCCGGTGGCAATTGAGACGGTGACCATCACCGGGCCCTAATCCGCCGGCCCCGCCCCTGGCATCAGACGCCAGGCGCAAGGAAAGGATAAGCTGCCGCTATGTCATACCGGACGCTGCTTTACGAGGAGAGGGAGGGCATCGGCTACCTGACGCTGAACCGCCCGGACAAGCTGAACGCCCTCAGCCAGACCCTGATGGCGGAGTTCCGCGAAGCCCTGGAAGGGATTGAGGCCAACCCGGATGTCCGGGTGGTCATCCTCACCGGCGCCGGGCGGGCCTTTTCCGCCGGTTTTGATATTGAATCCGAAGCCGGCGGCCCCGGCGGAGAACCCCTGTCCGTGGACGGACGCCGCTCCCGCATCAAGGCCAACATTGACACCTTTCTGATGGTGTGGAACTTGAGCAAGCCCGTCATCGCCGCCGTCAACGGCTACGCCCTGGGCGGCGCCTGCGAACTGGTGCAGGTCTGCGATGTCAAAATCGCCTCCGACCGGGCTATGCTGGGCGAACCGGAAATCCGGCTGGGTTACGGCGCGCCCTTTTTAATGACGCCTTACTCCGTCAATCTGGCCGCCGCCAAAGAGATGATGCTCACCGGCGACATCATTAACGCCCACGAAGCGGCCCGCATCGGTATGGTCAACCGGGTGACGCCACACGACGATTTGCTGGCGGAGTGCGAGCGCGTGGCCCGCAAGATGCGGAATATCCCTGCCATCGGCATCAAAACCACCAAGATCGCCATCAACCGGGCGCTGGAAGCGGCGGGTTTTCTGTCCGCCCTGAACCATAACCTGGAGCTGATGACCCAGTTTGACACTGCCGAGACGCCGGAGCAGGCGGAGTTCGCCCGCATCCGCGCCGCCCACGGGCTGCGGGCGGCACTGGAATGGAACCGGAGACGGTTCGCCGGGTTGTAGATTGCCCCGGCCGGCGCGTCCTCCGGTTTCCCGGCAGGTGCCGGCCGGTTGACGGCTAGGCGTCGCCGCTTTCGGGGGCGGGGCTGCCGTTGCGCCCGCCCGTCGTCAGTCGCAGAACGGCATCCAGGATCGCCTGCTGGACGGCGGCGTTCTGGCGGCGTTCCTCGCGCAGTTCGTCGATGAGCTCGGCGGCCAGCCGGCTTTGCGTTTCCTGGGCTGCGATGGCCCGCTGCTGGACTGCGATGACCTGCTGTTGGGCATCGATGGTCTGCTGTTGGGCATCGCCGGCTTGGTGTTGGGCTTCCTCGGCTCGCTGGAGGGCGGCCTGGTGCGCCTCGTTGGCTTGCTTGGCAGCCTCGTTGGCCTGCCGGGCCGCTTTCAGATATTCCTGGAGCGTCGCGGCGTTCTTTTCGCGTTCCTCGGCCAGCCGCTCCTCAGCGTGCTGGCGGGCTTCCCGTTCGCGTTTCAGCATATTCCGGTCGTAACTCCCTTTGAGGGCGCCTACGGCCAGCGCCGCGCCCCCGGATTGCAACAGGATTTCAACATTGATGTAACGCGCGACGGCAGCAGGATTGCAGAGGCCGTTGGTAGCGGCCAGTGAAGTGCAGGGCGCTTTGGAGTAATACCAGATTGTCCAGACGATGGCCGCCGTGACCAGCCCCATCGTGATGGGCGCGCCCCAGTTGGCGGCAAACTCTCTGGTCTGCCGGCCGGCGCGGCGTAACGCAGCCGGCATATTACCCGCCCCGCCGCACTTCTACGCCGGCCAGCTTTTCCACGAAATGCAAAATGGCCGCATGGTCGGCTTCCTGCTCGCCGTCGTTGACTAACGAACCCAGCATCTGCTGCACCAGGGCGGTGACCGGCAGAGGCACATTGAGTTCGGTAGCCGTTTGCAGCACATTCCGCAGGTCTTTCTGATGCAGTCGGATGCGGAAACCGGCGCGGAAGTTGCGGTCCAGCATCATCGGGGCTTTGGCTTCCATTACGGCGCTGCCGGCCAGGCCGCCGCGAATGGCGTTGAACACCCGCTCCGGGTCCACGCCCGCCTTTTGGGTCAGCGTCAGGGCTTCGCTGAGGGCCTCAATGTTGGCGGCCACGATAATCTGATTCGCCAGCTTGGTAATGTTGCCGGCGCCCACATCGCCGGCGAGGACGACATTGCCGCCCATCACATCCAGCAGGGGTTTGCAGTCGTCAAACACCGCTTCGTCGCCGCCCACCATCACGGCCAGGGTTCCGGCGATGGCGCCGGGTTCGCCGCCGCTCACCGGGGCATCCAGAAAGGCTACGCCCTTGCCGGCGCAGGCGGCGCCAATTTTCTGGGACATTGACGGCGCAATGCTGCTCATGTCAATGATGACGGAACCGGGTTCGGCGCCGTCCAGTACTCCGTCGGGGCCCAGAATAGCCCGCTCCGAGTCGGCCGAGTCGGGCAGCATCGTGATGGTGCGGGCGTTGCCCCGGGCGGCGCCGGCCGGCGATGACGCCGCCGCTGCCCCCTCGGTCGCCAGTTCCTCAACCGGCTCGCCCACAATGTCGTACACCGTCAGCTCGTAGCCGGCCGCCATCAGGTTGCGGGCCATGGGCTTGCCCATAATGCCCAGTCCGACGAAACCAATCCGCTCTGCCATTGTCGTTCCTCCATTATTCATCATTCATTGCGCTTTGCGCGCGGCGGCCCGCATTGCGGCGGGCCGGCGCTGCATCCGGTCCGGTTTGCCGCCCGCAATGTATCACAACCGGCCGCCAAGCGGCTATGCGGGGTACACGACCAGGGCGGCGTCTATGGCAGCGGCCACGGCCGGGGCGTCCCCCAGGCGCATTGCCGACGCCGCCGGACGGTCGGACAGGCCGATGACCATCCGCGCCGGCGCATCCGCCGGCGTTCCCTGCGCCGTCAGCCGGCGGGCGATGTCCTGCCAGGTTCCGGCGCCGTCCGCCCCCAGGATGACGGCCGCGCGCCCGCCGGCCGCCGGCAACCCGGCGTCTCCGATGCCGTTCCCAACGGCATCGCCAGCTCCGCCAATGCGTTCCGCAGAGCAGCAGAGCGCAGACAGGGGCGACAGGCCAACCTGTTGCAGCGCCAGTCGGTAAAAGCCTGGCGCCGGGATTACCGCTACCGCATCGGCCGCCGCCCGCAGTTCGTCAATCAGCCCCGGCGCCGATTCGGCCGGGTCGCCCAAGGTTACCACCATTGCCCAGAGGCCGGCGCGGGTATCCCGGACGATGCGGTTGAGCAGTTCGGCGCGATTGCCGGGGCGCAGGGGCAGTTCCACGGCGCGCACCCAGCGGCGGGCGGCCGACAGGGCCGCATCGGAACCGATGACATAGTCGGCGTTGGCCAGCAGTTCCCGCGCCGGCACGGGAACCGAGGCCGGGTCGCCCGTGCCCAATCCGGCCACCGTTACCGCCCGTTCCCGCGCGCGAAAGGCGGCGACATACTTGCGCGTTTCGGATACCTGGCGGGCGTGGGCAGCCTCGTGGCCGGCAACCCGTTCAATCAGCTCCAGCAAGGACAGTGCCGGGTAGTTGTTTTCGGGATTGGCGGGAGTAGCCGGCAGGTTGAGCTGCGCCTCGGAAAGGCCGGCAATCAGCGCGCGAAAGCGTTGGTAGTTAGCTTCCAGACGGGCGATGTCGCCGGCGATGCGGTCGTCGCGTCCGTCAAAGGCGGGCAGCATTTCCCGCTCGCCCGACGCGATCTGTTCCAGGGCGGCAACAAAGTTTTCGGCAAGCAGATGCTGCATCACCTCCCAGACCGACCAGCGGGAACCGAGAAACGCCTCGGCGTCATCCAGCCCGGCGAGGGCGTCCAGCAGCGCCGCGTGGCCGTCGTCCAGACGCTGTAGGGCGCGCCGCTGCCGCGCGGCGGGCGTGAGGGAGCCGCCGGCGTCCTCGCCGGACGGAGTATCGTGTGAAACCATAGCAATCCCCCGCAGGAAAATTGGCGTATTATGGAGGGAAAATCGGAGTCGGCGGCATTATTGCGCCGGCATCGCGCCGTCTCAGCAACCCGATTGTTCGGCAGCAGAGGGCGATTCAGGTTATCATATTGGCTATGACGAATGACGATTTGGCAACTCGGCTGCGCCGGCTGCGCGCGGGGCAGCCGGTGTCCGCAGAATGGGTGGGCCGGACGCTGGCGGCGTTGCGCGCGGCGGCCGGCGCCGGGGATACAATGTCGGGCGCTGCGGAGACCCTGTACCTGCCGGCCGGCGCGCCGCGCGCCGCCGCATTCGTCTCTACACGCGCCGGCGGGACGGACGGGACGGATTGGCGGGACTGGGCGGACACGCTGGCGCCAGTGGCGGCCGGCCGCGGCGCGGCTTTTGACCACGGCGTGGCCGCTTTCCGGGTAGGCGATGCCGGGCTGGCCATTATACCGCCGTTCCCGCTGCCCGCTGTCGCCGCCGGCCGGCGTCCGGGCATTGACGACGCCCCGCTGCGTACGCTGCTGGCTACGGAGTTCACCGTGGGCGTGGCGCTGGTGCGGCTGGGGCGTTACGCCATCGCCGTTTATGAGGGCCGGCGGCTGCTGGCATCCAAAACCGATACCCGCTATGTCAAGAGCAAGCATCACGCCGGCGGCACCTCGCAGCAGCGCTTCCGGCGCATCCGGGAGGGACAAATACACCGCCTTTACACGGCGGCGGGCGGCGTCCTGCGGCAGCAGTGGCAGCCCTACCTGCGCCGGCTGGACTATGTGGCGTTGGGCGGCGAAGGCGCCACGGTCAACGGGTTTGTGAAAGAGTGCGCCACTTTGGCGCGCTTCGCGCCGATTACGTTGCCGCGCCGGCTGGATGTGCGGGAACCCAACCGGGCGGCTCTGGAGGAACAGGTAGGCAAATTGCTTTACCAGTGTCGGGTGTATCCCTGGCGGCAGGGCAGCCCATCGGCAGGGTAGCGTCGACGCTTAACAGGATGATGTTCACTGCAATGCGCTCCGTTCCGCCGCTGTATCTGCCGCTGTCGCCGTTGCTGTTGCTGCCGCTGCTTCTGTCGCTGGTCGGCTGTTCGTCCAATCCGCCGGCGTCCGACTTCGCGCTGACTACCTTTGACGGCGCGGAGTTTCGCCTGTCGGAACAGCGGGGCCAGGTGGTGGTGATTAATTTCTGGTACCCGTCCTGCCCGCCGTGCCGGGACGAAATGCCGGCCTTCCAGGAGGTTTGGGAGGAGTACCAGGGGCGCCCGGATCCTGCGACCAATCTCCGCTTCATCGGGCTGTTCGTGCCCCAGGGCTTTGACACCGAGGTTGAGGCGCGGCAGTTCGTGGCGGAACTGGGCCTGACCTTTGACTTCGCCACCGATGTCCGCGCGCTGGTGGCGCGGGAATACGCAGTGCAGTACTTTCCTACCACCTACTTCATCGACCCGGCCGGGCGGGTGCATCTTATGGAAATCAGCCGGATGGACGCCGACCGGCTGGCAGCGATACTGGACGACCTGCTGTGACCACCCTGGACATCATCCTGCTGCTGATCCGCTGGGCGCACGCCCTGGCGGCGGTGGTCTGGATTGGCGGCAGCCTGTTTCTGCTGCTGGCAGGACAGCCGGCCCTGCGCCGGGCGGCGCTGCGGCAAACAGATGCCGGCGGCCGGTCAGCTCCTAAAATCCTGGGCCGGGCGCTGGCGACGGAGTTCCGGCCCATCGTAACCACTGCCATCGGAGCGCTGATTGTCAGCGGCGTAATCCTGTCGGCGCAGCGGCTGACTTCCGACGCCGCCGGCGTCGCCTACACCGGGTTTCTGGTGGCTAAAATTGCGCTGTCCGGGTACGCTTTCGTCATTGCCTGGCTGCTGCCCCGCCGCCGGCGCGGGAACAATGAGGCGGGAGCCGGCCCGCCAGCGGGCATAGCTCGGCGCATAGGGACGGCGCTGACCGGGCCGGGCGCGCTGGCGGTTATCGGGGTGGTGGTCATCGGGCTGGCCGATGTGCTGGCCTGGCTGTTCGAGCGGGGGCTGGCCGGCTGACGCCGTCACGGCAAAAGCAGCGTTCTTTTTCCGGCGGCGCGGAAATGTTGCCGGCAAGGTTTGACATCCCCGCCGCCGCCGGTGGTAAGATAGCAGAGAAGCCGCAGGAAATGCGCTGACTGGAGGCAAAGATTATGGCGACGCCGGCATTTATGGTCAAGGCGGCCGAGGAGAACCTCAAAATCCTCCTCGCTGACGCTTTCGCCGACACCATATCCTTTGGGCCATTTTATGTGGAACCGAGCACCGACTGCTACGGGGAGGACAACATCGACATCATCGTGTTCTACGATGGGGACTACGCGCTGATGGACCCCAACAAGCTGAACCGGGTTGCATCGGATCTGTGGGTGATGCTACAGGGCCTCGGCTTTCAGAACACGCCCACCGATTCGTACATTGACATTGCCGATTACGACCTGTGGGTGGAGCTCAACAACACGCCACCGTGGCTGCTGAAGTAGCTATGGACTGGCAGCATCTGTTTGACGCGTCCAGAATGCTGGCCGGCGCGCCCGGCACCGCGCCGGCGCCGGGTCGGCCGCGGCAGGTTATGCTCCGGCGCGCCATCAGCACGGCATACTACGCTATGTTCCACGCTCTCTGCCAGAGCAACGCCGATACGCTCGTTGGTGCTTCCCGTGGGAGAGACGCCAACGGGCTCTGGACACGCGCCTACCGGGCCCTGGACCATCGCCCGGCAAAGGAGCGTTTAGCTTCTTACCGTCCCGGAAACAATCCGGGGATGATAGGTTTTGCAAATCGGTTTGGCAATTTGCAAGACTGGCGGCACGACGCCGACTACAATCCTCGGAAGGCGTTTATACGGTCTCAAGTAGTCGGCCTGATTGACCAGGCTGAGGCGGCAACACAAGCATTCAGCCGTATGCCGGCAGCGCAGCGCCGGGCTCTAGCCGTCCACTTGCTGCTGGCGCGCAACCGCAACTGAACACCGCTGAACTCAAGCACATCCCAAAATGCGCCCCGATTTGCTGGACATCATCGCCTGCCCGGTCTGCAAAGGCCCGCTGGACTTGCGGGTGGATAGCATCGCGCCGGCTGACGCCGCCGGCGCCAGCGTCGGCGAAACGCTGTCCGGCGCGCTGACCTGCCACCTCTGCAACGAAAGTTACCCCATCGCCGACGGCATCCCCAACCTGCTGCCGCCGGAACTGCGGGATGTCGGGCCCTTTGGAACGGGCGGCGCCCAGCCGTAGCGATGTCCCCGTCCGACCGCGGCTACGAATTCGCCGGCGGCCGGCGCGCCTGATTGCCCCCGCCGAACCGGCCGCCCAGCCGGCCGCCACCTCGGCCAGCGTGGCCGACGCCTTCCCCAAATCACCAGAGACCCGCTCCAGGTTTTCGGTTACGGCGATTGCGCTGGCGCTGGCCTTTTCCAGGTTGTCCGCGCTCCGGCACTCCGCTTCAGCGTGGGATACAGCGTCAGCGCGCCACCGACAGAATGGCGCAAGCGCAATCACCGCCAGCGCCATCCCAATCAGCGCCAGTTTCGGGCCGTAGCCATCGCTAGTTGCCCGGAGTGGCCTGGTTCGGGTCATCTACGGCCAGCTTGAGACCCTCTTGCACAATTTTGTCCGCAGCGTCGGCGGCGTTCTCCGACGCCTGGCGGATGTTGTCCATCGTCGCTTCCACATTGGACACCGTTCCCTCTACGCTTTCGGCCACCCCTTTGAGGGCCGCCGCGGTATCGTTCAGCGTGCCCACCGTCTGGCGCAGGGGCGAATAGAGCAGAATGGCAATGACGATGACTACCAGGCACATCAGCGTAAAGGCCGAGGCCATCACGATGAGCGCAATGTCGCGGATGCGGGCGATCATAACCGGCTCCTGTTGCGGCGTCCGGCCGGGAGAACCACCCGGACGCCTGGTTCATTTGTCTGCGGCCCGTCAGCTGTCTGCCGCCCGTCAGTGCGGGATCGACGTCAGCCTCCGGTGAGAATGGCGGCCACTTCGGTCGCCAGCCCCTCGGCGCGTTCCCGCAGGGCGGGCCGTTCCAGGTTTTCAATGGGATGCTGGGTAAAGATGGTGGGATACCCCTCGGCGCCCCACATTTTCGCCATTGCGTTGGCGGTGGGGATAAAGCGGTCGGTGCAAATGGTGGCGGAGGGCAGGCCGGCCTTTTCCACATGGATTCCGTCGTGCACACTGCACGCGCTACAGCTGCCTCAATCGCCGATGGCGATTATCACCGTGTCCACATTCGCCACCAGTTCTTGCAGTTCCTGCGGGTCGGCAGGGCGGGAAGCGCTGGGTTTGCGCAGCCAGCGCACTTCGCGGATTTCGTAGCGGTTGCGGAGCGTTTCGGCCAGTTCCTCCAGCAGCACATCGGCGTTGCGCTTGCTGTCGTCGATCAGGCCCACGCGGGCGCCGGCCAGCGTGGGCAGGCGGGGCGCGCCGTCAAAGGGCGCAATGACCGGCTCCGTTACCGGGTTGACCAGGGTGTACTGTTGGGTTGCCATAATCATCCCTCCGCCGGGGTTTGAGGGGCGTCCGGCGTACGATGCGAGTTGCGAGCTGAGGGCATTATACACGGGTTTAGCCTGCGAGGGCATCCCCGGAGCATCCGCACACGGGTTAAAGTCGGCAGTGCGACAGTATCGCCAGCGAATGCCGCCGGAGCAGTATTTTGCGCTAGATCGGGGAACAGCGAAGACCACGGCGCGCGGCTGGGGCGTTTGCCGGGGGGCTATTATTAACCTGCTGTTTGCTGCTTCTGGCGGGGCGGCGGGCGTCGTGGTAGTTCCGGCGGCGGGCGTGTTCGCTGGAGAAGTCGGGGCTGCTGCGGTTGGGCGTGGAGCGCTATCCGGCCACGCCGGAGGCCCCGATCGGATGGTTCGGTTTGCCCAACACCTGAAAGTGGGTACGCGCGAGGACTTGGTAGCGTTTCTTTAGAGTGTAGCCGACGGGGCGGTGTTCAGCCATCGCCCCAGGATTGCCGAGGCCGCGGTGCCCGGCGTCTGTAGGCCGGCTGACCTACCGACCGGTGTGGGGCAAGCTGGCGCCGAATGTGCCGGACATTGCCGGCCGTTTGATAAGCATTGCCGCATAGCGTACAATGGCGCGCAATTCGCCGCCGGATGCGCCGGCGCCGCAAGGGAACTTCGCTATGGCTCGCCGCCACCACGCCCTTAAGCTTGCCTTTCTGACCGCCGTATTGGGGCCGGTTGCCCTGTGCCTGGTGGGGATGGCCTGCGCGCCAGCCGTCCCGGCGCCGAGCGCGAGCGCGCCCACGCCTACACCCACGGTGCGCTGGCTTGGGGATACCCCATCGCCATCCGAACTAGCTACCTCGGAAGCTATCCCCACTGCCACGCCTTATCCACCCGGCTACATCAAGCCGACCGATCTCCCCACCTACACGCCGCAACCGTCTGAGCCGACCATAGTGGCGCGGTTGCAAACGGCGGAAGCGCAAATGCAGACGGTCGTGGCGCAGACACCGCCAGCGGTAGCCGGCGGCGTAACCGGCGCCAGCGGCTCCGGCCGCGACGGCAACGCGGAAGCGCTGGGGCAGATTGCCAGGCATATTGCTCTCCAAGAATACTACGCCATTGTCATAGTCAGGGTGATCAGCACGCGCCTGGTTCCGGTGCCGGATATTGCCGCCGAGCCGCCCTGGACCGGAGAGAAAGCACATCGCGATACGGTAGAAGTCATTACAACCTACCGGGGTTCCATATCAAAGCGGTTTGATATAATTTCGCACGCCGAAAACCAGGCGCTGGATGTTGGGCGCGAATATATTTTGTCGGTGTACCAGTATTGGGTTTTGGAAAGCGAATACCCGCCGGAACACAAGCTTTTCCCGTTCACGGCGGAGACTCTCAAGGCCGCCGGCGGCAGGACCTATTCCTATGACGTGGGTATGATCTGGGTTATCGATGCCGGACTCGCAATGTATGTGCCTAGCGCCTATACCGTATGGGGGCGAGGTGGCTACGGCAGCCATCTTGAAGCAGGCCGCGACAGCTATATCAATTTGCCGTTGCCCGCCATAGAGGCGGCAATAAGACCGTAAGCCTCGCGCGTACCCACTTTGGGTTGGCTGCTTGCCACAGCCGGCGACTCCGGGCAAGTATCAGGATAACCACCATCCGATACCCCGGGAGCCGCCGACCTATGCCATGGTATCACCACATCGCCGCCTTTCTCCACCACAACCTGCCCCAGATGCGCGCCACCAGGCGCGCCAACCTGGCCCTGCTCACCGCCGCCATCCTCAACCGCCGCGCCCTCGCCCTCTCCGAACTGGCGCGACCCTGGATGCCCGGACTGCCCCAAAGCCACCACCAGCGCAAAAAGCGCCACTTCCGCTTCCTCTCCAACCCCCGTTTCGACCCCATCCAAACCCAATGCGCGCTGATGCCCGCCATCTGCCAACTGGCCGGCCTCAAGGGCCTAACCCCCATTATGATTGACTGGTCCGACCTGGGCCGCAAGCGCAACGGCCTTTTCGCCGCCGTCTGCTATCGCAAGCGCGGGTTGCCTTTGCTCAGCTGGGCCACGACCCACGATGAACTGACCCCGTCTCAAAACCGGCTGGAAGAGACTTTCATCGCGCGCCTGCTGCGCAATCTGCCTGACAACATTCGTCCGCTGCTGCTGGCCGATAGAGGCTTCGGACGCGCCAGTCTGCTGCGCCGGTTGCAGGAAATGCCCCGCCACACTGGCCGCACAGTGGACTATGTGGTGCGACTCAAAGGCAATGTCCACATCCAGACTGCCGATGGCTATCAGGGATTGCTGCGGAAGTATCCCCTGCGTCCAAATAGCTATGTGTTTCTGCCTGGGGTCCGCTATCGTTCCGATGGGGCAGTGACGGTTAACCTGGTACTGTACTGGGGCCGGGGGCATCGAGAACCCTGGTATTTGGCGACATCGCTGCCCGACGCCAAGGTGGCGGTGGGACAGTATCGCAAACGGATGCAGCCGGAGCAGTACTTTCGCGATGGCAAGCAGTATTTCGCCTTGGATCGGGGAACGGCAACCACCACGGCGCGGCTGGGGCGTATGCTGGTGGGGTTGTTGCTAGCGTGTTGTTTGCTGCTGCTGGCGGGGCGGCGGGCGTCGTGGCGGTTCCGACGGCGGGTGTGTTCGTGGGGGAAGCCGGAGCTGCTATGGCTGCTGCGGCTGGGGATGGAGTACTATCTGGCTACGCCGAAACCACCGCCCAGGTGGTTCGGCTTGCCCCACACCTGAAAGTGGGTACGCCCGAGGGTCGGAAGTGATTGACCGGGCCTGGCAGCAGGGGGCGCGGCGTCTGGAGCATCCGGCCAGCGATGGCGATGGGGCCATCGCGGCGGGGATTGAGCTGGTGTATGGCGGGGAGGTGCTGCATCAGAGGTCGCGTATGGAGCGGCATAATCGGGAGTTGCGGCGGCGGGAGAAGTTGGGGACGGTCTGGACGGAACGCAACCTGCTGGCGCTGCTGCAAAAGCAGGGGCTGAAAACCAACCACCTAAAACGAAACGCTACCCCAGCCGGCAAGTTGGGCGTTCCCGAACCGGCTCCGGCGGCAGCGACGGGGGGCGGGGAAACGCTCGAGGGAATGGACGAGGACCGTAAGCGGCTACGCTGCGATTATTGGCGTCGGAATACAATCCGGTGCGGATGCGCGCTCATCGCTCATTGGCTGCAAAGCCGGGCGTTCCCCGGCAAATCTGATTTGCTTGACACCCGCTCTGCCGCGCCGTACCATGGCTCCCATCCACCGCTGGATTTGTCCTGCGGGAGTCCCTTTGCTATGACGCGCCGCCCCAGGCAACTGAATGAATGATGCAATCTGAAAATTACGCCGGCCCGGCCGGCGCGGCGATCCCCCATCCGCGCCCGGAGGCGGCGGATGCGGATACCGACACGAATGCCGGCGAGGAACGCTCCGCCTGGCGCAGTCATCGTCTCCGTTTCATCGCGCTGGCGGCGGTCATCGGGCTGGCGGTGGCCTATATGGTCATCGTCAACTTCTCCGGCAGTACGCAGTATTTCGTAACCGTCAGCGAGTTTCTGGACGACCCGGCGCTGCAAGACGGGCAGACCCTGCGGGTGGCCGGCGCGCTGGCACCGGATACATTCCACCGGGAGGACGGCTTCGTCCTTTCCCGCTTCGCGCTGGGCGACAAGACGCCCGATATGCCGGGCATTGCGGAGGGCAGCCCCCGGCTGCCGGCCACCTACCACGGCGTGCTGCCCGACCTGTTTTTCAACCCCCACTCGGAGATTATCCTGGAGGGGCGCTACGATGCCGGCAGCGGGGTTTTCGCCACCGACAATGTGCTGGTGAAATGCCCGTCCAAGTACCAGTCGCTGCAAGCGGAGAACCCGGAGCTGGCGCCGGGAGCGGCGGCGCCCGCCGGCGGCGGGTATTAGGGCGCGTGGTCACATTCCCGTCGTTCCGCCGTCCGAAGCCGGAATGACGAAAACAGACGCCGGCCGGTGGTGCGAATCGCAACTTGACCACGCGCCGCCCTAGCCGGATATGCGCTTGCGGCGGTTGGCAATGTAGTCCACCAGCACATACTCGCCCAGGTTTTCGCTGCTGCTGTAAAAGGCGCGGCCCCGGTTAATGCGCGTCATCCGGTCCACAAAATTGACCAGCTGGTAGTTGTTTTCCAGCATAAAGGTGTTGATGACAATGCCTTCCTGGGTGCAGCGGCGCACTTCCTTGAAAGTCTCCACCTCCGTGCGGTGGCTGGGCGGGTAGGAGAAATAGGCTTGCTGCCCCTCCAGATGGGCGGTAGGCTCGCCGTCGGTGATGACCATAATCTGGCGGGAGCCGCCCTTCTCGCGGGACAGCAGCCGGCGCGCCAGCATCAGGGCGTGGTGCAGGTTGGTGCCGGACACCCAGTTGTTCCAGGTGAGGCCGGCCAGATCCTCCTCCGGCAGCTCGCGGGCGTAGTCGGAAAAGCCCACTACATGGAGCGTATCGCGGGGGTACTGCTGCCGAATGAGGGCGAACAGGGCCAGCGTAACCCGCTTGGCGGCCACCCAGTTGTTGAACATCCCCATGGAACGGCTCTGGTCCAGGAGGACGATAGTGGCGGCGCGGGTCATCTGCTCGTTGCGGTAGATTTCAAAGTCGTCGGGGCGCAGGCGCACGGGAACTTGGGGGCCACCGCGCACAATGGCGTTTTTGACGGTGGCCTGCAAGTCCAGCTGTAGCGGGTCGCCGAATTCATAGGGCTTGGTTTCGCCCAGCAGGTCGCCGCCGGCGCCGCGGGTGTTCAGGTCGTGGTTGCCCATCCGGTCTTTCTTGAGACGCTGGAACACCTCGCGCATCGCCTTCTGGCCGATGCGGCGGATGCCCCGCGCGGTCAGGGACATATTGTCGTCGCCGTCAATGTAGCCGGCGTCCTTCAGCATCTGCCGCAGGCGATCCAGCTCCTGCCAGGCCCGGCGGGCGTCCTCCCCGAGCAGCTCGGCCAGCTGCTCGGGATCCACATCGTCCAGGTTGCCGGTGCGCATAGCCCGCTGCAAGGCTTCCTCCAGACGGTCCAGGGCCTGCATTTCCCGCATCGCGTCCAGGGCCTGCTCCAGGGTCATATTGTCGTCGCCCAGGAAGGGATACTGCCGGGCCAGCTCGTCCGGCGGCAGCAGTTCCCGCATCAGGCTGGCGAATTCCGACATCTCATCTTGCAGACGCGGATCCAGCGCCGATTGCAGCGCATCCTCCAGTTCCTGGCGCAGATCGGGGGCGAGGCTGTCCATCAGCGACTGCATCTGCGCCATCTGCTGCCGGATGCGTTCCATCAGCTCGTCCAGGTTCCGGGGCGGGTCGTCCCCGAACATTGCCCCCCAGCGTTGCATGAAGCCGTCAAAGTCCGGCGTACGCCCCTCCAGCCGGTCGCGCAGCATCTGATTCAGCTCCTGCATCATCTGACGCATCGCCTGCATCTGCTCCGGCGTCATATTCTGCATCTGGTCGCGCATCTGCTGGGAGATGTTCTGCGCCATTTGCTTTTGCAGCAGATCGAGCAACTCCTGAAACTGCTGTCGGGCGTCCGGGTCCATAAAGTCGTAGTCCATCAGCCCCTGGATTTGCCCGCCCAGGCTGTCGGGCAGGTCGTCCAGCCGGTCCAGGTTGCGCTGGGCGCGCTGGCGCAGCAGCTGCTTGAGCGAACGCTGCTGTTCCTTGCCGGCGGCGTCAGGCGGCTCCGGCTGGGCGTCCGCTTCATCCAGCCGCTGCCGGATGCCCTGCCGCTCGGCGCGGAGGATGCTCTCCATACGCTCTTTCAGGTCGTCAACCACGGAGTCCAGGTTGCTCTGCTGGAGCTGCTGGCTACGCTGCTGCTTGAGGCGTTCCATCAGCTGCCGGAGGTTGGGCGACTGTTCGCCGTCGCGGTTGGGCATCCCGTTGCGGAACAGGTCGCGGAGGGCGCGCGCCAGGTCGCCATGCTGCAACAGGTCGCCGGAAATGGCGTCCATAATGTCGCTGGCGTCGGCGTCAAAAATCTGCTGGGTGCCGTCCCACTGGGAGTAACGGTAGCGTTGGTACAACAACATTTGGCGACCTCCGGTGGGGGGAGAGGCAGAGAGCAGGGCCGGCCGGGAACGCGCCGGCAGAGAACCGTACTGCGGACACCGGGCGTTGCCGGTCGGGGCGATAATACCACACCGGAACGGGACGGGATAGCCTGCGCCGCGCCGCAACCGGGGCGGCCGCATGCGAGCCGAACCGAACTGCGGCCGCGCTTCCGGCGCCAGCCGTAATGCGCCGCCGCGCCAACATAGCGATGCACAGGTGAACTGGCCGGCGGCGGCGCGGCGTCAGACCACCTGCGCCCCCAGGATCTTGCGGATGTGTTCCAGCGCCCAGCGGTGGGCCTCGCCGTCAAAAGACGCCACGCAGTCGGCGGGCACCGTTACGGCGTAATCCCGGTTGCGGGCGTCCGACGCCGTATGCATCACGCAAATATCGGTGCACACGCCGCAGATGATGACCCGCTCCGGGTTGAGCGCCGCCAGCCGTTCCGCCAGGTCGGTGTTGAAAAAGCCGCTGTAACGGTTCTTGGGAATGACATTGGCGTCACCCGCCGCAACCCACTCTGCCAGTTCGGGGATGACTTCCGTCTCCGCCGTGCCGATGACGCAATGCGTCGGAAAGATCTGGAACTCCAGGTCATCGGGGCGGTGGTGGTCGGAAACGAACAGCGCGGCAGCGCCGGCGGCGGTTTCGCGGCGCAGCAGCGCCTGCACGGGCGGAATGATGCGGCGGGCTTCGTCGCCGCAGTACAGGTTATGCCCCGGCTCCAAAAAGCCGCGCACCATATCAATGACCAGGACTGCGTTAGGCATCGGGTTTCACCTCCGGCGTGGGCAAGTTGGAGGGTGGCAGCGATAATGGGCGGTGGGCGGGTTTGGCGTGAAAGTGGCGCTGGCAAAGCCGCCGGATACAGGTTGAGCTTATGCGGCAGCCCCGTATTTGACAAGGCCCGCCAAATGCGCTACCCTACAAGCGGTCGACAGGGCTTCCGCTAGCTAGTCCGTTGGGCCGCAAGGCCCAGTCGGCCTCTTAAATTGGCTATGTATATCCTGTATCTGGACGAATCCGGCACGCACGACGAAAGCGGGCACTTCGTCGTGGCGGGGATTGCCGTGTTTGAACGGCAAACCTATTTCCTGGCCCAGGGAATGGAGCGGTTGCAACTGAAAAATCAGGAGCCCAAACCAAGCGGAATATGAACATGGATTTGAGGAGATAGTCAACCGTTTTGACCTGGTGCTTCGACGGTTCTATGCTCAACGCAATCAGCAGCGTGGCCTCATCGTGATAGCAGAATCCGGTGATGGCGGCGCCGGACAGCAAATCGGCCCGGCGCGGCGGCGCCCCGGCGATTTCGTAGCCCGGCATGACGCAATCCCCCGGCAACACCGCGCGCCAGCCAACGGAAACAGGCCGGCAAGCTCGCTTCCATACCCCACCCCGCAGCGCCGCTTCCCCCATTCGCCGCCCCCCTTGCCAACCGGCGGGCGGCGATTTATCATCCTGTCGTTGCCATAATGCCCCCCTGACGCCGGCCCAATGCCACGCCTATGCGGTTTCGCGCCATCACTTACACCTGCAATGCTGCCGAAACGGAGGCCGCCATCCGGCTGCCGCCGCCCGCCGCCGACGGCTGTTCCATAGACGCCGCCGTGGCCGCCGGGCTGCGGGACTGTTGCGCGGCGCTGCAACTGAAAGATGACATCCGCGTGGTTACCCTCGCCGGCCTCGGCCCGGTTTTCGCCACCGGACGCCGCCAGCCCCCGCCGGAGACGCCGGACGCCTTCCGCGTCGCCGATGCTCTGGCCGCCCTGCCGATGCCCGTGGTCGCCATCCTCAACGGCGACGCCCTGGCCCACGGCCTGGAACTGGCCCTGGCCGCTGACCTGCGCCTGGCTGCCGACACCGCCCGCCTCGGCGCCGGCAGCCTTGCCGACGACGGCTTCCCCTACGACGGCGCTACCCAGCGTCTGCCCCGCCTGGTGGGCCCTGCTCTCGCCCGGGATCTCCTGTTCACCGGGCGCGTCCTCTCCGCCGCGGAAGCCCTGGACATTGGCCTCGTCAACCGCATCGCCCCCGCCGGGGATCTGGACTCCGTAGCCTCCGACCTGGTCGCCCAAATCGCCGCCGCCGCGCCCGTCGCCGCCCGCTACGCTAAGGAAGCCGTGGCCGCCGCCGGCGACCTCGCCCTCTGCCAGGGACTGCGTCTGGAAGCCGATTTGAGCGTCCTCCTGCACACCTCCGGCGACCGCGCCGAAGGGTTGCGGGCTTTCGCGGAAAAGCGCCCTCCCGTGTTTCACGGCAATTGACCCGGAGGCCGGTTGCCCCATTATGACTGCCACTACTGTACGCTTGGACCTGCATACCCACGTCGGCGAAATGTTCGGTTTCCAGCCGCCCACCCCCGAAATCGCCGCAACCGTAATCGCCCGAATTGAGGCCGCCGGGCTGGACGGCATCGCCGTCACCGACCACTGGCGGCAGGACTGGGGCCTGGCCCTGCACCGCGTCGCGGCGGAACACTTCCCCAACCGCGTCCTCATCATCCCCGGCCGGGAAATCGATGTGCGCCCCGCCCGCAGCCCCTTTGACGAATACCACTGCGTGGAACTCTATCTGCCCGGCGGGCGCCTGTTCCGCAACTACTGCCACCCCGGCTATTACACGCCCAACATCATCATCGAGGACGGCGTGCACGGCATCGAAATCGCCAACTACCACCACAACTGGCACATCCGCCGTCCCCAGGTAGCCCGCATCGCCGCCGAACATAACCTGCTTGCCTTCTCCGTCAGCGACGCCAACCGCCTCTCCGAAATCGGCGCCCACGCCACCGATGTGGACCTGGACGATATGCTGCGCCGCGCCATACCCCTGGACTGACGGCCGGCAAGACTGACAAACGGCCAGGCCGGCAGACGCCCGACGGGGCCTGGCAGATGGCTAACGGATGATTGACGGGCGGCCCCGCTTTCGCCTCCACCGCCTCCGCTCCCGCCGGCTATGACCACTCCCTTTGCCACCATCAGCTATGAAAAGACAGGCGATGGCGTGGCCCATCTGTCGCTCAACCGCCCCCGCCGGCGCAACGCCTACTCGGTGGCGATGCGCGACGACTTTGCCGAAGCCCTCTACGCCGCCGCGCTGGACGATGAAATCCGCGCCCTGCTGATTACCGGGCAGGGGCCGGCTTTCTGCGCCGGTGCCGACCTGTCCGAATTCGGCTCCGCCCCTTCCCAGGTCATTGCCCGCCGCGTGCGCTGGCAGCGGGATGTTTGGGGCCAGCTGATTGATCTGCCCAAACCCATCGTGGCGGCGGCGCACGGCTACTGCATCGGCTCCGGCCTGGAGCTTATGCTGCTGGCCGATGTCCGCATCGCCGCCGCCGACGCCATCTTTGCGATGCCCGAACTGCATCTGGGTATGATTCCCGCCGCCGGCGGCACCCAGACTTTGCCCGCCAGCGCCGGCCCCGCCACGGCCCTGGATTTGCTGCTCACCGGACGCCGTTTCACCGCCGCCGCGGCCTTGCGCCATCGCCTCATCAGCCGTGTGGTTCCCCCCGACGACCTCTCCGCCGCCGCCTGGCAAATCGCCCGCCGCCTGGCGACAATACCACCCACCACCGCCGCCGCAATGCGCGCCGCCTTGCGGGACGGCCCCGACCTGCCCCTGGCCTATGCCCTTGATCTGGAACGGCGTTTGGCGGCGTCCCTGCTGCCGGCGTCGACGCCCGGCGCCGGTTACGGCAACAATGACCACGATGATTATGTAACCGCCGCCGCCCCGTCCGTGATACAATAGGCGCATTATGAACACCACCGAAATTCTGACCCTGGCGGCCGCCATCGTTCCCGACCGCCCGGCGGTCATCTACGACGGCGCGCGCATCACCTTCGCGCAGCTCCAGGAACGGGTGCACCGCCTCGCCAACGCCATGGCCGAACTCGGCATCGGGCGCGGCGACCGCGTGGCGGCGATGCAAACCAACTCCAACCGGCTGCTGGAGCTCTACTTCGCCGCCGCCCATCTGGACGCCGTCTATGTCCCCGTCAACTTTCGCGCCAAGGCCGACGAACTGGCGACAATGCTGGACATCGTGTCCCCCAGCCTCCTCTTTCTGGGCGCGCGCTACCTGCCCCTGGCCCCCGCCGGCGGGGCCATCCCCGCCGACCGCATCGTAATGCTGGACGCCACTGCCACTGCCGACGGCCGGCGCAGCTACGATGCGCTGCTGGCCGCCGCCGCGCCGGAGCCGCTTCATTTCCCCGAGGATGACGGCGACGCCACCACCGTGATAATGTTCACCTCCGGCACCACCAGCGTCCCCAAAGGCGCCCGGCTGTCTCACGACAGCTTTGCCACCTTCCTCCTCGCCAACGTAACGCCGGCCGATCCCGATGTCGCGGAGACGAACCTGCTCGCCGTGCCTCTCTATCATGTGGCCGGCCTGCAAGCGGCGCTGGCGGCGGTGTTCGGCGGCCGCACCCTGGTGATTATGCCCCAGTTTGACGCCGGCCAGTGGCTGGCCCTGGCCGCCCGCCACCGCGTCAACCGCGCTATGCTGGTGCCGACAATGCTCAAACAGGTTATGGAACGCCCCGATTTTGATGAATACGACCTGTCCTCACTCAGCGTAATCACCTATGGCGCCGCCCCAATGCCTTTGCCCGTTATCAGAGCAGCCATCGCCCGGTTCCCCAACGCCCGTTTCATCAACGCTTTCGGGCAGACCGAAACCGCATCCACCATCACTATGCTGCCGCCGGATGACCACAACCTTACCGGAACGCCCGCCGAAATTGAAACCAAACTCCGGCGTCTCGCTTCCATCGGCAAGCCCCTGGACGACGTCGAGGTTCTGATTGTAGGCGAGGACGGCGCTCCTTCGCCCCCCGGCCAGGTGGGGGAAATCGTGGCCCGGGGCCCCCGCATAATGACCGGCTACTGGCGGCAGGGCGAGGCCACCGGCGAAACCATCCGCAACGGCTGGCTTTACACCGGCGACCTGGCCTGGCAAGATGCGGACGGCTACATCTATCTGGCCGGCCGCGCCCGCGACTTCATCAAACGGGGCGGCGAAATGATTGCCCCGGAGGAGGTGGAACAAATCCTGGCCGAACACCCCGCCGTAGCCGATGCGGCCGTCATCGGCGTCCCCGACCTGGAATGGGGCGAGGAAGTCCGCGCCGTCGTGGTGCGCCGCGCCTCTCCGCCGTCGGCGCCGGCGGCCGACCCGTCCCCGGCAACGGAGTTTGACGCCGCCGCCGCAACAGAAGCCGATCTGGAAGCCGATCTGATCGAACACTGCCGCCAGCGGCTGGCCGGATTCAAACGCCCCCGCTCGGTGGTCTTTGTGAACGCCCTGCCCCGCAATATAATGGGCAAGGTGCTGAAACGGGATCTGCGGGAACAGTTCGGCTACCCCGTAGCCGAATAGCCCCCGCGCCGGCAACAACAATTCTGCCACCCTAACCCCTTTGAGGAGGTTCCAACAGCCATGAGCGCACGCCGCAAACAGATTCGGGATCGTCGCCGTCAAACCTTGCCCAAGGTGGCCGATACCCCTACCGACAAATGCCAGATGCCCGGCTGCAATAATCAGGCCGGCGGACAGTTCTGCATCCCCTGCACCCTGTCTTACCGCCCGTTGAGCAAAGAGCAGGACGGCACCATCGCCCGGGGCAAGGGCATCTCCTCGCTCTGATACTGAACTGCGACACCCGATTCCAACGCCTAATCACGACTCCGGATACCCGCCGCGCCGCCGGCCTTCCGGCGGCATTCACCACTGCCCAACGGGGCGTCCTTGCGGACGCCCCGTTTGTCATCCCGCCGGCCACTGCGTATGTTATCTTGCCCGTCGCTGCCGCCGCATTGAGCCTCGTTAGCTGAGCCCGGTCAGTTGAACGCCGTCAGCTGAACCCCATCAGTTGAGCGCCGCCGGCGGTGGTATCATAACGCTTGCGCCGGGCCCCTACCCGGCCGCCGGAGGTTTTTGCTATGGAAATTGGCGTGTCCGTCCCTATCGTGGAAATTGGCGACGACTTCGGCGCCCTGCGGGATTACATCCAGGCCGCCGAGGATTTGGGCTACTCCCACGTCCGCATCCTGGACCACGTCCTCGGCGCCGTGCCGGAAAAGCACCCCCAAGTGCCCCAGTTCCCTTACACCCACGAATCCTACATCCACGAACCCTTTACCCTGATGGCCTACCTGGCCGCCGTCACCAGCCGCATCGGGCTAACTACCGGCATCCTCATCCTGCCCCAGCGCCAGACCGCCCTGGTCGCCAAGCAGGCCGCCGAAGTCGACCTGCTCTCCGGCGGACGGCTCCGGCTGGGCATCGGCGTGGGCTGGAACCCCGTCGAGTACGAAGCCCTGGGCGTGGATTTCGCCAGCCGGGGCCGCCGCTGCGAGGAACAGATCGAAGTGCTGCGCCGCCTCTGGACTGAGGAAGTCATTGACTACCACGGCCAGTATCACGACATTACCCATGCCGGCATCAACCCTCTGCCCGTCCAGCGTCCCATTCCCATCTGGATTGGCTCCGGCCGCAGCGCCGCGCCCACGCCGCCCAATGCCGCCGTCCGCCGCATCGGGCGCCTGGCCGACGGCTACTTCCCTATGTTTGCCCCCGACGCCGGCGGGCAGGCCATCCTCAACCGCATCCGCCGGCAGGCCGAACTGGCCGGCCGCGACCCGGCGGACGTCGGCTTTGAGGGCCGCGTCACCATCACCGCCGACAACAACCCGGAGGACTGGCTGACCGAACTGCGTTCCTGGGAGGCTATGGGCGCCACGCACATTGCCGCCGGGCGGCGCGGCGCCGCCACTGCCGACGACCACATTGACGCCATCCGGCGCCTCAAGGAGGCCATCGGCTGACCCGGTATGCGCGCCCATCTGCCTACCGCCCCCCACCGCCCGCTGCCGGCCGGCGGCAGCGGCGGCGACCGCGACCATCCCCCGCGCCGGCGCAGTATGCCCGGCCTGAACCGGCGCATCGCCGCCGCCTTCCGGCCCTACCGCCTCCAGGTAATCGCCATCGGGCTGCTGATCATCGTCACCGCCGGGCTGGGCGTAGTCAACCCGCTGCTGATCCAGACGATGTTTGACGCCGGCCTGTTCGCGCCCGGCGGCCCCAACCTGCGCTTGGTGTGGACTGTCGCCGGCGTAATGGCGGCGGTGGTGGCCGTCACCGGCGGCCTCGGCGTCCTACAGACCTGGCTCACCCAGCAGGTCGGACAGCGGGTGATGCGGGACTTGCGCGACCGTCTCTACTCGCACCTGCAATCCCTGTCCCTGGGCTTCTTTACCGCCACCCGCACCGGCGAAATCCAAAGCCGCGTGGCCAACGACGTCGCCGGCATTCGCATTGTGGTCACGGGAACGGTCAGCAACATCCTGTCCAACATCGTGATACTGGTCAGCACGCTCATCGCAATGCTGGCCCTTTCCTGGGAGCTGACGCTGGTGGCGGCGGGCGTCACCCCGGTGTTCGCCGTGTTCAGCTACCGCGTAGGACGCCGGCGGCGGGCAATGTCCTCCTTGGTGCAGGAATCCACGGCGGAGATGACCGCCATCACCCAGGAAACCCTGTCGGTGTCCGGCGTAATGCTGACCCGCCTGTTCGGGGCGCAGCAGCGGGAAATTGAACGCTTTCACCGCCAGAACGTGCGCCTGTCCGATTTGGAAGTGCGCCGGGAAATGACCGGCCAGGCCATCTGGGCCGGCATTCAGATTTTCTTTTCACTGAGCCCGGTCGTAATCTATGTCCTGGCCGGCTACCTGCTCTACGGCGCCCTGGGCGGAGGCGGCGTCTCCGCCGGCACCATCGTCGCCTTTACTACGCTGCAAACCCGGCTTTATTTCCCCATCAGCACCCTGTTGCGCACGGCGGTGGAGCTGCAATCGTCCCTGGCCCTCTTTGAGCGCATTTTCGGTTATCTGGACATCCGCCCGGAAATTGTGGACGCCCCCGACGCCGTAACAATGCCCCCGGCCCGGGTGCGGGGCGAAGTCGAGTTCCGCAATGTGCGCGTCAACTACCGCCGCCCGGCCCTGGCCGGGGACGAAACGGAAACGCCCGGCGACGCGGTCGGCGCCCGCAATGGGCACGCCGCCGCCGGCGCCCATGCCTCCGATGCCGATACCGACTCCTGGGCTCTGGACGGCGTGAGCTTTACAATCCGGCCCGGCCAGCTGGCCGCCCTGGTCGGCCCCAGCGGCGCCGGCAAAACTACCATCTCCTACCTCATACCCCGCCTGTACGATGTCACCGCAGGCGCGGTCGCCATCGACGGCGTGGATGTCCGGCGCATCAAACTGGACAGCCTGGCCGGAATGGTGGGCTATGTATCCCAGGAAAGCTACCTGTTCCACGCCTCCATCCGCGCCAACCTGATGTACGGCAACCCGGACGCCACCGAAGCCGACCTCCACGCCGCCGCCCGGGCCGCCTACATCCACGAGCGCATCACCCGGTTCCCCGACGGCTACGACACCATCGTCGGCGAGCGCGGCTACCGCCTCTCCGGCGGCGAGCGGCAGCGCCTCTCCATCGCCCGCGTCATCCTGCATCAGCCCCGTCTGCTGATACTGGACGAGGCCACCTCCGCCCTGGACACCACCAGCGAGCGCTATGTGCAGGCCGCCCTGGAACCCCTGATGCGGGGCCGCACCACCATCGCTATCGCCCACCGCCTGTCCACCATAATGGCCGCCGATGTCATCTTTGTGGTTGACCGCGGCCGCATTGTGGAACGGGGCAACCACCAGGAATTGCTGGCCCGCGGCGGCCTGTACGCCCGGCTGTATTCGGAACAGTACGAAAGCGGCAATGTGGAAAGCATCTGCGCGGACGGCGTGATTTTGAGCAACGGGCGCATCCGGCTGCCGGTGGCGGCGTAGAATGCCGGCGGAAGTGAAACCGGCGCCAGGCCGGAACGGAAATGGCAATATGAAATATGGAATGGAGATGACGCGGTTGCGCCGGCCGTTGCACGGGCGGTTGCGCCGATGGAAGGCCAGGGCGGTTCTGCTGCTGGCGCTGGCGCTGCTCGGCGCCGGCGTCGGCGTCGGCGTTGGCTTCGGCGGCGCGGGCCACCCTGCCGGCGGGGATGCGCCGGCCGCCGCCGGCGCCAACACGAATGCCTACGCTTACGCGCACGCCGGCGCCGCCGGGCCGCTGCCGCCGTCGCCCTGGACCAACCAACGCTTTTCACCCCGGCCCGGCGCCAAGCATCGGGGCGTCCGGGGCGGCGGCGGAACCTGCACCCCAAGCCCCGGCGCGGCCTCGGCAACCCCAACGCCGTGGCCCACCATCCGCCCGGCAATGCCGACCATTGCGGTTCCGACGATCGGGATACGCCCCCCGGCAAGGCCGACCATTGACCTGGGCCAGTTGCTGGCGCCGACCCGGCCGGGCCGCCCGCGACTGGCAACGCCGCCGCCCCTGGCACTGCCGACTATTGACTTGACGACTCTGGGGACACCGGCGCCGCCGCGACGCTAGTCACAGGGAAAGCCGGACGCGCGTCGGAAATCAATCCTGAACGAGGTAACGCTGATGAGTGAATCGTCCGAAAGCGGGCGCATCCGACTGCGGGTGGCCTTCCGCAATATGTTCTACACCACCATCTATGCCGCCGTTGAGGGCGGCTTTCTGGCCGCCGAGGGGCTGGACATTGACTTTGCCCACATCCCCGCCGGCCAGTCCAGCACCGACCTGCTCAAGGCCGGCGCCATTGACATCACGCAAAGCGGCATCAGCCGCAGCTTGATGGACCTGGACGCCGGCAGCGCCGACCCGCCGCAGCACATCGCCGAAATCAACCGGCGGGACGGGTTCTTTCTGCTGTCCCGCCGCCCCCTTGCCGCCGGCTGGCGCTGGGCGGATTTGGCCGGCGCCACGCTGATACCCGTCGGTTTCACGCCCGTTCCCTACACCACCTTGCAGGCGGCGATGCGCTGGCATGGCGTTGACCCGGCCTCGGTGCATTTGCTGGGCGGCCTGTCCGCTGAGGAAATGCTGGCCCGTTTCCACAACGGCGACGCCGACTATCTGCAAGTCCCCAATCCCTTTGCGGTGTCGCTGATTCGGGAGGGCATCGGCCACCTGGCGGCCACGCTGGCCGATGAAAGCGGCTATGTCTGCTACAGCAGCTTTGCGGCCACGCCATCGTATCTGGAGCGGAACCCGGATACGACGCAGCGGTTCGTCAACGGCTACGGCAAAGCCCAGCGGTGGGTTGCGGAAAGCGCTGCCGCCGCCGTTGCCGAATGCATCGCCGGCGTATTCCCCGATTACTCCCACGACGTGCTGGCGGAAAGCGTCCGGCGTTACCAGGCCGCCGGCGTCTGGGCTGCCGGCCCGCAAATCGGCCGGCAGGGCTACGACCGGATGCGCGACGCCCTCATCGCCGGCGGCCTGGCGCGGGGCTATCATCCTTACGAAAGCATCGTGCGCCCGCAGTTTTCGGAACGGGCGGCGGCGGAATTGGCGTAGCCGGGCGATGTGCGGTATGCTACGCGATAGCAACTTGCAACCCCGGCAGAGCAGCGCAAGTTTGAGAGGTGCCGCATGAAACCCTGGCAATATGTTCTGATTGCCACCGCGATACTTTTGATGTCGGTCATCGTGATGCGGTGGATGCCTCCTGCGCTCGTGGCCCTGGCGGACTCGGAGTGGCTCGGGGTAGTCCTTTTCGGATTCGTCATCGGGCCGGGGCTGCTCACGGTTGGCATCATTTACGGCGTTTGGAAGTTGGGCAGTCGTGGCGAGCCCTGGTAGCGCGCGGCTGAAGCGTTCCTACGAAAGGAACCTCGGCCACTCCCGGTTTTGGGCCGGAGCAGGAACCGTCCTGCTCGCTGGCCTGCTGCTGTTCATAGCGAACACGCTATGGGAAATCAGTGCTAATCCGAAAACAGATACGCTATCATCGGCATACGCCCTTGCGATTGGCGCCGCTGTCTTGGCTCCCGCAACTGCCATCAGCTTCATATTGGCTTGGGTATTCAGAAATTTGTACCAACGCGATGACGCTGCGCTCACCCAAGTTGAACAGGCCGGCCAGGACGCCGCGCCGTGAAAGCGTACGCGGGGATTCAGGAACGCATCAGCCCACCTGGCGGCCACGCTGGCCGATGAAAGCGGCTATGTCTGCTACAGCAGCTTTGCCGCCACGCCATCGTATCCGGAGCGGAACCCGGACACGGCGCAGCGGTTCGTCAACGGCTACGGCCAAGCCCGGTGGTGGGTTGCGGAGAGTGCTGCCGCCGCCGTTGCCGAATGTATCGCTGGCGTATTCCCCGAGTATCCCCACGACGTGCTGGAGGAAAGCGTCCGGCGCTACCAGACGGCTGGCGTCTGGGCTGCTGGCCCGCGCATCGGCCGGCAGGGCTACGACCGGATGCGCGACTCCCTCATCGCCGGCGGCCTGGCGCGGGGCTATCATCCTTACGAAAGCATCGTGCGCCCGCAGTTTGCGGAACGGGCCGGCAGCGTTTCGTTTTAGGTGGTTTGGTTGATCAGGCTCTGCTCTTACAGCAATGCCAGCAGGTTGTGCTCCGTCCACACCGTCCCCAGCTTTTCCCGCCGCCGCAACTCCCGATTGTGCCGCTCCAAGCGCGACGTCGTCCGATGCGCCACCTGTCCCGTCGCAAAGTGACGCAGTCCTTTGGACAGTGCTTTCTCGCACCAGTATGACGCCGCCCCAGCCGTCAAGAGCATAATCCGCCGCGCCCATGCCCGACCTTCCGCCAGACTATCCGCATTCAGCAGCAGCCGCGCCGCCGCAAATTCCGCCACCCCAATGTTCCGCCGATACTCCCGCAGCAAGTGAAACGCGCACAACTGGTGTGGCGCCTCCCCGCCATAGACCAGCTCAATCCCCGCCGCTATGGGCCCATCATCGCTGACCAAATGCTTCGGATGATGCGCGCCCAACTGCCAGGCCCAGTCAATCACTTCGGCCCAGGAACCAAAAGCCCCCAACGCCGTCCCCGCAGCGGCATCGCGGATTACCTTGAATTCAGTACGCCCCCGGCGGGTTCGCGTCCGCAGCCCGTCCAGTTTCAGCGTTCCGTCCGGCGGCAACTCCGGCACCATCAAAGGCACCTTCCGCAGCCATTTGCAGACCGTACTCTTGACGCAGCCCACCCAATTTCCGACGCGGGCGTAACTCAATCCCTGCGCGGCCAAACTGATGGCGGTGTCACGGTTTTTTTTGGAAAACCGCTGGTGGCGCATTTCCTGGCCTAGCAGCGTTATGCCGCCGGCCATGCGACAGCATTTCCCGCGGCGGAACACGGGGATTTGGAGGCGGGCTTCGCCGTAACTGGTGGCAATGGCGCGCGCATAACGGTGGTGGCGGTGCATGGCCAGGCGGGCAACGGTCGCAGATGGGCTGGTAGTCGTCCAGGGCTTGTTGCAGGGCGGCTTGCAGTTGAGCGGGGATTTGGCGTTCCAGTTGGGTTTCCAGGTGGTGTAGCAGTCCCATAGCGGCGCATCCCCGGTGGGAGGTAGGGGCGGTCATTGTACCCCCATTTTATAACCAAACCACCTAAAAGAAACGCTACCCCTCAAATGACAACCGCCCGTCTTTCTGCTACCATTGCCGCCATCCCATCCCAATTCCATTCCATCCCATCCTGTCCCTCGCCCGGCTCCCCCTGTTCTGCTCACGGAGACGCCCCAGCCCTATGCCCAAAGTACTGATTACCGACAATGTGGCCGCCGAAGGCATTGACCTGCTCCGGGAACGGGTTCCCGTTGACATCAAGCGCGGCCTATCCCCCGACGAACTGGTCGCCGCCATCGGCGATTACGACGCCCTGGTCGTCCGCAGCGAAACCCGCGTCACCGAGGCCGTCATCGCCGCCGGGCGCAACCTCAAGGTAGTGGCCCGCGCCGGCATCGGCGTGGACAACATTGACCTGGACGCCGCCACCCGCGCCGGCGTGGCCGTGGTCAACGCCCCCGTGGGCAATACGGTGGCCGCCGCCGAGCATACCATGGCGCTGATGCTGGCGCTGGCGCGCAATGTCCCCCAGGCTTGCGCCAGCATGAAAGCCGGCCAGTGGCAGCGCTCCGCCTTTATGGGCATTGAGGTGCGCAACAAAACCCTCGGCATCGTGGGCCTGGGCCGCGTCGGCTCCGAAGTGGCGCGCCGCGCCGCCGCCTTCGGTATGCGCCTCATCGCCTACGACCCCTTCGTGGCCCCCGACTTCGCCGCCCGCCTGGGCGTGGCCGTGATGTCCCTGGAGGAACTGCTGCCCCAGGCGGATTTCGTGACTCTGCACACCCCGCTGACGCCCGGCACGATGAACCTGATTTCCGGCCCCCGCCTGGCGCTGATGAAGCCCGGCGCCCGCCTCATCAATGTGGCCCGGGGCGAGCTGGTTGACGATGAGGCCCTGCTGGAAGCGCTGGAACGGGAGCAGCTGGCCGGCGCCGCCCTGGATGTATTCGTCAACGAACCCCCCGGCGACCTGCCCGTCCTCCACCACCCCCGCCTGCTGCCCACGCCCCACCTGGGCGCCTCCACGCGGGAAGCCCAGCGGGAAGTCGCCATCGAAGCCGCCGAACAGGTGCTCGCCGTCCTGGACGGGCAGCCCGCCCGCAACACCGTCAACGCCTCCGTAGTGCCGCCGGAAGTCCACGCCATCCTGGCCCCCTATGTGCCGGTGGCGTCAATGGTGGGCCGCCTGCTCACCGGCCTGGCCCGGCGCCAGTTCGTAGGACTCACTCTGCGCTGCCAGGGCGAAATCGCCGCCTACAACACGGACATCCTCAAGGCCGCCCTGCTGGTGGGGCTGCTGGGCCCGGTCAGCGGCGAAGCCGTCAATATGATCAACGCCCCCGTCCTCGCCCGGCAGCGCGGCCTGCAAATCAATGAGGAAAACTCCTCCGACGGCCACGAATACGCCAGCCTGATTACCGCCACGCTCCGCACGGCCGGCGACGATATGACCATTGCCGGCGCCGCTATGCGCGGGGAACCGCACCTGGTGCGGGTCAACGACTACTGGCTGGACGTAGCGCCCGCTACCCCCTACCTCCTCTTTGTGGACAGCCAGGACCAGCCCGGCACCATCGGCGCCGTGGGCGCCATCGCCGGCCGCCACAACATCAACATCAGCTTTATGGAAGTGGGCCGCAGCGCTCCCCGGGGCCCGGCAATGATGATCATCGGCCTGGACGATCCCATCAACGCCGCCGCCCTGGCCGAAGTCAAGGCCCTGCCGCAGATTGACAACGCGCGGGTGGTGGCGATGTAACGCCTTGCCGCGCCGGCGCCCGTTGCCCGGCCGGCGGGGGTTTAACCCAGCCGCCGGCCGGATCCCACCGCCGGCCGCCGCCCAATCCGCCCGCCGGAATCCAAAATTCGCCCCGAATTAGCGCCATTTACCCCTTGCGCCCCGTACATCAGTACGCTATGCTGATAAGTGGGTAAAGCAACCCGGCCGCCGGCAAAGCTTTCTAGCGCGCTACACCGGACGGCCACCGCCGCACCGCCCGGCGCGCGACGGGCGCCACGGCGGCAACCGGCTCGCTTTTGTGTGAACCCAACCGGTCATCCTGTCCACCGACCGACGGCTCAACCAACCGCGTCACGCTATCAAATGGCTGCGTGGACGCCGCCGGCCAGCGGCGTCCACCGGCCTACCAACCGCATCACACCCACACCGGGGGAAATTCGGGCTGGCCGGCCCGCCAGGAAACGGCCTAACCCTTGTCGGAATTCACTATGCAGCTGGTCCTGCTTCGTCGCTGTATGACTTGTACGGCCCGTGTAGTTCTGTGCCAGCCAGCGGGTGTCACCACCGTGCCGTGCCGGATGACCCAACCGGCTTGACGGAGCAGGCCCTGAACCTGTTCTTGCTTGCCGCCAGTCCGTCCGGGACATGGAAAACTAGGACGAAATCCCACGCGTTACGCTCTCAGGCCGTAGCGCCGACAACCTGGAATCCGGCCGCCCGGACAATCCCCCGGTGTCCCTCATCAACCGTCAACTACCCGTCAACTGCCAACCGTCAATCGCCCGTCAACTTTCAATCGCCAACCGCCCACCTACCGAAAAGGAGCCGTCTTCCAATGCCAACCGCCCTGTCGCCACCGGCCCGCCGCCGCTTGCCGCGATGTCCCCGCCCCCCGGAACCGCCATCGTAACCCGCCCCGTCCCCTCGGGTGACCACCCTTTCTTGGGGAACGGAACGCATCCCGTCCCCTCCGCCCGGGGAGCAAGCCGCCGCGCCGCTGCGACCGCTGCCGGCGCGCCCCTTGCCATATGCCCGCCGCCGGGCATACAATCGCCCCCATCAGCCGGTTGCCGGGTGACGGGGGCGCGCCGGCCGGCAACCCCCTCCTCCCCCGACGCCCGGCGCCAGGGGAGGCATCAATATGGCCGACAGCAGTCCCGACCCGGCCCGCGCCGGCATTTTTTATGGGTGGTTCGTTGTCGCCACCTGTATGTTCATCGCCTTCCTGACGATGGGCACCCGCAACGCTTTCGGCGCCTTCGTGGTGCCGATGGAAGCCGAATTCCAGTGGGAACGCACCATAGTGTCCTGGGCCGCCGCCCTGGGCGCCCTGCTCAACGGCGTTACCCAGCCCTTTATGGGCTACCTGTTCGACCGCGTGGGCGTGCGGATTGTGGTCATCGCCGGCATCGCCGTCGTGGGCGTTTCTACTCTGCTGATGGTTTTCACCGGCAGCGTGTGGTATCTCATCGCTATGTTCGGCGTGGTGGCCGCCGTGGGGCAAAGCGGCACTTCCCTCACCAACACCGGCGCTATGTTGAGCAAGTGGTTCCGGCGCCGCCGGGGGCTGGTCATCGGGCTGAACGCGTCGGGAATGTCCCTGGGCGGGCTGATACTGGTGCCTTTCGCCGCCTTCCTCATCAGCCTCATCGACTGGCGCCTTTCCTGGATCGTCCTCGGCGCCCTGATCCTGGCCCTGGGCATCCCCCTGGCGTGGCTGTTCCTGCATGACGACCCGGCCCGCAAGGGATTGACGCCCGACGGCGACCCGCTCCCGCCAACGCCACCCGGCGGCGGTGGACCCGGTTCCGCCGGCGCCGCCCCCCCCCCGGCCCAGCCCCTGTTCGCCAGCAACTGGCGGCAGGCTTTCCGCTCTTTCCCCATCTGGCAGATGAGCTTTTCCTACTTCATCTGCGGCTCCACCACCTTTATGCTGTCGGTGCATTTTGTGCCGATGGCGGTAGAGCAGGGCATTGGCCCCCAGGCGGCGGCGCTGATTTTCGGGCTGATGTCCGGACTCAACGCCATTGGCGCCACCGGAGCCGGCTGGATTTCCGACCGCATCGGCGGGCGCAAGAACTGGCTGGCACTGGTCTATTTCTGCCGGGGCTGCGCCTATGCGCTGCTGGTGGCCTCCCTGCTGCTGCCCCAGATTCCGGTGCTGGCCGGGCTGCTGGTTTTCGCTATGGTAGCCGGCCTCTCCTGGATTGCCACCGCCCCGCTGACCACATCCCTCACCGCCGAAGTGTACGGCCTGAAGTCCTTGGCCACCATCTCCGGCGTGGCGTTCTTCTTCCATCAGCTGGGCGGCTTCAGCAGCGTCCTGCTGGCGGGCTACCTGCGGGAAATTTCCGGCAACTACATCCTGACCTTCGCCATTGCGGCGGCGCTGCTGTTCCCGGCGGCGGTCAGCGCCTTCACCATCCGGGAACGCCGCTACTCGGTGCGCTACCAAACCCAGGCGGCGCCGGCCTAGCGCCGGCGCCGTTGCCGACCATCCCCGCCGGCCAGCATTGGAATTGACAAAATGGGACGATTAAGTTACCATATGGTCAGTTCGCCTCGGCGAACTTTGCCTTTTCCCCTTCCCGCTTTGACGGGATTGTTGCGCTGCCCCACCCCCCGGAGCGACCAGGTTTGACTATGCGCCTCGCCATCAACCAACCCTTTGACCTGCAAACCAGCCTGATGATGGGCCAGGCGTTCCGCTGGCATCCGCTGGACGCCGCCTTCTATCCCGACCGGAGCCAATGGTTTTCGGGCGTCCTAGGCGACAACCTGATCCACATCCGCCAGACGGATGACGGCGTGGAGTACCGCGCCGGCGGACCCAACGGCGCCACGGACGCGGATTTGAGCGACCTGCTGTCCCGCTACTTCCGGCTGGACGATGACATTGAGGCCATCTACGCCGACCTGTGCGCCCGCGACCCCCGGATGGAAAAATTGGTTGAGAATCACCGGGGGATGCGGCTGTTGCGGCAGGATCCGTGGGAATGCCTCGTATCCTACATCTGCTCGGCTACTGCCAGCATCAAGCAAATCAGCAAGATTGTAGAATCCCTGGCCCGGGCATTTGGCGATTCAGTAAGCCTGAACGGCGAAACCCGCTACACTTTTCCCGACAGCGGGGTATTGTCGTTGGCCAGCGAAGGGGAATTACGACAACTGATGCTGGGGTTTCGAGCGCCGCGAGTCATCCGTGCGGCCAAGCAGGTTGCATCCGGCAGTCTGGACTTACGTCGTCTGACGCAGTCGAACGTATCTAGCGCGGAGGCAGTGCGTGCGTTGCTTGCGGTTGACGGCGTTGGCCTCAAGGTAGCCAGTTGCGTTGCTATGATGTCCCTGAACAAGACCGACGCCTTTCCGATTGACCGATGGATACTGCGTGCTCTGGTTGCCGGCAATTACGCTGATTGCCCCATACCGCCGAAACATCTCCATGATGGCGCTCACAAGCGGATAATCAGTTGGGCGCAAAGCCATTTTGGCCCTTACGCCGGCTATGCCGGCCAGTACCTGTTCCACGGCATAGAGCCGAACAAGTAAGCCCAGCGCCGGCTTATCAGGCGGCCAGCCGCACGCCGCCGCCGATTACCCGGAAGTGCCGCACACTTTCCGCGTCTCCGAACTCCGCCACTGCCCGCCGGTAGGCCGGCTTGCTTTGGCGGCGGCGGGCGTCCAGCAGGATGCCGATGACTGTCCCGCTGTGGGCCACATTGACGCCGGCGGCGCCAATGTCCTCGGCCAGCCCGATGGCCCGTTCCACCCAGTCGGCGGCGTCCGGCGGCCGCCCGGCCCGCGCGCTGACCGTTGCCCCCCGCCCGATGAGGCCGGCGTCCTGCCGCCGCACGCCGGCGCGCACCAGCTCCAGAGCGGCTTCGGTGCGGTCGGCCACCGCCGACCATTGCGCGGCGCGGTCCACGGCGTTGAAAGCCAGCGTGTCCACCTGCCCGCCCCGGTCAATGACGATGGCCTCCATAGGCGGCGGCGGCCCCAGGGACTCGGCGATGCGCCCCCGGCGGTGGTCAAACAGCGCGATGCCGGGGAACATTACGCCGTCCGTAGGTTCTACCGACAGGGCGATGCGGGCGATGTCCGCCGGCGGCAGCGGGCAGCCCGCCGCCAGGCCGGCGGCGGCCACGGCGGCGGCGATGTCGGCGCTACTGCTGCCCATCCCCTTGCCGGCGGGAATGGCCCCGGTCAGCGAGACCTCGGCCCGCAGGGGGGCGGCAATGCCGGCGCGCCGGGCGATTTCGGGCAGCGCCAGCGCTACGGCCCGGCGGGTTTTGGGGCGATGCGCCACGCCGCGCACCGCGGCCTCGTCGGCGTCCGAATCGGCGTCGCCACTGCTACTGCCATTGTCCCGGCACTGGCGGCCCGCGCCGTCGCCGGCCCGCAGGGTCACGGTAGCGCCGGCGAACTGGTTGATGGGGCAGGTGACCAGAAAATCCGCCCCGCCGGTCATTCCCTGCACCAGCTCCCCGCAGGTGGCGGGAGCCTGGGCGGTGGCCCGCCCGATGAGATAGCCGGAGGGCTTGCCTAAAATGCGCCGGTTAGGGACCGGGTTTTCGTGGGTCAATGCCGAAACTCCGTGGCTACCCCGGTTCTTTCGTTTGCCTTGCCGCCATCGCGCCCGGCCCAACTGCCTTGCCAGCCGGTTCGCTATGATGCCTGCGGTTCACGGTAATTCTGCTCAACGTGCCGCTTCAGTGCGGGATAGGCGTCCAGGAAATCAGCCAGCGCTTTTTGCGATTTGGCCTCGGTACGGCGAAGGCGTTGCAGCTGCTGGACGGTCGGCCGGATGCGCTCGTCGTTCGTCGTTTCCATATTGCGGCGTCCTTTTGGGGCGGCGATCCTACGGCCATTGGTTGGACGGATTTGACCAATCCGCCTTGCGCGTCAATTGTATCAGATTACGGTGCATCAGATTACGGTGCATGATATTATGGGCTATCATATGCCCCATCGCGCATTGCCGACCGGGCGGGTCAGCCGCCGGCGGGTTTCAGCGGCATGGGGATGCCGGCCACCACCAGCGTAACCCGGTCGGCGGCGATGGCCATGGCCTGGTTGGTTATGCCCAGCAGATCCTGGAACTGCCGCCCCAGGGCGGATGTCGCCACCGGAGAATGCCCCACCTCGCTGCTCACAATGATAGCATCGGCCGGCAGCTCCCCCACGAAAGCCGCAAAACGCCACGCCGCGCCCACCACCCGCGCCTCCAGCTCCGCCGCCGGCGTGCCCTCGTGTTCCAGCAGCAGGTTGGACACCCAGCCGTCCAGGGAATCCAGCAGAACCAGTGGCGGCGGCGCTGACGCCGGCTCCGGTACTGCCGCCGCCTGATGCGCTTCCCGCAGCCCGCCCACTGGATTCAATGGCGCTTCGATGGTCTGCCAGCGCGCCGGGCGGCGTTCCCGGTGACGGCGGATGCGCGCCGCCATAGCATCGTCAACAGCAACGCCGGTGGCGATGTAGATGACCGGACGCGGCGGCACCGCCGGTTCCGCCGCCGCTGCCGCCAATCTTTCGGCGTAGGCGCTTTTGCCGGAGCGGATGCCGCCCAGTATCAGGTGAATGCCGCCCCTACTCGTGCTCGTACTCATACCGCATCCGCATCCGTTGCCGTTATCGTTGCCTCTACTGCGCCGGGGCCAGGCCGGTCATTTCGTACACCAGCTCCATCCGCAGGCTGTGGCGCACCCAGTCGGCCAGGCGGTCGTATTCCCGGTCGCGGGCGATGTCGGCGCCGCCATCCGGCAGGGCCACGCCCTTGCGCCGGGCCAGTTCCCGCAGCAGGGCGCGGCGCACGCCGGCGTTGTGCAGCAGGCCGTGAATGTAGGTTCCCAAGACGCGGCCCGTTTCGTCCACGGCCCCGTCCAGCGCCGTGTCAGGCGTAACCGGGGCATCGGCGCGGTCGGAAAGGGCAAAGGCGGGTATGACGCCGGCGCGGGCAGTGGCGGTAGTGCGCCCCATATGTATTTCGTACCCGGCCACGGTTTCGCCGCCGGCGCCGGCCAGCAGACTGCCGGGGCGGGCGGCTTCGGAGCGCACCGCCGCCCGCACCCGGTGGGTCTCTTTGACGCCGGCAAAGGTAGTGGTCAGGGGCAGCAGACCCAGGCCTTCGGCGCAAGGCACGGACGACTCCACGCCGTCCGGGTCGTACAGCGTCTGCCCCAGCATCTGGTAGCCGCCGCAGATGCCGATGACCGCGGCGCCTTGCCCGAAAGCGGCGGCGATGGCGGGCGACAGGCCCTGTTGCGCCATCCAGAGCAGGTCGGGTATAGTGGTTTTGCTGCCGGGCAGGATAATCAGATCGGGCCGGCCCAGGCGGTCGCCGCGCTGCACATAACGCAGGGACACGCCGGGCTCCCGGGCCAGGGGGTCAAAGTCGTCAAAGTTGGAGATGTGCGGTACCTGGATCACGGCTACGTCCAGTACGGCGGCGGCTGACGCCGGCGGCGGCAGATCCAGGGCTACGGAATCCTCCTCGGGGATGTGGATGTCGCGGAAGTGGTGGATGACGCCGGCCACGGGCTTGCCGGTGTAGTTTTCCAGCCACACGAGGCCGTCGGCGAGCAGAGAAACATCGCCGCGGAACTTGTTGATCAGCAGCGCCTTGACGGTGTTCCGCTCGGCTTCGTCCAGCAGTTGCAGGGTGCCGACCAGCGCGGCGAACACGCCGCCCCGGTCGATGTCGCCGCAGAGCAGCACCGGGGCGGCGGCGTGAAGGGCGACGCGCATATTGACGATTTCGGTGGCTTTGAGGTTGATTTCGGCGGGGCTGCCGGCGCCTTCAATGACGACCACATCGTACTGGCGGCGCAAGGCGTCCAGTGACCGGGCTACGGAGGCCCACAGGGTAGCCTTGAGGTCGAAGTAATCACGGGCCCGCGCGGAGGTGAGGGGGCGGCCCATCAGCACCACCTGGGCGTGGCTGTCGGCTTCCGGTTTGAGCAGGACGGGGTTCATTTCCACGCGGGCGTCCACGCCGGCGGCTTCGGCCTGGACGGCTTGGGCACGGCCGATTTCGCCGCCGTCGGGGGTCACATAGGAGTTGTTGGACATATTCTGCGCCTTGAAGGGCGCCACGCGGAACCCGTCCTGCCGCAGGATCCGGCACAACGCCGACACCAGCACGCTTTTGCCCACATGAGACGCCGTGCCTTGCACCATCAGGACGCGGCCGGCCGGGGACGATAACCCGTCCCTGGTGTTCGGGGAACTGCTCATCAATCGCCTCAAATCTCAAATCCGGTTCGGTCGGTTTCGGGCGGCGCGTCAAACGCCGCTCCGCTGCCGGGCGCAATTGGGCCAAGCGCATTAAACCACAAACGGGCGGATGATTGGCCCCCCAAAGGGGCCGGATTCCGGCGTCGGTCGGAACGGCGGCGGCATAATTCGGGTCGGGGTGGCGAGGATGGCGCGCCGGCGCGGCGCAGACGGCCGGAAATGCGCCCAGAGCGGTGTAATGCTGCCGCCGGCATTATATCATCATAATTGATAATTGACATTATAAATTGCCGGCGCTAATGTTGGGCGGCAAGGGGCCGGACTGCCCGAGGCTCAACAGATGAAGGAGGTGTCAGAATGACAGTTCGTCGCATTTACCGCCCGGTTCGCGCTGCCCTGTTGCTTGTGATGATGTCGCTGCTGGCGCTGGCGGCCGCTTGCGGGGGTTCCACCGCAACTCAGCCGGCCGACAGCGGTAGCGGCGGGGCCGCGCCGGCGGCGGCTACCGCCACGACGGCGGCCCCGTCCGGTTCCGGGGACGCTTCGGCGGCTACGGCCACGCCGCGGCCGACGGCAATGCCCCAGGAGGCCGCGTCCGATGTGATGCTGCACCTGGCGGTGACGCCGCTGCCGCAGGATACTTTCTATCCCTGGCTGGCGACCAGCAGCGGGCATCTGCCCTTCCGCCCGATGTGGGAAAACCTGACTACCATATCGCCGGAGACGGGCGTGTCCACCATCCTGCCCCAGCTGGCGAAAGAATGGGACATCAGCCCCGACGCCAGCGAGTACACCTTCCGGCTGCAAGAGGGCGTGCAGTTCCACTTCGGACATGGGGATTTCACGGTCAAGGATGTCATCCTGACCATTGACCAGCAGATGTCGGACCCGCTGGCGGGCTGCAAGGCGCCGCTGAAGCGGTTTATGGGCACCGATTCCATGACCGAAATGATTGAAGCCGGGAATATGGAAGTGATTGACGACTACACTTTCCGGATGGATCTGGCGCAGCCACAGGTGGATGTGGCGTCCTGGTGGTTCAACATTCTGGTGGTGCCTTGCGCCGCCGTGCGCAGTTCGGCGCAGCACGAAGCCGAGGGCGACGCCATGTTTGAGAGCGGGCCGGCCGGCACCGGGGCCTACCAGTTCGCGCGCCGGGAGCTGAAGGAATTCACCGAATACGAAGCCGTTCCCTATGACCACTGGCGGGTGAACCCGGAGTTCCAGCGGCTGCGGATTACCACGGCGCCGGAGGATTTGACCCGCCTGGCGATGCTGCTCACCGGCGAGGCCAATATGGTGGACGTGCCCAAGGTGCTGCACCAGCAGGCAGTGGACGATGGGATGGAAGTCTTTGAAAGTCCGCTGCCGTCGGTGGGGCTGACCATTCTGCCGCTGGGCCAGTATTACGCCAGCCAGGTGAACTGGAACCCGGACACGGAACCCTGGAACGCTCCCGGCGAAACCGGCGTACTGGTGCGTCATGCCCTCAACCGCGCCATCAACCGGGAGCAGATTATCAACGAGCTGTTCAAGGGGCGCGGCGAGCCGATGTACAACACCATCTTCCACGATTCGCTGGAAGGCTGGAACCCCCGCTGGGCGGACGAGTTTGACGAAAAGTACGGGTACGACCCGGAACAGGCGAAGCTGCTGCTGGATCAGGCCGGTTTCCCCGGCGACAACGGGCAGGACCGTTTCCAAATGGAGGTTTGGCAGAGCAGCCTGCCCGGATTGCCGGAGACGATTGAGGTGGCGCAGACGGTGGCCCAGTCTTTTGAGGACATCGGCATTGATGTAGAGCTGGTGGAGGTGGAGTTCGCGCGGGCGCTGGACGCTTTCCGGGACCAGCATGATGCCCACTTCATCCTGCCGGTGCGCCAGACCATCCGGCAGATCAACGCCAACGCGCGCATCTACTACTACACGGGCGACATCAACCCGGAAACGGGGCTGCCCAACGGCGGCGTCATCTATGTGGAAGACCCGCTGTATGACGAAACCTACGAGGCGCTGCTGGAGGAGACGGACCAGGCGGAACGGGACCGGCTGATTATGCGGATGGGCGACGACATTTATGACACCTACCGCACGATCCCCATCGTCAACATCCGTTCCACGCTGGTGGTGAACCCCGATGAGGTTGCGGAGTACCAGTTCGGCAGCCTGACGGGGGTGTTCGGGCATCTGGAGTACGCCAAGGCGGCGCAATAGTGTAGGGCGCTGACGCGCTGGCGCGTCTCAAGGCGACGCGCCAGCGGCAACCGGCACAGTCAAGCAAGGGGCGGCGGCAGCTGTTTGACAGCCGTCGCCGTTGCCTCCGGCGCGGCCCGGACGCCGCCGGGTTACTGGTTCAGGCCGCGTTGCATTCCGCGCAGGTAGCCCGCTTGCCCGCCGTGCTGGTTGATTTCCCAGATGAGCATACGGAACATATCGGCTAGGGCGATGGTTTCGCCCCGGCGGTTGGTCATTGTGACGCTGACGATGGCGTCGTCGCTATGCTGCGCCAGGAACTCCAGCAGGTTGTTGCGGGCGGCATCGGCGTATTCCATCAGCAGGGCCTTGTCGGGGCAGGGCCAGCGGGCGAGGTCGTCCACGGTGTAGCCGAAGCCGACGTTCATCGGTTCCGGGGCGAAGCCCAGCCGTTCCGCCCAGCCCTGTTCGTAGAGCTGCGGCTCGCGCTTGGCCAGCGACTGCACCCACATATCCAGGGCGCGCCCGTAGTGCCAGACGATGAAGCCGATGGAATGGCACTGCTCGTTGGGGACGAACTCGATTTCGGCCTGGGTAAGGCCGTCCACATAGCGGACGAGCCATTCCCAGTTGTTGTCGAAACATTCCTTGATGAAGTTTTGCAGGGCGGTCATTTAAAGCTCCGTGTTGCGGTTGCGGGGGTGATGCTGGATCAGGGTTTGCCGTCATTGTACGCCGCAGCGATGGCCGGACATAGACCGTCGAAAGTTACGGGCCTGGCGCCAATCCGTTGCAAGCTGCTGATGCCGATAGACCGCTGGCTGCCTACGGCGCGGTCAAGCGTTATCGTAGGCAGGATGTAAAAAGTCCATTGCGACAAGTCCAGCGGATTGACGGCGCTCTGGTCCTGGCAGTGGTGCAGGCAAAATACGTAGACGTCGGCCCAGCGTTTCTTTTCAGTAGTCCACGAATTCGTCGCTGCCACCCAAGTCGTCCTGGGGGCGATGTCAAAGCGCGGCGGGTACAACTTGGGCTGATACCAGGTTTGGATGTAGGCGGAGGTTTTTACCTCAATTTTGACGCCGTCGGGTGATTGGACATCGTAAGGCGCCCATTCCTCCTGAACGCCGTCCATGGTATCCGCCGCGCCGACGGCCAGCGCTACCAGGTATTCGCCGAGGGCGCCGCGTAAGGTGTTGCTGACCAAGTTAGACCCCATCCACTGCCAGAAATGGAGCAGCGTTGCTCCTTCCGGCAGCGGTTCATCCCCGGTACATCGTTCCGGGATTATTTGCCCCAAAGATTCGATCATTCGGTGGTTCCATCCATCAGGTCGTCCAGACCGGCGGTCGCTTTTCCAGGAAGGCGGTGATGCCCTCTTTGGCGTCGGCGGCCAGCAGGTTGTCCACCATTACCTTGCCGGCGAAGCGGTAGGCGTCGGGGCGGTTCATTTCAATCTGGCGGTAGAAAGCGGCCTTGCCCAGCGCCAGGGTGTGGGCGCTGGCCGAGGCGATGTGGCGGGCCAGTGCCATCGTCTGCGTTTCCAGCTCGTCCGCCGGGGCGATGCGGCTGATGAGGCCGAAGTCCAGGGCTTCCTGCGCCGATATGGGGCGGCCGGTGAGCAGCATTTCCATCGCCTTTTTGGGCATCACGGAGCGGGCTACGGCCACGCCAGGGGTGGTGCAGAACAGGCCGATCTGGACGCCCGGCGTAGCAAAGGCGGCGGTGTCGGCAGCTACGGCGATGTCGCAGGTGGCGACCAGCTGGCAGCCGGCGGCGGTGGCAAGTCCCTGTACCTGGGCGATGACCGGCTTGGGCAGCAGGCGGATGGCTTCCATCACGCGGGTGCAGGCGTCAAAGACGGCGGCGTAGTCGTCGGGGCTGCCGTTGAGCAGTTCGTTGAGGTCGTGGCCGGAGCTGAATACCGGGCCTTCGGATCGGATGACGACGACGCGGGCGGCGGGGTCGTGGGCGATTTCGTCCAGATGCCATGCCAAGGCGTCCAGGACGGCGGAGGACAGCGCGTTGCGTTTCCCGGGGTTGGTCAGCGAGATAAGAGCGATGCCGTCAGGGTTGCGGTCGTAGCGTACAGTTTCCGGCGGAAGCTCATCCACGGTTGCGGGGCGGACCTGCTCACGCGCCACGGTAACCACAGCGACCGTTTTCCCTTCCGGGGATATAAACTCAACGATGTATGCCAAGTCCGGGGGGTGAACGTGTACGACGGCGCCGATGTCACCGGCTTTCAGCCCATGTTCCGGCAAGTCTGTCGTGAGCGCGGCCAAGTCAAGTTCACGAATCATATTCACCTCCCGAGCGGATACGCCGTAACGAACCGGGGCGCATCATTGCCAATATCAATCATCCAGACGGTTCGCATACCGGGGTTGCGCCCATCCGGCGTTTCCAGAACGCCGCCTATGATGAACACAGGGCCATATTGCGTGTCATTTGCGGCGGCAACCGGGTGGATGGCTCCATGAGTCAGCAGTGCCTGCTCCAAAGTCTGCCATTGCTCACGGCTGAACCCAAACCTGACCAGGAAGCCGGCTTTGCCGCCGCCTTTGGGGTGGTCGTTTGCCAGTAAATAGGCCAAGATTTTCGCCGGCTGGATATAGGCGTTTTCGGCGTTGGGCAGTTTCATTCTAACACCCTTCGACGCTCCGGCTACACCGTGTTGACCAGCCGGGTGATGCGCTCCTGCAAGCGCTTCCGGCGGGCTTCGTAGAAATCCATAAAGCCCGTGATTTGCTCGGGAATTTCGCCCAGGAGATAGCGGTCGCGATACTGCTGGCGGGCCTGGTCGCTCTTAAAATGCTTGGCTATCCAGTCCGCAGGCAGTGCTGCCTGCTTCTCCATATTGGTGATCCCGTCAAGCAACTGGAGATTGGCAATGCGGTTGGCGCAGTCGGCAAAATTCCCGTGCTGTTCATCGCTGACGCCAGCGGCGCGCAACTGGGTCGGAGTGAATCGGCTTTTGGGGAATATGTGGTCGATGTGGAAGTGGTACTGCTGGACATTGACAAACGGGTACAGCAAGGCCAGCATCGGAAAGGCGCGACGGTCGCTAATACCCATGTCCGCCAAATCTTCGACCTCTTCCGGCGAAAAATCGACGCTTTTTCCACGCTGCGCCATAACCCGGCGCATATCCGCCGCCGGAAAGTGCCCATTGTCCACGCTACGCAGCACGTCCCGCAGTGCGGTCAGCAGGGTATCCAAGCCGCTACCCCAGACGCCTTGCTTCAGGATTGAGCGAATGAGCCACCCGCGGATTGCCTCACGCTCCTGTTTGTATTTCCTGTTGCTGTCAAAATCGATTGGTGCGCCCAGCCGATAGATGTAGTAAGCAACGGGCAACAATGCGCTACTGGCCCGCAGGTTACTGCTGTCAAACCCGAAGCCAGTTACCAGTTGGACGGTTTCAATCAGAGATGCGCTGATTTTGGGCCAGTCTTGTTCCAACTTTGCCATGTTGTCGTGGGTGAAATTGCGGACTTCGAAGCCAACGCTGGCAATGTCGGTGAGCATAAGCCCTGCTTTCAGGACAAAATCTTTCGTCAGGTTGAGGCCGGAGCCAATCCGATTAAGATCATCGACCAGTTGGTGAACCTCCTTGCGGGCATCTAGGTTTTCCCACTGCGACGTAGCAATACTCAGCAAGAGATCTGAGTAAGACAACGGAGTCCCTCCGCTGTTGCGACGGATGAACATATTCAAGACGTGTTCAATGTCCTGGTTCCGTTCTTCGTAGTACGCCACGGTTTGCTCAGTGCGAACCACGCGATACAAAAGGTCCAGTATGCGGTGGGAGCGACTGAATTCATCGCGTTCCAAGTTGTTGTCCCACAGCCAGTCGGTCATATCTGGCCCGGACTCCATGGTAAGAATGTCCGAGACCCTGAACCACAAGCGATTGCCCTGACGGCCAATGGCGTGATCGTCCACGAAATTGAATGTGTAGTGATTTCCTTCGTCGTCCCGTTCAGTTGCTGCGAGCAGGTCCAGTGCCAATACCCTCCTGGGAAATGCGTTCGGGTTGTTCCACCAGAGGCGCGGCAACTTGACAGCCATTGAACCGCGCAGGCCGATGTTGAACGCGGTCAGTCGCTGCTGGCCGTCCAATACCGCTATCAGTGGCCGGTTCGGCAAGGGGCCCAAATCCGGGCAGTGTGGGTTGTCCCTTTCGTGGTAGTTCCGCACGAAATCGTAGTAACGATACTGCGCCGAGTTCTCCGGGGCAACGCGCCAGAACAGGAATTCCCCAAAGGAGTAACCCTGCATCAGGCTGTCGAACAGCGTGCAAATCTGCTCCGGGTTCCAAACGAACTCCCGCTGGATCGCCGGCAGTACATATTCGTGGGTAGCGATGCGGTCCAAAGCATCTTTGATGGTGCCGCCCTGCTGAAACATTTGACTATCCTCCTTGCCGCAGAATTTTTTGCTACCGGAGTAGGATCGCGCTTTACCCCGGCAACAACCTTCGGTACCCCGATTGTACCATTAGCCGGGTGAGGATCGCAACCTACCCGCGCGGCAGGCCCAGGCCCCGGCTAGCGATGATGTTGCGCTGCACTTCGCTGGTGCCGGCGGCTATGGTGTGGGAGAAGGCGCGCAGCCAGTGTTCCTGCATATCGGCTTGCATGGGCGTCCACTTGTTGTCGCGGAGGCCGCCGTACATTCCCATAATCTCCAGGCAGGAGGCAGTGGTGCGCTGGACGGTTTCGCTGCCGAACACCTTGGACATTGACGCCTCTTTGTTGGGCACCAGGCCCTCGCCCTGCATCCAGGCCACATTGTAGGCGATGAGGCGGGCCACTTCGGTTTCAATGTAGCGGTCGGCCAGCAGGTTGCGCACCCAAGGTTCCCGGCTCAGGGGCCGGCCGTTGCGCCGGATGCCGTCGGCCCACCGGCGGGTGTCGTCCAGATGGCGGCGGGCGGCGGCGGAATAGTCAATGCCGGAGCGCTCAAAGTCCAGCAGGGTCACCGCCACATACCAGCCCCGGTTTTCCTCGCCGACGATGTTGCGTGCCGGCACGCGCACATTGTCAAAGATGACCTGGTTGAACTCGTGGCGGCCGCCCATATTGATGATGGGACGGACTTCAATGCCCGGCGTTTTCATATCCACCAGGAAGAAGCTGATGCCCCGGTGTTTGGGCGAGTCGGTGTCGGTGCGGGTGAGCAGCATAATCCAGTCGCCGCGGTGTCCCATGGATGTCCAGATTTTGCTGCCGTTGACCACGAATTCGTCGCCGTCGCGGATGGCGCGGGTGCTCAACGAGGCCAGGTCGGAGCCGGATTCCGGTTCGCTGTAACCCTGGCACCACTGGACTTCGCCTTTGGCCACGGGGGGCAGGTGTTCGGTTTTCTGGGCGTCGGTGCCGTGGATCATCAGGGTGGCGCCCATCATCCGCACGCCGAAGTTGTCGCGGCCCGGCGCGCGGTGGTAGGTCATCGCTTCGTTGAAGATAGCCGTGCGGACGGGGGAAGCCTTCTGGCCGCCGTATTCCTCGGGCCAATGCATGGTCAGCCAGCCCCGGTCGGCCAGCTTGCGCCGCACGTCCAGGGTGCGCTGCCAGTTCTCCTCGCCGGCGCCGCGCTCGCCCAGTTCCCATTCGGGTACATATTCGTCGGCGATGAACTGCCGCAGTTCGCTCTGAAAGGCGGCGTCCTGGGTGCTGAACTGGAACTCCATAATGAAACTCTCCTGGACCGGGGTGGGGCGGCGCGCGGCCGGCCGGAATTGAAAGCCCCCGTTTGGCAGGCGGACGGGATGGCTGGCGGGACGGATAGATGGCTGGGGCTATCTTACCACGCCGGCGCACTAGATTTGGCTGTACCCGCTGCCCGGCCCGCGGGTGTCGTCCACGCCCCAGCCGCGTCCTTCGCTGATCCAGCCGAACTCCAGCAGAATCTGCTGGCTGTAGCAGACCCGCCCGGTCACCCGGTCAGTAGGCTCCGAGGCCAGGAGCAGCGTAGCTTGGGCCAGCAGTTCCGGCGGTTCGCCGCGCGGGTCGTCCATACCCTCTACCAGGTGGTGAAAGACGGTGCCGGGGGTTGGCACCACCAGCGACGGGGCGACGGCGGATACCGATATGCCGTATTGGTACACTTCCTGCGCCAGGCCCTGGGAGAAGCGTTCCAGCGCCGCCTTTTCGGCGCCGTAGCAGGTGCCGTTGTTGGCGGGGGTGGCGTAGGGGCCGCGTCCGGGGCCAACGGCGGCGCCGGAGGATATGTTGACGATGCTGCCGGAACGGCGCTCAATCATATCGCCCAGCGCCAGCTGGCTGAGGATGAAAGGGGCATGGAAGTTCACTGCCCAGGAGCGCATCCAGCGGTTGAGGGGGAAATCCTTGACGGGCAGATAGTAGGTGAGCGCGGCGTTGTTCACCAGCACGTCCACCGGGCCGTAGATGCGGCGGGCTGCGGACACCAGCATATCGCAGTCTTCCGGCAGGGAGATGTTGGCCGCCACAGCCGTGGCTTCGCCGCCGGCCTCTTTGATGTCGGAGATGGTTTTGGCCAGCGAGCCCTCCAGCGGGTGGTCGCCTTCGTTCACCGTGCGGGCGGCGCAGACGACGCGGGCGCCTTCGGCGGCGAACAGCCGGCTGATTTCGGCGCCGATGCCGCGGCTGGCGCCGGTGACGATTGCGGTCTTTCCTTCCAGTCTGGGCATAGTCATTCCGTCCCGGTGTCGTCGGTGGTTTGAAATCGGATTGGCGCGTTGCCGGCGGGCGCCGGCTAGTCCAGATCGGGTTCCGGTACGTTGAAAGGATGGCCGGCTTGTTCGGCGGCCTGGCGGCAGCGGTTCCATTCCTGCCAGCGGGTCAACATCAGTTTTGCTCCCTCCTGTCGGCCTTCGGCGCGGCCCTCTTGGCGGCCTTCCTCGCGAATGCGGTCGGTGTACAACTTGGCTAGTACCATAGGCAATCCCTCCACAAGTCCAACTGCCAGCGGGAACGCAACGCTGACTTTGCCTGAGCAGTTTCAGTCGGGTTGGCGCATTCCTGACGGGAATGGGGTGGGGTGTATCGTCAAATCATCCGTCATTCCGGCTTTTGCCGGAATCCGGGCGTTCTGGCCGCCGGATACGGGGCAAGGGACACCGATTCCGGATTCCTGCGGAAGCAGGAATGACGGGAAAATGCATTTCGCGACACGCCCTAATCCATGCCGGGCTCCGGTTCGTTAAAAGGGTGGCCGGTCTGCTCGGCCGCCTGGCGGCGGCGGTTCCATTCCTGCCAGCGGGCCAGCATCAGCTTTGCGCCTTCCTGTCGGCCTTCTTTGTGGCCTTCAGCGCGGCCTTCCTGTCGGCCTTCAGCGCGGCCCTCTTGGCGGCCTTCGGCGCGGCCCTCTTGGCGGCCTTCCTGGCGGCCTTCCTCGCGGCCCTCCTCACGAGCCGCCTCGCGGCCCGCCTGTGAGCCTTCGGCGCGGCCTTCCTCGCGAGCCTCCTCGCGAATGCGGTCGGTGTACAATTTGGCGAGTACCATAGGCAATCCCTCCACAAGTCCAACTGCCAGCGGGAACGCGACGCCGACGGCGCTGGCGGCGGCAACGATTACAATTATAACGATTTCCGGCCATTCCAGCGGCGGGTTTTCGGCGGTTACGATGCGCGCGTAGGTGAGCAAACCCGCCAGCAACGCCCATAGCCCGAAAAATATCGCCAGGAACCGGCCAATGCGCCGGGCCAGTATGTCAAACGCCGCCCGCCGCGCGTCCTCCGGCTTCTGTTGCTGCGGCGTCATACCGGAACCTAATCGTCCAGCAGGTCGGCCAGCAGGCTTTCGTTCATCGTAAAGCTTTCGTCCCCGGATGGGAATGCCCCGCTGCGAACATCCCCGGCGTACCGGCGCAGGGCGCAGCCAATGTCGTCAGTCAGCCGGGCATATTGCCGGACGTGTTTGGGGACAAAATCGGCGAACAGTCCCAGCATATCGTGGAATACCTGCACCTGCCCGTCGCACTGGGGGCCGGCCCCGATGCCGATGGTGGGTATCGTCAGCCGCTGCGTAATGACGCCGGCCAGGGGGGCCGGCACGCATTCCAGCACTACGGCGTAGGTGCCGGCGTCTTGCAGCGCCAGGGCGTCGTCCAGCAGGCGCCGCGCCGCCGCCCGGCTACGGCCCTGCACGCGGTAGCCGCCCAGGGCGTTGACCGATTGCGGCGTGAGGCCGATATGCCCCATCACTGGGATGCCGGCTTCCACAATGCGCCGCACCGTATCCGCAACGGCCACGCCGCCTTCCAGTTTGACGGTATGCGCCCCGCCATCCTGCATCAGCCGGCCGGCGTTGCGGAGGGCTTCGCCGGCATCGGTCTGATAGGTCAGAAAGGGCAGGTCGGCGACCACCAGCGCCGCCGATGCGCCCCGTCGTACCATCCCGGTGTGACGCACCATATCGTCCATCGTCACCGGGATGGTGGAATCGTACCCCATAACTACCATCCCCAGGCTGTCGCCCACCAGGATGATGGGGATGCCGGCGGCATCGGCCAGGCGGGCCGCCGTGTAGTCGTAGGCGGTGACCATGGGGATTTTCTCCCCGGTCCGCTTCATTTCGGCCAGTTTGCGAATGGTAACAGCAGGCATAGTGGAGGGATTATAGCCCATTGACGGGACAGCGCAAACCGCCCCGCCAGCGTTCCCATACCCGTACCCCCATCCAGCGAATTCGGAATAATAATCGGCGCTGGCAACTCGTTTTTGCGATCTGCTTGACATTGGCCTCGTACACGGATAGGCTGGTAACTATCCGGGAACTGGCGTATGTGCATTGCGTTCCGTTGCCGGCAGGCAAATCATAGCCAAAGGAGGATGGGCATTATGGCGAAATTGTTGGAGTTTCAGTTCGTTGAGTGGGCACCCAACGCCCGCAACTGTCGCGTCTGCGGCAGATATGTCGGCCCCCACCAAATGTACTGCAAAAAGGGTCATTTCGCCGGCTACTAGATCGGCAAGGGCCCCGGCGCAATCTGAGGTTTGCCCTCATCCTCTCGCTAAGCGAGATGCGGACAAACCTCAATGTTTGTCGCTTTTGCGCCCGGAGGCTACACGGAAACGCTGCGGATTAGCGCCGCCAAAGCGTCGTCCGTGGCGCCCTTGCGTTGCGCCAGGGGCAGCGTGGCCAGCGTCAGCTCCCGGTACAGCGCCGTCAGGTGCGGGGCGTGTTCGGACAGGGCCGCCAGATGCGCCGCTACGGTGTCCGCGTCGCCGCGCACGGCCGGGCCGGTGGCGGCGGCGTCCGTTCCCGCCGCGGCCACGGCTTCTATGGTGGCGCGGGCCAGGGGAAGCACCGCCTGCTGGCCCTCGGCGGCGGGCAGGCCCATTTGTGTCCACAGCTGCGCCGCCGCATCCAGGAGAGTAGTCACATAGCCGCAGGCCAGCACGGCGCTGGCGTGATACAGGGGGCGCAGTTCGTCGGGCAGCGCAATCGCCCGCCCGCCCAGACGCTCCGCCAGGGCGGGCAGATACTCTGCCAGCCAGCCGTGGGCGGCCACCGCAAAGGTAACGCCGGACAACCGCCGCGCGGCGTCCTCCGGCGTGTTGAGGGTCGCAAAGGTTTGGAAAGGATGCATGGCGCCGGCCACGGCGCCGGCAGCGGATGCCGCCGCCAGCAACCCGGTTGACGCCGCTCCGCAGCAGTGGACAACCCCCTGTCCGGGGCGCCAGCGGACGCCGGCGGCAACCCCGGCAATCGCGCTATCCGGCGTAGTAATGAACACCACATCGCAGCGGTCGGCGACATCCTGGGCCGTGGCCGCCGGCTTGCAGCCGTCAATGCGGGCCGCCAGCCACCGGGCGCTGGCCGGCGTGCGGCTGGACACGGCGGTCACCCTACAGCCGGCGGACGCCAGCGCCAGCGCCAAGCCTCGCCCCAGCGTACCGGCGCCGACGAAACCGATGCGGAGAGTGTCAGGCGCAGTCGTCATTTTCCCCTGCGCACTGGCCGGCGGCCGGCACGCCGGCCAGTCCGGTTGCCGACCGGATGGCGTTGATTACCGCGCGCGCCGTGACTTCAGTCGCCGCCGCTACCAGCGTCATCAGGTTCACCGGCGTCCGGTTGGTTCCCGTGGCGACGCAAAAGAGCGTGTCCCCGTCGTTAGGCAGATGGCAGGGCCGGACGGTTAGAGCCAGCCCGTCGTGGGCCGAGGAGGCGACGAAGTTGGCCTGCATCTTGTCCAGTGCCGCGTCGGTGGCGATGACGCCGATGGTGGTATTGACCGGCAGGGGGACATCCGCCGCCGGAGGCGCGCCGGCACCGGCCAGAGCCATTGCTACCGCTACCGGGTCTGCCATCCCCCCGTCAGGGCGGCGGGGGCCGGCGATGAGCCGGCCATCCCGGTGGTCATAGACGCCGCCCCAGGCGTTGACGGCCACTGCCGCCGCTACCGATATGCCTGCTGTCGATGCGCTTGCTACCGATACGCCCGCCGGCGGCAGCAGGCAGCGCGCCGTGCCGAAGCCGCCCTTGACGGCGCCGGCGAAGCCGTAGCCCTTGGCTACCGTGGCGCCGGCGCCGGCGCCTACCGAGCCTACCGCCAACGGCGGCGGGGCCACCGCCCCCGGTTTCAGGGCGGCCGACCTGTTCCTATCTACATCCGCATTCGCATCCGCCGCCGCGCAGGCGGCATAGCCGGCGGCGGCGTCCGGGCGTATCCCGGCGCTGCCGATGCCCAGGTCGTACAGGATCGCCGCCGGCACGATGGGGACGGGGCCGTGGGGCGTGGGGAATCCGATGCCCCGTTCCGCCAGCCACTGCCGCGCGCCGTCGGCCGTGGCCAGGCCGAAGGCGCTGCCCCCGCTCAAGAGTATGGCGTGAACCCGTTCCACCCGGCGGATCGGGTTGAGCAGGTCGGTTTCACTGGTACCGGGAGAACCACCGCGCACGGCCACGCCGCCGACGGCGCCGTCGCGTCCGCAGAGTATGGCGGTGCAGCCGGTGGCGGCCTGGTCGTCGGTCCAGTGGCCGGCGGCAATGCCGGGTACATCGGCGATTGTGCCGGCAAAAATCGCGCCGGCGAAGCCGGCCGGGCTTATTGGTGTCATAACTCGTCCGCCGCGTTCCTGCCCCGGCACTACCCGGCCGGCTATTGGAGCGACGCCAGGAGTTCCTCGGCGCGTTCCAGCATCACCTGCCGGCGTTCCGGGGCGACGCCCCGGCTTTCCAGGTACAGCCGCAGCGCCGTCATCGGCTGCAAGTCGGAGGATGCTACGGCCAGACGGCGCCGGGCGTCGTCGGTCAATTCCCGGCTGATGCTGGCGACATAGTGCGCCGGCGACAGGGCAGGCCGCAAATCGGCGTCGCGCAGCAGGGCCGACTGGCCGGAGGACAGGCGCACGCGCAGCCGGACGATGGCGCCGGCAACCGGCCGGCGCCCGATGGCGCGCGCCACAAAAGCCGTGGGGTTGGCCTCGTTTTCCGGGATATTAACATCCACCGTCACAAAGGGCCGGGCGGCGATCTTCTGAAAACGAAAATCGGTCAGCCGCCGGCCCCGGGGGGCATTGGGGTCAAGGTCGATCAGACAGAAGCCCTTTTCGTCGTCCTCCTCGGAAAAGTCCACTCGTTGCAGGCTGCCGGAATAGGCCACTGCCGGCCCGATGCTGTCGGTTCCAGCTCCGGCGCCGACGCCGTATGCCGCCGGCGGGCTCAAAATCTGATGCTTGTGGATATGCCCCAGGGCCACATACTCCAGCCGGGGCTGGCGCACGGCGGAGAGGTTCAGCGTGTGGTCGTTGCCCAGCATCATGGAGCGCTCGGTGCCTACGGTGGCGCCGCTGACGGTGACATGGCCGGCCAGGATGGCCGGCGTGTCGGGGTCCAGGGACTGGGCCAGGCGCGTTATGCCGTCGGTCATACGGCGTTCAATTTCCTGGCGGATCTGCTCAATGTCCAGGCCCCGGGTTTCGTCGCGGGCCAGCATAGAGCCCCGGGCCGGCCAGGGCACGGCCAGTACCTGCAACGGGCCGGCGGGCGTGGGTATGGCGTAATTGGTCATCCGGTCGCCCACATAGACTTGAGGCACGCCCAGGGTGGCGTAGATTTCGACGGCGTTGGCGCGGCTGGCGGATGCCGGCAGGTCGTGATTGCCGGCCAGCAGGAAGGCGGGGATGCCGGCGTTGGAAAGCCGGCGCAGCCGGCGGGCCAGCTCCCGCTGGTGGGTTTGCGAAGGGTCGCGGCCCTTGTAAGCGTCCCCGGCCAGCAGAACCAGATCCACCCCGTTGGACAGGGCGAACTCCACCAGCTCGTCCAGCGCCCCCAGAAAATCGCCCAGCCGGGTGGACAGGCCGGTGTTGGGGTCGGTGCGGCCGTAGTTTTCTACGCCGATGTGCAGGTCGGAAAAATGCAGTATTCGCATAATGGGCTGCCGCGCCCCAAATTGACTTAACGCCGGCCGCCCGGCGCTATGCCGGCGTGGACGGCGTTCCGGTTTCGCCCAGGACGATGCTGCGGCCGGCGTCGCTGACCCGGTAGTGTCCGTTGAGGCCGGGGACGCGTTCCATCCAGCGGAACTTGCTGCGGGCGGCGTTGCGGAGGGTCTGGACGAAGCTGTGGGGTATCGTCCAGCCGGCCAGGGTAAAGAGGGCGGAGAGCCGGTCGGGGTCGACGCTGGGTATTTCCAGGTAGCGGGCGGCGGCTTCGGCGGCGACTACGACCCGGCGCATATCGCCGATGGGGTTGATCTGCTGGCAGTAGGCGGCGAACTGTCGTTCCGCAGGCCCGGTGGCTGCGGCGGCCGGCGGCATTGGCGCCGGGTCTGGCGCGGGGGCGGGCGGCGCCGGCGCGGTAGGGGGAGGGGACGCCGGCGCCCCGGCCGGCGGGGGTTGCGCCTGGCGCGGGGGCGGCAACAGATAGGGGGCCGGCGCCGGGCCGGCGGGCGCGGGCGACGCTACTGCCGGGTGGCCCGGAGCGATGACGCCGCCATTGCCGCCGGCGGCATCCCGGCCGTCTTTTGCGCCGGCGTGGGCATAGGCGTGACCGTGGTCGCCGCTGTTGGCGCCGTTGGCGTGGTCGCCATAGTCACCATAGTCGCCGTTGGCGTGGGGCGGCGGCGTTTCGGTCAGCGTGGCGCCGGGGACGATGCCGTTATGGTACTGGCCGTTGCTGTTGCTGTTGTTGCCGCCACCGTCCCCGTTTCCGTTCCCGGCGGGCGGCGGCGGCAGCAGGTGGGGCATTGCGGAGTACAGAACCTCGCGTATTAGGTCGCGGTCGTCGGCCTCGAGGGCAATCCCGCCCCCGGAGGGCAGCGTGATACTCAACTTAATCATTGTGGTCAACCTGCCGCCGGCGCAGCGGCGCGAATTCGGTGGTGGCGATAGCGCGGTAACGATAGCATAGTAATGTAATGGCGATGTTGCCGGCAAGCCGGCGGGCTGCGATTTTGGGGTAGTGTTTCCACGCCGCGCCGGCAGCTAGGTTGATGCGGGGCGGGCTTTCCGGGGCGGGGCGTCCGTCATCCGCCCGGCTGTTCCAGGCAAGGTACACAAGCCGGCTATAAATGAAAGGGGGGCCGGCTTGCTGCCGGCCCCCTTTTGCGGCGACTGCTACGGCGCGACTGGGTTCCCGGCGGGTTACACGCCGGCGAGGGCCGCCGCGCCGGGGCGGGCCGCTACCGGCGTGACGGCGGCCTCCCGCATAGCGCCCCGCAGCAGGAGGGTGGGCGCGGGGGAGTTCCGACGACGCGGTCGGCCACGCTGCCCAGCAGGGCCCGGCCGACGCCGCGCCGCCCGTGGGTGGTCATCAGGGTCAGGGCGTTGTCCAGCTCCTCGGCCCGGGCGATGATGGCGTCGGCCGGCTGGCGCAGGGAGTGGCTGATTGCCACCCGGTCCGCTCCGCAGCGGCGGGCCAGTTCGGTGGCCTTGCGTTGCAGGTAGCCATGGGAGACCGTCACCATGCTGGCGGCCATTTCGCCGGGGCCGCCGAAGTGGAAGCCGGCCTCGCCGTCCAGCCGGGTCCATTCGGTATGCGACCGGAAGTATTCGGCGTTGTGGGCGCTGCGGAGGAGATGCGTCCGGGCGCCGAAGGCCAGCGCCAGGTCGCCGGCGCAGGGCAGGGCGGTTTCGGCGAACAGGGAGCCGTCCAGGGGGACGATGATGTTGTCCACGGTGTACGGCACCAACGGGCAATCCGATTCGCCGCAGCGGACGATGAGGGTGGGGTTGGGGGTGGCGCGCACCACTTTGGCGGTTACGCTGCCGGTAACCATACGCGACCAGCCGCCGCGTCCGTGGGTGGACATTACGATGAGGGCCTCGGGGTCGTCGGCGACCAGGTTGGCGATGACGGCGTCGGGCGGGCCTTCGTGGGCGGCGATGTGGATGGGGCGGTTGACGCCGAGTCCTTCCAGGCGCCGCTTTTCGCCGCGCAGGAAGGCGATGACGCGGTCGTGTTCGGCGGCGGCGATGGATGCCCGGTAGCGTCCCTGCGGGCCGTTGGCCTGCCAGTGGGGGGCTTCGGAGAAGGCGCGCGTCAGGGTCAGGGCGCCGCCGGGACGCAGGGCGGCGGTCATCAGGCGCGCGGCGGGCAGCGCCTGCGAGGACAAATCCGATCCGTCCAGGGGGACGATGATGTTGCTGAACAGCGTCATAATGCTTGCCTCCTGCTTTCGGTTTGTTCCGTCCGGTTCTCGATTATTCGTTTTCGTTCCGCGTCCTCGGTGGAGTTTGTGAAAGCATTCACGTCCGCATAGCCGATACTGGTTATCAGTGTTAGGGACAGGATAGCGCTCCCGCCCGGGCTTGGCAATACCCCAAAATTATGAGGTAGCGTTTCGTTTTAGGTGGTTTGGTTATAAAATGGGGGTACAATGCCCGCCCCGCCCCCGCTGGAGATACGCCGCTATGGGACTGTTACACCACCTGGAAACCCAACTGGAACGCCAAATCCCCGCCCAACTCCAAACCGCCCTCCAACAAGCCCTGGATGACTACCAACCCCTTTGCGACCATTGTCGCCTGGCCATGCACCGCCACCATTGCTACACCCGCGCCATTGCCACCGGTTACGGCGAAGTCCGCCTGCAAATCCCGGTGTTCCGCTGTGGGCAGTGTCGTCGTATGGCCGGCGGCATGACGCTGCTGGGCCAGGAAATGCGCCACCGGCGGTTTTCCAAAAAAACCGTGACATCGTCATCAGTCTGGCCGCGCAAGGATTGAGCTACGCCCGCGCCGGGAACTGGGTGGGCTGCGTCAAGAGTACCGTTTGCAAATGGCTGGAGAAGGCGCCCTTGGCCGCGCCGGAGTTGCCGCCGGACGGAACGCTGGAAATGGATGGCCTGTGGACGCGAACCCGTAGCGGGCGAACCGAACTGAAGGTAATCCGCGATGCCGTTGCGGGAACGGCGTTGGGGGATTTCGGTTCCTGGGCCGAAGTGATTGACCTGGCCTGGCAGCAGGGGGTGCAGCATCCGCAGCATCTGGTCAGCGATGGGGACGGGGCCATCGCGTCTGGCATTGAGCTGGTCTATGGCGGGGAAGCGCCGCATCAGTTGTGCGCCTTTCACCTGCTGCGGGAGTATCGGCGGAATATTGGGACGGCGGGGTTTGCGGCGGCGCGGCGGCTGCTGGACGCGGGCAGTCCGGCGGAAGGTCGGAAATGGGCGCGGCGGATTATGCGGGCGACGGCTGGGGCGGCGCGTTACTGGTGTGAGAAAGCGTTGTCCAAAGGACTGCGCCATTTGACGACGGGGCAGGCGAGGCATCGGACGACGTCGCGTTTGGAGCGGCACAATCGTGAGTTGCGGCGGCGTGAAAAGTTGGGGACGGTGTGGACGGAGCACAACCTGCTGGCACTGCTGCAAGAGCAGGGCCTGCTCAACCAAACCACCTAAAACGAAACGCTACTGGGGCGGCGCGGGGGCGTTTGCGGGGTGGGCGCCGGCGGAGACATCGGGCCCGGCCGGCCGTCAAGCGATTTTTCCCGCTGGGGGGGCGTGGTCAGAGCAGGGCCAGGACGCGGTGGACGAAATCGTGGACTTTGGGGCGGTCGGAGTCCAGCTCAAAGTCCTCCATATTGTCGTGGTAAAAGTTGCGGTGAAACTTTTCGGCGGCCAGGAACCCGTATTCAATCAGCGGGTCGTTGTGGTCATCAGAGAGCTGTTCCGCCGCTTCTTTGAGGGCGCGGTGGCTGCCGTGGCGCCAGCCGCGCTGCTGGGCTACGGCCATTATGGCGTGGGTGGCGGCGCCCCACAGCTTTTCGGAGGCTTGGAGGCGGTCGCCTGCGGCGAACTCCGCATCCGATTGCGCCAGAAACTCCAGGGCTTTGGCGGCGTGGTCGTCGGTGAGCATCGGCGCTCTTTGCGTTGCCATAGTAGTACTCCGGCCAGTGGCTTTTGACGGTTAGAGCAGGGCCAGCACCTGGTGGACGAAGTCGTGGACTTCGGGGCGATCCTCGTCCAGCTCAAAGTCCTCCATGTGGTCGTGGTAAAAGTTGCTGTGAAACTTTTCGGCGGCCATGAATCCGTGCCGGAACAGACGGTCGTTGCGCTCGTCGGATAGTCGCCTGGCGGCTTCTTTGAGGGCGCGGTGGCTGCCGTGGCGCCAGCCGCGCTGCTGGGCGGCGGCCATTACGGCGTGGGTGGCGGCGCCCCACAGCTTTTCGGATGCTTGCAAGCGGTCGCCTTCGGCGAACTCCGCATCGGATTGCGCGAGGAACTCCAGGGCCTTTGCGGCGTGGTCGTCGGTTAGCATCGGCGCTCTTGCGATTGCCATAGTAAAACTCCCAATTGCGCGGCAGGGGCGGAGCATCATCCACCCCCGCCGCCGTCCAGCCGCTTGGCCGGCTAGTCGAACATAATCGCCCCGCGGCCGATTTCGCCGTTGTCCAGGTCGGCGTAGGCTTCGTTGATCTGGTCCAGGGCGTAGTGGCGCACTACCAGGTCGTCCAGGTTGAGCTTGCCGGCGTGGTACAGGTCGGCCATCACCGGCATATCGGTGCGAGAGCGGGCGGAGCCGTAGTAGGAGCCGCGCAGCGTCTTTTCGTTGCGCACCAGATCCACGGCGTTGATGCCCGCTTCCTGGCCCCAGGGGGCGATGCCCACCACGGTGACCACGCCGCTCTTGGCGGCCATATCGTAGGCGGCTTTGGTGGTGTCGGCGCCGCCGAACACCTCAAAGGTGTAGTCGGCGCCGCGCCCGCCGGTCAGGTCTTTCACCTGCTGCACCGGATCCCGGTCGGCGGCGTTGACGGTATGGGTGGCGCCGAAGCGCATGGCGAACTCCAGCTGGGCCTCGCGGATGTCCACGGCGATAATCTGCGCCGCGTTGGCCAGGGCGGCGCCCATAATCACATTGAGGCCCACGCCGCCGCAGCCGATGACGGCCACGCTGCTGCCGGCCCTGATTTCGGCGCTGTACAGGGCGGCGCCCACGCCGGTGGTCACCGAGCAGCCAATCATCGCCGCCTTGTCCATCGGCAGCGGGCGGCTCACGGGGACGAGGCCGGTTTCAGGCACCACGGCGTACTCGGCGAAGCAGGCCACCTTGCCCATATGGTGGATGTCGCGCCCGCCGGCGTGCAGCCGGGTGGTGCCGTCCAGCATATTGGCGCCGGTGGCGGCGTGGAGGTCGCAGAGGTTGCTGCGTCCCTCCAGGCAGGAGCGGCAGCGTCCGCAGGCGGGCACAAAGGAGAGGATGACCTGGTCGCCTTCGGAGGCCAGCGTAACGCCGGGGCCGGTTTGCACCACGGTGCCGGCGCCCTCGTGCCCCAGCACCACCGGAATGGCGATGGGGGCGTCGCCGTGCATGAAGTGACGGTCGCTGCGGCAGATGCCGGCGGCGCCGATTTTGACCAGCGCTTCGCCGGCCTTCGGTTCGTCCAGGTCAACCTCGCAGATGTCCAGAGGCTGGCCTACTTCCCACAAAACGGCAGCTTTTACCTTCAAAACGGTTCCCTCCTGGTGACGGGTGTCGGGTTGGGCGGCGATTGCGCCATTGTTGGTTGATTGTAAATTACCGGGGGCGCCGCCGCCAGACCCGCGCGCCGCCCAAACGGGTCGCCAAAATTGACACCCTTTGGCGACAATTGCTATGGTAAGGCAAAGTCCGGCGGTAGCGCCGGACGAACCGCAGACGAACCGCAAAGGAGAGCAACCGGCCTTATGAATCTGATGAACCGGATGATCACGGGCGGCTACTGGGTGGCGTACTCGCGCGCGTACCCGCCTTTAGGTGGTGGGCAAGCCGAACCATCAGGGCGAGGGCTCCGGCGCAGCCAGATAGCATTCCATGCCCAACCGCAGCAGTCCCAGCTTCCCCCACGAACAGACCCGCCGCCGGAATTGCCACGACGTACGCCGCCCCGCCAGCAGCAGCAAACAGCAGGCCAGTAACAGCCCCGCCAGCATACGCCCCAGCCGCGCCGTAGTGGTTACTGTTCGCCAATCCAAGGCGAAATACTGCTTGCCATCGCGAAAGCACTGCTCCGGCTGCATCCGCTGGCGATAATGCCGCGCTGCCACCTTGGCATCGGGCAGCGAAGTCGCCAGATACCAGGGTTCCCGATGCCCCCGTCCCCAGTACAGCGCCAGGTTCACCGTCGCTGCCCCATTGGAACGATACTGCGCCCCAGGCAGAAACACATAACGGCCCGAAGGCAGGGGATACTTCCGCAGCAATCACTGATAACCATCGGCGGTTTGGATGTGGACATTGCCCTTGAGCCGTGCCACATAGTCCACCGTGCGGCCAGTGTGGTGGGGCATTTCCTGCAACCACCGCAGCAGGCTGGCGCGTCCGAAGCCCCTATCGGCCAGCAGCAGCGGACGGATAGTATCGGGCAGATTGCGCAGCAGGCGCGCGATAAAAGCCTCTTCCAGCCGGTTCTGCGACGGGGTCAGTTCGTCGACGGTCGTGGCCCAGTTGAGCAGAGGCAGCCCACGCTTGCGGCCCAGGTCGGACCAGTCAATCATAATGGGCGTTTGCCCTTTGAGGCCGGCCAGTTGGCGGATGGCGGGCATCAGGGCGCATTGGGTTTGGATGGGGTCAAAGCGGGGGTTGGAGAGGAAGCGAAAGTGGCGCTGGCGTACTCTTTTTGCCAGGCCTGGTGGTGGCTTTGGGGCAGTCCGGGCATCCAGGGGCACGCCAGTTCGGGGAGGGAGAGGGCGCGGGCGCGGCGGTTGAGGATGGCGGCGGTGAGCAGGGCCAGGTTAGCGCGCCTGGTGGCGCGCATTTGAGGCCGGTTGTGGCGGAGAAAGGCGGCGATATGGTGATACCATGGCATCGGTCGGCGGCTCCCGGGGTATCGGATGGTAGCTATCCTGATGCAGGGCCGGAGTCGCCGGCTGTGGCAAGCGGCCAACCCAAAGTGGGTACGCGCGAGCCCAAAGGTAGCGTTTCGTTTCAGGTGGTTTGGTTGATCAGGCCCTGCTCTTGCAGCAACGCCAGCAGGTTGTGCTCCGTCCACACCGTCCCCAGCTGCTCCCGCCGCCGCAACTCCCGATTATGCCGCTCCAAACGCGACGTAGTCCGATGCCTCGCTTGCCCCGTCGCCAAGTGACGCAGTCCTTTGGACAACGCTTTCTCGCACCAGTAACCCGCCGCCCCAGCCGTCGCCCGCATAATCCGCCGCGCCCATGCCCGACCTTCCGCCAGACTAGTCGCGTCCAACAGCCGCCGCGCCGCCGCAAACCCCGCCGTCCCAATGTTCCGCCGGTACTCCCGCAGCAGGTGAAAAGCGCACAGCTGATGCGGCGCCTCCCCGCCATAAACCAGCTCAATCCCCGCCGCGATGGCTCCATCCCCATCGCTGACCAAATGCTGCGGATGCTGCGCCCCCTGCTGCCAGGCCCGGTCAATCACCTCCGCCCAGGAACCAAAAGCCCCCAACGCCGTTCCCGCAACGGCAGCGCGGATTACCTTCAATTCAGTTCGCCCGCTACGGGTTCGCGTCCACAGGCCATCCATTTCCAGCGTTCCGCCCGGCGGCAACTCCGGCGCTGTCAAAGGCGCCTTCCGCAGCCACTTACCGACCGTACTCTTGACGCAGCCCACCCAGTTCCCGGCGCGGGCGTAGCTCAATCCTTGCGCGGCCAGGCTGATGGCGAGGTCACGGTTTTTTGGAAAACCGCTGATGGCGCATTTCCTCGCCCAGCAGCGTCATGCCGCCGGCCATACGCCGACACTGCCCGCAGCGGAACACGGGGATCTGCAAGCGGACTTCGCCGTAGCCGGTGGCAATGGCGCGGGCGTAGCGATGGTGTCGGTGCATGGCCAGGCGGCAATGTTCGCAAAGGGGTTGGTAGTCATCCAGGGCTTGTTGGAGGGCGGCTTGGAGTTGGGCGGGGATTTGGCGTTCCAGTTGGGTTTCCAGGTGGTCCAGCAGTCCCATAGCGGCGCATCTCCGGTAGGGGGTAGGGCGGGCATTGTACCCCCCATTTTATAACCAAACCACCTAAAACGAAACGCTACCGAGCCCAAATTGGCGGTTGACAATTCCCGACCTGCGGCGTATAGTTTTCGCAAATGCACAGTAAATGCGAAACCGCCCGCCGCGCTTGCGCTTGCGCCTGCACCTGTACGCCCACATCGGGCGGCGGGAGAGCTTCGCTTTGACCCCGCAACAGGCCAGTGCCTGCGCCCGCCGAATCTGCCGAAAGGCTGCGGCGGGCTTTTTTCTTTGCCACCCCATACCCCCCCTCTGCCGCCGCTTGCCAACCCACCGCTTGCCGCAACCCCGCCGTCTGCCAAACCACCGAGGAGGCCCCCCTTGACGACTGCCGCCACTCCCGCTAACCCCCCCAGCCAGGAATCAATCCACGAAGCCAGCATCGCCCTGGCCCCCGACGCGCCGGGCATCATCCCCTTTATGGAGGACGAAATCGGGCGGTTTGACGCCGAAGTCGACCGCTTCCGCGCCGGCGATGTGGACAATGCCGCATTCACCCCATTCCGGCTCCGGCAGGGCGTGTACGGCCAACGCCAGCCCGATGTGCAAATGGTGCGCGTCAAACTCCCCGGCGGCGTCATCTCCGCCGCGATGCTGGACCGCTTCGGCGAAATCACGGCGCGCTACGCCCCGCTGCAAAAAGGCCACATCACCACGCGGGAAAACATCCAGATCCACCACATCCCGCTGGAACAGACCTCCGAAGTGCTGCGCCTCCTCGGCGAAGTAGGGCTGTCCACGCGGGAAGCTTGCGGCAACACCGTCCGCAATGTGGTGGGGCCGGCCACCGCCGGCGTCGGCGCCGAGGAAACTTTCGACCCCACGCCCTACCTGACCGCCTATGTCCGCTTCGGCGTGCGCCATCCCATCACCCAAAACTTCCCCCGCAAATTCAAAACCGCCTTCACGGGCAACGACCGGCGCGACGAAGTGGCCGCCGCCATCCAGGATTTAACCTATGTGGCACAGTACCGGGAGGTTGACGGGGAACGGCGCAAGGGTTTCAAAGTGTTCTGCGGCGGGGGGACTTCCATTATGCCCCGCCTGGCGAAACCCCTGTACGAATGGGTTTCGGAGGACGACTATCTGCGGGTGGCCCTGGCCGTGTGGACGGTGTTCAACAACGCCGATCTGCTCCGCAAAAACCGGATGATGGCGCGTCTCAAGGTGCTGATCGACCGCATCGGCCTGGACGAATTCCGCAATATGGTGGACGCCGAGCTGGCCAACATCGGCCCCATTGACTACCGTCCGCTGATGGCTGCCGAGGCAATCCAGCGGGAGACGCCGCCAGCCCTGTCCCCGACCGCCGATGCCGGCGCTGATGACGACGCTGCCAACGCCGACGGCAGCCCGGAATACCGCCGCTGGCGGCAGACCAATGTAGAAGCCCAGCGGCAGGACGGCTACCACCTGGTCCACATCAAAACGGTGCGCGGCGACCTGACGCCGGCCCAGTTCCACGGGCTGGCGGACATCGTGCGCCGCTACACCGGCGGCCAGGCCCGCGCTACCCAGGAGCAGAACATCGTCCTGCGCTGGGTGCCTGCCGGCTGCCTGCCCGCCGTATGGCAAGCCCTCTGCGCCCTGGAACTGGGCGAAGCCGGCCACAACCACATCACCAACGTGGTCTCCTGCCCCGGCACTGACAGCTGCAAACTGGGCATCACCGCCTCTATGGGCCTGGCCCAGGCTCTGCGGACGGAAATGTCAACCTGGAGCCACGACCTGGCCGATGACGCCGGCGTGGGCGACATCCGCATCAAAATGAGCGGCTGCCCCAACGGGTGCGGCCTGCATCACATCGCCAATATCGGCTTCCACGGCGCCGCCGTCAAGGGCGTCGACGGGCAGCAAATCCCATCCTACGAACTGTTTCTGGGCGGCAATTACGGCGACAACCGGGTTGAGGATTCCCGCATTGGCGCCCGCATCCCCAAAGTGAAAGTGCCCGCCAAGCTGGCCCCCAAAGTGCTGAAGGACATTGTGGCCTACTACCGGGACCACCGCAGCCACGACTCGGAACGGTTCAACGACTTCTTGGACCGGGTTGGACTGGCCGAACTGACGGCGGTAGCCGCCCGGGCCCAGGAAATCGGACACGAAGCCGAAGGCGGCGGGAATATGTACTACGACTGGGAACGCACCAACCAGTACGTGCTGGAACGGGGCGAGGGCGAGTGCGCCGTCTAGCGCGACGCCCCCATTGGCCGGCCACTAACGGTTGATCGGTCACTAACGGTTGGCCGGCCACCAACGGCGCAGGAGAGCGGAATCCGATGGCGAAAGCATCCTTGAACGGACGGGTCGTGGCCTTCGTGGAAGCGCGGATGCGCCAGGAAATGGCCGGCCTCATCAGGCGGCACGGCGGCGCGCCTTACCCCGCGCCGGTGATGCAGGAAAATTATCTTGCCGACAGCCCGGAAGTGCAACGCGCCATTGCCGACGTGTGCGCCGGGCAGGTGGACGCCGCCATTTTCCTCACCGGCGTGGGCGCCAACGCTATGATGGGCATTGCCGAAGCCATGGGACGGCTGGACGAATTCGTCGCCGCCCTGCGCGCCATCACCGTGGTCGCCCGCAGCCCCAAGCCGGGCCGCATCCTGCGCCGCCACCGGATTCCCATTGACATAATGCCCCCGGAACCTTACACCTCATCCGACTTGACGGCGGCCCTGGCGGATCTGCCCCTGGCCGGCCGCCGGGTGATTTTCCAGCGCTACGGCGGCCCCGACGCCGAACTGCCCACCTACCTGCGGCAGCGGGGCGCCATCCACCGGGAACTGACCCTTTACGACTGGGGTCTGCCCGATGACACCGCCCCGGCGCTGGGCCTGATTGACGAAATGGAACGGGGCGGGATTGACGCCCTAGCCTTCACCAGCCGGCCCCAGGTGCCTAACCTGATCCGCATCGCCGCCGACGCCGGACGGGAGCAAACCCTGCGGGACAGCCTGGCCGGTGGCGTGGCCGTGGCCTCGGTGGGGCCGGTATGCACCCGCAAGCTGCTGGAATGCGGCATCGCGGTGGATGTGGAACCGGAGCATCCCCATATGGGCAACCTGGCCCTGGCGCTGGCGGAGTATTTCGCCGCGCCCCGCTAATCCTCTGCCGCGCCGGAACCGCGCTCCCAACGCAGCCCCCGGCGCAACCGGCCCGGGGGCTGCTTGCGGTTGTGCTAGAATTAAAAACGGAATGGCAAACCCGGACCACGACGGATTGCCGGGACGCGCGGCGCACCCACCCCGTCAAGGCTCCATCCAAGTTGAGGAGGTTATCATCATGAGCCCGGTTAACATCGGCCCCAGGACGCTTTCCTGGCTGCCGGCGGAGCAGATTGAGGATTCCGCCCGGCAGCAGATTGAAAACCTCTCCGGGATGCCGTTCATTTTCCGCCATATCGCGGTGATGCCCGACTGCCACTTCGGTATGGGCGCCACCGTGGGTTCCGTCATCCCCACCCACCGGGCCATCATACCCGCCGCCGTGGGCGTGGACATCGGCTGCGGGATGATCGCCGTCAAAACCCCCCTGACCCGCGCCGACCTGCCCGACGACCTGTCCGACATCCGCAAGGCCATTGAACACCAGGTGCCGTTAAGCGCCGGCCATTACAACCGCAGCATTAAAAAGACGGCGCGCCCCCGCATTGAACAGCTGGAAGCCAAAGCCGCCGAGCTGGAACGCCTGGACTTCTACCACAAACTGGCCAAAAACTGGCGCAAACAGCTGGGCTCCCTGGGCTCCGGCAACCACTTCATTGAAATCGTGCTGGACGAGGAAGGCTACGTCTGGGCTTTCCTGCACTCCGGCTCCCGGGGCATCGGCAACCGCATCGCCGCCCATCACATCGCCATCGCCAAAAAGCTGATGGCCAAGTGGTACATTACCTTGCCCGACCCCGACCTCGCTTATCTGGTGGAGGACACCCCGGAGTTTGACGACTATATGACCGACCTGGACTGGGCCCAGGAGTTCGCCCTGCTGAACCGCGAGGAAATGATGGAGCGCATCATCAAGATTCTCCAGCATCGCTGCGGGGATTTTGAGGAAATGGAACGCATCCAGTGCCACCACAATTTCACCAAACGGGAGCATCACTTCGGCAAGAATGTGCTGGTTTCCCGCAAGGGGGCCATTGAGGCCAAAGTCGGGCAGCCGGGGCTGATACCCGGCTCAATGGGCACGCGCAGCTATGTGGTGCGCGGCAAGGGCAACGCCGCATCCTTTAACACCGCCCCCCACGGGGCCGGCCGCCGCCTCAGCCGCTCCGCCGCCCGCAAGGCTTTTACTATGGACGACTTCGACCGGGATCTGGAAGGCATTGAAGTCAACCGCTCCGAGGCTTTTCTGGACGAACTGCCGGGGGCGTACAAGGACGTCGACCTGGTGATGGAACAGTCCGCCGACCTGGTGGAAATCGTCCACACCTTCCGGCAGATCGTCAATGTCAAGGGCGCGTAAGGCGGCGGCGCAACGCGCGCCGGCGGCATCGCCCGCGCCGGAAACCCGCCGCATTTTGCGGCGCGGCCGGCGCGCCGGGCGCAAAAAGGGCGCAGATTCGCCGTTTCCGGCCTAGGCGCGCCGCGCGCCGTCTTTGCTATATTCGCCCTTGCCGGCAACTCCGGCTTACAGGAGGAATGTAGCGATGACGATGCTTACCATTGGCTTCCGGCGCGGGCTGGCGGCGGCGCTGGCCGGCGCGGTTCTGCTCATCGGCGCCCTGGCCTGCGCCTCCGGCAGCGACAACGCGGCCACTGCCAGCCTGACGTCCGACTTGAAGGCAGTTGAGAAAATGTCCCAGGACAACTTCGTGCAACTGGAAGTTCTTGAGGCGCGCATTGACCGCCTGGAAGGGGAAAACTCCCAGCTTTCCGGGCGCATCGCCCAGCTGGAGAAGGACAAGCAGGCGCTGCTGGATGTGGTGACCGGCCTGGCGGCGCTGGCGCCGGGCGGCGCGGAGCTGCTCACCGGCGCGGCGGCGCTGGCCGGCGGAATTATGTCCCAAACCAGCAACGAGCCGCTGACCCGCGACACGGCGACCGAGGAACAGCGCGAGCTGGTGCGCCGCTGGGTAGAGTGCGGCATCCCCGAAAACCTGGTTGCGATGCTGGCTGACCAGGCGGAGAGCGAAACCTGGACGCAGATCGAAACCGGCACTATGACCATCTCCGAAGTGGAAGTGTCTCTCCCCGTTGTGTGCGAAAACCGTAGCCAGTAGCGCCGTTGCCGCTGGCTCCCATTGCGCCCGGTCTGTGCACCGCATTCCCGTAGCGAGGTGTCGTATGACTGACTCACCGCAATATCCCCAGGACATCGACATCATCTGGCCTACAGTGCTGGCGTTGCGCCAGCTGGGCCGGCCCGCGCACCCGGAGGAAATCAATGCGCTGGTGCTGGAATTGGGCGATTTCACCGATGAGCAGAGAGCCTTGACCACTCGCGATGGCAATTCGTTCATCGGCAACCGCGGCGGGTGGGTACGCGCTCATCTCCGCGAGTTGGGCGCCGTAACCGGCCCCGGCGTTTGGGAACTTACCGAACTGGGCGGGCGCATCACCGAGCAGGCTTGCCGGCACAGCTATAACCCGTCCACCATCGCCGAATACGTCGCCAACTACTCCGCCAACCTGCACTACCGCGATTTGCCGCCGGACACCGTGCATCTGCTGAAGCGGATGATCATTGACAGCATCGGTTGCGCCATCGGGGGTTACGCCGCCGAGCCCAGCAAAATCGCCCGCGACCTGGCCGGGGATGTGGTCAGCCGCCGTCCGGTCACCATCATCGGCAGCGGGCAAATCAGCAGCCCCGACCTGGCCACTTTCGCCAACGGGGTGATGATACGCTACCTGGATTTCAACGACGGCTACACCACCCTGGAATCGGGCCACCCCAGCGACAGCATCGCCGCCACCCTGGCCGGCGCGGAAATGGCGGGCGCCGGCGGGCGGCGTCTGCTGACGGCCACCGCCGTGGCCTACGAAGCCTTCTGCCGGTTCGGCGACGCTTTCAGCCTGAAGTACATCGGCTTTGACCATGTCACCAACGGCGCCATCGCCAGCTCCGCAGGGGCGGCCCGGGCCATGGGCCTGTCGGCGGCGCAAACCGAACAGGCCCTGAACCTGGGCATAGCCCCCAACCTGGCCCTAGGACAAACGCGCGTGGGCGTACTCTCCCACTGGAAAGGTTGCGCCTACGCCAACGCCAGCCGCAACGCCGTCTTTGCCGCTATGCTGGCGGAACGCGGCCTCACCGGGCCATCACCCGTCTTTGAGGGCGAACACGGCTTCTTTGCCGCCGTAACGCGGGAACCTTACCGCCTGGAACCCTTCGGCGGCGACGGCGGCCAGCCTTTCAAGGTTCACGAGTGCAACATCAAGCAGTTCGCCCTGGGCCTGTACTCGCAAACGGTGGTTGAGGCGGCGCTGGCCGCCCGCCGCCAGGTTGCCAACTTCGCCGTGGCTAATGTGGCCGGCGTACACATCCGCACCTTGCAGAAGGCCATCGACATTATGGCCGGCGATGACGAAAAGTGGCACCCCCGAACCCGGGAAACCGCCGACCACAGTATGCCTTACGCTACCGCCATCGCCCTGACCTACAACGGCCTCAACCAGTCCCACTTTGCGGACGAGCACATCAACGACCCCGCCATTGCCGACCTGATTGCCCGCACCCGGATTGAAGCCTCCGAGGAAGCCAACCGCCGCGTTCCCGAAGCCATGCTCTGCAATATTGACCTGCGGATGAACGACGGGCAGACCTATTCCGCCGAAGTCGCCCACTTCCGCGGCCACCATCTCAACCCGATGAGCGACGCCGAGGTGGAAGCTAAGTTCCGTGGCCTCTGCGCCGATTTGCTGACCACCGCCCAAACCGACGAGTTGCTGGCCCGCCTGTGGCGCCTGGAGGATGAACCCGACATCGGCGACCTGCTCCGGCTCACCCGCATTTAGCCGCCCGGCGCCAACCGGGCGGCGGGTAGCCTATCATTCCCCGATGCGCGTCCCGTCGGGGTAGGTGTAACCCGCCCGGTCCGCAAAGGCGCCGGCGTCGGGGAAGATCTGCCGGTACAACCCCCGCGCCCGCTGCCTGACCACAGCGCCGGCCGCCTCTTTGGTCGGCGTGGGTTTGGCGTTCTGCTCCCGGTAGAATCGGGACTGCAAGGGGCTGTCGTTTTCCAGCTCCCAGAGGCACAGGTAGCGCAGAACCCCCTGCGCTTGCCCGTCCGCCGCGTCCAGCAGAAACCGGCGCGCGCTGATGTAGCCGGGTATGGACATACGCTCGGGCAAGTGCTCCTCGTTGTACCACTTGTTGAACACGGCGTCGTCCGCCGGATCCACTTCCATCATCACCACCAGCAGGGTCGAGCCGATCCGCTGGGTAGCGCGGCTGCCTTCGCCGTCCTGGATGTCGTTATCATTGCGGTTGTCCATAAGATACAGCCTCCTGATTAAACTGCCTCTCCCCGGCACCATAGGGCGCCCGTCGCCGGCATTTTCCCACAACGATGGCCGGGCCACAATACGCCGCATCGCCGCCGCCGGACGCGGCCAGCCCGGCTACTGCCCCGGTAGTGCCGGCGCCGGGCAAAGCGCTAAAATGGCCGCCAACCACTGTCGCCGTCCGGCCCGGCGGAAAGGCCATATGAACAGACGGACAGACGGACGGCAGCATGGCAGCACAACCCCCCGGAGGCTTTATGGCTACGATTGACCTGCGTAGCGACACCGTTACCCAGCCCACTGACGAAATGCGCCGCGCCATGGCCGCCGCCGAAGTCGGCGACGATGTGTTCGGCGAGGATCCCACCATCAACGCCTTGCAGGAACGCGCCGCCGCCCTGACAGGCCAGGAGGCCGGCCTGCTTACCGCCAGCGGCACCATGAGCAACCTCATCGCCGCCCTGGCCTGGTGCAGCCGGGGCGACGAAATGATTATGGGCCAGGAAGCCCATATGTTCTGGAACGAATCCGCCGGCCCCACTGCCCTCGCCGGCGCCCAGATCCGGCTGGTGCCTAACGACGCCAGCGGACGCATTGCCCCCCAGGATGTGGCCCACGCTATCCGCGACCGCTCCAACATCCATGTACCCGCAACCACCCTGGTCTGCCTGGAAAATACCCACAACCGTTGCAGCGGCGGCGTAATGACGCCCCAGGACACCAAAGCCATCGTTGATGTGGCCCACGCCGCCGGCGCCGCCGTACATCTGGACGGCGCCCGCATTTTCAACGCCGCCGTGGCCCTGGAAGTGCCCGCCGCCGAGCTGACCAAAGATGTGGACGACGTCAGCTTCTGCCTCTCCAAAGCCCTTTCCTGCCCCGTGGGTTCCGTGCTTTGCGGCTCCGAGGAGTTCATCGCCCGCGCCCGCCGGTGGCGCAAGATGGTCGGCGGCGGAATGCGGCAGGCCGGCGTGCTGGCTGCCGCCGGCCTGGTCGCCCTGGACACGATGGTGGAACGGCTGGCCGACGACCACGCCAACGCCCGCCGGCTGGCCGCCGGCCTGGCCAACATAGAAGGGCTGTCCGTGGACCCCGACGGCATCCAGACCAACATCGTCATCTTTGAGGTGGACCGGGAACGGGTGGGCGAGGCCAGGTCGGTCATCGCGGCGCTGCGCGAGGACGGCGTGCTGGTCAGCCACAGCCGCGACCAGGCCCTGCGTATGGTAACCCACCGTCATATCGCCGCCGCCGAGGTGGACGAAACGCTGGCGCGGGTCAACGCCACCATCCGCCGCCTGGCGTCATCTGTCTAACTATCCGTCTAACTAACGGGAACCGCGCCCGGCCCGAAAAAACGCGGACAAAACAGACGCCCGCCCGCAGGAATGCAGTTCCTTGCGGGCGGGCGTGTATCCGGGCCGGCCGTCGGCGGGCCGGCCGCCGCGTCTATGACCCGGACAGCGTGATGGTCACCACATTGCCCAGCCTGTAGCCGTCGTCCGGCAGCAGCCCGATGACCAGGCCCACATAAGTCTGTCCTGGCGTCCGCCCGGTACAGGAGAAGCTGTTGGCGTCCGTGGGCAGCACCTCCAGGCAGTAGTCGGTGTCGTCATCGGAGTTGACGACGACGGCAACCTGCTCCGTCGTGCCCGTTCCCGGCGTCCACCGCAAGTTGACGATCGTGGCCGCGCCCTGGTCGTCCACCGCCTCCGTAGCCGTTACGCCCCTGGGCGGCGTCGCGCTGCCGATGCTGATCTCCCTGGTGACTACATCGGCGCCCGCCACGCCGACCACATCCAGCCTGATTGTGGTCGGCGCCGTGCCGGCGGCCACGCTCACCCCGAAACTGCCCACGCCCTGGTTGTCCAGCGCCAGGCTGCCGTCGGCGCCTACATCGGAAAGCGTGGCCGCATCCTGGCCGGGGCCGTCCAGGAACACATAAACCCGCCCGTTGTTGCCGTCCAGGTTGGGCGTTCCGTCACTGGCGGAACGCGCCGTCACCCGGTAGTTGGCCGAAGCCCCGGCGGCAATCCGGTCGCCGGCGGATAGGGTATAACTGGCCGGCGGGTTGGGGCCGGTACCGCCCGGCTGCGTGGACCGCGCCCGCACGGTGAACTTCAGGGTACGGTCGTCCACCCGCGGCTGCGAGACCACGATGCGGTAAGTCCCCGCCGGCGCGTTGGCGGCGATGGGAATCTGCGCCCGTCCCGCCCCCAGCGAACCTTCGGCAACGGTCAGGGCGGCGGCGCTGGCGTCGTCGGCCGCCGCCCACCGGCAGCCGCCGCAGGGCGTGGCAACGCCGGTGCCGTAGGTGGCATTGCGCACGAAAGAGGCCAGCGCTGACCCCGCATCCCGCAGCGTGGCCCGCAGGGTAATGGTATCGCCGGCATCGTAATCAGTATCGTTGAGGTAAGTGCGGAGGTAATCCGGCGGCCCCACCACATAGACGGTGAGGGTAACGGAGTCGTAGGGCTCGTTGTTCTCGTTGCGGGCATGGGTGCGAACATTGAAGCGGTAAGCGCCCCGCCTGGCGTCCTCGCGGATGGGGATAAAGATGTAGCCCTGGATGGCGATGTCCCGCCCGTCCAGGTCATCGACCACGCGCCGCGCCGCCGCGTCGGCCCCCTCCCATACCGCCCCCCAGTCCACCAGCCCCGTCAGCCGGCGGCCGGAGGTGTCATGCAACGAGAATGCGATGCGGGTGTTCGTGCCGGGATAGGCCACCACTTCGGTGTCCGCCAGCCGGATTTCGGCGATGCGGTGCAGGCCCCAGCTGCCCTGCGCCGCCGCCGGCGCGGGCGCCGGGTTGAAAATGCCCAGGCCCGTTACCATCGCCGCCACCAGGACGGCCAGCGGCAGCGCCAGGGCCGGCGGGCGAAGCAGCGTCCGGCCAAGCCGGTTCTTTTTGCGCTCTGTCATAGTTGGTGAATGCTCCTTGCTGTCGGCGGCGCATTATCGGCCGAGTCGGTATCGGCCCGCGCGCCGCCGCGCTCCGCTTCGCTCTACTGCGCCGGGCGGCCAATGGCTACGGTCTTGCTGCCGCCGGCGTCGCCGGCCACATTGCCGGCGGCTATGCTGACGCTGCCGGCCATGGCGTCCGCCGGCACGCGCAACCGGAAATAGCCCACGCCCCGGGCGTCCAGGCTGATGCGTCCGTCGGACACATACAGCAGCCGGACGGCCTCGGCGGCGCTGCCGCTCACGGACACCGTCGCCGCGCCGTGGTCGCCCGCCAGGTTGGGCACGCCGCCGTTGGCGTCAGTAGCCGTAACCGTGTAGGTGGCATAGCTGCCGGGCATTGCCTGGTCGGGGCCGGCAATGGCGTAGTTGGCGGGGGCGCCGGGCGGCGCCGGGTCCGGCGCCGGCGGTTCCGGCACCGTGAAAGTGAAACCGCCGGTGGCGGCGGAGTTGGCCGCGGCAATCAGGTTCACCGTGTACTCGCCCGCGGGAGCGCCCGCAAGCACGGGTATGCTGACGCTGCCGCCGTTGCCGCTGCCGCTGCGCCCGATGACGGCGCGGGTGGCCGCATCCGCCGCTTCCCAGCGCACGCTCTGCCACGCGTGGTCCAGCTTGTGCCCTGCGCTGTCTTGCAGAATGTCGCCGTTAAGCAGCCGGTGCCCCATCCCGTCGATCACCTCATAGTTGGCGTGGACGGTTTGCCGCCCGGAGGGCGAAACAATCACCTTAGCCCCCGGCACATTCACCGCCGCCGGCGGCCCTTTCGCATAGAGCGTGAAGGGCTGCATTTCGTGGACGCTGCCGTCCGGGTGGTGGTAGGCAATGGACAGCGTACCCCGCATCGGGCCTTCCGCCTTCCAGCCGCGCCAGTGGTGGTAGTAGGGATACGACCGTACATCCCGCGGACGGTTCGGCACCTCCACCTCATAGAAGCGGGCGCCGCTTTCCAGGTTGGAGCCGGCCTTAAAGTCAATCCGCATCACCGTCTTGCCGCCGGGCTCAAAGTAGCCGATGTTGTTGACGTCGCGGAGATCCAACTCAAACTTGGCGCCGCGCGGGTTGTCCGACGGGAAAGTCTGCAACCGGAGATCCGGGGTATTCATATTCATGGGTGGGGGTACTTCGTAGGTGGGCAGATAGCGTCCGGTGAGGTCAACGGCGCGGTCAACGCCCGGATCCCGCTGCCAGCCGATATCGGGGTTGTAAAACCCCCTCAGGTTCACGCGACTGGGGGCTGTGGGCGCAGCGCTGGAGCCACGCTGTAGCTCGAAATCCATGCCGTCCCGCGAGCAGGCCACGTTGAGCGTGCAAGTTCCGACATTGGTTCTGCTGCGGTCGCCATCATACCGGACCGCGCCCAGGAAAATGGCGCTGGTTTCCAGATCCAGCTCCTGCTGGAAGTAGATTTGAACCATTATATGGTTGTTGGTCAGATCCGGCAGCCCGGAGCTGGTCGCCAGCTGTGCCACCGGCGCCGCGTCGCTCTTGTAGATGAACATATACACGATGGAGCAGATGGAAGCTCTGGTCTGGCCGATATTGCTGCCGGGGCTGTACCAAAAGCAGTCGGGCGTGGCCATATCGCCGTTGAGGTCAATAACCCGCCGGCCGGAGGCCGACAGCTGCCCGCGATATTCCGACACGCCCTGCCGCCCCATCGGCAAGTCCTCCCGGTAGATGCCCCGCACCCGGGGGTGGAATTGATCCTCATCGCCCGTCCGGGCGGCGCCGGTGGACACATAGGCGCGGTAGTGCTGGCTCTCGTCGCCGTCGTTTTTCAGCGTCACCCTGGCCTGCTCGGTGCGGACATGGCAGTACACATCCTTCACATCGGTAACGCCCAGGTCAATCTCGCACGGTGGCAGCCGGCCCGTGTCCTCCATTCCTCCGTACCCCGCATGGGGCACAGTGGCGTCGTAGAGCCGTTCAAAATCGAACCGGTGATACCGGCCCTCGCTCTGGGCTTCGGCGGTGTGGGCCGGAACGGGGACGGGGATAACCCCAGTGTGGAGAGCCGCGCCCAGCGCCACCGCCAGCGCCAAAGCCAGGGCAACGGCCGGCAGCGGCAGCTTCCTGATTGCCATTTTCATAGGGTGATACTCCTGTTTTGCTGCGGTCGGATGGGAGACGCCTAGAGACGGCCTCCCGTCGTCGGGCGTAGCCTGTCCCGGGTTTCCAACGAGGACGGGGGGTGTTGCGAAAGCGCGCCGGCCGGCCACAACCCAGGAATAAGTGTGGGCAAGCCGGCCTCTGCGGTCCAGGTCAACGCGCCGCCTCCGTGATACGGCAGAACATCGGCGGCCAAGATGATATTGAGCGCAGGCGCGACCGGGCCGGATCCGGTTTTACGCCGGCCTCTTGCGGGGGGGGGGGGGGGGGGGGGTAGGGGAACAAGGCAGTAAAGTAGGCCGGTTATCGGCCGAGCGCCAAAATATCGCCCGGCGCCGCGGGCATCGCCCCAAAGCGTTGGCGCCAGCCCCCGCAATGGCGGCGGCCACCCCAAAACGGGTCTGCTGATGAACATTCCGGTCATGCTGCTGAATGCTGGACGGGCGGGCAGCCGGGGCGGTGGCAGGGCCGCTGCCGGCAGGGTCAAAGGGCCTATCCCACCTTACCACCTGTGCCGGCAAAGTGGGTCATTCACGGCGGCATTTGCAGCGTCATTCATAACAGCTTGTCCCGTTGGGGTTTGGATTAGATCCGCGCCGGCAATGTTATAGCGCTTCCCCGGATAAGGCAAGCAATCCGCATTCGTAGCGCCGGGGTTTTGCGCTGCCGCTTTCCCGTCGCACCCCTTGCCAATGCGCCGGATTCCGCTGCTCATAAGGCGGCGGCATACTCAAAATCAATTGCGGATTGCCCCGCCCCAGCCGCCCCGAATCACCCGGCCGGCTGTATGGGCGCAAAATTGACAGCATCCCCGGCGCCGTGATAGCGTCAAAAGCCCAATATACACCGCGAGGGGCGCCCTATGCCTGCTACCCTGGACGAAAACATCGCCGCTTACGATGCCATGCGCGACCACCTGGAGCTGGAATACTTCGGCAAGTGGGTGGTTTTCTACGACGAGGAATTCGTGGGCAGCTACGACGAGTCTGAGGACGCCGCCTACGCCGCAATAGAGCGCTATGACCGGGGGCCTTTCCTCATCCGGCAGGTCGGCGCGCTCCGGGTGATACGGCCGCCGTTTGTGGGCCGTAACTGACCGATTTCCGCCGCAATCGGAGCTGACTGTAACTTCCCACCCGCCGCCGGCCCGGCAAAAGACGCCCCAATGCGGCTGCCCTTGCCGGCGTAGGGCGCAAAATTGACAGCAGCCCGGCGCCGTGATAGCGTCAAAAGTCCAATCCAACGAAACCGAAGGAGGTGCTCTATGCCTGCTACCCTGGACGAAAACATCGCCGCTTACGATGCCATGCGCGACCACCTGGAGCTGGAACACTTCGGCAAGTGGGTGGTTTTCTACGACGAGGAATTCGTGGGCAGCTACGACGAATCTGAGGACGCCGCCTACGCCGCAACGCAGCGCTATGACCGGGAGCCTTTCCTCATCCGGCAGGTTGGCGCGCGCCGGGAGATCTGGTTGCCGTTTGTGGGCCGTAACTGACCGATAGCGTATGCCTACCACCAGCTGCGGCTTCAGCAGCCCTTACCAACTCGCATCGCACGGCCCGACCATTTCTGTAGAAATCGGCTATGACCGTAATTTTCGGCCGGGCGCCGGCGCCCGGCCGAATCTGCCGACAAATCGGTATCCCGCTTTGGTTGATACCGGGGCCGCAGAAACTTGCATTGACGTAGAACTGGCGATGGCGCTGGATCTGCGCGTGGCTGGCAGAGGGCCAATATCGGGAGTCAGCGGGATAATTGAAACCGATGACTACTTGGCGCAGATACACATCCCGGAACTGAATTTCACCGTCACCGGGCCATTCGCCGGCGTGCGTATCAGGGCTGGCGGGCATCCGTTCTACGCGTTGCTCGGCAGAACATTCCTGCGCCATTTCAGTATGCATTACGACGGCCGGACGGGCGCCGTCATCATCAGCAACGACTAGCAGCAGGACAGCAAACTCGTGAGCGCCTCGCCAGCAGAACCCGTCCCCGCCGTCGCCTGGAGCCCCTGGGGCCCGCCGGCCTTCGCCGCCGCCCAGGCCGCCGACCGGCCCGTCATCCTATCCATCAACGCCGTGTGGTGCTACTGGTGCCACGAAATGGACGCCCATACTTACCGCAACCCCCAGGTGGCCCGCTTCGTCAACGAACACTTCATCCCCGTGCGGGTCGACACCGACCACCGCCCCGACATCAACGCCCGCTACAATGTGGGCGGCTGGCCCACCACCTCCTTCCTCACCCCTCACGGCGGCTACATCGCCGGCGCCACCTACCTGCCCGCCGACCAGTTCCTGGCGATGCTGGACGAAGTGCGCCGCGCCTACGCCGACCGCAAGCCGGAACTCTACCAGCAGGCCAACGACATCCTCCGCCAGCGCCGGGAACACGCCGCCCGCGTCGTCGCCGGCCGCGAACCCGACGCCGCCCTGGTGGACCAGATCTCCCGCCGCGTCGCCGGAGCCTATGACCCCAGCCACGGGGGCTTCGGCGTCGCCCCCAAGTTCCCCGCCGCCCCTATGCTCCGCCTCCTGCTCCACCGCTATCGCGTCACCGGCGAACCCTTTTTCCGCGCTATGCTGGAAAAAAGTCTGGACGCCATTGCGGACGGCGCCATGCACGACGCCATTGGCGGCGGCTTCTTCCGCTTCGTGGCCGGCGACGACTGGACCTTGCCCCAGCATGAGAAAATGGCGGAGGACAATATCGCCCTGGCCGGAGTACTACTGGACGCCGCCATCCTGCTCCAGCGCCCCCGGTATCGGGAATGCGCCGCCCGCGCCATTGACTACATCCTGGACACCCTGTACGACCCCATAGCCCGGGGCATCCGGGGCAGCCAGGGCGCCCACTCCGACTATTTCGGCCAGCCGGCGGCGGAGCGAGCTGGCTGGCCGGCCCCGCCCGTTGACCCTTACTGCTACACTTCCCTGACTGCCCAGGGCGCATCTCTGCTCTTTGCCGCCGCCTGGCGGCTGGGCCGCCCCGAACTCGCGGACATCGCCGGTCGCCTGCTGGACAACCTGACCGCCGCCGCCGCGTCCGGACGCTTGCCCCATACCTTCACGGCGGACGGCTTTATTCCCCCATCCGACGGCGGCGACCTGCTGGCGGACTGGGCCGCCTTCCTCCTAGCCGCCCTGGACGGGTACGATTCCCTTCCGGCGGGCGACGACCGCTGCCGGAACGCCGCCGAGGCCGCCGCCGACGTCCTGCTGGAACGCTTCCTGGACGGCGCCCGGGGCGGGTTCTACGACATTGAAAACTCTCCCGCCCGGCCCGGCTACTTGCAGGCCCGCGAAAAACCCCTGGCGGAAAACACCGCCGCCGTCGCCGGGATGATGCGCCTGCATCACATCACCGGCGACTCCCGCTACCGCCAGGCCGCCCGCCACACTTTAAGCGCCTACGCCGAAGCCAACCGCGATTACGGCGAACTGGCCGCCGACTACGCCGTCGCCGTGGACCGTTTCCTGAACCCCGTCGTGGAAGTCACCCTGGAAGGACAGCCCGGCGCCCCGGACGCCGCCGCTATGCTCGCCGCCGCTATGACCCTGGACTGCCCCAACCTACTGCTCAAACTGGCGCTCCAGGCCCCTGAAACCGGACACCCCGGCACCGGACGCGCCACTCCGGCTCGCGCCCACATCTGCCTGGACACCGTCTGCTACCCCCCGGTGTCGGATCCGGCCGCCCTGGCCGCGGCGGTGGCCGGCGGCAACAGCAACGGCAATGATATAGTAGATAGCCCCTTTCAAAACGTGCTCGACCTGCTGGGCTGATTTGTCGGCCGGCAGTCCGGCAAACGCACAGGAGTTGATGCGCTGAAAACCCACGACTGCGGCGAACTGCGCGCCGCCCACCACGGCGTTGCCGCTACCCTGTCCGGCTGGGTCAGCCGGCGACGCGACCACGGCGGCATCATTTTCATCGACTTGCGCGACCGCTCCGGTATCGTGCAGGCCGTACTGAACCCCGAACACCTGCCCGCCGAGGATTACGACGCCGCCCAGCGCCTGCGCTCGGAATGGTGCGTGCAGGTCAGCGGCCGCGTGCGCCGCCGCCCGGAGGGCTCCGAAAACCCCCTCCTGCCCACCGGGGACGTGGAAATAATGGCCGAAAAAGTGGCCACCCTCAACCAGTCCCTCACGCCCCCTTTCTACATCACCGACGACGTGGACGCCGACGAAAGCCTGCGCCTCCGCTACCGCTACCTTGACCTGCGCCGCCCCGCCATGCAGCGCAACCTGCGTCTGCGCCACCAGGTCGTCAAATACATCCGCGACTATCTGGACGCGCAGGGCTTCCTGGAAATCGAAACCCCCATACTCATCAAAAGCACCCCCGAAGGCGCGCGGGATTACCTGGTACCCAGCCGCCGGCAGCCCGGCAGCTTCTACGCCCTGCCCCAATCCCCGCAGCAACTCAAGCAGTTGCTGATGGTCAGCGGCGTGGAACGCTACTTCCAAATCGCCCGCTGCTTCCGCGATGAGGATCTCCGCGCCGACCGCCAGCCGGAATTCACCCAGCTGGATCTGGAAATGAGCTTCGTCAACGAGGAGGATGTGCTGGGCCTGATTGAGGGCCTTTATTCCGGCCTGGTCCGGGAACTGGCGCCTCAATTCCAAATCGCAACCCCCTTCCCTCGTCTGCCCTACGCCGAGGCGATGTCCCGCTACGGCAGCGACAAGCCCGATTTGCGCTACGGCCTGGAGATGGCCGACGTCAGCGACCTGGCGGCGGAAACCGAGTTCCGCGTCTTTCACGGCGTACTCAACGGCGGCGGCATCATCAAGGCTATGCCCGTGCCGGGGCAGGCCAGCCGCACCGGCTCCGATCTGCGGCGCCTGGAGGACACCGCCAAAGAGTTCGGCGCCGGCGGCATCAGCCACGTGCGTCTGACCGGCGCCGGCTCCCTGGACACCCTGTCCGACGCCGACGTCCTCCTGTCGACCGGCCTGCGAATGCCCCTGGAATGGACGCTCCGGCTGGCGGAACGAACCGGCGCCCGGCGCGGCGACCTCATCATTCTGATGGCCGGCCCCCCGGCCCTGGCCAACCAGTGGCTGGCGTCAATGCGGACGCACCTGGCCGAACAACTAGGCCTGGCCAACCCCCACACGCTGGCCTTCGCCTTCGTCACCGACTTCCCCCTGTTTGACTGGGACGCCGCCGCCGGACGGTGGGATTCAACCCACCACCCCTTTACCGCCCCCGCGCCGGGGTGCGAGGCAATGCTGGACGGAGATGATCTGTCGGCGATACCCTCCCGGGCCTACGACCTGGTTTGCAACGGTTCGGAGCTGGCCAGCGGCAGCATCCGCATCCACCGCCGCGCCTTGCAGGAAAAGATTTTCGCCATCCTGGGCTACACGCCGGCGCAGGTGCAGGAACGGTTCGGGCACATCCTGGAAGCTTTTGATTACGGAGCGCCGCCTCACGGGGGCATCGCGCCCGGCGTCGACCGCCTGGTAGCCATGCTCGCCGGAGCCGATTCCCTGCGCGAAGTCATCGCTTTCCCCAAAACGCAGAGCGGCTCCGACCTGCTGTTCGGCGCGCCCGCCCCCGTAGAAGCCGGCCAGCTGCGGGATTTGTCCATCCGCGTGACGGAGTAGCCATATACCGGCGCTAATCGCCCCTGTCGTTAGCAGCGCCCCCGCAATGACCATGCCGAAACCCGGGAGCCGAATTATGAACCCTTCCCAAGCCCGCTTCGCACCTGCCCAGGTCGCAAACACCATCAAGTCGGCGTTGCCGCCCACTTGGAACACCGGCTTCGCCGGCGTAACGGCCGCCGAGCGCGCCGTCGCGTATCGCTCCAATATGAATCACTACCGCGGGCACGTCCGGCGCAGCCTGGCCGAAAACGACCTGCTCCAAGTTGCCGAAAAGTCCTGGGGCGCCTACACGCAAGCTGTCAAGGCCGTTGCCGCTGACCACGGCATCCGGCTTTCCAGCCACGTGGGTTTGCTCCGCGCTTCTGGCAACCTGGCCGATCTGGTAGCGCAGGTTGACCGCGACGATGCCGGCAGACTGGACACCGCAACCGGGCTTGCCCAAGCCCTCCACAACCACTTCTACGAAAACAACCTGCCCGACCGCCTGGTCACCCGCTATGCGGACGCGGTGAACGAAGGCATCAACCTGATCCAGCAGTGGTTTCCGCCGCCGGTGACCATGCAAAACCCGGGAGCCGAATTATGAACCCTTCCCAAGCCCGCTTCGCCCCCACCCAAGTCGCCAATACCATCAAGTCGGCGTTGCCGCCCACTTGGAATACCGGCTTCGCCGGCGTAACGGCCGCCGAGCGCGCCGTCGCGTATCGCTCCAATATGAATCACTACCGCGGGCACGTCCGGCGCAGCCTGGCCGAAAACGACCTGCTCCAGGTTGCCGAAAAGTCCTGGGGCGCCTACACGCAAGCTGTCAAGGCCGTTGCCGCTGACCACGGCATCCGGCTTTCCAGCCACGTGGGTTTGCTCCGCGCTTCCGGCAACCTGGCCGATCTGGTAGCCCAAGTTGACCGCGACGATGCCGGCAGACTGGACACCGCAACCGGGCTTGCCCAAGCCCTCCACAACCACTTCTACGAAAACAACCTGCCCGACCGCCTGGTCACCCGCTATGCGGACGCGGTGAACGAAGGCATCAACCTGATCCAGAAGTGGTTCCCGACGCCCGTGGCATCCGATGCGCCATCCCCGGAAGCATAACGCCCCGCCGCAATACGGGCAGTGTCGCCGGCCGCAGGAAGCCGGCATATCTGTGGCGTGATGTTGAAACATACATCCTCCGTTGCCAGCGCACATAACCGCAGCCCATCGTGTATAATATATTGTAAAGCCACGCGCCGCCCCACCGCTTTCGCCAGTACCCCAACCCGCCGCGTGGCCGGAACACCACGATGTCCATCAACCCCGCGGCCCACACCGACGCTGACCCCATCCCCCTCGGCTCCTGGGAAATCACCCCCGCCGCCGTGGCGGAATACCTGGCGGCCGTCGGCGATGCTTTGCCCGTCTATCGCCAGGCCGGCTGCGCCCCCCCACTGTTCCTCGTTGCCCGCGCCGTGGCCATCCTCCTGGAACGCCTCGCCATCCCCGACGGCGCCATCCACAGCCTCCAGGACCTGACCGTCCTGGCGCCTGCCCCCATCGGCGCGCGGGTGAGCGCCGCCGCCCGCCCCCAACCGCCCCGCCAACGCGGCGGTATGCGCTTCCTCACCGTAAATTACACCATCTCCCAACTGCCCCCACCCGCCCCGGCGGATGCTGCCGCCATCGACCTCATCTACGCTCGTACCACTATCCTCTTGCCCGCCCGGTAACGCCCGATGACCGCCGCCCTCTCCGAAGCCCCCTCCGACTACTGCCGCCCCGGCGCCCGGCTGCCCACCCGGCATCGTACTATCACGCGCGACGCCATCAACGCCTACTGCGCCGCCTCCGGCGACCATAACCCCATTCACTACGACGACGCCTTCGCCGCCGCCTCCCCCTTCGGCGGCGTCATCGCCCACGGAATGCTCACCCTGGCCCTGGCCTCAGAAATGCTGGCCGCCGCCTACGGAACCGACTGGCTCGCCACTGGCAGCCTCCGCTCCCGCTTCCGCAGTGCCGCCCGCCCCGGCGACACCCTGGAAGCCGCCGGCTCCGTCGTCAAATGCGAAACCGACCATAATGGCACGGTCGTAACTTGCAATATCATCGTCCGCAAGGCGGATAATGGCGACCCCATCATCACCGGCGTCGCCACCATCCGCGTCAGCGCCAAACCGCCGGCGCTGCCGCCCCAAAGAGCCAGGCTAGCGGACGAAAGGGCAACGAACCAGGGGTAACAAACCAATGACGGACACACCAGACACCGCCCTCGTCCGGGTCGCCCTGGACGCCATGGGCGGCGACCACGGCCCGCTGGAAACGGTAGCCGGCGCCCTGGCCGCCCTGAACGCCCACCCCAACCTCCGCATCACCCTCGTCGGCGACCCCGACGCCCTGCGCTGCCAACTCCGCCGCCACCCGGACGCTGCCGCCGTTGCCCCAGACGCTAACCCCAATACCGATGCCGACTCCGCCTTGCCCATCGCCATCGTCCCCTCCCACGGCAAAATCGAGGACGATGAACACCCCGTCGCCGCCCTGCGGAGCAAGCCCCGGTCATCCATCGTTACCACAATGAAACTCCTGCGCGCCGGCCACGCCGACCTCGCCGTCTCAATGGGCTCCACCGGCGCCACTATGGCCGCCGCCGCCATCACCCTCGGCCTTATGGACGGCCTGGAACGCCCCTGCATCGGCGGCAACTTCCTCGGCCTCGCCCCCAATGTCACCGTCGTTGACCTGGGCAGCAATGTGGACTGCCGCCCCTCTCTCCTCCTCAACTTCGCCGCCCTGGGCGTCGCCTTCTCCCGCCAGCGCCTCGGCATCCCCAACCCGCGCGTGGCTCTCTTAAGCGTCGGCGAGGAGGCCGCCAAGGGCAGCCGACAGGTCCAGGAAAGCCACGCCCTGCTCCGCCGCAGCCACCTCAACTTCGTCGGCAATGTAGAGGGCATGGACTTCTTCACCGGCAAAGCGGACGTCATCGTCTGCGACGGCTTCATCGGCAACATACTCATCAAGTTCGCCGAGGGCCTGGGCGCCGCCTTGCCCCCATACCTCCAGCGTCATCTCGCCGCTCTCCTCCCCGACGACCAGGCCCGGCAAGTCGCCAAAACCCTGTGGCGCGACACCAACCGCCCTCGCACTATGGGCGGCCCCCTGTTCGGCGTCAACGGACTGGTAATGATCGGACACGGCTCCTCCACCGCCGAAGGCATCGCCGGCGCCATCGACACCGGCCTGCTGGCCCACCGCAGCCGGCTGGTGGACGGCTTCCGACAGGAACTTGCCCGGCTGGACGCATCCGCCGCCGCATCTGCATCCGCATCCGCCGCCGGCGAGGAAACCGGGGCAACCACAACCCCGCCCTCCCGTTAGCGGGCCGGCGAAACAACCGGCAATACACAAGGACAGGTGGCTGCCATGTACACCATTGATTTGAGCGGGCAGGTCGCTCTTGTAACGGGCTCCTCCCGCGGCATTGGCGCCGCCATTGCCCGCCGCCTCGCCGCCGCCGGCGCCGCCGTCGCCATCAACTACCGCCACAACGCCAACGCCGCCGATGCCGTCATCGACGCCATCCGCGCCGCCGGCGGCGAAGCCCTCCGCGTCCCCGGCGACATCGCCGACGAAAACGCCGCCGAAGCCGTCGTCAAAACCACTGCCGACCGTCTCGGACGACTGGACATCCTGGTCAACAACGCCGGCGTCAACCGCGACCGCCTGATAATGCGTATGACCCCCGCCGACTGGGACGAAGTAATCTCCGTCAACCTGCGCGGCGCCTTCCTGCCCACCCGTTTCGCCGTCCCCCTGATGCTCCGCCAGCGCTACGGACGCATCATCAACATATCCTCGGTAGTCGGACTCTCCGGCAACCCCGGGCAGGCCAACTACGCCGCCTCCAAAGCCGGGCAAATCGGCCTCGCCAAGGCCCTCGCCCGCGAAATCTCCAGCCGGCACATCACCGTCAACTCCGTCGCCCCCGGATTCATTGACACCAGCGATGACGACGATGCCGCCGGCGGCGGAATGGCCGCCGGCCTCACCCCCGAACAGCGCCAGCAAATCCTGGCCCGCATCCCCGCCGGCCGCTTCGGCTCCGCGCAGGACGTAGCCGCCGCCGTACTCTTCCTCGCCAGCCCCGACGCCGCCTACATCACCGGCCAGACCATCACCATTGATGGCGGCCTCATCGCCTGAACTGCCCCGGCGCTAACGCCGCCGGCGCCGGCCCACCGCCGGCCCCGCGCTTTTAGCAACCAGGCGCCGCTGGTGCGGCCACAACCGGACCGGCGCCCTGATCTGCGGATAAACTTCCCTTCCTGATGCCCGTAATGCGGCAGATCGCCAGCGCGGCGCCGGCAAACCTTCCGGCCCGATAACTCCGGCCCGATAGCCCCGGATTAACCGCCCATCCCCATTGCGCCCAACCCGTCTTGGCGGTATCATCATAGCCGCTTCTTAACCCTGCCACCGGGGCCGCCTTCCGCCGGCCCTGTGCTTTTGTTTGCGCTATGACGACCAACCACAACGCCGCTGACGCTGCCGACTCCGCCGCCGGAAACGCCGGCAACCTCCGCACCGTCCTTTACGACACCCATATTGGCCTCGGCGCCCGCATGGTTCCTTTCGGCGGCTGGGATATGCCCGTCCAGTACGCCGGCGTCATCAGCGAAATCGCCGCCGTCCGCACTGCCGTGGGCATCTTCGACGTCTCCCACATGGGACGACTCCACATCGCCGGCCCCAATGCCGCCGCCCTGCTGGACATCCTCCTCACCGGCTCCGCATCGGCCCTGCGCGTGGGCCGCGCCCGATACTGCTTCATCTGCAACGAAACCGGCGGCGTCATCGACGACACCATTTTCTACTGTCTGGGCGGCGACGAATTCCTGCTCATCCCCAACGCCGGCAACCGCGCCGCCGTTGCCCTCTGGTTCGACCGCCAGCTGGCCCGTCACTTTGACGGACGCGGCGTCCAGATCACCGACCGCACCCTGCTCACCGGCCTCATCGCCGTCCAGGGCCCTGCCGCCGCCGCCACTATCGACAGCCTCTGCGCCGACTTCACCCCCGGCTCCCGCCTGGCCCCCAACCCCGGACGCCGCCCTTCCCCGTCTCTGCTCCGTCCCTTCACCTGGGGGCGCGGACACATCGACGGCCGCCGCGTTTTCATCGGACGCACCGGCTACACCGGCGAGGACGGCTTTGAACTGGCCGCCGCCGCCGGCGATGTAGTCGCCATCTGGCAGCGCCTGGTCGCCGCCGGCGCCGTTCCCTGCGGACTGGGAGCCCGGGATGTCTTGCGGCTGGAGGCCGGCCTGCCCCTCCACGGCCACGAACTGGCCCCCGACATTACCCCCATTGAAGCCGGCCTGGGCCGCTTCGTCCGCCGCGATGGCGCTTTCAACGGCGCCGACGTCCTGGACCACCAGCGCGTTTATGGCACCCGGCGCGCCCTGGTCGGCTTGACCATGCCCGGACGCAGCGCCCCCCGCGCCGGGTACGATGTGCTGGCCCACGACCAAACAGTGGGCGCCGTCACCAGTGGTGCCTACTCCCCAACCCTGCAACGCTGCGTGGCCATGGCCTTCGTTCCCTCCACACACGCCGCGCCCGGAACCGCCTTGCAGGTTGACATCAGAGGCCGCCTCACCGCCGTAACCACCACCGAACTTCCCTTCTACCAACGCTCGCGTTAAACAACCACCCACCGGAGGTACTGCGCAAGGTGAACCCCGACGACCGCAAATACACCCGTGAACACGAATGGGCGCGCCTGGAAAACGACGCCGGCGTGGTCCTGGTCGGCATCACCCACTACGCCCAGGACCAGCTGGGCGATGTCGTCTATCTGGAACTGCCGGCCCTGGGCGCCGCCGTGGGCCACCTCGCCAAAATGGGCGAAATCGAATCCGTCAAGGCCGTCTCCGACCTGTACTCCCCCGTCAGCGGCGAAGTGACCGAAGTCAACGCCCGCCTGGCCCACGAGCCCGAGCTGGTCAACAGCGACCCCTTCGGCGCCGGCTGGCTGCTCCGCGTCCGAATGTCCCAACCCGCCGAACTGGAGGGCCTTCTGGACGCCGCCGGCTACGAAGCCTACCTGTCCCAGCTGTGACCCGCCGCCGCCCGCCGGCCACCCGTCCCTGCCCGCTACTACCTGCCGGATGCGCTGCGGATCCGCGCCGCCGCGCTGGCAACGCCTCTGACCCGCCCTTCGGATGGCAACGACCGGCGGGTTTTCCCGGTGGCAACTGCCGCAACAAGTAAAACCCCCATCGCAACAACCGTTCCGGGTTGCCGGCGCAATGGTTAAGGACATAAGATCGGCCCGGCGCCGCCGCCGCTAATACGCGCCTCCTTTGCCTCGGTGCCTATGCCCCGTTATTCCGGGAATTGGCCGATGGGAAGCAATCCGGCGGTCGCGGCTTTTCAATGTCCCGCCGGTGGCAGCGGGAATACCTCGTTGCCCCTCGTCATTTGCCGTCGGGATTGGCAATCGCTGCCCCACCGCATCGGGGCGACATTGCCCTGGCTACGATAGACGCTATCCCGGACCGGATTAGCCCCCCTTGCGCCGGGTTTGCCCAAGCCCGGCGCCGCCGGCTGCCGGCGCGATTACGGCTATCGGCGCATACACCGACCGGCGCCGGCGGTTTATAATGCGCCTGTCCCATCCCAATTCCATACCGAAACGGCCCCGGCAAACATCCCGTTGTGGCGCCCGCAGGAGACCACCTTGACCCAGCAGCAGACCATCTCCGCCGCCGAAGCCGCCTACCGCCGCCTCGGCGTGGACCCCATCATCAACGCCACCGGCTCCGTCACCCGCCTCGGCGGCACCCGCACCCGCCCGGAAGTGCTGGCGCAGATGGCCGGCGCCGCCCGCGTAATGGTCAACATCGACCAGCTCAACGAAAAAGCCGGCGTCGAAATCGCCCGGCTTACCGGCGCCGAAGCCGGACTCGTCACCAGTGGCGCCGCCGGCGGCCTCCTCCTCCAGGCTGCCGCCTGCATCGCCGGCGGCGACCCCGCCCGGATGCAGCGCCTCCCTGACGACACCGACGGGATGCCCAACGAAATCATCATCCATACCATGCACCGCTTCCCCTACGACCAGGCTTACCGCGCCGCCGGCGCCCGGCTGGTGGAAATCGGCAACTACCTGTTCACCCATCCCTGGGAACTGGAAGCCGCCATCAGCGAGCGCACCGCCGCCGTGGCCTACCTCTGCGCCCCCTTTACCAGCCGCCGAGCGCTGCCCCTGGCCCGGGTCTGCGAAATCGCCCATCGCCATAATGTCCCGGTCATTGTGGACGCCGCCTCAATGCTGCCGCCCCGCGCCAACCTGCGTCGCTACCTCAATGACGGCGCCGATCTGGTCATCTACAGCGGCGGCAAGGGCGTGCGCGGCCCCCAGGGAACCGGCATCCTCTGCGGACGCGCCGACCTCATTGACGCCGCCCGCGCCAACGGCAGCCCGGCCCAGTTCCTCGGCCGCCCGATGAAAGTCGCCAAAGAGGAAATCCTCGGCCTCACCACTGCTCTGGCGATGTTCGTTGACGAGGATGAGGACGCCGAAATGGCCTATTACCATACCCTAGCCCGCCGGGTGGTGGACAGTCTGTCCGCCGCCGTTCCGGGGCTGAATATTACCCTGGAACACGACGGCATCGATTACCTGATACCCACCGCCGTGCTGCGCCTGGGCGGCGACTGGCCCGGCCCCGCCGCGGACCGGGTCGCCGCCGGCCTCCAGCAGGGCGACCCGCCCATCTACCTGCAACAGCTCGGCCCGCCCGACGAACTGATGGTTGACCCGCTGAATCTCACCGAAGCGGAAACCGAAATCGTCATCCGCCGCCTGCGGGAAGCATTGACGGCATAGGCGGCATAAGGGACATCCGCCCGGCGATGCGCCCGAAAAGAGCGGCTACTGGTGGTGTGGGGCAGCGCGATTTGCCCAATTCGGCATAGAATGACCCCGTTCCGTTGGCGTACAATTTTAACCGGCGCCGGAACGCAAATCCGAAGCGGAGGCTCAAAAATGACCAGCTTGCAACAAATGTGGCACACGGTGAACCGGAACGCCGCCGGCATCCTGGTAGTGCTTACTCTGGCGGGCGCCATCGTTGGCACACCTGTAGGCGTCGCCATCTGGATACTCAACGAAATGGACGACCTCAAAACCGAACTGCGCGCCGAGCTGAGGGACGAAATCAAGGCTGAAATACAAGCGTCCGATCAGCGCCAGCTGGCCGCAATTGAGGTACTCATTGATCAGGCGGTGCGCGCAGCCGTCGAGGAAAGCCGCCGGGAATCCACCAGCCAACTCGGCCGTCATTTTCACGATGCCGACGGCCGGGTAGCCATCAGCGTACTGCCTGACAGGCAGACGACGCCGGCGCAGGCGCCGGAACAGTAACGCCGCGCGATTCAAAATCACATCCCGTCACCCGTGCGGGACAGCGCCGTCCGGCTCCGCCCGCAGATCACAAATCATAATAATCCCCGATGCTGCTATCACGGGTTATTGGCGGCCTGTTTATTGACACCCCGCCCCGGCGCTGATAGCGTATTGCGCCTAAACACGCCGGCAAAATGCCCCTGCCGCCGCCCTTGCGCGGGCCGGCATCCCGGCGATTTTTAAACCCCAATTCCTGATGGAGGGAACAATGGTCAAGTTCAGCAGATTGTCCGCGCCCGGCTCTTTCGCCGTACCCTGGCGCGCCTTTGCCGCCGCCGCGGCCGTAGTTCTGCTCCTGCTGGCGATGGTGGCCTGCGGCAGCGGCGCGGCGCCGGAATCGGCGGCCCCCGCTCCCACCGCCGCGGACACATCCGCCGGCGCCGCGGCCCAGCAGCCCGCCGCTACCGCCGCCGCCCCGGCCGCCGGCCCCGCCAACACCCCAACTCCGGTGCCGCCCACCCAAACGCCCGTCCCCGCGCCGGAAGTCCAATCGGATGTGGTGACTCTGCAAGTAGTTTGCATCAACCGCACCCTGCGTCCCTGCGAACTCATCCGCGATTTCTACATCCCCAGGGTTCATGAACTCACCGACGAAGTCAGGATTGAGATTTCCTCTTACCCCGAGCTCGGCCTCGCCGGCCCTGATACCATCCGCCTGGTCGACGACCAGACCCTGGAATTCGCCGAAATCTATTCCGGCTACGTCGGCGGCGACCTGCCGGTCATTGACGTAGGCAACCTTTGGGGCCTTTCCCCCAGCAACGATGCCCACCTCGCCCTCAGTGAAGCCATTGAGGACGATATGGTTCGCATCTTGCGGGATGCCACCGGCGGCGAACCCGTGTTCCGCGCCTACTACCCCAACCAGTACATATTCAGCCGCGAGCCGCTGCCCGACCTGGCCGCTTATGAGGGCAAGGACATTCGCCAGCACAGCGCCGTTCTGGGCGACCTGCTGTCCGGCCTCGGCGCCCAGGGGCAGTTCATCGCCTTTGCCGATGTGTACACCGCACTGGAGCGCGGCGTGCTGGACGCCGGCATCACCGGCGGCACTCCCGGCTACGGCCAGCGCTGGTACGAAGTAACCGACTACCTCTACGGCCCCATCGTCGGCTCCATTGCCGTCACTTATGTCACCGTCAACGGCGACAAATGGCGGCAGCTCTCCGCCGAAAACCGCGCCATCCTCAAAGAGGTCGGCCGAGAGTATGAGGCCGAAAACCGCCGCCTACTCAAAGAGGAATGGGACCCGGACGGCATCAACCTCAATGTCGCCGAGGGGATGGAGTACAACGACTTTCCCGACGATGTCAAAGCCCAGATGCGCGTCGCCGCCCTGGAAACTATCATCCCCAACTGGGTGGATCGCGCCGGCGGCCCCAACTCTGAAGGCGTCAACATTTTCAACGAAATAGTCGGCCCCATCGTCGGCGTGGTCATCAACTCCGACGGCACCGCCACCGAAACCATGGCGATGATGACGCCGCCTGCCGTTGTGGACTGCGACGGCCGCGTCGTCGGCGAAGTCTGCATCAACATCGTGGATTCCCCCGACGGCGGCCAGGAAGCCATCGCAGCCACGCAGTGCGACGGCGAAACCGCCGCATCCGTACCCGCCGAACACGGCGGCGGCAGCCCTTCCGGCTGGTCCTGCGGCGTAGAGAGCGACATCAACTTCAACCTCACGCCGCTGGAATCCTCCGGCAAAAAGTTTGAAATGCAAATGGCCTGCATCAACCGCACCCTGGTGGACTGCGGCCTGGCCATCGGCAACTACGCCGAAACCGAGGACATCGGCTTCGTGGAACGCGTCAAGCGGCGCACCAACGGACAGGTGATCTTTGAGGTGTCCTCCTTCCCCGAACTCGGCGTCGCTGGCCCGGACACGCTGCGTCTGGTTGAGGACGGCACGCTGGACTCGGCGCAGATTTACTCCGGCTATGTGGGCGGCGACTTCCCGATTATGGACATGAGCAACCTCTGGGGACTCTATCCCACCCAGGCGGACCAGCTGGACGTCATTGACGCTATCCAGCCCAAAATGGCGGAAGTAACCGCCGAACAGGGCGGCGTTCAGGTCGCCTATATGATGACCGCCCACAACTACATTTTCGCCCAGCCCGAAGTGCGCAGCCTGGATGATCTGCAAGGCAAGAAGCTCCGCAGCCACAGCACCGTGCTCAGCGACCTGATTTCGGGGATGGGCGGCGACCCGCAGTTCATCGCCTTCGCCGATGTCTATACCGCCCTGGAGCGGGGCGTCATTGACGGCGCCATTTCCTGCGGTTCCTGCGGGCATGGCCTGCGCTGGTACGAGGTCGCCGACTACCTGGTCGGCCCCATCATCTCCGTGGGACACAGCTGGTTCACCATCAGCCACACCCGCTGGAACGAAATGCCCGCCGACTTGCAGAACATCGTCCTGGAGGAGGGCGCCCGCCACGCCTACCTCAACCGCCAGCTGCTCTTTGAGCATTTCGCGCCCACTGCTGTGGAGGAGAACATCGCCGAGGGCATGGAGTTGGTGGAGTTCACCGATGAGATGAAAGCGGCGCAGCGCCGTTCCGCCATTGAAAACGTGGTTCCCGGCTGGGTGGATCGCGTCGGCGGTCCCAACAGCGAAGCCGCCCGGATTTTCAACGAGCTGGTGGCTCCCATCGTCAAGGTGACCATCAACGCGGATGGCACGGCGTCCGCCACCGAATGACGCCATGGCCGCGTACCTCTCCCCGATGGGGGGTATGCCAAACGCCGACAACAAACTGCCCGTTCCTTTTGCGGAACGGGCAGTTTGGCATTACGCCCGGCAGCCCGATTGTTGCGCTCCGATTATACCGCTGGTATAATCGTCCTGTCCCGTTGGGACAGATTCGGGCCAGCCCCGTTGGGGCTGTTTTCGCGGGGTCGCCCCGGCCCCGCTTTTTTATAGAGCGAGCGCAATGATGCAAACCTATGTAGGATTTATCGATGTCGGCTTTTTGCGCGCCGCCGGCGCCGCCGTGCTTGGGCAGAGGGCCGCCTCGGTTAACCCTAATTCTAATGCGGTTGCCAACTGGTTCCGCAGCATTGGCGCGACACCCCAACTCTCCGGGCAAACCCTCTTGCGCGCTTACTGGTACGACGGAGCTTTTGACCCGGCGCACCCTAACTATGCTGGACAGCGAACCTTTTTCAATGCCATTGCCCGCACCCCCGGCGTACAGCTGCGATTAGGACAGATCGCAGAGCGCCCCAACCGACTTGAGGAGCCCATAAAGCAGGCCCTGGCTAATACGGCCCAGGACTTGGGGATGGAACCGTCGCAGCTGCTTGCTGCGTTCAGTCGACGCTGGACTTTCCGCCCTGAGCGCCAGCAGAAAGGCGTCGATACTCTGATTGCGTTGGATATGGTACGCTTGGCAAGCCGTTCCGCTTATACCACCGTAGCGCTTATCGCCGGCGACCGCGACCTTGCCGAAGCAATCAGAACCGCGCAGGATTTCGGAGCGCGCGTGTTGCTGGCATCCCCCAGCCAGCAAAGCGTGGCTCAGGAAGTTGCCCAGCTTGCCGATGACCTGATCGACATAGCGGAAGCTGACCTCCGATTGATGTTGCCGCCCCGCTCATCGCGCAACGCCCGGAACAACGCTTGAGCGCCGCCCGCTATGCCGCCATACCACCGCCCCCGCTGACAGCCATACAGGTATGCTATAAGATCGCCCGACAGTTTGAATACGGCGGCTCAATCCGCAGCCGCCGGCCATCCTGCGCCGGCGCAACGGGAGGTGAAAAATGCAACCGTACAGCGCCGGCGCTTTCACCAAGTATCTGCCAACCTCCCGGCAGCGTCCGAAATCCCGGCAGAATCGGAGGGAATGGAAAATGTATCATCGCATCCACACTGCATTCTCCCGCCCCGGCCTCGGCAAATATCTGCTGGCCGGCCTGCTTGGCGCGCTGGTAGTCGTACTGGCCGCGTGCGGCGGCAGCAGCCCGGCCCCGGCGGCTACCTCGGCGCCCGCCGCCACCAGCGCGCCGGCCCCGGCGGCTACCGAAGCTCCGGCCGCCACTGACGCGCCGGCCCCGGCGGCTACCGAAGCTCCGGCCGCCACTGACGCTCCGGCCGCCCCCGCTGCCGGCTCCGGCGACAGCGGCAGCGCAATGATGGCCGAACCCGAATTCAAAATCCAGCTGGTCTGCATCAACCGCACCGGCAACCCCTGCACCCTCATCTACTCCACCCAGGAGGAACACGGCATCGACGGCTTCATTGAGCGCGTCAAGGACCGCACCAACGGCCGCGTCGTTTTCCAGATCAGCTCTTTCCCCGAACTCGGTCTGGCCGGCCCCGATTCTCTGCGTCTGATTAAAGACCAGACTATGGAACTCGCCGAAATCTACTCCGGCTACATCGGCGGCGATCTGCCCATCATTGACGTCGCCAACCTTTGGGGCCTGTTCCCCGACGCCGAAACCAACTTCGCCGTCATTGACGCTACCCGCGCTGACCTCCATCGCATCATCGAGGAACAGTCCAACGGCATCGTCATCATGGAGAACTACTACGAGAGCAACTACTACTTCTCCTCGCGCCCCCTCAATACCCTGTCCGACTTTGAGGGGCTGAAAACCCGCAGCCACAGCACCGTCCTCAGCGACCTGCTGGGCGGCATGGGCGCCGACGCCCAGTTTATGGCCTTCGCCGATGTGTACACCGCCCTGGAACGCGGCGTGCTGGACGCCGCCGTATCCTGCGGCACTTGCGGCTCCGGTGTCCGCTGGTACGAAGTTACCGACTATATGGTCGGCCCCATCGTCGCCATTGCCGTCACCTGGATTACGATGAACAAGGATTTGTGGGAATCCATCCCTCCCGACCTCCAGGCCATCATCAAAGAGGAAGGCGCGCGGCACCAGCGCACTTCCCGCGAGTGGGTGGAAACCGTCTGGGCCCAGGAAGGCATTGACGAAAACACCGCCGGCGGCATGGAGTATGTAGAGTTCACCCCAGAAGTGCAGGAAGCGCTGTATCAGGCCGGGCGCAACAATGTCCTGCCCAAGTGGGTAGAGCGCACCGGCGGCCCCGACAGCGAAGCCGTCCGCATCTACAACGAAAAGGCGGCCCCCATCGTGGGCGTGCGCGTGGGCGCCGACGGGCAGGCGGAGGACATTAACTAGGGCCTGGCCCGGTTCGGTTTCCCGCGCCCGGCCCGGCGGCTTTCGGTCGGAAAAGCAATCCGCCGGCGCGTTGCTTGGGACAACGCGCCGGCGGACGACTCGGGCGCAAGCGAACAGAGAAACGGAACGGGTTCGCGCGTTCCCGGCCGGCTGCCCAGGGGCCGCGAGTAGTATCAAACTTGCCGGCCGGCGATGTTCCCTTAGGTTGCAGATCAGGCGGGCGGCATTGCGTTCTACCCTTCCGTTCCATCTCCGGCGATTGGGCCATCTACGGCGATTGGGCCATCATCGGGCTTGCCCAGTAGAATCGGCTCGTGCGTTTCCGGGTCCTGCCGCCACAATCGCCGCACCTTTATCCGGTGCGCCCGTTCCAGCGCCACCCTGGCGACTTCGTAATTGGCCTGTAGGGCGTACCATTTCTGGGCGTGGCCGCCAAAGGCCTGGTCCAGGCGTATCGCCATTTCCGGGGTCAGGTCGGCGCGGCAGTTCACCAGGTCGTCCAGTTCCGCATAGCTTACGCCCAGATGCTCGGCCGCTTCCGCAACGCTGATTTCCATACGCTCCAGGCATTCGTGCAGCAGGATGAGGCCGGGGTGCAGCGGAGATCTCGTCGGCAAGCCCAGTTCTCCCAGCGGCTCCCCCAGCCGTTTGACCTTGATGCTGGCGCCGCGCTTGCTGTTGGCGGTTTGCGCCAGGTCATAAGACCCCTGCAACCGGCGCCAGCCCGCCACCCCACCGCCAAATGCCTTGTACAGCCGGATGGACATTTCAGGTGAAATACTGGATTTGCCGTCCATAATGTCCATCAGTTCGCGACAACTGACGCCAAGATGACGGGCGGCCTGCTCCGTTGTAATGCCAAGGGGCTCTATGTCGCTGTGCAGGATAGATTTGCCCGGATGCGGCGGATTATTTCTGGGCATTTCGGATACCTCATAATGATAATCGATAAAATCAACATTGGTGGCGTTGCCATCCTCAAAACGAAAAATGACGCGCCAGTTGCCTGATACCCGGACGGACCAGTAGCCGGCAAAATTCCCGCGCAGGGGATGCAATCCGTAGCCCGGCCGGTTCATATGAGCCGGCCGGTTGGCTTCGTCAAGGTAAATCAGAATTTCGTCGATTTTGTCCGCATATTCCGGCGGCACACGCTGGCGTTCCCCGCGCTCGAAGAAGCGGCGCCGGCCGTTGTGACGAAAGTTGCGTATCATTATACCAGCTCCGTCCCGGCCGGCGCCGCTGTTCCGTTCCGTCCGTCAGTTCCCCGTCCGCCGCGCGATCATCGCGTCCGCCAGCGGGCTGGCCCCGGATTTCACCGCGATGTTCACCAGCGACGGCCGGCCGGAGTTGATGGCGCGTGCCACCGCCGGCGCCACTTCGTCGGGTTGCTCCACCAGCTCGGCGTAGCCCCCGATGCCCGCCACCACCTGGTCGTAGCGCACATAGCGCAGCGCCGTGCCGACATCCCGTCCGAAGTACGCCAGCTGGAAAGTGCGGTCAATCCCCCAGTTGCTGTCGTTCCCCATAATCCCGGTAATCGGCAGGTTGTGCCGGATGCAGGTGTCGTACTCCATTGAGTAGAACCCGAAAGAGCCGTCGCCCATAAAGGCCAGCGCCTTGCTGTTCGGGTAGGCCAGCTTGGCGGCCATGGCGTAAGGAATCGCCCCGCCCAGATGACTCAACGGCCCCAGCCGCATAAAACGGCCCGGCTGGCGCGCCGGCAGATAGCACCGGCCCCACTGCACGTAGTCGCCGCCGTCCAGCACGATGAAGGTGTCCTCGTCAATCAGATGCTCAATGCGCGTGTACACATCCAGCGGGTGCATAGGCGACTCGCCGGCGGCGTTGCTGCGGAGGCTGTCCAGCCAGGCCGTTTGCGCCTGCTTGAGGTCGGCCAGCCAGGGGGCCAGGTTGGGGTTGGGCCGGGCGGCGGCGGTCAGCTGGTCCACGATGGCGCCCAAATCGCCCAGCAGCCCTACGGCCACGCCCCGGTTGCGTCCGATTTCCGCCGGCGCAGGGTCGGCCTGGATCAGCCTGGCGTCGGCGGCAAAAATGCCGCCATAGCGGTAGCGATGATCCAGGCGCTTGCCCAGCAGCAGGACGACATCGGCCTCGCGGAACTTGCGCGCCGTGTGGTTGAGCGCCCCGTCAGCGTAGCCGAAGCACAGCGGATGCAGGTCGTCAATCAGTCCCCGCGCCTGCTCCACCGTAAAGATGGGCGCGCCGGTGGCTTCCGCCAGCGCCTCCAGCTGCGCCGGCTCTACCGAATAACGGGCCGGGTTGCCCGCGATGATGACGGGACGCTGCGCCCCGGCCAGCAGCGCGGCCGCCTGCTCAATCAACGCCGGGTCGCCTTGGGGACGCCCCATATTCCGGTATTCCTGCGGCAGATACGGCGGCAAATCCTCCTCGCTGATGCTTGCTTCCTGCAAGTCGATGGGCAGCGTCAGGTGCACCGGGCCGGGGCGTCCGCTCATCGCCGTGCGAAAGGCCGTCGCCACATACTCCGGGATGCGGTGGGTGTCGTGAATCAGCCAGGAGCCTTTGGACACCGGCGCGGCCATGGCCACCTGGTCGATTTCCTGGAAAGTGGCCTGTCCCTTTTCCGGCAGTTCGGCGCAGCCGGCGACGAAGATCACCGGGCTTTCCGAGGTATAAATGGCCGGCAGGCCGGAGATGGCGTTGGCGAAACCGGGGCCGCCGGTGAACATCGCCACCGCCGGCTGCCCGGTAATGCGGGCGTAGCCGTCGGCCATATGCATCGCCGCCCCCTCGTGTCGGGTATCAATGAACTCAATACCCTCATCGGCGGCGGCGTCCACCAGCGGCAGGATAGTATCGCCCACGATGGTGAAAATTTTCCGCACGCCCTCCTGCTTCAGGCAGCGGATAAACAGATGGCCTCCATTCAGCTGGGGCATAAAAGCGTCTCCTTGACCAGTGTGGCCCGTCGTGACGACGGGCCACGCCATCTTATCACAGCCGGCGGGCCCTTATCGGCGGCGATGGCGACGCCGCCGGCAAAGCGCATTGCGCCCGGAGGCCAAACTGGTAGCGACCCCGTCCAAACGAGCCGTCGTCCGCCGTCGTCAGGGCTGCGCCGGCCCGCCTGACCATTCGCATCCGACAGGTCAGACCGGATTGCAACCCGCTATAATTCCAGCCATTATAATTCCGTCCATTCCAAAGCACGGCAACAGGTAAATGGAGGCAATCCGATGGATTTGAGCCTGAACGGGAAAGTAGCGATGATTACCGGCGGCAGTCGCGGCCTGGGGCGCCAGTGTGCGCTGGCGCTGGGCGGCGAAGGCTGCGCCGTGGCCATCTGCGGGCGCGACGGGGCGCAGGTGGACGCCACGGTGGCGGAACTGGCCGGGCTTGGCGTCAAAGTCAGCGGCAGCCGGGCCGATGTCACCAACCCCGATGACGCCGCCCGCTTCCTGCAAGAAACCACCGACACCCTGGGCGCGCCCGACATTCTGGTGAACAACGTAGGCGGCCGGCGCGGTTCCGTCCTCTTTGAGGAAACCACTATGGAGCAGTTCCTGGAGGGGCTGGAAGTGAACCTCATTTCGGCGGTGCGGATGACCAGGCTGGCGCTGCCGCATATGCGGGCGCAGGGCTGGGGGCGCGTCATCAACATCGCTTCCATTTACGGACGGGAGCATGGCGGTTCCGTGGACTATATGACGGGCAAGGCGGGGATGATCGCCTTTTCCAAGCACCTGGCGTTGCAGCTGGCGGCCACGGGGGTGCTGGTGAACTGCGTTGCGCCCGGCAGCATTGACTTCCCCGGCAGTTCCTGGGATCGTTTCCAGCAGAACAACACGCCGGCAGTGGTGGCCGAGTTCATTGACCGCAACCTGCCGATGGGCAAGTTCGGCTGGCCCGAACCCATTGGGGAAACGGTCGCCTTTCTGGCGTCGGACCGCGCCGGGCTGATCACCGGGGCCTGCATTAATGTGGACGGCGGGCAGTCCAGGTCGCTGTTTTAGGCCGCCGGCGAGACCACTAAAAGCGGCCCGCCGCCGGGGGATTTACCCCCGGCGGCGAGCCGCTTTTTGGTCGCTCCGAAGCCCGGCTGCAACGACCGGGCTACTGGCCGCCCGCCGCCGGCAGCTCAAACCGCACTATGTTCGCCAGCGTGTAACCCCCATCCGGCAGCAGCACAATCAGCAGCGCCACATAGGTCTGCCCCGCCGTCCGATCCGCGCAGGTGTAGCCGGAAGCGTCCAGCCCCGGCAGCGTTTCCAGGCAGTAATCGGTGTCATCGGTAGCGTTGACTACTACCGCTACCTGGGATGTTCCCGCCGGTGGCGGCGTCCACGACAGTACTATCGTACCCGGAGCGTCGGCCGGCGCGGACGCCGCCAGATCCAGCACCGTCCCCGGCCGCAGCGCATACCCCGCCGCATAGCTGGCATCCCCCGTCACGCCGCCGGCGCAGACCCGGTCGCCCAGGTCGCGGGCGCCGGGCAGCTCCGTCCAGCTGCCGGCGGCGTAGCGGAGCAGGGTCAGTACCAGGGCGGAACCCGCTTCGGCGCGCAGGGCGTCGGATACGGGCAGGCAGATTTCCAGGCCATCATCCGGCGCGTCGGATACCGAAACGCCCACAGCCGATCCGATGCCGAAGCCGGCGCCGGTGGCTACGGTCGGCGTATCAGCGGCCGGCGGCGATACGGTGGCGGTGGCGGCGCTGCCCGGCGGGGCATAGACGCTTACGCCGGCCGGGGCGTCCGCGTTGATGGCCAGCGGCGCCAGCGTGTCGTCCACGGAGGCCAGCACCTGGCCGGTTTGGCCGGCGTAGCCGCCGCCTTGCGCCGTCATCCGCAATGTGGCCAGCTCATCGCCGCCGCCGGCGTCGGCGCGGGTAATGACCAGCACCGCTTGCGGCGTAGCCCAGTTGGCCATGGTGAAAGTCAGCGCCGCCGGGCGTACGGTTACATCAGGGTTGTCGCTGGCGATGGCTACGGTGACATTGCCCGTCGGCTGGGCGGTCAGCGATACGATGTAGGCGCTGATGCCGTTTTCAATCAGGTTCAAGACGGTGGGGGTGATGGACAGGCCCGCCGTGTCGTCGTCGGTTACGGACACCGTTACCTGTACCGCCGGCGCGTCGTTGTAGCCGCCTCCGGCGGCGGTGTGCGTGAGCGTGGCCGCGTCGTTGGCGGTGTCGCCATCGGAGGCGGCGCTTACGGTGACCCGCTGCGGCGTATTCCAGTTGGCCATGGTGAATGCCAGCGCCGCCGGGCGGGTGGTCACATCAGGGTTGTCGCTGGCGATGGTTACGGTTACATTGTCGGCGGGCCGCGTGGCCAGGGCCACCGTGTAGGCGCCGCTGCCGCCCTCGGCCAGGCGCAATGCGGTGGCCGACACCGACAGGGCCGGATCCGGCGCCGGCGGCGGCGCGGTGGTGTCGTTCACCGTTACGCCGACCGTGGCGATGACGTCGTAGTAGTGGGCGCCGTTGGCGGTGTGCGTGATGACGGCGGTTTCATCGTTCCGGTCAGCATCGGCGGCGGCGGTTACGGTGATGGTGCGCGGGGCCATATCCAGGGGCTTGAGGGTCACTTCCGTGGGCGAAACCGTTACCGCCGGGTTATTGCTGGCGATGGCGATGGTGACGGCGCCGGTGAGAATCCGCGTGTCCAGTTCCACCGTGTAAGTGCCACTGCCGCCTTCGTCTATCGTGAGGTTGCGGGGGACGAAGGCCAGGCGCGGGGGCACGGCGCGCCTCACCGTCACCGTGTAGGTGCACGGCTTGATGCCGTCGTTCTCCTCCGAGCAGGGCGTCTCCTCAACCGTCTCGTCGGTCGTTTCGCCATCGGCGGTTTCGCCGTCCATCGTTTCATCAGGTTCCGGCTCCGGCGGCGTCACTACGATGGTGATTTCGTTGCCGCGATACTTCAGCGGAACTTCTACCTCGGCGCCGCTGGTTACGGCCTGGCCGTTGAGGGTCATCGTGGAGCCGGACAGGACGCGGGGCGTTACTGTTACGCTGGCGATCTGGTTGGCTACGCTGGCGCGGTAGTCGTAGCGCAGGCTGAGGAAGGGCGGGGCTAGGCTCACGGCATCGCCCTCCGGGTCGGACAGGGACAGGGACAGGAGCTGGTTGGGGCGCACGGCGATGATGGTGACCACAACCTCGTCGTACACCGACCGGCCGCCGGCGGTTACCGTGAGCCGGAACTTTAGCGTGATGTCGTCCTCCAGGCCGGTGGGCGCCATGAAAGTGGGCGAGGCCGTAGCGGCGCCGGCGAGGGTCACATCGGGGTCGCCCTCGTCGCCGTCGTCGATTTGCGCCCACATATAGTTGAGCGCGCCGCCGCCCAGCGCCCGGCTGCCGCTGCCGTCCAAAGTCACCGTCTGCCCCGAGTAAGCCTCCGCATCGGCGCCGGCTGCGGCCAGCAGGGGACGCTGCACGTTCACATCAAAGCCGCCGTACTTCAGTACCGGGTAATGCCCCAGCCGGAAATCCCACGGGTCATCGCCGCCGGGTTGCCCGTCCAGGTTCACATTCCAGGCCGAGTAAATGCCGGTGTAACCGTCGTGTTTTTGCAGCTCGGCGGTGGTCTTGGCTTCGCCGCTCGGGGCGCTGTTGGCGGAGCCGCCAGCATTTGCTACGCCGATGCGATCCGAGTCCCAATAGGTGTTTTGCACACCGGCATTGCCCCTGCCGACCGCGCCGCCGCCAACATTAATGTCCAGCGTGCCGGCGAAGTAGCTGGCGGTGATGGCGCCCCCAATGCTGTGGCCGACCAGGCCGCCGCTGGCGTTGGCATCGGAGTTGGGGAAAGCGGAGTTGGCGTACACATCGGCGATGGAATAACTCGCCCTGATGGCGCCGCCGCTGATGTTATACCCGACCGGTAGCGTTTCGTTTCAGGTGGTCTGGTTGAGCAGGCCCTGCTTTTGCAGCAACGCCAGCAGGTTGTGTTCCGTCCATACCATCCCCAACCTCTCCCGCCGCTGCAAATCCCGCCGTCCCAATGTTCCGCAGGTACTCCCGCAGCAGGTGAAACGCGCACAACTGATGTGGCGCCTTCCCGCCATAAACTAGCTCAATCCCCACCGCGATGGCCCCATCGCCATCGCTGACCAGCTGCTGCGTAGGGCGGGCATTGTACCCCCATCTATAACCAAACCGCCTAAAAAGAAACGCTACCGTTGCGGGGGCATTGGTTGACACCTCCATAGATGTGGCGCTATTGTACCGTTCCGTGCTGGAAGTGGCTTCAAACACCACCTCGCGGGTTGACGAAACCGCCAAATTGCTGGACTACGCCGCCTTCGGGGTGACCGAGTACTGGCTCTTTGACCCGGACTGGGGACGGCGCTACGCCCAGGGTCTGATTGGGTGGACGCTGGTCGACAATAGTTATGCGGCCATTCCGATCTACGAGTATGCGCCGGGCCGGCATTGCGGGTACAGCGCGGTTCTGGGGCTGTATGTGTGCTGGGAACACGGCCGGCTGCGCTGGTATGATCCGGTGGCGGGCTACTTGCGGACGCATGATGAGGAGCGGGATGAGCGCATCATCGCCGAAAGCCGGCTTGATGCGGAGCGGGACGGCCGCATCGTCGCTGAAACCCGGCTTGATGCAGAGCGGGAGCGGCGCATTGCCGCCGAAGTCGAAGCGGAGCGTCTGCGGAACGAACTTGCCCGCCGGCCCGCCGGCAACGAAGGGCAGTAGCCGGCCCACGCCGCCGGCGTCATCACCATCGCCATCGCCACTGCCACCAGGATGAGATGAAACGAGACGCAATGAACGCTGCCCCAATTCCGGTTCCGATTGCCCGCCTCTCCGTCCTCGCCTGCTACGCCCATCCCGACGATGAGGGCTTTGCTTCCGGCGGCCTGCTGGCGATGCTGGCCGCCGGCGGCGCGCGGGTTACGCTGGTCTGCGCCACCAACGGCGATGTGGGCGAAATCAGCGACCCGGCCCTCGCCACCCCCGAAAACCTGTGGCAAGTCCGCCAGCAGGAACTCCGCAGCGCTATGGAAATTGCCGGCGTGTCCGACCTGCGCTTCCTCAACTACCGCGACAGCGGCATGGACGGCGCTGACGACAACCGCCATCCCAACGCCTACTGCAACTCCGATGCCGACGCCGTAATCGCCCGCATCGCCGGCATCATCGCCGAAACCAGCCCCCAGATCGTGCTGACCCACGACCCCACCGGCGGCTACGGCCATCCCGACCACAAAACGATGTCGGCTCATGCTACCGCCGCCGTATCCCGCGCCGCCGCTGCCGACCCGGACGGCGCCACGCCCCTGCTCTACTATGTCTGCTTCCCCCGCAATGTGTTCCGCCGCTGGTGGCGGGAGATGACCGACCGGGGCATCGCGCCGCCCTTTGCGGTGGATGCCATTGACGCGCTGGGCACCCCCGACGAGGATGTGACCACCACCTTGGATATGTCGCCCTGGGTTGAGACCAAGCTGGCGTCCTTGGCCTGTCACCGCACCCAGATCAGCGCCGACGGCCCCTTTCAGCAGCTGCCGCCGGAGGTGATGCGCGCCCTGATGGGAACGGAATACTACCAGCTGGTCGCCCCGCCGGGAGACACCGACCTGCTGGCCGGCCTGAACCCCTGATTTCCCCCCGAAACGATGCCACCGGAAGCGATGTCCCCGGACCGCCATACACGCCGGACAGCGATGCCCCCGGCGGCGCAATTGCGCCGCGGTTACGCCGCCACTACCCGCACCCGGTGGTTGTTGCTGTCGGCAATGTAGATGGCGCCGTTGGCGGCGATGCCGCAGCCGTGAGGCCGGTCGAGGCCGGCGTCGGTGGCCGGGCCGCCGTCGCCGTGGCCGCCGCGCCGCCCGCCGGCGATGGTGGCCACGACGCCGGTGGCAGCGTCAATGCGGCGAATGGCGTGGTTCTCGGTGTCCACCACGATGATATTGCCGGCGGCGTCGCAGCGCAGGGCTTTGGGCGCGCCCCAGGCGGCGTCCAGCGCCGGGCCGCCGTCGCCGGCGTAGCCGCGCGCTGCCGCCGCGCCGGCCACGGTGCCCATAATGCCCCCGGCGGTGACCACGCGCACGCCATTGCCTTCCCGCTCGGCGATATAGACATTGCCGCACCCGTCCGCGCAGACGGCGCGGGCGCCCAGGATGCTGGCCTGCCGGGCCGGCATACCGTCGCCGCCCCGCGCTTTCTCTCCGTTGCCGGCGAAAGTGTCAATCAGCCCGGACGCCAGGTCCAGACGGCGGATGCGCTGGTCCTGAATATCGGCAATGAGCAGGCCGCCGCGTCCATCCAGGAAGCAGTCGTTGGGTTCCCGCAGCATTGCCCGGACGCCGGGGCCGCCGTCGCCGGCATAGCCCGCCTCCCCCGTGCCGGCCACGGTGCTGATGACGCCGGTAGCGCCGTCCACCCGGCGCACGGCGGCATTGAGGCGGTCAACAATGTAAATGCTGCCGTCGGCGTCATCTACCGCCAGGGAGTAGGGTTCGTTGAGGGTGGCGTGGACCGCCGGGCCGCCGTCGCCGGCGTAGCCCGCTTCCCCGGTGCCGGCCACGGTGACGACGATGCCGGTGGCGGCGTCCACCCGGCGGACGATGTGATTGCGGGCTTCGCAGAAAAATAGGTTGCCGGCGGCGTCAAAGTCGCACATAAAGGGTTCCCGCAGGGCGGCGTGGACGGCCGGGCCGCCGTCGCCGGTGTAGCCCGCCGCCCCCGTGCCGACCGCCGTGCGGATGGTTGCCGAATAGTATTCAGTAGTCATAGCCGATTGGTCTCCGCGCCGGTATCTGCTCCGGTGAGTCTCTGCTCCGATAGGTAGCGGCCGCCTGGCGCGCCGGCGGCGGAACGGGTTTTCGAGGCCGCCCGCCGCCGGCGCGGGTTGTTGGAACCGGGGGCTTAAGCGTCCGCCTTGATGAACTCCGCCACCCGTTCGCTGATCATAATGGTGGTGGCGTTGGTGTTGGCGCGGATGACATCGGGCATCACGGAGGCGTCGGCCACCCGCAGGCCGTGGATGCCATGCACCTGCCCGCGTTGGCTCACTACCGCCATCGGGTCGCCGGCCTGCCCCATCTTGCAGGTGCCGGCGATATGATGCTGCGTGTAGGCGTTGCGGAGGATCCAGTTGTCCAGGGCCTCGTCGCTGGCCAGGTCGGCGTCAACCGGGTTCAGGCGTTCCACGATGAACTCCCGGAAGGGCGACTGGCCGGCGATTTCCAGGGCCTTGCGGACGGCCTGACGCATCCGCTTGCGGTCATAAGGATCGCTGAACAGCCGGTAGTCCAGATCCGGCTGCACTGCCGGGTCGGTGGACTGCAACGACAGGCGCCCGGCGGAGACGGCGTTCTGTAGGCCCACGCTCAACCCGAAGTGGAACCCGCTGCCGTCGTAGGACACGCTGGCCGGGCGGTGTTCGCTGGTCATCAGTGTGGGCGTAATCTGGAAATCGGCCCTGGTAGGGGAATCGTCGGCGCTCCAGCGCAGGCCCACCTGAATGTTGGGGGCGAAAGTGTCCGGCTCCGCGCCCTCGCCGCGAAAGAGGATGTAAGCGGCGGGATGGTCGCGGAAGTTCATCCCCACGCCCGGCAGCTCGCGTCGCACCGGGATGCCCATTTCCCGCAGGTGGCCGGCCGGCCCGATGCCCGACAGCAGCAGCAACTGTGCGGAGCCGATAGTGCCGCTGCACAGCACGATTTCCTTGCCGGACACCGTAAAGGTTTCGCCGCCGCTTTCCACCTCAACGCCGGCCGCCCGGTTGCCGTCCAGTATGATCCGGCGGGCGTGAATGTTCCCCCGCACGGTCAGGTTGAGGCGATGGCGCGCCGTGCTCAGAAAGGTAAGGGCAGTGCTCATCCGCACGCCGTCAATGTTATTCATCGGGCGCGGGGAGACGGCGGTATAGCAGTCGGGCGCGTTCTGGTCAGGATGCTCCGGGATGCCCAGGGCCACGCAGGCGTCGTAGAAGGCCGCGTTGAAAGGCAGCCAGTCGCCGCGCCGGGGGCGGCGCACCGGCAGGGGGCCTTCGGCGCCGTGAAAGTCGTCGCCGCCGTAGTCCCGGTCGTTCTCCAGTTTGCGGAAAAAGGGCAGGCAGTCGGTGAACTTCCACTCGTCGTTGCCCCACTCGGCCCACAGGTCGTAATCCTCCGGGATGCCGCGAAAGACCACCTGGCCGTTGATGGACGAGGAGCCGCCCATCGCCTTGCCGCGGGGGATAATCATCGGCTCGTCTTGCAGGGGCGTGGCGCGGCCCCGCAAGTCCCAGCTGTGGGGGCCGTAGGCGGAAAGCCAGGTATTGTTGCCCTGTTTCAAATCCTGGGGCAGATGCTCAAAGTCCGGGTAGTCGGGCCCCGCTTCCAGCAGGATAACGGATTTGTGCGTCATTTCGGACAGGCGCGTCGCCATCACGCAGCCGGCCGAGCCGCCGCCCACCACAATGTAGTCGTATTGCATAACGGTGATTTTGCCTCCTGGTGCCGGGTTTCAAATTCTCAATCCGGCGGATCTGACGATATACGGCAAGGGGCGGCCCGGCTGCGGCGGCAAGCCCCCGCAGCCGGGCGGGCCGGCGTACGGTCGGAACAGTCGGCCGGGCCAGCCGGGGCTATTCTAGCACAACGGAGCGGAGCGCGCCGCGCGTTGGCCGGCGGCCGCGGGCCCGCTTTCCGGTTGGTCGCTTTCCGGCCAGCCGGTTCCGGCGCGACGGGCGGCGCACGGCAATTCCAAGCCGGCCCCGGGGCGGAGGGTTCCGGCGCCGGCGGGCGGGCGATGCGGCGGCCGGCGCAATTTGCGCATTTTCCGAAATTGCAGTTGCAATTTGCGTTATGTATAAGTATTATTAGGCAGGCGGATTGTAAGTCAAGCGGCTCCGGGCAGGGGGCGCTGGCGACCGGGGCCGTTGGCGGCCGCGGCAATCTTGCCGCCAGCAAGAGCAAGGAGCAACTAACTGATGGTAGCCCAGGACCCCTACGCAGTCACCGATATGTCGGAACTCCCTGAGGACGCGTTCTCCCCGCGGGAGTACCGGAGAGGCGATCTGGTGACCGGGGAAATCGTGCGCATTGACGAAGAGGGAATGGTCATCAGCGCCGGCCTCAAGACCGAAGGCATCGTTCCGCCCCAGGAAATGCGGACGCTGACCCCGGAAAAGCGGGAGCAGATGCAGCCCGGATCCCGCGTGATGGTCATCCATGTCAACAACCGCGGCCCCGGCGGAATGGCCGTTTTCTCCTACGACCAGGCCCAGGAAAAGCAGGTCTGGGAGGATCTCATTGACCTGAAGGATAAAGACGCCGAACTCTCGGCGCGCGTCGTCCAGCACAACAAGGGCGGCCTTGTGGTGGACTGGAACGGCGTGCGCGGCTTCGTGCCCTTCTCCCAGATGGCCCCCGTGCCGAAAGAGGGGCGCGTGGAGCATCTGGAAGCCCGCATCGGCGAGGACGCCCGCTTCAACATCCTGGAACTGGACGCCCAGCGGGAGAAGCTGGTGCTTACCGAGCGCCGCATCTGGCGCCAGCTGCGAAACGAAGCCAAGCGCCGCCTGATGGAGGAGCTGCAAGAAGGGCAGATCGTCCAGGGAACCGTCCGCTCTATGCGCGGCTTCGGCGCTTTCGTGGACCTGGGCGACGCCGAAGGGCTGGTGCCGATTTCCGAACTCTCCTGGTCGATGATCAAGTCGCCGGAGGAAGTGGTCAGCATCGGCCAGAGCCTGACGCTGAAAGTTCTGCGGGTGGACCGGGAGGGCAACAAGATTTCACTGAGCCTCAAGCGCACCCAGCCGGAACCTTGGGACACCGTTGCGGAACGCTACCATGTGGGCGACGTGGTGGACGGCACCGTTACCCGGCTGATGGACTTCGGCGCTTTCGTCAAGATTGAGGACTGGGTCGAGGGGCTGGTGCATATCTCCGAGCTCTCGCCCCGCCGGATGGAGCACCCCCGTGACATTGTCCATCAGGGGCAGGCGCTGAAGGTGCAAATCTTGAGCATTGACACCGAGCGCAAGCGGATGAGCCTGAGCTACCGCCGGGTGTACGGCCTATAGCGGCGTCGGCCGCCGGCTGCCCGTACGACAGCAGGCGCTGCCTGGCCCCATGCGGTTCACCTGCGGCCAAAGGCAAGACAGGTTGGCGGCCCGTTGCATTGGAAGCAGCGGGCCGCCGGCCTTTTCCGCCTGGCCTTGCGACCGGACGCGGCATGGCGTGGACGGGCAGGGTCAGTTTCTGCGGCGGGCGCCGGTGGCCGTCAGGGCGGCCAGGGCGGGTGCCGGCGGCGTGGCGCCGGGGACGAAAGCGGCCGCATAGCCGCCGGCATCGTCCCCACGCAGCTCCCGCAGCTTTTCCAGACCCCGGCGGGTGTCGCTGGCCACGCGCGCCGGGTGCGACCGCCGCATCCGGCGCTTGAACATCCGGTAGGTGAACTCCTGGCCGGCGGTTAGCGACAGCCGTTCCGGGTCGCCGCCCCAAGCGCCGTGGATTTCCGCCAGAAACTCCCGCGCCAGTTCGGAACGGGTGGCGCCGTAGAGGTGGCAGAAGGTTTCATCCTCAACCGCGCGGTCGCTGTCCAGATAGCAGCCGGCGTAGCGCCTTTTGCGGACGGCCTCCTCAACTACCAGCTGCAAAGCTTCTTCTACCACCACGCCGTACCAGTAATTGAGATGGGCGGTGTAGCGGTAGGGGCCAATCAGCCGGCGAAACTGTTCCGGGGTGATGTTTTCCGGCAGCCGTCCGCGAAAGAGCAACGCTTCCAGTTCGTAGGGCGGCACGGCGTGGGGTATGTCCAGGCACAGCCGTTGCGCCAGCGCGAGCCAGTCCAGCGCTTCGCCGCCGATAATGTAGCGCCAGTGGCGGCCGTTATATTGTTCGTCGGAACGGTTCCAGGCGCCTACGGCATTGAGCAGGGCGATGTGCCAGGGCTCGGTATGGCCGGCGGCGGCGCGCAGGCGACGGATGATGTCGTCCGGGGCCGGCGGCGCGGCGGCGGCGTTCCCGTCCGGTTCCGGGACGACGACGGCAGTATCGGGCGCAGTTAGGTCCGCTGACGCCGGCGCCGGCGTGGCCGTAGGCGTGGGCATCGTCAGTGCCGGGCTGCCGCCATGGCGTCAAACCGGGCGGCGCGTTCCGCTTTCGGCGTTTTGAGCCAGCGGAAAAAGTCGTCCGCCGGGTAGGCGTTGAGGATGTGTTCCGGGCCGCACCAGGCGCGGCGGGCCACGGCCACGCCGAAACGCCGGTTGACCAGGCCATCAATGTGGTGCGAGTCGGTGTTGATGACCAGGGGAACGCCCAGCTCGCGGGCGCGGGCGGCGTGGGTATCCTTGAGGTCCAGCCGTTCCGGGGCGGCGTTGATTTCCATCGCCGTGCCGGTGACGCGGGCGGTTTGCAACAGGGCTTCAATATCAAAATCCACCGGCTCCCGTCGCCCCAGCAGGCGGGCTGAAGCGTGGCCGATGACCGTCACATACGGGTTTTCCATCGCCCGGATGATGCGGCGGGTCATTGTATCCCGTTCCTGGCTCATCGCGTTGTGGACGGAGGCGATGACCCAGTCCAGCATTGCCAGCACGTCGTCGGGGAAATCCATGGCCCCGTTGGCGCGGATGTCCACTTCGGAACCGCAGAGGATGGTCATAGCGTAGCGGTCTTGCAGCCCCTTAAGCGTCTCAATCTGGCGGACCAGGCGTTCCGGCGTCAGGCCGTTGGCCACACCCAGCCCCTGGGAGTGGTCGGTGATGGTCATATATTCGTAGCCCATTGCGGCCACGGCGGCGACCATTGCCTCCAGGGGAAACTTGCCGTCGCTCCAGTCGCTGTGCATATGCAGGTCGCCGCGCAGGTCGGCTTCCGTTACCAGGTTGGGCAGGCGGCCGCTGCGGGCAGCCTCCAGTTCGTCGGCGCCACGCCGGAGTTCGGGGGCGATCCAGGGCAGGCCGAGACGGGCGTAAAAGGATTGCTCGTCGGGGAAATGCTCGGCCACGCCGGTTTCAATTACGGTGATGCCGTACTCGTTGAGCGACAGGCCCTGCCGGTTGGCGTAGTCCCGCAGCCGGATGTTGTGCTGCTGGCTGCCGGTGAAATACTGGAGCATCGCGCCCATCCGGTCGGGCTGGCCGAGGCGCAGGTCAATCTGGATGCCGGGTTCTGCTACCACCGAGGTTTTGGCGTCGCCCTGCGCCAGGGTTTCGCGGACGGCGGGCAGGGCGGCCAGGGCCGGCCCGGTTTCAGCGGGGTTGTCGGATACGGCGATGAGGTCAATGTCGCCGATAGTTTCCTCCCACCGGCGCAGGGAACCGGCCGGCGTCAGGCTGACCAGGCCGGGGCAGGCGGCAAAAAGCTGCTCCACTACGGCGGCGCAGGCGGCGTCGGCAATGCCCAGCGGCGTGCGGTCGGAACGCATCCGCCGGGCGCGGATATGCTGGAGGATGCGGGCGGCGGATTTTGGCCCCATTCGGGGCAGGCCGGCAAGTCGGCCATCAATAGCGGCGGCTTCCAGATCGGCTACCGATGCGATGCCCAGCTCCTCGGTGGCGGCCTTGACGGTTTTCGGCCCCATCCCCGGAACTTCCAGCAGATCTAGCGCGCCGGACGGGATTTCCTGCGCCAGACGGTCGTAGGCGGCGATGCGCCCGGTGGCGACATATTCCTGCACCTTGTCGCTGATGGCCTTGCCCACGCCGGGTATTTTGCGCAGGTCGGCGCCGTTGGCGGCCGCGGCGGCCAGCGGCCAGCTCAACTGGTCAATGGCGCCGGCGGCCCGCTGGTAGGCGCGGATTTTGAACACCGAATCGCCCTTGATTTCCAGCATCGCCGCCATCCCGGTGAACAGGCGGACGAGCTCGTCGTTGGCGACAGCCGGTTGCGATTGGGCCTGGACTGGCATTGGGGGAGTCGTAGTCATAATGGGCTTACCATACCACCGGGCGGCGGCGGCGGGCAAGGTACGGAGCTGCCGCCTGTGGGCGTTTCGTTGCCCGGCGGCCGGGGCGGAACCGGCCCTTGCCCGGCGCCGGCAATGGGGATGACGGGCACGGCCGGCGGAGCTGATGGCGTCGTCCGGGGCGCGCAGCCGTCTCTGCTAAATTATGCCCCATAAGGCCGGCGGGGTCAGCAGCGCGCGGGTAAGACGATAGGCATCCGCCGTCAGCCCGCGCGCCGGGTCAGTTGCGGCCTGTCGCGGCACTCCCGACCAGTACAGAGCAACAGAAGGCAACCCGGGCAATTATGGGTAGGCCAACCCACCCCGGAACCCCGCTGCGGATTGCGCGCCGACGCGTGGGGCAATATCCGCAGCGGGGCTGCTCGATCGCTTCGGGTTTCGCAACCTGCGCCTATTTCAGGTGCCGGCCGTAGAACTCAAGGACGCGTTCCCAGCCCTGGTTGGCGGCTTCCACCGCGTAGCTGGGGCGGTCGACGGCAAAGAAGCCGTGGCCGGCGTTGGGGTAAATGTGGTACTCCCAGGACTTGCCGGCGGCTTTGATGGCGGCGTCGGTGGCCATCACTTCCGCAACGGTGGGTCGGGGGTCATCCTCGCCGAACAGGCCCATCAGCGGGCAGGACAGGTCGTTGACGAACTCAATGGGCGCCTGGGGCATCGCCGCGGTGGGCGGTTCGCTGTCGCGGGGGGTTACGCCGCCGCCCCAGCAATCCACGGCGGCGTCAATGCCGCTCAGCTTGCAGGCGGCCAGGAATACCTGCCGTCCGCCGGAGCAGAAGCCGATGATGCCCACCTTGCCGTTGTGGACGCTCAAATGGCGCAGGTAGCCGATGGCGCCGGCGGCGTCGCCCAGCGTGCGGTCGTCGGGCATCCCGCCCTTTTCGCGGATGCTGTTGCTGTTGGCCACGGGGTCGTCGCTGCCCTCGCGGTAGTGCAGGTTGGGGGAGATGGCGATGTAGCCGTTGTGGGCAAGCTTGCGGGCCATCTCTTTGGTGGCGGCGTCCCAGCCGGGCATATGGTGAAAGAGCATCACGGCGGGGAACGGCCCCTCGCCCAGGGGACGGGCCAGGTAGGCGTTGATGGCGTCGCCGTTGTGCCCCTGCACCCAGACCTGTTCGGCAATCATTCCTTCGTAAGCCATTGTGCGATACCTCCGGTTAGGTGGCGGCGTGGTGATTCGGTTGGCCCGGGGCGAAGCCGAGTTATGTTCGCCGGGAGCGCGCAAGGCAGGTTACTATCAGCCCCGCCGGGTGTCAAACGGACGACGGCCGGCCGTAGCCGGATGCGGAACCGGAAAGCCGGAACATTGCCGCAGCGCCGCCGGGCCGATTGCCGAAACAGGGATTTACAACCGGGGCGGACGGAGTGCCGCAATGCCTATACCCCAATTCTGCTGCGGGGGATGAGAGTCAACCGCCCACACGGGCGGTTGTGCATTTAACATCGTAACGCCTGGTTTCCGCCAGGCCGATTGTCACCGGCTGTTCTGTGGGAACAGACCGGCGATCTTTTCGTTGATGCGCCGCCATCGCCAGGGGATAACCTCAATGCGCTTAACCCCGTTGTAACTGCGGGGCCGGGGCTTGACCTGAAAGATGGGCTTGCCCAGGCTGCGCGCTATGTCAACTTCCGTGGCAACGCCACGCGCGATGTGGGTGTCCGGCCCAATCAGGATGATGACCAAATCGCATTCCTTGATTGCCGCTCGGGCTTTTCCTTTCCACTTGTTGGTGGGGTACGCTTCACGGAGCGAACAATTGCGGATGCGGTGCGGGCTGAGGTTTTTGGCCTGCCGGTAGAAATTGCCCCTGAGGTCTTGGTCTTTGTCAAACTCAAAGCTCGCAAAAATGTCAATCGTAGCCATTGCTTGCCACCTCCCGGATCTGCGCAGTGTGGTGGCACAGTGTACACGCCCGGGCCATTTTGGGCCACTGCCTCAAACGAAATGCCGCTGAAATGCCGCCGTCCACTGGAAAGGGGCGCTTGACCGCCGTCGTCCGTGCTAAAATTAAATCCATACTGGCGCCCTTGGGCGCGCCGCCGGAGGTGGTTACTATGGAGCTCGCCGAGTACCTTGCCGCCTACCAGGACTACTGGTCGGAGAACCTTTCCAAACTGCTGGCCATCAAGGCGTCGGAAACGGTCACCGTGGACGCCGCTCTGCTCCGCTTCATCGCCGATCTGGACGAGCCCACTTACCTGCTGGTGTTGAGCCGGCTGAAGCGGCTGCTGGAGCTGGCTTCTCCGCAGGAACCCGGCCTGTTGCGGGATTGGGCCGGGGACGGCGATACGCCGCCCGGCGCCGATGCCGGCGGCGTTGCGGACGCCGTTCTGCCGGATTTGCTGGCCGCCTGACCGCGCTGACACTTCCGATTGAGGATGCCCCACAGCAGGGATGCTCCCGGAAACGGGAGCATCCCTTTGACATCGGGGGATAGCGAGAGGTGCTACACCTGCCGCTGTTTGGGATCCAGCCGATCCCGCAGCCAGTCGCCCAGCAGGTTCATTGACAGCACCACCAGCATTATGGCGAGGCCGGGGAACAGGGATACCCACCAGCCCTGCGCCGATGCAATCAGCACCCGCCCGTCGGCCACCATCAGGCCCCAGGCCGGCTGCGGCGGCGGAATGCCTACTGCCAGGAAGCTCAATGTCGCCTCCAGCACGATGACGAACCCCACATTCAGCGTCGCCAACACGATGACGCTGTTGAACACATTGGGGAATACGTGCCGTATCATTATCCGGCGGTGCGACGCCCCCGATACCTGCGCCCGGGAAATAAAGTCCTGTACCCGCACGGCTAATGTTTCGCCGCGCACCAGCCGGGCGTAGCGCGACCACATCAGCAGTACCAGCACCACGATTACGTTGACGATGCTCGGTTGGGTGGCCGCCACAATTACCAGCGCCAGCAGGATGATGGGTATGGACAGCGATATGTCCACCAGACGCATTACCAGCGAGTCCACCCAGCCGCCCCAGTAGCCGGCGATGATGCCCAGCGAAGTGCCTAACACGCCGGCAATAAAGATGGCGATGGCGGCGATGGTAACCGACACCCGCGCCCCGTGCATAATCCGGGACAGAATATCCCGGCCCACGCGGTCGGTGCCCAGCAGATGGCCGGTATCGCCTCCCTCCATCCAGAACGGCGGTTGCAGGCGGGCTGACAGGCTGCCGGTTTCCGGGTCGTGCGGTGCGATGAAGTCGGAAAAGAGCGCCGGGATGACCAGTATAGCCAGCAGCAGCGCGATGGGAAACAGCGGGTAGCGGCGCGCTTCGTTCCAGAAACGGCCCAATCGGCCGGGTTGCGCCGCCGGCAGCGCTGCCGACTCCTCAATTGCCGGCGGTGTGGCGATGCGGTTTTCCGCAGCCATAGTCTGCTTTCTCCTAGTTGTAGCGGATGCGGGGGTCAACGTAGGCGTAGGCGATGTCCACCAGCAGGTTGGCAACGATGTACACCATACAGAAGGTGATTACCACCGCCTGCACCACCGGAAAGTCTTTGGTGTTCGCGGCGTCCACCGCCAGCCGGCCCACTCCGGGCCAGGCGAACACGAACTCAATGGACACCGAGCCGACCATCAGCGAGCCGATAATCAGCGCAAAGTAGGTGAACGGCGCAATGGCCGCATTCCGCAGGCAGTGTTTCCAGATGACTTTCCACTCCACTACGCCCTTGATGCGCGCCAGCTTGACATACTCGGTATCCAGCACGTCCAGCATTGACGAGCGCACCAGCCGCATCAGGGCCGCCACCTGAAACCAGCCGATGGCGATGGCCGGCAGAATGTACGCCAGAAAGCCGCCTTCGTTGCCCGATACCGGGAACCAGCCCAGCCGGGCGGCAAACACCCACATCAGCATCAGCCCCAGCCAGAAAGCCGGCAATGACTGCCCGAACAGGGCGATGGCCTTGCCTACATAGTCAAAGGGGGTGTCTTTCTTGACGGCGGACAGCACGCCGATTGGCACCGCGATGAATGTCGCTACCAGCACCGCCACGCCGGCCAGCGCCGCCGTGTTCGGCAGGCGTTCCAGCACCAGGCTCATCGCCGTCCGGCCCCGCACGCGCAGCGACTCGCCAAAGTCGCCCTGCACGGCGTTGATCAGGAATGTAAAGTACTGGATATGCAGCGGCTTGTCCAGCCCCCACTCCGCCTCCAGCCGTTTGGCGTCCTCAACGGTTGCCTCCAGCGGCAGCAGCACATCCAGCGGGTTGCCGGAGAAGCGCGCCAGCGAGAACACGATTACCGTCAGTATCAGCAGGGTGAGGATGGACTGGGCCACCCGAATTAGAATGTAACGCTGCACGGCTAACTACCTGCTATTTTGGGATGATGCGAATGCGATTGGCGATGCGAATGTGAAAGCGGCCGGTCGGCAGGGACGAATTGACTATCCGCCCCTGCCATAAACCCGGCTCGGCGCCGGCGTCAGCGGGTTGCGACGCGGTCGGCTACTGCGCCGGCGTGATGTACTCGGTGTGGGTAAAGCTGGCGTTGATGTTGCCCGGCCAGCGCATCTCGCCGACGGCCGCCGGGTCAACCACAATCTGCGCCGGCAGCCACACAATGGGGACTTCCGAGTACAGGTCAAACTTCAGGTCGCCCAGGTCGCTCAGCGCCTTGGCCTTGACCTCCGGGTCAACGCTCTGGGTAGCCTTGTCGTAAAGGGCGTCGGTCATCGGGTCCACAGAAGTGCGCCAGAAGCCGGCGGGGCCGCTGCGGTTGTAGAAGCGCAGCGTGATGTCCGCCGGGCGGTAAGTGCCGCGCGTCGCCGCCAGCGTCCCGTGCGTCTTGCCGGGCCGGTAGTACTTGGCGCGGTAGTCCGACCACTTGGTCGGCACCGTCTCCACATCAATGCCCACTGCGGTGAGATAGGTAAAGGCGGCTTCGCCCATCGGAATCATTTCCGGCACGCCGGGCAGCTCCGTTAGTAGCAGCGTCAGCTTGTAGCCGTCGTAGCCGGATTCCGCCAGCAGTTCCCGGGCCCGTTCCGGGTCGTAGCCGTACTTGTTGTCAAACTCTTCCGTCCAGCGCGGGTTGTAGCCGGGCAGCGCCGGATGGTAGCCCCACACGGTATGCTGCCGGCCGATGCCGCCGAAAAGCTCCGCGTTGATTTCTTCCCGGTTAATTGACCGGTTAATCGCCTCGCGGACGCGCGCATCCAGGTGCGGCTCGTCCGGCTGATAGAAACAGTTCTCAAAGCCTTCCTGCGTGCAGGGGCCGGCTTCCTCCGGGTTGTACACGCCGCCGATGATAAAGGCCACCTGGATCGACGGCAGCTCGCTCTGCAACACCGTCAGCCCGGCGGCATTGGCGTCCGTATGCAGTTCCCGGCTGATTTCGCCAATCTGCACCTGCCCGGTAGTCAGCTGCGCCAGGCGCGTAGCCTCCTCGGGAATCAGCACATACTCCATTTCCTCCCAGAAGGGGGAACGGCGGTAGTGGTCGGCGTTGCGCGAGTAGAGGATGCTCACATCGATGGTGCGGCTCTCAAACTTCCAGGGGCCCACGCCGGTCGGATTCTCGTAGGCGGAAATGCCCGCGTCGTTGGCGTCGCCGCCGGCCGCATCGTACTGCGCCTTGGAGTACATAAACATATTGCCCTGCTGCGCCCCCGCAAAGAAGTCCATCAGCGAATTGGGCGTTTTCAGGTTGAACTCCACCGTAGTGTCATCCAGCGCTTTGATGTTGGTCAGCAGCTCCGCCTTGTCCTCGCCGAACAGCCCGCGGAACAGGCCGGTGTCGGTGGCGATGGCGTCCTCGCGGATGATGAGCGACGCGCTGTGCGGCACATCGTGCGCCGTGAACAGCGTACCGTCGTGGAACTCAACATCGTCGCGCAGCTGGAAAGTCCACACCGTGCCGTCCTCATTGGCTTCCCAGCTGGTAGCCAGGCCCGGCACCAGCGAGCCGTCAAAGCGGTCGGTATGCACCAGCGGGTCGGTGAACGGACGCACCTGCGTGTTGGCCGAAGTAGTGGTGCCCAGCCAGCTGCCCACCAGCTGCTGCACCGGCGGGATGGTGGCGATGCGCAGCCTCCCGCCAACGGCTTCGGTTTCCTGGGCCGCCGTGGGCGTATTGGTCGGACTGGGGGTTGCGGTAGCGACGACCGCCGTCGGAACGGCGGTAGGCGGAGCGGTAGTCGCTGTCGGGGATGCCGGGGCCGCCGGCTGTTCGCTCGCCCCGCTACAGGCCACGGCCGCGACCAGCAGCAGCGCCGCTGCCGCCGCGATGATAGTAGGCTTGACCAATTCAATAACCTCCGGGAGATAAAGTTCGTGCCCGGCAATATAGTATCATCCCGTTAGCTTTGTCAATTTGGCCGATTGGGGCGAAAATCCTCTTTGCATCTGCGTAATTCGTAATATTTCACTGCTGGTGCGGCGCAATTGCGGGCGAAAGCCCGGCAATCAGCATCGCTATCGTCTTTCGGGCCGCCGGACAAGGCCGCGCCGGATGCGGCCGCCGGCCGTTGCGCCACGCTGCGCCGCCCGCGCGGGCGGCTACACCTGCCGCTGTTTGGGATCCAGCCGGTCGCGCAGCCAGTCGCCCAGCAGGTTCATTGACAGCACCACCAGCATTATCGCCAACCCCGGCAGCAGCGATACCCACCAGCCCTTTTCCGATGCCACCAGCTCCCGCCCGTCGGAGACCATCAAGCCCCAGGCCGGGTTGGGGCGCGGCACGCCGGCCCCCAGAAAGCTCAAGGTGCTTTCCAGAATGATGACGAAGCCCACCTGCAAAGTCGCCAGCACCACCAGGCTGTTGAACACATTGGGGAATATATGACGCAGCATTATGCGCCGGTGGGACGCCCCCGATACCTGGGCGCGGGCGATGAAGTCCTGCACCCGTACCGCCAGGGTTTCGCCCCGGGCCAGCCGCGCGTAACGCGACCAGAGCAGGACGACGATGACGCCGATGACCGTGCTGGTGCGCGGCCCCAGAGCGGCCACCAGCACCAGCCCCAGCAGGATAATCGGTATGGACAAGGATATGTCCACCAGCCGCATAATCAGGGCGTCCACCCAGCCGCCCCAGTAGCCGGCGGTAATGCCCAGCGCCGTGCCGATGACGCCGCTGACTACGATGGCGATGAGGGCGATTATTACGGAAATGCGGCTGCCGTAGATAATGCGGGACAGAATGTCCCGACCCACCTTGTCCGTGCCCAGGATGTGTTCGCTGCTGCCGCCCGCTTGCCACACCGGAGGCGCCAGGCGCCCGCGGAGACTGCCGCGGGTAGGGTCATGAGGCGCAATCTGGTCGGCGAAAATGGCGGGAATGACCAGCACCACCAGCAGAATGACCACGGGCAGCAGCGGCAGGCGGCGGATTTCCGACACGTAGCGGGCGCGGCGGGAGACTTGGGCGGCCGGAGCCGTCCCGGCCGTTTCGGCCGGCGGCGCATCGGGCGCGGGAAAAGAGCCGGAGCCGGGGCCAGGGCCGCCGGCGCGGTTGTCAGCGGCCATCAGGGATTTCTCCTTGCAACGGGCCAGGCGGCAGGCCCGGAGCCGGTCTAGCTGTAGCGGATGCGCGGGTCAACATAGGCGTAGGCGATGTCCACCAGCAGGTTGGCCGTGATATAAACTAGGCAGAATACGATGACCACCGCCTGGATGACCGGAAAATCGCGGGCAATGGTGCTGTCCACCGCCAGCAGGCCCACGCCGGGCCAGGCGAACACAAACTCAATGCTGACGCTGCCCACCATCAGAGACCCCAGTATCAGCGCAAAGTAGGTGAACGGGGCGATGGCGGCGTTGCGCAGGCAGTGCTTCCAGACTACCTTGCGCTCCGACAGGCCCTTGATGCGCGCCAGCTTGACATACTCGGTGTCCAGCACATCCAGCATTGACGACCGCACCAGCCGCATCAGCGCCGCCACCTGGAACCAGCCGATGGACAGGGCCGGCAGAATGTAAGAGCGGATGCCCGATTTGCCGGAGGTAGGCACCAGTTCCAGCTGCACCGCGAAAATCCACATCAGCGCCAGGCCCAGCCAAAAGGCGGGCAAAGATTGCCCGGTCAGCGCCAGCAGCTTGCCCACATAGTCAAAGATGGTGTCCTTCTTGACTGCCGACAGCACGCCCACCGGCACGGCGATCACCGTGGCCACCAGCAGCGCCAGGCCGGCCAGCTGGGCGGTGGCCGGCAGGCGGGTCAGCACCAGGTCAATAGCCTGCTGGTCGCGGTGTTTCAGCGATTCCCCGAAGTCGCCGGTGAGGGCGTTGCCCAGGAATTTCAGGTACTGGATATAAATAGGCTGGTCCAAACCCCAGGCGGCCTTGACCCGTTCCGCGTCCTCAACGGTGGCTTCCAGGGGCAGCATCACATCCAGGGGGTCGCCGGCGACGCGCGCCAGGCTGAATACGATAACCGTAAGCACCAGCAACGCCAGGGCGGACTGGACAATGCGTATCAGTATGTAGCGCTGCATAGCGGAAGTCTCCGGCCGGGGGCGGCATTACGTCCCGGCGACGGCAGGATGGCGGGCGAGCGGGCTACTGTGCCGTGGTGATGTACTCCATGTGGGTGATGGCCGTATTGATGTTCCCCGGCCAGACGAATTCGTCCACTTCTTCGGGATTGATGGCAATCTGGCTGGGGAGCCAGACGATGGGCACTTCGGCGTACTGGTCGAACTTGATGTCGCCGGCCTGCCGCAGGGCGTTGGCCTTGACTTCGGGATTCACGGCGGTGATGGCCTCCACATAGAGCTCGTCCAGCCGGGGATCGGGGACGATGCGCTGGAAGCCCTCCGGCCCGCTGCGGTTGTAGAAACGCAGGGTGACTTCGGCCGGGCGCATAGTGCCGCGAATGGGGGCGATGGTGCCGTGAGTCTTGCCGGGGCGGTAGAAATCGGCGCGGAAGCGCGCCCATTCCATTTCCTCGGCTTCCACATCGATGCCGATGTCGGACAGGTAGGTGAAAGCGGCTTCAGCCATGGGAATCATTTCCGGCACGCCGGAGAGCTGGGTGATAATCAGTTTGAGGGGGTAGCCCTCGTGTCCCGATTCCTTGATCAGGGCGCGGGCGCGGTCAGGGTCAAAGCCGTACTTGTCGTCAAATTCCCGGCTCCAGCGGTCATCCCAGCCCGGCAGGCTGGGGTGAAAGCCCCAGACGGGATGGGGGGAGCCGTAGTTGCTGAACAGGGTTTCGTTGATTTCCTGGCGGTTAATGGCCCGGTTGATGGCCTCGCGGACGCGGACGTCCAGGTGGGGGTCGGAGGGGTCGTGATAGGGGCTGAGGGGCGAAAAGATGCCGCCCATAACGAAAGCGACCTGGATGGAAGGCAGTTCGCTTTCTACGATCGTCATGCCGCCGGCGAGGGCTTCCGGGTGCAGGTCGCGGTTCACTTCGGCGATCTGCACCTGGCCGGTGAGTAGGTTGGCGAGGCGGGTGGCCGGCTCCGGGGTATTGATCTGCTCCAGCTCGGACCAGAAGGGGGTCTGCCGCCAGTGGTCGGCGACGCGGGAATAGAGGATGTTGCCGCCGACGCCCAGCTGCCGGCTTTCAAACTGCCAGGGGCCGTTGCCGGCCGGGTTGTCGATGTAGCCGTCCAGCCCTTCGGCGTCCCACTGGTCTTTGCTGTAGATAAAGTAGTTGCCTTGCTGCGCCGACACGACGAAGTCCATAGCGGCTTCCGGGCGCAGTAGATTGAATTCTACAGTGTAGTCGTCAACGGCGCGGATGTTGTCCAGCAGTTCGGCTTCGGTTTGCCCGAAAAGGCCGCGGAACAGGCCGGTGTCGGTGGCAATTGCTTCCTCCTGGATGACCAGGGCCGCCGAATGGGGGACGTCGTGGGCGGTGAATTCGCCCCAGTCGCGATGGAAGGGTACGCCCTGACGCAGTCGGAACACCCACTGGGTGCCGTCGGGCTTGGCGATTTCCCATTCGGTAGCCAGGCCAGGTTGCAAGGAACCGTCGAAGCGGTCGGTATGCACCAGCGGCTCGGCGAAGGGGCGCACCTGGGCGTTTGCAGAAGTGGTGGTGCCGAGCCAGCCGCGCACCAGCTCCTGGACGGGCGGCGTAACGGCGATGCGAAGGCGGCCGCCCACGGCGGCAGTCTGCTGGGCGGCGGAGGGCGTATTAGTGGGGCGCGGCGTGGCGGTGGCGACGACCGTTGGCGCCGGGGTAGCGGCGCCCGGCGCCGTCTGCCCGGATGTGGCGGCCGCCGGGGGTTGAGTCGGAGGCGTGGTAGCGGCGGCCGGCTGAACCGGCGCGGCGGTGGCGGCGGCCGGCTGTTCTCCGGCGGCGGTGGCGGCCGTCTCCGGCTGTTCCACCGCCCCGCCGCAGGCGAGGCCGACGGCCAGCAGCAGCGCGGCGACTATCGTCAAAGCTGTCCTGGTGTGCAACAATTTGCTCCCTCCTTCGGCGCATAACAGGCGAATAGCGTAAGCAGAACGCCTGTTAAGTGCGGAAATAGGCCGAAGCCGATTGAGGGGCATTATATCCGATAACGGCAAAAAGTGCACAGATCACGGCGCAAAATCGTAAAAAATAGGGCCAATGGCAACGCAGGGCGTAACCGGGCACCGCGGCCGGCGGTCAGAATCGCGACGGATGCGGGCGCGGCGCGGACATAAGCGAATCCGCCCGGCGCGCCGCGGGCGGATTCAGGAATTGCGGGTAGCCGGCCGGTTGCGCGCCGGCGGCGGGGTTAGGTTTCGCCCATGCCCTCCAGGGCGGCCCGCACTTCGGTTTGCAGGTTCTGGAACACGTCGCCCACGCTGCCCCGGGCGTCCACGGTGACGAAGTTATGCTCCCGGGCCAAGTTGCGGAACTCGCTGATGAGGGCGTTCTGGTAACGGATGAAGTTGTCGTACAGGTCGGGGCCGCGCAGGAAATCCTCGCCCGATTCCCAGTGGTCCAGCTGGCGGACGGAGAGGACGCGGGGGAGCAGGTGGTCCACATCTACGTCCAGGTAAAGGACGCGGTCGGGGACGACGGCGAATTCAAAGACATCGTTGAGCCAGCGCGGGGGTACGCCCCTAACGCGGGCGCGGGCGATGATGGAGAAAATGTAGCGGTCCACGAGGGCGATCATTCCGGTGCGGAGGGCGGGGACGATGTTCTTTTCCAGCCGATCCCAGAAGTCGGTGGCGTAGAACAGGTTGAGGGTCAGGGCGTCCAGGGTGTTGCCCCGCATGGCCCGGTCGATGCCGTTGGCGGCCAGTTCGGAGCGCCGGAACCCGGTGACCAGCACGGCGTAGCCCTCGGCTTCCAGCCATTCCTGCAACATGGCAATCTGGGTGGAACGCCCCACGCCGTCGGTGCCTTCCACCACGATGAGGCGGCCGGGGGTGGCTTCCTGTCCGATGCTGGGCGGGGTATGCCCGTAAAATCTGATGTCGTTCATATCACCGCTCTCCGATGGTTTCCGTGTTGTTCCCGTGGGCGAGAATCAAGATTATGGACGGCAAAGGCAAATGCGCCCGCTCTGCGCGCCGGCTGGGGACATTATACCCGTCGCAGCCCCGTGCCGGCACCGGCCTGGGGCATTTTACACCGATGCGCCGGATAGCGGGATGGGCAATTGGGCTGATTGAGGATGGATGGGTTCAACGCCGGTCAGGAGCCGGCGCGGATGACGGCGGTCAAGCGGCGCAGCGCTTTTATCAGATCGTCGGTTTCGTACAGGGATATGGCGATGCGCAGGGCGTTGCGGAAGCCGCCGCCGGCGGAGAATGCCGGGCCGGGGCGGTAGGATACGCCGGCTGCCTGCGCCGCCGGGAGCAGGGCGGCGGTGTCAACGGCGGGGGCCGCGTCGCCGTCGTCGTGGCGGCAAGTCAGCCAGAAAAAATAGCCGCCGCCGGGCGGGGCGAAGTCAAAGGCGCCGGCCAGTTCGCCTTGCAGGAGTTCGGCCACGGCGTCGTGCCGCTCGCCATAGATCTGCCGCAGCCGGGCGATATTAGCCGGCAGCAGTTCCAGCTCCAGCATAGAGTGAGCGAGGGTGGCGGCGAAGTGGTTCAGCCCGCCGCCGCTGGCGGCGAGGCCGGAGTCGGCGAACTGGCGGATGACGCCGGGGGCGGCGTGGAGCCAGCCCAGCCGCAAGCCGGGGGCGAGTATTTTGGAGAAGGAACCCAGGGATATGGCGCGGCCGGCGGCGGGGGTGCCGGCATCGGTATCATTATCGGCGGTGGCGGCGTCAAGCATTGCCAGCGGCGGCGGGGGCGGCGGGCCGTAGTGCAGCAGCTGGTACACCTCATCGGCCAGGATGGTGAAACCGTAGCGGCGGGCCAGGTCAATCAGATGCCGGCGGCGTTCCAGAGGCAGGACGGAGCCGCCGGGGTTCTGGTAGGCGGGGATGGTGTAGAGCAGACGGGGAATGTTCCCGCCGGCCAGCATTGCCGCCAGGGCGCCGGTGTCCAGGCCGTGGGCGTCGGTGGGGACGCCGCAGATTTGCAGGCCGTGGTCCAGAAAGATCTGGCCGATGAGGTAGTAGGTGGGTTCCTCGACAAAGACGGTGTCGCCGGCGCGGGCCAGGATGGTGGCGGCCAAGTCGATGCCTTGGGAGGCGCCGGCGGTGAGGAACAGGCTCTCCGGGCGGACGACGCCGGGGCCATAGGCGTCCTGGCCGGAAAGATAGGCGGCCAGGGATTCCAGCAACGGGCCATAGCCCTGGGTGGCCCCGTATTGCAAGGGTACGGGGGGCTGCCGGCGCAGGGCGTGCCGGGCGGCCTCGGCCAGCTCCCCGGCGGGGTGCAGGCGCGGGGACGGGTGGCCCCATCCGAGGTCAATGACGCCGGAGGGTATGGAGATGAGCAGTGAGGGCAGCGCAGCAGTCATAGGGTTGTCAGGTCATCATAGCCCATTTGGCTCCGCAAAGGTCGGCTGTGAACAGGGCAGCCACAAACCGGACGCTCCGGCGCCGGCCGAAGTGCATGAGGAAAACCCGGATGCCGGCTGGCGCCGGAATGACGGGGAATATCAAACCACCAGAAACGCCAGGCTGTGGGCTGGCGCTCGGCGGCGGACAGGCGATGGCTGATAGCTGACGGTTGGCAATTCGTAGTTCGTAGTTGGCAGTTCGGTAGTTGGCGGGGGGTGATGAAGGGACATCGGGGAGATGGCCGGGCTTTGGGGTGCAGGTTGTCGGCGCTACGGCCTGAGAGCGTAACGCGTGGGGATTTCGTCCTAGTTTTCCGTGTCCCGGACGGACTTACAGCAAGCAAGATCAGGCCCCTGGGTCTGTTCCGGCGAGCCGGTTGGGTCATCCGGCACGGGGCGGTGATAACACCCGCTGGCTGGCACAGAACTGCACGGGCCGTAAGAGACATACAGCGACGAAGCAGGACCAGCTGCATAGAGAAGGATTCCGACAAGGGTTAGGCCGTGTTCCTGCGGCCCGGCTAGCCCGGTTGCTCCCCGATGTTGGTGAAGGGGTTGGATGAACGATGACGAGACGGATCCGAATGGGTAGGCGATCCTGTTCCACTTGCGCCCTGGAGCGCGTCCGCGCCGGGGTTGGGGCGGATGGCGGCCGGGATAGCGCGCATTTTGGATTTCCCGGCGGCCGAGGTTGCTTGACCCGCTTTTGAGGTTAGCACCCGGACGGGGCGGGGCGCAACGGGCCGGCGTCACCGGATTTTTTCGGCGGCGGGTGGATTGGCCGGAGCCGGATTAGTGGCCGGCGATTAGCGATTAACGGGTTAGCGTGCCGCGGGCCAGGGCGGCGGTGGGCAGTTCCCGCAGGTCAACCCGGGGCAGACGGCGGCCCTGGACGCCCATCAGACGGAGGGGACGCCCGTCTCCGGTGACGCGGATGCGGTCGAGGACATCCTGCCAGGGGGGCAGGTAGTCGCAGGTTCCGTCGCCGTTGGGGTCGTGGCCACCCTGGAGACTTTCGCCGGCGGGAAGCCGGATGGCGACGGCGGCGGTCGGGTCGGCGGCCGGGGCCAGGAGCATTACGGGCAGGTCGCTTTCTGAGAGGCCGGCCGATTCCAGGAGGGCGCGCACGGTTGCCGATACGCCGTGCATACCGAAGATGACCAGATGGGCGAATGAGGCTTCCCTCCGTTCAAACTCGGCGCGGTAGCGGCGGAAAATTTCGTGGGCGGCCGTGGCCGTGGGCGTGACGAGAAAAAGGGCGACGGCGGGGAAACCGGCGGCGGCAAGCGGGCTGTTCTGAAGGTCGTCGCGCCAGCGCAGGAGTTTGTCGTGGTCGTGGGTATCGTAGTGATGGGGCATAGTTCAGCCTCGGTTGCAGGCGTCCTGGATCTGCCGGATGTCGGGTTTGCTCATTTGGAGCAGGGCTTCCAGCGCCGCTGACGATTTCGCTTCGTCCCGCATCAGCGCGGGCAGGATGGCGGGGATGATCTGCCAGGAGACGCCGAATTTGTCCTGGAGCCAGCCGCAGGGGCCGGGCTGGCCGTCCCCGGAGAGGCGCTGCCAGAAGTGGTCGATTTCCGCCTGGGTTTCGCAGCTGACCACGAAAGACACGGCGGGGGTGAAGGGATAGGCGGGGTGGCCGTCAAAAGAGATGAAGGGCTGCCCGTCCAGGAGGAAAGAGACCATGTCGCTGCCGGCGGCCGGGCCCTGGTTAAAAGTAGTGGCTTCGGTGATGCGGGCGTCGCCGACGGCGCCGAATACCGCGACATAGAAATCGGCGGCCTCCCGGGCGCGGCCTTCCAGCCACAGGAACGGGGTGATTCTGGGGGCGTTTAGGGTCATTGGGACGGGCGCTCCTTGTTGGGGCAGAGATGAGGATGCTCGCTTCAGCATAGCGGGCGACGGCGGCGATTTGGTGGCCGGGGATGAAGCCGACGTTGCCGGTCGCTAACCGCCGGCTCCGGCGTCAAACTGAACCAGGATGCCGTCGGGGTCGTACACATAGAAGCTGCTGACTTTGCCTTCTGCGTTAGTCCATACTGCCAGCGGAGCGGCGATGGGGACGCCCTGGGCGGCGAGACTTTCGGCCAGCGTTTTGGGGTCAGGGACGGTGAATGAAATGTGGCTGATGCCCACCTGGTCCAGTTTGATGGGGGTTCCGTCGGGAGCTTCGCCGGGATGGGAGGTCATAGTGAGGGTAGGTTTGGCGCCGTTGGCGTAGGCCAGACGCACCTGGCGGCGGGTGGCGCGGTGGTGGGCGTACACATGGGGGAGGCCGCCGGTGGTGGTGTCCTGAATGACGTCGCTGACGATGGACATACCCAGGGCGCCGCAGTAGAACTTGAGGGATTCGTCCAGGTCGCGGACGCAGATGGCGATGTGGGAGACGCCAGTGGCGTTCATGGGCATAAGGGATGCTCCTTTGTTTTGTGATGTACGATGCCGGTGGTGGGCGGTGGCAGCCTTTGCTGCCCGGCGGGGTGTCAGCGGCCGTGTTCAGGTTGGCGTGTTGGAGTTGGACACGCCGTTCGGCGGAGGTTGCGGGGGGTTGCCCTGCCGGCCGTCGTCATAGCCGAGGTGGTAGCCCTCGGCACGGCCCTCAACCAAACCTTCGGCGCGGCCCTCAGCACGACCCTTGGTATGGCCCTCGGCACGGCCCAGTTCAAATCCTTCCTGCATCACTTCGGCGCGGAATTTTTCCCGGTTGCGGGCGGTGCGTTCCCTGATCCAGTCTGCGATTGCCATGATGACCTCCTTGACTTGCAAAATATCCCAGGAGATGAAGCCGGCGGCGGCGAAGCTGGGGCCAATGCCCGGCAGGATATTCAGCGCCAGGATGTTCCGGCGTGTCGACGACGGTGTTTCAGGTTGGCGTGTTGGAGTTGGACGCGCCGTTCGGCGGGGGTTGCGGGGGGTTGCCCTGCCGGCCATCGTCATAGCCGAGGTGGTAGCCTTCGGCGCGGCCTTCGGTACGGCCCTGTGCGATGCCTTCCTGTAGCGTCTCCCGCATCTCTTGTCGCAGCGCTTCCCGCACATTCTGCTCGACTTCGGCGCGGAATTTTTCCCGGTTGCGGGCGGTGCGTTCCCTGATCCAGTCTGCGATTGCCATGATGACCTCCTTGATTTGCAGGATGTCCCAGGAGGTGAAGCCGGCGGCGGCGAAGCTGGCGCCGATGCCCAGCAGGATATTCAGCGCCAGAATGTCCGGCGTGTCCTCAGGGGTGCGGTATTTCAGTTGCAGAACCGTCAGCACGACGGAGCCCGTGGTTCCGCCGACGAGAGTCATCACCTGAAACCAGCGGCGGTCTTTCCGGTTGATGCCCCAGAAAGTTTCGCGCTCGTCGTCATCCCAGCGATCAGTGTCGGGATTGGGGTTGTTTTCGGTAGTCATTGTACGCTTGCCGCCCGGTGGCGGGCAAATGCCGGGCGACGCCGGGGCCGGGACGGCAGCCGGCTTCTAGCCGCCGGCGCCGGCGTCAAACTGCACCAGGATACCGTCCGGGTCATAGACGAAAATGCTGGACACCTCGCCGTTGGCGTTGGTAAAGCCGTCCATCGGGCCAGCCAGCGCTGCCCCCTTGCTGATAAGTTCGTCGGCCAGGGCTTTGACATCGGGAACGGTGAAGGAAATGTGGCTGATGCCCACCTGGTCCAGTTTGATGGGGGCGCCGTCGGCGTTGTCGCCGGGGTGGGTGGTCATTACCAGCGTGGGAATGGCGCCCTCGCCGTAGGACAGGATGGCCTGGCGGCGGGTGGCTCGATGGTGGGCATAGACGTGGGGCAGGCCGCCGGTGGCAGTGTCCTGTACCCGGTCGACGACGACTGTCATGCCCAGGATGTCCCGGTAAAACTTGAGGGATTCATCCAGGTCGCGGACGCAGACCGCGATGTGGGAAACGCCGGTAGCGTTCATTGCCATAGTGTGGCCTCCTGCGCGATGTGGGGGATGGATGGTACGGATGATTGGTGGGACGCGCGCGCCGGCGTCGGCAGGTGGTTGAGCCGGAAGGCCGTCTCTCCGGCGCCGGCCGAATGATATGGGGCGCGCCGGGGTTCCTGCCGGCGCCGCAATGCTACCGCCGGCGGAAGGGGGATGTCAAAAGCGGCCCGGGCGGGGAGCGGTGTTGTGCCGTCGGCCGGCGCCGGCGTCAATACCGATGCCAGCGCCAATGCCGGTTGGGACAGCCACGAGCGACGCCCGCGCTGGCTGATGGGTACGCTGCTGGCTTTGTCGCCGGCCGGCGGCAGCAGACCGGAGCGCCGGGTTTCCGGCGGCTAGACTTCGTATTCTCCGACGCAGTCGGGGATAATCAGGGCGGCGCCGGTAACGGCCTGCACATCCGGCGGCGACCAGCCAGGGGCGGTCTCACGCAGGATAATGCCCTGAGGAGTGGGCTGGAGCACGGCGACGTCGGTTACCACCAGCGACACGCAACCCTGGCCGGTGAGGGGGTTGTCGCACCGGGCCACGATTTTGGGGTTGCCCTGGCGGTCGTTATGCTCCATGGCGACAATGACCTTGCCGGCGCCGGCGGCCAGGTCCATAGCGCCGCCGATGTTGCCGACGCCCCGGGCGGGAAGCATCCAGTTGGCCAGGTCGCCGGTGGCAGAGACCTGGTGCGCGCCCAGGACGGTGACATCCACATGACCGCCGCGGATCATCGCAAAGGCGTCCACGGAGGAGAAGTAGGCCATCCCGGGCACGGGATGCAGGAACTGGCCGCCGGCGTTGATCAGGTCAATGTCCTCAAGGCCGTCATCGGCCAGGGGGCCGCAGTTCAGCACGCCGCTTTCGCTGTGATAAAAGACGACGCTGTCGTCGGCGACGAACATTGATACCAGCGTGGGAATGCCGATGCCGAGGTTCACATATCCGCCGGGCGGCAGTTCTTTGGCAACGCGCATTGCGATGATGGCGCGGTCAAGGCGTTCTTTGGTCATCGCTGTGCTTCCTGTATCTTTTATCGTGGAAATTGCCTATAGTGGACTGCAAAATACAGTGGCCGCCTTTGTGTGACAAAGGCGGCTGTTTTACGGGGCGTTGCCAGTGATGTCGGCATAGCCGGCGGGGAACCAGTACGGTAGGTCAAGCCGCTGTAGCTCGCGCGTCATATCGCGCATCGTGCCCAGCTGTTCCGCGTAGAAGCGGTGCGGATCGTTTTCCGCGCCGAAATCGAGGATGCCTTGTTCCGCGCTGCGGAAGTCAAAGTTACGGAACGGGTCAAGGATGTTGCGGATGAATGCCTGGGCCGTTGCCAGGTGGATACGAGCAAAATAGCCGGCCAGAGCGTCCAGATGCCGGTCGGCGTGGAGATAAACTTGTCGACGCGCCCGGCGGAATGGTTCATATTCCTCTGGACGCATACCATCGCTGATGTAATCGGGATTACCGGCGGGCCTGGTCATCTTGCCGCTTCACTTCGGACAGGGCCTCGTAGAACTCGTTGGCGATGCGGCGGGTCTGGTCAACCAGCCAGGGCGGCGGCGGCTCCATCAGAATTGGCGTCTTGGTTGTTGCCATATTTACCTCCTGGTACGCTAGTACGCAGCATGGCGTTTCCCGTATTGTGCCGTCTTGGGAACGATTTGTCAATCATAATTTGGAGGAAAGCAGAGCGCAGATCGTTGTCCGGTGCGCCCCCCTTTATTCGTAGCCGGTAAATCCGGCGGGGCGGCGGACAATGCGCTGGACATAGACGCCGGGGGTAACGATTTCCTCCGGCGACAAGGTGCCAGACGGGACGATTTCGTCAACCTCAACGATGGCGACGCGCGCCGCCGGGGCCATTACGGCGTTGAAGTTGCGGGAAGTGCCGCGATATACCAGGTTGCCTCGCGGGTCGGCCCGGTGAGCCCGGATGATGGCGTAGTCGGCGCGCAGGCCGTATTCCAGGACGCAATCCCGCCCGTCGCTGGCGCGGGTTTCCTTGCCCGCGGCGATGAGGGTGCCGGCGCCGGTGGGCGTATAGAAGGCGTGGATGCCGGCGCCGCCGGCCCGCAGTCGCTCCGCCAGGGTTCCCTGCGGCGCCAGTTCCAGGTCGACTTCGCCCCGCCGGTAGGCCAGCTCAAACTCGGAGGGGCGGGACACCGAGGGCGAGACGGGGAAAGAGGCGATGGCCTTGGCGACCTGCCCGTTTTCAATCAATACGCTGTGGTCAATGGCAGTGCGGCCCGGCGGGGTGCCGAAGCTGACGACCCGCGCGATGCCGGCGGTGTTGCTGACGATGGTGAGGTTGCGGCTGCCCCGGTCGCGCAGGCACAGCAGGAGGTAATGGGCCATCCCGCCGGGGCCGCCGAAGCCGTCAATAAAGACGGTGGCGCCGTCGGGCACATCGGCGAGGGCCGAAGCGCCGTCGGGATAAACCTTGCCGGGCGCGGAGCCGGCCGGGGGCGTAAAGTCCATTGGGCGCAATGACGGGGCTGCGGCCAGCTGCGTTCCGGTGATTGCCCTCACCCCGTCAACCGACCAGCCCGGCGCCAGTTCGGTCAGGGTGAGGCGGTGCCGGACGCTGGTTGCGCCGAGTTCTCCGGTTGCTTGCGCGCCGGTTTCACGGGCGCCGATTTCAATACGGGATCCGATTTCAATGACGGCGGCGTCGGTGATAACAGCGTCCACGCAGCTGACGCCGTCGGCGGGATGGGAAAGGGCGGCTACGATATTGGGCGCGCTATCCGCGCCGGCGTGGGGCAGCAGGGCGATGACGCGGCGGGCGGCGGCGGCCAGGTCAACGGCGCTGCCCGGCGGGTTGAGGCCGGGCTCGGCGGCGGAAATGGCGCCGGCAAAGCTGCCCGACGCGTCAACCTCCGCCGCTGCTACGATGGCGAGGTCAATATAGCCGCCGCGCGCCAGGGCAGCCGCATCGGACATCGCCAGAGGAATGTCGTTGAGCGTGCCGTCGTTACGCAGGAACCAGACGCCCGATTCCGGCGGCGTGGCGGCGGGCACCAGCGCCGGCAGGCCGTCGTCAACGGCGACTACCGCGCCGGGCGGAATGAACGCGGCGGCGCGGCGCGCCATCGCCTGGGCATCAAGTCGGGGGGGCGTCGTCATATGGCGGGCGGGCGTCATGGTTGCCGATCCGTATCGTTGGGGTTCCGTGGCGGCTGCCCGGCCCCGGCGGCGACAATGCGGTTAATATAGATGCCGGGAGTTATGACCAGTTCGGGGTCGATGCTGCCCGGCGGGCCGACGACGTCGGCTTCGGCGATGGCAACGCGGGCGGCGGGAGCCATGGTGGCGTTCCAGGCTCGCTGGGAGCCGCGATAGGCCAGGTTGCCGAGGGTATCGGCGCGGGCGGCGCGGAGCAGGGAGAAATCGGCGCGCAACGGGGTTTCCAGGACGCAGGTTACGCCGTTGATGACTCTGGTTTCCCGACCCTCGGCAAAGCGCGTTCCCGGAGCGGCGGGGACGAATACGCCGCCTATGCCTGCGCCGGCGGCGCGCAGCCGCTCGGCCAAGGCTCCGCGGGGCAGGGTTTCAACCTGCAAACGGCCGGCTGCCCGCAGGTTCCGCAGGATGTCCCCGCCGGTTCCAACAAAGGGTTGGGGGGATATGATGCGGGCGATGACGCCGGCGCCGGCCAGTTGGGCGATGACGCCGCCGGCGGCAGGATCAGAGTCTACCTCGTTCTCATCTACGCTGCGCCGGGCGGCGAAATCGCAGACGCAAGCCAGACCCCGGACGCCGGACTGGGCCAGGGCGGCGAGGAGGCCGGCGGGCGCGTCGTGGAGTGATGCGCCGCCCAGCAGGATGGTGGCACCGTCGGGGATGTCGGCCACAGCGGCGGCCGGGCTGTCGTAGAGCTTGCTGAAGGGCATATTCCGGGCGGCTTGGGGTTGGGGTTTGGGGGCGAGGCAATGGCGGAGATTGCCCATTGTCCGAATGGCGGCGGTTATTCTAACCCATATTGCGGGCGGGATAAAACGGCGTTGCGGCGGCGGGGCGGGGCTTTCGGCCTGGCGCCGCCGGCCCCGCCCGCCTGTTTTATTGCGCCGCGCCCGGCGTCGGGGACGGGGCAGGAGCCACCCCCAGTCGTTCAATTCCCGGCGTAATGCTGAAAACGACGCCGGCGTCAGTATGGGTATGGCCGTCCAGCGCTTCCAGCAGCAGGCGGCTGTTGCGGGTGATTGCCTCGCTGATCAGGATGCTGACTTCGGCGCGGGTCGGCAGCTCGCGCACCAGTTCAAAAAGCAAGTCAATCCGCGTCGTATTATGCTGTATTGCCGCGGAGTTCTGCTGCACGGCGGTCTCCAACTGCTCAATGGCCGCCGTGTTCCCCTGCACGGCGGTCTCTAGATGTTGCCCGGAGATCTCTAGTTGCGCTATGGCCGCCGTGTTGCTTTGCATAGCGGTCTCCAGCCGGGCGATAGCCGCCGTGTTCAGTTCCACCTGCACCTTCAGCTCGCCGACCTGGACCATCAGCTGATCCATATCAGCCGACAGCGCATCCACCTTCTGCGACAGGGCATCAACCCGGTTGACCAGGCGGCCCTGCTGATAGACCATACCCGCCAGGGCAATGACTATGGCCAGCACGGCGACGCCCGCCGTGATGGTTCCCGAATTCAGTTTCATAACCCGCTTCCCCCTGCCGGCGACGGGTGCGATGCCATGGAGAGCGCCGCCGGCCCAACAAGCCCATTCTACCACCGGCGCGCCGGATACGGAGAGTAAGTGCCGCCAGGCCAGCAAGCAAAGCCCGGCGCGGTGGGCAGCAAAACCCGCCGCCGGCCACCGCGCCTCCCGCGGCGCGGCGTATCTCCGCATCCGCCGCGCCGCGCCTTATGCCGCCGTCGTGCCCCCGTCGATCACCAGCTCGGAGCCGGTGACGAAAGACGACTCGTCCGAGGCCAGGTAAATGGCGCCGTAAGCGATTTCGCTGGGCTTGCCCACGCGGCCCAGGGGCAGCCGCTGCATCCGCAGGGCCAGGTTGTCCGGGTCGTTGAGCGTGTCCGCAATCATATCCGTTTCAATGGGGCCGGGGTGAATGGAATTGCAGCGGATGCCTTCGCGGGCGTGCTGGATGGCGGTGGACTTGGTGAACAGCCGCACGGCGCCTTTGGTGGCGGTGTAGCTGGCCGACCCGTTGGGGCTGCCCACCAGCCCGGCGGTGGAGGAAATGTTGATGATGGAACCGCCGCCGTTGGCGCGCAGCGCCGGCAGAACCGCCTTCGTCCCCAGGAACACCCCTTTGGCGTTGACGGCAAAGATGCGGTCCCAGTCGGCCTCGGTGGTGTCCTCAATGTTCTTGCGAATCAGAATGCCCGCATTGTTGAGCAGAATGTCCAGCTTGCCGTAGGCGGCCACGGCCACCTGCACCGCCGCCGCCCAGTCGTCCTCGCTGGTCACATCCAGGTGAACGTAGGTGCATTCGTAGCCCAGTTCCCGCAGCTGGGCTTCGGTCTGCCGGCCGGCGTCGTCCAGGATGTCGCCGATGACGACCCTGGCGCCTTCCTCGGCGAACATACGGGCCTCCACGGCCCCCTGCCCCCGCGCGCCGCCGCTGATAAGCGCAACCTTGCCTTCCAGTCGTGCCATGATGCTGTGCCTCCCTTTTTGTAATGCAGATGCGATGCGATGGGATGTAGATGCGATGTGATGTTAGGTGCAGTTGGTGGAACGGACGGCGGTCTGCCGGCCCGCGTCAGGCCCGCCAGCGCAGCCGGGTGCCTACCTCGGCAAAGCCGGCCCGCCGGTAAAAGGCGATCTGCCTTTCGCCGTCGGCCGGCGTCCCCAGTTCCACCATCCGGCAGCCGTTGGCGACGGCCTGCTCTAGTGCGAAGCGCAGCACGGTCATTCCGACGCCGGAACTGCGCGCCGCCGGCAATACGAACATCTCCTGGATGATGCCGTAGCGCCCCCGGGCGCGCAATGCCGTCAGGAAGGAAAGGGTGCAGACGGCTACGGCCTGGCCGTCCGGATCCTCTCCGATGACGATAAACCCGGCGGCGGCGTGGCCGTCATCGCCGGCGGTCAGGCGCTCAAAGGCCGGCGCCAGATCCGCCGGGGTCGGCGGCGTTCCGCCCAGCTCCGCCAGCAGCGCGCTCGCCAGCTCCAGTACGGCGGCGCGGTCGGTTGGCGCCGCCAGTCGGGCCGTTACTCCGGTCATACCGGCTGCCTCCTGTTTCGTTGCCTTCCGTTGCGTGGTTTTCGCCCGGCGTTGATTGTGCGGCCGGCGGCCAATTCCGGCCCGGCCCTACAGCGCGGGTGGCGCGCCGGGTAGGGCCGGTCAGCGCGCCAGCCCGAAATCCGCCAGCGCCATTTCCGACAGGTATTCGCCGATGGCCAGGGATGAGGTGGCCCCCGGCGAGGGCGCGTTGAGCACATGGAGGGCGCGCTGCCCCCGCAAGATGTGAAAATCGTCCAGGATAGCGCCGGCGGCGGACACCGCCTGGGCCCGTACGCCGCTGCCGCCGGGCGCCAGGTCGCCGGCGGTGATTTCCGGGATCAGCTTTTGCAGGTCGTGAACGAACACCGGCTTGCGGTAGGAACGATGCATTTCCTGCATCCCGGTGCGCCAGTGCCGGGCGGTCATTTTCCAGAAGCCGGGGAAGGCCAGGGCCGCCATAGTTTCGCTGACGCTGATGTCGCTTTTGCGGTAGCCTTCCCGCGCCCAGGCCAGCACCGCGTTGGGGCCGGCTTCCACATAGCCGTGAATGTTGCGGGTGTAATGCACCCCCAAAAAGGGAAAGCGCGGGTCGGGAACCGGATAGATCAGCCCTTTGACCAGATGGTGGCTGCCGGGGGCCAGCTGGTAGTACTCGCCGCGGAAGGGGATGATGCGGACGTCGGTGTCCTCCCCCGTCATCCGCGCCAGGCGGTCGGCGTAGAGGCCGGCGCAGTTGATGATGTGCTTGGCTTGCAGGGCGCCGCGTTCCGTTTCCAGAGCGGCGCCGCCGGCGGTTGGCCGGGCGCCGATTACGGCGGCGCCGGTAAAAATGTCGCCGCCGGCCGTCTGGAACTTGCCGGCGTAGGCGTTGGCCACGCGCACATAGTCCACAATGCCGGTATGCGGCGCCCACAGGGCGCGCACGCCGGCGGTGTGAGGTTCAATCTCCGCCAGCCGTTCCGGGCCAATAATCTCCAGGTCGGGAACGCCGTTGGCGACGCCCCGCTCGTAGAGGTCTTGCAACCGTCCCAGCTCGCTTTCGTGGGTGGCGACAATGACCTTGCCGCAGGCGTCGTATTCAATTTCGTTGCGGTCGCAGAAGTCAATGAGGCGGTCTTTGCCGGCCACGCAGAACCGGGATTTCCAGGAGCCGGGGCGGTAGTAGATGCCGGAGTGAATGACGCCGCTGTTGTGCCCGGTCTGGTGCTGCGCCAGGCGCGGCTCTTTCTCAATGACGGCCACGCTCAAGTCGGGGCGGCGTTCCAGCAGCTGCATGGCCGTGGACAGCCCGATGATGCCGCCGCCCACGATGCCCACATCGTAGATACGGGCTTCCAGAGACGCGGAGCTGTTGGTGTGGGACTGGGACGCCATAGGCCATATTCCTCCGTACCCGGCCGGCCCGGCGCGCCGGGCCGATCGGGTTGCGCTGCCGGGAGCGCCGCCGGTGGCAATGCCGGCGCGTGTTCGTTTCCTGTCGCCTGGTGCCAGGCTTTATGCAGTCGGGCCGCCATTGCCTGGCCGCCGCTTGTCCGGCCGCTCCCGGTGGGGCAGTATGGTACATACCCGCCGGGTGATTGGCAACAAACCGGCGCCCTTCGCCAGGGCCGGGGCATAGGCATGGCCGGGGAACGGAACAGGAACGGGAACGGGGCTGGAGGCTGCCCCGCGTTTCCCCGCCGTTCCGGCTGGCGGCGGAGAGTGGGATTTACGGCTCAACCATTTGGCAAGAATCGCCCGAAAATAACCGCCGCCGGCACAATTCAGACGGTTGACAAAGGCCGGAAGGAAGGGTAGTATATGCGTACGGAACAAAGGTTTGCGCTGTGTCAAGCAGCGGATCATCGTCACGGAGGTGGCTGTTTATGCCGAGGAAGAAAGAACTGAGTCCCCGCCAGCAGGTGATGCTGGAGTTCATTGCCCAATTTGTTGAGGACGAGGGTATGCCCCCCACGGTGCGGGACATCCAGCGGGGCTGCGACATCAGCAGCACCTCGGTGGTGGACTACAACCTGCGGCTGCTGGAGCGGGACGGATACCTGAAGCGCCGTTCCGACATCGCCCGCGGGATTGAGCTGCTGGATGTAATGACCGGGCTGCCGGTCACCTCCGGCGCCGCCCCGGTTCCCATTGTCGGCGTCATCGCCGCCGGGCAGCCCATACCGGCCTTTTCCACCGAGGGCGCGGCGGCGGCCGAGTTTGACACCGTGGATGTGAGCCCGGAGCTGAAGCGCAAGCACGGTACGCTCTACGCCCTGTCCGTGCAGGGAACCTCCATGATTGACGCCCTCATTGACGACGGCGATGTGGTGGTGGTTACGCCCAGCCCGGCGGCGGACAACGGCGATATGGTGGTGGCCTGGCTCCGGGAGGAGGAGGAAGCGACCCTCAAAAAGTTCTACCGCGAAGGAGCGCGGGTTCGCCTGCAACCGGCCAACAGCACTATGGAACCCATCTACGCCGATGCCGGCAATGTGGAGATCCACGGCAAGGTGGTTGAGGTGCTGCGCCAGTTCTAGGCTAATGCCGCCATGCGCCGCGCGGCGGTAGGGCGTGTCGTCAAATGCATTTCCCGCCACTCCGGCGCAAGCCGGAGTGGTGGGTGACTTGTCGACACGTACTAGCTCCGGCTGTTGGACAGCGCGCCGTAGGTTGCCACCAGAAAAGGGACGCAGTAGGTCAGCGGTATTTTCCAAGCCAGGGCTACCGTCATCTGTCCCAGGATAATGGCATCGCCCTGATTCAGCAGGGTCAGGGCGGTGCCGACTACCGCGCTGGCGACCAGCGAGCGGCGCAGCATCGGCCTGTGGCGGATGGCGCAGAGGAAACACTTGATAATCCCCGCGCCGCCGCCAGGGGGACGGAAAGTGTAGGCGCGGCGGCGCAAGAGCCGCCGGCAACGACCGCAGACGGCTTCGCCGGCGCCCATACCGGGATGCGTTCCCTAATCCGCCGGCGCGCCGGCCGCCGCCGGGGCGTAGGGCGAGGGTTCCAGGCCCCGGAACACCCGCGCGGGATGCCAGTGGGTTTCGCCCGGCTGCCCCCGGCGCTCCAGCAGCGCCAGAAACACGCCGTCCGGGTCATAGGCGCGCCGCCGGCAGTCATCGTCCCCGAACGCGGGGATGCCCGCATTGCCGGAGGGCGGCAGCAGCCGGCCGGCCGCCGGCACGGGCTGCCCGTTGCGGATGGCGCGGGCCGCGCCGGTGCTTACGGATAGCGCCGGCAAATGCCGCAAGGCCCAGTCCACGGGGCGCAGATGCGCTCGCCAGTCGTCGCCGGCAGCAACGGCGTCGGCCAGCGTCTCCAGGCTTACGCCGTCGGCCGCCTGGAAACCGCCGCAGGAAAGGCGGGCCAGGTGCGTCACATAACCGCCACAGCCCAGCTCCTGCCCCAGGTCGTGGGCGATGGAACGCAGGTAAGTTCCCCGTCCGCAGTCCACGGTCAGATGCAGGTCGGGCAACGTGATGCGGTCAATGGCGATGGCGTACACCATAACCGGGCGGGGGGAGCGCGCGATTTCCCGGCCGGCGCGGGCCAGCTCGTAGAGCCGCCGTCCGTCAATTTTGATGGCGCTGTACATCGGCGGCGTCTGATAGATGTTGCCGACGAATTTGAGCAGCGCGGCCGCCAGGTCGGCGCGCCGCAGCCCGGCAGGGCTGGCGATTTCCACGATGTCGCCCTCGGCGTCGTAGGTGTTGGTAACGGCGCCGAGGCGGACGGTCATCCGGTAGCGTTTGCGGCCGGCCACGATTTGTTCCATCAGCCGGGTGGCCTGCCCGAAGCAGACCGGCAGTACGCCCTCGGCCAGCGGGTCCAGAGTGCCGGCGTGGCCGACCTTTTTGCGCTGGCGGGTAATGCGCTTGACCCGGCGCAGGGCGTCCATTGAGGAAATGCCGGCCGGTTTGTAGAAATTGAGGAACCCGTTGACGGCCGGCGTTGGGGCAGCATCGGTGGGCATAGGGGTCAGGCGCGCCCGGTGGGGCCGGGCGCGGCCGCCGGCTCCGGCGTATCGCTGGCCGGGGCGAGGTCGTCGATCAACCGCATCAGGCGGTCGGCTTCCAGCATGGCGTCGTCCAGGATAAAGTTGAGGAAGGGGACATAGCGCAGGGATACGCGGCTGCGGAGTTCCCGGCGCAGGTAGGATGCGGAGGAACGGATGCCGGCCAGGGCATCCTGGCGCACGGCGGGGCTACCCATCACGCTGATGTACACGCGGGCGCTGCGGAGGTCGGCGGCGGTTTGCACCTGGGTGACAGAGACCACGGCCCGGAGGCGCGGGTCTTTAATCCGCGCGGCAATCAGGGCGGAGATTTCATCCCGCAGCAGCCCGTTGACCCGCTCAATGCGCCGGCGGTCGGCCATATTTACGCTCCCCGGTTCCCGGTTGTGACGGCGGCAGCAACAGTAACGACGACGCGCCCGGCCGGTTAGTTGGCCCGTTCCATACGGTAGGAGACGATGACATCGCCTTCCGCAAAGTCGTTGTAGCCGTTCAGGACGATGCCGCATTCGGTGCCAATGGTGGCCTGGTTGATTTCGTCGCGGAAATGGCGCAGGCTGCCGATTTCCGTTTCGGTCAGGATCTCGTTGTCGCGCGTCACCCGGACGGAACCCTGCCGGGTAATGCGGCCGTCCAGGACGCGGCAGCCGGCGATGCGTACTCCCCGCCGTCCGGGGAAAATCTCGCGCACTTCGGCCCGGCCCACGATGACTTCGTTGTATTCCGGTTCCAGCAAGCCTTTGAGAGCCTGTTCTACGTCCTCCAGCAGACGGTAGATGATGCGGTACTGGCGCACTTCCACGCCCAGGCGTTCCGCGGTGCGCTCGGCGCCGATTTCATAGCCGACATTGAAAGCGAGGACGATGCCGCCGGAGGCATGAGCCAGCTGGACATCGGAATCGCTGACGGCCCCGGAACCGGCGTGGATGACGCGGGCTTTGACATCGCCTTCGGACATCTTCGTCACGGACTGGGCCACGGCTTCCACGCTGCCCTGGACATCGGCTTTGAGCACCAGCACCAGTTCCTTGACATCGCCGGCGTCAATCTGCTTGACCACATTGTCCAGGGTGAGGACGGGTTCCAGGTTGTTGACGGTGGCGCGCTGGCCGTGCCGGGTGGCGGTTTGGCGGGCGGCGCGCTCGTTGGGGAAAACGCGCAGGATGTCGCCGGCTTCCGGGGTGGCGTTGAGGCCAATGATGACGCCGGGGCCGCCGGGTACGATGGCGTCCATACTCTGGCCGTGTTCGTTGGTGATGGCGCGCACGCGTCCCCAGGAACCGCCGGCGGCGATCTGGTCGCCCACGCGCAGGGTGCCCGTTTGCACCAGCACCGTGGCGGTGGGGCCGCGCCGCCGGTCCAGGTTGGCTTCCACGACAACGCCGGCGGCGTCCCGGTCGGGGTTGGCTTTCAGCTCCATTACCTCGGCGAGCACCGACAGGTTTTCCAGCAGGTCGTCCACGCCCTCGCCCGTCTGCGCCGAAACGGGCACGGCAATGACCTCGCCGCCCCAGTCCTCAACCAGCAGGTTGCGTTCACTGAGCTGGCGTTTGACTACTTCGGGCTGGGCGCCGGGCAGGTCCATTTTGTTGATGGCGACCACGATGGGAACGTCGGCGGCGCGGGCGTGGGAAATGGCTTCGTCGGTTTGCGGCATTATGCCGTCGTCGGCGGCCACGACCAGCACGGCGATGTCGGTGACGCGAGCGCCCCGGGAGCGGATGGCGGTGAAGGCTTCGTGTCCCGGCGTGTCCAGAAAGGTGATGGGGCTGCCTTCGCGGGCCACCTGGTAGGCGCCGATGTGCTGGGTGATGCCGCCGGCTTCCTTGTCCACGACGGTGGACTGGCGAATGTAGTCCAGCAGGCTGGTTTTGCCGTGGTCGACGTGACCCAGGATGGTGATGACCGGGGGGCGTGTCCGCAAGTATTCGTCCCGGTCCTCGCTGGGGCCGGCGTTGATGGCGCCGGTGTTGGCCGCGTGTTCCGCCAGCCGGGTGCGTACCCCGTAGGCGGCGGCGGCGATGGTGGCGACCTGATGGTCGATGACCTGGTTCACGGCGACCATAATGCCGTGTCGCATCAGCTGCTTGATGACATCAATGGGCGACTGGTCCAGGAGTTCGGCCAGTTCTTTTACGGTGAGGGCTTCCGGCAAGGTCAGGATGCGGGGGGCGCTGCGGCGGGTTTCGCCGCGGCGTGCGCGGCGGGGCGCGGCGGCGCGCTGCCGGGTGGTTGCGGTGGTCATTGGGGTAACACCTCCTGCCACGGAACGCCGGGCCGGACGCGCCGGCCGGCGGCTGCGGTGGCCTTATCGCCTGGCGTCAAGGGCCGCTTTGCCGGCCGTAGGCGTTCCGGCAGTTGCCCTGCCGGATGCGATGGTTTCAATGAGATAGTTTTGCAACGCATCCAGGTCGCAGCCGGATACCGGGCCGCGCAGGCTGCGTTCCAGGGCCCGGCGGGCCACGCCCTTTTCCCAGCAGATCGCCTGGCGGCAGAGATAGGCGCCGCGCCCGTTGCTGCGTCCGGCGGGGTCGGCGCGCACGGCGCCTTCGGGGGTGCGGACGACGCGCAAGAGGTCGGCCTTCGGCGCTTTGCGGCCGCAGGCGATGCAGGAACGTTGCGGTATGTGTCGCTTTACGGGAATAGGGGCTACCTTTGCTGGGGTTGGGAACGGGCGGACGGATGGAAAGGAAACAGGATGCGGGCGCGAGCGCCGGGGCCGGCTAACGGCGGCGGGCCCCGGGGCCGCCCCGCGCGCCGGGTACATTGCCGCTCCGGCGGTTGTTGTTGCCGCCACCGCGCCGGCGCCGACCGGCGCCACCCCGGAAATCGCCCACAATATCCTCGGCAAACCGGATTTTGCCCGCGTCGGGGGCCAGGCCAGACAAGTCGACCACGATGTCGTTGTAGTCGTCGTCTTCCTCCTCGTATTCGTAATCTTCCTCGGCGTCCTCTTCATCCTCCACGGCGTCGGCGATGACATCGTCGATGGTGAGGTTTTCCAGGGCGGCCACGCTGAGGCCGGCGGTTTCCGGTTCGGTTTCCGCAACGGCCGGCAACGGCTCCGGTTCCGGCGCCAGGACTTCCGCGCCGCCGGCGGCGGGCGCTTCTTCGGCGGCGATGAGGGCTTCCAGCAGAGCGTCTTCGTCCGGGGCAAGGGCTGCCGGTTCGGAGGTCGCCGGGTCAAGATCCGCCGGCGTTGTCGGGGCGGCGTCGGCGAGCGGCGTGGCATCGGGGGCCGGCATGGGTATCGCGGCGGCGATGCCGGCGTCCGGGGCGATTCCGATTTCGGCTTCCGCTTCCGGCGTTGTCGGAGCGGCGACCGGCTCGGGGTCGAGAGCGTCCGTGGCAACTTCGACGGTAGCGGTAGCTACCAGGGTCTCGTCGCCGGCCGGCGCTGCTTCGGCTGGGGTCGCGTCGGGTAGAGCGGCGTCGGTTTCGGCCACGGCGGCCACCAGTTCCGTATCGGATGCGCCGGCTGCCCTGGCCTCTTGGGCCGCTTGAGCCTGGACGGCGGCCAGGCGGGCGGCTTCGACTTCCGCTTCGGCGGCGCGGGCCTCGCGCAGCACTTCCCACTGCTCCACATTTTTGATGTCCAGGCGCCACCCGGTCAAACGGGCGGCCAGGCGGGCGTTTTGCCCGTCGCGTCCTATGGCCAGGGACATCTGGTTTTCGGGGACGACCACATAGGCGGTTCTTTCGGCCTGGTCAATTTCTACGGCGGTGACATCGGCGGGGCTCAGGGCGCGGGCGATGAGGGTGGAGGGATTGGAGTCCCACTCAATGACGTCGATCTTTTCGCCCTGGAGTTCGTTGACGATGCTCTGGATGCGGTTGCCGCGCAGCCCGATGCATGAGCCTACGGGGTCCACTCCGTCCTGTCGGGAGGCCACGGCGATTTTGCTGCGGACGCCGGGGTCGCGGGAGACGGCGCGGATTTCCACGGTGCCGTTGCTGATTTCGGGTACTTCGGCTTCTATCAGGCGGCGCAGCAGATCGCGGTGGGAGCGGCTGACGACGACTTCGGGGCCGCGGGCGGTCTGCTGGACTTCCACCAGGAGAACTTTGATGTTCTGCCCCTTGCGGTAGCGTTCCCCGGTAACCTGGTGCTCGTGGCGCATCACGCCGCGGGTGCGCTGGTTCTGGGCCTGGTGGGGGTTGAGGTTGATGTGAACGGCGCGGTTGTTCCGTTCTACGCTGTCCACGCTGCCGTTGATGATTTCGCCCTGGAAGGCGGAATACTCCTCAAAGACCTTTTCCCGCTCGGCTTCGCGCAGGCCCTGGATCAGCACCTGGCGGGCGGTTTGCGCCGAAATGCGGCTGGTGTCGTAGTGGACTTCGTCGCTTTCGGGGATCTCGCTGCCCAGTTCCACGTCGGGCGCGATTTGCTGGGCTTCGGCCAGGATGATTTGCGTCTCCGGGTCGTCGATTTCGTCCACGACGGTGCGGAGGGGAAAGATGCTGATGTCGCCGGTGTTGGGGTTGAGCTTCACGGACAGGTTGCGGGCGCCGGCCACGCTGTCGCGGCGGAAGGCCGTGGCCAGGGCCAGTTCCACTTTGTCCAGCACCAGGTCTTTGCGCAACCCGCGTTCTGCGGATAACTGATTCAACGCCATCATAAAGTCGCTTTTCATCGTCGTCCTCCGCGCGGGCTGCGATGCCGGTTGATTTTGTCGACATCTTGGCCCGGGCGGCGGGGTTGGCAAAAAATAAAGCGGGTATCACCCCCCGCTTGCCAAACCCGATCCGCCTCCTGCCGGCGGCCTGCGGGAAATGGCGAGTTCCCCGCTCCGCGCAGCCGGGCGATGTCGGGCGGCATTATAGCGCCGGCGCAAGGGGTAGGGCAAGGGTAGCAGACAAACTGGGCGGCTTTTCGTTTTAGGCGGTTTGGTTACAAAATGGGGTACAATGCCCGCCCTATCCCCTATCGGAGATACGCCGCTATGGGCCTGCTACACCACCTGGAAACCCAACTGGAACGCCAAATCCCCGCCCAACTCCAAGCCCGCCCTCCAACAAGCCCTGGACGACTACCAGCCCCTCTGCGACCATTGCCGCTTGGCCATGCATCGCCACCATCGCTACGCTCGCGCCATTGCCGCCAGCTACGGCGAAGTCCGCCTCCAAATCCCCGTGTTCCGCCGCGGCCAGTGTCGTCGTATGGCCGGCGGCATGACGCTGCTGGGCGAGGAAATGCGCCACCAGCGGTTTTCCAAAAAAAACCGTGACGCCGCCATCAGCCTGGCCGCGCGCCTGACTGAGCTACGCCCGCGCCGGGAACCGGGCGGGCTGCGTCAAGAGTGCCATCAGCAAATGGCTGCGGATTATGCGCGTGACGGCTGGGGCGGCGCGTTACTGGTGTGAGAAAGCGTTGTCCAAGGGACTGCGCCATTTGGCGACTGGGCCGGTGGCGCATCGGACGACGTCGCGATTGGAGAGGCACGACCGGGAGTTGCGGCGGCGGGAGCAGTTGGGGGCGGTGTGGACGGAGCACAACCTGCTGGCACTGCTGCCAGAGCAGGGCCTGATAACCAAACCACCTAAAACTAAACGCTACTGGTAACGCTTTCGATGACGGCTTTGCTACGCCGGCGCGTCCCTCGTGCACCGCCGTCCTGCTCACCGGCCATCTGACGGCGGGCAAGACGGCGTAATTACCGCTTTACAAGATGTTTGCGATGCCTTACAATCGCTCCCGACATCAAGCGGTCACTTGCGGCGACCGAGTGGGATAGGCGGCTACGATGAGTCTAATGCAGGGGATGATACTGGGGTTCTGGCTTTCCATATCTGTGGTGATGATTGCAGCGGTCAAGCTGGTGTCCTGCCACTACGGAGACGGGCTGGATTCCTGCGGAGCCTTGCCTTATCTGGCGTTTCTGCTGGGCGTTTTTGCCATCGTGGGGACGATTCCTTTTGTTCTGGTTGACCTCATTAACCAGAATATCCAACTGGAGGATACGGAATGAACATGCGTCAAATACGCGCATTCTACCGTCAAGCATTCGCATTCTACGTAGTATGCGGGGTAGGCTTGATCATCGGCATGATGTTCTGGTTTTCGCTACAGCTGGATCCGCCCCAGGAACTGGCCCTTATTGCAGTGCTGGTCATCACGATTGGAACGGTAATTATAGCCGCTTTCATTACCGCTACGATCCATCGCTTGATCGGACCGCCAGGCTCCGAAGCAGTGACCGGGCTGGTGTTCCGAGAATCGATCAAGCGGTACGCCTGGGTTGCGGCCCCCATTGCCAGTGGGTACGGGATAACGCAAATCGTGAGGACGGTGGGCGATGTTATCGTGCGGGTGCAGTGATCCAAAGCACGGCAATGCGCCGGCCAGCAACGAGGACCGGCCGGCGTCAGTCCCAGGGCACCCAGCACAAAACGAGCAACTCCCCGACAATCCGGTTGAGCGTACCCGAACTGCCGCCAGCCAATGCCCGGCAGGTATCGTCGTTAACCACCGGCGCCAGGGCGAAGTACAGAACGAGAAACAAGATGATGCCGATGTACTGCATAGCGCCTCCAAGGAGCAACGATTGCACAATGCAATCATATCACAGGCTGGCGGCGCGGCGTTTGCGGTTGGCTACCAGGTCCGTTACGCCGGCTGGTACCGCTGCGCGCTCGTCCGCCGTCAAGCTCAGTGCCTCGTACACCCGTCCGCTGGTGGCCGCCGCGCGCAGTTCGGCGCGGGTTTTGACGATTTCCTGCCGCCGGCCGTAATCGGCGAGGGCCGTTGCCAAAGGGGCGCGCAGCTGCACAAAGCGGGTGGCATCGGCGTCGGAGTCATCGCCGTTGCCATTGCCGTTGCGGGTGCCGGGCCTTTTGCGGATGACGCTGATGATAGTATTGATGTCCGCCGTGAGGAACTGCCGCGCCACGGCGCTTTCGTAGATGGCGTCCAGCGTGGCGTTGTCCAGCAGGTATTGCTGCAAGCGGGCACCGTAGCCGACATCCAGCCATCTGTTGGACCAAACGAATATATGCATCCCGCCCTCTTTCAGCAGTTGCAGGCCGCGGGCGTAGAAGTAGCAGTACAGGTCGGAACGGTCGACGGCGGCGGCGTACGCTTTGAGCAAAAACTGCTTGTACTCCGGCGGCGCGATTTCCTCTTTGTCGGCGGCCAAGTTGGGGATGTTCCGGCCGGCCAGGTAGCCTTTCAGGGGGGCGCGGCACATAAATGACACCACCGGGCGGGGAGTGTAGTAGGCGCCGCTGCTGTGCCTGGCGTTGACCGTTTCCTCAAAGAGCTTGCCCAGCATTTCCGGGTCCACGCCCGATTCGGTGTCCAGGGGCGGGGCTTCCGTCACCGTAAAGTTGTAGCGGTTGAACAGGCCGTCGGGGGCCAGCAGCACCTCTATGATGTAGTCGCCGATGACGATGCCCTGCTGATCCAGGGCGTTGCGCTCGAACAGGCCGCCATTGTGGTAGGGCCTGGCCGATGATTTGGTCAATGCCCGGGCGGCGCTGCTCCGGGGGCGTATTCATCCCGTCGTAAAACAGGGCGTCCAGCCGTTGGGCGTAGAAGCCGTCTGATGCCGGGTTGTCCCGGTAGTCGTGCCACAGGGTGTTGAGGTAGTCTTTGTTGCCGTTGAAGGCAAACCATCCCTTGCGGCTGACGAAGTGGACGAAAAGCAGCCGGTTGAACAGGGTTTGCGTGTAGGCGGCGGCGTCAGCGGGCGACATTTGGGCGGCGAGTTCGGCGGCGGTGGCGTCGTAGGCGGCCTTGTAGTCTTTGAAAAACGCCTCGGTAACGGGCTGGACATTGAACCCGTCTGGCAGGGCGATTTGAGGGGGCTGGCCGCCGGCGATGGCCTGGCCGATTTGCTCCAGGGCGTTCAGGGTGGCGCGGTTGGACTCGCCCCAGCGTTAGGTGAGGCGGTGGACGTAGCGCAGGCGGCGGATGTTGTCCGGTTCCGGTTCGCCGTAGGTGAACTGGACGCCGCTGTGGTCGGGCAGAGTAAAGATGAGCAGGGGCGGCTCCCGGTTAGTGGCGTTGTGGCGGCATTTTAGCGCTTAAGCGGCGCCGGTTTGCCACTGCCGTTGGCCGGCGCGCCGGCCTGACTTTCCGGTGATTGGGCTACGGCCTTGACTAATGTCCAGCGCGGCGCATAGCATTTGTCCATCCGTACACAAGCAACCGCAGCACAGGAGAACGCCAGAATGCGCGCCAACACGATGAAGCAGAAACTGCAAGCCGGGCAGCCCGTTTTCGGCTCAATGATTACTTTTCCCTCGGCCCCGGTAGTGGAGATGCTGGGCTTTCTCGGCTACGACTGGGTGCTGATTGACAACGAACACGGCAGCATTACCGTGGATCTGGCCGAGGATCTGATCCGGGCTGCCGAGTACGCCGGGGCGGCGCCCATTGTGCGGCCGGTGGGCAATCGCCCCGAGATCATTGCGCCGTTTCTGGACCGGGGCGCCTGGGGCGTTCAGGTTCCTCATGTCAACACGCCCGCCGAGGCGCGCGCTGCGGTGTCCGCCGTCAAGTACTACCCCGAGGGCGAGCGGGGGCTGTTCAGCCGGGGCCGCCCGGCCGAGTACGGGTTTGCGGGCAGTACGCCGGATTATGTGGCCGCCGCCAACCGCAACACCCTGGTGTGCCTGATGCTTGAGGAAGTGGAGGCCATTGAGAACATTCCGGAGCTGGTTCAGGTTCCCGGCGTGGATGTGTATTTCATCGGGGCGGGCGACCTTTCGCAGAGCATGGGCTACCCCGGCCAGCAAACGCACCCCGAGGTGCAGGCGCTGGTAGAGCAGGGCGTGCGGCAGATTGTGGCTGCGGGCATTACGGCCGGTTGCAGCTGCCCCGACAACCTGGTGCCGCATTACCTGGGGCTGGGCGTGCGGTACTTTCACAACACCGTCAACGGCCTGCTCCAGTCGGCCAGCGCCGCTTATCTGGACACGATGCGGGCCGCCGCCAATGGGGTATAATGGTCAGAGCCGTTGACCCGGGGGCGCGGCGTCAAAGGCGCTTTTCGTCATTCCGACTGGCCGGATTCCGGCGCCAGTCGGAATGACGGGCAATTGACGACACGCCCCAATGCCGACACCAGCCATCCCCGACATCCGCGCCAAGCGAGGGAACCGAAATGCGAATTGACGCCAGTGAACTCCCCGACGAGATCTACGAACTGGGCAAGAAAACCTGGTTCGAGGATGTCGTCGTGCTCAAGGAAGGCCAGCCGTGGTTGAAAATCGTCAAGCACGATGCCTACCGCCCGCAGGTCAAGATTGGCCTCTGGGACGGCCAGTACGAGCTGCCCGACGATTTTTGCGACACGCCCGAAGACATCATTGAGGACTTTTACCGATAGCTATGGCTGATCACCTGCTCGACACCCAGGTTTTTATCTGGCTTGCTACCGACAGCCGCCGGTTGAGCCCCGGAGTCCGCGCTGTCATCGCAGCCCCGAACGGCCAGTCATTCGTCAGTCTGGCGAGTATCTGGGAAATCAGCATCAAACAGAGCGTGGGCAAGTTGCCGCCGCTGCCCCGAGATCCGGCGGACCTGATCAGCGACTCCGAACTGGAGCCGCTGAATATCAGAATGGCTCACATCAGGCAGGTTGCCCATCTCCCCTTTCACCACCGCGACCCATTCGACCGGATGCTGATTGCCCAGGCGCAGGTTGACGGCCTCATCCTCATCACCGACGACCGGCGCATTCAGCGCTACGATGTCTCCATCCTGCGGCCTTGAGGCTCTCGGCCGGACACTTTCTACCGGAGGGCGGATCCAAAATGACTACCAGCCCCATTGACCCCAACCGCGTCTGCTTCACGGGCGAGAACTCTTTCATCCGCTTGGCTCCCGAACCCGGCGCGCCCCAAACCACCCGCGCCAGTCACTGGCGAGCGCTCTGGTCGCCCGGCGGCGCCGGCCATGTCCTCTTTCTCAAAAGCGACGATTTCAGCGTTGATCCCGTCCGCGTGTATGCCGACAACATTGCCCTGGCCCGGTACTTGCAGGACGAGATTGAAAGCGTCCTGTTCCCCGAATTCGCCGACCCGGCGCTGCCCGTAATTCCCGCCGTTTTCAGCAAGTCCGGCGATATTGCCAACTTTTGGAACGAAACCGTAGCCGGGCCCAGCGAAAGCATCGCGCTGGTCTGGCACGACTTTTTGACGCCTTATATGCTCAACAACCCGGCCGGCAGCGTTCCGGGGCGGGCGCACGGCGTTTATAGCTGTTTCTTTCCGGCCCGCCGGGCCCAAATCAGCGTGGGCGACCGGGCTCTGCCGGGCGTGGTGGCGCTGGAAATGCGGGGCGCGGCGCAGAGCAGTTCGGCCTGCATTGCCTGGTCGGAGACCTGGGTGAAGCCCGCCTAGCCGATGGCGCCGTCCACATACAGGATTTGCAACGCCTGCATCGCGGCCTGCTCCACCTGCCGCGCCTGCGCCGCGTCCAGCCCCCGGCACAGGCTGGCGATGACCGCGGACACGGTAGCCACGCCGTCCAGGCCGTGCAGCAGGCGCGCCACCAGGCCGCTGCACGGCAGCCCTTCCGGGTAGCCGTCCGTTACCAGACCGTAGCCCCACACGAATTCGCCGTCGGCCAGCGTGGGCTGTCGTTGCAGACGCGACCCGTGGGCCAGCCGCAGCCGGGCCGCCGGCGACATGGGTTGCTCCTGTCGTCGTTGCCGTGCCGCTGCCACCGCCGCCACGCTGGCGCCGAAAGCGGGCGGGGCTACGCCCTGCGCCAGCGCCGCCCGCTCGTAGCCCCGCGCCGGCTGCCCGGCCACCGCGCGGATGAACGACTGGCGGGGGGTGAGGGAAGGGTCATCGTCCAGCAGGCGGCGCGCTTCCCAGAAATAGGAGTCGGCAGTGCGGTTGCTGGAGTAAAACAGCCGGGCCAGTTCCCGGAAATGGCCGTATTCCTTATAGTACAGCTGCTGGTACATTTGGCCGGCCGGCGCCGCCAGAGTCGGGTCGGACAGCGCCGAGACCACGGCGGCGGCGGCCAGCGTGGCCGAGGTCAGCGCCAGATGCACGCCCGAGGAAAACAGCGGGTCAATAAAGCAGCCGGCGTCGCCGGTCAGGATATAGCCCGGCCCGTACAACGACCGGCACCGATAGGACCAGTCCCGAACTACGGAGGCGCCGGCGGTGGGATTCGCCCCGGCCAGCAGCCGGGCCGTGTGCGGGGCGGCGGCGATTTGCGTTTCCAGAAAGCGGCGCGCGCCCAGCCGCCGGATGCCGTCCTGTCCGCGGGCGGCGTCCACCACCGCGCCCACGCTGGCCCACCCGTTCCGCAGGGGGATGTGCCACAGCCAGCCGTCCGGCTGCGCCTCAATCAGGATGTTGCCTTCGTCGGGGGATGGCAGCCGCGCTCCGCCCCGGTAGTAGCCGTACACGGCCAGGTTGCGGAAAAAGTCGTCCCACTGCCGCAGCCCCAGCTGGCGCGCCAGGAGTCCGCCTTGCCCGCTGGCGTCCACTACGAACCGGGCCGGCAGTTCCTTTTCGCCGCCCGCGCCGCTGTCGTCCCGGCAGCGCACGGCGACGGCGGTTCCAGCGTCATCAAAGACAACGCCGGTGACCGTGACGCCCTCGCGCGCGACTACGCCGGCCTGCCGGGCGTTGTCCAGGAGGATGGCGTCAAACTGCGGACGCCAAACCTGATAGGATGTTGGGTTGCTGGCGTTGGTTTCGCTGAAATACCAGCTCCAGGGTTCCGGGTTGGCGCCCCAGATCATCGTGGCGCCGCGCTTGACGGTGAACCCGGCTTCCTGCACCGCGGCCAGTGCCCCCAAATCGGCCAGGATGGGGATACTGGCCGGCAGCAGCGATTCGCCCACGTGGGCGCGGGGGAAGCGTTCCCGCTCCAGCAGGACGACCGGATAGCCCCGGCGGGCGAGCAGAGCGCTGGCGCAGGAGCCGGCCGGGCCGCCGCCGATGACGATGATGGGCTCTATGGGCTCTGGGGAGGCCAAGGCAGGTTACGGCCGTTGCGGCAGGGGAGCAAAGGGGTTGATGACGCGCCGGCTATCGTAGTCCGGCGTGTCGCTTAAATCCTCGGAATACACGGCATCGCAGCCTTGTCGCCGCGCCGCCGCCAGAATGGCGCAGTCCCAATAGTTCAACCCAAACCGGGCGCGGATGGCAAAAGCCGTCCGCATCAGCTCAACGGTGACCGGTTGCACCGGAAAGCGGGACAGCAGAAAGTCGATGAACGCTACGGCCTCCTGGTGCGTTAGCGCGCCGGCGCGTCCGGTACGGGTGGACTGGGCATAGAATTCCTGGCAGACCTGAACGGACAGGGCCAAGTTGCCGGCGACAAGCAGTTCGTTGGCCAGCATCCGTTTGCTGGCGTCCTCGGATGCGGAGCTAACCGCGTAGAGCAGGATGTTGGTGTCAACGAAGCGCGTCACGGTCGTGAAGCTGTTCCCGCGTCAGGTTATCGGCAACCCGGAATACCTCGCCGTCAGCCTGTTGCCGGGCGGCGATGTGGGCCAGTATATCGTACAACTCCTGCGACGCGCGTTCCTGTTCCGCGTCGGAAACCGCCGGCTTTCCTGCCCAATCGGTCAGCCAGCGGCCGACCATTTCCGCAACGGGCCGGCCGGCTGCTTCCGCGCGGGCGCAGCAGCGGCGGTAGGTTTCGTCGTCCATTGATATGGTGATGGTTTTCATAATCCGGCCTCCGGCGCCGAAACGCCCAATTCGCCCTGTCGCGGCCGTCTGGCCAGCCGGTCCGCAACCTTGATTTTGGCCAGCCGCAAGTCGATGGGATGCTTGCGTCCCCGGCGCCGGCCGGTGGCATAGCCGTTGCGCTGGCGCAGGGCGTTCATATTCATCATATCGCTTTTGGCGCGGTTGGGCAGTTCCAAGCTGCCGCCGGCCGAGTCCAGTTCAATGGTTAAGAGTTTAGTTGGCGAAAGGTTGGGTATTGCTGCGGTACTTTCTCCTGCATTGGCTATAGCGGGGGAACTACTGGCCGTGCATTTACCGCCAACAGTCTACGAAACTCCAGTGGGAAATCCGAGGGACCTTCCGTGGCTTCTACCTGAATATGGGCGTATCGCCACTGACGCCAATGTTCGGCTACATATTCATCATCCGGTCGCCATTCCACCTGCACCTGAAACGGCACGCCAGCCGTTTGCGCGGCCTCGTCGGCGAATCGCCGATAATCCCCTGCCTTGTGGTGCGCCTGTCCAGAACCGGCGAGATGCTCTATCTGAAGGTCCCGCAACGATACGCCTCGTTCGCGCAACCGTTCCTGATGCCAGACCGAAAGCCCGGCTTGCTTGAAAGCCCCTGTCTTGGGCCGATTGTCTCGCTTATTCCAATCACGAGAGCGAACAAAACGGCACACTGTATCGTTATCTGGTACAGACATCGTTGGCTACATCCGGAACAGGCTAACCAGTTCGGCCTCACTTGCCTGCGGCATACGCTCGACCCGCTTGACTGGTATGCCTTGACTGTCATCATAGACGCTGACGTCAATCTTGCCGTCGGGGAAAAGATTTGCCATAAGCAACCATCCGTTACCCAGCCGCAGGTCAAACTCCATGCCGTCGTCATCGTCAACCGTAATCTCGGGTTTGTCCGTGTGCGCGATGGCCGCCTGTACAAGACGAACGGCCATTGCCACTACCGAACGTTCAGGACATATCCCTCCAGCCCCCTCCGCGAACTCGCGGACGACAGGGAACAGATCAGAGACTGGTAGCGCATTCCGTTCTTGAACCTGGAGAGGTCCAGCACTCCACTCCCGCACAACCTCCGTGGCGGTGGACAAGTACGCAGGCAAGGGCACTCGCCGCGGTATGGGGTAATACAACGGCAGATTCTGGTCTCCAGCGATCGACTGTTCCAATGTTAGCAGACCTACTACAACGCAAGGTGCGATGCTTTCCCCACCCGGTATTACAACCCGGAATATATTCTGACAGTTGGCAGTTCCTATTGGCGATATGGCGCGGCGAGAAAACGCCACATCGTTGCTGAGATGCGCAAAGCCAAGTCCAAGCGACCGCTCAACGTTCGCCGAGCGGCTAGCAATTGGTCCGGCAGTAATGGTGGCGGTCATGATGCCCTCACCTGTTCCAAACGGTCAGCGAATGCGACCGCTTCCTGCTGAATCTCCTTCAACGTCGTCTGGATTTCGGCTTCATCGGGAAAACGCTGTTCTTGCTTATGCAAGTTCAAGCTCAAGAACACCCTTGAAGTAGTGGTATCATTGAAACGCGGCTGAACAGTAATCGTCCGCCTTCCGTCGGCGTCCGCGTAAATCAGCTGCCCGGTTCCTCCAATGAAATAGCGTCCCGGTTCATCAATAGCCAGAGAGGCAAACAGCCGATTGCCAATATATTGGAGGGCTGGTTGGCCCGAATTTTGGTCAAACACCAGTTCAATGTTGTAGCCGAAAGCTTGTGGGAGTCTGCTTTCCAACTTGGTGAGCTCAATTGCGCGAGTGGCAACCTGAGCGAGCCGGGGCAATCCCGACTCGTCTGGGTACTCCCTGGCTATGGTCGCCCTGGACGAGTGCAGGGTAAGCTGTATCCTGTCCTTGCCCAGAGTCAGGGTCCGGCTCGGCTCGGGTAGGCCCGTAGCACCATCGACAAACATACCCACTTCGAGGCGCAGGTCGGGCGCAAGCTCGTTACGAAACCGCTCGACGGCATCCGGCTCGTTGAGCAGTTCAACCCCAACGAGCACCAAGTTTGCGTTCAGGACATCCCCCAGCGTCATAGCCATCCTGCTTCCTCCTTTGCCAAGCTAATGCCTTATAGCATATCACAGGCGGCCTCGTCAAGCGGGCAGAAACTTGGGTATTTTCAGCACGTGCTGGTGATATAATTGGGGGCTGGATTTTGCCATTGCCGGAGGTGATGCTATGGCCGCCGCCCGTTCCTACCGCGACGATCTCCAGTGCCCCCACTGCGGCTCCAACTGGCTGCCCAAAGACGGACATTCCCGGGGCAAGCAAACCTACCGCTGCCGCCTCTGCCACTACCGCTTCACGCCCGACGGCAACCGCCATTACTACTCGGAACAGGTCAAAGAACAGGCCATCGATATGTACGGCGAAGGCATGGCCATAGCCGCCATCAGCCGGGTTCTGGAGGTCAAGCTGGGGACGGTGTACGAATGGGTCAAAAAAAGTCCGGTGGGCCCTGGGGATTTGGGCCTGGGTAACGATGCAACGCCAGCGGTGGGGCATGGTTCCAGCCATATCTTTTGACGAGATGTGGACTTATCAGCGGGCGTGGCGGGGCAAGAAGCGGCAGGAAGTGTGGATCTGGACGGCGGTGATTGAATTGCCTGATGGTCGGCGGTGTGTGGACTTTGAGGTGGGCGACCGCAGTGGTGAGACTTTTCTGCGGTTGTACGAAAGATTGCCGGAGGCGGAGCGATACTACAGCGATGACTACGGGGTGTACGGGAGCTGGCTGCCTGTGGAGCGGCACATAGTGGGCAAGGGGAAGTTGGCGAACCGGAATGAGGGGTTGCATTCGGAGTATCGGGGGCGGTTGAAGCGATTGGCGCGGGCGACCACGGGGTACACGAAGCAGGTATGGGTATTGCGCGGTTCGCTGGCGTTGTTGTGTTTGCGTCCGCGGCGGGGCCAAAAATCCAATGTCAGCGCGTGTTGAAAATACCGAAACTTTCCCACCATCCCAGTGCCAGTGTTGCCGGCCGGAGCCCTGGGTCCCGGGCTTACGGGAGAGGCGCTGGCTTACAGGATGGCTACCGGGTTCACCGGGGATCCCGTGCCGCCCACTACCCGCAAGGGGGTTGATGGTCAGCAGAAACTCCCAGTGGGCGGCGACGGAAGTCGCGCAAGACACGGGAACGCCAGTGGCCGCCGGCGGAGTGGCTCCTGGGGCGAAGGCGGGTCAGGTTTAATCTGAGGCGCGCCCGGACGGCAAGCCGGCGGGCCGGCAGGAAAAGCCGGGCGGCGCCAAGTTAGAATCGGGGGCGCGCCGGCGCCAACCCCGGATATGGACACTCCGGGGTAATCTGGCGTATAATCGTTGCCGCCACTACCCGCCCGCCCCCGTCTATGCCCCGCAGGTGAAGCCTTGACTGCCGTAACCCAACCGTTGCAAACCCCGGCCCAGATGCAGGACACCGCCCGGCAGCTGCGCCGCGACAGCCTCAAAATGATTTACGACGCCGGCAGCGGACATCCCGGCGGCTCCCTGTCGGAAATCGACATCCTCGTCGCCCTCTACTTCGGCGTCCTGCGCTACGACCCCGCCGACCCGCGCTGGCCGGAGCGCGACCGCTTCATCTTGAGCAAGGGCCACGCCTCGCCGGGTTTCTACGCTGCTCTGGCGCGGGCCGGCTATTTCGACCCGGCGGAGCTGTCGTCCTATCGCCGGACCGACGGCCTGCTCCAGGGCCACGCCCATCCGATGACGCCGGGCGTGGAAATGAACTCCGGCTCCCTGGGCATGGGGCTGTCTTTCGCCCTGGGCCATGCGCTGGCGGCGCGGCTGGACGGGCGCCGTTACCGGGTGTTCGCGCTCCTGGGCGACGGCGAATGCCAGGAAGGCGAAGTATGGGAAGCGGCGATGTCGGCGGCGCATCATAAGGCCGGCAACCTGACGGCCATCATCGACCGCAACCGCATCCAGAACGACCGCTTTACCGACGAAGTAATGACGCTGGAGCCGCTGGCCGACCGCTGGCGGGATTTCGGCTGGCGGGTTATCGCCGCCAACGGGCACAGCCACTCCGAAATGCTGGCGGCGTTGCGCGCCGCCGCCGGCGAAAGCGACCGCAGCGGCAACGGCCACGAAAACGGCAGCCGCCCGGCGGTCATCATTGCCGATACGGTCAAGGGCAAGGGCGTCAGCTTTATGGAAAACAACCCCGGCTTTCACGGGCGGGCGCCCAACGCAGAGGAATACGCCGCAGCGCTCAAGGAGCTGTCCTGATATGACCACCAACCGGGCAGCGGCGGCCGGCCGCGAAATCTACGGGCGCACCCTGCTCACTATGGCCGAGGATTTCCCGGACCTGGTAGTGCTGGGCGGCGACCTCAATGTGTCCACTTTCGTCCACCTGTGGCGGGACGCCCACCCCGACCGTTTCTTTGACTTCGGCCCCGCCGAGCAGAACATCGTGGGCGTGGCGGCCGGGCTGGCTGCCGCCGGCAAGATTCCTTTCGTAAGCACCTTCAGCGTCTTTGGCACCGGACGGCCCTACGACCAGCTGCGGGTGCTGGTGTCCCAGCCGGGGTTGAATGTGAAGCTGGTCTGCACCCACGCCGGCATCCTGACCGGCGAGGACGGGATGTCCGCCCACAGCATTGAGGATCTGGCGCTGATGTGCGCCCTGCCGTCTTTCCGGGTCGTTGTGCCGACCGATGCCCCGGAGACGGAGCAGGCCGTGCGGGCGGCGGCCACGACCACGGGGCCGGTTTATGTGCGGCTGTCCCGCGCCGCCACGCCTGTTGTTCACGGCGACGGCTACGAGTTCCGTATGGGGCAGGCCGACCTGCTGCGCGACGGCGGGGATGTGGCCATCATCGCCAACGGGTCCCTGGTGGCGCCGGCGCTGGACGCCGCCGGCATCCTGGCCGGCGAGGGCATTGACGCCCGCGTCGTCAACCTGCACACGCTGGCGCCGGCCGATGCCGATGCGATTGTCGCCGCCGCCAGGGAAACGGGGGCCATCGTTTCCGCCGAGGAGCATTACATCCACGGCGGCCTGGGCAGCGTGGTGGCCGGCATCGTAGCGCGCCACTGCCCGGTTCCCGTGGAGATGGTAGCCCTGCACGGCTACACCGGCTCCGGCCCGGCCCACGAGCTGATGGCAAAGAACGGGCTGACGGCGGAGGGCGTAGCTAAAGCGGCGCGCCGGGCGCTGGCGCGCAAGAGCCAGGGTTAGTTAGCAGGGTACCAAGTGTCGCGGTAGCGCAGCCCCTACGCGGCCCGGCCCGCCGAGTAAAGTTGAATGAGATTTAGAAGTCACGAAAATCCGATTCCTCGGCGATGACATCCAGAATTTCTTGCGCTATGTATATCTGGGTTCGCCCGGAGCGTGACGCCGGAGCCAGTATTCCTGCCGCAACCAGCCTGTTGATATGCCCTTGTGCCGTAGTATGCGAAACTGCAAGCGCAGATTGTGCATAGCGAGCGGTGATATAAGGGGCGGCAAAGATCTCATCAATCAACTGTAACGTGTATCCTGTTATGCGATGACTCCTAATTCTGTCCAAGTAACTGGAACGTAGTCCCAGCAATTTTTCGACGCGCCGAAAAGCATCATCAGCAACGGTTGCAACGGCCGTTAGAAAGAAATCAACCCAAGGAGTCCATTCCCCTTTAAGGCTGACGTTTAGCAGCAAGTCCACATACTGTGGCCTGTATGCCAGGAAGTAGTCACTGAAATAGAGCCATGGCCGGGCTAAATAGCCCTTGCCACACAACAACAGCGCAATGAGCAAACGTCCTGTTCTTCCGTTGCCGTCCTCAAAAGGATGGATTGTCTCAAACTGGTAATGGACAAGAGCCAATTGCACCAGCAGGGGCATTCCTGGGTCGGTTTGCATGAATTCCTCAAGTTGACGCAGTGCTGTTATCGTCATTCCTGACCGACAGGGGCGATGCCCTCCGACGATACTGGGCCGTCGGAGACGCATCGCCTCTGTCATTTTACGGGGTTGTGGACGCCTGGCTCGCGTTGCTCCTCTGAATGTTGAGCTGAACCAGACGTTGCAGGATGGCGCTGTCGTCCAAAGCCACGCTCCATCCGTAGGCGTCTGCAACGGCCTTATCCAGCTTGCGGTGAGCCCGTTGCAGCCATCCCGGATTGACGTTGTACAGTCGGGTCATAGACATCTGGAACCCGCCCTTGGGGAAGCAGGCGTTTTGACGCTTCTGATCCAACTCAAGGGCAGCATCAGCTACGGCCTGTCGGTAGACGGCATCTGGTTCCGGGAACGGGAACTTGTCAAAGCACTCGCTGATGATGTAACGGGGACCCGACACCAGTTGCGTTCCTGCCGCCAGTGCCCAGACCTTATGAATGCGGCTTTCGAGGATGCCCAAGACATAGTCGTCATCGCTGGCAATGACGACGACAGAACCATCAGGCTTGACAACAGACGGAACGAACTGAAAGTAGCGGTGCTTGGATACTTGGCTTGTAGCAATGTAGCGCGACAGAGCAGCTATCGCTGTCTTTACATCCTCTCCGCTGCGGCGGAGTTGCCACCACCTTTCCCGTGTCCTATCCTCGCGATTTCCTTGGCGGACGGGCTTCACATTCACGAGCAAATGATCATACGGCAGCTCGTACAGCTCGGCGTCCGCTTCCGGCAGTGCGCCAAAATCGATCACATACCGACCCGCAGGCTTACCGTTCAAATCACGACCTGTAAGATAAGGCGTAATGACGTCGCCGTTCGGACAACCATTTGGGTTGTTCGCCAACAGCATGGCCTTTGCCTCGCCAGAGGGCAGATCGAACTTGCCGCCTTTATCGAACCCGCGAACACAGAACCCTTCGTTCTCCTTCAGCCTGACGGCCCTGTCCAAGTGCACATTGTCCATCAGCCTAGCATCTATGTCCGTAGCAGGATGGTCGTTCAACGACTTGTCAATTTCAGAGCCGTCGTCAAAGCAGACGATTGACACCTGGACTCCTGCCGAACCAGGTTCATCAGGCTTCCAAAGGCGGTCGTCATAAGCGGCGAAAATCTGCCCATTCCCCCTGATACGGCGAAGCGTGTCCCGATTAGATTCATACCTGATGGCGTTGGTAGCCAGCAGGCCGGCGCGTTTGGCTTTGCCTTCCACAATCATCTGCTGTGCATTTTCAAACCAGTAGCAACATAGGTCAGCTTTCGGTAGAACACGCCCTTGGTACACCTGGCGAAGGCGATACGTGTATTCATCGCCCAGCATCACAAGCATCTTTGCAGCACCCAAGAACGCGGGGTTACCCGTTATGAACTCGGCTTCCGGCCAAGTTGCGGGGTGGTACTGGCCTTTGCTGTCCTGCTCCAACAAGGCGTCACCAAGACGAATGGTATCCAGCGTCGCCAATATCGGCTGCCTCTCGTATTTGAACCCGTTGGCTTGATGCCACTGAATGTAACCGATGCGTAGCGCGGTGCGCGCCAGTTCCACAGCGTAGGGGTTGATTTCGATGCCCAGAAACTGCCTCGGATGGACGGTAGGCATTTCGTTGCGCCAGCCGTGTTCGGCTAGAAACAGGATAACTTCCTTCTCCAGGTCCAGCAGGGACTTCAGAGCGACGAACAGAAAGTTGCCAGACCCACAGGCAGGGTCCAGCACCTTGATGCTGGTCAATCGGCGGCGAAACCCATCCACGACCACGAAGGCATCGCCGCGAGCGTCGTTGGCAAAGAGTTGAGATGCCTCTTCGCGTGCCTTCTTCCACTCACGACGAAGGGGCCGAAGCAAGGTTGGCTCGATCACCAACATGATGTCGTCAACGGTCGTGTAATGCACGCCCAGAGGTTTCCGTTGAGCGCGGTCCAAGATATGCTCCAGCATTGCCCCAAAGATGGACGGATCGATGTCGTTCCAGCTCTGCCTGCTGGCTTCGGCCAACCGCTCCAGAGCGACAGTCGACAGCCAGACGGTTTCTTTGTCTGCGAACAGGTCGCCGTTGAAGTGAGCGACCTTATCAGCGCCATAGACGCCGCCGCGACGCATCGTCTCAAAGAGGCTGGAGATGGACTCATCGAAACCGTCTGGATCCCTGTGGAAATTCTGCATCATCCTAGTCATGGTGTCGGAAGACAGACCAAGATTCGCCGATGCAGCGTAAAAGCAGAAAATTATCCGGTTGATGAATTTCGCCAATTTCTCAGGATCTGGCGGGGGCGTTTGCCTCTCCATGTCCTGGACGACCAAGTGGAATAGTTCGGCAGTATCCGCAGTTACGCGCGCGGTTGTGCGCTGGGGACGCAACTGATCAGGATCGTGAAACAGATAGCGCAACACTGACAAGTGCCTAGCGTCGTCAATCTCGGAGACAGGTATGTCATAGACGACCGTCTCCAGATTTCTGAAATTGGTCTGGACGCGAATGGCGTCAAAGGATGACACTACCAGCAGCGGCGGCGTACGCAGATAGACCTGGTACTGGAGCAACTGGTTGAAGGCATCAGGCAACTTGGCAGAGTTGCCTTTGAACTCCCAGCCGAAGAAGTCGGCTTTGTAGGCGTCGGCACGCCCGACGGGGATGCGCTTTTCGAGGGTGAAGTTTTCGGGGTCGTTGACCTCCGCCGGAGTGAGGTGTCCGACCAGACCGCACAGATCGAGGAAGAACTCCTGCGCGCCCTGCTGTTCATTGAACCCGGCGCGGGACCACTTGGCCTTGAAATCGAGCGGGGTAATACTAGCGGTAGTCTGATACATCGTGTGGCTCCTCACAGAAAACCTGACGCCACCGGAGCGACGGCAGGCGGGTGGCGGTTAGCTCTGCGGGTAAGCAGGCAAGGCGTAATCGGTCGAGAGCACGAACTCCCAGAGTTCGCTGAAGGGCAGGCCCTCCTGCCACTCCTTGACCTCCTTGGCAATCGAAGCGTTGATGTGGGCGGCAACCTGGTTCTTGTAGTCGTTCAGGACCGCGTTCAAGGCTACCGCCGCGGTGTACGAACCGCCACTGCTCCTGCCGTGAGCGATAGCGTATTTGTCGTTGTTGTTCTTGGTCAAAACAACCGTCGACAGCACCTGCTGGCCGAGCGTGATAGGGAACCTGATCGTATTGCCCTCCGTGGTGGCACGGCAGGCGAAAGTGCTGTGCTCCGCCATCACCCGCTTCACGATGTCAGGGGTCGGGTCATGCGTCTTCAGGAATCGCTCAAGCAGTGGGTCCTGGACAGCCTCCTTGAGCTTCTGCTCCACACACCTCTTGATGTCAAAGGCGGGACGCGGCAGTTCACCGTTGATGGTCAGATCGGGTGTTGTCATTGCAGTTCCTCCTGCTGTTTTCTGCGGTCAGTTGTGATTTGCGCGGGGCTTGTGACCGCGCTGCCACATTACCGGCCGGCCCGAAGGCCGGACGGTCGCTCTGCGAGGGGGCTACTCGGCGTGCTTGCACAGCGACAGGGCGTCGCAGATCTCTCGCTCGCTGATCTCATCCGAGAGAGAGTACGCATTCGCAAGGTACTTCATGGTGGACTGCTCCGACGTCGCGACAGAGCAGAAGGGGGCTGATTTCTGGTCAATATCAACCGACAGTTCGTAAGCGGTCCAGAAGGACTCGCACGGGGCGACCTGTAGATTCGAGAACTCGATATTTCCAGTGGCGGCGGTGTATAAAACGGGCGTGTTGAATGCCCGGCTGGTTGCCGGTAATGATGACTCGCTGTGTGCGAAATTCCCCGGGTCTGTGGCTAGACCCGAGAACCCAGACATCAATATGTTGTGTAATGTTGTGTACCTCACGCAGTAAGCACAAGCAGACCGGGATCTCATCCAAACGCTTTAGGCCATGTTCCAAGGCCCGGACGTAGTTATTAACTTCTTGAGTATCATCCTGGTCTCTGATTGTCCCTGCCATGCGATATTGGTACAGCTCGGCAATGTTTGATGTAGTGCCTTCCGATACTGCTGGATGCTACCGCCTCCCTTCCGGTAACGAAGCCTACCATCAGGTGAGGATTGGGCAAATCAGCAGCCCGGCCGTCGAGACGACTCAACGCACGATCCGCTTTTGACAGCAGCGCAACCGTCTGGTCGCGCCACGCTATGGCCGGCATCAGTGGGTCCGGCACGAAAGCCGGCCAGTACTGGCCGCCCAATATATCGGCCGGCACCAAGCGACCAAGGCTGTCGGCGGTAAAATCGGATTCGCGCATCGTTTCTCTCGGTGTAGGTAGGCACCTAGCGGCGGGTTTGCCAATACAAGGATCCCTTATTTTCCTTGCATTACCGCAATTTTAATGCAAGGAACATTGGATTGCAAGGGGCTGAATGCAGGAATTTCTCTATTTTCTAGCATTGCGGCCGGGCGAGGCCAGGCGAAAAGCGCGCCCCGCCTACCACCGCCGTCGCCCGTCAAACCCGGTGTCGGTAGGATGCCACCATTCTACCGCCGGCTCGCCGCGCTGCCAGCAGAGATAGACGATGGCGCCGTCGCGGTAGGCGGGGAAGTCCACCAGGCCCCGCCCGATGTCCCGCACCAGGATGCCCTGTCGGGTTATCTCGGCCACTGCCTCTTGCAGACGCCGGGTCAGGCGGGCTGCTGCCTGCTCCGCCTCGGCGATTTCCGCTTCGCTGCTGGAGTGGCCGTTGCTGCGCCTCCGGCGCAACAGGGACAGCAGCGTCTCCTGCCGTTCCACCAGCTCGGCCCGCAGCGGCGACATCGCGGCAAACCGCTCCTCCAGCCAGGGCGCCAGCCGGTTGGCCTCGTCCCGCGTGAAAATCCGTCCTTCGTCCCTCATCATAATGGCGTTATAATACACCAATGCTGACACCCGACAATGCCGCCGACCCGGCCAACCCCGGCGACTCCGACAACCCGGCCAATCCCGCCGACCCGGCCAACTCCGGCGACCCCGGCAGCCCTGCCGACCGCAGCCGGTTCCGCGCCGGCGAGGTGGCGCTGTTCCTGGACCGCAAGGGCCGTTCCTACCAGATTGCGCTGGCGGCGGGCGGCGAGTACCACTGCCACCTGGGGATGCTGGCCCACGATGATGTTATCGGCCAGCCCGCCGGCGGCTGGTACGCCACCAGCCGGGGCCATGTGCTGCTGGGCATCCGGCCCACTTTGGGCGATTATGTGCGGCTGATGCCTCGCGGCCCGCAGGTCATCTACGCCAAAGACCTGGGCAACATCGTGTCAATGGCGGATATTTTCCCCGGCGCGGTGGTAGTAGAGGCCGGCTTCGGCTCCGGCGCGCTGACCGCCGCCCTGCTGCGCGCCGTGGGCGAAAGCGGGCGCGTCCATTCCTACGAAATCAACCCGGACGCCGTGCCGCGCGCCCTGGCCAATGTGCGGTCGGTCATCCCCGACGCCTCCCGCTTGCAGGTGACCGTAGCCGACATTGCCGAAGGCATTGCCGAAACCGCCGTGGACCGGGTGATATTGGACCTGCCCGAGCCTTGGCGGGCAGTGGCGGCGGTGGCCGAGGCCCTGCTGACCGGAGGCATCCTGCTCTCTTTTCTGCCCACGATATTGCAGGTGCAGCGGCTGACGCTGGCGCTGCGTGCGGACGGACGGTTTGCGCGGATTGCGACGGCGGAGACGCTGCTGCGGGGCTGGAATGTAACCGAGCGCAGCCTGCGGCCGGCGCACCGGATGGTAGCGCACAGCGGGTTCATCACCACGTCGGTAAGATGCCTGCCGCCGGCCCGACAGGGATACACTCCGGGCGTGTGACCCCGCCCCGCGCGCGACGCTGATGGGAGCAAGGATTATTGTCGTAACGGGCCGCCGTCATCGTCGCCATCCTGCGGGCGGTCGGCCTGGCGCTTTACCAGCCCGATGACGCGGCTGCGGAACGGGTGTCAACCTGGAGCGTCCGGCGGCGGGATGCGCGGGTTTTCTATCTGCTGCTGTCGGGCCTGTGGCTGGCGGCGGCGTCCGCGCTGGCTTGCGGGCAGTACGCCCCGGCCCCGCCGCGTGTGATAGAATGGGCCACGCCACCGCCGCACATCGGCGACGGCAGCGTATATGTAGTGGCGCCGAGATTCGGCGCCGTTGTCATTCCCCTGATGGCCGTTGCCCTGGTACTCACGCCGGTACTCGCCGGCGCCGGGAGGTTTCTGATGACGCTGTCCCAATTCATCAACGAGAAAATCCTGGACCCCATCATTGAAGCGAAAATTGCCGGCCCCCGGCTGGCGGCGCGGGAGCAGGAACAGGAGAAGGCGATCTACGACAGGATAGTTGCCGAAGTTACTGCCGAGGTTGCGGCCGCTGTGCGCGACAAGATGCGCGATGAGGTTGCGGCTACCGTGCGTGATGAGGTTCGCGATGAGGTTGCGGCTGCTGTGCGTGATGAGGTGCGCGGCGAAGTAACCCGGCAGTGGGCGGGCTGGGTAGCCCGACGCGACGCCGCATTGGCGCAGGGGCTGGACTTCAATGAACCCAGGCCTGACGAGGCAAAATGAAACACCGCCGCCGCTTGACTGCAAGCCATTTTTGCGCTGTGGAATGACGCCGGGCAGCTGATGCCGGCGTGGCGGCGGAAATCGGATTAGTCCAGCCGCCACTCCTTGCTGAGCTTGCCGATTAGGTCATGCTGACGCGTTTCCAGGACTTCCGACGTCCATTCCGACGTAGCCAGCACCTGCGTCGTTAGCGCAAAGGGAGTGACGTTCCCACGCGTGAAATACTCCTTCTTTTTGCGCTCAAAATCCCAATTTGAGGCACCGGAATTTTTCCGCAGGGACAACAGCACCAAGTTCGCCAGACGGTGCGCCCAAAGTTCCCGTTCCTCGTCATCAGGAAACCACTCCCGCCACTGGGAATTGCCGGGCGGGTTTTGAGGGAGTACGTGCTCGATTGAGATGACGGGACGGTCGTAACTCGCCTCGACTCCTGCCACCAAACCATCCAGCCGCAACAGCAGAGGCTGCCGAACGCGCGGCAAGCGGTACACCGGCCCCTCCAGCGTCCGCAATATAGCCGCCTTTTCGTCAACTCTCAGCTGGAGCGGGCTGCCATCCTGCCACAACGGATCGCCCCGCTCAATGGCCTGGAGGACCATGGCGTAGCGACTGATCCGCTCATTGATGTTGGCGCGCTGGATGAACAGGCCATATGCCAGCCTTTCCAGGTCTTTGACGAAGCTGGCGATCTGTTCCGGGTTGTTCGGGTTGCAATGGAAAAACGCCATTGCCGGAGGGATCCAGTCACTGTTGTCCAGACGCCGCAGGTGTCCCAAGTAAGCGCCGAACTTGCCGGCATCGGCCGGATGTTCATCGGATATGCCAAGCACTCTTTCATACGCGCCAGCGTACGGCTCGAGGGTGTGGTTAATGAAATCAGCCCCGCTCCGGCCTTTCAGTACGAAATCCCGGAACTCGTCCTGCAAGTTGCGGCGCGCCTTGGCTTTGGCGAAAGCCATACGTATGTGGACGAACAAGTCGCCAAAGGAGTCGCGTCCCAACTCTTGTTCGATGTTCTCCCACTTGTCGCTGTATTCCTGCTGTTGGCCCGTTTCAATTTCGCCGACGATTTCCGCTTTCAGAATGTCGGTGGGTTCCAGAGCCAGTCCCCGGTCGTTCATAACCGAAAAAATCCGGTATGCGGAGCTCGTATCGGTCGTCGATACGGTCACGAGATAGCAACTCTGAATGATGAATTTCGCCAAGCGATTGAGGCGTTCCTGTCCGATAGCTTTGAGCTTGCCATGCAGGAACTTGGCATTCTCATATATCCTTTCCTGGCTGTCCGTGCTTTGAGGCACGGTATTTTCAATCATTGTGGGCACTCCGCCATCATTCTGCACATTGGCGTGAAAGAAATCCTGGTCGCGCGGCCGGAGACGCAGTCGGACCACTTCGTGTAGGCCGGCCAAAACGTCGCGTTTCTGCCGGATGCGCCCATCCAGGGCCTCTCGCACTTCCCGGTTTTCGGCCAGCTCCCGCATCGTGCAGAGCAGGATCGTCAGGGTGGTCAGCCGCTGCTGCCCGTCAATGACCTTGCTGTCGGGGGTATCCCCCTTGATAAGGACGATGCTGCCCAGAAAATACGGGGCTTCGGCGTCCTTGTCCATAGCGAAAAGCAGGTCGTCCAGCAGTTCGCCCACTTCCTCCGTAGTCCAAGCGTAAGGACGCTGGTAATAGGGGATTTCGAACATATAGTCGTTGCAGAATACCTTGTTCAGGTTCTGCTCGCTGGCTTTGATAGCTTCAGGCATCGTAGTTCTCCTTGGCGATGGTGAAAGTCCCGCTATCATAATCCCACCATCGCACGGCTGTCAACCTGCTTTTCGGGTGTGTCGTCCGAAGCCTGGCGCGCCTTCTAATCCGCCAGCCGCGGCACCACCTTCCGGTTGAACAGCCGCAGCGACTCCGTCTGCAACTCATCCGACATCAGGTTGCCGAAATTCACCTCGTAAATCAGCTGGTCCAGACCCAGATTCTCCTCCAGCTCGGCCAGCCGTTCCGCCACCCCGTCCGGCGTGCCGTACACCACCTTGTCCCGCAGCCAGTCGTCGTAATCCATCCCCAGGATGCGCCGGCTCTGCTCCCCCCAGTCGCCGGTGGTGCCGGCGCGCCCGGCGTAGGAACCCACCCGTTCCCCCAGGCGCGACACCGAATGCATCGCCGAATCCATCGGGTTCCGGTACGCCTGTTCCGCATCCTCGTTGACATAAATCGGAACCCGCAGCCCCACTTTCCCCCGGCCCGGATGCCCGGCCGCCTGCCATGCCGCCCGGTACGCCGCCATCGGCCCGGCCAGTTCGTCCAGCGTAAAGACCCGGGACGGGTTCACAATCAGCGAGTAGCCCATCGCCCCAACGATGGGGAAACTCTCCGCCGAAGTAACGCCTATGGTAATGGGCGGGTGCGGCTGCTGGTACGGACGCGGCGTCACCGTCAGATCCGCGCAGGAGTAATGCTCCCCGTGAAAGGAGAATGTTTCCTGCGTCCACGCTGTTACCACAATTTCGAGGAACTCGTCAAAACGGCTGCGGCTTTCCTCAAAGGTAACATTAAACCCTTCGTGGACATTGGGAAAAGTGCCGCGCCCCACGCCCAGCTCAATGCGCCCGTCGCTGATGTGGTCCAGCGTCGCCATTTCCTCGGCCACCCGGATGGGATGACCCAGGGGCAGACAATAGACGGCCGTGCCGATACGCATCACGCTGGTTTTGGCGGCGATGGCCGCGGCAATGGCAACCGGCGACGCCAGCGCCCGTTCCATATTAAAGTGATACTCCGCCAGCCACACGGACGCAACCCCCAGATCCTCCGCCTCCTGCACCAGCCGGAAGGATTGCGTGAAGGCGTCGTGATGGTCGCCGTCCACGGGACGGGGAAACTCCAGAAACAATCCGAACTCCATACCTGTCCTCCTCATTTGCGTAGTCCGGCGTGGCTGGCGCCGGCGGTGCGCTACACCACCTGCGAACCCTGGATGCGGCGTTCCTGCCCCCGCCACTCCCGGTCCCGCAGGATGTATTTCTGTATTTTGCCGGTGGCCGTTTTGGGCAGCGCGCCGAACTCAACGCTCCTGGGCGCCTTGAAGTGGGCGATGCGGTCGCGGGTAAAGCCGATAATTTCCGCGGCAGTCACAGCGTGGCCTTCGCGCGGCGTCACAAAGGCTTTCGGCGTTTCGCCCCACTGCCGGTCGGGTATGCCTACCACGCAAACCTCCAGCACCCCCGGGTGTTCCATAATCACCTTCTCCACTTCCTGGCTGGAAATGTTCTCCCCGCCGGAAATGATGATGTCTTTGGAACGGTCTTGCAGCTCAATATACCCGTCAGGGTGCCACACGGCCAGATCGCCGGAATGGAACCACCCGCCCCGGAAGGCTTCCGCCGTGGCGTCCGGGTCATTATAGTAGCCCTTCATCACGGCATCGCCCCGCATCACCACTTCGCCCATCGTTTCCCCGTCCCGCGGAATGTCCCGCATATTGTCGTCCACTACCCGCAGCCCGGAGCCGTACACCATAAAAGGCACCCCCTGCCGCGCCTTGACCCGCGCCAGCGCGGCTGCGTCCATCCCGTCCCATTCCGGCTGGCCGGCCGCCACTGTGCAGGGGCCGTAGGTTTCGGTCAGCCCGTACACATGGATGATTTGCGCCCCCATCCCCTCAATGGTGCGGATAACCTGCGGGGCCGGGGGCGCCCCGGCCGTCATAATCGTCAGGCCGGACAGGTCGGCGGCCGCCGCCTCCGGCGCCGCGTACAGCCCCGTCAGCACCGTAGGCGCCGCGCAGAGATGCGTCACCGACTCCTCCCGTATCAGCCGGTACACTTCCCCCGCCTCAACCCGGCGCAGGCAGACGTGGGTTCCGCCGACGGCGGTCACCGCCCAGGGGAAGCACCAGCCGTTGGCGTGGAACATCGGCAGCGTCCACAGGTACACGCTGCGCCAGTTCATCCCCATTTCCATAACTTCGCCTAGGGCGTTCAGATAGATGCCGCGCGGCGTATAGGCCACGCCTTTGGGCATCCCGGTGGTGCCGGAGGTATAGTTGATGGTCGTCGTGTCGCTTTCCGATGCCGGCCCCGGCAGTTCCGCCAGGGGTTCTACGCCGGCCAGCCATGCCTCGTATTCCGGTCCGGGGATGTCGGCGGCCAGCGGCGCGGTATCCCTTACCTGCACGAAAGTTTCTACGCCGGGGCAGTCCGCCCGCAGCCGGCGCGCCGTGTCGGCCAGCTCGGAATCAAACACCAGAACCTTCGCCCCGGAATGGTTGAGGATGTAGGCGATTTCCCGCGCCGACAGCCGGATGTTCAATGCCACCAGAACCGCGCCGATGCCCATTGGCCCGTAGTTGGCTTCCAGCATCGCCGGCAGATTGGGCAGCAGGAAGGCCACCCGGTCGCCCGGCCCCACGCCGGCCCGGCGCAGGGCGGCCGCCTGCCGCCGCACCCGCTCGTCAAACCGGGCGTAGGTAGTCACCGCCCCGTTATAAATGCAGGCGGCCCGCTGCGGGTACACTGCCGCGCTCCGCTCCAAAAACAGCAACGGGTTGAGATTGTCCGATGTGGCGCTGGTCAGCATAATATCCCCTCCGCTTGCGCCGGGCAGTTCCCCCCGCCCGCGCCGCCATTCTGAATGGTAGCGGGCGAATTGTCCAGCAGGCAAAACGGAGCGCCGTTACCGGGCGGGGATTAGGGGTTATGGCCCGGTCAGCGGTGCCGGCGGCCAGGTATCAAACAGAACCGGCTGCTGCGCGCCCTGCCGCCGGCGCACTTCGCTGTAAGCCGAACACCAGCGGGGGATGCCCCGCGCGGCGGCGTGCTTCTCAAAAAACGGGCCGTGCCCCCGGTAGCGATGCCGGGACCACAGCCAGGCGTGCAACAGCTCGTGGGCCAGGATGCCTTCCACGCCGCGCCGCCCGCCCCGTTGCAGCCGGGGCAGGGAGACGCCAATCAGCCAGCTGCCGTCCGGGTAGCAGAAACAGCGCCCGCCGGTGGCGGATATGCGCTCCAGCACAATGGCGCCGGCGGGAATCGCCAATCCTTCCAGCCCGTAGCGCCGCAATATGTCCTCAACCCACGCCGGGTTGTTGAGGATGATGCCCCGGGGCGCCGGCCAGCCGTCGCCGGGCCAGCCGTCACCGGGCCAGTCAAAAGCCGGCCCGTCGGGAATATACGGCTGGGCGGTTTCGTTCCGTGCGGATGCGGCAACCATCGGTTGTGCCACCTGGCGATACGGGCGCGGCGACTGCGGCGTCTCTGCGGGGACTTTGCGGGGACTTTGGATGTCTCCGGGCAAAGGGTCAGGGCGTCAGGATGATTTTGCCGGTGGTGGCGCGGCCGGCCAGCTGGCGATGCGCTTCGGCGGCATCCGACAGGGCGAATTCGTGCTCCACCCGCAGCTTCAGGTCGCCGGCGCGCACTCCATCAAGGACGGCGGCGGCGCGCTTTTCCAGCTCGGCGCGGTTGGCGGTGTAGTCGCCCAGGCCGGGTCGGGTGAGGAACTTGGAACCGTTGCCCAGGATGCGCGGGTCAACGGACGGCACGGGGCCGCTGGCCTGGCCGTACAGAACCATATAACCGCGCGGGGCGAGGCAGGCGAGGCTGCCGTCAAAAGTGTCCCGGCCCACGGCATCGTACACAGCGTTGAGGCCGGCGCCGCCGGTTTCCCGCGCAATCTCGGCGGCGAAATCCTGCTCGGTGTAGCGGATGACATAATCGGCGCCGGCGCCCCGCGCCAGTTCGGCCTTGGCTTCGGTGGACACCGTGCTGTACACATAGGCGCCCAGGGCCTTGCACATCTGTATGAGCAGGAGTCCCACGCCGCCGGCCCCGGAATGCACCAGCACCCGGTCGCCGGGCTGCGTCCGGTAGGTGTCATGGCAGAGGTAATGGGCGGTCATACCCTGCAACATTGCGGCGGCGCCATCCCGGGCAGAGAGGCCGGCGGGCATTTTGATGAGGCGCCAGGCGGGGATGGCGGCCAGCTCGGCGTAGGAACCGGGGTGGCTGCAATAGGCTACGGTGTCGCCCACGGCCACATTGTCCACGCCGGGGCCGGTGGCCCGCACCACGCCGGCCGCTTCCACGCCGGCCACCCAGGGCAGGCCGGGCGGGTTGACGCCCATGCGACTGTAAATGTCGGTAAAGTTGACGCCCACGGCCCGGATTTCCACCACCGCCTGGTCGGGGCCGGCCACGGGGTCGGGCAGGTCAACATACTGCAAAACCTCGGGGCCGCCGTATTCGGCAATCTGAACGGCTTTCATCGCAATTCCTCCTGTGTGAATGGAACCGACCGGCGCCGGCCGGCCGGATGGCTGGATCGACGCGGGGGCAGGATAGCACAGGGGGCGCCGGCGTCCGCAACAACCGCCGGTCACCTGATAGCCTTTGGCAGCGTTTCCGGGGGTGGCGTTCTGGTAGGGCGGCCAGACTTTGGGTGGTAGCGGCACTGGAGAGACTGGACGGGCTGCCGCTCCAAGCGCCCGGAAGGAACGACGGCACGGCACGGCTTTAAACCGGGCGCGCCGCAGCGCGCAATCTGCTATACTGCCCGCCGTTGCGCCGGGCCGGCGCGCCGCCGGACTGGCCCGGCCCGGCGCCAATCCGGGTCCGGCTCGCGCCGGGCCCAGCTCACGCCGGGTCCAGCCCACGAAGGAGATTTTGCTTAAATGCCTGAACCTACTACCCGCATCGTTGAGTGCGACGTCCTGGTTATCGGCGGCGGCATGGCCGGCTGTGGCGCCGCCATTGAAGCCCGCTACTGGGGCGGCGACGACCTGCGCATCGTGATGGTGGACAAGGCCGCCACCGACCGCAGCGGCGCCGTCGGCGAGGGCCTCTCCGCCATCAATATGTATATGGGGATGCGCTGGGGCTGGAACCAGCCCGCCGACTATGTGGAATACGTCCGCAACGATATGATGGGCATCTCCCGCGAGGACCTGGTGTACGACGTGGCCCGCCATGTGGACAGCAGCGTCCATATGTTTGAGGAATGGGGCCTGCCCTTCTGGTACGACGACAACGGCCAGTATGTGCGCGAAGGCCGCTGGCAGGTGATGATCCACGGCGAAGCCTACAAGCCCATCGTGGCCGAAGCCGCCAAAAAGGCCATCGGCCCCGACAATCACTTTGAGCGGGTGTTCATTTCGCACCTGATTACCGACGCCGACGACCCCAACCGCATCGCCGGCGCCGTGGGCTTCGGCGTCCGCGAGGATGTCACCTATGTGTTCAAGGCGCGGTCGGTCATCAGCGCGGCCGGCGGCGCCACCGCCCTGTTCCGGCCCCGCAGCGTGGGCGAGGGCATGGGCCGCACCTGGTACTCCATCTTTGACACCGGCTCCGTCTATGGCCTCATCATCCCCATCGGCGGCGAAATGACCCAGATGGAACACCGCTTCGTCCCCAGCCGATTCAAGGATTCCTACGGCCCGGTCGGCGCCTGGTCGCAGCTGTTCCGCGCCGACCTGACCAACGCCGCCGGCGAAAATTATTTCGTCAACCGCCTGCCCGAACTGACCAAATATGACCCCTACGGCTCCGCCTTCCCCACGCCCACGCCGCTGCGCAACCACCTGCTCTGGACGGAAATCCAGGCCGGCAACGGCCCGATTATGCTCAAAACGCCCGAGGCCATCAACGCCCTGGCCGCCGGCGACGCCACCCGCAAGCGGGAAATCATCGCCGAAGCCTGGGAGGATTTCCTGGATATGACCATCTCCCAGGCCATCCTCTGGGCGGCGCACAACATCGCCCCGGAGGAACGGCCCTCGGAGGTGGTGCTGGCCGAACCCTATATTATGGGCAGCCACAGCGGCGAATCGGGCGCGTGGGTCAGCGGGCCGGACGATGTGGCCCCCGACGGCTACCATTGGGGCTACAGCAAAATGACCACCGTATCCGGCCTGTTCGCCGCCGGCGACGGCGTGGGCGCCTGCCCCCACAAGTTCTCCTCCGGTTCGTTCACCGAGGGACGGCTGGCCGGCAAGTCGGCCGTGACCTATGCGCTGGACAACGCCGCCGCGCCCCGCATTGACGACCGGCAGGTGGACCGGCTCAAAGAGCAGGTATGGGCGCCTATGGTCACTTTTGAGCGGAACCAGTACGCATCCACCAACCCCGAGGTGAACCCCAACTATCTGCTGCCCCGCCAGGGCCTCTTCCGGTTGCAGAAACTGATGGACGAATATGTGGCCGGCGTTTCGGCGGGCTTCACCACCAACGAGGCCACGATGCTGCGGGGGCTGGAACTGCTGGGTATGTTCCGGGAGGATCTGGCGAAGCTGGGCGCGCGCAATCGTCACGAACTGCTGCGCTGCCACGAGCTGATCCACCGCGCCTGGGTCGGCGAGGCCCACCTGCGCCATATGCTGCATCGCCAGGAAACCCGCTGGCCGGGTTTCTACTATCGCAGCGACTACCCGGAAATGGACGAAGCCGACTGGCGGGTGTTCGTCAATTCCCGCTACGATGCCGAAAAGGACGAATGGAGCGTGTTCACCCGCCCCTGCCCGCGCGTGTTTTAGCGCCTGCCGATCGATATAGCGCCCATCACTCCACTCCGGCTTGCCCCTCGCCATTCCGGGGCAAGCCGGAATCCACACGCTCCGCTGTTACAATCCCGGACGCCGCCCTATCACGCATCCCCCGGAGGCCCGATGACTGCTGCCGCTGACTCGGCAACGCCCAATCCCGTAACGCTGCTGGAACAAACTACCGCCCGCACCAAAATGGTGATGGCCGGCGTCCGCCAGTCGCAGATTGACGCACCGACGCCCTGTGCTGAATGGAATGTGCACGGCTTGGTCAATCATCTGATTGGCGGCCTGGAGTTCACCGCCGCCTGCATCGCCTGCATCCCGACCGCCATTCGGCCCAGCGAAGCGGAGAGTTCCCAAATTAACGAGCGCGCTGTCGGCAACCTGGCGCAGGCTTATGACGCCGCGCTGTCCCATCTGCTGGAGCTGGCCGCTGCGCCGGGCGCGCTGGAGCGGACGGCGATGACCCCATTCGGCGAAATGCCGGTCAACCGGATTTTCGTCGGCACGGTGATGGATCAGCTCATCCACTGCTGGGATCTGGCCAAAGCCACTGGACAGGATACGACGTTAGACGCCGATTTAGTGGACTTCGCCTTTCCGGCGCTGCAATCCGGGTTTGCCGATCTGGGGCGGCAAGCCGGCTTTATCGGCCCGGAGCAGGCCATTGCGGACGATGCCAGCCAACTGGACAAACTGATTGCCTATATGGGCCGCAAGCCGTAACCCAAAACCCCCATCCATCCCAAAATCCCCTTTCGCCGATGACGCCAACCCCCTCCCTGGTCAAGCCGCACTAATGTGCCATCCTGGGCCAGTCAGGCAACCCAATTTCCCGCGCCCTTTGGCACTAGGCAGGCATACCTTCCGGCCTACGGCTTACGCCGGAGAGAGGGCCGGCCAACCAACCCACACGACTGGAGACGCTACCCGCAGGAAGGCCCTTGACACCCTGCGATTTCATTGCTAAAAAAATGGCGCTCCCGTATATGCGGGGATGGGCAATAATGGACACCATAGCTGAAATCTTGCGCCGGCTTCGCTCCAATCCGAAAGGTGTGCGTTTCGCCGACTTGGCCGGAATATGCGACCGCTTTTTTGGAGAGCCGCGACAGCAAGGTACCAGTCATCGCGTGTATCGGATGCCGTGGCCAGGAGATCCCAGGGTGAATATCCAGAATGACCGGGGCATGGCGAAACCCTATCAGGTGCGGCAGGTTATCCGGGCGATTGAACGACTAGAGGGCAGCAATGATTGACCACTACACTTACCGCGTGATTTGGTCGGACGAGGATGGCGAGTATGCCGGTCTGTGCGCCGAGTTCCCCTCGCTGAGCTGGCTGGCAGCGACGTCGGACGCTGCCTTGGCCGGCATCAGGGAGCTGGTCGCCGCAGCCGGCGCCGATATGACCGCCAACGGCGAAACTCTGCCTGATGACGCCCGCCCGTTGACAAACGGCTGCCCGTGTATTAAACCCAAGCTGCGCCAGAATCGGCGGAAATCGTCGGCGGCGGGGGAGGCACCTATGGCTATGGACGAAAAGGCACTCAACGCTTTCATCGCGCAGACGATGGAACGGCGAGCCCCGCGCGGCTATACCGTGCAGGCGGAGCGGCACGGGCAAGCGCGGCGGGGAAATACCAGCCCCGACATCGTGGTGCGAATGCCCTACGGCTTGCGTACCATCGTTGAAACTGAGTACGACTCCCCGGCCATCGGCGACGCTAAAAGCCGGCTGGGTTATGAATTCAACGACTACACGCTGCCAATAAAAAGCGTCTTGGCCGTGGGCATTCCCCGCGCTCTGGGCGATTTGGGATTTGCCGACTTGGACCGGGAGCTGATGAGCGACGAGCCCCAATTCCTGATGCGGGTAGTGACAGGCAAGTCAGAAAACGACCCGGACATCAAGATTACGCCGGCCCAGCCGGTGTCGGTGTCCCTGCGCGATCTGGTGCAGTATGCCTGGTTGGCCGCCATCCCCGAAGCCTACGCCACCGAAGTGGTGAACAAAGTGGTTGCCAATCTCAAAACCGCTCAGGCCGAGCTGTCGCAAAGGCTGCGTCTGTCTAGCCCGGCGGCGCAAGAAGGGTTGGTTGACTGCTACGGCAATCACGACAGTGCCAACGGTATGGACAGCGTGGCCGGCAATGTGGTCGGCACCCTGGCCAGTATGATCCAGCTGCATATGAACCTGAAACAATGGGGCAATGTGGATTATGCGCTGGACATTGCCGCCCCGGAGCTCTGGCAAAGGGTTGAGCCTTATAGCGGCATACCGGGCCGCATCGCCGCCGAATGGCGCAAGATTGAGGCGGTGGACTATATGCCCCTCTCCACCATCGCCGCCGTAATGCTGGAGGACTCGGAACTGGGGCCACAGCTAGGGCCAACCCTGAAGGCCGTTCACGAAACTATGTCCGGCTACCTGCACACCGGCATCAGTGCCACTACCAATGTGGTGGCCGAAATCTGGCAGGCGCTGATACCCGACCGCGACCAGCGCGCCGCCTACTACACCAAGCCGGCGGTGGCCGAACTGCTGGCGAATCTGACCACGGCGCGTTTGGCGTCCCCGGCGGCGGCGCGGTACAACGAAATCTGCGCCGGCACCGGCACCCTGGCGCGGGCCACCGAGGAAAACATCCGCTTCCGCCACTACGCCAACCCGGACCACGGCAAAGACAGCATCCACGCCCGGCGGATGGAACGGTATATCCAGCTTACCGACATCAACCCGCAGTCCGTATCGGTGGCTACCGCCAATATGGCCTCGCTGGAGCCGGAGACCGCTTTCGGGGTCAGTTCCATATTCGCCATCACCGCCGCCGGGGGTTCGCTCAACTTTCTTACCCGCGAGGGCGTGGCGGATATGGGGGACGAGCTGGTGGGGCGCAACGGGGCGCAGGGCGAAATGCTGGTTATCGACCCGCGCACGGTGGACATCATCTGCAACAATGACCCGTATTTCCGGCCCCGGGGCGGCGCGAAAAGCCCGATCAGCGCCAGGGCGATGCTGGCGTACCGGCGCAACGCTGACGGCCGGGTGCCCGGCGTGGCCAACGGGCAGGCGGGGCTGGCGACCTTTATGCAGGTGATTGAGCACGAAATGCTGGGCTACGGCGGCCCGCACGGCAAGGTTTTGCCGCTGACCGCCGCTCACGCCGAAACCTACACGGGTTTTCGCCGGAACATTGAGCACGAATACTGCGATGTCATTGCCATCAGCACGGCCGCCGGCGACGGGGCGTCAATGTCAGCCGACACGGGCATCCAGGAAATGCTGCTGATTGGCAGCAAACACCGGGTTCCGGAGGGAATACTGACGGGGAGCTACGGCGACCGCGCCGTGGCCTGCGTGAACCTGACCACTACCTTTGCCAGCAAGCTGGAAGCGAAAATGTTCGCCGACGCCATCCGGCGGGAAATCGCCGCCGGCAAGCCGTCGGGGGAAATCAACGTCGGCGGCGTAGTTGGCACTTACTACCGGATGACCGGCCTCGGCGAGGGCAAGCCCTGGTCGGCCCTCGGCGTCAGCGGCGATTACGCCGTTCTGACCAACCACGTCATTCAGGGCCGGGCCTGGCATCCGGCCACCGGCAAGGTCACCGATTTTGCGCTGCCAATGACCACGGCAAGCGAGGTATCGGCCAAAGGCCCGACACACGACTTGCTGGGATGTCTCCCTGGAAGTCGCGCACCCCGGGGCGCATTTACAATGTACCCCCCCAAATATGCCAGGAGCGTCAATAATCCATCACTGTGGGAACTCCAGGCCGGCAAGCAGATCACGATGACTTGCGTTCCCACGCACTACGGCGAACCGCGGGGCGACGCCGGTGAAGCGGAACGGATGCGGCAAACCGCCGGCCATTTCCACTTGTCCCGCAACCTGCGAATGAGCGCGCAGAAAATCGCGATGGCCTACACCGAGCAGGAATGTATGGGCGGCCGGTCGTGGACTACTATCAAAGCAAATAAACGCGTCGCCGAAGCGATGGCCCTGTTTCTCAACAGCACTTACGGGCTGCTGATTCGGATTGGGTATGGGCAATCCACCGACTTGGGGCGTTCCCCGATACAGGTCAGGGCGATAGACAACCACCCGATACCCGATTTCGCCAGCATCAGCGATGCCGGCAGGGAAGCGCGCCGGATTGCCGTTGACAACTTTGAGCGCCTGCGGAAACTTCCGTTGGAACGCATCAGCCTGAGTGCCTTAGACGATAACCGCGCCGAGATTGACCGGGTGGTTACGCTGATGTTGGGTCTGGACTGGAACCCGGAGACGGAAAATATGCTGGCAGCCTGGCGCCGGCTGATGTGCCTGCAACCGGGGGTGAACGCCAACAACTTGGAAACGCTGGCCCGGCTGGCCCGGGCGGGGATTGCGAACTCATCGCATCCGCCCCCCCAAAGCATTGCCGACTTTTGCCGGCGCAACCATATCAAGCGTCTGGCATTGTGGGGAAAGGGCTTGCCGAATTACGGCGCGCCGACAAACCATATCCGGGTGCTGGTGGAATTCGATCCGAAACACATCCCCGGCCTGGCTTTTTTCGGGATGCAGGATGAGCTGACGCAGATGTTCCGGCACCCGGTGGATTTGAGCACCCCCAAGGAAATCCACCCCGAAGTCCGGCAGCAGGCATTGGAGGAGGCGCGAAACCTTTATGTCGTCCCCGAGTAAAGCGACCGAGGCGGTGCGCCAAATGCTGAGCCACGCCCGTGAAGCGTACACAATGGCAGAGCATCGTTCCCGGACGGACTTGGAAACCGACCGCATTTTTTGGCTGTGCCTGACGCGCCTGATAGCAATTGTCGGCGAGGCCGGGCGGCGCGTGCCGAAGGAATTCCGACGCCAATACCCGGAACTGAACTGGAGCGGTATAGTTGGCATCCGCAGTGTATTGGTTCATGATTTTGATACAATTGACAACGACAAGCTGTGGGCAATCGTACAGGATAATCTGCTGGAACTGATTGGCCAGCTGGAAGCCATCCTGGAGGCGGAATGAGTTCATCCAGCGTGAAGCTGCGGTGCGCTGACCGCAGCTCTCGCGTAGCGGGGACGGCGATGTGCCGGCGTTGCGTTTCAGGCGGCCAGCGAGGCCAGCCGGCGCGGGCAATAGCGGAACGGGAAAAGGTGCGCTGCCGGCAACGCATCGTGCCGCCGGCGCCGGGTGTGGTAGATTAACCGCACCATACCCGCAACCCGCAGGTTGGCTGCGCCCGCCCGCCCAATCCAAAACGGCGGCCGGCGGCGACAACGGCACCCCGCAGCCGCTAATGCCCCGGCAGGTTCCCCCCCGCCGGCCGCGGGCTCCGCCGGAACCGTCCCCCGCAGTGATCGCAAACCGCATCCCCCTCATATTCCCGATCCCGCCGCAGCATACTCCGCCACTGGCGCTGCACATTAACCACATACCACGGCAGGACAATCCAGCAGGTCAGCACCACGCCGATGATGATAGCCGCGAAGGTAATATACTTGCCCCCCGGCAAGCAGGACAGCCGGTACAGGCCCTCCCCCACCACCCGTTCCCACAGCGGTTCCGGCCTTTCCGCCGGCTCCGGGTAGCGGGGAAACGGCTCGTCAAAAGCCTGCCCCTCGTCCTCGGCCTGCCGCCGCCGCTGCGCCCAATCCTCCACCAGCGCCAGAAACCGCTGCTCCCGCTCCGCCGCTTCCTCCGCCTCCAGCTCCGGCGTGTAGTACCGGCTCATATACTCCCGCTTCCCCTCCAGCGCCGTCATCGGCAGAAACATACTGATGGCCGCATTGAACCCGTGTTTCTCCAGGTCCTCCTGGCGGCATTCGGGATGCATTGGCATTTGCTTTCTCCCCGTTATTATTCCCCGGCAGCGCCGGCGCTGTGGCCGGCCGGGCGGCAGTTCGCCCCAACTGCGCCTACTTCGCCCGCAGGCGCGGCATCACCTCAGCGGCGAACAGACGCATTGAACGCCCCACCGCATCGTTGGTCAGCATACCCCCGATGTTGAACCAGCACATAAACTCCTGGGGATGGTACAGCTCCCGGAACCACTCCAGCCGCGCCGTCACCTGCTGCGGCGTGCCGATGGCGCCCAGCTCATCGTAGATGGCCTCGTAAGTAAGCTGGCTGGCCCGGCTGGAACCCCGCGAGTTGTTCTGCATACTCCGCAAAGTGTCCAGATAATTGTTGATCGTGGGCGCAAAGTCGGCTTTGGCGGCCGCCTCGCTTTCCCCCACATAGACCGGCACATTGACCACCACCTTCACGCCGGCCGGGTTATGCCCGTATTCCGCCAGCGTGTCGCGGTAGGCCGCCAGCCCGTCGCTTACGCCCTGGACGCTGATAATCAGCGGCGTAACCAGGATATTGTGGCCCAGCCGCCCCACCAGCGGGAAAGTGTCCGCCCCGTTGGATGCGATATAAACCGGCGGATGGGGCTGCTGGATGGGCTTCGGCTCCAGGCGCACGTTCTCCGCCTGATAAAACTGGCCGTTGTAGTCCAGCGTATCCTCCGTCCAGGCCCGCAGGGCGAGATCCAGCCCCTCCACGAAGCGGTCGTTGCGTTCCTCAATAGGAATCCCGTACCCGCGATAGTGGTTCGGATTGGAACCGCGCCCGATGCCGAAAACGGCGCGCCCCCCGGACAGCACATCCAGCGTAGCGACCTCCTCGGCAATCCGCAGCGGATGATGCAGAGGCAGCAGGTTCACAGCCGTGCCCAGCATAATCCGTTCCGTAGTCTGCGACAGCGCCGACGCCATCAGCAGCGGCGCCGGCATCACGGAAAAGCGGCGGGCGAAATGCAGCTCGGCCAGCCACGCCATATCGTAGCCCAGCGCGTCCGCCAGCCGCGCCTGCGCCATCACATCGGCATAACGGCCGGCGGGCGTCTGCTCCGCCCCGCAGGGGATCTGGTAAAAAACTCCGAACTTCATTGGAAGGTGCTCCTGGGGGGAGGTCGATGTAGGCGCGAGACAGTTGACAGCGCACCGGGAAGCATTATAGCAGAATGACGAGGTACTTTTGCGTCCGCGCATCTCGGCGAATAGCCGCACTCGGGCAGGACGAAATCCGTCAAGAAAGTCCTGATTTGGAGGGCTTGACTCCGGCATACGACCATGCTAGGGTGTGCCAAGAAAGGCTACGACAACGGTAGTCGCAGGAGGGTCAATATGTTTGAAGCTAATCCGGTGGATTTGGCGATTTTGCTGGATAATGCCGGCCGCGGCAAGATTCAGTTGCCTGATTTCCAGCGAGATTGGGTGTGGGACGAGGACCGCATCAAGGGCTTGCTGTCCAGCGTATCCCGGCAGTTCCCCATCGGGGCTATTTTGACGCTGGAGAGGGGCGGGGAAACCAGTCTGCGGAGTCGGCCTATCAAAGGGGTCAGCGAGCAGGAGGCGTCCCCCGATGCGGCCGAAATCTTCCTGCTGGATGGTCAGCAGCGCTTGACCGCTTTGTACCAGTCCCTCAAGCATGAAGTGCCGGTTGCCACACGAAGCAGTCGCAACCGACGACAGGTCAGGCGGTGGTTCTACGTCCATATGCTGAAGGCAATGGACCTCAGCATCGACCGGGATGAGGCGTTTGAAAGCGTCAATCACGACAGGAAAGGAACCACTGACTTTTGACAGGGATCGGTTCGGGATTTGTCCACACAGGAGCTGGAATTCCAGCACCACCTGATGCCGACGGAGCGTCTGCTGGATACCGCAGCTGCCTCGGCATGGGATCGGGGATACATAAATTACTGGGAACGGGTTGGGGGACACCCCAAGGGAGACCCCGCTGCGTTCCTGGACGAATTCGTTTCTTCGGTGAAACGCGCCTTCCGAAGTTATAAAGTACCGGTCATCCGACTGGACAAGGAGAACTCCAAAGAAGCGGTCTGCACCGTTTTTGAAAAAGTCAACCGGGGTGGCATTCCCCTGAACACGTTTGATTTGGTAACCGCGACTTTCGCAGGCGAGGGCGCAGGTTTTTCGCTGCGCGACAATTGGGAAGCAAGGAAATCCCGACTGAACAATCGCTATGCGGCACTACAGGGCATCGGGGGAGACCAGTTCCTACAGGCCGTGGTGTTGCTGGTATCGCAGGACAAGCGTCGGAAGGCTGAGGCGAACGGCGAGGCCATTCGTCCGGTCAGTTGCAAACCAGAAGCCATGTTGCAGCTGAACTTCAGCGACTACCAGCGATGGGCGGACGAAGTTGAAGCTGGTTTTGAAGCTGCTGCACGCTTTCTCGGCAAGCAGTTTGTGTTCACTCAAAAGGACGTGCCGTACAACGCACAGCTAGTGCCATTGGCCGCCCTCCATGTGGATCTGGGGGAGGAGCTGGAGTCTGACGACGCCACGGCCAAGCTGGAACGCTGGTTCTGGTCGGTCATTTTTGGTGAGGATTATGGTTCCGCAACGGAGACCAAGTCGGCCCGAGACTTGGTAGATGTTGCCAACTGGATACGCGGCGGGGAAGTACCGGCGAGTTTGAACGAAGCCAACTTTGAGCCGGCCCGTTTGATCGGCCTCCAGACTAAGGCAAGTGCCGCCTTCAAAGGTCTTTGCGCGTTGCAAATGAAAAAGGGGACTAAAGACTGGCGCAGTGCCACCCCGATGTCCACCGACATTGTCCTCAACACCGGCATTGACATCCACCACATTTTCCCCAAAAAGTGGTGCGAAAATCAGCGTATATCGATGCGCCTGTGCAACTCCATCATCAACAAGACGCCTATAGACAGGGCCACCAATCGGAGGATCAGCAGCAAAGCACCCTCGGCGTACTTGCGACTGCTGCGGCAGAGCATCTCTGCCGATGACCTGGATGCTGTGCTGAGGTCGCATTGGGTGAATCCTGGTGCCCTGTCCAGCGATGACTTTGTCAAGCACTTTGAGGAACGCGGCGAAGAACTGCTCTGGCTAATCGGCGAAGCAATGGGGAAGTCGATGCCTAGCGGTAGCGATGCCTTCAGAGAAGCCTTGCATTCCGCCGGGCTCGCTGATGAACCTGATGATGAAGAAGACGAAGAGCACGACCCGATCGGGGGAGAAGCCTACGACGAGGACTTTAGCGAGGCGGGCTGATTGATGCCCAGCCGCCATTGATTTCCCCGGTTCGCTGCCGCAGTGCCATACCCGTCAGCCTGATGGGTATGGTGCTGTAACTATAGATGTTGCCGTGCTCCTTAGCCGGCATCGTGTCCTGTCTGTTGTGTAGCGTTTCCAGAGCGCGGATGATGCAGGGGCAGCAGGTTCACCGCCGTGCCCAGCATAATCCGCTCCGTAGTCTGCGACAGCGCCGAAGCCATCAGCAGCGGCGCCGGCATCACGGAGAAGCGGCGGGCGAAATGCAGCTCGGCCAGCCACGCCATATCGTAGCCCAGCGCATCCGCCAGCCGCGCCTGCGCCATCACATCGGCATAACGGCCGGCCGGCGTCTGCTCCGCCCCGCAGGGGATCTGGTAAAAAACTCCGAACTCCATCCTGTACCGCTCCATCAAATGTGTGACGCGTAAGTGTGCGCCGGGATTGGGGCAGCATCCCGGCGGGGCTTTCCCGGCTGGCGTTCCGGCATCGCCGGCGCCAATGCCCGGTTGGCCTTCAGGCATCCCCGTCGCCGGCGTCGCCGGCGCCAAGGCCCGGCGGCGGTTCGTCGAAGGCCGCGCCGCGGGTTTCGGCTTCCAGACGCCGTATGTTCCATTCCAGCCAAAGCTGGTGGGTTTGCGCGCAGAGATTGCGAGCGGCGGCGGCGGCCGGTGGCTCCTCGGCGAAAATGTCGCCCCGCGCTTCGGTCTGTAGGCGGCGCCAGTTCCAGGCCAGCCAGCGCTGGTGCGTTTCCAGATCGGGCCACCCGGCGGAGCGCGCCGGTTCCGGGGCACCCGCTGCCAAACCGGCGGCGGCCTGCGCCCGCGCTTCCCCGATAGCGATGCCCTCCGCCAGCGCCTTCTCGCGCCGGCGCCTTTCGTAGATTCCCGCCAGTACCATTCGGAACACCTCCATCAGCGGCCAGGTTGCCGGCAGGGCCCAGGCCACGATTGAACCGCCGTCGTCAAACAGCATCTCCGCCGTCGCCGGCCACGCCCGGGGCTGATGATTGTAGGCAATCAGCATAGCGTCAATGGCGGTGGCGATGACAATTGCGGTCACGAACGCCAGAAAGCCCTGCGCCATCCGGTGCGCCGGAATGCTGGGTATGCTGATCCATGCGCTGGGCTTGTCCTGCTGCCGGCGCGGCTCGGCCATAATAACGGCTCCTCAATGCCCGTAGACGTATTATAGCGGGATGTTGCCGTGCTTCTTGGCCGGCATCGTGTCCCGCTTGTTGTGCAGCGTTTCCAGCGCGCGGATGATGGTAGGCCGCGTTTCCGCCGGGTCGATCACATCGTCCAGGTAGCCCCGGTTGGCGGCCACATAGGGGTTGGTGAACCGCCGCTGGTAATCGGCGATCAGCTCGGCCCGCCGCGCCTCCGGGACGGCGGCCTGCGCGATTTCCTCCCGGTAGATGATGTTCACCGCCCCGTCCGGCCCCATCACCGCGATTTCGGCGCCCGGCCAGGCCAGGTTGATGTCGGAACGCAGATGCTTGCTGCTCATCACAATGTAAGCCCCCCCGTAGGCTTTGCGGGTGATGACCGCCACTTTCGGCACGGTAGCCTCGGCGTAGGCGTAAATCAGCTTCGCCCCGTGCCGGATGATGCCCCCGTATTCTTGCTCCACGCCGGGCATAAACCCCGGCACATCCACCAGCGTTACCAGCGGAATGTTAAAGCAGTCGCAGAAGCGCACAAAACGCGCCGCCTTGCCCGAAGCGTTAATGTCCAGCGCCCCGGCCAGGTAAGCCGGCTGGTTGCCCACCAGACCCACCGTGCGCCCGGCCATCCGCCCGAAACCCACCGTCACATTGGGGGCGTAGCCGGCCTGCACTTCCATAAAATCCGCATCGTCAATGATGCGGTAGATGATTTCCCGCATATCATAGGGACGGTTGGGTTCCGGGGGGACAATCACGCGGAGGCCCTCGTCGCTGCGGTCGGAAGGGTCGGCGGCCCGGTAGGCCGGCGGGTCGTCCAGGTTGTTCAGCGGCAGGAACCCGATGAGGCGCCGCACGTCGGCCAGGCAGTCCTCCTCCGTGTCGGCCACGAAATGGGCCACGCCGCTGCGCCCGGCGTGGGCGTCGGCGCCGCCCAGCTGCTCGTGGGTAACCTCCTCCCCGGTAACGGCGCGCACCACATCCGGGCCGGTGATATACATCTGCCCGGCGCCGCGCACCATAAAAATGTAATCGGTAATCGCCGGCGAATAGACGGCGCCCCCGGCGGAGGGGCCCATAATCACCGAGATCTGCGGCACCACGCCGGAGTAAAGGGTGTTGCGGAGAAAAATGTCGCCGTAGGCGGCCAGGCTCAAGGCCCCTTCCTGGATGCGCGCCCCCCCGGAATCGCAGATGCCGATCATCGGGCAGCCCGTTTTCGCCGCCAGATCCATCACCTTGCCGATTTTTTGCCCCACCGCTTCGGAAAGAGAGCCGCCGAACACGGTAAAATCCTGGGCGTAGGCGAACACCTGCCGCCCGTCAATGCGCCCGGCGCCGGTGACCACGGCGTCGCCCAGAAAAGTGCGGTCCGCCAGCCCGAAATCGGTAGCCCGATGCGTGACGAAGCGGTCAATTTCGCGGAAAGTGCCCGCGTCCATCAGCAGGTCCAGGCGTTCCCGGGCGGTGAGCTTGCCGCGCGCGTGCTGCTGGTCAATGCGGCGCTGCCCGCCGCCCAGCCGGGCCTGCGCCTCCAGCCGCCGCAGATTGGCCAGGTTGGGGTCGTCGGCATCGGTATCGGCCGCCGCCGGGACGCCCGCCGCGGTCGTTGCGTTGGTTGCGCTGAATGATGACGATGATGATGGTGATGCAGTCATTATGCCCTCCGGAGTTGCGGCGGATGTTACCAAAATGCCGGGCAGTCGGGCAACTTTGCCCCGGAACGGACGCCGCCGCCGTCCGATTTACGGGTTTAGCCGCGCGCATTCGCCCGCCAATTCGCCGGCCATTCCGCATATAATAACGGGCGCGTTACTGCCTTGCCGCCCCCGCCCGACCGCCCGATTGAGATTGCCTTGACGCCAGCCCAAACAACACCCCCCGACGGCCGGTTTCCCAATGACTGGCCCGCCGGCGACCTGCCCCCGCCCCCACCCCCGCTGGCCTTCGCCGTTGCCGCCGGCGACGAAGCCGACGCGCCCCCCGTCTGGGGCAGCCGCACCGCCATAATGGGCATCATCAACCTGACGCCCGACTCCTTCTCCGGCGACGGCCTGGCCGGCGATGCCGAAGCCGCCGTGGCCCTGGCCCGCCGGATGGTAGCCGACGGCGCCGACATCATCGACGTAGGCGCCGAATCCACCCGCCCCGGCAGCGCTCCCATATCCGCCGCCGCCGAAGCCCGCCGCCTGCTGCCCGCCCTGGCCGCCATCTGCGCCGCCATCCCCATCCCCGTCAGCGTGGATACCTACAAGGCCAGCGTGGCCCGCCAGGCCCTGGCCGCCGGCGCCGCAATGATCAACGACGTCTGGGGACTCCGCACCGACCCGGCCCTGGCGCCCCTGGTGGCCCGCGCCGGCGTCCCCGTCATCCTGATGCACAACCGCCGCCAGGCCCAGTACCGCGACCTGCTGCCGGAGGTCATCGCCGACCTGCAACGCAGCGTGGACATCGCCCGCGCCGCCGGCGTTCCGCCCCATAACATCATCCTGGATCCCGGCATCGGATTCGGCAAAACCGCCGACCACAACCTGGAACTGCTGCGCCGGCTGCCGGAAATCCGGGCTCTGGGCTACCCGCTGCTGCTGGGCGTATCCCGCAAATCCACCATCGGCCGGATACTCAACCTGCCCGCCGACGACCGGCTGGAGGGCACCGCCGCCGCCGCCGCCATCGGCATCGCCAAGGGCGCCGACATCCTGCGCGTCCACGACGTCAAGGAAATCACGCGGGTGGCGCGGATGACCGACGCCATCGTCCGCAACTGGCGCCCCGCCGGATGGCCCCATCCGCCACCACCCGAACCGCCGCCATCCGAACCGCAATGACCACGGCAGCGCCGACCACAACTCCGGCTAGGACCGCAGCAGCGCCAACGGCAACCGCCTACCTGGGATTGGGGGGCAACCTGGGCGACCGGGCGGCGGCGCTGGCGGCGGCGCTGGAATGCCTGGACGAAACGCCGGGCCTGCGCCGCCTTGCCGTCTCCGCCATCTACGAAACGGCGCCGTGGGGCGTAACCAACCAGCCCCTGTTCCTCAACCTGGCCGCCGCTTACGAAACCGCATTGCCTCCCGTGGCCCTGCTGGCCGCCGTCAAGCGGGTTGAGGCCCGGGTGGGGCGCGCCGCCACCTACCGTTGGGGGCCGCGTCTGATTGATGTTGACATACTGCTCTACGGCAGCCGGCTGGTAAGCATCGCCAGCCCGGACTTGCGGATACCCCATATCCGCCTGGCCGAGCGGGCTTTCGCCCTTGTGCCCCTGGCGGAAATCGCCCCGGACGCCCCGGTGCCGCCGGCTGGGCGGAGCGTCCGGCAGCTGCTCTGCGCCGTCGCCGGCGAAGACGGGGTGCGGCGCTGGGGCGATGCCCCGCCCGCCGGATTTTAAAAATCGCCGCCATTTATGACACCCGCCCCCTTGCGCTCTGAACATCAGTACTGCTAACCTCAAACACGGATGCGGCAACCCGCCCGGCGGCCCGGGGACAGCTGCCCCGACCGCCATCCGCCACAGCCCCGGCGCGGACGCGCGCCCGGCGCCAAAACGGACACCAGCTATGCCTACTCCAATCCGAAATCGACGTCGTACCATCATCGGGGAAACCATTTCGGGCTAACCAAACGAGCCTCCAGGAAACGGCCTAACCCTTGTCGGAACCCAATTTCAGCTGGTCCTGCTTCGTCGCTGTGTGTATCATACGGCCCGTGTAGTTCTGTGCCAGCCAGCGGGTGTCACCACCGCCCCGTGCCGGGCTGTCGGCCCTCAAAAGCTGCCGTTCCGGGACACGGAAAACTAGGACGAAACTCACGCGTTACGCTCTCAGGCCGTAGCGCCGACAACCTGGAACCCAAAGGCCAGCCCGAGCCTTCCCCGATGCCATCAATCTTCCAGCCACCCACCGAAAAGGAGCCGACTTCCCTATGAAAACCGTAGCCCTCCCCCCAACTGCCCGCCCCCCGCCCGCCGGAACCGCCCTGGTAACCGCAATATCCACGCCAATCAAGGAGCGCCAGTGAATTAAGGCCAGTCGCGTCGCCAAGCGCATTGTGCCGTCGCCAACGGCGGCATATCATAACCCCCGTCAGTCCGGTGCAAGCCGGCATCCGGGCATCCTCACCGCCCGCCTGCTCCGCAGGCCACGGGCCCTTGCCCCGGATTCCGGCCCCTCCCGGACTGGCGGGCCATTTCACGACGGTCGCCGGCGGGCCACGGCCTGCCGGCGACGACTATCGCCACGCCACGCCCCGCCGCCGGCCCGGCGTCATCCTGTGCTATACTCCCGCCCATACTGGCGCTTTGCTGACCCCGCCCGCGCCGGCCGGCGCCGCCTGGCCCGCCGGCGCGCCGGCCCCTTGTGATTGCTATGGACACGGAGGTGCGTCTTGGTTTCTCCCCTGGCCGCTGCGCCCAACCCCTTTCGCGGGGTGGTAGTCAACACCGCCGAACTGCCCCCGGACGCCGCCGAATTCGCCGCCCGCCTGGACGCCTCCATCGCCGAATGGCGCCACGCCGGCTACGAAGTGGCCTGGCTGGACCTGCCCATCGCCCTGGCCTCTTATGTCCCCCTCGCCGCCGGGCGCGGCTTTGTGTACCACCACGCCGATCAGGACGGCCTCACCGCCACCCTCACCCTGGTTCCCGGCTCTTTCATACCCCCCTACGCCACCCACTATGTGGGCGCCGGCGGCGTGGTGCTTAACGGGCGCGCCGAACTCCTGGTGGTCTGTGAACGCTACCGCATTGACAACCGCCCGCCCTTCTACAAACTGCCCGGCGGCGCCCTGGAACCGGGGGAGCACATCGTGGCCTCCATCGTCCGCGAGGTGCTGGAGGAAACCGGCATCGCCGCCCAGTTCGAGGCCCTGACCTGCTTCCGCCACTGGCACGGCTACCGCTACGGCAAGTCCGACATCTACTTCGTCTGCCGCCTGCGCGCCCTGACCGAGGAAATCAAAATGGGCGAAACCGAGATTGAGGAATGCCTCTGGATGCCCGTCCGCAAGTTTATGGCCGACGACAACATCAGCCCCTTCAACAAGGGCATCGTCCGTTCCGCCCTGGAAAGCGAGGGCATCGTCCCGGCGGATCTGCCCGGCATGGCCCCGGACGCCACGCGGGAATATTTCCTGCCCAACTACCATAACCCCGGCTAGAGCGTGTCCCCAAATTGCCCGTCATTCCGGCGCAGCCGCCCGCCGCAACCGGGTCGCCCCACTCCGCCGCCGGCCGGCGCCGGAAAGCGCGCCGGCGACTAATCGCCGGCGCCCGCCATTCCCTGCTCCGCCTTGCCCTTCGCCCACTGCCTGTCTATCTGTCTATCGTCCGTCGCCCGCAAATCAATCCCGCCCGCGCCCTCATTTCAGGCGCCCCTATTTTGAGGAGGAACCATCTTATGACCACCGCCACCCCTACATCTACCGCCGCCACCGCTGCGCCTCCGCAGCAGCCCTACCGCGTCATCGGCACCCGCCCCGTGCGGCACGACGGCGTGGACAAGGTAACCGGCGCTGCCCGCTACGGCGCCGACATCAGCCTGCCGGGTATGCTCCACGCCAAAATCCTGCGCAGCCCCCACGCCCACGCCCGCATCCGCAGCATTGATACCAGCAAGGCCGAAGCCCTCCCCGGCGTCGTCGCCGTCCTCACCGCCGCCGACTTCCCCATCATCGAGGACCGCATCCTGGACTTCGCCGAAGTGCAGGGCAACGCCCGGATGATCGCCGAAAACCTGATGGCCAAAGACAAGGCCCTCTATATGGGACACGCCGTGGCCGCCGTCTGCGCCGTCAGCCCTCACATCGCCACCGAAGCCCTGCAACTGGTGGAAGTTGACTACGAAATCCTGCCCACCGTCCTCACCTGGCGCGACGCCATGGCCCCCGACGCCACCCTGCTGCACGACGATATGACCACCTACTTCCGCGTGGAACGCTTCGCCCGCGGCGACGACACCGGCGTCAAAAGCAACATCGCCGGCCATATCCGGCACCAGGTGGGCGACGTAGAACAGGGCTTCCGCGATTCCGACCTCGTCATTGAGCGCGAGTTTGAAACCCAAACCGTCCACCAGGGCTACATTGAGCCCCACGTCGCCACGGCAATGTGGTCTGCCGACGGCCGCGTCACCGTCTGGACCAGCACCCAGGGCCTGTTCAACATCCGCGCCCAGACCGCCGCCATCATCGGCGTCCCCGAATCCCAGGTCAAAGTGGTGCCTATGGAAATCGGCGGCGGCTTCGGCGCCAAGGCCATCACCTACCTGGACCCGGTGGCCGCCGTCCTCTCCCGGAAAACCGGCCGCCCCGTCAAGGTCACTATGGACCGCACCGAGGTTTTCGTGGGCAGCGGCCCCACCTCCGCCACCTATATGCGCTGCAAAATGGGCGTCAAAAACGACGGCTCTATGATGGCCGGCCAGCTCTATATGGTGTACGAAGCCGGCGCCTTCCCCGGCTCCCCCGTGGGCGGCGGCGCCCTGACCGGCTTCGGCCCCTACAAAATGGCCCACTACCTGGTGGACGGCTACGACGTAGTCTGCAACAAACAGAAAGTGCAGGCTTACCGCGCCCCCGGCCAGCCCCAGGTCGCCTTCGCCGTGGAAGCCGTGGTCGACGAACTGGCCGAAATGCTGGGCATCGACCCCATGCAGTTCCGCCTGCAAAACGCCGTCCAGGAAGGCGACCGGATGCCCAACGGCGTTCCCCACCGCGTGTTCGGCTGCCGCGAAATGGAACAGGCGATGGTCGACAGCGACCACTATGGCGCGCCCCTGGCCGGCCCCAACCGGGGGCGGGGCATCGCCGTGGGCTTCCGCTGGCAGGCCGGCCAGGCGTCCTCTGCCACTATCAATGTCAACGCCGACGGCACCCTCAACCTCATCACCGGCTCCGTGGACATCGGCGGCACCCGCACCGCCGTGGCCATGCAGGTCGCCGAAGCCCTGGGCATCGGCGTGGACCGCATCGCCCCCACCGTAGTGGACACCGACACCATCGGCTGGACGGCCACCACCGGCGGCAGCCGCATCGCCTTTGACACCGGCCTCGCCGCCATCGCCGCCGCCGAGGATCTGCGCGACCAGATGGCACGCCGCTGCGCCCTGATCTGGGAAGTTCAGCCCGAGGATGTCGCCTTTGCCGAGGGCGTCTTTACCTGCCTCCGCAACCCCGCCGACCGGATGACTATCGCCGAGGTTGCCGGCCGGATGATGCGCACCGGCGGCCCCCTTACCGCCTCCGCCTCGGCCACCTCCACCGGCGTAGGCCCCGTGTTCGCCGGCAACATCATCGACGTTGAGGTTGACCCCGACACCGGCAAGGTGGACATCCTGCGCTGCACCGCCTTTATCGACTCCGGCACCTCCGTCCACCCCAGCTATGTGGAGGGGCAGATGCAGGGCGGCACCGTCCAGGGCCTGGGCTGGGCGCTGTCCGAGGACTACACCTACAACGCCTCCGGGCAGATGCTCAACTCCAGCTTCCTGGACTACCGGATGCCCACCGCCCTTGACCTGCCGATGATTGACACCGTGGTGGTGGAAGTGCCTAACCCGCGCCACCCCTACGGGCTGCGGGGCGTCGGCGAAGCCCCCATCATCCCGCCCCTGGCCGCCCTGCACAACGCCATCTACCACGCCACCGGCGTGCGGGTGAACCGGCTTCCCCTGTCGCCCACCGCCGTCCTGTCCGCCTTGCAGGACGCCAACGGGCCGTAACCCACTATCCCGTCGCCCCTGGCCCGCTGATTTCCCGACCGGTCGGTATCAGCGGGCCAAACGACGAAATGAGGAGGCAACCGATGGAGTACATAAAGTTCGATCAGTACGAAAATCGCAACGCTTGCCGACCGCCGTGCCCTCATCCTAGGCCGTGTTGACATTTTGGTGTTATCATTGCGGCATGGCAAACTTGGAACTGACATCCTACCAATGGGACAAAATCCTCACTTTCCTCCGCAGCCGCTCCGACCTCTACGTCGGCTGTGAAACCGATTGCCGCCGTTTCGTTGCCGCCGTACTTTGGATTGCCCGCTCCGGCGCCCCCTGGCGAATGCTGCCTGCGGAATACGGCAAATGGAACTCCATCTACCGACGCTACGCCAACTGGTGCGACCGAGGCATCTGGACCGCGCTCCACCAGCGCCTGGCCGATGACCCGGACACCGAATACCTCATCATTGACAGTACCATCGTCCGCGCCCACCCCGACGCCGCCGGCGCCCCGAAAAAGGGGGCGGCCAGGACGCCCAGGCATTAGGGCGCAGTCGGGGCGGGTTCAGTACCAAAGTGCACATCACAGTGGACGGGCTGGGCAATCCTTTGCGTTTTATCCTGACGGGAGGCCAGGAGAACGATATTGCCCAGGCCGAAGCGCTGCTGTCCGGCTACGCCGGCGAGTATGTGATTGCGGACAAGGGATATGATGCCCAGTGGTTGCGGGAGTGGATTGCGGAGTTGGGGATGACACCGGTGATACCGGGCCGTTCCAACCGGAAGGTAGTGGTGGTGTATGACCCGGACCTGTACGGCGAGCGTCATTTGGTGGAGTGCTTTATTGGCAAGGTGAAGCGCTACCGGCGGGTGTTCACCCGGTTTGAGAAATTGAGCCGGCGCTACTTGGGGTTTTGGCATTTTGCGGCGGCCCTCATCTGGCTACGCTGAAATGTCAACACGGCCTAACGGATGGATCGGCAACGAATACACCGCCGATCTGATTGCCCAGCACATTGCTGCGGGCCATGGCGTAGCGGGTTGGAAACGGCGCATCTCCAACCTCCGCTTCGTGCGGCTGCCGGACAGCGCCAAACCGGAATCCGGCTATGTTACAAGGGCCGCCCGCCAGGGCTGCTACGAACCTGTAGGCGTCCCTATGTCCGTACATGAGTACGTGGCTCGGGTAGCCAACTTGCCGGCCGATAAGCGGATAACAAACCGCAATGCGGCCTACGAGGATCTGTGGTGGGATTGCCAGGGCGGACAGTGCCGAGATCAACCGGGCGTTGTGGGGAGACCGTATATCCGGTTCTTGCCGCCGCACGAGCCGGACGGGGAGTAGCAGCGTAAGCAGGGGCGAATAACCATTCGCCCCTGCTTGTCGGAATGTCCGCCGCCGCGCCTCTTGTCATTACCCGCCAAGCTATCCTGGGGTATAATCCCCGCCATCAGACGCCCGCCGCCGGAACCGATTGAGGAGACCAACCTGCTATGGCAACGCAAACCGCCCCCATCATTACCACCCTTGACCCGCGCGACGACGCGCCGCCGGCCCCGGCCCGTCTGGCCCGCCGGCCGGCCACCCTGGACGGCAAGGTCATCGGCCTGTTCGCCAACAACAAGCCCCATTCCGAGGACTTGCTGCGGCGCATCGCCGCCATCATCGGCGCGCGCTATGACCTCGCCGGCGTGGTGGAACACAACAAGGGCGGCTGGCAGTGGCCGGCCCGCATTGAGGACTTGCAGCGCACGGCGGCCCGCATTGACGTGGCGATACACGCCACCGCAGAATGAGGCTCCTGCACCGCGTGCAGTGTGCACGACGCCATGGAAACCGAACTGCTGGGCATCCCCTCCACCGTCCTGACCACCCGCCCCTTCATCAGCCAGGCCCGCGCCATGTCCCGGATGCGCGGCGACCCCCAGTACGGCCTGGCGGTGATTGAACACCCCATCGTAACCCTCACCGACGCCGAACTCGCCGAACGGGCCGCCACCGCCGCGCCCCAGGTCATCGCCTGCCTGGTTGACCGGTAGCCCGGCGGCAACGACAACAGCGCAAGCAAGGATGGTACAATGAAAGCATCGGAAGTTCCCAGGCAGATGGCCGACCGTGGGGTCTGGTGGCACGTGGTCGGCTTTGCCATCGCCGGCGCCATCTGCCTGGTGATCTTGGAGGAATTCGCCGGGTCTGATGCCATGGCGTACCGCTACTTTGAAACGACGATAGATCGGCTGTACTGGGCCTTGGCGGTCGTGCTGGCCGGCCTGATTGACCGGGGGAGACATATGTTTGAAACCAAGATGCAAATTCGCCGTGCCGCCCGCGCCAAAGTGCGTGAGGAAGGCCGGCGGGAAGGCCGAAAGGAAGGAAGGCAGGAGGGCCGCACGGAAGGCCGTGAGGAGGGCCGCACGGAAGGCCGGCAGGAGGGCCGCACGGAAGGCCGGCAGGACGCATTGGATGCCCTGCGCCGCTACGCCGTGCGCGACGAAGCCACCGGGCGCATCGTGCTGGAACTCACGCCGGAGGTCGAAGCCGCCCTGCTGAATGGCCCGGACGACCGGGGCTAACCGGCAGCTTGCCCTCATTGACCGGGAGGGAGATGCCTATGTTTGAAACCAGGATGCAAATCCGCCGGGCCGCCCGCGCCAAAGTGCGCGCGGAAGGCCGGCAGGAGGGCAGGCAAGAAGGCCGGCGGGAAGGCCGCCGCGCCATAGTGGATGTTTTGCGCCGCCACGCCATGCGCGACGAAGCCACCGGGCGCATCGTCCTGGAACTCACGCCGGAGGTCGAGGCCGCCCTGCTGAATGGCCCGGACGACCAGGGCTAACGAGCAGATTGCCCTTTTGACCGGGAGATGCCTATGTTTGAAACCAGGATGCAAATTCGCCAGGCCGCCCGCGCCAAGGTGCGGGCGGAAGGCCGCCGCGACGTAGTAGATGCCCTGCGCCGCCACGCCGTGCGCGACGAAGCCACCGGGCGCATCGTCCTGGAACTCACGCCGGAGGTCGAGGCCGCCCTGCTGAATGGCCCGGACCACCGGGGCTAACCCGCAGCTTGCGCCCGATGGCGACCAACGAAAGCCGGGGCGGATGACAGCCATCCGCCCCGGCCTTCGCTATGGCGTCCTTTCGCCGGCGTTACATCGGCAGGTACACCGCCTCCCCCGTCTGCGCGCTCACCGTCACCGCCTCCGTGAACTCCATATAGTGCACGCCCACATTGAACGGCGTCCGCAGCACCGGCGCCCCCTCCCTGATGGACGCGATGAACTCCGGCTCCACCGACCACGAATAGCGGCTTTCCGGCGGGTTGGCGATTTCCTGCAACTCCCCGTCGCCACGCTTGCCGCCGTACACCCGCCACTGGTTGTCCACATGGATGGTGCCGTCCGTGCCGTACAGCCACACATCGTTGCCCGGCGACAGCCCGGCGCAGGCGCTGAACCGCAGATGCGCGTTGCCCCCATTCGCCAGCCGCGCCAGAATGTCCACCGTATCGGGGATGGTAACCGACCGCCAGTGACCCTCGCCGTCCCGGCGATGCGGCACCGTGATTTTGCTCATCGCCATCACCTGCGTCGCCCGCCCCACCCAGCGGATCATCGCCTCGTACCAGATGCCCATATTGAGAATGTTGTACCCGCTCAAATCCCGGTCCTGTCGCCAGTGCATCGGGCCTCCCCGGTCCGCGAACCCGGTCAGCGACTGCACTTCCACCGCCACCAGTTCGCCCAGGAACCCCTCGGCAACCAGCCGGATAAGCAGGTCGTCAATCCCGAAAGTCATCGGCGACGGCACAATCTGCGCCACCAGCCCCGGCGACATCTGCGCCGCCGCCAGCATCTCGTGGGCTTCCGACGCCGACATCGCCATCCGCGCCTCGCACAGCACGTGCTTGCCCGCCGCCAGTGCCGCCGTGGTCAGCGTGCGGTGCATATAGGGCCACGTGCCGATGCACACGGCGTCCAGGCTCTCGTCCTCCAGCAGTTCCTCCCAGCTGTCGTACACCGTGGGGATGTTGAAAGCGTCGGCCACCCGCTGGCCGGACTCCCGGCTGCGGTTGGCCACGGCGCCGATTTCCACGCCGGGAGTGCTGTTAAAACCGGGGATGTGCCGGTCGCGGGTATTGCGTCCGGCTCCAATCAGGCCGACGCGGACGGATTCAATGGCCAAAACGATACCTCCGGCGCCGGCGATATGAAGGTTGTCATCACGGCGCGCCGCCGCCGATTATATGCCACCCGCCGCCGCCGGTCAAAAGCGCGCCCCGCGGCGGCCTTCCGCTTCAGGCGGCTTTTACGCGGCGGCCACAACGCCCCGCCGGCCCGGCGCCTGGACGCTCATCGCCCCCCGTCCGGCCTGCCGCCGGCATTATCGCCGCCGCTGCCGCCGCCCGGGTCGTCATTATCCCGGCTGCTGCCGCCCACAATGCCCCGCACCCGTTCCACCAGCCCCCAGATCAGCGCCGCAAACTCGCTGCCCAGGCTCACGATGCCCGACACCCGCGCCGCCGCCTCCAGCATCAGCCCGGACGCCGCTTCAAAATTGCGGACGCCCCGCCGCGCCGGCCGGTAAATCAGCGCCAGCATAATGATGACGGTCAACGCCGCCGCGGTCACCATTATCGCCATCACGATGATGGCAATGTCGCGAATAAATGCCGTCAACTCGGCGTCCATCAGGTTCCTCCGGCCACAACCCGGTAAATCAGCGCCCCGTCCCGGTCATAAACCAAGTCCAGCGCGCCCGCCGCCGCCATCGCCTCAAACTTGGCAATGCCGGCGGCATCGTAAAACACGCGCTCCAAATCCCCTACAATAATATATGCTATCCCGTATTTGTCCAGCACATCCTGCGCCTCCGCCCGGTCGCCGGTATTGTACAGCCGCGCCACATCATCGGCCCGCCGGCGTATCAGAGCCCCGTCCCCTCGCTGCTGCGTCTGGTGCCAGGGCCAGCCCAGCGCCGTCGGCAGCCCGGTATAGGCCGAAAACCGCCCGTTCCAGCAGTACTGGTTGCCTTCCGCTTCCACTATCACCGGCGTTCCCCGCACATTGTCCTGCAACCAGCGGATGGCCCCGGCGTCCCGCGCCAGCGCTATGGGCGCATCGCCATCCACGCCGCACCAGCCCTCCGATATGTGATACTCCGCATCCCGCATATACGCTGTCCCGTCCAGCGTCAGCGGCGTTTCGCCAAAGCGGTCCTCAATCCGAACCGGCGTCGCCAGCGCCGGATAGACCAGCGCCGCCGCCGCGACCAGTCCCACCACTGTAACCATTGCTGACCGCAGCTGGATCCGCCAGAGCGGGGCGTCGCCGCCCACTGCCGTCCAGCCCCGCCAGAGTCCGTAGCCGCCGACGACGGCCAGCAGCAGCCAGGCCACCAGGTAATACTTGAAAACCGTATTCATCCGCCCGATGTCGCCTTCAATCCGCAGGAAATCCACCCCGATGCCGATGCCCAGCGCCAGCGCCAGCATACCCAGGGCCATCACATCCGACCGCCGCGCCGGATACGCCGGCGCTGCTACCAGCGCCGCCCCCAGCGACCACAGCGTCAGCGTCAGCAGAACGACCAGGCATCCTGCCGTGGCAAAACCCGCCGCCCAGCAGTAAATCGCCAGCAGAACGCCCAGCGCCGCCCCCGCCAGCAGCCACTGCGCCGCCGGGTCTAACGGCGTCCCGCGCCGGATACGCGCGTGCACCGGCCTGACCGCCGCCGGCAGGACGGCCGACAGCAGCAGCGCCGCCGCCAGCAGGGGCAGGGCGTGTATCAGCAGATAGTTCACTAGCGGCGTCCGCCAGCGGGTCGCCTCCAGCCCCGTGCCGAAGGTTTCCGTGGCGGCGTGAAAGGGCAGAAACGCCCCGTAGCTCGCCGCCAGCGCCAGCGCCGTCAGGCCGGCCCCAGTGGCCAGCCGGACGCGCCCCGTTCCCGGCATCAACCACGCGGCGGCGGCAATGATGCCCGCCATCAGCAGCGCATAGGCCGGGTATTCCCACGAATTAATCGCCCATAAACTGCCCACCGTCACCCCCAGCAGCGCCGCCGTGATCCAGATGCGCCGATGGTTCGGCCCGCCGCCCGCCGCGCCCGTTCCCGCCAGCAGCGCGAAGCCCAGCGTCAGCCCCAGCAGCGCGAATGGCATCGTCATCATATGCGCGTGCAGGTCGGCGAACAGAAAGGTGAAAAAGGGAAACTCGGTGATATGGAACCCGGTCTCCACCCCGCCGCCTCGTTCCAGCCATGGCGTCAGCCGGGAAGGTTCAAAATTGTCCAGAACCGGAATGGCGCGGCTGCTCCGCCAGAAGTCAAAATCCGACAGCGCCGCCCCCATTCCCTGGGCCCGCGCCAGCGTCATTTGAAACAGCTGCGCTGCCCCGTCCAGGTTGCCGGCAACCGTGGCCATCCCGGCCGCAATCACGCCGGCAACGCCCGCCCCGCCCGGAAGCCAGCGCCGCCACTGCGCCGCGCCCGGCTGCCGACTACCGCCGGCCGCCGCCAGCGCTGGCACCGGCATTGGCACTGCCGCCGCCGCGCCGTCATCCCGCCCCCCGTTGCTTTCGCCATCGCCCTCGCGACCGGGCGCAACCTGCCGCGACGTCGCCGGCTCTGACACCATCCCCTTGGGCGCAGTCCCCCTTTGTGCTATCCTGACTATGTTGTACGCCAGCGCCCCTGCCCCCGTTGCCGTCATCGCAAAGAGCAGCGGCGTCGCCAGGTTGAACGCTATCGCCGGCAGAATCCCCGTCAGCCGCAACGGAACCGACAGGATGAAATACCCCCAATAGTAGTAATTGAGATAGCCTCCGCTGAACCACGGGTCATAGGGCGGCATCGCCGACGACCGCGCCACCGCCGTAAAGTAGGCCAGCTCCATCGGCTTTTCGCCCCCACGCCAGGGGTGCCACAAATCGGGGTTGGCGGCACGCACCAGCAGGAAGCCCACATAGGCCAGCAGAAACAGCGCCTCTGCCGTCACTGCCAGCCGCCATTTCCGCCGCAGCCACTGCCACAACTCCGGCCCCTGCCGCCACAGCACGATGGCCGAGGGCAGCGCCACTATCGCCATCGCCAGCCCGATGGCCCCCAGCGAGTAGCCCACCGCCCCGGCGCTGACCAGCAGCCATGCCACCAGTGCCACCAGCAGCAGCCCGCCGGCCCGCGCCGCCAGCAGCCCCCGGTCCGGCAGCGGACGCAGCAGCCACCATAAGAACGGGAACGCCAGCAGTCCCGGCAGCGTCGCCGCCAGCAGCCACGCCAGCGCCGGCGCCCGGCTGCCCCAACCATCCCGGTGGAACACCTGCGACCAGGTTCCCCCGGACTGTTGCGCCTGCCGCGCCGCCGGCGACAGCATCAAAGGCGCCGCCGCCGGGGCCGGCTGCGTCGTCCGTTCTATTTCAATCCGCCGGCGCAGCGTTTCCGCCGGCAGCCGTTCCGTATTCCGAAACACCAGCGCCTGCGGATGGTCATAACCCACTACATTTTCATCGGCATACCCCAGGCTGATGACCACGCCTCCCGGCTGCCCGTCGCGGCCGCCCTCCGCCGGCGCCGGCGGCGACAGCCCCGCCCGCCCGTAGGGATTGTCCCGCAGCGACACCCCCGCCAGCGCCGGGTACGAAGTGAAGCCCCGCTCCAGTTCATAGCCCAAATCACCGGCGAACAGCAGCCGGTAGAAAGCGGCGCTGCGGGGGAACTCCGCCGGCAGACGGCTCACCGCCCCATAGGCCCGGTTGGAATAAAACACCAGATAATCCCCGGCCGCCAGCCGTTCCGCCAGCTCCTCAACCTTGTCCCCGTCATCAGGCCGGTGATAGGCCGGAAACTCCCAGATGTCATACCGCCCCAAATCGGGAATCCGTTCATCCCACAGCGACCCGGCGTTGATGATGGACGCGTCCGGCGGCACATTGTCGTTAATCCATTCCGATGCCGCCACCGCCGTATGGGGGCGCCCGTAAATCCCGGCAAAAGCGACGGCGTACAGCGCCGTTGCCCCCACTACAACGCCCACCAGCGCCAGCGCCGCCGGATACGCCCAACGGTAGGCCCGGGGCGCAACCCACCCTGTTATGCCCCGCACACCCTGCGCTATGTCCGCCCAATGCGTCTGCCGCACGCCGCCCCGGTTGCGCCCGCTGCCTCGGTTGCGGTTGCGTCCAGCATCCCGGTTGCGTCCGCCGCCCCGGTTGCCGCTGCGTCCGGCATCCCGGCTGCGGTTGCGTCCAGCATCCCGGTTGCCGCTGCGATTGCCGGCGGCCGGCCGGCGTTGCCCGGCGGTACGCATCGTTCCGGCCAGTGGCGGCGTGGCGTGCCATTCCTCCGAAAACGGCGCATCCCCCTCGCCGGCCAGGGGTTCGTCAAATATCGCATCGTCCCCCACCGTGGGCGGCGTGGCGTGCCATTCCTCCGAAAACGGCGCATCGCCGGGCGGATGAACTGCCGCCGGCATAGTGCGCCTTGCGCTGCTCGCCGGTCGGTTATCTGCCCGGCGAGTAGCCGTCCGATTGGCTTGCCGGCCGGCCGGTAGCCGCCGGCCATCGGCCCAGGCCACCGCCGCCGTCAGCATCCGCGCCGCCATCAGTATGTAGAAGGGCAGCAGCGGGAACACATACCGCAGAAACTTGACCTCAAACAGCTCCAGAAAGACGAAGGCCGGCGCGGCCCACGCCAGCAGCAGCCAGTCGGCCCGCGCCGCAACCCCGCCGCGCCAGGCCATCCACAGGGTGAACGGCGCCGCCACCCAGGCCACAATGCCCAGCGGCAGGCCCAGCCCCCAAACCGCCGTCTGCCGCAGCTGATACCAGAAGGCCGGCGTATCCGCATACTGCCAGGTGAAGGGAAAGTGGCCTGCCTCCCGCGCCATACGCGTCTGCTCGCGTATGTCCCCGACGAATGTCGACCAGTCCAGCAGGGCATAGGGCGTCGTGATTAAGAACGCCGCCAGCGCCGCCGCCCCGGCCGCCAGCGCCATCGGTGCCACCCGCGCTACGGCCAGCGGCGTCAGCTGGCGCCACCCCTTCCCGCTGCGGTCTTTCGCCAGCCACAGGAAAGTGAGCAGCAGCGGCAGCAGTATGGGCGCTACGGCGATTTTCGTCGCCATCGCCAGCCCGACCATTACCCCCAGCAGCAGGGCGTCCCGCCACCGCCGGGTTTCAATCAGCCGCAGCATCGCCCACAGCGCCCCCAAAGAGGCCAGCACGGTAAAGGGTTCCGGTCGGTAAAAGTGGGCGTGCTGGATATGAATTACGGCGAAGGCCGTCAACGCCGCCGCCAGCAGCCCCGTCCATTGCCCATAAACCCGCCGCCCGATGACGAACATCATCCCCACGGAGGCGGTATCCGCCAGGGCGGCCAGCGCGCGCGCAGCGAACCGCAGGTCCAGCGCCCCCAGGTCGGCAAAGGGTTCGGCCACCGCGCGGATCAGGACCAGCGCGTAAATCAGAACGCTGCCCAAGGGGAACCAGTGGGGGTTGAGCGGGCTGCGTTCCGCCGACAGCGCCGTTGCGATGTCGGGCAGTCCGGGTTGCATCTCCGGCCATTGGGCCAGCCAGCTCTCGTAGCCCGGCGCCTGTGCCAGCGCCCGGAACATATCATCCGCGCGCAGGTAGAAGGAACGCTCGTCGGGATGGAACCCGTGCCCCCCGTCCCAGTCAATGCCGTAAAGACGCAACCCCAGCGCCGCCAGCAGCAGCGCCGCCAAAAGCAGGTTCGGCCCCCACCACCGGCGCCGGCGCCAGCGGCCCATGAAGGCAAGGGCGAAGGCGGGGGCGGGTATGCGCGCAAGCAAGGCTGCCGGCCGGTTCAGCAGACCCCGCCCTCGCCCGCCACTAGGCAGCACAAATCGGCCGTGCGGCAGGAATAGCCCCATTCGTTGTCGTACCAGCCCATCACCTTGACCATACTGCCGTCCAGAACCATCGTGCTCAACCCGTCAAAGATGCAGCTGTGGGTGTTGCCGCGAATGTCCGAGCTGACAATAGGATCCTCGGTGTACTCCAAAATGCCCCGCATCGGGCCGGCCGCCGCCGCCCGGAAAGCGGCGTTGACCTCGTCTCTGGTGACATTCTGCCGCAGGTCGGCCACAAAGTCCGTTACGGAACCCACCGCAGTAGGCACGCGGTAGGCGATGCCGTGCAGCTTGCCCGCCAGCTCCGGCAGCACCACGCCCACGGAACGCGCCGCCCCGGTGCTGGTGGGAATGATATTCTGGGCGGCGGCACGCGCCCGGCGCAAGTCCCGGTGGTTGCTGTCCAGAATGCTCTGGTCGTTGGTATAGGCGTGGATGGTGGACATCAGCCCCCGTTCTATCCCAAAAGCCTCGTGCAGCGTCTTGACCATGGGCGCAAAGCAGTTGGTGGTGCAGGAGGCGTTGGAAATGATGCGGTGTTCCTGCCGGTTGAGGGCATCGTCGTTGACGCCCAGCACGATGGTGGCGTCGGTGCCCCGCGCCGGCGCGGAGATGATGACCTTGCCCGCCCCGCCGTGGTCAATATGGGCGGCGGCCCGGGCGGCGTCCGTAAAGCGGCCGGTGCATTCCACCACAATGTCCACGCCCAGCTCCGACCAGGGAATGTTGCCCGGCTCGCTTTCCTGGAACATACGGATGGTTTTGCCGTCAATGACCAGGTTGCCGTTGTCCGCGGCCACGGCGCCGGCGTAGGCGCCGTAGGAGCTGTCGTACTTGAACAGGTGGGCGGCGGTGGCGGCCTCCCCCAGCCCGTTGACGGCCGCCAGATCCAGCCGGTCGTGATATGCCGGCGAAAGCGCCGCGCGGGCCACCAGCCGCCCGATGCGGCCAAAGCCGTTAATGCCGATACGCGTCACCATCTCGGTGTGCCTCCCGTCAGTGAGTAGTGGGCCCGGCGCCCGACGCCAGGGCGCGCCCGGCGCACCTGCAAGTCCCACAACGCCAATGCTCCGCCAACCCCGCGGGCGGAGACCGGCGATGCCGGCGGGGGCGATTATACCACCGAAAGGCGGCGACGGGGGCAAGCAACGGCCGGGTTACGGGGCACGGACGAGAGTATGGACGCCATTGCCCGGCAAGGCGTTCCCCGCCTCCGGCGCGAGCGCATCGGCATCTACTGCGGCAGCATCGACAACGGCGTCGGCATCCGCTGTGCCATCGTCGCTGGGGATATAGGCGTTGTCCGCCTCGATGACCTTCTGCCCCCAAGTTTTGACGCTGCCGTGGCGGCGTTGCAGGACATCGTCCGGCAGGGGCGCATTATCCAGGATGCTGGTCAGCGAAAGGGGCTGGGGATGATCCGAGGGCAGGCCCACGAACTTGACGATATGGATGTACTCATGGTTCGCAGCGTTGGGTTCCTCCTGGGGATTGCCGGCCGCGTAGGCGATTTGGGTGCCGGGGAAAGCCTTGCTGAACTCCTCCCGCTTGAGCTGATCCTCGATGTCATCCCTGATTTCATCCACCTCCCCGGGTTCTACGGGCATCGTGACATAAATCCGCTGCTCGCTTTCACGGGTGCCGGGGGCAAAGAAAGCGGATTTGCCGTGCGGGTTCTGGGGCTGCGCGATTTCGCAGATGCGGCTTTTGATCTTTTGCGCCTGCTTCCCAATCGCTTTCCTCCTGGCGTCCTCGGGGGGCCGGCTGCCGTTCTGTCCCAGAGCGTTCCGGTTGATGAGCGGAATTTCGGTATGCTCAATGGCAATCCAGCGGCTGCCGACGATGTTGAACACCGACACCACCTCGGCAAGGCTGCCGAAAGAAGGATCGTATTTAAAACAGCATTCCACCGCCGCCAGGGCGATGGTCAGCGCCTCGTCCAGCCGCCGGTAATCGCTTCCGCGCCGGTTGTCGGTGAGCAGGGTGGCAACCGGCCCCAGCATCTTTTCGGCTTCGGGCCAGATGTTGTACTTGCGGATATTTTGCTGCATACCGCGATCGTCCGGGAAACAGACGATGGGCAGGATGCGGGCTTCGGGGAACCGCTTGACCACGATGTCGTGGAACATATAGGAGAGCATGGCGTGGCCGCCGAACCCGATCCATTCCAGGATAACCTGGGGTTCGGTGCCGGCGCGCAGCGATTTGTGCTCCGCATCGTCCACCATCCTCTCCATATCGCGCTCAATCGCCCCGTAGTGCCTCTCGTACTGGTCCACGCGGCGCAGAAAACCCTCCGAAAAGGGCAGGTACTCCGGCAGCGCCATCTTGTCGGAATACCCGTTCCAGGCCGCTTCATTGTGCAGATTGTTGATGTTCACCTGGTTGCAGTCGTAGATGAGCATACTCTGGATGCGGTGGTCGCAGCCCAGCGCCCGCATCCGCCGGTAGTACAGCCGCGCCCGGTTGAGCCCCGTAGTGCCTACGGAAACGGACATAATGGGCGCGGTGCCGGCGCCGGCCACATCCTCCAGAGTGCCCAGACGCAACTCCGGCATCGCCAGCTCCGCCGGCCCGCCATTCAGATTGCCGTTGTAGTTCCCATTCCGCCTCCCGTTGCGCCCCCCGTTGTAGTTGCCGTTGTAGCTCCCGTTGCGGCGCGTCCTCAGCCCGGAAAGTGGGTTCCACATAGTCATTGCTCCTGCTTTTGGCGACGGCAAACCCGGCTCAGTTGGCGGCGGCAAACTCGCCGCCGGTCAGCTGGGCGACTTTTGACAGCAGCGCATAATCGGCAAAGGCGCCAAAGGCGATGGTGTCCACGGGTATTCCCGCGCCTTCAATCTCGGCGACGGTTGCGGCATCTATGAAACCGTGCCCGTCCGTCAGCAGCACGATACGCTTGTTGACATTAGGCTCGTCCTTGATGGAGTCAAAAGCGGTTTGCAGAGCCAGATTGATGTCGGTGCCACCGTGCGCCGCCTTGATTTCGCCGATGGCGTAATCCCAGGGCGCAGTTGCCGGGTCCGTGAAATTAAACAGCGTGGTAAAGGAATCGCCGAAAAGCATTATGGACAGCTCGGCGCCAACCACGGGTTTTTCCTGCACTTCTATCAGGGCTTCCTGCACTTTGATGGTTTCGCCAACCATTGACCCCGAATCGTCAATGACGTAGATGGTGGTGGTGTTGTCGCGGAGCAGGTCGGGCAGCAGGATCTGGACGCGCTGCGGCTGGTTCAACTCAATCAAGCAAGCGTCCAGCTCCGCTTCCAGCCGGTCGGCGCGCTGGATTAGCCCCTTGACATTGTTCCCGCAAACTTCGAGGCGCATCTCCAGATCGGCCTTTTCCCGTTCCAACGCCTCTTTCTCGTCATTCAGGTCGTCAATTTGGCCCAGCAACGAGTCCACCCGGTCTTGATGCCGCTCCCGCAATGCCTCTAATTCGGTGTCGTGTTCCTCTTGCAACGCCGCCACCTGGTTAGCGTGCTGCCCGATCAGGCTATCGATTCGGTCCAGCAATGCGGTTACCTGGGCAGCGTGCTGCTCGTTCAGACTAACGATTTCGGCTTCCAGTGCCGCCACTTCGTTGCGCGATTCCCACAGGAGCCAGCCCAGAACGCCGCCCAGAACCCCGCCCACCAGCAGGATAGAAAGCGCCCATCCAATCAGCCCCCAGGGCAACGGGCGTGGGGCTGGCTCCTCGGGTATTCTTACGGTGGTCATCGCCGCCTCCACCGGGAGGCGATACAACGACGCCCGGTTACAGGTTTCCGGTTAGGATATATGCCAAAATTGTAAATCGCGAATCGCACGCTGTCCTTGACAGCGTGCGATTCGCGATTTTTGAGAAAATTGGACTGGCTGCGGACGATGACAATATCGCAGCCGGCTGCGCTCTGGTCAGGCGCTTTGCTATTTCCCGTCATTCCGACATTCCTGCCTGCTCTCAATAGCCATATCCCAGCTCCAGCCGTAACCCCCCGGCCCCTACCCCCACACCGCCCGCCCGATTATTTCCCTCACGCCGCCCACTTCCCACTCCGCCAGCAGCGCAACCAGCTCGTCGCTGATGCGGAACGCCGCCTCCGTTGCCGGCGCCCAGATTCCGGTTATATCCTACGCTGGGCCGTCGTTGTCCTCGCCGTGTTCGTTGCCGCCGCCGGCCGCGTTGCCGCCACTGTCGGACGCAGCCGGCGCCTCCTGACCGCGCAGCTCCCGCAGTTCCCGCTGCACCGACTGCCGCCGCCAGGACATATAGGCGGCGTAGATAAAGAACACCGCCCACACCACGGCAAAGGCGGCGAACAGAAAAGACAGGTTGTCGGGCGGGACATCCATAATCCTAATCGTAGTCCTTTTCCCCTTCCCGGCGCAGTTGCGCCAGGGCGTCCTCGGCGCCGCGCAACGCCGTCCGCTCCAGCAGCAGGTAGGTGAACAGCGCCAGCATGGCCAGCATTGAAAACAGCAGAATCCGCATCATAACCGGCTCCAGCGCCCCCTCCGCCGCATCCGGCCCGATTACCGGATCCGGGTGAATGGAACGCCACCACTGCACCGAGTAATAGACGATAGGCACATCCACGAACCCAATGATGCCCACTACTGCCGACCAGACGCGTCCTTGCTGCGGAGTGGGTGCGTAGTGCCGTATCATTAGGTAGGCGACATAGATCAGCCACAGGATCAGCGTGGTCGTCAGCCGGGGTTCCCAGGTCCACCAGACGCCCCACACCGGTCGCGCCCAGATGACGCCCGTCACCAGCGCCAGCGTGACAAATGCCACCCCCACTTCGGCGGCGGCATGGGCCAGCCGGTCCCAAGGCTCCGTGCGGCGTATCAGGTAGCCGACGCCGGCCGCCGCGCAGATCAAGAAAGACAGGAAAGACAGGATGGCGATGGGCACGTGGACATAAAAAATCCGCTGGATTTGCCCCAGCACCGCATCGGCGGGCGCGACCATAAAAATCAGATAGCCGTCCGCCAGCATCAGAACGGCGGCCAGCAAGAGGAGCCAGAGGCGGATGTCCCGCGCCCGGGCGCGCCATCCGGCGGCGCCGTCGACGGTGCCTGCTATGGTTGCCAAGATGCGTTATCCCTCAAAGACGAAGCCGAAAAGCCACGGGCATATTATCAGAAACAGGGCGTCAAATACCAGCAGCAGGGGCAGCCAGCGCGTCCAGACCGGCGTCATCGGCCCGCCTTGCAACGCCAGCGCCGAGGCTTCTACGGCCGCGATGATGACCGGCAGGATAACAGGGAAAAACAGCGCCGGCAGCAGGATTTCGCGGGAACGGGTCTGCGCGGCGATGGCGGCGAAAAATGTCCCCACGGTGGCGAACCCTACCGTCGTCAGCAGTATCACCAGCCCCAGCTCCGGCGACAGCCCCGGCAGCCCCAGCATCACCGCGAACACGGGCAGCAGCGCCCCTTCAACGAGCAGCATAAAAACCAGGCTGCCCAGCATCTTGCCTAGGAAGATGGCGTCCCGGCTGGCCGGCGCGGCCAGCATCCCGTCCAGGCCCCCCTGCTCCAGTTCGCGGGCAAAGGCGCGGTTCATCGCCAGCGCGCCAATGAAGGCGTAGGCCACCCAGAGCAGGCCCGGCGCCACGGCGGCCAGGCTGCCGGGCGCGCGGTTCAGGCCGAAGTTGAAAACCACCACCACAATCAGCCCGAACACCAGCGCGGAGACGATAGTGTCGCGCGAGCGCAGCTCCAGCCGCATATCCTTGCCGGCAACGGCCAGCGCAACCCGCAGCAGCTCCATAGCGATGGCGGCGGGCGCTAACGGCCGGCCGCCTCGCCCCTTTCGCCCAGCAGATACTCCAAATCCTCCGGGGACAGGGTAATCGCCCCGGTGGCCGGGTCTTTTTTGATGGCGGCGCTTTGCAGACGGCTGCGCACCCCGGCCAACGCTTCCTCCCTGCCTTCCTTGCGACCTTCCGTATGGCCTTCCCTGCGGCCTTTCGCGTGCGCCTTGCGGAGCATTTTCTCCCGCTGTGCGGCGCGGATTTCCGATGCCTTCTCAAACAATTCGGCTGCTCCTTAATGAACCCCGCATGGCGAAACTCCCGGCGCGCTTCGCTACCGGGAACGGCCGGCATCCGCTGCGCCGCCGCTCCGTAAAGACGGCGGCGCAACAACGGGCAACAGGCCCGAGCCGGGCGCTAACGGCCGGCCGCCTCGCCCCTTTCGCCCAGCAGATACTCCAAATCCTCCGGGGACAGGGTAATCGCCCCGGTGGCCGGGTCTTTTTTGATGGCGGCACTTTGCAGACGGCTGCGCACTCCGGACAACGCTTCCTCCCTGCCTTCCTTGCGGCCCTCCGTATGGCCTTCCCTGTGGCCTTCCGTATGGCCTTCCGTATGGCCTTCCTTGCGGCCTTCCTTGCGGCCCTTCGCGTGCGCCTTGCGGAGCATTTTCTCCCGCTGCGCGGCGCGGATTTCCGACGCTTTCTCAAACATTTTCCGCACTCCTTCAAACAGCCCGGCCAGGGGCAGGACGAACATCCAGTAGAGATCCTTGACCGCAATCTCAAAGCTGCGGTAGGCCCAGAAATCGGACCCCTCCCAGATTTGCAGCACGGCCACGCTGGCGCAGCCGGCAATGGCGAAACCGCCGACCTGCCACCAGATGCCGCGCTCGGACAGTTCATTGGGTAGCTCCGACAAGCTCATTGTAACACCTCTACTCTACCGCAGGGTACGGCGGATTGTTTCCCTGTATTCGCGCTGGCATTGCTGTCGCCGGCGCATTGTCATCGGCCAACCTTCCCCCGGACAGCCGCAGCACCCGGTGGGCCCAGGCGCGACCAATTCCCGCGCTATGCGTGGTCAGCAGGGCCGTCTTGCCGGCGGCCGCCCACTCGCGCAGCAGCTCGCCCAGCGCAGCAACCGACGCCGCGTCCAAGCCCGACTCCGGCTCGTCCAGCAGCAGAACCGGCGGCTCGTGGAGAATCGCCCGCGCCAACGCCAGCCGCTTCTGCATCCCGTGCGACAGGGTACGCGCCCGTCGATCCGCCCGGTCAGCAAGCCCGGCCCGTTCCAGCGCCGGCCCGATGTGGCGGTCAGCGTCCTTAATGCCGTACAAACGCGCGTAGAACGCCAGGTTTTCCCGGGCGGTGAGGTCGTTATAGAGCAGAGTCTGGTGGCCCGCGAAACCAACCAGCCTGCGGGCGCCGCCGGCGCCGCGCCCGCTCATCCGGCGCCCGGCGATGCTGACCTGCCCGGCGTCGGGACGCGTCAGGCCGGCCAGGATGCGGAGCAGCGTCGTCTTGCCGGCGCCGTTAGCCCCGAACAGGACGACGATTTCGCCCCGCTCCAGCCGCAGGTCCACGCCCCGCAGCGCCGTCCGGTCGCCGTAGTCCTTGCGGATGCCGGCAGCGACCAGGATGCTGGCGGACGCGTCCGCAAGGCGGCGGCCACCGTTGCGTTCAGGCGCCGGGCCGGTAGTCGCCAAACCGTTCCCGCAACGCTTTTTTGTCAAACTTGCCCACGGTGGTCTTGGGTATTTCGGCGATGAACACCACATCATCGGGCAGCCACCAGCGGGCGAACTGCGGGCGGATAAAGTCCAGCACCGCCGCTTTGGTAAGCGGCGCGTCCCCTTCGGATTCGGAACGCGGCACCACGCAGGCCAGTGGCCGTTCCTGCCACTGCGGGTGGGGTATGGCGATGACTGCCGCCTCCAGCACAGCCGGGTGTGCCATTATGGCCGACTCCAGGTCCACGGACGAAATCCATTCGCCGCCGCTTTTGACCATATCGCTGACCCGGTCGGCAACGTGAATGTAGCCGTCGGGGGTTACGGAGGCGATGTCGCCGCTGTGATACCAGCCGTCCACAAAGGTGGCTTCGCTGCGTTCGTCGTCCACATACTCGCTGGCCACCCAGGGGCCGCGGAAGCGCAGTTCGCCGCGCTGCGACCCGTCCCAGGGCACGGGGGCGCCGGCGTCATCCACCACCCGCATCTCCACGCCCGGTGCTATGACGCCCTGGCTGGCGCAGAGTTCCAGCCGTTCCGTCTCGGAGAGAGTGTCCAGCCAGCTGCGGCGGCGGTTCACGGAAATCAGCGGGGCGGCTTCCGTCATCCCGTAGGCGTGGGTCATCTCTACGCCCAGCCGTTCCCGGTAGGCTTGCAACACCGCCAGAGGCAGCGCGGAACCGCCGCTGATCACCTGCCGCAGCGCAGAAAAATCGTACTCCGCCCCGGTGCGTTCCAGGTAATCCAGCACGCCAATCCAGATGGTAGGCACGCCGGCGCTCACCGTAACGCCCTCCCCGGCAAGGAGCTCGCAAATGACCCGCGGGTCGGGGCGCGCCCCGGGGAAAATCTGCGTGGCCCCGACCAAAGCCCCGGAGTAGGGCAGCCCCCAGGAATTGACATGAAACATCGGCACAATGGCCATTATCCGGTCCCGTTCCGAAAGGGCCAGCATATCGGCGGTGGCCGAAGTGAGGGAATGGAGATAAATAGCGCGGTGGGAATAGGCCACACCTTTGGGCAGCCCGGTTGTGGCCGAAGTGTAGCAGAGGCCCATCGGGGCGTATTCGTCCACTTCGGCCGGACGGTATTCGGGAGACGCCGCCGCCAGCAGCGTTTCGTAGGCCACGACGCCGGGCAGCCCGTCGCCGGCCGGCAGATCGGATTCATCGCCCAGTATGATGTAGTGACGCACCGTAGTGAGACGGGAGGCGATGCCGGCGATGAGGGGCGCCAGGTCAGGGTCAATAAGCAGCGCCTTGTCGCCGGCGTGGTTGATGATATAGGCCATTGTGTCGGGGGCCAGGCGGATGTTGATGGTATGCGTCACCGCGCCGATGGTAGCCGGGGCGAAGTAGGCTTCCAGGTGGCGGTAGGTGTTCCAGGCGAAAGTGCCTACCCGGTCGCCGGCGCCAATGTCCAGCTCCCGCAGGGCGTTGCCCAGCCGCGCGGCGCGCGCCAACAAATCGGCGTAGGTGTAGCGATGAACGCCTTCCCCCACGCGGGTGACGATTTCCTTGCCCGGAAACTGGGTCGCCGCGCGTTCCAAAATCCGGTGCGCCAGCAGTTCGTATCGCATCGTCATCGTAAAACCCCCTGGCGTTATGGCGGCGCCGTTATAACGCCCGCTCGTCTGTCAGCCTGTCGGTTTGTCCGTCCAGCGCCGGCGTTATGCCGGCGTCGTCAGTCGCAATGTCCTGATGCTCTCCGCCGGCGCCATCGGCAAGCCTGTGTCCGCTGTCTGTACCCTACCACCTGCTGTGTTCCCTACGGATGCTTGATGCTCACCCCGCCGTCAATGGCCCAGGTTTGCCCGGTGACATAGGCGGCGGCCGGCGACGCCAGATAGACGGCCAGGTAGCCGACTTCAATCAGACGGCCCACCCGCGCCAAGGGGATGGCCCCGGCGGCATCGGCGTCGCGGGCGGCAAAAGCTTCGGCGGTCATCTGTTCCGGGTCGGGAAAAGTTCCCGGCGCGATGGCGTTGCAGCGGATGCCGTAGGGCGCCCATTCCTGGGCCACGCACTCGGTGAAACGCATCAGCCCCGCTTTGGCGGCGTCATAGGCGGCCGACAGCGGACGCCCCCGGAAAGACGCCCAGCCGCTGATGTTGATGACGCAGCCCTGCCCCCGTTCCAGCAGATGAGGGCCCACGGCGCGACAGCCCTGGAAAGCTTCCGTCAGGTTAATGTCAACGATGCTGCGCCATTCCGCTTCCGTCATTCCCGGCGTAGCGCTGCCGGGCAGCTGCGCCACGGGCTTGCGGATGGCGTCGCCCACGCAGTTGATCAGGGTATCAATGTGGCCAAACTCGGCGATGGTTCGGGCCACCGCGGCGTCGGCGCCGGCGGTAGTGGTGGCGTCGCCGGTCAGGGGCAGGCAGACGCGGCCCATAGCCCGCACTTCCTCCGCAACCCGGTTGACGCCGTTGGGGGTCAGCCCGGTGACGGCGACATCGGCGCCAGCCTGGGCAAAAGCCAGGGCAATGCCCTTCCCGATGCCCCGGCCCGCGCCGGTCAGCAGCGCCTTCTGGCCCGAAATGTCAAATATGTCCAGACTCATGGCAACGCTCCTTTTATTTTATGCCGCCGCTTGCTGCCGCCAGCCTACGCCGGCCGGGAGAGATGCGGCGGCATAATGTTGCCACAATTGTCGGGTACGGGGCAACCGCCGGATGTAGAGAGGCTGCCAGGGTCTGTCGACATTTCAGCGCCATTACTTCCTTTTGGCCGCCATTTTCGCTGGCGTTGCCCGCCGGATATAAACCCGCAATCGGCGCTTTGAAGCGGACAAAGGACTACGCCGATGCCCCGGATGCGAAATGTCAACGCGTCCTGGGTATGGGGCAACCGCCGGGCCGGGCGTCGTTCTCTGGCGCCATTTCCCGGTGTCGTTCCCGTCGGGTTGTAGGTTCGCCCGCAATGACGGCTACATAAGCCGGAATATGGGGGTAAAATAGTCAGCAGGGGCGCCATGGGCGCCAGCCCAATCCCAACCGCGAGGACACACCTTCCTATGTACTCCAAAGTAATCGTTCCGCTGGATGGTTCCGAACTCTCCGAGCAGGCTCTGCCCTACGCCCGGCTCGTGGCCGCGTCGCTGTCCGCCCCCATTGAACTGGTGCAAGCCTTTGACATCCTGCCCCCCGGTCTCCTGGGCCCCCGCGCCCGCGCCGTCGCGGGCCAGCTGGAACAGGCCGCCCGCCAGCACGCCGAAACCAGCCTGGAGTCCGCCCGCCAGCGGCTGGAAGCCGACGGCCACTCCGTGTCCATCGCCACCCAGCGCGGCCCGGCGTCCGATGTCATCGTGGCCCGGGCCGGCACCGACCCCACCGCCCTGGTGGTAATGTGCACCCACGGGCGCGGCGGCATCACCCGCTGGGTAATGGGCAGCGTCACCGACAAGGCCCTGCACACAATGCCCAACCCGATGCTTATCGTCCGCGCCGCCGCGGCAACCGGCGCCGGAACGCCCCCGCCCCCCGCATCCCTCCAGGCCATCGTAACGCCTCTGGACGGCTCGCCTCTGTCGGAGCTGGCCCTGCCCCACGCCGTCAGCATTGCCGCCGCCCTCTCCGCCGCCATCGTGGTCCTGCGGGTTACGCCTACGGAAAGCCACTACCGCCGCGAGCTGGCCCTGGCCGCGCCGGAAATGGGCGCCATGGTCGACTTCGACCCGGCCACGCCGGCGGAGATGGTCGCCGAGGACGCGACCACCGTGGCCCAGTACCTGGACGGCATCCGCGCCCGCCTGGAAGCCGAACACGCCCACGGCGTAACCACCGAACACATCCGCAACGACAACATCGCCCAGAGCATCATTGAACGCGCCGCCGCCCAGCCCTCTCTGGTGGCAATGACTACCCACGGGCGCAGCGGCGTGGGCCGCGTGGTAATGGGCAGCGTAACCGACCGGGTGATTCGTTACTCCAACACTCCGGCGCTGGTCATCAGATAGGCCGTTCCCACGCCGGGCCAGGCGCCGGGCATAGTACGGGCGACGCGCCATCATTCGTATTTATGCCCGGCGGCCGGCGCGGCCGCTCAACCCGACGCGCCTCTCCGGCGGCGGCCGGCGCGCCCCTCGTTAACCAGGTAGGCAACGACAATCAGCGCCGGCATCGCCAGGATTATCATTCCAATGATGATAACTACCGTGAGCTCGGTAAGGCCCAGCCGCCCCAGCAGGATGTGGCTCAGGGCGCTCATTATCCAGCCCAACAGGGTGGGGTCGGCTTCCCCGTGGTGAAAGCCGACCGCCGCCGGAATGACGCCGCCGGCTGCGCCCGGCGCCCCCAGCGCCATCGCTATTGCCGCCGCCATATCCGCGCCCTCCCCGCCATCCGTCCGTATGCCGGTCCGTATGTCCGTCTGGACGGATGGCTAGTAAGCCCGCGTTCCGCCGGCGCCGGCCGTAGCCGGCTGCAAGCCAGGCGCCGGCCCGTCGACCGGAGCGCTGTTGTAACGCCCCGAATACCGGTACTCGTTGATGCTGAACGCCGCAATGCTCGCCGGGATGAGCGTCAGCCCCGCAATCAGGAACGGGATGGTATAGCTGCCCCACCAGTCGTACATATACCCGGCCAGCTGGATGCTGGCGAAAGACCCCAGCTGGTGGGCGAAAAACACCCAGCCGCTGATCGTCCCCAGCGCCCGGAACCCGTACACATCGGCGGTGAGCGTAGAAGTCAGCGGCACGCTGGCCACCCACGACATTCCCGAAAGCAGCGCAAAGGCCACCAGTCCCGCCATTCCGTAGCCCATCAGGGGCAGGAACACCAGCGCCATAAAGGCGACGCCCCGGGTGGCGTACACCACCGCCAGCACATTCTTGCGCCGCAGCCGGTCGCCCATAAACCCGGTGATGATCACCCCCAGGGCATTCAGGCCGGTCATTATGCCGAACACCAGCCCGGCGAACACCTTTTCATCCCACACGCCGCCCAGGAAATTGACCGTCTCCGGCAGCACATCCTCCGCATAGGGGATAAAGTGAATGCTCAACAGCCCGGTGGTAATCCCGCAGACCACATAGGCGCCCGAAAGCTGCCACATCGGGGGCGTGCGGAAACACTGCCGCCAGCTGTTCACTTCGTAGGCGCCGGCGGTGCGCGCCGCCGGCGAGTAGCCCGGCGCCCCGGTATCCGGGTCCGGGTCGCCGTCCGGGTTCAGCCCCATGTCTTCCGGGCTGGGACGCAGGAAAAACACCGCCAGCGGCGCCGCCAGCAGAACCACCACCATGCCCAGCACAAACCACACGGCGCGCCACCCGGCCAGCTCCATCCCGCCTATGGTCACCCCGGAGGCGTCAATCACGCCCATCATATAGGCGGCGAAGGGGATGGTCAGCAGCCCACCAATGGAGGTGCCGCACGCCGCCAGCGCCGTGGCCTTGCTCCGCTTGCGCCGGAACCAGCGCACCACCAGCGCCAGCATATTGGTAATGGACGCGGCGCTCAAGCAGGTGTTGACCACCACCGAAAACACGGCGATGAACCAGAGCAAGTCCAGCGGTATGCGCGCCACGCCCAGGTTGAGGGTATAGTCCAGGTCCATAATGAACGCCAGGCTCATTATCGCCAGTCCCATAACCGCCAGGCCGTAGCCGAACACCCGCCGGGGGCCGTAGCGGTCAAACAGCGCCCCCATCAGCGGCTGCATCGCCCCGTTGATCAGAAAGCCGATGGAACCGACCCACGAGATGTCGGAGCGATCCCACCCGAAGGTGGGCTCCATCTCCGTGACGAACAGCCCGAAGCCCTGCCGCCCCGGTATGGACAGGAAGGCCACAAAAAAGCAGGTGGCGACGATGTACCAGCCGAAATAGACCGGCGCAGTCACCGGAGCGGCGGATTTGGCAGCCATAATACCCCCTGGCGGCGCGGTTTCGTTAGCATCGGCGTCCCCAACCAAGCCGCACAGACGGAAAATGGAGGGGAGGCGGCAGACGCGATGAATGCGGCGGCAGACGGCATACCCGGCCGGCCGGGCCGCATATCGGCCTATGGTAGCAGACTGCGGTTGCCGGCGCTAGGGGCGTGTTGGCGTCAATCCGGGCGTGTCGTCTCACCGCGCCAGCCGCCGGTTGACGGAACAACAGTGATGAACCGCTTGCCGACGATATAGTGGCCAGTCTGCGCCACGACGAACAGGACAGGGCCCGCGAGGATGACGTCCTTGCCGGCCTGCTACAGTGCGAAGAACTCTCCCGGCGGCTTTACCAACTGTTCTGGCCCGAGGGCGCGCCGCCGTATGGTAGTATCTAACGTCGGTACAATTCCAGCCCCGCAACGCCAGCGCCTGGAGGCATCCTAAAAATGACCACCGCCACTGCCAACGCCACCGCGCCCTACCCCGCCCCCGACATCGCCGCCGCCGTCGCCCGCGCCCTGGCCGCCGCCCGCGACCGGCCCCAGCCGCGCCTGGACCGCTACCGCACCGCCCCAAAATACGCCGGCATGGCCCAGAATTTCCGCGCCGGCGCCTGGGAGCATCTGGACAAAGGCGACCTGCCCCAGGCGTCCAACAAGGCTTGGGGGTTGGTTGCCGAAACCGCCAAGGCCATCAGCGCCCACCACGGCGGCATCATCCACTCCCACCGCGCTATTGCCGAAGTGGTTGGAGAACTGTCCCGGCTGGTCGGCAACGCCGGCGATACGGAAACCCGTGACTGGATCAACGCCCTCTTTCTGACCGCCAGCAGACTCCATATCAATTTCTACGAAAACGAAATGCCGGAGATCACAGTCCGGGGCGGCCTGCGCTTCTGCGAGCAGCTTTCGGAAAAGCTTTACGAGCTGTTCTGGCCCGAGGGCGCGCCGCCGTATGATAGTATCTAACGCCAGCATAATGCCGGCCCCGCAACGCCAGCCCCCTGGAGGCATCCTAAAATGACTACCGCCACCCCCACCGCCACCGCGCCCTACCCCGCCCCCGACATCGCCGCCGCCATCGCCCGCGCCCTGGCCGCCGCCCGCGACCGGCCCCAGCCGCGCCTGGACCGCTACCGCACCGCTCAAAAATACGCCGGCATGGCCCAGAATTTCCGGGCCGGCGCCTGGGAGCATCTGGACAAAGGCGACCTGCCCCAGGCGTCCAACAAGGCTTGGGGGTTGGTTGCCGAAACCGCCAAGGCCATCAGCGCCCACCACGGCGGCTTCATCCACTCCCATCACGCCATTACCGAAGTGGTTAGAGAACTGGCCCGGCTGGTCGGAAACGCCGGCGATACGGAAACCCGGGTCTGGATCAACACCGTCTTTCTGACCGCCAGCAGGCTCCATATCAACTACTATGAAAACGAAATGCCGGAGGACCTGGTCCGGGACGGACTCATCTCGTGCGAGAGGCTTTCCCAGCGGCTCTACGAGCTGTTCTACCCCGCCGGCCACAGCCCTAGCCATCCGGCCCGGCGCCCCCGCCGCACCCCCAAACACGCCCCGCCCAGCCGCCGGCCCCTATTGCCGGCGGCAAGGTGCCTGGTGTATCATCCCCTACGCCTTGACTGACCTGACCGGCGCGCGCAACCCTGCGCGCCTACTTATGCTGTGCACTCACGGAGCCGAACTACAATGCTAAACCCCAACCGCCGCCCCGCCCTACCTGCCTCTGCCCCCCCCCCCCCCCCCCGCAACTGGGGTTGCAAAACCACACTACGCCGCGCCGCCCTGGCCCTCCTCCTCGTCGCCATCACCATCCTGGCCGGCGGGACGCTGGGCGGGCCTACGCCGCCGGCCTCCGCCGACGGCGCACTCACCGTCAGCAGCATTGCCGTCACCTCCAACGCCGGCAGCGACAACGAATACCACGCCGGCGAGGACATCGTCATCCGGGTGACTTTCTCCCAGAATATCGCATCCTACACCAACGCCGCCCTCACCATCACCCTGGACAGCGGCACGGTTACCGCCAACCCCCCGGCCCTGGCCTCCGGCGGCACTGTGGCCACGGTGGATTACACCTACACGGTTACCGACGCCGACAATGACGCCGACGGCATCGCCGTAACCACCAGCGCTTTGGCCGGGACTTATGTCCACGCCGGCCACTCCACGACTCCGACTCATACTTCGTTCACATTGCCGACTATGACCTATGGATCATCACTGTCCCAAAGCAACCATAAGGTGAATGTCACTGTCACCAACTATGACAGCGACGGCGATGGGCTAATTGAAATTGAAAACCTGGACCAGCTGAACGCCATTCGCTACGATTTGGACGGCAACGGCCAACCCGCCGCCGCCAGCATAGCAAGCTACATTGCCGCCTTCCCGGCCCGGTCGGAATCTCATGGTTGCCCCGATACTACCGCCGACGCGGACACTGATCCCGGCCCCTGCCTGGGCTACGAACTAGTGGCGGATCTGGACTTCGACACCGACGAGAACGGCAGCGTAAGTACCGGCGACGATTATCCTAACTGGACGCCCGTTGGCGGCCTCTCTGCCCAATACACCGCAAACTTCAATGGCAACGGGCATACCATAACGAATCTGACCATCAACCTCACAGGGCAATTCCCCGGAACCATCAACTATATGGGGTTGTTCGGCTATGTTAATGGCGGTCCGGTTATTGAGAACGTGGGACTGATCGATGTGGACATGACTGACGCGCGCACCCGCAGCAGCTACACACTTTATCGTGGCGGCGCGCTGGCCGGCTTCATCTCGGGCACGGTGCGGACCAGCTATGCCACCGGCAATCTCAGTGCCACCGTAGCCGGCAATACGGGCAGTCTGGTCGGCGGCCTGATTGGTGGTTTAAGTAGCCCGGGAGCAATTGACACCAGCTATGCAACGGTCGACATTACCGGGAGTTCAACCTCAACGCACGCCACCAGTGATAGCGTCGGCGGCTTGGTGGGGCGCACTTACGGGTCGACCGCAATAAACGCCTCTTATGCGAGGGGTTCGATATCGGGCACCCGGAGCGGCACGGTGGTAGGCGGGCTGGTTGGCACGAACGGCGCGACAACAACCGCCAGTTACTGGGATACTACAACCAGCGCGATTGCGGACGACGCGGACAACAACGCGCCGGAGGGCCTGGCCACCGCCGCTCTGCAAACCCCCACCGGCTACACCGGCATCTACGCGGACTGGAACGGCGACGTGGACGGCGACGCCACTACCGGCGACGCCGATGGCAAAGATGACCCGTGGGACTTCGGAACTGGCAGCCAGTACCCGGTACTGAAGTACGCCAACCACGTACATCATCTCGTCGCCCAGGGCCGGGATCCGGTTGACTATGATACAGATGACGACGGGCTGATTGAAATCACGACCCTGGCGCAACTCAACGCCGTCCGTTACGACCTGGACGGCAACGGCACCTCCACCGGCTATGCTTACCACCTGGCGTTCCCCAACCGGGACCGCAGCCAGGCCGGGCGCATGGGCTGCGATCTCACCGACCACGACTCGGACTCCAACACCCCCAACCAGGCCACCTGCACCGGCTACGAGCTGCTCAACAACCTGGACTTTGACACCGACGGCGACGGGGCCACTTACACCACTTCGGCAATGGGCGTAGTGGCGGTGGACGCCGACGATACCAACAACTACTTCAACGGCGCCGCCGGCTGGACGCCCCTGGGCGGGCATGGCGCCACCACGCGCCAGCCGTTCACGGCCACCTTTGAGGGCAACCACCACACCATCAGCAACCTGTTCATCAACCTGGACACTGCCGGCGAACATACGGGCAAGTATGTGGGCCTGTTCGCCGACATTGGCATAGCCGAGGACACCTCCACATCCCCAACCACGCCCGCAGTGCCCGGCGCGGTGCAGAATGTGGGTCTGGTGAATCCTTATGTGCACAACGAGCGCGACGGCGCGCACTCCAGCCTGATTAACTATGTCCGCACCGGGGCGCTGGCCGGGAGCAGCAGCGCCGCCGGCGCCGTGAGCGGCAGCTGGGTCGCCGGCGGTTCCGTCGCCAGCCAGCAGAACGCCGTGGCCACAGGCACCGTTTTCAACTTTGCCGGCTGTCTGCTGGGCTACAACGGCGGCGCCGTCACCGGCAGCAACGCCAGCTGCAACGCCACCGCCACCGGCGCCGATGACGCCAGCGACTACGCCGGCGGCCTGCTGGGTTGGAACCAGGGCGCCGTAACCGGCAGCTACGCCACCGGAACGGCCACGGCCGACTCCCGGGCCGGCGGCCTGGCGGCGGAACTCACCGTCGGGGGCACGGTGATTGCCAGCTACGCCACCGGCGCGGTGTCGGTCACCGGCGATGGCGGCGTGGCCGGCGGCCTGGTGGGGAGTATGTCCAGCGCCAGCACGGCCGTGCGCGCCTCCTACGCCACCGGCGCCGTGTCCACCAGCGGCGGCGGCACCAACAATTTGGGCGGCCTGGCGGGCCAAATCTCCGGCACGAGCCCCGTCATCGTGGCCAGCTACTCCACCGGCACGGCAACCGCCAGCGGAACCGGCATGGGCGTCACCAACAATGCGGGCGGTCTGGTGGGCGCCCTGGTGGGCAGCCCCGTCGCCACGGTGTCCCAGATCACCAACAGCTACTGGGATGTCACTACCACCAGCATTGCCGACAGCAACCCGGCAACCAGCCCCGGCGCCGGGCAGACGACCAGCGCCCTGATTGGCCCCACCGAATACGGAACTACGGGCATCTATACCGGCTGGAACCTGAACCTGGACGGGCAGACCGGCAACGACGACCCGTGGCACTTCGGCACTAACGCGCAGTACCCGCTGCTGAAGTACGGCCACGATGCGGCCAGCGTAGCGCTGCAAATCGCGCGGCAAGCCGGCGCGGACCTGGTGGACTACGATGCCGACAACGACAACCTGATTGAAATCAGCGCGTTGGCCCAGCTGGACGCCATCCGCTACGACCTGGACGGCAACGGCCTGGGCGTGGTGGGGGACGACGCGGTCGCGTACGCCGCCGCCTTCCCCGGCCTGCCCAAGGGCATGGGCTGCCCCGCCGTCTGCACGGGCTACGAGCTGGTAACCGACCTGGACTTTGACACCGACGGGGACGGCAGCACTCACACCGCCGGCAACGGCGACGATGACGACGATTACAACAACAGCGACGAGGGCTGGGTGCCCATTGGCTACGACAGCGCGGGTTACAGCGGCGTCTTTGAAGGCAACCGCCGCGTCATCGACAACCTGTTCATCAATGTTCCCGCCAGCAGCTCTAATAACGCCGCGCGGCAGCGCGTCGGGCTGTTCGGACAACTGGGCAGAGGCGGCGCCATCAGAGGCGTGGGCCTGACCGATGCCTATGTGAGCCGCGTGCGCACCGACAGCGGCGTCATCTACGCCGGCGCGCTGGTGGGGGTGAGTTTTGGCACGGTAACCGCCAGCCACGCCACCGGCGGCTCCGTATCCGCCACCGACGCCGCCACCACCTCCGGCTCCCGGGTCGGCGGGTTGGTAGGGGAAACCGGCAACCGGAGCGCGATCAACGCCAGCTATGCCAATGTCGCCGTGTCCATCAACAGCGATGATGGGCAGGCCGGTGGGCTGGTGGGTGGAAACCTGGCCGGCAAGATCGCCGCCAGCTACGCCGCCGGCTCCGTAACCGCCACCAGCAGCGATAACGCCCGGATCGGCGGACTGGTCGGCAGCCTTAACCTCCTGTCCGCGACTCCCGGCACCGTAACTGCCAGCTACGCCCGGGGCGCCGTTTCCGGCGCCGGAACCGGCATAGATCTGGGCGGGCTTGTGGGCAGCGGCAGCAGCAGCAGCGGGGTCACCGACAGCTATTGGGACAACTCCACTTCCGGCACCAACCAGGCCAGCAGCTACGGCGGCGGCGAGGGCAAGACCACCGCCGAACTGCAAAGCATCACCGGGTACACCGGCATCTACGCCAACTGGAATGTAGATGTGGACGGCGCAATGGGCAACGATGACCCGTGGCACTTCGGCGCTAACGACCAGTACCCCACGCTGAAGTACGGCGGCTTCTCCCCGGCGGCCCAGGGCTCCAGCGGAACCGACTACGATACCGACAGCGACGGCCTCATTGAAATCACCACCCTCGCCCAGCTGGACGCCATCCGCCTGGACCTGGACGGCGACGGCCGCCCCACCAGCGTCCTCGCCTACCTGGCCGCCTTCCCCATCGGCGATGTGGGCAGCGACGCCGAAGTCGGCGACACCGGCCGCATGGGCTGCTCCCACAGCGCTCCCGTAGTAAGGACGTGCCTGGGCTACGAGCTGATGGGCAACCTGGACTTCGACACCGACGGCAGCGGAGCGGCCAACGCCGCCGATGACTACTGGAACGGCGGCGCCGGCTGGACGCCCCTCGGCGGCCATGACGCCGACGCCCAACCCTACACCGCCACTTTTGACGGCAACGGGAACACCATTTCCAACCTGTACATCAATCTGTCCACGGACGGCGTCGCTGATGCCACCTTTGTGGGCCTGTTCGCGGACATTGGCATCCCCGGCAACCCCACGGCATCCCCGGCCGTCCCCGCCGTCCCCGGCGTGGTGCGGAATGTGACGCTGGCGGAGCCCAGCGTGAACAATGTGCGGAGCGGCGGAGCCGCCACCGGCAGTACATGGGTTCGCACCGGCGCTTTGGCCGGGCGCAGCAACGCCGGCAGCGCGGTGCGCGGCAGCTCTGTCACCGGCGGTTCGGTCACCGGGCGCCAGGGCGTTGTGGCCGGCAACGCTTTCAACCTGGTCGGCTGTCTGCTGGGCTACAACGCCGGAACCGTCCGCGACAGCAGCGCCAGCTGCGCCGCCACGGCCACCGGCGCCAATGCCCCCCCGACGGGCATCGACCGGGCTGGCGGCCTGGTGGGGCAGAACGCCAACGAGGCTGGCGGCCCCGGCCTGATCCGGGACAGCTCCGCCACCGGCGTGGTGTCCGGCGACTCGGTAGCCGGCGGCCTGGTGGGGCAGAACGGGAGCAACGGCCAGGTGACCGGCAGCTCCGCCACCGGCGCGGTGTCCGCTTCCGATACCGAGGGCAAAGCCGGGGGCCTGGTGGGCATCCTCAACGGCGGCGCCGATGTGCGGGACAGCTCCGCCACCGGCGCAAGCGCGGTTGCCGGCAGCGGCCCGAACAGCTTCGTCGGCGGCCTGGTGGGGCAGATCGATTCCACCGGCACCACCGTAACCGACAGTTACGCCGCGCGCGCGGTGTCCGCCAGCGGGGCCGGCAGCTTTGCCAGCGGGGGTTTGGGCAACCTGGCGGGGGGCCTGGCGGGAGTGATCTCGGGCGGCGCGATAGTGTCCGCCAGCTACGCCACCGGCAATGTGTCCACCACCGCCGCCAACAGCAAATTGGGCGGTCTGGCCGGGCGGGTGGACACCACCGCCACGCTGGTGCGCGCCGCCTACGCCACCGGGACGGTCACCACCAGCGGCGGCGGAACCAATACGCTGGGCGGTCTGGTGGGCGAGACGGCTGGCGCCCCCGACGGCGCCAACCCCCACCTCATCCACAGCAGCTACGCCACCGGCGCGGTAGATGCCACCGGCAGCGGAACCAACAACGAGGGCGGCCTGGTGGGCGCCGCTGTGGATGGCGCCGTAACCAGTCAGGCAGCCTTCAGCTACTACGACAACACCGCCGCCGGCACCGGCCTGACCGCCAGCCCCGGCGGCGGAACCGCCCAAACCACCGCCGCGCTGCAAGGCCCCACCGAATACGGCTCCGGCATCTATGTGAACTGGAACCTCAACCTGGACGAGCAGGCCGGCAACGATGACCCGTGGCACTTCGGCGATAGTACGCAGTACCCGGTACTGCAACACAACCGCGGCCCGCTGGACATCGCCCGCCAGCTCACGCCCGTCCCGGCCCCGGCCGACTACGACCTGGACAACGACAACCTGATTGATGTGGTCAATCTGGCCCAGCTCAACGCCATCCGGCACGACCTGAACGGGGACGGCGCCGGGATGACGGGCGCTGCCGCCGGCGGCTACCTGGTCGGCTACCCCGGCTACACGACGGATATGGGCTGCCCCGGAACTTGCAACGGCTACGAGCTGCGCGCCAACCTGAACTTTGACACCAACAACGACGGCATGGTGAACGCCAGCGATGAAATCGCGGACTTCCGCGCCATCGGCGCCTACTCCGCCACTTTCCAGGGGAATGGGCACACCATTTCCAATATGAGCATTACGAACGCCGGTACGAACCAGCACAAGGGGCTGTTCGCGACTCTGGCTCCCGGCGGCGCAATCTCCGCGGTGGGGCTGATTAATCCGGTGGTGTCCAATGGGGGCCTAACCGCCATTGGATTCGGCGCCCTGGTGGGCCACAACAAAGGCACGATTTACGCCTCCTGGGTCCGCGGCGGCAACATCTCCGCCAGCGAGGAGGAGACCTATATCGGCGGGCTGGTGGGCCGGAACGGGGCGAGCGCGTCGGAGCGCGGCACGATACGCGCCAGTTACTCCACCGCCACCGTTTCCAATAACAACCACGAATTCTCCCAGACCGGGGGGCTGGTGGGCAACAACCAGTATGGCACGATTACCGCCAGCTACGCCGCCGGCGCGGTACAAGGGGGCGGCGCCAACACCGTGTTTGGCTGCCTGACGGGCCGCAACGCCTTTGGCAGCGCCAACGGCACCGTCACCAACAGCCACTGGGATACCGATGTCTGCACACGCGGCAGCGGCCAGGCCGGGAGCGGCTACACTAGCAACACCGGCCAAAGCGCCAGCGCCCTGCAAGCCATCACCGACTACACCGGCATCTACGCCGGCTGGAATTTGGACCTGGACAATGCGGATGGCGATAGCGACCTCGCTACCGGCGGCGATGACCCGTGGGATTTCCGCGTCGGGCATTACCCGGCGCTGAAGTACGGCAGCAATGCTGATGTGGCCGCGCAGCGTCCGCTGCTGGCCGAGGCCGGCGCCAGTGTGGAGGCTTACTCCGGCCAGACCGTTACGCTGGACGGCAGCGGCAGCCGGGTGACCAGTGGCGCCACCTATAGGTGGACGCGAATGCCCGCCAACGCCGAGCCCATGGTGACCATCACGGGCGACAATACGGCAACGCCCACTTTCCTGGCCCCCACCGGCCTGACCAGCGACACCACGATGACCTTCCGGCTGACGCTGACCGCCGATGGCCGGTCGGTGTACGACGAGGTCATGGTCAGCATCGTCGCCGTGCGCCCCAACCAGTTGCTGTCCCTGTCGCTGACCGATTCCGAGGGCGATGCGGTAGGCCTGGCCCCGCCTTTCGTCAGCCTCCGCTACGATTACAGTGCCAGCGTAGCCAACCAGATTGCCAGCGTCACGGTAACGCCCGGCGTCCTGGAAGGCTCTACGATGACCCTCAACGGCCAGGCCGCAACCAGCGGCGCCGAGGTGGAAATCCCGCTGAAATACCGCGGCAACCAAATCACCATCGTAGTAACCCCGCCGGAGCCGGATGAAACTACCGACGGAGAGACGACCGACGGCGAAACCACCGATGAGACGGCGGCGGAGACGCCCTGCTCGGTGGAGAACGACGGCATCAAGCCGTGCACCTACACGGTGACGGTGAGACGCGCCGTGCCCCCGCGCCTGGCCTTCGTGCCGCGCAGCCTCACCATAGACGAAGGCGGCAGTGGAACCTACACGGTGGCGCTGGACACGCGCATCCTCACCGGCGCCGTAACCATCGCCATCACCAGCGACCATCCCGATGTCACGGTTTCCCCTACGGAAGTCACCCTCCGGCCCCTGGACATGGCGCCGCGCACCATCACCGTAACCGCCGCGTCCGACGCCGACCGGAATAACGAAACCACCACCATCACCCACACGGCCAACGGCGCCCACTACTACGACGTAATCGCCACGGTAGCCGTAAAGGTGAACGACACCACCGCCCCGCCGCCGGCGCCCGATCCGGCCCTGTCGGTATCGGTAGCAACATTGCGCCTCGCCGAGGGCGGCAGCGGTTCCTACACCGTAGCCCTGGCCACGCGGCCCGACGACAATGTAACCGTAACCATCGCCAGCGACAACGCCGATGTAACCACCCGCCCGGCATCGCTGACTTTCACCACGGCCAACTGGGCTACGGCGCAGCGCGTAACCGTAAGCGCGGCTTCCGATGGCGACACCGCCAACGATACGGCCACGCTGACGCACAGCGCCTCCGGCGGGGGCTACGGCGCCGCGCCGGCCGTATCGGTAACAGTGTCCGTAACCGACGACGACACGGCGGGCCTGTCCATCACTCCCACCGTTCTAAACCTGATTGAAAACGGCATCAGCGCCTACATCGTATCCCTGACCGCCCAGCCCAGCGCGAATGTCACCGTAGCTATTGCCAGCGACAACCCCGATGTCACCGTGCGCCCGGCCTCCCTAACCTTCACCCCGTCCAACTGGGCCACGCCGCAGGCCGTCCTGGTCATTACCCGCGCGGACGCCGGCGGCGGAGATGAGCTGGCCACCCTGCGGATGACGGCGCAAGGCGGCGGCTACGCCGGCCAGACCGGCCAGGTGCTGGCGTCCGTGGACGACACGCTGGCGCCCTTGCCGGCCAGGTCGGTAACGACCAGCCCGGACGCCCCGGCGGGCGTAGGCGTCTATGGGCCGCCGGGAACTACGGCGCGCGCCACCGTATCGCCGCCCGCCGCCGGTACGCCCACCACGGCCACCGGCGCCGGCTTCGGCATCGGGCCGGCTGTGGCGGTATCGGTATCCGATGCGCCGGACGATGGCCTGGAAATCTGCCTGCCCGTATCCGACGCCCTGCGCGCCGATGCGGGTTCCGCCCTGGTGCTGACACTGCTGCGCTACGCTGCCGGCAGCTGGACGGAGCTGGCCGGCGCCCGCGACTTGGGCGACCGGGTGTGCGCCGCCGGCGTAACGGGCCAAGCCGCTTACGCAACGGCCTACGCCCTGCGCCCGGGCACGGTGCTGGACCTGGCGGCGGCGGTGGGCGATACGCCGGGAACGATTGCGCTCTCCTGGACGCCCCCGGCGGCGGGAACATCCCAGGTGGCAGTGGTAGTCAACGTAGCCGACGACACCGACTACTGCCTGGACACGCTGCCCGGCTTGGACGCTTCCAGCTACACCTGCGCCGACCGCACGGCGGGGCAAACCTATGTAGCCCTGCTCATCGTCCTGCTGCCGGATGGGGGCTACACCCTGGCCAACATCGTCCGGTTTGACCTGCCAGCGGCGGGCGGCCAGTAGTTCGGCCAGGCCGGCCGTCACACCCGGGCTGGCCGGGGCGAACAGAAAGCGAGCCGCCGCCGGGGGCAAATCCCCCGGCGGCGGTAGCGCATCCGGCATTCGCTGTTGAACTTGGCGCCATCTATTCTATTTGCGGGGTTGTGCGCTGCCAGGACTGCTCTGCGCTGTGGAGCAGCCGCTGAATGTAAGCTGCGCCATCGGATATGCTGCATTGCAATCTTTGTTCTGAATTTGTCGGGTGATAAAATCTGTTACAAGTACATAATTCGTATCCAATTTAGGGAGTGTAGCCATAATATGATTTTCCGTCATTCCGGCGCAAACCGGAATGACTGGTGATTTGACGACACATTCTGCGGAGATTGATACGATTATTATGACTGACGGCCTGCTGCCGGGGGCAAATCCCCCGGCGGTAGGCCGCATTTTTGGCCGCTCCAAAGCCCGAATGCGACGGCTGGGCTACTGCCCGCCCGCCGCCGGCAGGTCAAACCGGACGATGTTCGCCAGCCGATAGCCGCCATCGGGCAGCAGCACAATCAGCAGCGCCACATAGGTTTGCCCCGCGGTGCGGCCGGCGCAGGTGTATCTGGAGGCGTCCAGGCCGGGCAGCGTGTCCAGGCAGTAGTCGGTGTCGTCGGCGATGTTGACTACTACCGCCACCTGCGCCGTCCCCGCCGCCGGGGGCGTCCAGGAGAGGGCTATCGTACCCGGATCCGCGCCCACGGACGCCGCCAGGTCCAGCACCGTGCCCGGGCGCAGGGCGTAGGCCGCTGCGTAAGCGGCTTGGCCCGTTGCGCCGGCGGCGCAGACCCGGTCGCCCAGGTCGCGGGCGCCGGACAGCTCCGTCCAGCTGCCGGCGGCGTAGCGCAGCAGCGTCAGGATCAGGGCCGAACCCGCCTCGGTACGCAGGTCGTCGGATACCGGCAAGCAGATTTCCAGCCCGTCATCCGGCGCGCCGGATACCGAAACGGCTACAGCCGGCCCGATGCCGAAGCCGGCGCCGGTGGCTACCGTGGGCGTGTCGTCCGCCGGAGCTGATACGGTGGCGGTGGCGGCGCTGCCCGGTGGCCCATAGACGCTTACGCCGGCCGGCGCGTCCGGGCTGGTCGTTACCGACTCGGCCGGCAGCGGCGCCAGCGTGTCGTCCACGGAGGCCAGCACCTGCCCCGTCTGGCCGGCGTAGCCGCCGCCTTGCGCCGTCATCCGCAGGGTAGCCAGCTCATCGCCGCCGCCGGCGTCCGCGCGGGTAATGACCAGCACCGCCTGCGGCGTAGCCCAGTTGGTTGGCGTGAATACCAGCGCCGTCGGGCGGACGGTTACATCAGGGTTGTCGCTGGCGACGGACACCGTGACATTGCCCGACGGCTGGGCGGTTAGCGATACGATGTAGGCGCTGATGCCGTTTTCAATCAGGTTCAGCACGGTGGGGGTGATGGACAGGCCCGCCGTGTCGTCGTCGGTTACGGACACCGTTACCCGCACCGCCGGGGCGTCGCCGTAGCGCCCGCCGGAAGCCGTGTGCGTCAGCGTGGCCGTATCGTTGGCGGTGTCGCCATCGGAGGCCGCGCTTACGGTGACCCGCTGCGGCGTCGACCAGTTGGCCGTGGTGAAAGTCAGCGCCGCCGGGCGGGTGGTTACATCGGCGTTGTCGCTGGCGATGGTTACGGTGACATTCCCGTCCGGCCGCGTCGCCAGTGCCACCGTGTAGGAACCACTGTCGCCCTCGGCCAAGCGCAGCGCCGTGGCTGACACCGACAGGGCCGGGTCGGGGGCCGGCGGCGGGGCGGTGGTGTCATTCACCTTCACGCTTACCGTGGCGACGACATCGTAGTAGTGGGCGCCGTTGGCCGTGTGGGTGATGACGGCGCTTTCGTTATTCCGGTCGGCGTCGGACGCGGCGGTTACCGTGATGGTGCGCGGCGCCATGTCCAGAGGGCGGAGGGTGACTTCCGTAGGCGACACCGTTACCGCCGGGTTATCGCTGGCGATGGCGATGGTGACGGCGCCGGTGAGGATGCGCGTGTCCAGCGCCACCGTGTAGGTTGCCGTGCCGCCTTCCTCTATAGTGAGGCTGCGGGGGACAAACGCCAGGCGCGGGGGCACGGCGCGGTTCACCGTCACCGTGTAGGTGCATGGCTTCACGCCATTGTTCTCCACCGAGCAGGGCGTCTCCGCCGCCGTCTCATCGGTGGCTTCGCCGTCGGTGGTTTCGCCGTTCATCGTTTCATCCGGCTCCGGCGGGGTTACTACGATGGTGATTTCGTTGCCGCGGTACTTCAGCGGAACTTCTACCTCGGCGCCGCTGGCTACGGCCTGGCCGTTGAGGGTCATCGTGGAGCCTTCCAGCAGGCTCGGCGTTACCGTGACGCTGGCGATCTGGTTGGCCACGCTGGCGCGGTAGTCGTAGCGGAGGCTGACGAAAGGCGTGGCCAGCCCTACCGCATCGCCCTCGGAGTCGGTCAGCGACAGCGAGAGCAACTGGTTGGGGCGCACGGCAACGATGCTGACGGTGACCTCGTCATACACCGACCGGCCGCCGGCGGTCAGCGTGAGCCGGAAGGTCATCGTGGTGTCGCTGGTCAGGCCGGTGGGGGCCAGGAAAGTGGGCGAGGGCGTATCGGCGCGGGTGATGGTCACGTCGGGCTCGGCGCCGTCGGGCACTTGCTGCGTCCACCTATAGGTGGCGCCGCTGGGCGCCCGGCTGCCGCTGCCGTCCAGCGTCACCGTCTGGCCCGAGTAAGCCTCCACAGTGGCGCCCGCCTCGGCCAGCAGGGGACGCTGCGCGGCCACATCAGCATCGCTGCCGTACTTCAGTACCGGGTAATGCCCCACGCGGAAATCCCACGGGTCATCCCGGCCCTGGTCGTCGCCGGTGTCGGCATCGCCGTCCACATTCAGATTCCAGTTGGCGTAAATGCCGGTGTAACCGGCGAGCTGTAGGTCGGCGGCGCTGTGGCCGGCCCCGCCGCCGCCGGTGCGTGTGCAAACATCGGTATCCCAGTAGCTGTTGGTGATGGTGCCGGTTATAGGAGTGAAGCCGGTACCGGTGTTGACCGCCAGGCAGCCAAACTCGGCGTCAGTGCCGCCACCCTGCACCGCGCCGGCGGCGTAGCTGGCCACAATCGTGCCGCGCACATTGCTGCCCACCAGCCCGCCGGCGTTAGTGGCCTCGCCGTTGCTGTTGGAAACGCGGGCAGTAGCGTAACTGGCGCGCACCGTGCCGCGCTCCGACGCGCTCACCCCGTTCTGGCCCACCAGCCCGCCGGCAACTGAGCCTTCCCCCATGGTGGTGATGGAGCCGCCCCGGACCCAGGAGGCATTGATCGTGCCCTTGTTAATGCCCACCAAGGCGCCGAATCTCCAGTAGCCAACGCTTGGGTTCAGCCCACCGGACAGAACCGGCTCAATCAGCCCCACCGCAGAGATGCGGCCGGAAAGTTCCGCGAACAACCCCTTGTGGCCTTGTTGGGTGTTCGTAATGTGCATATTGGAAATGGTGTGGCCGTTGCCCTGGAAAGTGGCGGAGTAGGAGCCGATGGCGCGGAAGTCCGCAATCTCGTCGCTGGCGTTCACCATGCCGTCGTTGTTGGTGTCAAAGTCCAGGTTGGCCATCAGCTCGTAGCCGTTGCAGGTTCCGGGGCAGCCCATGCCCGTCTGGTAGCCGGGGTAGGCGGACAGGTAGCCGGCGGCGCCGGCGCCCGTCAGGCCGGCGCCGTCGCCGTTCAGGTCATGCCGGATGGCGTTGAGCTGCGCCAGGTTGACCACATCAATGAGGTTGTCGTTGTCCAGGTCGTAGTCGGCCGGCGTCGGGACGGGCGTGAACTGGCGGGCGATGTCCAGCGGGCCGAGGCGGTATTGCAGCACCGGGTACTGGCTGCTGTCGCCGAAATGCCACGGGTCGTCGTTATTGCTGTCCCCGTCCACATCCACATCCCAGTTGAGGTAGATGCCGGTGTAGCCGACGGGGCCTTGCAGCGCGGCGGTGGTTTGGGCGGTTCCGCCGCCGGGGCTGGCGGCGATGTTGTCGTAGTAGCTGATGGTTACCTGGCTGGCCTGGGCGGTTTGCACCCGGGCGCCCACCAGGCCGCCCACACTGATGTTGCTGCCGGTGTTGACACTGGATACCGCGCCGGTGGCGTAGCTGGCGTCGATGTTGTTCTGCTGCTGGGCGAGTTCGCCCACCAGGCCGCCCACATTATTAGCGCCGCCGCCGTTGGCGGTGACCGCGCCGGTGGCGTAGGTGGCGCGCACCAGCGTGTCGGCGTCGGCCACCCGCCCAATCAGGCCGCCCAGGATGCTGTTGTCGGCGGCGGCGGTGGTGGTCACAGCGCCGGTGGCGTAGCTGACGGTGACCTCCGGGCCGGTGGTGAGCTCGCCCGCCAGGCCGCCCAGCAGGTTGCCCAGTTGACTGGCCGGAAGGTTGCGGGCGCCGGCCCCGCTGGCGGTCACATCGCCGGTGGCGTAGCTGCGGGAGATGATGGTGCCGACGTTTTCGGCCTTCCCCACCAGGCCGCCCGCGATGGAGTTGGCGCCACTGACGCTGACATCGCCGGTGGCATAGCTGAAGTACACATCGGCGCCGGAACCGCTACGTCCCAGCAAGCCGCCGGCGCGGCCGGCGGGGCCGGTGGCGGTCACCGCGCCGGTGGCGTAGCTGCCGGACACATGGCCGTTGGTGGTGTTGTTCCCCACCAGGCCGCCCGCCGTCCGGTCGGCGGTCACATTGCCGGTGGCGTGGCTGTCGCGCACGACGCCGACGCCGGTCACCGAGTCGACCGTGATGGCGGCATTTTCCCCGACCAGGCCGCCGGCCTGATCCCTGGTTTCATCCGACCCGGTGGCCATAGCCGCGCAGCCGGCGTGGCTGTCACGCACGGTGCCGGCGTTGTAGCCCAGCAGGCAGCCGACCAGATTGGTGGGAGCGCCGGTTACGGTGCTCTGGTCGCCGGTGACGGAGCCGCCGGTGACCGAGCTGTCGCGCACTATTCCGCCCACGCTGTTGCGTCCGGCCAAAGCGCCGGTGCGGGCGAAGGCCGCCGTGCCGCTACGCGCGTTTTTGACATAGGGATCCGCCAGGCCCACATTGCGGACTGTGCCCGTGAGGTCGGCGAACAGGCCGACATAGGTGGCGGCGTTGGCGGCAGAGGTTTCCAGGTTGAGGTAGAGGTTCTCAATGTCGTTGTCGTTGCCGTCAAAAGTGGCGGTGAACGCCTGATGCGTGGTTTCGCCGTGGCCGCCGATGGGGGCCCAGCCGGCGCCGGCGTTGTAGTAGTCGTCGCCGGGGTCGCCTACGCCGGCGGTGTGGGTGCGGCCGTCGCCGTCGGTGTCAAAGTCCAGGTTGCCCATCAGCTCGTAGCCGAGGCACGTCCTTACTACGGGAGCGCCGTGGGAGCAGCCCATGCGGCCGGCATCGCCGACCTCGCCGTCGCTGCCCACATCGCCGACGGGGAAGGCGGACCGGTAGGCCAGCACGCTGGTGGGGCGGCCGTCGCCGTCCAGGTCGTGGCGGATGGCGTCCAGCTGGGCCAGGGTGGTGATTTCAATGAGGCCGTCGCTGTCGGTGTCGTAGTCCATTCCGGCGGAACCCTGCGCCGCCGGGGAGAAGCCGCCGTACTTCAGCGTCGGGTACTGGCTGGCCGTGCCGAAGTGCCACGGGTCATCGTTAGCGCCGTCCCCGTCCACATCAACATTCCAGTCCTTGTAAATGTCGGTACTGCCCGTGCCGTAGGCCGTGGGGCCTTGCAGGTCGGCGGTGGTCTGGCCCGTGCCGCCGCCGGCGCTGGCGCTGGCATCGGAGGTGACGCTGGTGTCCCAGTAGCTGTTGGTGACCCTGGCCGTGGCGGTACTGCCGGCGACCAGGCCGGCCAGCACGCGGCCGGTAAAGGTTCCGCTGTTGCCGGAAATGGCGCCCCGGGCGTAGCTGGCGTCAATCGTGGACAGGACATCGGGGTCACGCACCGTGTTATCCGAAATCTCGCCGACCAGTCCGCCCACCAGGGCGCCGGGGCTGTTGACCACGATTACATCGCCCATGGCGTGGCTGGCGCTGATTTTGCCGCCGTAGCTGTAGCCCACCAGCCCGCCGGCCTTGCCGTTGTTGCTGGTCATTCGCACGGTCACATCGGCGTAGCTGGCGCTGATGGCGCCCCCGGTGCCGATGGCGCCTACCAGCCCGCCGGCCCGGGAGCTGCCGCTGCCCGCGGTGTCGGCCACCACTACCTCGCCGGTGGCGCTGCTGGCCCGGATCGTCCCATAGCTCTGCCCCGCCAGGGCGCCGGCGTAACGCCCGCCGCTGCTGGTCTGCCGGCGCACATAGGCATTGGGCAGGCCCACGCCTCTGATGACGCCTTCGCCGTCCAGGCGTGAGAACAGCCCGACGCGGGCCCGCGTGGCGGTGCTGTCCACGGAAACGTGGATAAACAGGTGGTCGATGGTGTGGCGGTTGCCCTCAAAGACGCCGCTGTAGCCCGTGGTGTCGTCGCCAATGGATGTCCAGCCGGCGGCGCCGTTGAAAAAGTTGTCGGTGTCGTCGGCGTCCACGGTGACGGTGCCGCCGGAGATGGTGTAGGTTTGGCCGTCCCCGTCGGTGTCAAAGTCCAGGTCGTTCATCAGCTCGTAGCCGATGCAGGCGGCGGGGCAGCCCATATCGAGGCTGACGCCGGGGAAGGCGGCCAGGTAGCCTACGGAGTCGGCGCCGATGGTGCGCCCGTTGCCGTCCAGGTCGTAACGGACGCCGTTCAGCTGCCCCAGGGTGGTGATGTCAATCAGGTTGTCGTTGTCGGTATCGTAGTCCACCCGCGTGATCGTCACACCCCGCTGCCGCGCGATGCCCACCGCATCGCGGCCGTATTGCAGTATCGGGTAATCCTGGTTGGTGCCGAAATCCCACGGGTCGTCGTTGCCGGTCACGCTGTCCAGATCCACATTCCAGTTGTAGAAAGCGTCCGTGGTGGCGGAGCCGTAGTCCGTGGGGGTTTTGAGCTGGGCGCCGGTGCGCCCGGCGGTGTTGGCGCTGCCGGCGCTGGCCGCTTGTCCGGTGCCGCCGTTGGCCACGCTTTCGTTGTTCCAGTGGACATTGGTTTGCGAGGAAGTGCCGGAGGTGCCGCCCACCAGGCCGCCGAGGATGTTGGAGCCGGAGCCGGTGGCGGTGACGCCGCCGATGGCGTAGCTGGCGGTGATGTTGCCCGGGTTCTGGGTAGTGCCGCCGATCACGCCGACCAGGCCGCCCACGCGGCCGTTGCCGGCGCCGCTGGTCGTTACCGTTCCGGTGGCGTAGCTGGCGGTGATGGTCCCCCCGGTGCCCAGGTTGCCCACCAGACCGCCCGCCCGGTTGGGGTTGCTGCTGGTGCCGGTTCCGGTGGTGGCTACGGCGCCGGCGGCGTAGCTGGCGGTGATGGTACCGACCGCGGAGCCGATCAGACCGCCCGCCCGGCCGTTGCCGCCGCTGACGGTGACCGCGCCGGTGGCGTAGCTGGTGGTCACCGTGTTGCCGCTGCCGGCCTCGCCAATCAGCCCGCCCGCGAAGCGGTCGCCGGCCACATCCCCGGTGGCGTAGCTGAGGGTTACCGCTTTGCCCGCGCCCTCGCTCCATCCAATCAGCCCGCCGGCCGTGTCGGTGGCGTCATCAGTGCCGGTGGCGGTGGCATCGCAGTCGTCGGCGTAGGCCGCCGTGACATCGCCCCGGTTGTAGCCCAGCAGACAGCCCACAAAGTTATAGACCGTTTGCGCGGAGGTGTTCTGCGTGCCGTTGACGGCGCCGCCGGAAACCCAGCTGTCGCTCACCGTGCCGGCGGCGCTGTTGCGCCCGGCCAGCGCCCCGGTGCTGACCGTGGTGAAGGGGGAGGCGCTGCCGGAGCGCGTGTTCAGCACATAGGGATCCACCAGGCCCAGGTTGCGCACTACGCCGGGCTGGGCAGGCGCCGCCGGGGTCGTCGTGGCGGCTTTGCCGATGTCCGCGAACAGGCCCACATAGACGCTGTCGGTGGCGCCAGTGGTGGTCAGGTTAATATAGAGGTTGTCAATGGTGTTTCCGTTGCCCTCGAAGATGGCGGTGTAGGGGGCGGCGCTGCTGGTGTGGCCGCCGATGGGCGTCCAGCCGGTGGCGCTGTCGAAGTAGGCGCTGGTGGCGGCCACGGCGTCGTCGGAGTCAATCGTGCCGCTGGTGTGGGTGCCGCCGTCCTCGTCGTAGTCGAAGTCCAGGTCGTCCATCAGCTCATAGCCGATGCAGGTGGCGGGGCAGCCCATGCTCTTGGTTGCGCCCGGGAAGGCGGCGGCGTAGCCCACGGCGTCGTCCCCAGTGTTGCGGCCGTCCCCGTCCAGGTCGTAGCGGATGCCGTTCAGCTGCGCCAGGGTGGTGATGTCAATGAGGTTGTCATTGTCGCCGTCGTACTCGGCCGGCGCATACTGGGCATTGGTTTGCCGGGCGATGCTCGGCGCGTCGTGGCCGAACTTCAGGATGGGGTAATCCGAGGTGCCGCCGAAGTGCCAGGGGTCGTCGTTGCCGGCCTGTCCGTCCACATTGACATCCCAAGCGGAGTAGATGCCGGTGGCACCGTACTCGACAGGCGTTTGCAAGGCGGTGGTGGTCTGGGCGGTGCCGCTGCCGGCCAAACCTGGGTTAATAGTCGAGTCCCAGTAACTGTTAGTTACCGTCGTGTTTCCGGCGACGGAGGCCACCAGGCCGCCCAGAGTGTTGCCGGTGCCGGTGGTGGATACCCTGCCGATGGCGTAGCTGGCGATTATGGACGTCCCAATACCATCTGTGCGCCCGACCAGGCCGCCCAGAGTGTTGCTGTTGCCGGTGGTGGAGACATTGCCGGTGGCGTAGCTGCCAATCGCATCCCCGTTATCACGCAGGTATCCCACCAGGCCTCCCAGATTGTTGCTGTTTCCGGTGGTGGAAACATTGCCGGTAGCGTAGCTACCATTCACCTGCACGTTGGAGGCGCCTGTCCTGCCCACCAGACCGCCGGCACTGCTGTTGCTGGCAACTTTGACATTGCCGGTGGCGTAGCTGCTAGTAACTCTGCTGTTGATGCTGCCAAAGCCCAACAGACCGCCGGCCGAACCGCCGCTTTTGCTGGAGGAGACATTCCCGGTGGCGTAACTGCCCCTTATCCGGCTGCTGCTGCGGGCACCCCCGACCACGCCGCCCGAGCGAAAGCTGCCCCTCACCTCTCCCGTAGCATAGCTGTCGCTCAACACTCCATCGTTCCGTCCGATCAGGCCGCCGGCTGTGTCCGCGATATTATTAGTATCAGCATACGTCCCGGTGGCGGTGGCAGCGCAGCTGGCGTGACTTGTCGACACCGTGCCCCCGTTGTAGCCGACCAGACAGCCTGCCAAGTTGCCGATAGCAGATGAGGGAGACCCGTTCAGGGTGCTGGTGACGGAGCCGCCGGAGACATAGACGCCGCTCGCCGTGGAGCCGGCATTGTTGCGTCCGGCCAGCGCGCCAACGCGGACGAAACTGGCGTCGCCGCTCCGGGTGTTGCTGACATAAGGGTTCACCAGGCCGACATTGCGCACCGTGCCGCCGTTGATTTCGGCGAACAGTCCTACAAAGGTGGCCACATTGGCGGCAGTGGTGTTCAGGCTGATGTACAGATTGGAGATGGTGTGGCTATTGCCCTCGAAAGTAGCGGTAAAGTCATTATTAGCGTCATTGCTTTCATCGGCCCCGCCGATGGGCGTCCAGCCGGCGCCGCTGTTCCAGTAGGTTGTGTCAGCAGAGGTGATCTGGTCGTCGTCGTTTTCGTCAAAGTCCAGGTTGTTCATCAGCTCGTAGCCGGAGCAGTTTCCCGAGGGGCAGCCCATACGCGTGGCGCTGTTGGTGTCGCGGTTGGGGAAAGCGGCGACATAATCGGCGTGGGTAGCGTCGCCGTTGCCGTCCAGGTCGTGGCGGATGGCGTCCAGCTGGGCCAGCGTGGTGATGTCGATGAGGCCGTCGTCGTCCGTGTCGTAGTCGGTTGTGGTCTGCGTGACAAAGGCGGCTTCGCCGGCGTGCGGCGCGCCCAGCATCCCGCCACCGGCGGCGGCTACTGCGGCCAGCGTTGCCAGGAGGAGCGCCAGGGCGGTGAGGCGCAGCGCCGTTTTGCAACCCCAGTTGCGGGGGGGGGGGGGGGTAGAAGCGGCAGCAGTCAGGGCAAATCGGCGGTTAGGGTTCAGCATTGTAGTTTGGCTCCGTGAGTGCACAGCATAAGTAGGCGCGCAGGGTGGCGCGCGCCTGTCAGGTCAGTCAAGGCGTAGGGATGATACACTATGCGGCCAACCGCCGGCAATAGGGGCCGGCGGCTGGGCGCGGCACCTTTTGGGGGGGCTACGGGAGACCGTCCGGCCAGAACAGTTCGTAGAGCCGCTGGGAAAGCTGCTCGCAGAAGCGCAAGCCGCCCCGGACTGTGATCTCCGGCATTTCGTTTTCGTAGAAGTTGGTATGGAGGCCGCGAGCGGTCAGAAAGATGGCGTTGATCCAGTCCCGGGTTTCCGTATCGCCGGCGCTGCCGGCCAGCCGGGCCAGTTCTCCGACCACTTCGGCAATAGCGCGGTGGGAGTGGATGATGCCGCCATAGTGGGCGCTGATAGCCTTGACGGTTTCCGCTACCAGGCCCCACGCCTTGTTGGACGCCTGGGGCAAGTCGCCTTGGGCCAGGTGATCCCAGGCGCCGGCGCGGAAATTCTGGGCCATGCCGGCGTATTTTTGGGCGGTGCGGTAGCGGTCCAGGCGCGGCTGGGGCCGGTCGCGGGCGGCGGCCAGGGCGCGGGCAACGGCGGCGGCGATGTCGGCGGCGGGGTAAGACGCGGTGGCGTTGGCAGTGGCGGTAGTCATTTTAGGATGCCTCCAGGCACTGGCGTTTGCGGGGGCTGGCATTATGCCGGCGCTGCATACTACCATACGACGGGGCGGCGCAGCAGAAAAACCGCCCAGCTAAGGAGAGGCAAGTCTGCGCGTAGATGGCCGTTGTGTTGCCGGAATGCTGTCCAAAGTGATGTGTGAAACGCAACTGTACGTCATTACGATTATTTATTATGGGCTTACTCTGTGATTTCCTTACCGCAATCCTGTGGGCAGTGTTCTGGACAGTGGTCATATCCTGGCCGGCGCATGAAATTTTCTTTACCATGCCGTGTTGCACCGGTCTTACCGCAACTTTGGCGACCATATCCGCGCGACGGTCTTTGACGACCGGATTGAGGTTTCCAGTCCGGGCCGTTTCCCCGGCATAACCGCCCTGGACGACTTGCCCAATGTACGAAGGTTTGCCCGCAATCCCAGCATCGTGCGGGTGATGGCGGAGTTGTCCTATGGGCAGGAGTTCGGTGGGCAGGAGTTCGGCGAGGGGCTGCGCCGGATGGTAGAAGCGATGGCGGCCGCCGGACGTCATCGCCCCGCCATTGTCCAGGACTACGGCGGGGTAGTAGTTACGCTTCGCGCCGAGCCGGTTTGACCGGCTAGCCGCCGTAGGCCCGCCGCAGCACAGCGTCCAGCTCCGCTCTGGTGTAGCGGTATTCCTGGGTGCCCGGCTGGCGGATGGCGAAGTGGGCGCAGGCGGAGCCAACCTGAGCCGCCCGTTCCAGGCGCGCCGGCGTTATCCCCTCCGGCGCCACCGCGTCCGGCACAATGCCCCCGGGGTGGATGATGCCCATTATCAGCCCGCCCCGGAAGGCGTCGCCGGCGCCGGTGGGGTCCACCGCATCCGCCGTGGGCACGCAGGGGATGCGCCGCTCCCCGGCGGCGGTGCGGACGCGCGTGCCCGCCTCGCCCAGGGTGGTCACCAGCGCTCCGGCGCACGCCAGCAGCCCGGCTTCGTCCAGCCCCGTCTTTTCGGAAATCAGCGCCATTTCGTACTCGTTGGCCACCAGCAGGTTGCTGTTGCGGATGCACTCCGTTAGCCCGGCCCCGTCCCAGGCCGGCAGCGACTGGCCGGGGTCAAAGATGGTATAGACGCCGGCGCGGGCGCCGGCGGCGGTGAAATCCGCCATATCGGTCAGGTTGCCCGGCCCCACGATGCTGACGGTTTCGCCGGCTTTAACGGCGCTGAAGTCAAAGCCGGCGGGCCGCTTCATCGCCCCCGGATTGAAGCCGGTAATCTGGTTGTCGTCCAGGTCGGTGATGATGAATGCCGACGCGGTGGCCTCATCCGGCACGATGCGGATGTCGTCCGTGGGGATGTCGTTGGCCGCCAGGCGGGTGAAATAGTCCCGGTAATCGGCGCCAATGGCGGCGATGACCCGCGGCCGCTGTGCCAGCATCGCCAGCGAATAGGCGATGTTCCCCGCCGTGCCGCCGAAATAGGCTCTGAACCCGTCCACCGTGAAGCTCAAATTAATCCGGTGAATCCGCTCCGGCACGATGTGATCCCCGAAGCGGCCGGGGAAGGTCATTATGCGGTCGATGGCCAGGGAGCCTGATACGAGAATTTCCATGGGGCGAGATTCCTCTTGTCCGGTGGTTTGCTTGGCCCGGAGTGGGTGGTGGCTGCCCGCATTGCCGGCGGCGGCGCAAAATGCGCTGCGACCGTCTTTGGGAATGACCGGGGGAATGACCGGCGGCGTTTCAGCAGCCCCACCGGCCGGCGATGTCCCCGTCAAACCGGACGGTGGCGCCGGGCCGGATGTTGCGCTGGGCTGCCTGGCCGGCGTTGATTTCCAGCACAAAGCGCACCGGCTCGTGGGAAGGGTAGGTGGGCAGCGTGTCCAGCGGCGCATCGGGCGGCGGGTTGGGGACGTCGGCGGTGACGCCGGCCACGGTGCAGTCGGAGCGTATCCACACCATATCCAGGGGGAAGTTCATATACGGCATCCAGAAGGCGCGCGGCCCGTCGGCCGCGTACACGAACAGCATCGCCCGGTCCACGCCCAGCGCGGGCCGCCCCGACAGGCCCTGCTGGATCTGCGCGCCGGTGGTCGCCAGGTCAACGACATAGACGGCATCGCCAATATGCACCAGGGGGCCGGACGGCAGAGGCGTAGCGGTCGGCGTCGGCGCGGGCGCGAAAGTCGGCGTTGGGCGCGGCGTGGGCGTGGGCGCCGGCGTTGGCGTAAGTGTTGGGGTAGGCAGCGGCGTTGCGGTTGCCGTCGGACGGGGAGTGGGGGATGGCAACGGCGTGGGCGCCAGGGTTGGCGCCGGCGGGGGAAGGTCGGTCGCCGTTGGCGCCGGCGCGGGCGATGCCGGGGCCGCGCAGGCGGCGGCGAACATCGTCACGGCGAACAGCAGCGACAGCGCCACCGCCGCCGGCCAAGGCCAGGGCCAATGCCGCCGGCGCCGCGGGGACAGCATTCTCATTATGATCAAGCACTGCCCCCGTTAGCCCAGCTCGGCGCGGATGGCGGCGATGCGCTCCCGGAGGGAACGCAGCAGCAGGGCCGGCGGCGGCGGCGCCACATGAGTATAGCCCACGCCCAGCGCCTGTAGTTCGCCCGCCGACAGCGGATAGGCGGGATGGTTCATCGGTATGGACAGTTTGGCGCCGCCGGCGGCTTTGACTTCCGCCGCCAGTTCCTCCAGCCTGGCGCGGATGACCGGGCTCTGCGGGTCGCGAATGCCCATATATTCGGAGAAGTCCGTGGGGCCGATGGCCACGATGTCAATGCCCGGCACCTGGGCAATCTGCCCGATTTCGCTGATGCCCTTTTCGTCCTCGGTCATCACCGACAGGATGATGTTTTCGTTGGAGGTGCGGGTATGTTCGTCCCAGCTGACGGTTCCGAAGCGGGCGGCGCGGGTGCCGCCGGCGCCGCCGCGCTGCCCCAGGGGAGCGTAGCGCACGGCGGCCACGGCCCGGCGGGCGCCGTCCACGCCGTCAATGTGGGGGATGATGATGCCCTGGGCGCCGGCGTCCAGCAGGCGCAGGATGAGGTGTTCGTCGTTGCCGGGGACGCGGATCATCGAGGTTACGCCCACCAGATCGGCGGCGGCGATCATCTGCGCCACCAGCCCCAGGTCAAAGGTGGTATGCTCCAGGTCAATAAAGGCGGCGTCGTAGCCGGCCAGGCCGATGATTTCCACGATTTGGGGGTCGGCGAAGGACACATAGGTTCCGAGGGCCAGGCGGCCCTCCCGCAGGGCGCGGCGGACTTTGTTTTCCTGCATTGCGAATTGGCTCCTTGCTGATTGGCTCCTTGCTGGCGGACGGGCGGGCGCAAAGCCGGCGGCAACGGCGCGGGCGGCGCGGGCGCTGGATGCTGGCGGCAATGATAGCAGATTTTGGCGGACGGTTGGCAGGGAGGTGCGGGATGATGCCCGTCGCGTCCTGTTGCGCTATTATGCCATTCGTCGGCCGATAAACCTGGCGCGGGAAGGATTACGCTATGATGACGATGCTGCGCCACCGCACTGCCTTGCAACCGGCTCTGCTGCTGACGGTGGGGGCGGTGATTGCCTTGTGCCTGGCCGCGCTGGCCTGCGGGCCGGCCGCGCAAGAGGAGGGGGCAGCCGGAGCCGCGGTTGAGCCGGCAATCATCCCTACGGCGACATCGGCGGCGACTCCCACTGGCGAAGCTGCGTGGGACGGGGTTGGGGAGCTGCCACCGATCCCGACCCTAACCCAAATGGAACGGCAATACCCGAACCTCGGCGTGCACTTCATCCGTAAGATCCAGCAATATGAAGCCGTTGCTAACGGCGCAGAGAATGCGGTAACGCCGATCGGTTCCGGGCAGCCGGCGCCAACACTGGAAACGTTTCATCTGGTTATAACCGTTGACGCCCACGAGCGCGTGGATGAGGTACAGCGTTTCCTTGAGGAAAGCGGGGCCTCGCAGATCAAATGCGTGAAATTTCCCAAGGACTACATATCTCGGGGAAAATGTAGCGCTGTAGTGTCAATATCCCGGTTGCGCGCCCTTGCTGATCAGCCCGGTGTCATTGATATTAAAGAAATGAAGAGAGCACATCCAGCATCAGAGCTCCGTTCACCGCGTTGGCAGCAGTCAGTTGCTGACGCCCACGGTATAGCTGCCTGGCGACTGGTGGGAGTTGGCGGCGCGGGCAATGTTGGTGGCAATGATGGCAGATTTTGAGGGGCGGTTGCGGAGGCGGCAAGGCAAACCGGGCCGGATGGCTTGGCAACCATTGCGCCACGCCCTTATTCTGTTGCCATCCGCCGGCTGACAGGCTGGCACAGGACAGGAGAGGATTAGGCTATGCTGCGCTGCCGAACCTGCGCAACCTTCGTTGCAATGTGGGCCGTTTTGGGCGTGATGATCGCCATTGCGCTGGCCTGCGGGCCGGCGGCTACGCCGGCCACGACCAACCAGGCATCCCCGGCAACACCTACTGCCACCATCTGGTGGCTGGGCGATACCCCGTCGCCATCCGAATTCGCCACGCTGGAAGCGATGCCCACGCCCACGCCTTACCCGCCGGGCTATGTCAAGCCCACCGACCCGCCGCACTCTCCGCCGCGCACCGATGCGGAAATCAGGGCTACGCTGGAGGCCAGCATCGCCACCGAGGAAGCGCAATGGCCCAGCCGAGCCTATGCCGAAACCCCTACCCCGGAGCCTACCCCCACGCCCGTGCCTCTGACTACGCAGGTAACGCAGTTTGCCCGCAATGGTGGGTACGATATAGTCGCCCGAGTCCGCGCCGGGGCCAGTCACAAGGTATCAGTTCCACACGACATATGGACAGCGACTACTGTACCGCTCCCGGCCAATTGGGATGGATTGGTGAGGACGTCCATTACCAACGTAATGGCATACCGCGGCGCATTGACTTCTGATTATAAATTGACTTCTCCGCCTCATTTGCCTAACGTCCCTCTAGATATTGGGGCAGAGTACATCATTTTTATCAGAACATCATTTGCCAAAGCAGCTGACGATGGCGTATGCTCCAGTCAACGTCCTGTTGCGTCAACTGCGCTATGCTATAATCAAACACAGCTCAACGCAGTCGGGGGCGTAGGGGGATGGTACGATGGACGTCAAGCTTGGATTATAGATGGCGCTTTGGCGAGAAGGATTCCTAGGCCGCATTTTTTGAGTCGGCAGCCGGTTTCCGACCTGTCAGCGGCACGCGCTGGCGGAGATAGCTTGCCGCTGTTAGATCTGGAATCTGCTATCCGACAAGGTCTGCGACAGTGCAGGGGGGATTAGGCTATGCTGCGCCGCCGAACCTGCGTAACCTTCGTTGCAATGTGGGCCGTTTCGGGCGTGATGATTGCCATTGCGCTGGCCTGTGGGCCGGCGGCTACGCCGGCCGCGACCAACCAGGCATCCCCGACAACGCCTACTGCCACCATCTGGTGGCTGGGCGATACCCCGTCGCCATCCGAATTCGCTACGCTGGAAGCGATGCCCACGCCCACGCCTTACCCGCCGGGCTATGTCAAGCCCACCGACCCGCCGTACTCTCCGCCGCGCACCGATGCGGAGATTCTGGCCACGCTGGGGGCCAGCATCGCCACGGAGGAAGCGCAATGGCCCAGCCGAGCCTCTGCCGAAACCCCTGCCCCGGAGCCTACCCCCACGCCCGTGCCACTGACTACGCAGGTAACGCAGTTTGTCCGCAATGGGGGGTACGATGCAGTCGCCCACGTTCGGGTCGGGTCCAGTCGCAATGTGACATTGCCGGCGAATTTCGAATGGCCGGCGAACACAAAACCCTGGGATGAATTAACACGGACGACCATAACTGCCATCACATCGTACTATGGAACGCTGCCGGCCGCTTATGAATTGATTACCCCGCAGTGGTTGGGTTGGGCAAAACCAAAAGCGGGGCGCGAGTATTTGCTTTTTATCATTAAATCGTTCAAGCGTTCTAATGAATGCACTGGCGATCCTGTTCCTGGACGTCGTTGTTTTAACCAGGCGCAGCTGGATGCCATGGGAGGACCAGGAGGATTTTACATCGGAGAGCAGGCTTGGGTTATAGAGGGCAACCAAGCCTGGCAAATTCCCGATGATAACCCGCTGCCGCTGCCCGCGAATTTCGACCTGATTGAAAACGCAAAGTCCGTAGGGCAAAGCCTGTCCTTGTCGGATCTGGAAGCTGCCATACGGCAAGGATTGACAGAGTAGCTATGCTACAAAGCCGGCGACAATGACAGCGGATTGGCGGTCGGTTTGCGTGGGGAGAGTCACTATCCCGGTGTCCGCGCCGACAACGCCCCGCCGCTGTGCTACAATGGGCGGCAACCGGCCGGCATTGCCCGCCGGACTTGGCCCATTGAATTTGGCCCGCATATTTGGATTTGGATGGATGCCGGATGTCTGCTGCCCTCTCTTACCCCCAGGATTGCTATGTGAACCTGCGCGGCCTCCGATTCTACTACCGGGACTGGGGCGGCGGCAATAGCGACCGCGACCGCCAGAACGGCCCCGGCGGCGGACGCCCCCCGGTTCTGCTGTTGCACGGCCTGGCGTCCACTTGCCGCATCTGGGATCTGGTGGCGCCGCGCCTGGCCGCCGCCGGCCTGCGGGTGGCGGCGCCGGACCAGCGGGGACACGGGCGGTCGGCGCAGGTGGACACGGGCTACGACTTCGCCAGCGTGGCCGGCGACGCCGCGGCGCTGCTCGCCGCCCTGGGCTGGCGGCGGCCCCTCATCGTGGGCCATTCCTGGGGCGCCGATGTGGCCCTGGAGCTGGCGGCGGCGCAGCCGGAGCTGGCGTCCGGCCTGGTCTTTGTGGACGGCGGCACCATAGAGCCGTCGGCGCGGCCCGGCTGGACGCCGGAGCAGGCCCGGCAGGATATGGCGCCGCCGGTTTTCACCGGCTTCACGCCGGCGATGATGCGGGAACGGGTCATCGCCTCCGGCCGCTTCGGCCCGGAACCGCCCGCGGCGGTGATTGACGCCGTGCTGGCCAATTTCCGCATCCTGGACGACGGCACGATACAGGCCCGCCTGCGACGGGAAAACCACCTGCGTATCATCGACGCCCTGTGGGAACACAAGCCGTCGCAGCTGTATCCGGCGGTGTCGTGTCCCGTCTTGCTGCTGCCGGCGCGCCAGGCGGGGGCGGCGGCCAGCGCCCTTGACCGCCGGCTGCGCCGGGAGGAATCCATCGCCCGCGCCGAGGCGCTGCTGCCGCGCCGCAAAACGGTGTGGCTGGAGGACAGCATTCACGATGTTCCGCTACAGCGGCCGGCGCTGGTGGCGGACACCATCCGGCAACACATTGACGCCGGCTTTTTCGCGTAAGGCAGCGCAACGGGCGTTGCCTCCCGCGGCCCGTCAGCAACGCCCGGCATTTTTCGGCAGCGCCAGCGGCATCAACAGCATCGACAGCATAACGGCATCAAGCAACATCGGCAACATCGGCAGCGTCAGCAAAGGAAAATGCAGGAGGTTTCGCGATGACCACTACCGTTGGTTCCGGCCAATACACCTACATTCTGGAGGAGAACTGGGCGCGGCTGCCCGAGGGGATGACGATGGGCAACGCTTCGGCGGTGGCCACCGATTCGCAGAACCGGGTGTATGTGTTCCAGCGCAAGGATCCCCCGGTGCTGATTTTCGGGCCGGGGGGCAACTACCTGGGATCCTGGGGGCTGCGGGCGATTGACGAAGCCCATGGCATCTACATCCAGGACGACGTCGTTTATCTCACCGACCGCACCGATTCGGTGTGCCTGATTTACACGCTGGACGGCAAGCCGTTGCAGGTTATCGGGCAGCGCGGGGTACATTCCGACACTGGATGCGAAATTCCCGGCGAGGTTTGCCCGCGCTCCGCCGGCCCCTTCAACTACCCTACGGAGCTGGCGCCGGCGCCCAACGGCGACCTGTATGTGGCCGACGGCTACCGCAACGCGCGGGTGCATCGCTTCTCCGCCGACGGTCGGCTGAAGGCGTCCTGGGGCGTGCCGGGCAAGGGCGGCCCCGGCGAGTTCCATTTGCCCCACAGCATCGTGGCCCATCCCAACGGCAACCTGTACCTCTGCGACCGGGAAAACAACCGCATCCAGGTCTATTCGCTGGACGGGGACTACATCACAATGTGGACGGACTTGCGGCGTCCGCTGGATATTTCGGTGGACAGGGAAGGGGCGCTGGTCATCAGCGAGGGGGGCGTGAACGGAATGTCGTCGCGGGTGAGCATAATGGACGCCGACGGGGGCGTACTGGCGCGGTGGGACGCGCAGTCGGCGCACGGCAGCTGGGTGGACGCCGGCGGCAACATCTATATGGCGCTGGGGGCGCAGGAACGGGTGGACAAGTACGTGCGGCAGTAAGCGGCCGGCATAGGCAACCCGGCGGGGTTTGGCGGTCGGAAACCGGGCGCCAAACCCCAATGCCCCCGGCCCGCCCGTTCCCCATCCCCCGCCGCCCATATTATGCGAGGAATCGGAAATGACCGCCCACGCCGCGCTTTGCCCCAGCTCCGACATCGCTGCCGCCGTGTCCCGCGCCCTGGTCGCTGCCCGCGACCGGCCCAATCCCGAAAACGACGCCGCCTGCTCCCCGCACAAATACGCCCGCATGGGACGCAATTTCCGCGCCGGCGCCTGGAAACACCTGGACGAAAACGACCTGTGCCAGGCGTCCAACAAGGCGTGGGGGCTGGTGGCGGAAACCGTCAAGGCCATCAGCGCGCAGCACGGCGGCATCATCCACGCCCACCGTTCCATAGCGATGGTGGTTGACGAGCTGGCCCGGCTGGCCGGCGCCGCCTCCGGCGATGCCGAATTGCAGCGCTGGATCAACAACTCATTCAGCGTGGCCCGGATACTCCACGCCAATTTTTACGAGGACGGTTCCTCACCGGATGCGGTTCTTGCCGGGCTGATGCTGTGCGAGGAATTGTCGGAGCGCCTGTACGCGCTGTTCTGGCCCGAGGGGGCGGTAGCGTCTGAGGAATGACGGCATCGCCTTTCCCCGGCCTGCCCGTTCCCCCGGCGCCGTATTGCATACTATGCAAGGAGCCTGAAATGACCGCCCACGCTGCGCTTTGCCCCAGCTCCGACATCGTTGCCGCCGTGTCCCGCGCCCTGGCCGCCGCCCGCGACCGGCCCAACCCCGAAAACGACGCCGCCTGCTCCCCGCACAAATACGCTCGCATGGGACGCAATTTCCGCGCCAGCGCCTGGAAACACCTGGACGAAAACGACCTGTGCCAGGCGTCCAACAAGGCGTGGGGGCTGGTGGCGGAAACCGTCAAGGCCATCAGCGCGCAGCACGGCGGCATCATCCACGCCCACCGCTCCATAGCGATGGTGGTTGACGAGCTGGCCCGGCTGGCCGGCGCCGCCTCCGGCGATGCCGAATTGCAGCGCTGGATCCGCAACTCCTTCAGCGTGGCTCGGTTGCTGCACGCCAACTTCTATGAGGACGGCGCCGCTGTGGACGATGTCATTGCCGGGCTGATGCTGTGCGAGGAATTGTCGGAGCGCCTGTACGCGCTGTTCTGGCCCGAGGGGGCGGCGGCTGAGGGATGACGGCATCGAATGACGGCATCGCGCTTTGGCGGGAACAGCGCGGAGCAGGCGGTTCGGGCAGTATGGACGGCGCCGTCCGCAGGAATTGGGCGGCATTCGTCCGCAAAGTTGCGGGATTCCGTTGCCGCCGGCGGGTAGAATCGGATAGCGCAAAGCAAAGCGGTTCCGGCGTTACTACCCCGCGTTTGTAGGGTATAATCACAGGCGGTCGAGAGGCCGAAAAGCCAAATCAGGAGAGGCGCATTATGGCAACCATCATGCAGCAGGCGCTGGCGCTGGACAGCCAGAACCAGCTACGCAACGCCGACAAGATGGCGCGGGACTGGGCCATTGCCCACGCCGGGCGCTACAAAGGGCAGGCCCGGCGGGAACTGCGGGGCAACGCTCCGGTGCAGGAATGGCAACGGGACAACATCACGATACGCGTGTCAAAGCCGCTTACGCCCGCCGTCAAGCAGGCCCAGATCGTGAGCGTCCGCTACCAGCCCTCCGGGGACGGGGAAGCCTACACAGGCTATGTGATGACCTACGGCTATCTGGAGGGCGACGGGCAGGGGGGCTACTGTATGTCGGTGGTCTCGCGCCCCGACGCCGCCGGAGAGGACGCCCTGCCCTGGGGCAATGACGCCGGCGTGCCCGGGCTGGAAACCATTGTGGCCGCCCTTTCCGCCGACCGCGCTCGCCCGGTGGGGAACGCCGCCGACGCCGGCGCAGTCAACACCATTGACGACCTGTTCAGCCAGCACGATACTGCCATTGTGCTGACCGAGGAAGGGCGCAAGGACGAGGCGTTCCCGGAACTGGCCGCCAGCCATGACGACTGGGCGAATGTGGTCAACATCAGCGCCGCCGAGCAGCTGGTCATCAGCCGCGAGCTGCCCTTCCCCCAGGTGCCCGACTGGGTGTGGGCCAAAATCGCCGTTTTCAATCGCTACCCGGACGGCGAGGGCCACCGCCTGCGGATGATGGCCACCGAGCGCGACCAGGCCAGCGACTACCTGGCGGGCGAACGCGACCGGATAGTCAACGGCCTGGCCAATCGCAACAGCCTGAACCTGATGGAGCTGCTGGAATCGCTGACCTCCGTAATGGCCACCCTCAAGATGCCGGAAGCGCAGAAGGTCATCGCCGAAGCGCTGCTGGAGTCGGAGGGGAAGGCCAAAGAGGACGATTCCCCCAGCGCCGCCGAGAATATGGTGACGCGGCAGCGCATCTACCTGTTGCAGGACCAGCTGGACGAGGCGAACTTTACCATTGAGGAGCTGAAGGAACGCCTGGCCCTGTACGAAAGCTACGACCAGGGGGACGACGCGGACGAAGCCGGGGGGAACGACGCGCCGGAGACGGAGGAAGCCCGCGAGAATAACGTGCTGACGGCCATCGCCGACCCGGCCCGTTTTCCGCGCCTCCGCTTCCTGACCAACTGCGCCAAGCCCTTGGCCGACTTCGGCAAACGGCGGCCCAACGGCGGCGAAATCGTGGCCGCGCTGGACGCCATCAATACGCTGGCGCAGACCTGGTTTGATACCCCCGGCGGCAGCATCGGCAACTGGGACAACTACTTTACCCACCTCAAGCCCGGCTGGACCCACGCCAACGGCGAGTCCAGCTTCACGATGTCCCGCTACGGCGCCAAGCGTTCCTTCAGCGACCAGGACCAGCGCCGCCAGGTGACCATCGAGCGGCATCTGACCTACCGCGGCTCCGACAGCGGCTTGCAGATTTACTTCGACCGGGACGATGTGACCGAGAGCTTCATCGTGGGCTACATCGGGGAGCACCTGCCCTACGCCACCAACCGCTCGTAACCGCCGCTACCGCCCGCCCCGCCCCGATTCCCCTGTCCTGACCATAGGGGACGGGCGGGGCGAATGCTGGCCTTTACCGACGAAACCCGTTTCCACAACAGCAACCACACCGACACGGAAACCGCGGGGGCGGCGGGGGCGGCGGGGGCGGCGGCCTTTCGACACTAATAGGCTTCTGCGAGGCACCCTTGTAGCCCTTGCCGCGCAGGCTGGGCGGCAGATTAGGCACTCTGGCCATGGCGTTCTACTCCTGCGTTCCGGCCGTTGGCGTGGCCAAGAATTGTACCATTGCCACATCCGATGCCGGCACGAGCACAGCAACGGTTCCCGCCATATTGTCATCCTGCGGCCCGCCGTCCAGCTACACGGGCTCGCCAATCCCGAAGCGCCCCTTCTGCGTACTGGCCGGCCAGTACGCAGGCCGGCCGTACCAAGGCCAGTTCCCCGCCGGCCTATCGCTTGATGGTCGGCAGGGGAGGCCGCTTGACCTTGAGGGGTTTTTGCGAGGCGCCTTTCAGCCCCTTGCCCCGGTTGCTTGGCGCCAGGTTCGGTACTTTGGCCATAATCTGCCTCGGCACGGAATTATGACCGGGCTCTCGCTTCCGGCCTGACAGGGCAACGCGCGGACAAAAGCCCCGGCGATGTCCTCTATTCGGAGACGCTTCCTGCGCTACTTGCTCTTGGGCGGCGGCGCCGGCGACGGGGGGGGTTTTACCAGCTTCGCTACCGGGTCGGATTTGTCCCACTTGCCGGCTTTAATCAGGGCGCGCCGCTTGCTCGGCGACGGGTTCGCTACCATAGTCATGATTCGCTCTCTCCGCTTCGCTTGCGCTACGGTCGTAAAACTCGACCATTTCCACGTCGTCGGTCATTATAACGACTATGGAACCGTCGCGCAACCGCAAACGCTCGTCGTTAATCAGCCATTCGCATTCGGTCATTACGATATGCCCGGCGTCGGCGTAGCTGGGCCATTTTTCCGGCCAGCCGTACAAGCGACGCCCATTTTCCAAGTATAGCACGACATAGCGTCCCTCATTTTCAACAAACGCCGAATACCATATTGACGGATATGATGATTTGCGGGTGATCCTGATACGGCGCAACAGGCGGTGGGCGATGTCGTGGTTGGCAGCGGCGGCGGCCAGCAGGGCTATTCCCACGGCGCTGCCCACCGATACCATCAGTTCCAGCCCGGCGGGCCATTCGTAACCCGGCCAGCAGAGGCTCAATGCCCAGCGCAAGCCCCAGGCTACTGCTTGCCCTACGGTGGTAAATACCAGGGCCTGCACCACCTGCCCGAATTCGCCCGGTTTGGGATAAGACGCCAGCGCATAAAATACCGCGGCCCCCACAAATCCCGGCAGCAGGAAAGTGAGGACGGCGACCGCTTCGCTGGTGGCCCAACTCATCAGTCGGCGTCCTCAATTATGCGCCAGGCGCGGCTGTTTCACGGCGCGGAGGCGTCGTCACCGCTGTAGCGGATTAGCCGGACACCGGCGGCAGCCCCTCGTCGGCGCGCACGGCGCTGATGATTTCCAGTACCCGCTGCGCCAGCGGGGCGTAGGTCAGCTCAAATTCGGTGAGCAGGCGGCTGTTGTCCACCAGGTAGTTGCCGGAGAGCTCCCGTCCGCCGTCGTGGTCGAAGCTGATTTGGGCGTCGGGCAGGTAGCCCCGCACCAGCTCCGCCAGGTTGCCCAGGCTGATGGGAGCGCCCCCGGAATTATAGACGGGATACTCGCTCCGCGCCACCAGGGCCACGCGGACGAAAGCCTCGGCGATGTCCTCAACATGGATGGGCAGGCGCATCATACCCCGGTGGGGGAAGCTGACGGGTTCGCCCCGCGCCGGCAGGGTTATGCAGCGCACATGGTCGGTGGAGCCGCGCACCTTGTCCGGGCCGGTGACATTGGCCGGCCGGATGCCCGTGATGGACATCCCGTAGTTTTCGTTGAACATTTTGGCCTGGAATTCGTTGAAAATCTTGTGGACGGCGTACTGGCTGACGCCGTAGGTGGCGTCGTCCTCGGTGGCGGCGCGGTCGCCGAAGTTGGACTGCTGCCCGCTGACGGCCACGGAGCTGGCATAGACGATGCGGTTCACGCCCAGCAGCCGGCCGGCTTCAAAGCAGTTGTCCATCCCCAGGATGTTGAGGCGCATCTGGTGGTGGGGGTTGCCCTCGCCGCCGCCCAGCAGATAGGCCAGGTTGATGATGCGGTCGGGCTGCGCTTCCACAATGGCGCGGGTCACCTGCTCAAAGTCGGTGATGTCCACCCGCGCGCTGCGGACGGCGTCGTTGTCAATGCCGGGAATATGGGGCAGCGGGTTGATGTCCGTGGCATAGACGCTTTCGCCGCGCTCCACCAGCTTGCGGATGACCCGCGGCCCGATGAAGCCGGCGCCGCCGAGTACCAGAACCGTCATAATGGCGCCTCCTGTTCAGGTGAGTTGATTGGCATTGCATTGGAATCGCAATCGTAAAAGACGGGTGGCGGTTGGGGTTATTTGCGGACGGCGACAAAGAACAGCCGGCGGAAGGGATACAGGGTCGCCCCGTCCGCCCGGCGGGGGTATTCCGCGTTGAGGCGGCGGCGGTATTCGGCCAGGTAAAGTTCCCGGTCGGCGTCGGCCAGCCCGTTGAGGATGGGGCGCAGGCCCGTGCCGGCGACCCATTCCAGCACCGGGTCGTCGCCGGCGAGGACGTGCTGGTACTCGGTGGTCCATACATCCAGGTGGGCGGCGTGCGGCGCCAGCAGGTCGTAGTAGAAATCGGCGTCCTGCACCCAGCGGTTGCCCACGGCCTGCCGCAGTTCCGGGGGGCCGATAGGTATCCCGCCGGGGCCGCCGTCGGCCAGCGTCCGGCGCATAATCCGGTGGGAAGGCAGATCCCAGCTGAGGGGGGCCTGCGTTGCCAGACACCCGCCGGGCGGCAGCATTCCCCAGAGGCGCGGCACCAGCGCCCGGTGGTCCGGCACCCACTGGATGACGGCGTTGGAGTAGAGCAGGGCCGGCGTCGCGTCCGGCTGCCAGTCGGCCAGGTCGCCGCGCTGCCAGCGGATTGACGAGGGCGTGGCGCCCGCCCGGGCCAGCATTTCCGGGGAGTTGTCCACGCCGGTGACGGCGGCGTCCGGCCAGCGTTCCGCCAGCAGCCGGGTCACATTGCCGCTGCCGCAGCCCAGGTCGTAAATCACGGCGGGCGTGGCCAGGGGAATGCGGGCCATCAGATCCAGGGCCGGGCGCAGCCGGTGGTCGGCGAACTTCAGATACTGGCCGGGATTCCAGGATTCTCCGGCCAGATCCCGCTGGTGTGGCGTTGCCGGCTGCGTCATATTAAAGTCCCCTTCGTATCGTCATCGTCGTTATTGCCGCCGCCGGATCCGGGCGCGACCAGTGGAGTCGAACGGAAGGGAGTATAGGCGGGCGTGTCCGCCGGCGTCAACAAAACCGCCAAACCTTGCCGGCGGGCGTATAGGCAATGGGGGGCGGGCGGCGTCTATACTGCCCCCCGAAAACCCGGGCCACGCCGGGCATTGGGAGGTTTATTTTGGTGGAAGCTATGGAGCTGCCGATCTGTCAGCAGTGTAATGTCGCGCCGCTGGTGCCGCTGTCGGACTATGGGGCGCACGGCGCGCCGGTGCACTACAAAGCCTGGACGTGCATCAACCCGGGCTGCGGCTACAACATCAAAATCCGCAACGGGGACATTTTCGTGAACGAGCCCATCCGGGCCGGCGGCCGGCACTAGCCGGCCGCGCCGGCCCAGCCCGTCCGGGCACCCGCCGGCGCCACGACCGCACGCCTTCAACACGGTCGGCCGCCGGCCCGGATGAAAGGGCGGAGGGCGGCGCGCGCCGTTGCCGTCCGGCTCCGGCCGGGGCCGGACGGGCGGCTTTGGTACCCGCGCGACGGATCAAGGTGTGAATATGGAGATTGGACTGGACTATATGCAGATGCGCAGCCATGCGCAGTACATCGGTCTGCGCTGGGCCGGCGTACTGACGCTGGCGGCCGGCATTCTCATTGCCGCAATGGGCATTGCCTACTACGGACACTTTTTCGCGCTGCGCGCCGCCCTGGCCGATTACCCGGCGCACCGGGACGACACCACGCTGCTGGGGGAGGATGTAGCGCCGGCGCCGGCAAGCGGGCGCATCGTATCGGCCCGCGCCCTGCTGCCCGGCGTGTCGGACGCCGCCATTGCGGAGCTGGGCTTCACGCCGATGCCGCAGGAAGCGGCTTGGCCCGTCGGAACCCAGCCCCCGATCCAGCGGCTGAAAGTCCCCAAGCTGGGCATCAATATGAAACAGGAGGAACTCCTGAGGATCGGCGACGAGGCGGTGTCGGGGAACTACGACGCCGGGGCCGACCCGGAGGCGCTGGCGGCCATTTCCGCCCACCCCGGCGAGCGGGGCGCGATGTGGCTTTTCGGGCCGCCGGGTCAAGGCAATGACGCCTTCGGCAGCCTGACGCTGGCCCCGGAACTGATCGCCGCCAACGAGGATGTCCTGATTTTTGTGGGCAACGGCGATGTGGAATACGCTTATTCGGCAACGCATACCGATGTCATTCCCCGGAGCGAGCTCCGGCCCAACAGCTCCGGCCAGGCGACCATCCACCTGGCGGTGCCGGTGCCGGTGGCCAATCCCGACCACCTGCTGGTGATGAGCGGGCAGCTGGTTGGCGTCAAGAGCAGGTAGCCAACCGGCGTCCGGCCGGCGCCGGCGGGATGCGGTTACCCGTACCTTCCCGGCCCGCCGTTGCCGCGCCGGGTCAGCCAGATCCAGACCCCCGCTGCGGCCAGCAGCAGGCCCAGGCCAATCAGCAGCCAGGCTACGCCCTTGATGAGCAGCAGGCCCAGCGGCGTGAGCAGAAATAGGCCGAGGCACAGCAGCGCCAGCCCGCAGCCCAGCGCGCCCGACGCGCCTGACGCCCGGTAAATCATCGCCGGTTTGTCCCTGCGGTGCCCGCACACCTACGCCGGCGGTTGCCGCCGGTAAGTGGCCGGCTGTTCCACAACCCGCCCCTCCTGGCGCAGCTTTTCCAGGTGGGCGCTGATATTGCGTCGCGCCGCGGCGCGCAGGTTGTCCCGCAGGTCGCGGGGATAGACGGACGCCACGATTTCGTCAACGGCGCTGGCGCCGCCGTCCAGCGCCGCCAGGGTCTGCTGCTCCCGGGCCTGGCGGTGGGCAATCTGCTGCCGGATGCGCGCCTGGCCCCGCATTATGGTGTCGCCGTGGCCGGGGCAAATCACCAGCGGGTGCGTATCCGCCATCCGTTCCAGCGAGGCCAGATACTCCTTGAGGCTGCGGACGCTGGAGGACGAGTTGCCCAGCAGGTTGTCGCCGCTGAACAGAACCCGGTCGGGATGCAGGAAATAGCAGACGTGGTCATCCTCGTGGCCGGGCGTGAACAGGGCGCGCAGGACAACGCCGCCGCCGGCGGCGATGGTTTCCTGGTCGTTCAGGGGTATGACGATGTTATCCGCCGCATCCTCGTCCGGGGAATCCTTGTCCGGGGAACGGCCCAGGCTGTGTTGCAGGCGCGGCGCCAGTTTCGGGTGGCAGCGCACGGGGCAGTCAAAGGCTTCTTGCAGCCGGTCCAGGCCGCCGATGTGGTCGCCGTGGCCGTGGGTAATGAGGATGGCGTCGATGGCCGGGCTGCCCAGGGCGCGCCGGTAGTCCATAATCTGTCGCCACCAGCGCCGGTAGGGTTCGCCGGCGTCGATGACCGTCATCCGGTCGTTGGGGTCGCCCACGAAGTAGATCTGCGTGCCGCCGGGGTGCATGGCGCCGTAGCCGTCGGCATCCTCGGCGATGTGGACGCTGTACACATTTTCGGTAATCTGCATTGGGCTGCCTCGCCTGGTCTCACCACGCCTTGCTGCGGATGTAGCGGAAAGCGGCGATGGCCGCGGTGGCGCCGTCGCCGGCCGATGCCACCAGCTGGGCGGCCGAGTGCTGCCGGATGTCCCCGGCGGCGAACAGGCCCGGCCGGGGCGTGTCCATTGCCAGGCCCACGGGGATATGGCCGGCGTTGTCCAGCGGCACCAGCCCGGCCACCGCCGCCGAGTTGGGGTCAAGCCCCACATAGATGAACAGCCCGGTCAGAGATTCTACGGCCTCGCCGTCGGCGGTGCGGACGCGCACGCCGGAGACGGTGTCCTCGCCCAGGATGGCCACCACTTCGGCGCCGTAGCGCGCCTCGATTTTGGGGTTGCCGGCGATGCGGTCCCGCAGGGTCTGCTGGGCGTCCAGGGTGTCGCCCCGGTGAAAGAGCAGCACGCGGTCGGCGTATTCGGTGAGGGTCAGGGCTTCGTCGGCCGCGGAATCGCCGCCGCCGACTACGCCCACGGTCTGGCCCATATAGAGGGGGCCGTCGCAGGTGGCGCAGTGGGAAACGCCGCGCCCGTCCAGCTCGGTTTCGCCGGGAATGCCCAGGGCGCGCAGGGACGAGCCGGCGGCCATAATCACCGCCTTGCCCCGGTAAGTATCGCCGCTCTCGCCGTGGACGATGAGGTAATCGCCGTCCGCAGCCACCTGGCGGACGGTGTCCATCAGCAGGGAGGCGCCGGCGTTCAGCGCCTGTTCCTGGGCGGCGGGGCCAAGTTCGTAGCCGGCAATGCCCTGGGGGAAGCCGGGGTAGTTTTCAATCCGGTCCAGGTTGATGATCTGGGCGCCGGCCATCATCTGCTCAATGATGGCCGTGTTCAGGCCATAGCGGGCGGCGTAGATGCCGGCGGTGAGGCCGGCCATGCCGCCGCCGATGACCAGGAGGTCGTAGGTCTGTTCAGGCACAGGAAGTTTCCTCGCAGCGAGTGGGATCGGGTTGGGTTGGCTTGGATTGGGCCGGGCCGACGGGCCGGGCCGGGCCGCGCCCATTGTAACGGCAGATGGCGTTCAGGGGAATTGGGCGCGCGGGCCGGGGGGCCGGGCGTTGCCGCGGCGTTTCCGGCGGGCGGGGCGACTCAGGGCGCGTCGTGACAAATCACCCGCCAGTTCGGGTGGGGCCGGAATCCGGGGCAAGCGCCGGCTGCTGCGGAGAGCAGGCGGGGCGCGATGCCCGGATGCCGGCTGGCACCGGACTGACGGGTGACTGATTATGCTGCGCCGCCGGGGCGACGGCACAATGCCAATGCCCTTGACGACGGGCCCTGATGCGCCGACGCGCCTCAATTCACGAGGCGGTTACGGGTCACGAGGGGGTTCCGGCGGGCGGGGACGGCACCGCGGCAAGGGGCGGCGGGCGGGCGGTTGGGGGTAAGGAGGTTGTCATGGGGAAGTCGGCTCCTTTCCGGTGGGTGGTTGGCGATTTGGTAAGTGGCAGTTGGCGAATTGATGGCATCGGGGAAGGCTCGGGCTGGCCTTGGGGTTCCAGGTTGTCGGCGCTACGGCCTGAGAGCGTAAAAAGGGGTTTCGTCCTAGTTTTCCGTGTCCCGGGGCGGCAGCTTTTCAGGGCCGTCGTTTCCGGCACGGGGCGGTGGTGACACCCGCTGGCTGGCACAGAACTACACGGGCCGTATGAGACACACAGCGACGAAGCAGGACCAGCTGAAATTGGGTTCCGACAAAGGGTTAGGCCGTGTTCCTGGAGGCCCGTTTGGTTAGCCCGAAATGGTTTCCCCGATGATGGTACGACGTCGATTTCGGATTGGATTAGGCATTGCGGTGTCCGCCTGGGCTTGGGGCGCGCGTCCGCGTCGTGGGCCGGGGCGGATGGCGGTCGGGGCAGCTGTCCCCTGGTCGCCGGGCGGGTTGCCGCATCCGTGTTTCAGGTTAGCAGTACTGATGTTCAGGGCGCAAGGGCGCGGATGTCATAAATGGCGGCGATTTTTTTTAATTCCGGCGGGCGGTTTGACGACACGCCCGGAAAAGAACGGCTGCGGCGTTGGCCGCAACCCTTGAATTAACGGCGCGCATCTGGCAATATGGAGCCATTATGATGATTGGCGCATTTGACATCCAGGAACCCCTGCCCGAGTTGCACGAGCCGCACGTGTTCGCGATGATCCGCCCGTGGGTGGATGTGGGCAGCGTGGGCACCCTTACCCTCAACCGGCTGGAACGCCATATGGGCTTCAAGGAGCTGGGACGGCTGCACCGGCCGGGGGAGTTTTTTGACTTCACCCGCTACCGCCCCAGGATGCGGCTGGTGGACGGCGAAAGGCGCGTCCGCATACCCAACAGCATCATCCGCTACGCCACGCCCGAAAACGGCCCCCACTGCCTGTTCTTTCATCTGCGGGAACCCCACGCCAACAGCGAGCGCTACACCGAGTCCATTCTGGAGGTGGTGGAAACCTTCGGCGTGAAACGCTACTGCCGGCTGGGGGCGATGTACGATGCGGTGCCCCACACGCGCCCGCTGCTGGTGACGGGTTCCATCGGTTCGGTGCCGCAGATCCGGCCGGTGTCCAACCTGAAGCTCCGCAGCAGCACTTACCAGGGGCCGACCACGATTATGAATCTGGTTTCGGACGGCATCGACCGGCTGGGGCTGGAGGCCATCAATTTTATGGTGCACCTGCCCCAGTATGTGCAGCTGGACGAGGATTTCAACGGCACGGCGCGGATGATTGAAGCGCTGTCGTCCGTTTATGCCAACATTCCCGCCGACCTGGCGCCGACGCGCCGGGGGCAGCGGCAGTACCGGGAACTCAACGCCGCCGTGGAACGCAATTCCGACCTCCAGAGCCTGATCCGGCAGATGGAGGATTATTACGACAATAACGAGACGGAAGCGGCAACCAGCGAAAGCGGCGACGCCCGCGAAGGGCTGGGCAACGCCGACGCCGTGTCCCTGTCCCCGGAAATTGAGCAGTTCCTCAACCAGCTGGGCGAGGAGTTCGGGGAGCGGGACGACTGACCCGTTGCTGCCGTCGTTACCGCTGTTCCTCGCTCCGCAACGCGAAAGCCGGGTCTGATGACCCGGCTTTTTCCTGGCCCATTGCCCGGCCCGCCGGCGGCGCGCGGGAAATGGGGTGTGGTGGCGACGGATGGATTCGAACCAACGACCTAGCGCTTATGAAGCGCCCGCTCTGCCACTGAGCTACGTCGCCCACCGGCGCAGCCCCGACCAGCCGCCGGGGTGGCTGCGCGCCTTTTTATATTACGCCCTATTGCCGCCACTTGTCAATCGCAGCGCCGGCCGGCATTGGCCGGCGGGCGTTGGGGTCAATCCGGCCTGACGCCGCCGTATCGGCGCTGTTCCCACGCATCATTGGGAGAGAGGCTCGGGGAGGCGGGCGCGGCGCAGGCGCAGGGAGTTGCCGACCACGCTTACGGAGCTGAAGGCCATGGCCAGCGCCGCCAGTATGGGGTTCAGAAAGCCGGCTTCGCCGAAAAAGAAGCCCAAGCCCGGCGGCACGCCGCCCGCCGCCGCGAATACCGGGTACAGCGCCCCCGCCGCGACGGGAATCAGCAGCGCATTGTAGAAAAACGCCCAGAACAGGTTCTGCCGTATGGTCCGCATTGTGGCCCGGGACAGGCGCAGGGCGGTGGCGACTGCGGTCAGGTCGTTCCGCATCAGCGTGATGTCCGCCGTTGCGCGGGCGATGTCGGAGCCGGCGCCCATCGCGATGCCCACGTCGGCTTGCGCCAGGGCGGGGGCGTCGTTGATGCCGTCGCCTACCATGGCTACCCGGTGGCCGGCGGCCTGGCGGCGGGCGATGGCGTGGGACTTGTCGGCCGGCAGCATTCCGGCGTGGCACTCGTCAATGCCGCAGGCGGCGGCGACCGCCGCCGCCACTTCGGGGCGGTCGCCGGTGAGCATCACTACCGCCACGCCCAGGGAATGCAGGGCGGCTACGGCCGCGGGGGCGTGAGGCTGGACCGTATCGGCGGCGGCGATGACGCCCAGCATCCGGCCGTCCACGGCGACGAACAGCGGGGTGGCGCCTCCGGCCGCCAATCGGGACGCCGCCGCCGACAGCTCCGGGGCCGGCGGGATGGCGTTGGCGTCCATCAGGGCGGCGTTGCCCACGGCTATGCTGCGGGCGTTCACGGTGGCCGTTACGCCGGCGCCGCGGTGGGCGGTGAAGTCGGACGCCCGCAGCAGGGCGGCGCCGGCGTCCTGCGCGCGGCGCACCACGGCCTGGCCGACGGGATGCTCGGAAAGCTGCTCGGCGGATGCGGCCCAAAGGAGCGCTTCGCCTTCGGACACGCCGGGGGCAGGGACAATCTCGGTGACCTGCGGCCGGCCGGCGGTGAGGGTTCCGGTTTTGTCCACGGCGACGAGGGTCACGCGGTGGGCCGTTTCCAGGGCGGCGGCGTTGCGGATGAGGATGCCGCGCCGGGCGGCGCGCCCCACGCCGACGATGATGGCAGTAGGCGTGGCCAAGCCCAGGGCGCAGGGGCAGGCGATGATGAACACCGCCACCAGGGTCATCATCGCGTAGCGCGCCGGGGGTTCCGGGCCGAGGAACAGCCACAGCAGGGCGGCGGCCAGGGCGATGACGCCCACCGCGGGGACGAACCGGGCGGCGACGCGGTCGGCGAGGCGCTGGGCGGGCGCCGCCGAGCCCTGGGCTTCCTCCACCAGCCGGATGATTTGGGCCAGGGTGGTGTCCGCGCCCACGCGGGTGGCCCGCATTGTGATGCCGCCGTTTCCGTTGAGGGCGCCAGCGGACAGGGCATCGCCGGCCGCCTTGTCCACCGGGCGGCTTTCGCCTGTCAGCGCCGATTCGTCCACCGTGGTGGTTCCGCTGACTACTACGCCGTCCACGGGGATGCGTTCTCCCGGGCGCACGGCCAGCCGGTCGTCCACGCGCACCCGGGCGACGGGGGTTTCGGTGATGGCGCCGTCGTCCGCTACCAGGTGGGCGACCGGCGGGCGCAGGTCCAGCAGCTGCCCGATGGCGTCGGAAGCGCGGGACAGGGCGCGGGTTTCCAGCCACCGCCCCAGCAGTATCAGGGCCACGATGACGGCGGCCATATCAAAGTGCAAGCCGTCGTGCAGGGGCGAAGCCCGGCCCATCAACCCCAGGATGACGATGACGACGCTGTATCCGTAGGCGACCGAGGTGCCCAGGGCAATCAGGGTGTGCATATTGGGCTGGCGGCGGCGCAGTCCGGCCCAGCCGGCGGTGTAGAAGGGCCATCCCGCCCACAGCTGCACGGGGGTGGCTACGGCCCACAGCGCCAGGGGATACCACCAGAGGGACAGCAGCGCGGGCGTCCAGGGCAATGCCGGGAAGCTGCCCAGCAGCAGGGCGGCGGCGGCCAGCATGGCGACCACCAGGCGTATCCGCAGTTGTTTTTCCTCGGCGGCGCGGGGGTTGCGGCGGGCGGCGGCGGCGGCGTCAGCGTCGTGGTCGGCTATGTTGACGGTGTCCAGATGATAGCCGGCGTCGGCCACGGCGGCGGCCAGGGCATCCGGCGTCACGGCGCCGGGCAGGTGGGTTACGGCGGCGGTGGCCGAGGCCAGGTTGACGGATACGCCGCTCACGCCGGGAACGGCGCCGATGGCCCCGGTCACATGGTGGACGCAGGCGGCGCAGGTCATCCCGCTGACGGGATACACGGCGCGGGCGGGCGGCACCGAGTAGCCGGCGGCGGCCAGGGCAGCCGACAGGTCGGCTACCTGGGGACGGGGGGCGCCGCCGGCGGCGTCAAATTGCACCGTGGCCTGCCCGGCCGCCAGGCTGACGCTGACCCCGGCGACGCCGGCCACGGCGCGCAGAGCGGCGCCGACATCGTGGACGCCGGCGGCGCCGGTCATCCCGGCGACCGGGAGCGTGAGAACGTCTGCGGCCGGCGGCGCGGCGGCGGGATGGGGATTGGTTGTCGTTTCGGCGCTGCTGCCAGGCAACGGGAGACCTCTTTACGGCGCGAGTGCGGTTGATTTTCGCCGGGCGCGTTTCCGGCCATTTGCGTCCCCGGCGTCGGGAACGCCGGAGGTTGGCGTTTATAGTTCCCAGGGGATGCCGTCGGGGAACAGGTCGGCGTCGGAAGTGCCGCTCAACTGGTGGATGCGGTCAATCAGGCCCTGGACGGCGTGGTTGACCAGTTCGTGCAGCTCCAGCTGCTCGGAGCGGTTCATTGGCCTGGGGGTTGTGTGGTAGCGGTAGTCGACGGCGTACCGGGCAAGCCGGTTCCGGTATCCGCTGGGCGATTCCCCGCTTTCGTAAGTGGTGTGGTCAAGCAGCCGGGTCACCGCTGCGTAGAGAGGCGCCGCGTCGGGATCGGCGGGGTTATGGTGATTGGCCAGGTAATGTTCCCAGATCCGGTTCAGGTCGTGGCGGAACAGCGCCGGGTCATTGTGGGCGGAGAGCAGTCCGCGGAGGGCGTTTTCCACAGTTTGCTGGGCGGTCAGCCCCATCAGTTTCTGATTCCAGTGCTCCCCGGCGACCATATCATTGTATTCCTTACGCCATTCCGCGGCGTTTTCCAGCCTTTGCCGGGTGGCGGGCCAGTGTTCGGGGTAGCGGTCGTCCGCGCCGGCGGCGCCGTGATGCAGGTTTGCGCCATTCATAACTATTCCGTAGTGGTCGGCTTGGCCGGCCAGATGCTGTTTGGCGCGGCGGCAACGCTGGAACTCGGCCAGCGTCATAGTGACGATGTTGACTTCCAGGCGGGGCGGATGTTCGTCCATATAGGCGGCGGCGGCGCGTTGGGCGCCGGCGGCGGCGCTTTGCGGCGGGTCCGGGCGGATAATCAGTATATCTACGTCGGAGTCGGCGCGGTGCTTGCCGGTGGCCCTGGAGCCGAACAGAAGCACGGTGTCCGGGGCTACGGCCCGCTGGACGGCGTGGGCGATGTTGAGGGCATGGCCGTCCGGGGACGGGGATGGGGATGCGATTGTCATCGCTGCGTTCCGTAGCTGGCGGCCGGCGTCAGGGCTGCTCAACGGCGCCCGGCGCGGGCAGCGCCGACGGATCGACCAGCAGAATCATCAGCATCAGCCCCCACTGCACCACACCGACCAGGGCCAGTATTACCTCAACCGAGCTGACGCCGGCCCGGCCCAGCCGTTCCCCCAAGCGGCGCTGCCAGTAGCGGTTCAGGTTGCCCTGCGCCTCCGCCATCAGCCATGCCATCAATCCTACCTGCGCCAGGTTGACGCCGAAATAGATTGCCTGCTGCGTGGGCGTCAGCGAGCCGCTCAACGCCAGTTGAAAGCCGGCGAGGTTCAGCAGCCATGCGCTCAGAAAGATGCCTACTGCCCGCATCGGGCGCAGCGTGGTCGGCACGTCCCACGCCTGCATCAGCTCCTGATAGACCCGGAAATGGGCGTGCAAGCGGAAAAACTGGTAAATCGGCGCGGCCAGGGCCAGGGCGTGCCACACCGGATAGGCCACTTCCCCCGTATGATCCCGGTACTGCCGCCAGGTGAGGTACATCCAGTAGAACAGGTACAGCCCGGCGGTCAGAAAGGTCATCAGGACGATGCGGTTGGGGGAAATATAGTAGTAGAGCTCCGCGCCGGCGCGAGGCGCGGCGTAGGGTGCGCCGGCGGCGTTGCCGGGTCGCGGGCCGCCGGGTTCGGAGTAGGGTGGTGGGGCGCCGGCGCGGGCGTTGGCGTCGGCCAGGGCGCGGCGGGCGGGGTCATCGTCGGCCGCCCGGGTTGCCGACGGCACTGGCGCCGCCGGCGCCAGACTCGCGCCGCAGACCCCGCAGAAGCGGTGTTCCGGGGCGCGGGCCGCGCCGCAGCGGGGGCAGGACAGGGCGTGGTCGCCGGAGGCCGCCATCCGAAAATCTAGCGGCCCCAGACCACGGGGTTGCTCAGGGTGCCAATGCCGGTGACGGTGATGTCGCACACATCGCCGTCCTTCATATTCTCCGTGGCCCCGTCGGTGCCCATCCACAGGATGTCGCCGGGAACCAGGGTCAGGTACCGGCTCATTTCGCTGATGTACTCCCGCACGCCGAAAATGGCGGTGTTCAGGTCGTATTCGCCCACGACCTGCTGGTTGACCTGGATGGTGATATGCATGGCGTCAGGGTCGGCGTCGGTGGCGATCCAGGGGCCCATCGGTTTGAAGGTGTCGGTGTTTTTGGCGCGCCACATAGTGCGGTCGTGGCGCTGCCAGTAGCGCTCGCTGACATCGTTGCCGATGGTGTAGCCGAGCACATAGTCCAGGGCTTCGTCCTGGGTCACATTGCGGCATTCCTTGCCGATGACGACCACCACTTCGCCTTCGTACTGGAGCTCCTCGGTGGCGTCGGCGGGGACGATGATGGGGTCGCCGTGTCCGGTGAGGGCGTTGACGGCGCGGTAGCCCACGTCGGCTTTTTGGGGCAGGTTGGGTTCCTCGCCGCGCATCCGGGCGGCCCAGGTTACGTGTTCGGGGAAGTTGATGCCGGCGGCGTAGAAAGTGGGGGGGATGACCGGCGGTAGCAGCTTTACGGAGGAGAGGGCGTATTTGCTGCCCGTTTCCTTGCTGGCGTCGAAGAGATCGCCCTGCAATTCCAGCACGGTGTCCCCGTCGACGACGCGTCCGTAAGCTTCCCGGTCGCCGGTGCGAAACTTGCAAATCAGCATAGCGCTGGCCTCCTGCTGCGTGGTCGGTGGGTGTGCGGCGCGCCGCTGCCGCCGGGCGCGCCGAGGGCGCCGGCGAGCGGAACGGGCGGCCCCAATTCTGTCATTAGGCTCCGCTTCGGTCAAGCGATTTAGGGGGGCGGCGTTTCCGTTCCGGCTGGCGCCGGAAGCGGTCATAGCCGGCCTAATCCTCCCGGGCGGCTACGGCGATGACGGCGACGCCGGCCCGCGTGGCGCGTTCCTGTTCCGCGGCGGGGATTTCACTGCCGGCGACGATGGCGACGCATTCGGCGGCGGTTGCTTTGGCTATGGTCCGGGCGCGGCGGGCGGCGCGGTTGACGTCGAGGCTGGCCACGGTGACGCTGATTTCAGCGAGGGCGTAGGCGGGCTGGCCGTCGGGGTTGACGCCGGCGACGATAAGGTCGGCGTCCAGCACATCATCCCGTTCCCGCCAGGTGATGCTGCCGAGTTCGTAAGCTTCATCGATGAGGTCAATCAGGTCATCGTCCGTTTCGCCCCAGTCCCGGTGCAGTACCCGCGCTTGCGACAGCCCGATAGCATGACGCAGAGTAACGCGGATATTCCGGGCGACGCGGCGTTCCAACCGGCCCCCGGGGAAATTGTCCAGGAGACGGTTGGTTTCCGCGAGGGTTCTGGACATAGCATCAAATTGAGCGAGCAACGCGTCGGCATTCGCGACCAGCGTAGCCGGCATTTCTTTGGCGCCGGCGATTTCATCCTGGGGGGTTGGCAGCGTGGACATAACCTGGTCTCCCGGTCGCGGGTTTGGCATTGCCGGGGCGAATGATTATTCGCCCCGGCATTTTACCATTTTACCAGCTTACCAGTTGCCGGCGTTTTGGGCGGCGGCGCTAACCGCCGTTCTGCGCCCAGAGGGCTTCCAGCACGGCGCCGGGGTTCATGGGCAGGCTGGTCATCCGCACGCCGGTGGCGTCGTGGATGGCGTTGGCGATGGCGGCCATGGGCGGCACGATGGGCACTTCGCCCACGCCGCGCACGCCGTAGGGATGGCCGGGGTTGGGCACTTCCACCACCACCGTGTCAATCATCGGCAAGTCCAGGGAGGTGGGCATCCGGTAGTCCAGGAAGCTGGAGTTTTGCAGCTGGGCGGCGTCGTTGAAGTAGTACTCCTCGTTGAGGGCCCAGCCGATGCCCTGCACGGCGCCGCCCTGGATCTGCCCCTCCACATAGGACGGGTGGATGGCGGCGCCGACGTCCTGGACGGCGGTGTAGCGCAGGATGTCCACCTTGCCGGTGTCCTCGTCCACGGCCACGTCGGCGATGTGCAGGGCGTAAGCGCCGCCCACGCCGGTGGGGGATACATTGGCGCGCCCGACAATGGGGCCGCCGGTGGCGTTGAGGCGGGCCGCCAGCTGCCGGAAGGTAAAACGCAGTTCCGGCTCCGACTTGTGCTGAATGACGCCGGCGGCGTATTCCACATTCTCCGGGTCAATGTCCCAAATGCGGGCGGCGCGTTCCACCAGCTGCCGCTTGACATCCTGGGCGGCTTCGTAGGAGGCCCAGCCGGTTTTGAAGGCCACGCCGCTGCCGCCGGTCATTGAAGTCCAGCCGATGGAGTTGGTGTCGCCCACGGACGGGTTGACATCCTCGGCGGCGATGCCCAGCACTTCGGCTACGTGCATGGCGGCCACGGCGCGGCTGCCGCCGATGTCGGGGGAACCTTCGACCAGGCTGACGGCGCCGTCGGCCAGCACGCTGACGATGGCGCTGGCGGGGCCGGTTCCGTTGAACCAGAAGCCGCCGGCGACGCCGCGCCCGACTTTCTTGCCGGCGGCTTCCGGCGCGCGGTCAATGGGGGCGTTCCAATGGTCGTGCTCGCGGGCGGCCTGGAGGGTTTCCTGCCAGCCGATGCTGCCGAACTGGGGGCCGGTGACGCGGCGGTCGCCGGTTCGGGCGCCGTTGCGGGCGCGGAACTCCAGCTGGTCCATACCGATGGTTGCGCAGATTTCGTCCACCACGGACTCCACGGCGAAGGCAGCGGCGGGCGAGCCGGGGGCGCGGTAGGCGGCGGTTTTGGGGTGATTGAGCACCACATCGGCGGCCTCAATGCGCCCGTTGGGAATGTTGTAGCAGGACAGGGCGCACTGGGCGCCGGGGTTCACGGGCGAGCCGGGGTAGGCGCCGGCTTCGTAGAACAGCGTCACATCGGCGGCGGTGATTCTGCCGTCGTTGGTTGCGCCCATCTTGACGCGCAGGTAGCCGCCGGAGGTGGGGCCGGTGCCTTCGAACACTTCGGTACGGGACATCTGGATTTTGACCGGGCGGCCGGTTTTGCGGGACAGGACGGCGGCCACGGGCTCCAGATAGACCAGGGTTTTGCCGCCGAAACCGCCGCCGATTTCCAGCTGGGTGACCAGGATGCGGGAGACGGGGATGCCCAGGATGGTGGCGGTCTGGTCGCGGACATTGAAGTGTCCCTGGCTGCTGCACCAGAGGTGCAGGGCGCCGTCGGGGTTCCAGAGGGCAGTGGCGGCGTGGGGTTCAATGTAGCCCTGGTGGACGGCTTTGGTGCGGAATTCGCGTTCCACGATGACATCGGCGGCGGCAAAGCCGGCGTCCAGGTCGCCGATTTCGTAGGAGTAGCGGTTGGGGACATTGCCGGTTTTGCCGGCGTCGCCTTCGGCCAGCAGGCCGCCGGGCCGGACGGCGGGGTCGTTGAGGTTGGCCAGGCGCTCGTGGAGCAGAGGGGCGTCGGCGCGCATCGCCGCCAGGACGTCGGTGACCGGTGGCAGGACTTCGTATTCCACGGCAATGAGGGCCAGGGCCAGCTCGGCTTCGTGGGGGCTGTCGGCGGCCACGGCGGCGATGGCGTGACCCTTGTAGAGGGCTTTTTCGGCGGCCAGGCAGTTGTTGCTGAGAAACTTGGGGTTGATCATCGCCCCTTCGCCCAGGTCCAGCACGCGGCCGGCGGGCTGGGGGAAATCGGCGGCGGTGGCCACGGCGTGGACGCCGGGCATCGCCAGGGCGCGGCTGGCGTCGATGGCCTTGATGCGGGCGTGGGCGTGGGGGCTGCGGAGGATTTTGCCGTGCAGCATTCCGGGCAGGGTCAGGTCGGCGCCGTACCGGGCGCGGCCGGTGACTTTGTCGGCGCCGTCGTGCCGGACGGGGCGGCTGCCGATGACGCGGTAGCCTTGGGCGGGGGCGGCGGCAGTGGCGGCGGGCGGTTGCGTAGTGGTGGTGGCGGTGGCGGTGGTCATATTCACCTCCCAAATAATCGGGGCGGCAGGCTGCGAAAGAGGAACGGCGTCATCTTACCATAAAGGGAGAGACGGCAAAGGGGGCCCATAAAGATTGCCGCCGGCGGGTTTGAAGGGCGGCGGAGGCGCTGTCTGTGGGCAGGGCCGGCGTGGGGTGGAACGGGTGCGCTACGACCTGGATACGGGCGCTATCAGGCCGGCGATGGCGGGGAAGGACGACAACTGCCAGGGTGGCGGTATTTTCAGCACGTGCTGGTGATATAATTGGGGTCGGATTTTGCCACCGCCGAAGGCAATCACATGGTCGCCACCATTAGCCTAGCGCTGGAGGTCAAGCTGTCGAACTGGAACGAGGGGTGGCATTCGGTGTATCGCGGGCGGTTGAAAGGGTTCGCGCGTGGGACTACGGCTACACGAAGCGGGTATGGGCACAGCGTGGCTTGCTGGCGTTGCCGTGTTTGCGTCCGTAGCGGGGCCAAAATCCGATGCCGGCGCGCGTTGAAAATGTCGCTGAATCCGCGGCTTGACAACCGTCTGCGTACAGTGTACATTCATCCATAGGGTGAATGTGATGGAAGTAGCATTCAGGAACAGGCAGTTGCGACGCTGTTATGAGGAGGAATCCAGGGCAACCCGACTCTGGGGGGCAGAAGTCGGGCGCGCGTACATCCGCCGTATCCAAATGCTCTACGCGCTCAAAGATTTCCAGGATGCCTACCACCGCGCCGCCCTGCGCCTGCACCCGCTACGCAGTTCGCGACGGGGGGAACTGTCAATTTACCTGACGGGCCGCTGGCGCCTCATCGTGACGAAAGGCGACAACGAGCAAACTGTGAATATCGAGGAGGTCAGCAATCATTATGACGACTAGCCGGCATCGCGCATTTTCGGATCTGGCCATACCGCCGGGTGAGGTGCTGGCCGAGGAGATCGAGGCGCGCGGTATGACCCAACGGGAACTGGCGGCCCGCCTTGACCGCCCGCCGCAGGTGGTCAACGAAATCATCCGCGGCAAAAAGGCCATCACGCCGGACACCGCAATCGCCCTCGGCAAAGTGCTGGGCGGCGACCCCGGGTTTTGGACTAACCTGGAAGCCGATTACCAGCTGACCTTGGCACGGCAGCGCGAGCGAAACGCCCTGCACACCGAAACCCAGTGGCTGAAAGAATACCCCATCAGAGAACTGGTAAAACGCGGTTGGCTGTCCGCAGGGCGGGATGCGGAAAGCAGGACGAAGGCGCTGCTGGACTTCCTTGGCGTCGCCAGCGTCGCGCCCAGGGTGTATCAGGAAGCTGTGGGTTTCAGGATTACCGAGGCGGCGCAACGCAAGGTTTCGGCCGGAGCGCTGGCGGTCTGGGTGCGTAAGGGGGAACTTGAAGCGCGGGAAATCGTCACTGCCGATTACGATGCCGAAGCTTTCCGCGCCGCCTTGCATACCATCCGAGGAATGACGGAGCAGCGGCCCGAAGAGTTTCTCCCAGCGATGACACGGCTCTGCGCGGATGCCGGGGTCGCTTTCTGCGTGGTGCCAGAACTGCCTAAAAGCGGCGCCAATGGTGTGGCAAGGTGGCTGACCGACAAAAAGGCGATGTTGCAAATGAGCATCCGCAACAAATGGGCCGACATTTTCTGGTTCTCGTTTTTCCACGAAGCCGCTCATCTGTTGGAACATCGCACACAGCGGCGAGTGCTCATCGATGGCCTTGGGCCAGACCCGGATACCGCCAAAATGGAAGCCGAGGCTGATCAGTTCGCCCGAGATTTCCTCATTGCCTCGCAAGATTGGAACGATTTTTGCGCCGCAGGTCACTTTGGGCCGGCGCAAGTCCAGGAGTTTGCCCGGTCAATAGGAATAGCCCCATTTATAGTGGTCGGGCGCTTGCAGAAAGAGGAGCGGGTTCCTTACAACCGGCTCACTGGATTGAAAGCGCGCTACGAATGGGTATCGTGATCAACGAGGTAGGAGGCTTAATATGAGTGCCGTTACTAACTTGGGGGACAGTTATACGGCTGTTAAGATGCAACGGGATCCTTTGGACTCGCCGATCGGCAGGTCGCCGCAGGGGCTTCGGAGCCTGTTGCTCGACAAGCACCAGGGCGATCTTAGGAAGATGGGACGTATCAGGTTGCCCGAATTGCCCCGGCAGACGCAGGCTATGCCACAGTTGCATGACGCTGTTCGGAAGATGGGACGTGTCAGGTTGCCCGAATTGCCCCGGCGGACGCAGGCTATGCCACAGTTGCATGACGCTGTCCGGAAGATGGGACGTGTCAGGTTGCCCGAATTGCCCCGGCGGACGCAGGCTATGCCACAGTTGTGGCGCGAGCGTCTGAACCCGTCGCCTATCAAGCCACTTGAAAAGCCTGTGCTGTCCCCGATGTTTCCGGGAGTGTATGGTGGTGGTCCATCGACTGCGATAAGCAGGCGGAGGGATTATTTTCAGGACCAAGAAATTAGCCTGCCAAGTGTCAATAGGCTACCTGTGAATCCGCGGGTAGTCGCTGTCATCGAAGCGCGACTGACCGAAGCTCAGGCAAACTTGGCTGCCGGTTCGTATTTGTCGGCCATCATTCTGTGGGGCAGCGTCCTGGAAGCGGTTTTGCTTGGCGCCGCTGATAACGACAAGGAGAAGTTCAATCGGGCATCGGCAAGCCCAAAGGGCGCTAATGGCAAGGTCAAGCGATTCCACGAGTGGAGCTTGTCCGATCTCATCAACGTGGCACACGAGGTCAACCTGATTGGGTTGGATGTAAAGAAATTCGCGCACCTTTTGCGGGATTTCCGCAATTACATCCACATACACCAACAAATTGCCGAAGGATTTACGCCGGACAAGCACACGGCCAATATCTGTTTGCAAGTCCTGAAGGCGGCCCTTGCCGGTATTGCGGGGGAACGCTGACCGAGCTATGGCGTGGGGGTGCTGCTGGCAATTATTCCAGCAGCACCGCCACCAGCCTCTCCACCTCCGCCACCTCCGGGCTGGTGCGGAGCCAGGCGCGCAGCTCGCGGCGGGCTATGGTTACGGTTAGGCGGGGGGCGCGGGCGGCCACATCGCCGGCCAGGCGCACCGGAGGGCGTTCCCTTTGGCCGTAACGGTAAAGCGCCCATTTCGTTGCCGTCGCTGTAAAGCACATTGGGCAGCTGCGTGAATCGGTCAAGCTGCTCCAAATCGTGGCCGGCGAAACGCCGGCGTACTACGCCTTTGCCGGGGGCTTTCAGCTCGGCGTAGCCGGTGAGCAACCCGCCTTCCTCTATTATGCCGTAATCCGGCTTGCCCAGCCGATGCCCCAGCCGCACTTCGCCAACGCAGACGATGTTTCGCCCCATAGCGGCGCCGGCGGCTTGCAACAGATCCTCAAAGGGAGCGCGCAGCTGCTCCTCGGGCTCGCCCGCGGCCGCGCCGGCGAATTTGACCGTAACCGCATCGGCAAAGGCGCGCAAAGCGTCGTATATTTCGCTGGCGACAGGCATCGGCGACCCTCCGAATTCAACAACGACGACAACAGCGCATTCGCCGTTTGCCGTCGCCTGGGCAATGATACGGCATTGGGGTTCCCGTTGCAATTTGCCAAGCGCCGGCCCATCCGCCATAATGCCTTTACTGGTCATTGGCCCCGGCGGAAAGGCCCCGCCGGAAGGGCCCGGCCGGAAAGTTGCCGCGCTTTTATGGAGATGCCCGCTATGCCCCAAGCCATCACTTCTGCCCGCCTCAACGAACTGCTCCACGACGACTCTACCCCCTTCGCCCTGGTTGATGTCCGCGAACCCGGCGAATACAACGCCAGCCACATCCCCGGCAGCAGTCTCATCCCCCGCCGGATGCTGGAGTTCGACCTGCCCGCCGCCGTGCCGCATCCCGCTACCCTGACCGTGCTTTGCGATGACGACGGGCGCCGCGTGGCCCGCGCCGTGGCCACCGCCACAGCGATGGGCTACGCCAACATCGCCTGGCTGGAGGGCGGCGTCAACCGCTGGATGAGCCTGGACTACCCCACCGAGTGGGGCGTCAATGTGCCCAGCAAAGACTTTGGCGAAAAGATGGAAGTCGTCCATAATGTGCCGGAGATTGACGCCATTGAGCTGCGCTCCCGTATGGAACGGGGCGACAAAATGGTCATCCTGGACACCCGCACGCCGGAGGAATACCGCCGTTTCTGCATCCCCGGCGGGCGCAGTATGCCCGGCGGCGAGCTGGCCCTCCGCATCACCGACGCCACCGCCGACCTGGATCCGGAGGCCACTGTGGTGGTCAACTGCGCCGGGCGCACCCGCAGCATCATCGGCACGCGGGTACTACAGCGGATGGGCCTGGAGCGCGAGGTGGTGGGCCTGAAAAACGGCACTTCGGGCTGGGTTCTGGCCGGCTACGAACTGGAATCGGGCGCCGACCGGGATGCGCTGCCCGCCGTGTCCGAAGCCGGCCGCGTCGCCGCCGAAGCCTATGCCGACCGCTGCGCCGCCGAGGACGGCGTTCGTTTCCTGGACCTCGCCGGCCTGGACGCCCTGGCGGAACGCAGCAAGTCGGAAAGCGTCTATTTCATTGATGTTCGCACGGCTGAGGAGTACGCCGCCGGGCATATCGCCGGCTTCCGCTGGTTCCCCGGCGGCCAGTGCGTGCAGCGCAGCGACGATGTGGCCGTGGTCAAAAACGCCCCCATTGTGTTCTGCTGCGACGGCAAGGCCCGCGCCACGCTGGTGGCGTCCTGGTACCGGCAGCTGGGCTACGGCGAGGTGTACGCCCTGGATGGCGGCGCCGGCGCCTGGGCTGCCGCCGGCCGGGCGCTGGAATCGGGCACGGATGTGGGGGCGCGCTTTGACGGCTCCGTAGGCGGCGCCGGCGAACCGGCCCTGCTGGCCGCCGCCCGCAACTCCGTTCCTGTCGTCAGCCCGCCGGAACTGGCCGGCAACCCGCCCGATGTCGTCATCTTTGTGGACACCAGCCAGGATTTTGCCCGGGGCCACATCCCCGGCGCGCGCTGGGTTCCCCGCGGCTGGCTGGAGTGGCAGATTGGCGATTATGTCCCGTCCACTGCGGCGCGGGTAGTGGTGGCCTGCGGCGACGGGCGGCAGTCGCTGCTGGCCGCCGCCACGCTGCGGGAGCTGGGCTACGCCCACGCCGCCGCGCTGGACGGGGGGATGGCAGCATGGCGCGCCGCCGGCCAGCCGGTGGAGGAGGGGCTGGCCGGCGTGATGCGGACGCCGGCCGACATCGTGTTCAGCGGCCCCGACCGCACCTACGCCGATATGCAGAACTACCTGCGCTGGGAGACCGATTTGGGCAACAAGTACGCCCCCGCCGCCGCCGGCTGACGCCCCGGGTAGCGTTTCATTTCAGGCCGTGTGGTCAAATTATTTTGGCCCACGACTCCCTGGTCCAGGCGCCAGTGCGCCGCCGCCACCGTCTCGCATCGCGCCAAAGGAATTCTGCCCTATGCTCACCGCCCGCGTCTATGTGACCCTCAAACCCGCCGTCAACGACCCCCAGGGCCAGACCGTCCTCGGCGGCCTCCACAGCCTGGGCTACGAAGCCGTGGCCGATGTTCGCATCGGCAAGTACCTGGAAATCCGGCTGGCCGGCGACGACCCGGCCCAAGCCGAGACCGCCATCGCCGGGATGTGCCACCGGCTCCTCGCCAACCCCGTCATTGAGGAGTACCGGTACACCATAGAACCAACGGAGCCGGCGGGCGCCGAATAGGCGTATGGGGATATGGAGAACGGACGGCTCGTCCGTTCCCCATACGGCGCAAGATGGCCCCGCCGGAGTGCCAGGCGGACAGCCGGCCGACCGGCAGCCGGGCTATTGGGCGTTTTCCCGCAGCATTGCCAGCAGTTCGTCCACAGTGGCCTGCTGCCAGTCGGCGGCGCGGGCGGCGGTGCGGGCCCGCCGCTGCCGGCCGAAATCCTGGTCCGAGATGCCGGGATCCTCGGCGCGGATGGCGGCTTCAATCTCGCCCTGCTCCCGGTTCGCCGTCTGCGAGCGTTCAATCCAGTGGCAGATGTACTCGTGCCCCCGGTCGTAGAACACCGCCACCGGGATGGACATATACTTGCCCTCTTTGAGGAACTCGTTCATTATGTCGTGGTTTTCGTCCCGCGGGAAGATGCGGAGCTCCAGCCCGGCGGCTTCGGCCACCCGCGCCAGGACGGGCAGTTCCCGCACCACGTCGCCGCACCAGTCCTCGCCGATGACCATCATCCGCGCCGGGCCGCCGGCGGCGCCGGTCAGCTCCCGCAGGGCATTGGCCTGCTCCGACTCCAGGCGCACGTTGTCGTAGTACTCCTCAATGCGCGCCTTGTTCACCTTGATGTGGTTCATATACTCGGCGTAGGTCATCCCCTGGACGAAACGCTCCGGGGTTACTACGCTGGTCGTCGCCTGGGCTTGCGTCATCAGTGCACCTCTCCGAAAATCCGGTTGCGCGCGCCGCCGGCGGCCGTGGCGGCCGGCGACAGGCGATTGGTGTTTTGCTTGGGCGTTTTGCTGGTTTGATGTTTCGCGTATCGGACGCCGGCCGCCGGCCGGTCAGCCGATTTCTCAACCGCGCTGCCCGCGGAACCCCGTTTCCACCCGTCCGTCCGGCCAGACGATGATGGGAACGGCGTCGCCGTAGTCCAGCGCTTCGTCCAGGGTTTCCTGGCTCTGGTCAACCCGGCGTTCCTCGTAGGCTACGCCCTCCCGCCGCCAGGCGGCGCGCAGCGCGTCGCACGCCGGGCATACCGTGAGCGTGTACACGATGGGAATGTCTGCCATGTTCGCGTGCCCTCCCCCTTTGCTGTTGGCGTGCCGTGGGCCGATTGCCGCGCCCCATTCTACAACTTCGGGGCCGTTACTGCTATAATGCGCCGGGGAAATTGCAACCACCCCACCGTTCCGGTCAAGGAGACGATGATGATTGCCCTGATTGTCGAAATCAACATCAAGCCCGGCTTCAAGGACCAGTTTATGGCCTCAATGCTGGGCGACGCCCGCGGTTCCAACAACGATGAGCCCGGCTGCCTCCGCTTTGATGTCTTGCAGGACAACGAGGATGAGAACAAGTTGCACCTGTTTGAGGTCTATGCGGACGAGGCGGCGCTGGACGCCCACCGCAACGCGCCGCACTTCGTCAAGTGGCGGGAGGAGTGCGCCGACTGGTTCGCCACCGAAAACATTCGCAAAATCGCCACGCCGGTTTATCCGGCCCCCGAAAAGTGGGAGAAGCGCCCGCCGGTGGACTGACCGCCAGGGCGCTGACCAGACGCACTGACTGAAGGAACCGGGAGCAGCCCTGCAGGTTACGCCACCGGTTCCGAGTGGTTGCCGGCCGGCCCGGACGCTTTCGGGCCGGCCAGCGCCGTTAATCCGTCGCGCTGGGGTCGGTCGCCGGCCCAAGGAACAGGACTGCGCCGGTGACGGCGTCCCGGATCAGAAATCGGTAGCCGTCCCCCGGCGCAACCCGCAAGCAACCGAGGAGCGACCTATGCTGCCCGCGACAACGAAACCCCGCGTCAAGCTCACCGGCGCGGACTATATGACGCTGACGCCCCCATCCCACCGGGGACGGCGCTATCAACTCATTGAGGGGGAACTGATTGAAATGGCCGGCCCCAACGATGCCCACCAGGTTTTTACCGGGCGCCTCTACATACAACTCGCGCTGCAAACGGACCAGCTGGGCATAGGGGAAGTTCGCATTTCGCCTTACGATGTGGCGATCGACGAACACAACACCTTTCAGCCGGATTTGCTGTTTGTGTCCCACGCCCGGCGGCATATCTTTGACGGCCATGGCGTCACCGGCGCCCCCGATGTGGTGGTGGAAGTGCTGTCCGAATCGACCCGGCAGCGGGACCTGGCCGTGAAACTGCCCGTCTATGCCCGCAACGGCGTCCGGGAAATGTGGGTTGCCGACCTACGCGCCCGCACCGTGGCCAAGTACATCGGCGACGGGCGGATGCTAACACTGGCGCAGGTGTACGGGGCAGATGATATTCTGACTTCCGATGCGATGCCTGGCGTGGCTATCGACCTGGCGCCCATCTTTGCGCTGATTCCGCCCACGGCCTGACGGAAGGGAGGAACGGACTATGCTGCCCACGACAACGAAACCCCGCGTCAAGCTCACCGGCGCGGATTATATGACGCTGACGCCCCCATCGCATCGGGGCCGGCGCTACCAGCTTATTGAGGGGGAACTGATCAAAATGGCCGGCCCCAACGATGCCCACCAGGTTTTTACCGGCGATTTATTCGTTGAGGTCAGGACGCAGACCCGCGCGCTGAACATCGGTGAAGCCCGCATTGCGCCCTTTGATGTCGCCATTGACGAGCACAACACCTTTCAGCCGGATTTGCTGTTTGTGTCCCACGCCAGGCGGCATATCTTTGACGGCCACGGTATCACCGGCGCCCCTGATGTGGTGGTGGAAGTATTGTCCGAATCGACCCGGCAGCGGGACCTGGCTGTAAAGTTGCCCGTCTATGCCCGCAACGGCGTCCGGGAAATGTGGGTTGCCGACCTGCGCGCCCGCACCGTGGCCAAATACACCGGCGACGGGCGGACACTAACGCTGGCGCAGGTGTACGGGGCAGATGATATTCTGACTTCCGATGCGATGCCCGGCGTGGCTATCGACCTGGCGCCCATCTTTGCGCTGATTCCGCTCACGGCCTGACGGAGGGGAGGAACCGCTATGCTGCCCACGACAACGAAACCCCGCGTCAAGCTCACCGGCGCGGATTATATGACGCTGACGCCCCCATCACACCGGGGCCGGCGCTATCAACTCATTGAGGGGGAACTGATTGAAATGGCCGGCCCCAACGATGCCCACCAGGTTTTTACCGGCGATTTATTCGTTGAGGTCAGGACGCAGACCCGCGCGCTGAACATCGGTGAAGCCCGGATTGCGCCCTTTGATGTCGCCATTGATGAGCACAACACCTTTCAGCCGGATTTGCTGTTCGTGTCGAATGCCCGGCGGCATATCTTTGACGGGCACGGCGTCACCGGCGCCCCCGATGTGGTGGTGGAAGTGCTGTCCGAATCGACCCGGCAGCGCGACCTGGCCGTAAAGTTGCCCGTCTATGCCCGCAACGGCGTCCGGGAAATGTGGGTTGCCGACCTGCGCGCCAGAACTGTCGCCAAATACACCGGCGACGGGCGGACGCTAACGCTGGCGCAGGTGTACGGGGCAGATGATATTCTGACCTCGGAAGCGATGCCCGGCGTGGCCATCGACCTGGCGCCCATCTTTGCGCTGATTCCGCTCACGGCCTGACGGAGGAGGGGAACCCCGCTATGCTGCCCACGACAACGAAACCCCGCGTCAAGCTCACCGGCGCGGACTATATGACGCTGACGCCCCCATCGCATCGGGGCCGGCGCTACCAGCTCATTGAGGGGGAACTGATTGAAATGGCCGGCCCCAACCATCCGCACCAGGTTTTCACCGGGCGCCTCTACATACAACTCGCGCTGCAAACGGACCGGCTGGGCATAGGGGAAGTTCACATTTCGCCTTACGATGTGGCGATTGACGAGCACAACACCTTTCAGCCGGATTTGCTGTTTGTGTCCCACGCGCGGCGGCATATCTTTGACGGCCACGGTATCACCGGCGCCCCCGATGTGGTGGTGGAGGTACTGTCCGAATCGACCCGGCAGCGGGACCTGGCCGTGAAGCTGCCCGTCTATGCCCGCAACGGCGTCCGGGAAATGTGGGTTGCCGACCTGCGCGCCCGCACCGTCGCCAAATACATCAGCGACGGGCAGACGCTAACGCTGGCGCAGGTGTACGGGGCCGATGATATTCTGACTTGCGCTGCGATGCCCGGCGTAGCCATCAACCTGGCGCCCATCTTTGCGCTGATTCCGCCCACGGCCTGACGGAGGAGAGGAACCCGCTATGCTGCCTACAACAACGAAACCCCGCGTCAAGCTCACCGGCGCGGATTATATGACGCTGACGCCCCCATCGCATCGGGGCCGGCGCTACCAGCTTATTGAGGGGGAACTGATTGAAATGGCCGGCCCCAACGATGCCCACCAGGTTTTTACCGGCGATTTATTCGTTGAGGTCAGGACGCAGACCCGCGCGCTGAACATCGGTGAAGCCAGGATTGCGCCCTTTGATGTCGCCATTGACGAGCACAACACCTTTCAGCCGGATTTGCTGTTTGTGTCCCACGCGCGGCGGCAGATCTTTGACGGCCACGGCGTCACCGGCGCCCCTGATGTGGTGGTGGAGGTACTGTCCGAATCGACCCGACAGCGGGACCTGGCCGTGAAACTGCCCGTCTATGCCCGCAACGGCGTCCGGGAAATGTGGGTTGCCGACCTGCGCGCCAGAACTGTCGCCAAATACACCGGCGACGGGCGGACGCTAACGCTGGCGCAGGTGTACGGGGCAGATGATATTCTGACCTCGGAAGCGATGCCCGGCGTAGCCATCAACCTGGCGCCCATCTTTGCGCTGATTCCGCCCACGGCCTGATGTAGGGGAGGAACCCACTATGTTGCCCGCGACAACGAAACCCCGCGTCAAGCTCACCGGCGCGGATTATATGACGCTGACGCCCCCATCACACCGGGGCCGGCGCTACCAGCTCATTGAGGGGGAACTGATCAAAATGGCCGGCCCCAACGATGCCCACCAGGTTTTCACCGGGCGCCTCTACATACAACTCGCGCTGCAAACGGACCAGCTGGGCATAGGGGAAGTTCGCATTTCGCCTTACGATGTGGCGATTGACGAGCACAACACCTTTCAGCCGGATTTGCTGTTTGTGTCCCACGCCCGGCGGCATATCTTTGACGGCCACGGCGTCACCGGGGCTCCCGATGTGGTGGTGGAAGTGTTGTCCGAATCGACCCGGCAGCGGGATCTGGCCGTGAAACTGCCCGTCTATGCCCGCAACGGCGTCCGCGAAATGTGGGTTGCCGACTTGCGCGCCCGCACCGTCGCCAAGTACATCGGCGACGGGCGGACGCTAACGCTGGCGCAGGTGTACGGGGCCGATGATATTCTGACTTCCGATGCGATGCCTGGCGTGGCTATCGACCTGGCGCCCATCTTTGCGCTGATTCCGCTCGCGGCCTGACGGAGGAGAGGAACCCACTATGCTGCCCACGACAACGAAACCCCGCGTCAAGCTCACCGGCGCGGATTATATGACGCTGACGCCCCCATCACACCGGGGCCGGCGCTACCAGCTCATTGAGGGGGAACTGATCGCAATGGCCGGCCCCAACGATGCCCACCAGGCGTTTATCGGCGAACTGTACTACGCGCTGCGTTCCCAAATTGGCCCCGATGCCGGCATACTTCGTCTGGCGCCCTTTGATGTGGCACTGGATGAGCACAACACCTTTCAGCCGGATTTGCTGTTTGTGTCCCACGCCCGGCGGCACATCTTTGACGGCCACGGTATCACCGGCGCCCCCGATGTGGTGGTGGAAGTACTGTCCGAATCGACCCGGCAGCGGGACCTGGCCGTAAAGCTGCCCGTCTATGCCCGCAACGGCGTCCGGGAGATGTGGGTTGCCGACCTGCGCGCCCGCACCGTCGCCAAATACATCGGCGACGGGCAGAGGCTAACACTGGCGCAGGTGTACGGAGCAGATGATATTCTGACCTCCGCTGCGATGCCGGGCGTAGCCATTGAGCTGGGACCGATTTTCGCCCTGATGCCGGAGCCGGTCTAGCGCAGATACCGTTCGGCCGCCCGGGCAAACCCGTCCATTGCCCCCTCCAGCGCCCAATCCTCCAGGCAGTAGGAGATGCGAAAGTGGCCCGGCGCGCCGAACCCCTTGCCCGGCACCACCAGCACATTGTATTCCTGCAACGCCGCCACAAAGGCTTCGTCATCGGCCAGCGGCGATTGGGGGAACAGGTAAAACGCCCCCTGCGGTTTGACAATCCGGTAGCCCATTCCGGTCAGCCGGCCGTACAGAAAATCGCGCTTGCGCTGGTATTCGCCCACATCCACCGACGCGTCCTGGACGGCGCGCACCACACGCTGCATCAGCGCCGGGGCGTTGACGAAGCCCAGCACCCGGTTGCAGAACACCAGGCCGTCCACCAGCTCGGCCTTGCCGGCGTAATCGGGATGCACGGCGATATGGCCGATGCGCTCGCCGGGCAGCCCCAGATCCTTGGCGTGCGAGTTGACCACAATGGCGCGCGCGTAATGGGGAAAGACCGGCGGGTAGGTCAGCCCGTCGTAAATGATGCGGCGGTAAGGTTCGTCGCTGATGATGAAAATCTCGGAGCTGTGCCGCCGTTCCGCCTGCGCCAGCAAATCGGCCAGCGCCGCAATGTCCGCCGCCGGATAGACCACGCCGGACGGGTTGTTGGGCGAGTTCAGGATAATCGCCCGCGTGCGCTCCGTGATGGCGGCGTCAATCGCGTCCAGATCCAGCCCGAACTCGGCGTTGGTGGGGACGATGACCGGCGCGCCGTTGTGGTTCCGTATGTAATAGACATATTCGCCGAAAAATGGCGACAGGATGATGACCTCATCGCCGGGGTTAAGAATGGCGCGGAGGACGACATTGGCGGCGCCGGCGGCCCCGCAGGTCATCACGATGTCGCCGGCGCTGAAAGGCAGCCCGGTTTCGGCGGACAGGCCGTCGGCCACGGCCTGCCGCGTTTCGGGGTAGCCGGCGTTGGGCATATAGCGGTGCATCCCCGGTTCGGGGGTCATGGCGAGGCGGCGCAGTTCCGCGTGAAACTCCGGCGGCGGCTCCATAACGGGATTGCCCAGCGACAGGTCAAAGACGTTTTCCGCGCCGTACTGCGCTTTCAGGGCAATGCCCACCTCAAACATACGGCGAATCCACCCGCCTTCCTCCATTGAGCGGCTGACATACTGGGATATGGGCATCAGGGCAGACTCCGGCCAGGCGCAAGGGCGCGGGATGATGCCGTTCATTATAACCGGTCGCCGGGCGTCATAGTAGGCGCCGGGCCGGCGTGGCCGGGCGCTTTCGGGAACGGAAATAAAAGCCAGGAACACCCCTTGCCGGGAGCGCGGGCATTTTCAACACGCGCCGGCATCGGATTTTTTGGCCCTGCCGCGGACGCAAGCCCAACAGCGCCGGCGAACCTGGGCCGTGTCGGCCTCATCCCAGGCCAGGAACTCTCCCGGCGGCTTTACCAACTGTTCCGGACCGACGGACATAACCCCCACCCCCAGCCGGCCCGCCCCTCGGCAGCGCCAAAGCGCCCGCCCACGCCCACTATTGCCGGCCATTAGGCGCCCGGTGTATTATGCGCCACGCCTTGATTGCCAAACCGCCGCGCTGGCCCGCGCCGCGGCGCTTACGGAGCCATAGCAACGCCGGCGCCTGGAGGCATCCTAAAAATGACTACCGCCACTGCCAACGCCACCGCGTTCTACCCCGCCCCCGACATTGACGCCGGTTGCTCCGCGCAGAAATACGCCGGCATGGCCCAGGATTTCCGCGCCAGCGCCTGGGAACATCTGGACAAAGGCGACCTGCCTCAGGCATCCAACAAGGCGTGGGGCTTGGTGGCGGAAACGGTCAAGGCCATCAGCGCCCACCACGGACGCATCATCCACTCCCACCGCGCCATCTGGATGGTGGTGGGCGAACTGGCGCAACTGGTGGGCGACGCCGGCGATATGGAAACCCAGCGCTGGATTGCCAACTCTTTTGTCGTTGCTCGCAACCTGCACTCCAACTTCTACGAGAACAGGTCACCTGAGTATGAGGTCATTGCCGGCCTGATACTCTGCGAGGAGCTTTCGGAACGGCTTTACGAACTGTTCGGGCCGGGCGGCCGTAGCCCCTAGACGCTCCCGGCCGGCGCCCAGCAGCAGGCCCGCAAAACACGCCACGCCCGGCCGCCGGCCCCTATTGCCAGCGGTTGGGCGCTTGTTTTATTATACCTCGCCACGCGCATACTGTGGCGGCGCTCCTTGTTGCGCCGCCGCCACCCGGAGCCGAACTACAATGCTGAACCCCAACCGACGCCTACCCGCCCTAACCGCTGCCCCCCCCCCCCCCCCCCCCCCCCCCGCAACAGGGGGTGGCAAAATGACGCTGCGACTCACTGCCCTGGCGCTGCTGCTGGCCACGCTGGCGGTGGTGGCCGGCGGGCTGCTGGGCGCGCCGGCCGCCAGCGAAGCCGCCTTTGTCCCTCAGACCACCACCGATTACGACACGGACGACGACGGGCTCATTGACATCACCACCCTGGCCCAGCTGGACGCCATCCGCTATGATCTGGACGGCAACGGGATAATCGCCGACGCGGATGACGCCGCCGCCTATCTCCGCGCCTTTCCCGGCCGCAAGACCGACGCGCCCAACGCCAACGGCTGCGACAGCGACGACAACCTCACCCCTACGCCCAGTGTTTGCATCGGCTACGAGCTGATGAACGACCTGGACTTTGACGAAAACGGCGATGGGCTGATTACCGCCGCCGGCGACCCAACTTACTGGAACGGCGGCGCCGGCTGGATGCCCATTGGCCAGCCGGTGATTAGCGGGGCGGCCTCGCAGAGCGCCTCCTTCGGCTTGGTCGCCTACTATACGGCCACCTTCGAGGGCAACGGACACAGCATCTCCAACCTGCGCATCAATCGCGTCATTGACGGCGACCAGAACCTGACCTTCGCCGCCCTGTTCGCCGCGTTGTCGGGCCGTATCCGCAATGTGGACCTGCGGAACCCGCAAATCACCTTTAGGCGCGCCGGCACCATTGGGAATGACGCTCCGCCCTTTGGCGCCCCTCCCGGGACACCCCCGCTGGAAAGACGCCTCAGCTATGTCGGCGGCCTGGCGGGACTGCTGGGCACCGGCGGTCGGATTGACGGCGCCCGGATTGTCGGCGGCGGGGTAACCTTTACCCAGGGCGCGGGCCGCCACTCCTCTGTCTATGTCGGCTGTCTGGCGGGACGCGGCTCTCAGGGCGCAATCAGCGGCAGCGCCGCCAGCTGCGCGGTGAACATCTATCACCCGCAGCGCGGCGGAGTGGGGGGAGAAACTCAGTTCGGCGGGGATGGCATACCCCGGGATACCAATTTTACTTGGAGCGGCGGCCTGCTGGGGTACTCATTAGGCGCCCATATCACCGCCAGCTACGCGGCCGGGGACGTTTCCTGCCACCAGGATGGCAATCAGTACTGCGGCGGCCTGGTCGGAGAAGCGGTAATTGCCAACATTGTTTCCAGCTACGCCACCGGGAATGTGGTCAACCGGTACGCCATTACGAGCTATTCGTCTCATGACAGGCTTATTGGTGCAGAAGTCCAGGCTTGTCAATCGTGGTCCGGCACCCCCTACTCTACGGGCGCGCTGGTGGGGCGGATAGCGGGCGGCGGCATCACCGACAGCTACGCCACGGGCCGCGTTACCGTCCCCGAAGGCGTGCGCGCGGAAAGATGCCCCTTCATCAAGGCCGGCGGACTGGCGGGAAACAGCCAAGCTGCGCTCGGTTCAGTGAACCCGGGCAGCATCACCAACAGTTACTGGGACCGGGAAACCACCACCTACGACTATATTGGCTCCGGCCGTGTCAACGGGCCAGACAACGGCATCAGCATGGTAGGCGCCCATACCACCGCCGAGCTGCAAATGCCCACGGCCTATGGCGCCACCAGCTCTGCTCGCTACTTCGAGTGGAACCGCGATGTGGACAATGACGCCAATACCGGCGACGCTTCCGGCAACGATGACCCGTGGGACTTCGGCGGCGCCGGCGACTATCCGGCGCTGAAGTACGGTCGTCTTGATGTGGGCCCGCAGCGGCTGCGGGCCCACGCCGGCGCCCGCCAGCAGGTTTATTCCGGTTCCAGGGTGACCCTGGACGGCAGCGGCAGTGGCGTTCTGAAAGGCAGCGGCAGCGGCGTCTTGCGCAGCGGCGCAGCGGTGACCCACGCCTGGACGCAGACCGGCGCCAACGCCGCCGCGCATCGCGTGAACCTTGCCGGCGCCAATACCGCCAGGCCCACTTTCACGGCGCCCACGGGCCTCACGGAGGACACTACGCTGGAGTTCACGCTGACCGTAGGCAAGACCGGCCAGACTTACACGGCCACTGATACGGTGAAAGTGCGCGTGCAGGCGGTGCTGCCCAACCAGCTGCTGTCCCTGTCGCTGACGGATGCGGAGGGCGATGCGGTGGGGCTGGCGCCGGCTTTCGTCAGCTCCACTTACGCCTACCGCGCCAGCGTGGCCAACCAGATTGGCAGCGTGACGCTGACGCCGGCGGCGCTGGACAATTCTACGCTGACGGTGAACGGGGCGGCGGTGAGCAGCGGTGCGGCGGTGGAGGTTCCGCTGAAGTACCGGGGCAACGAAATCGTCATCGTAGTGACGCCGCCGGGTCTGGAGGCCGAGGACGGGACGAATGGGGACGATGCTGAGGAGGTAACGCCCTGTGATGAGGAGAATGTGGGGGGCAAGGCGTGCACCTACACGGTAACCGTGCGGCGGGCGGTGCCGCCGCGCCTGGCCTTCGTGCCGCGCAGCCTCACTATAGATGAAGGCGGTTCGGGCACTTACACCGTGGAGCTGGACACGCGTATCCTCACCGGGGCGGTGACCATCGCCATTGCCAGCGATAATCCCGATGTTACGGTGTCGCCTACGGAAGTGACGCTGAAGCCGCTGGATATGGCGCCGCGGACGATTACCGTAACCGCCGCTGCTGATGATGACCGTGATGACGAAAATGTGGTCATTACCCACACGGCCAACGGGGCGCATTATTACGATGTGATTGCCACGGTGGGCGTGACGGTGAATGACACTACCGCGCCGCCGCCGGATCCGGGGGTGACGGCGTCGGTGGCCACGCTGGAGTTGCGCGAAGGCGGCAGCGGGCGGTACACGGTGGCGCTGGCGGCGGAGCCGGACGGGGCTGTGGCGGTGTCCATCGCCAGCGATAACTCCGATGTGACCGCAATGCCGGCGGCGCTGGCGTTCACGCCGGACAACTGGGACACGGCGCAGTGGGTGACGGTCAGCGCGGCGGCGGACAATGACGCGGCGGCGGATACGGCCACGCTGACGCACACGGCGTCCGGCGGCGGGTATGACGAGGCGGCGGCGGCGCAGGTAATGGTGTCGGTTACGGACGACGACCGGGCCGGGCTGGTGATTGCGCCGGATGAGTTGGCGATTACTGAGAACGGGTCGGGCGTGTTCCGCGTGACGCTGGGCACGCAGCCGACGGCCAATGTAACCGTAGCCATTGCCAGTGACAACGCGGATGTGAGCGCGCGGCCGGCGGCGCTGGTCTTTACGCCGGCCAACTGGGACACGGGTCAGGCGGTGTCGGTCAGCGCCCGGGTGGACGAAGGTAGCGGGGATGAGTTAGCTACCGTGCGGCTGACGGCGCAGGGCGGCGGGTACGATGGGCTGCGGGGGAATGTGCTGGTGTCGGTGGACGACCGGCTGGCGCCGGTGATTGTCACGACCCGGCCGGGGGCGCCGGCGGGGGTAAGCGTGTACGGGCCGGCGGGCAGCGCGGCGCGGGCCACGGTGGCGGCGGCGGGCGCGGATACGCCTACGATGGCTACCGGGGCCGGGTTTGGCATCGGGACGGCGGTGGGAGTTGCGGTGACGCGGGGGCCGGCCGGCGGTTTGGAGATTTGCCTGCCGGTGTCCGATGAGTTGCGGACGGCGGCTGATGCGGCGGCTTTGACGCTGCTGCGCTATGCCGGCGGGAGCTGGGCGGAGCTGGCTGGGGCGCGGGATCTGGGCGACCGGGTGTGCGCGGGCGGCGTGACGGGGGAGGCGGCTTATGCGGCGGCCTACGCCCTGCGGCCGGGGACGGTGCTGGATCTGGCGGCGTCCGCGCCGGCCGACGCGCCGGGTACGATTGAGTTGACCTGGACGCCGCCGGCGGCCGGCACATCCCAGGTAGCGGTGGTAGTCAACGCCGCCGATGACACCGACTACTGCCTGGAAACGCTGGCGGGGCTGGGCGCTTCCAGCTATACCTGCGCGGATCGGACGGCGGGGCAGACCTATGTGGCGCTGCTGATTGTGCTGCTGCCGGATGGGGGTTACACGCTGGCGAACATCGTGCGGTTTGAGCTGCCGGCGGCGGCGGCGGGCGGCCAGTAGCCCCGCCGGCAGTAGCGCATAGCGCCGGCCAGATCTTTGGCCGGCGCGCGCTGAAAATGCCGGCGTAGGGGGTTGACAAGCATCGTAAATCGGTATAGTATTTATCTACGGTGCTGGGGTTGCTAGGGAAACCCCACCCACCAAGCCCGATGGCAACCCGCCGTCGTCATCGCAGGAGGTTGAAGTGGTTTCGCTGGTCACGCTGAACCATAGCTGGCATTTCCCTTGTAAGCGCCCTGCGGGCGCAGCCGGCGCAGTATGATGATATTGCCAAGCCGGGCCGCCCGCAGGGGAATCCTCCCTTAACATCCGGGTTGCCCCGGCTGGCGCAGCGAGGCGCCAGCCGCCGGGCCGTTCTCCCGCCTGTGCTCGACCGCGCTACAGCGGGCAGCGCAACGGACGCCCCCGGATGCCAAAAGAGAACCGGGATACCGACCTGTCGATCGGAGCCCGGTTCTCTTTTTATGCCCGGTTATACCCGGCAACGGGCCGGCCGTCATCCGTCACTTGGAACGGGCCGCCGCCAGCGCTGCCCGGTACTGCTCCGGCGTGTTCACATCCCACAGCAGCTCCGGGCAGCCCAGCTCAACCCGCTGCGTTGCCGATTGGCGCCGTTGGATAATGGCTCGCATCCCCTGCGTACTCTCGTCAATCGCCAGCATTTCGGAACGCAGGCTGCGGCTGACGATAATCGGGTGGCCGCCCTTGCCCCGGCAGGTGGGTATGGTAATCAGAGCGCCCGCGCCGGCGCCGCTTTGATGGGCCGCCAACGCCCGCCGGATAACCGGAGCGCCACGCGGCTGGTCAACATTCAGCAGCAGGATCGACCCGCCGCCGTCCGGCCCGGAGTCCGTGTTGTCCGGGTCGGCATCCGGCCCGGCGATTGCCCGCACGCCGGCTTTGATGGAAGTGGTCTTGCCCTGCATAAAGTCCCGGTTAATCACGCAGCGCACATTGCCGGCGGCGTACACATCGGAGTTGACGCCGATGCGCGCTTGCAGCTCGTCGGCCCGGTGTCCCAGCACCACCACTACCTCATCGGCGCCGGCTTCCCGCAGGGCGACAATCTGGTGGATGATCAGCGGCCGGCCCAGCCAGTCCAGCAGGGCTTTCAGCGTCCGCATCCGGCGGGAGGCGCCGGCCGCCAGCAGGATGGCCGATGTTGCGGGCGTGGTTGCGGTTGCCAGTTCGGTCATAGCGTCAGTTCCCCGCGTCAGTTCCCCGGAGATTTTGGAAAGAGCGCCGCCTCCCGGCGCCGCGGCTCAAGGCGGGCGCTTCCCCGCCGGCTGCCCCTGTTGGCGGCGATTGAGCGCTTATTGTACTATATGTAGGCACGCTTGCTTGTACCGTACTTTGAGGGATCTAAAAATGACCACCGCCACTGCCACCTACCCCACCCCCGACATTGACGCCGCCGTCGCCCGCGCCCTGGTCGCCGCGCGCGACCGGCCCCAGCCTGGTCCGGACGGCAACCGCACCGCCACAAAATACGCCGGCATGGCCCAGGACTTCCGCGACAAGGCTTGGGTGCATCTGGAGCAGGGCGACCTGCCCCAGGCGTCCAACAAAGCCTGGGGGTTGGTTGCCGAGACCGTCAAGGCCATCAGCGCTCACCACGGCGGCTTTATCCATACCCATCACGCCATTGCCGAAGTGGTTGCCGAACTGGCCCGGCTGGCCGGCAACGCCGGCGATACGGAAACCCGAAACCGGATCAGCGCCGACTTCCTGATTGCCAGCAAACTCCATAGCAACTTCTATGAAAACGAAATGCCGGATGTCATGGTACTGGGCGGCCTCATCTCCTGCGAGGAACTTTCGCAGAAGCTCTACGAACTGTTCTACCCCGCCGGCCACAGCCCATAGCCGGCGCCCAGCGCCCAGCAACAGCCCCGCATCGCCAGCGCCTGGAGGCATCCTAAAATGACCACTGCCAATGCCAACGCCACCGCGTCCTACCCCGCCCCGGACATCGCCGCCGCCGTTGCCCGCGCTTTGGCCGCCGCCCGCGACCGGCCCCAGCCGCGCCTGGACGCCTACCGCTCCGCTCAAAAATACGCCGGCATGGCCCAGGATTTTCGCGCCAGCGCCTGGGAGCATCTGGACAAAGGCGACCTGCCCCAGGCATCCAACAAAGCCTGGGGGCTGGTTGCCGAAACCGTCAAGGCTATCAGCGCTCACCACGGCGGCTTTATCCATACCCATCACGCCATTGGCGAAGTGGTTGACGAACTGGCGCGGCTGGTCGGAAACGCCGGCGATATGGAAACCCGGCGCTGGCTCAACGGCATCTTTATGGTCGCCAGCAGACTCCATAGCAACTTCTATGAAAACGAAATGCCGGAGAACCAGGTCCTGGACGGCCTGATGCTCTGCGAGGAGCTCTCGCGGCGGCTTTACGAACTGTTCTGGCCCGAGGGCGCGCCGCCGTATGGTAACATCTAGCGCCAGTACAATGCCGGCCCCGCAACGCCCGCGCTTGGAGGCATCCTAAAAATGACCACCGCCACTGCCAACGCCACCGCGTCCTACCCCACCCCGGACATCGACGCCGCCGTCGCCCGCGCTATGGCCGCCGCCCGCGACCGCCCCAACCCCGTATTCGACGCCGGCTGCTCCCCGCAGAAGTACGCCGGCATGGCCCAGAATTTCCGCGCCAGCGCCTGGGAGCATCTGGACAAAGGCGACCTGGCCCAGGCGTCCAACAAGGCGTGGGGCCTGGTCGCCGAGACGGTCAAGGCTATCAGCGCCCACCACGGCCGCATTATTCACACCCACCGCGCCATCTGGCAGGTGGTTGGCGAACTGGCCCGGCTGGTGGGCGACGCCGGCGATATGGAAACCCATGACTGGATTAACAACTCCTTCCGCGTCGCCCGCAGCTTGCACTTCAACTTCTACGAGGATAGAGACCCTGAGGCTGACGTGCGCTCCGGCCTGCGCCTCTGCGAGCAACTTTCCAGGCGGCTCTACGAACTGTTCTGGCCGGACGGTCTCCCGTAGCCCCCGCCCAAACACGCCCCGCCCCTGCCGCCGGCCCGCTATTGCCGGCCATCGCCCCCCTGTTGTATTATCCCCTACGCTTTGACTGACCTAACCGGCGCGCCATTCTGCGAATGCGCGCCGGGCTGTGCCGCGCCGCGCGCTCACGGAGCCATATTACGATGCTGAACCCTAACCGCCGCCTCGCCCTACCCGCTTCTGCCCCCCCCCCCCCCCCCCCCCCCCCGCAACAGGGGTGGCAAAATGACGCCCCGCGCCGCCGCGCGGGCGGCCGCCACTACCATAATTCCCCGCTTCGCCATCCTGGCCCTGCTCCTGCTGGCGGTGGCGGCAGTGGCCGTCGCCGGCGGCGGGCTGCTGGGCGCGCCGGACGCCGGCGAAGCCTCCTCCCACTGGACCGACTACGACGACGACAACGACGGCCTCATCGACATCACCACGCTGGCGCAGCTGGACGCCATCCGCCACGACCTGGACGGCAACGGCGACCCTGCCTCCGGCGGCGCCACGGCGTATAACACCGCCTTCCCCGACCGCAACACCGGCAGCGGCGGACGAATGGGCTGCCCCTCCGGGGCCTGCACGGGCTATGAACTGCGCGCCGACCTGGACTTTGACACCGACGGGAGTGGCAGCGTGGGCGCCGGCGACGCTTATCCCAACTGGGTGCCTATTGGCACCGCCAGCGCCTTGCACTCCTCAAACTTTAATGGCAACGGGCATATCATCTCCAATATGACCATCAACTCCAGCGGTGTCGCTCGTGTAGGGTTGTTCGGCCATTCTGTGAGCAATAGCACACTTGAGAACGTTGGATTGACCGATGTGAACATAACCGCTGCTTGGCCCAGCGGCACTGGCCTTTTGAATGTCGGCGGGTTCGTGGGCCAATTCCAGGGTACGCTACGGAACAGCTATGCCACCGGAACGATTACGACCACTGCCGGCGCCAGCTACAACATAACCTCTGTCGGCGGCCTCATTGGGTATGCGGGCCGTCGTGGGGCCGATACCGGATTCCCCACCCAAATTGATGCTAACTGGGCGGCGGTCGATATTACGTCGACCTCATCCTCTACCGCCGGATCTAGCACTGCTAACGCGGATGCCGCCGGGGGCCTGGTGGGCCGGCTGCTCAGCAATTCAACCACGCCGGCCGCAGTTACGACTTCCTATGCCACGGGGACGGCAACATCCGCTCGGTCCGGCGCGCTTGTAGGCGGGCTGGTCGGCCGTTTGGCAGGACCCAGGTCAACCGTGACCGCCAGTTACTGGGATACCACAACCAGCGCGATTGCGGACGACGCGGACAACAACGCGCCGGAGGGCCTGGCCACCGCCGCCCTGCAAACTCCCACCGGCTACACCGGCATCTACGCGGCCTGGAACATCGACCTGGACGGCGAAGACGGCGGCGATGACCCGTGGGACTTCGGCGCCAGCTCCCAGTACCCGGCGCTAAAGTACGGCGGCCACGACCTCGTCGCCCAGGGCCGGACCGTTGACTACGACGTAGATGACGACGGCCTCATTGACATCAGCAATCTGGCGCAGTTCAACGCCATCCGCTACGACCTGGACGGCAACGGCGCGCCCGCCAATGCGAATGCCTACAACAGCGCCTTCCCCGACCGGTACCGCGGCGTGGCCGGGCGCATGGGCTGCCCCTCGGGAACCTGCACGGGCTACGAGCTGATGGCCAACCTGGACTTTGACACCGATGGGGACGGCAGCACCCACACCAACGGCGCGGGCGACGACGGCGATGCGCACTACAACGGCGGCGCCGGCTTCCTGCCCATCGGCGGCGAATTCGCCGCCACTTTCCGGGGCAACGGCTTTACCATTGACAACCTGTTCATAAAACGGAGCATTGGCGGCACCAGCTACCTGGGGATGTTCACGGGCGTCTCTCCCTCGGGCAGAATTGAAACCCTCGGCCTCACCAACGCATATGTCGGGAACAGCGCCGCACTTACGGGCATACTGGCCGGCTACAATGATGGCACTATCGTCGGCTGTTATGTCACGGGCAAGGTTGTCAGCAATAGGGGTCGTATCGGCGCGATGGCCGGCTTGTTGGATGGCTTTTTCAGCCCCGCCGGCCCCGGCGCTATTATTGCCTCTTACTCTACCGCTGAAGTTCAGCTGACCGGAGGCACCGGCGGCCGGGGCCTGCTGGTCGGTACAAGTGCCCGCGGCTCCATTTCGTACAGCTACGCCACCGGCCGCAGCCACGGCTCCGGCAGTACGGGTCAGTTAATCAGCAACGACACTAACCCCGGGGGGCAGGCGACTGCGATCACGGCCAGCTACTGGGACACCACAACTACGGGCGTCAGTGGCGGCCTAGCCACCACCGCCCTGCAAATGCCCACCGACTACGGCGCCACCAGCTCCGATACCTTCTTTGGCTGGAACGCCAACGTGGACGGCGACGCCGATACCGGCGACTCCAGCGGCAACGATGACCCGTGGGACTTCGGCACGGCCAGCCAGTACCCGGTACTGAAGTACGGCGGCCACGACCTCGTGGCCCAGGGCCGGACGCCCGTGGACTATGACGCCGACAACGACGGCCTGATTGACATCAGCACTCTGGCGCAGCTGGACGCCATCCGCCACGACCTGGACGGCGACGGCGCCCCCGCCGGCGACGGCGCCGCCTACAACGAAGTCTTCCTCGCCCGGGAGCGCAGCGCCGCCGGGCGGATGGGCTGCCCCGCCGGCGCCTGTACTGGCTACGAACTGACCGCCAGCCTGGACTTTGACACCGACGGCGAAAACGACGGCACCCACTCCAGCGGCACGGGCGACTCCGGGGACGCCTACTACACCACCACCACCGGCGAAGGCGGCGGCTGGAACCCCATCGGCGGCCACGCGGCGGCGGTGGGCAGCGGCTTCGCCGGCTCCGACGCCACCGCCAACCCCTTCACCGCCACCTTTGAGGGCAACGACCTCACCATCGACAACCTGTACATCAACCTGTCCACCACCGCCGACGCCGACGGGCGCAATGTGGGCCTGTTCGCCAACATCGGGCGCGGCGCCGCCGTCCGCAACCTGGGCCTGGTGTCTCCCTATGTCAAGAACACCCGCACCGGCGGCGGCAACCTTAACTACAACGGCGCCCTGGCCGGCATCAGCTCCGGCGCCGTGAGCCGCGTCTATGTCGACGGCGGCCAGGTGGACGGCGGCCAGGCGGCCAGCGGGGGCGCCCTGGACTATGCCGGCTGTCTGCTGGGCCGGAATACCGGAACCGTAGCGGACAGCTACGCCACCTGCGCCGCCACCGCCACCGGAGGCACCCGGGGGCAGGCCGGCGGCTTGATCGGGGCCAACGGCATTACCGACGCTACCGACGCTACGCCGGCCAGCGTGGGCGTCGTGCGCCGCAGCTACGCCACGGGAGCGGTGACCGCCGACCTGGGGGCCGGCGGCCTGGTCGGGATTGTGGACGGCTCAGCGGCCAGCATAGTCAGCGACAGCTACGCCACCGGCGCCGTGTCCCTGGCCGCCGGCGGCGTGGGCATCCCGCGGGCCGGCGGCCTGGTCGGGCGCGTAACCTTCGGCAAGGTCATTAACAGCCGCGCCACCGGCGATGTCAGTACCGCCGGCACGGTCGCCAGTGGCAGCGATGTGGGCGGTCTGGTGGGGTATCTCAGCTCCGCCGGCGGCGCCGTGCGCGACAGCTACGCCACCGGCAATGTTTCCGCCGTCGCCGCCAGCCCCCAGAACAGACTGGGCGGTCTGGTGGGCCGCGTGGCCGGCACGGAAGTGACCCGCAGCTACGCCACCGGGACGGTAACCACCGCCGGCGCCGGCGGCGTCAACGGCAACCGCCTGGGCGGCCTGGTGGGGGAGCTCGCCGACGCCACGGCGCGCATCCGCGCCAGCTACGCCACCGGCGCCGTATCCAGCAGCGGCGGCGGCATCGACTACCTGGGCGGCCTGGTGGGGTATATTACCCGGCACGACTCCGAAATACACGCCAGCTACGCCACCGGCGCCGTGTCCGCCAGCGGCGGCGGCACCAACCACCTGGGCGGGCTGGTGGGCTATGTCGCCACCACCACGGCCAATACCTACCCCCGCATATCCACCAGCTACGCCACCGGGGCCGTGTCCACCACCGGCAGCGGCAGCAACACCCGGCGCGGGCTGGTGGGCGGCGTGGCCACCGCCACCCGGCGGCCCGCTTTCACCAACGTCTACTGGGACAACTCCGCCCTCGGCACCGGGCAGTCCAACGGCGGCGATTTCACCGGCACGGCCAGCGGCCAGACCACCGCCGCGCTGCAAAACCCCACCGGGTACACCGGCATCTACGAGAACTGGAACATCGACCTGGACGGGGCAACCGGCAACGATGACCCGTGGAGCTTCGGCACGACCACCCTGTACCCGGCGCTGAAGTACGGCGGCATGGACCTGGGCGTCCAGGGCCAGCCCTTTGACTATGACGCCGACAACGACGGCCTGATTGAAATCACCACCCTGGCGCAGCTGGACGCCATCCGGCACAACCTGGACGGGGACGGCGACCCCGATCCCGCCAGCGACCCCGGCGCGACCTTCCGCAAGGCATTTCTCCACCAGGACCGCAGAGCCGCCACGCGTATGGGCTGCCCCGCCGGCGCCTGCACCGGCTACGAGCTGATGGCCGACCTGGACTTCGACGAAAACGGCGATGACCGGATTACCGCCGCCGACGCCGACTACTGGAACGGCGGCGCCGGCTGGACGCCCATCGGCGGCCTCCAGCACGCCGACTGGGCGGCAGTTAACGCCTCCGACTACACCGCCACCTTTGAGGGCAATGGACGCAGCATCTCCAACCTGTACATCAACCGCGCCATTGACAACAATGTCGAGTACACCGTGGTCGGCCTGTTTGCCGGCGTCAGTGGCACGATCCGCAATGTGGACCTGCTGAACCCGCAGATCTCCATTACGCGCTCCGGCGCAATGGGATCCTCCAGCGCCAACAGACATACCGCTGCCGGCGGCCTGGCGGGGTACCTGCTACCCGGCAGCCGGGTCGACGGCAGCCGGATTGTCGGCGGCGCGGTGACCTTTACCCAGGGCGCGGGCACCTTTTCCCGAGGCTATATCGGCTGTCTGACGGGAGACAACTATGGCATCGGGAACCGCATCGCAATCATCGGCAGCTCCGCCGACTGCGCGGTGACCGCCAATGTCCCGCTGGCTATTGAGCCGCCGGCGATGCAGACAACCAGTGACCCCGCGGATAGCAATCATGCCCGCGTCGGCGGCCTGGTGGGGTCCGGATGGGACCTCGACATCACCGCCAGCTACGCTGCCGGAGCTGTTTCCTGTCGCGACCGGGGCAGCAAGAGCTGCGGCGGCCTGGCCGGGGATTTGATAACTGGGTCAAACATTGTTTCCAGCTACGCCACCGGAAATGTGATCAACGAGTTCGACGTCCCCTCCTTTGAAGGTCCCACCATCACTACCTGTACTACTAGGTGGGGTATCCACTACAACGCCTATACGGGCGCACTGGTGGGGGTGACAACGGGAGGGGGCATCACCGACAGCTACGCCACCGGCCGCGTTACCAGCGGCCTGGGCAATGCCAACTCCCTGACCACTACTGCCGGCGCCAGGTTTCCCCAAAACCGGGTCGGCGGACTGGCGGGATGGAGCGTCGCAGCTAATGGAATTAGCGCTGGCAGCATTACCAACAGTTACTGGGACAGCGATACCACCGGCTTCGGTTATATCGGCTTCGGCCGTTGTGACCAGGCCAACGACGGCATTCGCACGGAGGGCGCCAGTACCACCGCCGTCCTGCAAACGCCCACGAACTACGGCGCCACCAGCAACGATCCTTACTACCAGTGGAATCGCGACCTGGACAACGCCGACGGCGACAACGACGCCACTACCGGCGCGGACGACCCGTGGGACTTCGGCGTCGCCGGCGAGTACCCGGTACTGAAGTACGGCCGCCATAGCCTGGCCGCCCAGGGCCGGACGGTACTTGACTACGATGACGACAACGACGGCCTGATTGACATCAAGACGCTGGCGCAGCTGGACGCGGTGCGTTATGACCTGGACGGCGACGGCGATATTGCCGCCGCCAACGCGCCCGCCTACCGCGTGGCCTTCCCCAACGGGGACCGCAGCGCCGCCGGGCGGATGGGCTGCCCGCTCACCGATAACGACAACGATGCCGACACCCCCGACCAGGCTACCTGCACGGGGTACGAGCTGCGCGCCAACCTGGACTTTGACACCGATGGCGACAACACGGCGGACGCGCCCTACGCCAACTGGACGCCCATCCCGGCCTACAATAGCGCCTTCAATGGCAACGGCCGCACCATTTCCAACCTGAATATCAGCGGCAGCGGCGCCGGCAACGCCGGGCTGTTCGCGCAGCTGAACGGCAGCGGAAGCATCTACTCAGTGGGCCTGCTCAACCCCAGCGTGCGCAACGGCGGCAGCGTTAACGGAGGCACCGGAGCCCTGGTGGGCCGCAACGCCGGGGGCAGCATTTACGCCGTCTATGCCCGGGGCGGCGCGGTGAACTCCACAGAGAATGACGCCAGAACCGGAGGGCTGGTGGGCTGGAACGGGGATAGCGGCACGATAACCGCCAGCTACGCCACCGTCACCGTCTCCAGCGGGAACGGACAGTACGCCAGGGTGGGCGGGCTGGTTGGCCTCAACTTTGTTACCCATCCATCGAACGTAGGCACGATTAACGACAGCTACGCCGCCAGTTCCGTCAGCGGCGTAACCGGAGCCCTCAGGGCCACGCAAGGCTGCCTCACCGGGCACGGCCCGACCGGCAGGAATGTCTTCGGCACTGTTAACAACAGCTACTATCAGCCCGGCAGCTGTCAGAGTGGCACCGGCTCCAACACCGCCGGCGGCAGCAACGCCGGTACATCCCAGACCAGCCTCCAGCTGCGCGCGGAGGCCGGCTACGCCGGCATTTACGCGGCTTGGAACCGCAACCTGGACGGCGACGCTGATACCGGCGACGCCCAGGGCCGGGATGACCCGTGGGATTTCCGGCTGGGGCATTTCCCGGTACTGAAGTACGGGGGTTTTGATGTGAACGCGCAGCGTCCCCTGCTGGCCGCAGCCGGCGCCGACGCGGAGGCTTACTCCGGCCAGACGGTTACTTTGGACGGCAGCGGCAGCCGGGCGCTGGGCGGCGGCGCGCTCACCTATATGTGGGCGCAAATTGACGACGGCGACGAGGGCGACCCTGATGTGACCCTTGCCGGCGCCAATACGGCCTCGCCCACTTTCCCGGCGCCCACCGGCCTGACCAGCGACCGCACCCTGAAGTTCCGGCTCACCGTAACCGCCGCCGGCCGCTCGGTGTACGACGAGGTCACCGTCACCATCATCGCCGTGCGCCCCAACCAGCTCCTGTCCCTGTCGTTGACCGATGCGGAGGGCGATGCGGTAAGCCTGGCCCCACCCTTCCTCAGCCTGCGCTACGACTACCGCGCCAGCGTAGCCAACCAGATCGCCAGCGTAACGGTAACGCCCCGCGTCCTGTCCGGCTCCACGATGACCCTCAACGGCCAGGCGGTAGCCAGCGGCGCCGAGGTAGAAGTCCCGCTGAAGTACCGCGGCAACCAAATCGTCATCGTAGTAACCCCGCCGGAGCCGGAACCTGATGAGACGATGAACGGCGAAACCACCGATGGCGAAACGACCGATGAGACGGTTGCGGAAACGACGTGCGAGGAGGAGAACGACGGGGTGAAGCCGTGCACCTACACGGTGACGGTGAGGCGCGCCGTGCCGCCCCGCCTGGCGTTTGTCCCCCGCAGCTTGACGATAGACGAAGGCGGCACGGGCACTTACACGGTGGAACTGGACACCCGCATCCTCACGGGGGCGGTCACCATCGCCATCGCCAGCGACCACCCGGCGGTAACGGTTTCGCCCACGGAGGTAACCCTCAAGCCCCTGGATATGGCGCCGCGGACGATTACTGTAACCGCCGCGTCCGATGATGACCGGGATGACGAAAACGTGGTCATCACCCACACGGCTAACGGCGCCCACTACTACGATGTCATCGCCACCGTAGGCGTGACGGTCAACGACACCACCGCCCCGCCGCCGGCCCCGGATCCGGCCCTGTCGGTGTCGGTCACAGCGCTACGCCTGGCCGAGGGCGGTAGCACCGCCTACACCGTAGCCCTGACCACGCGGCCCGACGGGAATGTCAGCGTTGCGATTGCCAGCGACAATGCTGATGTGACCACCCGCCCGGCGGCGCTGACTTTCACCACGACCAACTGGTCGACAGCGCAGCGGGTAACGGTCAGCGCGGCGTCCGATGGCGACACCGCCAACGACGCGGCCACGCTCACGCACACGGCATCCGGCGGGAGGTATTCTGACGCGCCGGCCGTATCGGTAGCGGTGTCCGTAACGGATGGCGACACGGCGGGCTTGGCGATCAATCCCACCGTGCTGAACCTGATTGAGAACGGCATCAGCGCCTTCATTGTGTCCTTGACGGCCCAGCCGTCGGGCAATGTGACGGTGTCTATTGTCAGTGACAACCCTGATGTGACGGTGCGGCCGGCGGCGCTGGCCTTTACGCCGGCGGACTGGGCGACGCCGCAGGCGGTGCTGGTCATCACCCGCGCTGATGATGGCGGCGGGGATGAGCTGGCTACGCTGCGGATGACGGCGCGGGGCGGCGGCTACGCCGGCCAAACCGGCCAGGTGCTCGCCTCCGTGGACGACACGCTGGCGCCGCTGCCGGTCAACGCCGACGCCCCGGCGGGGGTAAGCGTCTATGGGCCGCCGGGCAGCGCCGCCACCGCCACCGTATCGCCGCCGGCGGACGATACGCCCACCACGGCCATCGGCGCCGGCTTCGGCATCGGGCCGGCTGTGGCGGTTGCGGTATCCGGCGCGCCGGCCGATGGCCTGGAAATCTGCCTGCCGGTGTCCGCCAGCCTGCGCGCTGAAGTGAATTCGGCGCTGATTCTGACGCTGCTGCGTTACGCCGGCGGCGTGTGGACGGAGCTGGCCGGCGCCCGCGATCTGGGCGACCGGGTCTGCGCCGGCGGCGTAACGGGCCAAGCCGCTTACGCAACGGCCTACGCCCTGCGCCCGGGCACGGTGCTGGACCTGGCCGCATCCGTAGGCGCTGATCCGGGAACGATAGCCCTCTCCTGGACGCCCCCGGCGGCGGGGACGGCGCAGGTGGCGGTGGTAGTCAACGCCGCGGATGACACGGACTACTGCCTGGAGGTACTGCCCGGCCTGGATGCCTCCACCTACACCTGCGCCGGCCGCAGGGCAGGGCAAACTTATGTAGCCCTGCTCATAGTCCTGCTCCCCGACGGCGGCTACACCCTGGCCAACATCGTCCGCTTTGACCTGCCGGCGCCCGCCAGCCAGTAGTTCGCTGACAACGCTGGCCTTCATATCAAGGCTACGGACAAAGAGCGGGGGCGAATAACCATTCGCCCCCGCAGTCGTCGGCTTCGATATACGGCGTTAGCCGGGCACCTCGTCATAATGGTCAAAGTTGCCGATGACGCTGGCCTCGTACATCGACTGCACTTCGTCCTCCGTATAGCCCAGCAGCCCGGTGAGTACATCCTCGTTGTGTTCGCCCACCAGGGGCGTGCTGCCCACCACCGCCGGCGTGCGGCTGAAGTGCCAGAAGTCCCCGGAAACGGCAATGGTGCCGGCCAGCGGGTCGGGAACTTCCACCAGCGCCCGCCGCTCCCACGGATGCGGGTCGGCGGCGGCCTGGGCGATGGTGTTCACCGGCGCCGCCACCACATCGTGATGCGTAAAGTGGGCAATGGCCTCGCGCATCGTCATATTCGCCATCAGGGCGCGCATCGCTTCGTTGACGGCCGCCCCGTTGTTGGCCCGTTCGTGGCGGGTGGTAAAGCGGGGATCCTCCAGCCATTCCGGCTTGCCCAGGGCGTTGCACACCCGGTGCCAGTGATGCTGGTCGCCGGCCGAAATCAGCACCCACCCGTCCTGGCAGGGGTAGGTGCCCGAGGGCGGCGCCGCCGACTCGCCCCGCCGGGGTTCAATGCCGGCGCCGTGATAGGCGGTAACCGGAATCTCCGTGTAGCTGTACCCCGTATCCGCCAGACAGGCGTCAATGGTCTGCCCCAGGCCCGAAGTCTCCCGCTCGTGCAGGGCCGCCAGGGTGCCGATGGCGGCGTGCAGCGCGGTGGTGCGGTCAATAATCGGCACGCCGGCGCGGATAGGCGGCATCCCTTCCTCGCCGGTGACCATGGCGATGCCCGACATCGTCTGCCCGATGGGGTCATAGCCAATCTGCTCCCGGTAGGGGCCGAACTGCCCGTAGGCCGACACATTGACCATAATGATGCGCGGGTTCAGTTCCTGCAACGCATCGTAGCCGAAGCCCATTGTGGCGATGGTGCCGGGCCGGAAGTTCTGCACCAGCACATCGGAGACCTTGACCAGTTTCCGCAGCACTTCCTTGCCCTGCTCTTTCCGCAGGTCAATGCTGAGGCTTTTCTTGCCGCTGTTGTACTGCACCCAGTAGGCGGACTGGCGGCGCACCCAGGGGGCATGGTAGCGGGTTTCCTCGCCGCCCAGGCGTTCCACCTTGATCACTTCCGCGCCCAGCCGGGCCAGCACCTGCGCGCAACGGGGGCCGGCCTGGTGTCGCCCCAGGTCGATCACCCGTATCCCGTCCAGAGGGCCTTTCGCTTCTGCCATGAGCGGTTCACCTCGCTTGCTCAAATTGTGTCGCCGGTTCAAATCGTGCGCAATGCCGCGCCGCCGCCGGTTGGCGTCAGTCGGCGGTTGGCGGTGGTCATCGTCAGGCAGCAGTTGGCAGTGGCCAAAGACCGCCGCCAAAGGCCGCTGGCGCTGCCCCCGCCGGCTGTTGCTGTGATTGACGCCGCCATTTTACGCCGGCGGCGGGCAATCGGCAAGCGTACTCCCGGCGCGGCATTTTCGGCAGGCGCGGAACACCCCCAACGCCCCCAAAGCCCCCGGCTACCGCCGCTGCGCCGCCACATCCATACCCTGGTACTTCAGAACGGGGTACTGGCGCGCAGTGCCAAAATCCCACCACTCCGCATTCCAGTTGGCATAGATGCCAGTGGCGGCAGTAGGCGCCTGCAACTCCCGCGTCGTCTTGCCAGTCCCACCACCACTGCGGGGCTTGCCGGTAGTTTGGGTGTCCCAATAGCTATCGGTAACTCTGTCGCTGGAACCGTATCCAACCAGTCCACCCACATCGCTATTGATAGTCACACGACCAATAGCGTAGCTAGCAGTGATTGTGCTGCTGCGGCCCCGGGAGAAATACCCGACCAAGCCGCCAACACTGTTCTCTCCAGTTACGCCGCCGGTGGCATAGCTGGCGGTGATTGTGCCGCTACTATGACCAGCCAAGCCGCCAACACTGTTCTCTCCAGTTACGCCGCCGGTGGCATAGCTGGCGGTGATTGCGCCGCTGCTATAACCAGCCAAGCCGCCAACACTGCTGCTATCGCCAGTTATGCTACTCTCGCCGGTTACGTTGCCAGTAGCGTAGCTAGCCGTGATTGCGCCGGCGCTAGAACCAGCCAAGCCGCCAACAAAGAAACCCTCGCCAGTTACGCTACCAGTGGCGTAGCTGGCGGTGATTGCGCCTCTACTGGAACCAGCCAAGCCGCCAACATATCTGCCCTCACCAGTCACGTTGCCTGTAGCGTGGCTATCAGTGATGTTGCCGGAGCCGCTGTATCCAACCAAGCCGCCAACATAGCCACTCTCGCCGGTCACGTTGCCGGTAGCGTGGCTGTTGCTGATGTTGCCACTGCTATATCCAACCAAGCCGCCGACGTTGTCGCCATCTCCGGCAACATTGCCGGTGGCGTAGCTGTTGCTGATACTGGCGTCGCTATTGTCGCCGATGACGCCAACCAGGCCGCCAACATTCTCACCTTCGCCGGTCACTGCGCCGGTGGCATAGCTGTCGGAAATGCTGCCGGCGTTATGCCCGACCAGCCCGCCCACCTGGTGGCTGCGGCCGGCCACGGGAACGGAGCTGTGACTGCCGGAGACGCTGCCTGAGTTGAAGCCCGCCAGCCCGCCAATCCCATTAAAGCCGGATACCCGGCCGGCCACGCTGCTGCCGGATATGCTCCCGTCATTGCTGCCCACCAGCCCGCCAACCCAATCTTTGCCGGACACCCTGACCCCGGTCAGGCCCAGGTTGCGGATGACCGCGTCATCCCCGGCAGCCCGGAACAGCCCGATGTGGTCGGCTTCCTGCCACCGGATGTAGAGGTTGGCAATGGTATGCCCGTTGCCGTCAAAAGTAGTGTTGAAACGGAAGTCGGTTTCGGGGTCGCCAATGGGCAGCCAGCCCTCGCCCTCGTTCCAGTAGGCATCGCCCGCATCGGCGCGACCGCTGCCGTTGGTGTCAAAATCCAGGTTAGCGGCCAGTTCGTAGCCGGAACAGCCCGCAAAGCAACCCATCTCATCCATCGCATTGGGGAACGCCGCCGCATAATCGGCGTGGACGGACACGCCGTCGCCGTCCAGGTCGTGCCGGATGACATCCAGCTGCGCCAGGCTGGTAATTTCAATCAGCCCGTCATCGTCGGCGTCGTAATCCCCATCGGCGGCTGCGCCGGCCGCCGGCGCGGGCGTTGGGGTCGGGGTAGCAGTGGCCGCCGGCGTGGCCCCCGGTGGCGGCGTAGGCGTCGGAGCGCCGCTACCTCCTCCGCCGGGTGCGCCCGGCGTCGTCCCCGCATCCGCCGGGCAGGATACCGCCTCCGCCGCTGTCGTAGTCAGGTAAGTCCAGTTCGACCAGCCGGCCGCGTTGCCAAAACGCTGGCCCACGCTGGCCATGATGAAGGCGTACTGCACGCCCGGTTCCAAATCGGAAAGGGTCTGGGCAGTTTGCCTCCGGTTGACCACATCCTGAAAGGCGAACACATCCAGCCATTCCCGCCCGCCTTCCGCCTGCACCGCCCGGAAGGTTTCCATATTCACCCATCCGATGCGATAGAACGCCGCCGTATCCACCGCGTCCCACCTCACCACCGCCTGGCCGGGCTCGGCGCCATTAGCCGCCCGGACATTAGCCGGCGCCGCCGGACTTGCCCCCTGCGCCTGCGCCTGCATCCCGCTTGGGGACAGCGCCAGGCTCAACCCGACAATTGCCGCCAGAACTACAGCCAGCCCCAATCCCAAGACCATCGCTTTCATCGTTGTCATTCCTCACTTGCGGAGATTATCGCGCCGGCACTGCGACTGCCGCGCGCCGCCGCCAACCCTGTGGCGGACGGAGCGCATCATACACCATTTCCGACCCGGCGCGGCCGAAATCCGCCGGGCATCCACTATCGCAAAAACCCCGGTTGACAATGCCCCCGCTTTTCAGTACATTCCCGGCCTAATGCGGCAATGCGGGCCTCTGCCGCCCTGCAGCATCGCCGCTGACGCCACATTTCGCCACCGCGACCGCGCGCGGCAGGAGGATTACACCTTGAACAATGTCGTTACCATCCGCACGGCGCGCGCCGCCCTCGGCGGCCTGCTCGCCCTCGCTCTGATGCTGGCGTTGGCCTGCGGCGCCCCCACCGAATCCCCGCCGCCGGCCGCAGACAACCAGCCCGCCGCCCCGGCCGCCGCCGCTACCGAAGCCCCGGCCGCCTCGGGCTCCGCCTCCGGCCAGACCGCCCCGGCCGCCACTGCCCCGGCCCAGGCGCCGCCCACCGCCACCGCCGCTTTGGTTCAGCCGGCGGGAATGACCGACGCCAGCGCCGGCGGCGCCGCGCCCACCGCGATGCCCGCCCCCACCGACACCCCGGCGCCCGCCGCCGGCGTCCCCGTCCAGTCCGACCTCCGCGTCGCCATAACCCCGCCCTACGCCGAAAACCTCCTGGGCTGGCGCGTCGGCGGCACCAACCAGGGTATGCTCCAGCCCATGCAGGAAGCCCTCTTCCAGCGCGATTACCTGGACTGGTCGGCGCGCCCGATGCTGGCCGAATCCTGGTCAGTATCGCCCGACGGACAGGAGTGGACCATTAAACTGCGGGAAAATGTGCCCTTCCACCGCGACGGCGGCGACTTCGGCGTGTCCGACTTCGTATTCAGCTTCCAGCTCTGGTCCCACCCGGAAGCCAAAACCGGCTTCGGCGACTTCTGGCACCAGCTCCTGGGGCCGGAAGGCGAACAGCGCAGCTTTGAAGTCGAAACGCTGGGCCGGGCCGCCACCGTCACCGAAGTCAGCGACAACGAAATGGTCTGGAATATGAACCGCCCGGAGCTGTGGATCCCCTTCTACGCCTCGGAAGCCACCACCGACCCTCTCATTTACAGCCTGGACTACTGGCAAAACAACGGCGAATCCGTCTATGCCGAAAGCCCCGTAGGCACCGGCCCCTGGCAGCACGTCAGCTACCAGCAGGGCGCCAAGCTGGAGTACGAGCGCGCCTTTGAAGACCACTGGCGCATCAACCCCGACTTTGACACCCTCACCTTCTTTTTCGCCGAAGAAGACCTGACCCGGGTGGCCATGCTCCGCGCCAAAGAGGCCGACATCGCCGAAATCCCCCGCGAGCTGCAAGGCGAAATCGTTGACGCCGGCTTCGCCATCACCCAGAGCACCCTGCCCGCCTTTATGGTGTGGGTCGGCATCGGCGGCCAGTACCTGGAGGACAAGCGCGACCCCAACGACCCGCACACCAACGTCCTGGTGCGCCGCGCCATGAACCACGCCATCGACCGCGAAGCCATCAACGAAGCTTTCTTTGACAACAAAATGGAGCTGATGGCCAACACCGGCTGGCATCCCACCGACCCGTCTTTTGACCCCGCCTGGGTAATCCCGGCCTACGACCCCGACCGCTCCCGCGAACTGCTGGCCGAAGCCGGCTACGAAGCCGGCGCCGGCCCCAGCATCGAGTTTATGTCCGGCAAGCTGGTCGGCGTGCCGGAACTCACCGAAATCGCCGTCCCCATCATCTCCTGGCTGGAGGACGTGGGTTTCACCGTGGACGCCCAGATCGGCGAATTCCAGCCCATCCGCACCCGCTACAAGGCGCGGGAAATGAACAGCGTGCTGTGGACCCACCGCACCGGCTTCTGGCCGGCCGGCCGCAATATGCGCGTCTATTTCGTCAGCCCCGCCCTCGCCGGCGCCGTCTATATGTACGAGGATCCCTTCACCGAAGACCTGTTCAGCCGCTGGCAGAGCAGCGTCGACGAAACGGAACGCCTCAACCTGATGAAAGAAGCCGGCCAGTTTATGTACGACCAGAACGCCACCATCCCCCTGGGCTTCCTGTTCGCCGAATTCGGCATCAACCCCGAAGTCGTCGCCGAGTACTCGGTCAACAACAGCTACTTCGGCGGCATGAAGGGCCACGAGTACACCAGGGTGGTGCGGAAGTAAGCCGCTCCGCGCGGGGCGACCGGCTCAGCCGGCCGCCCCGCGCAGGGCAACGAAACGCCCCCAATATAGCGAAGGCTCGCCATGCAGCGCTTTATCTTCCTGCGCGTCATACAGTCCATCCTGGCGCTGCTGGTCATCAGCATCATCGTCTTTGCGCTGGCGCGGGTGACCGGCGACCCGGTGGCCATCCTCCTCCCCGAGGACGCCAGCCCCAAAGTGCTGGAACAGGTGCGAGAAAAGTGGGGCCTGGACCAGCCCATCTATGTCCAGTACGTCCGCTACCTGGGCAACTTCATCCAGGGCGACTTCGGACAGGCGTGGGCCTACGGCGGCGTCCCCGTCAGCCAGCTCATTGAACGCCGCCTCCCCAACACCATTATGCTGGCCGCCTTCGCCTGGCTGATCAGCGCCGCCATCTCCCTCCCCATCGGCGTCCTGGTAGCCGTCAAAAAGGACACCGTCTTCGACTGGGCCGGCAAAATCGTCGCCCTCATCGGACAGTCCGCCCCCTCCTTCGCCATCGGTCTGCTTCTGATGTGGGTATTCGCCGTTATCCTCGGCTGGCTGCCCACCTCCGGCAACGACGCCGGCTTCCGTTCCATCATCCTGCCGGGCATCGCCCTCGGCTACTACAATGTGGCCGCCGTAATGCGACTCACCCGCTCCTCAATGCTGGAAGTCCTGGACACCGAATATGTCAAACTGGCCCGCATCAAGGGTATGCCGGAGCGCAAGGTCATCTGGAAACATTGCTTCCGCAACGCCCTCATTGTCCCCTTCACCTATATGGGCCTCATCGGCGCCGTGCTCCTCACTGGATCGGTGGTCATCGAGACGGTGTTCGTCTGGCCCGGCCTCGGCGACCTGGCCATCGACGCCATCCGCAACCGCGACTTCCCCGTCATCCAGGCCGTGGTCATCCTCTTCGCCGCCATCTACATCTTCATCAACCTCTTCGTTGATGTGATGTACGCCTACCTCAACCCCCGCATCCGCTACAACTGACCCCGAACAGAACCGACTTGCCCCCGTCCAGCAGTCCCGCGCTTTGATTTGCCGGCGCTCCCGCGCCGGCGGAGGAACCCGGAAATGACTACCCCAGCAGCAACCGCCGCCCCGTCGGCCGATGCCCTGGCCGGGACACGACAACGCAGCCCGGTCGGCCGGGCGTTCTCCAACCTCCGGCAGTACCCGGTCATACCCCTCCTCATCCTGCTGGTAATGCTGATTATCCCGGCCATTTTCGCCGACCTCATCTCCCCCCACGACCCGGAGGACGTCAACCTCCGCGCCCGCTTGATGCCCCCCGCCTGGCTGGAGGGCGGCAGCTGGACCTACATCCTCGGCACCGACCGGCAGGGCTTTGACATCTTGAGCCGCATCATCCACGGCGCCCGCGTGTCCCTCTCCATATCCCTCCTGGCTATCGCCCTGGGCGGCGGCGTGGGCACTGCCCTCGGCCTGCTGGCCGCCTACGGTGGCGGCTGGGTGGACACCCTGATAATGCGGATTGTGGACATCAAACTGGCCTTCCCCTCCATTCTGCTGGCCCTGGTGCTGGTGGCCGTCAGCGGGCCGGGCTTCCAAACGGTGGTGCTGGTCATCGCCCTGCTGCTGTGGGCCCGCTTCGCCCGGATGGTGCGCGGCGAGGCCCTCGCCATCAAACAGCAGGACTTCATCGCCCGCGCCCAGGTCGCCGGCGCCTCCCCGATGCGCATTATGCTGCGTCACATATTCCCCAATGTGGTCAACACCGTCGTGGTGCTCGCCACCCTGGAAGTAGGCCATGTCATCATCCTGGAATCCACATTGAGCTTCCTCGGCGCCGGCCTCGTCAAACCCACCCCCGCCTGGGGCCTGATGGTCGCCGACGGGCGCGCCCTGATTGTCACCGCCTGGTGGCTGTTCTTCTTCCCCACCCTGGCAATTGTGCTGACGGTGCTGTCCATGAACCTCCTGGGCGACTGGCTGCGCGACCGCCTCGACCCCAAGCTGCGGAATGTATAAGGGATGCCTCCCCACGACGCTTAACGCTTGCGGCGGGATGTTCCGGGCGGCATCCCGCCGCAACTTTGCCCGCTTAATGCTGTGCACCCTACGTCTGCTGCCCCTGACGCCATCGCCCCCGATGTCAATATCAACACCGCCCCGGATGTCAATATCAATGTCAATGTCCACCAATCCCGCCGAATCCGCCCACCCCGCGGCTGACCCCGAAACCGACGCCAACTCCGATGCCGGGGTGCCCCCGCAGTCCCTGCCGGACTGGGCTCAGGAAACGCCCCGCCGCCGGCGCCTGCTGTCCCGCCGCAACCTCGCCATCGCCATCGTGGCGCTGGTAGTCATCGGCTTCGTCACCTGGCTGAACTTCCCCTTTATCCCCGACCCCGTAATTCTGCTGACCCGCCAGCCGGATCTGCTGGTGGATTCCGCCGGTACCGGCGCCCAGTGGACAATGGCCGGGCGCACTTTGGGGCAGACCCGATATGTCGCCGATGCCATTGCCGAACCGCAAGGCCGGCCCGCCTGGCGCGCCCCCATTGCCGGCCCGCCCACCCTGGCAGCGCCCATCGTCTCTGACGGCCGCATCTACCTCGGCGCCCACTTCCGCATCGCCGTCCTGGACGCCGCCACCGGAGCCGAACTGGAATCCCTCCCCGCCACCGGCCCCATCGGCAACTCCCTTGCCCTGGCCGACGGCGCCCTGTACTACGCAATGCCCGACCGCCGCCTGGTCGCCCGCGACGCCGCCACCCACCAAATCCGCTGGGAATACCGGCTGGGCGATTCCACCGCCGGCCCCGTGGCGGTCGCCAACGGCATCGTCTATGCCGGCGCCCTGGACGGCGTCGCCTACGCCCTCAACGCCGCCTCCGGGCAGCGCATCTGGCAGCATGAAACCCTGGGCGAACTGCGTTCCCCGCCCGCCGTGGGCGACAACCGCATCGTGTACGTCGCCTCCGCCGACCGCAGCCTCTACGCCCTGGACGCCCGCACCGGCCAGGAACGCGCCCGCTTCCGCACCAGGGCGCAGCTGGTGGCCGCCCCCGTTGCCGCCAACGGGCTGGTCTATTTCGTATCCGGCGGCCAGCTGCACGCCATGGCCGCCGACGCCCTGGAGTTCCCCGGACGCTACGCCGTCACCCGCGTCTGGGACCAGCTCTGGCTCTGGGGCTTCCCTCTGCCCACCCCCCCTTCCCAGCCGGGCTACGTCTGGCGCTTCCTGCCCGATGACGCCGGCCGCACCGAAGGCATCATCTCCGCCCCCGCCGTCGCCGGCGACGGTTTCTATGTGGGCGACCTGCTGGGCAACCTGTACGCCGGCGACGCCCTGACCGGCGAACTGCGCTGGACTTTTGCGGCCCAGGACGGCATCGTGGCCTCTCCCGTAGTAGTAGGCGACCTGGTGGCCTTCGGCGACAAGTCGGGCTGGCTGTACGGAGTGAACCGTGCCGACGGCTCGGAACGCTGGCGCCTGCAACTGCCCGCCGCCATCAGAACGGATCCGGTGTACGCCGCCGGCCGCCTGCTGGTGCGGACAGAGGACGGCGCCCTGCACGCCCTGGAATAGTTGCTGCGCAGGCGCGCCAATAGGCCGGCCGGCAGGTCGCAAGGCAACGCCGCCGCCGTCACTCGTCCGCCGGCATCGACGGCGTCTGGCCGGGCTTGATGCCCAGCTGCGACAGGCATTCGCGCACGACGTTGCGGATGTCCTCCTCGGTAAGACCGGCAGACCCGTGTCCCGCCAACGGCGCGCCATTGGCCGGGCGCGGTTCCATCATTGCCGTTGTATCCCGGTGCAGAGGGGTGTCAGTAGCGATACCCAGCTGCGCCAGTCGCTCTCGCACGATGTCGTCAATGCCCTCGCGCATTTCCTTGTGGATTTCGGCGCGGAACTCCTCGCGCATTTCCTCACGGATATTGGCGCGGAACTCCTCCCGCACTTCCTCCCGGATTTTAGCGCGAAACTCCTCCTGCATTTGCTGCATCCGCAGCTGCGCGCGGGCGCGCCGGCTTCGCAGCCGGTCTATGCCTTCCATCAGCAGTACCATAAGCCAGGTCGCTCCTATAATGGTCAGGTATGCCAGGACAATGGCGAAAAGCGCCCCGCCCCCGATTTCGCCCAGGCGCGTCAAGTAGCGCCCCACCGTCTCTCCCAGCTGCGCCGCCGGTGAACCGGGAGGCGACAACTCCTCAACCATCAGCATAGCAAGACCGACGCCGGCCGATATGTAGATGGCGATAGTCGCCCAGCGTTCAATCTGCCGCCAATTCATAGGCGCATTATACCACCGCGTCCATTGCCAAATCCCCCATTGCCCCGCCCCGTCACGGCAGCGCAGTCACGCTGTCCACCATTATCGCCACGAACAGCAGCGTCAGATAGGCCAGCGAATACAAATACGCCGCCTTCGCCCGCCCCCGCGTGTCCTGCCGCCACAGCCGCCACGCCAGCCAAATGAACGGCGCCCCCAGCGCCGCCGCCGCCGCCGTGTAGATCACCCCCACCTGCGGCAGTATGCCGAACATCAGCGTCAACCCGCCCAGCGCCACTGCGTACAGGAACACGTGCAACGCCGTCTGCCGCCGCGAGGATACCACCGGCAACATCGGCACCCCCGCCTTTTCGTAGTCCCTCTGTATCAGCAGCGACAGCGCCCAGAAGTGCGGCGGCGTCCAGAAAAACACAATGGCGAACAGGTACGCCGCCGGCAAATCCACGCTGCCCGTCACCGCCGCCCAGCCCACCATCGGCGGCACGGCGCCCGCCGCCCCTCCGATGACGATGTTGTTGGGCGTGGTGCGCTTCAGCCACAGCGTATAGACGAACACATAAAACAGGCTGGCCGCCAGCGTCAGCCCCGCCGCCAGCAGCCCCGCCGCCAGTGGCCGGATGAGCGTCGCCAGCAGAACGAAAGCCGCCGCATTCAGCGCAATCCCAAACGCCAGCGCGTAGCGCGGCGCCACCCGTTCCCCGGCCACCGGCCGGCTTTGCGTCCGCCGCATCTCCCGGTCAATGTCCCGGTCCAGGTGCTGGTTGATGGCGTTGGCCCCGCCGGCCGCCAGCGCTCCCCCCAGCCACACCCACAGCAGCTTGTCTAGCGGCGGCGTCCCCTGCGCCGCCAGAAACATCCCCCCCGCCGCCGTCACCAGCAGCAGCGATATGATCTTGGGCTTGGTCAGCGCCAGGTAATCCCGGGCCACGGCCCCCGCCGATGGGCGCGCCGAAGCGTTGGCCGCCATTCCGCTCACTTACTCCGCCGCCGGCGCGCCGCTTGCCAGCCCGGCGCGCGCATCCGGATCCACGCGCGCATCCAGCTCGGCCACAATGGCCATCCCCGCCGCCGCCGCCCACACCGCCGTCGCCGCCGTCAGATGCAGCGCCCGCCATTCCGGCTGAAAATCCAGCCAGACCGTCGCCGCCCCTACCACTATCTGCACGATGAAAGCCGCCAGCGTAGCCCACGCCAGCCGGCGCAGCCCGTTGCTCCGCCCCGGCCCCCGCGCGCATCGCCACACCGCATAGCAAAGCACAATGCCCAGCGCCAGTACTACATAGCGGTGGAACATATGCACGGCGGTCAGATGGTGCATCGGAAACGCCTGCCTCTGGCACAGCGGCCAGGTAATGCAGGCCGTCGTAGCATCCATCGCCGTCACCAGCGCCCCGGTGATTATCACCGCATACACGCTCAACGCCCCCGCCAGCGCCCACCGCTGATACCGGTCGCCCCCGGTTCTGCCGGCAAATGCCGGCCTCGGCCCCGACCTTGCCCCCGGCGCGGCCACGGGCGTTATCGGCGTGCGGAACGACGCCACCATCAGCAGCAGGCACACCGCCAGCAGCGCCTCGGCCGTCGCCAGATGCAGGGCAACCACGCCCCCGGGCAGCTCGGTAAGCACCGTTATCCCGCCCAGCAGCCCCTGCACAATCAGCAGCGGCACCGATATGGCGGCGGGTATCCACACCCGGCGGTTATGCCGGTGCCGCGCCAGCGCCACAACCGCCGTCGCCAGCACCAGCGGCCCCACTATGACCGACGCTACAAAGCGATGGGTGTACTCAATAATCGCCGTGTACTCCGCCGGGGGCAGGATTTTGCCGTAGCACAGCGGCCAGTCCGGACACCCCAGCCCGGAGCCGGTCACCCGCACCACGCCGCCGATTATCACCAGCAGAAACACCCACGCCACCGTGGCCGTCGCCAGCCCCTGCAACCAGACCGGCCGCCCCTGCCGCCGCCCGTCGCCGGTAGTTCGTCCCGTTATTTCAATCGCTGCCATCGCCGGTCATTGCTTCTGTCGCCACGCCCGTCCGTCCCAAGCTGTCCAATGTAAGGTGGCCTTGCCGCCGCCATCCATAATAAAGCAAGGCGGCCCGATTTGCCACCATCGGCCCGGCCGGGGCGGAACCTTTCGCCAGGGCTGCTCAATTCACCAGGACGGCTCAATGGCATTGCCGCCGCCGGCAGTCCCGCCGGCGTTGGCCGGCATATATCCGGCCGGTTTTGGGTTGAGACCGCCGCCGTCCCTCATTCCGCCAGCAGCCCCTTGAGCACCGTCTCAATCAGGGCTACGCCCCGCGCCCCGGTGCTGCGATGGGCAATGCGCCCCTCCTTGTCCAGAAACACATAGGCCGGCACCCCCGACACGCCGTAGGCCACCGCCAGCGTGGCCTGCCCGTCGTAAATGTTGGGGAAAGTCAGCTCGTGGCGCTCCACAAAAGCCAAGGTTTCCGCCTCGCTGGTATTAAACTGCGACACGCCGATGATCCGCACCCCGGCGGCCTGTAGCTCCTCCCGGTGGAGGGCGGCGACAGCGGGCAACTCCCGCTGGCAGTGGGGTCACCAGGGCGCCCAGAAGGCCAGCAGCGTCGGCGCCCCCAGCGTGTCCGCCAGCGCCAGCTGCGACCCGTCCAGCAGGTAAGCCGCAAAAGGAACCGCCGCCTCCCGTCCGTTGACCTCGCCGGCCGGCGCCGGCCGCGTCGGCGTCGGATGCGGCGTATAAGTCGGGCGCGCCCGTGGCGTGTAGGTAGGACGCGGCGTGGCAACGAAAGGCGCCGGCGGCGTATCGGCTGCGCCCGCCACCGCCGTTGCGGTAGGGATGGGCGCGGGAGTAGCCGTGGCCGTGACCGGCGCCGGCGGCAGCAGCGCCTGCACCGTAGCGTCGTAATCCGTAGCCGGCGCCGCCCCGCCGGAGGATGCCGGCAACCCGCCGCAGCCGGCAATCGCCAGCATAACCACCGCAATGAACAACAGGAATGGCAGCTTGAAACCCGGCAGCATCGGCAACTCCGCAGAGGCAATCAGGGGGGATGACCGGGCGCGGCCTCGCCGCGCCCGCTTCGGCCGCGCCGACCGCCCGGTCAGCGGGAAACCGCCGGCATCCGGTTGCGATGGTGCCGAGGGAGGGACTCGAACCCACACACCTCGCGGGAGGTAGCGGATTTTAAGTCCGCCGCGTCTACCATTTCGCCACCTCGGCACGGGGTTAAGCTAAAAGCGCAACGCTGCTCCAAACCGAACTACGCTGCGCGCGGGTGCAAGTGCAAATAGGCCACCGACCTGCGGGATTGGGCCGCTGCCGGCCGGCGCCAGGGGCCGGATTTTGGAGGCGACGGGCGGATTCGAACCGCCGAATAGAGGTTTTGCAGACCTCCGCCTTAGTCCACTTGGCTACGTCGCCCCGTTGCGTTGCATTGCCCCGTTGTCGGGCGCACTTGCGATTCCAGTGCCGCGGAATGGTGCCGAGGGCGGGACTTGAACCCACACGAGCTATAGCTCACGGCCCCCTCAAGACCGCGTGTCTACCTTTCCACCACCTCGGCCGGAAACGCGCTACCATTATAAACGGGTCTGCCGGCGGTTGTCAAACGGGTCGCTTGCCTCGCGCGTACCCGCTTTCAGTAGTGGGCAAGCCAAACCATCTGGCGGGGGCTCCGGCGCAGCCAGATAGCATTCCATCCCCAACCCCGTCAGTCCCAGCTTCCCCCACGAACACACCCGCCGCCGGAACCGCCACGACGCACGCCGCCCCGCCAGCAGCAGCAAGCAGCAGGCCAATAATAGCCCCACCAGCATACGCCCCAGCCGCGCCGTCGTTGTTGCCGTTCCCTGCTCCTACGCGAAATACTGCTTGCCATCGCGAAAGTACTGCTCCGGCTGCATCCGTTTGCGATACTGTCCCACCGCCGCCTTGGCGTCTGGCAGCGAAGTCGCCAGATACCAGGGTTCCCGATGCCCCCGTCCCCAATACAGTGCCAGATTCACCGTTACCGCCCCATCGGAACGATATTGCGATCCGGGCAGAAACACATAGCGATTTGGACGCGGGGGATACTTCCGCAGCAGTCCCTGATAACCGTCGGCCGTTTGGATGTGGACATTGCCCTTGAGCGGCGCCACATAGTCCACCGTGCGACCGGTGTGGCGGGGCATTTCCTGCAACCAACGCAGCAGACTGGCGCGTCCGAAGCCCCTATCGGCCAGCAGCAGCGGACGGATGTTGTCGGTCAGATTGCGCAGCAGGCGCGCGATGAAAGCCTCTTCCAGCCGGTTCTGCGACGGGTTCAGTTCGTCGACGGTCGTAGCCCAGCTGAGCAAGGGCAGCCCACGCTTGCGGTAGCAGACGGCGGCGAAAAGGCCGTTGCGCTTGCGGCCCAGGTCGGACCAGTCAATCATAACGGGCGTTTGGCCCTTAAGTTCGGCCAGGCGGCAGATGGCGGGCATCAGGGACATTGGGGCCGGATGGGGTCAAAGCGGAGACTGAAGAGGAAGCGAAAATGGTGCTTTTTGCGCTGGCTGGTGATGGCTTTGGGGCAGTGCGGGCATCCAGGGCCGGGCCAGTTCGGAGAGGACGAGGGCGCGGCGGTTGAGGATGGCGGCGGTGAGCAGGGCCAGGTTAGCGCGCTTGGTGGCGCGCATATTAGTCAGGTTGTGGCGGAGAAAAGCGGCGATATGGTAATACCATGGCATCGGTCGGCGGCTCCCTGTGTATCGGATGGTAGCTATCCTGATGCAGGGCCGGAGCCGCCGGCGGTGGCAAGCGCCCAACCCAAAGTGGGTACGCGCGAGGGCCAGGGCTATCACATATGGGAAATTGCGGTGTTCGGTATAATAGCGGCCAACGCCGCGTGGCGCAGCGCGGATTGAAGTAAAAGTAGAGGTGATGCCGCCATGACCGAGTTCGCCGACCTGTTCAGCGCCTTGGAAAACCCCCGCGCCAGCAACGCCCGCCGCCATTCCCGCCACGACATCCTGGTCATCGCCTTCTGCGCTATGCTCTGCGGCGGCCAGACCTGCACCGATATGGAACTCTTCGGCCACGCCAAGCGGGAACTCCTGCAATCCTTCCTCAAACTGGAAAACGGCATCCCCAGCCACGATACTTTTTCGCGCCTCCTGGGTATGCTGGACCCCACCGCTTTCCAGCAGTGGTTCATCGGCTTTATGCGGCAGTTTGCCGATGGCAGCGAAGGCATACTGGCGGTGGACGGGAAAACTTTGCGCCGTTCTTACGACCGCGCCGAGCAACTCTCCCCGCTGCACCTGGTCAGCGCCTGGGCCGAGGAACAACGCTTGGTATTGGGGCAAGTGGCCGTGGACGACAAATCCAACGAAATTACAGCGTTGCCCAAGTTGCTGGAAATGCTGACTCTGCGCGGCAAAGTAGTTACTGCTGATGCCATGCATTGCCAGCGTCAAGTGGCGCAGCAGGTGATTGAGCAAGGCGGCGACTATGCCTTGGCTCTGAAAGGCAATCAGGGCAGTCTGCGGGATGATGTACAGTTGTTTCTGGACGACCCGGCCACGCCGCTGGCCCAGGATGTCCAAATCAGCAAAGGACACGGGCGTGTTGAAACCCGCATTGCCAGCGTCAGTTCCGATGTGGATTGGTTGCAGGAAACGCATCAGTGGCCGGGTTTGTCTGCTGTGGGCAAAGTGACTGCTATCCGGCGGCAGAACGGGGACGAAAGTGAACAGAGCCGCTACTATCTGCTGAGCGAACCCTGCTCGGCGGAACGGTTCAACTACATTGTGCGGGGGCATTGGGGGATTGAAAATCGGCTGCACTGGGTATTGGATGTGACTTGCCACGAGGATCAGGCGCGGAACCGGAAGGGGCATTGCGCGGAGAACCTGGCGCTGCTGCGGAAGCTGGCGTTGAATTTGGCGCGTTGGAGGCGAGCAAAGGCTCCATGCGCGGCAAGCTGAAGCGGGCGGGTTGGGACGATGACTTTCTCATCAGCATCCTGTCCCAATTCACCAAAATCCATATGCGATAGCCCCGGCGCGGGGGCAGCAAGTGATTGCAATTCGGCGCGATTGGTGTAGAATGCCTTTACCAACCCCAGCGCAATGAATGGAGGGCGAAGATACGATGGCAACGGAAGATACGCCGGCGCAGTTGACGCCGGAGCAGGAGAAAATCCTGGAGCGCGTGGAGCGCAAGGTAGCCCCGCTCGGCAAGCAGAACAGCGAGCTGCTGGCCGAGTTCCACAGGATCACCGGCAACCGCTATGTACCGAAACGACGCTATGTGTAAGCGTCCAGCAAAGGGCGGCGAAGATGCCCGGCGTCTCTCTACAGAGACGCCGGGCATCTCTTTTGGGCGCAGTTGCCGCCCCGCCCCTTGTGGCGGGGCGGCTAGTCCGGGGTGGCGCCGATGGGGGGGAGGGCGGCGGCTTCGTCGGCAGCCAGCATCCGGTTGACGGCGCTCAAGTAGGCCTGGGCGCTGGCGACGATGATGTCGGTGTTGGCGCTGCGGCCGGAGAAGGCGCGGCCGGCGTTTTCAATCCGCATCGTCACGGAGCCTACGGAGTCGATGCCCTCGCTGACGGCCTGCACCTGGAAGTCGGCCAGGGTGCTGGTGCAACCGATGACGCGGTCGATGGCGCGGCACACGGCGTCCACGGGGCCGTTGCCGGTAGAGGCGTCGGCCTGCACGCTGCCGTCGGGGCCGATGAGGCTGACCGTGGCGGTGGGGATGTCGCGGTCGCCGCTGCTGAAGTGGACGGATTCCAGGGAATAGGTAACCGGCTCCGAGGCGGAGCGGCTTTCCTCGTCCATCAGGAATTCCAGGTCGCGGTCGGTGATTTCGCTCTTTTTGTCGGCCAGTTCCAGGAAGCGCTGGTACACGCCGGTGACTTCGTCGCGGTTGAGGGCGTAGCCCAAGGCTTCCAGGCGGGCTTGCAGGCCGGCGCGTCCGCTGAGTTTGCCCAGCACCAGCTGCACGTCCGGGGGCAGGCCGACGCGTTCGGGCTTCATTACCTCGTAGGTGGAGCGGTCTTTGAGCACGCCGTCCTGGTGGATGCCGGAAGCGTGGCGGAAGGCGTTTTCGCCTACGATGGCCTTGTTGGCCTGGACGTTCATGCCGGTGATGCGGCTGACCAGGCGGCTGGTGGGGTAGATCTGGGTGGTGTCCACATTGAGTTCGACGTCGAACAGGTCCCGGCGGGTGTCCAGGGCCATAATGATTTCCTCGAGGGAGGCGTTGCCGGCGCGCTCGCCGATGCCGTTGATGCAGCCCTCGACCTGCCGGGCGCCGGCTTCGATGGCGGCCAGGCTGTTGGAGACGGCCAGGCCCAGGTCGTTGTGGCAGTGGACGGAGAGGGTTACGCCGTCGATGCCGGCGACATTGCGGCGGATGTCCCGGAGCATTGCCTGGAAATCGGACGGGATGGCGTAGCCCACGGTGTCGGCGATGTTGATGGAGCTGGCGCCGGCCTTGATGACTTCCTCCAGCATCCGGTAGAGGTAGTCGGGGTTGGTGCGGGTGGCGTCCATCGGGGAGAATTCCACGTCGGCGCAGTAGGAGCGGGCGCGGGAGACCATATCCACCGCCATGGTCATTACGTCCTCGCGGTCTTTGCGCAGCTGGTGCATCTGGTGGATTTCCGAGGAGGAGAGGAACACGTGGATGCGGGGGCGGGGGGCGCCCTTGATGGCGTTCCAGGCGGCGTCTACGTCGCCGGGGACGGCGCGGGAGAGGGAGCAGATGACGGGGCCTTCTACTTCGTTGGCGATGCGCTGGACGGCCTGGAAGTCGCCGGGGGAGCTGGCGGCGAAGCCGGCTTCGATGATGTCCACTTTCAGGCGGGCCAGCTGGCGGGCGATTTGCATCTTTTCGTCAACGGTCATGCCGATGCCGGCGGATTGCTCGCCGTCGCGCAGGGTGGTGTCCAGGAATTTTACTTGTGCAGCCATGTTAGCGCCTTTCCCTCCGAAAGGGTGGTTTGGTGTGTCGCCACGGGGGCGGCGGGCAGGCCCGACGGCGGCGGTGGGGTTAGCCGCGCGGCCGGGGGAATGACGGCGGGGGAAGGGTAAGCAGGCCCGCGCAGTCCACCGCAGCCGGCCGGGCCAGGGCCGGGCTGCAATGGCGAACTGCCCGGCGCAGTACCTCCATGCTCATTGCGCTGCCTCCTGTGAATTACTGACGGGTGATGGCAAGGGCGATGGCGCCGGCGTTGGGTCAATGCCGTTGCCGAGCTACGATGAATATGGCGATGACGCCGGCGCTGCGGGTGGCGGCGGTCACTCGATTTCGCGGGGGTTGAGCCAGGGCATCAGTTCGCGGAGGCCGCGGCCTACTTCGTGGATGCGGCTGGTGCGGGCTTCCTGGCGCAGGCGGAGGAAGTTGTGGCGGCCTTCGTCGCATTCGGCCATCCATTCCCGGGCGAAGGCGCCGCTTTGGATGTCGTCCAGCACCTGGTGCATATTGGCGCGGACGGATTCGTCGACCACGCGGGTACCGCGGGTCAGGTCGCCGTATTCGGCGGTGTCGCTGACGGAGTAGCGCATATAGTTGAAGCCGCCCTGCTGGATGAGGTCGACGATCATTTTGAGTTCGTGGAGGCATTCGAAGTAGGCGATTTCGGGGGGGTAGCCGCGTTCCACGAGGGTTTCGAAGGCGAGGTTGATGAGGGCGGTGACGCCGCCGCAGAGGACGGACTGTTCGCCGAAGAGGTCGCTTTCGGTTTCGTCCTTGAAGGTGGTTTCCAGGACGCCGGCGCGGGCGCAGCCGATGCCGGCGGCGTAGGCGAGGGCGATGTTTTTGGCGTTGCCGGTGGCGTCCTGGTGGACGGCGAGGAGGCAGGGGACGCCGATGCCCTGTTCCACGAAGTGTTCGCGCATCCGGTGTCCGGGGGCTTTGGGAGCGATCATCATCACGTCCACGGAGGGCGGGGGCGTGACGAATTGGTAATGGATGGTGAAGCCGTGGGCGAACATCAGGGCGGCGCCGGGGGCGAGGTTGGGTTCGATTTCCTGCCGGTACACGTCTTTCTGGACGTGGTCGGGGATGGCAACCATCAGGACGTCGGCGGCGCGGGCGACTTCGGCGACGCTGGCTACGGGGAGGCCGGCGTCGCGGGCGGTCTGTCGGCTGGGGCTGCCTTCGTAGAGTCCGACCATTACCGTGACGCCGCTGTCGTGGAGGTTCAGGGCGTGGGCGTGGCCCTGGCTGCCGTAGCCGACCATGCCGACGGTTTTGCCGGCCAGCAGGGAGAGGTCGGCGTCTTTTTCGGTGTAGATGTTCACTGCCATGCTAAATCGTCCTTGCTGAAATGGTACGGGCTGAATGGTCCGGCGCAGGCGGGCCGCCGGGCGGCGCTGCGCCGGCCGGGCGGGTGGTTGGAGGTTAGACTCCTTCGTAGTGGCCGGGAGCGGCGAGGGGGCCGCGGCCGGGGGCGGCAGCACCGTTGAGGGGCATCAGGGCCGGGGGTGCGCCTACGTCGTCGCTGATGCGGCCGGCGGATTTGCCGCGCACCATGGCGATGCGGCCGGTGCGCATCAGTTCCAGGATGCCGAAGGGGCGGAGGAGGTCGTAGAGGGCGTCGATTTTGTCCTCCTCGCCGGTGATTTCCAGGACCAGGGAGCGGGCGCCTACGTCCACGACCTTGGCGCGGAAGAGGTTGGCCATTTCCAGGATTTCGCTGCGGTTGGAGGGGGTGGCGCGGACTTTGATGAGGGCGAGTTCGCGGGCGACCACGTCCTCGTCGGATATGTTGGAGACGCGCACTACGTCCACCAGTTTGTCCAGGTGGCGGGTGGCCTGTTCCACGGTGTACTGGTCGCCGGTGACGACGAAGGTGAGTCGGGAGAGTCCCTTAAGTTCGCTGGCGCCGACGGCCAGGCTGGCGATGTTGAAGCCGCGGCGGCGGAAGAGGCTGGCGACGCGGGTGAGTACGCCGGGCCGGTCCTGGACCAGGGCGATGATGGTGTGCTGCTGCTGCTGCTGCGGCTGCTGTTGCAGGGCAGTGTGGTTAGACGCGTTCAAGGGCCACCCCCTCGGTTTCGGGTTCCTCCAGCATTTCGTGGACCGACTCGCCGGCGGGTATCATGGGATAGACGAATTCGTCCTCTTTGACGACAAAGTCCACGACTACGGGGCCGGGGGTTTCCATGGCTTCCTGGATGGCGGGGGCGACTTCGTCCTGTCGGGTGACGCGGATGCCGCGGATGCCGTAGGCTTCGGCGAGTTTGACGAAGTCGGGGTTGCCGCTGTAGATGGTGGCGAAGAAGTCTTTTTCGTAGAAGAAGTCCTGCCACTGCCGGACCATGCCGAGGGAGCCGTTGTTGAGGATGGCGTATTTGACGGCGATGCCGTTTTCCACGGCGGTGGCGAGGTCGCAGAGGGTCATTTGGAAGCCGCCGTCGCCGGCGATGGACCAGACGGTTTTGTCGGGGCGTCCGACTTTGGCGCCGAGGGCGGCGGGGACTTCGAAGCCCATGGCGCCGCTGCCGCCGGAGGTGATGAGTGAGTTGGGTTCCTTGTAGCCGTAGTGCTGGGCGGCCCACATTTGGTGCTGGCCGACGCCGGTGACGATGATGGATTCGCCGTTGGTGGCGTCGGACAGTTCCTTGAGCACCTGCTGGGGGAGGAGGGCGTCGGATTTGCGGATGAAGAGGGACGGGTGTTCGGCGCGGAGGTTGTCCGTTTCCTTGATCCAGTCCAGATGGACGTTGGATTCCACCCGGGGGAGGAGGGCGCGGAGGGTGGCCTTGAGGTCGCCCATAACGGGGGCGTGGGCGAGGATGTTTTTGTTGAATTCGGAGGGGTCGACGTCGCAATGGATGATTTTGGCGTGGGGAGCGAAGTCGGCGAGGCGTCCGGTGACGCGGTCGTCGAAGCGGGCGCCGAGGGAGATGACGAGGTCGGAGCGGTCGATGGCCAGGCTGGCGTAGGCCATGCCGTGCATACCCGGCATACCGAGGTGGAGCATATGGTTGGTGGGGAGGGCGCCGATGCCGAGGAGGGTGGTGATGACGGGGATCTGAGCTTTTTCGGCGAGTTCGCGGAGTTCGTCCCAAGCGCGGGCGATGAGTACGCCGTGCCCGGCCAGGATGACGGGGCGTTGGGCGGCGTTGATCAGGCGGGCGGCGGCGGCGACTTGACGGGGGTCGGGGTCGCCGGGGGGCGAGTAGCCGGGTAGGTCGACCTGGTCGGGCCACTGGAATTCGATAGTTTCGCCGGCGAGGACGTCTTTGGGGACGTCCACGAGGACGGGGCCGGGGCGTCCGGTGCGGGCGATGTAGAAAGCTTCCTTGATGGCGGGGGCGAGGTCGCGGACGTCCATAACCAGGTAGTTGTGTTTGGTGACGGGCAGGGTGATGCCGGTGATGTCGGTTTCCTGGAAGGCATCGCGTCCGATGGCGGCGCGGGGAACCTGCCCGGTGATGCAGACGATGGGGACGGAGTCCATTTGTGCGGAGGCGAGTCCGGTGACGAGGTTGGTGGCGCCGGGGCCGGAGGTGGCGGAGCAGACGCCGACTTTGCCGGTGGCGCGTGCGTAGCCGTCGGCGGCCATGGCGGCGGCCTGTTCGTGTCGGACGAGGATGTGGCGCAGTTGTGGGTAGCCGGAGAGGGCGCCGTAGAAGGGGAGCACGGCGCCGCCGGGCAGGCCGAAGATGGTATCCACGCCTTCCCGCAGCAGGCTTTCGCAGATGATTTGCGCGCCGGTCATTTTCATCTTGTGGCTACTCCTGGTGGTGGCCCCGGTTCCATTGGGCGCCGGTTCCGCGAGGCATAAGGTCAGTCCAAGTCGGGTCAGGATGGGCGGGACCGGAGGTTCCGGTTTGGTATCCGGGCCGGTTGGTTGGGGCATAAAAAAGGCCCGTCCCCCGGCTCGAAACCGAGCGCAAAGGGACGGGTTTTGGAGAAGCCCGCGGTACCACCCTTCTTTTCCGGCGTCCGCGCCGCGCTACGCCGGCGCCTATGCTGGAGATCATAGGCCGGGCGTAGCGCGACGGGACGCGCAGAACGCTTTTGGTACACAGCCGCTATCGGGGCCGAGCCGCCAGCCCTACCCACGCAGGATACGGTACGATACGATGGGTTGTCCCGCGCTTCAGGCCGGGCGCTCCGGGGCGAGTTCAGCGGGTTGGGCCCGCCGGCTTGCAGCAACCGCCGGCTCTCTGAAGGGCACTCTGCCGCCTACTACTCCCTATCACCGCGCATTGACGATGATAAATCTTACCAGCAAGGGCGGCGGCTGTCAAACGGGGCGGGTAGCGTTTCGTTTCAGGTGGTTTTGGTTGATCAGACTCTGCTCTGGCAGCAGCGCCAGCAGGTTGTGCTCCGTCCACACCGTCCCCAGCTGCTCCCGCCGCCGCAACTCCCGCTGCCCCAATGTTCCGCAGGTACTCCCACAGCAAGTGGAACGCGCACAACTGATGCAGCACCTCCCTGCCATAGACCAGCTCAACCCCCGCCGCGATGGCCCCGTCCCCATCGCTGACCAGATGCTGCGGATGCTGCGCTCCCAACCGCCAGGCCCGGTCAATCACTTCGGCCTAGGAACCGAAATCTCCCAACGCCATCCCTACAGCAGCATCGCGGATTACCTTCAATTCGGCACGTCCATTACGGGTTCGCGTCCACAAACCGGCCAGTTCCAGCGTCCCGTCCGGCGCCGTCAAAGGCACCTTCCGCAGCCACTTGCAAACCGTACTCTTGACGCAGCCTACCCAATTTCCAGCGCGGGCGTAGCTCAATCCCGGCGCGGCCAGGCTGATGGCGGCGTCACGGTTTTTTTGGCAAACCGCTGGTAGCGCATTTCCGCGCCCAGCAGCGTCATGCCGCCGGCCACACGGCGACACTGGCTGCAGCGGAACACGGGGATTTGTAGGCGGACTTTCGCCGTAGCCGGTTGCAATGGCGCGGGCGTAGCGATGGTGGCGGTGCATGGCCAAACGGCAATGGTTGCAGAGGGGCTGGTAGTCGTCCAGGGCTTGTTGGAGGGCGGCTTGGAGTTGGACGGGGATTTGGCGTTCCAGTTGGGTTTCCAGGTGGTGTAGCAGTCCCATAGCGGCGCATCTCCGGTGGGAGGGTGGGGCGGGCATTGTACCTCCATTTTATAACCAAACCACCTGAAACGAAACGCTACCCGCGCCCTCGCGCGTACCCACTTTGGATTGGCACTTGCCACAGCCGGCGGCTCCGGGTATGTATCAAGATAGCTACAATCCGATACCCCGGGAGCCGCCGACCTATGCCGTGGTATCGCCACATCGCCGCCTTTCTCCACCACAACCTGCCTCAAGTGCGCGCCACCAGGCGTACCAACCTGGCCCTGCTCACCGCCGCCATCCGCAACCGCCGCGCCCGCGCCCTCTCCGAACTGGCGCGGCCCTGGATGCCCGCACTGCCCCAAAGCCACCACCAGGTCTGCCCAAAAGAGTACGCCAGCGCCACTTTCGCTTCCGCTCCAATCCCCGCTTTGACTCCATCCAGACCCAATGCGCCCTGATGCCGCCATCTGCCAGTTGGCCGGCCTCAAGGGTTGGACGCCGACTATGTATGATTGACTGGTCCGACCTGGGCCGCAAGCGCAACGGCCTCTTTGCCGCCGTCTGCTATCGCAAGCGCGGGTTGCCTTTGCTCAGCTGGGCCACGACCCACGATGAACTGAACCCGTCTCAAACCCGTCTGGAAGAGGCTTTTATCGCGCGCCTGCTGCGCAATCTGCCCGATGCCGTCCGTCCGCTGCTGCTGGCCGACCGGGGCTTTAGACGCGCCAGCCTGCTGCGGTGGCTACCGGAAATGCCCCGGCACACTGGCCGCACAGTGGACTATGTGGTGCGACTCAAGGGCAATGTCCACATCCAGACTGCCGATGGTTATCAGGGATTGCTGCGGAAGTATCCCCTGCCTTCCGGTCGTTATGTGTTTCTGCCTGGGGCGCAGTATCGTTCCGATGGGGCAGCAACGGTGAACCAGGCGCTGTACCGGGGTCGGGGGCATCGGGAACCCTGGTATTTGGCGACTTCGCTGTCGGACGCCAAGGTGGCGGCGCGGCATTATCGCCAGCGGATGCAGCCGGAGCAGTACTTTCGCGATGGCAAGCAGTATTTTGCGTAGGAGCAGGGAACGGCAACTACCACGGCGCGGCTGGGGCGTATGCTGGCGGGGCGGCGTGCGTCGTGGCGGTTCTGGCGGCGGGTGTGTTCGTGGGGGAAGCTGGGACTGATGGGGTTGGGGATGGAATGCTATCTGGCTGCGCCGGAGCCACCGCCCGGATGGTTCGGCTTGCCCACTACCTGAAAGTGGGTAGGCGCAAGGCTGTCTGGCTGATGGTACAATCCCACCCATCAATCCAAATCCGCCAACCCCCATCACCATCACCAACCGCGAGGTACATCCCCTTATGACCACCACCGTCGCCGCCGCCATCGCCCGCATCCTCCAGCAGGAGGACATCGCCTGGGTCTCCACCTTCCCCGTCTGCCGCATCAACAACGCCCTCGGCGCCGCCGGCATCCCCATGATTATGATGCGCGACGACCGCTACGCCGTCGCCCTGGCCGACGCCTACTCCCGCGTCACCGCCGGCCAGCGCATCGGCGTCTGCACCGTCCAGGGCGGCGTCAACGGCGCCGGCTTGCAGTATTCCTACCCCGGACTGGCCCAGGCTTTCGAGGATAACTCCCCGATGCTTTGCATCACCGACGGCGTCCCCGCCGGCAGCTCCGAAAACACCCAGTTTGATGTCACCGCCAGCCTCAAAACCGTCACCAAATGGTTCGGCTACATTGACCGCCCCGAGCGCACCCCCGAGTTCCTCCGCCGCGCCTTTACGATGCTCCGCAGCGGACGCACCGGCCCCGTCGTCCTGGCCGTCCCCAACGCCGCCGCCACTTATGACGAAACCGCCGACCCCTATATCCCGGCGCGGGGCTACAAAACCGCCCCCGACCCGGCCGATGTGGACGCCGCCGCCGACCGTCTCCTCGCCGCGCAGCGGCCCCTCATCTACGCCGGCGAGGGCGTCATCTACGCCGGCGCCTCCGCCGAACTGACCGCCTTGGCCGAACTGCTCAACGCCCCCGTCATCACCACCCTCAAGGCCAAGGGCGCCTTCCCCGAGGACCATCCTCTGTTCGTGGGCGTGCGCGGCGAGCATCCCATCGCCTACCTGCAAAAGAGCGATGTCATCCTGGCCGTCGGCAGTAGCCTGTCGCCGGGCCGCTTCACCCACGGCATCCCCAACGCGCCGGGCAAAACCGTCATCCAGTGCAACCTGGACGAATTCCACATCAACCGCATTTATCCTACCCACCACGCCGTCCTCGGCGACGCCAAACTGACCCTGGCCGCCTTGACCGATGCCGTATCTCGCCGCAGCGGCGGCGCCGGCCGACCCGCCGGCAATGTGGTCGCCGAAATCCGCGCCGCCCGGGACGCCGGCCTGGCCGAATACCGGGAGGCCATGGCCTCCGCTGACGCCCCCATCAATCCCTACCGCGTGTTCGGCGACCTGATGAAAGTCCTGGACCCGCACAATTCTTTCGTGACCCACGACTCCGGCAACACCCGCGACCAGCTCAGCACCGTCTATGACACCCTGATACCCCGCGGCTTTCTGGGCTGGGGCAACATTTCCACTCTGGGCTTCGGGCTGGCCGGGGCCATGGCCGCCAAGCTGGCCTACCCGCAGCGCCAGTCGGTGGCCGTAACCGGCGACGCCGGGGTAGGCTATATGCTGGGCAACCTGGAGGTTCCCGTGCGGCAGGGCCTGGGCATCACCGTGGCCCACATCGCCAACGGCGGCTTTGCCGGCTACGGCCCCGGCTTCTGGGGCGACGGCCACGACCCTTACACCCACCGGGTGATGGGGCCGGAGGAAGTCAATATGTCCCGCGCCGTCGCCGAAATGGGCCTCTACGCCGAGCGGGTCACCGAACCCGCCGACGTCATCCCTGCCCTGCAACGCGCCCTGACCGCCAACGACGGCGGCCAGCCCGCCTACCTGGAATTCATTTGCAGCCAGTACCCCCGCTACGGCGGCTGGGCCCCCAGCCCGATCGCCCACTGATGGCCTGCCATCCTGCTATAATGGCGTCGCGGTCAACGGGTCTGCGGCCAACAGACGCCCGCCCGTTGGCCGCCACGCCAACAACCCCGCCGGGAGCTGACCGGATGGACATTACGCTGAACATTGATAACAACCGCAACGGCACTACGGCCGGCGCCCGCTTGGAACGCATCTCCCGAATGCGGGAAACTGTCGACCGTAGCGACCAACAGGCCGCAACCCGCTCCTGGACGAGGGAAGACCTCTATGACCGCCCTTACCACCACTACTATGACCAGTAAGGATTTCTTTGACGCTAATGTGCTGTTGTGAATCCATTCTGAATAAAACCCTCTCCTGCTACCGGGAGTGGGTAAGGAGAGAGCCAAACTATGGGAACTTTCAACATAACCATCCAGATTGCCAACCTGAACGGCGAGCGCTTCGAGGACGTTGAGGCAATGGCGGACACCGGCGCCGTCACGACAATAATCCCCCGCCCCATCCTGGCCGGCCTGGGCATCGCGCCCACCCGGCGCGAAACCTTCCAGTACGCCGGCGGCGAGCAGGTACAACTGGATATGGCCGAGGCGCGGGTGCGGGTATCGGAACGGGAAACCAATACCTGGGTCATATTCGGCGAGGAAGGAATGTCGCCCCTGCTGGGCGCCTACACGCTGGCAGGGGTATTCCTCGCCGTTGACCCCTACAACCAGCAGCTGATTCCGGTGACAGGAACGCTCTAGCGCCCCGGTGCCGGCTACCGCCGCTGCGCCGCCACATCCATGCCCTGGTACTTCAGCGCCGGGTACTGGCGCGAATTGCCGAAGTCCCAATAATCCGCGTTCCAGTTGGCGTAGATGCCGGTGTTTGCCGTAGGGGATTGCAGTTCCGCGGTAGTTTTGCCGGTACTGCCCGAGTTGCCATGGATATGGCCGGAGGTTTGAATGTCCCAATAGCTGTCGGCAACTGCGCCGTATTTATGACTGACTACACGCCCAATCAGTCCCCCGACACTAGAGCCGGTGCCAACAACCTTGCCAATGGCGTAACTCTCTTTTATTTTACCATTGGTGTTATTCCGTCCTACTAATCCACCTACTTCTAACCCTCCTGACACATCGCCTGTTGCGTAACTGGCAGTGATACTGCCATCGCTATCTCCTGTAAGGCCGCCGATATAATATCCCCCATTTACGTTGCCGGTAGCATAGCTGCCCGCAATCGCTCCGCGGTTATTCCCAACCAGGCCGCCAACCCGATCGTAGGAATCAGCTGCGTTCACTTCGCCGGTGGCATAACTGGCGCTGATGGCGCCGCCATTGGACCCAACCAGTCCGCCTGCTTCGTCGCCGCCACCGGACACCTCGGCGGCAGCGTGGCTATTGGCAATTGACCCGCCGTTACGCCCGACCAGGCCGCCAACATTGTGCCTGGCGCCGGATATAGTACCGTCAGTGTGGGCATTGTCGATGGTACCGTAGCTCACCCCAGCCAGGCCGCCAACGTAGTAATTGCCCGATACGTTTACCGAGGTCAACCCGATATTCCGAATATCACTGTCGAGGTTCGCAACTCCGAACAAACCCATAATATCAATGTCGCTCCGGTTGATATACAGATTCGCTATGGTATAGCCGTTGCCATCGAAAGTGGTATTAAAGGTATTGAGATGGTCGCCGCCGATAGGCTGCCACCCCGCGCCATCATTCCAGTAGGCGTCGCCGGCGTCCGCTTCCTCGTTGCCGTTGGTGTCAAAGTCCAGGTCGGCCACCAGCTCGTACCCGGTGCAACCGGCCTCCGGGCAGCCCATCCCCGGCATTGCATCAGGAAATGCGGCGGCGTAGGCCGGCGCCGGCGACACGCCGTCCCCGTTCAGGTCGGCGCGGATCGCGGCCAGCTGCGCCAGGTTGGACACCTCAATCAGCCCATCTTTGTCCGTATCATAATCCCTGTCGCGCGCGCCGGTGCCGGCAGGCGTAGGCCGGGGCGTCGCTGCGCGAGTAGGCGTAGGAAAGGGAGTCGGTGTGGGCGCGGGCGTTGCCGTCGGGGTAGCGGCAGCGGCCGGCGTAACTCCCGGCTGCGGCGTTGGCGTCGGAGCGCCGCTGCCTCCGGGCGCATCCGGCGTCGTCCCTGCATCCGTCGGGCAGGATGTAACCTCCGCTGTCGTCGTAGTCAGATAAGTCCAATCCGACCAGCCGGCTGCGTTGCCAAAGCGATGCCCAACGCTGGCGGCAATAAAAGCGTACTCCACGCCCGGCGCCAGATCGGGAATTGTCTGGACAGTTTGCCCCCGGTTGACCACATCGTGGAAAGCGAACACGTCCAGCCATTCCCGCCCGCCTTCCGCCGGCACCGCCCGGAAGGTTTCCATATTCACCCAGCCGATGCGGTAGTACGCCGCGTCGGCCACCGCGTTCCACCTCACCACCGCCTGGCCGAGCGTATCCCCATTCGCCGCCTGGACATTGGCCGGCGCCGCCGGGCCTGACTGTGCCTGCGCCTCCACCGACGCCCCGCTTGAGAACAGCGCCAAACCCAACCCGATAACGGCCGCCGCCACTGCGGCCAGCCCCAATCCCAAGACCATCGCTTTCATCGTTGCCATTCCTTACTTGCGGAAATTGCCGCACTGCCGCCGCGCTGCTGCTGGCCCTACGGCGGACAGGGCGCAATATACACCATTCCCATCCCGGTGAGGCCGAAATCCACACCGGCGGAAGGTCGGGTATGGGCGCGGCGAATTATGCGGGCGACGGATGGGGCGGCGGGTTACTGGCGCGAGAAAGCGCGGGCCGATTACGCCCGAATACCAGCCGCCCCCGCCCGTCCGCCAGCGCGCCGGCGGGCGTCCCCAGTCCCGGTTGGCGAGGCCCTCATCGCCCACCCGGCGCCAGCGAAAAGCCTGCCCCATCTCCAGGCTCAAAGCCAGGTCAAAGGGCTGATTAATCGCCAGTCGCATCATCGGAAAAAACCTCGTTGGAAAAACCTGGTTGCCGCTGGTTGGCAGCGGCGCGGCGTCCCGCCGGCCCGGTTCGCCGCTCCAGAGGGAGGAGGGGTAAATGAGGCTCTAGTATAGCGTAGATTGCGGCGCCGGAACCCGCCGCGCGGTCACTGCCGGTTGTTCCCGTATTGCCGGCGGCAATAGCGAAATGATGCCCGTATGCCTTGACAAAATACCAGGGCAACCGCAAAATACGCCGCATTGACGGGCATCCGACGGGGCTGCCCCGCAGAGCGTTGCGTTTGCGCGGCGCGCCAGCACACGACGGGTCACTACCATTATCCGCCCGTATGCCGAGGTAAATCTGATGGCATTCGTGATTACACAGCCTTGCGAGGGAGTCAAGGACGCATCCTGCGTTGACGTTTGCCCCGTGGATTGCATCCATTCCGACGACGACGCCCCGATGTACTACATCAACCCCGATGACTGCATCGACTGCGCCTATTGCGTCGCCGTCTGCCCGGTGTCGGCCATTTTTGACGAATTCACCCTGCCGCCCAATATGCGGGAATACTCCCGCATCAACCGGCAGTACTACGCGCGCCGCTAACCTCCTGGCTAACCGCCTGGCCGGACAGACCGTATCATGGCCCGCTTTCTCACCGATGCCGAGGCGCAAGGCTGCCTGACCATCGGCGATATGCTGCCGGCGATTGAGACGATGCTGGGCAACTACGGGCGGGGCGATGCCGTAAATCTGACCCGCCGCCGCATCGCCGCCCCCGGCGGATACCTGGCGGTGATGGGCGGCGGGCTGCTTTACGAGGGCGTGTTCGGGGTCAAGACTTTCACCCACACCGCCAACGGGTATTCCTTTCAGGTCAGCCTCTACGACGGCGACAGCGGCCGCCTGCTGCTGTATGCCCAGGCCAACCGGCTGGGGCAGCTGCGCACCGGAGCCACAACGGGCGTGGCCATCAGGCATCTGGCGAAGCCGGCGGCAAAGACGCTGGGCATTATCGGCGCCGGCAACCAGGCCGGCGACCAGCTGCGCGCCGCCGCGGCGGTGCGGGATTTTGCCGCAATTTACGCTTACAGCCGCAACCCGGAAAACCGGCGCGCCTTTGCGGAACGGATGGCAACGGAGCTGGGCATCCCGGTTATACCCGTGGACGCCAACCGAGAGGCCGTGGTGGGCTGTGATGTGGTCATCGGCATCGCTCCGGCGGAGACGCCGGTGATACGGGGGCAGTGGCTGTCGGAAGGGGCAACGGTCATTGGCGCCGGCCCCACCCTGTTGAGCCGCCGCGAGGTGGATGACGATACCATCGTCCGGGCCGGCCGCCGGTTTGTGGATTCCCTGGAGCAGGCGCCCCTGGAGTGCGGCGACATCGCCGCCGCCGTAGAACAGGGCCTGACGCAGTGGGGGCAATTTTATGAACTGCGCCACGCCGTGGCCGGCGTCGTGTCGGGCCGGGCGTCCCCCGACGAAATCGTCTATTGCAAGCTGATGGGCACCGGGCTGGCCGATGTGGCCGCCGCCAAACTGCTCTGGGAACGGGCGGAGGCGCAGGATCTGGGCGTGGTTATGGACTGGTAGGGGCGGGCGGCGGCCGGGTTGGCCGCTACGCAGTGGCCAGATAGGCATCGGTGGGCAGCACATTGTAGTTGTCGCGGCCGGTGACCATGCTCTCCATCGCGGCCCGCGCCGTGTCCAGCGAGGTGAAACAGGGTATGCGGCGTTCCACCGCCGCGCGCCGGATGTAGTAGCCGTCGCGCAGCACCGAAGTGTCGCCGGAGAGGGTATTCACCACCGCGCCCACGGTGCCGTCGTTGATGACATCCAGCACATCGGGGGCGCCGTGGCCGATCCGCTTGGTGATTGTGGTCACGGGCAGGCCCAATGCCGTAATCATCGCGGCGGTGCCTTCGGTGGCGTACAGGCGGCAGCCCGCTTCCGCCAGCCCCCGCACCAGCGGCAGGGCGTCGGCCTTGGTCTGGTCGGAAATGCTCAACAGCACGCCCATTCCCGGCGACAGGTTGATGCTGGCCGCCTGTAGGGCCTTGGTCAGGGCGCCGGTGAAATCCCGGTCAATGCCCATTACTTCGCCGGTGGACTTCATTTCCGGCCCCATATGCCAGTCCACGCCCACCAGCTTGGACATTGAGAACACGGGGGCCTTGATGCCGACCAGCTTCTGGCGGGGCCACAGACCGCCTTCGTAGCCCAGCTCGCGCAGCTTGCCGTCCAGCATCACCCGCGTGGCCAGATTGGCCACGGGGACGCCGGTGACTTTGGAGATAAAGGGGATAGTGCGGCTGCCGCGGGGGTTGACTTCCAGCACATATACGGTGGAGGGTTCGCCGCCGTCGGCGGGAATCACGCTGGGGCTGCGGTAGGCACTGCCGCCTTGCAGGACGAACTGGATGTTCATCAGGCCGCGCACGCCCAGCGCCAGGCCGATGCGGGTGGTGTAGTCCACCAGCGTGTCCACTTCGGCTTCGGTAAGGTTCAGGCCGGGGTAGATGGCCATTGAATCGCCGCTGTGGACGCCGGCCCGCTCTACGTGTTCCATAATCCCCGGGATCAGCACCCGCTCGCCGTCGCAAACGGCGTCAACTTCGCACTCCCGCCCTTCCATATAGTGATCCACCAGCACCTCGCGCTCGGGCGTAACCTCGGTGGCGATGGTGAGGTAGCGGATGAGTTCGGTGGCGTTGCGGACGATTTCCATGGCGCGCCCGCCGAGGACATAGCTGGGGCGGACCACCACGGGGTAGCCGATGCGCTGCGCCACGGTAAGGGCCTGGTCGACGGACTGCACGGTGGCGCCGGGGGGCTGGGGGATGTCCAGGTTCACCAGAAAGCGTTCAAACTTCTGGCGGTCGCTGGCGATGTCGATGGCCTCGGCGCTGGAGCCCAGGATGGGCAGGCCGGCGGCGGCCAGGGCCTGGGACAGGTTAATCGCGGTCTGCCCGCCGAACTGCACCAAGCTGGGCGGCGGGTCAGTATCCTCCGCAGTTTCGTTGTCAATGATGTCGCGGACGGCTTCCTCGTCCAGGGGTTCGAAATAAAGGCGGTCGCTGGTGTCAAAATCGGTGGACACCGTTTCGGGGTTGGAGTTGACCATAATGCTGGCGACCCCGGCCTGGGACAGGGCCCACGCCGCGTGGACGCTGCAATAGTCAAACTCGATGCCCTGCCCGATGCGGATGGGGCCGCTGCCGATGACCACCGCTTTGGGGCCGGCCAGCGGCGGCGCCTCGTTTTCGGTGTCATAGGCGCTGTAATAGTAGGGCGTGGCGGCTTCGAACTCGGCGGCGCAGGTGTCCACCATTTTGAATACCGGCGTGATGCCGTGCTGCCGCCGCAGCTGGCGCACCTGCTCCGGCAGCAGCCCGGAGAGGGTGGCGATTTCCGCGTCCGGGAAGCCCAGCCGTTTGGAGACCAGCAGGGCCGCCGGGGTCAGGGGGTTGCCCAGCAGCCGGCGCTCCTGGTCCACGATGCGTTCCAGGGCGGCGATGAACCAGGGGTCAACGCTGGTGTGCGCGACCAGTTCGTTTCGGGTGGCGCCCCGCCGCAGGGCCGCCGCCAGCGCCCACAGGCGCAGGTCGTTGGGATGCAGGGGCAGCGATGCCAGGAGATGCTGACGGCCGGCCGCGGCGTCAATTTCCCGCCATTCCGGGGCTTCCCAGAGCAGGGACGAATTGGGCTGTTCCAGGGAGCGGGCGGCTTTTTGCAGGGCGGCCTCAAAGCTGCGGTCAATGGCCATTACTTCGCCGGTGGCCTTCATCTGGGTGGTGACCTGCCGGTCGCCGTTGGGGAACTTGTCGAAGGGCCAGCGGGGGACTTTGACGACGCAGTAGTCCAGGGCCGGCTCGAAGGCGGCGCCGGTGCTGCCGGTTACCGCGTTGGCGATTTCATCCAGCCGGCGGCCCACGGCGATTTTGGCGGACACCCGGGCAATGGGGTAGCCCGTAGCCTTGCTGGCCAGGGCGGAGGAACGGCTGACGCGCGGATTGACCTCAATCACATAGTAGTCGGAATCGGACTGCCAGTCGCCGGCCGGCCGGTTCCGCAACGCATCGGGGTGGGGGCGCAAAGCCAGCTGGATGTTGCAGCCGCCCTCGATGCCCAGTCCCCGGATGATTTTCAGGCTGGCGGTGCGGAGCATCTGGTACTCTTTGTCGGTCAGCGTCTGGCTGGGGGCGACCACGATGCTGTCGCCGGTGTGGGCGCCCATGGGGTCCAGGTTTTCCATATTGCATATGGTGATGCAGTTGTCGGCGCCGTCGCGGATGACTTCGTATTCAACCTCTTTCCAGCCGACCAGGGAGCGTTCCAGGAGGGCCTGGTTGATGGGGCTGGCGGCCAGGCCGCCGGAAACGATGGCGGCGAATTCCTCGTCGGTGCTGGCGATGCCGCCGCCGGTGCCGCCGAGGGTATAAGCGGGGCGGATGACCAGCGGCAGCCCCACTTCGGCGCGGTAGGCCAGGGCTTCGTCCATTGAGGACACGGTGCGATTGGGGGGCATAGGCTCGCCGATTTCGGTCAGGAACTGCCGGAAATAATCGCGGTCTTCCGACTTGCGGATGGTTTCCAGGGGGGTGCCCAGCAGCCGCACGTGGTAGCGTTCCAGCACTCCGGCGTCGGCCAGGGCCACTGCCAGGTTCAGCCCGGTTTGCCCGCCCAGGGTGGGCAGGATGCCGTCGGGCTTTTCGGCGGCGATGATGCGTTCCAGCACCGGCACGGTAAGGGGTTCAATATAGACCCGGTCGGCGATGTCCCGGTCGGTCATAATCGTGGCCGGGTTGGAATTGACCAGCACGACGCTGACGCCTTCCTCGCGGAGGGCCTTGCAGGCCTGGGTGCCGGCGTAGTCGAACTCCGCCGCCTGCCCGATGACGATGGGGCCGGAGCCGATGACGAGAACCTTGCGGGGTTTGAGTGGCGCGTTGTTCAAGGGGCAGCGTCCTTCGCTAACGGGATGGCGGCACGGGCGTTCCGGCGCCGGGCGGACGGGTAAATGTCAGCAGGCGTCGGGATTGTCGGTGGCGTCCGGCCGAGCCAGGATGCGGGTCTGCTCCGGGGTAAGAGGCACGCCATATTGCGCCAGCGTTCTGCTGATGCGCGCGCGCTCCGCCTCCCGGCCTTCCTGGATGCCCTTTTCCAAGCCCTCGTTGATGCCTTCCTGCCGCCCTTCCTCCCGACCCACTCGCCGGCCGCGTTCCATAGCCCTTTTTTCGACGGCTTCTTTGGCGGCGAAAAACATTGTGAAACCTCCGTAAAGCGCGAGGGCGGCGGGGAACAGCAGCAGCGTGGCCACTATGATTACGCCATCCTCCCACTGCGTCATTTGGTGCAATTGCCCGACCAGCGGCCAGCCGGCGGCGCCCTTCCAGAGCTTCAGCAAGACCGCCAACAGCATACTGAAGCTCACGGCGATGGAGCCGTCAAACGTCCGCCAGGGCGCACGGCTGCCCGCGCCTCTTGCCCTGTTGTCCTCCTCCATTATAGCAAATCCTTAACAGCGAATCCCGGCCACCGGCTTACGGGCGGCTTATGGGGCGCGGCCGGCCGGGTTGGCGTCGTCGATCATCCGCAGGAAACGGGTCAAACAGATTGAACCCGTGACCCAAGTTGAAATCGCGCCGGATCGGATGGCGGCGCCAACGGCCCACAGGCGCAATGCTAACCGGACGGCGGGAAATTGCGGTCAGGACTTGTCGATTTCGCCGGACAGAACTTTGATCTGCTCCGGGGTAAGCGGCACGCCATATTGCGCCAGCGTTTTGCTGATGCGCGCGCGCTCCGCCTCCCTGCCTTCCTGCCGACCCACTCGCCGGCCGCGTTCCATAGCCCTTTTTTCGACGGCTTCTTTGGCGGCGAAAAACATTGCGAAACCTCCGTAGAGTGCGAGGGCGGTGGGGAACAGCAGCAGCGTAGCCACTATGATTACGCCGTCCTCCCACTGCGTCATTTGGTGCAATTGCCCGACCAGCGGCCAGCCGGCGGCGCCCTTCCAGAGCTTCAGCAGCGCCGCCAGCAGCATACTGAAGCTCACCGCAATGGAGCCGTCAAACGTCCGCCAGGGCGTCCGGCTGCCGGCGCCTCTTGCCCTGTTGTCCGCTTCCATTATAGCAAATCCCTGATAGCGAATCCCGGCCGCCGGCTTACGGGGCGCGGCCGGCCGGGTTGGCATCGTCAATCATCCGCAGGAAACGGGGCAAACAGATTGAACCCGTGACCCAAGTCGAAATCGCGCCGGATCGGATGGCGGCGGCGCCAATGGTCCATAGGCGCGATGCTAACCGGACGGCGGGAAATTGCGGTCAGGACTCGCCGAGTTCGCCGGACAGAACCCTGATCTGCTCCGGGGTAAGCGGCACGCCATACTGCGCCAGCGTTTTGCTGATACGCTCGCGCTCCGCCTCCATGCCTTCCTGGATGCCTTCCTGCCGCCCTTCCTCCCGACCCACTCGCCGGCCGCGTTCCATAGCCCTTTTTTCGACGGCTTCTTTGGCGGCGAAAAACATTGCGAAACCTCCGTAAAGCGCGAGGGCGGCGGGGAACAGCAGCAGCGTGGCCACTATGATTACGCCGTCCTCCCACTGCGTCATTTGGTGCAATTGCCCGACCAGCGGCCAGCCGGCGGCGCCTTTCCAGAGCTTCAGCAAGACCGCTAACAGCATACTGAAGCTCACCGCGATGGAGCCGTCAAACGTCCGCCAGGGTGCCCGGCTGCCAGCGCCCCTTGCCCTGTTGTCCGCTTCCATTATAGCAAATCCCTGATGGCGAATCCCGGCCGCCGGCTTACAGGGCGCGGCCGGCCGGGTTGGCGTCGTCGAGCATCCGCAGGAAACGGGTCAAGCAGATTGAACCCGTGACCCAAGTTGGAATCGCGCCGGCTCGGATGGCGGCGGCGCCAACGGCCCACAGGCGCGATGCTAACCGGACGGCGGGAAATTGCGGTCAGGACTCGTCGAGTTCGCCGGACAAAACTTTGACCTGCTCCGGGGTAAGCGGCACGCCATACTGCGCCAGCGTTTTGCTGATACGCGCGCGCTCCGCCTGGATGCCTTCCTGGACGCCCTTTTCCAAGCCTTCCTGAATGCCCTTTTCCAAGCCCTCCTGGATTCCTTCCTGCCGACCCTCCTGTAGACCCGCTTGCCGGCCGCGTTCCATAGCCCTTTTTTCGACGGCTTCTTTGGCGGCGAAAAACATTGTGAAACCTCCGTAAAGCGCGAGGGCGGTGGGGAACAGCAGCAGCGTGGCCACTATGATTACGCCGTCCTCCCACTGCGTCATTTGGTGCAATTGCCCGACCAGCGGCCAGCCGGCGGCGCCCTTCCAGAGCTTCAGCAGCGCCGCCAGCAGCATACTGAAGCTCACCGCGATGGAGCCGTCGAATGTTCGCCACGGCGTCCGGCTGCCCGCGTTTCTTGCCCTGTTGTCCGCTTCCATTATAGCAAATCCCTGGTAGCGAATCCCGGCCGCCGGCTTACGGGCGGCTTACGGGGCGCGGCCGGCCGGATTGGCGTCGTCAATCATCCGCAGGAAACGGGTCAAGCAGATTGAACCCGTGACCCAGGTCGAAATCGCGCCGGATCGGATGGCGGTGCCAACGGCCCACAGGCGCAATGCTAACCGGACAGCGGGAAATTGCGGTCAGGACTCGCCGAGTTCGCCGGACAAAACTTTGATCTGCTCCGGGGTAAGCGGCATGCCATACTGCGCCAGCGTTTTGCTGATACGCTCGCGCTCCGCCTGGATGCCTTCCCGCCGGCCGCGTTCCATAGCCCTTTTTTCGACGGCTTCTTTGGCGGCGAAAAACATTGCGAAACCTCCGTAAAGCGTGAGGGCGGCGGGGAACAGCAGCAGCGTGGCCACTATGATTACGCCGTCCTCCCACTGCGTCATTTGGTGCAATTGCCCGACCAGCGGCCAGCCGGCGGCGCCCTTCCAGAGCTTCAGCAAGACCGCCAGCAGCATACTGAAGCTCACCGCGATGGAGCCGTCAAACGTCCGCCAAGGCGTCCGGCTACCCGCGTTCCTTGCCCTGTTGTCTGCCTCCATTATAGCAAATCCCTGATGGCGAATCCCGGCCGCCGGCTTACGGGGCGCGGCCGGCCGGGTTGGCGTCGTCGATCATCCGCAGGAAACGGTCAAATAGATAGTCGTTGTCCTGCGGCCCCGGGGAGGCTTCGGAGTGGTACTGGATGGTGAACAGCGGGAGGGTGCGGTGCCGCAATCCTTCCACCGTGTTGTCGTTCAGGTTGATTTGCGAGACCTCCAGGCCGGGGGGCAGGTTGTCGGCGGAGACGGCGTAGCCGTGGTTTTGCGCCGTGATATGCACCCGCCCCGTAGCGAGGTCTTGCACCGGATGGTTGCCGCCCCGGTGTCCGAACTTGAGTTTGTAGGTGCGCGCGCCCAAGGCCCGGGCGGCCAGCTGATGCCCCAGGCAGATGCCCATTACCGGCACCCGGCCCAGCAGCTGCCGGATGTTGTCCACAATGCCGCCCAGCAGTTCGGGGTCGCCGGGGCCGGGGGAAAGCAGAATGCCGGCCGGGGACATAGCCAGCATAGCGTCGGCGGGCATAGCGGCAGGCACCGCGAGCACTTCGCAGCCCCGGCTGCGGAGGCGGCGCAGGATGTTGTACTTCAGCCCGACATCCGTCACCAGGATGCGGCGCACCCCGGCGGGCGCGGGCCCGTGCGGGTAGCCGGAGCGTTCTCCGGGATTATCCCAAGCGCTATCCCCGGCGCTGTCCCAGGCGTAAGCCGACTCCGTGGTCACCGCGCTGACCAGATCCAGGTTGTCGTAACGGGGCAGGGCGGCGAGGCGGCGGCGGGCGGCATCGGGGTTGTCGGCGGTAATCATTCCCATCATCACGCCGCGGGTACGCAGCCGCCGGGTGATGGCGCGGGTGTCGACGCCGCTGATGCCGGGGATGTCGTATTCCCGCAGAAAGGCGTCCAGGGTCATACGGCTGGCGGCGTGGCTGGGCAGGTCGCAGTGCTGGCGGACAATGAGGGCGGCGGCCTGGATGCGGCGGGACTCGAAATCGGCGGGGTTGATGCCGTAGTTGCCCACCAGGGGGTAGGTCAGGGTTACCATCTGGCCGGCGTAGGAGGGGTCGGTGAGCACTTCCTGGTAGCCGGTCATTGTGGTGTTGAACACCACCTCGCCCCATCCTTCGCGGGCGGCGCCAAAGGATTCGCCGGTAAAGACGGCTCCGTCCTCCAGTACCAGATGCACTTGCCGGCTCACGGCGCGCCTCCTGCCGGCCACAGGGCCGGCTCCTCAAATACGATGCGCCCGCCGACGATGGTGGCGGCGACGCGTCCGGTCAGTTCCACGCCGTCCAGCGGCGTATTGCGGCCCAGGGAGGCGAACTGCGTGGTGTCCACCCTCCAGCGGGCGTTGGGGTCAAAGACGGTCAAATCGGCGGGCGTGCCCGGCGTCAGGGATGCGTAGGGGGCGAAAGCATCGCCCAGGACGCGGGCCGGGCCGGCGGTAAGGCGTTCAATCATTGTGTACAGGCTGATTGCGCCGTCATGCACGGGGGCCAGCAGGGCGCCGAGGGCCGTTTCCAGGACGCTGATGCCGAAGGCGGCGTCCTGGTAGGTGCATTCCTTGCTCACCAGGTCGTGGGGGGCGTGGTCGGTGGCCACGCAATCAATGGTTCCGTCGGCCAGGGCGGACAGGCAGGCGGCGACATCCTCCGGGGAACGGAGCGGGGGATAGACTTTGGTGGAGGTGTCGTAAGAGGCGGGGCCGGTGGGGGCGCTGGCGTGGCCCTGGCGGCCCAGGGCCCAGGCGTCGGTGAGAAGCAGGTGGTGGGGGCAGACTTCGGCGGTGACGGGAATGCCGCGGTCCTTGGCGCGGGCGACCAGGGCTACGCTGCCTGCGGAGCTGAGGTGGGCGAGGTGCAGCCGGCCGCCGGCGAGTTCCGCCAGGCCCAGATCCCGCGCCACCATAGCTTCCTCGGCCACGGCGGGGATGCCGGGCAGGCCCAGGCGGCTGCTGACCCAGCCTTCGGCCATTACGCCGCCGGGGCACAGGGAGTGTTCCTGGCAGTGATTGCTGACGGGGGCGCCGAGATCGCGGCTGTAGGTCAGGGCCAGGCGCATCAGGGCCGGGTCATATACGGGGTCGCCGTCGTCGCTGAAAGCAACGACGCCGGCGGAGGCCAGTTCCTCCAGATCGGCCAGCGCGTGGCCGGCGCGGCCGCGGGTTACGCAGCCGATAGTCCGCACCCGCACGGGGGCTTCGGCGGCGCGGCGGGCGATGTAGTCCACGACGGCGGCGTTGTCCACGGGCGGGTCGGTGTTGGGCATAGCGCAGATGGTGGTGAAGCCGCCCCGGGCGGCGGCGGCGGCGCCGGTAGCGATGGTTTCCTTGTATTCAAAGCCGGGTTCCCGCAGGTGGGCGTGGATGTCAATAAAGCCGGGAGTTATCACCAGGCCGGCGGCGTTGATTATTCGGGTGGCGGCGTCCAGGCCGTCGGGGGGGATGACGGGTTCGACGGCAAGGATGAGGCCGGCTTTGATGAGCACATCGGCGAGGGCGTCGCGGGCGTTGGCCGGGTCAATTACCCGGGCGCCGGTTAGCAGCAGGGGCGGGGCGGGCGCCGGCCGGTTGGCGGCAAGGGCAGTGGCAGCGGTCGTGGTCATTGTAATGGTCAGTCTCCTCCTGCTCCCGGGGCGCCGGCGGCTACCGTCTGGTAAAGGAGGGCCATGCGGACGGCGACGCCGTTGGTGACCTGTTCCTCAATCAGGGAGCGTTCGCCGTGGGCCAGGCGGGGGCTGACTTCCACGCCTTCGTTCATCGGGCCGGGGTGCATGAGCAGGGCGTTGGGGCGGGCGCGTTGCATCCGGGCGTCGTTGACCTGCCAGCGGCGGATGTATTCCCGGAGGCTGGGGAAGAAGCCGCGTTCCTGGCGTTCCAGCTGGATACGCAGGGCGATTACGAGGTCGGCGCCGGCGATGGCGATGTCCAGGTCGGGCTGTATGCTGACGGCGGAGAGGGGGTTGGCGGCGGCGCCATTGCGTTGGCTGCCGCCTTGACCGTGGCCGGGGTCTTGACCTGGGCCGGCGTCTTGACTTTGGCCGGCGCCCCAGGGGGCGGGCGTCAGGGGCCAGGGCATCAGGGTGGGGGGGCCGGACAGAAGGACATTGGCGCCCATCCGGGCGAAGCCCCAGATGGCGGAACGGGCGACGCGGCTGTGGAGGATGTCGCCCACGATGACCACCTTGCGGCCGGCCAGGTGGCCCAGGTGACAGCGGGCGGTGTACAGGTCCAGCAGGCCCTGGGTGGGGTGGGCGTGGGCGCCGTCGCCGGCGTTGATTACGGCCACGCCGTCCAGGCGGCGGGCGAGGAGGTGGGGGGCGCCGGCGTGGGGATGGCGGATGACGATGGCGTCAACGCCCATTGCTTGCAGAGTGAGGCCAGTGTTGAGGAGGGATTCGCCTTTGGCGACGCTGCTGGCGCTGGCGGTCATATTGATGACGTCGGCGCTCAAGATTTTGCCGGCTTCCTCGAAGGAGATGCGGGTGCGGGTGCTGGCTTCGTAGAACAGGGTAACGATGACGCGGCCACGCAGGGCGGGGACTTTTTTGATGTCGCGCGCCAGGATGTCCCGCATTGCCGTGGCGTTGTCCAGGGTCGCGGCGATTTCAGCGGCGGTGAAGTCGTCCAGGTCAAGGATATGCCGCCGGGGGACGCCGGGGGACGGCGGCGGGGCGAGGGGCGGATCGGGGGTGGCCACGGGGCGGGCGGTCATCAGGCGAGGCCCCGGTCCAGAATCAGGACTTCGTCGCGGCCGTCGGTTTCGGCGAAGCAGACCTTGACCATTTCCGTGCGGCGGGTGGGAATGTTTTTGCCCACGAAGTCGGCGCGGATGGGCAGTTCGCGGTGGCCGCGGTCGATGAGGGTGGCGACCTGGATGCGGAGGGGGCGGCCCAGGTCGCTGATGGCGTCCAGAGCGGCGCGGATGGTGCGCCCGGTGTAGAGGACGTCGTCGGCGAGGACGACGGCGCGGCCGGCGACATCGACGGGCATCGTGGTGGGGCGAACCCGCATCCGGGGGCGCTCGGAGAGGTCGTCGCGGTAGAGGTTGATGTCCAGGTGGCCGACGGGGACGGCGACGCCTTCGGTGCGCCGGATGTGGGCGGCCAGGCGCTCGGCCATGGGGACGCCGCGGGTGCGGATGCCGACCAGGGCCAATCCGTGGGCGCCGCGGTTGCGTTCCAGGATTTCGTGGTGGATGCGGGCCAGGGCGCGGCGGATTTCGTCGGCGTCCATAATGCGCCGGGTCGCGCCGGGCGGGTGTGGTATGTCGGTCGGAGCAGCGATTGGAGTAGCCCCCCGCGCGGCGCCCGGTTAGGCAGGGGCAAGGGGCGGAGGGCCGGGGGCGGGCGCGGGCGTCCGGGGCGGGCCAAGCCGGGCGGAGTTGCCGGCGGCCGGTTCCGGGACGGGTTGCGCTCCCCCGCTTTGCCAGCCTCGCCGGACTGCTTTAAAAGCGGCGTCGCCAGTTGGTGTTGGAGTGACGCCGGTATTTTAGCAGAGGATGGGGGATTTGGGAACAGGCGAGGAGGCGGGGCGGCGAGGGGTTAGAGTGGGAGGAGGAGGGGGATTTGGAGGTGGGGGTAGGCGTCGGCGAGGGCGGCGCGCCATTGGGGGACGAGGATGATGTTGCGGTCGTGGTCGGTGACCAGGTGGCGCGGTTCCGGGGCGCAGCGGCAGAGGCGGCGGGCGGCGTTGCCGTAGTTGGGGTGGAGGTCGAAGTCGGTGGACATTGGGATGCCCGTAAGGCCGTACCGCTTCACGAATTTCTGGTAGTAGGGGAGGCGGGTGATTTCGCCGGCGGACTGGATGGCGCCGTGGGTGGGCGTGGTGGGGACGAAGTCGATGTCAAAACGGAGGCTGCGTTTGGCGGGGCGGACCAGCTTGGGGCGGCCGGCGATGATGGCAAAGATGGCGTTTTTGAGGGACGCCACGCGCTTCCGCATCTTGCGGATGGTCTGGATGGTGGTTCCCACGGGGGTGTGGCCGATGGGGACGCGGAGGCCGGTGGTAGCGTGAGGGGTGCGGCGATGGGGGCGGCGGCGGACGACGTGGCCGGCATTGCCAGCATTGCCGGCGTGGCCGGCGTGGCCGGCATTGCCGGCATTGCCGGCATTGGCGGCGGCGCGGGCTAGGCTGGCGATTTTGTAGGCGGGCGTGGGCAGGTTGAGGACGGCCGCCAAGGTGTAGGTGTGCCGGAAGGTTCTCAGGTGGCCGCGGCGGAGGTGGTCGCAGAAGATGGCGTCGGTCAAGGCGATTTGGAGACGGCGGGTGGTGTTGTGGCGCAGGCCGATATGCACCGCCAAGGCCGTGGCGGCGTGGGCGGCGGCGCGTTGGATGGAGTCCACGGCGTCGGCGAGGCCGTCGATGAAGGGGTCGATGTAGTCCGGCGGGTGGGGGCCGGGGGTGGCCGGGGCGGCGATGGCGGCTTCGGTGGCGTTGCGGGCGTGGCGAAGCAGGGCGTCGCTGCGGGCCTGGTGGTGCTGGACGGTTCCCATAATAAGGAATGCTCCTTTTCATCGGGCTGGCGGCCGGTTCGCGGGCGGTTGGCTGGTAGCTAACGGCGGGCTGGCGGCGGCGGCTGATGGTCGGTAGTTGGCAGGCGATTGATTGACTGGTGGTTCGGTGGCTGGTAGATTGAGGGCATCGGGGAAGGTTCGGGCGGTTCCGTTGGGTTCCAGGTTGTCGGCGCTACGGCCTGAGAGCGTGCAAAGTGAATTTCGTCCTAGTTTTCCGTGTCCCGGAGCGGCGGCTTTTGAGGGCTATCGTTTCCGGCACGGGGCGGTGGTGACATCCGCTGGCTGGCACAGAACTACACGGGCCGTACAAGTCATACGGCGACGAAGCAGGACCAGCTGAAAATTGGGTTCCGACAAGGGTTAGGCCGTGTTCCTGGAGCCCGTTTGGTTAGCCCGAAAGTGTTTCCCCGATGGTGGCGTGACGCGGATAGAGCGATACGGATCGGTCCAGTGGGTGGGCAGTGCTTTGTCCGCTGTGGGCTTTGGGCGCGCGTCCGCGTCTTGGGCGTTTGGCGGATGGCGGTTGGGGCAGCTGTTCCCCTGGTCGCCGGGCGTGTTGCCGCATCCGTGTTTGATGGTAGCGTACGGATGTTCCGGCTGTCAAGGGGGTATGGCGGCGGATTTGGGGCGATTTTCAAGCGATTTGATTGGCGGCCTCGTTCTGACGAAAGCAGCGTCCAGGAGCTCCGCCGGATTCCGGCTGGCGGCGGGATGACGGGTAAATAGCAGACCTGCCGATTGGGGACGCTGCCGGCGTTGCCAACGCAGTGTCCGGTGCGTTATGCTGGGCGCGGCGCTGGCCCCGCTTATCAGCTATCGGCCTATCACGCCTACTAACATTACGCCCACCACGTCTATCCGCATCGCGCCTATCCGCCTACCGGCATCACGCCTATCACGGCGAGCCGGGGCCGGAGAGGCGGAACATTGATTATGAGGAGGACCCGTCATGCAATTCGGTCTGTTTATGATGCCGCTGCATCCGCCCCACCGTTCCTATGCGGATTCCTATGACCGCGACCTGGAGCTGTTGCAGGCCGCCGACCGGCTGGGTTTTCACGAGGCCTGGATTGGGGAGCATCTTACCGAGCGTTGGGAGAATGCGCCGTTTCCCGACCTGCTGATTGCCAAGGCGTCGGCACTTACGGAGCGCATTCGGCTGGCTACGGGGGTTACGCTGCTGCCGATACACAATCCGATTGAGCTGGCGCACCGGATTGCGATGCTGGATCATTTGACGCGGGGGCGGCTGTACTGGGGCATCGGGCACCGGGCGATTCCCACGGATTTGGAGCTGTTCGGGCTGGATCCGAAGCAGGGGGAGGAGGTGCGGCGGCGGGCGGCGGAAGTGCTGGACATTGTGTTGAGTCTGTGGGCGGCGGAGGGGAAGTTTTCGTATCAGGGGGAGTTTTTCAGCATAGACGCGCCGGAGCTGGACCCGGAGCTGGAGCGGGGGCTGCATATGAAGCCGTTGCAGCGGCCGCATCCGCCGATTGGGGTGGCGGCGACTTCCATTGGGAGCAGCAGCATCCGGGTGGCCGGGCGGGAGGGTTGGATACCGATGAGCAGCAGCAACCTGGCGCCGCAGTATCTGGCGGAGCACTGGGCTACGGTGGAGGATGCGGCGGCGGAGGCCGGGCGGGCGGCGCAGCGGGCCGAGTGGCGCATCGGGCGGGATGTGTTCGTGGCGGAGACGGGGGAGGTGGCGCGGGAGCGGGCGCAGGCGGTGCTGGGGCGGAACTATTTGCAGCACCAGCTGCCGAACCGGCTGGGTTCGGGTCTCATTCAGGCCACGAAGATTGACCCGAAGATGGGGGACGAGGAGCTGACCGTTGAGTATATGATGGAGAAGATCTGGATTGTGGGGGATCCGGAGGAGTGCGCGCAGCGGATCCGGCAGCTTTACGAGGAGGTGGGGGGTTTCGGGCATCTGCTGTGCATTACGCAGGATCCGGATGAGCACCAGTGGGAGCTGGATTGCCTGCGGCTGATTGCGGAGGAGGTGGCGCCGCGGGTGCGGGATTTGACGGGGGAAAGGGGGTAGGCGAGCGGGGGGCGCGCTTTACCAGTCGTAGTCGGGTTCAAACTTGGGCGACCGGTTCCGTATGATGGTTACGCCCAGGTGGCGGGCGGTTTCGTCGGCTTCGTCGGGCCATTCGTTTTGGGTGATAACGAAGGGGTCGGCGGCGAGGTTGAGGATGCGGGCGATGGTGGCGGCGCGGCGGGCGGCGGTTTCGAGGTCGTTGCGGTTGAAGGTGAGGGTGGCTTCGATGATGCCGAGGCGGCGGGTGTGGGTTTCGTCGGCGTTTTCGCGGACGATGATGTCGGGGCGGAGGGCGTCCAGGTATTCGTCGCGGGTGATTTGGTTGTTGCGGCGGGCCTGGTTGAGGCGGTTTTTGATGAGATCGCGGTCGGCCAGGACGGGATCGGTGAAGGGGCCGTCCATAAGGGCGTTGATTTCGTAGCGGCAGACGTCCTCGTAGGAGTTGCCGAGCATACGGCCGACGTGGCCTTCCAGTCGGCGCAGGGCGCGGGCGTGCTGGTCCATGCGTTCGTGGGCGGCGCGGAAGCCTTCCTGCATTTCGGCGCGCACGGCGCGGAACTCTTCCTCCGTCTGCTCCCGCTCGGCGCGGAACCCTTCCTGCATTTCGGCGCGCAGGGCGCGGAACCCTTCCTGCCTCGCCTCACGCTCGGCGTGGAACCCTTCCTGCATTTCCTGGCGCAGGGCGCGGAACCCTTCCTGCCTCGCCTCGCTCTCGGCGCGGAAGCCTTCCTGCATTTCCTGGCGCACGGCGAGGAACTCGTCCCGGGTTTCCTGGCGGAACTCGTCCAGGGTTTCCTGTAGGCGGGCGGTTTTGGCCGGCAGGGTGAGGAATTCGTCGGTGAGGAGGACGCGCAGGAGGGGTTCCCTCACATCCGGGCGGGCGGCGAGGGCATCGTAGATTTGGCGGAGCAGGTGCTCCGGCGGGAGGTCGAGGTCGATGGTGGCGGTGGTCATTGCGGGCGCATTCCTGGTGGCGGGCCGGGCGGCGAGCGGGGTACGGCCTTTATGGTATCACATTGGGCAACAGGCGCGCGCCTTGCCGGCCGGGAAAGTGACGGGACTCTATCCGGCGGCATCGCATTCGGGCCACCCCCGGCCCGAATTACCGCCCGCGATTGAAACAGGTAGGGGCTGCATAGCCGGGGCCCGCGGGCGGAATTGCCGCCGGGTGGTGGAGTTACGCCCGGTCGGGACGCCCGGGGCCCGCGGGCGGGGGAGGGGGGAGCGATTAGCGGAAGTGGGGGAGGACGTGTTTGCCGAAGAGCGCGATGGATTCCATTACCTTGTCGTGGGGGACGGTTTCGGTGGCCATCAGGAACTGGAGCTGGTCGACGCCGGTGGCCTGGTGGAGTTTGGCGGCCCGGATGCAGCTGTCGGGGTCGCCGGCGACGATTACGCCCCGGTCGGCCAGGGTGTCGGCGTCGAATTCCTCCCAGATTTTTTGGGCCAGGGCGGTGCCGCCGGAAAGGTCGACGGCGCCGGCTGGGGCGCCGGCGGGGGCGGGAGTGTTGCCGTTCCCGTTCCCGGACGCTGCGCCGGAGGCCGCAGCACCGGATGTCGCGTCGGACGGCGCAGCGCCGGAGGCCGCTGCGCCAGATGCGGCAGCGGAGGGGACGTCGATGTAGCGGGAGAAGTTCTGCTGGAGGTGTTCGGGTATGCCGCCCCATTGTTCCAGGAGGCGGGAGTAGACGTCTTTCTGGTCCTGGACGTAGGGGCGGCCGGGGCCGAAGAAGGTTTTGAGGGAGTCGGCGCAGAGCTGGCGGGTGGCGGCGTTGTCGGGGCCGCAGAGGCCGAATACGGAGCTGAGCCACTGGTTGTTGACGAACTGGCCGACGGGCTGGGCTTTTTTGATGTTTTCACGGTAGGCGGCGATGTGGGGTTCCAGGACGGAGGGGGCGCTGACGCCGAGGGCCATTACGCCGATGCCGCGCTGGGCGGCGAGTTCGTAGGTGGCGGGCTGGAGGGCGGCGACCCAGATGGGCGGGTGAGGCTGCTGGTAGGGTTTGGGCAATACCTGGCGGGGCGGGACCTGCCAGAACTGGCCGTCCCATTGGAAGTAGTCGTCGGCCCAGATGCGGGGGATCATCCGCAGGGATTCCTCCCACATAGCGCGGGTGTCGCGGGGGTCGATGCCCATTCCGGTTTGTTCGTAGGGGGCACTGCGGCCGGTGCCGAGATCGACGCGGCCGTTGGTGAGGTGGTCGACCATGGCGACGCGTTCGGCGACGCGGACGGGGTGGTGGTAGGGGAGGATGACGACGCCGAAGCCCAGTCGGATGCGTTTGGTGAGGCGGCTCAGGGCGCCGAAGATGACTTCGGGGCAGGGGGACATACTGAAGGTGGTGAGGAAGTGGTGTTCCACGAACCAGACGTAGTCGAAGCCCATTTCGTCGGCCAGGCAGACCTGCGCGATGGTTTCCTCGATGACGGCGTGGTCGTCCAGTTCGGGGCGCTGCATTTCGTAGGCCAGGCCGAATTTCATGGTGGAGGCTCCTTGCGCGGTGTTGGGGCGCGGTGTTCGGGCACGGCGGCCGGCGGCGGGGCGCCGGGGGGCGATTTTACCCGGCGGCGGCGACCCGCATCGTGCCGATTGCAGTAGTGCGCCACCTTTGGGTAGGGGTTGGCAGCAATTCTACCCGGCGGGGGCAATGGGGGCAACGGGGGCGGCGACGCCGGCGGTTGCAGGCAATCGCATTGGAAGGAAAGGGGTATCTGCGGGCGGCGGAAGGCGGCGCATAGATGGGCATAGAGGAGGAGGATCGGGCGCAGAACGGGGGATTTGTGGTTCCGTATTGCGGATTGTGGGCGGAACGGCGGAGGCAATTCGTAGCGGGCGCGACGGGGCGGAGCAAGGGGATTTGGCGTATTGACAGGCGCCGGCGAATGTGATAATTTTCACCAGCCCGAAAGGGGCGGCGTTTTTACGGGCGCCGCCGGGCGTCATTTCCGTCCGCGATAACGCTCCGGCGGGAACCGACACCGTTAACCACCATCAACCGGCCCCCGTTGCGGGGCGCAAAATCAGCTGCCAGGCTACGACAGGTTCAGCAAGCGATGCCGCAAACCGATCCCAATGCGATGACCCCGCTGTTCTGGGGGGATGTCAGCCTGTGGCTGACGTACCTCTGGATTTACTTCCCGCTGGTCATCGTTTTCGCGTTCAGTATGCTGATTGCCCACGGGCTCATCCCGTCGGGGGTGCAGACGGGGACTTACCCGGCGGCGGTGGCGCGGCTGCGGCTGCCGATTACCCTGCTGGGGGTGGGGGCGCTGATTGGCGCCGCCGTGATGATGTACCTGGTGATTACGCAGACGCCCGTTACGCTGCTGAACGTTTGGGATCGCCTGTTCGTTTAAACTGGACGGGCGGCCCGCCGCCGCTGCCATTCCGCCACTACCGGCCCACCGCTACCAGCCGCTACCATTCCGCCGCTATCATCCTGCCCGCCGACGCACTGCCGACTGACGATGCCGCCGCTGCCTCCTCCCCGACAACTGATACCCCTGGCGCTGGCCGGCCTGCTGGCAACGGCGATTGTGGCATTCATTCTGGTGGCGCTGCTGATGGCGTGGTTTTCCAATCCGCCCTTCGGGTGGGGGGACGCGCCGGACCAGCCGATTCCGTTTCCGCATACGGTGCACGCGGGGCCGGTGGAGGAGGGCGGCCACGAGATCCAGTGCGAGTTCTGCCACCGGAATGTGACCACGGGGGCGGCGGCTACGGTGCCGGCGGTGGAGGTGTGCGTCATCTGCCACAAGCAGGTGAATGGGGGGAATGCGGTTTCGGCGGAGGTGGCGGAGCCGGATACGCTGGTGAATATACAGCGGGTGCTGGACAAGCACGCGGACGGGCGGCCGATTGACTGGGAACGGGTGCACCGGATGCCGGATCACGTGCGTTTTGTGCATGAGGCGCATATCCGGTTTTTGACGCAGGGGGAGGAGCGCGTGGTGACGCTGCCGATGGGGGACGAGAGGCCGATGCAGCTGCCGGTTTCGGTGCCGGAGGCGTGTTCGGTGTGTCATGGGGATGTGGCGGCGATGACCGAGGTTCAGCCGCAGGATGGGCAGTCGCTGAAGATGGGCACCTGTCTGGACTGCCACCGGGAAAATGCAGTCAGCACGGACTGCACGGTCTGCCACAAGTAGCCGTTACGAGTAGCCGTCGCAGGCAGGGCGCACGCTGATGATGAAGGTAACCCGCCGCAAATTTCTGGCCTGGGCTGGCATCGCCGCAACGGGGGCGATAGCCTGCGACCTGTTTGACGATGAGCTGCGGGTGCAGAGCCCGGCGGCGATCCCCGAGGATTTGGTGCGGGGGCGGGACAACTGGTACGCCACTTATGACGCTTCGGTTCCCGGGGGGGAGGGGCTGCTGGTGCGGGTGATGGAGGGACGGGCGAAGAAGGCGCGGGGGAATCCGCGTTTCCCCACGAACCAGGGGAAGCAGTCGCCAGCGTCGGACGCTATTTTGCAGTCGCTGTATCATCCCGACCGGATCGGGGGGCCGATGCTGCGCAACGGGGCGCGGGGGTCGGGGCGGTTCCGGGCGATTGGCTGGGATGAGGCGCTGAACCGCTTTAATGCGGCGCTGGACGACCGGGGCGAGGGGATGCTGCTGATTACGGAGCCGCGCAACGCCGGGTTCGCGCGCATCGCGGACGGGTTCGCGGAGGCATTCGGGGGGCGGCGGCTGGCGTTTGCGGCGGTGGATGACGCGGGCTATCGCAGCGCAGTGGCGGATATTCTGGGGGGCAAGCGGCTACCTTACTATGACATTGGCAACGCCGATACGCTGATCAGTTTCGGCAGTGATTTTCTGTCCACCTGGGGCAGCCCGACGGCCTACGCAGTGGGGTATGGCAAGTTTCGCTCCGGGGAAAACACGGGACACCGGGGGAGTCATTATCACTTTGACGCGCGGTATTCGCTGACGGCGGCCAACGCCGACAAGTGGGTGCCGATTGCGCCGGGCACCGAGGGGTACGCGGCGCTGGCGCTGGCGTGGGCAATGATGGAAGCGGGCTCGGCCGGGGGTGATATTCCGGGTATGACCAACGGGCAAATGGCCGCAGCGCTGAATGGTTTTCGACCGGACGACGTGGCCGGCACGTTGCAGATACCGGAGGCGGCACTGGGCGGGGTTACGGTGGCCGAGTTTTTTGAGACGCTGGCCAAGAAGCTGACACTGCATTCCCTGGCGCTGGGCGGCGGGGATGCGGCGGGCGCATACAGCAACGGCAAGTTCAATGCCGCCGCCGTACTGGCGCTCAACTTTGTGATGGACAGTGTGGGGCGGCGGGGGGGGCTGCTGCTCAACCCGGATGACAACCCGCGCGGGTTGTCCGGCGAGGCGGCGCCGGCGACGCTGGCGGAGTGGCGGGGCGCCGTAGCGGATATTAACGGCGGCGCAACCCGGCTGGTGATCGTGCATAACGCCGACCCGGTGTACGGACTGCCGGCGGGGGTGGGGCTGGGGGAGGCGCTCCGCAACGAAAGCGCGACGGTCATCAGCGCCGGCCCGTTTATTGACGAGACCAGCGTGATGGCGGATTTGATTATTCCCGACCGGGCAGCGCTGGAGGAATGGGGCGACCATATTCCCGAGCCGGGGCCGGGGTACGCGGTGTACGCCATTCAGCAGCCGGTGGTGAATCCGCTGCCGGATTTGGATCCGCGCAGTTTTGCCGACATAATGATTGCCGCCGCCAATGACCTGGGGCGGGGGGAGGCGATGCCGGCGGGCAGCTACGAGGAACTGATCCGCAGTTCGGTAGAAGGGCTGGGGGCGGATTTTACGGACACGCTGAAGAACGGCGGCTGGTGGGACGAAGCTGACCCGCAATATGTGGTGGCGCCGGCGGGGCTGCTGAATGAGGTGGCGGCGATGGCGGCGATGGCCGTTCCCGTGGGCGCGGGGGATTTCCAGCTGCTGCCGTACCAGCATCATACGATTCTGGATGGGCGGCAGGCGCATTTGCCGTGGGCGCAGAGCGCGCCGGATCCGCTGACGACGGTGGCGTGGCAGACTTGGGTGGACATTAACGAGCAGCAGGGCCGGGATATGGGGCTGCGGGAGGGCGATGTGGTGAACATCAGCACCGACGCGGGCAGCATATCGGCGCTGGTGTATTTGAATCCGGGGACGCCGCCGGGGATTGCGGCGGTGCCGATGGGCGGAGGGCGGAAGTCGGGTTCGGAGTACGCGTCCGGGCGGGACAGCCGGGAAAGCGGGAATGTGCTGTCGATTCTGGCGGTGGCGGAAGTGGAGGGGGCCGGGGGGCTGGCGTGGAGCGGGAACCGTTGTCGCATTGTCCCTACGGGGGAGAGCATGGCGGTGTCCAAGATGGAGGGGGGGTACACCAGCCGGGAGATTGGCGAGCATTCCGTGGAGCGGGTTTTCAAGAGCGTAAGCGCAGCAGGGGAGGCGTCGCACTAGGCGGGTTCCGGCGGATCAGGCCGGGGGCCCGGAGGCGATGGCATCGGAAATGGCGAGCAACATAGCGCACAAGTGGGGGATGGTTGTGGACCTGGACAAATGCACGGGCTGCCAGGCTTGTGTGATGGCGTGCCAGGCGGAGAACAACATCCCGGTGAACAGCAAGGATTACTTCTTGCAGCGGCGGGCGTACGAGTGGATACGCATTGAGCGCTACTGGGAGGGGGAGTATCCGAATATCAAGGCGCGGTTTATGCCGGTGCTGTGCCAGCACTGCGAGAATGCGCCGTGCGAGCCGGTGTGTCCGGTGTACGCGACCTATCACAACGAGGAGGGGCTGAATGTGCAGGTGTACAACCGCTGCGTAGGCACGCGGTACTGCATTAACAACTGCCCCTACCAGGTGCGGATGTTCAATTACTGGCATCCGAACTGGCCGGCGCGGCTGGAGAACCAGCTGAACCCGGATGTGACGGTGCGAAGCCGGGGGATTACGGAGAAGTGCACTTTTTGCGTGCAGCGGATCCGGCGTGGGGAGTTGCAGGTGGAGGCGCGGAGCAACGGGCAGCGGCGTCTGAATGACGAGACGATAGCGGCGGGGAATTATGACCCGGCGTGCGTGCAGGCTTGCCCGACGAATGCGCTGATGTTCGGGGATTTGGCGGATGACAATGCCGCCATCAAGAAGTATTTTGACGATGTGAACGCGCATCCCGGGCACGGGGAACACGACCGGGCGACGCGGGGTTACCGGCTGCTGGAAGAGATGAATACGCGGCCCAGCGTGATTTATCTGAAGAAGATTGACGAGTACCCGCCGGAAGGCAAGGTCGGACACTGATGGCAAGGGAAGCGCAGGCGCACGGGCCGCACGCGGGCCGGGAGGCGCAACAGGAATCCGCCGGGGCGGCGCGGGCGCACGATGGCGGGCATAGCGAGCACGGGCATTTCGGGCCGGAGATGTGGGTCATTCCCGAGAGGCAGGGGATGGTGGCGGGCGTGCTGGAGCGGGAGCGGAGCAAGCCGGCGCTGTTGCGGTTCTTGCTGTGGGCGGGGCTGGGGCTGACGATACTGGGCGTGGCGGGCTTTGTGGGCAAGGCGGCGACGGCCGGGTTCGGAAACCACCAGGACTGGGGGTTTTATGTGGCGGCCTTCGCTTTCGTTTTTACGGCGACGGCGTCGGCGCCGCTGGCGGCGTGCGCGTTCCGGTTCACGAAGAGCCACTGGCGGCGGCCGCTGACGCGGATTGCGGAGCTGTTTTCGGTGGCGAGCGTGGTCAACATCCTGCTGTTCATACCGGCGCTGATTGCGCTGCCGGAAATCGGGGTGATGACGGAAAGCGGCGAGGCGATGGCGCGGCGGTCGATATGGTTTCAGGAGCTGGTGAACCCGTCGGGGTGGCTGATGGCGGCGATGGTAGGGATGGCGGTGTGTTCGCTGGGGATACTGTGGGTGTCGGCGATGCCGGATATGGCGCAGGGCCGGGGGGCGGCGACGGGGATCAGGGCGGCGCTGTACGGCCGGCTGGCCGGGGGCTGGCAGGGGAGCAAGCGGCAGTGGCAGATACAGAAGGGCGGCCTGGCGATACTGGGGGCGTTCTACTTTATGCTGGTGGTGTTCGTGCAGTTTCTCATTGTCAGCGATTTTGCGATGGCGATGATACCGGGGTGGAAGGATTCCATCCTGCCGCCGTTTTACACGGTGATCAGTTTCCAGGGTGGGCTGGCACTGATTCTGCTGGTGGCCTACGCGCTGCGGCGGTGGGGGGGCTACCGGGAGTATATCGGGCGGGCGCCGTTCTGGGCGGCGAGCAAGGTGCTGCTGGGGCTGACGCTACTGCATACCTATCATCTGTTCGCGTTTTTCATTACCTACTGGTACGGACGGCTGGAGGTGGAGACGGCGATACTGCGGTATCTGATGTTCGATTCCTACCTGGGGATTTTCTGGGCGCAGCTGTTCTTGACCTTTTTCATCCCGCTGCCGATACTGCTGTCCAACCACGCGCGGCGGGAAGGCTGGGGAGCGCCGCTGGCGGCGGTGTTCATTGTCGCGGGGCTGCTGCTGTTCCATATCCGCATATTCGCGGCGGCGTTTGCGGCGGCGCCGGCGACGGATGAGATCGGGGGGCTGTATTTCCTGCCGACGGAGGCGTTTGCGCTGCCGGCGCTGGCGCTGGGGCATTTGCCGGCGGCGACGTTCCCCGACATTTGGGACATAATGATGATACTGGGAGCGGTGGGGCTGGTGGCGCTGACGTTCCGCATCGGGGCGATGCTGCTGCCGCCGCTGTCGTTTTGGGAAATGAAGGAAGGCTCGATGTACCAGCGGGTGGATACCCTGTTCCGGGGTCGCTATCTGGTGCTGGGGAAGCCGGAGTAGGCGGCGGGCGCGCCGGTTGGGCGGGTTTCGCCAGGGCCGGCGGGCGCGGGGATGACGCCCGGCAGAGGGCGGCCAGTCAAACCGGCGCCAGTCAAGCCATGGTCAGTCAAACCGGCGCCAGTCAAGCCGTTGTCAGTCAAATCGTTGTCAGCCGAACCGAACCGAACCGTTCACGCCACGGGCAAGAGTAGTCAAAATGCAGGAAGGGAAGGTACTACCCGCAGCGCAGATCAACCGGGATTTGCTGCGGTCGATACTGGAGACGCCGCGCTGGTTTTGGCCGGCGGTGTCGCTGCTGGGGCTGATAGTGCTGGCGGCGGCGGTGACCATCGGTGTGATGGTTGACCAGGGGCTGGGGTGGGCCACCGGGCTGAACTACAAGGTGGTGTGGGGGTTTTTCATCACCAACTTTGTGTTTTGGATTGGGATCAGCCATGCGGGGGTGATGCTGTCGGCGATTTTGCGGCTGGCGAAGGCGGAGTGGCGGCGGCCGGCGACGCGGGCGGCGGAGGTGCTGACGATATTTTCGCTGATGACGGCGATGATTATGCCGATCATCCACACGGGGCGGCCGTGGCGGATTTTGTACTGGGCGTTTCCGTATGACTTCGCGCGGGGGATTTGGCCGAACATACGGACGCCGCTGGTGTGGGATCCGTCGGCGATTTTGACTTACCTGACTTCGTCCACGCTGTTTGTGCTGATTGCGCTGGTGCCGGATTTCGCGGTGCTGCGGGACAGCACTACGGGGTGGCCGAAGCGGATTTACACGGTGCTGGCGATGGGGTGGGAAGGGAACCCGCGGCAGTGGAAGCTGCAAATCATTGCGGGGGTGCTGCTGTCGGCGCTGATCCTGCCGGTGTTCGTGTCGGTGCATTCCATAGTGTCGTGGGACTTCGGAATGGCGGTGGCGATCAAGTCGTGGCACAGCACGGTGTTTGCGCCGTATTTTGTGGTGGGCGCGGTGCACTCGGGCGTGTCGGCGGTGGTGTTTGCGATGATACTGCTGCGGTGGGCGTACGGATGGCAGGATTACATCCGTCACGAGCACATAGACGCGCTGGGGCGGCTGCTGATTGTGGTGGCGACCGGGTGGTTCTACTTCCTGGTGATGGAGATCATCTTTGGGATCTACGGGCTGGAGGGGGACGAGCTGGCGGTGCGGGCGTTGCAGTTTCTGCCCGGGGATTACGGGGTGGCGTACAACGTCTGGATGATCGTGTTTGTGGGGATAACCTACTTCCTGCCGGTCATCCTGTGGCTGCCGAAGGCGTGGCGGCGGAATTTGTGGATAATGTCGGCGGCCTGCATATCGGTGAATGTGGGGATGTGGCTGGAGCGGTATCTGCTGTTTGTGCCGGGGCAGGCGAACAAGCAGTTCCAGACATTCACCTGGAATGACTACCTGCCGCAGTGGCCGGAGGCGCTGATTGTGGGGGCGACGTTTGCCTTTGTGTCGATGCTGATGCTGCTGTTCAGCCGGGTGTTCCCGCTGGTGCCGCTGTACGACATCAAGGAGGGGGACATTCTCAAGACGGAGATCAAGGTGGGGCGGCGCACGGTGCCGGCGACATTCCGAGAGGACTAGCCGAGGGGACCGGGCGCGAAGACCAGGCGAGAGGGCCAGCCGAGAGGATTGGCAGAAAGGACCAGGGGCAAGGACCAAGGCGATGGCGAAGCAAGCGATTTTGGGGCTGTTTCAGGATGCGGAGTCGGCGGCCAGCGCGGGCGACGGGCTGAAGGCGGCGGGCATCCCGGATACGGAGTACGATTTTCTGACCGATTCGCCGTACCCGGAGGGGGCGCTGGGGGAGCGGGAGGAGAAGCACCGGCTGTATCTGTACCCGTTCATCGGGGCGCTGCTGGGGCTGACTTCGGGGGTGATGATTACCTCCATGACGCAGGTGGCGTACCCGCTGGTGACGGGGGGGAAGCCGATTTTGTCGCTGCCGCCGATGGCGATCATCTGCTACGAGGGGACGATGCTGGGGGCGATTCTGTTCACGGTGATTGGGATTGTGTTTGAGTCGCGGCTGCCGAAGTTCCGGCTGGGGATTTACGACAACCGGATAACGCAGGGGCTGCTGGGGCTGCGGGTGAATGCGGAGGCGGAGCAGAGGCCGCAGGTGATGCAGATAATGAATGCCGCCGGGGCGGTGGATGTCAAGACGGAAACGGACATGGGAACGGACAACGGGAACGGAGCCGTAGCGCAAGGTCGGGGTTGATTCTGATGGCGAGGCAAGCAATTCTGGGGCTGTTCGAGGACGCCAGCGCGGCCGCCGATGCGGGGGATGCGCTGAAGTCGGCGGGCATTGCCGAATCGGATTACAATTTTCTCACCGACGCGCCGTATCCGGAGGGGGCCTTCGGGGAGGGGATGGAACGGCACCGGCTGTATGTGTGGCCGCTGGTGGGAGGGGTGGTTGGGCTGGCAGCGGCGCTGGTGGTGACCGGCATGACGCCGCTGGCAGTACCGATGACCATAGAGCCGAAGCCGATTCTGGCGATGCCGCCGCTGTCGGTGATCTGCTACCTAGGGGCAGTGCTGGGGGCGATTTTGTTCAGCCTGGTAGGGATTCTGCTGGCGCTGCGGCCCAAGCTGGCGGGGGGGCGAACCGAGGAACGCATCAGCGAGGGGATGATCGGCGTGCTGGTCAACGCCGAGGCGGACCGCATTCCGCAGGTGCGGACGATACTGGACGAAGCCGGGGCGGTGGATGTGGCCAGTGCGGGCGACGGGCGGGGGCGCGGGGCTGTTGAGTGACAACGGCGCCGGCATTGACCGCGGCACGGGCGTCAATCACGGCACTGGCATTAACCACGACGTTAGCGTCAAGCACGGCATCGGCATTAACCACGGCACGAGCATCAAGCAAAGCATCGGCACTAACGACTACATTGGCACCACCGAAGCAATGTTGGCAACTGCGATGAGCATTCTGATGACACGGATTAATGGGCGACGACGCCGGGTTCGGGTTCCGGGCCTGGTGGGTCTGGCGCTGGCGCTGGCGGCGGGGCTGCTGGCGGCGGGGTGTTCGCAGGGGGCGTACCCGCTGGACATTTTTTACGAGATGCACTACCAGCCGTCGTACAAGGCGCACGAGCCGCCGCGGTTGAGCCCGCCGGCGTCGGCGGCGCCGTGGTACGGGGCGCCGGCCCCGGCGCCGACTTCTTTCGGCGGGTCGGGGAAGCATATTTTTGAGACGAACTGCGCCATGTGCCACGGGACAGAAGGCCGGGGGGACGGGCCGGTGCTGGGGCGGATGATTGTGGATTACGGGTATCAGGCGACGGACGCAGCGCTGCTGAACCCGGATCTGACATCGGAGGCGGCGCGGAGCCTGGATCGGGAGGGGCTGCGGGGGGTGGTGACCGGGGGTGTGAATGTGATGCCGAGTTTCGCGAAGCTGCTGACGGAGGAGCAGATAGAGCTGGCGCTGGATTATGTGCAGGGGTGCATACAGGATGGGGAGGCGGGGGCTTGCGAGTAGGGCGGGGCGCAGTTCTGCCAGGGTGTCAGCGGGGAGGACGGCCAATCCTCCCCGCAACTTGTAACCCGTTGGAAAAGGCGAAACGATGCGGGAAGCCGGGCCGCCTTGCTGATTGCATCCGGGCTGACTACATTCGGGCTGATTGCATTCGGCAATTGCGGGGAAGCGCTATGAGTTCTGCACATAATTGCCGGGTTGGGGGGGCGGGCGGCGCAAGCGGCTACGGGTCTTTTCGGGACAGCCTGCGGGCGCCGGTGCATCGGTGGTTCACTTATCCGGCGGGTTATTCGCACCGGCTGGTGGAGAGCAAAATCCGGCAGTATGGGCTGGACGGGCGGCGCCGGATTGCGGATCCTTTCGTGGGTACGGGGACGACTTCGGTGGCGGCAAAGGCGGCCGGGGTTAATTCGGTGGGCGTGGAGGCGCATCCTTTCGTGTGCTGGGTGGCGCAGACCAAGCTGGGGGCGGAGGCGGACGCCGGCGGGCTGGCGGACGATGCCCGGCAGGTTGCCAGGGCCGCCCGGCGGCTTTATGAGGATGGTTTGTCGTGCGCCGGGGTTTGGCCGGAGCTGGTGTACAAGTGTTTTGACGAGGACAACCTGCGCCGGCTGTACGCGCTGCGGACGGCGGTACAGGATGGCGAGACCAGCGAGGAACGGCGGGATTTGCTCAAGCTGGCGCTGACGGCAACCCTGCGGGTGGTGACTTCCGCCGGGTCGGGCTGGCCTTACATTGCGCCCAGCAAGTACGCGGAACGGACGGCGCGGCGGGATGCCTTTGCGGAGTTTGAGAAACGCTGCGGGCTGATGGTGGACGATATTGTATCGGCCAGGGTTTGGCGGGCGCCGGACGCGGAGCATTGCCTGGTGAACGGGGACGCCCGGCGTCTGGCGGAGTATGCGGAGCCGGGCAGCGTGGACCTGATTTTGACCTCGCCGCCGTATCTGAACAACTACGATTACGCCGACCGGACGCGGCTGGAGACTTATTTCTGGGGGATGTACAGCAGCTGGGGCGAAATCACCCGGCAGGTGCGGGATCGGCTGATAATCGCGGCGACGACGCAGATACGGCGGACGGAAATGGACGGCGCACGCCACTGCCCCAGCGTGCGGCGGGCCAGCCCGGAAGTGCATTCCGAACTGATGGAGGCCATTGGACGGCTGGCGGAGCTGCGGACGGTCAAGCGGGGCAAGAAGGCGTATGACCTGATGGTGGCCGGCTATTTTGAGGATATGCTGCCGGTGATTGAGGGGGCTTACGCGGTTCTGAAAGGGGGGCAGCCTTTTGTGCTGGTATTGGGCGATTCGGCGCCTTACGGCGTGCATATCCGCACCGATGAGCTGATTGGGGAGCTGGCGGTGGCCGTAGGGTTTTCCGGTTACGATGTTGAAGTGATACGGGCGCGGGGCGGGAAATGGGCGGGCAATTCGCAACGGCACAAGACGCCGTTGCGGGAAAGCATCGTAACCATTACGAAATAGGACGGTGGATGATGACTACCAACTCGCGGCAAGTGTCCAATGCCGCCAGCGCGCTGGGGCAAGGGGTGGGCAAGCTGTTTGAGGGCGCGATCCGGGGCGGGCTGGAGGATGTGGCAACGGCGCGGGGGCATTCCATCCGGCCGGCGCGTTTGCGGAACGGCACGGGCAACGTTTATCAGATAGACGCCGTGGTTTTTGACGCGGACGACAATCCGGTCATCATCATTGACCCGAAGTACATCCGCTACACGAAGCACAACCGGGACAAGGGGAGCTGGCTGTGCGTGGCGCATTACAATCTGCGGAAGACCCATCCGACGATACGCAAGTCCATTGCGGTACTGGCCGGGCGGTGGTCGGAACCGTCCAAAGCGCTGATACGCAGTTTTGGCGTGGCCACGCTGGAAGCGCCCTTTGCCTATATGGTGTCAGTACTGCGAGAGTATGGCGTTGATTTTGCCTGGGCGGAGAGAGACCGGGAAACGCCCCGCACTGCCTGGGGGCGTTTCGCGATGCTGGACGATGAGGCGCAAGCGGCCATCGCAGCCGGCTTGACAGAGGGTATAATTGAGGAGTTGCGGGCTGCCGTGGCGCAAGTACTGGACACCGATACTGCCACGCTGCCCACGCGCATATCAGGCGTTGAAGTTCTGCTGAAAACCGACCGGGATGAAATGCTGCTGCTGACTTTTGATTCCGTGGCCGCCGCGTTGCGGACGATGACCGAGCTGGTATCCGACCGTGGGGATGTTAGCGATTTGCTGGCCGGGCCGGCTGATTAGAGCCGGCGGCGGCGTTATCGCCGGCGTCGTTATCGTCGCGGCGGCGGCCGGCGGGCTGCTGCTAGTCGGCGGGGCGGCGGGGCCAGTGGCGGCGCAGTCGGGCGGCGATGGAGATGCCCGTCCGCCGACCGCCGCGTCGGGGTACGATGAGGCGGAGGCGCAGGCGATTGACCGGATGCTGATGTGTCCGGTGTGTCCGGCGCAGACTATTGACCAGACGGAGGTTACGCTGGCGCAGCAGATGCGGGCGCAAGTGCGGGAACTGCTGGCCGGGGGGGCATCGCGTGCCGAAACGCTGGACTGGTTCCGGGAACGGTACGGGCCGGGGATTGTGGCGGAGCCGCCGCGTTCCGGGTTCAATCTGATTGCGTGGCTGGCGCCGGGGGCGGTGGTGATTATCGGGCTGGCGGGGGGCGTACTGGCACTGCGGGCGATGCGGGGGCCGGCGGGCGCCGGCGGGGGCGGCAACATTCCCTCCGGGGCGGGCGGGAATGCCGGCGACGGCAACGCTCTCTCCGGGACCGGCAGCGTCGCTGGCGGCGGCGTGTTTATACCGGGCGACGGTGCGGGGAGCAGCACTGGATCCGAAGCCGAAGCCGATGAGCTGCTGCCCTGGCTGGACGCAGTGGATCGGGATCTGGCGCGGGACGGCGTCCTCTTGGGCGACGTTCCGTCAGACGACAACCCGTCTGGCAACGAACCGGCGGCCGGGGAAGCGCCGGGCAGAGAGCCGGCCGGGGAAGGGTGACGACGATGGCGGATTTGGGAGCGGCTTGCCTGTGGATGGGGCTGGCGCTGGCGATTTATGCGTGCCTGGCGTCGGTGGGGGGGCAGTTGCGGGGGGCGCCGGCGCTGGCGGAAAGCGGGCGGCTGGCGGCGTACGCGCTGGCGCTGACGCTGCTGGTGGCGACGCTGGCGCTGGTGCAGTCGTTTATTACGCGGGACTTTTCGCTGGCCTATGTGGCGGCGCACAGCAACCTGGCGATGCCGAACATCTACACCTGGGTGGCGTTTTACGCGGGCAACGAGGGGTCGCTGCTGTACATCGCTTTTGCGCTGGCGGCGTTGTCGGCGGCGGCGATCCGGCTGGCGCCGGCGGCGACGCGGCCCACGCTGGCGTGGACGGTCGCCATACTGATGTTCATAGAGGTGTTTTTTCTGGCGGTGATGGCGTTTATGGCGAACCCGTTCCAGCGGCTGCCGTTTCCGGCGGCGGACGGGCAAGGCATCAACCCGCTGCTGACGCATTTCGGAATGTTTTTGCACCCGCCGGCGCTGATGGCAGGGCTGGCGGGGATCAGCATACCGATGGCGTTTGCGCTGGGGGGGCTGATCGGCGGGCGAGGGGGCGACGAGTGGATTGACGCGGGACGGGCGTGGGGAGTAGGCATCTGGGCGCTGCTGGCGGCGGGGCTGCTGCTGGGCTCCTGGTGGGCGTACACCATCCTGGGGTGGGGCGGGTTCTGGTTCTGGGATCCGGTGGAGAATGCGGCCTTTATGCCGTGGATAGCGCTGACGGCGTTTGTGCATTCCATAATGGTGCAGAAACGGCGGGGGATGTTCCGAATGTGGAACATAGTGATGATTGATGTGGCCTTCGGGCTGGCGCTGTACGGGATGTTTATGAACCGGGGCGGGCCGGTGCCGTCGGTGCATTCCTTCGGGGCGTCGACGCTGGGGTGGGTGTTTCTGCTGTTTCTGGCGGTGGGGGTGGTTGTGCCGCTGGCGATATTTTTCTGGCGTTACGACCGGATGCGGAGCGCGCAGCATCTGGATTCGATGCTGTCGCGGGAGGCGGCGTTTCTGGTGAATAACCTGCTGCTGCTGGGGATTGCCTTCGCCACGCTGTGGGGGACGGTGTATCCGCTGCTGTCGCGGCTGTTCGCGGAGCAGGAGATTACGGTGGCGCGGCCGTTTTACGACCAGGTGAACGGGCCGCTGCTGCTGGGGCTGCTATTGCTGATGGGCGTGGGGCCGCTGCTGCCGTGGCGGCGGGCCAACTGGCAGTCGCTGCGGCGGGCGCTGATGATACCGGGGGCGGCGGCGCTGGCGACGACGGTTATCCTGGTGGCGGCGGGCGTCCGGCAGCCCTACGCGGTGACGGGTTTCGGGCTGTGCGCCCTGGTGACGGCGGGCATTGTAGCCGAGTGGACGCGGGGCGTCATCGCGCGGCGGCGGAGCGCAGGGGACAACCCGATAGTGGGGTTCGCGCGGCTGATGATGGCGAACCGGCCGCGGTACGGGGGCTATGTGGCGCATCTGGCGGTGGTGATGGTGGCGCTGGGGGTGGTGGGGCAGTCGTTCTACGGGGTGCAGCGGGATGTGGCGCTGTTTCCGGGCGAGGGGGTGACGGTTGAGGATTACCGGATGGTTTATGTGGACACCACGGCGCTGGCGTTTGCGGACCGGACGGAGTTTCGGACGACGGTAGAGGTGTACCGGGACGGGGAGCTGCTGGCGGTGATGCAACCGCGGCGGACTTTTCATCCAGACCACAATATGGCGTCCACGCGGGCGGCGATACGGTCGACGCCGGTGGAGGATTTTTATGTGGTGCCCAGCGAGAACCGGGAGGACGGGGCGGTAGGGTTCCGCATACTGGTGAACCCGCTGGTGTGGTGGATGTGGGTGGCCGGGCCGATACTGATAGTGGGGACGGTGATTGCGCTGTGGCCGGGGCGGGCGGGGGCGCGGCGGGCGGCTGTTTCGGCATCGCCGGCATCAGCATCGGGATCGACGTCGCCTACGGCGGCCGGGGCTGGCGCCGGGGCCGGGGGGGATTAGCAGTATGCAGCTGGGGCTGCTGATCGCGGTGGCGCTGCTGGTGGTGGGCGTGGTGGCCTGGCCGCTGGTGACGGCGGCGGTGGGGCGGCGGGGGGCGACGGATGGTGATGGTGATGGGGACACCGCCGGCAACGGGGGCGCCAACGCTGACGCTGATGGCGGCGACGGCGATGGGGCCGCTATGGATGGCGGTAGTGCCGGCGATGCCGGGCGGCTGGCGGGCGAGCTGAATGATGTTTATGACACTATTCGCACGCTGCAAACGGAGCATAGCCTGGGGCGGATTGGTGAGGCTGATTTTCGGGCGCAGTTGGATGAGTACCGGCGGCGGGCGGCGCGGATACTGCGGGCGCTGGAGGGTGGTGCGGGGGGCAAGGGGGCGGGCGGCGATGGGGAGGGGGAGAGGGGCGGCTGATGGGTGGCCAACGGCGGCGCTTACGGAGCTTCGGCGCTGGCCGTACCCCGGCGATTACGGAACGGCGGCGCTGGCCGTACCCCGGCGATTACGGAACGGCGGCGCTGGCCGTACCCCGGCGATTACGGAACGGCGGCGCTGGCCGTACCCCGGCGATTACGGAACGGCGGCGCTGGCCGTACCCCGGCGATTACGGAACGGCGGCGCTGGCCGTACCCCGGCGATTACGGAACGGCGGCGCTGGCCGTACCCCGGCGATTACGGAACGGCGGTGCTGGCCGTACCCCGGCGGTTACGGAACTTCGGCGCCCTGGTTCAGCAGGTCCATAGCGGAGTGGTAGGCAAAGAGGCGGTTGCGGCGGCCGCCGGTGATTTCGCGGGCGATGTCCAGGCTGACCAGATGTTCCATAGCGGCGGAGGCGGTGGGGAAAGTGAGGCCAGTCTGCGCGACGATTCCGGTCAGGGATTGTATGGGATGGCGGCAGAGGGCGTTATGCACGCGCCGGGCCGAATTGGCGCGGCGGGCGCCGCTGGCACTGATGCGCGCCCGGTCGCCGTCCCAAAGTTCCGTCAAGCGTTCCATAGTGGTCAGGGCGTTCTCGGCGGTTTCCCGCACGCCTTGCAGAAAGAAGGTCAGCCAGGCTTCCCAGTCCCCGGTGCGGCGCACGCGGTTCAGCATATGGTAATAGACGGGCCGGCGGCGCAGGAGGTAGAGGCTCAAGGGCAGGGCGGGATAGCGCAGGTCGTCGGCGCGCGCGAGTATGAGCATTATGAGCAGCCGGCCGATGCGCCCGTTGCCGTCGAAAAAGGGGTGGATGGTTTCAAACTGCAAGTGGGCCAGGCCGGCGCGCAGGAGGGAAGGCAGGCCGTCGGCGGACGGGTTGGCGTTCACAAAAAGTTCCAGGGCCCGCATACAGGGGGCGACATCATCGGGGAACGGAGGCACGAATTCGGCGTTGCCGGGGTGGGAGCCGCCGATCCAGTTTTGGGCGTGGCGGAAATGTCCCGGATGCATGGCGGAGCCGCGCTGGCTGGACAGCAGGATGGCGTGGAGCGCGCGGAGCAAGGCGTTGGCGATGGGGGCGCCGTCGGCAATCCGTTCCAGCCCGTATTCCAGCGCCTGGACGTAGTTGGAGACCTCGCGGACGTCGTCGATGGGGACGCCCGGGGCTTCGCCGGCCTCAAAGGCCAGCAGGTCGGAGAGGGATGACCGGGAGCCTTCAATCTGCGAGGAAAGGACGGCTTCCCGGCGCAAGTAGGAGTAGATCAGGGCGGGGCGGTTAGGGAGTGCGGAGGCGGTGGCGTCCATTCGGGTCAGGGCCCGCTGGGCCCGGATCAGCGGCAGCAGCAGGCGGTCCAGTTCCAGCGGCGGGGACGGCGGCAGCGGGCCCGGCAGAAAGGCGCGGTACGATGCCGCGCCGAGGTCTCCGGCTACATAGCGTCCAATCGGCCCCCGTTCCATTGGCCCCCCGTTTCGTAGTCAAATGCGCCAGCGAAATGCGCCCCTGATTAAAGTAAGTTGAATAACGGCGGACGCTATTCAAATTTTACCGCATTCAGTTGAATTGGCGAACCCGGCGCGGGCGCGGGCCGGGGCGAAGCGCGCCGGTTTCCTTGTGCTATCATACCCGGCGCCAATTGGTACGCAACCAGGCGCATCGCAAACAGGCACATCGCAACCACGCGCGTACACCCACCCGGAGGTTACCAGTCCCGTGAAATCTTACTACTTTTCCGAGTTTCCCTACCACGAATATCCCGATGAGGAGGGGGAGAAGTACCCCTCGCTGCGGCTTACCTTTCCCAACGCCTGGTTTGAGCCGCAGACGGCCAAAGGCTTGTTCAAGCGGTACTTTGACGAGTGCGTGTACGCGGACGAGCTGGGCTTTGACGGGATTATGCTCAACGAGCATCACAACACGCCGTCGTGCATGAACGCGGCCACCAATCTGTCGGCGGCGGTGCTGGCGCGGATTACGCAGCAGGCCAAGATCCTGCTGCTGGGGAATATCCTGCCGATTCACGACAACCCGGTGCGGCTGGCGGAGGAGCTGGCGATGATCGATGTCATCTCCGGCGGGCGGCTCATTTCCGGCTTTGTGCGGGGCACGGGGGTGGAGACGGTGTCCACGAACAACAATCCGGTGGCGAACCGGGAACGGTTTGAGGAATGCCACGATCTGGTCATCAAGACCTGGACTACGCCCGGCCCGTTCCGCTGGGAAGGCAAGCATTACAATTTCCGGGTGGTGAATCCCTGGATGGTTCCGATTCAGCAGCCGCATCCGCCCATCTGGGTGCCGGGCACGTCGTCGCCGGAGACGGCGGAATGGTCGGGGCGGCATGGGTACACCTATGTGGCGTTTCTGACCGACCTGGATGTTACCGAGGAGCTGTTCGGTATGTACACGCAGGCCGCGAATGCCGCCGGTCGGGAGGCGGCGCCCGACAATTTCGGCTACCTGCTGTGCTGCTATGTGGGGGACACGCAGGAGGAGGCGGACGAACAGGCGCAGCATTTCATCTGGCGCATGGGGCCGACGCTGCGGGGGCCGCGGGAGTATATGGCGCCGGTGGGGTATCGCTCGGCGGCCGGGTCGGCGATTGCGGCGCGGCGCACCGGGCTGAAGCCGCTCAACCAGCAGACTTTTGAGGAGCTGAAGGAGAATTACCATATCGTCTGCGGGACGCCGGAGACGGTGCTGGAGAAGCTGGAGTTTTTGCACCGGCGGCTGGGCATGGAGCATCTGGTGTTCTACGGGCAGGAATCGCGGATGGGACACGAGGCGACGATGAAGAACATTCGGCTGTTCGGGGAGGAGGTGCTGCCGGTGATTCAGAAGTGGTAGGTCGGCTGACGGCCCGTTGCCGGCATCGTTGGGGCGTGGCGGCGGCGGGCGGCAGCGTTGATTTGGGGGTGGTTTGGCGGCCGGCAGCCCATCTTGCCGGCCAGGCCGTAGCCAAAATTGACACCGCCCGGCTGCAATTGTTAGGGTAAGGCCAAGTCCGGCGGCAGTCCGGACGAAATCGCACAAGGAGGGCAATGGCCTGATGAAGATGCTCAACCGGGTGATCACGGGCGGCTACTGGGGCGCGTACTACCTGGTGTATGTGCTCGGCGTGGCGTTTTTGGTGTACTATTTCTGGGACGAGTTGCTGTTCCTGGAAACCCGGCATTTGTATGTGGAAACGCTGTTTTTGATCGGCGCCATCTACGCGGTGTCGGCGGGGACGGCGCTGTTCGTGGCAATCATCGTGGAGGTGACCGGACGCATGGTTTTGCTGATACCCAGGGCCTGGAACCGGGCCAAAGACGAAGGCCGGGCGGAGGGCCTGGCGCAGGGACGCACCGAGGGCCGGGCCGAGGGTCTGGCGGAGGGTCTCACCGAAGGTCGGGCAACGGGCCTGACTGTGGGGCGCGCCGAGGGCCTCACCGAGGGTCGGGCGGAAGGCCGCTCCGAGGAACGGGGTCGGGTGCAGGCCATCCTGTTCCAATACGCGCGGCGCGACCCGGAAACCGGGCGCCTCGTCCTGGACCAGGATGCCGAGGAACGCCTGCTCAACGGAAAAGGCTAGGCTGCCCGCCGGCAGCGTTTCCTGATCGGAATCGGGTGGTTTGGGGCAGCCCATCTCGCCGGCGCAAGCCGGAATGACGGGGAAACCTAACCGCCCAACCGGAAACGCTACCGCACCGGAAACGCGGGCGCGGCGGGCGGGATAGCGCCGGCAATGGGAATATGATGGTACAATGCCGGCATTATGAGCGTTGACAACAGCCTTTCCCCGCACGGGGGCGTTCCGGTGGAACGGGTGCGCCCGCTGGCGGACGCCGGGGCGACGGCGGCCGCGTTCCGGCTGCCGTCCATTGCCGTGAGCGAGCAGATTGCCCACGAGTGCGTCAACCTGGCTTACGGGTTTTTTGCGCCGCTGACCGGGTTTATGGGACGCGCCGATGTGGAGTCGGTGGCGGCCAGGATGCGGCTGGGCAACGGGTATGTGTGGCCCATTCCTATTGTGCTGGATGCGCCGGACGCCGAGTTGCGGCGGGCGGGGGTGGCAGCGGGGGACACGGCGCTGCTGACCTACGGGGGCAAGCCGCTGGCCACGCTGGCGGTGGCGGAGATTTTCAGCGTGGACCGGGCGGCGCTGGCGCGGCAAGTGTACGGCACGGACGACCCGGCCCATCCCGGGGTGGAACGGACGCTGGGGTACGCCGACCGCTTCGTGGCGGGGGAAATCACGCTGGTTTGCGAACCCGTTATCAACCCGCCTTTGGATCGCTTCTGGCGGACGCCGGCGCAGCTGCGGGCGGAGCTGGCGCAGCTGGGGTGGCGGCGGGCAGTGGCGCACCAGACCCGGAATGTGCCGCATTCGGGGCATGAGTATCTGATGAAGGGGGCTTTTCTGGAGGCGCAGGCGGACGGGGTGCTGGTCAGCGCGGTCATCGGCGCCAAGAAGGTGGGGGATTATATTGACGAGGCCATTGTGCTGGCTCACGAAAATCTGCGGGAACGGGGGTTTTTCCGCGCCGGCATTCATCGGACTACGGCGCTGCTGTGGGATATGCGGTACGCAGGGCCGAGGGAGGCGGTGTTTCACGCCATTGTGCGCAAGAATCTGGGGTGCACGCACCATATGTTCGGGCGGGATCACGCAGGGGTGGGGGATTATTACGATCCCTATGCGGCGCACCAGATTTTTGAGACGCTGCCGGATCTGGGGATCCGGTCGGTGCTGACGCTGGAGTGGTGGTACTGCCCGGTATGCGGGGGCGTGGCGTATGAAGGCATTTGCGGGCATCCGGAGGCGAAGCAGGATCTGGCGGGGCGGCTCATTCGGAGCATCATATCCGGGGGGGCGGAGCCGGCGGCGCAGACGCTGCGGGCGGAGACGCTGGAGGTGGTGCGACAATGCGCGGAGGAATACGGGTTCGGTTCGCCGTTTGTGACCGAGCGCTATCTGCGGGAACGGAGGCCGGCGCTATCTATTCCATCTCCGCCGTAAGCCGGCGGGCGCCGGCTGCGTCGGCCCGGCAACGGCCAGTCAGTCGAGCCGTTAGCGATACTATAGCAGGGCCGCGAGGCCGGATTGGACGCTCCGGCCCGGAGCAGTTTTGACAACCGCAGGCCGGATTGCCGGCCGCGCCAGGAGAGTATTGTCCCGGATGTTTTTACTGAAGTTCAGGCGGAAGATCGGCAACCGACGGCGGCGGGGCGGTTTGCGGGCCGGCGGCGTGTCCAGCGTCGGCGGCGTGGTCGCCGTCATCGGCGCAGCCCTGATTATCGGGCTGGGGCTGATGGCGGGCGGCGCGGGGGGCGGCGGGGCGATGACGGCGGCGCCGGCGGCGGCACTGGCCCAGGGTCAAGGTCAGGCCGGCGGCGACATTAGCGTTAGCCGGCAGGGGGTGGAGAACCGATTTCCCGATGGGCTGCGGTTTTATATTGACGCGGAAAGCGGCGGCAGCCCGATTGAGGAGATCCGGGTTTATGTCCGCAAGCTGGGGCAGAGCAGCCGGAGTGCCTATCGCGTAGTGGAGTTTGAGGCGGGGCAGGCGGTTTCGGGGGAAGCGTTGTTCAAGAGCCAGACGGCCAACGAGTATATCCCCACGGGGACGCGGCTGTCCTACTATTTTGACATCCGCACGGAGGACGGGGGCGGGGTGGAGACGGAACCGGAGATTACGGTGTATCTCAACCGGGGGCTGGAGTGGGAGTCGGTGTCGGACGGGCTGATCAATGTGTATTACTACCGGCACAACGGGCAGTCGGAAGGGCGCGCCCAAGCGGTTCTGGAGGTGGCGGCGGATACCTATGAGCTGATGCAGCCCATCCTGGGGGTGGAGCTGACGGAGCCGATGAACATTGTGGTGTATTCGGATTACGATGATATGCGGGCAGCGCTGCGGCCGTCGTCCCAGGTGGCGGCGCGGCAGTTGCGGACATTGGGGCAGGCTTTTGCCAATGAACGCAGTCTGCTGGTGGACGGTTCCAGTGATTTGTTCAGCGGGGACAATACGCTGACCACGGCGGCGCACGAGTTCACGCATCTGCTGGTGGCGGACGCGGCGGGCAGCGCCTATCGCAGCATTCACACCTGGCTGAACGAAGGGCTGGCGGTGTATTCGGAGCAGAACCCGGACAGCCAGTTTGACAGTTTTCTGAATGCGGCGATTGCGAGCGACAGCGTGCCGCCGCTGTCGAGTCTGCGGACTTACGCAGGCACGCCGAGGGAGACGCTCCGCAATTATGGGGTGGGGCATTCGGTGGCGACTTATATGGTGGAGACTTACGGGGCCGGGAAAATGGCGGCGCTGTTCGCGGGCGTCCGGGAGACGCGGAATATGGAGAGGACGCTGGAGTCCGTGTATGGGCTGACGATTCACGAGCTGGACAATGAGTGGCGGCGTTCCGTGGGGCTGGGGGCGCGGGATTTGGCGACGCCGGCGCCGCCGCCGTTGCAGGCGATACCCACGCGGCGTCCGACGGCGACGCCGGCGGCGGGCGGGGCGCAAGCGGAGTCCACGCCGGTGGCAGCGGCGGCGGGGACGCCGGCGCGGCCCACTTATACGGCGCGGCCTACTTACACGCCGCTGCCGGCGCCTACCAGGCGGGGGGGCGGGGCGGCATTGGCGCCGGCGGACAGGGGGGCATCGCCGCCGGGGGAAGCAGATCGGGGGACGACGCAGGTACTGGACGGGGGCGGCGGCTGTTCCGCGCCGGCGCCTACGCCGGGGCAATCGGGGGGCGGGGTGGCGCCGGAAACGGCGTCTCTGGCGCTGCTGGCGGCGCCGGCGGGTCTGCTGGCGCTGGCGGCTTTACGGCGCCGGCGAGGGCGGGGGGATTGAGTATGGAGCAAGTAAGCCCGGATTGCGGACGGCGCCGGGCGGAAGGATGGCATTCTGCCGGGATGACGACGCCTAGCCGCAATGACGGCATCTTGTCGGAATGACCACGCGGCACCGCAATGACGGCATCTTGTCGGAATGACCACGCGGCACCGCAATGACGGCATCTTGTCGGAATGACCACGCGGCACCGGGCGCAATGACGGCATCTTGCCCGAATGACGACGCCTAGCCGCAATGACAACGCGGCGCCTGGCCGGGATGATGGCATTTTGCCGGAATGACGGCGCGGCGCCGGGCGCAGTGACGGCATTTTGCCGGAATGATGACATTTTGCCCGAATGACGAGGAACATAAGGCGACACGCCCGGATGGGGAGGCATCATTATGCCAGCGAGTTACAAGTACCAGCCGTTGCGGCAGGACATTATCTGCGCGGAGGCCGCCATTGACGCTCTGCCGGCGGCGGTGGACGCCTTGGGAGGCAGCCGGGCGCTGATTACCTGCGGGCCTACTATCCTGAACGCCTGTGATGTGGTGCCGCGGGTGCGGGAAGCGCTGGGCGGGCGCTATGCGGGGATTTACGCGGGGGTGGCGCCCCATTCGCCGGTGGAAACGGTGGAGGCGGGCGCGGAGGTGGCGCGGGAGGCGCAGCCGGACATTTTGATCAGCGTGGGCGGGGGGAGCACGCACGACACCACGAAGGCGATGGCGACGCTGCTGGGCGAGGGCGGGGACATTCACGATTATGAAATCATATTTGAGCCGCCGGACAAGATCAGCGTGCCGCCCACGCCGGCGCCCAAGCTGCCGATTATCAGCGTGCCGACGACGATGGGGTGCGCCGAGTTCAGTCGCGGAGGCGGGGGGATTACGGATCACCGGCTGGGGCGGAAGCTGATTATCGCGGGGGGCGAGAGCGTTACGCACCGGACGGTGATTATTGACGGGCAGGCGCTGGCGACGACGCCCTTGCGGATTCTGGTGTCCACGGCCATCGGGCAGCTGCGGATCGCCATTGAGACGGTGTATGCCACCGGCCACAATCCGATTGGGGATGGCATGGCGCTGCACGCCATCCGGCTGCTTTTCGCCAATTTGCCGCGCTGCCAGGACGGGGATATTGATGTTCTGCTGAACACGAAGACGGCTTGCGCGATGGCGTCGTTGGCGTCTTTTGGCGGGCTGGGGCTGAATACGGCGACCTGTCATCATATTGGGGGGCTGTACGGGGTGCCGCATGGGGAGGCCAACGCCATACTGCTGCCGCACACGATGCGGTACAACCTGGACGCCTGCGCCGACCGGCAGCGTCTGATTGCGGAGGCGATTGGCGTGGCGGAAGGCGGGATGAGCGATGAGGAGGCGGGGCTGGCGGCGGCGGATGCGGTGGACGGGCTGTGCCGGGAACTGGGGCTGCCGCGCACGCTGCGGGAGGCGGGGGTGCCGGAGGAGGGGCTGGAGTACATTGCGGCGGCCACGCTGCACGACCGGAGTTTGAGTTCCAACCCCAAGCCCGTCCGGGACGCGGGGCCGATAATGGAAGTACTGCGGGCGGCGTACTGACGGCGGCGGCGTTATTATGGAGCGCCGGCGCAACCGTTGCCGACGGCGGGCGGCGGCGGCGTTGTTGTCGGGGAGGGGCGGGCAAGTTGCGCCGGGCCGCCCGGTGGGATAGACTCGGCGGCGCAAATCGCTTTTCGCGTCGCCCGTCCAGGAGTTTTGCCGTGACTGCCGCCATAGCCCCCACGCCGGTAGAAGCCCGCAGCCAGATTGTCAGCATGGTGCGCGATTTCGTGCGCCGGGAGGTGGAGCCGGCCGCCGCCGAGCATGATGCCGAGGATACGGTGCCCTATGCGCTCATCGACCGGATGAAGGAGCTGGGGCTGTTCGGCATCAATGTGCCGGAGGAGTACGGGGGGATGGGGCTGGACTACACGACCTTTGCGATGATTTTTGAGGAAATCAGCAAGGGGTATATGGCGCTGACGGGCACCATCGGCACGCACCATATTCTGACTTATGTGCTGACGCACTACGGGACGGAGGCGCAGCGGGAACGGTTTCTGCCGCGTCTGGCCAGCGGGGCAATGCGGGGCGGGCTGGCGCTGACGGAGCCGGGGGGCGGCAGCGATGTGGGGGCGCTGCAAACGCGGGCGGTGAAGGACGGGGAGGAGTATGTGGTGAACGGCTCCAAGATGTTCATCACCAACGCCGAGTCGGGGGACGCTTTCTGTCTGCTGGCGCGCACCAATCCCGATGCGGCGCTGAAGCACCGGGGGCTGTCGGCTTTTGTGATTGAGAAGGGGGATCCCGGGTTTAAGGTGGGGCGGCATCTGGACAAGCTGGGTTACCGGGGGCCGGAGACTTGCGAGCTGTTTTTTGAGGATTTCCGCATTCCGGCGGACAACCTGATTGGCGATGCGGAGGGCGCAGGCTTCGGGCAGGTGATGAGCGGTCTGGAGACGGGGCGGATTAATGTGGGGGCGCGGGCAGTGGGGGTGGCGCAGGCGGCGCTGGAGGCATCAATGCGGTACATTCAGCAGCGGGAGACCTTCGGGGTTCCGATCAGCCAGCACCAGGCGATTCAGCTGAAGATCGCGGATATGGCGACGAAGATTCAGGCGGCGCGGCTGCTGGTGTATGACGCGGCGGCGAAGAAGGACAGCGGGGAACGGATTGACCTGGAGTCGGGGATGGCGAAGCTGTTTGCCAGCGAGGTGTGCGGGGAGGTGGCGATGGAGGCGATGCGGATACACGGGGGTTATGGCTATACGAAGGATTTTCCGGTGGAGCGGTACTACCGGGACGCGCCGCTGATGATAATCGGGGAGGGGACGAATGAGATAATGCGGCTGGTGATTGCGCGGCAGTTGTTGCGGCGGGCGGAGTATCAGGTTTAGCGAAGCGCCAGGTTCAGCCGATGGGGAACCGGGATGCGGCCCAACCTGTTGACAGATTCAGCGGTCAACGCTAAAACTGCCTTCCATACAACTGCTCTCCACAAAACTGCCCTCTATCTGCCGGGGGCAATCTGCCAGGGGCGCGAGCGCAATGACCGCAATGACTACGACAACTGCCGCAACCGCCGCCGGAGGTTTTGCCGGCGAACTCATCCGCCCTGATGCGGGAATCCCGGCGCAACGGCGGCGGGATGGCGCGGGCGGGCCGGAAGGCGACGGCCTTTGCTGCCGGGTCATAACCGGGGACGCGCTGGCCGTTATCCCCGGACTGCCCGGGGATATGCGGTTTGATGTGGTAATCGCCGATCCGCCTTACAACATCGGCAAGGATTTTGGGAACAACCGGGATGCGATGCCCCTGGCCGATTATGTGGAATGGACGCGGCAGTGGGTAGCGCATTGCTTTGATCGGCTGTCAGACAATGGGCTGATCTACATATACGGGTTGCCTGAAATACTGGCGCATATTGCCGTGCAGTACCCCATCGGCGAGCAGCGCTGGCTGGTGTGGCACTACACCAACAAGACGGTGCCATCATCAAGCTTTTGGCAACGGTCGCACGAATCCATCCTTTGCCTCTGGAAGCCCGGCGCGCGGCGGCCGGCGCTGGAAGTGGATCAGATACGGGAGCCTTACACCGCCAGCTACCTGAAGTGCGCCGGCAAGGTGCGGCGGGAAACTTTCTGCCGTTACAGTTCCAAAGGGCGGCGCACTATTTATAATGCCCACGAAAACGGGGCTTTGCCGCGGGATGTCATTAAAGCGCCTGCCCTGGCTGGTGGGGCCGGCCGTGCAGAACGCTGGTTCATTTGTCGCACTTGCGACGACAATTTGTATCCGCCCGCCGCTCTTTCCAATCATCGCAACCACGATACACTTAAGCATCCCACACAGAAACCGATGGAGCTGACCCGTCGGCTAATTCTGTCGCGCATTAATGGCAACGGCGGGCGAGTTCTGGCGCCATTTGCGGGCTCCGGCTCTGAGTGTGTGGTTGCCCAAGCGTTGGATGTCGACTTCGTTGGCATTGAAATCAACCCCGAATACGCCGAATTTGCCCGCCAGTGGCTCAAGGAGGACATATCACTATGAAAACTGAATTGGAGAGGTTCGAGGATTTTCTGGCCGGCATTGACCTTGAGCATTACCGCAACCAGTATCGCCGGATTAAAATCGTGGAGCTGGATATGCCCCGCAATGTCCAGGCTCTGGCGACGATGTACGAGGAATACTGGCACCGGCGGGAGAATCGGCCGGATTACCCCGCATTTTACGAAACCTATGCTTCCAACCTGGCGGAGGATCTGGAGGCGTGGCGAATGGACGCCCAGTTCAGCAAGGAAACTTTTTACCGGGGGCTGCCGGCGCGTATCTACCGCACCTGGGCCAGCCTGCTGACGCAAATCCAGGGGGCGTATGTTGCCGAAACGATTTACGGGCGGGGCAATGTGAGTATGAGCGTCAGCGAGGACCGGCGAGGCAAGGATCTGGTGATTGACCTGGGCGCTCCCGGCAGGCTGCCCGTGCAAATCAAGAAGCGATCGGAGCGCCCTGAAGCTCAGCGCGGCCCGGGGCGGGGCAGCCAGCAGAGGTATATTCAGGTTGGCTACGCCGTGCCGGCGGCTGCCCCGATGACGAAAGCGGGCAAGCCCAGCAAACGCTACGCGGACTGGGAAGCCCGGTGGGGCGACCGGATCAAACGGCTGGACAACGGGTTTGTTGTCTTTCGTCCGCCGATGTTCGAACTGCAAAATCTGCTGCAAGGAATTGTGGAATGAGTAGCGCAACGGAAATCGAAACCCCCATCCGGCTGACCGAGCTGTCGCACTGCGCGGGTTGAGCGGCCAAGCTGTCTCTTGAGGACCTGGGCCAGGTTCTGAGCTATGTTCCCCTGCTGCGGCACCCCAACCTGCTGGTGGGGGCCGAGACGGGGGATGACGCCGCCGTGTATCAGATCAATGAGGACACGGCGCTGATCGCCACGGTGGATTTCTTTCCGCCGATCACCGACGATCCCTACGAATTCGGGGCCATCGCGGCCGCGAATTCGCTGTCGGATGTGTACGCAATGGGCGGGCGTCCGCTGCTGGCGCTGAATGTGGTGGGGTTTCCCGCCAGCCTGGACAAGGGCATTCTGGGGCGCATCCTGCAAGGCGGGTACGCCAAGGCCGCCGAAGCGGAGTGCCTCATTGCGGGCGGGCATACGGTGGACGACCCGGAGCCCAAATACGGGCTGTCCGTCATCGGGGTGGTGACGCCCGGGCAGCAGGTGAGCAACGCCGGGGCGCAACCGGGCGACGCCCTGGTGCTGAGCAAGCCCATCGGCACGGGGATTATCACCACCGCCGGCAAGCAAGGGGTGGTGGACCCGGAGGTGATGGCCGGGGCGGTGGCGACGATGGCGGCGCTGAACCGGCCGGGGGCGGTGGCAATGGCGCGCGTGGGCGTGAACGCCGCTACGGACATTACGGGGTTCGGGCTGCTGGGGCATCTGAAGAGCATGGTGAAGGGCAGCGGGGTGGCTGCGGAAATCAGCTTGTCCGCCGTGCCGACGCTGCCGGGGGCGCGGGAGCTGCTGGCGCAGGGGGTGGCGCCCGGCGGCACGCACCGGAATGTCAGCAGCGTGGCGGACGCGGTGGCCTGGGACGCGGCGCTGTCGGATGCCGACCGGCTGCTGCTTTGCGACGCGCAGACTTCGGGCGGGCTGCTGATTTCGGTACCGGCGGAGCGGGCCGAGGCCCTGGCCGCCGCGCTGCGGGAGGAAGGGGCGCCGTGCGCCGCCATTGTGGGCTACATAACGGGCGGGGTTTCTGGTACAATTGCCGTCAAGCCGTAAGCATCCGCAATCCGACGGCGGCTACGGGGCATTGCCGGGAATCTGACCGGGAACATTGCCGGGAACCGACCGGAGGACACGCCGGGAACCTGGCCGGGAACACATCGCAAGGGAGAGTCCGAAAATGGCTTATCTGAATCGCAGCCGCGAGGAGCTCGAGGAGATTATCCGTCGTAAGGACGAGGAACTCGCCGAGAGCCGCGCCAAAATCAAGTCCCAGGAGGAGCATATTGCCGGCCAGAAGCTGGTGATTGACGCGCAAAAAGCGATGATCGATCGTCTGATGGAAAAGACGACGGAGCACGAGCGGCGTCTCAATGAGTTCCAGTTGCGCATCGACGAGCAGGAGAAAAAAGCGGAGGAGCTGGAACGGCGGGCCGACGAGCTGGAGCAGGAGGTGGAGTGGATTAAGCAGCGGCTGTTCGGCATTTCCGGGGCTTCGCGGCTGGATGACCTGATTTGTTAGGCCGGCGGGGCGGCGGTGGCCCGCTGCCGGCGGGCCGTCTGTCGTTACCAGGCAGTGAATGGAGTTTTCACGGAGTTTGCGCAATGACCACCGACCAGCAGCAAAGGCCGGGGACGGGCGCGGCGGCGACGCCCGAATTCGGTCTCAAACGTCCGGACCAGATTAAGGTGGCGCCGCCGGCGGGGGCGCGGGTGCCGCCGGGCCAGTTTGTCGCCAAGACTTTTCCGGTGCTGACCTACGGCGACACGCCGCAGATTGATCTGGCGGCGTGGCGCATCCGGGTGTGGGGGCTGACGGGGCGGGAAATTGAGCTGAACTGGGCGCAGTTCGGCAGCCTGCCGCAGGCGACGCTGGACGCCGACTTTCACTGCGTGACGCAGTGGTCGGCGCTGGACCAGAGCTGGGAAGGGGTGCGGGTGTCCACGCTGCTGGAGGCGGCGGGGGGCGCGCTGCCGGGGGCGCGGCACATTATGGCGCATTGCTACGGGGGCTATACCACCAATGTGCCGCTGGAGGTGGCACTGGCGGAAGGGCTGCTGGCGCACCGGCAGAACGGGGCGGAACTGGGGAAGGATCACGGCGGGCCGCTGCGGCTGGTGATTCCCAGCCGGTACGGGTGGAAGTCGGCGAAGTGGGTGAACGGGATTGAGCTGCTGGCGGAGGATGCGCCGGGCTTCTGGGAGCAGCGGGGGTACAACAACAACGGCGATCCGTGGCAGGAGGAGCGCTTCTGGCCTGAACTTACGCGGTAGAACGGGAACGGGTAGAGAGGAGAGAGCGGAGACGCCTTACGCCGGGCGGACGGGTTTTGAGCATCCGCTGGCGCGCGAAATCACAGCCGGGACGCCCGGCGCGGGGCGGGCTGGTTGCGAAAGAGGCGGCGGTCGCCGGGATAATACCCCGGTCGACGCGTACCACAAGCACGCCCGACGCCGGGCGGGTTGCAAAAAAGGCGGCGATCGCCGGGATAATACCCCGGTCGACGGGTGCCACAAGCACGCCACGCCAACCGCAAAGGGTCGCAAAAGAGATGGCGGCCGCCGGGATAATTTCCCGGCGGCCGCCTTTTGGGGCGCTTGGTTGGCTTACGCCCAGCCTAGGCCGCGCGCAGCAGTCCCTCGCTGACGCCGGGGCCGGGGGTGGCGGCGAGGGTGGCGGCGAGGGTGGCCGCCGGGCGGCGGGGCTGGTGGGCAGCGGCGGTGGCGGCAGCGGGGGCGTGGGCGGGGGATACGGCCGGCAAGGGGGCGTCCAGGTCGCGCTGGAGGCCGCACTGGAGGCAGCTCACGAACATTCCGTAGGTGTCCCGCCGCACTTGCAGGTCGCCGCGGCACTTGGGGCAGGCGTTGAACTTCAGCTTCATCGTTTCCTCCTTTCCTCCTTCCTTCCTTCACACGCGATCACACGCGATTGTCGGTATCCGGGGGGTGAACTCGTATTCGGATCGGCTGGAATGCCGGCGATTTGCAGTATTACGAAAACCGGCGGCGGGCGGATTTGGCGTTTTCCCGGGCGGCGTATCGTTTGGTGTCAGCGGGCTCCGTTTGGTGGCAGCGCGCGCACTGCGGCGTCTCCGTAATGAATATAAGGCTTGACACGGGCTATGTCAAGGGGTTATAGTGGCCTTGCAGCAATGTGATATTATTCACACACGGGGGCGGTCGGGGCGCCGGCGTTCCGGCTGCACCACTGCACCACTGACGAGGCGCACCGATGCCACCCCACCAACCGCCGAACCCAACTGCGACCCGCCCAGCTGCGACCAGCCCGGTCAGGGGCCGCCGCAGCCTTACGGAGGGCTATCCGGCGCCGGTACTTGAGGCGCCCGTGATCTGGCCGGCCGGGCTGACGCCGGCGGCGACCGGCGTTATCGGCGAGGGGGCGGACAACGGAGTCGCTGCTACGGCGGCGCGGGCGGACGGGGAAGCGGGGCCGGCGGTGGAGGGGGTGTACATTATTTCGGTGGCCGCCCGGCTGCTGGAAATGCATCCGCAAACGCTGCGGAAGTACGAAAGGCTGGGGCTGATCCGTCCGGTGCGCACGGTGGGAATGCTGCGTCTTTATTCGCAGGATGACCTGCGCAAGGTGATGCTGATTCGTCATCTGATGGATAACCTGGGCCTCAACCTGGCGGGGGTGGAGTTTGCCTTGCGGCTGGTCAACAACCTGAATGTGTTTTCCCGCCGGGTGGCCTGGGTAACGGGCGACGCGGCTACTGCGGAGAGGGTACGGGAGGAGGTCAGGCTGCTTTGCGCCAGCCTGGGGCTGCCGGCGCCGGATTAGGGCGGGGCGCGGCGGCAGCAGGTTGCGGCGCAATGGCCGGCCATCAATCCGACTGCTTGTCCGCCTAACCGCCAGTTCGCCGAGCAAATCGCCCAGCAAACTTGTCAATACGGCCACCCGAAAAGCCCGCAGCGGCGGGCCGGCGGGCCAGTCGGAACATCTGAACACAGGAAATCGTCAATGACCACCACTTTACCCGGCAACCTACCCGAATCCGGCGATGAGGCCATCCCGGCTTCCGATTTTTATGATCCCGGCCCGGCGGCGGCGACTACGCCGTGCGATGGCGGCGGCGAGGGCGAGGCGCTGGCGCCGGAGCAGGAGGCGGCCCGGCTGCGCGCCGCCCTGGAGGAGGCCAACGCGGAAATCGCGCGGCAGGCCGATGCGGCGCAGCGGGGGCAGGCCGATTTGGCTAACGCGCGGCGGCGGCACGAGGCGGAACGCGGGGCCATCCGGCAGCAGGCGAACAGCAGCCTGCTGGCGCAGCTGCTGCCTATTGTCGACGAGCTGGATCTGGCGGTGGCGCATCTGGAAAGCAACGGCGGCGCGGTGGGGGATGTTCCGTTGCCCGCCGGTTCCTGGGTGGAAGGGGTGCGGCTGATCCAGCGGAAGCTGGCCGGGTTTCTGGAGGCGCAAGGGGTGACGCGGATTGAGGCGTTGGGGCAGCCTTTCAACCCGGAGCTGCATGAGGCCGTGGGCATAGACGAGGCGGGGGAGGCGGAGCCGGGCAGCGTGGTAAAGGTGCTGCGACAGGGCTACCGGCTCCACGACCGGGTGGTGCAGGCGGCGCAGGTGGTGGTCGGGCAGTAGGCGGGCCGGCGTTGCCGGCGGAGTCGTCGGCAACAGCGGCCGGTCGCATACGCCAAGTTCCGGTTGCAGGCGGCCGGGTTCCGGTTGCATATGCCAAGTTCCGATTGCAAGCGGCCGGGTTCCGGTTGCATACGCCAAGTTCCGGTTCCAGGCGGCCGGGTTCCGGTTGCAAGGGGGCCGGGTTTCGGAAATCGGCGAAAGAAAGTTCAAGCAAAGAAAGGCAACTTTTGAGGGAGGAGTGTAAAAATGGCGAAAATCTTGGGCATCGACCTCGGCACTACCAATTCGGTAGCCGCCGTCATTGAGGCCGGCGAGCCCGAAGTGGTGGAGAGCGCGGAGGGCAACCGGACGACGCCGTCGGTGGTGGCGGTCAATACCCGCAGCGGGGAGCGCTATGTGGGGCAGACGGCCAAGCGGCAGGCGGTGACCAACCCGGAGAACACCATTTTTTCGGTGAAACGGCTGATGGGGCGGCGTTACGACGACCCTGAAGTGCAGGATGCGGGGCGGCGTCTGCCCTACAAGATCGTGTCCGGGGGGAACGGCGACGCTCATGTGGAGATGGCGGGGCAGGGGTATGCGCCGCCGCAGATTTCCAGCATGGTGTTGCAGAAGATCCGGCAGGACGCGGAGGCGAAGCTGGGCGAGCGGATCAGCCAGGCGGTGATTACCGTGCCGGCGTATTTCAACGATGCCCAGCGGCAGGCGACGAAAGACGCCGGCGCCATCGCGGGGCTGGATGTGCTGCGGATCATCAACGAACCGACGGCGTCCTCGCTGGCCTATGGGATTGACCGGCAGCAGACCGAGGCCACGGTGGCCGTTTTTGACCTGGGGGGCGGCACATTTGACATTACCATTCTGTCGCTGGGGGAAGGGGTGTTTGAGGTGCTGTCCACCAACGGGGACACCTATCTGGGCGGGGACGATTTTGACGAGGCCGTGCTCAACTGGCTGGTGGCGGAGTTTCGCGCCGAGACGGGGATTGACCTGGCGCAGGACCGGATGGCGTTGCAACGGCTGAGGGACGCGGCGGAGCGGGCCAAGATTGAGTTGTCCAGCACGCTGGAGACGGAGATCAACCTGCCGTTCATTACCGCCGACGCCAGCGGGCCGCAGCATCTGGTGAAGCCGCTGAGCCGGGCGCGGCTGGAGCAGCTGGCGGGCAGCCTGATTGACCGGACGGAAGGGCCCTGCCGGCAGGCCATCAGCGACGCGGGCCTTGCCGGCAGGGTGGCGGACAGCATTAACGATGTCATCCTGGTGGGGGGGATGACGCGGATGCCGGCGGTGCAGGCGAAGGTGCAGCAGATTTTCGGGAAGGAACCCTCGCGGTCGGTGAATCCGGACGAGGCGGTGGCGCTGGGGGCGGCCATCCAGGCGGGCGTGCTGGGCGGGGAGGTGGGCGATATAGTGCTGCTGGATGTGACGCCGCTGACGCTGGGGATTGAGACCCTGGGCAGCGTGACTACGGCGCTGATACCGCGCAACACGACGATTCCCACGCGGAAAACGGAGACTTTTACCACCGCCGCGGACAGCCAGCCCAGCGTGGACATTCATGTGCTGCAAGGGGAAAGGCCGATGTCGGCGGACAACAAGACCATCGGGCGGTTTATGCTGGACGGCATCCTGCCGGCGCCGCGGGGCGTGCCGCAGATTGAGGTCACTTTTGACATTGATTCCAACGGCATATTGAGCGTGTCGGCGCAGGACAAGGGGACGGGGAAGGAGCAGCGGATTGTCATTCAGACCAGCAGCGGGCTGTCGCAGGATGACATTGAGCGGATGATGGCGGACGCGCAGGCCAACGAGGAGGCGGACCGGCAGCGGCGCGCCGAGATTGAGACCCGCAACCAGGCGGACAGCGTGGCGTACTCCGCCGAGAGGCTGATCAACGAGAATGCCGACAAGCTGCCGGCGGAGCTGAAGGCGGAGGCCGAGGGCAAGCTGGCGGCGCTGCGGTCGGCCATTGCGGCGAACAATGCGGCGCAGATGCAGACGGCGATGAACGAGCTGAACGAAGCGCTGCAACGGGTGGGCCAGGCGGTGTATGCCCAGCAGCAGACGCCGCCGCCGGACGCGGGGGCGCCGGGCGGGGGCGCGGGCGCCGGTCCGGGCGCCGGCGGCGGCGCGGCGGGGGACGACACGGTGGAGGGCGAGTTCCGGGAGGTGTAGGCAGCGCCGGCGGCGGCGGAAGCGCGCCGAAGGCGGCGGGGCCGGGCATCCTGGAAGCAATCCGCCGGCGGGTTTCGGGCGTAAATCGCTTGGTAAATCGGGCTGGCTATTGTGCCGGATGGCGGCGAAAGCGCTATAATGGGGCTACGCTCATTATCCGCCGGCGGCGGGATGTCGCCGGCATCTGGGGGAAAATGTTATGAACGCATCGCAGAGAGACGACATGGAAGTCCGCCGCGTGGAGAACGACAACCCGGTAGTGAGCGGGGCGCCGCTGGGCGGCGTGGCGCACCAGGCCGGGCCGCAGGTGGAGGATTACGACATCGAGTCGCTCACGCCCTTGCAGTCCCACTACCTGGGGGCCCTGCGGGATCTCATCGCGGTCAAGAACGAGTACCAGAGCGGGAACGCCGAGTACGAGGCGTGGATGATGGACGCCATCAACCGTTCCATTTACTCGGCCCTGCGGGATTGCATGGAGGCGAACATCGGGCCGGTGGCCAAAGCGTTGCTGAACCAGGAGCAGCGGGTGAACTAGGGGCGGGCGGTTGGGTTTGGCCTGCCGGCACTTGCCCGGAAATGCCAGACGGCAGTGTCAAGCCGCAAGAGCAAGCCGCAGCGCCGAAGGGCGGGCGGAATGACGGGGAACAGGATTGAGCGGCGGCGGGCGCGCAACTGCCCGCCGCCATCAGCACAACCGGCGCTGGCCGGCGCAACCGGCCCGCCCGGTTGCGTCAAGGCAGGCAAGCAACCCTCGCGCGTACCCACTTTGGGTTGGCCGCTTGCCGCCGCCGACGGCTCCGGGCAAGTATCAGGATAGCTACCATCCGATACCCCGGGAGCCGCCGACCTATGCCATGGTATCACCATATCGCCGCCTTTCTCCACCATAACCGGCCCCGGATGCGCGCCACCAGGCGCACCAACCCGGCCCTGCTCGCCGCCGCTATCCTTACCGCCACCAGCGCAAAAGCGCCACTTCCGCTTCCTTTCCAACCCCCGCTTTGACCCCATCCAAACCCAATGCGCCCTGATGCCCGCCATCTGCCAACTGGCCGGCCTCAAAGGCTAAACACCCATTATGATTGACTGGTCCGACCTGGGCCAGCAACGCAACGGCCTTTTCGCCGCCGTCTGCTACCGCAAGCGCGGGTTGCCCTTGCTCAGCTGGGCCACGACCGTCGACGAACTGAACCCGTCGCAGAACCAGCTGGAGGAGGCTTTTATCGCGCGCCTGCCGCGCAATCTGCCCGATGCCATTCGTCCGCTGCTGCTGGCCGATAGGGGCTTCGGACGCGCCAGTCTGCTGCGCCGGTTGCCGGAAATGCCCCGCCACACTGGCCGCACGGTGGACTGTGTGGCGCCGCTCAAGGGCAATGTCCACATCCAGACGGCTGATGGTTATCAGGGATTGCTACGGTGAACCTGGCGCTGTACTGGGGTCGGGGACATCGGGAACCCCGGTATCTGGCGACTTCGCTGCCGGACGCGAAGGTAGCGGTGGCGCAGTATCGCAAACGGATGCAGCCGGAGCAGTACTTTCGCGATGGCAAGCAGTATTTCGCCCTGGATCGGGGAACGGCAAAGACTACGGCGCGGCTGGGGCGTATGCTGGTGGGGTTGTTGCTGGCCTGCTGTTTGCTGCTGTTGGCGGGGCGGCGGGCGTCGTGGCGGTTCCGGCGGCGGGTGTGTTCGTGGGGGAAGCTGGGGCTGCTGCGGCTGGGGATGGAACGCTATCTGGCTACGCCGGAACCACCGCCCAGGTGGTTCGGCTTGCCCCACACCTGAAAGTGGGTACGCCCGAGGGGCGTGCGGCGGTTGACAATCGCCCGGCATCGCGTTACCATTTGCTTATGGTTACCGCCCGCCGCCGGCTTGGCCTCGGCTATTGCCGCCCCTTTCGCTTTTACGCTTACCGCCGCCCGGCAAGCGTCAACCCGGCGTGCGAAGCCCGCTGACCCACCCGTGAACCCCCACCTGGGCAGGACTTCAGCCGGATGCAGGCTGGAGTCCTTTTTGATTTTCCCGCCCCGCTCCGGCATTGTACCCGCCCATTACCGCCCTTGCCCCTTGCCCCCCGTCACAAAACCGGCCCCGCCCACCGAAACCGAGGAGGACAAAACGATGGCAGCCTCTCCCGCCAAGGATGTTAATGTGATGAGCAACAATGCCCTGATCCGTCCGTCGGATCTGGAAGCGCAGCTTCCGTTATCCCCGGCCGCCGAAGCCACGGTGCTGGAAGGCCGCCGCCAGCTGGAATCCGTGCTGAACGGGGACGATGAGCGTTTCGCCGTCATCGTGGGCCCCTGTTCCATTCACGACCGGCCGGCGGCGATGGATTACGCCCGGCGCCTGAAGCCGCTGACGGAACAGCTGAACGACCGGATGCTGGTGGTGATGCGCGTCTATTTCGAGAAGCCGCGCACCACCGTGGGCTGGAAGGGACTGATTTACGACCCGAATCTCAACGATACCTACGAGATTGAGGACGGCCTGCACCGCGCCCGGCGGCTGCTGATGGAAATCGCCGAAGCGGGCCTGTACTCGGCCACCGAGTTTCTGGACCCCATCGTCCCGCAGTATATGTCCGACCTGATAACCTGGGCCGCCATCGGCGCGCGCACCACCGAAAGCCAGACGCACCGGCAGATGGCATCCGGTCTTTCGATGCCCGTCGGGTTCAAAAACGGCACCGACGGCGACCCGCAGACGGCCGTGGACGCTCTGGTGGCCGCCCGCACGCCGCAGGCGTTTCTGGGCATTGACCACGACGGGCAGGCGTCCATTGTGGAGACCCGCGGCAACCCCAACTGCCATCTGGTGATGCGCGGCGGGCGCAGCGGCACCAATTATGACGCCCGTTCCATTGCCCTGGCGCAGGATGCGCTCCGCAAAGCCGAAGCGCCGTCCAACATCGTAGTGGACTGTAGCCACGGCAATTCCAACAAAGACCACACCCGCCAGCATATCGCCTTTGAGGATGTGGTGGCGCAGCGCAACGCCGGCAACGCCAGTTTGATTGGGGCAATGCTGGAGAGCAACATCAACCCCGGAGCGCAGAAGCTGGGGCCGGATCCGGCGGCGCTGGATTACGGCATCTCCATCACCGATTCCTGCATCGGCTGGGAGGAAACGGTGAACCTGCTGGAGTGGGCCTACGAAAAGCTGGGCTGACCGCCGGGCTGATTAAGCGATGGTCGCCGGCGGCGGGTTTGGGCGGTCTTGTTCCCGGTCAGCGACGAGGATGACGGTTACGCCGCTATCCTCGGCGCGCTGGCGGTTGGCGTCGGATATGCCGGTTCCGATGACGACGGGGCGCGCGTCGTTGCCGCTGGCGTTGCGCAGGATCCGGGCGCGGCGCGCCGCCCGGTCCACATCGTGGTCGTCCAGGGTGAGGGATACTTCGGCGACCACATAGACGGGTTCCGGGGTTGAGGCCGTGTCCAGCAGAACCAGGTCGGCCCAGATCAATCCCTCGGCATCATCGTCAGTGATGCTGCCTTGCGCGGCGGCGGCGTTGGCCAAGTCGGCAATGCTCTCATTGTCCGGCTTGGTGATGGCTTGCAGCAGGCGGGCGTGTCGCAGGTTCAAGTGCCGCCGCACTATGGTGGCGGATAGCCGCGCAATCCGACGCTCGTAGTCGTTGCCGGTCAGGTTATTGAGCTGCCCCTGCATCCGGTCGACCTTGGACGGCAGCTCCATCAGTTCCATCAGCTGCTCCACCTTGGGCGGCAGCTCCATCAGCTGTTCCACCTTGGGCGGCAGCTCCATCAGCTGCTCCACCTTCGGCGGCAGCTCCATCAGCTGCTCCACCTTCGGCGGCAGCTCCATCAGCTGCTCCACCTTGGGCGGCAGCTCCATCAGCTGCTCCACCTTGGGCGGCAGCTCCATCAGTTCCATCAGCTGGTCCACCTTCGGTGGCAGCTCCATCAGCTGGTCCACCTTGGATGGCAGGAGCAGAAATTCGTCGGTCAGCAAGCTGCGGAGCAACGGGGGCTTGAGGCTTGGGTCGTCATCAAGCTCCGCCATCATCAGGGCAACGATGCTTTCGGGATTTACGATTGTCGGGGCGGCCATTGTCATGCCTCCGGCAAGGAATGTGGCCGCTATTGTATCACAGCGAGCGCGGGGCGCGTCCGCTTGCCGGCTATGGCGGCGTCGGCCGGCTATGGCCCCCGGCGTGGCCGCCGCCGTGTTATAATCGTGGCTACGGCGGCGCCAGCGTTGCCGGTGCAGTTTCCCCTAATCAGGAGGCCGGCGTATGTTTCCCCAAGTTGGACTCAAAACCGACGTTTCCCCGGACGACGTGGCCCGTATCGGCGCCTGGCTGAGCGACCCCGAAGTCAGCGCCCTGTGGTACGGCAAGGACGACAGCAGCGGGCGCGCCTTGCATATCGGCTACGACCCGAACCAGCTGGCAGCCGCCAGCGATGACGAATGGCAGCAGGTTTTCAACCAGGACGAGCGCCGCATCTACTCCATTTACGCCACCGACGAAGCCCACATCGGCGAAGGGCAGCTGCTGGTGGAATGGCCGCTGGAGGAAGCGCAGCTGTTCATCCTGATTGGCCGCAAGGATTTGTGGCATCATCACTACGGGACGGCGGCGCTGGTGGCGCTGCTGGACGAAGCCTTTGACAACCTGGAGCTGCACCGGGTGTGGGTGGATGTGCCGGAGTACAACGAACACGCCCTGCAAATGTTCCGGCACCTGGGCTTTGTGCTGGAAGGCCACTTGCGCCGTACCCACCGCAAGGACGGCAACTGGTACGATTCCTTTGCCATGGGGTTGCTGACGGACGAATACAGCCGCCGGCGCAGCCGCGTCCTGGCGCAGTACAACGCTTAACGGTGCCGGCCGGCAAGCCGGCGAGGATGAATTATGCCCGTCATCACCATCAACGGCGTCATCGGCAGCGGCACGCTGGAAATCGGCCACCTGGTGGCGCAGAATATGGGCCTCAACTATGTTGACCGCTACATATTTTCGGAAGCCGCCCGCCTGGTCGGTTCTCCGGTGAGCCGGCTGATTGAAAAAGAGCAACGGGTAGTGCCGTTCCGGGAAAAGGTGGCCCGCTTTATGCAGGGGGTGCTGGAGCGGTCGGCGGTGGCCGGCGCCGGCGCCGAACCCTATTTCGGGCGGGGCATTGAGATGCTGCCGGCCGAAGCCTATACGGAGCTGGTTTCCGACGCCGCCGCTTCCTCCACGGTGCACGACCGGGCTTTTATTGAAGCGACTACTTCGGTCATCAAGGAGCTGGCCGGCGGCGGCGATGTGGTCATCATCGGGCGCGGCGGCAATATGATTCTGGCTGATGCGCCCGGCGTGGTTCATGTGGGCCTGCTGGCGCCGATGGCGGTTCGGATTGACACGATGGCCAGGCGGGAGCTGTTCACGCCGGAGGAAGCGCGCGCCTATGCGGAGGAGCTGGAAAACGCCCGGGTCACTTTCTACCGCAAGTTTTTCCGGGTCAACGCCAACGACCCGACCCGGTTTCATCTGATGCTGAACATCGGGCGCATTTCCCAAAGCACGGCGGCCGAAATCATCGCCCACGCCGCCGAGGATATTACGGCGGCGACCGCGGTCGCGACCAGGGCGGCGCCGGCCTAGCGTCCTGTCGTGCTGCCCATCTCCGACGGGGGCCGTCCGCGCGGCACCTTCCCCTATGTCAACGCCGCCCTGCTGGCGTTGAATACGCTGGTATTTCTATACGAAATCGGCGTAGGGGGCTTCGGGTTTCTGCTGGGCGGGAACAGCCTGGGGATTATCGTATTTTTCCACAAGTTCGGCTTCATCCCCGCCGAGCTGACCAGCGGCGAACCATACCGGCTGTTGAGGACGGGCAGCGCCGGCGGCATTGACATCGCCTCGCCCATCCCCACCTGGGCCACGATGCTGACCGCAATGTTCATTCACGGCGGGCTGATGCACTTCATCGGCAATATGCTGTTTCTGTGGGTGTTCGGAGACAACATTGAGGATACCTTCGGGCATATCAGGTATCTGGCGTTTTACCTGGTTGCCGGCGCGCTGGCTACCCTGTCGCACTACGCCATAGAGCCGGCGTCGCCGACGCCGCTGGTAGGCGCCAGCGGGGCCATATCCGGGGTGATGGGCGCTTATCTGCTGCTTTACCCGCGCAACCGCATTCGCACACTGGTTATCTACATATTAATTACGGTGATTGAGCTGCGGGCGGTGTGGCTGCTGCTGATCTGGATCGGGTTGCAGACGGTGCAGGGGCTGCTGTCCATCGGGGTTAGCGAGCAGGTGAGCACGGCGTTTTTCGCGCATATCGGCGGGTTTGTGGTGGGCGCGGGCGTGGGCGCGATTTACAAGGGGCTGCGGGGGAGGAGTAGGCGGCAGCCGCCCCCGCCGGGCGGGCCGTCGGCGCCCTATCGGGGCGATGACGGCGGGAGCGGGAGCCGGGACTACGGCGGCTATGGACAGCGGCCGCCGCAATACTGGCGGGGGCGGCGGATTGACTGACGCCCGCCGGCCCCCGGCCCGGCGTCTGACTCGGCCAATTTGCGATGCTTTATGGTCTGCTGCGCCAGTCGGTACGGAAATCCAGTTCCCGGATAAACCGGAAAGCGTGATGGCAGACAACATCAAAGTCATGGCATACATCCGGCACCTTGCGATTGGCGCGCGTTGCGCCGGGCCGGGAATGTTCATTGCTGATTACCCTTCGCCGTCCCGGTTCGGCGAGAGCATAGGCCACCAGAAACGGGTCCTCGTTCAACTTCTCAATCTCAATGTCGTCCAAGTCGGGGGCATAACCTTCGTGGACCACCCGGGTCAGGAGGTTTCCGTGAACCGGCTCATCCAGCAGCAGCGCATCCCGGTGGTCTTTCAGCCACCGGGCGAGGGCGTCATTGCCGCCGGTCACTTTGTCATAAACCTCCGGCGGGACTTTCACCAGGCCCTGCGCGCCCATCTCCGCCAGCCATTCCCAGAACTCGGGAACGCGTTCAATTGGATAGTAGTCGCGGTTGGCGTCAATCAGCACATTCGCATCCAGGAGGTTAAGCACGGTTACCTCCCCAACTGCCGCCCGGCGTCAAGTAGCGGTTGCACCTGTCCGGGCTTAACGCCGAGTATCCGGGCCGCTTTTCCCGTCGAAAGCGCATCCGCCGCCATCATTCGCTGCACCAGCGTGGTGAGGCGGTTCCCCAGGCGGTGGCGGCGTACCAGGTAGTAATTCGGCCCGCCTTCCTGCTCCCGCTCCCGGGCCTGGGCGCGCCTCCGTTCCCGCTCCTGCCGCCATTGCTGGCGGTAGCCGGCCCGCAGACTGCCGAAAGTTTCCCGGCTGATGCGGCCCTCCCGCTCGGCCCGGCACGCCACCATCATGCGGCTGACTTTGGTCTCGGCGGCAAAACGGCTGATGCGTTCCGACAACTCGTTCAGATTGTCGCTGTCCAGCGCCAGGGCGTCCAGTTCGCCGGCCGGCAGCAGAAATGCTCCGGCGACATCATCACAAAATCGCTCAATACCATTGTCGGTTTGCGCGTTGCCCACACCGGTATGCCCCAACAGCAGGTGCGTTGCCTCGTGCAACAGGGTAAAAGACCATGCCGGCCGCGCATCCTGGTCGTTAATCACTATGAAGGGCGCCACTCTGTCGGCGATGGAAAATCCCCGGAAAACGCCGGTATCCAGAGCGGTCAGGTAGTTTCCCAAGTCGCCCTTGAGCAGCACGAATATGCCCGCGCTTTCGGCGCGGTGGCGCAGCAGGTCGAAGGCGGCCGGCGCATCCCGCTGCGCCCGGTATTCGGCGACGCCTAGGCCCAAAAGGGCGTGCAGGGACGCCAGAGCCGAGTTGGCGCCGGCCTCAATGCGGCAGGATGCGATGAACGCCAGGGGTTCCGCTTCCTCCGTTTCCTCCAGCGCGGCGCGCACCATACTCTGGCGCGCCCGCACATCCCGCACCAGCGCGTCCAGCACGCCGTCGTCCACCGGCGAATGGTCGGTACCGGCCGGCGCGCGAAAGTCCGTACCCCGGTCGCCCTTCGCTGGCGGTTGCGGCAGGTAAAAGGCGAGCAGCGGACGCCGGTAGCTCTGCGCCATCTTGACCAGCTGCGGCCGGGTGGGCTCCGCAGCGCCCTGTTCCAGGGCGGCCAGCTTGTCCACTGCCGATGCCCGGCCGGTATCGCGGAACCCGAGCTTCCGGGCGGCGGCATCGGGGGCAAGCCCGGCCGTCTCGCGCGCCCAGACCAGTATTTCAGGGTTAACCTTGGGCATCGTGACCAATCCCGCCGCAGACTTGCTGCCCGCGCGTCGCCTTTGCATTATAAGGGCAACCGTCAGGCAACGCCAAACCGGGCCGCCGGCAAGAGGTTGCGCGCCGCCGTTTCATTCCGGGCCGATTAGTTTATACCGGCGGGGATTGTGGACACGCGTTTTACGCTCTGCCTTATGCGGCCCGGCAAGGCCGGCGCGTTCCTTGACGGTTATTCCAATAACGCTACAATTTGGCAACCCGTTTGGATTTTCAAGGACGCCGCGCGCCGGGCCGGACGTGCCCGCGCCGGCGTCCGGCAGAGGTGCGTTATGCGTCTGGAAAACAAGGTTGCTCTGATCAGCGGCGGTTCCCGGGGCCAGGGGGCCGCCGAAGCCCGCCTGTTCGCCCGCGAAGGCTGCCGGGTGGTCATCGCCGATGTGCTGGAGGACGAAGGCCGCCGGCTGGAAGCCGAAATCAACGAAACCGGCGGCGAATGCCTTTTCGTCAAGCTGGATGTCACCAGCGAAACGGAATGGAACGAGGCCGTCCAGGCCGCCGTGGTGCGGTTCGGCAAGCTGGACATTCTGGTGAATAACGCGGGCATCTACCGGCAGGTGGGCATTGAGGATACCACCGGGGAGCTGTGGGACAACATTTTTGACATCAACGCCAAAGGGGTGTTTCTGGGCGCCAAAGCGGTCATCCCCGAAATGCGGAAGGCCGGCGGCGGTTCCATCATCAACATATCCAGCGTGGCCGGGCTGATTGGCAGCTGGCGGGCGCCGGCCTACGGGGCCACCAAAGGCGCGGTGCGGCTGTTCACCAAGTCCACTGCCATCCAGTACGCCGCCGAGGGCATCCGGTGCAACTCGGTGCATCCGGGCATCATTGAGACGCCGATGACCACGCCCAACCTGTTGCGGGACGAGGCGGCGCGGCAGGCGTCGCTGGACCGGACGCCCATTGGACGGATTGGCGTGGCCGAGGATGTGGCCTGGGGCGTTTTGTTCCTGGCGTCGGACGAATCGTCTTTTATGACGGGCAGCGAGCTGGTGATTGACGGCGGCCTGTTCGCGCAGTAGCCGCTGCCGGCGCCGCAACTGCGGGTTATGGCGCCGATGGCCGGGCCGCTGCGGTTGAGCATACGCCGGCGAAATCTTTTATAATGCGGCGGCGGAGCTGCATTCCGGCAGCCTCGCCGCAGAGCCCAACCGGGAGCAATCCTAACCGGGAGCAACCCCAACCGGGAGCAACGCTTATGGTCACCAAACCGGCGAAACCGGCCAGCGCGCATTTTCCCTACGACGGGGATGAGGTTGACGACTTAACCATTGAATACCCATCCTCGGACGGTGAACCCATGGCCGAATCTGATTACCAGTACACCCCGATGTCCTACGCCGTTTCCTCGCTGCGGGTGCGTTACCACGGGCGCGAGGATGTGTACATTGCCGGCGATATGCTGGTTTATTACCGGATGAACCGGCGCAATGTGCGCGTGGCGCCGGATGTGTACGCCGTTTTCGGCGCTACGGGGAACCACCGCCGGGACACCTGGCTGGTGTGGCGGGAAGGCAAAGCCCCGGATTTTGTGATGGAAATCGCATCGCCGGGCACCTGGCGGCGGGATGTGGGCGAGAAGCGGGACATCTACGCCCGGATGCGGGTGCAGGAATACGTGCGCCTGGACCCGACCGGGCAGTGCTTTACCCCGGCGCTGGTGATAGAGTGGCTGGACGGCGGCATCTACCGGCCGCGGCCGGTGACGATGGACGCGGACGGCATTCTGCGGGGTTACAGCGCCGTGCTGGAGCTGGAAATCTGCGTGCTGCCCGGCTTGGAGCTGCGCTTTTATGACCCGGCGACGGGGGAATGGCTGCGCAGCCACCAGGAATCGGAGACGGCGCTGCGGGCGGCGGAAGCGGCCAGGCAGCGATTCGAAGCGGCCAAGCAGCGATCTGAAGCGGCCAGGCAGGCGGCGGAAGCCGAACTGCGGCAATCGGAAGCGGCCCGGCAGGAGGCCCAGGCGGAAGCGGCCCGGCTGCGGGCGATACTGGAAGGCCGGCGGCAGCAGGAACCGGATGAACAATAGCCCTGTGGCGTGTCGTCAAATCACCCGTTATTCCGGCTGGCACCGGGATGAATGGCGGAAAATGCGTTTGGCGACACTGCCGGGTCTGACCTTGAGGAGCGAATGACAATGCGTCTGGAAAACAAAGTTGCCCTCATCAGTGGCGGAGCGCGCGGCATGGGCGCCACCGAAGCCCGGATGTTCGCCCGCGAGGGCTGCCGGGTGGTCATCGGCGACCTGCGCGACGAGCTGGGCCGCCAGGTGGAAGCCGAAATCAACGAACTGGGCGGCGAATGCCTGTATGTCCATCTGGATGTCACCGACGAACAATCCTGGCGGGACGCCGTGGCGGCCACGGTGGCGCGGTTCGGCAAGCTGGACATACTGGTCAACAACGCCGGCGTCTATATGCCGGAGACGGTGGAAAACACTACCAACGAAAACTGGGATGTTACGATGTCGGTCAACGCCAAGGGCGTGTTTCTGGGCACCAAGGCGGCCATCCCTGAACTGCGGCGCAACGGCGGCGGCTCCATCGTCAACATCTCCAGCGTGGCCGGGCTGGTGGGCAATCACATTTCGTCAGCCTACACGGCGTCCAAGGGGGCGGTGCGGCTGTTCACCAAGTCCACGGCCATCCAGCACGCCGGCGACGGCATCCGCTGCAACAGCGTTCACCCCGGCACCATTGAGACCGATATGACCGCCGACCTGCTGGCGGCCGGGGGGCGGGCGGATCGCCTCAACCGGACGCCGCTGGGCCGTCTGGGGCAGGCCGAGGACATCGCTTACGGGGTACTGTTTCTGGCGTCGGACGAGGCGTCGTTTATGACGGGCAGCGAGCTGGTGATTGACGGCGGGCGGACGGCGATGTAACCGCTGCGCCTGACTGCCGGCGGCTTGACCGCCGACAGCCGGGCGGTGCGATATAACGGGGCGAGGCCAGCAGCAGCTACCGCGCCGGCGCCAGGCGAGGCAATCTATGAACGCGCCCAACATCGCCAACCGGACCATTTTCACCGGCGACAACCTGCCCATTATGCGGGGCATCAACAGCGAGTCGGTGGACTTGATCTACCTGGACCCGCCGTTCAATTCCAACCGCAACTACGCGGCGCCGATTGGCAGCCCGGCGGAAGGGGCGGGTTTCAAGGACATCTGGACGCTGGATGACATCAAGGAAGTGCAGGTTGAGGAGCTGAAAAGCGTCAACTACGGGCTGCACGCCGCTATCACCACCGCGCGCTACACCAGCGGGCCGGCGATGACCGCCTATATGACCGTGATGGGCATCCGGTTGCTGGAAATTCACCGGCTGCTCAAGCCCACCGGCAGCGTCTATCTCCATTGCGACCCTACGGCCAGCCATTACATCAAGGGGATGATGGACGCGGTGTTTGGCGCCAAGAATATGATCACCGAGGTCATTTGGGGGTATGGCACGCCCTCCGGGGGACGCGCTTCGGGCAAAAGGCCGGTGAAAGGCCACGACACTATTCTGGCCTACGCGCGCAACTACAGCCGCCATACTTTTAACCGGATACATTTGCCTTACAATTCCGATTATGTAACGCGGTGGTTCCGACATACCGATGACACCGGCCGCCGGTATCGCACACGGAAGCGGGGCGATCAAATAGTGCGCCAGTATCTGGACGAAAGTCCCGGCGCGCCCTTGTCCAATACCTGGACAGACATCCGGCAGCTGTACGGCTCAGCGGGGTGGTTCCCCACCAATCGCCAGGAAATTACCGGCTATCCCACTCAGAAGCCGCTGTCCCTGTTGGAGCGTATCATATCTATATCCAGCAACGAAGGGGATTTTGTTTTGGATCCATTCTGCGGCTGCGCTACCGCCTGCATCGCCGCCGAGCGGCTGGAACGGGAATGGGCCGGCATTGACATCGCGCCGCGCGCTTTGGAGCTGACCAAAACGCGGCTGGCGCGGGAAGTGCGCGTAGGCTCCGCAGAGTCCCCTACCCTAACCGACTGGGAGGTTACGCACCGCACCGACATTCCGGTACGCACCGACGGGGGCGCCGCCGTCCCGTCTCCGGACAATGCGCCGCCAATCCCACCCCGCCCCAGCCGGGACATTCGCCGCACCTTGTACGGCAAGCAGGAGGGGTTTTGCAACGGCTGTGATGTGCATTTCCGGCTGCGGAACCTGACGCTGGACCACATTGTGGCCCGCTCTCGAGGCGGGGCGGATACGGACAGCAACTTGCAGCTGCTGTGCCAGGCGTGCAATTCCAAGAAAAGCGCCCGGACTCAGGAGGAATTCCTGGCCGTGCTGGTCAGCGAGGGCATTCGCCGGTAGCCTGGCGCCGGCCCAGCTATGGCCCCGGCGCGTTTGCCGTTGCGTTGACAGGGAACGGGTGGCATTGCTATCATAGCCGGGATTTCCTCCCCGTCCGATAGAGACGGCGCAAGCCGTTTTCCCCGGGCGGGTGTTTTCTTTGCTGATGCGCGTTATCGTCTTTTACGATGCTTGCGGGGCAATGGCAATTATGAATGCGCCCAACATCGCCAACCGGACCATTTTCACCGGCGACAACCTGCCCATTATGCGGGGCATCAACAGCGAGTCGGTGGATTTGATCTACCTGGACCCGCCGTTTAATTCCAACCGCAACTACGCGGCGCCGATTGGCAGCCCGGCGGAAGGGGCGGGTTTCAAGGACATCTGGACGCTGGACGACATCAAGGAAGTGCAGGTTGAGGAGCTGAAAAGCGTCAACTACGGGCTGCACGCCGCTATCACTACCGCCCGCTACACCAGCGGCCCGGCGATGACCGCCTATATGACCGTGATGGGCATCCGGTTGCTGGAAATTCACCGGCTGCTCAAGCCCACCGGCAGCGTCTATCTTCATTGCGACCCTACGGCCAGCCATTACATCAAGGGGATGATGGACGCCGTGTTTGGCGCCAGGAATATGATCACCGAGGTCATTTGGGGGTATGGCACGCCCTCCGGGGGACGCGCTTCGGGCAAAAGGCCGGTGAAGGGCCACGACACTATTCTGGCCTACGCGCGCAACTACAGCCGCCATACTTTTAACCGGATACATTTGCCTTACAATTCCGATTATGTAACGCGGTGGTTCCGGCATACCGATGACACCGGCCGCCAGTATCGCACACGAAAGCGGGGCGATCAAATAGTGCGCCAGTATCTGGACGAAAGTCCTGGCGCGCCGCTGTCCAACACCTGGACGGACATCCGGCAGCTGTACGGCTCGGCGGGGTGGTTCCCCACCAATCGCCAGGAAATTACCGGCTATCCAACTCAGAAGCCGCTGTCCTTGTTGGAGCGTATCATATCTATATCCAGCAACGAAGGGGATTTTGTTTTGGATCCATTCTGCGGTTGCGCTACCGCCTGTATTGCCGCCGAGCGGCTGGAACGGGAATGGGCCGGCATTGACATCGCGCCGCGCGCTTTGGAGCTGACCAAAACGCGGCTGGCGCGGGAAGTGCGCGTAGGCTCCGCAGAGTCCCCTACCCTAACCGACTGGGAGGTCACGCACCGCACCGACACTCCAGAGCGCACTGACGACGGCGCGGCCATCCTGCCGCCGCCGCTGGACGCGCCGCCTGTCCCGCCGCCGCCCAGCCGGGACATTCGCCGCACCTTGTACGGCAAGCAGGAGGGGTTTTGCAACGGCTGTGATGTGCATTTCCGGCTGCGGAACCTGACGCTGGACCATATTGTCGCCCGTTCTCGAGGCGGGGCGGATACGGACAGCAACTTGCAGCTGCTGTGCCAGGCGTGCAATTCCAAGAAAAGCGCCCGGACTCAAGAGGAATTCCTGGCCGTGCTGGTCAGCGAGGGCATTCGCCGGTAGCGCGGCGCCGGCCCGGTACGCTTATGGGTGCGCTTTCCGGCCGTTTCTTTCCCCCGATGCGGTGCCGGCCGCCGGAGGTCGGGGCTTACGCCCGTGCGCAGCACGCCGTGTTTCATGTGCTGGAGGCGGACAGCACCGGGGCGGCGCGCCTGGTGGACTTTGCCATATTCGGGCTGGTGCTGTTCAGCGCCGTCAACTTGGCGGTGGGCAACACGGGGCTGGAATACTTTTTCATCAGCGTGTTCGCCGGCGAGTACATCATCCGTTTGTGGTGCATCGTCTGGCACCGGGATTACCGGCAGGGGGGCTGGCGGGGGCGGGTGAAGTACGCCACGACCAACGCGGCGGCCATCATTGACTGGATCGCCATCTGGCCGACGCTGGCGGTGATGCTGATTTTCGGCGAGGTTGAGGTGCTGCCCATTTTTCGGCTGATTTCGCGGCTGATAATGACCGGGCGGCGGTTTCCGGCGATGCGGCTGATGGGGCGGGTGATGCTGCGGTCGGCGGGGCAGCTGGTCAGCGTGCTGGTGACCTTGGGCGTGTTCTGGCTGGCGGCCAGCTATCTGATGAATTATGCGGAGACTTACCTGCCCGGCGGCAACCACGAGCAGTTTGGCACCATTGGGGACTCGCTGTGGGCGTCGGTGGTGGTGCTGACGACGCTGCCGGCGCTGGAGGTGGTGCCCGGCACGCTGGCGGGGCGGGTCATAGCCGGCTTCATTGCGCTGCTGGGCATCGGGCTGTTCGCGCTGCCGGCGGGCATACTTACTTCCAATTTTATGGAGGCGTACCAGCAGGCGCGGGAGGGGAGTTTCGCCGAAAAGGTCATCTGCCGGGCGGCGGCCGAAGCGGAGGCCGTCCCGGAGGGGAGGCGGCGGCGGATGATATGGCCGGGGGCAGAGCGCCGGTAAAGGCGGGCGGTGGGGCGCGCCGGCGACGGATGATGGCGCATCCGGGTTGCGCCGGCCGGGAACCCGGATGCGCCGGTTACGCCGGCTGGCGGCGTTTCTTTTCAGGACGCGTCGGCAAATCACCCGTCATGCCGGCGCCGGCCGGAATGACGGGTAAAGATCAAACTACCCGATTGGGAGCGCGACCCGCAGCCCGGCGCTCTGGCGCGGCGCAATCCGGTTTCGCTATACTCCGGTTTCCGTTCCGTTTTACGGGCGGGGCGGCAGCGGGAGCCCGGGGCGGCCCGAGGCGCGCCACCGCCCGCCGCCCCGATGACTGTTAAAGGCAGATGACCGTTAAAGGCAAAGGTAGCAAGGTAAAAGAGCGATGCCCGTTTTTGAACAATCCCGCATTCTGCCCTGCGCGCCGGCGAGGGGCTGGGAGGCCGTAATTGACTTTCCGGCGCGCGCCATACACAGCGCGCGCTACCGCCGGGCCGCGCTGCCGGACGGGGCCGAGCCCGCGCCGGGGCGCCGGATTGAACTGCAAATCGGGCGGGACCGTTTTACCAGCGTCGTCACCGCAGCGCAGAAGCCGTCGTACCTGTCGCACCGGGCCGCCGGCCCCGGTTTCTGGGCGGAGTATTCCTATCGCCTGCGTTACTGCGAAGACAAGGACGCGGGCTTTACCACCGAGGATTTGGGGTGCGCGCATCTGACCATTCGCGCCGAGTACGGGGGCTGGCTGGGGCGGCTGGTGGCGCGGCTGCGGCCGGGGGCCTGCCGGCGCTATCTGGGCGACGAAATGGACGCCATCGTTTCCATATCCGAATCCGTCCGCGCCGAACCGGCCGGGGATGAGTGAGGCGCGCGCGGCGCCCTCCTGTCCCTTGGCTCCAATCCTTGTGGGATCCGTTCCCCGTTGGATACAAATCAGTTGGCTCCGTTTCGCCAGCGAGAGCACTATCAGCGCAATCCGCATAAGAGGAGAGAAGTACCCGATGGCTACGCCGGACCAGATGCCCGCCGCTCCCGTTGCGCCGCAGCGTCCCTATACCCTCACGACTCACGGCGATGCCCGCTCCGACCCCTGGCGCTGGCTGCGGGATGTGGACGACCCGGCGACGATGGCGTACCTGCGGGCCGAAAATGCCTACACCGAGGCGTTTCTGGAGCCCCTGCGCGCGCGGCAGGAAACGCTGTACGCCGAAATCCGGGGGCGCATCAAGGAGGATGACAATACAGCGCCGGAGAAGGAGGGCGAGTACTACTACTATGTTCGCTTTGAGGAGGGCGGGCAGTATCCCATTTACTGCCGGCGGAGGGGCAGCCCCGACGGGCCGGAGACGACGCTGCTGGATGTGAACCGGCTGGCGGAGGGACGGGATTACACGCGCATTGGCGGGTTTGAGAACAGCCCCGACCACCGGCTGGCAGCCTATGGCGTGGACTTTGACGGGTCGGAACGGTTCACCATCCGCATCATTGACCTGGAGACGGGCACCACGCTGCCGGATACGATACCCAACGCCTACTACAGCCTGGTGTGGGGCAACGACAACCGGACGCTGTACTATTCCGTGCTGGACGAGCATCATCGTCCGGTGAGCATCTACCGGCACCGGCTGGGGGCGGACCCGGCGGATGACGAGGCGGTGTATCACGAGAGCGACGCGCGCTTTTTTGTGGGGCTGGGGCGGGCCAACAGCGGGCGGTTCATCTACATTGTGTCGGGCGGCAACAATATGTCGGAATGGCGCTTTCTGGATGCCGATGACCCGGCGGGCACGCCGCAGCTGATTGAGCCGCGCGCCGCCGATTTTGAGTACGAAGTGGCGCATCACTGCGAAGTAGGGGGCCATAGCGAAGGGGGGCGCGAAAGCGATGGCGGCGATGGCGGCGACCGCTTTTTCATCCGGCACAACGGCGGCAGGGCCAGGGATTTCGCCATTGCCGTAGCGCCGGTGTCCGCGCCGGGCCGGGCCAACTGGACGGAGTTTGTGGCGCACGAGGCGGGGCGTCCGCTGCTGGATGTGGCGGCCTACCGGGATCATTTGGCCATAGCCTGCCGGCGGGACGGGCTGCCGCAGGTGATGATACTGCGTCTGTCCGACGGCGATGTCCACTATATTGCCGGCGTGGATGAGGACGATTTTGCGATGTCGCCGCACAGCGGACGGGAGTTTGACACGGCGCAGACGCGTTTCAGCTACACATCGCTGAAAACGCCGGCGGCGGTGTACGATTACGATATGGGTACGCGGGAACGGACGCTCCGCAAGCAGCAGGAAATCCCCGCCGGGTACGATGCCGGCCGCTACGAAACGCGGCGCATCTGGGCCAGGGCGCGGGACGGGACGGCGGTTCCCGTCAGCCTGCTGATGTTGAAGGATACGCCGCAGGACGGCAGCGCCCCGCTGTACCTGTACGGGTACGGCAGCTATGGGCTGACGATGGAAGCCCGGTTCAGCGTGGCGGCGTTGAGTCTGGTGGAACGGGGGTTTATCTACGCCATCGCGCACATACGCGGGGGCATGGAAATGGGCTGGGACTGGTACGAACAGGGCAAGCTGCGGAGCAAGCGCAACACTTTTCACGATTTTATTGACTGCGCCGAGCATCTGATTGCCGGGGGATACACGGCGGCCGGGCGCATTGCGGCCGCCGGGGGCAGCGCCGGGGGGATGCTGATGGGGGCGGTGGTGAACGAGAGGCCGGATTTGTTCGGCTGCGTGGTGGCTCAAGTTCCCTTTGTGGATGTGCTGAACACGATGCTGGACGACACGCTGCCGCTGACCACGATGGAGTATAACGAATGGGGCAACCCCAACGATGCGGAGTATTATGAGTATATCCGCAGCTACTCGCCCTATGACAATGTGCGGGCGCAGGATTACCCGCCGATGCTGGTGACGGGCGGCATCAGCGACCCGCGGGTTACTTACTGGGAGCCGGCGAAGTGGGTGGCCAGGCTGCGGGCGACGCGGACGGACGGCAACCCGCTGCTGCTCAAGGTCAATATGGATGCGGGCCATGCGGGGGCGTCGGGGCGGTTTGAGCGGATTAAGGAAGTTGCGGAGGAATACGCTTTCATTCTCAACGCTTTGGGGGTGGTATAATTCGCATCACAGCGCGCCCCAACGCAAACGGGTTCGGGGCGAATCGCAGGGAGAATGCCGATGATAGTTCCGGTGGAAAGCGCGACCACGCCAACCGAATATCTGGCCGCCGGCGACCGGGCTTTTGCCGCCGGCGACTGTCGGAAGGGTTCCGCCCACTGGTGGCAGGCAGCCTGGGAGGCGGTGGGCGAAGCGGCGGAACGGCAGGGTTGGCCCGGCGAGGACGAGGTCCAGATTTACGACTTTCTCCGGCATCTGGACAAAAAGCGCAACGGGGCCGGCAGCGACCTGGAATGCCGGTTGCTGTTGCAGTTTATGGTCGCCGGCATTTTGCGGCACCATGCGGCCGGCGATGTGCGGCTCAAAAAGCGCGCCCTGCGGTCATACCGCCGTACCGTTGCCGAGCTGGTTGACGATATGCGGGCAGTGGCCGCCGGAGAGTGCGAAGGATGATGACGGCGGAGGAGCACATCCGCGAGGCGGAAAACTGCCTGGAGGTTTCGGAGTATCTGGCGGGGCGGGGGATGAAGCTGCTGTCGTCGGAGCTGCTCTGGCTGGCGTCCAAATACGCGGTGAATGCGGTCGCCTGGCAACGGGGGCTACCGCATGGAACTTACCAGCAGAAGGAAACGGCGCTGGCGGCAATCGCATCCGGTCATCCTTTTGGCGGGTTGATGAGACACGTTTTTGAGTTGGCCCGCCACAAAATCCATCCCAATTCCGACAAGGATTTTCTAAACGACGCCCTGCTGGATGCCCACTGCCGGGTCGTCCGGCAGTTCGCGATAGCAATGCTGGCAATGGCGCGCGCCGCCAGGTCGTAAGCCGGCGGCGACGGGCGGCGTTTGGGGGGCGCTACAGGCCGATGAACCAGCGCGCGTTTTCGCCCAGAATGCCTTCCACCTGCGCCGAGGTCAGGGGCAGGGAGGCCAGGTACGCCGACTCCGCCGCCATATCCACCAACGGGTAATCGGTGCCGAAGCAGACTTTGTGGGCGCCATGCCTGGCGATGATGGCCGTTAGGGTGTCCGGCGCCAGGGCCCGCACCGACGGCGGCCAAGTGGTGTCCACCAGCACGTTCTCCCGCCCCAGCAGGGCGCGTTCTCCCTCGTCCAGCATATAAAAGCCGCCCAGGTGCAGGGCGATGATCTTGAGGCCGGGGAACTGCCGGGCGATGTTGCCGATGCGTTCCGGCGCGGCGTAGAGGGGCGCATCGGGCGGCTGATGAGGCAGCCGGCCGGCGTGTATCGCCAGGGTCATATCGGCGGCGGCCAGTTCCTCATAAACGGGGAACCACTGGGGGTCGTCGGGATAAAAGGCGTTGATGACCGGGTGCATTTTGATGCCTTTGACGCCGTGTTCCCGCAGGTAGCGGATTTCGCCGGCCTTGTCGGCCAGGTCGGGATGGACGGCGCCGAAGGGGACGAGCGTATCGTCGGCGATCGCGATGAGCCAGTCGTTGGCCCGGCGCACCTGGTCGGGGCGCATCGCCACGCCCAGCACGACGGATTTGTCCACGCCGGCGGCGCGCATATGGGCCTTGACGCCGGCCACGGTGTTGACGGCGACGGGGGCAAAGCCCAGGTCGGCCTCCATACTGCCAGCCACCGCGCCGGCAATGTGGTCGGGCCAGATATGAGTGTGAACATCAACGCGCATCGCAAAGCCTCCGCCGGTTAAAGCCGGTTCCTGCGGTTAAAGCCGGTTCCTGTTCAGCCATAAGATTGTCGCTCCGGGGCCGGCCGGAGTACGCTGGAAACGCCCGGATTCGGGCACCAGCCGGAATGGCGGGTAAAGATCAAGACCGCCTGATTGAAACGCTACCGATTGAAAAGGCTGCCGGCCCGGCGCTCCGTGGGGCGGAGGCATTGAGGTACAATGTTGCCGGCCGGCGGGAAAGCGGGCCGGCGGGGCGTCCGCGTTTTCCGGTTGCCAGTATCCCCCGCCTCTGGCAAAATAGGGCTGTGCATTTCTGCCCAACCCGGTTTGACCCGTCGGGCGCCGTTGGCCGTTGCGCCGCGCTCCGGCGCGGGGGCCGGGCCCCGGGTTGAACCCCCAAGCAACGGAGGTAGCGTCCGGTGGCGTTCATCAAAGGATTAAAATGCCGGGAGTGCGGCCGGGAGTACCCGGGCGAGCCGCTCAATGTCTGCGATTTCTGCTTCGGCCCCCTGGAGGTGATTTACGACTATGTGACCATCGCCGAGGTGGTCAGCCACGACCGCATTGCCCAGGGGCCGTTGAGCATCTGGCGCTATCAGGACCTGCTGCCGGCGGCGGCCGATGACCCGGTGGACATTATGGCCGGCTATACCCCGCTGCTCAAGGCCCGCAACCTGGGCCAACGGCTGGGGCTGAATAACCTGTACATCAAGAACGACAGCGTCAACCCATCTTTTTCCTTCAAGGACCGGGTGGTTTCCGTGGCGGCCACCAAGGCGGTGGAGTTCGGGTACGACACGCTGGCCTGCGCCAGCACGGGGAACCTGGCGTGCAGCGTGGCCGCCCACGCCGCCCGGGCCGGGGTGGATGCGGTAGTGTTCATTCCCGCCGACCTGGAACGGGGCAAGGTCATCGGCGCCGCCGTCTATAACCCCACGCTGGTGGCGGTGGCCGGCACCTATGATGAAGTCAACCGATTGTGCAGTGAAATCAGCGACAACTACCGCTGGGCGTTTGTGAACATCAATATGCGCCCCTACTACGCCGAGGGGAGCAAGACGCTGGGGTACGAAGTGGCGGAACAGTTGGGGTGGCGGGTGCCCGATCATGTGGTGGTGCCGTCGGCGTCGGGGGCGATGTTCACCAAGATTTGGAAGGGGTTCAACGAGCTGGCCTGCCTGGGGCTGCTGGACGGCGTGGCGCCGCTGCCCTTTGGCGCCGACCAGAACACCGTGCACCATCCGGCGGTGACCACGCGGATGCATATGGCGCAGGCGGCCGGGTGTTCGCCTATTGTCAACGCCTGGGAGAATCACCGCAACCAGGTGCGCCCGGTGCGCCCGGACAGCATCGCCAAATCTCTGGCGATTGGCAATCCGGCCGACGGCATTTACGCGCTGCGGGTCATCCGCCAGTCGGAGGGCAGCGGCTACGCCGTGCCCGAAAACCGGGTAGTGGACGGCATCAAGCTGCTGGCCGAAACCGAGGGCATTTTTACGGAAACCGCCGGCGGGGTCACCATTTCCACTCTCCAGTATCTGGCGGAAACCGGGGCCATTGCCCCGGATGAGCTGACGGTGGCCTACATCACCGGCAACGGGCTGAAAACCCAGGAGGCCGTTGAGGAGGTGGTCAACCCCTTGCGGGTCAAGCCGATGATGGGCTCCTTTGAGGCGGCGCTGGCCAGCCGGCGCCAGGGCGCGGCGGCGGCGGCGATGCCGGCGGCAGCGGCGGCGGCAACCGCAACGGTGGGGGGCTGACCGGTTATGGCGAAGCAGCGGGTGCGCTTTACCTTCTCCGCCGATCTGGTGCGGGAGCCGATTATCTACCGCCTGGGCCGGGATTTTGCCCTGGTGACCAACATTCGCCGCGCCGATGTGCGCGCCGATCTGGGCTGGGTGATTCTGGAGCTGGACGGCGCGGATGACGAAATCCGGCGCGGCCTGGACTGGGTGGCCACTACCGGCGTGCGGGTTGACCCCATTGCCGGCGATGTTATCGAAGGCTGACGCCGTGCGCCCGGCCGCGCCGTACGTACGCCGGGCCGGCCGGTCTGGCGTGGCGGCCGCCGCGCTGTCCCGATGCCAATGCCGACGCCGATGTCACGGCGCGGCGAACAACAGGAGGAACATTTCCAATGTCCGTTATGGTACGCATACCCACCCCGTTGCGCCGGATGACCGGCGGCGCCGACAAGGTTGAGCTGGAGGTGTCCGACCTTGCCCAGATGATTGAGCGGCTGGAGAGCGACTACCCCGGTTTCAAAGAACGGCTGCTGGATGAGGATGGCGAGCTGCGGTACTTCGTCAACATCTATGTGAATGGCGAGGACATCCGGTTTGACCAGGGTCTCAAGACGGGGATTAAGTCGGGGGACGAGATCAGCATTGTGCCGGCGGTGGCCGGCGGCGGGGGCTGATGGCGGGCGCGCCGGCCGCCGCCGGCTTGTCCCGCCGCCAGATTGACCGCCTGGGCGACCGCATCCGGGTGGGCGTAACGCCGGATGACCGGATGCTGCTTGACGCCTACCGGGAAACTTTCTTTGAGACGCTGCTGGCGGTTGTCTTTGACCTGGGGCGGCTGGGCATAGGGGAATCGGATGGCGGCCGGCTGAAGCGCTCGGAGTCGGTAATCGCCAAACTGCAACGGGATACGCGCATCCGGCTGTCCCGGATGCAGGACATCGCCGGTTGCCGCCTCATTGCCGACAGCAAGGCCGAGCAGGATGAAATCTACGCGCGGTTGCAGGCGGAGTTTGACATCTACCGCGCCTACGACATTCGGGAAACCCCGCACAGCGGCTATCGCGCCGTCCATGTGGTGGTGCGACAGGGCGACAAATTCGTTGAAGTGCAAGTGCGGACGCGGAACCAGCGGCACTGGGCCCGCCTGTCCGAGCTGGCGACTGCCTACGACTCCACCGTAAAATACGGCGGCGGGAATCCGGCCCTCCGGCAAGCTTTGGACGAGCTTTCCGCAGCCTACTGGCGCTATGACCAGGCGGGAGCGCCGCCGCCGCCGCCGGACATAGCCGGCGAGGTGGAACGGCTCATAGCCCGTATGCGCGGTACGGGATGATATACTGGGCAGGGAGCACAAGCGCCGCACCCGGAGGATAGCCTGATGGATCTGGAAAAGAAGTGGTTTGTGGTGGAATACGACCGCCACAAGCACAAGCTCGACAAAATCACCGAATACGCGGAGCCGGAACAGCGGCAGGAAGCCTGGAAGCGATTGCAGGAACTGGAGGAGGGTCAGGCGGACGAACTCCAGCGTTTCGTGACGACCGGCGTCCCGCTCCGCATGGAGTATGTCCTGCTGCTGGCCGATTCCGTGGAGACCCTGCGCATCACCCACGGCAACTATTTTGACGGCCCCGACGTTACCGACGCGGAAATCGACGCCATCCGCCGGCGCCGGCGGGAAAGCCGGCTGGCAGGGGCCGCTGCTGTCTGACCCCGCCCGTATCCGGCAGCGAACTGGCGAGCCCGGCAACGCGTGTTGCCGGGCTTTTTGGCGTTACCCCGGCAGGGCGGCGTTGACTTCGGCGGCCAGCGTCTCGACCCGGTTCGCCAGCGTGATGTTGAATATCCCGGTGATGTCATCGCTGCGGTAGCCCACCAGGTCGTGCGGCACCGCGTTGGACACGATGAAAAAGGGATTCGCCCGGTTGTGCCGGCGGTAATTGCTGGCGTTGGCCTGCGCCTTTTTCCAGGTATCGGAGCGTTCCAGTCCGGGCCGGCCTAGCGTCGTAACGGTGCTGTCGGGGTTCTGCAACCGACGGGGAGAACCTTTGGTTTCAATGGCAATGGCGCTGGTGATTTCAAGGTCGTGGGTGCGGGTATTGCCCGGTGTGGGCGCAACGGGCAGCTCAAACCGAACCGCCAGCAGGTGGCGGACGGCGCTTTCAAAGACATTTCCTACTACCGATGCCCGGCTTTGGAAAGTTGCCACCTCAAAGACTTTAGGCGACTCGCACACCGGGCAGCGTTTCGGCGCATTCCCGAAAGCCGCCGTAGCCGCGCCCCGTCCGATGCAGGCTACGCACGCCCACGCCGGATAGCATCCCGCATCGTCGATCGCTGCCTGGAAGCAGTCATCAAAATAGTGACGCAGGCGGTCATTGGTCAACGCGCGCCGTCCGATGTGCCGGTCATAGCCGGCAGCGGCGATGTCGTCATATTGTATAGACGGCATCGCGCTCCTCCGCAATGACCCGGCCGCGGCAGTCGGTGCGGGCGAACAGATTCGGCGTTCCCGCCAGCCGCCGCAGCGCCAGTTCCCGGTACTCGGCGGAAATTTCGTAGCCCACAAACCGGCGTCCGGTCCGCAGGGCGGCGATGGCCGTGGCGCCGCTGCCCATAAACGGGTCCAGCACTACCTCGCCGGCGTAGGTGTACAGCTCAATGCACCGGCGGGGCAGTTCCACGGGGAACGGGGCCGGATGGCCGATGCGCCGGGCCGATTCGGCGGGGAACTGCCAGACGCTGCGGGTCAGCTCCAGGAAGTCATCCTTGCCGATGGTGGGTTCCCGCCCGGCCGGTTTGGGCCGGCGGTAGGTATCCTTGCTGAAGACGAGGATGTATTCGTGGACATCCCGCAGGGTGGGGTTGGCGGGCGAGCGCCAGCTACCCCAGGCGGTGGACGATGCGGCGCTGGCCGCCTTGTCCCAGATGATTTCGCCCCGCATCAGAAAGCCGAGGCTTTCCAGATCCGCGATGATGTAGCGGTGCAGGGGCAGATAGGGACGGCGCCCCAGGTTGGCGATGTTGAAGCAGATCCGTCCCCCCGGCACCAGCGCCCGATGCACTTCGCCCATCACTCGGCGCAGAAAGGCCCGGTATTCGTCCAGGGTCAGGTCGGCGTCATATTCCTTGCCCACATTGTAGGGGGGCGAGGTGACCATCAGGTGGACGCTGCGGTCGGGCAGGGCGTCCATCCGCTCGGCGGAGGCGTGCAGGATGGCGTTGGCGGCGGCGTCCGGCAGCGGGTTTTCGACATAGGGAACGCGCCGTTCCGCAGGCAGTCCTTCGTAGAGGCGGCCGGCGTAGAAACGCTCCGAATTATGCCCGCGCCGGCCCGGCGACCCAAACTCGCTGGTTTGGGTTTTTGACTCCCTGTATCGGGGGGGGGGGGGGGGGGGGGGGTAGAATTATTCGGAGCAGTCAAAACGCGCGGCATTATCGCGCCGCCAGGGGGCAATGGCAAGCGCGGGAAAAAGGCGGCCCAAGCGCGCTGAGGCTTTCGCATCCGGGGCTTTCGCATTGGGGAAACGGCATCGCCTTTGACGCCGCCGCCGGAAAGTTATACTATCGGGGGAAGCGGGGGCTTTATGCTGCTTACTATTGACATTGGCAATACGGCCATCACCATCGGCGCGTTCCGCATTGGCGACGGGGACGGGGTTGAGGATGGTGGTTGCGCGGCGGCGTCGCCGATGGCGCGGCTGGCGACTACCCTGCGGGTGGCTACCGATTCGCGCCGGCTGGCCGACGAGTACGGCATCCTGCTGAAAAGTCTGCTGGAGTTCCGGGGGCTGGCGGCGGGCGACATCACCGCCGCCAGCATCTGTTCGGTAGTGCCGCCGCTGACGGGGCTGTTTGCGGATGTGTGCCGGCGGTTCTTTGGCGTGACGCCGCTTCTGGTCACGCCGCAAATTGACCTGGGTATGCCGGTGCGCTACGACAACCCCCGGGATGTGGGCGCCGACCGCATTGTGGACGCCGTGGCCGCCGTGCAGCTGTACGGGGCGCCGGTCATTGTGGTGGATCTGGGCACGGCCACCGTCTTTGACGCCGTGTCGCGGGATGGCGAGTATCTGGGCGGGGCCATCGCGCCGGGCATTAACCTGTCCGCCGATGCGCTGTATTACAATACTTCGCAGTTGCGCCGGGTGGAGCTGGTGGCGCCGGCCACGGCCGTGGGGCGCAATACCACCACATCCTTGCAGTCGGGCATTGTGCTGGGCTACGCGGGGCTGGTTACGACGATGGTAGAACGGTTCAAGGCGGAAATCGGCGCCGACGCCAAGGTGGTTGGCACCGGCGGGCTGGTCAGGGTCATCTCCGATTACGCCCCGGTGTTTGACGACATCAACCAGGAGTTGACGCTGGCGGGGCTGGACATCGTCTATCGGATGAACAACCACCGGATGAACAATCGTCACGGATGAAACCCGTTATACCGGAGGGGGTACGGCCGGAGCGGCTACGGCGGCGGCCGGAAGGAGCAGGTTATGGACAGCGCGCTGGCCGGCAGGAATATTGTGCTGGGCGTCACGGGCAGCATTGCCTGTTACAAGGCGCTGGAGCTGGCGAGCAAGCTGGCGCAGGCCGGGGCCAATGTGGAGACGATGCTGTCTTATGGCGCGACGCAGTTCGTTACGCCGCTGGCTTTTCGCAGCCTGACGCACCGCAGCGTGGTCACCGATACCTTTGACGCCGGCGCCGAGCACAGCGTGGAACACGTGGCGCTGGCGCGCTGGGCGGAGCTGGTGGTGATTGCGCCGGCCACGGTGCATTGCATCGCCAAGCTGGCGGCCGGCCTGGCCGACGACCCGCTGACGACTACCGTCATCGCCACGGAGGCGCCGCTGCTGGTGGCGCCGGCGATGGACGCCAATATGTTTGACCATCCGGCGACGCAGGAGAATATCGCCCGCCTGCGGAAGCGGGGGGTGCGGCTGGCCGGCCCGGCGCCGGGCCGGCTGGCCTCCGGGCTGACGGGAACGGGCCGGCTGGTCGAACCGGCGGAGCTGCTGGGACACATCGCCGCCGCCCTGGGGCAGGATGGCGACCTGGCCGGCCGGCGGGTGGTGGTGAGCGCCGGGGGGACGCAGGAAGCCATCGACCCGGTGCGGGTGATAACCAACCACTCGTCGGGGCGCATGGGGTTCGCGGTGGCCGAGGCGGCCCGGGACCGGGGCGCGGCGGTGACGCTGGTCACGGCGCCGGTGGCGCTGCCTGACCCGCCGCTGACGCAGGTGGTCAAGGTGCGCTCGGCGCAGGATATGTGCGCGGCCGTGCTGGCGGCCACAGCGGGCGCCGACGCCCTGATTATGGCCGCCGCGGTGGCGGACTACCGCCCATCGGTCGCCGCCGGGCAGAAGATCAAAAAGATGGCCGCCGATGAGATGGCAATACATCTGGACAAGACTACCGACATTCTGGCTACGGCCACCGGGGATTTCGTCCGCGTGGGGTTTTCGGCGGAGAGCGAAAATCTGGAGGCCAACGCCGCCGACAAGGTGCGGCGCAAGGATTTGGACCTGATTGTCGCCAATGACATTACGGAGGAGGGCAGCGGCTTTGGCGTGGACACCAACCGGGTGGCGCTGATTGACCGGGAGCTGCGGGTAGAACGGCTGCCGCTGTTGAGCAAGTACGCGGTGGGGCATCGCATCCTGGACCGGGTGGTGGAGCTGCTGGCGGCGCGACGAGTCGCTTGACAAGCGCAACACTACAGATTATCATACAGGTGCGATGGGGAGGGCTGCGGTGCGCTTGGCCCGCTGGCGCTGAGGGTGTCACCCTGTCGCATTTCATTTTGGTCGACCCCGCGAGGCTGTCTTGCATATCCTGTACATCGACGAGTCGGGGTCAATAAACGACCCCAGCCAAGACTATTTCGTGCTTGCCGGCTTGGCCGTCTTCGAACGCGGCATCTACCATCTGATTAGGGCGGTCGACGATCTGGTGGCCTCCTGGCGGCTGGCGCCGGATCCGCACGATGTGGAGATTCACGCCAGCCCTATGTACCAGGGGCGCAAGGGCACTGTTTGGTACGCGCTCGATCGCAATACGCGTGTGCAGATGATGCTAGAGGCGCTGGAATTGCTGCGTGGTCACAGCAGCATACGCGCTTTTGGCATTGTGGTGCACAAGGAGGCCGTTGCGCCGGAATCGCCCCTCTTGTACGCCTTTGAGGAAATATCCAACCGATTCGACCAGTTCCTGTCCCGTATGTACAGGCTTGGGTACGAAGGGCAGCGCGGCCTGACGCTAATGGATGCGTCCCAGTACGAAAACATTCTGCAACGGAGAGCAAGAGACCTGCGCGATAACGGCACCCGCTGGGGACGCATCCGCAACTTGCCGGAAGTTCCATATACGGTAGATTCACGAGCCTCCAGAATCGTGCAGCTGGCTGACTTGGTCGCTTATGCCTTGTTGCGTAAATATGAGAGCGGAGATGAGCGTTTTTTCGTCCCGATCACTCGCGTTTTTGACGCGGAAGGCGGCGTGATTCACGGCCTGGTTCACTACAAGCCGCCGGAATTGGACTGCTACTGTCCAGCCTGTATGTCCCGGCGGCACAGCCAGACTGGGCAAGGGTGGCCGGGGCCTGTGTAATGCGCTAAGATTGCCGTGCAAAACGCAACTAAACACGCCAGCCCACTATGACATACAGCACCAGTAGTATAGCCTGATGCTGCTATCTGGAGCACAAGCTTCGGGCGACAATACTGGAGGAGAGGCACAAGATGATCAGCCTGATTGCAGAGGCGTTGCAGACAGCCTTTGCGGTGCTTGAGCGTCGCGATATGGCGGGTTACGCCCATCACACTGGCCGGGCCGGCGGCGTTTTGTGTAATTTCGCAACGGCACCCCGATGCCACGCAGTATGTTGAGGGCTTGCTCAACTTTTTCTGAAGCGGGGTCGCCGGCAAGGACGTCTGTTGCCATGATGTACCTCTGGTCAATCCCTCTTGCCGGGCCTGACGGTTCCATTGCCAAGGCGGCTTTGGCGCTGCCGGCAAGCGCGAGTCCGAACAATGGCGCAACTGCGTTCCCGATTTGCTCGTATTGTTCGTATTCATTGCCGGCGAATTCGAACCAATCGGGAAATCCTTGCAGCCGGGCGCCTTCGCGGACAGTGAGTCGGCGCCGCCGCCCGCCCGGCATACGCAATCGCAACATATCCGAAGTCGCGGCGCCCAGATTCCGGCACGTTACAGTTCGCGATGGCCGGTCCAAATGCAGGTCGCGGGGGGTTACGCAATGACTGCGGCGTTCGTACTCCGCAATGTAAGTATCCATGCCTGGCGTGAGGTACAGGCTGTCGTGTCTTTCCTGGTACGCCATATCGCCCAGCGCAACTCCGGCCGTTATCGGCGCTGTCACCAGAGGTTCAGGCCAACTCCACCCTACTGTGGAGGCTACAATTACTATCCGCTCGCGATTTTGAGGAACCCCATAATGGACGGAGTTCAGTATCCTGGTTTCAACCGCGTATCCGAACCGTTCCAGCTCGCCCACTACCGAGCGCAGGTAGTCCTTATTGCGGTAGAGCACTCCGCGAACGTTCTCGATGATCGCGAGCTTGGGTCGGATACGGTCAACCGCATCGAGGAATATGGGAAACCCATTACGCCGGTCGCGCTTCCCCAGTTGGTACCCAAATTGACTGAACGGCTGGCATGGCGGCCCGCCAATGATGACATCGGCGGCGTTATGCGGCTTGCCGAGCTCCAAGAACACCTCATTGCAATCGCCGGTCAGATTTGCGGAATAGGTAGCCACCGCAGCTTTCCGCATCTCGTACCCGATTGAGCGAAACCCCTGCACTTCGAACCCGAACGCCAGTCCGCCGCAACCGGCAAACAGATCAAGCACCACAGGCGCGCTTGAGGGCACATTTGGCTTGGGGAGCGCTTCGTGAAGCCAAGAATGCCACCCGCTTTCCCCAATTGCGAACAGCCCCATCTGGCGCGTGGCGTCCATTGGATTACTCCTTGCCAAACGGCTTCCCGAAGGTACCGGGTACGCCCGTGGGCGTACCGCTCCAGCTTTGCTTGCCGCCAGCGTAATCGCCCCATAGGCGTATGTCAACGGGTTTGACGCTTCAGGTCAGGGCTATCGCATATGGATTTTTCTGATCGTCTTGCCGATATACTGGATTCCAGAAGCCATAATGCCGCCGTATTCGTAGCCAAATTACGAATTCGGTCGTGAACGCCCGCTAGAATCGGGCCCATAGCAAGCGAAGCACTCCATATGCGATAGCCCTGTACCCGCGCTAAATGGGTGTTGACAGCATCGTCGCCAGCGGTTATGATAACCATAAGACGATTTGCCGAGGTAGCTCAGTTGGTAGAGCACGGCACTGAAAATGCCGGTGTCGGTGGTTCGATTCCGCCCCTCGGCACCATCGTAGCCCACGCGGAAGTGGCTCAGTGGTAGAGCGTCTCCTTGCCAAGGAGAAGGTCGCGGGTTCGAATCCCGTCTTCCGCTCCATTTTTTTACCCCGGCTCTCCGGTTCCCGATCCGGCGACGGCGCAGTCAATGCGCCGTTTTTTCTTGCCCGGCAGCAGCCGAAGCGGCGACCGCGCCGGCTACGCCGGCCGGGTCAGCAGCGCGGTAAGCTCTCCGATGCCGGCCAGTTCCTCCAGCCGCCCGGCCGCGGCCGCCACCTGCCGCACACCCTCCGGCCCCAGGGTCTCCGCCGCCAGCGACGCGAACTTGTCCGCCAGCGCGGCCCGCGGCGCCGGGTTGGTATGATCGCCCCGCTGCCCGGCGACCTCGGCCGTCAGGATGCGGCCGTCGCGCAGATGAACCGCCAGGCGAGAGGCCGGATAATCGTAGCGGCGCAGGTTCATGGCGGCGTCAGACCGCACGGAAACCCGGCCCGCCAGCTCCCGTATGGCGCCGCCCTTGACTTGCTCCGGCCGGAAAGCGTCCACATCCGTCCGGCCCCGGCAAATGGCCACGGACACCGCATAGGGGATGGAAAATTTGGCCGCCAGCATATTCGGCGGCGCCGGGTTGGTCATAATCTGGGCGATGGGCGGCGCAGTGACCTCAATCCGCTCTACCTGCGCGGCCGCGAAGGGTTCCCGGCGCATTAAATCCGCCACCGCGTCCAGCGCCGGGTGGTTGTACAGGCAGCAGGCGTGGAACTTGAAGTAGTTCTGCGCGATACGCAGCTTGACGCCCGGCGCGCCCAGGCCGGCCACGGCCGCTGCCGGGTCGAAGCCGGCGCCCAGGATGCTGCCGTACACATCGGACGGCGCATCGGCCAGCCCGGTGAAACCGCACCGGCTCAAGTGCGCCGCCATTATGCCCTGAAAGCCGGAGCGGCCCGGGTACAGATTGCGGACGGTGGCGCCCTCAATGCAGGGCGTCCAGGTGTTGGCGGGACTCATGGACGCCGCCAGATTCAGCGCCTGCCGGATCTGCGCCGGGGCAAAGCCCAGCAGCCGCGCCGCCACCGCCGCCGCGCCCACGGTTCCCCAGGTGCCGTGGGAATGCACTTCCGGGCGCGTTTCGGTAGCCGCCCCGATGCGGGCGGTTACTTCGTAGCCGGCGATGACGCTTTCCAGAACCGCCCGCCCGCTATGCCCCAGTTCCTCGCCCAGGGCCAGCGCCGCCGGCACGACATGGATGGCAGGATGCCCGCCGCCAAGCCGGTTGCCCTCGTCCATTTCCAGGGCCACGCCGGCGGTAGCGTTGACCATCGTGGCCCAAACCGGCGGCGTCCGGCCGGGATGGCCGATGACCGTGGCCGGGCCGGAGCCGGCCATTGCCGCGGCCAGGCGGGCGAAAGCGGCGTTTTCGGGCTGCCGGCTGCCGGCGACCATCGCCCCGATGGTGTCCAGCAGCACATCTTTGGCGGCGACAAGGGTAGCCGCGTCAACATCGCCGAGGCGAAAGCCGGCCACGAATTCGGACAGCCGGTCCAGGTAATCCGGGGGCATCGTCATTCGGTCTCCATCTCCATCAGGCTCAATCGGGGTCAGGCCGGCGGCCAGTGAGGCCGGCGGGCCGGCCGGCTACCGGGTAAAGAATTCGTGGAGCAGGCGGACGGTTTCGTCGGGCATTTCCTCGGCGATGTAATGGCCGCAGGGCAGGGATTGCCCCTCCACATTGTTGGAGTAGTCGCGCCAGACGGCGAGGACATCCTGGGTGCGGCCCACATAGCCCGTTTCGCTCCACAGGGCCAAATGCGGGCAGTCGACCTTGTGGTCAAAGTCCGCTTCGTCGTGGGCCAGGTCGATGCTGGCGCCGGCGCGGTAGTCCTCGCAGGCGCCGTGTATCGCCGCCGGGTCGCTGAAGCAGCGGACATACTCCTCAATGGCCTCCGGCGGGAAAACGGTTTCCCAGTTGTCCACCCGCTGGAAGCGGGAACGGATGAAATAGTCGGGGTCGGCGCCAATCACCCGTTCCGGGAAATCGTAGGGCTGGATGAGAAAGAACCAGTGGTAGGTGTTGGTGGCCATAGCCTGGTTGACGATGCTGAACATATGGCGGGTAGGCACAATGTCCAGGGTGGCCAGCTTGCGGACGCGTTCCGGGTGGTCTTTGGTGAGGCGGTGCGCCACCCGCGCGCCCCGGTCGTGGCTGCCCAGGAAAAAGGATTCGAAGCCCAGCCGGGCCATGGCGTCAACCTGATCCTGCGCCATGGCGCGCTTGGCGTAGTTGGAATGGTCGGCGTTGCCGGGAGGCTTGCCGCTGTCGCCATAGCCGCGCAGGTCGGCGGCCACGACGGTGAAGTCCGCGGCCAGGCGGGGGGCGACCTTGTGCCACATCGTATGGGTTTGCGGGTAGCCGTGCAGCAGCAGGAGCGGCGGGCCGCTGCCGCCTTTGACCAGGTTGACGGTATTGGCGCCGGTGTCCACTTGCAGCCGTTCAAAGCCCTCAAACATTGCCATTGTCATTCCCCTGTGGTCTGTTCCGTTGTCGTCCGTTCCGTTGTCGTCTGTTGCGCGCGGCGCCGCCGGCGATGCCAGGCGCAAGCCGGACGCGGCCGCCGATTGTCTGCCGCCGCAATTGTAGCACGGAGATACGGCGGCGGCGGCGCCGGGAACAGCGGGTTTTACGGCCGGCAACGGGGGAACCGGACGCGGGGGAACCGCGCTACCCGAACCCGGACGCATAGGGCGCAAAGGCGGACTGACGCCGGATTTTAGGGTATAATCCCCGCCGGAAAGCCGGCGCCGCCCGGCCCGGTGTTTCAAATCCTCGCTATATTTTGACCTGGCCTGGCCCCGGGAAAGGTAGGTATCGCATCCGATGGTCGCGCGTATTTTGAATGGCAACGAACTGGCTGCCGAACTGAGGGCGGAAGTGGCCGCCGGGGTTGCGGAGCTGGTGGCATCGTCCGGCGTAACCCCCGGACTGGCGGCGGTGCTGGTGGGGGACGACCCGGCCTCGGCCGTTTATGTCCGCAACAAGGCCCGGGCCGGGGCGGAGGCGGGCATTTTCTCGGAAACCTTTCACCTGCCTGCCAGCGTGGCCCAGGAGGAATTGCTCAATCTGGTCGATCGCCTTAACGGCGACGACCGCTTTCACGGCATCCTGGTGCAGCTGCCGCTACCCGACCATCTGGACGAAACGGCGGTTCTGGAGCGGGTGGACCCGCGCAAGGATGTTGACGGGCTGCATCCCGTTAACCAGGGCCGGATGCTCCAGGGCCGCGCCGCTTACCTGCCCTGCACGCCGGCGGGGGTGCAGCAGGCGCTGCTGCGGGCCGGCTATGATCCGGCTGGGCAGCATACGGTCATTGTGGGGCGCAGCAACATTGTGGGCAAACCCCTGGCGGCCTTGCTGATGCAGCGGGCGCCCGGCGGCAACGCCACCGTAACCGTCTGCCATACCCGCACCCGCAACCTGGCGGACATTACCCGCCAGGCGGACATTCTGATTGCGGCGATGGGGGTTCCCGGCGCCATCACCGCCGATATGGTGCGGGCCGGCGCCGTGGTGATTGATGTTGGCATCAACCGGGTTGACGATGCCAGTCGGCGGCGGGGTTACCGACTGGTGGGCGATGTTGACTATGACGCCGTGTCGGGAAAGGCGGAGGCGATTACCCCCGTTCCCGGCGGCATCGGCCCGATGACCATCGCCATGCTTTTGAGCAATACGCTGGACGCCGCCAGGTCGGCAGCGGCCGTCTGAATCGTCCGGCGGCGGCGATAGCCGGCTGGGCGGCAGCGTTTCTTTTTACGGCGCATCGTGAAATCGTCCGCCATTCCGGGCGGGGCCGGCATCAGGGCCGGCGCCTGTTGCTGCGGAGCAGTAGGCGCCGGAGGGCGCACGGATGCCGGCGGGCAGATTTGCGGCGAGGCGGGATTAAGGCGTGTAGGGCGGCGGCGGAGGCCGGAATACGGGCGTCCAGGCGGGGGGATTGGGCGGCGGGGCAGATAACGGCTGACGCCGGGGTGGCGGGCGATTTGACGATGCGCCCCGCCGCAGCGTAGCGCAGGGCAAGGCGTGGCGCGGCGCGCCCGCCGGCGGCGATGTGGTATAGTTGCCGGCGCCAGATGCGAGGCGACACGGCGGCAAGCAATGCGGCACTATGCCGCTATGCTATTCTGCGCTGGGCCGGCCGCGCGCGCGGCGGAATGCTACCGGAGGGCTACGAGGATGATTTACGGCGCAATCACGAATTCCTGGCGGAACCTGCTGGACGAGGGCGGCGCCACCCTGGGCGACCTGATTGGCGCCGCGGCAGCCGGGGGCGCCCGGCACATTGAGCTGCGGCAAACCTGCCTGGCTGCCGCCGAATCGGGGGCCGGGGATGAGTGGCGGCCCAACCTGAAGGAGCTGGCGGAACTGGTGGCGCGTTTCCCCGGCGTCACTTTTGATTTGGCGGTGGCGCTGCCCTGCCTGACTACGGATGTTGACCCGCAGGGTGGGCTGTACCAGTCGCAGCTGGAGGCGGCGCGGCTGGTGGGCGGGGATACGCCGCAGCTCCGCACTGTGGACCCGGCGGCGAGTGCTGCGCCGTGGGAAACGGCGCCGGATGTGGCGGAAGCCGCGGGCCGCATTGTGCCGTTGGCGCGGGAAGCGGCGCGGCAGGGCGTCATCTTTTCGCTGGAGAACTCCGGGCAGCCGCTGCGGTCGATGGCGCTGCTGGTGGCGGAGGCGCGGGCGCGGCTGACGGCCGCCGAGGCGCCATATTTGGGGCTTTGCCCGGATCCGGCGAACCAGCTGCGGCGGCATCCCGACAGCCGTCCGCTGGACGAGCTGGCGAACCTGCCGGCGGATTACATCAAAATCGTCCACTTCAAACAGGCGCGGGACGGCGTGGCGATTGAGCGGGTAGATGATGGCGATCTGGACTGCCGGGCGATGCTGCGCATTTTGCAGGGCAAGGGGTACGCCGGGCCGGCGGTGATGGAAATACCGCCGTCGGATGATGTGTTCGGCAACCTGGCCGCCAGCTTCGCCTACCTGGGGGCTGATGTTCAAATCTACGACAGCTTCGGTCTCTTGCCGGAGGACGGCTTCGGACGCTTGAGCAGCGAGGACTACTAACGGCGATTGCCATCGGCAATGCCGCAGAGCAATTGTCAATCGGATTAAATCGGATTGAAAATGACTACCGGATTGAAAATGACCAGCCCGGCCGACTATACGGTTTCCATTCATTACGACCGGCGGCTGTACCGGCAGGATATTGCCGGCTCCAAGGCGCACGCCGCTATGCTGGCGCAGCAGGGCATCATTGCGCCGGAGGATGCCGCCGCCATTGCCGCCGGGCTGGATGCGGTGCAGGCCGAGATTGAAAGCGGCGCCTTTCCCTGGGATGCCTCCCTGGAGGACATCCATATGAACATTGAGCGGCGGCTGACGGAGCTGATCGGGCCGGCGGCGGGGCGTCTGCACACAGGGCGTTCCCGGAATGACCAGATTGCGCTGGATTTGCGGTTGTACACGCGGGAAGTCATCGCGGCTACGCTGGCGGCTCTGCGGGGTATGCAGCGGGCCCTGGTGGATTTGGCGGAACGGTACGCCGGGGCGACGATGCCCGGCTATACGCACCTGCAACGGGGCCAGCCGGTTCTGTTCGCCCATCATCTGCTGGCGTATTTTGAGATGCTGGAACGGGATGCGGGGCGGTTCAGGGATTGCGCGGCCCGGATGGATGCGCTGCCGCTGGGCAGCGGCGCTCTGGCGGGGGTTCCCTACCCCATCGACCGGGGGGCGGTGGCCGAGGCGCTGGGGTTTGCGGCCATCAGCGCCAACAGCATGGACGCGGTGTCGGACCGGGATTTTCTGGCGGAGTACCAGGCGGCGGCGGCGGTGACGATGATGCATCTGTCCCGTCTGTCCGAGGAAATTGTGCTGTGGGCCAGCCGGGAGTTTGATTTCGTCCGGCTGTCGGATGCGTTCACTACGGGCAGCAGCATTATGCCGCAGAAGCGGAACCCGGATTTCGCCGAAATCGCGCGGGGCAAAACCGGGCGGGTGTATGGCAACCTGATGGGGATTTTGACGGTACTCAAGGGGCTGCCGCTGACCTACAACCGGGATTTGCAGGAGGACAAGGAGGGGTTTTTTGACACGGTGGACACGCTGCTGGCCACGCTGGGGATGTTTGCGCCGATGCTGGACGGGCTGACGCTGAATACGGAACGGGTGGCGGAGCTGGCGGGCGAGAGCTATATGCTGGCTACCGATGTGGCGGATTATCTGGTGGGCAAGGGCGTGGCTTTCCGGGAAGCGCACGGGGTGATGCGGCGGGTGTGCCGGCATTGCGAGGAAACGGGGCAGTCGCTTGGGAAGCTGCCGCTGGCGGAGTACCGGAGGTTCTCGCCGCATTTTGACGCCGATGTGTACGGGATCACGGCGGCGGCTTCGGTGGCGGCGCGGGACAATCCCGGCGGCACCGCCCCCAACCGCGTGGCCGAGGGCCTGGCGCGGGCGCAGTCCATCCTGCGGGAGGCGGGTTACTGATGAGGGACAACGCTACGGGGGCGGCGGCAGGGAGCCCGGTTGCGCCGGTTGCGCCGCATATTCAGATAGCGCCGTCGGTGCTGGCGGCGGATTTCGGGCGGCTGGCGCAGCAGGTTCAGGATGCCGAAGCCGCCGGGGCCGACCTGCTGCATATTGATGTGATGGACGGGCGTTTCGTGCCCAACATATCTTTCGGGGCGGTGGTTATTGACGCCATTCGCAGCGCTACGAGTCTGCCGCTGAACCTGCATTTGATGATACACGAGCCGGACCGGCTGCTGCCGGGGCTGGTGAAGTCGCCCACCGACCAGGCGCTGGTGCACGCGGAGGCGTGTACGCATTTGCACCGCACGGTGGCGTGGATTAAGGAGCAGGGCTGTCAGGCAGGGGTGGCCATTAATCCTGCCACGCCGATTGCCGCCGTGGAGGAGACGCTGCCGGATGTGGACATTGTGCTGGTGATGACCGTCAACCCCGGTTTCGGGGGGCAGTCGTTTATTCCGTCCACGCTGGACAAGGTGCGGCGGCTGCGGCGCATTATTGCGGAGCGGGGCTACGGGGCGCGGCTGGAGGTTGACGGGGGCATCAAGGCGGATGCTACGGCGCGGGATTCGGTGTCGGCCGGCGCGGAGATACTGGTGGCGGGCACGGCGATATTCAACCGGCAGCAGTCGGTTGCGGAGGCGATGGCCGAGCTGCGGGCCAGCGTGGGCGGGCAAGTGCCGGGGGACGGCGGCGCAACGGCCTGACTGAAGGGCGCCGGCCGGGAAGGGGCCGGGGGGCCGGCCCGGCGCGCGCCTAGAGGGCGGCGGCGCGGGCGCGGGCCTTTTTGGGGCGCGGGGGCTTGTACATCGTCCGCAGGCAGCGGGAGCAGATTTTGACCCGCTGGGCCTTGCCGTTGATGACCAGGGTCTGCTTGTGGACATTGGCCTTCCACCGCGTTTTGGTCTTGCGGTTGGAATGGCTGACATTGTTGCCGGTCATACCGGATTTCTGGCAAATCTGGCACTGCATAAGGGCTTGTCCTGTGGCGGTTAGGCTGATTGAGGGCGCATTATAGCACAGCCGGCGCCGGAATGGCGTCTTGTGCTAAAATCCGTCCAACGGCAATGCCCCTGGACGGCGATACCCGACCCATGGAATGGAGTGGAGGCTGCGCTATGCCGACCCCGATGCCATCACAACCGGAACCGGAACTGCGAGTAGAACCGGAACTGCAACTGCAAGCGCAAGTGGAACCGCAACGCGCCCGCATTAAAGACCTGCTGGCGGCCGAGGAGGCCGGCGCCGAGGCGATGGTCAAGGGGTGGGTGAAAACCGTCCGTTCCTCCGGGGGCGTGGCTTTTGTGCAGGTGAATGACGGTTCCACGCTGGCCGACTTGCAGATTGTGGTTGACGCGGGCTGCCCGGATTACCCGCTGGTGGGGCGGCTTACTACCGGATGCAGCGTCAGCGCGGCGGGAACGCTGCGGGAGTCGCCGGGGCGGGGGCAGCGCTATGAGGTGGCGGCGCGGCGGCTGGAGCTGGTGGGGGGCGCCGACCCGGAGCAGTATCCCCTACAGAAGAAGCGGCACACGCTGGAGTTTTTGCGGGAGCTGGCGCATCTGCGCCCGCGCACCAACACTTTTGGGGCGGTGGCCCGCGTGCGCAACGCCATGGCCTTTGGCATTCACCAGTTTTTCCAGGAGCGGGGGTTTCTGTACATCCAGACGCCCATTATTACGGCCAGCGACGCCGAGGGGGCGGGCGCAATGTTCCGCGCCACTACGCTTGATTTGAACAATCTGCCGACGGACGCCGCCGGGCGGGTGGACAACGATGCCGATTTCTTTGCCCGCCCGGCGTTTCTCACCGTCAGCGGGCAGCTGGAGGCGGAGATTTTCGCCCAGGCGATGTCGGATGTGTACACATTCGGGCCGACTTTCCGCGCCGAAAACTCCAACACCTCCCGTCATCTGGCCGAGTTTTGGATGGTGGAGCCGGAAGTGGCCTTTTGCGACCTGGACGGGCTGGCGCAGCTGGCGGAGGATTTTCTCCGCAGCATACTGGGGTATGTGCTGGACAGGTGTCCCGAGGATATGGCGTTTTTCAACCGCTTTTACGACCGGGAGCTGATTGCCACGCTGGAGGGCATTGTGGCCGCCGATTTCGAGCGGATGACCTACACCGAAGCGGTGCGCGTCTTGCAGGCGTCGGGGGAGAGTTTTGCGTTTCCGGCGCGGTGGGGCGCCGATTTGCAGTCGGAGCACGAGCGTTATCTCACGGAGCGGAAAGTGGGGCGGCCGGTGATTGTCACCGATTATCCCAGCGGCATCAAGGCGTTTTATATGCGGCGCAACGATGACGGGCAGACGGTGCGGGCGATGGATGTGCTGGCGCCGCGCATTGGCGAAATCATTGGCGGCAGCCAGCGGGAGGAACGGCTGGACATTCTGCGCACCCGCATGGCGGAGTCGGGGCTGGACGATGCGCCCTACTGGTGGTATCTGGATTTGCGGCGCTACGGGACGACGCCTCACGCCGGGTTCGGGCTGGGGTTTGAGCGGGCCGTGCAGTTCGCTACGGGGATGCAGAACATACGGGACATCATCGCTTTCCCGCGCACGCCGCGCAGCGCGGAGTTTTAGGGCCGGCGGCTGTGGGCAATACGCCGGCGCCAGAGCCAATCCGGTTGGCATTTCCGGCGGCGGGGGAGTAGAATAGCGGCCTATGGCGGCTTACGCGAGGCGCAATATAGCGATGCTGACCACCATCGGGGCGATGGCGGCGGGGCTTTTGCTGATTATATTTTTCGGCGCCTGGGCGGTTTCGGCGGGCAGCGCCGACAACGCCGCCGGGCTGCTGTCGGGGGCCACTGCGGGCTTTACGGGGGATGCGCTTTTGCCGGCGTCAGGGGCGGTGGCGGGCAGTGGCGGCGGTGGCGCTGACGGTGGCGTTGACGCCGATATGGCTCCGCGCCTGGCTACGGCGCCGGGGGGGGACAGGCCGGCGGATACCTGGTGGGGGCAGGCGCTGCTGGCGGCGTGTCCGTTGCACTAGGCGGATGACGCTATAATCGCCGGCGGGGTTTTCGCTATCGTATTTCGAAAGGAAGGAGGGATTATGTTTCTGGCGCTCAAGCGGATCAGGATTGCCAGGGAGGAGGGGTACGAGGAGGGCCGCAAGGAAGGACGCGCGGAGGGCCGCAAGGAAGCGCGCGCGGAAGGCTGGAAGGAAGGACGGGCGGAGGCGCGCGCCGAAGTGCAGCGGCAGCTGGATGCCATCAATGCCACCATCGCTCGGGCTCAAGCCACCACTGCCCAAGCCGAAGCTACCATTGCTACCGTCGATCACGCTCAAGCCGCCGCTGCCCAAGCCAAAGCTGCCCTTGCTACCGCCGCTGAGGCTCAAACTATCGCTGCCCAAGCCATCGCGCAACGGGATACTGCGAGGGTGGAAAATCGGCTGCTGCGGGAACGACTGGCGTTGCGGGATGAGGAAAGTCAGCTGTTGCGGGAACGGCTGGCTCTGCGGGATGAGCAAATCCGGTTGCTGCGGGAACGGTTGCCCCAGCGCGAAAACGGCAGTAGCAGTTCCGCCGGCGGCAACGGCAACGATGGCTAACCCCTTGCCCGGCGCCGGCAACAGTAGCGCCGCCGCCTAGATTCTCGCCCCGTCTGCCAGCATTGGCCGGGATGGTGTATTATGGTGGGGCGCCGGGCGGCGTAGTTTTGATGGAAGGCAAGGTGTGCCAGCTATGTTCGAGGATGCGCTTTCGGCGGCAATCAGGGTCATTCGGGGTTACACGGCGGTGCGGGCCTGGGCGGTGGAGGTGCTGGCGGTGTTCGCGCTGCTCACCGTGGGGCGGTTCGGGCTGGCGGTTTGGATGTTTGACACGGCGGCGTCCGGCGCCGGCTCTGTGCCGGGCTGGGTTCCGGCGGCGGCGGCGGTTGGACTGGTGGCCGGCGAGGCTGGGCTTGGGGCCGGGGGAGCGCCGTGGTGGGTGGCCTGGCTGTACGCTTACGACAACCTGCGGTCGTATGCGGAGAATGCTATAATCTTGGGCGTGATTTTCGCCTTTGTGTTTGAAGGAGGATTTATGTTTCTGGCACGCAAGCGCATCAGGCTTTCCAAGGAGGAGGTGCGCGCGGAGCTGCAGCCGCGGCTGGATGCGGCCGAAGCCACCGCCGCCCAGTATCAAGCCACCATCGTTGAGGCCACCACTGCCGCCGCCCAGGCTACTGCCGCCGCGGCTCAGGCCACCGCACAAATGGAGGCCATGCAGGGGGAGAATCGGTCGCTGCGGGAGGGGCAGGCCCTGCGGGACGAAGAAATCCGGTTGCTGCGGGAACGGGTGTCCCAGCTGGAAAACGGCGCTGGCAACGACGGCAACGACGGCTAACCCCCTGCCGGCCAGCGCCGCCTAGCTCCCCGCCCCGCTACCAGCGCCTCCCAGTCCGGCAGCACGGCGGTGCGCCGGCGGACGAGGGCGGAATGGTGTATTATGGTGGGGCGCCCGGGCGGCGTAGTTTTGATGGAAGGCAGGGTGTGCCAGCTATGTTCGAGGAAGCGTTTTCGGCGGCGATCAGGGCGATCAGGGGTTACACGGCGGTGCGGGCCTGGGCGGTGGAGGTGCTGGCGGTGTTCGCGCTGCTCACCGTGGGGCGGTTCGGGCTGGCGGTTTGGATGTTTGATATGGCGGCGTCCGGCGCCGGCGCGGGCTCTGTGCCGGGCTGGGTTCCGGCTGCGGCGGCGGTTGGCCTGGTGGCCGGCGAGGCCGGGCTTGGGGCCGGGGGAGCGCCGTGGTGGGTGGCCTGGCTGTACGCTTACGACAACCTGCGGGCGTATGCGGAGAGCGCTATAATCGCAGGCATGATTTTGGCCTTTGCATTCGAAGGAGTCGTTATGTTTCTGGCACGCAAGCGCATCAGGATTTCCAAAGAGGAAGGACACGCGGCCGGGCGCGAGGAGGGTCGCGCCGAGGCGCGCGCCGAAGTGCAGCCGCAGATGGAGGCCATGCAGGCGGAAAACCGGGCGCTGCGGGAACGGCAGGAGCTACAGGATGTGGAAATTCGGCTGATGCGGGAACGGCAGGACCTGCGGGACGAGGAAGTCCGGTTTCTGCGGGAACAGCTGGCCCGGCGCGAAAACGGCAACGGCGGTGGCAACGGCGCCGGGAATGGCAACGGCGGCAACCACGGCTAATCCGCCCTGCCGCACCCATCGCCCCCCGGCGTTTTTCCAAAATTGCCCCAAATTGGCCCAAAATGGCGCTGGGTGGGTAATACTCCCGTAATACTTGCGCCGCTAGAATGGTTGCCGCTTGGGACATCCTGTCCCAACCGAACCGAACCGAATCGAACCGCATACGCGTGGGGGACGGAGGCTTGGCGTCGCAGTGCGCGGCGCGGGGCAGGCCGGCCCCTACGCACGGAACAGAAAGGAGGTGATGCTACTACGAACTAATTCAGCGAAAGTCGCCGGATGACGGATGGCCCTGTCCCTGCGGACGGGCCGGATGCCGCACCGGCGCAAGCAAGCGTCTATCCTAGCAACCATCCGAACTGACAGCCTAGCGACTACCCTAGCGTCTAGCCGAACTGCCTTCCTAGCGACTAGCCCAGCGTACAGCCTAGCGACTACCCTGGCTGCCTTCCTAGCGACTACCCTAGCGACTACCCTAGCGACCAGCCTAGCGAATAGCCGAGCAAGCTGATTAGCGACTACCCTGGCTTTCACTACCATTCCCACCAGTTCCAACACAACCGGCCCACTCAGACACCGCGATTGACGCCGGCGGCAGCGCCCTACCCCACACGGACGGACGAAAGGACGGACGCGGCTACGGGCCTGCGGACGCGGCTACGGGCTTGCGGACGGGGCTACGGGCCTGCGGACGCGGCTACGGGCCTGCGGACGCGGCTACGGGCTTGCGGACGGACGGACGGACGAACCGACCTGCGGACTTACGGACGGACGAACCAGGCTACGGGCCTGCGGACGGACGGACGGACGGATAGACGGAGGGCGGGCGCGGACGGACGGCGGCAGCGCGCGCGGGAACTTTCCGGTTGGCAAGGAGTATTCACCAAATGAGAACAATGATGAAAGGAAAGCGGCTTTGGCCCCTGCTGGCCCTGGCGCCCCTGCTGGCGCTGGCGGCGGCTTTGGCCTTTGGCGTGGGCGCGCCCGGCAGCAGCCCGCCGCCCACCGCCGAAGCCCAGGCGATTGCCGAAACCACGCGTTCGGGTAACGAGTTGGCGGCGCCCTGCACCGTCATCGTGGCCACCGGCTTCCAGGGCGAGAACATTCGGAAAGAGGAATGCTTCAGCAGCGCGGACAGCGTCGATATCACGCTGCTGAACAACACGTCCACCGGACGGTACCTCACGGTTTTCGCCACCGGCGCCACTTCCACCACTAACGCCCGCGCCAGCGGGGCCAACAACTACCACCCTGCCGTCGTGTACACGGCTAGCGCCGGCGGCGGCACTAACAAGGGCGGTCCGGGTGTGGCTTCCTATAACCGCAGGGTGTCCGGCGTAAGCGGGGGGAGCAACTCCACCACGATAACCGTGCAGAAAGCCTGGTCCGCCAATGATGTTGTCGCCGATAATAAGTCGGTGTGGGTTGTCGTGTACGTAGCGGATGCGGATGTCGAAGCGGCGCCGATGGCGAGCAGCTACATCCACACGGCCACTGATCCCGACTCGCTGTTGACGGATCACGATGACGCTACCACTGTGGTGGCGGCTGAGGTTAAATTCCTCGGCGACCCCATATTCGCCGACGCAACGAATGCCACCGCCAACCTCGTCAGGTTCGCTGACGTGGGAACTGCTGAGGTTTCCTCGGGAACGACGCCCGTCGCGGCGAACAGCGCTACCGACGACCGGGAGTTCCGTGTCGGCGATCTGGACGCGAACGGGGACGGCAGCATCTTTTTGCACTTCGCTGGCAGCCACGAGACTTACAACGTCGCGCAGAGATTCAAGAAGGCCGCGGGCCGGCTGCGCGCCACGCTGACTTATGAGGATGGCTCGGTCCGGCTGACGGGCGTGGACCAAACCCAGACGATCACCGGCGCCTTCAAGGGCGTGAGCAACACCGAGCATCCGGGGTTGGAGCTCAAGGGCTGGAACACCACCGGGCCGGCCGAGGTGTCGGTGGACTTTGAGCTGGCGACGAAAGACCCCGAAGTGGTCTTTGAGTACCCGCACACCCTGACGCTGATTGTCCCGGGGCCGGCGGACGAAATCAATGTCAAGGCGACTAATGATGCGGTGGTGGCCAACCGGAGCGATCTGGAGGCGAAGCCCGGGGAGAATATCACCATCAGGTACACCCTGGATGACGCTCTGGACAACGAGGTGTTCGGCCAGGACATCGTCTGGGAAGGCCCCAGCGCCGTGCTGGGCAGTGACAACACCGGGACGGGGGAGCACACTTCCGCCGCCAGTGGCGTCACCACGCTCACGATTCCCGTCAAGCGCAACGCCGCGCCCGGCCAGTACAACATCCTCCTGAAGTCCGAGGCGGAGGATGAGAACGATATGCCGCTGGCTTCGGCCACGGTGCCGATTGCCATTATCGGCGATGCGGTGCGGTTTATGGGCAGCGTGCATACCTGTTCGCAGGATGACAATGCCACGCCCACGGAAGTGCTGATGTGCGATGGCGAGGACAATATGTCGCCGGACGCGGGTCCCTCCACGGGGGATCCGGAGTTTGAGTGGGAAGATGACATCTATGTGGTGGCCTACCATGTGGATGCGGCGGGGAATGTGGTGGGCGATCCGATTAACGGGTTGACGGCGACCAATGGGAAGACCAGCTGGTCGATGTCGCCCACGAATGAGGACATCACGCCTTCGGGGCGTCCGAATGCGGGTACGAACCGCTTTGACGGGGTTACGAAGGTGGAGATTGGGCTGGGGGCCGATTCGGGCGATTACACCATTACGGTGGTGGATGGTCGCACGGTGAGTTCGGGCGCTAGCCGGCTGCCCAATTTGACGATGGGCTTCAGCGTTGCCGATGAGCCGGCCGGGGTGGCGCGCTATACCGTTACGGGTATGGACAGCGTCGAGTCGGGTCGCAGCACCTACACGGTGACGGCTTTGGCGGCGGACGGCGGCGCGCCTACGCTGCGGGCGGACAACGACCGCAATGTGGACAGCGAGGCCGATGCCTATGTGAACAACGCGGTCAGCGTGACGCTGTCCGGTTCCGGGGCGGAGGCCGTGAGGCTGCGCCGGGGCGGTGAATGGTGGACGCCCATCAATGACGCCGGCGAGACTGACCCGCTGCTGCTGGATGTGGATACGGCCACGGGCACTTTTGACCTGTTTGTGCCGGATGATGTGTCCCGTGGCACGGTGACGATTACGGTGCAGGGCGAAGGCGCGGCGGTGGCGGCGGTGCCGTTGGTAACCAAGCGCGTTGCGATTGGGCCGCCGGCGTTTGCCAGCAGCGTGATGGCGGCGCAGGTTGCCGGGAGCAACGCCATTAAGGTGGATTGGTCGCCGCCGGACAGCGGCGTCTCTCAGCAGGTGGTGGTGGTGGTGAATGCCGCCGATGACACGGACTACTGTCTGGACTTGGTGGGCGCCAGCGCCGAGACTTACACCTGTTCTGCCGATGACCGGACGGCTGGCGCTACTTATGTGGCGCTGGTGATTGCCCTGCGCACGGGCGGCGGTTACGAGCTGGGCAAGTCGGCCACGGGCCAGCTGCCTACCGTGACCCTGCCGGCGGCGGCGAGCGGCAGCTAGGCGCGCTGGCGGAGTTCGGCCCGTGAGTTGCAGTGTCTGAGTGAGCAGCAGTTGACCGGGGTCGGGGCGACGGGGTTGTTTGAGCAGCCCGGCTCCGTTCCGGCCCCGGTTGGCGGCGGCAGCGGATATTGGCAACGGAATTGCGGCGCCGGACGACGGCATAGCGCCAGGCAGCAGCAGCAGCGGAAAAATCGAAGGAGATTTATCCAATGAAAGACATCATGAGAAAGCACTTGTGGCCGGCAGCGCTGGTCGCGGCTTTGGCCGTGGTCGGAATGCTGGCTGCGTTTGTGGTGCTGACCGGCCCCGAGCGGGGGACGGCGGAGGCGCAGGGCCTCTGCGCCACCTCCAGCGGCGATACGCTGGCGGGGCTCATCAGCGCGGGCGTCTGCCAGGCGGACGGGACCGGCACGGAGACGCCGGCGCCGACGACGCCTTCGGGCGGCGGTTCCGGGCCGGGTCCGGTGGCGCCTGGTGGCGGTGGCGGCGGCGGTACGCAGCCGACGGCGACGCCGGCGACGGGTTTGTGCGCCACGGCGACGGGGGATCGTTTGGAGCAGCTGATTGCGGCGGGGCTTTGTATGCGGCCGACGGCGACGCCGGTTCCGACAGCGACTCCTCTGCCCACGAACACGCCGGTGCCGACAGCGACGCCGGTTCCCCCGACAGCGACGCCGGTTCCCCCGACTGCTACACCGGTGCCTACGGCCACGCCAGTGCCGCCCACGCGGCAGGCGTTGGTGCCCGACGACGCTGACGGCAAGATTGAGAGTAGCAGCACTTCGGCCAGCGCCGGCGTGACGCTGACGCTGACCATTGACAGCCTGGAAAGGAATACGGAGGCTGGCGGTTCCGTCGTGTTGTTCCTTGAGGACGACTTCGACGTGCCGGACAGCATTGACCGGAGCAACGTGTACTTCCGGGCGATCAACTTGCCCGTCGATGATCAGGATCGCACCATAGTCGGCTTTGACCTCGCCCGTACCAACTCTGGCGGGCGGGTCTATGTGACCGACCCCATTGAGATCAGCGACGACGACCACTTCGGCGGCGATGACGACTGGGACATTCAGGTGTTCCTGCCGGATTTCAACACCGGGGACAATTATGACGGGTTCAATGGTCCGATGAAAGGGCAGACCTTGCAGCTGGTCTTTCTGAAGGCCGGCGGCATCAAGAACCCACCCGAGGAAGGCACGCACAGCGTGGGCTACTCGGTGCTGGGGGCCAGCCAACAGAACAATTCTGGGCCGGTAAAGGATGACGACGACATCTCTGGCGCGCCCCTGCGGACCAACGCCAAGATCGGCCTGTCGGACGAGGACAACACGCGGGGCTACGAGCTGACGGTTACCGGATCCGGCTTCAATGACGGCAAATCCGCCGCCGTGCACGTGCTCCACGACAAGGATCCGCATCAGGCTTGGTGGGACAGCATCAGCTGTGCCGAGAGGAACCTCATTGTCGGGCAAAGCGGCGCCAATGCCGACGCCGCCGGCGAAGGCTACTGCAAGGGCTGGTCCGCCCTTACGGTTCCGCAGCGGAATAGCCTCAAGACGGACGTAAACCTGACGGGCGGCGGCACTGCCGCTACGGCAGAAGCTTCCGCTGCCGCTGCCGCTGATGCCGCTGCCGCTGCCGCTGATCCTCCTCCTAGCGCTGAGGATGCTAAAGCGGCCAAGGACGCTGCTGTTGCTGCGGCTAAAGCTACAGCTAAGGCGACTGCCGAGGCTACTTTCTGCCGCCACATCGTCCGCTCGGGCCACCGCGCCGGCACCGCTACGGTGGACAGCGACGACACGGTTGCTGTGGCTTTTGAGGTGACCGTGCCGATTTTCGGCCCTGGCCCCAATAACTACATCTGTATGGTGGACGGCGAAGGCCGCACCTCCAGTACTGATGTGGAGACTTTTGACCTGGAGCCTTCCATCAGCGTATCGCCGACTTCGGTTAACGCCGGCGACACGGTGAACGTGTACGCGCAGGATTTCCCGCATCCCCGCGCTCCGCTGACTTTGCTGAAGATAGCCGGTCAGCAGGTCTATCCGGCCACGGCAGCGAACGATGTTGAGCCGGATACTGCGGATGCCATCGGTTCGGACGGTTCCGCAACTGTGACTTTTGACCTGCCGGGCAGTGTTTCCGGTTCGGCGCTGGAAGGCACGGTGCGGATTGACGCCCAGTGGGGTAGCGGCGAAACCGAAGTTTCCGAGGATACGAAGATCACCGTGACCGGCTCGTCCTTGCGCTTGAGCCAGGGCGAAGCGCGCGCCAACGACAGCATCACCATTCAGGGCGATGGCTTCGGGTCGGGGCACATCCTGCCGGAGAATATCACACTGGATGGCGTGGCGGTCAGGGTGGACGAGGATTCTCTGAACGACCAGAACCGGGTTGAGGTTTCCAACTCGGGGCAGTTTGTGGTCACCATCTACCTGTGGGCGATGGATGATTCCGCCGACGCCGCCTCCGACAATCCGGCTTTGATTTCCGGCACTCACACCATCCGGGTGGAGGACAACGAGGGTTTCTTTGGCACGGTGCTGGTTGCCATCGTTGAGCCGTCCATCTCCATTCTGCCGAACGTCCTGGGGCCGCGGGATTACCTGACGGTTACGGGCACGGACTGGCCGGTGGACAACCAGGACAGCGGGGCCAATGTGGGGCAGGTGGTTGTTACCGTGGAGTCTCGGAGGTACACGGTGATTCCCGACGGCACCGGCCGCTTCAGTGTGGAGCACCGGGTGAGCCGGGATGTGGCCATTCCGTCCACGCAGCAGGTGCGCGCCAGCTACGGCAGCCTGATTGTGAAGACCGAAAGCTTTGAGGTGCCGGAGGCCACCATTGAGATCGACCCCGCCGAGGGGCAGCCGGGCGATGAGGTGACTCTCACCGTGACCGGTATGCCCGTCTATACGGAGGTTGACGAGATCACCATCGGCGGCGCCAACGCTCTGGGCGGGCGCACTTTCCGCACCGACGCGGACGGGAATGTGACTGCCGAGGATCTGGCCATTCCGGGTCTGGATCCGGGCACTTACAGCGTGGTGATGAAGGTTGGTTCCGGCAACAGCCAGACGGTAGCCATCGGTTCCATCACGGTGCGTGAGGAAGTGGTGCCGGGCGCGGTAGCGATGCTGCCGGACGCGCTGGAAGGTCTGGGTGACAACCTGGAGGCGGTGTTCTACTTCGGCAATGTCAGCAAGGAGTGGTCGTTCTACGATCCCCGCGAGGAGTTTGCCGACCTGAACACGCTGGACGGGTTGGTCGCGGGTCAGCCGTACTGGATCCTGGTTGGGGAAGCGGTGGACGAGGTGGTGCTGAACGCCAAGACGCGCAGCCTGACCTGTTCCAACGGGGACTGCTGGAACCTGGTGGTCTGGTAGTCCGGTGGCGGGGGTTGGGCCGGCTGGTCCGGTTTGGCTCCCGCCGCATATCGTCCGTGTCCGTGGGGCGCGGATGAGTCGAGCGCCCCGGAGCCCGGGTCTCCGGGTTGCGGGGCGCAAGGTTTAGCAGTCAACCAGTCAAGCAAGCAAGCAAAGCGAAAGCGAATTGAGGAAGAGGAGCCGAGGAAGATGAAGAGATTGGCAACGATAATGACGGTGGCGCTGTTGGCGCTGCTGGTGGCGCTGCCGCTGGGCCTGGCGGCGGCGCAGGGTGACGGGGAGGCGGCGGCGCCCAGCGCGAATGTGCCGCCGGCGTTTTTGTTCGGCACGGCCATGGCCGACGGGCTGGCGGTGCCGGAGGGGGAGATGATTGTGGCCATGGTGGGGGACGAGAAGATTGGCGAGGCCATGACGATGTCGGGGGGGGAGTATGAGCTGACGCTGATGCAGCCTTCGGGCAGCGACAATATGGTCAGCTTTATGGTGGGGGAGCGTGCCACCGAGGAGACTTACGAGTGGATGAGCGGCGGTCGTGAGGCCGGGTTTATGCTGACGGCGAACCTGGGGATGACGCCTTCGGAGCCGGGTGAAGGCGGCGAGGGCGAGCGTGGTCCGGTGGGGCCGGCAGGGCCTCCGGGCGTGCCCGGGCCGGGTGGCGCGGATGGCGCGATGGGTCCGGCGGGCGCCATGGGTCCGGCGGGCGCCATGGGTCCGCAGGGGCCGGCGGGTCCGGCGGGGGAGAAGGGGGAGCAGGGGCCGCAAGGCACGCAGGGCGCTGATGGTCCGCGTGGGGAGCAGGGGCCGGCGGGAGTTTCCGGCACGGCGGGGCCGTGGGGCGTCATCGGGCTGGTGGTGGCGATAATCGCCGCCATCATTGGCGTGGTGGCGATCGTGATGGTGCGGCAGCGGGCGTAAGCGCGCCCGGGTTTGCGCCGCATTAGACGGCCAAGCGGAGGCCCCCGCCGGGATGCGTTCCGGCGGGGGCTTTTGCTGTTGGGTATGGGCGTAACTGCCGCTACCATTCGGGTCGTGGGGGTCGTTCCATCAGGGCGGGGATGCACTGGGCGGCGGGCATACCCTCGAAGAGTACGCGGTGCATGAGGCGGGTGATGGGCATATCCACGTCCAGGCGTTGGGCGAGTTCCAGGGCGGCCACGGTGGTGTTGACGCCTTCGGCGACGGCGTCCATACCGGCGAGGATGTCGGGGAGGGGGCGGCCGCGGGCGTAAGGGAGTCCAGTTTGGCGCCAGACGGCGCGACTATATGTCCGGCCCGGCTGCCGCTACCATTCGGGGCGTGGGGGGCGTTCCATCAGGGCGGGGATGCACTGGGCGGCGGGCAGGTTTTCGAAGAGGACGCGGTGCATGAGTCGGGTGATAGGCATATCCACGTCCAGGCGGTGGGCGAGTTCCAGGGCGGCCACGGTGGTGTTGACGCCTTCGGCGACTGCGTCCATACCGGCGAGGATGTCGGGGAGGGGGCGGCCGCGGGCGAGTTGCTCGCCCACGCGGCGGTTGCGGCTGAGCGGGCTGGAGCAGGTGGCGATGACGTCGCCCAGTCCGGCGAGGCCGGCGAAGGTGAGGAGTTCGGCGCCGGCGGCGATGCCCAGGCGTCCGATTTCGTTGAGGCCGCGGGTGATGAGGGCGGCTTTGGCGTTGTTGCCGCCGTCCAGGCCGTCGGCGATGCCGGCGGCGAGGGCGAGGATGTTTTTGAGGGCGCCGCCGAGTTCCACGCCGATGACATCGGGGCTGGTATAGACGCGGAAGGCGGGGGTCATCAGGGTGTCCTGGACGAGGCGGCGGGTGGCTTCGCCGGAGGAGGCGACTACGGTGAGGGCGGGCTGGCCACGGATGATTTCGCCGGCGAGGTTGGGGCCGGAGAGGACGGCGAACTGGTCGGGGGACATCGCGGGGAGTTCCTGGGCCATAATTTCGGTCATCCGCAGGGCGTCGGGGCGCTCCAGGCCCTTGGCCACGCTGACCAGGGCGGCGTCAGGGGCCAGCCAGGGTGCGATGTGGCGGATGTTGCGGCGGAAGCGGTCGGAAGGGACGGCGATGATGACCAGGGGGGCGGCGCGCAGGACGGCGGGGTCGTGTTCGGGGGACAGGGCCGGGGGGAAGGGCACGCCGGGGAGGAAGCGGCGGTGTTCGCCGTGTCGGCGTAGGGTGTCGGCCTCGGCGGGGGCGCGGCAGAGGAGGGTTACGGGGACGGCCTGGGCCTGGCGGGCGGCGAGGATGGCCAGGGTGGTGCCCCAGGTGGTGGCGCCGACGACGGCGGTATGGGAATAAGCGCGCATATTTGTTCGGTCATAGACCGCGGAGCAGATGCTGCCAGGCCAGCTTGTGCGCCGGCTGGGTAACCCGGTCGTTCAATTCAGCTCCGACCAGCGACAGGAATTCCGTCCGGCTGGCTTCGCCGGCAACAGACAGCGCCACACGCAGCAAATCGTCAATATGCAGTTGATAGATATTGATTCCCAAACCAAACTCGCGTTGCACTCGCGCGGCGATTGCCGGATTAGCTGCCGGAGACGATACGCTGGCAAACAATAATTCGGTAACCTCGCTGCGCCGCGCTTTGCCGATGGCAGTATCCAAATCCTGTAAAGTGATTTCACGGTCCTTTACTTCCACGGCAAATATGAGACGGTTGCCCTGGTAGCAGGCGACATCGCCGGGACGGTCGGCGGCGGCGTCCGCTTCGTTAATAGCCTGCCTTGCGACCCGGTCGAAAATGCCGAATCGCCGGCCGATGGTGCGCAGCAACGCCGCCACAATGATTTGTGGCCGTTCACCGCCGCTGGGTTCAGCCAGGTATTGCATTACGATGCGGACGGCGTCGGCCAGTGATATGCGCTGCGGCACATCAAACTGGACGGTCAGTGCATTGTATTTCCGAACCAGCGCGGCCAAGCAGAGCCGGAGTTGAGCTGCGGTGTATGCCGGGTCGTCCTTCTCTTGTACCTCCCGCAATATATCTACGAGTTTGCCCCAGAGCGGACGATGGATCCTGTTCCTTGCTTCGTAGCCGGCATCAAGCCGGGGACGCCGCAAGGGATTGTTGACATAGGGATCGGGGCTTGTGCCCAAAACCTGCCCGGCTTCGGCCACCCATGGTACCACATTCGCCCGGCAAAAACTGCGGGCGTCCCAATGGCCGGCTGCTTCGGCTATGGCGGCGTCCCCGCGCTGAATGCTCAAGGCATCGCGTCTGTGGTCGTCCAATTTGCCCAGCAACTGGGTCAGCAGAGCGTAGCGGATGCTGACCACATCGCAGTTGATCAGCTCGTCAAGGCCATCATCAACCTGGGGCGCCGTCTCCGGCAACGCTTCAAGCCACATTGAGCGCAGCCGTTCCAAAGGAGATGGGTGCCCCGCTAATTGGCCGGGTATTATGTCGTTTTGGTTTGGCATATCGGTTCGTAATTCATCCACAGAGATTCCTGGCGGGGCTGGCGCACCGAATGGCAGTTCTTTGCCGGCGCATCCGTCCGGCGCCAATCGGCATACAACCTGTCGTACAGCTCGCTGCGGTAGCCGGATATGGCGGCGCGGCCCTTGATGCTGTGCAGCAGATGAGACAGTTCCGTATGCTCGGCGTCGCTCATTTCGCCATAATAGGCGTGGGTATCTCTGCGGGCGTCGTGGACATAGGGCGGGTCAAGGTAGAACAGCGTTTGCGGCGTATCGTACCGCCGGATGACTTCCAGCGCCGGGGCGTTGTCAATCTGCACCCGCATCAGCCGGTCGATGATGGGCGGCAATCCCTCAATCGCGCCCAGCCAGCGGGATACGGCACCGGCCATACCGGAGCGGGAGGTGAGGATGCACTGCGCCCAACGACCCTGCGATGAAGTTTGCGCCAGCCCGGTGCGGGTCTGCCGCGCCCGGACATAAAACCGCCGCGCCCGTTCCACATTGTCCAAACCCGCTGCCGAAGTACAGGCCAACACCAGCTCCGCTCGTGAGAACGGCGTCAGCGCAATCTCCTTCAGCAGCCGCTCGCCGTCCGCCGGATGACGGAGGGTGGCGAAAAAATTGACCAGCTCTGAATCCAGGTCATTGTAGGTTTCCACCGGAGCCGGAGCCCGGTTAATCAGCACCGCCGCCGAACCGCCGAAAACGTCGCAGAAGTGCGCGGCGTCCGTGGGCAAGTTCGGCAGTAGAAAATCCAGATGGCTGAACTTGCCGCCGTACCAGCCGAAAGCGATTTTGCGGCGAGGACGTTTGGCCGGACGCCCGTGGCGGCGGCCTGACGTTGTAGAATTCGAAGTGGTCATTTACTTACCGGGCGCGGTGGATTTGCGCGGGTAATGTACTGATTTGGTAGCAGGATAGTCAAGCGGCAGAGCGCCGGCGCGGGTCAATCGCCCAGCCGCGCCTCTACCTCTGCCTGTAGGCCGGCTTGGGCCAGCACCGTCAGCGCGCCCCGGGCCCGGCTCATGCCGATGTAGGCGTTGGCGGCGTCAAAAGGCCGGTCGCGGAGACTGCCCAGTATCAGAATGACGACATTGCTTTCCAGGCCCTTGAACGACTGCACGGTGCAAAACTTCAGGTGCGGGCCGGAACCGCCGGCAATGTCCGTTGCCGGGGTATGGAGGCGCTGCCCGCGCGAGTAGTCCGCCAGCGGATAAGAGCCGTAAGAGCGCGCCACATCCAGGCCGGTGTTCTCCAGGCGGCCCGTGGCCAGCACAGCGATTTCGCCGATGCGAACATCCTGCCCCAGCAGGCGGTGAACTTCCTCGTCCAGCAGGTCGCTCAACTGGTTGGCATCCTGCCAGTACAGGTACTGGGGATGCGGAGCAGGCACTTCCCGCAGGCGGGTTTCGGGGGCGGCGTAACCGGCAACGCGCGCCGTATCGCGGGCAATGGGCGGCGTGTTGCGACAGTTGATGTACAGGTTGCGCCGCGCCGGATGGGGAAAGTATGCCCGCAGCGTCCGTTCCGGGTCGGCTGCCTGGCTGAGATAGATGGCCTGGTTGGTGAAGTCGCCGAGCATCGCCCAGCGGCCTTGCGCCAGCCCGCCGGCCAGCGCCAGGTCAAGCAGCTCCAGGTAGGGCGACTGGCACAAATCCTGGGCTTCGTCCAGAATCAGGACGTCAAACTGCGGCCCGGCGTGGCGCAAAGCGCGGCGGGCGTATTCGGGATAGACCTGTTCGTACCAGTCCCGCTCGGCCACGCTGTCCTGCTCGGCAGCCGCAAAATCAGGGCCCACAGGACTGCCGACGATAACCGGACGCATCAGCGCATCCCAGAAAGCACCGGCGGCAATGCCGGCAACGCCCTGCGTCTGCTGCGCCAGCCAGTGGCCCAGCAGCCGGTTGTAGCAACCCAAGGCCACGCGATGGCCGGCAGTGGCGGCGCGGCGGGCGCATTCCAGGGCCAGCATCGTTTTGCCCGTGCCGGCGGCGCCGCGAAAGAGGCAGCGGTCGTTGTCCCGCGCCAGGTCCAGGGCGGCGTACTGCTCCTCGGTGAGGCGGATCAGCTGGTCGTCGATGATGTCCAGCTGCGGGCCGACGGCGGCGACCAGTTCCATCGTAAAATCGGGAGCGAGGTACTGGCGGAGGCGGTTCGCCATTGCCGCGGTGAGCGGCGGCGCGCCCGCCCGCTGTCCCGCCGCCGGACGCATCCGCAGGGCGGCGGCCTGCAAGCGCCCGCCCAGGGACAGGTTGGAGCGCAGGTCGGAATAGTCGATCACCGGGCGCGGCGGGCGGCGGACGTTGTCGGGCCAGTCGACGTCGGTGAATACGACGGCGCAATCCAACGGCAGGCGCGCCACATCCGATGATGCGCCGAATTGTCGCGCCAGTTCGGATTTGAGGGCGTACATCGCGTTTTCCGCCTGCCGGACGGGGTGCTCCGCCAGCTGGCCGGACGCCCGGCTGCGCCACTGCCCGTTCTCAACCCGGAAACCGCCGCCTTTGACCTCAACGCAGAGGATGCCGTAGTTGGGGATGAGGACGAGGAAGTCAATTTCCCGGGGCCGGCCGGCGTCAACGCCGTGGCCGGAGGAATGGATGACGACCCAGCCGGCGGCGGCGGGGTCATCGCGCAGCAGCCGGAACACCAGTTGCTCCGAGGGCGGCGCGGCGGGGGAGATAGTTTCGGGAATCATTGTGGCCATCGGAAAACCTGTCCTGCCGGTTTGGCAAAAAAGACCTTGACACGCGCGGTCGGGCAGTGTATCATAGCATAAGTTGGGTGCCCCTGGTGGGCTCGATATGGTTCGCCCAGCCCAACTTAACCGCCCTCCCAGCGTAGGGCGGTTTTTTGGTACCCCTCCCAGTGCGTCTTGGTCAACCCGACCAGCGGCGAATTTTCCGGCCAGACCTTTAGGCCGTGCATAACTGTGCCGTCTCTATTTTTATAGAAATACTGCAACATCATCCTGAAGTACTGATAGTCAAGATTCTCGTCTTTGAACGCGCGATAAACGTTGTAGGCTAGCTGGTCGGCCAGCTGTACCCCGTTGGACAGTTCGCTGCGCACAAAAAACGGATATTCTACGATGCTGGGGAAAGTCATATTCCAGTTGCCGGAACGCTGAAAAGCTGCGTGTCGCATCGCAATCGCTTGATTGAATTGCCTGCTGGTATCGTCCACAATGATGATGGCTTGCTGCCCTTTCCGGTACTGCCGCATATAATGCTGTATGCGCTCGAGCAGAAATTCGTACGCTTTCTGGTGCATCAGTGACGACGTCGTTTCGTCATACAAACTCCGTTTGTCAATCACAGATGCCAGAATGACCGCTTTGCGCTCTGCTACCTGTCGGAAGTAGGCACTAGCGATGTTCTCAATGTCCGACGGGTGCAACGCGTTCAGAAAAATGCTGTCTTTGGCACGCGCGGAGGGGTTGCGCAGCCAGTTGGACTTGACCTCGCAATCGGCCAAATCAAACGGCCCGATGCCAGTTTGGTGCAGGCGGTCGGCCAGAGCCAGTTTCAAGCCCGAAATCTCCCGTTCAAAAGGCCGCCACTGCCGCTCGTACATACCGACGGCAAGCAGCACATAGATATGGTCTTTCGGATTCTCCGGCGTCCCCGCCGACGGGTCGCGGGAACCGGATTCGTCCAGATAGAAAAAGTACATTTTCAAGCCTCCTCAAACTTGGGCAAGGCCGGCGGTGGAATGCCGCCGCCGGCCAGATTCGCTGCCGATGGGGCGCCGGCTAGTTGTCGCCGCCCTGCCTGGTGAAGTGGGGCATCACATCCTGGGCGAACCACTCCAGCTGTTCCATTGAGGCGCTGGTGGGCATTCCCATATTGGTGACGCCGATGTTGATTTCCTCCAAGCCAGGGTAGCGCTCCTGGACGGCCATCAGCTGCTCGGTGATGCGGTCGGGCGGGCCAACCAGGTACTGGCCGGCGGCCACGGCTTCCTCAATAACGGGCATTTTGAGACCTTGGGGAACCGGGCGCCCGAAGGCGTTCAGGGCGTCCAGCTGTTCCTGGCTCAGGCCGGCGATGAAGCCCAGCGGGCCGAACATCTTGACCCGTTCCTCCATCCAGTAGCGGGCCTGGTCCATAGCCTCCTGTTCGGTGTTGGCAATCTGCACCGAGTAGCCCACGATGAGGCCCTCGCCCAGCTGCCAGTCCTTGCCGTGTTCGGCGTGGATGGCCTGCCAGCGGTGGATGACATCGTCGCTGGCGCCGCCGGTGGCCGCGCCGCCGCCGATAATGCCCTTGATGCCCCAGCGGGCCATAAAGTTGATGGCCCGGTCGCTGGCCGACACCACCGGCTGCCACCACTCCACTTCGTGTTTGGGGCGCGGCACCAGGGTAATTTCCTCCAGGTCGTAGCCGCGGTACGGCACGTTGGGCGGGATGTTGTAGTGCTTGCCGTGGTGGGAGAAGCTGCGCCGGTTGAAAGCCTTCCACATAACTTCCACCTGCTCCTCGAACAGCTCCCGGTTGGCGTTCTGGTCCATAATGGGCGCGCCGAAGGCTTCCACCTCGCGGGTGTGGTAGCCCCGGCCCACGCCGAAGCGGACGCGGCCGTCGGTGAGCCAGTCGGCTGTGGCGTAGTCCTCGGCCAGGCGGAGGGGGTTCCACATCGGGTTGATGTTGAAACCGCAGCCGAAGCGCAGGTTTTTGGTGAGGTGCGCCAGGTGCACCCACAGCATCAGCAGGTTGGGGATGCATTCGTACCCCTCGCGCTGGAAGTGGTGCTCCGCCGCCCAGAAGGTGTCGTAGCCGAGGCGGTCCATCGCAATGGCGATGTCCTCAGCTTTTTTGATGGCGCCGCCGCCGAGTTCCTCGTCGGAAAGCCAGCGGTCGTTGGCGGGGGTGCCCTGGTAGCCGGGGTTGTCCATATCGACATTGCCGGCCCAGAGGCTGCCGAACTTGGTGATCATTGCGTGGGTTCCTCCTGGTCTGGTGGTGGTGATAGCGGCGCGTTGCCGGCGGGTTGTGGATTGATTGCCCGCTATGGTAACGGGTTTTGGGGATGCTGTCACTTGTCAGCCTAGTTGCCGTCGCCGCTGCCGCTGCCGTCGCCCTCGCCGTTGCCGCTGATGCCGCCGGTTCCTTCCGGCGGGTCTAGCGCGTCGGTGAGGGGCGCCACCGGCAGCCCGTCCTCGCCGTGACGATGGAGGGCAAAGCGGGCAAGCATCTGGCGGATGGCGAAGATCTGCTGCTGGATGCCGGCAATGGCGGCGTTCAGCCGCGACGCATTAGCGTCGGCCGCGGCCTTCAGCTCCGCGACATTCACGTCCAGTTTTGCCTCCAGCCGGGCAACATTGGCGTCCAGTTTCGCGTCCAGCTGGGCAATACTGGCCTCCAGTTTGGCGTCCAGCTGGGCGATACTAGCCTCCAGTTTCGCGTCCAGCTGGGCGATACTGGCCTCCAGCCGGGCAACACTGGCGTCCAGTTTGGCGTCCAGCTGGGCGATACTGGCCTCCAGCCGGGCAACATTGGCGTCCAGTTTGGCCTCCAGCCGGGCGATACTGGCCTTCAGCTCCGCGACATTCACGTCCTGTTTCGCGCTCAGCTTGCCCAGTTCCGCTTTTGATTCCGTCCTTACCGCCCCGATTTCGGACCGCAGCGCCTTCACCTCGGCCTTTATTACCCAGCCGATGGCGATGAAACCCGCAATCAATATGCCGGCGAGGCCGCCGCCAACTCCGATGATGGTCCACTGTATGACCAGCGTGTCGTCCATAGGTTTCGTATCCTCCTTGCCGCAACCGGCTTTGGCCCGGGGGGCCGCGCCGCCGGGCAACCGGTCCTGGCGGCGCGGCCCCCGGCGCGCTACCGCAGGGCGCGGAAAAACTCCCGCATATCGGCGACCAGCTCGGCCGGCTTTTCCAGCGCGGCGAAATGGCCGCCGCGGTCCATTTCCGTCCAGCGCTGAACGTTGTAGGAGCGCTCGGCCCAGGAGCGGGGCGGCGTGGAAAGTTCTTTAGGAAACACGGCGATGGCGCAAGGCACGCTGATGCGGTCGTCCGGCCCGAAGTACCACGGCGTACGGCTGTTTTCGTAGTAGAGGCGGACGCTGGAGTTGATGGTCTGCGTTGCCCAGTAGATCATCACCGTGGTGAGCAGGTCGTCTTTGGTATAGACGCTTTCCACATCGCCGTTGCAGTCGCTCCAGGTGCGATACTTTTCCACAATCCAGGCGCACAGGCCAACGGGGGAATCGTTGAGGCCGTAGGCCAGCGTCTGGGGCTTGGTGCCTTGAATGTGGGCGTAGCCGCCTTCGGCCGCCTGCCAGGCGACCCGCTGGTCCAGCATCTCCAGTTCGGCGTCGGACAGGGTAGCGGCAAAGTCCCGGCGGTAGCCGCCCTGGGGCGTGCCGATTACCTGCTCCAGCCGCTCGCGGAGGCTCAACCCGGTCAGGCTGGCGCCCTGGTAGGGAATGGCCTGGGTTACGGAGGTGGTGTGAATGCCCAGCACATTGTCGGCGTGATGGAAGCCGAGGCGGGCGGTGACGCCGGCGCCCCAGTCGCCGCCCTGAGCGGCGTAGCGCGCGTAGCCCAGCTCGCCGGCCATCAGCCGGTCCCAGAGTTCGGCGATGCGGCGGGTGTTCATCCCCCGCGCGCGGGTTGGGGCGCTGAAGCCGTAGCCGGGCATTGAGGGAACCACCACGTCAAAGGCATCGGCGGGGTCGCCGCCGTGGCGAGCCGGGTCGGTGAGCATGGGTATGATTTTGTGCATCTCGTAGATGGTGCCGGGCCAGCCGTGGGTGATGATGATGGGCATGGGGTTGGGACCCTGGCCCTTTTCGTGGATGAAATGGATGCCATGACCGTCAATGGTGGCATAGAAATTGGCGAAGGCGTTGAGCCGGGCTTCGGCGGCGCGCCAGTCAAATCCGTCCCGCCAGTAGGCCACCAGTTCCTTGATGTAGTCCAGGTTGGAGCCGTAGTCCCACCCGGCGCCGGGAATTTCGTCGGGCCAGCGCACGTGGGCCAGCCGGTGCCGCAGGTCGGTAAGGATGTCGTCGGAAACGCTGATGGTGTAGGGCTGTACCGCCATAGTGGAAACCTCCTTCGGCGCCCAATCGGGCGGGCGCAGTCAAGCTCAATTCAGATCAGCTTGCGGGGTCAATGCGCTTTGCGGGCGGATGCCGCGGGACGCCCGCCGGCAGTTTAGCACAACCGCCGATGCCGCTTGACGACAACCCCCCGGATCCGCCGCGCGGCGCCGGCTTGCCGAACCGGGTTTAGCGTCGGCGCGCACCGCGCCCAAGCCGGCGCATTGCCGAAGGACTGCCAATCACTGCAAACGCAACTGGAGTCGAAGTTTCTGGTTCAGTTTTTCGACAAAATCGTCCTTGACAGGCATCCCCGGGTTGTTACGCATTGCCAAGAATATTTCGTCAATGCTGGTGGAGAGATAACGGGCAGGCGTCAGGGACAATCTGTCTTGATTGGGAATGATGTTATACAGAGCCAGGCGTGTAGCGTGCTCTTCAGAAACGTCGTTGAACCGGAATCCGTAGCGGTTAACCAGGTTATCATAGATATATTCCTGTATTACCCAATAGCATTTAGTACCCCACGCTTCGTACACCATCCCTTTGTTCATCAACTGCGTCATAGCGCGTTTTATGGAGTCGTAGGTATTGATACCAAATTTGTACGATTCGCGCGTTACGTCGCGGCCGGCGAAAAAATCATTAATCCCGCGGACCAGTTCCCCGGTGCTGGTGGTCGAGTCAGTCTGGAACTCGACCGCCACAAAATCGTCAACCTCGCATTGCATCGGCTTATGCCGTACTATGACGTAGTCGATATTCCCTACCTTCGGCAGTCTCACTTCAGGAAAAACGACCGTATTGTCCATACTGCCGAAATAGTGAAGCGCAATATCCTCCAGAACGCGGGACACGCCTGGAATGGCGCCGTTTTCCTCGAAACGGCGCGGACAAATCGCGCGCGCCTCACCGCCGTGCTGTACGGAGCAGACGCCAAAGGGAGTTGCCAGCAGCCGGCTTTTCTTGTCGCACGTCTGCTCCATAAACGGGCAGGTGTGCTGCTGACGGGCGGCTTCGGCCTCAATTGGCCGGTTTCCCACCGGATACCCAAAGATTTCGGCAGGGCGATTGTTACGAGCACTAGCCATTGCTATGCCCCCTGATCAGGCTTTGCCAAGTTGAACGAATTTCTGCTTGAGTGAGTTCGGCGCCAAGCATCCATCCCAGTGCTGATCCGCACTGTCGACAGAATTTCTCGCTATCGTCCGTGTCAATATTCGCTACCGGCATCCAAGTCGGTATGGTATCACCCCCGTCGGGCGCCAGGACCAATATGCAGTCATGCGTGATTGCATTCAGGTTGCGAATATGCACGGAAATAGGGTGTTCAGAGTACACAACATAAACGTTCATCAGCTTGAAGCCGGCGTCCTTAAGGGCTACGGTAAGTTCAGCCCAAGCGCCTGGATCCCAATGATGAAACGTGAACACCATACGCCCAGCTTCCGGCTTCAGTACGCGTTGGCATTCGTTGAATATGCCGCCCAAGACGGTCATAAAATTGCTGTTACGCTCGGTCGCTTTGACTGCCACGGCGCTACCGGTTTCGTTGTAGGTCCATTTTGCCGCATCAGGGAGCAGGCGGGACAGCCATACACGGAAAAATTCGGCCAGATTACCGTACTGCACGCTATCGTAATACGGCGGATCTGTCACCACAATATCCACCGAATCGTTTTCAAGTGGCATACTTTGTGAATCCCCTTGAATCAGTTGAAAACGAGACCTCCCCTCGGTCAAATCCGCCTGGTGGGAAACTTCAATGCCGCCATCCGTCTCCCCGTGTATTTTGACCATTTCCCTCCTCCCGCTTTCAGGGAACCACCTTTCTATCGGCAGAGCTGCCCACTTCCGACCGCGCTCGATGCGGTCGTAAAAGAGCTGTAGCAAGTTACCGGACGATTTGCGCGGGCTGACGGGGTTATTCTCGAGTGCCGTGTACTGAAAAGAATAGGCGTGCAACGCAAAGGTGTGCCGAATTGCGCCAGGGCGACGCTTGTACCATCCCTTGTAACCACAAAGCATCGAGTTGAATTCCAGAGACGTGGACACCAGCAATCCCAAATTCAGTCGCTCAATGCCAGTATAATCACGTATCTGCTGAATTGCATGATGCATATAAAGCAACTGTCGTGATGAAAACACATCCAGGTATGATTTAATGTTGTGCCGCAACAAGTCACCTGATTTGGGGCCATCGCTCACCACAAAGTCCTCTGGCGGCTCGAAGTCCAGTCCTTTGCGCAATGCGTCAGCCTGTCTGATGCGCTCCAGGTCCAACTGGCTTGGCGTTCTGTAAAAAGTCCCATGCGCCTCGCAGAATGCGACAACTGCAACTGGCTCGTAACGCGCGTAGAAAGGTACGTCGAGTAGCTCGTCATACCTTTGGCCGCAAATTTCACACTGCTTGTCAGATTTAGCAATCAAACTGCGCCGTACGTGGCTACCAAACGCCTCATCAGGACCGTCAGAAATGTCACGGCTATGAGGATTGATCCTGATTGTCTGATGGTCGTCCTGCCGCAGAATGTACTGCTCAACCTGCACCACATCGCGACAGGCGCACCGCTTGCGTATTCCGTAAAGTGAATACTGGATGCTCGTTGTTGTAGCGCAGGTTGGGCATTCGGTTTCAAAATAATTCCCCAGATTACGGCGCAGGTCGGCAAAAAATTGGTCGAACGCAGCGCGCAAATCCGTCAGTTCTGCCGGAGAGAGCGAGGCCCGAGCTTGAATGACAGGGATAGGGTCAATATCAGCCCCGATGACGTTGGCCCCCATGCGGATGGCCTCGTGCAAAGTAGTGCCGCCCCCCATCATCGGGTCAAGCACTATTTTGCCGTCAAGGCCGCCGGGAGCATAGTAGCTGCGGCGTTCAGCGTCCAGCGCGAAGTGCTTCAGTATGGTACGGAATGTAGTGCCGCACCGACGCGCCCACCACTTGTGCAGGTAGGTATTAGGACGGAACAGGTGCTTGTTGAACACCTCTTGCCGGGAGAGGCTGTCAACGAATTTTTCTGGGAACGCGTAGTCTATCGCTACCCCATTTTCCATTGACAGCGGAGTGGAACGCAGGTCATCCAATATCAGTTGCCTCCCTTCCCGGATAACCCCGTCGCTGGAGGAGTTTGCCGTATTGGCGCGATGGTAAGTGGACATTGTTCGACTCTCAGTGTGATTTGGCTGTGCATTGAGCCAGCCTGGGTAGCGGTTCGCCATATTAGCGCAACAGCATCACTTTGTCAACTGCTCGGCTGGCTTTGAGCGGCATCCCGTCCGGTCTCCCCGGCGCCGGCCCGCGTCCATAAATCAAAACGCGCCCGGATACCCCGGCCGGCGCCGGAACATCGGAAACAGACCGCCGCGCCGATGACATCGAGGCAGTTGCGGAAATCGCTCATTTTGAATAACCTTGTCCTATGCCCAAGCGCGCCCTCATCATCCAGCACCACCCCGTGGAAACCCTCGGCGACAACTTCGCCGCAGCTCTGCGGGAGGCCGGGTTCGGCCTGACCACCCTGCCTCTGTACGCAGCGGCGCCCGATTTCGCCGCCGCCGCTTTTGACGCCGCTCCCGATCTGGTCGGCGTTGACCTTATCATCGCCCTCGGCGGCCCGATGTCGGCCAACGACGACTGCCCGGCGCTGCGGCAGGAAACCGCTTATCTGCGCGCCGCCGCCACCGGCAGCCTGGGCGCCGCGCTGCCTACGCCGGTTGTCGGCGTCTGCCTGGGGGCGCAGCTGCTGTCCCGCGCCCTGGGCGGCGCCGTTGCCCCCACCGGCGGCTACCAGTTCGGCCTCCGCAAGCTGGATCTCACCGCCGCCGGCGCCGCCGACCCCGCCTTCGGCCGGATTGACATACCACTGGTTCCTACCCTGCACGGCGAGCAGTTCACCGTTCCCCCCGACGCCGTCCTGCTGGCCGAGGGGACGATGCTGCGGCGCGACGGCGGTTATGTCCGCATCCCCATGGCCTTTCGCTACGGGGTATCCTACGGCTTCCAGTTTGAACCGCAACTGACGCTGGACGAGCTGCTGGTCTGGAACCGGGAGCTGGCGGGCGACTACGCCCTGATGGGCGACCGCTTTGACCCGGACGCCGAAGCCGCCCGCAACCGGCGCGAATTCGCCAAATTCGCCCCCTACCACGAGGCGCAGATGGCAAACCTGCTGCGGGCGATTCTGGCGCAAGCGGGGTTATTATAGACACCTGGGCTATTATGGACGCTGGAGTTATCACAGACGCCGGGGCGAGCAGAGACGCGATGACGCCGCATCTTTTCTACGCGGGCGACAACCGGGACGGCCTGCGCCGCCTGGCGGATACGGGCATTGCCGTGGACCTGGTTTATATCGACCCGCCCTTTGCCACCAACAACGACTTTCTGATTGACGACGGGCGCGCCAGCAGCGTCAGCGCTTCCGGGCGGCCGGCCTACTCCGACCGGATGCGCGGCGACGCCTACCTGGACGCCCTGCGGGAACGGCTGGACGCCATCCGCGGCCTGATGGCCCCCGCCGGCTCCGTCTATGTCCACATTGATGTCAAAATGGAGCATTATGTCCGCCTGCTGCTAGATGGCGTTTTCGGGCCGGAGAATTTCCGCAACAGCATCACCCGCATCAAGTGCAACCCCAAGAACTTCGCCCGCCATTCCTATGGCAACATCAAGGATACCGTCCTCTTTTACTCCGTGTCGCCCCGGCGCATTACCTGGCATCCCCAGCCGGAACCGCTGTCGGAGGCCGAAATCGCCCGCCTGTACCCCCGCGCGGACGCCGCCGGCCGGCGCTATACGACCACGCCGCTGCACGCGCCCGGCGTGACGCGTCAGGGCGCCACGGGGCAGCCCTGGCGGGGAATGCCGCCCCCGCCGGGCCGCCACTGGCGCTATCCTCCGTCCAGGTTGGACGAACTGGACGCCGCCGGCCTGATTGAATGGAGCGGCGCCGGCAACCCGCGCCAGATTCGCTACGCCAGCGCCGCCGCCGGCAAGCTGCCCCAGGATGTGTGGCTCTACAAAGACCCGCAGCGCCCGCAGTATCCCACGCAGAAAAACGCCCGTATGCTGGAGCGCATCATCCGCGCCTCGTCCAACCCCGGCGATACGGTGCTGGACTGCTACGCCGGGGGCGGGGGCACGCTGCTGACCGCCGCCCGGCTGGGGCGCCGCTTCGTTGGAATGGACGACTCGCCGGCGGCGCAGCGGGTCATTGCGGAACGGCTGCGGGGACGGGGGATTGAATGGCAGGAACTAGTTTAATGGAGGATTGATATGATAGAACCACAGCAACCGCAACCACTGGATTTTGAAGCGATAGAGCATCAGCAGAATCTCGCTAATCGGGCTGAGATGGCTGATGAAATTGCCCAACGCTCCGCACGATTGCGGACGCGGATCCTGCATTTCGCCGGTCAATTTGACATCCCGGAAGCCGATTTCTGGCGCGATCTAGATGCCAACCCCAACGGCCCGTTGGCAGCCGTTCTGGCGCGAGAGGCGCGCCGTCAAAACGTACACGAGAAAGCGGCCGCCGATTATGTTGAGAAATTGGCGTTCGTTGCGGAATTTCGCAAGTTGCCATCCAGCGGCCAAAATGCTTGCTATGTCAACAGGGACGGCCAAATAGTTACCGGGGCGCAGTTGGCTGGCGCACAGCGTCCGTCCAAGTCCATTGATTTTCAGTGGCGGACCGGTGGAGTGACCTGCTATGCTGCTCAAAAATACACGCGGGAGAGCGGCGGAAATCAGGACAATCAGTTCAACGAAATTCAGGCGCTGCTGCGAAATTTTTTGCAACGCATCAACAATGATGTCGCCCTTTTCGTCCTGGTTGATGGCCCGTATTACAACGCGGCGCGGTTGTCGCAATTGCAGGCGCTGGTTCGTATGCAAAACCCGCGTAGCTATGTAGCCAGCGTTAATGCCCTGCAACCTATCCTCACGGATATTGCTGCCAACAACCCGTAGTACTTTGCCCGGCTGGGGCGCCGCTTCATTGGGATGGACGACTCGCCGGCGGCGCAGCGGGTCATTGCGGAACGGCTGCGCCGGCGGGGGGTTGAATGGGGCCGCCTTTCCGGTCCGGGCGCGGCACCGGATTGAGGATCGGCGCGGGCGGGCGCTTATTCATCCGGCATCCGGTTCCGGCATCCGGTTCCCGGTGATTGCCCCGGTTGCGGCGGCGGTTTGCCCTGTTGCCCGGGGGCGGTTTCTGCTATAATCCCTGCGGCAGCCGTCCCGTTGCCCGGGGGCGCGCGGCGCGGATGCCCTGCCCTGCCGGGCAGTTTTGGCCCACGCCGGAGACCGGGCGGCGTTTCGGGCTGGTGGCAACATCCGGCTAGTTTCAGCAAAATCCAGGAGCAGAGCACAATGCCGGCTTACGCCGTAATCGGGGGGCAATGGGGCGACGAGGGCAAGGGCAAGGTCATTGACTATTTGGCCGGCCGGTCCGATTGCGTCGTGCGCTACGCCGGCGGCAACAACGCCGGCCATACGGTGGTCAACGAGCGGGGCGAGTTCCAGCTGCACCTGGTGCCATCCGGCATCTGCTGGCCCGGCGTCACCGGCGTCATCGGCAACGGCGTGGTGGTCAATCCCGATGTGCTGCTCGGCGAAATCGACGGCCTGCACCAACAGGGCATCGCCACCGACCGGCTGTTCGTCAGCGACCGCGCCCACATCATTATGCCCTACCACATACTGCTGGACGGGTTGCAGGAGCAGGCGCGCGGCCGTTCCGCCATCGGCACCACCGGGCAGGGCATTGGCCCCGCCTATGTGGACAAGGCCGCCCGCGACGGCATCCGCATCGGCGACCTGCTGGATGCCCGGCAGCTGCCCGACCGCATACGCGACGCCGTGGCGATGAAAAACCGGGTCATCACCGGCGTGTATGATGGCAAGCCCCTGGACGCCGACGCCGTGCTGGCGCAGTGCCAAACCTGGGCGAAACGGCTGGAGTCCAGGGTTTGCCCCACCGAGCAGATGGTGCAGGATCTGCTGGAGCAGGGCAAAAGCGCGCTGCTGGAAGGCGCGCAAGGCACGCTGCTGGATATTGACCACGGCTCTTATCCCTATGTGACTTCGTCCTCGCCGTCCATTGGCGGCGCGATTACCGGGCTGGGCATTCGTCCGCAGGACATCGCCGGCGTGGTGGGAGTGTTCAAGGCGTACTCCACCCGCGTGGGCGGCGGGCCGATGCCTACGGAAATGCATGGCGCCGCCGCCGAGGAGCTGCGGGAGAAAGCTCACGAGTACGGCACCACCACCGGGCGTCCGCGCCGGGTGGGCTGGTTTGACGCCGTGGCCGCCCGCTACAGCCAGCGCATCAACGGCTTTACCGGAATGGTGCTGACCCGGCTGGACATACTGGACGGTATGCCGGAGGTCAAAATCGGCGTGGGCTACCGGGACGAGGACGGCGCCGAAACCGATCGCTTTCCCGCCGACACCGCCCTGCTGGAACGCTGCGAACCGATTTACGAAAAGATGCCCGGCTGGACGGAACCGACCGCCAGCGTCACCGACTACGGGCGGCTGCCGGCCAACGCCCGCGACTATGTCAGCCGCATTGAGGAACTGGTGGGTTGCCAGGCGCAAATCATCTCCACCGGCCCCCGGCGGGACGAAACCATTGCCATCAGCTCCATCATACCCTGAAGCCGATAGCCTGACGCCGATAGCCTGACGCCGGCGCCGGCATTGGCATTTGCGCCGGCGGCAATGGCGTGGCGCGATTCATGTCAAACTAAACGGGTTGTCACAATGGGAACTCCGGCAGTCCGGCCACACCAGGGCTGCCGGGCGCAGCTTCGCTCCGGGCCGCAGCGCGCCGCGCGAACATTCCTGTGGACATATCTGGGGAACACATCCTGGGGACGCCTCCCGGGGATACCTGTTGAGCAAGCAATTGAATGGAGAGGAGAGGGTCTGACTATGGCTGCCAACAACGCCGCGCCGGCGCCGGCTGCGGAAAGCGCTTTTCTGGGGCGCTTTTTCCGGCGCTATACGGACGAATTCTACCTGCTGTTCCGGCTGATTTTCGCCTTTCTGGTATTCCTGCACGGGGCGCAGAAGGCTTTCGTCTGGAACTTTCCGCTGCCGGGCAGCGGGCCGCCGGACATCGTGTATGTGGCCGGGTGGGTGGAACTGGTCGCCGCCTTTCTGGTGGGGCTGGGCGTTTTGACCCGGCTGGGCGCCGGCGCCCTGGTGGTCACTATGGTGGTGGCCTACTTTATGGTGCACGCGCCCAACGGCATTCTGCCGCACCTGTACCCCAACCCGCCGGGGGATATGGGCTCCGCTTTTGGCGCCCACGGCGGCGAAGTGACCATCCTGTGGTTCGCCTGCGCCGGCATCATCGGCATCCTGGGCAGCCGCAAGTACGGCATTGAACGCCTCATCCTCAAGAGGGAAATCCTGTAATCAGGGAACTCCCGCAACCTGTCCCGGTACCAGTACCATCGTACGCATCGCCCGGCGCCGCGCCATCCTGTCCCCGGCGCCGGGCGGGAAGTGTGGCCTTATTATGACGATGCAACAGCAAGCCGCCCGGTTCGGCATCTACCACCACGCCGCCGACAACAAGGTAGTGCGGATCAACTCCCCCTACTGGTTCCCGCCGGAACCGGAATGGCGGAAAGTGACCGGTGAAGTGAACGCCACCCTGCTGGACATCCGGCGGATGGTGGGAGAGCAGGGGCTTTCCGCAGACCCCGACGGCGTGGTCTGGACGACCATTCCCCTGCTGGACGAGGACGCCGGGTAGGCGGCCCGTACTCCGCCCGGCTCATCGCAATGTCGCCGCCGCCGGACACGCCGCGGGATGATGACAGCGGCGTCGCCGACGACGGCGGTGGCGCATACCGTTATCCCCGTCCGCCTGGCCGCCTGGGGCGTTTCGCGGCGTCCGGGCCGGGGCCGGCGCGCCGCTGGATACGCTGGGGCTGGTTGGCGGCGCTGGCCTGGTGGGTCTGGACCACCGGGCTGCTGCTGGTCTGGCTGATTGGGCCGGCCATCCAGGAAGGAATGGCGGCGGCCGGCGACGGCGGGGCGGATGACGCCGCCTTCCTGCCGGCGCGCATCGTCATCTACTACGGCGTAGAGGGCTTCCTGGTGGGTATGCTGGGCTTGGGGCTGAACCAGCGCTGGCGGCTGGCGGCGGCGCTGCTGCCGGTGGTGTTCGCCATTGCCCGCGTCATCGCGCTGACCCGGCTGGAGCCGCTGGCGCTGGACGGACGGGGCGCGTTCTGGGTCGTCGTCTATCTGCTGCTGCTGTTTTTGTTCGTGCGGGGGGCGCAGGGGGCGTTCAGTTACCACTGGTTCACGCATCCCCGGCATCCGGGCGGATGACGCCCGGCGCGGCCAGGGCGCGCGCAAGGCGCCGCCGGTTATCGCCCGTTCATTGCCTTGCCTGGCGGCGCTACTGCCCGGCGGCGCCATTGTATTGACCGCTGGCGCTATAATGCCTGCGTTATGCCGCGCATCCTCCGCCTGGCTCTGGCCCAGTTCAACCCTACCGTCGGCGACATAGCCGGCAACGCCGACCGCATCATCGCCCTGGCCGATGATGCGCGGGCCGCCGGCGCCGACCTGGTAGCCTTCCCGGAGCTGGCCGTGGCCGGCTATCCGCCGGAGGATTTGCTGCTCAAGCCCTCTTTTCTGGCGGACAACATCGCCGCCGTCTGGCGCATTGCCGCCGCCGCGCGGGACATCGCCGTCATTGTGGGCTGCGTTGCGGTGGATGATGACATCGCCAACGCCGCCGCCATCATTCATAACGGGCGCATTGTGGACTGGTATCGCAAGATCTACCTGCCCAACTACGGCGTCTTTGACGAGGAACGCTACTTCCGGCGGGGCGACGCCTGCCCGGTCTATGCGGTCAACGGCGTTCCGGTGGGGGTCAACATCTGCGAGGACATCTGGTATCCCGCCGGCCCTGTGGTGGCGCAGCGGGCCGCGGGCGCCGAGGTTATCGTCAACATCAACGCCTCGCCTTTTCACGCCGGCAAGGCCGCCCAGCGGGAACGGATGCTGGCCACCCGCGCCGCCGACAACGGCGTGTTCATCGCCTATCTCAACACCGTGGGCGGGCAGGATGAGCTGGTGTTTGACGGCGCCAGCGTCATTTGCGCCCCGGACGGCGCCGTCATTGCGCGCGCGCCGTCTTTTGCGGAAAGTCTGCTGATTGCCGACCTGGACGCCGGCGCCGCGCTCCGGCAGCGGCTCCGCGACCCGCGCCCCCGCAAGGCGAACCCGCACCAGCGGCCGGCGGCGGGGGAAATTGCCCCGGCACCCGTAATTGCCCTTTCCGAACCCGCCGCCGCCGGCCCCGCTATCCCCGCCGGCCGCCGGCCGGCCATTGCTGCCCCGCCCCTTTGCCCGCCGCCGGACGCTGTTGCCGAAGTCTATCGGGCGCTGGTCACCGGCGTCGGCGATTATGTCCGCAAATCCGGCTTCCGCAAAGCCCTGGTGGGGCTGTCCGGCGGCGTGGATTCGGCGCTGACGGCGGTTATTGCCGCCGATGCCCTCGGCGCGGACAATGTAGTCGGAGTCACGATGCCGTCGCGCTACTCATCGGAGGGCAGCGTGGCCGATTCCCAGGAGCTGGCCGACAATCTGGGCATTCCGCTGTGGCGCATCCCCATAGAGCCGGCCCACGAAGCCTTTGCCGATATGCTGGCCCCGCGCTTTGCCGGCACGGCGCCCAACACCGCCGAGGAGAATGTGCAGGCCCGCATCCGGGGCAATGTGCTGATGACCATCTCCAACAAGTTCGGCTGGCTGGCGCTGACCACCGGCAACAAGAGCGAGCTGGCGATGGGCTACGCCACCTTGTACGGGGATATGGCCGGGGGGTTCGCGGCGCTGAAGGATGTCCCCAAAACGATGGTGTACGAACTCTGCCACTGGCGCAACTCCCGGCCGGCATACGACGTCGAGGTCAGCGTTGGCGCCGCCGTCGGCCCGGTCATCCCCCGGGCGATACTGGACAAGCCACCCAGCGCCGAACTGCGGCCCGACCAGACCGACCGGGATACCTTGCCGCCCTACGAGCTGCTGGATCCCATCATCAAAGCCTATGTTGAGGATGATTGCGACTACACGGAAATGGTGGCCATGGGGCATAAGCCGGAATGGGTGCTCCAGGTGATCGCCGCCGTGGACCGCAACGAGTACAAGCGAAGGCAGGCGCCGCCCGGCGTCAAAATTACGCCCCGCGCTTTCGGCAAAGACCGGCGTCTGCCCATCGTCAACCGCTACCGTCCGGCCGACGGGTAGCGCAGACTCCGCCTTGCCATCGTCCCGTCCGGCTTGCCCTGACTTTACTCTGCCTGTCCTGTCCCCATCCCGTCCGACCTGTCCTGCCAACGCATCAAGGAGACGATTGTCGTTATGGAAATTGAAAGCAAGCTGGCCGCAATGGGCCTGGAAGTAACCGAACCCAACCCCTCTCTGGGCAATTTTGTTCCCGCGGTGCGCGCCGGCAATCTGCTGTTCGTATCCGGCAACCTGCCCCGGCGTCCCGACGGCGCGATGGTCGCCAGCGGCAAGCTGGGGCGGGAGGTGAGCGTTGAGCAGGGCTATGAGGCGGCCCGCCAGTGCGCCGTCAACTGCCTTTCCTCCGCCAAAAGCATCATCGGCGACCTGGACCGGGTGCGGCGCGTGGTGAAGCTGCTGGTGATGGTCAACAGCGACCCGGAGTTTGACCAGCAGCCGGCGGTGGGCAACGGCGCTTCCGACCTGCTGGTGGAGTTGTACGGCGAAAACGGACGCCACGCCCGTTCCGCCGTGGGCATGGCCGCCCTGCCGCGCGGGGCGCCGGTGGAAGTGGAGATGGTGCTGGAAGTGGCCGACTGACCGGCCTAACGCTCCAGAATATCCCGCACCGGGCAGGTGAAACCCGGCAGCACATCCCCGCCGTCCAGCGTATCGTGGACGGTCAGGATAACTGCCGGCGCGCCGGGCCGGCGCACCTGTATAGTGCGGGATTCCGGGTTTATCACCAGCACCATGCGGGCGCCGTAATGCAGCCACATTGCGGCCTTGTTAGCCACTTCCCGTTCGTCGTCGGTTGGGGAAACTATTTCCACTACCAGGTCGGGGACGACGGGGCAGTAACCGCTGATGTCGGCGTCCAGGGGCAGGCGGGCCGCGGAAACATAGGCTACATCCGGTTCCCGCACGGTGTCGGGGTTGCGCTCCAGCAGGACGCCGGTGTCGGAGCCGAACACGTGGCCCAGTCGGGCAGGGTGGACGTGTATCCAGAGCAGGGACATCAGGGCGGCGGCTATCTCGCCGTGTTTCAGTCCGGCTGGCATAGTTTCTCGCAACGCTCCCCGGATTAGTTCGCCGCGCACGCCTTTGCTGTGCAGGCGGAGCAGGTCGGCGGCGGTCAGCAGTTTGGGCGTTGTCATTGTCGTCGTCATCGCAATTCCCTCGTGGGCAGATCCGCCAGGCCCGGCGGGGCGCCGGTGGAGATGGCGCCGGAGATGGCTGACTGGCCTAACGCTCCAGAATATCCCGCACCGGGCAGGTGAAACCCGGCAGCACATCCCCGCCGTCCAGCGTATCGTGGATGGTGAGGATAGCAGTCGGCGCGCCGGGCCGGCGCATCTGTATCGTGCGGGATGCCGGGTTTATCACCAGGACCATGCGGGCGCCGTAATGCAGCCACATTGCGGCCTTGTTAGCCACTTCCCGTTCGTCGTCGGTTGGGGACACTATCTCCACTACCAGGTCGGGGACGACCGGGCAGTAGCCGCTGATTTCGGCATCTAGGGGGAGGCGGGCCGCGGAAACATAGGCTATGTCCGGTTCCCGCACGGTGTCGGGGTTGCGTTCCAGCAGGACGCCGGTGTCGGAGCCGAACACGTGGCCCAGACCGGCCGGCTCCACGTGCGATACCAGCCGGGCGCCCAGGAGCATTATTATCTTGCCATGCCTGAATCCGGCTGGCATAGTTTGGTGCAGTACCCCCTGGATTAGTTCGCCGCGCACGCCTTCGCTGTGCAGGCGGAGCAGGTCGGCGGCGGTCAGTAGCTTGGGCGTCGTCATTGTCGTCGTCATCGCAATTCCCTCCACCCACGGCGGCTTCACGCTGTCGGGCGACCGGACAGGTCAAGATCGGCCACGCGCCGCGCCAGGGCCAGCTCGTGACCGGGGCGGGACGGTTCCCGGAAAGTTATGGCGTCATAATAATCGTCCAGTGGCACAAATACGCCGTTTTCCTCTGCCCACAGGCGCATCCCGCGCCGGCAGGAATGCAACCAGGACAGGACTTCCACCCGCCAGCCGCGCCGGTGCATACGCTCCAGGGTGCGGTGAAAACCCCGGCCTTCCACATAGCCGGCGCCGTCTCCAGTCAGCAGCGCCACAATGCCGGGATCGCCGTTGTAATCCCAGCCGTCCTCCAGCATACGCAGTTGCAACCAGCGGTCGGGTATATCCTGTTCGCCGCGCTCGCGCCCGCCCCGGTCGAACAGTTCCACTGCCACGCCCCGGTTCTCCAGCCGGTTCCATAGCTGGTTCAGTTCCGGCGGGATGGAGCCGGCGGCCCAGGCTTTGGTCAGGGGACGGTCGGCGTGGGCCAGGCGCAGCAGGTTTTCAAAATGGATTCGTACCAGATAGCGCGCCCCGGGAGTGGCGTCCCGCTCCTCGGCCAGCCGCTGCGCCTCGTGGCAAATGTTGGAATTGTCCCAATAAACGAAAACGCCGCTCATAGTCCAGTCTTTCCTACCCCGCAAATCTCTTTTCCAGTGTATCACGCCCCCGCAGCGTCGCCATCGCCGGCGGCCTCTTTATAGGCATAGACGGCGAACAGCGGGTCGCCCGGCGGCGCCAGGTCGGGGTTGGCCAGCCCGCCGCGCACGCCGTTGAACCCGCCGGCCCGGTGCAGATATGACGCCACCAGCTCAATATGATCCGCATCGTTGGTGGCGCGCCAGACGCGGACGGCTTTGGTGGGGAAGCAGCGGTTGGAAAAGGTGACGATGAACACGCCGCCGGGCCGCAGGATGCGGGACACCTCGGCGAACACCGCAACCGGGCTGGTGAGGTACTGCACCGAAACGGTGATGACCACGGCGTCAAAGGAGGCTTCGGCAAAGGGCAGGGACGGGTCGGCGTTGATGTCGCGCACCAGGTAATCGTCCAGCTGCGGGTTCTCCGCCAGCTCCGTAGCGTTCATCCCCAAGCCGACAATGCGCCGGCGGGGGTGTTCCGCCGGCCAGTGCGTGCGCCAGCTGCTCATCAGGTCCAGGGTTTCGGAGTCCGGGGGAATCAGCTGCCGGAACAGCCGGCCCACGGCGCCGATGGCCCCGTCGTCAATATGCACCACCAGACGGGGCGTCGTGTAGAACTCGGCATCGTCGCTTTCGTCCTCGCGGCGGAAAAACTCCGGCGGGAAGCTGTCGGGGTTCATCGTCAAACCCAACCTCCTGACCATTCGCGGCCGGCCCGACCGCAGGGGCAGCCGGCCCGCGCCGGCGTCCGAGAGCTTGTTGTCCGGCAACTTGTCCTCCCGAAGGGCCCGGCGCCGGGGATGCGGGCGCCGGGCTCAGGCATCGCCGCCGTGGCAGTTGCAGCTGCTGCCGTTGCAGTGGGCGCTATGGCAACAGCAGCAATGGCCGTCGTGATGGCACACGCAGTCCATATTCCCCTGGCAGTGGTCGTGTTCCGCCAGCTCGTTGCTCCGGTGCGGGTGGTGTTCCCGGTGGTGATGCGTCATGGCGCGTTCTGCGACTACCATATTGACCGCCTCCTGCCTGTTTGCCTTCCGAACCCGAGGTCGCGCCGGCATCGGGTTTGCCGGCGTCGGCTTTAATGGTAGCACAACCGGGTATGATTTGCGCCGGGCGGCATCCGCCCGGGGCGGCGCGTTTGCGTCAGGGCGCAAAGCTGTCCAGTATCGCCTGCCGTTCCGCAAAATACCGGGACGGCTGCCCCGAGCAGACGCCCACATTCAGCTCAAATCCCCGGGGCAGCTGCGGGTAGGATGACGACAGGGCCACCAGGGAAACTTCGTCGCCCACGCAGCGGAAAGGGTTGATCTGGGCGCGCCAGGCCAGGCGGTAGTATTCTTGCCCCGGCGTCCCCGTTAACTCCGCTCGCACCAGCTCAATCAGCGGCCAGCTGTTCCGTTCCGCCAGATTTATCCAGGTATTCCAGACCGTCCGGCGCAACCGCTCCAGGTCGTTGCTCCGGTCGGTGATGCGCCCGAATCGCCAGGCGCAGAGGGATATTCCGTTAAACCGGACATCATAGGTCTGGAACTGGGTGCAGTATCTGTCTTCCGATTCCAGATACCAGCCCCTGGGGATGTCCACGCGGTACCCGTGGCCGCGATAGGTGTTGCGATAGGTGACCCGGTCCGGCCCGCCGGCTGCCATCGTTGCCAGGCGGCGGGCGATTTCGTTGCTGGCGATGGCGAAGGATATGCCCTCAACGGGCCGGTCGCCCACCGATTCCACGCCGGAGGTGTTGATGCCGACGACGCGGCCGTAGCGGTCCACCAGCGGGCCGCCGCTGTTGCCGGGATTGATGGCGGCGTCGGTCTGAAGGTACTTAAGGTCGCGGAAGTTGCGCTTGGACGAAATTACGCCCACGGTCACCGTAGGATAGGTTCCCAGGATGCTCCCCAGGGCGTAGCCCATGGCAATCACCTCGGCGCCGCCCTCCACGGCGTCGGAGTCGCCCAGAGGCAGTGTGGCGTAGCGGCCGGCCGGCAGCTGCACCAGCGCCAGGTCGGCCAGAATGCCGCGCCCCAGCGTCCGGCCGGTGTAGTTAAACAGCTGCCCGTCCAGATTCTGCATCTGGACTTCCACCGTCTCCGCATCCTCAACCAGATGGCGGTTGGTGACCAGCAGGCCGTCGGCGCGCACCACAAAGCCGGTGCCGCTGCTGGTTTCGCCGGCGGAGTTGGTGGCGGTGACCTGCGCCAGGGCGGGCTTGATGCGGCGCACCAGTTCCTGGTTGCTCAATTCCGTCTGCGCGCCCGGCGCCGGCGTCTGCGTAGGGGTTCGGGTTGGGGCCGGCGTTGGCGTCTGCGCCGGCGTTGTCGTCGGCGTTCCGGTGGGACAGACGGGCCATTGCGGCGCGGCGGCCAGCGTCAAATAAACCCACTGCTGCGGCCACACGGGGTTGCCGGCGGCAGGCACGCTGGCCACGATGAAGGCGTACTCCTCGCCGGGCGTCAGCCGCCTGATGGTGTAGGCGGTGAGGCTGCTTCTGATGTTCACGAAGGCGAAGCGTTCCAGCCAGGGCTCGCCTTCCCCCTGCGCCCGCCTGAAGTCGTTCATATTGATCCAGCCCACGCGGTACTGGCTGGCGCCGGCGGCGGGGTTCCAGGCCAGGCGGGCTTCGCCGGTGGCGGCGCCGTCCGCCGCCGCTATGCCCGACGGGGGCGCCAGCGCTTGCGCCTGCGCCACGCCGCTGCCCGGAACATATACGCCCGGAGCGGCGGCAATGGCGATAGCAATGACGATGGCCGTTGCCATCGCCAGCGTTGCGAGGAGCAGAGGGCGGAGGGCGATTGTTCCGGTCATTCAGCGTGGTTCCAGCAAAGGTTGCGATGGGGTGGCGAGGGCAGCAGCCGGCGACAGTCCCTGGCATTGCTCGCGCGGACTAGCTGCGGGGCAATTCCGGGAGCAGCCGGTACAGATTTTCCATAGCGGCATCCGCCTTGCGCTCCAGGCGTTTGATATGGCGTCGCTGCGTCGGCGTCATCCACCAGTTAATCTGCTCCGGCTGGGGAGTTGCCTGACGGTCGGATTCCGGCGTCGTCATAACCTCGCCTCCATGCCGTTGCTGCGGCGATAGTCGACAGCAGCGTCCCCAACCGGGAGGAGGGGGACGCCTTAAATTTCCTGTGCGCCTAACTTACCACTTGGCGCCTATCCCGTCAAACGGGCCGCGCCGGCCGGCGGCACAGGGGGCAGGGGAGCAACCCCCTACCCCCATCCCTGCTTTTGCGACCAGGCGGCGGCTACGGCACAAAGCTGTTCAGCATTGCCTGCCGCTCGGCACTGTACTGGTTGAGGCTTTGTTCGCAGACCGAGACGCGCCAGGTAAAACCGTAAGGCTTCTCCGGGTACGAGGCCGACAGCCCCACCAGCATAACGCGGTTGGAGACGCAGTATTCGGGATCGCTCTGTACCCGATATTCCAGGCGATAATATGCCCGCCCGCTGATGGTTACCCGGTTAAAGGAAACCGTCTGGAACAAGGGATAATCCCGCTCTCTGATTGCTCGTTGCAGGTCATTCCATCGCCATTCGGCAAAAGCGGCCAGTTTGTCGCTGCTGCCGGTGAACGATTCGGAAAGATCAAAAGCGCAGATGGAGGCGCCGCCTTTGCTGTGGTAAGGGTAAAAGCCCGTGCAATCTGCGCTTTCTCTGGTCAGATACCAGCCTTTCGGGATGTCCACGCGGTAGCCGTGGACCCACCGCAGATTGCGGTAGGTCGCGCTGTTGGGGCCGCCGGCAGCCATAGTGTCCAGTCGGCTGGCAACTTCGTTGCTGGCGATGGCAAAGGCTATGTTGTCGGCTGCGCTAAAATCTCTGCCGGATGTGTTGACACCGATGACCTGGCCGTAGCGGTTCACCAGCGGGCCGCCGCTGTTGCCGGGATTGATGGCGGCGTCAGTTTGCAGGTATCTGGTATCCTCAAAGGTGCCTTTGGACGAAATGATGCCGCGCGTCACCGTGGGGTAGGTGCCGGAGATGCTACCGGTGGGGTAGCCCATGGCAATCACGTCGGCGCCCCCGGCCACGGCGTCGGAATCACCCAGCCGTAGGGTGGGATAAGTCCGGCCGGCCGGCAGTTGCACTATGGCCAGGTCGGCCAGAATGCCCCGTCCGAGCACCCGGCCGGTGTACTGGAACTGCTGGCCCTCCAGGTTCTGCATATTGACGGTTACCGTTTCGGCATCGTCAACTACATGACGATTGGTGACCAGCAGGCCATTGGAACGCACTACAAAGCCGGTGCCGATGCCGGTCCGTCCGTCGGAAAGGGGAACGACAATCTGGGCCAAGGCCGGCTTGACCAGACGCACCAGCTGCTCGTTGGTCAAGGTCGTCTGCGCGGCCGGCGTGGGCGACGGGGCCGGCGTTGGGGACGGGGCGGGCGCGGGCGAAGGCGTTCCGGGGGGACAGACGGGCGTTGCGGGGGCGGCTGCCGTGGTCAGGTAAGCCCACTGCTGCGGCCACACGGGGTTGCCGGCGGCAGGCACGCTGGCCACGATAAAGGCGTACTCCTCGCCGGGCGTCAGCCGGCCGATGGTGTAGGCGGTGAGGCTGGCCCTGATGTTCACAAAGGCGAAGCGTTCCAGCCACGGCTCGCCGGTCTGCTGCGTCCGGCGGAAGTCGTTCATATTAATCCAGCCCACCCGGTACTGGCTGGCGCCCCGGGCGGCGTTCCAGGTCAGACGCGCCTCGCCGGTATTGGCGCCGTCCACTGCCCTGATGTTGACGGGCGCCGACAGAGAGGTTTGGGCCGAGGCCACGCCGGCGCCGGCAACGGCCAGCACGGCGACCAGCAGGAGAACGACAGCGGTAGTTTTCAACACATCAAATCTCCGAAGCGGGGGCGAGGCAGGCCGCGCCCCCAGGGTTTTTGCCGTTTGGCGCGCGTGGTCAGCTTTCGTCCACCCGGTACACGCGCACGGCGGTGTCGTGGAACATAGCGGCCCGCTCGGCGGGCGAGTAGCCGGCCGACAGCCGCTTGAAGGCGTTGTACATCACATTGTACGAGTAGGACACCTTGTCCACCGGGAAGTTGCTCTCAAACATACAGCGGTCGGGGCCGAACTGCTCAATGCAGTAGTGCATCAGCGGCGCCATCTGCTCCGCCAGTTCCTCCGAGCCGGCGGGGACGGCGCGTTCGTGCCAGTCAAAGCCGGTGCGGGGCATTCCGATGCCGCCCAGCTTGATGACGATGTTCGGCGCGGCGGCGCAGGCGGCAATGCCGTTGCGCCAGGTGGCCAGCGTTTCGGCGCTGTTGGCGTAGGGGCCAACCCGCAGCAGCCCGCCGATGTGGTTGAGGATGATGGTCAGGTCGGGAACGGCGTTGGCGAAGTCGGCCAGTTCAGGCATTTGCGGGAAGTAGAGCCAGCCTTCCAGCGACAGTCCCATACCGGCCAGGACGCGGGCGCCGGCGCGGAAGTTGTCGCTGCCCAGCTGCTGCGGCATCCGGTGGGCGGCGGTGTTTTCCACCTCCGGGTGCGGATCCCAAGTAACGGAGTGGCGGATGCCGCGGAAGCGGTTGGGGCTGGCGGCCTGCAACGCCTCCAGCACGGGCTTGACGCCGTCGCCCAGGTTCAGGTTGGCGTGGCCCACGATGGACGCCGCCGCCCGGCCGGGGCCGTACAGCCCGCTGGCTGACGCCGCCGCCAGGCCCTGCACGAATTCAACCTCGCCCACCGGCCGCATTTCCTCCGGCCCGGCGGCGCGGTACATTGACCGGGCCTCCACAAAGACGGTGGAAGTCACATTGTGGCCGCTGTTGATGTCCGCGGCCAGTTCGTGCAGCAGATAGCGCTGGTAGGGAATGCGCTCGCTGCGAAAATCCCAGAAGTGGTGGTGCGGGTCGCAGATGGGGATTTCGGGTTCCAGCGTTTCCTCCTGCCGGAGGGAGTGCCAGTCATTGCCTCCGAAGGGCATAGTAGTGCCTCCTGTGCGCGGCGTCTGTGCGCGGTGAATGAGGTCGCGCGCCGGCGGGGCGGCCAAAGGGAAGGCGGGCGCCGGCGTTTGGGCGCAATGATAACACAGCGGCGCCGGCGGTGCCCGGAGCCGGCCGGAACCGCCGAGGGGCAGTGGGGCAAAGCCATCCGTATGCCGTGGTCAGGCTGCGGTCAGCGCCGTATCAGTCGGTCAAGGACGGGGGCGGTGTCTGTTGGTGCGGAGGCTGGCACCGGGGGCAGTGCCAGCTGCTGCGGTTGCGGATTTTGAGGAGTTGGACTGAGGCGGCGCAGCGGGGGCATTGGGCGTCCTTGCGGCGGGGGATGTCCCACGGGGAGAGGGCAACCGGCGGGTCGGGCCAGTGGGCGTTGCGGGCGTCGTCATAGGCGGCGGTGGCGCGGGCCAGGGCGGCCACAATAGCACGGTGGAGACGGGTCAGCTCGGCATCGGCAAGGCTGCCGGCGGGCCGTTCCGGGTGTATGCCCGCCTGGTACAGGGCTTCGTCGGCGTACAGATTGCCGATGCCGGCCACTACGGACTGCTCCAGCAGCAGAGCCTTGACGGGTGCCTTGCGGCCCCGCAATGCCGTCGCCAGCGCCGCGGCGGTAAAATCCGCCGACAGCGGTTCCGGCCCCATTCGGCCGTAAGCCTGCGCCGGGTCGTCCAGCAACCAGAGATGGCCGAACTTGCGCGGATCCATAAAGCGCAGCTCCCGCCCGTCGTCCAGCGGGAATATATGCCGGGTCATCGGGGGGCGTTCCCGGGCGGCGGCGTGGATGCGTAGGCTGCCGGTCATGCCGAGGTGCAACGCGAGATGGCCGCCGTCATCCAGCGCCGCCAGCAGATATTTGCCGCGCCGGCCCACATCGGCAACGCAGCGGCCGGCCACGCCCTCAATAAACTCGCCTACCGAGGGCTGGCGGACGGTATTGGGCCAGGTGATTTCCGGGGTGCCCAGACGACAGCCCGCCAGCCCGGAACGGAGCAGGTACTGGCGGGTATTTTCTACTTCGGGCAGTTCGGGCATCGCGGATTATCCCGCCGCCCGGCTTACGGCGAGGGTTACTTCCATGCCCTCAACCTGCGCGGTTTCCGACCTGGCGGCGTCGTCCGGGCCGGCGGCGCCGGGCGTCAGGGAAATAATGGCGTCGCTGAGGGTTTCCTGCCGGATGTAATCGCCGTGCGCCGCCATTACGCGGGCCACATCATCAGGGCCGGCGTAGTAGGTGATGATGCGGTCGGTAATCTCGAAACGGGCCGACTTGCGGAGGTTCTGGATGCGGTGGGCCAGTTCGCGGGCCAGTCCTTCGTCGGCCAGTTCCGGCGTGATGGTGGCGTCCACCGCCACCATATACCCGGCCTCCAGGTTGGCCGAGTAGCCGTTGACCGACACTACCACAGCGCCGTCATCCCCGGCGGCGCTGCGGGCCCGGTCATAAATGTCCTGGCCGGCGTCCATAGGCTGGAGTTCCCGGATGTTCAGTTCCTCGAGGATTTGCGGGCGCACCTGCTCAATGTAGGCCCATTCGGCCGGCGTGCGGGTGCGGACGGCAACGGAGGCCAGCGGCTGGCGCACCTTGAGGCCGGCCTTGCTGCGGGCGGCGCGGCCCATGCTGGCCACGCGCATCGCCAGGCGGGTGGCGTCCATCAGGGGGCGGTCCACCAGGGTTTCGTCGGCCACGGGGTAATGGGCCAGGTGCACGCTGTCGGGGGCGCCGGCGCGGTAGGGCAGTTCCAGGTTGCGGTACATCTGCTCGGATACGAAGGGCGCCAGGGGGGCCATCAGCCGGGCCAGGGTGGACAGACAGCCGTAGAGGGTGGCGTAGGCGCCCAGCTTGTCGACGTCGTTTTCGGATTTCCAGAAGCGGCGGCGGGAACGCCGGACATACCAGTTGGAGAGGATGTCGATGAATTCCTGGATGCGGCGGCCGGCGTCGGTGGGGTTGTAGCGGTCCAGATGGCCGTCCACCACCTGTACCAGTTGGTTGAGTTCGGACAGGATCCAGCGATCCAGCTCGGCTTCGGGACGCCAGCCGTCCGGGATCTGCGACGGCTCAAACTCGTCAATGTTGGCGTAGTTGGTAAAGAAGGAATAGACATTCCAGAGGGTGAGCAGCACCTGCCGCAGGGTCTGCTGCACCAGGCGGTCGGAGAAGCGGCGGGGTTCGCCAGCGGGGGCGGCGGTGAACAGGCACCAGCGCAGGGCGTCGGCGCCGTGGGCGTCCAGCAGGGGCATGGGCTCCACGATGTTGCCCAGGCGTTTGCTCATCTTGCGCCCGCGCCCGTCCAGAATCAGCCCCAAGCAGATGACATTGCGATAAGCGACATCATCGTTGAGCAGCGTGGCCAGGGCGTGGAGGCTGTAGAACCAGCCGCGGGTCTGGTCCACGGCTTCGCAGATGTAATCGGCGGGCAGGCGTCCGTCCCTGCCAATGGTCTGGTTCTCAAAGGGGTAATGGAACTGGGCGTAGGGCATCATGCCGGAGTCAAACCAGCAGTCCATTACCTCCGGGATGCGCGCAAGAGCGCCGGCGCAGCCGTCCGCCCGGCAGGGGAAAGCGACTTCGTCGACATAGGGGCGGTGCAGGTCAAGTCCGCTGACATCCTGGCCGGAGCGCGCGCCCAGCTCGGCCACGCTGCCGATGCACTCCATAGCGTCGCAGCGGTCGCAGCGCCAGATGGGGATGGGCGTGCCCCAGTAGCGTTCCCGGCTGATGGCCCAGTCCACATTGTTGCGGAGCCATTCGCCGAACCGCCCCTCGCGGATGTGTTCGGGATACCAGTTGATGCCGCTGTTGAGGCCCACCAGCCGGTCTTTGCGGGCGGTGGTGCGGATGTACCAGCTGGTCTTGGCGTAGTACAGCAGAGGGGTATCGCAGCGCCAGCAGAAGGGGTAGGTGTGGCGGTAGGTAGTCCGGTGGTAAAGCAGGCCGCGGTCGGCCAGGTCGGCGGCGATTTCCGGGTCGGCGTCCTTGACGAACTTGCCCGCAAAGGGATAGTCGCCGGTGATGATGCCCTGCAAGTCAACCTGCTGGATGAACGCCAGCTCTTGCTCCCGGCCCAGCGCCAGGTCCTCATCGCCGAAGGCGGGGGCGATGTGGACGATGCCGCTGCCGTCGTCCATACTGACGAAGTCGGCGGCGACGACGCAGGGGGCATAGGAATTGGCGTCCTCAAGCTCGATGATTTCACCGCCGCCGGGGCCGGGGCGGCGGACGAACCGCCGTATGGGGCTGCCGTATGACACGGCGTCATACAGCGGACGATAGCGGATGCCGACCAGGTCGCTCCCTTTGAGCGTGTCGGTCACCGTGTAGTCGCCGCGCAGGACATTGAGCAGCGCGGCGGCCAGTGCCAGCCGCACCGGCGCGCCCTGATTGTTGGCCGTCGCAACGATGGCGTACTCGGCGTCCGGGTCAACGGCCAGTGCCGTATTCCCCGGCAACGTCCACGGCGTGGTGGTCCAGGCCAGCAGATAAAGGGGATCCGCCGCGCGCAGGATGATGGCCTGCTGGGCCAGACGATAAGCGGAACCCTCCGGCGCAGCGCCGTCCGGCCAGGACAGAGCCTCGAACTGCACGAACACCGACGGGTCGGGGGTGTTTTCGCGGTAGCCCAGCGCCACTTCGTGGGAGGACAGGCTGGACACGCAGCGGGGACAGTGGGGAGTGCCGCGCCGATCTTCGTAGAGCAGGCCCTGTTCCCAGAGCTGCTTGAGGATCCACCAGCCGGATTCGATGTAGTCGTTTTCCAGGGTGACATAGGGGTTTTCCATATCAACCCAGAAACCGATGCGGTCGGTCATCACTTCCCAGTCTTTGACATAGCGAAAGACGCTTTCCCGGCAGTGGCGGTTGAATTCGGCAATGCCGTACTCCTCGATGTCGCGTTTGGAGGCGAGGCCGAGTTCCTGTTCCACGGCCATTTCCACGGGCAGGCCGTGGGTGTCCCAGCCGCCCTTGCGGGGGACGCGGCAGCCTTTCATCGTGCGGTAGCGACAGATGACGTCTTTAAAGACGCGGGCCAGGACGTGGTGAATGCCGGGGCTGCCGTTGGCGGTGGGCGGGCCCTCGTACATCATAAAGAGAGGGGCGTCGGGACGTTCGTCCACGGAGCGGCGGAAGACGTCGCGGTCTTTCCAGTATTGGAGAGTTTCGGCGTCCAGGTCGGGGAAGCTGACGCGGCTGGAGACGGCATGGAACATAGCCGGGATACCTCGGTGGCAGTTTGCGGTTAGAACGGGATTATAGCCTATTGGGGCGGGGATGTCATCGCCGTTTGGGTGTTAGCCATCCAGCAGGGCCAGCACCCGGTTGACATACAGATGAACGTAGGGGCGGTCGGATGCGATTTCGTAGTCCTCCATTTCGTCGTGGAAAAAGTTTTTGTGGAATTTTTCGGCGAGGCCGAACCCGCCTACCAGGAAGGGGTCGTCCAGCTCGGCGGCCAGTCGCTGGGCGGCGTTTTTCATATCCCGGTGGGTGCGGTATTTCCAGCCGCGCCGGATTGCGACGGCGGTAAGGGCTTCGTTGGCGGCGCCGTAGAGCTTTTCGGATGCCTGCTGCCTTTCGCCGACGGCGAATTCGCGGTCGGAGTCGACAAGGAACTTGCGGGCGCAGCGGGCGTATTCGGAATAGGTCATTGCGGGTCTCCGTTGTGGCGGCAGAGGCGAGGGGCAATGCGGTGGGATGCCGGTGTGTCTTGGGCAGGTGTGGGGCCGGCCCGGACACCGGGCGGCGTCCGGTGCCAGGGTCGGGCGGTAAGGTTTAGGCGGCTAGGCGGGAACCGGGGCGGCGTGGGGAACGGCGCTGCGTCCGATGTGGTCCAGGTACTCGCGGATGTTGAGCACCTGGATGGTGTTGGTCGTGCCGGAGACGCCGGGCAGGAAGCCGTACACCAGGACGGCAGTGTCGGATTCGGAGACCAGCCCGGTAGCCAGGGCGGCGTCCACCAGGCGAGCCACCAGACGGGCCACATCGGGCTCCACGGGAATGACGCCCTTGGGGGCCAGACCCCAGGCCATGCACACGCGGGGCTGCACGCTTTCCTCGTGGGAAAAGACGAGGATGTCGTTCTCTGGGCGGAAGCGGCACATTTCGTAGGCCGCGCGCCCGGTGCTGGTGATGACGATGGGCTTGGCGTCCAGGGACTGGATGAGCCGCGCGGCGGCGCCGGTAATGGCCTGGGTCTGGCCGTTCTGCTGAGGGAACTCTTTGTAGTAGTCGTAGGACTTTTCCGCCTCAACGATGGTGGAAGCGGCGATTTGCACGGCTTCTACGGGGTGGTTGCCCACGGCGATTTCGTCGGAGAGGAGGATGGAATCGCAGCCGTCCAGCACGGCGTTGTGGATGTCCGAGATTTCGGCGCGGGTGGGCGTGGGCGAGTTGACCATGGAGCGCAGCATTTGGGTGGCTACGGAGGATATTTTGCCCAGTTCGTTGGCGCGGCGCACCATTTTTTTCTGGATGCCGGGAACCTCCTCCATCGGCATTTCCACGCCCAGGTCGCCGCGGGCGACCATGATGCCTTCCACCGCGTGGAGAATGTCGTCCAGGTTGTCCACGCATTCCCGGCGCTCCAGCTTGGCCATTACCGGGGCGCGGCTGTTGAGCTGGTTAAGGTAGGCGCGGGCGTAACGCACGTCCTCGCCGGTGCGGACGAAAGAGAGCGCAACCCAGTCCACGCCCTGTTCCACGCCGAATTGCAGGGCGATTTTGTCGCTTTCGGTGATGACGGGCATATCCATCGAAACGTCGGGCAGGTTGACGCCCTTGTAAGAGGACAGGTTGCCGCCGATGAGGACTCTGGTTTTGATTTCCAGGTCGGCGGCGATGTCCTGCACTTCCAGGCATACGGTGCCGTCGGAGAGGAACACGCGGTTGCCGGGGCGCAGGTTGCGGAGAATGGCGGGTTCCGGGAAAGGAAGGCGGCCGGCGTCGTCGGAAGCGTTTTCGTTGACGATGGACACGCTGTCGCCCACATTGAGCTGGATGGCTTGGGCCATATGCCCCAGCCGGAACTTGTTGCCGCCGAGGTCTTGCAGGACGGCCACGGGGCGGTTGTGCTGGCGGGAGGCCGCGCGCACGTTGGCAATGACGGCGGCGTGTTCCTCCAGGGTGCCGTGAGAAAAGTTGAGGCGCGCCACATCCATGCCGGCGGCGACCAGCTGGCTGAGCGCTTCGGGGGAGTTGGACTTGGGGCCGATGGTGGCGATGATTTTGGTCTTCCGCATAGTTCCTGCCCTCGCGTTCATTGCCGGCGCTGCCGCCGGGGAATGGGGAATCGTTCTCAATAGGCCACGGACAATCAATATACTACACTATATTCATACTGTATGCGGCGGCGCAATGCGCCGGCCCGCCCGTATCCGCCGGGGATCTGAGCGGACGCATTCGGCGGCGCCGCGCCGGGGCCGGCAATGCGCGGTACCCGTAATACGGAGGATCGCTGCGGCGCGCGCGGGCCGGCCGGCGGGCGAGTTTCCCGTTGCGCGGCATGGCCGGCCCGGCGCGAGGCGTCAGGATGCGCGGCGGGACGCTTCGTAGGTTTGGGTGGCGCGTTCCAGGCCGGCGCGCCGGTTGACCTGCAAGGTTTCCCGCAGGTTGGCGGCCCACTGCTGCGAAGTCTGTATGCCGGTCAATGTGCCCTGGAACTGCGGCATCACATAGCGCGCCAGCAGCTCGTAGGAACGATGCAGCTTGTCCCGCGGCGCCCAGTCCTCCACCCGCACCAGCATCCCGCCGAAGCCGCCGGACAGCTCTTGCAGCTCGTTGATACGCTGGATGCAGTCGTCGGGCGTGCCTACAATCCACTGCTTGTTGTCGGTCATAAAGTCAACGATCTGGTCGCGCGGCACATCCGGCACTTCGTGGCCCAGGGTGTTGCCGAAGTATTCGGTAACTACCCGGGCGGAGCCTTCGCGGATGTCCGCCATCGCCTGCTTCTTGCTCTCCGCCAGGTGGACGCCCACGGAGAGGCGCCATTCCGCGCGCTTCACCGTCTGCCCATGTTCGGCGGCGGTTTCCTCGGCGATGGCCCACTGATCCTTGAGGCTGGTGGAACGCACCATATCGCGGGGCACGCTCAACGAAATGACGCCGGCGCCGTACTTGCCCGCCGTAGTCACCCCGGCCGGCGACTGCACCGACGCCACCACCAGCGGGAAGGGCTGTTGGTAAGGCCGCAGCTGGAGATGCGCGTCGTGCAGCTCAAACCAGTCGCTTTTATAAGTGTACGGTTCGGGGCTGTCCATCAGCCGCTTGATGACGCCCAGGGACTCGTCCATCATCTCCCGCTGCCGGGCCGGGTCGATGCCGAACATATAGGCGTCCGAGGCCAAAGCGCCGGGGCCCACGCCCAGCATTACCCGCCCGCGGGTGAGGTGGTCCAGCAGCGCCATCCGGTTGGCAACCATATAGGGATGGTGGTAGGGCAGGCTGACCACGCCCGTGCCCAGGCGCAGGTTGCGGGTGCGCTCGGCGGCAGTGGCCATAAACACTTCGGGGGAGGCGATGGTTTCCCAGCCGGCGCTGTGGTGCTCGCCAATCCAGGCTTCATCGTAGCCCAGATGGTCCAGCCACTGGAGCAGCTCCAGATCCCGTTCCAGGGCGAGGGTGGGGTTTTCGCCAACCCGGTGGAAAGGGGCCATAAATACGCCGAATTTCATACGGGCGGGGGCGGTCATATAGTGCCTCCTGGCAAGTTGGGGGACGGGGGACGGGTTGAGCGCGGGATGGCGCGGGCGTTGGCGCTGCCGTTGCCGGCGTCATTCTAGCACAGAGACGGGCAGCGCAACCGCGCCGCGCCCGCCCGGCTTGCCGGAATGCTGCTTGCCAGTATGCCTTGCCAGTATGTGGGGATGGCGCTATATTGGGCCTCGCATTATGGAATACCTGATGGGATACTTGGCGGACAACTGGGGGAGTTTAGCCAGCGTTACAGGCGTGGTCGTTTCGCTTGCCGGGCTGGCGTGGGCCATCATCGAGGCGCGGGGCGCCCGCTCCGCATCGCAGGCGGCGCGCGCCGCGGCCAACGAAACGCGCAGCGACATCGCCCGCCATCTGCAAGCGGTAGATCTGCAACGCGCCATAGCTCTCATCCAGCGCATCAAAATCCTGCACGGCGCCCGCCGGTGGGATGCGGCTCTGGAGCAGTACCAGTCGCTGCGGCAAATGCTGTCCGACATCCGCAAACGCTGCCCGGAGGGTCAAACCGGGTTCCAAGCCCGGTTGTCCGACGCCATAGTCGCTGTCAGGGAGATGGAAAACCTCGTTGCAGCGCACTTCGGACAACCCGGTGAGGAACCTGACACGGCGTTGCTGTATCGGATACTGAACCTGATACAGAGCGACCTGGAGGAATTGGCCAGCGACTTGGGCTTTGGCAATCAACAGGAGGACACGAGATGAGCGAAATGGACCGGATTTTGGAAGGATTGATCCGGCAAACCGATGACGGGAAATTGCGCTGGCGTCCTTCCGTGACCAACGACGCGTTCGTGACATCCGTAGATACCATCGCGGTTGTGGTGCGGGAGTTGAGTACCGGCAAATACTCTCCTGCGGCCCGCCATCAGCTTGAAATTTTTGACGATGACGGCTACACGGCCGAGGTTTTGGAGACCAGCCACAAATTCGCGACGCTTTCGAATGAGAGTCTCGCAACCGGCGAACAGGCCCTCCGGCTGCGCCACTTGCACCAGCTGGCGCGCCGCTCCGCGCTCAACCCGAAGGCCACTTTGGCGAAGCTGGCCAAGGCCCTCGAAGCCTAGCCGGAACTTCCCTGAAACAGGCTAACCTTGAACCGGCCCAACCACGCTCTGCGTACGCCCCGCAGACCGGATGGCAACGCCGTCCGTACCGCTGCCAGCATGGATTGACCTATGGCAATGCCAACCTGCCCAGCCGACAGCCGTCACCTGCTGGCGCAAGCCCGCGCGGATTTGTATCTCGGCGACACCCGCCAGGCATCCCATAAGGGCTGGGCCGCCGCCGCCCAAATCGTCAAATCCGTAGCCGAAACGCGCGGTTGGGCGCATCACGACCACGCCGCCCTCTTTATCGTCATCTCCAGGCTGGTCGCTGAAACCGGCGACGACGATATACGCCGGCTGTTCAACGTTGCCATCAGCCTCGAGGCAAATTTCTACGAAAACTGGATACCCGGCGTGAGCGTGGACGGCGACCTGGATGACATCGCACAGTTCCTGGATAAGCTGGAACCGCTGGCTACGCCGTAGGAGGCAATCTATGGTAGCGCAAACCTATCAGACCGCCAGCCGGCATTTGCTGGCGCAGGCGCATGAGGAACTCGCCGCCGGCGACACCCGCCAAGCCTCCGAAAAAGGCTGGGGCGCCGCCGCCCAAATCGTCAAATCCGTAGCCGCGCGACGCGGATGGGAACACGGTAGCCATGCCGCCCTGTATCGCGTCGTCAGGCGCCTGACCAACGAAACCGGCGATGGCGACATCCGCGACCTGTTCCATATCGCCAACGCCCTCCACACCAACTTTTACGAAAATTGGGACAACGCCGAAAACGTAGCCGGCGCCCTGTCCCGAATTGAGCGGTTTGTGGACCGGCTGGAACCGCTGGCCGCGCCGTAGGAGGCAATCTATGGTAGCCCAAACCTACCAGACCGCCAGCCGCCACCTGCTGGCGCAGGCGCATGAGGAACTCGCCGCTGGCGATACCCGCCAGGCATCCGAAAAGGGCTGGGCCGCCGCCGCCCAAATCGTCAAATCCGTAGCCGAAACGCGCGGCTGGGCGCATCACGACCATGCCGCCCTGTATCGCGTCATCCGGAGACTGGCGGACGAAACCGGAGACGAGGACATACGGCGGCTGTTCGACGTTGCCGGCAACCTCCAGGTGAACTTCCACGAAAACTGGAATAACGCCGCGAACGTGGCCGACAGTCTTGACGACATCGCACAGTTCCTGGACCAGCTGGAACCGCTGGCCACGCCGTAGGAGGCAATCTATGGTAGCGCAAACTTATCAGACCGCCAGCCGGCACCTGCTGACGCAGGCGCGTGAGGAACTCGCCGCCGGCGACACCCGCCAGGCATCCCAAAAGGGCTGGGCCGCCGCCGCCCAAATCGTCAAATCCGTGGCCGTGCGACGCGGTTGGGCGCATCACGACCATGCCGCCCTCTATAATGTCATCTCCCGGCTGGCCTCCGAAACCGGCGACGACGACATCCGGTCCTGTTCCAGGTTGCCATCAGCCTCGAGGCAAATTTTTATGAGAACTGGGATAATGCCGCGAACGTGGCCGGCGACCTGCTCGATTTGGAGCGATTCCTGGACATAATGGAACCTCTGGCCGCGCCGGGCCTGGCCCGCAACGGGTGAAGCCAGGCAATCACTATGACCAACTTCGCCGACAAAACCATCTGGACGGGCGACAACCTGGACATCCTGCGCGGCCTCAACTCCGCCTCGGTTGACCTCATCTACCTCGACCCGCCCTTCAACTCCAACCGCAACTACGCCGCCCCCGTGGGCAGCGCCGCCGCCGGCGCCGCCTTCAAGGACACCTGGACCCTGTCCGACCTGGACACCGCCTGGATGGGCCTAGTCGCCGACCAACAGCCCGCCCTCTACCAGGCCCTGGCCGCCGCCGGCCTCACCCACGGCAAGGGAATGCAATCCTACCTCTGTATGATGGCCGTCCGACTGCTGGAAATGCGCCGCGTGCTGAAAGACACCGGCTCCATCTACCTGCACTGCGACCCCACCGCCGGCCATTACCTCAAACTGCTGCTGGACAGCATCTACGGCGCCGGCAATTTCCGCAGCGAAATTACCTGGCGGCGCACTAACGCCCATAGCGATACCCGACAAGGCCGACGGCAGCATGGCCGCATTCACGACATCCTGCTTTTTTACACCAAGTCGGACCAATGGAACTGGAACCCGGTCTATACGGCCTATAACCCGGAGTATGTAGCCAAGTTCTACAGGTACACAGAGCCGGGAACCAACCGCCGTTACAGGCTGAGCGATCTGACCGCCCCCGGCGGTGCCTCCAAAGGCAACCCGCATTACGAAATGATGGGAGTGACCCGGTACTGGCGTTACAGCGAAGCGCGAATGCAGGAACTGATTGACGAGGGCCGGATAGTCCAGAGAAGGCCGGGAGGTGTGCCTCAATATAAGCGTTATCTTGATGAAATGCCCGGCGTGCCGTTGCAGGATATTTGGACGGACATATCGCCCATTGCATCCCAAGCCAAAGAGCGCATCGGCTATCCCACGCAAAAGCCGCTGGCCCTGCTGGAACGCATCATCAAAGCCTCGTCCAACCCCGGCGATGTAGTGCTGGACCCGTTCTGCGGCTGCGCCACCGCCTGCGTGGCCGCCGAGCAGCTGGGCCGCCGCTGGATTGGCATTGACATCTCGCCCAAGGCCGTGGAGCTGGTCAATATGCGCTTGCGGCAGTCAATGGGCAACCTCTTTCACAACCGCCTGGTAACCGCCCGCGCCGACATACCCCGCCGCACTGACATTGACGCGCCCCGCCCCTACCGCCAGAACCGGCACATCCTCTTTGGGCAGCAGGAGGGCCGCTGCCGGGGCTGCCGCTCCGCCTTTGAGTTCCGGCATATGGAGGTTGACCACATCATCCCCCAGTCCGCCGGCGGCGCCGACCACATTGAAAACCTGCAACTCCTCTGCGGCCACTGCAACCGCGTCAAGGGCGTCCGATCGCAGGAATACCTGCTGGCCCGCCTGCGGGAAATGGGGATTGCGGCCTGAAAAGCGGGGTGACAATCATGGAATATACCGGTTTCGATTTTGATTATGATAGCCAGATGTACGCTATCTCTGCTTTGTTGTATCGGCTGGCAGAAGCCGACGACAAACTAGCCGTTGACATCGAGAGCAAGTATCGTACCTGTAATCAATGCTAGTGTTGCATACCTTCGACTCCGACTACATTGCTGCGGCGTTCCATAATTACGGTGTCGCGCCAGACGCCGTTGTGCATCGCTACCCGCTTGTGGCGGCCCAGGATGCGGAAGCCGCACGCCAGGTGGATAGCAATGCTGGCGGCGTTTTCCGGGAATATGCTGCTCTGCAATGTCCAGATGCCGGCGGCTTCCGACTGCCGCGCCAGTTCGCCCAGCAGCAGTTTGCCGATGCCCCGTCCCCGGGCGGCGGCGTCAACATAGATGCTGTGTTCGGCCACACCCGAGTAACAGGCGCGGCCCGACACGGGCGACAGGGCCGCCCAGGCCAGAACGCCGCCGGCGTTATTCCCGCCATTGCCGCCGCTACTGCCATCGCCATCTCTGCCGCTATCAGCGCCGTTGCCACTGCCGGCGGCGCGGGCCACCAGGCGGCATAGGGGCAGGTGGCTGCGGTTCCAGGCATCCCAGCCCGGCGCTTCCGTCTCAAAGGTAGCCTGCCCGGTGGCGATGCCCTCCGCGTAAATGCGCCGCACGGCCGGCCAGTCGGCGGGCGTCATCGGCTCAATCAGAACCGGCTCAATCAGAACCGGCTCAACCGGAATCGGTTCAGTCCGAATCGGTTCAACCGGAACCGGCTCAACCGGAATGGAAGGCGGAATGCCGGGCAGCGCGTCCATAGCCGGCAGGATACTACACCGGCCGGCGGGATGCTACACCGGCGGCGGCCAGCGCTGCTGCGGCTATCGCCCCGGTGTCGTTCCCGGTTAGGCGGTAGCGTTTCCGGTCAGGTGGTTTGGTTTTCCGGTCATTCCGGCCGGCCGGCTTTCGCCGGCGGGATGGGCTGCCGGCCCGCCGCCAAACCACCCGATAAAGAAACGCGGCTGGCGCGCAGCCTAGCCCTTGCCGTTGCGCAGGCGTTCCTCGGCGTCCCGGTCCAGGACAAGTTCCCCGGTTGCCGGGTCGCGCCGCGCGTACCGGGACAGAATGGCCTGCACCCGGTCCCGTTCCTCGGCCTGCCCCACAGTCAGGCCCTCGGTCAAGCCCTCCGCCCGACCCGTAGTCAGGCCCTCCGCCCGGCCCTCGGCTTTCGCCCTGTTCCACGCTTTGGGTATCAGCAAAACCATGCGTCCGGTCACCTCCACATTGATTGCCACGAACAGCGCCGTTCCCCCCGCCACCGCGAAGATGGCGGCCAGTATAAACAGCTGGTGCAAATCCAGCTGCCCAGGCCCGGCGACCAGAAACGGCAACTCGCGCCGGAAATGGCACGTCAAATATACCACACCGAGCGCATAGACCAGGTAGTACGCCACCCAGTAGCCGCCGGTGATCACCCGGTTCATCAGATTCATAAGGCCGGTTGCCCTCCTTTGCGGTTCGTCCGTACTGCCGCCGGACTTTGCCCTACCCTAGGCCGTGTTGACATTTTGGTGTTATCATTGCGGCATGGCAAACTTGGAACTGACATCCTACCAATGGGACAAAATCCTCACTTTCCTCCGCAGCCGCTCCGACCTCTACGTCGGCTGTGAAACCGATTGCCGCCGTTTCGTTACCGCCGTACTTTGGATTGCCCGCTCCGGCGCCCCCTGGCGAATGCTGCCTGCGGAATACGGCAAATGGAACTCCATCTACCGACGCTACGCCAACTGGCGCGACCGCGGCATCTGGACGGCGCTCCACCAACACTTGGCCGATGACCCGGACACCGAATACCTCATCATTGACAGCACCATCGTCCGCGCCCATCCTGACGCCGCCGGCGCCCCTAAAAAGGGGGCGGTCAAGACGCTCAAGCGTTAGGGCGCAGTCGGGGCGGGTTCAGTACCAAAGTGCACATCACAGTGGACGGGCTGGGCAATCCTTTGCGGTTCATCCTGACGGGAGGCCAGGAGAACGACATTACCCAGGCCGAAGCGCTGCTGTCCGGCTACGTCGGCGAGTATGTGATTGCGGACAAAGGGTACGATGCCCAGTGGCTGCGGGAGTGGATTGCGGAGTTGGGGATGACGGCGGTGATACCGGGCCGTTCCAACCGGAAGGTAGTGGTGGTGTATGACCCGGACCTGTACGGCGAGCGTCATTTGGTGGAGTGCTTTATTGGCAAGGTGAAGCGCTACCGGCGGGTGTTCACCCGGTTTGAGAAATTGAGCCGGCGCTACTTGGGGTTTTGGCATTTTGCGGCGGCCCTCATCTGGCTACGCTGAAATGTCAACACGGCCTAGGTCGTGTTGACATTTTGGTGTTATCATTGCGGCATGGCAAACTTGGAACTGACATCCTACCAATGGGACAAAATCCTCGCCTTCCTCCGCAGCCGCTCCGACCTCTACGTCGGCTGTGAAACCGATTGCCGACGCTTCGTTACCGCCGTACTTTGGATTGCCCGCTCCGGCGCCCCCTGGCGAATGCTGCCTGCGGAATACGGCAAATGGAACTCCATCTACCGACGCTACGCCAACTGGTGCGACCGTGGCATCTGGACGGCGCTCCACCAACACTTGGCCGATGACCCGGACACCGAATACCTCATCATTGACAGTACCATCGTCCGCGCTCATCCCGACGCCGCCGGCGCCCCGAAAAAGGGGGCGGTCAAGACGCTCAAGCGTTAGGGCGCAGTCGGGGCGGGTTCAGTACCAAAGTACACATCACAGTGGACGGGCTGGGCAATCCTTTGCGGTTCATCCTGACGGGAGGCCAGGAGAACGATATTACCCAGGCCGAAGCGTTGCTGTCCGGCTACGCCGGCGAGTATGTGATTGCGGACAAGGGATACGATGCCCAGTGGCTGCGGGAGTGGATTGCGGAGTTGGGGATGACGGCGGTGATACCGGGGCGTTCCAACCGGAAGGTAGTGGTGGTGTATGATCCGGACCTGTACGGCGAGCGTCATTTGGTGGAGTGCTTTATTGGCAAAGTGAAGCGCTACCGGCGGGTGTTCACCCGGTTTGAGAAATTGAGCCGGCGCTACTTGGGGTTTTGGCATTTTGCGGCGGCCCTCATCTGGCTACGCTGAAATGTCAACACGGCCTGGCGAAAAAGGCGACGGAGCGTAGCGTGGGATAGTCGGCCAAGCAGGCTGGCGTCCTGTTTGTTGGATGTCTGCCGATAGCGTTCCGGGCCGGCCGCTTGCCGAGCGGCCGGTTTTCTTTGGCGCGCGTTCGTGGGGTTCGTTCTGGAGGGCCTGCGGTGCTATAATCCCCCAGAGTCGATTGGGGACATGGCTGGTGATCTGGCGTGGGAACGATGCGCGGGCGATTGCGGAAATTGCTCACGAAAGTGACGGAATTCGTAGCGCGTTTCGATCCTTTCTGAGTTTTGAATAATCCTAACCCGGTACAGCAGCGCTTGCGCCCAACCCACGCTCTGCGGTACCATCGTTCCAACAATGGCCGGGTTGGGCAACGCTTTGACCAAGATGCCCATTGGCGTAACTTGCTATTGAAATTGAGGTGAACAGATGCCAACCGACAGTGTAGAGCAACGCTTCCTGGCGGCGATGCAGGAATCCTACCGGATGGTACTCCGGCACGGCGTTCGTTCCAATGAAAAGACCAAAGTCCTGCACGGTTGGGTGCAGGATGAGTTGCGTCGCGAGCTGGGAGACGGGTACACTTTCACCGGGCAATCTCCGGTCAGCGCGCAGGAAGCCGGCGTTGTCGGTATGTATTACGACAAAAATGTTGATGTGCTTGTCGCGCGGGATGGCGAGGAACTGGGGGTAATCAGCGTCAAGTTTGTCATCTCCAATTACTGGCAAAACTCCGTCAACTACCTGGAGCAGCAGATTGGCGAAACCGCCAACCTGCGTCGCCGCAACATTGTGTACGGCAACCTTTTCTGTGTAACCAACCCTATACCCTACAAAAACCGGGCCGGGCAGATTGTGCGCCGGGAAGCCATCAGAGATAATGACATCCAGCGCTACGCCCGGCTCCGCGCCGACCACGAGCATATTCACGCCCCGCAGGAAATGGCAATCGGCATTGCTGAGCTGGATACCGACGCCAACGCCATAATCGGCATTGCCAACCCCGCCGCAATGGGCATCAGCGCCGAAGGCTGCGCCGCGCTGGACAATGCGCTGCGCGTCCCGCTGTTTTTCCCGCGTATGGCCCGACGCATTGAATTGAGACGCCTGTCGCCATGAGTATTTCCACCCGCAAGCGGCAAGGCGTAGTCTATACCCCGGCGTCCATCGTGGCTCTGGTACTAGACAATGCGCTGCCGGCCGGCGCCGACGGGCTGGGCGCGGCATCCATCTGCGACCCGGCCTGCGGCGAAGGAGCCTTTCTGGTCGCCGTGGCCCGCCGGCTGCTGACGCGCCTGGGCCGCGCCGATGCCCTGGCCGCTCTGGGCCGTATGGCCGGCTACGACATAGACGCCGCCGCCATCGCCCGCTGCCGCTCCCGCCTGGATGACACTCTGGCTCAATGGCATCCCGGCGCGCGGGTCCAATGGAACCTGCAAGTACGAAATGCTTTTGACCGGGACGCTTTCGCCGCCGATTGGGGCCGATTTACGCATATCGTCGGCAACCCGCCTTATGTGCGGGTGCAGCATCTGGAGCAGTCAGGCCGCCATCGCATCGCCGGCCGCTGGCGCGTTACGCGCGGCGCCACTGATTTGTTCCTGGTGTTTTACGAGCTGGGATTGGCCCTGCTCGGCAGCGGCGGTTTGCTGGGCTACATTGCCCCCTCCAGCTGGCTGCGGTCGGCCTCCGGGGCGGCACTGCGCCAGTTGCTGGCGCAATCCCACCGGGTGGAACGAATTATTGACTTCGGCGAACACCAAGTCTTTGACGATGTTACCACCTACACCGCCGTCACCATCATACGAAAAGACGGCGCGCCGGCAGACATCCCGGTATCAAAGTATGACGGCGCGCGTTTCTATGACGCCGGGGCAATCGCGTTGGACGCCGGCAATCCCGCGCATACCTGGTTGGCGGCCACGGCGGCGGAACGGCGGCGGATGCAGGAACTGGCCCGCCGGGGGCCGCGCCTGGCGGCGGTTGCGGACATCCATGTAGGCATACAGACACTGGCCGACCGGGTATTCATCCTGCCGGCGGGCGAGGCCCGCGCCATCGGGCTGGAACCCCGGCTCCTGCGCCCCGTGGTCAAAGCGTCGGTGATGCGCGACGGGCAGGATCCGGTGCGCCGCGTCGCCATTTTCCCGTATGATGACCACGGCCGGCTGCTGCCCGAAGGCGATATTGCCGCCAATGCTCCCGTGGCCTACCGGTGGCTGATTTCCCACCGGGAACGGCTGCTCAACCGGGACAAGGGGCGATTTGACCCGGCGCGCTGGTACGCTTTCGGCCGGCAGGTTTCCATCGTCTCCGGGTTTGGCGACAAGATTTTGACCTCCGGCATGAACCGGCGCCCCAACTTTCAGGTTTGCCCCAACGCGGATGCGACCTTTTATTCCGGCTACTGCGTCAAGCCCAAGCCCGGCGTCGACCGGAAGCGTCTGCTGTCGGCGCTGAATTCGGATGATATGGACTTTTACATCCGGCAGACCGGACGACCCTACCAGGGCGGCTGGATGTCATACGCCAAGTCATTTATCAAAGACTTTCCGGTGCCGGCGGAATTGCGGGAATAGACGGCAAGGCGATTCAATGCGGGCAAGCGGCCCGGCGCGGCCCGGCCCCGCTTTATTCCGCCGCCGGCATCAGGTGCGCCCCCTGCGCCCCGGCGTTGCGCGCGGCGGCAAAAATAACCTTCATCGCCGGGAACTGCCCCAACTTGACACGGACGCTGTAAATACAATATATCTAACCGGACAGTGCTGCGGAAATCCTCATTATACCGGCAACAGTATGGTCGCAGGACAGGAGTACCCCACAATGGCCCAGCAGAACTTCCCCGACCGCGTCCTCTACAATATGGACAACCTGGATGTCCTGCGCGGGATGAACAGCGAAACCGTGGACCTAATCGCCACCGACCCGCCTTTCAACAAAAAGCGCAACCGCGCCGCCTCGGCCAGCCAGTACGAGGACGCCTGGCGCTGGGCCGACGACCCGACTATGCTGAACCGCCCTGACCAGTGGCTCTGGCAACCCGTCCACCGCATCTGGCTGGACCAAATCCAGGACGAAAACCGGGCCCTGTTCCAGGTCATCGAATCCACCCGGATGACGCAGGACGACGACACGGCGGCGTTCCTCTGCTTCCTGGGCGTCCGCCTGCTGGAAATGCACCGGGTGCTGAAACCGACGGGCAGCATCTACCTGCACTGCGACCACAGCGCCAATGCCTATATCCGCATGGTATTGGACGCCATCTTTGGCAAGCGGAATTTCAGGAACGAGGTAATTTGGGTTTATGGGAAAAGCGGCCGCGGAGGAAAGGCTACATCCCGCCAGTTCCCGCGTAACCACGAAATTATCTACGTTTACGGCAAGTCGCCCGAAGCCCGGTACAACCGGGTAAGCGGGGAAATCCGCCATCCGAAGTCATCCCTCCCGTCGCACATCCGCATCGACAATAACGGCCAGGCTTTTAAAACGGCCCCACGCGGGAACTATACCGATTCCAGCGTTGCGCGTCTGGAATCGGAAAGTAGGATTCACCGCACGGCAAGCGGTAACATCAGAATCAGATACGACTTGGAGACTCGTGGCAATGATGTCATCGAAAATGTAATGCTTGGCGATACCTGGACGGACATTGCCGATATGATGCACGCCCCGCGTCGCGAGCGCACCGGCTCGCCCGACCAAAAGCCGCTGGCCCTGTATGAACGCATTGTCGCGGCGGGCTCAAACCCTGGTGATATTGTGCTGGACCCATTTTGCGGGTGTGCCACCACGCCGATTGCCGCCCAGAATCTGGGCCGCCGCTGGGTGGGCATCGACCGCCGCGAGGATGCCGCCTATCACGTCGCCAACCGTCTGCTCGGTCTGGGCATCAATGTTGACGATTTCAAGGCGCAGCAGCAGAGCCTGATGCCCCAGCTGCAAGCCGCCTGTGAAATCCGCTACATCCCGCCCGCGCGCACCGATGATGGCGAAAGCGCCCCGCATCTGGGGCCGGTGTACCGCCGCCGCCGGCCGGCTACAATGCGCCGCCAGGAAATGCTGGACATCCTGGTTGAGCAGTGGGGCGTCCGCTGCTGGGGCTGCGGCTTTGAGCCGCCCACCGCCGAGTTTCTGGAGCTGGACCACATTCTGCCCGATTCCGAAGGCGGCAGCAACGAGCTGGAGAACCGCGCCCCGCTGTGCGGCCCCTGCAACAAGCGCAAATCCAACACGATGACGCTGACCGCCCTGCGCCAGGATAACCGGCGCAACGGTCGCTGGTACGGCGACCGGGCGATTGACCGGCGCATTGAACTCCGCATCGCCCGCCAGTGGGCCACGGACTATCTGGCCGAACTGGCCCGGCCGAAAGCGCCGCCGGCCACCGCGTAATCAGCAGACCCGGCCAGGTTTTATTCCGCCGCCGGCATCAGGTGCGCCCCCTGCGCCGCCGGTTGGGTGATGGTCACCCGGCCCTCCACGCCGGCCGTCCGCGCGGCGTCAAACATCTCGTAGGCCACCGTCATCGTCCGTTCCCGCGTCAACGCCAGGATGACGCTGCCGCTCCCGGACAGAAACACGCCCAGCGCCCCGGCGTTGCGCGCGGCGGCGAAAATAACCTTCATCGCCGGGAACAGCGCCTGGCGGTAGGGCTGATGCAGCCGATCCTGCGTGGCAATCCCCAAATACTCCGGGCGGTTGCCCATCATCCCCGCCACCAGCAGGGCGGCGCGGCTCATATTATGCACGGCGTCGGCCATCCCCACCTGCGCCGGCAGAACCCGGCGGGCGTCCGCCGTAGCGATGCGCCGCTCCGGGATGAACAGCGCCGCCTGCAAATCATCGGGGACGCCGATGGGCGCGGTGTAGATGCGGCTGCCCTCGTCCGTCACCACCAGTTGCAGGCCGCCGTGCAGCGCCGCCGCCACATTGTCGGGATGCCCCTCAATAGTGGCCGCCATTTCCAGCATTTCGCCGGGCGTAAAGGGATGGTCCAGCAGGGCGTTGGCGGCGACCAGCCCGCCGGCGATGGCCGCCGCGCTGCTGCCCAGGCCCCGGCTGAGGGGTATGGCGTTGTCGCATTCCAGTGCCAGCGGGGGCATCGGCACGCCGGCTTCGTCATACAGAAACCGCATCGCCCGGTAGGTCAGGTTTTCCGTATCCGCCGCCAGTTCGCCGGCGCCTTCGCCGCGCACGCGCACCGCCGGCGCCGCCGTCTCCGTGCTTACGGTGAGGCGGTTCCACAGGTCAAGGGCCATCCCCAGGCAATCGTAGCCGGGGCCGAGGTTGGCAGTAGTGGCCGGAGCGCGCACCGACAGGGTAGCCATAATGATTTTCACCGCAGAGGTTGGGGGAAGCAAGAGCCAGTAGCGTGGCCCGGCAGTATAGTGAAGGGACAGTGCGCCCTAGGCGAACACCCGCTGGCTGACATAGCGTCCCAGGTCGCGGTTTTCGCGGAACGCAAAGCCCCCGAAATCGCCGCCGTAGCCGATGATGGGCACCTGCGTCTCGTGACGGGAGCCGTGGGAACGCAGGCCGGGGGGCAGGGTGACTTCCGTCGGGTCGCCGAACACCACATCCGCCGCGCCGGTGACCAGAATGTCGCCCAGCCGCGCGCCCATCAGCGACATACGGGCGGCGGCCTCCCCGCGCGGCATCGCCTCCTCAACGCCGTCGGCGGCCCGCAGCGCGCCCAGGGCGTCGTCAACCGCCGCCGGGTCGTCCAGATGCACATAAATGCAGCCGCCCAGGTTGTAATGATGCGCCACATAGCGGTCTTTGATGACGGGAACCGCCTGGGCGCCGATGCCATGCTCCGCCAGGATGGCCGGCAGATGCAGCATACGGCGCTTGTCCGACATACCGTGGTCGGCGGTAATCAGAATCTGCACATCGGGCAGGTCGTCCACCAGCCGCCCCAGGGCGGCGTCCAGGATGGCGAGGTGGCGCGCCGATTCGGGATGCTGCGGCCCGTAGGTATGCATGGCGTAATCGGTGGTGGCGATAAACGCCAGGTCGTAATGCTCCCGTTGCAGGGCGGCGCGGGCGGCGTCGATCGTCCAGCCGTTGACTTCCAGCGAGTAGATATGCGGCGGGTCGCCGGCGTCGGCAACGGCCGCCGACGTGGGCTGTTCCGCGGAAAAAGCCAAGTGGGCATCGTCGCCCAGCAGACGCCGCAGCTTGTCTTTGGACGCCGCCAGCAGCGACCTTCCGCCCCGCCGCCGGCACTGGGCAAAGATGGTGTCGGAGCAGATGAACTCGCCCGATTCCACATACTGCTCAATTCCCGCCTGCCGGTCGCGCCAGTAGTTGGAGACGATGCCGTGCTGGGCCGGGTAGTGGCCGGTGACCATTGAGGCGTTGTTCACATTGGTGACGCTGGGCATCATCCCGCCGCCGTGGGCCCGGAAGCCCTGCTCGGCGAACCGCCGCAGGTTGGGCGCCGGGCAGGCAGCCAGGTATTCCGGGTCCAGCCCGTCAATCATTACCAGTATGGTGGCGCGCGGCATTTTGGCTGTCCCCCTGTCGGAACCCGCCGGCGGGCGGCGGCTCGGCGGCGGCTGGCTTCGGCATTGGCGTTGGCGGACGGGCGGGCGTCCTGTCGCGTTTCTGCCCTCGTTGCCTTCCCGTCATTATAGCGGCGCAATGCGACCTGTGCCGGCATCGCCCCGCCCCTGGCCCAAATACGGAATGCCGCCGTATTTCGTCCCGGCAACGGGCAGTACGGCAACGGGCATATTAATGCGTTCCGTTGCGGGAACGGCCCCGGCGCCGGGCGCATTGCGCCGCCTTCAGATAGTCGCGCAGCAGGCGCGGCATCAGGAAACGCTGCCGCACCCGCTCTTTGGCGTTGCGTCCGATTTCAGCGCGCAAATCCGGTTGGGCAAGCAGCCGGGCAATGCGTTCCCCGGCTTCCGCCGCCGAATTGACCAGGTAGCCCGACCGCCCGTCCTCAATCTGCAAGCGGATGCCGCCCACATTGCCGCCCACCATGGGCTTGCCCTTCCACATCCCTTCGGCAACGGTAAGCCCGAATCCCTCGCGGGTTGACTTTTGCAACAGCGCATCGGAATGGGTTTGCAGGGCGTTGACGATTTCATCGTTGCCCGCCGGCAGGCCCTCCGGCGCAAAGAACAGATGAATGTCGGCATCGCCGGCGGCGTAGTCGCGCACGGACGCCGCCACCTGCGCGCCTTCCGGGTCATCGTTGGCCTGGCTCAAACCCAGCAGCGCCAGCTGCAAGCCGGGGTGCGTCCGCCGCGCCATCCGGTAGGCGTCAATAACGCCCCAGGGGTCTTTCCACACATCAAAGCGGGATACCTGCGTGGCCAGGCGGCGGGCCGGGTCAATGCCCAGGGCGGCCACGATTTGAGCGGCGCGCTCCGGGGGCATAACCGCATTCTTGGCGGTCAGCGGGTCAATGGCCGGCGGGGCCGTGCGCGCCGGCAAACCGGCCGGCAGCCGGGCCGGAATGTAATCGTCCAGTGAACAGACCAGCGTATCGTAGGCGGCGGTCAGCGGCAGCAGTTCGTCCAGCAGCCCGGGGTTGGGCCGGGTCAGGTCAATGTGGACAATCCAGATGCGGGTCCGGGCGGCGCCATTCAGCAGACGGCCCAGCGGCAGCAGCTGCGGGTCATGCAGAAACCAGATGTCCGCCTCCAGCCCGCTGCGCTTAACGGCACCGGCCACATCGTCCAGACAGCCATAGTATATGGCGAGCTCGTCATCGGAAAGTTCGCCGGGCGCGCCTTGCAGCATATTGTGGATGCGCTTGGTGACGGCGAAAAACCGGGCGTCCGGCGGCGTAATCACGGCGCGCCTGGTGTTCACGCCCAGGGCGTTGCTCAACGGCACCAGCGAATGGAGGATTTCCGCCACGCCGCCGCCGTAGGCCGTGCTGTTGATGTGGATGACGCTCCGGTCGCGGAACCCCTCGGCCAGCTCCGCCAGGCTGCCGGCCGTTTCCGGCGGCAGCAGGTCAAGGTAACGGCCGGCATCGATCTGGGGATACTCAATAAGATCAATCAACCCGGTTGCCTCCGATCGCGGTCTGGTCAAGAGTAAAGTCTGGTCAAGAGTAAAGTCTGGCAACCAGTAAAGTCGCGTAAGCGGCGGTAAAGCCGGGGCAGCGGCAGAACAGCGTGGCCGGCGCCTACTATAGCGGCTGCGGCAATCGCCCGCACCGGCGCCGGCGACGCCGTTTCAGCCTTAAATAGCGCCCGCGGCGGCCACGGCCAGCGCCCCGGCGCCCAACGCCGCATTCCACGGCGCAAACCACCACAGCCGCCCGGCGCGCGCCCACGACGCCGTCCAGTGAATGGCGCCCAGCGCGATGACGAAGGTAACCGCGCCCATTGCCAGCGCCACGCTGGCCGACTGCCCGTCCGCCAGCCCGCTTTTCGGCTCCGGCCAGGTTTGTATCGTCCAGAGCGCGGCGGCCGCCAGGATGACCGGCGGCGCCAGCAGAAAGGAGAAACCGGCCGCCGCAGCGCCGTCAAGTCCGGCGCGCCGTCCAACCGCCACGGTAAGGCCGGCGCGGGAAAGGCCGGGCAGCACGGCGATGCCCTGCGCCAGCCCCACCCACAGCGCCGCGCGCCAGCCCGGCCCGGGCAGCCCGTGGCCCGCCGCCGGCGCGCCGCCGCCGGAGCCATCGCCGGAGTCATCGCCCCCGCGCGGGGCGAGCAGCAGAACGAGGGCGTTGACCAGCATTGCTACGCCGATTGCCCACAGCGACAGCCGCCATTGCGCCGCCGGCGTGCGGGTCAGGATGAAAAACAGCGGCAGCGCCACGGCGGCCGTGGCGGCCTGGGCCAGGGCGTAGCGCCACAGAAACCGGCGCGCCGGCCCCGCCCGCCATAACCCCCGCGCCGCCTGCCCGCAGGCGCGGCGGTAGTAGATAACGGCGGCCAGCGCCGTAGCCGAATGCAGCATGGCCACCGTAAAAAAGGGTTCGCCGCCGCCGGCCCCCACAAGGATGGCCAGCAGCAGCAGATGTCCGCTGCTGGATACGGGCAGGAATTCGGTGGCGCCCTGCACCACGGCGAAAAGCAGGGCAGTCAGGTATGCCGGCGACAAGGGAACGCAGTTTCAGCGCCATACGGAATGCGCGCTGCCGGCTATGCCGCGTCGCCGTTGCCGGCGGCCCCGGCTTGCCGGCGGGCCATTGCGGCGCGCAGGCGCTGGAGTTCCGCCTCGGCGGCGATACGGCTGTTGCGCTCCTCGTCGCGCTGCGCTTCGGCGGCGATGCGGCTGTCCCGCTCCTCGTCGCGCTGCACTTCGGCGGCGATGCGGCTGCTCCGCTCCTCATTCCGCTGCGCCTCCGCGGCGATGCGGCTGCTCCGCTCCTCGTTACGCTGCGCCACGGCGGCGATGCGGCTGCTCCGCTCCTCATCGTGGGTGCGCAAGTATCCCTTCAGCGGGTCGTACCAGCGCAGCCGGCCGAATTCCCAGCAGACATACAGCCCCAGAACCGCGCTCCAGGCAAAATACATACCCGGCGCATATTCGTGGACGATGATGCGCACAAAGCGTCCGTTCACCAGTCGCCAGCCGATCAGCCCGCTGGGGTAGCGCAAGCCCCAGTCCGGGTCAAAAAGCCAGTACTCCAGCACCCCGAAGGCGGCGTAGTCAACCCACTTGTCCAGCTGGTCGTTGCGCGCCGTGGTGTCCGACGCCACCTCCAGCACGAATTCGGGCGGCTTGCCCTGGTCGCGAATGGAGTACCCCTTCTGGGCAATGACCCGGGCGCGCCGGATGTCAAAGGCGATGAGCAGATCCGGGATGCGGACTTCGGCGCGCCGCCGGGTAACCTGCCAGTAAAGTGGAACCTCGCCAAGTACTACGGTGGTCTCCGGGTTGCCCAGATGCAGGCGCAGCGTGGGCTGGTTCCCGTAGTCGTGGAGGTGCGTTGTGTTCATCATATCGGTACGCGGCGGAAAGTCGGGGAACTGGTCCAGGGTTGAGGCGAGAGCCGGCGCATCCGCCGGCCGGGTTGGGGGAGCGGTGGTAGTAGCGACATTGGGAGTAGTCATAGCGTTTCCCGCACTGAATGGGCGTCAATGGCAACGGCAATGGCGATGCCCGGTGGCAAACCGGAACGGGCGCCGGTCGGCATTGCGTCCGGGCGATGCTTATTCTACCGGCGGATTATTCTACGGTAACGGATTTGGCCAGGTTGCGGGGTTTGTCCACATCGCAGCCCCGCCGCAAGGCGATCTGGTAGGCCAGCAGCTGTAGCGGCACCGTAGCCAGAATGGGCGTCAGGTGCCGGGGCGCCTCTGGAATCGGTATGGCGTCATCGGCAATGGCCGACAGCCCGGCGTCGCCGGCGGTGACCACCGCGATGACAGCGCCGTCGCGGGCTTTGACTTCCTGCACGCTGTTCACCATCTTGTCATAAAGAGCGTCCGCCGGGGCAATGGCGAGAGTAGGCATCTTGCGGTCAATCAGGGCAATGGGGCCGTGTTTCATCTCCCCGGCGGGGTACGCTTCGGCGTGGATGTAGCTGATTTCCTTGAGCTTCAGGGCGCCCTCGGCGGCGATGGGCGCATTGACGCCCCTCGCCAGGTACAGAAAGTTGCGGCGGGTGTAGTAGCGGCGGGCAATGCCGGCAATGGCGTCCGACTGCTCCAGGGCAGCGGCGAGCTGGCCGGGCAGCCGCGCCAGCCCGTCCACCCACTGCCGGGCGCCGCCGGAGCCGCCGGCAGCGTCGTTCCCCCGGCGCGCCGCCCCCATCCGCATCGCCAACAGGTTGAGGATGGTCAGAGAGGCCAAAAAAGTCTTGCTGCTGGCGACTCCGATTTCCACGCCGGAGCGCATCAGCAGGGTATGGTCGGCCAGCCGGGCGGCCTGGCTGCCGGCGGCGTTGCAGACGGCAATCAGCCGGGCATCGCTGCGCCGCGCCGCGGCCATGGCGGCAATGGTGTCGGCCGTCTCCCCCGACTGGCCCACGGCGACCACCAGCGTCCTGTCGTCCAGGAACGGTTCCCGGTAGCGGAACTCGGACGCCGATTCCGCTTCGGCCAGCACGCCCGCCAGCGTTTCGATCAAATGCCGCCCCACCTGCGCCGCGTGCAGGCTGGTGCCGCACCCGATGAGCGCCACCCGGCGGATTCGCCGCAGCTCGGCATCGGACAGGGCCAGGTCGGGCAGCGTTACCCGGCCGGCGGCGAAATCAACCCGGTCCCGCAGGGCAGAAACCACCGCCTGGGGCTGCTCCATTATCTCCTTGAGCATAAAATGGCGGTAGCCGCCCCGGTCCACCAGCACATCCTCAAGGGTAACCGGACGCAGGGGCTTGTCCAGAGGCCGGCCGGCGCGGTCCAGAAAATTAACGCCCTGCCGGGTAATTACGGCCACCTCTCCGTCCTCCAGAAAGCCCACGGGCAGCGGCCGGCCGCTGCCCGCGCCCTCGCCAATCAGCGGCAGCAGGGCGGGCAAATCACTGGACACAATGCCCTGCCCGTCCTGGTAGGCTACCGTTACGCCGCCGCCGGCGTTGCCAATCCGCAGGGCGCAGATGCTCTGGTCGCCGTCTTTCCGCATCGCCACCACGGCCTGGGCGCCGCGCACCCGTTCCGCCATCCCCAGCGCCGCCTGGGGCAGGGTCTGGCCGGCGTTGAGACCCTCCTCAATGAGATGGGAAATCACTTCCGTGTCGGTTTCGGAAACAAAGCGATGGCCGCGCCGCTGCAAGTCGGCTTTCAGTTCCAGGTAGTTTTCCACAATGCCGTTGTGGACTACGGCGATGCGGCCGGCGCAGTCGGTATGGGGATGGGCGTTGGCCTCCGAGGGCCGTCCGTGGGTGGCCCAGCGGGTGTGGCCCAGGCCGGCGAAACCCCGGGACTCCGGGCGCGGGGCATCGTCAACCAGGCCGGCCACCCGGCCCACGGTCTTGCGGACGCGCATCCCGCCGTCGGCCTCCAGGATGGCCACGCCGGCGCTGTCGTAGCCCCGGTACTCCAGCCGCCGCAACCCCTCCACCACGATGGGCCACGCCGGACGGTCGCCCACATAACCGACAATGCCGCACATACCGACTTAATCTCCTCCGCCGGCATTGGCGCCGGCATTCGCGCCGGCATTGATATTGGCACCGGCATTGGCATTGACATTAGCATTGGCAGCGGCGCCGGCGGGCGCCGGCCGGACGCCGTTCCCGGCATAGTCATCGCAGTCAATCACCGGCGGGGGCAACGCGACCGGACGGCGCGGCGCCGGCCGCCCGGCCCCCAGCGCCATTATGGCGGCGGCCAGCGCGTGGGGGTCATGCCGGATAAAAACGCCGGGCGCCAGCAGCGGACGACGCACCACCCGCCCGGCCATCGTCAGCGATTCCGCCTCGTCCAGCGTCACCGGATACTGCCCGTCGGCGGCGTAGCGCTCCAGCAGACGCGGCGGGAAGGGCGCGTCGTTGACCAGCAGAAAGTCCAGCGGCTGGGCCGTCCCCAGGTATTCGGTAAGCAGCGCCAGAAAGTTGGAAGCGCGGAAGCCGGCGCTTTCGTTGGGCTTGGTCATCAGGTTGACAATATGAATCTTGACGGCGTCCGAGGCGTTGATGGCCTGGGCCACATCCTCAACTAGCAGGTTGGGCAGAACGCTGGTGTAAATGTCCCCCGGCCCCAGCACAATGGCGTCGGCGCGGGCAATGGCCTCCAGAACGGGGGGATAGGCGTAGGCTTTGGGGTCCAGGTAAATATAGTCGATGGCGACATCAAGATTGTCGCGGCGCAGGTCAATGGCCGATTCGCCCACCAGCCGGGCGCCGTCCTCCAGCCGGGCGCAGAGGGTGGCTTTGGTGAGGGTAACGGGCAGCACGGAGCGGGTGTCGTCGATGCCCAAAATCCGGGCGGCCTCGGCGATGGCGGTAATAGTGTCGCCGGTGACTTCGGTAAGCGCCGCCAGCAGCAGGTTGCCGAAGCTGTGGTCTTTGAGGCCGTTGCCGGCGGCGAAGCGGTAGTCAAAAAGGCGGCGCATCAGGTTGGCGGATTCGTCATCGCCGGCCAGCGCCATCAGGCAGCGGCGCAGGTCGCCGGGCGGCAGATGCCCCAGCTCCTGGCGCAGACGCCCGCTGCTGCCGCCGCTGTCGGTCATCGCCACCACAGCGGTGAGGTTGCAGTCGCAGGCGCGCAGGCCGGTAAGCGTGGTATGGTTGCCGGCGCCGCCGCCGACGACGACAATGTTCTTTCGGGGCATCAGCTGGTCTGGTCTGGTCGCTGGTCAGGGCGTGGGGGCAACTTGCGATTCACGATTCATCATCGCCCCGGCCCGGTTTCCTTCATTCATTCCGGGTTGGTTTCCGCCATTCCGGCGCCGGCCGGAATCCGGGATGCGGCCGCTGCGGAAATGGGCCCGTTCCCGACGCCGCCCCGGCGAATATGACCGCCAGCCCGGTATGGGCGCGGGGGCAGTATAGGGATGGGATACAGGATATGTCAAACGGACGCCCGGATGGGTAGTCTTTTCAATCATTGCCGGCGCCGTCACCGCGCCCGCGGGTTGAAGGCGTCGTTCACCGCATCCCCCAGGATGTTGAAGCAGAAAAACAGCAGCGTCACCGTGCCGATGGGAAAGAGTATCAGATGCGGCTCGTTCCGCAGCACCTGGATGCTGCCGTTCTCAAACATCATCCGCCCCAGGCTGGGCACCGGCGGCTGCACCCCGATGCCAATCCAGCTCAACACCAGCTCCGAACCCGCCACGCCGGCCAGTCCCGCCGATATGGACACAATCAGCGGGCTCAGTATATTGGGCAGCACATGGGCGCGCAGGATGCGGGCGGTGGAAGCGCCGGTAACCAGCGCCGCCTCCGTGTACTGGCTTTCCCGCGCCTGCAATACTTGCCCGCGCACCAGCCGCGCCATGCCGAACCACCCGAATATGGACAGCGCCACCGCGATGATGGCGTAATCCACAATCCCCAGCCGGATTATCCAGTCCAGCCCGCTGGCGTCCTCAAACCGCCGCACGGCGTCAATCAAACGGGGTTTCAAGGCGGCCACAAAAATCAGTATGAGCAGAATGTCGGGGAACGAGGAGGTGATTTCTCCCGTCCGCATAATGACCGAATCCACCCAGCGTCCCATATAGCCGCTGAGCAGCCCCAGCGCCAGGCCCAGCAGCAGCGTGCCGCCCAGCAGCGAGGTTATGGTGATGATGACGGTCGTCCGCAGCCCGTAGATGACCCGCGTCAGCATATCCCGTCCCAGCCGGTCGGCGCCGAAGGGATGCGCCAGCGACGGCCCGGCCCGGCTCTGCGACAAATCCTGCGCCGTGTATTCATAGGGTGTAATCAGCGGCGCCAGCAGCGCCCCGCCGTACATCAACGCAATCAGCGACAGGCACACCATGGCCAGCTTCTTGCGCGCCAGCCGGCGCACGGACAGGCCCCAGTAGCTGTAATGCCGCCCGGGTATGACCTCATCGGCCGCGGCGGCGGCCGCCGCCGGCGCCGCCAAATCCGCCCGGTTGGCGCCCGCCCGGTTTCCGTCAGACCGCATTGCCCGCCCCCAGCCGGATGCGCGGGTCCAGCAGCGGATACATCAGGTCAACCACCAGGTTGGCCAGCATAAACAGGGTAGTCGTGATAATGGCGAAGGCCATCAGCACCGGGTAGTCGCGCTGGAACAGGGATTCGATGGCGAACAGGCCGACTCCCGGAATGCCGAAGTAGATTTCCACGATAAAGGTGCCGCCGGCCAGCCCGGCGATGGTAAAGCCAAAGCTGGTTACTACCGGAATCATCGCGTTGCGCAGAATGTGGCGGTAGCGGACAACCCGCTCGTTGAGACCCTTGGCCCGCGCCGTGCGGATGTAATCCTGCCCCAGCACATCCAGCACGCTGGCCCGCACCAGTCGCACTACGATGGCAATGCCCGGCACGCCCATCACCACGGCGGGCATTACGATCTTGGGCGAAAAGAAGCCGCCCCAGCCGCCGGTGGGCAGCAGGTCCAGATACAGGGCGAACACCAGCAGCAGCACGGGCGCGGTGATAAACACCGGCAGCGACTGAAAGGCCAGGGCAATGGCGACGACTACATTGTCCCAACCCGTCCCCTGGCGCAGAGCGGCGAACAGCCCTACCGGAATGCCCACCCCCAGCGTAATGATGATTGCCGCCAGGTTGAGCTGGAATGATACGGGGATGCGCTTGGCCAGCAGTTCCCGCACCGAAGTGTTGCGGTAGCGGAAGCTTTCCCCGAAGTCCAGCCGCGTAACGACGCCCTCCACATAGCGCAGATACTGGACCGCCAGCGGGTCGTCCAGACCCAGCCGCGCCCGGATCCGCTGCCGCACTTCATCGTTCTGATGCTGCCCCAGCCACACCTGCACCGGGTCGCCCGGCCCGGCGCGCAACAGGGCGAAAGTGACGAAAGTCACAATCAGCAGCAGAAAAGGCAGCCACACCAGCCGCCGCACTGCGTAGGCGCCCATATCTCCGGCCTCGGCCTCCGCTTGTCGCCTGGTCGCTTTATCGCCAATCGGATTGCGGCGCCGGGGCGAACCGGCGGGTGGCCCGCCCCGGCGCCGCGTCTCCGCCCCCGCTACTGGTTAAAGTAGATGTAGCGGTACTTGGGGATGCTCATCTGCAACAGGAAGTAGTCCGACACCTGCGGCTTGATGAGCGCGTAGCCCTCGCCGCTGAACCAGGTCCACACCCAGGGGGCCTCGTCCAGCACCATCTGCTCCACCCGGTTGTAGATTTCAAAGCGCCTTTCCCGGTCCAGTTCCACCGCCGCCTCGGCCAGCAGCCGGTCCACCTCAGGGTTGGAGTAGTTGGTGTTGTTGTTCTGGCTGCCCGTGCGGAACAGCAGATCCAAAAAATTCTCTGGGTCGGGATAGTCCGCCACCCAGCCCAGGACAAACATCTGATACTCGCGGTCGTTCACATCCTGCAAGAAGGTGGCCCATTCCGTCTGCTGGATGTCAATTTCAATGCCCAGCTCCTGCCGCCATTGTTCCAGCATTACCTCCAGATAAGAGGGGATGGCGGCGCCGAAACTGCCGGAAATGCTCAATGTGACCCGGGGGAAATCGCCCGCCGCCATCGCGTCCCCGTAGCCGGATTCTTGCAGCAGCTGCCGCGCCCGGTCGGGGTCATAGCTGTAGCCCGTCAGGTTTTCGTTGTAGGAGGGAAACCCCGGCGGAATGACGCCCCGCGCCGGCGAAACGCGCCCGTCCAGCACATTCTCGGCAATGGCCTCCAGGTCAATGGCGTAGTTCATCGCCTGCCGCACCTTGACATCGTCAAAGGGCGGCACATCCACATTGAGGCCAATGTAGAACACATCAAAGTCCTGCGGCGAGCGATTCAGCTCCGGGTTCAGCGGGTCATTGGGATCCAGCAGACGGGGCAGGTCGTCCAGCCCCACGCCGGTCACATGAATTTCGTCGTTTTCGTACATAATCATCGCCGTGCCGCCCCGCAAAATCATATGCACGCTGGCTACGTGCGGCGGCCCCAGATGATACAGTTCGTTCCGTTCCAGGATAATCAGCTCGCCAATGTCGTAAGTGCCCAGCCGGAAGGGGCCGGTGCCGTTGGGCTGATCCAGCCACGAATCGTCGTCCGACACCTGCTCCCGGTCCAGGACAAAGGCGGTGGGGTAGGAAAGCTTGGCGAGGAAGTAGGCTTTGGGCGCGTCAATGGTCAGCTCAATGGTGCGGTCGTCAATCACGCGCACGCCGCTGACTTCGCTGGCGTTTCCGTTGAGCTTCTCCACTACGCCCAGGATGTCGCCCAGGTAGTTCTGGGCGTTGTTGGACAGGGTAGCGGGGTCGGCGGCGCGCTCAATGGACCACTTCACATCCTGCGCCGTAACGGGCCGCCCGTTGTGGAACCGGGCGTTTTCCCGCAGCGTGAAGGTGTACACCACGCCGTCGCCGCTGACCACGCAGCTTTCGGCCAGATCCAGCGCCGGCTGGTAGTCCAACCCCAGCGTAACCAGCCCGCCGAACACCTCATGCACAATGGCGCTGGAGGTGACATCGCCCGTCAGATGCGGGTCCAGGGTAGGGGGGTCGGAAGAGAGCCGCACCAGCGTGCCGCCTTGCGGGGGCCGGTCGTCAAAAGTGAGGTCTGCGGAGGCGATGCCGCAGCTTTCGCCGCCGGGGACGGCGGCGGCGCTCATTGCCGGCGCTGTTGCCGGCGAAGCGCCGGCCGCGGCCGCGGCGGCAGTCGGAACGGCGGTGGCGGCCGCGATGGCGGCGCCGCTGCCGGCGCCGGCGGTCTGGGCGGCCGGCGTTGTCGTCGCCGCGCTGGCGGCGCCCTCCGGCGCCGCGGCGATGCCGGCTACCGCCGGCGCGGCCGTGGCGGCCGCCGCGGGCACGGACGACGCCGGGGCGCCGCTTCCGCCGCAGGCAATGAGCACCGCCGCCACCGCCAGGACGGCCAGCATTGCCGGCAGACGAAACGAACTGCGGAACATAAAATCCTCCGGTGAGCTTTCTGGTCTGGTACGCTATCATACGGGCAAAGCGGCATCATCGGATTGCCCGCAAAACCCGGCTAATTCTATACACAGAAAGCCACCGTTTCAATGCGCGCCGCTACCCTGGTGGTATCGTTTCCATTCGGGCGGTTTGATCTTTGCCCGTCATTCCGGCCGGCGCCGGAATACGGGATGCGGCAGCTATGGAAGTCGCTCTGCTCCCGGCGCTGGCCAGTCTTGTTTCACCGGCCCGTCAGTAGCGCTCCCGGTCGTCCTCTGCCCATTCCACGCGCTCGTTGGGTGGAATCGGCGGCATTGTGGCGGCATCTATGTCGGCCCGCGTTTTTCCGCTGGCGGTTAGGGCCAGTTCGGTCAGCCGGTGCACCGCATTGCGTACGCTTGCCATCAGTCGCTGCCGATCCGCCACGCCCCTGCTGGTGGCCCGGTAGCGGCGCGTGCCCGCGAATTGGGCGAACCAGCGGATATATGCCGGCATTTCCAAATCGAAGTCCAGCAAGTCGTCATCTATCAGTTCGGCAACGATGCGCGTCAGCGTTTCCAGGTCGTGCGTGCGATGTTCCCGGTACTCCAGCTGCGCGGCGGACGCCACCGCTTTCAGGGCGTGTTCCAGCGCCTGGTGGGCGTTCACCCCGATGATGCGTTCCCCCCGGTTCAGGGTTACAGCGTCCTCCAGCGCTTGCAGATATTCCTGCGCGTCCCTCAGCCGCAGCGCGGTTTCAGGCCATTCGTCCGGTTCAATCGCGGCGTCCGGTTCATAGCCGGTGGTTCCGTTTCCCATAACCGTCCCTTCAACGGCAATGCTGCGCTGTAGGCTGTTGCGCGCCTTGCGGTAGTAGTCAAAGACCGCCTCGCTTTCAATAACCAGTTCCAGGGCAACGGGCTGGTCATAGAGCCGCCGCACAATGCTTTTGCCCAGCGCCAGGCAGGCCGTTTCCAGCGCCGCTTCGTCTGCCGTGCCGTCATGGATGATGGCGATGTCGATGTCCGAGAGTTCGTGCCAGGCGCCTTTGGCCCGGGAGCCGAACAGGATGGTTGTGGCCGGCGCGACATATTCGCTGATCAGGCGCGCCACTTCCCAAGCCCGCATATCTCGCCCGGGCGTTCCTTGCGCCGGCGCGTTTTCCAACCGAGCCATGGCGGCGTCTCCACGCTGTCATCGTCCCGCCAATGGTGGCGGTTCCGCGCCCCTTTGTGCCGGGGCAAATATCGTACCGGCATCAAATGGTATCAAAAAATGGCGCGCCCCTGCTATGGTATCATCGGGGGGCAAAATTTCCGCCCCGGCCGGCGCCGGCAGCGCGTATGCCCCGCTGCCGGCCCGGCCGCGCGGCCATCATCCTGCCCAGTGAGGTGCCTCCCTTGCCTACTGCTACCAGCGACAACGCCTCTGCCGGCAATCCCTACGATGTCATCGTGGTGGGCGCCGGCAACGCCGCCCTCTCCGCCGCCATCGCCGCCCGCGAGCAAACCCAATCCGTACTGGTCATCGAAAAAGCCCCCGAATACTTCCGCGGCGGCAACACCTACTTCACCGGCGGCATCATCCGCTTCGCCTACAACGGACTGGACGACATCAGGGGTCTCATCCCCGACCTGTCGGAAACCGAAGCCAATTCCATCGAAGTCGGCCAGTACACCGAAAACCAGTTCTACGACGACCTGATGCGGGTCACCCACGGCCTTTCCGACCCCGAGCTGGCCGAAATCCTGGTCAGCCAGTCCTACCCCACCATGAAGTGGTTGCAAGAACACGGCGTCCGCTTCGTCCTCTCCTTCGGGCGGCAGGCGTTCCGCGACGGCGACAAGTTCCGCTTCTGGGGCGGCCTGGTGGTGGAGGCCGTGGGCGCCGGCAAGGGCCTCTCCGACCAGCAGTTTGAAGTCTGTGAAAAGATGGGCGTGGCCGTCCGCTACGCCACCGAGGGCGTTTCCCTGATCCAGGACCAGCGCGGCAATGTCGCCGGCCTGCGGGTCAAGGGCCCCGACGGCTTTGAGGACATCCCGGCGCGGGCCGTCGTCCTGGCCGCCGGGGGCTTTGAGGCCAACGCCGAAATGCGCTGCCGCTACCTGGGACCCGGCTGGGAAACCGTCAAGGTGCGCGGCATTCCCTACAACACCGGCGACGGCATCAGAATGGCGCTGGACGTAGGCGCCCAATCCTACGGACACTGGTCATCCTGCCACGCCGTGGCCTGGGACATGAATGCCCCCGCCTTCGGCGACCGCGCCGTAACCGAACTGTTCCAGAAACATTCCTACCCCTTCGGCCTCATCGTCAATGTCAACGGCGAGCGCTTCCTGGACGAGGGCGCCGATTTCCGCAACTACACTTATGTCACCTACGGACGCGCCCTGATGACCCAGCCCCAGGGCCTGGCCTTCCAGATTTTCGACGAAAAGGTGAAACACCTGCTGCGGGACGAATACTGGATCCCCCAGGCTACCACCGCCGAAGCCAACTCCATTGCCGAACTGGCGCGGATGCTGGACATTGACCCCGACGGGCTGGAACGCACCGTGGCCGAATACAACGCCGCCGTCCGCGCCGATATTGAGTACAACCCCACGGTCAAGGACGGGCGCGGCACCGAGGGCCTGGCCGTCAACAAGACCAACTGGGCGCAAACCCTGGACACGCCCCCCTATCGCGGCTGGGCGGTGACTACCGGCATCACCTTTACCTTTGGCGGCGTCAAGGTCAACAACCGGGGCCAGGTGGTCACCAACGCCCAGGATCCCATCCCCGGCCTGTATGCCGCCGGCGAAATGGTGGGCGGCCTGTTCTACCACAACTACCCCGGCGGCAGCGGATTGAGCGCGGGAATGGTGCTCGGCAGGCTGGCCGGCAGCAGCGCGGGGGCGGACGCGCTGGCCCTGAAAGACATTTAGCGAACATCCCCCCGCCCCGTCCAGTTCGGCGGCAATCCGATCTGCTATAATTGAACCGGACGGACGCCAACTGAACCGGACGCCGATTGAACCGGACACATCCCATCACGCTTGGAGCGCGCCGATGACTACCATTGACGACATACGCGCGGTAGAACGCCTGATGCAGACGCTGGACGAAAACCCGCGTCTGCTGGAGGCGGTGCGCTCCCGCGTGCTGACGCGGGAAGTGCGGGAACTGCCGCAAATTGTGGCCAACCTGTCCTTGCGCGTGGACCGGATTGCGGAGCGCGCTGACTAACTTGCGGAACGCGTTGCTCGGCTTATGGAGCAGGTTGCCGAAATGACCCGGGCTTTCAATGTGTCTGTCCAGGAAGCGGTTGCCTGTGATGGACCAGTTTGGCCGCCGGCTGGAACGGATGCAGGTTGAGTTGATATGGGAATGCTCACCAGTTTGGCAATTGATAGCCTGGCGTATCGGGTAGCCCCCGTCATTGCCTTTAAAATGGGGCTGTCCTTCGCCGGAAATCTCAGCGGCCCGGATTTGTCGGCCCTGATCACGGGCCGGGATCTGTCCGGCATATCCCACAACGAGCTGGAAAGTTTCCTGCTGGCCGACCTGATTATGGAAGCCCGCAACGGGGATGGCGAAACGGTCTATGTGGCCGTTGAGTCATCGTACACCGTCGACGAACGGGATACGCGCCGCGCCATACGCAACGCCGGCTATATGACCCGTTTCACCGGAAAGCCGGCCTTGGCCGCCATCGCCGGCATCCGCCAGGATTGGGAAATCGCCGCGACGATTGAATCCGGCAAGGTGTTCTGGTATCAACTGCCGGAGCGGCTGATGGCGGGGCGCTAGCCGCAGCGCATACGGCCTGACCGGAAGGCGATTAAACCGGGAGGCGATTGAGGCTACGGCCCGCATTGCCGCAGCCGGTTCAGTCGCGTCGCCGGCGTCAGGCGTTAACTGCGGGGACGGGCAGCTTTGAGGCTGCCGGCCCGGTAGATGGCAAAGCCCCCCGGGGCGTGTCGGCAACGCCGCGCTGGCAACGCCGGCAATGGGCGCTGCTGCGGAATATGGCATTGCGACGGCGGCGGCCGGCGGCAAGCTCCTGACAGCGCCCGAACCGCCATCGTTCCGACTATTTATATTATACTGACGGCCCGCCCATCCCCGAACCCGGCCGGCGCCGGCCCCACCAGAGGAATAACCCTATGACCCAGCAGCAGGACACCGACACTCGCCGGCAGGTCGCCGACACGCTGCCCGAAGTGGCCGACGGCATCTCCGACGAGGCCATCGCCGCCGCCCAAGCGATGATCGGCGTGCGAATGCGCACCGAACAGTACGTGCGCCAGGCCAACCTGGATACGATGCTCAACTTCGTCAACGGCATTGGCGACGCCAACCCACTGTTCCGCGACCAGGAATATGCCGCCTATTCCAAGTACGGCAGCGTCATCGGCCACCCCTGCGCGCCCTATATGCGCCACTGGTCGGGCCGCACCCGCTGGGGACTGCCCGGCGTGCACGGCTTTTTCGCGGGCAACGACTGGGAATTTTTCCGCGTCCTGCGCCCCGGCGACGCCGTCAACTGCGTGGAGCGGGTGCTGGATGTGCAGGAAAAGCGCAGCGCCTACTCCGGCCGGCTGGTCATCCAGTATGTGGAAACCATCTACTCCAACCAGCGGGATGAGGTGGTTGCCCGCGTGGTGGGCTGGTGCACCCGCCACCAGCGCCGCGCCGCCCGGGAACAGGGCAAGTACGCCGGCGTGCCGAAACGCCACGAGTACACCCCGGAGGAACTGGCCGCCATTGACGAGCAGGTGCTGCGCGAAACCGCCCGCGGCGGCCAGCCCCGCTACTGGGAGGATACGGAAGTCGGCGCGGAACTGCCCACCGTAGCGCGCGGCCCCCTGTCCTTGCAGGATGTCAGCGCCTTCCTGGTGGGAACCGGCCGCAGCAGCGCCCACGGCGTGCTGCTGCGCGAGGCGATGCGCCATCCCGACCACTTTTTCCGCAACCCGGAAGCCGGCGGCGGGCTGGAATACACCGGCATCGGGCATCTGCGCGACTCCGTGGCCGAGGCGGTGGGCGTACCGGGCGCCTATGACTACGGCCCGCAGCGGGTGTCCTGGCTGGGCACGCTGATGACGAACTGGATGGGCGACGACGCCTTTCTGAAGCGGCTGCGGGTGGAGGTGCGCCGGTTCAATGTGTACGGCGATACCCAGTTCTGCCGGGGTCGCGTCGCCCGCAAGTATCTGCATAACGGCAGCCCACTGGTTGATGTGGACATTTGGGCCGAAAACCAGCGGGGCGAAGTTACGGCGCCGGGGATGGCAACGGTGCTGCTGCCCTCCCGGAACCCGCGCCACCCCTGGTTCACCGACGGCAGCCACCTGTCCCTGCGGGACGCCACGCTGCCGGAGGATGCGCCGCCCATTCTGCCGGTTTGATATAATTAGGACGGGTTGCGGAGGGAGCAATGGAACTTTTCCAATGCCCCTACCTGGGCGGCGCGGTCGAACTTACCGACGAGAGGGAAGGGCATATCAGAAACCGGCATCCCGATTTGCTTCCTGCCCATCGCCGGTGCATTGCGCTCACTCTGACAGCCCCTGACCGCGTACAGATCAGTCCAAGCGACGCGAAAGTTCGTCTGTTCACGCGCTGGCACGATGATTTGAGCAAGTACGTAGTTGTCGCGGTCGTCATTGATGACGGACCACGATACTGGATTATCACCGCGCGCATCGCGCGCCGGCCAGCGAGAGGAGAAACGGAATGGGGGCGAACCTGACATTTCAGTACGACCGAATTGGCGATATTCTCACCATTGAGATACGCCCGCCTTACCGGGAGCAGGATTCGGATGAAATTGGCGATTCGGTAGTCGCCCGGTTTCATCCGCGCACCGGCATAGTGGAAGGCATAGAGGTTCTGTTCCTGGCCAGCCACCTGGTAAGCCTGGCCCCGTTCCGGCTGGACGTCGCTGTTGCGCCGGGCGCAATCAACGGCTGGCCGGCCGCGCCGGAATTTGACTGCCTGGTTCAGCCCGACTCAAAGTGGCTGACCTTGCCCGTGGCGGCGGTCTCGGGAATGGGGCTGGACACCAGGCCGCCCAAGCGCCCCACCTATCCCGGCAATCGCCCTGCCGACATCAGCCGCTTCGCGTTGGCGATTGGCGACGCCAAGCAATTGACGGGATAGCAAAGGGCCAATACTATGGGCGTCACTTATGCTGACCGGGGCAGCATCGCCAGCCGGTCAGAACCCCCGCCAGCAAGGCGTCGCACCCGGCACAGCCCCGGCAATTTTCCTGTCCCGCAACCGCATTGCCCCTGCCGCGCTCACGGCGACCTCATTGCCCTGCCAGCCCCGGTCGGAGCAAGCTCCGCTACTACTGCCGTTACAAGCGATTGGAACAGAATTAGAGGGAAAATATGGGCGTAACTTTTGCGCAAGGTATTATCAATGGTCCATTGATGTCCCGTCAGATCACGTTTCTGGTGGACACCGGTGCTACCTGGTTGTCCCTGCAACCGCAAGCCATTACGGAGCTTGGCCTTGATGTCGTCCCCGGTCATCAAGCCGAAATCATCACGGTAGCGTTTCTTTTCAGGTGGTTTGGCCGGACGGCCACCTCTCCGGCATAAGCCGGAGTCCAGGCAAGGCTACTGGATTCCGGCTTGCGCGGGAATGACGGGGAACATCAAACTACCTACAACAAAACGCTACCAGAATCAGGAGAATACCATGAACCCCCAAACCCTGTATTACGGCGACTGCCTGGACTGGATGCGGCAGTGGCCGGACAGCAGCGTTGACCTCATCTACCTTGACCCGCCGTTCAACAGCAACGCCAACTACAACATCCTCTTTGGCGAAGGCAACGGCGTTCCGGCGCAGGTCCGCGCTTTCCAGGACACCTGGAAATGGGACGCGGCGGCAATAGAACGCACCCGGCGCATCGCCAACGCCATCGCGCACCCGGCGCATCGGGTGATTACCGGGCTGCGCGCGTTTTTGGGCGATTCCGGTATGCTGGCCTATCTGAGCTACCTTGCGGATCGCTTGCCCGAAATGCGGCGGCTGATGAAAAAGACGGCCACTATCTATTTGCACTGCGACCCCACCGCCAGTCACTACATCAAAATGCTGCTGGACTGCGTGTTTGGGGCCAGCCGCTTTCGCAACGAAATCATCTGGTGCTATCGCGGCGGCGGCGTTCCCGCCAATGACTTTGCCCGCAAGCACGATGTCATCCTGCGCTACACCAAATCCGCGGCAGTTACATTTAATCGGCTGTATGTTCCGTATTCCGACGCCTCAACCGCATTGGTTGAAAGCCGCGGCGGGGTCTCCATTGACAACCAGCCGCGCGATTTGGAACGCGGGGCCAGGATGCCGGACTGGTGGACGGACATCAATTCCCTGCAAACTTGGTCTCCGGAGCGCATCGGCTACCCCACGCAAAAGCCGGCCGCTCTGCTCAAACGCATCATCAGCGCTTCGTCCAACGAGGGCGATTTGGTGTTGGATCCTTTCTGCGGCGGGGGTACTACCATCGTTGCCGCCGCCGCCCTCAATCGGCAGTGGATCGGCATTGATCTATCGCCGCACGCTGTTGACATTACCCAAAATCGGCTGGCCCCGCTGGGAATACAGGCCAGCGTAGATGGCATACCACAAGATATGGCTGGCGCGCGGCGTCTGGCGCAGGCCAATCCGCAGGACTTTGAGGCTTGGGCCGTAACCCGAATACCGGGGCTGGCCCCCAATGAAACCAAGGTCGGCGACGGCGGCATCGACGGACGCGGCCGAATGCAGGTCAAGCCCAGCGACTACGCTTCCCCTCTGGTGCTGGCCCAGGTCAAAGGCGGGCGCCCTACCATCGACCAAGTGCGCGCATTTATGACCGCTATGGAACGGGACAACGCGGCGATGGGCATATTTGTCACTTTGGATCAATTCGGGCCGCGCAGCAATGCCTGGCGCGAAACCGCCGGCAAAGGGCAGATAACCGTAGGCGCCCAGAGCTATCCTCGTGTGCAGCTCTGGTCAATCGCCGAGTACTTTGACAATCGGATGCCCCGCATCCCGACGATGCTTGACCCCAATACAGGGCAGCCGGTGCAGTCGCGTATGGTATAATGCCGCCGGCGTCTGCCCGCCGTTCACATTCTGATGTCAGAGCCCCAACACTATTTTGTCTCGGCAGGCGACGACAATTATCCGCAGGACGGGAACATTGCCGGCGCTGCCTAACCGTCCACCGATGGAGCAGTGTACGCCCTGAACGCTGGCAACCTGGAATTGCGGCATCAAACCGCACTGCCGGGCTCCGGCAAAGTCGCCCATCTTGCCGCGGTTCCCGGGTGAGCGTGTGCCGATCCTGGTAAAGCGTGACCGCCATTATGACTACTCCCGATGTATCCCCTGTCGGCGCCCTGTCCGGCCTCCGCATACTGGAGCTGGCCTCGCTGATCCCCGGCCCCTACTGCGGCAAGCTGCTGGCGTCCCTGGGCGCCGCGGTCATCAAGGCGGAACCGCCCCCCGCCGGCGACCCGGTCCGCCGGCGCGGCCCCTTCCCCAACGACATTCCCCACCCGGAACGCAGCGGGCTGTATCTGTACCTGAACACTGGCAAGCAGTCGGTTACGCTCAACCTGACGGACGCCGCCGGCCAAGATCTGTTGCGCCGGCTGGCGGGCCGGGTTGATGTGGTCATCCACGACTACGCCCCGGCCGCCGCCGTGGCCGCCGGGCTGGACGCGGATGCCTTGCTGGCCGCCAACCCGGATGTCATCATCGTCGCCGCCACCCCCTTTGGCAGCAGCGGCCCCTATGCCGATTACCGCGCCGGGCATCTGGCCGTCTTTCACGCCGGCGGCGAGGGCTGGCTGCTGCCCAACGGACTGGCGCTGGACACATTTCCCGACCGCGCCCCCATCGCGGCCGGCGGCAATATGGGCGACTACCAGGCCGGCCTGACCGCCGCCGTGGGCGCCCTGGCCGCCGTCTATCGCCGGATGGGCGCCGACCACAGCGGCGGCATTGACGGCACTGATGGCGGTGATAGCAGTGATAGCAGTGATAGCAGTGACGGCAGTGACGGCAGTGACAGTATTGACCGCATTGAGACGGACGGCGGACGGCCACAGCGCGGCCAGCTGGTGGACGCCTCCGCCCAGGAAGCCCAGCTGTCCGTAGGCTATATGCCCATCCAGCGCCACGAGGCCGAGGGCATCACCGAAACCCGTTTTACGCGCTATTTCCGCGTCGGCGGCGTAATGCCGGCATCCGACGGCTATGTGGAGCTGCTGACCCTGGAACCCCGCCAGTTTGAGGGCCTGCTGGCCTTTATGGGCCACCCGGACTGGGCCTCGCCGGAGATGTTCCGCGACCCGGCAACCCACGGCCCCGAACTCAACCGCCGGCTGCGGGAATGGTTCGCCGGGCATACCCGCGCCTGGCTGTACGCGGAGGGGCAGGCGCACGGCGTTCCCATCGCCCCCTACTACACGCCGTCCGAAGTGTTCCACAGCCCCCAGCAGCGGGAGCGGGGCTTTTATGCGACGGTTGACCACCCCGAAACGGGGCCGCTGGAATACGCCGGCGCCCCCTTTACCCTGGACGCCACGCCCACCGTGTTGTCCCGCGCGCCGCTGCTGGGCGAACACAACGCGGCGGTGTACGGCGGCCTGCTGGGGCTGCCGCCGCCGGAACTGGCGGCCCTGGCGCGGGCCGGCGTCATCTAGCCCGGCGATTATGCTCCCGGCAGCTTGGCGCCGCCGCCTGCTGCCCGCCGTCCATTATCATCTGTCATCCCCGGTTGCGGGATAATCAGAGGTATAGCGTCTGCACCGGCATCAGCCGCCGGTTCACCGGGTCAACCGCCAGGTCGAGGCTCCCCAAAGTCGTCGCGCCCAGCAGGTAGCGCCCCTCCGGTCCGAAAATAACCGGGCAAGTCGCCACTTCCGGTCCGATGAAAAACATAGCGCGGCCGAGGTCGTAGTTCACGGCGCGGCCGTCGGCTACCGTAAAGGTGCGCTGCCGGCTCGGTTTGACACCCAGCCGCGCCAGCAAAGACGCCGGCAGCATCGAATGCGCCGCCCCGGTGTCCACCAGAGCGGACAGGCGTACCGGGGCATCCCCGTTGCCGCCCGCGACGCCGATTTCAATCTCAAAAGAACTCATACTCGCCCCTCAAGACTCTCTGATATTATCCGGCTACCGGATTATCGGCCGGGCCGCGACCCGCTGGGCCGTCCCCTTATCCCGTCCAATTATGATTGTAGCATCCGACCACGACCGCAGCCACGAAAGCGTCATCAACGACGCGCTGGCCCGGCTGCTCCGGGAACGGGTCGGGCTGGACGCCGTCGCCGAAACCCTCCACGCCGGCCGGCGCCCCGACATTCTGGCACGCCGGCCCGGCGGGCCGGCCATCCTGGAGGTTGAAATTGCCCCGGCGCCTACAGTGGCCGCCGACGCCCTCTCCCGGCTGGGTATGGAAATCGACGGGCGCAGCGTACAGACCGCCTTTGCCGTAGTCGTACCCGAAAGCGTCCGCGCCACGCCCCAGCAGCATCTCCACGCCAGGTTGGCCGCCGCTGCCTTGCAGTGGCAGGAATGGCGCGCCGACGGCACGGCCGGCCCCAAATTGGCCGGCGACGTGGCCGAACTCGGCGCGGCCGTGGCGCGCGCCACTCCGCCCGCCGGCAATCTGGAGGCCGCCGTGGCCCTGCTCGACGAGGGCGCCCGCCGGGCCGGTTCCCGCCTCGGCCAGTCGCCGGGAACCCTGACGCGGGTGGCCCGGGTTTTCGGCGCCGACGCCAGCGCCGAATCCGCCAATATGGCCGCCCTGGTCATCATCAACGCCATGGCCTTTCAGGAACGACTGGCCAGCGCCGACGCCCTGTACCAGCCCGTCAGCGCGGCCCGGCGCGGCGGCATATTTTCCCGCATCCGGCTGCTGCAAATGTGGGAAGCCATCCTGTCCGTTGACTACTACCCCATATTTCATATGGCGAAACAGGTGGTGGCGGAACTTTCCGACCTTGAAGCCGACGCCGTGCTCGCCGCCTGCGCCCAGACCGCCGCCGACCTGCTGGCAATGCGCGCCCTGGGCCGGCATGACCTCGCCGGGCGCATTTTCAACCGGCTGATTGCCGAGCGCAAACTGCTGGCCGCCTACTATACCAGCATCCCTTCCTCAACCCTGCTGGCCGGCCTGGCCCTGGCCCCGGAACGCTGGCCCGGCCTGGCCTGGAATCAAGTTGACGCCCTGTCCCAATTCCGCCTGGTCGACCCGGCCTGCGGCACCGGAACCCTGCTGATGGCGGCATATCGCCGGATACTCCAAAACTGCTCCGCCAGCGGCGGCGGCGCCACCGACCCGGCGCTGCATCAGGCCCTGGTAGAACGCATCATCATCGGAACCGACGTCGTGCCGGCGGCGATCCACCTCACCGCGGCCACCCTGGCCGCAATGTCCCCGTCAGTGCGCTTTGAACGGATGCAGCTGCATACCCTGATGTACGGCATTGATGAAATGTCCGGCGGCGCTCATTTCGGCTCCTTAGACTGGCTGAAAGCTCCCGAAGCGCAATCGTCCTTTTCAGCCACACGGGAACAGATTGGAGCTACCAGCGGCGCGGGAAGCGTTGTCCAGCGACCTAATGTCGACCTGGTCATCAGCAATCCCCCATATACGCGGAGCGGGAATGATGGCGGCAAGGACGAAGTCGCGTTGGCAAGCGTGTTTTCGCTGCCAAAAGAGGATACAGAGAAGTTGGAACATATGATTGCCCATATAACCAACTTGCAGCGTGGCACGCCGGCTAACAAAATTGCCGGGCATGGTTCATCGTTCACTGTGCTTGCCGACCGGATGGTCAAACCGGGTGGGCGCATCGCCCTGGTGCTGCCGGTAACCGCCTTGTCGGGCCAATCGTGGCGCGGCATTCGCCGGATGCTTGCCGAGCGCTATGACATTGAGTTCGTCGTGTCCTCCCAGGACAGCCACTTGCGTTCTATGTCCTACGACACCGGCATTGCGGAAATCCTGCTGGTGGCCCGCAAGTTGCGCAATGACGAAACCCCGTCGGGCCGGGGCCGGTTCGTCAACCTGTGGCGCGGCCTGCGCCGGGATACCGACGCCCTGGCGGTGGTTAGCGCGGTGCACACTGCGGCGGCGGCCCCGTCACTGCGTTCCGACGGGCCTCCGGTTGGCGGTACGCCCTTGTTCATCGGCGGCGAACAGTGGGGCGAAATCGTGGACGGCCCGGTAGGCGCCCCGCCCTGGGCCGCCGCCCGCTGGCAACACGCGCTGACCGCGCAGTTTGCGGCGGCCATCGAACGGGGCGAAATCTGGACCGCCGACGGCAGCCGAATCGCGGGGACAATTCCCGTCGCCCCTCTGGGCCGGGTCTGCGCGGTCGGGCCGGAGGACCGGGCGATACACGGACCCAACGGCGTCTTTGATTCCCATCACGGACGGAACGAACCGGCGCAGTACCCCGCACTCTGGCGGCATTCGGCGGCGGCGCATCAAGGCATAACCGCCGCCCCCAACGCCTGGCTGCTGCCCCGGCCGGGCCGCGACCACCGGCCCCTTTGGGAACGGGCGGGTACGCTGCACCTGACCCGCAATGTCAGATACAACTCCCAGCGGATAATGGCGGCAATGACCGATTTTCGCGTGTTGGGCGTCAATTCCTGGTACACAATGCAGGTTCGGGACGATGACCCATCGGTCAGGCACGCGCGGGAAATCGCGCTGGCGCTGTGGTGCAACTCCACGCTGGGGATGCTGCTTCACGCCAACCACTCCAACCGGGCGCAGCAGGGCCGGGGCATAGGCAACAAGGGGATGCTGGAAAGTATGGCGACGCTGGATGCGCGGCAGCTGGCGGCCTGGCAGCTGGATGCGGCGCAAGCCATCTACCGCGATTTTCGCCCGCGCCGGTTCCAACCCGGCCACCACTGCGCCGTCGACCCGGCCCGCATTGCCCTGGACGAGCGGCTGCTTGGGGATCTGCTGGGCCTGGACGATGCCGCCGGCGCCGCGGCGGCCCGCTGGCGGGCCCTGCTGGCCGCGGAACCGTCAATTCACGGTACGAAACCGCCCCGGTTGCCATCTGAGTAAAATCCGCCCCCTCCTGGTCAATCCGTCGCCCCGGCAGCGTTTGACCGCTTACCGCCGGAAACGAAACTGGGCCCGGTGCCAGCCCGGCCCACGCCAGCCCGCGCCCTGCCCCGGGGGTTGTATAATGCCGCCCGTCAAGCGCAACCCCGCATCGCAAGTATGCGGACAACGGAGGCTATCGTTATGGATTTTGGACTGGAAGACAAGCTGGCATTCGTGGGCGGCGCCAGCCGCGGCATCGGCAAGGCCATTGCCCTGGAACTGGCGCGGGAGGGCGCCGACGTGGTCGTGGCCTCGCGCTCTATGCCCGACCTGGAAAAGGCCGCCGCCGAAATTGTGGAAACCACCGGACGCCGGGCCATCCCGATGTCCTTTGACGCCACCCAGCGGGAACAGGTTGACCGGGTGGTGAATGCGGCGGCCGATGCCCTGGGCGGGCTGCACATACTGGTCAACAGCGCGTCGCTGCCCGGCGGTTCGCCCTCGGCCACCGGCCCCATTGAGGGGCTGGTTGACGAGGATCTCATCAGCGACTTTGATGTCAAATTCGTGGGCGCGCTGCGCTGCTGCCGGGCGGCCATACCCCTGCTTAAGGCGCAGGGCTACGGGCGCATCATCAACATCAGCGGCCTGAACGCCCGCAACGCCGGCAACCTCAGCGGCGGCGCGCGCAATGTGTCAATGGTGCATCTGACCAAGACGCTGGCCACGCAGCTGGGGCAGTTCGGCATCACCGTCAACTGCATCCATCCCGGCACTACGCGCACCGAGCGCACGCCCGGCCTGCTGGCGGCCCGCGCCGAACAGCTGGGCGTTTCGCCGGCGGAGGCCGAACAGCAGGACTTCGCCCCCGGCTCGCCCCGGGGCAACCACATCTGCCGGATGGTGGACGCCTCGGAAATCGGCTACCTGACGGCGTTCCTGGCGTCGGACAAGGCGTGGGCCGTCACCGGCGAGCTGATCGCCGCCGGCGGCGGCACGGGCAACGCCGTGTACTACTAGCGCGGCGAACCGGCCGGCTCCGGCGACGCCCCCCGCCGGCGGCGGCTGGCGCCCCCGCCGGAGCCGGGTTATCATTGGAGTCGGGTTATCATGGACATACTGCCGCGCGATGCGGTAAAACATATCCCGCTTATCATCCTCGGCATCTGGCCGGTCAACCTGCTGACTTTGTGGGCGCAGGGTCACAGCTGGGGTTGGGAACAGACGCCGCCGGCAATTATGGGCTTGTGGGAGTGGGGCCTGTTCGTCTCGCTCTCGCTGGCGATTCTGACGGAACTGGGGGTCAAAATGTTCATCGCACTGGCGGAGCGCCGCCGCAAACTGAACCAGGCGAGAGCGGAGGGCATAACGGAAGGCCGGGTGGAAGGCCGGGTGGAAGGCCGGGTGGAAGGCATAGCCGAAAGCCGGCGAGAAACCGCCGCGATACTGGACGTGCTCAACGCGGCGGTGCAAACCAATCCCGACCTTCTGCCTCATCTGTTGCAGGAGTACCGGGCCCGGTATCAGAACCACGACACCGGGCAATAGCGGCCATCCGCCCCAACCGAGCTCATCAGGCAGGTCAACGCCGGCAAACGCTCCGTTGCCCTGGCAATTATGAACCTGCGGGAGTAGTGGAGCCTGTTCGTCTCGCTCTCGCCGGCGATTCTGACGGAACTGGGGGGTAAAAATGTTCATCGCACTGGCGGAGCGCCGCCGCAAACTGAACCAGGCGCGGGCGGAAGGCCGGGCCAAAGGCATAGCGAAAGGCAGGGCTGAAAGCCGGCGGGAAACCGCCGCGATGCTGGACGTGCTCAACGCGGCGGTGCAAACCAATCCCGACCTTCTGCCCCATCTGTTGCAGGAGTACCAGGCCCGGTATCAGAACCGCGCCAACGGGCAATAGCGGCCATCCGCCCCACCGAGCTCACCAGGCAGGTCAATGCCGGCAAAGAAAATTTCCGGCCCGGCGTAATGGCCCGGCTGTAGGCTTGGGCTACCCGCAGCTGCGGGAAATCAAGCCCGACGGCATTATGACATTGCCGTTCTCTAACGGGCAGACCGGTCACAGGCGCGCTACGCCGGCTATGCGCCAATGTTTGCCGGCCGGCGCGCCCATCGCTGCCGCCAGGCCGGGCCGCGCTGTCGACGAGGCCGCGCACTTTTGCCATAGGTCGCCTCCGCCGCCGCCCTTGCCGTCCGCCACCGTCCGTGGACTCTTTGGACGACGCCATCGTATCGCGCCGGCCGGCCCCGCCGGGCTTTGCTTGCCGCCGGTTGGGGGGGCAATTTACAATCAGGCGGCGCAATTGCTGTACGACGCCGGGCGCGCCGGCCCGATGAGGAGGACATTTTGACTACTACCACGCGCAGCCCCCGGGCCCTGCTGAAGCACCGCAGCCGCGACATCACCGAAGGGCCGGAACGGGCGCCGGCCCGCGCTATGCTGATGGCCATGGGCCTGACCAGCGCCGACCTGGACAAGCCCTTTGTCGCCGTGGCCAACCTGGCCAGCGACGTTACGCCCTGCAATGTGCATCTGGACCGCATTGCCGCCGCCGTCAAAGAGGGCATCCGGCAGGGCGACGGGACGCCGTTCCAGTTCGGCACCATCACCGTGAGCGACGGCATCTCAATGGGCACCGAGGGGATGAAGGCGTCGCTGGTAAGCCGGGAGGTCATCGCCGATTCCATTGAGACGGTGGCTTTCGGAGAACGCATGGACGGCCTGGTCACGGTGGCCGGCTGCGACAAGAATATGCCCGGCTGCATGATGGCCATCGCCCGCCTCAACATTCCCAGCGTGTTCGTCTATGGCGGCAGCATCCTGCCCGGCCGGTTCCAGGGGCGGGATGTCAGCATCCAGGATGTGTTTGAGGGCGTGGGCGCCTATGCCGCCGGCCGGATGACGCGGGAGGAGCTGACCGAGCTGGAGTGCAACGCCTGTCCCGGCGAAGGGGCCTGCGCCGGTATGTTCACCGCCAACACGATGTCCACCGCCATTGAGGTGATGGGGCTGTCGCTGCCAGGCGACGCCGCGCTGACGGCGGTTGACCCCAACAAGAACGACGAAGCGCGGCGGGCCGGCGCCGCCGTGATGGAGATGCTGGCGGAAGGCGTCCGTCCGCGGGACATTCTCACCCGGCAAGCCTTTGAAAACGCCATTACCGTGGTAGTGGCCATGGGCGGCTCCACCAACGCGGTGCTGCACCTGATGGCCATTGCGCGGGAAGCGGAAGTCGACCTGACGCTGGAGGACTTTGACCGCATCAGCCGCAGCACACCGTACATCGCCGATATGAAGCCGGGCGGACGCTATGTGATGGCCGACTTGAGCCGCTATGGCGGCGTGGCCCTGATCGGCAAACGGCTGCTGGACGCCGGCCTGCTGCACGGCGATGCGATGTCGGTCAACGGCAAGACGCTGGCGGAGAATATCAACGGGGCCACCATTGTGGACGACCAGCCGGTCATCTACCGCACCGACCAGCCGCGCAGTCCCACGGGCGGGCTGGCCATCCTGCGGGGCAACCTGGCCCCGGACGGGGCGGTCATCAAAGTGGCCGGCCATCAGGAAAAGGTGTACCAGGGGCCGGCGCGGGTGTTTGACCAGGAGGAACCGGCCTTCCAGGCCATCCAGCGGGGCGAAATCAAGGGCGGCGACATTGTGGTCATCCGCTACGAAGGGCCGAAAGGCGGGCCGGGGATGCGGGAGATGCTGGCGGTTACGGGCGCTCTTATCGGGCAGGGGCTGGGCGATTCGGTGGCGCTGGTCACGGACGGGCGGTTTTCGGGCGCCTCGCACGGGCCCATGGTGGGCCATGTGGCGCCGGAGGCCATGGCGGGCGGCCCCATCGGGCTGCTGCGGGAGGGCGACATCATCACGCTGGACATCCCCAACCGGCGGCTGGACGCCCGCATCAGCGAGGAGGAGCTGACCGACCGGCGGGCCGCCTGGCAGCCAATAGCGCCGAAGTACACTGGCGGCGTGCTGGCGAAGTACGCCAAGCTGGTATCCTCGGCGGCGGAAGGGGCGGTAACGCGGTGATATACTTATGCCGGCGCCCGGGAACAGGATGTTGTTCACCGGGCGCCGGCATAAATACAAAACGGCGCCGGGGAGGAGGAACACCTGATGCTGAACGCAAGGATTGCGGCCGGACTCTGCGTCGGTCTCGTTACGGCGATTCTGTACGCGGTGCTGACAAAAGCATGGCTTGGGTGGGAAACTGATAACCAACTTACCCTGTTGGCATTCGCCTTGGGCGCACTGGGCGGCATCTGGGTGACGACCCGGAGGTGAGCAATTTACCATCTCAGTCAGGAGCGGTGACCGGATATGGCAGGAAAGGCAACGAAAATCGCCGCCGGAGTGGTGGCCGTCGTCATATTTGGTGAACATCATGCTTGCGCTGGTCTATATCGCCAGCATATCGGAGCCGGCCAGGAGCGTCATTATAAACGTCGCTACTGGCATAGCGATCTGTTGTACGAGAAATTGCCGGAAGCGGAGCGGTGTTACAGCGATGGCTACGCAGTGTACGGTAGTTAGGTTACCTGCGGAGAATTATGTGGTGGGCAAGGGGAAGTTGGCGAACCGGAATTAGGGGCTGCCTTCAGAATATCGCGGGCGGTTGAAGCGATTAGCGCGTGGGACGACGGCTGCACGAAGCCGGTACGAGTGCTGCGCGGTTCGCTGGCGTTGTTGCGTTTGCATAGGCGGCGGGGCCAAAAATCCGATGCCTGCGCTGTTGAAAATGCCCGCCGCTGGCCCGATGATAGACGAATGCGGCATTGCCGCGTATAATTAGCTCAGCGAGGTGAAACGATGGCGATGTCCAACGACAGAACGGTTGACCAGCGGCTTGACGCCATTGAGTCCGGGCAGGACGAAATCCGGGCCGATGTAGGGGAGCTGAAAGATGGCCAGAAGCGCCTGGAAACCCGGGTCGGCAACTTGGAGGCCGGCCAGCAGAAGCTGGAGGCCGGGCAGGAGGAATTGCGCGCCGGGCAGAAGGAATTGAGCGCAGACCAGAAGGAATTGGGCGCCGGCCAGAAGCGTCTGGAAACCCGGGTCGGCAACCTGGAAGCCGGCCAGCAGAAACTGGAAGCCGGGCAAGGGGAGCTGCGCGCCGGACAGCAGAAACTGGACGCCGGCCAGGAAAGGCACGAAAATGTCCAGCAGGAACTGCGGGAAGGCCAAGCCCGGCTGGAACGCGCCGTAGAAGCTATCCGACACGACATCGCACCGCTGAAAGCGGCCCACGCCCGCAACAGCGCGCTGCGCGTCAGCTACCGCATCTGCGAGGACCTGGGGCTGGATGAAGTCCGAATACTGCAAAGAGACGAGCTCCGCGCAATGGTGCGCCAGACCGACACCGCTCACATCCCCCGCAGCCAGCGCCACAGTTTCATTGAAGCCGACGCCATTATTGAAGCGGTGAACGATGCCGGCGAAACCCACTATGTCGCCCTGGAAGCGTCTTTCACCGCAGACGAAAGAGACACCAGCCGGGCAATTCGCAACGCCGGTTATCTAACGCAGTTCACCGGCCGGCCGGCCCACGCCGTCATCGCCGCCATCCGCATTGACAACCGCATCGCCGGCGACATCACCGCCGGCGCGGTGCGCTGGTGTCGTCTGGACGAAAACGACCTGGAAATCGAGTGACCGGACAGAGATGATACCCGCCGGCGCCGGGTCCGAGCCGGCCGGCGGCCATAATGACGGATAAACAGCCCCAATCAAGACGCGGCAAACGGCGCTGTATTCAGCGCCCGCCATCGTTGTTATTCCCCGCAATGGCCCGCCCCAGCCACTGCTGCTGCTCGCCGATGCCGAGTCCCTCCATAGGGATACTGACTTTGCTGAAACGCTTCGTCAGATAGCCGATGAGATGTTGCCGGTAATTCTGGCCGGCCAGGATGACCACCTTGCCGGCCGGCGGCAGCGCCGTTTCCATTTGTTCCTGAACCCGCCCGGCCCACGCGCGGCGCGCGGCGGCCGGCATTCCTTTAATATCCTTTTCGTAGGGCGCCAGTTCGGTATCAGGATGAACCAGCCCATGTTCGTCCGACAGGATGAACCACGGCGCGCCGGATTGCTCCACATACTGGCGCGCCTTGCGGAACCAGTCCGATGTGTAAAGGTCTTTGGCCGGCGCTGGCCGGGGCAATTTTCCTTTTACGCAGGCCACCAGGTAGATGCGGTTGTAGCGTTGCATATGCCCTCCGGCCGGCGCGGCGCCGGTCAGGCGGCCGCGGCGGCCGCCGGCGGGCGGGCTCCGGTTACGCCGATCATACTGTCGCGGGTGACCAGCTGCGCCAGTTCCGCCTCGCTCATCCCCTCGGTTCCGGGTGGGCGGCAGGGGATTACCAGATAGCGCAGGTCGGCGGCGCTGTCCAGGACGCGCACTTCGGCATCGGGCGGCGGCGCGGCGCCGAACTCGGCCATCACCCCCCGGGGATCGCGGACGGCGCGGGCGCGGTAGGCCAGGCTCTTGTACCAGTCGGGCGGACGGCCCAGCAGCATCCGTGGGTAGCACGAACACAGGGTGCATACCACCAAGTGATGTACATCATCAGTATTTTCCACTACGGCCAAGTGGGGCGTTTCCGCCGGCAGCGACAGCCCCATTTCGGCCAGGGCGGCGCGGGCGTCGGCCAGCAGGCGCGCCTTGAAACCGGCGTCCGTCCAGGCGCGGGCCACCACGCGGGCGCCGGCGGCGGGGGTGCGGGCGTCCATCAGCGCCACCTGCTCGGTAACGGCGGCAGCGGTGAGCAGACCCTTTTCCGCCAGCAGGGACTCGATGGCGACGGAACGGAGGGCGACATCGCTCAGCGGCTGGTGGTGAATGTGGTCGTCGACATGGGTTGCGGTGGTCATCGGGACGCTCCAAATCAGGCGGGTTCCAGCCAGCGCTGGTACACATCCACTAGCAGGGTATCGGCGGGATTGCCGGCGTAATCGGGCCACAGGTCGGTCTGGCGCAGACGGATGCGGTACAGGGGCTGGGCAGGCTGGCCGTCGCCGCCGTGCGCCAGCGATTCGGGGTTGGGATAGACGCCGCACAGCGCCGCCACTACGCCGGTATGCCCCTGGATGTAGGCCGGCGTGCGGAAGTGGTGCGCCGGCGCGCCAATGCGAATGCGGACCGCGGCGCCGATGGCGTAGCGGACGGGTTCGGCGGCGATTATTCCGGTCATCGTTACAGCCCCTGTTCCCGCAGCGCCGCCGCCCTGGCGTCAATCTCCACCGCCGTGAGAATGCCCTTCTCAATCAGCAGGATTTCCAGCGCCGCCGTCCATTTTTCGTAGTAGGACAGGGTTTCGTACTGCGCCGGCGGCAGGCTTTCGATGGCGCGGCGCATCTCGTCGGTGGTGCGGATGCCCTGCTGCCCCAGTACCTGATGCACGGCGTCCACTCGGCGTTCCCAGTCGCTGTATTCGTGTTCCGTGCGGTCAATGGGCGTGTCGTCGGGCCAGCCGCCCCGGTCGTGCACTGCGGGCATCAGCTATGCTCCTTTTGATACATTTCCGCTTGCCACATTTCGGCAACATCCGCCGCGCGCATAAAGCGGACATTGGGGTATGTCTTGATGTACTCAATCAGGCGTTCCAGCATCAGCAGCCGGCCGGGGCGCCCGATGTACTGCGGATGCATGGTCAGGTTGAAGCAGCGTCCGTAGCGGTAGATGCCGCGGAACTCGGCGGCCCAGCTGTCAAATACCTCGTCGGGGTTGCGCATCGGGCCGAGGCGGTTGGCGGAGGGCGCATAGACGAAGTGGGGCGCGTCGTCCAGCAGCCAGTGGATGGGCAGCTCCACCAGCGGACGGGGCGGGTCGCCGCCGGATACATAGTAGGGGGCGTCGTCCCCCATCAGACTGCTGTCGTAGCGGAAGTTGTGCTTCGCCAGCAGGTCCAGCGACACGGGCGACAGTTCCCACGACGGGGAGCGGTAGCCCACCGGGGCGGCGCCGGTCAGGTCGCCGAGGATGCCGATGCCCCTGATGAGGACTTCCTCCTCCTCGGCGGGCGTCATGGTGGCCGGCGGCTCGTGGAGGTAGCCGTGATGGGCGACTTCGTGGCCGCGGGCGGCGATGTCCCGCGTCAGGTCGGGGTGGGTTTCCGCCACCTGCCCCGGAATGTAGAAACTGCCGGGGATGCCTTGGGCGTCCAGCAGATCCAGGATGCGGGGCGTGGCCACGCTGGGGCCGTACTCGGCCATTGAGAGCAGGCTGGGGTAGTTGGCGAAATCGGGGTTGCGCCGCAGCCACGAGGACACGCCGTCCACATCAAAGGTAAGCAGCGCCACGCACTGTATATCATCGGGCCATATGCCGGACATAATCAGTTTCTCCTGTTGGCGGCGGGCGGCGCAGTACGACCGGCGGCGGCGCGCAAACTGTCCGACGCGACCAACCGCGCCGCGCGGCCGCTCCGGCCTTTCCGGCAAGCCGCCGGGAACGCCGGCCGGAACTGCGGATACCGGGACACCGGAGCGCATTATACCCCCCGCCGGCGGCAATGCCAAACCCGTCCGGCGCAACGGCGGCGTTTCCAAATCAGGCGGTCTGCCTTTTTTCGTTATGCCGGCGCGCGCCGGCGGGCAAGGCATACCGGCGCCGGCGCTGCGGTTCCGCCAGCGCTCCGTCCGGGAAGCCGAAAGACGCTGGCCGGCGCAACGCCCGGCTTTTGACAGGGCAAGCAGTTCGGGGTAGCATTACCGCATCGCAATTCCGTCCGCATCGGCGCCGTCCGGCAATTGCGTTGTCCGTTGCCGGCGTTGCGTTCCGGTTGCTTCGGATGGTTCGCTTCAACTCAACCGGGTTCGCTCCGGCGGGTTCAGTTCGGACGGGTTCGGTTCAACCGTCCCATTGGCGCCGGCCCGTATTGGCGTCGCCGCCGGTTATGATTGCTCAATCAGCTTATCGGGAGAAATGCCTTGACTACCCCGACCGCAACTTCCAACGATACGCCCAGCGGCAAGTCACCTCTGGACGGCCCGGCCATTGTCCCCGAGTTTGAGGCGGTTCTGACCCGGCTCTGCGCCATTGCCCGGCGGGGGCAGCGCGCCGACAGCCCGCTTTACAATCCCCCGGAGGAGTGGATTGTCGGCCGGATGCCCATTTTCCAGGACCTGCCGGCAGAACGGCAGGCGGAGCTGCTGGCCGAAGCGCAGGCGCTGGAAGCGGAAGGCGCGGCCGCCAACGCCGCCGGGCGCGCCGCCGGCAAGGTGTGGCCCGAAACGGTGTTTCGTCTGGACAACGGCGGCCTGGCATTTTTCAGCCAGCTGGGGGTAGTGCGCCGGCCCGACCTGACCCAGTATTTTGTGGAGGGGTTCACCCGCAACCGGGACGCGCTGGCTTTTTCCGAGGCCAACCAGCGCCTCTTTACTCCCGTCTTTGCGCGCGTCTGCGACCTGATGGAATCCCATTTCGCCGGCGGCGCGGAAATCGTCCAGACCGACCGGCAGATTTGCGACGCCCCCGGCCGGTCTTTTCACGCGCGACAGCTGCTGTTCGGCGCCCGCTATATGCAGGCCCCCTATATGTGGCGGCGGCTGACCTTTGAACTGCCGGCGGCGCGGTGGTCGGAGCCGCCCGACATTCTGGAAGTATCGGTTCCGCACTGGATGGACGACTTGGGGCTGGACGACGACCTGAAGGCGCAGCTGCGGGAAGCCGGCATTACCCAGCTGGTGTTCAAGGCGCCAACCCGCGGCCTTTCCCTCCATTTCGGGTTTGACTATGTGGGCGAACACAAGATGGGGCCGCTGTCCATTGCGATGCATAAAGTGAAGCAGAACAACGGGCTGGCGGTGCAGGCGGCATTGAGCATGGCGCGGGTGCGCAGCCTGGGCGGCGACATCGCCAACACGGCGCTGATTACCGTCGGGCCGTCGCTCCACGGCAAGAGCACCCTCACCATTATGGTGGAACTGGCGAACAGCGAGCTGGCCGGCGTTCTCAACCTGCCCCAGGATGCGGATGAAGGCGTTTATCCGATGAACGACGACATTGTGCTGCTGCAACCCATGGCAACGCCCGTGGACAGCGTGCGCGGGGGGCGGCAGGCGCATATTCACCACGCCATTGACGGCACGGAGAACAATTTTTACGCCGTGCCTTTCGGGCTGACGCGGGACGACGACCCCATTACCTACGACGTGCTGCGGGGCGCGCCCGGCCTGGCCACCGCCGCCGAAACGCTGGAAAACGTTCCCGTCCACGCCGGCACGCAGGAGCCCAACTATCTGGAAAATCCCGTCCGCAATATGCGGATGATACTCTCCCGGCGGGGCCTGCTGGCCCGCAAGGGGGCGCAGGAAATCATCAGCAAGATTACCGACGGGCAGCTGACCGATTCGGTGCACGTTCCTATGGAACACACCGACCGGGTGTTCTGGCAGGAAGTGATGCGGCAGAATACGGTCATCCCGCCGCTGCGCCGCCTCACTTTGGAGCAGTACATCCGCGTGCTGATGTACGGCGAAGCGGTGCAGATGGGGGCGGCCATTGGCGCCATCGGCCGGCCCTATGTGGAGTATTTCTCCGACCCGTTCATCATCGGGCTGGAGGATGAAAACGCCAACCTGCTTTACCACATCCTGCAACAGCTGGCCTGGGGCGGGATGCCGCAGGAATACTACGCTTTCAACACCGGCGGCGTGGGCGCCGACACCAACGAGGAGGCCGCCGGCCCGCGTTATGTGAAAATCCCCCGGGAACTGACGATGATGTTGCAGGAAGCCCTGCTGCGGGACGCCGTCAAGTTTGAATACGACAGCGTGCTGCGCTCGGAGGTTGCCGTTGCCATTACCGATGCCGGCGGCAACGAAGCGGTTGACCTGCGGGAACAGTGGCTGCCGCGCAACATTTACGGCGCCGCCGACTATGCGGCCCGCGTGGCCGCGCTGATGCGAAGGCGCTATTACGGGCGCGACCAGCAGGACAAGGCGGGCATCCTGCGCTATACCAGGGTGGTGAACACTATTCTGGACATTACCGATGTGCCGTCGCCGGCCAACGAGCGGGAGCTTTCCTGGCTCCTGTCTTTCTACTGGTCGCTGGACCAGGCGTACGCCACCCTTGAGGAGGCGAGCGCGCACCGCGGCGAGGGGATGCGTCCGGTGGGCTACCAGCTGCGGGAGCTGCAACGCAAGTATGATGATGGCGTGGCGGCGGGGCTGACCACCGGGCCGGCCGGCGGTTCCCACCTGGAAAACCTGGGGCTGCGCGCCGGATAGCGATGGCGACCGCCCGTCAGCCGGGCGGCACCGTTGGCAGCGAAGCGACAGGTCCGGCAGAGGTGCCTGGCAGCACTGGAGGTGTCTGGCAATGGAACAGCTTCAACCGTTCATCGCCCCCTTGGTATTCGTAGTCACCATCATCGGGGCAGTGCTGTACCTGCGCGCCGATGCCCGCGCCAACCGGCAGGAGCTGAAGGCCGACATCGCAGCCCTGTCTGCGGAGGTGGCCGGCGTCAAGGACGCCGTTGCCGCGCTTGACCGGCGCGTGACGGCTTTGGAAGTCAAAGTCGATGCGCTGGGTGCCAAGTTGGACACTAAAATCGATAGGCAGGCGGAAAGAACGGCGTACGGGTTCGCCGCTGCGGACGCCAAACGCGATCGGCTGGCGGAAATAATGGAGCACGGGTTCGCCGCTGCGGACGCCAAACGCGATCGGCTGGCGGAGAAAACGGAATACAGGTTCTCCACTATGGACGCTAAAATCAACACCCTGGCCGAAAGCACGGCGTCCGGGTTCAGGGCCCTGCAAGCCGATTTCAACGCCAAGATGGACGCTCTGGAAGCCAGGGTTAACGCCAGGATTGACGCTCTGGAAGCCAACTTTGACGCCAAAATCAACGCCCTGGCGCAGCAGATGCAGCACAACCACCAGGATTTGCTGGTGCGCCTGGCCTTTCATCATCACGGCGACGGCCGCTATCCCGTTGCGCCGGCCACCGAACCCAACCCCGCGCTTCCCGCCGGCGGCGACGAGTAAAGCGCCGCTCTCTGTGACACTGCACTGCATTCCGTTCCACTCCATTCCAGCCATCACATCACGTCCTCAAGCATCATCAACCGGGACGAGGGATTATGCCTGACTATAACGACATCCAAGTTCTCGGCCCTGTGCCGGCGCAGTATGCTGATCTGGTGTCCGCCGATGCGCTCGGCTTTGTCGCCGAGTTGCACCGCAATTTTGAGACGGCCCGGCGCCGTTTGATGGCGGCCCGCGTGCGTCGCCAGGCGGAAATTGACGCCGGCGCCCGGCCCGATTTCCTGCCCGAAACCCGCAGCGTCCGCGCGGGCGACTGGCGGGTGGCGCCGGCGCCGGCCGACCTGTCCAACCGCCGGGTGGAGATCACCGGCCCGTCGTCCAACCGCCGGATGGTCATCAATGCTCTCAACTGCGGCGCGCAGGTCTATATGACCGACTTTGAGGACGCCCATTCCCCCGCCTGGCTGCCCACGCTGGACGGGCAGCGCAATGTGCGCGACGCCTACCGTCGCACCATCAGCGACGAAACCCCCGACGGCCGGCAGTACCGGCTCAATGAGCAAACCGCCACGCTCTGCGTGCGACCCCGCGGCCTGCACCTGATGGAACGGCACCTGCTGGTGGACGGCGAACCCGTGGCCGGCAGCTTCTTTGATTTCGGCCTCGCCATTTATCACAACTATATCGCCCAGCAGAGCCACGGCGCCGGGCCTTACTACTACCTGCCCAAGTTGCAGTCGCACCTGGAGGCCCGCCTCTGGAACGATGTATTCAACTACGCCGAGGCCAGGCTGGGCATTCCGCCGGGAACCATCAGCCCCACCGTGCTGATCGAGCACATCCTGGCGGCCTTTGAGATGGAGGAAATCCTGTACGAACTGCGGGAGCGGCCGGCGGGTCTCAACCTGGGGCGCTGGGATTACATTTTCAGCGTCATCAAGGTGTTCAACGGGCGCGCCGATATGGTGTTTCCCGACCGGGCGCAGGTTACGATGGCGACGCATTTCCTCACTTCGGCGGCGCAGCTGCTGGTGAATACCTGCCACCGGCGGGGGGCGCACGCGCTGGGCGGTATGTCGGCGTTCATTCCCCGTCGCGATGACGAAGCCGCCAACGAAGCGGCTTTCACCCAGGTGCGTTCCGACAAGCAGCGGGAAGCGGACCAGGGTTTTGACGGCGCCTGGATTGCCCACCCCGGCCTGGTGCCGCCGGTGCTGGATGTGTTCCAGGCCGCCTTTGCCGGCGACAACCAACTGGGCGTGATCCCGGAAGTCCGCGTTGCGCCGGATGACCTGCTGGCGGTGCCGGAGGGCCAAATCACCGAGGCGGGCCTGCGCAACAACATCAGCGTGGCCCTACAGTATATTGACGCCTGGACGCGCGGCAACGGCGCCGTGGCGATTTACGGGCTGATGGAAGACGCCGCCACCGCCGAGATTTCCCGTTCCCAGCTGTGGCAGTGGCTCCGCCACGGGGCGCTGCTGGACGACGGCCGGCCGGTCACCGCCGCGCTGTACCGGCAGGCGCGGGCCGAGGAAGCGGCGGCGCTGGTCGCGCAGCGCGGTTCCGAAAACCCCGGCGCGCTGGACAAGGCGGTGGAACTGCTGGACGAAATCGTTCTGTCCGAGAACTTTGTCGAGTTTCTGACGACGCCCGGCTACCGCTACCTGGATTAGCCGGGGGACGCGCAAACCGCCCCGCAAGGATAACCCGCTATGGTCACCACGGCTATGCCCGTCCCCAAGCCGGCAACGGCAACGCCGGCGCCGGCGTCCGCTCCGGCCGCGGATGTCGCCGCCGATGCGGACGATTTTGTTCTGCCGCATCCGGTGTCGGTGAACATCCGGCCCATCCTGGAATCGGTGGCCGGCCGGCTTGCCGATGATGAGATTGACCAGTGGTTCGTTGAGCTGGACCAGGCTAACGAGGAGCAGGGCCTGCGCTTTGAGCTGACCGGCGAAGGGGAATTGGTGATCAGCCCTATGGTGAACCGACATGGCGGCCGGGCCGAACTCCGTATGACGTTAGCACTTGGCAACTGGGAGGATGAGTACGGCGGCGAAGCCTATGGGCCGGATGCCAATATGCGCCTGCCTGATGGCTCCCGGCTCCGTCCCGATGCCCTGTGGCTGTCGCCGGAACAGGTAGCGGCCCTGCCGCCCGTGGCGGATGATGATAAGCCGATAACGGTTTGCCCGGTCTTTGTCGTGGAGATAATGTCCGGCACTGACCGGCTGCCGCCGTTGCAGCGCAAGATGGAACGCTACATCGCCAACGGCGCGCTGCTGGCCTGGCTGATTGACCCGTACCATCGCCGGGTGTACTGCTACCGCCCCGGCCGGCCGGTGGAAACGCTGGAGGATCCCGAAACCATCAGCGGCGACACGGTTCTGCCCGGCTTTGTGTTTGCGGTGCGGCAGCGGATTTTCGCCCTGCACGAAGGATAGACTTATGGTGACCACAGCTATGCCCGTCCCCAAGCAGGCGCCGCCGTTGCCGGCGTCCGCTCCGGCTGCGGATGCGGCCGCCGATGCCGATGCGGACGATTTCGTTCTGCCGTATCCGGTGTCGGTGAACATCCGGCCCATCCTGGATTCGGTGGCCGGCTTGCTTGCCGATGACGAAATTGACCAGTGGTTTGCGGGCTTCGCCAGGTTTAATGAAGGGCGCGGCTTTTACCTGGAACTTACCGGAAAAGGGGAGTTGGCAATCAATCCTATGGTGAATATGGACAGCGGCTTTGCGGAGGGTGAGGCCATCGCCGATTTGACCTACTGGGCACGGGAGAACGGCGGCCGCGTTCCCAGCTCGCGGGCGATAGTGCGCCTCCCGGACGGCGCGCGGTGCGAGCCGGATTTGTCCTGGTTGTCGCCGGAGCAACTGGCGGAATTGGGGCCGATTCGTTCCGACCGCGCCATTGCCCTTTGCCCGGCTTTCGTTGCGGAGATAATGTCCGGCAGCGACAGGCTGCCGCCGTTGCAGCGCAAGATGGAACGCTACATCGCCAACGGCGCGCTGCTGGCCTGGCTGATTGACCCGTACCACCGCCGGGTGTACCGCTACCGCCCCGGCGCGCCGGTGGCAATGCTGGACGACCCGGAAACCATCAGCGGCGACCCGGTTCTGCCCGGCTTTGTGTTTGCGGTGCGGCAACGGATTTTCGCCCTGCACGAAGGATAATAGACGTTATGGTCGCCATAGCTATGCCCGTCCCCAAGCCGGCGGCGGTTGCTGATGCCGATGCGGACGATTTTGTTCTGCCGCATCCGGTGTCGGTGAACATCCGGCCCATCCTGGAATCGGTGGCCGGCTTGCTTACCGATGACGAAATTGACCAGTGGTTCGTTGAGCTGCACCAGGCCAACGAGGAGTACGGCGTCAGCCTGGAGTTGACCGCCGAGGGGGAATTGGTGATCAGTCCTATGGTGAATCGGAAAGGGGCGTATGCCGAGTTGGAAATGGGAGCCGAACTGCTCTTTTGGAGCCGCGAGCATGGCGGCGAAGCTTACGGCGCCAACGCCAATATGCGCCTGCCCGATGGCTCGCGCATACGCCCCGATGCCCTGTGGCTGTCGCCGGAACAGGTAGCGGCCTTGCCGCCTGTGGCGGATGATGACAAGCCGATAACAGTTTGCCCGGTCTTTGTCGTGGAGATAGCATCCGGCACCGACCGGCTGCCGCCGTTGCAGCGCAAGATGGAACGCTACATCGCCAACGGCGCCGAGCTGGGCTGGCTGATTATTCCCCGGCGGCGGCAGGTGCATATCTATCGCCCCGGCGCGCCGGTAGAAGTGATGGAGGATCCGGAAACCGTCAGCGGCGACCCGGTGCTGCCCGGCTTTGTGTTTGCGGTGCGGCAACGGATTTTCGCCCGGCACGAAGGATAGACTTATGGTGACCACAGCTATGCCCATCCCCAAGCCGGCAGCGGCAACGCCGGCGGCCGCTCCGGCTGCGGATGTCGCCGCCGACGCGGATGTGGAGGATTTCGACCTGCCGCATCCGGTGTCGGTGAACATCCGGCCCATCCTGGAATCGGTGGCCGGCCGGCTTGCCGATGACGAAATTGACCAGTGGTTCGTTGAGCTGGACCGGGCTAACGAGGAGCAGGGCCTGCGCTTTGAGCTGACCGGCGAAGGGGAATTGGTGATTAGTCCTATGGTGAACCGACGCGGCGGCCGGGCCGAAATCAGTATGACGAGCGCGCTTTATATCTGGGGGGAGCAGCACGGCGGCGAAGCCTATGGGCCGGATGCCAATATGCGCCTGCCCGACGGCTCCCGGCTCCGCCCTGATGCCTTGTGGCTGTCGCCGGAACAGGTAGCGGCTCTGCCACCCATTACGGATGATCTGCCGATTACGGTCTGCCCGGTCTTTGTCGTGGAGATAATGTCCGGCACCGACCGGCTGCCGCCCTTGCAACGCAAGATGGAACGCTACATCGCCAACGGCGCCGAGCTAGGCTGGCTGATTATTCCCCGGCGGCGGCAGGCGCATATTTACCGCCCCGGCGCGCCGGTGGAAATACTGGACAACCCGGAAACCATCAGCGGCGATCCGGTTCTGCCCGGCTTTGTGTTTGCGGTGCGACAGCGGATTTTCGCCCTACAGGAAGGATAGGATTATGGTGACCACAGCTATGCCCATCCCCAAGCCGGCAGCGGCAACGCCGGCGCCGGCGGCCGCGCCGGCTGCGGATGTCGCCGCCGATGCGGATGTGAACGATTTCGACCTGCCGCATCCGGTGTCGGTGAACATCCGGCCCATCCTGGAATCGGTGGCCGGCCTGCTTACGGATGACGAAATTGACCAGTGGTTCGTTGAGCTGCATCAGGCCAACGAGGAGTACGGCGTCAGCCTGGAGTTGACCGCCGAAGGGGAATTGGTGATCAGCCCTATGGTGAATCGGAAAGGATCGTATGCCGAAGTGGAAATGGTCGTCGACATCCGCATTTGGAGCCGCGAGCATGGCGGCGAAGCGCATGGCGCCAACGCCAATATGAGCCTGCCCGATGGCTCGCGCATACGCCCCGATGCCCTGTGGCTGTCGCCGGAACAGGTAGCGGCATTGCCACCTGTGGCGGATGACAAGCCGATTACGGTCTGCCCGGTCTTTGTCGTGGAGATAGCATCCGGCACTGACCGGCTGCCGCCGTTGCAGCGCAAGATGGAACGCTACATCGCCAACGGCGCCGAGCTGGGCTGGCTGATTATTCCCCGGCGGCGGCAGGCGCATATCTACCGCCCCGGCGCGCCGGTGGAAATGCTGGACGACCCGGAAACCATCAGCGGCGACCCGGTTCTGCCCGGCTTTGTGTTTGCGGTGCGGCAGCGGATTTTCGCGCTGCAAGACTGACGACCGGCGCTGAACCCGGCATGAAAATTCATCTCATTGACGGCACTTACGAACTGTTCCGCGCCCACTATTCCCCGCGCCCGGAACGCGTGGCCCCGGACGGCAGCGGGGTCAAGGCCACCTACGGGCTGGCGCAAAGCCTGCTGGCGCTGCTCCGCCAGCCCGAAGTTACGCACCTGGGCGCGGCCTTTGATACGGTCATCCGCTCTTTTCGCAACGACCTGTTTGCGGGCTACAAAACCGGCGCCGGCGTTGAGGCGGCGCTGCTGGCGCAGTTCCCCCTGGCCGAGGCCATAACGGCAGCGCTGGGGATAACCGTCTGGCCGATGCGCGAGTTTGAGGCCGACGACGCCATCGCCACCGCCGCCCGCCGTCTCGCCAACGCGCCCGGAGTCGAGCAGGTGATAATGTGCTCCCCCGACAAAGACCTGGCTCAGATGGTTGACGGGCAGCGCGTAGCAATGCTGGACCGGCGCAAAGGGGAACTAACCGGCGAAGCCGGGGTCATCGCCAAATTCGGAACGCCGCCGGCGTCCATACCCGACTATCTGGCGCTGGTGGGCGATGCCGCCGACGGCATCCCCGGCATCCCCCGCTGGGGGGCGCGTTCCGCCGCCGCCGTGCTGACCCGCTACGGCCACATTGACGCCATTCCCGCCGATGCCGGCGACTGGGCGGTGAAAGTGCGCGGGGCATCGGGGCTGGCCCGGTCGCTGGCGGCGCAGTACGATGACGCGCTGCTGTACCGCCGGCTGGCCACGCTGCGTTTGGATGCGCCGCTGCCGGAAAATGAGCCCGGCCAGTTGCAGTGGCGGGGCGTCCGGCAGCCCGATTTGGGCGACCTGTGCCGCCGCCTGGGGCTGGAGTCGCTGCTGAACCGGCTGCCGGAACCGGCCGGGAATTAGGGAGCGCCGTCAAACCGGGATGCCGGGGGCAAAACGCTGCGGGCCAAAATAATCTGACCGCAGGGCCTAGAAGTTGGGGCGGTCGTTGCTGTCCGGGATTTCGTAGCGGGGCGGGGCGTCCACGGGCGTTTGGTAGCCATAGTCGGCGCCGGAACCGGAAATGGAACCGGAACCGGGGCGCACGGTCATATTCCGCAGGCGCCGCACCCGTTCCTCAATGGGCGGGTGGGTAGAAAAGAGGCGGGCCATAGACCGCCCGCTGAGGGGGTTGACGATGAACAGGTGCGAGGCGGCTTCGTTGACCCGCAGGGGCTGGGCTTCGGCGCCCCGTTCCAGCTTTTCCAGGGCGCGGGCCAGGGCGTCCGGGTCGCCGCAGTTGTGGGCGCCGGTGGTGTCCGCCTGGAACTCCCGGGCGCGGGAAATGGCCATCCTGATGATGGTGGCGGCAATGGGCATAACGATGGCGATAATCAGCAGGCTGATGATGTTCCCGCCCCCGCCGCCGTTGTCGTCGTCATCGCTGTGACCGCCGAAGCTGCCGAAAAAGGCGGCGATCTGCGCCATAAAGGCCAGCATAGAAATGGCGCCGGCGATGGTGGCCACCACGGCCATAATCAGCGTATCGCGGTTGCCCACATGGGCCATTTCGTGGGCCATCACCGCCGACAGCTCCTCGCGGGTGAGGATGCGGCGGATGCCCGTAGTGGCGGCCACGGCGGCGTTTTTGGGGTTGCGTCCGGTGGCGAAAGCGTTGGGGGAGGGGTCGTCGATCTCGTACACCCGGGGCATAGGCATATTCGCCAGCCGGGCCTGTTCGGCCACCATCTCGTAGAGTTCCGGGTCGTCCTCCTGCGTAACCGGCCGGGCGTGGGCCATGCTCAACGCAATCCGGTCGCTGAACCAGTAGGCGCCGAAGTTCATCAGCAGGGCGAAGCCCAGGGCAAAGATGATGCCAATCTGGCCGCCGATGGCGCCGCCGATGGCGAGGAGCAGGCCGGTTAGCAGCATCAGCAGGAAAAAGGTTTTGATAGTGTTCATAGCATCAGCTCCGCAGGGCGCCGCCGGGCCGGCGTGGGGAGACGGCGGCGCGGTCGGGGATTGGCAGGCCGGCCGTTGCCAAAGCCTCAAGCCTATTGTACCACCGCAGGCGTCCGGCGGCAGCAGCGCCGGCGGCGGCGGGATTTTACGGCGGCGGCCAGCGCCAGCGCCGCTGTCCCCGTTCCCGTTCCCGTTCCCGGTTCCCGCCGCCGGTTCCTGCCGGTTGTATGCTCCGGGCCGGGCGTGATAATGTGGGGCGGGCCGGGCCGACACATTACATTTTACATTGCGGCGGACGCGCCGCGCCGCTGGCGCGCCGCCAGACCGGGCCGGCCCAGGGGGAGTTTGACAATGCCCGAGGACGCGATCACCTTCGGCTGCAACCTCACGGTGGACGACTATTGGGACATCGGCGAGTTCGCGCGCCGCGCCGAGGATCTGGGCTTCGACCGGGTGGCCGTGGGCGAGCATATTATGGACGGCAACCCGCCGCGGCCGACGCTGCTGGGGCTGCCGGCGATGGCGGCGGCGGCCGGGGCCACCAGCCGGCTGCGGGTGCTTACGGGCATCGTCATTGCGCCGCTTTATCATCCCGTGATGCTGGCGAAAATGGTCGCCAGCGTGGACCGGATCGCCGGCGGGCGGCTGGACTTCGGCATTGGCATCAGCGGGCAGCGCGACACCCGCGCCGAGTTTGACGCCCTGGAGATACCCGTCCGCACCCGCGGGCGGCGCGTGGACGAAATGCTGCGGGTGATGAAACGCCTCTGGAGCGAGGAAGGGGTTTCGCACCACAGCCGGTTTTTCAGCTTTGACGAGGTGACGCTGCGGCCGCCGCCCGTCCAGCAGCCCTACCCGCCCATCTGGGTTGCGGGGCGCAGCGATGCCGCCGTGCGCCGGGCGGCTATTGCCGGGGATGGCTGGTATCCCTATCTGTTCACGGTCAACCGGCTGCGGCGTTCCAACGACAGCGTGCGGGAACTGGCGGCGCATTCGGGGCGCAGCCTGGACGGGTTCCACTGGGGGCTGAACCAGCCCACCGCCATTGACGATGACCCGGCGCGGGCGCTGGAAACGGCCATTGCCCACGTCGGGCAGCGCTATGTGACCCCGGAACGCAGCGCCGAGGACATCGCCCGCGCGCTGTGCATCACCGGCAACGCCGAGGACTGCGTTGGCGCCATCCGGGAGCGGGTTGACGCCGGGGCGCGGGACTTTGTGTTCGGCTTCCTGGCCGGGGACAGCGCGGAGTACTTCCGGCAGATGGAGCTGTTTTCCCGCCGCGTGCTGACGCACTTCAAGTAGAGCGCCCGGGGCGCGTCGTGACAATCGCCCGTCAGTCCGGGCGGGGCCGGCATCCGGGGCAAGCGCCTGTTGCTGCGGAGAGCAGCGGGCGCGGGCGCCCGGATGCCGGCTTTCACCGGACTGACGGGTGACTGATTACGCTATGCCGTGCCGCCGGGGCGACGGCAGAATGCGCTTGCCGTCGGGCCCTGATGCGCCGGCGCGCCTTGATTAACAAGGCGGCTACGGCCACGAAAGGGGTTCCGGCGGGCGGGGACAGCGCGTCAAGCAGGCGGCGGACGGGCAGTTGGGGGTGGGGTGGTTGTCATTGGAAGTCGGCTCCTTTCCGGTGGGTGGGCGATTGACGATTGATAAGTGGCGATTGGCGAATTGATGGCATCGGGGAAGGCTCGGGCTGGCCTTTTGGGTTCCAGGTTGTCGGCGCTACGGCCTGAGAGCGTAAAAGCGAATTTCGTCCTAGTTTTCCGTGTCCCGGAGCGGCGGCTTTTGAGGGCTATCGTTTCCGGCACGGGGCGGTGGTGACACCCGCTGGCTGGCACAGAACTACACGGGCCGTATGATACACACAGCGACGAAGCAGGACCAGCTGAAATTGGGTTCCGACAAGGGTTAGGCCGTTTCCTGGAGGCCCGTTTGGTGGTTAGCCCGAATGGTTTCCCCGATGGTGGTACGACGTCGATTTCGGATTGGATTGGGCATAGCTGGTGTCCGTTTTGGCGCCGGGCGCGCGTCCGCGCTGGGGCTGTGGCGGATGGCGGTCGGGGCAGCTGTCCCCGGGCCGCCGGGCGGGTTGCCGCATCCGTGTATCAGGTTAGCAGCACTTATGTTCAAAGCGCAAGGGGGCGGAGGTCATAAATGGCGGCGATTTTTTAATTCCGGCAAGCGAATTGGGCGTGGCCGCCGGGATGAGGGCGTGGCGGGCGCCGGCGGCGTCTTTCGCCGGCGTCTTTCCTTGACGCCGCCGCGCCCGGTTCTTTACAATTGCGTCATCATCATCGTCCGCTCAATGCTGCTCAATGCCGCGCCGGCTTCCGCTGCGGAGGTTATCAACTATGCCCATTACCCAGAACGGCGTCGAACTCACCGTTGCCATTTCCGAGAAGGCCGCCGAAAAAATCAAGCACTTCGCCCAGAAAGAGGGCATCACCGAGAATGTGGGGCTGCGGGTGGCCGTCAAGGGCGGCGGCTGCTCCGGCCTGACCTACGACCTGGCGATTACCGACCAGGAACGCGAATCGGACCGGATTGTGGAGCAGTACGGCGTCAAGGTGATGGTGGACAAAAAATCCTACATCTACCTGGTCGGCACCGAGCTGGACTTTTCCGATGGCCTGAACGGGAAGGGCTTCGTCTTTGAGAACCCCAACGCCAAAAAGGCGTGCGGCTGCGGAACATCTTTCGCCGTCTAGCCCTCCGCCGCCCGGCCCGCCGAACGTCCGGCCCCATTTTCGCCGCCGGCGCCCGGCCCCGCCGGCATTCTGACGGCAACGGGGCCGGATTGACGCCGGCCCCCGCAGTTCAGTTAACCGGAGCCGGCCGCGCGTGCAGGTGCGGCCGGCGCGGTGGCGTTGCCTCACGATGCCGGCGGCATTGCCGCCAGCTCAATGCGGAAGTGCAGCGGCTCCAGGATGGCGGGATAGTCGCTGGGCTGGCCGGTTTCTACGAAGCCGGTCTTGCGGTAGAAGCTGATGGCGGAAGTCATATGCGCCAGCGTCCACAGCTCCAGGTAGCGGGTCTGCCAGCGGGCGACGGCGTGTTCAATGCACTGCCGCATCAGCGCCTTGGCGGCGCCGGCGCCCTGCCGGGTGGGGTCCACGGCCACCCGCTGGATTTCGGCGCTGTCCTCGTTCAGCCGCGTCACCGCCGTCATTCCGAAGGGTTCGTTGTTCGGGCTCACGGCCACGAACAGGGCGCGGTCGCTGCGGTGGATGAAGCTGGGCTCAATGTCCATGAAATCCCCCAGCGCCGCATCGTCCAGAATCCGCATCAGGAGTTTCATCTGATCCAGGCTCAAATCGGCTTTCAGCCCGGCGTCCAGGTGGGCGAAGTAGAAAATGGTTTCCAGCTCGTCCGCATCCGCCGGCACCGCCGGCCGGATAAAGAGCGGAGCAACGGCGTCCGCCGGCATAGCATCCTCCAAAAGTTCGTCATTCCGGCTGGGGCCGGAACGGCGGTGAATATAGGCACAGGCTGCGGGGTTATGATGAGGCGAGGTTATGATAAAGTTGGCGTCCCGCCGCTGGCCTGTTCCGGAGACGCCTGACAACGGACAGGATGCTAACACGCCCCCAAGCCGCGCCGCAACGCCAATCCGAGGCCAGGATGATGACGATGACAACCACAACCACTGCCCCTATCGTAGCCGGCGCCGGCGACCGCGCCGATGCCGATGCCCTCAATACTCCGGCGGCATACCGCGCCGCCACCGCCGGCGCCGCCGTTTATGAAAGCAAGGCGGGCCGCCTCAAGCTGACGGGCGCCGACGCCCGCGACCTGCTCAACCGGCTGTCCACCAACCTGGTTGACCCCAACGCGCCGGCCGGCGCAGTAACCGCTACCGTCCTCACCAGCGACCGGGGGCGCATTGTGGATCTGGTTTATGTGGCGCACCGCGGCGACCACCAACTGCTGCTCACCGGCGCCGGCCAGCAGGACAATGTGACCGCCTTTCTGGACAAGTACACCATTATGGAGGACATTGAGGTTGAGGACATTACCGACGGGATGGCGCTGCTGGCGCTGACCGGACCGGCGGCCGGCGCCATCGTCAGCGCCGTTGCGGGCGGCCTGGCGGATGACGGGGCGCAGGTCATCGCTCTGCCCGGCAACCCGGAAGGCGAAGGCGAAGGCGCGGACGGGCCGCAGCGCTACCGGATACTGGCGCCGGCGGCGCAGGGCGGCGCGGCGCTGGGGCGGTTGCAGGCGGCCGGCGCCGTTGCCATCAGCGCCGCCGCCGCCGAAACGCTCCGCATTGCCCGCGGCCGGCCGCAATACGGCGCCGAAATGGGCGACGCCTACAATCCGCTGGAAGCGGGGCTGATTGGGGCCATTGACTTTCACAAGGGCTGCTACATCGGGCAGGAGGTCATTGCCCGGCTGGACACCTACCGGAAAGTGCAGAAATACCTGGTGGCATTGCGATTTGACGCGGGCGCGGGCGCGGGCGTCGTGGCGGATCTGGTCGGAGCGCGTCTGCTGGACGGCGAGGGCAAGGCAATGGGGCTGGTAACTTCGGCAGCCGTTCTGCCGCCGGATGAGGACGGGGATGGCGGCGCTGCTGGCGGCGGCGCTGTCATCGGGCTGGGCTATGTGCGCGCGGGGGCGGCGGAGGTAGGGGCATCTTTCGGCGTGGCGCCTGCGGGCGGCGCTGCTGCCGGCGGCGCCCGAATCACCGGCCGGCCTTTGCTGTTCGGGGGCGAAAAGCCGGCGGGCAATTCCCGGTAAGGAGACCTCAAAATGACCGCTGCCATCCCCAGCGACCCGGCCGCGAAGCGCCAGCCGTCCGGGTCGGACGCCGGCGACCCGAGCGGGCGCATCGTCAAAGACCCGCTGATACTGGCGGGCAAGCCCACGGTGAGAGGAACCCGCATATCGGTAGAGCTGGTTGCTGGGCTGGCGCAGGGCGGCGCCTGGAGCCGGGAGGATATTCTCAGCAACTACCCGCGCCTGACCGCGGAGGACATTGACGCCTGCATTCGCTACGCCGCCACCGGGCAGCCCCTCAGCTTCGTTACCTGGGAGGAGTTTGAGGATATGCTGGACGAAAACGCGGGGCCGGCGGCCGGCGCCCACGATATGCAATCCTATGACCAGGCCCGGTCAGCGCCCGCAGCCTGATGGCGCAAGGCGATAAAGCGCATACCGCCGGGCCTTACGCCGGCGCTATCCGGCCGTCCGGGCCCGCTTGCAGCAAGGCCACGAAGGGGTAGCCCCGTTCCCGCAGGGCGGCGCTGCCCCCTTCGTTCCGGTCCAGAACCACCATTACCAGCCCAACTTTGCAACCGGCGCCTTCGGCGGCGCTAATGGCGTGAAACAGCGAGCCGCCCGTGGTGCAGGTATCGTCAACGATGGCGACCACGCTGCCGGCGGGGGGCAGCGGGCCTTCAATCAGCTGCCCCGTGCCGTGTTCTTTCGCCTCTTTCCGCACGATGAAGCCGGGCAGCGGGCGGCCGGCTTGCCAGGACGCCATAACCGTGGTCGCTACGATGGGGTCGGCGCCCAGAGTGGGGCCGCCGATGGCCGCGGCGCCGGCTTCGGCCAGCAGGGGCAGCAGGGCGTTGCCCAGCAGCCAGGCGCCCTCCGGGTCCAGGCTCAACAGCCGTCCGTCAAAGTAGTATGCGCTCTTGCGCCCGGAGGACAGCGTAAAATCGCCGTAGCGAATGGCCCCCCGTTCCAGCGCCAGCGCCAGCAGCCGTTCCGACGACGACTCGCGATTGTCCGCATTCATTGGCGTCACTCCTGTGGCATCACTCCGGGTTCATTCCCGGCTCGTTCCGGTAAAGGCCGTGTTCGGAGATGTAGGCGGCCACCGGCTCCGGTATCCGGTAGCGCGTCGACCGGCCCGTAGCCAGCAGCCGGCGCAGTTCGGAGGCGCTGAAGTCCACCTGCGGCCCCGGCACCGGCACGGCGGCGCCGGCGGCCACCGCCCGGGGGAACCATTCCCGCAGCAGGGCGATGCCGTCGGGCGGGCCGCCGGGACGGCGGAACACCGCCAAGCGGCACAGGTCCAGCACCCGTTCCGGGCGATGCCAGCGGTGAAAGTCGGGCAGCACATCGGAGCCGACGATGAAATACAGGATGGCGTCGGCCGGCATTTTCGCCCGCAGGCTTTCCAGGGTGTCGGCGGTGTAGGATGGCCCCGGCCGGCGTACTTCGCGGTCGCACACGGCGAAATGGGGGTTGTCGGCCACCGCCAGTTGCACCATCCGCAGGCGGTGCGCCGCCGGGGTGATGCGGCGCCCCGATTTCAGCCAGGGCTGGCCGGCGGGCAGGAACAGCGCCGTATCCAGGGACAGGGCGACGCGCGCCGTTTCCGCGATGAGCAGATGCCCCAGGTGCGGCGGGTCAAAGGTGCCGCCCAGGATGCCGATGCGCTGCCCGCCGTACGTCGCGTCCGTTTCCATTTCTGCTGCTACTGCCGCTGCCGTCCCTTCTGTTGCCGCCCCGTTCCCGACGCCGGATGATGGCATTGCCCGCGCGGGCTAGAACCACTCCAGTTCGGCGCTGCCGATGCGGATGGTGTCGCCGGCCTCAATGCCGGCGGCTTCCAGGCGGGCGGCAATGCCCAGCCGGGTCATTTCCCGCCACAGTTGCAGCAGCACCCGGTAGTCCCGCATATCGGCCCGCGCGGCCAGGCGTTCCAGGCGTTCCGATTCCACCACATAGACGGGGCCGTCCCGGTAGAAACCCAGGGGACGGCGCGGCAGCGCTGACCTTGACCGGGCCGGCGCGGTGGTTCCGGCGGGGGCGTCAATGCCTTCGCCGGGCAAATCCCGGGGCAGTTCCGCCAGCATACCCGTCAGTCGCCCCAGCAGGGCGTCAATGCCGTGGCCCGACACCGCGGAGATGAAGTGCACCGGAACGCTGGCGGCATCAGCGGCGGCGGCGGCGTAGGGGGCGGCGCCACTGCCGGCAGCGCCGGCGGCGCTGGCGTCCTGGGCGATGGCGCGGCGCAGTTCCTCCTCAATCACATCCCGCAGGTCGCGGGTTTCGGTGGTGTCCAGCTTGGTGACGGCGATGACCTGGGGCTTGGCGGCCAGCATAGGGCTGAATTCCCGCAGCTCGGCGTTGAGCATCCGGTAGTCGCCGGCCGGGTCGTCGGACAGGCCGTCGATGAGGTGGACATACACCCGCGCGCGCTCGGCGTGGCGCAGGAACTGGTGGCCCAGGCCGACGCCGCGGTGAGCGCCTTCCAACAGGCCGGGAACTTCCATCATCACAAAATCCTGCCCGGCGTGGCTGACCACGCCCAGGGCGGGCTCAATGGTGGTGAAAGGATAATCGGCGACTTTCGGGCGGGCGGCGGAGCAGCGGGAAATCAGGGTTGACTTGCCGGCGTTGGGCTTGGCGAGCAGGCCGACGTCGGCCAGCAGTTTCAGCTCCAGCCACAGCACGCTGTAATCGCCCTTGCCGCCGGACTGGGCCAGCATCGGCTCCTGGTTGGTGGGGGAAACGAAGCGGGCGTTGCCCCAGCCGCCGGCGCCGCCCTGTGCCACCGGCGTGGGGTAGGCGGAGACAATATCGGCCAGAAAGTCCTTGCTGCCGTCCCGGTTCAGACGCCAGACCACGGTGCCGATGGGGACGCGGATTTCGGTGTCCCTGCCGTTGGCGCCGCGCTGGTTTTTGCCCTTGCCGTGTCCGCCCCGTTGCAGGTAGAAGGTGCTGTTGTACTTCAGGTGCAACAGGGTATTGAGGGAGGCGTCGCCCACGATGTAGGCGCTGCCGCCATCGCCGCCATCGCCGCCATCGGGGCCGCCGCGGGGCTGGTACTTGAGGCGCAGAAAGCTGACGCAGCCGTTGCCGCCATCGCCCGCCTTGATGTTTATTCTGACGGTGTCAATCATAATCCGGGAAATCTGCAACTTAAGATAGCAATGGTAACAAGGGCGTTGACAAGGCGCAGATCCAAGCGTGACGCCGTGGCACAAGCCCGTTGATAACCCCGTCCATTGTAGCACAGAGCGGGCGGCGCAATCGTTGATAACTTCCGCCGTCGGGTTCACGGCGCAAGGCGTTCCCGGCGGGGCGGCCCGGCGTCAACGGCGGGGCGGCCTTGGCCGGCGGGTTATCGCGCCGCCGCCGGCCAGTTTTGAACGGGCTGTCAACAGGTTATCAACGCGGGATGGCATAGCGATGCGCGCCGGCCGGCGTCGTCATCGTCCCTCGGCCAGTCGTTCCGCCAGGATTGTCGGCAGGCCGGCGGCGCGTATTTTGGCTTGCGCGGCGGCGATGTCGTACTCTACCCGGCGGTGTTCCATTATGCCGGCGGCGTCGGGTGTTCCGGCGGCGGCGTGGTCGCTATGCCCGGCGGCGCTGTCGTACAGGATGTAGGAGGCGCGCCAATCACCGTCCCTCGGCTGGCCCACGCTGCCGGGGTTGATGATTTGCCGGCGGCTGCGGCGGAGAGGCAGGGGCGAGGCGGTGTCCAGCAGGCTTGCTTCTGCTCCTGTTTCCGCGCCGTTGCCGTTGTCGCTGCCGCCGTGGGTTTCCGTCCACACCAGGGGGTAGTGGGAGTGCCCTACCAGGCAGAAGGGGGTTTGCTGCCGGGCGAAGGTGGCCAGGGCGGCGGGGACGCTGATCAGGTATTCCATAATCGGGTCGCGCAGGCTGCCGTGGGCCAGGGTGAAATCGCCTTCGCCGGCGGGGGCAATTTCTGGCAAGCCAGTCATCCAGCGCAGTTCGTCCGTAGTGAGGCGGGCGGCCGTCCACAGGGCGGCGGCGCGGGCGGCGGAGTTGAACCGGTCGGGGTTAAGCTGGCCGGTAGCGGCGTGGTCGTGGTTGCCGGCCACGGCGAGGTGCGGATGGCTTCGCAGCCGGGCGATGCAGGGGCCGGGGTCGGCGCCGTAGCCCACCAGGTCGCCCAGGAACCAGATAACATCCCAGCCGCCGTTGGCGCGGGCGTGGGCCAGGACGGCGTCAAAGGCTTCCAGGTTGGAATGAATGTCGGAGAGGATGAGGGCGCGCATAGGCGCCCATAATAGCACAGCCGGTGGTAGGATAGCCGGCGGCAGCACAGCCATAGCCGGCGCGGCGCCGGAACCGGGAACTGGAACCGGGAACCGGAACCGGCAGTCAGCGGCCCACAGTCAGGCAAATGCGGAACAGCGGAACAGCGGAGGTTGCCCCGATGCCCAGCTCCAATCCTGGCACTAATCCTACCGTCCACATCATCGCCACCGGCGGCAGCATCGCCGGCGTTGGCCCCGACCGGATGGACTACATCCGCTATCCCGAAATCGGCGACCATTTGACCATTGAGCAGAACCTGGCGCGCGTCCCGGAGATTGGCGACAACTACAATATCATCGCCGAGGATCTGGTCAGCGTGGGCAGCACGGCCATCGGCCCAGTGGACTGGATTGCGCTGGCGGAACGGATTCACGCCATCGTCCGGGACGAACCGGACACGGCGGGCATCGTGATTACGCACGGCACGGCTACGCTGGAGGAGACGGCCTACTTCCTGCATCTGACCGTCAAAACCGCCGACAAGCCGGTGGTTATCACGGGGGCGATGCGCCCGCCGACGGCCATCAGCACGGACGCCGACCTGAACCTGCTCAACGCGGTGCAGACGGCGGCCACGCCGGCGGCGGCCGGCATGGGCGTTCTTACCGTGCTGAACAACGAAATTCACTGCGCGCGGGAGGTTTATAAGGCGAACACGCTGCGGGTGGAAACCTTTCAGCCCGGCGAGCTGGGGTTTCTGGGGTACGCCGATTCCGACCACCGGGTGGTATTTTACCGCCGGCCCGTCCGCAAGCATACCGCCGCCACGCCTTTTCGGGTGGACGGGCGGGCGGATTTGCCGCGGGTGGACATTGTGTATTCCTACGCGGGCGCCGACGGGATGCTGGTTGAGGCGGTGCTGGCGCAGGGCTCGGCCGGGCTGGTGCTGGCGGGCTTCGGGGCGGGGACTTTTCCGCCGGCGGTAATCGCGGCGGCGGAACAAGCGGTGGCCGGGGGGATGCCGGTGGTTCTGGCCAGTCGTTCCGGCGCCGGTCGGGTGGTGATGACGCCGCGCAAGCTGGAGCAGGGGTTCATAGTGGCGGACAACCTGACGCCGCAGAAGGCGCGGATTTTGCTGATGCTGGGGCTGACGGTGACGGAGGAGCGGGGGGCGTTGCAGGAGATGTTTTACGAGTACTGATCAGTGCGACGGCCCGCATTTGCCGGTATAATCGGGCCGGCAGCCCGGTATCCGTCTGCTGTGCACAGCAACGCCATTATGTTGAAACCCACCGCTCCGCCCCTCAAAACGCAGGGCATCAAAACGAAGCTGACGCCTTTCATCGCCAGCCGCATCGCTTGGGACTGGCAGGGGCGTTGGGTAGAGCCGTTTCTCGGCTCCGGGGCGGTTTTGTTCAACATCAGGCCGCCTCGCGCGCTGGCCGCCGATACCTGCGCTCCGGTCATCAACTTTTACCGGGCGTTGCAGAGCGGGCAGATTACCGCTGCCGGCGTGGAAGTCTTTCTGCGAACCGAAGGGGAACGACTACGCGTCAACGGCGCCGCGCATTATTACCGGATCAGGGAACGGTTCAACGAATTGGGCGACCCGCTGGACTTTCTGTTCGTGAGCCGGGCCTGCTTCAACGGGCTGATGCGCTTCAATCGGAAAGGCAATTTCAATACTCCGTTCTGCCGGAAACCGGAACGCTTCCGGCCTGCCTACATCACCAGAATCTGCAATCAGGTGCAATGGGCCGCCAAAGCAATGGAAGGGCGGGATTGGGAGTTTGCTTGCGTGGACTGGCAGGACGCGCTGGCCGGCATTGGCGCGGGGGATTTTATTTATGCCGACCCGCCCTATGCCGGGCGGTTTGCCGATTATTACAACGAATGGAATGAACAGGACGAGTACGAGTTGGCGCAGGCGCTTAAAGCCGCCCCCTGCCGGTTCCTGTGTTCCGGCTGGGTAGAGAACCGCTTCCGGCGCAATGACCGTCTGGCCGAGTGGTTCGCCGGCTACGAAATCGCCACCTTTGAGCATTACTACCACCTGGGCGCCACGGAATCGCTGCGCCACGCGATGGTTGAGGGGCTGGTAATCGGATGAAGGACTACATACTCAGCTACCTCGCCGGTCTTGAAAACGGGTATGGCGTATGCGGCGTCATCGACCGCCGGGGACGCATCTACCCGTTGGGTTCTGACACCAAGGTGCTCAGCACGCTTTTTGAGAACATCGCCCGGCAGGCGGTGGCGTCCTATGCCGGCCAGCGCGGCCTGGCGCTCTACGATGCCGACAAGCAGAATTACTACCCCGATTTTACCCTGGCCACCGGCCGGGACGACCGTCGGAAAATCGCCGTTGATGTCAAAACGACCTATAAGAGGAAAACCGACGACAGGTTTTCGTTCACCCTGGGGAGCTACACCAGCTTTTTACGCAATGGCGTGAAAAATATAATGTTCCCTTACGGTGAATATGCGGAGCATTGGATTATCGGATTCGTGTACCACAGAGTTAACCGGGAATATGCTGATATTAACCGGGTGTACAGCACTGGCGAACTTGCCGCGATTCCGGCGCCTTTTACCGATGTGGCGGTTTTCGTACAGGAGAAGTGGCGCATCGCCGGCGACCGGGCCGGAAGCGGCAACACGGCCAATATCGGCAGCATTGCCGGAACGCTGTCTGATTTTCAGCAGGGCAACGGCGTCTTTCAGTCCGAAAGCGAATTCCTTGCCTATTGGCGGTCATACGGTCGCACCGCCGGCGAACGCGCCCGGCTGTATCGCAACATATCCGAATTTCGCGTGATGTATCAGAGCTGAGCGCCAGCGATGCGACCCGGGCCGTAAAGGCAGCCCCTATGGGACGATTTCGGAAAGTGTGGCGAGGATGAATTAGCGCGTAGCGCAACCCCTGGCCGATGGGGCGGCGGCGTTGCCCATCGCCGGCGGGCGTGTATAATGCGGCGCATTGTTGGTCGGTTGGCCGCCCGGTTGGTTGGCCGGGCGCCCGTTGGCCCGTTGGCCGGCCGGCTTTCCGTCCGTTGGCAGAAGTAGCGAAGTAGAGGAGCAGGCGTTATGGCGCAAGCAGCAGCTGGCACTTCCCCTACATCCACATCCGGGGCATCCGCATCCGGCGCATCCGGCGCGCCGGGCAGCGTTCCCCGCACCAAAGGCTCGGTGATGGCCACCACGCTGGTGGGCGCCCACGCTTTTGAGCATCTGTACGCCCACAGCATCCCGGTGATCATCCTCGCCATTATCACCGAGTTTGAGCTGGGCGCCTTGAGCGTGGGCGCGGTGGTCGCCATCCGCTCCATCTTTGGGGGCGTTACCAGCACGGCCGGCGGCTTTCTGGTCGACCTGTTCCACCACCGGGTGGCGTGGGTGCTGTCCATCAGCACCTTTATGATTGGGCTGGGCTACCTGCTGATGTCCATTGCGCCGTCTTATGTGCTGATCCTGTGCGCCCTGGCTTTGGGGTCGATGGGCAGCGCGCTGTGGCACCCGCCGGCTTTGGGGCTGCTGGCGCGGCGGTTCCCGGCGCGGCGCGGGCTGTTCATCTCCATGCACCGTTCCACCGGCAGCATTGGCGATGTGATTGGGCCGCTGGCCGCCGGGGCGCTCATCGCCGGCGCCCTGACCTGGAGCGGCGGCGCCGGCGCGGGGCAGGTGGAAGTGTCCTGGCCCCTGCCCTGGGGCACTATTGATTGGCGCTACATCCTGGGCTTCAGCACGCCGATAATGTTCATCGCCACCGTGGCCATTTTCTTTCTGCTGCGCAATGCCGGCAGCGAGCGGCCCGTCAATGTGGACCTGGGCGCGCGGCTGCGCACCAACTGGCGGGGGATGAAAGACGCCTTCCGGGGCACCGGAATGTGGGCCATTTTCACCGTTTCGGCGGTGCGGGGCATGGCCGACCGCTCCCTGGTGTTCCTGGTGCCGCTGTACCTGATTCAAGAATTGGACGTGGAAGAATTTCAGGCCGCCGTTCATGTGATGCTGATGGTGCTGCCCGGCATCCTGTTCGGCCCTATCATCGGGCTGCTTTCCGACCGGGTGGGGCGCCGTCCACTGATCATTTTCATTATGGGCGTTACCACCCTGCTCACCCTGGCCATCATCCTGGTGAGCGGGGGCGGGTACAGCCTGTGGATTACCGTTTTCGTGGCGATTTACGGGATGCTGAACTTCTCGGTGAACAACCTGACCCAGGCCGCCGCCGCCGACATTGCCGCCGGCCGGCGTCTGGAGTCCAGCTTCCTGGGGCTGATGTGGGGCAACAACACGCTGTTCGGGGCCATTGCCGCCTTTATGATTTTCGGGCCGGTGGAATGGTTCGACTGGCAGTACGGCTTTTTCATCGCCGCCGGCATCTACTTCGCCGGGTTCCTGGTCTCGCTGCTGATCCCCGGCAAGCCGCGGGCGCCGGAAGCGGTGGCCGCGCCGGCGTAACCTGATCTGAGCAGGACACCATGAGCCAGCCACCGGAATTCGGCCCCAACTCCGAAGCAGTTCGGGCGCACCTCAACATCTTGCAGGATGTCATCCGCCGGATGGCGGGCAACAGCGCATCCTGCAAGAACTGGTGCGTCGTGCTGGTGGCCGCCATGCTGGTGCTGGTGGCGCGCACGGACACGCCCGCCTACGCCCTGCTGGCTCTGCTGCCCACCCTGCTTTTCTGTATCCTGGACGCTTACTACCTGGCTTTGGAGCAGGCGTTTCGTCGTTCCTACAACGACTTTGTCCGCAAGCTTCACAACAGCGAAGTGGCCCTGACCGACCTTTACAGGGTGGTTCCTACCGGCCCGATACCCCGCCAGATGATGCGGGTAAGCCTGCGGTCAACGGCGGTGTGGCCTTTCTATGGGATGCTGGCAGTGGCGATTCTGCTGGTGTGGAAATTTGAGTGCATCAGGGCGCTGTTCGGATGGTAGAATGGACGTCAGCCTATGGGCTGCGACGCCAATGCGGAGGGGCAAAGATGCTGTCGCCGGAGCAAGTGCAGGAAGTGCGCAACAAGGTATGGCTGGCCGACCAGGCCATGGCGCAGCGGGATTACGAGCTGTTTTCCCGGCGCATCTGGGAGGCCACCGCCCACGCCATCAAGTGCATCGCCACGGAACGGGGCTGGCCCTGCGGAACCTATCGCGAGGTTGTGGACTCCGGGCGCCGGCTGGCGCAAGAATCGGATAATGTATATGGCTGGACGTCCGCCTTGGGCGCGGCGGAATTGTCCCATACCAACGGACAGGGCCTGGTGCTGGAAAGATACGAAATTGAGGAGGACTGGGACATAGCAACCAGTTTCATTGACCGGATGCTGGGCTACCCGGTGCGGGATGTAGCATGACCGCCGCAGGATTCATCCGGGCCAGCGCGGAGCTGGAAGCGTTGGCCGGCCAGCTGCTCAACACGGGCAGCGCCCGCGCGGGCGGGGAAATGCTGTACGGCGCGCTGTCTCAAGTCATCATAGCCGTTGCCATCCGGCGGGGCGCGCCATACCGGGAACACCAGCATCGCCGGCACTTGATCCGAAGCCTGGCCCGTGAGCTGGATGACCCGGACATTACGGACGCTTTCCGCTTTGCCCAGCGGATGCACGTCCATTTTTACCTCGTCAATATGCCGGATGACCGGCTGGCCGATGCGGTGGCGGCAACGCGCGGGCTGATTGACCGTCTGCTGCCCCTGGCCGCCTGAACTATGTCGCTCGCCCCCGCCCGCAGCGCCGGCCTGCTGCTCCTGCTTGCCGCCATTGCGACGGCAGTGTCCGTAGCCACGCGGCTGGCCGGCAGCGACGAACCGGCGGCGGGCAGCGGTTCGTATCTGCCCATCGTGCTGGACACCGGGCTTTACGCCACCGGCGGCGGGGCGCGCGTTCTGTCCGGGCTGGCGTTGCTGGCGGCGGCGGTATGGCTGCGGCGGGCGCTGGCGGCGTGGCGGCTGTGGACGGCGGACGCCGCCGCCGGCTTGCTGGCACTCTCCGGCCTGGTTACGGGCGTATCGGGCGTGTGTATGCTGGCGCTGGCGGCGCAGCTGCCCGAAACGACGGCGGTGGCCGCCTACGCCGCCGGCCCCGGCCCGTTGCCCGGCTGGACGGAGCCGGTGAACGCCGCCCGTTCCATTGCGGGCAAGGCCGGCTTTACCCTGGCCGGGCTGGGGCTGATTGCCCTGGCGCCGGCGCAGTGGCGCATGGGCGGACTGCTCAAAATCAGCGCGGCGGCGGATGCCATAATCGGCATCGCCATGCTGTTCATCTGGGTTGACGCCGCCACGGCAATGCATCGCATCTCCGGCATCGCCTTTCTGCTCTGGCTGGTCAGCAGCGGCTTGTGGCTGGCGGCCGGGCTGTTGAAGCCGCCAGCGGCGCCGGCGTCCGGGCCGGCCGCGTCATCATCGTCATCGTCAATAAACGGAGCGCAGCGCAATGGCAACCCGTGAGGAAAACCTGGCTACTGTCCGCCGCATCCGCGCGGAGCTGATGGCCCTGCTGGAGGGCATGGACTACTGCCTGGACTGGAAAGAGGGCGACGGCTGGTGCGCCCGCCAGATCCTCTATCACCTGGTGGACACGCCCGAGGGCGGCGTGGGGCAGGTCATTGCCGGCGTCCTGGACGGCAGCCGGGCGGAAGTTGTCATCCTGCCGAACATCAGCGACATCACGCCGGCGCGGGCCGCCGCCGGTATTGCGGAGGCTTTGGCCGGCCCGCTGTCCGCGTTGCAAACCCTTGAGGATGCCGTGTCCGCCGCCGGCGACGCCGATTTTGACGCCCGAACTACCTGGGCGCGTCTGCCGGCGCGCGGCATAGCCGAAAGTCGCACGGCGCAGGCGCTGCTGGACGGCGTGTTCGCCCGGCACTGGGGCGAACATCTGGCGCAATTGCGCGCCTTGCGCCTGGCGCTGGGGCTGTAAAACCCGCCATAATAGCCGGGCCGCATTTCCGTTCCGGGGCGGGAACCGGCCTTTGCGCCGCTCTGCCGGGAGCCGGCGAGATAGCCGGCCGGCCCGACCGCCCCGAATAGAAGCGCGGTCTCATATAACTGGATCAAGGAGCAAGAATATGCCAACCGGGTTTTTCGTCGTGTTCCGCCGGGCCCGCGTCGCCCGGGCCGGCGGCGCGGCGCTGTTGACGCTGGCCCTGCTGCTGCCGCTGTTGGCGCTGGCCGCCGCCTGCGCCGCCCCGCCGGCGCCGCTGGAAGTGGGCTTTTACGCCTATTTCGAGCCGGTGAGCTACAGCGCCGGGGATAGCCCGGAAGCCGCCGGGTTCAACAGCCACCGGGGCTACGAGGCCGACCTGCTGACGGCGCTGGAAGCGATGGCCGGCTCCGGTTTCGTTTTCAACCGCCGCGCCATACCCGAATGGACCGACATCTGGCTGCGCCCAGCGGGCGACGAATTTGACATCGTTGGCGGCGGCATTACGATACTGGAAGCGCGGACGAAAGACCACGAGGGCAACGCGGCAGTGGCCTTCACCGAAGGGCATATCGCCTTTCGCCAGTCGCTGCTGGTGCGCTCCGCGGATTTGCAGCGGCTGGCGACCCACGCCGACCTGACCGGCGAAACGCGGGTAGGGGCACTGCCGGACACCACCGGCGAGGCCCGCCTGCTACAGCTGACGGGGCTGGCCGACGAAAGCGGCGTCCTCCGCGCCGGCGTCCGGGTTGCGGTTGCCGCCGGCGGCGAAGTCACCGCTGACGGCACCCCCGCTTATTACATCACCGCATCGGAAGCGGCCGCGTCCCTGGCCGGCCGGCGGCACATCTACCCGCCGGATAACACGATGCCGCAGGTGGTCTATCTGGGCGAGGAGCAGGGCGAAGGGGAGCTGCTGGCCGCCCTGCGGAACGGGGATATTGACGCCATCGCCCGGGGCGAAATCGGCAACACCGACGCCGCCCACCAGTCCGAAGGCGCTTTTGTGGTCACCGCGCTGGACAGCGCCGTGGAATACGGCGGCTTCGCGGTGGCAGCCGGCGATGAGGAGCTGCGGAAGAAGCTCAACCAGCATTTGCGCTGGCTGACCAACAACCGGCGCATCGGCTACGCCGAGTGGCGGGCCAACCTGGAGGTGTTCCTAAAGCGGGCCGAAGCCTGGGAACCGTAGTGTCCGCTGCTCTTACACGCGCGCTTACACGGGCCGGAAGTCGTCGCAGTACCAGGCGCGGTAGCGGTCGCTGACATCTATGCTGACCAGGGTGGCCGCTACCGTAATGCCGGGCTTGATGCGGGGGCTCCGGACGGCGGCGGCCGGCAGCCAGGCGGTGTAGCTGGCCTGCTGGTCGCTGTCGGCGCCGGCGCGGGGGGTATGGATGGTTACGCGCGCGAAGTCCTCAACCCAGTGCCGGCCCAAAATGGAGCGGGCCAGGGCAATGGCCATGGGGCCGTCGTCGGCGTAGCCAAAGGCGCGCATGGGGTTGACGCTGCGGTCAACCTCGCGCAGGACGCCCGTGACTTCACAGGCATCGTGGGCGCCGGGGGGGATGGCGACGATGGGATCCGGCGTGGGCGGGGCCGGCGGTCGGGCGGGTTGGCCGGCCGGAGAACCCGGCCGGCGGCGCCGGCGGTTGCGCTGCCGGCGCCGGCCGCCGCCGGCAGCTGGCCCCGATTGCCCCGACTGCCCCGGCCGGATGACGCTGGCCCCCAGGTCAGTCAGCGTGGCGATGACGCTGCCGTCAGCGTCTATGGTAAGAGTAACGTTGTTCAGCCAGGCGGGCAGGCCGTCGGCGCCGGCGTCGTCAGTGCCGTGATGGTGCACCGGCCACGGCGGGCCGAGGCTGTCAAAATAGACGCCGGAGCCGCAGGTGCAGGAGAAATAGAAAATCTCCTGGCTACAGGTGGAGCATTGGGTCGGCCGGGTTGAGGTTTGGCACGACGAGTCGTGGGTTGGCACAGGCATAGTTGCCGCTCCTGCCGGCGGGCGAAAGGCGCCGGTCAGGCGTCTTTCGCCGGCAATGGGCGCGGGGTTATTGGGCGGTATAGCCGCCGTCAATGACGACTTCGCTGCCGGTCATAAAGGATGATTCGTCCGAGGCCAGGAACAGCGCGCCGTAGGCGATGTCCTCGGTAGTACCCACCCGCCCCAGGGGTATCTGGTCAATGCGGGCCTGTATTTCCTCCGGGGACAGCGCGCCCAGCCCGTCGCGGCGCATATCGGTGTCCACGCTGCCGGGGTGGATGGAGTTGGCGCGGATGCCCGCGGCGGCGTACTGGATGGCGGTGGATTTGGTGAACAGCCGCACGGCGCCTTTGGTGGCGATGTAGGCCGGCGGGCCGATGGACACCAGCCCGCTGATGGACGATATGTTGATGATGCTGCCCCCGCCGGCGCGCCGCATAGCGGGAATGACGGCCTGGGTGCCGAGGAACACGCTTTTAGCGTTGACCGCCATTATGTTGTCCCAGTCGTCGGCGCCGGTTTCCTCGATTTCCCGGCGCAGGACGATGGCGGCGTTGTTGACCAGCACGTCCACCTTGCCGAAACGCTGTTCGGCGTCGGCGACGGCGTTTTGCCAGTCGTGGGCGCTGGTGACATCCAGATGGCGATAGACGGCGTGTCCGCCTTGGTTGTTGATGTCGGCGGCGACCTGGGCGCCGGGTTCGTCGCGGATGTCGCCGATGAGCACGCTGGCGCCTTCCTGGGCGAACAGGCGGGCTTCGGTGGCGCCCTGCCCCCGCGCGCCGCCGGTGATGATGGCGACTTTGCCGGCCAGCCTCATTGCGTAACCTCCTCCTGATGGGGTTGATGGTTTCGTTTGTTCCGTGCGATGCGTACCAGCGCGGCGTTGTCCTCCTGGTACAGCCTCCGAAAATATGCCGCCATAATGAAACAGATCAATGCCAATGTGAATACCGCTGCCAATGCCAGCCACGCCGTGATTGCCGGCGTTGATGCTGTTGCGGCCGGCGGTCGGGAATCGCCAAAAATCAGGTCGTAGCCGAAGGTGAACAGCAGGGACAGGACGGCAATGCCCACGCCGAGCCAGAACCGCGCGTAGCCCAGATTCCGGTCATAGGACCGCTGGAATGCGTCTGTATCAACCATATCCGCCACGGTAGGGATCCTTGCTGTTTCCGATAATCCAGGCCAGTTTGACCGATACCTGTGACAGGCCGATGCCCAGGATAATGACCACCGTAGTGGCTACGGCCGGGTGCAGCCATTCCCACCGATAGGCGAGCAACAGGGCGCCGATGAGCATCCCCAAGCTGATCAGCACGCACAAAATCATGCCTACGCCTATGGCCAAGTTCAAGCGCGAAATCATAATTCGCTCCTTCTGATACGTGTTGTCAAAGCGCCCGTCATTCCTACCCCGGTACGGAACCGCGCGCAGCCCGGATTTCCCGCGCCGGGCCGTTGTAGTGCGGTGGTATCAGACATATCCGTCATGGCGGGGAGCAATTTTGTTGCCGATGATCCAGGCCAGCTGGTTCACTCCGGCTATCAGGCCGATGCCCAGGATAATGACCACCGTAGTGGCTACGGCGGGGTGCAGCCATTCCCACCGATGGGCGAGCAGCAGGCCGCCGATGACCATCCCCGAGTTGAGCAGCAGGCACAAAATCAGGCCGGCGCCCATTACCAGGTTCAAGCGTGAAATCATAATTCGCTCCCTCTGATGCGATGGGTTTGCCAACACGCCCTGATCCGGCCGGCGCCGGCCGCCGGGCGTCCGTAGCGGAGCTGCCCTGGCATCCTGGCATAGTGTATCCGCTGCGGGGGATTATGCCAATGCCGGCGCCGGCCGGGATTGCGCCGGCCGGTGCCGGCCGGGGTTGCGATTGACCGGCGGGCGCCGGCGGTTGTACTATGCGGAGTGAAAATACGCCGCAAGGAGCCGCCGGGTTATGCCTGTTGACGCCATCAGTCTGGAAGTGTTCAAGAATATGTTCATCTCCGTTTCGGAGGAGATGGGCGTGGCGTTGCAACGCACCAGCTACTCTACGAATATGAAGGAGCGGCAGGATTTTTCCTGCGCGCTCTTTAGCCCGGCGGCGGAGATGGTGGCGCAGGCGGCGCACCAGCCGGTGCATCTGGGAGCGATGCCCGCTTCCGTGCAGGCGGCGCTGGAAACCTTCCCCGAGGGGCTGCGCGCCGGGGATATTGTCATCCTCAATGACCCTTACCTGGGGGGTTCGCATCTGCCCGACATTACCCTGGTGGCGCCGGTTTGCCTTCCCGCCGCCGGCGCGCCGCCGCCGGGCGATGGCAACAGCGGCGGCAACAACGATGGCAATAGCGGCGGCCACGCCGGCGGCGCCCTGATTGGCTATGTGAGCAACCGGGGGCATCATTCCGATGTGGGCGGAATGGCGCCGGGTTCCATGCCCCTGTCCACGGAGCTGTACCAGGAAGGGCTGATTATTCCGCCGCTGAAGCTGGCCGCGGCGGGGCGCGTCAATCAGGAAGTGGTGGCGCTCATCTGCCGCAACTCCCGCACGCCCGACGACCGGCAGGGGGATCTGGCGGCGCAGATCGCCTCCATCCGGGTGGGGGAAAAGCGGCTGGCCGAAATTGCGGAACGCTACGGCCCTGACGATACGCAGGCGCATATGGATGCCCTGCTGGACTATTCGGAACGGCTGACCCGGCGGGCGATTGCGGAGATTCCCGACGGCGTGTATCGCGTCACCGATTATATGGACGACGACGGGCAGAGCGAGGAGCCGGTGGCGGTCAGCGTGGCGGTTACGGTGGCCGGGGACGGGATGACCATTGACTTCACGGGAACGGCCCCGCAGCGCCCCGGCTGCATCAATGCCCCCCGGGCGGTTACGGTGTCGGCCAGCCTGTATGTGGTGCGGTGCGTGGTGGGGGACGAAGCGCCGGCCAACCAGGGCTGCCTGCGTCCGGTGCGGGTGATTACGGAGCCGGGCAGCCTGGTGGATCCGCGCCCCCAGCGGGGCGTGGCCGGCGGCAATGTGGAGACCTCCCAGCGGATTACGGATGTGCTGCTGGCGGCCATGAGCCAGGCCCTGCCGGAACGGATTCCCGCCGCGTCCCAGGGGACGATGAACAATATGATCATCGGGGGCCACGATATTTCCCGCGACCGGCCCTATGTGTATTACGAAACCATCGGCGGCGGCATGGGGGCGCGCCCGGAAAAGGACGGCGTGTCGGGCATCCATACCCATATGACGAACACGATGAACACGCCGGTGGAGGCGCTGGAGTTCGCCTTCCCGCTGCGGCTGCGGCGGTACGCCCTGCGGCGGGGTTCCGGCGGCGGCGGCCGGCATCGGGGCGGCGACGGGCTGGTGCGGGATGTGGAGTTTCTGAGCCCGGCGCGGGTCACGGTGCTGTCGGAACGCCGACGGTTGGCGCCGCCCGGCTATCACGGCGGCCATCACGGCGAGCCGGGGGAAAACATTCTGATGCGCGGCGGCTACGAGGAAGTGCGGCTGGCCGGCAAGGAAACGCTGGATGTGAACGCCGGCGATGTGTTGAGCATCCGCACGCCCGGCGGCGGGGGCTGGGGCGCGCCGGCCGCCGCCGACAATGATAATGATAATGACAATGACGCCGGCGCCGGCGAAAGCGCCAGCCGCGCCGGCCGGCACACGCACTAATGCCGCCGGCCGGGTGCACGGTAGCGTTTCGCCGCCGGGGAACGGGTTGTGATCGACACTGACGCCAGTACCGATACTGATGCCGGCGCTGATACCGCCGCCGGCGTTGCGGATGCCGACAGCATCGGGGCGGTGCAGCGGCGGGTAGTGGCGTGCCGAGCCTGTCCCCGGCTGGTGGACTGGCGGGAGGAAACGGCGCGGGCGAAGCGGCGGATGTACCGCGGTGAGGAATACTGGGGGCGTCCGCTGGCGGCCTTCGGCGACCCGGAGGCGCGGCTGCTGGTGGTGGGCCTGGCGCCGGCGGCCCACGGCGGCAACCGCACCGGGCGAATGTTCACCGGCGACCGCAGCGGGGACTGGCTTTTCGGGGCGCTGCACCGCGCCGGCTTCGCCAGCCAGGCGGAGTCGGTGGGCGTCGGCGACGGGATGACGCTGCGGGGGGCGCTGATTACGGCGGCGGCCCGCTGCGCGCCGCCGCAGAACAGATTGACGCCGGCGGAACTGGCGGCCTGCCGTCCGTACCTGGCCCGGGAGCTCGGGCTGCTGCCGGATTTGCGGGCGGTGGTGGCGCTGGGACGGGTGGCCTTTGACGCCTTTCTGCGGGCCTATGCCGCCGCCGGCCGGACGCCGCCGCGGCCGAAGCCGGCCTTCGGACACAACCGCGCCGCGCCGCTGCCGGACGGCGGGCCGCTGCTCATCGCTTCCTACCATCCAAGCCGGCAGAATACGCAGACGGGGCGGCTCACCGAGGCGATGCTGGATGCGGTCCTGGCGCGGGCGCGGGCGGCGTGCCGGTGACGGCGGGCAACGGCGGAGATTCTCCCGACCCGGCATCGCTGATTGGGGTACACTGATTGGGGTATAATGGATGCCCGCTGCAAAGCGGCCGTGGGCTGGCCCCGGCGGCGCGCGGCGCGGCGCCAACGGAATGACGAAATGAAACGAATGGAACGAATGAAACGGAACGGAGAGGAGGCAGTTTGATGGCCGGCCAGGTTGGGGACATTGCCCCCGATTTTACTTTGCCCTCGCCGCATCACGGCGACATTGCCTTGAGCAGCTATCGCGGGGAACGCAGCGTGGTGCTGTCCTTCCATGTGCTGGACTTCACCGGCGGTTGAACGGACCAGGCCACCTCGTTCCGCCGCTACAACGAGCGGTTCGAGAGCCTGAATGCCCAGGTGCTGGGCATCAGCTGCGACCATATCGCCGCCCACCGGGCGTGGACTACCGCCATGGGCGGTTTGCCGTACCCGGAGCTTTCGGACTGGCATCCGAAAGGGCGGGTGACCACGGACTACGACCTCTGGAACGAGGAGCGGGGCGCCGGGACGCGGGCGGTCATCATCGTGGACCGGGAGGGCGTGATCCGCTACCGGGAGACTTACCGGCCGGGCACACTGCCGGATCCGGAGACGATTTTGCAGGCGGTCGCCGCCCTGGGGTAGGGCCGCCGGCAATGCCGGCGCCGGCCGGCCCGGCGGCGTTCCCGGAACAGTGGCATTCCCGGAAAGGGGTATCGCTGGAACAGGGGTGTTACCGGAACAGGGGTGCTACCGGAACGGCGGTTCCAGGGTGGGGGACAGACCGCCGTCTAGCCGCCGATGCTATCAATGCGGTAGAGGACAGCGCCGCGCGGGGTGTTGATGTTGACTTCCTCGCCGGCGCTGCGCCCCATCAGCGCCTGCCCGATGGGGGAGACGGTGGATATTTTGCCGGCGGCCACGTCGGCTTCGCGGACGTCCACCAGGGTAAAGACGCGTTCTTTCCGGGCGGTCAGGTCGTAGAGGGCCACGCGGGAACCGATGCCTACTTTTTCGGTGTCGGCGGCGGCGGCGTCAACGATTTCCACGCGGGCCAGGTCGGTTTCCAGCTGCCGGATGCGGGATTCGACCATGGCCTGTTGTTCGCGGGCGGCGTCCAGGGGGGCGTTTTCGCGCACGTCGCCGTCGCTGCGGGCCAGCCGGACGGTTTCGCGCAGCTGCGGGGCGATGTCGCGCAGTCGTTGCAGCTCGGCCTGCATTTCGGCGTGTCGTTCCTGGCTGAGGCGGGCGGTGGGCGCATTGGCGCCGCCGCCGCTGTGACTGCCGTTGCCGCCGGCGGCGCCGTTCTGGGCGCGGCGGCGATACCGGCGCGGCGCGGCGGCGTACCGGGAGAGGCTGATTTCCGTCCAGCGGCGGCGGTGGGCGAAGGTGAGGAAGCGTTTGACCGGGTCCAGGCGCGCGTTGGCGTCCTCAACATTTTCGGTGGTCCAGCGGGCGTACTCGCCGATTTCAATGGCGTGGAGCTCGGTGACCGGCTTGTCTTTGCCGATGCGTTCCTGGAAACGAAGCAGTTCCTGCTGGCCGGCCATAGTCTGCCGTCCCTCTTTGAGATAGTTGATAAAGAGGTCGATGGCCTGGGCCAGGGAAGCGGGTTCAGTCCGGTTAGTCCCGGTCTGGTCAGTCATCTGGTCAGTCAAAAGATGCGTCCCTCCGGTTGGGCGCGCTGCCTGGCGCCGCAGGATGGGGTTCATTATAACCTTTCCGGCGGCGGGCGGGCAAACGGAGCAAGCGCCGGGCAACGGCATTTTGCGTCTGACTCCTGACGCCGGCTCCGGCGCGCCGGCGGGATGCGCCGGATTCTTGCGGGCAATGGTTGCCAGCCGGCCGGCCGGCGTCAGGCGCCGTGTTGACTTAAACGCCCCGTCCGCAGCATCATTACGCTTATGACGATTGAACGATACCCACAATTGCCCCCCAGCGGGCCGGAGTTGCGCCGTGGTACTCTCCAGCAGCGACAATAACACCAGCACCAGCAGCACCAGCAACAGCGGTGGCGGCGTTGACCAGGCCGGCGGCGAGGCCGATGCCTGGCAGCGGCGCGCCGACGCCGCGCCCCGGCGCAAGGCGGCCTACAAGACCTTGAGCCAAATCCCTGTGCAGGCGGTGTACGGGCCGGAGGATGCCGGCGGCGCCGGCGGCGGCGATTACCGCCGGGACAGCGGACGGCCCGGCGAGTATCCCTACCTGCGGGGCGTCCATCCGGCGGGCTACCGGGCGCGGCTGTGGACGATGCGGATGTTCGCCGGCTTCGGGCAGCCGGCGGAAACCAACGCGCGCTTCCGCTTTCTGCTGGAGCAGGGCGAAACGGGCCTCAGCGTGGCCTTTGATATGCCCACCCTGTACGGGTACGACCACGATGACGAACGGGCGCGGGGGGAGTTCGGCAAGTGCGGCGTGGCGGTGTCCTGCCTGGAGGATATGCAGACCGTCTTTGACGGCATTCCGCTGGGGCAGGTTACGACCTCAATGACCATCAACAGCCCGGCGGCCATCATCTGGGCGATGTACATTGCCGCCGCCGAGCGGCAGGGGGCGGGCATTGCGGCGCTGGGCGGCACGATACAGAACGATATTCTGAAAGAGTATATCGCCCAGAATGAGTACATTTTCCCGCCGGAGCCGTCGATGCGGCTGGTGGTGGACACGGTGGAGTTCGCCACGGCCCATATGCCGCGCTTCAACCCCATCAGCATCAGCGGCTACCACATCCGCGAGGCGGGCAGCAACGCCGTGCAGGAGCTGGCCTTTACGCTGGCCGACGGGTTTGAGTATGTGCGCCACTGCCTGGCGCGGGGGATGGCGGTGGACGATTTCGCGCCGCGCCTGAGCTTCTTTTTCAATGTCCACAACGACTTTTTTGAGGAGATCGCCAAGTTCCGGTCGGCGCGCCGCATCTGGGCGCGGGAGCTGCGGCAGACTTTCGGGGCCGAAAACGAACGGTCGGCCTGGCTGCGGTTTCACGCCCAGACCTCGGGGGCTTCGCTGACGGCGCAGCAGCCGGAGAACAATGTGGCGCGGGTGTCGTTGCAGGCGCTGGCGGCCGTCCTCGGCGGCTGCCAGTCGCTGCACACCAACAGCAAGGACGAAGCCTGGGCGCTGCCTTCGGCCGAGGCCGCCTTGCAGGCCCTCCGCACCCAGCAGATCATCGCCCACGAAACGGGCGTAACCGACACCGTGGATCCCCTGGGCGGCAGCTATTTTCTGGAGACGCTGACCAATCAGGTGGAGGCCGGCGCCTACGATTACTTCGCGCGGATTGACCGGCAGGGGGGCGTGATTCCGGCGCTGGAGTCGGGCTTTTTCCAGCGGGAAATCGCCGATGCCGCCTACATCTACCAGCAGGAGGAGGATCGCAAGGAGCGCATCACCGTGGGCGTCAACGAGTACATTGCGGCGGACGAGGGCCTGTCCATTCCCATTCTGCGGGTGGACGAGGCGGGCGAGCGGCGGCACATTGAGCATCTCAACGAGGTGCGCCGGCGGCGGGACGGACGGGCGGTGGCGGCGCGGCTGCGGGATCTGGCGGCGGCGGCCCGGCGGGAAGGCAGCGGCGCCAACCTGATGTATCCGCTGCTGGAGGCGGTGCAGGCGGAGGCCACGCTGGGGGAAATGATGGGCGTGTTCCGGGAGGTGTTCGGGGAATACCAGCCGGGGTGGGGCTTCTGAGGCCCCGCGGTCAGGCACAGGATGCCGGCAAGGTCACCGGAAGGAGGGCCGCGATGACATTCCAGCAAGAGTACAAGGCGCTTGAGGGCAAGTTCAAAGAGCAAATCAACGAGGACAACAAGCGCTTCGGATGGAAGGGCCAGAGCAGGAGCTACTACCTGCCTAACCTCACGCCCAAAGGCCCGGTGGATTTTGTCCTGGTGGCGATGGAACCGTCTAACGGCGCCAAGTCGAAGGACGGCAAGCTTATCACGCCCAGAAACTTCATCGGCTATCCTGAGTGCTTCGTTCTGCACCACTGCGTGCAACGCTACCTGTGCGACGACGGGCAGACCTACCACATCACCGACCTGGCCAAAGGGGCGATGCCTACGAAACAGGCGAATAGTACCCGCGTCGTCAGGTGGCCGAATTGGTATCCGCTGCTGGAACAGGAAATCGAGCTGGTTGCGAAATCGGATGCTCCGGTAATCGCCGTGGGCAATCAGGTCGAGAATTTTCTGAATGGGGCAAACCTTGCCCGCCGCGTGCGCTGGATTCCACACTACTCCAGGCAGGTGTTTGCTACCCGGTCAATCGCGCCCCGCCTGTACCCCGGTGAATACGAGCAGTTCGCCGCATCGGCGGGCTGGGACGATATTGAACGCACGGCGAGGGAATTGGTGAGCGGCGGGGCATTCACCAAATACCGGGACGACATTCTGGCTAAACGCCCGAAAGGCCCGGTCTCGGATTCTCATAAGATGCTGATGTTCACCTACAAGAAGCTGTTCGCCGTCATACGGAGCGAACCAGAGGCGTCCCGCCACGCCGTCGCCGGACGTCAGTAACGCCGCCTATTTTCACAGGAGGTTATGATGGTACTCGCTATGCCCAAGGGCAACGCCACCTGCGCCGACTACTTCGCCACGCCGGAAGGGGAGCGTTGGGAACTGATTGACGGAGTTTTTTATCAGATGGCAGCCGCGCCCAGCATCAAGCACCAGGACGTCTCACGGAATCTGATAGTGCGGATTGAGCCGCACATCAGCCGGCGCCGGTTGGGGGTTCTGTACCACGCTCCGGCTGCGGTGCTGCTGCCGGGAGAGACGGCGGTTGAGCCGGACCTGTTCTATGTCCGGCGGGAGCGGTCGCGCATCTTTACCGATCGTGCCTGCGAGGGGCCGCCTGATCTGGTGGTGGAAATCCTGTCGCCGTCCAACCGGCGACACGATTTGGAACGGAAGCGGGAGCTGTACGCCCGTCATGGCGTACCGGAGTACTGGCTGCTGGAACCGGATGATGAAACGGTGCGGCAGTTGACCGAACCGGTTGCGTTGTCCGGGGTGGGACACTACACTTCGGAATGGCTGTACCGGGCCGGGGATACACTGGCAACCGCGGTCATTCCGGGTTTGGCGATTGCGGTTGCCGATATTTTCGCTGACCCGTGGCAGTAGCAAAGGAGGCCCACTGATGGTAATCGCCAAACCGAAAGGGAAGTACACCTGCGCCGACTACTTCGCCACGCCGGAGGGGGAGCGTTGGGAACTGATTGACGGAGTTTTTTACCAAATGGCAGCCGCGCCCAGCATCAAGCATCAGGTAATTTCCAAAAACCTGGTATCAAGGATTGACACTTATGTCAGCCCGCGCAATTTGGGACTGGTACTCTACGCTCCGGCTGCGGTGCTGCTGCCGGGAGAGACGGCGGTTGAGCCGGACCTGTTCTATGTCCGTCGGGAGCGGTCGCGCATCTTTACCGATCGCGCTTGCGAGGGGCCGCCTGATCTGGTGGTGGAAATCGTGTCGCCGTCCAACCGACGGCACGATTTGGAACGGAAGCGGGAGCTGTACGCCCGGCATGGCGTACCGGAGTACTGGCTGCTGGAACCGGATGATGAAACGGTGCGGCAGTTGACTGATCCGGTTGCGTTGTCCGGGGTGGGACACTACCCTTTGGAATGGCTGTACCGGGCCGGGGATACCCTGGCAACCGCGGTCATTCCGGGTTTGGCGATTGCGGTTGCCGATATATTCGCCGACCCGTGGCAGTAGCAAAGGAGGCCCACTGATGGTAATCGCCAAGCCGAAAGGGAAGTACACCTGCGCCGACTACTTCGCCACGCCGGAGGGGGAGCGTTGGGAACTGATTGACGGAGTTTTTTATCAGATGGCAGCCACGCCTAACCGCAAGCACCAAACTGCGTCCGGCAACTTGTACTTCCTGGCCCGAAGCCACATCCTGCCGCGGCGGTGGGGCGCGGTGTACGACGCGCCTTTCGCGGTGATTTTGCCCGGCGAATCGGCGGTTGAACCCGACCTGCTGTTCGTCAGTGCCGCGCGGAGTCACATACTCACCGACGACGCCTGCGAGGGGCCGCCTGATCTGGTGGTGGAAATTCTGTCGCCGTCCAACCGGCGGCACGATTTGGAACGGAAGCGGGAGCTGTACGCCCGGCACGGCATCCCGGAATACTGGCTGCTGGCGCCTGAAAGTGAGACCGTTCTGGCGCTCACCGAACCCGTCGCTATTGCCGGCGTCGGCGCATATACTGCGGAAAGGCTGTATGGCGCCGGCGATACACTCGCAACCGCGGTCATTCCGGGATTGGCGATTGCGGTTGCCGACATTTTCGCCGACCCGTGGTAACAAGCGCAAGGGGCCTCATTATGGTAATTGCCAAGCCGAAAGGCAAGCACACTTACGCCGACTACGCCGCCCTGCCCGATGACAACGGCCGGCGGTGGGAGTTGATTGACGGAGTTTTGTATCAAATGGCAGCCGGAGCCAGCTCCCGACACCAGGAGGTTTCCGAGAACCTGGGCCGACTGATGTGGAATTGTATCCTGCCCGACGATTTGGGCCGCATCTACCGCCCGCGTTTTGACCTGATTCTGCCGGGGGAAAGCGCGGTTGAACCCGACCTGGTGTATATCCGCACGCCCCGCCTGCCTATCATCATCACCGGTCGCGGCTGCGAAGGGCCGCCCGACCTGGTGGTGGAAATCCTGTCGCCATCCAACCCGTCCCACGATTTGGCGGTCAAGCGGGAGCTGTACGCCCGGCACGGCATCCCCGAATACTGGATTTTGGAACCCTTTCAGGAAAACCTGCGCGCCCACACCGAACCCACGGCTCGCGGCGGCGTGGGCGATTACGCCGTCAGCAGGGAGTATCGTCCTGGCGACGTCCTCGCCACCGCTGTTATCCCCGGTTTGGCGATTGCGGTGGCGGACATTTTCGCCGGCCCAACCCGGCAAACTGCATAGGGGCGGGTAGATACCCGCCCCCTGGCAAATCCGCCGGAATGCCGCCGGCGCCCTACGCCGTGGCCTCCGCTTTGGCGCGTTTGGCGGTGTCGATCACCTGCGCCTGGATGTTGTGCGGCACCTGTTCGTAGTGGTCAAACTCAAAGCGATAGGAACCCCGCCCGCCGGTGATGGAACGCAAATCCTGCGAGTAGCGCTGCACCTCGGCCTGCGGCGCTTCGGCCTCAATCACCGTGTAGCGCCCCTCCGGGTTCATGCCCAGAATGCGGCCCCGCTTGCTGTTCAGGTCGCTGATGATGTCGCCGGTGTACGCCTCCGGCACGGTGGCGTAGAGCTTGACGATGGGCTCCAGCAGCGCCGGCGCCGCCTTGCTCATGCCCTGCCGCAGGGCCTGGCTGCCGGCAATCTCAAAGGCGATGGGCTTGCCGTCCACCGGGTGGGTGCTGCCGTCGTAGATGACCGCCTTCAGGTCAACCACCGGGAAACCGGCCAGCACGCCCTCTTTCAGGGTGTTGACCACGCCCTTTTCCACCGCCGGGATGAGCTCCCGCGGCACCCGCCCGCCTACGACCTCGTTGCCGAACTGAAAGCCCTCATCGCGCATCATCGGCTCCAGCCGCAGGATGACATGGCCGAACTGGCCGCTGCCGCCGGTCTGCTTCTTGTGGCGGTACTCGGACTTGTCCACTACCTGGGTGATGGTCTCCCGGTAGGGAATCACGGGCAGTTTGGTGTTGAGGTTGGCGCCGAACTTGCGCTTGATGCGGTCCAGGGCGACTTCAATCTGCACTTCGCCCAGGCCGGTCAGCAGGCTTTCACTGGTTTCGGGGTTGCGGGTGAAGCGGAGGCTGGGGTCATCCTCCACGATGCGCGCCAGGGAAGTGGACATTTTGTCCAGGTCGGCCTGCGTGGCCGGCACCACCGCCAGGGAGTAGTAGCCCCGGGGGAAGGCAACGCCGGGCAGAGTGACGCGCTGGTCGCCGGCGCACAGGGTGTCGCCGGTGAGGGTGACATTGAGCTTGCCCACGGCGCCGATGTCGCCGGCCGTCACTTCCGACACATTTTCCTGGCTGCCGCCCTGGGGCAGATACAGCTGTCCCAGCCGTTCCGACTGGCCCTTGACGCTGTTGTAGGCTTCGCCGTTGGATTTGGCGGCGCCGCGATAGACGCGGAACATAGACAGCTTGCCCACGAAGGGGTCGGCGGCGGTTTTGAATACCAGGGCGGCCAGGGGGCCGGCGGCGTCCGGCAGGATGTCGTCGGCATCGGCATCGGCGCCGGCGGTGGCGGGCAGGTCGGCCGGCGAGGGCATAAAAGCGCGCAACATCGCCGCCAGTTCCGTTACGCCGGCGTTCTGCGTTGCCGAGGTCACAAAGACTGGAGCCAGGTCGCCGCTGCGGATGGCGGCCCGCGCGCCGGCGGTTACTTCGTCCGCCGTGATTTCCTCGCCTTCCAGATACTTGTCGGCCAGCGTGTCATCCGACTCGGCCACCGCTTCAATCAGACGCTCCCGCGCGGCGTCAAAATCGCCGGCCACGCCGGCGGGGATTGCGGCGGGCGGGTCGATGACGCTGACCACGCCGGTGAAGTCCTGGGCTTCGCCGACGGGCAGCTGGAAAGGCACGCAGCGGTTGCCGAAAGCGGCCTGGAGTTCCCGCATATTGCGCTCAAAGCTGGCGTTTTCCCGGTCCATTTTGTTGAGGACGATGGCCACGGGCAGGCTGCGCGCCTGCGCCAGATCCCACGAGCGTTCGGTGCCTACGTCGATGCCGGAGGGGGCGGCCACCAGGATGACGGCCGATTCCACCACCCGCAGGGCGCCGGCTACTTCGCCGGCGAATTCGTCGTAGCCGGGGGTGTCCAGCAGGTTGAGCTTGTGGTCGTCCTCGGCGACGCGCAGCAGACTGGTCTGGACGCTGGCGGCGCGGCGTGTTTCTTCCGGTTCGTAGTCGGAGACGGTGTTGCCGTCCTCAATGCGGCCGATGCGGTTGATGGCTTTGGCGTTGTAGAGCATCGTTTCGGCAAGGGTGGTCTTGCCGGCGCCGCTGTGCGACAGCAGGGCAATGTTGCGGATGTTACTGGCGGATACGGCCATTGTGCTACCCCTCTGCGGATTTTGGATGCGAATGCGGATAATGTTCAGGCGGTGATTAATTAGGGGATTGTAACGAAAACGGCGGCGTTTGGCAAAGGCAAGGGCGGAGTTGGGCATACGCAACGCAACATAACCCGGCGCCGGGTTATTGCTCGGGTTACGCGGGTTCCGGGCGGGGGCGGCGGCGGCACTGCCCGGCATGGCGTCTGTCGACCGGAGCCCGCTGGCCCCGATGCGACGCGCCGGCCGGGTGCCAAAGGCGGCCGGGGTTTATTGTACTTTCGCTGCCGCCGTGGCTGTCTATGTCGTGGCGAATGGCACTGAAACGGGGGCAGGGCGCGGACGACAATCAAGCCGTTGTCATTGCATCTGTCGACGTAATCTACGCTGGCGGTTGCGTTGCCGCCTGCCGTCTAGGATTGCGGCGGCGGTTGTTGCCCGGCGTCGCGGAGGCGGCGGATTTCGGCCAGGAGCGCGTCGCGTTCCTGTTGGGCGGCGAGGCGGGCCTGGCGTTCCTGTTCGCGTTCCTGCTGTGTGGCGAGATGGGCCTGGCGTTCCTGTTCGCGTTCCTGCTGGGCAGCGAGGCGGGCCTGGCGTTCCAGGTCGCGCTCATCACGAGCCGCATCCCGCTGGACTTCGGCGGACAGGCGGGCCGTCCGCTCCGCATCACGGGCCGTCCGCTCCGCGTCCCGGGACGCCGCCAGCTCCGACGGATCCTCCAAAAACCTGACCCCATCGTGAAAACGCAGCCGGCCCGCGTCCCAGCACAGCCACAACCCCAGCGCCGCGCTGTACCCCCAAATCCGACCTTGCTCGTCCGTCTCCGTCGCAATGGGTTCGTAGTGACCATTCACCAGCCGGTCGCCGGCCAGGGGCGCATTGTGGAACCGCCCCCCGGTGTGGTCAAAACGCCAGTACTCCAGCACGCCCAGGCGGGCGTACCGGATGCGCTTGACGGTGTAGTCCCGCCGGCCGGTGCTGGCGGAGGCCACTTCCAGCACGAAGTCCGGGGGCTTGCCCACCTCGTCAATCACATAGCCGTTGGTGGCGGCAATGGCGGCGGCGTCAACCCCGAAGGCAATGAGCATATCGGGGTAAGGCGCATAGGGCAAATCGCGGCGGGCGGCGCAGAGGTAGCCTTCGCCGGCCACCAGGATGTTGGCGTCGGGGCGCAGGGCGTCGTAGTAGCGGGTAACGGTGTTGGCCACGGCGAGGCGGGTGAAGGCAATGAATTGCAGCATATCTCTTTTGCGTGGCGGGTCGGGCAGGAGCGTCAAAGGCAACGGAACATTGCCCTTGACGGGGCTGCCGGACGGCGGGGTTGCGGTTGTGGTGCGGTGGAGAGTAGTCATTGGCAGGCTCCGTGCCGGGTTGGGCATCCGGTATGGGCCGGGAGTGGATGTCGGCTATGGTGGCGGAATTGTAGCACAAGGGGGCAGGCGCGTTGCGGCGCCGGCCACCGCCGTGCGAAGTGATCCGCAGATAGCGGCAGGCTGTTTGCCATTATGAGAAGCGTGCCTGTTAATGTTGAGAATATGGTGGGTAGCATCGCCGCGCCGGGGCGGCGGGCTACTGCTGCTGCCGGGCGTCGCGGAGGCGGCGGATTTCGTCTAGGAGCGCGTCGCGTTCCTGCTGGGCAGCGAGACGGGCTTGGCGTTCCAGGTCACGCTCGTCCTGCGCCGCATCCCGCTGGACTTCGGCGGACAGGCGGGCCGTCCGCTCCGCATCCCGGGACGCTGCCAGCTCCGACGGATCCTCCAAAAACCTGACCCCATCGTGAAATCGCAGCCGCCCCGCATCCCAGCACAGCCACAACCCCAGCGCCGCGCTGTACCCCCAAATCCGACCCTGCTCGTCCGTCTCCGTCGCAATGGGTTCGTAGTGACCATTCACCAGCCGGTCGCCGGCCAGGGGCGCATTGTGGAACCGACCCCCGGTGTGGTCAAAACGCCAGTATTCTAGCACGCCCAGGCGGGCGTACCGGATACGCTTGACGGTATAGTCCCGCCGGCCGGTGCTGGCGGAGGCCACTTCCAGCACGAAGTCGGGCGGCTTGCCCACCTCGTCGATGACATAGCCGTTGGTGGCGGCGATGGCGGCGGCGTCAACCCCGAAGGCGATGAGCATATCGGGGTAGGGCGCGTAGGGCAAATCGCGGCGGGCGGCGCAGAGGTAGCCTTCGCCGGCCACCAGGATGTTGGCGTCGGGGCGCAGGGCGTCGTAGTAGCGGGTAACGGTGTTGGCCACGGCGAGGCGGGTGAAGGCAATGAATTGCAGCATATCTCTTTTGCGAGGCGGGTCGGGCAGGAGCGTCAAGGGCAATGCTTCATTGCCCTTGACACGTCTGTCGGACGGCGGGGTTGTGGTGCGGTGGAGAGTAGTCATTGGCAGGCTCCGTGCCGGGTTGGGCGTCCGGCGTGGGCCGGGAGAGGATGTCGGCTATAATGGCGGAATTGTAGCACAGGCGGCAGGCGCGTTGCGGCGTTGGGCGAGCCCAAAACATTGCCCGCGGCGCCGGCGCCAATGCCGCCCCCGGCCCCCGTCTGTGCTACAATTGCCCTATGAACGCGCCAACGGATACGCCCATCAGGTTCGGCACCGACGGCTGGCGGGGCATCATCGCCGCCGACTTCACCTTCGCCAATGTCGCCCGCTGCGCTCAGGGGCTGGCCGACTACCTGCGCGCCGCCGGCAGCGCCCGCCGGGGCCTGGTCGTGGGTTACGATACCCGCTTCGCTTCCCGCGCCTTCGCCGAAACCGTGGCTGCGGTAGTCGCCGCCAGTGAAATACCCGTTTATCTGTGCGATGCCCCGGCGCCGACCCCGGTTATCAGCCACCAGGTCGTCCAGCGCGGCGCCGGCGGCGGCGTGGTCATCACTTCCAGCCATAACCCCGCTGCCTGGAGCGGTTTCAAGTTCAAATCCGCCCAGGGCGGCAGCGCCAGCCAGGCCGTTACCGATGCGCTGGAGTTGTGCATCGACTCCGCCCGTCCGCCCCGCTCCATCCCTCTGGACGAGGCCCGCGCCGCCGGCCGGTTGCTGGACATAGATCCCAACCCGCCCTACCGGGCAGCCGTGGCCCGCCTCATCAACCTGGACGCCATCCGCAGTGCCGGCCTGACCATCCTGGTGGACGCCATGCACGGCGCCGGCGCCGGCTACTTCGCCGGTCTCCTCGCCGGCGGCAGTACCAGCGTTGCCGAACTGCGCGCCGAACCCAACCCCGCCTTTCCCGGCATGGCGCAGCCCGAACCCATCGCCCCCAACCTGGCCGAACTCTGCCGCCGCGTCCCCGCCGCCGGCGCCTCCGCCGGCCTGGCCCTGGACGGCGACGCCGACCGCATCGGCCTGGTGGACGAAACCGGCCGCTTCGTCAGTACCCTGGAAGTCTTTGCCCTGCTGGCGCATTATCTTTTGGAACGCGGCGACCGGGGCGCGCTGGTCAAGGGCGTCACCGCGTCGGCGATGCTGAACAAGCTGGCCCATCGCTACGGCGTCCCCGTGGCCGAACTGCCCGTTGGCTTCAAAAACATCGGCCCCCGCTTCGTGGCCGACGACGCCCTGATTGGCGGCGAGGAAAGCGGCGGCTACGCCTTTCGCGGCCACATCCCCGAGCGCGACGGCATCTTGAGCGGCCTCTACCTGCTGGAGTATATGGCCGTTGCCGGCCTCACGCCGTCGGGGATGGTGCGCCGCCTCTTTGACGCGGTGGGCGAACACCACTACGAAAGGCGCGACATCCGCTTCAACCCCGACGACCGCGCCGGCATCCTGGGCCGCCTGGCCGGCGCGCCCCCGGCGGAACTGGCCGGTATGCCCCTTGCCGCCAGCGATGATATTGACGGCCGCCGCTGGCGGCTGGACGCCGGCTGGGTGGCCGCCCGCTTTTCCGGCACCGAACCGCTGCTCCGCATCTACTGCGAGGCCGACACCGCCGCCAGTGTAACCCGCCTGCTGGACGCCACGCAGGCGTATCTGGGCGTGTAGCCCCAACCCAAACCTGCCATTCCGGCGCCAGCCGGAATCCACCTACGCCGATAAGGAGGCCCCAAATGGACTACGCCACCCCGCTGCGCCGCTTGATGGCGCACATACTGGATGGCATCCTGTTTTTCCTGACGCTGATTATCGGCTACATCATCTGGTGGCTGATTGTGCTGGGGCGCGGGCAGACGCCGGGCAAGCAGCTGTTGGGCATATGCGCCGTGCGCCGCGATGGAAGCAGGGTCGGCTGGGGCCGTATGTTCGTCCGCGAAATCCTCCAGTCCGCTGTTCACTCCATCAGCGGCGGCCTCGGCTTGCTGGCCGACGCCATCCTGATACTGCTGGACGACAGGGAACACCGTTCCCTAGCGGACCGGGTGGCGGACACGGTGATTGTCCACAACTGACGGCCTCCGGCGCATCATCCCGTAATGTTCCTCACTTGGAGGCGCCCCAATGCTTACCCCCCAACAGCGGCAGCGAATCCTGGAGTTCTGCCAGGAACACCAAATCATGCGGATCTGGACGATGGACGAGCCGTTGCTTAATGCGGCGGTAGGCGCCGGCCGCCCCAGCGTCATCGTAACTTTCCGCCCGCATTGGGCTGCCGTACCCCAACAGTTCGCCCGGATGGAACGGGATTTGGCCGCCATCATCGGCCCGGAAACCGTTCTCTACTCCACCGACGGGTTCAGCCCCCGTTTGACCGACCAAATCATCCGGCAGGCGACGCCGGTCTTTCCCGACCTGGCAACGGCGCCGGTCAATCGGAAAGCCGTTGCCAGGTTCTGCCGCCAGCATCACATCACCAAAATGTGGGTATTGGACGGCGCGGTGCCTAATGCGGAATGCGACCGGCTCAAACCCAGCGTCATTGCGGAAACGCACCCGGAACACCGTATGCGTATGAAGGCATTCAGTCTCCAGCGAGAATTGCAGGAACTGGTCTGCCTGGGGGCAACTCTTTACGCTTATGGCAGCATGGTTGAGCCGGGCATCACCCCCCAGGAACTCAATGAGATTGCCGAGGTCTGGTATGCCGAACCTGCGTAGCGACCTGGGCCATATGCGCGCCGCCGCCGTTGAAGCTATTGCAATTCTGGGCGATGACGCCCTACCCGAACTGGAACGCAACCGTGAAAAGCAAGCCGCCCTGTGCTACCTGATTATCATTGCCGGCGAATCCGCCGCCCGAATCCGGCAACGCCAGGAACACAAGCGCTATCCGGGCCTGGATTGGGACGACCTAATCGGAATGCGCCATGTGCTGGTGCATCGGCACTACGATACCGATCTGTCAGAAGTCATCAAGGCCATTACCCAAGACCACCCCAACCTAATCGCCGCCATTGACGCCATCCTCCAGGACTTGACTTGAAATGACTACTCCAACCCCCGCCGCATCCGGCAACCTGTTCAGCCGCCGGCCCATTAACCGCAGCCGGCTGCTTGCCGTCGCCATCGCCGCCGTGGCCTATGCGGTGGCCGTGGGCGGCGCGCTGTTCGTCCGCGCCGGCGCCGGCGGCGATGACGGCGTAGGCGGCATTGACGCCGTGAACCGTTTCGTGGAGTTCCTCTCCGGTACTTCCGGCACCAGCATCAGCAATGCGGGCCTCAAACTGAGCTTTGCCTATGCGGTGGGCGCGGCTTCGGCGGTCAATCCCTGCGGCTTTGCGATGCTGCCCGCCTATCTGGGGCTGTATGTCGGCGGCGGCAACCAGGAGCGCGACCGGCGGCAGCCCCTGCTGCTGGTGGCCCGCGCCCTGATGGTCGGGCTGTCGGTAGCGCTGGGGTTCGTCCTGCTGTTCGGCATCGTCGGCCTGATTCTGGGCGTAAGCGCGCAGGCGGTAGTAGCCACGCTGCCCTGGATTGGCCTGGCCATCGGCGTCCTGCTCATTGGCGCCGGCGCGTTTATGGCGACCGGCGGCAAGATTTACACCAGCCTGGCGCAGCGGGCCGCCGCGCGCATTGGCGACCCCGGCCAGCTCAACATCCCCGGTTATGTGCTGTTCGGCGTCAGTTATGGGCTGGCGTCGCTGAGCTGCACGCTGCCGCTGTTCCTGGCGGTGCTGGGACTTGGCGCCGGCCAGTCATCGGGCTGGCTGGACACTATGGGCCAGTTTCTGCTCTACGCCGCCGGGATGGGCAGCGTGATACTGGCGCTGACGCTGGGCATGGCGGTAGCCCGCACGGTGATGGTGCGCTGGCTGCGCAAGGCGATGCCCTATGTTGGCATCGCCGGCGCCTGGCTGATGGTAATCGCCGGCGCCTACATCGTCTTTTACTGGCTGACCCTGGGCGAACTGCTGTAAGCATTGCGCCTGCTGCCGGACGGCGGACAGCGGCTGGCGGCCGGGCCACCGGCCGCCGGACCATCGCCGCCGCGCCCCGCCCAGACGTGCCCAGTCCAGGCGCTCGCCTAGCGTTTGGTGTACTGCGGCGCCCGGCGGGCCCGTTTCAGGCCGTACTTCTTGCTTTCCTTGACGCGGGTGTCGCGGGTGATGAACCCGGCGCGGCGCAGGCCCGGCTTCAGCGCCGGGTTGGACACCACCAGCGCCCGGGATATGCCGTGCCGGATGGCCTCCGCCTGCGCGTTGACGCCCCCGCCCAGCACCTGCGCCATCACGCGGAACTGCCCCGCCGTGCCGGAAACGGCAAACGGCTCCCGCACCGTGGACTGCCAGGGCAGCCAGTTAAAGTACTCCTCCATCGGCTTGCCATTGACGATGATGGCCCTGCCGTCATCCGGGTAAAGACGCACCTTCGCAATGGCCCGCTTGCGCCGGCCCGTGCCGTAGAAGTACCGCTGCTGCGGCGGCTGTTCCGCTTGCATCGTCGTCATTTAGTAACCTGCCTGCTTGCGTGCTTGATGTAGAGGGTTTCCGTTGAATGAACGCGCCGCCGGGCCGGGCGGCTATTCGGACGCGGCGGCGGCAGTGGCATCCGCAGCGTCAGCGTCAGCGGCGCCGGCGTCCACCTGCGCCCGGTGGGGATGCCGGTCGCCGGCGTACACCCGCAGGCGGCGCAGCAGCTGCCGTCCCCGCTTGTTGGATGGCAGCATTCCCTTCACCGCCAGCTGCACTGCGCGCTCCGGGCGCGTTTCCATCAGATCCCGCAGCGTGAACGACTTCAGGTTGCCCACATAGCCGCTGTGCCGGTAGTACATTTTCTGCGTCAGCTTGCGCCCGGTGATGCGAACCTGGCCGGCGTTGATGACCACCACATGGCGCCCGGTGATGACATGAGGCGTGTAGTTGGGGCGATCCTTGCCCTGCAACGCCACCGCCACCTGCCGCGCCAGGCGGCCCAGGCTGATGCCGGTAGCGTCAATGACGCTCCACTCGTCCGGCGCCTCGCCGGCTTTGGCAAAGTAAGTGCTAGTTCGTTTCATGGCAGTTGTCAACCTTCAGCAAGTGGTCGTATCCGGGATAATGCACCGACTGCAAGCACAGCCCTTTTGCCGGCAGCGCCGCAATCTGCCGCCCCGCCGGCATCCCGCCGGCCGGACGATGTCCTGTTGCGGGCCGATGTCCTGTTGCCGGACGAGGTTTTGTTAATGGCAGCCGGCCGGCCAGCGCCTCCGCTACGGAGTGAATGGGCAGCCGTCCTTTGCCGATTTCCGTCAGCAGCGCATTGACCCGCCTGATTTGATGGCGCAGAAACCCGTTGGCGATACATTCAATAATGATAACATCCCCGTCCGGCGGCTGCCGGCTCGCATCCCAGTGAAACACCCGCCGCACGGCGCTTTGCTCCGCCGGGTGACCTGTGGCCACCTGCCGGAAATCCCGGACGCCAATCAGACTCTCCGCCGCGCGGCGCATTGCCGCCAGGTTCAGCCGTTCCGTCTCCAGATGATGCGTATGGCGCAACAGGGGCGAGGCCACCCGCCGGTTGAGGATGCGATACTGGTAGCGGCGCCGGGCTGCGGAACGCCGCGCGTGGAACTGCTCCGGCATTGCACCGGCGGCAACCACGCGGACGGCGTCGGGCAGATAGTGGTTGAGCGCCGCCCGGATAACCGCCGCCGGATAGGGGCAGCCCGTAGCGAAGTCCGCCACTTGCCCCCGGGCGTGGGCGCCGGCGTCCGTGCGGCTGGCCCCCCGGATGCGGACGCTTTCGCCCGTCAGCCTGGCAATGGCGCGCTCCAGCTCCCCCTGTATCGTCGGGGCGTTGGCCTGCCACTGGAAGCCGGCGTAGCCGGAACCGTCGTAAGCCACCACCAGCGCAATGCGCCGGCGGGCGCCGGGAGCAGGGACAGCGTTGGCGCTGCCCCCGGCCCCCGGCCCGGTCTGCGTAGTTTGCGCGGTTTGCGATGTCATTGGGTCGGTTTGAACGATGGCAAATCCCTCGCGCGCGGCGTGGCGTGGTCTGGCGTGGCGTGGTCTGGTCCGGACGGGCTACACCAGCTCGATGACGGCCATGGACGCGCCGTCGCCCTGGCGCGGCCCCACCTTGATGATGCGGGTGTAGCCGCCGGGCCGGTCGGCGTAGCGCGGCCCCAGCTCGTCGAAAACTTTGGTCACCACCCCCTTGTTCGGCACCTGCTTGAGGGCAATCCGGCGGTGGTGCAAAGTTCCCTTTTTGCCGTGGGTAATCAGTTTTTCCGCCATCACGCGGGTCTCTTTGGCCTTGGCCAGCGTGGTGGTGATGCGCTCGTGCCGCACCAGATCGCCGGTCAGCCCGCGCAAAAGGGCCTTGCGCTGGTCTTTGTACCGGCTCAACTTGCGGCCGGCAACGCGATGGGTAGGCATTCGCTAGTCTCCGTTGTCGTAGTCGTACTCGTAGCCGTAGCCGTACTCGTAGTCGCCATCCGGGTCAAAAACCCCCGCCGGTTCCGGCCGGAGTTCGTAACCGCCGCCGCCGGCGGTCGCCGTGGCCGCCAGCGCTTCCCGCCGGGACGACGACACGGCGCCCAGCTCCGCCAGCTTGCCCTGCAACTCCTCCAGCGATTTCTGCCCGAAGTTGCGGATGTTCAGCAGGTCGTCATCGTTCAGCTCCAGCACCTGCCCCACCCGGTCCAGCTTGGCCCGCTTCAGGCAGTTCAGCGTCCGCGAGGACAAGTCCAGCCGTTCAATGGGCATCAGATAGACATCGGAGGGCACGTCCACCACCGGCCCGCTGATGGCGGGGCCGGCGCCCGGCGCCTGTCCCAGCTGGTTGAACATATGGAAGTGCTGCACCAGGTTTTCGGAGGCTTCCTGAATGGCGTCCAGAGGCGCTACGGCGCCGTCCGTCCACACCCGCAGTATCAGCCGTTCCCAGTCCGTTTGCTGGCCGACCATCATCCGTTCTACGGCGTATTCCACCTTGCGGACGGGGTTGTAGATGGCGTCCACCGGCAGCGCGCCCACCGGCAGCCCCGAGTGCCGGGCATCGCCCGGCGCAACCTGCTGGTAGCCCTTGCCCGATTCCACATTGAACTCAATGGACAGGGACACGAAGGGATTGTCCAGCGTGGCCAGGTGCAGCTCCGGGTTGACGATGCGGAAATCGCCGGCGGCGGCGATGTCGCCGGCGCACACCCGCCCCTCGCCCATAACATCCAGCCGCATCTTGCCCGGACGCCGGGACAGCGCCTGGATGCGGATGCGCTTGACGCTCAAGAGCAGATCCATCACCTCCTCTTTGATGCCGGGGATGACCGTATATTCGTGCGGCACTTCCTCGATTTTCACCCAGGTCACCGCCGTGCCCCGGATGGAGCTGAGCAGCAGCCGCCGCAGCGGATTGCCCACGGTGGTGGCGAAACCGCGTTCCAGCGGCTCCAGCGCCACGCAGGCGTACTCTTCGCCGCTCTCAATGACCCGGATGGCCGGGTCGGGCGTCTCGGGTTCGGGCTCCCGCAGCGGCGGGAGAATCGGCAAGTTCAGCATTCAGTCTCTACCTCGAGTAGTACTCCACGATGAGGCGGGAGTTGATGCTTGCCGGCAGCTCGTGGTCCGGCGGCAGGGCGGTGATGTGTCCCGCCATCTGCGTCAAATCCAGCGACAGCCAGCTGGGCAGCGGACGCCGGGGCAGCCCTTCCGTCCGTTCCGCGAAAAAGTCCCGCCGGCGGGAGCTCTCCGTCCAGGCCACCGTCTGCCCCGCCTTGACCAGGAACGACGGGATGTCCGTCTTGCGCCCGTCCACGGCGAAGTGGCCATGCTGCACCATCTGCCGGGCCTGCTTCCGGGAATCGGCGAACCCCAGCAGGTAAATCACATTGTCCAGCCGCCGCTCCAGCGTCCGCAGCAGATTGTTGCCGGATATGCCCGGCGTGTTGAAGGCGTCCGTCATATACTTCCGAAACTGCCCTTCCATCATGCCGTAGCTCTGCCGCGCCTTCTGCTTTTCCCGCAGATGCACGCCGTAGTCGGAAACCCGCCGGCGCCGGTTGCCGCCGCCACCCGGCGGTATGTGCCGCCGTTCCACCGCGCAGCGCGGCGTATAGCAGCGGTCGCCCTTCAGAAAAAGCTTCTCTCCGGCGCGGCGGCACAGCCGGCAGGAGGGCCCGGTGTATCTGCCCATAATTCAGTCTGTCCGTACCTGGTGGGTGGGTTGTCGGTCGGTTCGGTAGGTCGGGTCGGTGGCGAGGTTGAGGATGGTCGCTGCGGATAGATAGATGGATGGTTGGCCGGCTGATGGCTGTCCGTAGGGGGGATGCCCGTTCCGGCGGCGGGTTACGCTACACCCGGCGGCGCTTCGGCGGGCGCACGCCGTTATGGGGAATGGGCGTAACATCCCGGATGCTGCTCACATTGAGGCCGGCCGCCTGCAACGCCCGGATGGCCGGCTCCCGCCCCGAGCCGGGGCCTTTGATGTACACATCAATGTTCCGCATCCCCATTTCAACGCCCCGCCGCGCCGCCTGCTCGGCCGCCCGCTGGGCCGCAAAGGCGGTGCCTTTCCGCGACCCCCGAAAACCCGCCGTGCCGGAGCTGGTGGACGCCACCACATTGCCGTCCGGATCCGTCAGGCTGACCAGCGTATTGTTGAAAGTGGAGTAGATGTAGGCGCGGCCCTGCGGGATGGAACGCCGCTCGCGCCGCCGTGCGCGTGGTCGGGGCATTGGCTGGTTACCTCACCTCGGGGAATGAAGGAGTGAAGGAGTGATTGATTGAATGACGGACGGACGGGCCGGCGTTGCCCGGCCTACTTCTTGCCGCCGGTGCGCCGGCCGCGCCCGGCTACGGTGCGCCGCGCGCCCTTGCGGGAACGGGCGTTGGTGCGCGTCCGCTGCCCGTGCACCGGCAAGTTCCGCCGGTGCCGCAGCCCCCGGTAGCTGCCGATGTCAATCAGCCGCCGGATATTCTCATTGTTCTCCCGCCGCAGATCGCCCTCGGTAATGTAATCCTGGTCCACGATGACCCGGATGCGGTCAACCTGTTCCTCGGAAAGCTCATTCATCCGCGGCGGCATGGCGGCGTTCAGATTGGCCTTGCCCACAATTTCCAGGGCGTGATGGGGGCCAATCCCGTAGATGCTCCGCAGCGCAATATGGGCGCGCTTGCGGTCGGGTATGTCAACTCCGGCGATGCGAACCATAGCTATGCTCCTGGGGTGGCGGGTGGCGGGTAGCGGGTAGCGGATGGCGTGGCGCGGCGCGACGGCCGGGCGGCGGACGGGTATGCCTAGCCCCCGCGTTGGGCCGGCCCGCCCGCTTGCCTAGCCTTGCCGCTGGACGTGCTTGCTGTTGACGCAGATGATGCGCACCCGGCCCTTGCGCCGGATGACCCGGCACCGGTCGCAGCGCGGCTTGACGGATGCGGATACTTTCATAAGGATGCTCTCCGGGAAATGCGCTCCGGGCCGGCAGAACCGCCGGCCCCGGCCCGCCTTACTTAAAGCGGTAGGTAATGCGCCCGCGGCTCAAATCATAGGGCGACAGCTCCACCAGCACCCGGTCGCCCGGCAGCACCCGGATGAAATGCATCCGAATCTTGCCGGAAATATGCGCTAGCACCTGGTGGTCGTTGGGCAGCTCCACCCGGAACATCCCGTTGGGCAGCGCCTCGGTGACCTGCGCCTCCACTTCAATCGCTTCTTTCTTTGCCATAAGTCAGCCTGCCGGGGTTGGGTAGGCGACGGCCGTCAGTCGGCGGCCGCCGGGTGGGTCGTTGGCGGGTTAATCGGGTTGCTCGTTTCGGGGTTGTCCGTCAAGGGGCAGCCCGTCTGGAGGTTACTCGTTCATGGTCAGGATTTTCGGCCCCTCGCGGGTGATCGCCAGCGTGTGTTCAAAATGCGCCGAAAGGGAACCGTCGGCCGTAACCACCGTCCAGTTGTCGTCCAGTATCGTGGCGTCTTGGGCTCCGATATTGAGCATCGGCTCAATGCAGATGCACATCCCCGGACGCAGCAGCGCGCCTTTGCCCGGCTCGCCGTAGTTGGGCACCTGCGGATCCTCGTGCAGATGCCGGCCCACGCCATGCCCCACGAAGCCGCGCACTACGCCGTAGCCCAGCGGCTCGGCGTAGCCCTGCACTGCCGCGCCGATGTCGCCCACCCGCTGGCCCGGCTGGGCGGCGGCGATGCCCGCGTGCAGGCTGGCTTTGGTGTCGTCCATCAGACGCTGGGCCGCCGCGCTCACCGGCCCCACCGCCACCGATATGGCGGCGTCGCCGATAAAGCCGTCTATGGTGGCCCCCACGTCCATCTTGATGATGTCCCCTTCCTTCAGCTCCCGCTTGCCGGGGATGCCGTGTACGATTTCCTCGTTCACCGACGCGCAGATCGCCGCCGGAAAACCCTGGTAGCCCAGAAAAGTAGGCACGGCGCCATGCCGGCGGATGTTGTCGTCGGCGATGCGATTCAGTTCGCCCGTCGTAATGCCGGGAACAACCGACGCCCGCAGCAGCGTCAGCGTGTCCCCCACGATGGCGCCGGCGCGTTCCATCGCCCGCAGCTCCCGCCGCGATTTGATGGTAATGCCCCCGGTGTAGGACGAAGGGGAGTTGGAAGCGGTTTTCTGTTTCGGGAGGCGCGACACCATTCCAATTATACCTCAAAATCCGGTGGGTTGGAAACCTTGCCCTCTAACCGCCGTTGCCGTTGCCCTGGTCCTGGCCCCGGCCTTGCCCGCGGCTCCCGATGCCCAGAGCCGCCAGCATGGCCGCGTTGACGGCCGCAACGGCTCCCTCCCCCGGAACATCGGCCAGGGCGCCCTGGCGGCGGTAAAACTCCAGCAGCGGCGCCGTTTCCCGGTGATACACCGACAGGCGGTTGCCCACCGCGGCGGCGGTATCATCCTCGCGCTGGTACATTTCCCCCCCGTCCGGGCAGTCGGCGCAGTTCGCCGGCGCCGCGCCGCTGGCGGCGTCGCCCGCATAGGGACGCTGGCACCGCCGGCAGATGTAGCGGTTGCTCAACCGGCGTATCAGCTCCTCGTCGGCCACCCGGATATGCAGCGCCCGGTCGATGCGCCAGCCCCGTTCCGCCAGCGCCGCCGCCAGGGCCTGCGCCTGTTCCTCGTTGCGGGGAAAGCCGTCCAGCATAAAACCTGCCCCGTCCGCCACTTCGCCGATGCGTTCCAGCACCATTCCGATGGTGACTTCGTCCGGCACCAGCTCCCCCCGGTTCATATAATCCCGCGCCAGTTCGCCCAGTTCCGTTCCGGTGGACAGATGGCGCCGGAACAGGTCGCCGGAGCTGATGTGCGCCACGCCCAGCCGTTCCTTGAGCAGGCCGGCCTGGGTGCCTTTGCCGGCCCCCGGCGGCCCGAACAGGATCAGCTTCCAGCCGCCACCGCCGGCGCCGCCGGCAGCGCTGGCGGCGGCAATGTCAGTCGCGGCGGCGCCCGTCCCCGTTGTCATCGCAGGAACCCCTCGTAATTCCGCATCATCAGCTGCGCTTCAATCTGCCGCAGCGTGTCCAGCCCCACGCCTACCATAATCAGCAGGCTGGTGCTGCTCAATGCGATGGCCTCCACATTGGTGACCAGAGACGCCAGGTAAGGCACGATGGCGATGAACCCCAGGAACAGCGCGCCGCCCAGCGTCAGCCGGAGTATCACGCGGTTGAGGAAGTCCTGCGTGGGCCGGCCCGGCCGGATGCCCAGCACAAAACCGCCGTTGCGTTGCAGGTTCTCGGCAATGTTCTGCTGCTGGAAAACCACCAGCGTGTAAAAGAAGGTGAACGCCACCACCAGGAAAAACGCCAGCACCCAGTACACCGGCCCGGTGGGGCTCAACGCCGTCTGCATATCGCCCGCCAGGTTGCCCACGAAGCCGCCCGTGGTGCTCAAGTACTGCGCCACCGTGCCGGGCAGGATGACAATGGAGAAGGCGAAAATCAGCGGTATCATCCCCGCCGAATTGATCCGCAGGGGAATGTAGCTGGAACCCGACTGCCGGTACATCTGCCCGCCCCGGAAAATGCTGCGCCCGTACTGCACCGGAATCCGCCGGTGCGCTTCGTTGAACACCACGATGAGCGCGATGATCAGCACCCCGATGATGGCGAAAAAGAACACCCCGATGAGATTGTCCCGGTCCAGAAACCCGGTGGCGATCAGGTCGGGGAAGCCCACTACGATGCCGGCAAAGATAATCAGCGATATGCCGTTGCCAATGCCCCGTTCCGTAATCAGCTCGCCCAGCCATACCAGGAACATCGTGCCGGCGGTCATCGACAGCACCGCCGCCAGCGTAGGCAGCAGCGCATCGCCGGCGAAGCCCACATTGGTCAGCACATTGGCCTGCTGCAACAGCGCCAGCTGCGCGAAGGACTGCGCCACGGCAATGGGCAGCGTGCCCCAGTGGGTAATCCGGTTCAGCTTGATGCGCCCCGATTCGCCTTCCCGCGACATCGCCTGCAACTGCGGAATCACCGGCGTCAGCAGCTGGATGATGATGGACGCCGTGATGTAGGGAAACACCCCCAGGGCCACAATGCTCATCCGCCGCAGCGCGCCGCCGGAAAACAGGTCCAGAAAGCCCAGCAGCTGGTTGTTGCTGAACAGGTTGTCCAGCTGCCCGGCGTCCAGGCCGGGAATGGGAATGTGCGCCACCAGCCGGTAGAGGGCCAGCATCCCCAGGGTGAACAGGATTTTCCAGCGCAGGTCGGGCAGGCTGAACGCGTCAATCGCCGCCTGCAACAACCGGGGCCATCGGCCCGTGCCTTGCGCTTCGGTTTGAATCATAACTTGCCGCGCCTTGCCCCGGGCGGACGCGCGGACGGACGATGAGAACGCCGCCGCGCCGCGCCACGCCGGGCTTGCTTGCCCTTGCCCCTGCCCTTGCCGGCCTACAGCTCCTCTACGGAGCCGCCCGCCGCCTCGATTTTGGCCCGCGCCGATGCCGTGAACTTGTGCGCCGCCACCCGCAGCGGATGCGACAGGTCGCCGTCGCCCACCACCTTCACCGGCCGCCGCACGCGCCGGATGATGCCCAGCGTCCGCAGCGTTTCCGGCGTCACGCGGTCATCCGCCGCAAATCGTTCCTGCAATGTGTCCAGGTTCACCAACGCGTAGTGGGTCTTGTAGCGGTTGTTGAACCCCCGCTTCATCGGCAGCCCCTTAATCAGGGGCATCTGTCCGCCTTCAAAGCCCGGCCGCAGGCCCGGCCCGGAGCGGGATTTCTGCCCCTTCATCCCCCGGCCGGCGTAGCTGCCGCCGCCGGCGGCATCGCCCCGCCCCACCCGCTTGCGGCTCCGGCGCGCCCCCGCCGGCGGCGCTATTTCATGCTCCATCATAGTAGGCAAAACTCCGTGTCATCAAACCCGCTTGCCGGGGTTGCCCCGGCCGGCGCTCCCGCCGCCCGTATGCCCGTTGCCGGCGGCCCGGCCAGTCCAGTCTAGTCCAGACTAACTCGGACCGGCCCGCCGGCTTGCCCGGTTACCCGGCCGGCTCCACCGCCACCAGGTGGCGCACCTTGTTGACCATCCCCATTATGGTCGGGCTGTCCTCATGCACCACCGAGTGGTTCAGCCGCTTCAGGCCCAGGGATTCAACGATGCGCCGCTGGTAGGACGGGCGTCCGATGCAGCTCTTCTTCCAGGTAATTTTGATTTGCGCCATTTCCTTACGCACCTGCCTGCATTTAGGTCGCCGCGCCGCTTTCGCCGTCCGGCCCCGCCGCGCCCGGATTGCCGCCGGACGCGGCGTCGGATGCCGGGCTATCGCTGTCGTCGCCGGCGCCGGCCGCGGTAGCGCTGCTGCCGCTGACGGTCTCCGGCTCCGGAGCCACTCCGCCGGTTGCGGTTGCGGTTGCGGCAGTGGCAGTTGCGCCGGCGGTGTTGTCGTTGCCGCTGCTGTTGCCGCCGCTGTTGCCGCCGGCCGCCTCCGGTTCGCCGGCTGGCGCCGCCGCGGCGGTTTCCGCTGCGGGCGTGGCGGCAGCCGGTGTAGCGGTATCAGCGCTGGTGCTGGCATCGGTACTGGCACTGGCGCTGACGGGGGCGGGTGCGGTTGCCGCGCTGGCCGCCGGCGTCGGTTCCGGCGCCCCGGCGCGCCCCGGCGTTGCTGCTGCCGGAGATGCCGCCGGCGGTGTTGCTGCCGCCGGAGACGCCGGCGTCGCAGTCGCTGCCGTCTGCGTCGTTGCCGCTGCCGCCGGGGTTGCCGCGCTCGGAGCTGCCGCCGCGCCGGCCCCGTTCGTCGCCGGCCTGACTGTGGCCAGGCGCTGCGCCCGTTCCGTTTCCGGGTCGCGCAGCTGCTCCAGCGCCGCCAGCGTGGCCTGCACAATGTTAATCGGGTTGCGGGAACCCAGCGATTTGCCTACCACATCCTGCACGCCGCCCAGTTCCAGCATCGCCCGCATGGCGCCGGCGGCGATAATGCCCGTGCCCAGCGGCGCCGGCTTGATGATGACGATGGAAGCGCCCTTGCGGACCGAAATTTCGTGGGGAATGGTGCTGCCCTTGATGGGAATGGTGATGGCGCCGCGCCGGGCCACGGCGGTGCCTTTGCGCACCGCGTCGGGAATCGCCAGCGCCTTGCCCATGCCGGCGCCTACCCGTCCCTGGCCGTCGCCCACCACTACCAGCGCGTTGAACCGCAGCCGGCGTCCGCCCTTGACCACTTTGGCGATGCGGCGGGTATGCACTACCCGCTCGCTGAAGCCGCCGCTGTCGTCCTCGCGCGGCGGCCGTTCCCGGTCGCGCCCGCGGCCGCCCCGGCCGCCGCGGCGTTCTCCGCCGCCGCTGCTGCCGCTGCCGTCGCCGCTCCGGTTGCCGCCGCGGCCGGGGCCACGCCCGCCGCGGTCACTTCTTGGCCCTCTGCGGGCTGCGGGAGAAACCATCAGAAAACAAGCCCTCCTTCGCGGGCCGCGTCGGCCAGCGCCTTGACCCGACCGTGAAAACGATAGCCGCCCCGGTCAAAAACCACCGCGCTGACGCCGGCCGCTAGGGCCCGTTCCGCCACCAGCTTGCCCACGGCCGCCGAAGCCGCCGTCTTGGACACCGGCCCGACGGCCGCCGCGGCCTCGTCCCCGTCTCCGCCGGCCTCGGCGCCGGCTTTAGCTTTGGCCGCCGCCAGCAGCTCCCCGCTGGACGCCGCCGCCAGGGTGTGGCCCCTGCTGTCGTCAATCACCTGGGCGTAAATGCCCTTCAGACTGCGAAAAACGCACAGACGGGGCCGTTGGGCCGTGCCGCTAACCTTGTTCCGCACCCGCCGGTGCCGCACAATGCGCAGCTTGCGGGCGTCCTTGTCTCGTGGCATTTTCAGACCGCTCTCGTAATCCGTCTCGTTTTGACCTGTCCTGTTCTGCTCAAAATCGCCCGTTACCCGGAACGCCGCGCCGCGGCCTTGCCGGGCTTCAGATGAAGCGCCTCGCCCTGATAGCGAATCCCCTTCTCCTTGTAACGGTTCGGCGGCCGCACCCGGCGGACTTCCGCCGCCAGCTGTCCCACCTTCTGCTTGTCCACGCCGCTGATGTGAACCCGGTTGTTGCCTTCCACCCGCATCGTCAAACCCGCCCCGGGATAAACATCCACCGTGTGGCTGTAGCCCACGCTGAGGGTAATCCCCTCCCCGTTCTGCTGCACCCGGTAGCCCACGCCCATCAGTTCCAGCGTGCGGCTGTACCCCTGGGTAACCCCGATGATGGCGTTGGCAATCAGCGAGCGGGTCAGCCCGTGCAGGGAATGATGAAACTTGCGGGCCGTGCGCCGCGTCACGATGACCTGCCCGTCCGCAACCGTGACATCCACTTCGGGATGATACTTCTGCTCCACGGTGCCTTGCGGCCCGCTGACGATGACGCCGCCGTAGATCACCTCCACGGTCACGCCCTCGGGAATGGGTATCGGCTGCCGGCCCACGCGCGACAGCGGGCGTTCCGCCGGCGGCACCCGCTGGGCGACCCCGACGCTGATGAGCGTTTCTTTACCAGACATAGCAGACCAACTCTCCTCCGATGCCCTTGCGCCAGGCTTCGTAGCCCGTCATCATCCCCTGGGGCGTGGAAATGATCGCAATCCCCAGCCCGCCGTACACCCGCGGAATCTCGCCCCGCCCCACATAAACCCGCAGGCCGGGCTTGCTGATGCGCCTCAACCCCCGGATGGCGTTCCGGTTGTCGTCCCGGTAGGCCAAATGCAGCCGCATCGTCGGAAACTTCCGGTTGCGCGCCAGATCCCAGTCGCGGATGTAGCCCTGCGCCTTCAGAATGTCGGCAATGGCGACTTTCACCTTGGACTGCGGCACCAGCACCGTGTTGTGCCGGGAGTGTATGGCGTTGCGAATACGGGTCAGCATATCGGCAACAGGGTCATTAATCGGCATTGCGGAATCGCTCCTTGCTCAACTCAATTCAATACTCAACCCGGACTCATTCCGGCTGGGCTCATTCTAGGGCGGGGCCGGACACGCGCGGCGGCGCGGCCGTCCGGCCCGTCCGCCCGGTCAGAGGCTGGCCTTGCGGACGCCGGGCAGCAGCCCTTCCAGCGCCATTTCCCGGAAGGAAATCCGGGACAGCCCGAAATGGCGGATATACCCCCGCGGCCGGCCGGTGGCGGTGTCCCGGTTGCGGATGCGGTTGGGGTTGGCGTCGTGGGGCAGCAGCGCCAGCTTCTGCCGCGCCTCAAACCGCTCCCGCAGCGGACGCGACATATCCCGCGCCTCCGCCAGCAGCGCCGCCCGCCGGGCGGCGTACTTCACCACCGTGCGCTTGCGCCGCTCATTCTTGGCTATGGAGGATTTCTTGGCCAAAATCGCCCTCTCCCTTGCTCGTCCGGTCGTCTGTCCGGTGTTGATCGCTCTGTTGCTGTGCCCGTTCGGCGCGCCGCAGCCCGGCCCGCCGGCCTACTGCCGGATGAACGGCATACCGAAGTGCTCCAGCAGCCGCGTGGCCTCGGCGTCATTCGGCGCGCTGGTCGTGATGGACACCTGCAACCCGCGCAGGCGGTCAATGCTGTTGTAGTCAATTTCCGGGAACACGATCTGCTCCCGCAGGCCCAGCGAAAAATTGCCGCGTCCGTCAAACCCCCGGCGGGAAATCCCCCGGAAGTCCCGGATGCGGGGCAGCGCGGTCACAATCATCCGCTCCAGAAAATAATACATCCGGTCGCCCCGCAGCGTCACCGTGACGCCAATGGGGTTGCCCTGCCGCACCTTGAACCCGGCAATGGAACGCCGCGCCCGGGTAATCACCGGCTTCTGCCCCGAGATGGTCGTCAGATCCCGCACCGCGCTTTCCATCGCCCGCCCGTTGGTCAGCGCCTCGCCCAACCCGATATTCAGGTTGATTTTGGTAATCCGGGGCGCCCGCATCGGGCTGGTGAAGCCGAACTCGTTGACCATCGCCGGCACGATTTCATCCTGGTAGCGGGTCTTGAACGCCGGCGTGGGCAGAGGAACCCGGGCGGCCGCATCGTCCGCCTGCTGACGCCGCTGCCGGCGCCCGCCTTCCTGGCTCCCGCCCTGCTGGGCATTGCCCTGCTGGCGATTGCCCTGTCGCTGCTGGGTAGTGGTCATAATCCCTTGCCCTTTGCCCTTACCCGTCCCGGTTGCGGAACTGCGTGCTCGGTTCGGTGTAGTTGCTCTGCAACAGCTTCACGTTGGATCTGTGGATGGACGCTTCCTGCTGGACGCGCGCGCCCTGCCGGATGCCCGGGCGGGGCTTGATGTGCTTGGTCACCATATTCACGCCTTCCACAATGACCCGGTTCTTTTCGGGCAGCGTCTGCCGCACGCGGCCCGTCTTGCCCTTGTCCTTGCCGGCGATGACCAGCACCTCATCGCCGCTGCGGATTTTCGTCCTGGCCATATCACACCACCTCCGGGGCCAGCGACACAATCCGCATAAACCCCTTGTCCCGCAGCTCCCGGGCCACGGGGCCGAAAATGCGGGTGCCGCGCGGCAGCTGGTTGTCGTTGATGATGACGGCGGCGTTGTCGTCAAACCTGATGTGCGTGCCGTCGGGCCGCAGCAGTGGCGCCGCCTGTCGCACCACCACCGCCTTCACTACGGTGCCTTTCCGCACCGGCGAATTCGGCACCGCTTCCCGCACCGTGCACACGATGATGTCGCCCACCGAAGCGTACTTGCGCCGGCTGGAGCCGGGAATGTTGATGAGCCGGATGAGCCGCGCGCCGCTGTTGTCGGCCACGCGCAACCGGGTGTAGCTCTGTATCATCTAGACGCCCTCCCGCCCGGCGTCCCCGGAGCCGCTTCCGTCGCCGGCCTCATCGGCGCCCGCCGCCGGCGGAAAGATAAAATCGGCGTCATCCGGGCGGAAATCGGCGCCGTCCTCCGAATCCGGCTCAAAAACCAGGTCGCCTTCCAGGTCAATGGGCCGCACATCCGCCACTTCCCGCCGCGCGATGATGTCCAGCAGCCGCCAGCGCTTGGTGCGCGATATGGGCCGCGTTTCCTGGATACGCACCGTATCCCCGATTTCGCACCGCCCGTTGGGGTCGTGAACATAGAACCGCGTCACCCGCCGCATCTGTTTGCGATAGACGCGGTGGCGCTGCTTCCACACCAGCTCCACGACCACGGTTTTGTCCATCCGGGCGCTCACTACGGAGCCCACCCGGATCTTTCGCATTGCTTTGGCCATTGCAGGTTTCCTGGCAGGTTGAAAAAGTTGACGGCTGTTGACCCGATGCTGGACGCCGGCCGGCGCCAATGCCCGGCGGACGGCGGAGTTCCCGTTGGTTAGCCCGCCTGTCGCTCGCTCAGACAGGTCAGCATCCGGGCGATGTCCTTGCGCGTCTTGCGCGGCTGGTTGGTGTCGGTCAGCTGGTTGGTGGCATCCCGAAACCGCAGGTTCATCAGCTCCTTATACGACTGCGCCAGCTCCTCGCGAATCTGGTCATCGGTCAGCGCCCGGATTTCGTACATTTTCATGGCCTCTAACCCCCCGAACCCGTGAGCAGGGAATTGACCCGGTCGCGATACACCACCTTGGTGGGAATGGGCAGTTTGTGCGCCGCCCGCAGCAGGGCCTGTTCGGCCTGATCCACCGGCACGCCGCCCACCTCAAACATAATCCGCCCCGGCTTGACCACCGCCACCCAGTGGTCGTTGGCCGCCTTGCCGCCGCCCATCCGCACTTCGGCCGGCTTCTTGGAAACGGGCTTGTCCGGGAAAATGCGAATCCACGTGCGCCCGCCCCGCTGCAAGTGGCGGGATATGGCAATGCGGGCGGACTCGATCTGCCGGGCGGTAATCCACTCCGGGCTCATCGCCTTGAGGCCGATTTCCCCGAACTGCACCGTGCTGCCCGTAGTGGCGGCGCCCCGGCGTTTGCCCCGTCCCATCTTGCGGAATTTGGTCCTCTTGGGCTGCAACATAGTTCGCTTGCTCTCCCCTGTGTAGCGGCAATGGCGGCGGCGCTGGTCCGGCGCGCGGCGGCAGTCGGCTTCGGCCCGGCTGGTCCCGGCCTAGAAATCCGGCTCGCCGAAAGCGTCGGCGTCGGCATCCTGCCGGTTGACGCGGAACTCCACATTCTCCAGCTCCGCATCCTCCTCGGCCCGCGCCGGCATAATCTGTCCCTTGTAAATCCATACCTTGATGCCGATGCGCCCCATAGCCGTATGGGCCTCCGCCAGCGCGTAGTCAATGTCGGCCCGCAGCGTATGCAACGGCACCTGCCCCATCATCAGCTTCTCCGTGCGGGCGATTTCCGCCCCGGAGATGCGGCCCTTGGTGATGATTTTCACGCCCTCGGCGCCCGCCTGCATCGTCCGCAGCGCCGCCTGCCGCATCGCCCGCCGGTAGGCCACCCGCCGGCTGAGCTGGTCGGCAATGCTCTTGCCCACCAGGTAGGGATCCATTTCCGGCTGCTCAATCTCAATGATATTCAGCCGCAGCTGGCCGCGGGTCATCGTCTCCAGCTTGGCCCGCAGGCCCTTCACCCGGTCGCCGTCCCGCCCGATGAGAATGCCCGGCCGCGCCGAGTGGATGTTGATAATCGTCTCCTGCGCCGTGCGGTCAATCTCAATCCGGGCAATGCCCGCGTCGGAAAACCCGGCGTATTCCTGCTGCACCGTCCGGCGCAGGGTCAAATCCTGGCTCACGCCATGGCGGTACTGGGCGCCGTTGTTGGCGTACCAGTGGGTTTTCCAGTCCTTGATGATGCCCAGCCGGAAACCGAAGGGGTGCGTCTTGTGCCCCATCTGCCTAGCCCTCCTCTATCTCGTCCACTTCAATGATGATGTGGCTGGAACGACGGGTCACCCGGCCAATGCGCCCCCGCGCCCGCGCCCGGAACCGCTTCAGCGGACGCGCCTGGTCGGCCGAAATGCGCGTAATCCGCAGTCCGTCCCGGCTCATAAACTGGTTGTTCTCCGCATTGGCCGCCGCCGACTCCACCACCTTGGCCACCGAGCGCGCCCAGGGCGAGGTCATCAGGCTCAAGTGGCCCAGGGCATCGTTCACGCTCATGCCCCGCACGGCGTCGATAATCGGCTTCAGCCGCTTGGGGGATGCCCCCACCTGCTTCGCTTTCGCGCGTACCGCCGGCATCCCGTTCACCTCACCCTGCTGGAGCGTTCCGACCGCGCCACATGACCCCGGTAGGTGCGCGTGGGCGCGAACTCGCCCAGCCGGTGCCCCACCATATTCTCGGTGACGAACACCGGCACATGACGCCGCCCGTCGTGGACGCCAAAATTCAGCCCCACCATTTCGGGCATCACCATCGAATCCCGCGACCAGGTGCGGATGACCGTAGCCTCGCCGGATTCCCGTACCCGGTTGACCTTCTTCAGCAGCTTGGGGTGGACGTAAGGCCCCTTTTTAACTGACCGTGACATAGCGCATTGGCCGCCTTGCGGTAGAGATGGAGAGCAGTGTGGTGAGGTGAGGTGGCCGGTTCGTTCTAGCGCCGCCAGCGCCGCCCGCGGACGATGAACCGGCTGGAAGTCTTCTTCTTGTTGCGCGTCTTGTGACCCAAAGTGGGCTTGCCCTTCGGCGACTTGGGGCCGGGCATACCGATGGGCGAGCGGCCCTCGCCGCCGCCGTGAGGATGGTCCACCGGGTTTTTGGCCACGCCCCGCACATGAGGCCGGCGCCCCAAACGCCTTTTGGCACCCGCCTTGCCCAGGCTTTCGTTCTTGTGGTCGGGGTTGGAAAGCTGCCCCACGCTGGCGCGGCAGTTGAGCAGAATCCGCCGCATCTCCCCCGAAGGCAGCCGAATCAGCACATAATCGCCCTCGCGGGACAGCACCTGCGCGCCGGCGCCCGCGCCCCGCACCAGCTGGCCGCCCCGGCCCGGCGTCAGCTCCAGGTTATGCACCACCGTTCCCGTAGGAATGTTCCGCAGCGGCAGCGTGTTGCCGGGGCTGATTTCGGCGTCCGCGCCCGACTGCACCCGGTCGCCTACGGACAGATTCACCGGCGCCAGGATGTACGACTTTTCCCCGTCGGCGTAATGCAGCAGGGCAATGCGCGCCGTCCGGTTGGGGTCATATTCAATGGACTTGACCGTGGCCGGCACGCCGTCCTTGCGCCGCTTGAAGTCAATCCGCCGGTACATCCGCCGCGAGCCGCCCCCCCGGTGGTAGGCGGTAATCCGGCCCCGGTTGTTCCGTCCCCCCCGCTTGGGCAGGGGCTCCAGCAGCGACTTCTCCGGCTTGCGCGTGGTCAGCTCCTCAAAAGAGGGCCGCACGGCGTTGCGCGTGCCGGGAGTAATGGGACGCAAATTTTTCAGTGGCATATCATCCCCTCCCTACAGGCCCTCAATGAGGTCAATGCCGTCGCCCGGCCGCAGGGTCACCACGGCCTTTTTGACATCCGGCCGCTTCTTGATGCGCGGGCCGTAGCGCTTCCGCTTGCCCCGGTTCATCGTGATGTTCACGCCCGTGACGGTGACATTGAAATTCTGTTCCACCGCCTGCTTGACCATCGTCTTGTTCGCCTTGCGCGCCACCTCAAAGGTGTACTGCCCGTCCTCTTGCAGGAGGGTGCTTTTCTCCGTAATGGTCGGACGCAGCAGGACTTCGCTAATATTCATCAGGCGCCCTCCCCGTTGCTCCCGTTGTCATCATCGGCAGCGACATCGACAGCGGCATTGGCATTGGCGACAACGGCGTCATTGGCAGCGACATCGACGGCGTCATTGGTAGTGGCGGTGGCGGCGGCGGCGTCATTGGTAGTAGCAGTGGCTACGGCGGCCCCCTCGGCGGCCCGCCGGGCCCGGTGCCGCGGCGCCGCGCACAGCCGGGCAATGCGCCGGATGCCGTCCACCGTAATCAGCACCACGCTGCGCTTCAGGGCGTCGTTGGCGTTGACCAGATCCGCCGGCAGCGTCCAAACCTGCTTCAGGTTGCCCCCGGCCCGCGCCACATTCGGCTGCGCTTCGCCGGTCACTACCAGCGTCGAGCCGGTGATGTTCAGCCTTTCCAGCAGGGCCTTCATGGATTTGGTGCGCCCGTCCAGCCCGTCCAGCGTGTCAATGCACACCAGGCTGCCCTCGCGGATTTTCTGCGACAGCACACACTGCAACGCCTTGCGGCGCATCGCCCGGGGCAACGCCTTGCGGTAGCTGCGCGGCTTGGGCCCGAAAGCCACGCCCCCATGCCGCCACTGCGGCGCCCGGATGCTGCCCTGCCGGGCGCGCCCGGTGTGCTTCTGAATCCACGGCTTGCGTCCGCCGCCCGAAACCTCCGCCCGCGTGCGCGTGGAATGGGTGCCTTGCCGCCGGTTCAGCTGGTAAATCACCATCGCCTGGTGCACCAGCGTGGAGTTCATCGGCAGGTCAAAAACGCCGTCCTCAACGCTGATGGTATCAATGGCGTCGCCGTTGCTATTTACTACCGGGAGTTCCATCTTAAAGGTATGTCCTTCGCTGCGTATCTGTCCGTCAGTGCCTATGGACGACGGCGCGGCGCGATTGCCGCCGGCCGCCGGGCCGGGCTACCGGGCTTTGCGCCCCGTCTTGCGGATGGTGATCGGGCTGTTGGGCGCTCCGGGTATGCCGCCTTTCACCATCAGCAGGTTGCGCTCGGCGTCAACGCGCACCACCTCCAGCCCTTTGCTGGTGACCCGGCGGTTGCCCATATGCCCGGCCATTTTCAGCCCCTTGAAAACCTTGCCCGGCGTAGTGCCGCCGCCAATGGAACCGGGCGCCCGGGAACGGTCGGACTGCCCGTGCGTGCGCGGCCCCCCGCCGAAGCCGTGCCGTTTCATTGTGCCGGCGAAGCCCCGCCCTTTGGAACGCCCGCTGACATCCACGATTTCCCCCGCCGCAAAAATGTCCACCGAAACCAGCTGCCCCACTTCGTAGCCGCCGATGTCGTCCGCCGGCACTTCCTGCAAGCGGCGTCCAATCTGGCTGCCCCGCAGGTGGCCCGCCTCCGGCCGGTTGGGACGCCGCACCCGCCCGAAACCCAGCTGCACCGCCGCGTAGCCATCCCTCTCCGGCGTGCGGATTTGGGTGACGGCGCACGGGCCGGCTTCAATTATCGTGACCGGCACTACCTGCCCGGCGTCGTTGAACACCTGGGTCATACCGATTTTCTTGCCGAGGAACGACTTGAGCATTTCCTTTGCCTGCCGGTGATAATCTGCGTTGGCGGCCTGCGGCGGCCCGTTGCGGCCGGTACGCCCGGCCTGTTGACGGAATGAACGGAATGAAATGAAGCGGAGCGGAAAGCGGCGGTAGCTGGCGGCCATCCGCACACGGACGGATGATTGTACGCCGGAAACCGGATTATGGCAACCCCGAAAAATCGGAAACTTCGCCGGCAAGCGCCGCTGGCTGGCCCGGATTCAGAGTTTGATGGAAATGCCCACCCCCGCCGGCATATTAAGCCGGGTCAGCGCGTCGATGGTCTTGCTGGTGGGTTCCATGATGTCCAGCAGCCGCTTGTGGGTGCGGATCTCAAAATGCTCGCGCGAATCCTTGTCCACATGAGGCCCGCGGATGACGCAGAAGCGCCGGATGCGCGTGGGCAACGGCACCGGCCCGGCCACCCGCGCCCCGGTCAGCTCCGCCGTCTCCACAATCTGCCGGCTGGACTCGTCCAGCACCTTGTGGTCAAAGGCTTTCAGTGTAATCCGCATTCGCTGCCTGGCGACCATAATCTACCCGCTATCGCTCCCTGGCGTGGCGGCGGCCGGCCCTCCGGTTCGCCCGGTTTCCCCGGTTCCCCCAAGTTTCCCTGGTGAGAGACCGGACCAGGCCCGGCCGGGCCATCGCGCCGTCGTCGCTTGTTTCCGGTTACTTGATGTCGGCAATGTTCCGCAACAGATGCTCCGGCACGGGTTCGTAGTGCCGGAACTCCATCGTGTACGATGCCCGCCCGCGGGTCAGCGACCGCAGGGCGGTGGTGTAGGCAAAAGTCTCCCCCAGCGGAATCATCGCGCTGACGGTTTGCAGGTCATCCTGCCCCTCAATGCTGCGAATCTGGGCGCGGCGGCCCCCCAGGTCGCTGAGCACCTCGCTGAGATATTCCCCGGGCGTTACGATTTCCATCTCAAAGATGGGTTCCTGCAACGCCGGCGCTGCCCGGCGCGTTCCTTCCCGCAGCGCCATCATCGCCGCCGACCGAAACGCCATTTCGGAAGAATCCACCGTATGGTAGCTGCCGTCCACCAGGGTGACTTTTATGTCCACCAGAGGATAGCCGGCCAGCGGCCCGTTGTCCAGCCCCTGTTTCACGCCCGCTTCAACGGCGGGAATGTACTGGCGCGGAATGACGCCCCCGGTAATGCCGTCCACAAACAGGTTGCCCGCCCCCCGTTCCTGCGGCTCGATTTCCAGCCACACATGGCCGTACTGCCCATGCCCGCCCGTCTGCCGCACAAACCGCCCTTCAATCCGAACCGGCTTCGTGAGCGTTTCCCGGTACGCTACCCGGGGCTGTCCTACCCGCGCCTCAACATCAAACTCCCGCCGCATCCGGTCCACCAGAACCTCCAGATGCAGCTCGCCCATCCCGGAAATAATCGTCTGCCCGGTTTCATCGTTGTACCGGACCACGAAAGTGGGATCCTCCTCGGACAGCTTTCGCATCGCCTCGCCCAGCTTGTCCTGGTCGGCGCGGGTGGCCGGTTCGATGGCCACCGACACCACGGGTTCCGGGAAATGCGGCGGTTCCAGTATCAGCGGCTTGTGGTCGGTGCAGATGGTGTCCCCGGTAAAAGTGTCTTTCAGCCCCACGGCGGCGCAGATGTTGCCCGCGGTGATTTCCGACAGCTCCTCCCGCCGGTTGGCGTGCATTCGCAGCAGCCGTCCCATTCGTTCCCGCTTGCCCCGGCTGGCGTTCCGCACCGCGGCGCCCGCCGCCACCTGCCCCGAATAGATACGCAGAAACACCAGCCGCCCCACATAGGGGTCAACTACTACCTTGAAAGCCAGCGCCGACAGGGGTTCGCTGTCCAGCGGTTCCCGCAACTCCGTTTCCTCCGTGTCGGGCACCACGCCCGCCACCGGCGGCACATCCAGCGGCGAGGGCAGATAGGCCACAATGGCGTCCAGCAGCGGGTCAATCCCCTTGCCTCGCATCGCGCTGCCGCACAGCACCGGCACCAGCTGCCGCGTTATGGTAGCCTGGCGCAACGCCGAGCGCAGGTCATCGGCGTCAATATCCTCGCCCTCCAGGTATTTAATGAGCAGGGCCTCGTCCGTCTCGACGATTTTCTCAATCATCTCCTGCCGGTAATCCTGGTAGGTCTGCTCATATTCCGCCGGCACCGGCGCCACTTCCGGCCCCTCGGCGTCATCGCCCCGCCCGTCGCAGTACATAATTGCCTGCCCGGCCATCAGATCCACCACGCCGCGAAACTCATCCTCGGCGCCAATAGGCACCTGTATCGCCACCGGGTTGCCCTTCAGACGCCGCCGCACCGAGTCAATGGTGCGCTCGTAAGACGCCCCCACCCGGTCCATCTTGTTCACAAAGCAGATGCGGGGCACATCGTAGGTATCCGCCTGCCGCCACACCGTTTCCGACTGCGGCTGCACCCCGGCCACGGCGTCCAGCACCACAATGCCGCCGTCCAGCACCCGCAGGCTGCGTTCCACCTCGGCGGTAAAGTCCACATGGCCCGGCGTGTCAATGATATTGATCTGGTGATTATGCCAGGCGGCGGTGGTGGCAGCGGCGGTAATCGTAATGCCCCGCTCCTTCTCCTGGGGCATCCAGTCCATCGCCGTGGTGCCTTCGTCAACGCCGCCCACCTTGCGGATGCGGCCTGTCAGGTAAAGCGCCCGCTCGGTTACGGTAGTCTTGCCGGCGTCAATGTGGGCAATAAACCCGATGTTGCGGATGCGCTGCGCCGGAGTTTGTAGGGCAGTCATAGGGAGACCTGCTTCAGTGAAATCCGCAGTCGCTGCGGTAGCGTGAAAAATTGGCCTGACGGGAGTTGAGGTACAGGGATCCAGGGCGGAGCTGGACGGGGGACAGGCGGGCCGGCAGAACGCCGGCCTTTCGGCCGGCGACAGCGGAAGCGGAGGAAATCAGCGTCGGTAATGGACGAAAGCGCGGTTGGCTTCGGCCATCCGGTGCAGTTCGTCCCGGCGGCGCACGGCGGAGCCTTCCCCTCGCGCCGCGTCCATAAACTCGTTGGCCAGCCCCCGCGCCATCCGCATCCCGTTGCGCCCCCGGGCGCCCCGGATAATCCAGCGCATCGCCAGCGCTTCGCTGCGCGTAGTGCGCAGCTCAATGGGAACCTGGTAAGTGGCGCCGCCCACCCGCCGCGGGCGCACTTCCACCAGCGGCGTGGCGTTGCGGAGTGCCGCCCCGAACACCACCAGCGGATCCTGGCTGGAATCCTGCCGCACCAGCTCCAGCGCATCGTACACTACCCGCTGGGCCGTGGACTTCTTGCCCTTGAGCATTACCCGGTTGATGAACTTGGCGAGCTCCAGATTGTGGTAGCGCGGGTCGGGCTTGATGACCCGCGGCTCGGCGCGTCGTCGTCGCGACATATCGTTTTCTGCCTTGCGTGGTTGGTTGCTGCGGCGGGGCTGCCGGCGGGACGGGTTGCGGAGGACAGGTTATTGGAGCGGCGGGGCGAGGCTACCGCGACCGGCGGGTGCCGTACTTGCTGCGACCCTGCCGCCGTCCGCTGACGCCTTCCGTATCCAGGTTGCTGCGTACCACATGGTAGCGCACGCCCGGCAGGTCCTTGACCCGCCCGCCGCGTATCAGCACTACCGAGTGTTCCTGCAAGTTGTGGCCCTCGCCGCCGATGTAAGCGGTGACTTCCACCCCGTTGGTAAGGCGCACGCGGCAGATTTTCCGCAGCGCCGAATTGGGCTTTTTGGGGGTCATCGTGCGCACCTGAATGCACACCCCCCGCCGTTGCGGACAGCCCGGCCCCCAGCGGGTGCGGTTCCGCAACGAGTTCTGCACCCAGTGCAGCGCCGGCGCCTTGGTGTTCTTCCGCACCGGCTTGCGGCCCTTGCGTACCAGTTGATTGACAGTAGGCATAGCGCTTCCTTCACAATGGCGCCGATTTGAGCCACCGGCGCAACGGCAAAACATAATAACCCCGCTTGCCGCCGGTGTCAACTTAAATATCAGCCGCAGTTAGCGTTTCTTTTGACGACCGCCCTGTCGTCGCCTACCCCCCGCCTGCTGCCGTTATGTCCCCGCCCACCGGAACCCCCTTCCCGACCGAAACCTCCTCCCGGATCAAGGCGCGTCGTCAAACGCCTTCTTTCGTCGCTCCGGCGACATAGCATAATCACCCGCCGCTCCGGTGCCGGCCGGAATCCGGGCACCCTGCCCGCCCGCTGCATAATTACGCAGCAGTGGGCGCCTGTCCCGGATTCCGGCCCCCGCCGGAATGACGGGTGATTTGACGATGCGCCCTAACGGGAAAGCCCATAGGCGGTGGCCTGCAACCGCGTGTCCCCCGTTGCATTCAGCCGCCGCGTGATGCGGTCAATCAGCGCGCCAACCTCCGTTTCGCCCCAGAACCAGCGGTGAATGTCCGGCTCGGCGTCATCAGGACGCTGCATCATCCGCGCCTCGTAGCAGAACGCCTTCAGGTCGTCGGCGCAGTAGCGGACAAACTGCGGCACGGACACATCCGCCGGCCGGTCGTCCATATCGGCGGCGTCGCTTTCCGCGTAGGCTTCCAAAAAACGCACCACGCCCCGGAACCGCCGCTGCGGAACGCCGGTAATCCCTACCGCCGTCCGCCCCCGCTGTTCCAGCCAGCGTTCATAGTACGGACGCAGCGCCGTCAGCGTATCGGCGGCGTTAAGCCGCCCGACGCTCGCCGCCCCGTCGCCGCCACTGCCGTTGCCATTGCCACTGACGCCGTTGTTGCCCTCAACCCCCGGCTCCGGCCCGGCCCCCGGCTGGGCAACGGCGGCGGCGACTTCCGACGCCTGTGGCATACCCACGGGGCCGGCCTCATCGGGGTAATCGGCCAGGACGGGGCCGCTGTCGGCCTGGAGCAAATCCAGCGCGGCGGCAATAACCCGATGCTGGAACGCCGGGTCATCGGGCTTGCCCAGGGCATAACCGAAGTAGAACGGCACCCACAGGGCGCGGGGCGGCTTGACCCGCGCGGCGTGTTCCCGCACCAGCGCCACCGCCACCGTAGCCAGCCCGGCGCTCTCAAACACCCGCGCCAGCACGCTCACGGCGTGCGTGCACAGCGGTCAAGTAGGGGTCAGGAACACCGCCTCTGCGCCGTCCGCCTTCAGCCGCTGCGCCACTTCCGGGCCGGTCTGCTCCGCAATGACGGCGCAATCCCGCAGAGCGCCCATAAAGGAATAGCCGTTGGGGGCCAGGCCGCCGATGACGCCCTGCGCCGCCAGCTCCCGCATCCGGTCCACGGGGTAGGTGATGTTGAGGTCTCGGTAGATGGCGGTGCGGTCAAAGCCGATGCTGAAGTGGCTCTGCACGATGTCGGCGGGGTTGGCCGCGCCGGGAATGACGCGGTAGGTGGACTCGCCGCCCGGATGGTCCCGGTTGAAGGGTTTGTCGTCCCGCAGATGCAGGCCGGCGGTGGTGACAAGGGCGACTTTGCTGGCCGACAGGGGCCTGGACAGCGGCGCCCAGGGCGTGTCGTCAAACTCCATACAGGGAAAGAACTCCAGCATCCGGCGCTGGACTTCGGACAAAACTTCAAGGCGGGGCATTGCCAATACTCCCAATGAAAGCGGCGGGAACCGCCGGAGGGCATCAACTGGACGGCATCAAAGGCGTCAGCGGCATCAATCAAATGAATGGCATTAATCCGGCCGCGCTGCCTCGGCGCGGCGTTTAGGGAACAGCCGGCATTGCGCTATTCCGGCGTGGCATCCGGCGTGGCGTCCAGGGTGGCATTGTCGTTGAGCTGTTCCTCAATGCTGCGGATGCGGGCTTCCATCGCGTCGTCCCGTTCCTGGCGGGCCAGCAATTCCGACATCAGCCGGTCGGCGCGTTCCTGTTCCCGGTCGGCGCGTTCCCGCTCTTGATTGGCGCGTTCCCGTTCCTGGTTAGCGCGCTTGCGTTCCTCTTTCGCCGTGGTCTCAGCCGCTTCGGTGCGCTTGCGCTCCTCTTTCACCAGCGTCTCCGCGGCTTCGGTGCGCTTGCGTTCCTGCTCCAGGCGGTTGTCCCGGAGAAATCCGATTACCATGATGAAGCCTCCCAATGTGACCCCGGACAGGTTGGCGGCCAGTATAGCGACCGGATGCCCAGTCGGATAGTAGGCGCCCAGCAGCTGCAATCCTGTGGTGACCAGCTCCGCAATCAGGATGATAGCGAAGGCCAGCCCGTAAAACTTGGCGTTTTGCATCGCGTCTGCCAAATAGCCTCAATCCGGCCGCGTCGCCTCGACGGCGGCGTTCCGGGCTCAGCCGGCGCTGCGCTATTCCGGGGCCGCGTTCGGCGCGGCGTCCGGGGCGGCATCGTCATTGAGGCGTTCCTCAAGGCGGCGGATGCGGGCTTCCATCGCGTCGTCCCGTTCCTGGCGGGCCAGCAGTTCCGACATTAGCCGGTCGGCGCGCTCCTGTTCCCGGTCGGCACGCTCCCGCTCCCGGTCGGCGCGTTCTCGTTCCTGCTTCGCCAGCGTCTCCGCCGCCTCGGTGCGCTTGCGTTCCTGGTCCAGGCGGTTGTCCCGGAGAAACCCGATTACCATGATGATGCCTCCCAATGTAACCCCGGACAGGTTGGCCGCCAGTATAGCGACCGGATGCCCGGTCGGATAGTAGGCGCCCAGCACCTGCAAACCCGTAGTGACCAGATCCGCAATCAGGATGATAGCGAAGGCCAGCCCGTAAAACCAGGCGCTCTGCATCGCGTCTGCCAAATAGCCTCAATCCGTCCGCGTCGCCTCGGCGGCGGCGCTCCGGGATCAGCCGTCGTTGCGCTATTCCGGGGCGGCATCGTTGTTGAGCCGTTCCTCAAGGCGGCGGATGCGGGCTTCCATCGCATCGTCCCGTTCCTGACGGGCCAGCAGTTCCGACATCAGTCGGTCGGCGCGCTCCCGCTCCTCTTTCGCCATGGACTCCGCCGCCGCGATGCGTTCCCGCGCCTCTTTCGCCATGGACTCCGCCGCCGCGATGCGTTCCTGTGCCTCTTTCGCTAGCATCTCCGCCGCAGCGGTGCGCTCCCTCGCCTCTTTCGCCGACGTCTCCGCGGCTTCGGCGCGCTTGCGTTCCTCTTTCGCCAGCGTCTCCGCGGCTTCGGTGCGCTTGCGTTCCTGCTCCAGGCGGTTGTCCCGGAGAAACCCGATTACCATGATGATGCCTCCCAATGTGACCCCGGACAGGTTGGCGGCCAGTATAGCCACCGGATGCCCGGTCGGATAGTAGGCGCCCAGCACCTGCAATCCCGTAGTGACCAGCTCCGCAATCAGGATGATAGCGAAGGCCAGCCCGTAAAACCTGGCGCTCTGCATCGCGTCTGCCTCTGTTGTTCCGGCCGTTCCAAAGTATGCTACTCCGGGCGCAGTTCCTCCCGCAAGGCAATTATCGCCAGGGGCAGGGATGATACCGCCACCAGCAGCAGCGCCGGCGCCGCGGCCCGGGCAAAAAACGCCTCCTCCGCCGCCGACCAGATGGACGACGCCAAAGTGGTAAATCCAATGGGACTCAAAATCAGCGTGGCCGGCAGCTCCTTCATCGTCAGCAGAAAAACCAGCGCCGCGCCGGTGAGAATGCCGGGACGCGCCAGCGGCAGTGTAACCGTCAGCAGCGTCGCCAGCGGGGATTTGCCCAGGCTGCGCGCCGCTTCCTCAAACTCCGGGCGCGCCTGCGCCAGCGACGCCCGCAGCGCTCCCACCGCCGCCGGCAGAAACAGCGTGGTATAGGCCACCGCCAGCATCGCCAGCGACTGGTACAGCCAGGGCGCATAGTTGGCCCCGAAATATACCAGCCCCAGCGCAATCACTATGCCCGGCAGGGCAAACCCTACGAAGCCCAGCCGTTCCAGCCACCGGCTGAACCGCCCCGGATAACGCACCGACAACACGGCGATGGGCGCGGCGCACAATACCGTCAGCCCCGCCGCCAGCGCCGATACGCCCACCGAGTTGCCGGCGGCGCGCCACAGCAGCGCCAGCGGTTCGCCGGCCGCCACGCCCCGCGCCGTCCAGTACGCCAGTATCCCCAGCGGCAGCCCCAGCGACAGCAGCGCCACCAGGCCGACGCCGGCCAGCGCCGGCCAGCGCCACCACCCCAATGCAACCCGTTCCGCCGGCCGCGACGCCCCCCCGCGGCTGCGATAATAACGCCCCCCGGACGCCGCCCCCCGCGCCGCCGACTCGCCCCAGACTACCGCCAGCGCCAGCGCAATCAGCGCCAGCGACCAGGCCGCGGCCAGAGTCCGGTTCAAGGCGGCGCCATACTGAATGTAAATGCTCCACGCGAAAGTCTCATACTTCATCATCGCCACCGCCCCGAAATCGCTGAGCGTATAAAGGGCGGTCAGCAACCCCCCGGCCAGGATGGCCGGCCGCAGCAGAGGCAGGGTCACCCGGCGAAAAGTCTGCCACCGGCTATGCCCCAGCGCGCGGGCCGATTCCTCCAGCGCAGCGTCCAGACTCCACAAGGCCGCGCGGATGGGCAGCAGCGCATAAGGAAAGCTGATGATAATCAGCGTAAAGGCGGCGCCGGCGAATCCGTAGATGCTGGGCAGGCGCTCAATCCCGAAGGCCGCTTCCAGCCAGCCCTGCAAGATGCCCCGCGGCCCCAGCCCGGCGGTCACCGCAAAGCCCACAATGTACGAGGGCAGGGCCAGGGGCAGCATCGTGACCACCCGCCAGAACCCCCGGCCCGGCAGGTCGGTGCGGACGGTAAGCCAGGCCAGCGGGGCCGCGATGACGAGGCAGCCGACCATCACCGCCCCCATCAGCGCCAGGGTGCGCGCCGCCAGCCACAGCGTGCGCGGACGCAAAATCAGCTCGGCCGCCTCCGGCCCGGCGCCCAATGTCCGCCCCACCAGATAGATCGGGGATGCCGCCAGCGCCGCCGCCACCACCAGCGCCGGCAGCCAGATCGCCACCGGCGGCCGCGCCGTTCCGTCAAAAAGCCGCCGCCCAAGCGCCTGTCGCCCCCAAAGCCATCCTCGCCGCCGGCGGCTTGGCCTGCCCTCTGCCGCCGGTTGTTCGCCGGTCGCTGCCATGCTGCCGCCGTTTATCTGTCTATGTATATGTATTTATGTATGTATTGCGGAATACGCCGCCCGGACGGGAACGCCCCGGCGGAACAATAGATAATCCCGTCCGGGTTGGGCCGGGCCGCGCCTACGCCTACGCCGCCGGCCGCCAGTCATCAATCCGCAGGTAGCGCGGCCGTTCCGGCCGATAGTTGTCCTCCGCCAGCTGGAACACCAGATCAACCCGGTCGTAGCCACCCCAGTCGTCCGTGTAGTTCCAGCGAATGGCGTCAATGTCCTGCCCGCCGCTGCTGACCCGCAGCTTCAGGTGCTGATTTTCCCGTCCGATATAGCCCCAGTTCAGCGTCTGCGCCCCCCGCGTCAGGTAGCGCGGCGTGGGATTGTCCTTGCCAAAGGGCTCCAGCCGCTGACAGAGGCGGGTCAGCTCGGGGGACAGCAGTTCGTCCAGCGTCCCCTCGGCGTGAATTTCCAGCGTCGGTTCCGGCCCGAACAGGCCCATCTCGGCGCCCGCAATGCTCCGCAGCCGTTCCGCAACGGCCGGCAAATCCTCATCCCGCACCGTGAACCCGGCCGCCGCCTGATGCCCGCCGTACCGCACCAGCAGATCGGCGCACCGGGCAATGGCGTCAATCAGGCTGAAACCGCCCGCGCTGCGCGCGCTGGCCACCAGCTGGCCGGCATCGGCCCGCGCCAGCGCTATCGCCGGTCGGTTGAAAGTCTCCGCCAGCCGGCCCGCCACCAGTCCATTAATCCCCGGCCGGTAAGCCTCATGCCGCGTGATGATAATGGCCGGCGTCGGGTCCGCCTCCGCCGCTTCCGCAATGGCGATTTCACAGGCGGCGCTGGTCAGCTCCCGGCGCCGGGTGTTGTAGCTTTCCAGCCGTTCCGCCAGCCGTTTCCCCTCCCGGCTGTCCCCGGTAAGCAGCAGGTTGAGGGCGGTGTCGGCGTCCTCCATACGCCCGGCGGCATTGAGCCGGGGCGCAATCCGAAAGGACACATCCTCGGCGCGTATGGGCTGCTCGTAGCGGTTAATCCGCCGCAGCAGAGCCTGCAACCCCGGACGCCGCGTGTAAGGCAGCCTCTCCAGCCCCTGCTGCACCAGATAGCGGTTTTCGTCCCACAGCGGCACCAGATCCGCCACCGTGCCCAGCGCCGCCAGCTCGGCCAGCGACCCGTCCGGCGGTTCCCCAAGGTATTCCAGCAGCGCGCACGCCACCTTGTAGGCAATCCCGGCCCCGCACAGCTCCGGGCACGGATAGCGGTTGCCCGGCATCCTGGGGTTCACAATCGCCGCCGCATCGGGACGCCGGGGCGGTGGCGTGTGGTGATCGGTTATGACCACATCGGCGCCCCCGTCCGCCGCCAGCGCCACCTCGGCGGCGTTGCTGATGCCGCAGTCCACCGTTACGATGAGCGACGCCCCCTGCGCCAGCAGCTTCGCCACCGCCGCCGCCCCTATGCCGTGTCCCTCCAGAACCGGATGCGGCAGATAGGGAATGACCTGCGCCCCCAGCCGCCCCAGGGTTTCGCACAAAATCGCCGTTCCGGTGATGCCGTCAACATCAAAATCGCCGAAAACGGCTACCCGTTCCCCCGACCGGACGGCGGCGGCCAGACGCGGCAACGCGGCGTCAATCCCCGCCAGCAGGCCCGCCGGATGCGGCAGGCCAGCAGGATTAAGACGCCGGTTCAGGGTCGGTTCGTCCCCAATCCCCCGCGACAGCAGCAGCTGCGCCGCCGCCGGCGACAGCCCCGCCGGCAGCCGGTGGCCGTTGGCCGGCGGCGGCGGCACCCAGCGCCGGGGCGGCAGACGATGCGTTGCGGACGGCGTCACAAACCGCAGTCACAAACCGGGACGGGTCAGCACAATCACCGAATTGTGCCCGCCGAACCCGAAAGAATTGCTCAAAACCACCTTCAGCTCCGCCGCGCGCGCCACATTGGGAACATAGTCCAGGTCGCACTCCTCATCCGGTTCGTCCAGATTAATGGTAGGCGGCATCAGCCCGTTGCGGAGCGCGGCAATGCACAGCGCCGCCTCCAGCGCGCCGCCGGCCCCCAGCAGATGCCCGGTCATACTCTTGGTGCTGCTCACCGGAATCCGGTAGGCGTCATCGCCCAGCGCCAGTTTGAGCGCTTTCGTTTCGTGCCAGTCGTTCAGCGGCGTGGACGTGCCGTGCGCGTTGAGATAGTCAACATCCCCCGGCGTCAGGCCGGCCGCGTCCAGGGCGGCCGCCACGGCGGCGGCGGCGCTCTGCCCCGTCGGGTTGGGCTCCGTAAGATGATGCGCGTCGCTGGTGGCGGCGTAGCCCCGCAGTTCCGCCAGCGGCGCGACGCCCCGCGCTGCCGCGTGCTCCGCGCTCTCCAGCGCCAGCGCCGCCGCCCCCTCGGCCAGCACAAAGCCGTCCCGGTGGCGGTTGAAGGGCTGGCTGGCCCGCTGCGGAGCCTCGTTCTGCCGGGACAGGGCGCGCAGGGCGTTGAACCCGGCCACCGACAGGGGCGCGATGGGCGCCTCGGCGCCACCGGCCAAAACCACCTCCGCCGCCCCGTGCCGTATCAGATCCCATCCCGCGCCAATGGCGTCGGCGCCACTGCTGCACGAGGACGTGATGCAGTAGTTGGCGCCCATAGCCCCCGTTACCATTGACACCTGCGCCGAACCCATATCCGCCAGCATCATCGGGATCAGAAAGGGCGTAACCCGCCGCGGCCCCCGTTCCAGCAGCGCCTGGTGCTGTTCCGTAAGCGTGCCAATGCCGCCAATGCCGCTGCCAATCACCACATGAACGCTGTAGCGATCCATCTCCCGGGGGTTGAGACTCGCCTGCCTACAGGCTTCCTGCGCCGCCACCGCCGCAAACTGGGCAAACCGATCCATCCGGCGCGCTTCCTTCCGTTCCAGGTAATTCTCCGGGTTGAAGCCCTTCACTTCGGCGGCGAACCGCGTGTCGTACGCTTCCGCGTCAAAGCGCGTGATGTAGTCAATCCCCGACCGCCCGGCGGCCACCGCCTCCCAGGTGTCATTGGCATTCAGCCCCAGGGGACTGACTATGCCTATGCCCGTCACCACCACGCGGCGACGGCCGCCGCCGCTGCCATTGCCGTCGCCGCAACCGTGGCCCGTCGTAAAGTTACGGCCCGTCGCCAAATCCCGCCCCGTCGCCATACTGATTTACCCTGCCTGCTGCCGGTTGGGGTTGCGCCGCGGCCCGGTGGCGTCAAGCACCCCGTTGAGCATCGTGGTCACTTCGCCGACCCGCGCGCTGATGCCGGCCGCCGCTTCCTTGCTGCCCGCGTCCGCCCGTTCCGCATACACCCGCAGGGCATCCGAGGTTTCGTTAATCCGCGCCCGCAGGTTGTCCATAAAATCGGCGCCCATATTGGAAAGGGGCTGGCTCACCGTCCGCAGCGTTTCCGAAAGCTCCGTAACCCGCCCGTGCAGGTTCTCCCCAAACTCCTTCCCCGCCTGCTGCACCTGATGCGACCAGGCCCGCATCGTCTCCGTGGTCTCCGACAAATCCTGCACGCTGCGCGCCTGCCGCAGACGGTAACTGCCCAGGATGCGGAAAATGCGCCCGTACAGCGCGTCAATGGAAGTCAGCTTGCCGCTGTAACGCTCAAAAAGGTCGCGGCTTTCCGACATCGTCCAGCGCTCATCCTCGTGGACAAACTGCCGCCCCGTGTACAGCTCATAGGGGCGCATTTCCCCCTCCGCCAGCGGCTGCCCGTCCGCATTAAGGGGCTTGAGGCTCCAGTTGGAAGTCGCCGGCAGGGGCGTCAGCAGGTTGGCCGTCTGGTAGCGGCTGTGCTGCGTTACCCACTCCGCCAGCGTCATTATGGACTCCTCGGTGTCGTAAGGCAGCCCGATGATGGTCATCGCCACCACGGAGAACCCCCGCTCATTCAGATGCACCAGGTCCCTTTCCATTTGCCCCGGTTCCTGCCGCTTGCGGACCGCCTTCAGGCTTTCGGCGTTGTTGGACTCCACCCCCAGGTACAGCATTTTCACATTGGCGTCCAGCAGGGCGTCGGCCAGCTCGTCATCCTGCCCGATTTCGGCGCGGGCCTGGCAGATCATATTCATCGCCTCGGTGCGCCCGCGCCAGCCCTGCAACCGTTCCAGCCGTTCATTGCGAAACTTGACCGCCCGCAGCGGGGGCGTGTGCAAATCATCGGAAATGAACACATTGAACTTGCCGTTGCGCCCGGTATGGATCAACCCGTCCGCGGCCAGCCCCTCCAGCTGCTCCAGCCGCTTGTACTCCGTTTCCCGGCTGATGAGCCGGTAGCCCAGAAACTGCTGGATAACCTGGCAGTAGGAACAGTTTTCCGTGCACCCCCGCACCGTTTCCAGCACGCCCCCGGCCATGGGGTTGGCCGGCGACAGCCCCCGTATGGAACGGAAATCCGGCAGCTCCACAAAATCCGGCGCCACCAGGCCCTTGCGCCGCGTCTGCTCCAGATGCCCGTCGCGCATATAGGAAATGCCCGCCACCCGTTCCAAATAGGCGTACTTCCGGTCGTCCCGCCAGGTCAGCAGAATGTCGCAGAGCTGCCCGATAATGTCCTCGCCCTCCCGGTTGACGATGACATCAAAGCCGCCCCGGGCAATGGCCTCCTCCGGCAGGGGGCTCATCTGCGGCCCGCCCCCCAGGATGACCAGCTCCGGGTGATACTGCCGCGCCTGGCGGGCCAGTTCGTAGGCGCGCGGCGCTTCGTTGATCAGCGCCGTAATCATCAGTATGTCCACCCCGTCCAGATCGGAATCCGGGTTCATGCGCCCCAGCCGGTCCTCAAACCAGATGTCCCGCTCGTACACATAGGGCCCTTCCCACTGGGCCAGCGCCCCCGACAGGAACAGCATCCCCTGGCGGGGAATGGCAATGTACTCAAAATTGCCGCCGGCCGATGCCGGCTGCACCATCATCACCCGCCGGGTTCGGTCGCCCCGCGGCCGGATGGACACGGGCGAACTGGTGGCGGGCGTGCCGTCGTATTTGTTCTCGAGCAACTCAATGACGCTCATTTTGGCTCACTTACTCCAATTCCGTCGGGGCAGGAGCGGCTCCGGCGCTGCGGGTAGCCCGCATACTGCCCGCCATTATACAACATAAATGCAACCCGGCGCCAATGCGGACAACCCCGGCCGGCGGCCATTTTCGCCGCCGTCGTCGCCGCCCATCCGCGGCAGTCCGCAATTCACCGGGCCAGCCTTTCCAAATCCGACCGCAGCAGCGGCATCTCGTTGGCAATCATAAGGAGAACGGACGCGTGATTCACCAGGTCAAGGTCATGCGCCAGCGCATTCCGCGCTTCCTCCCATATCGCCAGAGATGCCGACCGCAGCCGCCGGCGCGAACGCTCGTCCAGCCGGCGCACCCCCTCGCCAATGCGAATAATCGCATAGCAGCAAGCATACACGGCCGGCCGGTACGACGGATAATCATGGTCATGGGTGACCAGACTGACTACCCCTTCCGACTCTCGAACCAGCGCCAGCAGCCGGCGTCCGTCAATTGCCGTCCTCTGCTGCGGTGGCCGTCGACTCCACATACACCGGCTCCATCAGCTCCAGAATTTCGTCGCGGATAAAATCGTTCTCCTGGTGCTGCCACAGCGCCTCCAGCCAGCCGCAGAACACCTTGCGCCCGGTCAGCCGGGACAGGTAGCGCCCCATCAGAAAATGCTCTCCTTTGGGCGGTACATCATCCCGGAACTTCATCAGAAAAAACACTTCCGTGCCCTTGTACGGCCCCGTCCAGGGCTTTACCCAGGTGGGAACCAGGTACAGCTCCGCAATCCCCCAGTGCCGGCAGTACTTGGCAATGGCCTCTGTGGGCAGATGTTTCGCCTTAACCGTCATAACCCTCTGCTCCTTTCCGCGTTTGCCTTCCCTTCCCCGCCCGCCGCCCCGCCCCGGACTCCACTCGGACGCCGCTACCCCCGGAAATGCGGGATGATGTCCTTTGCCTCCACGGCCAGTTCCAGCAGCTGGATATGGTCAATTTCCGGCCTCTGCGGCGGCCGTCGACTCAACATACACCGGCTCCATCAGCTCCAGAATTTCGTCGCGGATAAAATCGTTCTGCCGGTGCTGCCACAGCGCCTCCAGCCAGCCGCAGAACACCTTGCGCCCGGTCAGCCGGGACAGGTAGCGCCCCATCAGAAAGTGCTCCCCTTTGGGCGTTACATCCTCCCGGAACTTCATCAGAAAAAACACTTCGGTGCCCTTGTACGGCCCCGTCCAGGGCTTCACCCAGGTGGGAACCAGGTACAGCTCCGCAATCCCCCAGTGCCGGCAGTACTTGGCAATGGCCTCTGTGGGCAGATGTTTCGCCTTAACCGTCATAACCCTCTGCTCCTTTCCGCGCTTGCCTTCCCTTCCCCGCACACCGCCCCGCCCCGGAATCCACACGGGTGCCGCTACCCCCGCCGCCGCTACCCCCGGAAATGGGGGATGATGTCCTTGGCGATCACTTCCAGGTGCCGCCGCCGGTCCTGGCGTGGCGCCGCGACGCTGAACACAATGTACCGCGCGCCGGCGTCAATGTATTCCTGCAACCTTTCAATGCACATCCGCGGCGTTCCCAGCAGGCAGTACCGCCGCACAATGTTGATGAACTCGCCCCCGTACAGATACTGGTTGCCCAGGGCTTCGGCGGCGGCGCGCGCCGCCTGCTCCTCGGTAGGCGCCAGCGTGATATAAGGGAAAAAGGCCCACTGGAACCCCGTCAAATCCCGCCCGGCCTCGGCGGCGAAGGCGCCAATTTTCGTCACGCTGTCCCGGTAGCGTTCCGGGCTGTAGAAATACGGCAGCCACCCGTCCCCGTAGCGCACCGCCCGGCGCATGGCGGCCTCGCGCCGGCCCGCCACCCACACCGGCGGATGCGGCTGCTGCGCCGGCCGGGGGTTGATGGCCGCCGCATCCAGCGTATAGTGCCGCCCGCGCATCGTCACCCCATCGTCCGTCCACAGCCGCCGCAGCGCCTCCAGGCATTCGTCCGTGCGCCGCCCCCGCTGCCGGATGTCCAGCCCGGCGTTTTCGTACTCCATCGGAAACTCGCCCCCCACGCCCACGCCCAGCGTCAGCCGCCCGCCCGACGCGATGTCCAGGGTGGCCGTCATCCGCGCCAGTATCAGCGGGTGGTAAAAAGGCGCCAGCGTCACCGCGGTGAGCAGCCGCAGCCGTTCCGTGGCCCCGGCGGCCACCGCCAGCAGCGGCAGGGCGGCGTGAGTCGGCCCCGGCGGCCGCCCGCGCATAAAATGCTCCCCGGCGCCCAGATACTCAAAGCCCAGCCGTTCCATCAGCTGCGCCTGCTCCACGGTGCGGTCGGCCGGCAGAGCCATGCTGGCCCCAAACCGCAGCCCCGCCCCGGCCGGCGTCCCCGCTGCGGTTGCGGTCGTTGCCGCTGCCGGAGATGATGATGCCGCAGACGCCGCGCTGCCCAATGCCATAAAAGCCTCCCCAACCGGCGGGTTGAACTTGCTTGCTGATCGACCCGAAACAAAAACCGCCGGTGGTTAATTCTACGCCATTCCGTTGCTCCGGGCAAAATGCACAATGCGCTGCGTGAATGCTTGCTGCGTAAATGCCCGCTATGGAAGCGGGGGCATTTAAGATGATTCCGTTTCTATGGACAGGATCTTGCCGCGCCCGCCGGTGCAGCAAAGGCAGTCATAGGCTATACTGGAGGCCCGGCTTGCCCCATTATCGTTGCCGACATTGCCCTCCGTTTTGCCATCACCGCCCTCCGCTTCGCCCCGGGCTCCGCTCTGACGGATGCCGCTCCATCGGATGTTGCCAGGATGCTGAAAGCGCTGCTCGCCACCCACGCCGTGATGCTGGTCTGCACCATAATACCCGTAGCCCAGCTTCTGCTGGCCCCTTTCGGCCCTTTCCTGGGCGCCTACTACGGCATCCGCTGGGTGGACACCGGCCAGGCCACCCCACTGGCCGCCGCCGCAAAGTTCGGCTGCGCCGTCGGCGCCGTCTCCGCCCTGATCCTGACCGCCATTGCCCTCATCCTGACGCTGGCTATTGATCTGCCCCCCCGGTTCGTCATCCTGACCTGGATTGCCGTCGGCGTGTTCACCCTCTATGTGGCGGGAATGAGCCTCCTGGGCGCTATGTACCGCCTGGTCAAAACCCAGACCGCCGCCGGAAACGCGTCCGCCGCGCCGGCGACGACCGCCGCCCCTGCATCCGCCGAAACTGCCGCCTCGTCCGGCTGAAAGCGCCGCCCCGCGCCCGCCACAACGCCGGACCGCCTTTAAAACGATGCCAAAGTCGCCTATGCTGGGGGGGCTGATACAGACTATGCGCCCCCGCCAGTGGGTCAAAAACCTGCTGGTATTCCTGCCCCTGCTGTTCGCCATCAACCTGGTGTGGACGCCCGAAACGCCGGCCTCCCTGCTGCCCTACGCCGCGCCCCTGGCGATGCTGTGCCTCTCCTTCTGCGCCCTCTCCTCGGCCGTCTATATCGTCAACGACCTGGCCGACCGGGACGCCGACCGGCGGCACCCCCGCAAACGCCGCCGCCCCATCGCGTCCGGCCGCCTGCCCGTGTGGGCCGCCGCCGCCGCCGCCGCCAGCCTGGCCGCCGCCGGCATGGCCGGCCTGCTGCTCATCCCCGCGCCGGCGCCCGCGCCATCGCCCTTGCCGACTTTGGCGCTGATTGGCGTCATCTATCTGCTGGTCAACGGAGCCTATTCACTGCGCTTGAAACACATTGCCCTGGTGGATGTGATGCTGGTGGCCGGCGGCTATGTGCTGCGGGCGGTGGCCGGCGCGGTGGCAGTTGGGGCGCCCCCGTCGCCGTGGCTCTATGCCGTTACTGCCGCCGGCGCCCTCTTTCTGGTCATCGGGCGCCGCTACGCCGAGGCCCGGCTGGCCGGCGATGCCCCCGACGCGCAGCGGCCCGCCTTGAGGCATTACGCCCCGCCTCTGGGCGGGCAGCTCCTGACCCTCTCCGCCGCCGCCGCCCTGGTCAGCTATGTCCTGTACACCGTGGAAGCGGACAACCTGCCCGCCAACAACGCTATGCTGCTCACCGCCCCGCCGGTCATATTCGGCCTGTTCCGCTACCTGTACCTGCTCAACCACAGCGCCGACGCCGAAGCCCCGGAGCTGCTGGTAATGCGGGATGCCCCCCTGCTCGTCGCCATCGGCGTATGGGTGCTGACCGCCGGCGCCGTCCTGGCGCTGGCTTGAAAAATGGCTTGTCAGGGTGTACACTGGCACCTGTTCTACCATTTCTACCCTGTACGCTTGTACGAAGGATTCGCGTGAATTCATTATGAACTGGAAAGATCGGATTGAAACCGACCAAAACGTGCTTGCCGGTCGCCCGGCTATCAAGGGAACCAGGCTGCCGGTATCATTTATCCTGGAATTGCTGGCGGCCGGTTCCAGCGAAGCCGCGATTCTGGCCAACTACCCGAGGCTGTGCGTTGACGATATACGCGCTTGCCTGCTCTTCGCGAGCGAAAGCCTGGAGCCCCGGAAAAACTCCCCGATCGACAAGTGGATAAAAGGAGAATGCTGTGATTAAGTTGATTGCCGACGAGAACCTGCCTGACCTCACCATTGCTCTGTTGCGCGCTGCCGGGTACGATGTGCTCTCTATATCAGAAACTGCGCCGCGCAGTCCGGACCTAGAAGTGCTGGCATTGGCAGTACGCGAGGACAGGTTTGTGCTAACCTTTGACAAATCGGATTTCGGGGAGCTTATCTATAATCAGGGAGAGCCGTCCCCTCCGGGACTGATAATGTTCCGCATTTCCGATATGCCGGCTGATAGGCACCCGTACTTCATCCGCGACGTAGTCGTATCGCGCTCGGATTGGCATGGGTACTTTTGGGTCATCATGGAAAGCCGTGTCAGGCGGCACGAGCTACCCCAGGAATAGGGCCAAAATGTTGCTAACAGCAACCGTATCCCAATCCGCCCCTGAATGGCGACATAGCCGAACCCGAGGGCCGGCTATGTCCCTTTCGTTATGCGGCGCTGTCCGACTCCGGACAATCGGGCAGTATCACACCCGAAGGTTTTATTATGCATTGGAAAGAGCGCATTGCCGCCAACAAAAATGTGCTGGGCGGACGCCCGGCGGTGCGCGGAACCCGCCTGTCGGTATCTCTGATACTGGAACTGATGGCGGCCGGCTCCAGCGAAGCGGCCATCCTGGCCAACTACCCGCAGCTGTGCCGGAAGGACATCCGCGCCTGCCTGCGTTACGCCAGCGAAAGCCTGGAACCGCCGGCGCTTACGGAGCTCGATCGCTGGATACGAGGAGTAGATGATGCGGATCCTGCTTGACGAAAATTTGCCTATGCATACTACTCGGACCGCTACCAAGCGCCGGCCATAATGCGGCATCAGTGGGCCGTGCCGTCAAACCGCCCGCCATCCCGGCGTCGGCATCGGCCCCAAATCCGCCTAGCAGACCTTTCTAAACCCCGCACGGCGCCGTCCATTGCGAGCCGTCTATTGCGAATTGGGGTGGGGGGCAAACCCGTAGCTACGGGTTTGCCCCCCCACGCTTTGTGGCCGCTGTTCCCGCCTTACGCCGCGGCCGCCAGTTCGCCCACATCCGCCGCATCTGCCGTCGCCATCGCCGTAGCCACCGTCAGCGCCAGCCCGTCCCCCGCCCCATTCACATCGGCAATGATCCGGTCGCCGGCAGCGAACTCCCCCGCCAGCACCCCCCGCGCCAGCGGCGTCTCCAGATGCCGCTGGATGGCCCGCCGCAGCGGGCGCGCCCCGTAAGTGACATTAAACCCCTCCCCCACCAGCCAGTCGCGGGCGGCGGCGGTCAACTCGCAGGCCATCCCCTGCTCCGCCAGCCGCTGCTCCACATCGGCGGCCATCAGCGTCACAATCTGCCCGATCTGCCCCCGGCTCAGCGGGTGAAACACAATGGTCTCGTCAATCCGGTTCAGCAGCTCCGGCCGGAACGTCCGGCGCAGGGCGTCATGCACGGAACGCTTCTGCTCCGGCGTAACCCGGCCCGCGTCCGCGCCGCCGCCGCCGGCGTCGGCGGAACTGAACCCGAAGGGACGCTGCGACAAATCCCCCGCCAGGTTGCTGGTCATTATGATGACCGTATTGCGGAAATCCACCGTCCGCCCCTGGCCGTCGGTCAGCCGCCCGTCCTCCAGAATCTGCAACAGGATGTGGAACACATCCGGGTGCGCCTTCTCGATTTCGTCAAACAGGATGACCTGATGGGGCCGCCGCCGCACCGCTTCCGTCAGCTGCCCGGCGTCGTCATACCCCACATAGCCCGGCGGCGCTCCGATGAGCCGCGCCACGCTGTGCCGTTCCCCGTACTCCGACATATCCAGCCGCACCATGCTGTCCTCATCGTTGAACAGAAACTCGGCCAGCGCCTTGCTCAACTCCGTCTTGCCCACCCCGGTAGGCCCCAGAAAGATGAAGCTGCCGAAGGGCCGCTTGGGATCATTGAGGCCGGCCCGGGCGCGCCGGATGGTGTCGGCCACGGCGTCAACAGCCTCCTCCTGCCCGATGACGCGGCGGTGCAGCTCCTCCTCCATCCGCAGCAGCCGTTCCGCTTCCCCCGCCAGCAGCCGCCCGGCGGGTATGCCCGTCCACCGGGACACCAGCTCGGCGATGTCCTTTTCCGACACCGCCAGCTCCGGCCCGGCGGCGGGCGCCGCTTCCCGTTCCGCCGCCAGCTTCGCCTCCAGACGCAGCCGTTCCGTCCGCTGCTGCGCCGCCTTTTCGTAGTCCCCCAGCTGGTGCGCCCGCTCCTCCAGGTCGCCCAGCTCCCGCCGCCGCCGTTCCAGCTCCTGCGTCTGCGGCGGCAGCAGGCCCGCGTCAATCCGCACCTTGCTGGCGGCTTCGTCAATGAAATCAATCGCCTTGTCCGGCAGCTTCCGGTCGGTTATGTACCGGCTGCTCAACCGCACCGCCGCGTCCAGGGCATCCTCGCCAATAGCCACCTTGTGGTGGGCTTCGTAGCGGGGCTTCAGCGCCCTCAGAATGTCCCGCGCCTGCTCCGGGGTCGGTTCGTCCACATACACGGGCTGAAACCGCCGCGCCAGCGCCGGGTCTTTCTCAATATGCTTGCGAAACTCGTCCAGGGTCGTGGCCCCCACCGCCTGCAACTCGCCCCGGGCCAGGGGCGGCTTGAACATATTGCTGGCGTCCAGCCCGCCTTCGCCCGCCCCCGCGCCCACCAGGGTATGCATTTCGTCCAGAAACACAATGACCTCGCCCTCGGCCGCTTTGACCTCGTCAATGACGGACTTCAGGCGTTCCTCGAACTCGCCCCGGAACTTGGCCCCGGCCACCAGACGCCCCATATCCAGGGCCATCACCCGCCGGTCGCGCAGGGAATCCGGCACATCGCCGGCCACGATTTTGCTGGCCAGCCCCTCGGCGATGACGGTCTTGCCCACGCCGGCCTCCCCGATGAGAACGGGGTTGTTCTTGGTGCGCCGCGTCAGCGTCTGCATCACCTGCCGGATTTCGGCCTCGCGGCCCACCACCGGATCCAGCCGGTCCTGGCGCGCCAGTTCGGTCAGGTCAATGCTGTACTTTTCCAGCGCGCGGTAGCGCTGCTCGGCGTTCCGGTCATCCACCCGGTGGGCGCCCCGCAGCTTCTGCATCGCCTGATACACCATTTCCTGGTTCAGCCCCAGCTCGCGGAACAGGCGCGCGGAATCCCCCGCGTCCTCGCGCACCGCGGCCAGCAGCAGGTGTTCCACGCTGATGTAGGCGTCCTGCAACCGCCGGGCTTCCTCATTCGCGTCCCGCAGCGCGCGCTGCAACCGGGGGGTGATAAAGATTTGCGGCGCGTCGCCGCCCACCAGTTTGGGCGCCGCTTCCAGCGCCTGGTGCAGCCGGGACTTGACCGTTTCCGGCGCCACGCCCAGCTCGCGGAAAATCCGCTCCGGCAGCCCGTCCTCCAGCGCCGCCAGGGCCAGCAGCAGGTGTTCCACATCCCACTGGCTGTGGCGATAGTGGCGCACCAGCTCCTGGGAACGCTGCAAAGCTTCCTGCGCCTGGCTGGTGAAATTGTCTGCGCTCATTACCATAACTCTTGCCTCCCGACCGGCTCCGGTCTTTCCGGCAACCGGCTCCGGTTCCCTGTTGCCTTATTGCCTTCTGTCGCGCCGCCACGCCCGTCGGCGTCCGGCGGCGGTGTTCGTAATGTGCTGTCGGCGTCCGGCGGCGATGTTCGTCCGTGGTGTTCGTCGGCAGTGTTCGTAGTGTGCCGTCGGCGTCCGCTGGCAGTGTTCGTCCGTGATGTTCGTAGCAAGCCGTCAGCGTCCCCGGTGGCGGCGGGCTTCGGCGCGGGCCTGGACCAGTTCGGCCGTCAGCGTTTCCACCTGGCCCTCCAGTTCCCGGATGCGGTCAATCAGCTTGAGCGCGATTTCGGCGCCGGCCAGATTCACTCCCATTTCCTCCGTGAAAGTCTTGATGCGCCGCAGCCGTTCCACATCCGCAATGGAGTAAAGCCGCTGCCGTCCCCCGGAACGCGAGGGCATCACCAGCCCCACCCTTTCGTAGTACCGCAGGGTTTGGGCGTGCAGTCCCACCATCCGGGCGGCCACGCTGATGACAAAACAGGGTTCGTTGGTAAAGTTGCCGAAATTGCCATTGGGCGTCATTGCGCTTGCTCCTCAATCAATCAGCTGCCGTTGCCATTGCCGTTTCCGATGCCGCCGCCGCCGTTGCCGATGCCGCCGCCCCCGGAATCGCCGCCGCCCAGCCCCGTGTCCCGCAGCTGCTCAAAGAGGCGGCGCTGCTCCGGCGTCAGGTTGGTGGGCAAAACTACATTGACCGTAGCGTACAGGTTGCCCCGCTGTCCGGGCGCGCCGCGCCGGGGCAGCCCCTGCCCGGTGAGCCGGAAACGGCGTCCGTTCCGCGTCTCCGGGGGCAGCGTCAGTTCAATCTGCCCCCGCAGGGTTTTGACGGTGGCCTTCCCGCCCAGCACCGCGTCCGTGAGTGGCACATCTACGATGGCCAGCAGGTCGTCGCCGTCCCGTTCCAGGCGGGGATGGGGCAGCGCCGACACCAGCAGATTGAAATCCTCGCCCGGCTGCCCGGCCGCCACATGGATGCGTCCGCCATCGGCAATGCCGGGGGGGATTTTAACCTCCAGCCGGCGCCCGCCGGGCAGGTTGACGGTGCGCGTGGCGCCTGCGTCGGCCTCCTCCAGCGTAATGTCCACCGGCACATCCGCCGGCTTGGGCCGGAAGCGTTCTCCGCTGCCGCCGCTATGCCCGGCCATTTCCCCCAGCCCGCCCAGCAGGTCCGACAGGGTGGCGCCGGCCCCGCCGCCGGTGGTGAAAGTGAAGCCGCCCCGCCCGCCGCCCAGATCCTCCATGCGGAAAAACTGCGAAAAGACGCCGCCGGGCCCGCCCGCGCCGCCGCCGGCCGCCTCAAAATGCTCCGCCTGCTCCCAGCGGTCGCCGTAGCGGTCATACTTGGCGCGCTTGTCGGAGTCGGACAGCACCTCGTAGGCGGCGTTGACCGACTTGAACCGTTCCGCCGCCCCGTCATCGCCGGGGTTGACATCAGGATGATGCCGCCGGGCCAGCCGCCGGTACGCCTGCCGGATTTCCCTCTCGTCCGCTGCGCGCCCCACGCCCAGAGTGTCGTAATAATCAGCCATAGCGCCCTGTCCGCCTCCCGTAAAATTGGGGGTAACGCCATCCTATACCATAAGGCCCACGCTGTCAATATGCTGACAGGCTCCCAGCCGCATAGTTGACAAAATCCTGTCAAGTTTGTATAGTGGATTTCACCAGCCCGGGCACGCCCGGCAAACCAACGCCCCGCCGGCCCCGCCGGCGCAGGAGGAACACCGATGACCACGATGCAGCGATTTGACCCCTTCTTTGACCCCTTTCAGAATCTGCGGCGCTTCCGCCGCCTGCTCAACAGCCCCCTGTGGGCCGGCCAGCGGTGGCCCGGCCCGCAGACGGCCGGCCAGCAGGCGGCCGGCCAGTGGTGGCCCGACCCCTTTGCTCCCGGCGCCCCCCCGCCGGCGGAGGCCATCGCCATCCCTATGGACGTGCGCCGCGACGACCGGCAGTTGACCGTGCAGGCGTCCCTGCCCGGCTTTGCGCCCGACGATGTGGCTGTAACCATCAGCCCCGACCGGACGCTGATGATCAAGGCGTCCCGGCCGACGGCAGCCGGCGGCGCCGACGACGATAAGTTCCTGCTCCGGGAGCGCCATTCCGGCAGCTTCGCCCGCGCCATCCGCCTGCCCGTCGACCTGGATCTGGACGCGGCGGCCGTGTCGTTGGAACACGGCGTGCTGACGGTCACGGCGCCGGTAGCGGCGGCGGCCCAGACGCGCCGGCTGCCCATCGGCGCCGACGCAAGCGATATGGACAACACGACAGCGGCGGCCGCTACGGCCGCCGATGCCGGATAGGGATTAGGCTGGCGGCTCTCTGCGGAGCAGACAGCAACCTGGGGCGGGTTCACGAAACCCGCCCCAGCGTTTTCCGGGCCACGCCGGCGGTTGATACTAACGGGTTGATACCGGATGCCAGGTAAAGGTTCGCCGCCGCGCTAACCAACCCAAAGCGGATGCTGGCGCCAGCACTCCGGCAGCCCCATCGCCCCGGCTGGTGCTTCCGGGTAAGCGTCAAACAGACTGAAAACCCGCTCGGTCCACCCATTGCCCGGATCGATCCGGTTCAGCCAGTAGCGGCAGATAGTCAGCAGGATGCCCATTCGCCGGTTGCTTGGAAACGCCGGAGAGTGCCACTCCGGAAACTTTCTGCCGCGCGGGATTTTTGTGCTGTTCCTGAAACGCCAGTTCCAGATCCGATGATGATGGGCGCACCGGTTGCGCAAGTCGCGCAAGCTCAACAACCAAGATGAGGCTATTACGTCAGGCAATCCCACGGTTGCTGCGACGTCCTTCTGTATGCCGGAATTGACGCCTTTGAAAAAAGACAGCGTCGTGCCAAAGTCAAAACGCTCCACAATCACACCAATAGGCAACGCCGCGGATACGGTAGTTGTGTAACTTGACGGTTCCCTCAGTTCCTTGTTTATCGCATCGTTAATCCTGCCTTCCCACCAGGAAAATTCCGGCGAATTGGAGGCAAAATTAGGGAAGTTCGCTTTATCAAGGTAGGCATAATGTCCGTGCTTACGGGCAAAATGGTAAGCCAGTTGCGATCGCACCTGCACTTCGATGGTTCGAACCGCCTCAAAGCACAGCAAGCTCAGATGGCTGTCGAATTCGTAAAGTCGCCAAACCGCTTCCAAGGTAGTGCCGGAACTGTATCCGCCGCTGTCGTCACGGAAAAATGCCGCATAGCCGGCGAACCTGAACTCGCCCAGCATTTGCAGGCGCAACGCCAGAGACGCCCTGTCGGCTTGGATCCCCTGTGCGATTATCGAATCGGCGCGGGATTCGAAAGACAGCCACGGATTATTGGCGAGCATCATCACGGCACCCTGGCGCAATAAAATACCCGCCGAAGTGAGCTGCATCCTCCCGGCAGGGAAGGCGAGAAGCCCGGCGGGTCCTGGCAATTGTAATATAGCGCCCGGCGGAAACGCTGTCAAACATCACCCCGCGCCGCCTTGTCCGCTTGAATCCCTTGCGCGAGTATCGCCGCACCCTTACACACCAAAATACCCGCCGAAGTGAGCTGCATCCTCCCGGCGAGGGAAGGCGAGAAGCCCGGCGGGTCCTGCTAACTCCAAATATAGCGCCCGCCGAAAACGCTGTCAACCCTCATCCCGCGCCGCCTCCCGCATCGCCCGTTCCAGCGCCGCCTTGAGCCGCTCGCTGAAAAACTTGCTGGTGGAGGATATGATGCGGTGCTCCTGCCGGTCGGCCCGCGCCGTGGGCAGCGTCACCACAATGTGATACACCTTGAACCGACCGGAACGAATCCGGTTGAAATACCAGGTGAAAGCCACCGACATCAGAAACACCAGAATGCCGCCGGTCAGCCACTGCCCCGCGAAGTCCCCGATGGCGGCCACCCCGAACCCCACAATAGCCCCCCCGCCGGCGGTGTACCACCACCGCACCGGACGCCGGTCGGCCTGTTCCTCCACAACCTCCATCGTCACCGCCAGAATGTCGGCCGTGCGATATTCCTGCCCCCCCGGCTCCACAAAGCGCCGTCGGGTCACTTCTACGCCCCGTTCCTTGAACAGCGTCCGGTCTCTGGTCGCCGCCATAGTCCGCTCTCACTCTGCCCCCGCCCGCCGCCCGCCGCCTACTGCGCCGTCGTCCCGCCGTCAATAACCAGCTCCGCGCCGGTCATAAACGACGACTCGTCCGACGCCAGAAAGACGATGCCGTAAGCAATGTCATCGGCGTTGCCCACCCGCCCCAGGGGAATGCGCTCGTTGATCCACGCGAAATGCCGCTCGTTCCGGTAACTGTCGGCGGTCAAGGGCGTGCGGCAGTAGCCGGGATGAATGGAATTGACCCGGATGTTGTCCCCGGCGTACTGAATCGCCGCCGACTTGGTGAGCAGCCGGATGGCCCCCTTGGCCGCGTGATAGGCCGTAGAGGTAGGGCTGCCCACAATGCCGTAGATGGACGATATGTTGACAATGGAACCGCCGCCGGCCTTCAGCAGCTCCGGCGCTGCGCGCTTGATGCCCAGGAATGTTCCTTTGGCGTGAACATCAATCTGCCCGTCCCAGTCGGCTTCGCTGGTCTCCTCAACCGTGTAGCGCGCCCCGGTGCCGGCATTGTTGACCAGCGTGTTGAGCCCGCCGTAGGCCGACACGGCGGCGGCCACCGCGTTAATCCAGTCGGCTTCACTGGTGACATCCAGCTTGACAAAGATGGCGTCCCCGCCGGCGTCTCGGATCTGCGCCGCCGTCCGCTCGCCGCTTTCGGTATTGATGTCGCCCAGCGCCACTTTCGCCCCTTCCCGGCAAAACATCCGGGCCGCCGCGCCCCCGAAACCCATCAGCTCCCCCTCCACTCCGCCGGCGGCCCCCGTAATCAGCGCAACCTTGCCTTCCAACCGCATCGCAAAACCTCCTGCCGCTATGCCGGCCCGTATCCGGCGGCCCCGGCATCCGTTGAATTGCCGGCGCCCCGTTGAATTGCCGGCGTCCTTTGAATTGATACGGGGGCATTATAGCAGGCCGGCCCGTCCCTGCCCGCCCGCCGCGGCGCCGGAAATGCTCCCCCAAAGAACCGCCGGAATTGCCGCCCGCCAAACCTGACGGATGCGCCAAAAGCGTCTATAATCCGCCGCAACCGCCCGGCCGCCGTCCGTCCCCGCCACCGGCATCGCATCGCGCCGCATCATATCGTATCGCATTGCATCGCATTGCATTGCATCGCATCCCACTGCATCCTAGCCGGCCGGCCATTCCAACAGGAGACGCACCCCTATGGCAACCCGAGTCCTGGACGTCCACGCCCACATCACCCCCGCCAGCGCGCTGCGGGCGATGCAAAGCGGCGAAAACTGGTTCGGCATCAGCGCCCCTGCCCTCTACAACCAGCATCGCTACAACCCCCGCACCTTCTGGACGCCCGAACAGCGCCTGGCCGATATGCAGTCCCTGGGCGTGGATACCCATGTCCTCTCCACCAACGCCAATATGTACTTCTACGACCTGGACGCCGAACAGACCCTGTCCATGCACCAGGAATGCAACGACTATGTGGCCCAGCTGGCCCGGGAACACCCCGACCGCTTCGCCGGCCTGGCCCATCTGCCCATGCAGGACGTGGGCGCCGCCATCGAGGAACTGACCCGCGCCGTGGAACAGCTGGGACTGAAGGGCGCTATGATCGGCGACCACATCAACGGGCGCACCTTTGACGACCCGGTGTTCAGCCCCCTGTGGGCCACGGCGGAACGCCTGGGGGCAATGTTCCTCATCCACCAGGGGGGCGACACCGTGGTTTCCCCCCGCTTGAGCCGCTACCATCTGCCCAACACCATCGGCAACCTGGCCGACCGGGCCGTTACCTTCGCCTCCTTCGTCTTCGGCGGCGTGATGGACCGCTACCCCGACCTGAAAATCTGCCTGTGCCACGGCGGGGGCTACGCCTGCTACGGCATCGGGCGTATGGACCGCGGCTGGCAGGTGCGCCCCGAAGCGCGGGCCAACATCAGCCGCCCGCCCAGCGCCTACTTGAGCCGCTTCTACTACGACTGCCTCACCCACAGCGAGGACGGGCTGCGGATGCTCATCGACCAGGTGGGCATTGACCGGGTGGTGTTCGGCACCGACTGGCCCTTTGATATGTGCGCCGACTGGCCCGTATCCTGGCTGCTGGGCCTGGAAACCCTCACGCCGGACGAAAAGGATGCCATCCTGCACTCCAACCTGGAGCGACTGCTGGGCATCTAACCCGCGCCCCGAACCTGCTCTGCTCATCCTGTCCTGTACATCTGCATCCCCGTAAAAAACCCAAAGCCCCGGAGGGAAATCTTATGGGCCTCAACGCCAGCCACATCCGTCTCAAGGCCATCAACCACATCACCTACAACGTGCGGAACAAGGACGCCGCCCTCAAGTGGTATGAGGAAGTCTTGGGCGTCCGGCAGATCCCCAAAATGGTGGACAGCGACAACCTCTACTGGCTGCAACTGCCCAGCGGTGCGATGGTGCATATCATTGAGAATCCCGACGCCCCGTCCTCGCCCTCGCACCACACCGCCTTTGAGGTGGACGACATCGCCGCCGCCCGTGCGGAATTGCAGAGCATCGGCGTGGAATGCACCGACATCCAGACCCGCCACGACGGCCAGCAGGCGTTTTACTTCCACGACCCGGACCACAACCGCCTGGAAATCTGCACCAGGTCCGGCTTCGGCGTGTTGGTGTAGGCCAGCCGCCGCTATCGGCCGGCGTGGCCTACCGGGACATGGCTCCCGACGCCCTGCTGTCCGGCAACGACCGGGAGGAGGCGCTGTCGTGGGCCTACGTCCGCGCGGTAGCGGCATTCGCCGGCTACACCCTCTCGGCGCCGGACTACGACCGGGACGGCATTGACCTGCGTATTCACGCCGGCGGCGAATTGAGTCCGTCGGTAGGATTGCAGTTGAAAGCTACTGCGCGACTGGGCCCGCCGCAGCCGGACGGCGCCTATCGCTACCCGGTTCCGGTGCGCGATTACAACCGGCTGGTCAGGCAGTCGTACATCCCGAGGTACCTGGTTATACTGGCGTTGCCGGAGGATGCCGCGCAGTGGCTTTCTATTTCCGCTGCCGAGCTGGTGATGCGCCGGTGCGCCTATTGGGTATCCTTGCGCGGCGAGCGGGCCAGCAGCAACCGCGTCAGTGAAACCGTCCGGGTTCCGCCCGACAACCTGTTTGACCCGACCGCTCTGCGCCGGATGCTGGACAGAGCCCGGCAGGAAATGCGGCGGTTAAGGGAACGGTCAAGGAGATGAGACGATGGGCCAAGCGCGCCGGACGCAATTTGATAACAGTGGCCCGGCGCTGCGGGTCATAACCCCTGTCGCCCTGGCCGCCTACGCCCGCTCCGCAGGCTGGCAAAAAGACGGGCCTTATGGGCCGTTTGCCGAGCTCTATACCGGAGACGGCAAGCCCGCCATCATCGTGCCGCATACGGACATCATTGACGACTATGCGCTGGCGGTTGAGGACCTTGTCATCACCCTTGCCGAAGCCCTGGAGCGGGAGCAAGCCGACGTTTATCGCGACCTGACCGAGGCGGACCGGGATGTGATTCGGGTGCAGGCCCTGAGCGACAGCCCGGATGGCCTGTCTCTGGAGAGCGGATACGCCCTGTTGGCCGGCGCCCGGGCCCTGCTGATTGCCGCCGCCCATTCGTTGCCCGACGACCGGCCGGCGTTGCCAACCGGCCCGTCGCCGGCAGTCGCCAAATACCTTAACCGCATCCGGCTGGCCCCCAGCGCGGGCTACGGGTTTGAGGTGACGCTGGTATCGCCGGCCCTGTCGCCCCGGTTGCGCCCGGAGTCGCCGGATGACGACGCCTGTAAGCCTATGGAACGCCGGGTTGCGGAACGCCTGTCGCAAGCGTTGTTCGCCATTCGCGCCGCCGCGGAATGCGCCGCGCGCGGCGATGGGGACGCTTTCGACCGGCTCAACGCCGCCGGCGTCAGCGCCAATCTCTGCGAAACGGTGGCCGGGCTGGTGGACGCGGTGGGCGGCTTGACAGTTTCGTTCACTTGGGCGCTAACCCGGCCGTCGGACGCCAAACGCGGGCCGGCGTCCTTTGCCAATGGGGATGTAGCCCTGTTGCGGGAAGCGGCGCGGGAACTGCGCCGCGTCAAGTCGGGGCAGTATCGCCGCGCGCCGCTTGATTAATGCTTAAGGCCGCCCCATTGAATAACGGTTGAGGATGCCCAGGTAGGCCCGCTGCCCCTCGGCGGCAATGGCCGTCCGGTCGGCCAGATACTCGGCCCAGACGGATTGGGTGAGCGCGGTAGGCCGGGCTTTGCCGGCTGGCCGTTGGGGATTGGCCGGGTCCACGCCGGCGAAGGCGGCCAGCCGCGTCGCCAGAGACTGGGGACTGCGCTCCAGCGCCGACGCCAGCGCCAGTGCCTCCCGACCATCCGGGGCCACCTTGCCCCGATAGAGATGCAGGACGGCCAAATCCTCCAGGCGGGTCCATTTGCGCGCTGCCGCCATCGTCAAGCCCTCTGATTGCGGGGGCGAATGACCACCATCCGCCCCCGCTTTGCCAACGCCGGTATCTACCGCCCTTCCTTAATAAACTCCGCCACCCGTTCCCCAATCGTCATTGAGGTCACATTCGTGTTGGCGCGAATGCAATCGGGCATCACGCTGGCGTCAGCCACCCGCAGATTCGTTACCCCCTTCACCCGCCCAAACTGGTCCACCACCGCCATCGGGTCGCCGTCCGGCCCCATCTTGCAGGTGCCCGAAATGTGCTGCGAGGTAGTCACCTCCCGCGCGATCCAGGCGTCCAGGGCGGCATCGCTGCCCACGGCCTCCGCCGGCGGCTCGATGCGCTCCTGGATGAGGGTCTGGAAGTCGGGATGCTCCGCCAGTTGCAGGCACAGCCGCACCGAATCCCGCAGCCGCACCCGGTCCGATTCCTCTTGCAGGTAATTGTAGTCCAGGAACGGCTGCTGGTCGGGATCCGTGGACTGCAACCGCATTTGGCCGGCGCCGGCCGCCAGCTGAATGCCCGCGCTCATCCGCACCCCCAGCGGCACCATCCGGTCGCCGCCCCGGTTAATGCGCTCGGTGGCGAAAGACTGCATACTGATTTTCATATCGTTGCGCAGCTCCGAACCCTCGGCGGTGTACCGCAGACACAGCTGCGAGCGCGGCGCCAGCCCGTCCAGCTCCACCTCCGGCCTGGTGCGCCAGGTGCACCATACCGTGGGATGGTCGCGCAGATTCCGGCCCACGCCGGGAGAGTCATGCACCACCGGAATGCCCATTTCCCGCAGATGCTCCGCCGGCCCTACGCCGGACAGCATCAGAATGTGCGGCGAGCCGATGGCGCCACTGCTCAAAATGATTTCCGCGCCCTCGGCGACAAAAGTCTCGCCGCCCGATTCCAGCTGGACGCCGACGGCCCGGTTGCCGTCAAACAGAATGCGGTGAACATGACAGTTGGCCTTGATGGTCAGGTTCAGCCGGTGCCGGGACTCCGACAGGTAGCCCAAGTTGGTGCTCATCCGAATCCCGTTGGGGTTGTTGAAAGGCGTCGGCCCCACGCCGTAGGAATCGGGATGGTTGTGATCCCAGGTTTCGGGGAAGCCGGCGGCCAGGCAGGCGGAATGAAAAGCGTTCTGCGCCGGCAGCCACGATTCGCGGGCGAAGCGATGCATCACAATGGGGCCGTCGCCGCCGTGAAAATCGTCATTGCCGTAATCCGTATCGGTTTCAATCCGCCGGAAAATGGGCAGCAGCCTGGTGTACGCCCACTCCTCGTTGCCCGCCGCGGCCCAGCCGTCGTAATCCTCCGGCACGCCCCGCAGAAACACCTGCCCGTTGATGGCGCTGGAGCCGCCGGTCACCTTCCCCCGCGGCACCATCATCTCCGGCGAGGTGTCGGTGGCCTTGCCCGTGAACTGCCAGTTATGGTCGCTGACCATAATGTCAATTTCGGTGTTGTACCCGAACTTGACCTCCTCCGGCAGCTGCTCAAACTCCGGGTAGTCGGGGCCGGCCTCAATGAGCAGAACGTGCTTGCTGTGGTCTTCGGTGAGCCGGCTGGCGATAATCGAACCGGCGGAACCGGCGCCGATTACGATGTAGTCGTACTTCATAACAGCTGCGCTCCTTTTGCGGACGCCGGCCGGCTCCCTTCCGTCTGCCCGCAGGAAAAGCGGGCCGGCAGCCGGCGGCAACGGGTTCAAGCCGCAATAATATACGGGGGACGGAAACGGCGCAAGCCGGCATAAGGACGGGTATTTTCAGCACGTGCTGGTGATATAATTGGGGTCGGATTTTGCCATTGCCGGAGGTGATGCTATGGCCGCCGCCCGCTCCTACCGCGACGATCTCCAGTGCCCCCACTGCGGCTCCAACTGGCTGCCCAAAGACGGACGCTCCCGGGGCAAGCAAACCTACCGCTGCCGCCTGTGCCACTACCGCTTCACGCCCGACGGCAACCGCCACTACTACTCGGAAAAAGTCAAGGAACAGGCCATCGATATGTACGGCGAAGGCATGGCCATAGCCGCCATCAGCCGGGTTCTGGAGGTCAAGCTGGGCACCGTGTACGAATGGGTCAAAAAAAGTCCGGTGGGCCCTGATGATTTGGGCTTGGGTGACCATGCAGCGCCAGCGATGGGGTGTCGTGCCGGCCATATCTTTTGACGAGATGTGGACTTATCAGCAGGCGCGACATGGCAAGAAGCGGCAGGAAGTGTGGATCTGGACGGCGGTGATTGAGCTGCCTGACGGCCGGCGGTGTGTGGACTTTGAGGTGGGCGACCGCAGTGGTGAAACCTTTCTGCGGTTGTACGAGCGGTTGCCGGAGGCGGAGCGGTATTACAGCGATGACTACGGGGTGTACGGGAGCTGGCTGCCGGCGGCGCGGCACATAGTGGGCAAGGGCAAGCTGGCGAACCGGAACGAGGGATTGCATTCGGAGTATCGCGGGCGGTTGAAGCGATTGGCGCGGGCCACGACGGGCTACACGAAGCAGGTGTGGGCGCTGCGTGGTTCGCTGGCGTTGCTGTGTTTGCGTCCGCGGCGGGGCCAAAAATCCGATGCCAGCGCGTGTTGAAAATACCTAAGGACGCGGTAGCGTTTCGTTTTAGGTGGTTTGGTTATAAAATGGGGGTACATTGCCCGCCCCGCCCCCGCCGGAGATGCGCCGCTATGGGACTGCTGGACCATCTGGCAACCCAACTGGAACGCCAAATCCCCGCCCAACTCCAAGCCGCCCTGCAACAGGCCCTGGACGATTACCAACCCCTCTGCGACCAGTGCCGCCTGGCCATGCATCGCCACCATCGCTACGCCCGCGCCATTGCCACCAGTTACGGCGAAGTCCGCCTCCAAATCCTCGTGTTCCGCTGCGGCCAGTGTCGCCGTATGGCCGGCGGCATGACGCTGCTGGGCGATGAAATGCGCCACCAGCGGTTTTCCAAAAAAACCGTGACATCGCCATCAGCCTGGCCGCGCAGGGATTGAGTTACGCCCGCGCCGGGAACTGGGTGGGCTGCGTCAAGAGTACGGTCGGCAAGTGGCTGGAGAAGGCGCCTTTGGCCGCGCCGGAGTTGCCGCCGGACGGGGCGCTGGAAATGGACGGGCTGTGGACGCGAACCCGTAGCGGGCGTACTGAATTGAAGGTAATCCGCGCGGCCGCTACGGGAACGGCGTTGGGGGCTTTTGGTTCTTGGGCCGAAGTGATTGACTTGGCCTGGCAGCAGGGGGCGCAGCATCCGCAGCATCTGGTCAGCGATGGGGACAGGGCCATCGCGGCGGGGATTGAGCTGGTCTATGGCGGGGAAGCGCCCCATCAGTTGTGCGCGTTTCACCTGTTGCGGGAGTACCGGCGGAACATTGGGACGGTGGGATTTGCGGCGGCGCGGCGGCTGTTGGACGCGACTAGTCTGGCGGAGGGTCGGGAATGGGCGCGGCGAATTATGCGGGCGACGGCTGGGGCGGCGGGTTACTGGTGTGAGAAAGCATTGTCCAAAGGACTGCGCCATCTGGCGACGGGGCAGGCGAGGCATCGGACGACGTCGCGTTTGGAGAGGCACAATCGTGAGTTGCGGCGGCGGGAGCAGTTGGGGACGGTGTGGACGGAGCACAACCTGCTGGCGTTGCTACAGGAGCAGGGCCTGATCAACCAAACCACCTAAAATGAAACGCTACCTAAGGACGCTGCCGCCACGGTCTTTCCTCTGCCCGCCACCAGGCCGCGCGCCGCCGGCCCGGGCGTACTGGGCAACGGTGAACCCGTAAATTGGCCACCGCCCGGAAACAAAACGCGGCCCTGCCGATTGCGGCGCCGCGTAGCCTGACCCGTTGCTATGTGCTAAAATGTTCCCACCGCAACGGCAGGAGATTTCCCAATGACCGCCATGGCTAACCCGCCTATCCACACCTTCCAGGACATTCTGGACGCCATTCGCTGGAACCCCGAGCTGGGCGTCGCACTCCGCCAGCATTTGCAGGACGAGGAACTCCGCAACCTGCCCCAAACCGTGGCCCTGCTGGCCGAAAACCTACAGGAGGTCACCGCTGCTATGCAGGCCATGGCGGAACGCCAGGATCGGATGGAGGCCGACATCGTTGACATCAAGGCCCTGCTGGCCCATGTAGTGGAACGCCAGGATCGGATGGAGGCCGACATCGTTGACATCAAGGCCCTGCTGGCCCATGTAGTGGAACGCCAGGATCGGATGGAGACGGACATCGTTGACATCAAGGCCCTGCTGGCCCATGTGGTGGAACGCCAGGACCGGATGGAGACGGACATCGTTGACATCAAGGCCCTGCTGGCCCATGTAGTGGAACGCCAGGACCGGATGGAAGCCGACATCGTAGAACTGAAGGCTGGCCAGGCCCAGTCCAACGAAAGGCTGGGCCGGCTGGAAGCCGGCCAGACGCAGTCCAACGAAAGGCTGGGCCGTCTGGAAGCTGGACAGACGCAGTCCAACGAAAGGCTGGGCCGGCTGGAAGCCGGCCAGAGGCGTATGGAAGGACGCATGGGCACCATCACTGGCACCGATTACGAGCGCCGCATCGCCAGGCACTTCCGCTCCATCGCCAACCGTTACCTGGCCTTGCGCCGCCCGCAAGTCCTGCACAGCATCAACAACCCGCAAGCCGACGGCCTGGCCCAGATGGTGGAGGACGCCGCCGAAAGCGGCATCATCACCCACGAAGCCAACTTCGACCTGGACCTGGCGGACATCATCGGTTGCGGGGAAAACCGGCAGGGCGACCTGCTCTATGTCGTGGCAGAGGTCTCGGAAACCATCGACGAATACGACATCAGCCGCGCGCTCGAACGCGCCGACACCGTGAGCCGGGCCACCGGGCACCCTGCCCTGGCCGTAGTAATCGGCCGAGACATCTCCGACGCCAACCGCCGGCTTTCCGACCGCCGCCGCGTGTCCATAGTCATCCTCGACACCGAAGTCCGACCGGAACCGGCGTCGCCCGACGCCTGACCGGTAGCTTCCTGTTGGCGCCGGCCGGTATGACCGGCGCCATTGCGGGGACAACTGCCGGAGCCTGTGGACAGCGGCGGACCCGCCGCCGGCGGTCACCCCCCGCCAAAGGCCGGCATCACATCCTCCGCAAACCGCGCCAGCTGTTCCTTGAACACCTCCCGCGGCATCCCCATCACCGAACCCAGGTTCACCCGTTCCACCCCCGGATACTTGGCCTCGGCCTCCTTCAGCTGGCTGATGACATCATCCGAGCTCCCGCAGAGCCACGCCCCGCTGTCCGCCGCCCCCTCCAGCGTGGGCAACTGCACCCCTCGCCGCAGCCCCGGATTGGCCACCGCCTCAATCTGCTCCGCCTCCAGCCGCATCAAACCCAGCGGGGCGGCGAACTTCATCGCCTCCTCAAAGTACGGACGCGCCTGTTCAATCGCCTTTTCCCGGTTCTCCGCTAGGAAAAAGCGGTACCCCAGCGCAATATCCTCGCCCAGTTGCAGCTCCCGTCCGTGCTTCGCGGCGGCCTGCTGGTACATCGTCAGCCGCTCATTCAGCATCGGCTCCGGCGTATTGGCGACCACCGCCTTGATGCCAATCCGCGCCATAAAGTCCACCCCTTTGGGGTTCCCCGACACCAGCGGCTGCCAGATTTCCACCGGCTGCTGCCGCGGCCGCGGCACCAGGCTCAACTTCTCCAGCGTATAGCCCCGGTACGGCACCCGGGCCGGTATCTGGTAATGCTTGCCCTCGTGCGCGAAAGACTCCTCCGTGAAAGCCTTGACCATCACCTCCACCTGCTCCTCAAACAGATCCCGGTTGGCGTCGCCGTCAAACATCGGCGCCCCGAAAGTCTCCACCTCCCGGGAATGGTAGCCCCGCCCCACCCCGAAAATAATGCGCCCGCCCGACAGAATGTCCGCCATGGCGAAATCCTCGGCCAGCCGCAGCGGATGCCACATCGGGGTAATGTTAAACCCGCAGCCGTACTTCAGCCGCTCCGTGTGGCACGCCAGGTACAGCCCCAGCATTATCAGGTTGGGAATGCACTCGTACCCCTCCGGCTGGAAGTGGTGTTCCGCCATCCAGAACTCGTCGTAGCCGTGAGCCTCCAGGTGCCGGGAAATGTCCAGCGCCCAGTCAAAGGCGCCCGCCAGCTCCTCGTTGGAATACCGCCGGTCGTTGGCGGGAATGCCGTCCAGACCCAGATTGTCGTCCACAATGTGGCCGGCGTAGGATGCGCTGAAGCTCTTGAACATAATCGGTCGTCCTCTGTAATCAGTGCGCCCGCCGGCCGCCGAAAATCAGAACGGGGCCGGACGGAGTTAGTTAACGGAATTGGCGGCAGTAAGGGCGGCAAGCAACCGGGGCGCAACCGCGAAGTGCCTTGCCCCCGGCGCCTGCCGCGTTTCCCATCCCGGAATGCCCGCCGTCCCTCGGGTTAAGTTGGCCGGCTTGAAGCCACCGGAACCACGCCGCCGCAACGGTTCCCAACGGCTAGGCGCTGGGCGGCGGCGCCGGCGCCGGATTGTACAGCTCAATGCCGATGGTGGCGGGGAACACCGCCGCCAGCTCGTCCACCGTCCACCGGCTGTCCTTGCGGATGGTCTTCACCGGCTCCGGCTCATTCAGCAGCGTCACCAGCCCGCCGGTCACATGAAACACATGACCATTCACGTGCGCCGCCTCGTCCGATGCCAGCCAGGCCACCATCGGCGCCACATCCTCCGCCTCCCCCCGCAGCCCGCCCCCGGCCGCAATGCCCCGGGCGGAACGCAGCGCCCGCGCCTCGTCCGGCACGCTGGTCGTCATCCGCGTGCTGGCCGAGGGCGAAATGGCGTTGGCCGTAACCCCGTAACGCCCCAAATCCCGCGCGCAGACGCGCGTAAAGCCCGCAATCCCGTCCTTGGCCGCCCCGTAGTTCGCCTGCCCGCTGTTCCCGTACAGCCCCGATGTGCTGCTGAATGTGATAATGCGCCCGGAACGCTGCTGCCGGAACAGTATGCTGGCGTGCTTCACCACCGTAAATGTCCCCTTCAGGTGCACGGCGAGCACATCGTCCCATTCCTGCTCCGTCATATTGAACACCATCCGGTCGCGCAGAATGCCCGCCACGGTGACCACAATGTCCAGCCGACCGAAATTGTCCACGGCCGTCTGCACAATGCGCTCGCCGCCGTCCATCGTGGCCACCGATTCGGTGCAGGCCACCGCCCGCCCGCCGTCGGTCGCAATTCCGTCCGCCACCTGCTGCGCCACCGCCACATCCACCCCGGAGCCGTCCACATTGACGCCCAGGTCGCACACCACCACGCTGGCGCCCTCCGCCGCCATCAGCCTGGCTACGCCCCGCCCGATGCCCCGGCCCGCGCCGGTGACAATCGCTACCTTGTCTTGCAAAAGAGGCATGGTTCAGATTCCTTGCTTCGCATTCGGCGGCGGCCCCGCCCAATCATCGTCATTCGCCGGGCCGCCCCCGGGGTTTCCATCAGGGTTTTCCGTCTGCTTCCCGTCCCCGGTTTCGTCGGATTAGCGCTGCTGCGCCGGCGCCGGATTGGCCAGCCCGGCCGTCAGATAGCCGCGCGCCTGCCGGGACAGGTCATCCAGCTCCCAGTGGCCGCTCTCCGTCCAGATGGCCCGTTCCGGACGCGGCTGCGACATCAGCGACACCGTGTCCCCATAAACCAGAAAAGTCTGCCCGTTGACATTCCCGGCGTAATCCGACGCCAGGTAGCACACAAAAGGCGCAATGCCGTCCGGATCCAGGTTCTGCAACTCGCTGTCATCGCCCCCGTCCCCGGACAGCGACGCAACGCCGCCCCGGGCCCGGATCTCGGCGGCCGATTCGGGAATGGCCCCAATCATCCGCGTAGTCGCCCGCGGGGCGATGGAATTGGCCGTTACCCCGTAGCGCCCCATATCCTTGGCCACCACCTTGGTAAAGCCGGCAATCCCGCTCTTGGCGGCGCCATAGTTGGCCTGCCCGCTGTTCCCCACCAGCCCCGACTGGCTGCTGAAGGTAATGACCCGCCCGGAACGCTGCTGCCGGAACAGAATGCAGGCGTGCTTCACCACCGTAAAAGTCCCCTTCAGATGCACCGCGATCACATCGTCCCATTCCTGCTCCGTCATATTGAACACCATCCGGTCGCGCAGAATGCCCGCGCAGCAGACCACAATGTCCAGCCGCCCGAAGTGATCAATGGCCGTCTGCACAATGCGCTCGCCGCCGTCCATCGTCGCCACCGACTCCGCGCACGCCGCGGCCACCCCCCCGGCGTCCCGGATCTCCCCGGCCACCACTTCCGCCACGGACTGGTCAAAGCCCGTGCCGTCCACATTCACGCCGGGGTCAACCACCACCACCCTGGCACCCTCCGCCGCCATCAGCCTGGCGATGCCGCGTCCCACGCCCCGGCCCGCGCCGGTGACAATTGCTACTTTCCCTTCCAAATTGTTGGGCATAGTGACTGGTTCCTTTTCCTGTCGCCGCCTGGCCCTTAAAGCCCGGCTAACCTTTCGCCGTCATTCCCTTTGCCGTTGCCCCGTATCCCGTCATCCCGGCCATCCGCAAATCCCGGCTATCCTTGATTCCGGCCATTGCGCCGGAACGGTATCTAACGGAATGAACGGGGCGGAAATGGAATGACGGGATACGCCGCCCGGCCTATCTACCCGCGCCTGGGCAGCGCTACGGTGGCCGTCCCCGGCGTGGTCTGCTGCCCGCGCGGGTTCTCCAGCCAGATCGTGCAGTCCACCAGGCTTTGCGCCCCTTCCTGATAGACGCGGCTAATGTGGCCTTTCGCGGTGATGGGTTCGCCGGGATAATCCATGCCCCGATACTGGCAGGTCAGACGGCGCAAGGTAGCGCCCGGCCCGGCCCACCCGGTCACATACGCCCCCAGCATCGCATTTTTCAGCGCCCCGTGAATGATCACATCATCCAGCCCCGTGCTCTGGGCAAAATCCTTGTCGTAATGGATCTCGTAAAAATCGCCGGAAGCGCCGGCGTACTGCACCAGCTGCCGGGTAGTGGGCTCCCGCACCTCGGCGGGCAGCTCCATGCCCTCGCTGACATCCTCAAAGTAAATTTGCTGGCCCATAGCGTTCCCCCTGGTTGCGGAATTCGGATGGCCGGGGCGGGGCTTGCCCCCTTTCGGAACCGGCCGCCCGCCGGCGCCAACGCGCTGGCGGCACCCCGGCGGCGGCGACTCAGTACCGAATTGACGTGCTGGTCTGGGTAGCCACGATGACGTCGTCCTGGTTGCGGTAGGTGATTTTGGTAGTAGAGATGAGCATCTGCCCGATGCTGCCCGTCCGTTCCCTGATGTCCTCAATGCGGGCCACGGCGGTAATGGTGTCGCCGGGCCGCACATAGTCAAAATACTCCCAGTCGCTGCCCCCGTCCAGCACGCGGCCAAAGGGAATGGCAAAAGGCAGCTCCGGCCGGATGCCCCGCATCGCCCGCAGAAAAGTGGGCGGCGCCACAATCCCCCCCGTCTCGGCCGCGCCCGCCGTGTAAGCCGGGTTGTCATCGCCAATCGCCTCGGCAAACCTGGCAATGTGGCCCTTCTCAACATCCATCGACACGGGGGCGCTGGTCACGCCGATCGCCTGCTCCCGCATCCCATCGGTAAGCGTAAATTCGTTGCCGGACAACGGGTGGCCTCCTGTGCGGTCGCTATGCGGACCGGGGACGATGCAGTTCGCCGGGACGATGCAGTTCACCTGGACAATGCCATTCGCCAGGACGATGCAGTTCGCCGGGACAATGCCATTCGCCGAGACGATGCAGTTCCTTTGACGCGCCGCGTCCGGCCGGTTCCGGGCGCGGATTTTCGTTGCCGGGAATTATGTTACGGAGCAACGCCGGTGTCAAGAAAACCCGGCCATCGCGCCCGCCCGGACACCCGTATTCCGGCCTCCTCCGGCGCCGTGCCCCATCCGCCCGCCGGAATTTAAAAAATCGCCGCCATTTATGACACCCGCCCCCTTGCGCCCTGAACATCCGTCCTGCTAACCTCAAACACGGATGCGGCAACCCGCCCGGCGACCAGGGGACAGCTGCCCCGACCGCCATCCGCCCAGGCCCACGACGCGGACGCGCGCCCCAAGCCCAGGCGGACACCAGCAATGCCCACCCACCGGATCCGATCCGTAGCTCTCTATCCGCGTCACGCCACCATCGGGGAAACCATTTCGGGCTAACCAAACGGGCCTCCAGGAAACGGCCTAACCCTTTGTCGGAACCCAATTTCAGCTGGTCCTGCTTCGTCGCTGTATGTATCGTGCGGCCCGTGTAGTTCTGTGCCAGCCAGCGGGTGTCACCACCGCCCCGTGCCGGATGACCGAACCGGCTCGCCGGAACAGGCCCTGAACCTGTTCTTACCTGCCGTAAGTCCGTCCGGGACACGGAAAACTATGACGAAATCCCACGCGTTACGCTCTCAGGCCGTAGCGCCGACAACCTGGAACCCAAAGGCCAGCCCGAGCCTTCCCCGATGCCATCAATCTTCCAACCACCCACGCACCGAAAAGGAGCCGACTTCCCCATGAAAATTTCCCTGCCCCCAACCGCCCGCCCCCCGCCCGCCGGAACCGCCCCGGTAACCGCAATATCCACGCCAATCAAGGAGCGCCAGTGAATTAAGGCCCGTCGCCAAGCGCATTGTGCCGTCGCCAACGGCGGCATACCATAACCCCCGTCAGTCCGGTGCAAGCCGGCATCCGGGCATCTTCCCCGCCGGCTGCTCCGCAGCAACAGGCGCTTGCCCCGGATTGCCGGCCCCTCCCGGACTGGCGGGCGATTTCACGACGGCCCCTGGCCAAAGCGCTGCCCGCCGTCCCTCGCCCCTCCCGATTGCCGCCCCGCCCCGCCCGCCCCCGGAATGTGGTAAGATTCAAACCCATTCTGCCCCTTGCCCTGGAGACTTGTTCTAATGACCGCCGCCGCCGACCAGCTCCGACAACAGGGCTCCGCCGCCCGCGCCGCCTCGGCCCTCCTGGCCCGGACGCCCGCCGCCGCCCGCAACCACGCCCTCCACAACCTCGCCCGCGCCCTGGAAACCGAGCCGGCCCCCGTCCTGGACGCCAACGCCGCCGACTACCGCGACGCCCAGGCCGCCGGCATCAACGACGCCTTCCTGGACCGCCTGCTCCTGACCCCGGAACGCCTCAACGCAATGGCCGCCGACGTGCGCGGCGTGGCCGCCCTCCCCGACCCGGTAGGCGAAACCCTGGAATCCTTCACGATGCCCAACGGCTTGGCCGTAGAAAAGCGCCGCATCCCCCTGGGCGTCATCGCCAGCATCTACGAAAGCCGCCCCAATGTAACTACCGACATCGTATCCCTGGCCCTGAAATCCGGCAACGCCTGCCTCCTGCGCGGGGGCAAGGAAACCCTGCGTTCCAATACCGCCCTGGTTGACCTGACCCACCGCGCCCTGGGCGAAGCCGGCCTGCCGGCCCCCGCCGTCCAGTTCGTGAACAACACCGACCGCGCCCTGGTGGATGTGATGCTGGCTATGAAAGACTGCATCAGCCTGCTGGTGCCGCGCGGCGGTACGGAGCTGATCAACTATGTCGCCGCCAATGCCGCTATGCCCGTCCTCACCGGCGGCGTGGGCGTCTGCCACACCTATGTCGACCGGGACGCCGACGCTGATCTGGCCACGCGCATCGTCTATAACGCCAAAGTGCAGCGCCCCACCGTCTGCAACGCCCTGGACACCGTGCTGGTGCATCGCGAAGCCGCCGCCCGCTGCCTACCGGAAATCGCCGCCCGCCTCCACGAAGCCGGCGTGGAAATGCGCTGCGACCACCGGGCCTTGAGCATCCTCGGCCCCGGCAACGACCTGAACGCCGTTCCCGCCGGCCCGGACGACTGGGGACGGGAGTTCCTGGCCCTCATCGCCGCCATCAAGGTCGTGGACAGCCTGGACGACGCCCTGTCCCACATTGAAACCTACGGCTCCGGCCATTCCGAAGCCATCATCACCCGGGATGACGGCGCCGCCCAGCGCTTCCTCAACGAGGTCGACGCCGCCGCCGTGTACCACAACACCAGCACCCGCTTCACCGACGGCGCCCAGTTCGGGCTGGGCGCCGAGGTCGGCATCAGCACCCAGAAATACCACGCCCGGGGCCCCCTGGGCCTGCGCGAGCTGACCTCCTACAAGTGGGTAATCCGCGGGCAGGGCCAGATCCGGGAATAAGCGTCGCGTTGCGTTGATCCGCGCCGAACCGCGCATAGTTGAGCGGAATTGAGTTGAGTTGCCGCGATGCCCTACGATTATGAACGCGAAGTTCGCACCGCCGGCTCCGAAGCCTGGCTGATTCTGGACGGCGACAACCCGGTGGGCCGGATTGACACCCACTTCCTGCCCGGCATCGCCCACATCGCCATCGCCGTCGACCACGCCGTGCCCGCCGAAGGCATCGAGGAAATCATCGACGACATCGGCTCCGATCTGCTCAACACCGTGGGCGGCGACCGGGATGTCCATATGTATCACGTGTTCCAGGGCCGGGAAATCCGCGTGTTCAGCGACACGGGCTATGGCGAATACGACGGCGGCAACGGCAACGGCAATGGCCGGGGACACGGCCCCCTGGCGCCCCCCGGAACCCCTGGCTGAAGCAACCCCCGGCTGAAGCAACCCCGACTGCGGCGCCGGATTAATTAACCGATGGGGGCATCCGCCGCGCGAATGCCCCCAGCTAATGTCCTCGTCCCTCGGCGTAGTTGCGCCCGGCCCCGCCGCCCGCAACTACGCCCCGGCGGGTTAATGCCCCCGGCGGTGTTCGCGGTCGCCGTCGCTATGCCCGCCGTGGTCGCCGCCCAGCTCCGGCAGCCCCTCCGGGCGCTGCGCCTGCCAGCCCACGATGGCATCCGACTGCTCCTGCGTCAGGTAGCCCGCCGCTACCATCCGTTCCAGCTTGGCCGCAACCCGCCCGCTGTCGGCCCGCCGCGCGATGTAATAAGCCACCGGCCCGGCCGCCTCCGGGCGGGCTGCGAACCACTCCGTAGCGGCATCGGCCTGTTCCTGCGTCAGGCTGCCGTCGGCGACCAGCCCGTTGACCCGTTCCGTAAAGCCGGCCGTCTGCACCTCGTTATGCGCGGTGCGGAAAGCCGCCTCCAGCGCATCCGGCGTCACGCCCACGATTTCGGCCACCCGCGCCAGTATGGCGCTCTTGGCGTTGGCATCGCCGCCGCCGCCCCGCCGTTCCGCGTCATAGCCCCCGTAGCCGTAACCGTAACCGTGCCCCGGGCCTTTCCCGCCGCCCACGCCGGCCGCCAAGGCGCTGCCGAAAGTCAGCCCCACCGCCAGCAGCGCCACCGCTGCCGCCGCCACGAACCACCGCTTCCTGATGCTGCGAATCTTGCCGAACATATCTGCCTCCTGATGCCGCCCGCCGCTGATTTTGGGCCGGGCGCTCCGGCCCTGGGGCGGCTTTGCGACATTCAGAATAGCCCGGCGATGTTAAGAAATTATCAAAGTTCCCCACATTCCTCACATTGCCCGCCTTGCCCGCCCTCTCCGACTTCAACTTCCCTCCATCCGATTGCCTTGCCGGAACTCCGCCCCCGGCAGATCAAACCCGAAACGGCTGCCCGCCCCGGGGGCGCTCTCCGCCCAGATGTCCCCGCCGTGAGCCTTTACCAGCTGGCGGGCGATGGTCAAGCCCAGCCCGGCGCCGCCGGTAGCCCGGTCCCGGGACGGGTCAACCCGGTAGAGACGGTCAAACACATAGGGCAGCGCTTCCGCCGGAATGCCCGCCCCGGTGTCCGACACCGTGATTCGCACCCCCTGGCCGTGCCGGACGGCGGCAATGGCCACCGTTCCGCCGGCCGGCGTATGCCCCAGGGCGTTGTCCGTCAGATTGCCCAGCGCCTGCTCAATCCGCAGCCGGTCAATGTTAAGCGGCGGCAGGCCGGGAGCGACCTCGGTCACCAGACGCACGGCGCCCGCCTCGGCGCGGGGCCGGAAAGACGCCGCCACCCGTTCCACCAGTTCGTCCGCCGCTGCCGGCCCCATATCCAGGCGCAGTTCCCGCGCTTCGCTCTGCGCCAGCAGACGCAGGTCATTAACCAGCCGCGTCAGGTAGCCGGCCTGCCGGTGCAGCGTCTCCAGCGCGGCGTCATCGGCGGGTATCAGCCCATCCTGGATGGCCTCAACGTGGCCCTGAATGTTGGCCAGCGGCGTCCGCAGTTCGTGGGCTACGTCCGCCACCAGGCTGCGGCGCTGGCGCTCGGCGTCCTGCAACGCTTCGGCCATCGCGTTGAAAGCGTGCCCCAGCTCGGCGATTTCATCGCCGCCTTTCACCTCTACGCGGCGCGCCAGATCGCCGCCGCCCAGAGCGCGGGCAGCCGCGGTCAGGCTGCCAATCGCGCCCAGAGTGCGGCGGGACAGCAGAACCACCAGGAGAATGCCGGCCACGCCCGCCGCTAGGCCGGCAATGGTGAGGGAATCGTTGACCGCCTCGGCGAACTCCGCCAGGCGGGGTTCCTCGGCGCCGGGGGGCGCATCCGGCCGTTCCCGCGGGATCACCAGGGCGGCGCCCACCCGGTTTTCGCCATCGTAAAGCGGCGTGAATTCGTCCGGCGGCGGCAAATGGGCGTGGGCGTTATGCGCCGCCTCCTCCCGCCGGTCGTGATGACGGCGGGGCAGCCGGGAATGGCGCCACTGCCGGCTGTCCCCCACCACATTCCCGTCGGCGTCCAGAACTACCACCTCCCGCCCCGACAGCAGCCCGGCCCGCACGATGAATTCCTGCACCCCATGCCAGTCGCCCGCGTTGTCGTAAAAACGTGCCAGCTCCGCATTCAGACGCCCGGCTCGCACCCGGTCCTGATGCGCCTGGATGCGGTCCACCTCCCGCTGCGCCACATAGCCCGTGAACAGGCTCACCGCCCCGGTGGACAGCGCCAGAATGGCGATAAAGCCCGCCGCCAGCCGCAGCCGCAAACCGAATTTCCAGTTGCGTTTCATTGACCCTGGCCCGATACCCTGGCCCGAACCGGACATTGGCCGGAACGACGGCGCCTATGACGACCGGCCCTGGCCCGCGCCGAACCGATACCCCACGCCGTGGACGGTCTGTACATAGCGTGGCCTCTTGCCGTCCGGTTCTATCTTGCGGCGCAGGTTGGCGATATGAACATCTACCGTGCGGTCAAACCCGTCGTAATCGTCGCCGAAAGCGTTTTCTATAATCTGGTCGCGGCTGAAAACTCGCCCCGGCTGCTGCGCCAGCATCGCCAGCAGCCGGAACTCCGTAGGCGTCAGGGCCGGACTGCGGTCGCCAATGCGGACGGCGCGGGCCTCCAGGTCAATCACAATGCCATCATACTCCAGCCGGGGCGGACGGCCCGAGTTGGCGCCGGCGCCGCTGCTGGCGTTTTCCGCCCGGGCGGCGCGCCGCAGCACGGCCCGCACCCGCGCCGCCAGCTCCCGGGGGCTGAAGGGCTTGACGATGTAATCATCGGCGCCCAGATCCAGCCCGGCCAGCCGGTCATCCTCGCCCGCCCGCGCCGTGACCATAATTATCGGCACCTCCGATTGCGCCCGCAGGGCCCGGCACACCGCCATTCCGTCCAGGCGCGGCAGCATCAAATCCAGCACAACCAGATCCGGCGGGGATTCCTGCGCCAGACGCAGGCCGGCCGCGCCGTCGGCGGCCGTGGCCACCCGGTGCCCGTCCCGTTCCAGGTAAAGCCGGACGATTTTGACAATGCCGGGATCGTCCTCAATCACCAGTATGCTGCTTGCCATTATGCCGCTTGCCAGTATCCGCTTGCCAGTATCCGCTTGCCAGTATCCGCTTGCCAGTATCCGCTTGCCAGTATGCTGCTTGTCATTATGCCGCTTGCCAGTGACGGTTTCGCTCCCGGCAGTCTGTTCCCACCCGCTGCCGGCGGCCGGCTACCAACTGCCCGCTACCGGAGACCGGCGCCTGCCGCCGACAGCGCCGCCGCCGCCGCATTGTAGCCGCTGATAACCGCCCCTTCCATAGTAGAAGGCCAGCCGGTATCCGTCCATTCCCCGGCCAGAAACAGATTGGGGGACGCCGTGGCCGGGCCGGGCCGCAGCCGGCCGGCGCCGGGCGCGCAACGAAAGGTAGCGCGGCGCTGCTTGACCACCACGGCCTCCCGCAGCGCGGCGCGCCCGGCGGCGGGAAAAACGGCCCGCATTTCGGCGGCAATCCCCTGCGCCAGCGCGTCCCGGGGCCGGTCAATATAATCCCACGCCGCGCTGATGGACACCGTCAGCGACTGCCCGCCGGCTTCATCGCCCGCGCCGCCGCCGTCGTTGCGGATAGCCGAATGGTTGAACACCCACTGAAGCGGGCTGTCCACGAAATAGCGGAAATCACCAGCCATAACGGGGCGGTCATACCGCAGGTGGACATTGACAATCGGCGCCGTCCGCAGCCCGGCCCGGCGCTCCAAAGACGCGGCGGCCGCCAGCGCCGGCGGCAGCAGGTTGGGCAGAACCCAAAAGGGCACCGCGCTGATGTAGGCGTCCGCCGCCAGCGTCCGCCCGCCGGCGACCACGACTTTACGCACGACGGCATCCTCCCCCGCCACAATGCGGCGGGCGGCGCAGCCGGTCATTATCCGCACCCCCAGCTGCGCCAGATGACGCCGCGCCGGCCCGCCCAGGGCATCGCCCAGGGAAACAACCGGGTAGCCCACATTGGCATTATGCCGCCCCTTGAGCAGCCCATCCTGGACAATCATCAGCCCCATGGCGGCGCTGACGGAGCCGACATTGTCATTCAGAGCGCCTTCCACCAGCACATTCCACAGGTTGGCGATGGCCCGTTCCGACTGCCCGTGCGCGCGCAGCCAGTGGCGGAAGTCGATATCCTCCAGGGCCGCCCGCCGCCGGTCGGCCCGCATCGCCGCCAGCAGGCCGCGCACGGCCCGCAGCTTGTCGGCAATCCCCAGATGGGGATAAGTCAGAAAGGCGGGCAGCAGGTGCGCCGGCGCCGGCAGCGGCGTCCCGTAAAGCCGCCCCCGCCGGCCGGCCCGGTTATACACGGCCACATCCAGCCTGGGTTGCAGACGCCACCGGGGGCCGGCCCCGATGCCCTCCAGAAAGGCGATTAGGTTATGGCAGGCGCCCACGATGACGTGCTGCCCGTTGTCGTGGACTCGCCCGGTTTGGGGGTCGGCATAGGAGTAGGCCCGCCCGCCCAGGCTGGCGCGGGCCTCCAGCAGCGTAACCCTACGGCCGGCTTCCGCCAGCCGCAGGGCGGCGGCAATGCCGGCCAGCCCGCCGCCAATCACCAGGGCGCTGGCGGCGGTCGTTTCAGCGCTCATTTCAGCAGAGGGCCGGCCAGCCAGGCTTGCACCATCAGGCGCGCCTTGGCGCCCTTGCTCAAGGCGATGCGTTCCCGGAACACATCACAGCCGGCGGCTTCAATCCGGTCCAGTACGCCGCCGTAAATCAGCCCCAGGGCGGCGGGACAGGCCCGGGAACGCCGGGGCAGACAGGGCAGCAGCCGGCGTCCGCTGGCGAAGTACTGCCGCGCGCGGTCAATCTGAAACCGCAGCAGCGCCGCGAAACCCTCCGTGACCACGCCCGCGGCAATGTCCGCATCGGTTACGCCGAAACGCGCCATCTCATCCTGGGGCAGATAGACGCGCCCGAACTCCCAGTCCTCGCGCACATCGCGGCAGATGTTGGCCAGCTGCATGGCCACCCCCAGGTCAACGGCGTAGCCGCGCGCCTCCTCGCCCCCCCGGTAGCCGAATATGTGGATGCAAATCAGCCCCACTGCGGAGGCTACCTGGTAGCAGTAGCCGCGCAGCTCCGCAAAACTGGCGTAGCGGGTGCGGGTCAGATCCGATTCCACGCCGTTGAGTACTTCGGCGAAGTACTCCTGGGGAATGGCGTAGGTGGCGGCTACATCGGCCAGCCCGATAAACAGGGGTTGGTCGGCGCGCCCGGCGTAGGCTTCGGCCAGCTGCCGGCGCAGGTAGTTGACGCGGGCCCGCTTTTCGGCGGGAGCGCCGGCGGCGTCCACCGCGTCGTCGCAGTAGCGGCAGAAGGCGTAGGCCACATAGATGGCGCGCCGCTGCGCCGCCGGCAGCGTCAGAAAGGCGAAATAAAAGTTGCGGGCCTCCCGGCGGGTCACCCGCCGGCATTCGTCGTAAGCGGCGGCCAGTACCCGGGGCGAGGGCGGCGCGGCGGCGGGAACCGGGCGCAATGGCGTGGGCATAGTCACAGGCGGGACAGCCATAGCAGGGGGGAATTACATACGATAACCCCTACCCCTCGCTGCGATAATCAGCGAGGTCATATTACACCGTACCGCTCAGCCCTGGCCAGTGTGGCAATGCCCGGCGCCAGCGAAGCCATAACGCCACTGAAATGCATCCGCAGGTAGGGTTCCCGGTCATAGTGATTGCGCCTGAAAGCGTTTATGCCCGCTTCGGCCTCTATCCGGTTGCCCCGCTCGGCGGGCCGCAATACGCCGTCCCGCAAGGCAATTGCCGCCGGCCGATCCCGGTCGCGCAACATTGCGATATAGTGTATGGCTTCACTGATTACCCTGGCGCCCAGCTCCGTCAATTGCTGGACGATATAGTCGTCGTCAGCCCTGTCCACGGGTGCCGCCGCGCTTAACCCCACGCGGCCGCAGTTCCGGCGCCAGTTTATGCACCAGTTCCAGCTGTGCCAGCGTGCGCTTTTGCAACCGCCTGGCCTTGCGCATCTCGCTGGCCTTGGGCGGGGTCTTGGTGTCCATCGTCGCCATGATGCCACCTCCTGGCCGCATTACAGCATAAATCAGGCGGGCCTGTCAACGCGGGCTCCCTTTTCGCGGGCTCCCTTTTCAAGGATTAACCGCGCGCTGTTTTATGAGCCTCGCATCGTAAGACATCATAGCCGTCAACTTTGCGGCCATCAGCCTTGCGGCAGCCCATAGCCCCGCCCCAGCCGGCTGCGAATCAGAGCCGACGCCAGCAGCCGAACTTTGCGGCCTTTGGAAAGAGCCGGCCGGCGGCCCAGCACATCGTAATCCTGGCGGTGGATGGCGTCCAGCACGGCCACGCCCCCGCGGGTGAACAGCGCCACCGGCAGCCGCGCCGGCCGGCCCAGAGACGCCGCCAGAGGCGCTCCCTCCCGGAACAGCTCCCGGGCCAGGTCGCAGTGCTCCCGCAGCAGCGCGCGGAAGGCCGGCGTGGCGTTCCCGGCGGCAATGTCCGACTCCCGGACGCCGTAGCGCGCCATATCCGCCTGGGGCAGGTAGATGCGGTTGCGCTCCCGGTAGTCGCGGGCCACATCCTGCCAGAAGTTGGTCAGCTGGAGGGCGGTGCAAGTACAATCGGCCCGCCGCCGGCGTTCCGCATCGGCGTACCCGAACAGGTGCAGGTACAGGTGGCCCACGGGGTTGGCGGAGTATTGGCAATACTCCAGCACATCCTCCCGGGTGGCGAAGCGCCCACTGCCCTGGTCAATGCGGTTGGCGTGAATCAGCCGGTCAAAGGGCAAGCGCGGAATGTCAAAAACGCCTACGGTATGCTGCACGGCGATGCTTACCGGATGTTCCGGGCGCCCGCCGCCATACACGGCGTCCAGTTCCGATTGCCACCAGTCCAGCAGCCCCAGCCGGTGGCGCCGGATGGCGGCGTTATCGCTGTCGCCAGGGTTGGCGCCAGGGCTATGGCCGGCGGGCATCCCTTCGTCGCCCAGGTCATCCACCGTGCGGCACCAGGCATAGATGGCGTAGATGTGGGGCAGCTTGTCTTTGGGCGTGACGCAGCCGCCCACATTGAAGTTTTCGTAGTGAGAACGCGCCAGCCGAGCGCAGTAGCGATAGGCGTCCTCCAAAGCGATGCCGCCGGCAGGACGAGCTTCGGCGTCAGCGCCGGCATTTGCCGGCGCCAGGGCCGGCTCCGGTGCCGCAGGGGATGCGGGAGCGTTGGCAGGGCCGGACATTGCGGGGCCGCGCCGGGCTACTCGCCCACAATCTGGACCATCACTTCACGGGAACGGGGGTGGTCCAGCTCCACGAAAAAGATGCTTTGCCAGCGCCCCAGGATCATTGCGCCGCTCACCAGGGGGATGGTTTCGCTGCCGCCCATCATCAGACGCAGCAGGTGAGCGTGAGCGTTGGGCGATTCCTGTTCGGTCATATTGACGGTGCGGACGGCGAAGTCGTTGTGCCGATACTCGGCTTGGCGGGGGCAGAGCCGTTCCAGGAAGCGGGTCAGATCCTCAATCAGCAGGGGTTCGTTTTCGTTGATGGTCACAGCGGCGGTAGTGTGCGGCGAATAGACCAGCGCGAAGCCGTTGGTCACGCCGGCCCGGGTCACGCAGCCTTGCGCCCAGTCGGTGATGTCGATGAACTGCGGCGCGGTTTCGGTTCTGATTTTGCGGGTAAAGGCGCGGGTTTGCATCGGGAAACGCCCTGTGGAATGCCCTTTGGTGGGTAAGGGATGGATCTTGCCGGGGGCAATAATACCGCAAATCAGGCGGCGGCGGGGCAACGCCATAGGCGCGGAATTGCCGCAATCGGGCGATTGTCCTGTTTCGCACACCCGTTGTGGTAGTATTGGCGCGCGGTTTCTGCTATTTTGCGAAGGGCGTAATCCGGGAGGTTTCATTTTGCTGGTGTTCGTTGACGAGTCCGAATGGCCGCGTCCCAAAGACCCCGACGGCTTCACGGTTTGGTCGGCCATCGCCATGCTATGATGGTAGAGAACGGCGCCGACGATATGGCCATCGTGGCCCTTGATTCCCAGGACGAAAAAACGGACACGCAACGAGCCCGGGCTTTCGTCAACTTCCTGTACAGGAACTCAATCGGCCGGACGCTGAACCACATCGTTGAAACCCCCCTTCTTTGTCAGCTCCAAAGCGACCGTGGGGATCCAGATTGCCGACCTGCTGGCCTATTCTTTGGCCCAGCAAAACCAGGGACGGACTAACATCAGGGCCATTTGCGACCGATTTCGGGAACTGGAATGGCGCAGTGAAACCGACGACGGTTCGCCGCGTCGGGGGTTCCGCTTCGAGGATCTGAGGGGCGTGCCAAGCTAGACATATCCCCGCAGCGTTGCCAAAGGGCATAAATGAGGGATTGGCAATCGCAGGTTCCAGCAGGGCCAACGTGGGTCCCCGTGCTCTATGCAATACGCGGCGTTGCTGATCAGGCAACGCACCAATCCCTTACAGGCGCAATTTACCATTCGGCGAAAATAATGTCAATGCGCCGCCGGCGGCAGCCGGGCCTTCGTCAATTCCAAATCGGCGACTGCGCGCGGGGATGGCAACGAGGGAACTATGAAAGCATCCTATCTGGGCGCCATGGGCTATGCGCGCCGGCGCGACTTCCCCCGCGCCTGGCCCACGCCGCCGGCCTGCAATGACCCCGACCTTTCGGCCCAAAGCTACCAGGACGGCATCGCCGAATGCCAGCTGGCCGAAGCCGCCGGCTTCGAGTGGATCAGCTTCTCCGAACATCATTACTCCGGCCGCATCGCCACCGGCGCTCCGGCGGTGATGGCCGCCGCGGTCGCGGAACGCTGCCGCCAGGTCAAAATCGCCTTGCTGGGGCCGCTGCTGCCCCTGAACAACCCTGTGCGCCTGGCCGAGGAACTGGCCCTGCTGGACAACCTCACCGGCGGGCGGCTGGTAATGGGCTTCCTGCGCGGCACGCCCAACGAGGACCAGGTCTATGGGGTCAACCCCGCCGAAGGCCGGGAACGGATGCTGGAAGGAATGGATCTAATCCTCAAGGCCATGACGGAACCCCAGCCTTTTGCCTGGGAGGGGCGTTATTATCAGTTCCGCACGGTGGCCGTCTGGCCGCGCCCGGTGCAGCGTCCCTTTCCGCCGGCGCTGGTGGCCACCCGCAGCGCCGCCACCGCCCATTACGCCGCCACCCACCGGCTGGGCCTGGGCGTATCCTTCCTGCCGGTGGCGCAGACCGGCGACATTACCGACCAGTATTACCGCTGGTGCGCCGCAGCCGGCTGGACGCCCCAACCCGACCAGGTAGTGTTCCGGGGCAGCATCTATCTGGCCGAAACGGACGGGCAGGCGCAGGAATGGTTTGACCGCCAGGTCGACCAGGGCCGCGCCCCGGGCATGGCCCTGCGGTCATCGGTGGCGCAAGTGATACAGGCGGCAAGGGCCGGCCAAACCCCGGACTACCGCCACATCTTTGCCGGTAGCGCCAGCGGCGACATCGTGGGCGGCGCCCCTGGCCTCACTTTCGTGGGCGGCCCGGATACCGTCTTTGAACAAATCAAGGCGTATCGCGACCGTTGCGGCGTTGGCGTCATTGACCTCTTTTTCCAGCAGCCCAGCCTCACGCACCGGGACATTATGGCGGAAATTGACCTGTTCGGGCGGGAAGTGCTGCCCCGCCTCAAGGAGCTGTAACCGGAAACTTGTAACCGGGATTTCCGGGATTTGCGGAAGCAAGTCCCGTTGCCGAAGCCGTATCGGATCCGGATCGTATAAAAGGAGATCTGCTGCCATGAGTGGAACGGAAACGGAAACGGGCCAGACCGTGGTCATCATTGACGGGCTGCCCTGGCGCCCGGCGCTGGCCGACGAGCTGGCGGCCGGGGGCTGCCGGGTGCGGGAACTGGGCTTTGACCAGTGGCGCCGGGATACCATCGCCGCCGCCATCAGCCAGGATGCGGAAGGCTGCGCCCTGGTGGGCTTGTCCATCGGCGCCTCCCTGGCCGCCTGGCACGCCGCCCAGGAACCGGAACGGGTAAAGGCCCTGGTCCTCATTTCCCCGGTGGCGATAATGCCCACCAACAGGAGGGCGCCCACGTCTCTGTTCGCCCACCCGGACGCCGCCGCCGTCATACCGGAGGACGGGCATCAGGATCTGCTGCTGATGAACCTGGGCGCCATCGACGACGGCTACCTGCGACGGCATCTGGAGCGGATCCAATGCCCCACGCTGGCGGTATTCGGGCAGCAGGACCGGCTGCTGCACCCCGAAGCGCCCGCCATCTATAAGGAACGCGTCCCCAACTGCCACATCGCTTATGTGTACGACGCCGGCCACGCCGTGGCTCTGGAACGCCCGCAGGCGCTGCTGGAGCTGGTGTCCGACTTTCTGCGGCGGCGCGAAACCTTCGTGGTCGCCAACCACAGCGGCGTCATCAACCCCTAATCAACCCGCAATCCCCAATCCCGAATCCATTCCCCAATCCGTATCCACCGGGGCGCCGGGTGCGGTGGCGCCGGCCGGCGGACGCAGTGTCCGTCCAGCCGGCGCCACCGCCTTGCGGCGGCATTTGAGCGGCATACGCTGCGGCGGGCGGCAGCCGGGCGGTTCAGCTATCGGAATGGGTTTCAAATGTTCCGATGAATTCATCCTTGACCGATATGCGGGCCATCCGGGCCATAGCCAGGGTAGGCGGCAGCACAATGCCGCCGGAAAACACCAGCTTGACGGCGTTCTCAACGGACAGGTCGGTCTCGTAAAGGTCATCCTCGTTGACGATGGCCAGGTTGCCGGAAGTCGGATTGGGGACGGTAGGAATATAGACGATGGCCAGGGAATGTTTCTCGGATCTGGAATAGGCGCGTCCGGTTACGAAGCCGATGGCGACCATCCCCTCCCGGGGCCACTCCAGAAAGACCACGCGGCTGAAGTTGTAGCCCGCGCCAGCAATGGTGGTAGTGGCCTGCTCGGTGGCGCCGAAAACGGTCTTGATGATGGGAATATGGTTGAGCACCAGGCTCTTCCAGTCCATTACGCGCCGCCCGGCCCTGGTGTCCACCAGCACGCCAAAGATGTAGAAAACCACTATCATGGCGATGAGGCCAATGCCGGGGAAAAGCCAGGGCTGGCCGGCCAGGTAGGGGATGCTGGTCACAAACCCGTCCGCGTAGCTGATGATGAACCCCAGCACGAATATGGTGACCAGCAGGGGGATCAGCGCCAGCAGCCCGTCCAGGGTTTTGCGTTGCAGGTGCCCCTCCACCCGCCGGATCCGGGTCAGGAACGAAGGGCGCCTTTCGGCGCTGATGCGGTTGCGCGCGGTGTTCATGGCTGGCCTCGCGGGGGCAGTGACAGAGGGCGGGCGGCACACGGAGCGCGGATAAACGGAAAAACGGAGAGTGGAGTCGCCGGGCCAACAGCAGCCCGCCCCGCCGCCGGACGGCATTATGATGGGAATCCGGCTTTTTTACAAGACACTGCCCACCTAACCGGCCAGGCAATCGCGCCCTCGCCGCCGGCCCGGCTGACGACGAATATGCCGGGACGAATGAATGATGGTATGATGAACGGGTACGCCCGGCGCGCGCCTGCGCCGTCCCGGCAAAAAAGGAACATAGGTTAGAAAGGAGAGGACAATGGGCGCTTTCCAGGTCGAAATCGGGGTTGGCAATCCTATGGGCGGCGACTTGAGTCCGGTGTCGGCGCTGGTGGATACCGGGGCGACCCACTCTATGATGCCGGCAGAGCTGCTGGCCGCCCTGCGGCTGGCGCCGGCCAAAAGCATGGGGTTCAGGATGGCAAACGGGGAGCGCGCCGAATACGGGGTCGGCGAAGCGCGTTTCCGGGTTGAAGGCCAGGAATGGACTTGCCCGGTCGTTTTCGGGCCGGACGACCAGTATCTGCTGGGCGCCACCACGCTGGAGATTTTCGGCTTGGCGGTTGACCCGGTCTCACCCAACCCGCGTCTGGTTCCAATGACGGAACTGTATCTGTAACGGGACAGCTGCGGACGGGCGGTTGCGGGACGGGCAGCCCCGGTTTCGGCGGCAACCGCACTCCGGTCAATGCGCCATTGCCGGCGCATTAGCCTCCCGTTGCGCCGCAATGCGGATTATAATAGCCCCGTCCCCGCCATCCTCTCCAGCAACCGCCGCCAGCGACACCCACCGCCGCCATTTATGACTGCCCGCCTCAATCCCGGCTCCTCTGCCCCCAATCCCGGCTCCGATACGGCCTCCCGCCCCTACGCCCGCCGGCCGGCCGACCGGGCGACTAACTGGACGTCGCCCCGCCCGGTGCATGGCGGCATCAAGCCGGCGGAACTGCGCGCCCTGGGCCTGCGCCCTGAGGATTGCCTGGACTTTTCCGCCAGCGTCAGCCCCCTCGGGCCGCCCGCCGCCGTGCCCGCCGCCATTGCTGCCGTTGACCTGGCCGCCTACCCCGACCCCCACTGCCTGGCCCTGCGCGAGGCCATCGCCGGCTGGCATCACAGCGACGGCGCCGCGCCGGAGAACATCATCGTGGGCAACGGTTCTACGGAGCTGATCCACCTGCTGGCGCGCGCCTATGGCGGGCCGGCACTACTGCTCACGCCCACCTATGGCGAGTATGATGGCGCGACGCGCATCGCCGGCGCGCCGGTGATTACGCTGGACGCCACCCGCAGCGCCGACGGCTTCCACTGGGATCTGGCCGCCGCCGCCGCCATCATCGCCGCCCGGCGGCCGGCGCTGGCGTTCGTCTGCAACCCCAACAATCCCACGGGCGCGCTGCTGGCCGCGGCGGAACTGCGGGTTTTGGCGTCCGCCGCCAGCAGCGCCGGCGCCCTGCTGGTGGTGGACGAAGCCTACATCAACCTGTCGGAACATTACGCCGCCGCCGGCATCGTCCGGCTGGCCACGCGCCTGCCCTCGGTGGTGGCCCTGCGTTCAATGACCAAAGATTACGCCCTGACCGCCCTGCGTCTGGGCTACGCCGTGGCCGCGCCCCCGGTAGTGGACCGGCTGGCCGCCTTGCAGCCCGACTGGAGCGTGAACGGGCTGGCGCAGGCGGCGGGCGTGGCGGCCTTGTCCGATGCCGAATATCTGCCCCGGGCGCGGGCGGCGGTGGCGCAGTCCAGGGATTGCCTCGTGGCCGGACTGGGCCGGCTGGGCATAAAGGTCTATCCTGCGGCGGCCAACTTCGCGCTGGCGCCAGTAGGCGACGCCGCCGGCCTGCGCGCCGCCCTGGCGCGGCAGGGGCTGTTCGTCCGCGACTGCGCCTCTTTCGGACTGCCGGACTGCATCCGCATCGGGCTGCGGCCGGCCCCCGACTGCCGGCGTCTCGTCGCCGCCATCGCATCCCTTTGGAATGACGCCGGCGCAGCGGCATTGAATAGCGCGCCGTCGGAAACGCCGGGCCGGTAACGCCACATCACAGTCGCATTGCCGGAAAAGGAACTGGTGCCCCCGCCGGTCAAATAAACCGCCCAGTGATATAGCCGTTATGCCGCCCATGCCACAATAGCGTCACAGGAGGTTCTGTATGTACCGTAGTGGCCGGCGGCGCAAGGCACTCGCCACCCCTTACTCGCATATAAACCCGCAACGCCGCGCCATACTTGACACTACCGACGCAGTTGTCGGCGAGTTGGCCAAGTTGCAGACTTCTATGCGCCGCTGGCGCGCCGGCGGCGTGACGCCCGACGAAAAGAGGGCTATGGACACGCGGATGGAGTCGGCGCGCGCTTCAGTGGCTATGTCCAAGGTAGTGCGGCACGGCCCCGAAAAACGCGCTGACAGACTATCGGATGCCATATCATACCTTGCTATAATCGCCGCCGGGCTGGAGATCTATGCCGAATCAGGCAACCGCAAGCTGGCCGACAAAGCGCGCGGCTTCATCGCGGCTATCAATTTGGCGATACGTCAGCTGGAGCAGGTTATGCGTATGATAGAAAACGACCACTAGCAAGGAACCGCAGCGCAGTATGGGCATCATCTACATAGCCAGGCACGGGGAAACGGAGTGGAACGCGCAGCAGCGCATCCAGGGGCATACCGATGTGCCGCTGTCCGCGCGGGGCATGGAGCAGGCGCAGATGCTGGCGCACCGGCTGGCCGGCTTGCCCATTGACGCCGCCTACGCTTCCGACTTGCAACGCGCCGCCGACACGGCCCGCGCCGTCATCGCCGGCCGGGATACGCCCCTCGCCCTGACGCCGGAGCTGCGGGAATACAACAAGGGCATCTTTGAGGGGTTGACGCCGGCGGAATGTGAGGCGCAGCACCCCGAATTGTACGCCGCTTCCCTGGTCAACGACCTGGATTTCGCCCCGCCCGGCGGCGAGAGCATCCGGGAAACCGGGGCACGCCTGCACGCAGCGGTCAGCCGGGTGCGCCGGGCGCATTATGACGAAAGCGCCCTGATTGTGGGGCATGGGGGCAGCCTGCGCGCCGCCATCGTATCCCTGCTGGAACTGCCCCCGGAGGCCAACTGGAAATTCGCCATGCACAACTGCTCGCTAACGGTAATCCATACCTACCCGGACAACGCCGTGCTGCATCTATACAACGATACCTCGCACATCAGCGGCGTGGTGCGCCATTACTAGCCGGCCCGGCCGGCCGGGTTGCGCCGCCGCTGCGCTGGCCTCATCGCGCCCGGCGGCGTCCGCGCGCTGAAGCCAGACGGGAACCGGCGAACCCGAAAATCGCGCCGATAGCGCCTTTCACCATCGTATCGCCCAGGTAGATCAGGTTGGTCTGGGCCGGCGTCAGCTGCTCGGCAGGCACCGGCGCCAGCCAGACCAGTACGCCGCCGCCCAGCAAAATCAGGTGGGACAGGGTTACCAGCACGGTGACTGTAAGCTTGAAGTCGCTCACGATTGTGGCACACCGGAACTGACGTCGGCAGCGGGCGCCGTGTCCGTTTGCTCCGCCGGCTCCTCTTTTTCGGCTTGCCAGATGAAGTAAATCAGCAAGCTGATGCCGGCCATGGACCCAATCAGTCCAACCACCATCATCGTCATTCCCAAAACGGGCGCAAAATGTTCCATTGCCGTCGCCTCCTCCGGTTGGCGCCGCCGCCAAGTGCCGCCTGCTACCAGTATAGCATAACCTAACGCTTGCCGTGGGCGGGGCGGCGCGCACGGATGCGAAAGCCCCGGAGCGTTGCGCTCCGGGGCCGCAGTATCAGGCGTCCGTGAGAACGGGCCGGGCCGGCGGCTAGTTGACCGTCAGGTTCAAGAGCACCCGGCAGCCGCGTGTGGTCCTCGGCGTGTCCACGTCGGTGTCCTCACTGTCAACAAGCAGGTCAAACACCGCGTCAAACCGGGAGATGGTCAGGATATATTTGCCATCCTCATCGGTCTGGTCCTGCACACTATAGGCATCGTCCGCGTTCTTGATGCGCGCCAGAACGATGGTGCCTTCCTGCGCGGTACTTCCGCCCTTGGTTACTTTGCCGATGATGATGCACGGGGGGCCGCCGGACTGGGCCGGGGCCACAGGCGCTTGCCCCGGATGCCGGCCCCACCCGGCCTGACTGGCGATTTCACGACGCGCCCTCGTTCATTCCCCCTGTAATCCCCATTTCCGCAAATGCGCCGCCGCCCGCCCGTCAAACCGGCCGCCGGCGGTGTTATACTGGCGTCCGGCCGGGGCGGCGCCGGCCCGCCCCGGCAATCCTGCGCCTCGCCAAAGGTGTCCGCTGATGCCCAACTACATAATGCTCGCCCACTACACCGAGCGCGGCCGGCGTATGGGCCGCACCAACCCCAACCTCCTTACCGAAGCCGCCGCCCGCGTCGAAACCCCCTCCGGTCGCATCCTCACCCAATACGCCGTCCTCGGCCGCTACGATTTCGTCATCATCGCCGAGGCCGCCGACAACCAGTCCGCCCTCCGCCTCTCCCTGGACCTCGGCGGCCTGGCGGGCATCAACATCGAAACCCTGGCCGCCCTGCCCATCGGCGTCATCACCCACCGGGAAACCGGCGCCGACGCCCTGGACACCGGCGCTGAGGTCAACATCGTCGCCGGCGCCGGCCCGGACGACGGCCCCGTCCTCAACCGCAACCCCGACGACTGGCGCATCCCAACCCCCGGCTGACCGCTGATGACTACGCCCATCGCCCGGCCCCCCATCGCCCGGCCCCCCGTTGCAATGACCATCGCCGGCTCCGACTCCGGCGGCGGCGCCGGCATCCAGGCCGACCTGAAAACCTTCGCCGCCCTGGGCGTATATGGCGCCTCCACCCTGACCGCCATCACCGCCCAGAACACCGTGGGCGTAACCGCCGTCCACGAAATCCCCACCGACATTATCACGGCCCAGATTGACGCCGTGATGACCGACATCGGCGCCGATGCCGTCAAAACCGGAATGCTGTCCTCCCCCGCCATCGTCCGCGCGGTGGCCGCAGCCGTCAAACGCCACCGCATTTCCCGGCTGGTCGTTGACCCGGTGATGGTCGCCAAAAGCGGCGACCGCCTGCTGCGCCAGGAAGCCGTGGCCACCATCCGCGATACGCTGCTCCCCCTGGCCGCCGTGGTCACGCCCAACATCCCCGAAGCGCAGGATCTGACCGGCCTGGACATCGCCGGCGATGCCGAAGCCCGCGCCGCCGCCGAAGCCATCATCAAAATGGGCGCCCGGTCCGTGGTCATCAAGGGCGGCCACCGCAGCGGCCCGCCCACCGACCTGTTCTACGACGGCAGCCGGTTTCGGGAGTACACCACAGAGCGCATCCCTTCGGTCAACACCCACGGCACCGGCTGCACCTTCGCCTCCGCCGTCGCCGCCGGCCTTGCCCACGGCCTGGAAGTTCCCGCCGCCGTGGGGCAGGCCAAGCAGTATGTCACCGCCGCCATTCGCGCCGCCTACCCCATCGGACGGGGGCACGGGCCCTTGCACCATTTCCATTCCCTCTGGCCGTAAGCGCCTTCTGCCGCCAGCGACTGCCCGGCGGCTCTCCTTAAAATCCGATCTTCCCGGTTCCGATTCGGCGCTGCCGTTCCCGCCCGGCCCCCATGGCGCAAAGGCATATCGGGCTCTGTCGCTGCGGGAGTGCGACCATACGCCTCGCCGGCCCAACCCGGCGCGCGTCTTTTGGTACACTCCGGTTCCCGCGCGCCGGCCGGTTCCGGCGCCGGCGCGGAAGGACAACGGCTCGTAAGGACGCCGGCAATCCGTTCCGCCGTCTCATCGCATCGCGTCCCGGAATTGAATTGTTGAATTGAGGAGATACCTGCTATGCGCGCCACCACCCGTTTTCGCCGGCTGCTGAACGCGCCGGGCATCATTGCCGCCCCCGGCGCCTACGACTGCCTCACCGCCGCCATCATCGCCCGAACCGGCTTCCAGGCCGTCTATATGACCGGGGCCGGAACCTCCGTGGCCCGCATCGGCTACCCCGACCTGGCCCTGGCCACGGCCACGGAAATGCTGGCCAACGCCGCCGCCATCGCCGCCGCCGTGCCCATCCCCGTCATCGCCGACGCCGATACCGGCTACGGCGGCACTATGAACGTGCGCCGCACCATCCGCGAATACGAGCGCGCCGGCGTGGCCGCCATCCACATCGAGGACCAGCAGTTCCCCAAACGCTGCGGCCATCTGGACGACAAGCGCGTCGTTCCCATCGGCGAAATGACCCCGAAAATCCGCGCCGCCGTGGACGCCCGCTCCGACGATGACTTCACCATCATCGTCCGCACCGACGCCCTGGCCGTAACCGGGTGGGACGACACCCTGCGCCGTTGCGACGCCTTTGCCGAAGCCGGCGCCGACGCCCTCTTTGTGGAAGCCATCCGCTCGCCCGAGGAAGCCGCCGCGCTTGTCGCCCGCGCCCCCTTGCCTCTGCTCTACAACTTCGTGGAAACGGGCAAGTCGCCCCTGCTCAATGTGGCCGAACTGGAGTGCCTCGGCTTCAAAATGGTCATTTTCCCCGGCAGCGCCTTTATGGCCGTGGCCCACACCGTCAGCCGGGTAATGGCCGAACTGAAAGCCTACGGCACCACCGCCCATCTCACCGCCGAAATGACTTCCCTCACCGACGCCTTTGAGCTGGTGGGCTTGTCGGAAATGCTGGGGCGGGACGCCGGCTATGCCGCCGCCGCCTAGCCGCCCTGCAACTTGCGGAGCGGCTCCTGCGGGGGGCATTCTGCGGAGGCGGGTCTGATGCCGGACGGCGATTTTACGCGCCGGTTGCGCCTCGAAATAGCGCGCTGGCAGGACGAGGGCCTGATTTCCGCCGCCCAGGCAGCCGCAATCCTGCGCCGCTACTCTCCGCCCCCGGACGAAGTTCCCGCCGCCGGCCCCGCCGCGCCGCCGCCACTGGCCGGCGTTGACGATGCCGCGGACGCCGCCGCCCCGACCGCCGGTAGCCCCTTGGTCGGGCGGGTTACAGAGGAAGTTCCCGGCGGCGCCGCAACGGTGCCGCCCTGCGTTGACGCTGCCGCGGCCGCCGCCACCCCCGCCGCCGGCAGCCCCCCGGACGGGCAGGTTACGGAGGAAGTTCTTCGTGCCGCCGCGCCGGCCGGCGTTGACGCTGCCGCGGACGCCGCTGCCCCCGCCGCCGGTAGCGCTCTGGGCGGGCGGGTTACAGAGGAAGCTCTTGGTGCCGCCGCGCCGCCCGGTGTTGACGCTGCCTCGGACGCCGCTACCCCCGCCGCCGGCAGTCCCCTGGGCGGGCGGGTTATATCGGTCATCGCCATAATGGGCGCCACCCTGGTAGGGCTGGGCATCATCACCTATGTCGCAGCCAACTGGAGCGCAATTCCGCCACTGGCGCGGGTGGTGCTGCTGGTGGCGGTAACGGCGGCCATCTATGCCGGCGGCTGGGCCTTGCTGGCCCGATTCGGGCTGCGGCGCGCCGGCGCGGCGGTGATTCTGACCGGCGCGCTGGCCTATGGCGCCGCCATTCACCTGATCGCCCAGATTTATCACCTGCCGGTCAGCCATCCCGGTTTGACTGCGGCGTGGTTTCTGGGCGTTGCCCCCATCGCCTATATCGTCCGCGCCCGGTCGCTGCTGACGCTGGCATTAATCCTGCTGCTGGCGGCGGCCGGCTTCCGGGCCCAGCGGTGGTCGGATGGCTTCGGGGAGGACACGGCGCTGCTGTTGCTGCCGGCGGCCCTCACCCTGGCGACGCTGCTGTTTGCCGCCGGGCGGTTGCAGGCGCGCTTTGACTGGACGCGCCCCTTTGTCCGCTTGACTGTTATTCCGGGCATCGCAATGGCCAGCCTGACCGTTGGCATAATAACTCTGACCGGCATCCTGACCGATGATCTGACCATAGAATGGGCATCGGTTACCGCCGAGTACTGGGTAACGATGGCGCTGGTCTGGTGCGCCGCCGCCGGCGCCCTGGCCTTCTGCTGGCGCTACGGCGGTCGCCACGATGGTCGCCACGGCAGTCGATGGAACGCCCCGCTGTTGCCGTGGGAAGCGGCGACTTTGGCCACGATGGCTGCGGTGACCCTGGCAATGTGGCTCCGGCTGCTGGCCTGGTCTGTGCCCGGCTCGTGGTGGTTGCTGGCCCTGGCGTGGTTCCTCGGCCTGGCGGCAATAGGCTGGATTCGGCAATCCGGCCGGCTGCTGGCGACGGCAACGGCGCTATTTGTGGTCGCCCTGGTCCTGCGGTCGTTCCGGTGGGTGGACCTTATTGACGAGGAAACGGCCCTGCTGCTGGCGCCGGCCGCCGTAGGACTGGGCGCGGCGCTTTTCGCCGCCGGCCGGCTGTTAGCCCGCTTCTCCGGTACGGGTACGGGTACGGATACGGGTACGGGGGCGCGGATGGGGATGCAAACCGCCGCCCGCCTGATTGCCATCGCCGGCGCCGTCATCGCCGCCGGCGCCGTGTACGGCATAGCGCAATACGGCATCTGGGCGCCGGCCCTGCCAGCTCCTTCGGCAATCTGGTCGGCAGCCGCGGTTGAGTACTGGACGGCAACGGGCATTGGCTGGTGCCTGGTCGCCGGCGCCATGGGAGCCATATGGTGGCGCGGCCGAAGCGGGCGGCGGCAAAACTGGTGGGAGACAACGGCGGCGGTTACGATGGCGGCGGCGGCGCTGGTTATGGGGCTGTGGCTGGCCTACCCCACGCCGGGGCTGTGGTGGACGCTCAACCTGGTGTGGCTGGCCGGCGTCCTGGTCATCGCCAGCATCCTGGCGTCCGGCTACATCTTGGCGGCGGCAACGGGGCTGTTTGCCCTCGCCGCCGCGCTGCGGGCGCTGGCCTGGCTGCCCATCATCCCCGATGACACTCTGCTGCTGCTGGCGCCGGCGGGCATTACCTTGGCGGCGCTGCTGGTGGCGGCGGGCAGCCTGTACGCCCTGACGGAATGGAGCCGCATCCCGGCCGGCGTCTGCCGGCTGGCCGGGATCCTGCTGGCGGCCGCCATCCTGCATATCATCAGCTTTCGCGCCATCTGGCCGTCCGGGGCGTGGCCCGACTGGGCAGCAGTCGGCGCCGAATACTGGTTTGCGGCCGGCGCCGGCTGGGGCCTGGTCGGGGCCGGGCTGGCCATCGCTTGGTGGCGCGGCGGCCGCCGGCGGTGGGACGGGCTGCTATGGGAAACGGGCGCCGTTGCGACGCTAGGCGCAGTGGCGGCGGTGGCATGGCTGGGCCTGGCGTACCGGGTTGAGGCGATGTGGCTGTTTTTCGGCGTGGCGCTGCTGGCCGGCGTGGCCGTAGCGGTCATAGCCGGCCGCCGGGCCGGGCCGGCGTATCCGGTCAATCTGGCCGTCGCCGTCTTTATCATTGCGCTGGCCACCCGCTACCCGGCGCTGGGCGTGGGCTTGTACCAGGGCGACAGCCTGCACCTGCTGCCTCCCGCCGTTTTGGGTATCGCCGCTCTCATTTTCGCCGCCGGCCGTCTGATGGCGCGCCGGCCGCCCGCCCGCCAGTTCGGCGCGACGCCGGCGCCGCCCTACGGCGTCCCCTTCGCAGCGTCAATGCCGGCCCGTTTGTCGGCCCGCCTGCCGTCTCGATTGAGCAACGCGCCAACCGGAGCGCGCCTTGCGGATACGGCCGGCCTGGCGCTGGCGGTGTTCGCAACCTATCTGATGAGCTTCAGCGGATTCTGGGACGGCGGGAATCTATGGCCCCGGGGCGCATCGGCGCTGGCGGCCGCCGAATACTGGCTGACGGCGGCCATCCCCTGGTGCGCCGCCGGCGTGGCGATGACCATTGCCGCCCGGCATCTGCCGGCGGGCGCCGGCGGCTCCGAACCGCCGGCGGATGCGGCGCGGCGGCGGGCGCGGGCAAGGTGGGAGGCCGGCGCCCTGGCCGCGATGCTGGCGGTGGCCGGCGCAATGTGGCTGGGGCTGGCCTACAGCTGGACGCTAACCTGGCTGGCGTTGAACATCGCCCTGCTGCTGGCCGTGCTGGGGATGGTCGCCGCGGGCTACCGCTGGAACCGGGCCGGGCTGATTAATCTGGCAATTGCCATCTTTGCCATCGCCATTTTCACCCGCTACTTTGAGTTCGGGTTCGGCCTGCTGGGGCAGTCGCTGGCCTTTATCACCGCCGGGGCGGTTATGCTGGCCCTGGGGGTCGGCCTGGAGTTCCTGCGCCGGCGCATAATGCGCGGTATGCGGGCCGCGGACGGAATGCCGGCGGCCACGGACAGGATGCCGGACGCGGAGCCGGAGGGAGCATAATGTCGCGGCGGGTTGCCATTGTGTTTTTCGCCGTGGTGGCGGCGCAGGTTATCGGCCTGCTGGCCTTTGCCGGCGCGCGGGAAGCGGCGCTGCGGGGGACGGAAGTAATCCTACAGACCGCCCCCGTTGACCCGCGCTCGCTGTTGCAGGGCGATTACGCCATACTGGACTACGAAATCGCCAGCCTGCCGCCACGCCTGGCCGATTTGCCGCCCGGCGCCAGCGTGTATGTCATCATTGAAGATGGCGGCGAAGTATGGCGCGCTGTTGACTACACCCGGCAGCGTCCCGCCAGCGATGGCGATGACAGCGTTATCTACATACGCGGGCGGGTGAGCCCGGGCCGGCGGCTGGATTTCGGCATCGGCGCCTACTTTGTGCCGGAAGGAACGGGGCATATCATCGAGCAGGCCAGGGATGTCAAAGTAGTCATCGCGCTGGACGAGGGGGGCAACGCCGTCATCAAGCGGGTGCTGGTTGACGGGGCGCCTTTTAGGCCGGACAGGCGCCAGAGCGATGGTTAGGGGAATGGGCAGAGGCGCGAGCGGCGGTACGCTATTTTGACCGGACTAACACCCCTTGACTATCGCATCGTCGCGGAGCCGGGCGTACCCCAGCATAAACAGCGCTGACTCTAACGCGTCCACATACTGACCTTCCGGCAGGTTGCCGAATTCGCCGGGGTCTGCGGTCAACGCTTGCATCAGCCAGGCGAAGCGCAGGTTGGCTTGGGCGTATTTCGTCTCTTGCGATGCGTAAATCTGGGGCGAGCGGCACCTTTCAGTAAGGGGAGCGCGCCAGGACGGTATGCCCAAAGCCAGGCACTCCGGAGTGCTGGCCAAGCCGGCGTCCTGGCAGTACAGCCTGACCAAGCAGAGCAGGGCGCAGGCTACCCGGCTGTCGTAGATGGGCAGTCCGGGTATCAACGCCGAGTAAATCTTGCTGAACGCCGAGCCCATATAGCGGAACCCGCCCAGAGCGGCGGTATCGCCGGTGACCGGGTTGAGTTGTTGTCTGACCTTTGCGATGTGGCATTGCAGCTGATGCGGTTCCATGCGCTCCCATTCGTCCAGACGCGCCAGGTTTCTGATACCGCCCCATGCCGCAATTTCCCGGGATATGCTGACGAACAAGTCGCGTTGCGCTGAGGTTGAGATGACCCCGATCTCATCCAGAGACCGGCGAAATTTGGCGAACCTTGTCATGGTGTCGACGGCGTTTTTGCCGTGACGAGTGGAATTCGGCCAGCGATAGTTTTGGAAAGCCTCGTACAGGGTGTGACACTGAAAGGCAGGCCCTTTGCCCTTCCAGCTATGTTCCAGACCCCATTCACCGCGCACCAGGTGGCCGGCCCATTCGACAAACCCGGCCACATCCCGTTGGGACAGGTAAGCGTCCCGTTTCATATCGTCCTCCTTTGCTCAGTCAGTGGGCGTTGGACAATGCGAAAAGCCCTAACGCATCACCCGGCGCGCATCGCCTCGCCTCTTGGCCAAGCTGGCCACTTTTCAGCGCGCTAGTATGACAAAGCCCCGGCATTCCTGCCGGGGCTTTAGTTTGCGATTGGTAGCGGGAGTTGGACTCGAACCAACGACCTTCGGGTTATGAGCCCGACGAGCTGCCACTGCTCCATCCCGCATTGTATGCGCGGTCGGCCGGCGCCGGTTGGCGCGGCCGGAACCGAAATAGGAAGTCTGAAAATGCGCTGACCTGAACCGAGCCAAGAGGATTGGAAGCTCCTGGCGTGGGTCAAATCGCTCGACTGGTTAGTACCGGTTTGCTGAAGCTGTTGCCAGCCTTACACATCCGGCCTATCAAGCAGCTAGTCTCGCTGCTGTCTTACCCCTACTTGCGTAGGGAGGGAGGCCTAATCTTGGGGGATGCTTCGCGCTTAGATGCCTTCAGCGCTTATCGCTGCCAAACATGGCTACCCAGCGTTGCTCCTGGCGGAACAACTGGAACACCATAGGTTTGTCCTTCCCGGTCCTCTCGTACTAGGGAAAGGTTCCCTCAAGCCTCCTGCGCCCACGGCGGATAGAGACCGAACTGTCTCACGACGTTCTGAACCCAACTCACGTACCCCTTTAATCGGCGAACAGCCGAACCCTTGGGACCTCCTTCAGCCCCAGGATGGGACGAGGCGACATCGAGGTGCCAAACCTCGCCGTCGATGTGAACTCTTGGGCGAGATAAGCCTGTTATCCCCGGGGTAGCTTTTATCCGATAAGCCACGGCCCTTCCACTCGGTGCCGTAGGATCACTTTGCCCGACTTTCGTCCCTGCTCGACTTGTTGGTCTCGCAGTCAAGCCCTCTTATGCCAATGCGTTCTGTGGACGATTTCCATCCGTCCTGAGAGGACCTTTGGGCGCCTCCGTTACTTTTTAGGAGGCAACCGCCCCAGTTAAACTGCCCACCAAGCACTGTTCCCCGGTTGCGCCGGGGTTAGAACCAAAAACAGCCAAGGGTGGTATTTCAACGATGACTCCACCCCTACTGGCGTAGGGGCTTCTTAGTCTCCCACCTATCCTACACATGACAGCTCCCAGCCCAATGCCAGGCTACAGTAAAGCTCCACGGGGTCTTTTTGTCCTGCCGCGGGTCGCCCGCGTCTTCACGGGCACCGCAATTTCACCGAGCCCCCCGCCGAGACAATGGCCAAGTCGTTCAACCATTCATGCGGGTCGGAACTTACCCGACAAGGGACTTCGCTACCTTAGGACCGTTAGAGTTACGGCCGCCGTTCACCGGGGCTTCAGTTTGGAGCTCTCACCCCTCCCCTTAACCTTCCGGCACTGGGCAGGCGTCAGCCTGTATACGTAGGGTTTCCCCTTAGCACAGACCTGTGTTTTTGTTAAACAGTCGCCCGGCCTTCTTCTCTGCGCCCCCGGAACGCTCCACCGGCGTGCGGTTTCACCTTCCAGGGGGCCCCTTCTCCCGAAGTTACGGGGCCCTTTTGTCTAGTTCCTTAGCGGAGGTTAGCTCGAACACCTAGGGACGTTTATCCCAGCCCACCAGTGGCGGTTTGCGGTACGGTCGCCGCTGCTCCATAACCACGAAGCTTTTCTTGTCGGTATGGCCTCAACGGGGTTTCCTTTCCCGTAGGTCAGGATTCCCTCACTCCTCAGCTTGACGCCGGGGTGGATTTGCCTGCCCCGGCACGCCTACAAGCAAGGACGCACCATGTCCAATGGGCACGCCCCGCCTAGCCTCCCGCACCCCTCCTTGGCTTTAAAGCGAAACATCGGCGGTGCAGGAATATTAACCTGCTGTCCATCGCCTTCGGCTCTTGCCTACGGCTTAGGACCGACTAACCCTACGCCGAACAACGTTGCGTAGGAAACCTTGGGCTTTCGGTGTCAGGGATTCTCACCCTGATTTACGCTACTCATTCCGGGATTCTCACTTCCCCGCGCTCCAGCCGGCTTCGCAACCGACCTTCGTCGCCCGAGGAACGCTCCCCTACCATGCCCAGGCATTGACCAGACCTTCGCTTTCCGCTGGCAACGCGCCCGCCCTAAGGCGGCCTTGTGGCCGGCGTTGGCTCGGGTCTGAACCTGTACATCCACGGCTTCGGCGGCAGACTTAAGCCCCGTTACATTTTCCGCGCAGGATCCCTCGACCAGTGAGCTATTACGCACTCTTTAAAGGATGGCTGCTTCTAAGCCAACCTCCTGGCTGTTTTGGGAACCCCACCTCGTTTCCCACTTAGTCTGCTCTTGGGGGCCTTAGCCGGTGGTCTGGGCTGTTTCCCTTTTGACAATCGCACTTATCTGTGACTGTCTCACTCCCGGGTATCGGTAGAACGGCATTGGCGGTTTGATTGAGTTTGGTAAGCTCACGCCCCCTAGCCCATTCAGTGCCCTACCTCCGTCCTCCTAGTTCCCGAGGCTGCACCTAAATGCATTTCGGGGAGAACCAGCTATTTCCGGGTTCGATTGGCATTTCACCTCTACCCACAGCTCATCCCAAGCTTTTGTACTAGCCACGAGTTCGATCCTTCAGTCCGCGTTAACGAACCTTCAATCTGGCCATGGGTAGCTCACCCGGTTTCGGGTCTAATACATGGAACTAAACGCCCTGTTCAGACTCGCTTTCGCTACGGCTCCGGAACTACAGTCCCTTAACCTTGCTCCATACATTAAGTCCCCGGATCATTCTTCAATAGGCACGCCGTCACCCTCAACAAAGAGGGCTGCGACCTTCTGTAGGCTTACGGTTTCAGGTCTATTTCACTCCCCGCCAGGGGTTCTTTTCACCTTTCCCTCACGGTACTGGTGCGCTATCGGTGACCAAGGGTATTTAGCCTTGGAGGGTGGTCCCCCCGACTTCCCACAGGGTTTCACGTGCCCCATGGTACTTAGGATTCGCTTCGGGAGCTTCATTCCTTTCGCCTACCGGGCTGTCACCGTCTGCGGCGGCCCTTCCCAGGGTCCTTCGGCTAGAAATGAAGTTTGTAACTCCCCGGAGCCCGATGAGGCGGCTCCGGAAGCGTCCTGTAACCCCGCAACGACACAGGCCCTCACGCCGTTAGGTCGCTGCGGTTTAGGCTCTTCCCCGTTCGTTCGCCACTACTAAGGGAATCTCGGTTGATTTCTTTTCCTCGGGGTACTTAGATGTTTCAGTTCCCCCACTTACCCCCCGCGCAATGCGGGTGGACCGACTCAACGCCGGAACGGGTTTCCCCATTCGGAGACCCCCGACTGCGCCTGTTAGACAGCTCGTCGAGGCTTTTCGCAGCCTTACCGCGTCCTTCTTCGGCCCTTGGTCCCAAGGCATCCACCATAAGCCCTTCAAAATTTGACCCACGCTAGGAACTTCCAATTCCCTAGACTCGGTTCAAGACAATTCAGACTTCCTATTCGGTTTTTAATCTGCCCCAACCGCCCGCGGCCGCTGCGGCGTTTCCGCCGTGGGCGCATCCGGTCCCGCGCAGGAACCAGCGTCAGGCCGATTGGTAAGCAGGCAGTATAGGGGCTGTTTTTCCCCCCGTCAAGGGGCTGGGGCTAGGATTTTGGCGCCAATTTTCCGGCATACCAGCCCCCCCAATCCCCCAGGACGCCGATGAAGGCACCCACGGGCGCCGCCGTTCCCCCTTATTCCGGCCCGTTACGCCCCCGCCCGGTAGTGTATAATGCCGCAGGTTAGCGCCTGCCGCAATCCCCCAATTCTAGCGAGGTACAGCAATGGCCGAATACGCGCATCCCGAATCCCTGGTATCCACCCAGTGGGTGGCCGAACACGGCGGCGATCCCGGCGTCCGGCTGGTGGAGGTGGACGTGGACACTTCCGCCTACGAGCAGGGCCACATCGCCGGCGCCGTCACCTGGAACTGGCAAAGCCAGTTGCAGCATAACGTCGTCCGCGACATCGCTTCCCGCGACGAAATGGAAGCGCTGCTCAGCCGCAGCGGCATCGCGCCGGACACTGCCATCATCCTGTATGGCGACAACAACAACTGGTTCGCCGCCTGGGCCTTCTGGCAGCTTCGTTACTACGGCCACCAGGATGTCCGCCTGATGAACGGAGGGCGCGTGCTGTGGCTGGCCGAGAACCGGCCCCTGGTCACCGAGGTTCCCCAGTACCCCGCCACGCAGTACCGCATCGCCGCCGAAAACACCGAGCTGCGCGCCCGGCGGGATTATGTGCTGGAGGCCGTCGACAGCGGCAGCCATGCCCTGGTGGATGTCCGCTCTCCTGACGAATTCTCCGGCGCCCTCAACGCCCCGCCCAATATGCCGCAAGAGGGTTCTCAGCGCAACGGCCATATTCCCGGCGCCGCCAACATACCCTGGGGGCAGGCCGTCAGGGAGGATGGCGCCTTCAAATCGGCCGACGAACTGGCCGAACTTTACGGCAGTCGCGGCATTGACGGCAGCCGGGAAACCATCGCCTACTGCCGCATCGGGGAACGCTCCTCCCACACCTGGTTCGTATTGAGCCAGCTGCTGGGCTACGAAAATGTCCGCAACTACGACGGCTCCTGGACGGAATGGGGCAGCATCGTCGGCGCGCCCATTGCCCGCGATGTCTAACCGCCGGCCCGGCGCGACGGCCTAGTTTCATCCACCGCCACCGCCCGCTCAACCGGCCGTCGTTGTACCCTCCGCGCCGGCCGGCTAAAATCAACAACCCGTTCCGGGCCGCGTTCCCGCTGGCATCCTGAAAATAAGGAAGGTAGGGAACGCGGCCGCCAATCCGCCTGCCCGGAGCATTATCCTACCCGGAGCATTTCCCACCCGGAGCATTATCGCCTTGACTAGCGCAGCCCTGGCCGGCGTCAAGGTCATCGACCTGACTCACCACATCGCCGGCCCCTACGCCACCAAACTGCTGGCCGATTTCGGCGCGGACGTCCTCAAAATTGAACGGCCCGGCGGCGACCCGGCCCGCCGGCTGCCGCCCTTTCACCACGACGAACCGCACCCCGAAAAGAGCCTGCCCTTCCTTTACCTCAACAGCAGCAAGCGCAGCGTCACCCTCAACCTCAAATCGGAAACCGGGCGCGCCATCCTGCTGGAGCTGCTCACCGACGCCGATGCGCTGGTGGAAAACTTCGCGCCCCGTGTACTGCCGTCCCTGGGTCTGGACTACGCCGTCCTGCGGGCGCATAACCCCCGGCTGGTGGTCGCATCCGTTTCCAACTTCGGCCACACCGGCCCCTGGCGGGACTACCGCGCCACCGAAATCGTGGCCTACGCCCTCGGCGGGCTGATGTACATTTTCGGCGGGTACGACCGGGAACCGCTGAAACACGCCCTCCACCAGGCCCAGTTCAAAGCCGGCTCCAACCTGGCTTCGGCAACCTTGCTGGCCCTTTACCACCAGCGCCTCACCGGAGAGGGCCAGCGGGTGGATGTTTCCATACAGGAAAGCATCGCCTCCGCCCTGCGGGATGTGACCAACAACTACACCTACACCGGCGCCGTGCGCCGCCGCCAGCCCAATCACACCGGCGACCTGACCCGCCTCCGCGCCGTATCCGACGGCTACGTACTGCCCAACCCGGGACTGGGCGCATCGGTCGACTGGCGGGTTCTGGTGGACTTTCTGGACGCGCCGGAGCTGGACGACCCGCGCTTTGACAATCCCTCGGCGCGGCTGGAAAACGCCGCCGCCCTGGGGGAAATCCTGGACCGGATTTTCGCCGCCCGACAGAAACGGGAGATTTTCTACGCCGCTCACGAAAAGCGGTTTATCTACGGCGTCATCGACTCCCCCGCCGAAACCCTGGACAACCCGCAAATCCGCGCGCGGGGCTACTATGTCCCCTTGGAACACCCCGACCTGGGCGAAGTCACTTTCCCCGGCGCGCCCTTTCTGATGAGCGACTCCCCCTGGCAAGCGCGCGCGCCGGCGCCCCGTCTGGGCGAACACAACGCCGGCACCCTGGCCGCCCTGGGTTACACCCCCCAGGACCTGGCCTACCTGCGGGCATCGGAGGTTATCTGATATGGCTATGGCCGGGCCGTTGCAGGGCATCCGCATCATCGAAATGGGGCAGCTCATTGCCATCCCCTCGGCAATGAAATGGCTGGCCGATATGGGCGCGCAGGTCATCCGCCTGGAATCGGTGCAGCGGCTGGAAAGCTACCGCACCGATTCCCTGTATCAGAACGAAGTGACGGGCGATTTCTGGAACCGGGGCGCCAATTTCTACGAGCAGAACCGCAACAAACTGGGCCTGACCCTGGATTTGAGCCGCGCGGAAGGCCGCGCCGTGCTGCGGGAACTGATCGCCATTGCGGACATATTCGCCGAAAATTTCACCCCCCGCGTCATCCGCAACTTCGGGCTGGAATACCGCGACCTGCGTCAAATCCGCCCGGACATCATTATGGTGTCGTCCACCGGCTACGGGTTTGAGGGGCCGTGGGCCAACTTCGGCGCCACCGGGCCGGCCACCGAGGGCGCCGCCGGCCTGGCCTACATCACCGGCTACCGCGATGGCGGCCCGGCAATGTCCGAAATCCCCTATACCGATTACACCGCCTGCGAACATACCGTGGCCGCCGTAATGCTGGCGCTGATGCATCGCCTCAGCACCGGGCGCGGCCAGTTCATTGACGTATCCCAGACCCAAACCTGTAGTGCCACCATACCCGAGGCCCTGCTGGATTGGACGGTGAACGGGCGCATCCCGGAACGGATGGGCAACTCCGACCCGGCAATGTCACCTCACGGCTGCTATCCCTGCGCCGGCGACGACCGCTGGATCGCCATCGCCGTGGACAGCGACGCCGCCTGGCAGGGCCTCTGCCGCGTAATGGGACGCGCCGACTGGGGGGCCGACGACCGCTACGCCGATGTCTTAAGCCGCCTCCGGCGCCGCGACGAGCTGGACCGGATGCTGGCCTTGGAGACCCGCAGCCACGACAACCACGAGCTGATGCGCCGTCTGCAAGACGCCGGCGTTGCCGCCGGCGCCGTGCTGGACAGCGAAAATCTCCTGTTCAACGAACACCTGAACGCCCGGCAATTCTACGAAGTGGTATCCCACCACCCCGATACCGGGATGCCGCCGCTGCCCTACGCCGGTCGCCCCTGGAAGCTGTCGGGCACGCCGGCCGTTCCCCCGCAGGCGGCGCCCATAATGGGGCAGCACAACCGGCAGATACTGGCGAACCTGCTGGGCAAATCCGAGGCCGCCATCGCCGCCCTGGAGGATGATAACATCATCGGCTACGCCCCCCTGACGCCGCGCGGCTTGCGGCGCCCGTCGCTGGACGAGCAGGTGCGACAAGGCCGGATGCAACGGTATGACACCGATTATGCGGAGCGGGTGCGGCAGCGCTTCGGCATCGGAGAGGGCGCCTAGTTTCGCCGGTCGTATCCCCGTCACCGGGCCAACAGCGTCCGGGAACGGCGCGCCGCCGCGCCCGGATGCCGGGCCGCCGGATGCCGGAGCGCCGTCATTGGGCCGTCGCGGGGCTCACACCTCGTCATCCTCGGCGGGAACGATGAGAACCTGTACGCCCATAACCCGGGCGGCCGCCTCAACCTCCGTGTCCAGATGGTCGCCAAACGCTACGGGAATGACCGGGGCCTGGTCGTCCAGAGCCGCGCGCAGGATTTGGGCGCGGCGGTGGGCGCGCTGGATGTCCCCCTCGTGGATGGTAATGGATACCTCCGCCAGGGCGTGAATCGGCTGGTTGTTGGGCGTCCTGCCGCTGATGACCAGGTCAGCCCGGTTCAGATCCGCCGCCTGCCGGGTGGTAATGCTCGGCGAGTTGACGGCGTCGGCCACAAAGGCGCCGGTTTGCCAGGCGCGGTGGGTTACGGCCGGGGCGATGAAGTTCAGTTCCTCGCGGGCAATGCGGGGCGCGATGGTGGCGATGGCCTGCTCGTACCGGGAGCCGGCGATGCGGGCCAGGTGGCCGGCGGTGACGGCAGCCCGGCGTTCCATGCGGTCCTGCCTGGCGACAATGTGACTCACCGTCTCCACCAGCCGGGTCACAATTTCCCGCAGCTCCGCCATCTCCGCAGTAAGCCGATTGATGGCTTCCTGCATCACCGTCTGGCTTTCGGCCAGCCTCTGGTACGCGGCCGGCAGCTGCCGCACTTCCTCGTCAAGGACGTGCTGGCGCATAGACGCCCGCAGCTCCGGGTTCGCCGCCATAGTATCCAGAATATCCTGGAAGGTGAGGATTGGGGTCTGGGATGCCGTTGTCATTGCGGTGTTGACGCTCCCGTAGTTTGTGCTCCTCATTATAGCGCATTGCGGCCCGGCCGGGACGGTTGCCGCCCTCCGGCGCCGGCCCGGTTTTATGCGGAAAACGCCGCGGCGCTGATCTACGCCGCGACGCCGGCTTGCCTTTGAAACCGCCCGCATAGCCGCTTTATATGTAGCCGGAGCGGAAATAATTCAGCATCATCCCGGCCCGCCGCCCGCCGGAATTAGGGTAGAATGTCAGCGGAACCTGGCGAACAACAACACCATCAGCAACCCCCAGTATGGAGGCAAACGGCCATGGCAATGGACGAAACCGCGAAGGTTGCGTTGATCCGGCGGTTGTCCGGCGATATTCACCGTCGGCTGTCGCAAGAGCCGGCGGCCGCCCTCAACGGGCCCACCGCCTGCGCCCAGTGGGATGTGGGAACCGTAGCCGCCCACCTGGCCGCCGGCGCCGTCCGGCAGCGCGACGCCATGCTCCGCGGCCGGGGCGGAAACGGCGGCCCGCCGCCGGGCGAGGAAACCCAGCCTACCCCCGACCAGGTGCAGCAGTCCAACGCCGTCAACAACGCCCGGATGCGCCAGGAATGGGGCGATGCCCTGCTCCACAACTTCCGGGAAGGCTACGAAGCCCTGGACGAAACCCTGCGCGGCTGGACGGACTGGTCGGTCGGCTGCTGGCACCGCCGCCGGGGAACGATTTCCGCCGGCAGCTACGTGGACCTGCGTATCCAGGAGCTGGTTATCCACGACTGGGACATTCGCTCCGGCGGCGCCGGCGCCGGCGACCTGGACGGCGAAGGCATTATGGCGCTGCTGCCGGCATCGGAAATGTGGTATCAGCTCTGCTTCCGGCCTTCCGCGCCCCTTACGGCCCCGGCCGTGTACCGCTTTGACATCGGCGGTGGCGGCGAAGGCGCCACTCTGCAACACGATGTCACGGTAACCGGCGACACTTTTGCCGTAACCGCATCGTCCCCGGAACGGCAGCCGCAGCTGACGGTGCGCGGCGACGCCAATACCTACCTGCTTTGCCTCTACAACAGGCTGGACTGGAACGCGGCCAAGCGCGCCGGACGCGTGCGGGTGTCCCAAAGCGCGGACACCATAGCCCAGGTCGCTCTCCGCAATCTGGGGCGATGGTTCGGCGGGCTGTAGCGGTGGCGGGCCGTGGCGCTTAACGGGCATCCTAACGATGCCGGGCCGGCCGCTATGACCGGGCGGATCCAGACGCTCGGCCGGTTCCATACCCTCCGGTTCCGGATCCTATGGATAATAGCTTTGGCGCTGGCCGTCATCGCCAGCGTCTCCTGCTCCGCTCCGGCGTCTCCCTACGATGTGCTGGCGCAGCCGCCGGGCGGCCCGCCGGTCAGCCTGGTGATTCTCAACTTGGACCTGGCCGTGGGCGACAACCGGGTATCCTTTGGCCTGAGGGACCGGGAATATATGCCCGTTCACCCCGATGCGGTGGCGCTGCGCGCCATCTATTACGAACCGGGGGCGGCCCGCGGGCAGGTGCGCCACCGCGCCGAGGCCGCCTTTCTGCCCTGGGATTTTGACGGACGGCGCGGCGTCTTTATCGCCAACATCAATTTTGACCAGGCCGGCGCGGCCACCGCCGAAGCGCCCGGCATCTGGGAACTGCACGCCACTTTTGACTATGACGGCGCCGGGGAAAGCCTCACCATCGGGGCGGCGGTGTCCGTTGCGCCGGAGCACAGCGCCCCGGCCATCGGAGACGCCGCCCCACTGTCCGATACGCCTACCGCCGCTGATGTCGCCGACCTGCGCGCCATCAGCAGCAGCCCGGAACCCGACCCGGCGCTCTACCGCCTGTCCGTAGCCGATGCCGTCCGAGCCGGCCAGCCGGCGGTTATCACCTTTGCCACGCCGGCTTTCTGCGTATCCGCAACCTGCGGCCCCCAGGTGTCCGACCTGTCGCAGCTGGCGCAGCGCTACCGGGGCCGGGCCAATTTCGTTCATATTGAGGTGTACCGCAACCCCCACGAAATCGACCCGGCCAATCCGGCCCGCGAGCTGGTACCGGCCGTAGCCGAATGGGGACTGGCCACGGAACCCTGGACTTTCGTAGTCGCCGCCGACGGGCGCATTGCCGCCCGCTTTGAGCAGTATGTGCCGCCGGTGGCCCTGGAATCGGCATTGCGCGCCGTATTGACACCATAGACGCCGATTATGTGCTATGGTATATGCGCTTGGGCCGATTCCGGCGGCGACGCCTAGCCGCCCGCCGGAATAATGACCGGCTGTTACCCCGATACCCCTGAACCCTATACCAAGGAGTGACGTTTTGGCTAACGTCAGCGTAACCATCGAAGGCGACATCAACGAAGTGGTAGCAACGCTGCGCGGGATGGCGGCCGGCGCGGCCGTAATCAGCGTGGCGACGAACGAGCCGGCCCCGGCGCCGGCCGGGGACGACATGGAGGAACTGGCCGAATCCCGCGCCGCCGTGGCCGCGCCGGCTGAGGCGGCGCCGGTTGAAGCCGCGCCGGAACCGGAGCCGCCGGCCGAGCCGGAGGAGCCGGAACGCCCCGCCGCGGACTGGGACGCCAACTATGTCAATTCCTTCTGGAGCGGCCTGTCGGACAACGCGCGGGAGGCTATGATACGCGTCTCCCGCTCCCCCAACCATACCCAGCGTCGCGTCCAGCTGATGCATACCCTCAACCTATCCCAGCGGGGCCTCTCCGGTTCCTTGTCCAGCCAGGGACACAGCCGCAACCGGGTGGAGAAGCGGTTCAATATCCGGCTGCCGCGCCCGCTGACCTACGACAAGGTTGAGGATGTGTACATCCTGGACCCCGGTTTCGCCAACGGGATGCGCGAGCTCGGGATGAGTTAAACCCCGTTGGCACTTTACCCGCAATTCCGACTGGCGCCGGAATTGCGGGTTTGCGACCGGACGGACCCGTTGCCAAAGAAACGCCGTCGCTTCGCGCCGGGCGTATCGACCTGCGCCAAAAGCCGGCATACGCCCGGCGCAAACCCCTGAAACTCGGCGCAGTCCCCTAAAAATGGACGCCCCGCCCGCCGCCGCCATCCACAGCGATGGTCTGCCCGGTAATCGCCGAGGCCAGGTCGGAACACAGGAACGCGGCCAGGTTGGCGATGTCCTCCGGTTCGATCATCCGCCCGATGGGGATTTCGGCGACCGACTCCGCCAGCTCCGCCTCCGGCGTAATTCCGCTGCGGGCCGCCCGTTCCGCCACCAGCCCCATATACCGCTCGGTGCGGGTGCTGCCCGGATGGATGCAGTTCACCAGGATGCCGTCGGCGGCGACATCGTCGGCCAGCGCCTTGGCATAGTTGGACATCGCCGAGTTGGTCACGCCGGAGCCGGGGTTGGTGGGGCTGGAATTGCGCGCCGCCATGCCGCCGATGTTGATGATGCGCCCGCCCCCGGCGGCGGCTATGTGGGGCACGCACTCGCGGGCGCAGCGAATGTAGCCCATCACTTTGGTGGTGATGTGGTTCAGGATTACCTCGTCCGGGATCCGGCTGGCCCGGTCGCTGGTGCTGTTGACGGCGTTGTTGACCAGGATGTCCAGGCGGCCCAGGCCGTCAACCGCTTGCCGCACCAGGTTGATGATGTCCTCCGGCGCGGTCATATCGGCGCAGATAGGGATAACCCGGGCGCCGGTCGCATCGCCGATTTCGGCGGCGGCGGCCCGCAAGTCGTCCGCGCCGCGCGCGCAGATGGCCACGGAGCAGCCTTCCCGCGCCAGCGCATAAGCGATGGCCTTGCCGATGCCCTTGCTCCCGCCGGTAACGAGGGCGGCTTTGCCTTCCAGTCCTGGCAGCATAGTTTCACTCTCCTGCATATTTAAGGTTCTTGCGGCGTGGCCGGGTGCGTTTCCATCCGGCGAGGCCACCGGCATTGTAGCGCGTCGGCGGCGGCTACGGCGTGGCGGCGGCCAGCAGCGCGCCGGCGTCGGGCGCTTCCGGCAGTTCCCGCACCGCGGCGACTATCGCCTCCAGCCTTTCATCAGGCCAGTCAATGCCGGGGAACAGGGGACGCAGCCGGGCCACTTCGGTGTCCAGGCCCCACTCCAGTTCGTGGCCCTGGTATTCGCCCTGGTACTCGGTGCCGCCGGCCATCGCAATGGTGATGCGCGGGGCGAAAGCCGGGCGGTCTTTGTGGCCCACGGTCTCGACTTTATGCATCAGCCGCAACACGGCATCGTGGTTTTCGGCGCGGGCGGCGGTGGCGTCGTCGCCGGGGTCAATGCGCGTCCGCAGCGGCGGGTAGGCCCCGTTGACGGTCACATAAGCGGCAAAGTAATGCGTGCTGCCCACAATCGCCTGCCCCCGCGACGGGTTGGGAAACGCGGGCGAGGGATACAGCGTCTCCAGCCAGTTCAGGTCAATTACGATGCGCTCAATTTCGTCGGCATCCAGTTGATGGGCGCGCCGGATGTCCGTCATCAGGTCAATGACCGGGCAGTTGTAGCCGGCGGTGGGGTACATTTTCAGAACGGTGTGCAGCAGTTCCCAGCGCGTTCCCAGGTCTGCGGTCACCGGGGCGAAGGAAACCTGCTGCGGGCCGGTGAATACATAGGACAGTTCGCCCCGGTTGTTGCCGGTAAAGGCGTTGTAGAAACCCGCCGGCCCTTCCAGGGCTTCCTCGGAGCCGCGCACGTCCTCCCGGGCCAGCAGCGCCGCCATAATCCCGCTGCGGGTGGCCTGGGGTTCGTGGAACATCATTTCCCGCCCGCCGGAACGGGGGCCTTCGTTGGTGCCGGCCGTAAAGGTGGCGGCCAGGGCAATGGCGGTGACCATCTGGTCCTCGGTGAGGCCCAGCAGCTTGCCCGTGGCCACGGCGGCGCCGAAGGTTCCGTACACGGGGCTGGAGCGGAAGCCCCGCGCCTGGGTAGAGGCGATGAAGTCGCCGGCGATGCGGGATTCGGCTTCGTAGCCGGCGGCCAGCGCAGTGACCAGCTGCGCCCCCGTGGCGCCGCCCAGTTCCGCCGAGGCCAGCGCCGCCGGTATTACGCAGGGCCCGGGGTGGGTCAGCATCCGGTAGGAATCGGCCTGGTTGGTGGCGTGCATCAGCTTGCTGTTGGCGAAAGCCGCCCCGCAGCGGGTGGCCCGGCCGCCGTTGGCGAGGATGACGGCGCCGCCGGGCGCGCTTTCCTCCGCCAAGGCCAAGGCCACTGCCGCGCGGCCGTGATGAGAGCCGGCGCCAATGATGGCGACCACGGTGGCGTGCAGCAGCGAAGTCTGCACCTTGTCAATCACCGCCGGGGGCAGGTCGGCGGCGTCCAGGTTCACGACCCAGCGGGCCAGCTGGCGAGAAATGGAGTCAGGCATCAGGCACCTCTTAGGGCAGTCAATCGGCGAGAGGCAATCAGAATCAGTCAGTCGGTCAGCAAATCAATCGGTCAATCAAATCCTGGAGCCGCCGTCGGGCCAGGGCTTTGGCGACGGCCGGCAGCAGCTCCGCTCCAGCGAACAGCCCTACTTGTAGCCAGTCCAGGCTGGGCAGTGAAAACCCCGGCGCGGTGGCCGCTGCCGGCGGGTGTTCCGTGTCCGTTATCGCCATCAGCATTATCACATTATCACGAAGCCCATAGCGCCGGCGCCCACCACATCGGTTGCCCGGTGGGATAAATCGTCCGGCGCCGGCAAAAGCGGACGTCGTAAGGCTCTGCGGACAAAGGCAGATGCTGGCGGCGGCTGACCTTGCGGGCAACGTCGGCAATTCCGCCCGCGCCACCAGCCGGGCCAGGGGGCCGGAATAGCAACGGCCCCGCCGGGCGCGGATGCGGCGCCGGCAAAACCGCTGTCCCCGACAGTGGCGCCCACTCTGCCGACCGGCCCGGCTGGGCAGCGGCGTTCCGGCGCCGGCGCTTTCCCATCGGCACGGCGGGGACGCCGCTCGGGGACGCCGCCGGGGTTGGCGCCGGCGTTCTCCGGCATAGCCGCGCGCCGCCGTTCCCGTTATCCCAAACTGCGGGCAAAGTCCAGCCACACGCGGGCGCAAGGCGTCGGCAGGATGTGCTGCACAAAGCCCGACACGCCGGGGAATACCACCGCCCGACCGTTGGGGAACACCTCCGCGGCGGCGCGGAAATCCCCCAGCACTTCCTCCCGCAGGGATGCGGCGGCAATGATCAGAACCGGCGTCTGCACTTCGCGCAACAGGGGACGCAAATCCCCGGATGCCTGCGCCTGAAAGCCGGCCACCACATGAGGCGCGGTGGCTTTCATCTGGTCGGCGTACCAGCGGGTGTAGGCCGGATCCACAATCTGCGGATCCAGGCGGCGTCCGATGCTGCTTTCCACCCAGGCGCCGATGCCCTCCTGCTCAATCTGCACGGCGGACTGGGCGTGATGGGCGTCGTTAAAGCTGGTGGGCGAAGTGCAGGCGGTCAGGGAAAGCAGGCGTTCCTGGCGCATCGCGGCGTAGCGCATTGAGATGCTGCCGCCCACCGTTTCGCCGATGAGGTGGAACTTTTCCAGGCCCAGTTTGTCCACAAACTCCGCCAGGTCGTTGGCGAAGTTGTCCACCGACCAGGGGTAGCCCGGCGCGGGCACGTCCGACTGTCCCATGCCGCGCATATCCAGCCGGATGACCCGGTAGTGGCGGGCGATGATTGGCACCCAGCCGAACCACATCCGGTGGTTCTTGGCCATTCCGTGATGCATCACCACGGTTTCCGGCTCCGTCCACGGGTCGGTGAAATCGTCAATGGTGTAGAACAGCTCGCAGCCGTCGTCCAAGCGCAGTTTCATCAGATTGCTGCCAACCTCCGTGATGTCATTTGGCCGCGTTTCCGGTTGGGGAGTTCCGGTTGCCGGTTGCCGTCATTCCCGCTTTGGCGTGGCCCCGGCACAAGGCTGACGGCATCAGGCGCGCCGGCATAAGCGAGCCAGGGCCCGGCGGCCTTACGCGACCCCCAGTTCGGTGAACACCGACCGCGCGATACGCATTGAAGTGCGGGCGTTGGTATAGCCGCCGTACATTGAGAGGTGGATGAAAATCTCCATAACCTCGTCCGGCGTCATTCCCACGCCGAGGGCGCCCCGGATGCGCCGCCGCATCTGGGCGTCATACACGCCCATAGTAGTCAGGGCGGCCAGGGAAATGATGGCGCGTTCCTTGTCGTTCAGCAGCGAGCGGCTGTAAATCGCCCCCCAGTTGTATTCGTCGATGATGCGTTCCAGCTGGGCTTCGGGGGAATCGGGGGCGTAGGCGGTTTCCGGCGAGCCGCCCATATGATGGCGGTGGATTTCCTGTCCCAGGGCGTGCAGTTCGTCGACGTGGCGATTGGGGTCGTATTCCAGCGCCGGCTCGAAGTCAATGCCCATTTCCTCAAAGATGTCCTTGGTCAGCCGCAGCGCCGATTCCACCGCCGGCACGCCGATGTAGAAGGTGGATTGTATGAAAATCTCCACCACCTGGTTAGGGGTCACGCCCACATTCAGGGCGCGGACGATGTGGCGGCGCAGCAGGTTCAGCTCGCCCTGGGTCATCAGGGCGGAGATGGTAGCCAGGCAGCGCTGTTTCAAGTCCAGGCCGGGACGCGTCCAGATGGCGCCGAACAGGGCTTCGTCAATAATCCGTTTCAGGTCGGGGGCCAGCTGGTCAACGCCGGGCAGGGCGTAGTGGGTGATGTCTCCTTTCGCCATCATCCCGCGCATATTGCGGCCGGCCTGCAAGCGGTCATCGGGGGTAGTCAAGGCGGTATCCTCCTCAAGCTGGGCTGGGGCTGGGCTGGGGGTATTGACAACGGCGCCACGGCTTGACGGCCCGTAAAGCGCAACCCGATTATAGCATAAGCATCGTATGGCATAAGCCCCGTGTCGCATAAACGCCACGCGTAAGCCCTGGCCTTGTGCGGCGTTGGGGATGGGCGGGGCGAGGTGGGGCGCCGGGTTTTCCCGGACTGGCGCCAGCGCAATGTGGATGTGGTAGAATGGCGTCGTCGCGGAACAGCCGCCAACACAGACGGGAGGCAAGGACGATGGACTTGTTCGCGCAGATTTTCGGGATGACGCTGATGGTGCTGGGGACGCTGACGGTGGTCGTCGGCATCGGGGCGCTGATCTACTACAACCTTTTCTGGGTGAGGCGCAAAAAGGGTGCCCCGGGCGGGCAGCCCGGCCCGGCTTCCGACCAGCAGTCCGGGGACGCGACGGCATGACGGACCGATTCAACACGATTGTCGTCCTGGTTGTACTCGTCGGACTGATTGGAGCCGGGGGCGGGATTCTGGCCTGGCTGACGCCGGTGCCGGCCGGTGAGTTGACGCCCGCGCAGCTCAATATGATCGATCTGGCGGATACGATGGTCAAGGGCGCGTTGGGGGCGATTTTGGGGTTCGCCGGGGCGCGCTTGGGGTCGCGGAACGGCGGGCGGGCGGCGCAATCGGACGCCACCCAGGGCGCGTCGTGAAGTCACCCTTCGTTCAGGCGGACACCGGAATCCGGGGCCGGCGCCGACTGTTGCGGAGCAGACGGTCGGGATGCCCGGATTCCGGCGCGCGCCGGAGCGACGGGTGATAATGCTGCGCCGCCGGAGCGACGCAAAAGTTCGTTTGACGACGCGCCTTGATGCGCGAGGAGGCTCCGGTTACGAAGGGGGTTCCGGCGGGTGGGGACATCGCGGCGGGCGGCGGCGGGCAGGTGGCGATAGGGCAGTTGTCATTGGAAGGCGGCTCCTTTCCGGCGGGTTGGGCGGTTGATGATTGACGGTTGGCAATTGGCAGTTGACGGATGATTGATAAGGGACACCGGGGGTTGTCCGGGCGGCCGGATTCCAGGTTGTCGGCGCTACGGCCTGAGAGCGTAACGCGTGAGTTTCGTCCTAGTTTTCCGTGTCCCGGACGGACTTACAGCAAGCAAAAGCAGGTTCAGGGCCTGCTCCGGCACGCCGGTTGGCTCATCCGGCACGGCACGGTGGTGACACCCGCTGGCTGGCACAGAACTACACGGGCCATACGATGCGTATAGCGACGAAGCAGGACCAGCTGCATAGTGAATTCCGACAAGGGTTAGGCCGTTTCCTGACGGGCCGGCCAGCCCGAAACTTTCCCCCGGTGTGGGCGTGATGCGGTTGGTAGGCCGGTGGGTGCCGCTGACCAGCGGCACCCACGCAGCCATTTGATAGCGTGACGCGGTTGGTTGAGCCGTCGGTCGGTGGACAGGGATGTCCGGTTGGGTTCACACAAAAGCGGGCCTTATGCCGCCGCGATGCCTGTCGTACGCCGGGTTTTGTGGCGGTGGCCGTCCGGTGTAGCGCGCTAGAAAGCTTTGCCGGCGGCCGGGGCTGCTTTACCCGTGCATCAGCATAGCGTACTTATGTTTGGGGCGCAAGGGGTAAATGGCGCTGATTCGGGGCGAATTTTGGATTTTGGCGGTCGGATTGGGCGCGGCGCCGGATCAGGGCGTGTCGGGCGCCGGCGGAGGCCGGGATGACGAAAAATGCCGTTAGCGACACGCTCCGGCGGCCAGGGGGCAAACCGAGCGGGTTTCCCGGCGGGCGTATCAGCGCCCCTGCGCCGGCGCCATCACATCCCCGGCGAACCACTCCAGCCGCTCCAGCGCCCGGTTCAGGTCGTTGCCCCGGATGTCAAAAATGATGTGGGACACGCCCACTGCGGCGTAGGTATGCACATCCTCCAGGATGGCGTCCACCGGGCCGGAGAAACGGCGGCGCGGCCCGCTCTGCATGGTCGCCGGGTCGTACAGCGGCGCTTTCAGTGACACCGCCAGGGTGGCCGGGTCGCGGCCCGCCTGCTCGGCGAAGCGGTAGAGGGAGGCCAGATCGCCGGCCAGTTCCTCCGGTTCCAGCGTGGCCGCCGGAATGGCGCCCACGGGATGCCAGCCGTCGCCCAGGGTGGCCGCCCGCCGGATGGCCGGCCGGCTCTGCCCGCCTACCCAGATGGGCGGGTGGGGGCGCTGCGCCGGTTTGGGCAGAAACCGGAGGCCTGAAAACCGCACATACCGGCCATCAAATTCGGGCTTGGGGCTGGTCCACAGCTCTTTGTAGGCGCGCAGGTATTCGTCGGTCACCGCGCCCCGTTCCGCAAAGGGCGGCGTGTCCAAGGCGGCGAATTCCTCCTCCATCCAGCCCACGCCTACGCCCAGTATCAGGCGGCCCTGCGACAGCACATCCAGCGTGGCCAGCATTTTGGCGGCCAGGATGGGCGGGCGGTAGGGAACAATCATCACGCTGGGCGCCAGCCGGATGCGCTCCGTGATGCCGGCCAGGTAGGTCAGCAGGGTCAGCTGCTCAAAGTACTCGCCGCTTTCGCCGGTGGGGAACTCGCCGCCCACGGTGTAGGGGTAGGGCGATTCAATGCGCTCCGGCACCAGGATGTGGTCGCCGGCCACCATGCAATAAAAGCCCAAGCGGTCGCCCGTCCGGGCAATCTGCGCCAGCGGGCCGGGTTGGGCGTTGGGGCCGTGGTTGGGCAGGTAGAATCCGAACTGCATCGGCGTTGCTCCTTGGGGCAAAAACGGGGGCGACCGGGACGCGCGCTAGGGCGTAATCCCGATGCAGACGGCGGCGATGGCGATGAGGACAATCACGACAATGATGACGCCGATCACGCATCCGCAGCCTTTGCCCAAGCCTTCAAAAAATCCGAACATCGGGGGCTATGGCCTCCACTTTATTGGGGCGCGCTTATTGCCATCGGGTTTTCCCAAGGGGCATTCCCGCCGGGTTTCCTGCGGTCAACGCGCCGCCGGCTGAGTGTTATAATAGCACCGGCGGGCGGGCGCGCCAACCCGCGCCGGCCGCCGATCAGCGGCAATCAAGGGTCAATCCAATCACCAAATCAAGCGTCAATCAGGCAAACGCCAGTCACGCAACCGAAAGGAGATAGCAACGATGCCCAACATCACACTGGAACAGGCCGAGCAGGTGCTGGCCGGCGCCAAAGCCGCCGCGTTGGAACTGGGGAAAGCCTTCAGCTTTTCCGTAGTGGACGCGCGGGGCGACCTCATTACGATGTGCAAGATGGACGGCTCCGCCTGGCGCACGCCCTATGTATCCCGGGGCAAGGCCCGCGCCTCGGCGTGCTTCGGGGAACCCAGCGGCGACCTGACGGAACGCTCCACCACGCCCATTATGCGCGCCGTTATGGAAGTGGAGCGCGGCGAGTTCGTGCCCGGCCAGGGGGCGCTGCCCATCTATCTGAACGGGGCGCTCATTGGCGCTGTGGGCGGCAGCGGCGGCACGGCGCAGGAGGACGAGGACTGTTCCCGCGCCGGCATTGGCCGCCTGGCGGGGGCCAGCGCCAGCCGCTGAACGACGGGCGGGGGCCGCCGCCCGTAAGCCGCCGGCAGTGGCCGCAAGCGGTGGCTACGGGCGGCGGCTGATCCCTAAAGCAATCGGCCGGGGCGAATTATAATTCGCCCCGGCCCCTTTTTTGCCGGCGTCCGCCGGAGCCGGGGGTCAGTCCCTGGACGCAATCTCGAAGTGCTTGACCCAGTATTCCCCCCGGTACAGGTGCTCCACCTCGCGGGCGATGTTGGCGCGGAACTCGCTGGTTTCGTAGGCGCGCAGGTCGCCCAGGGTTTCCCAGATGCTCACGCTGATGCCCTCGTCCGGGTCCTCGGTGCTGCGGATGAGCTGCCGCTCCTTGAGGCCCTTGGGGGCGGAGCCGGCGGTGACCCGCTCGTGGTAATGGCGCTCGAATTCCTCCCAGGAACCGGCGCGGAGTTTCCCCCAGACCATTCGGATGAACATATCCCTGTGACCTCCTTGAAGTGGCACGAAAGTGGCATTACCGCCAGCGTTGGCGGCTGGCGCAACGGGTGGCGGATGGGCCGGGCTGGCTGCCGGCTAGTGTTCCAGATCCCCGGCGGCGTGGGCGATGATTTTCGCCGCCGTGTCGTCGCTCATATGGCCCATATCCAGCATTATATGGTACAGGGTCGGATCCTGGGGCGACACTTTGAAAAATTTCTGAAAGAACTTGACCCGCGCTTCCTCCAGGCCGGTCAGATAGGAACGGGCCTGCGCTTCGTCCAGATGTTCCCGTTCCATAATCGTGGCGACCCGGCGGGACATTGGCGCCAGCATACCCACATGGAGAACGCCCGGCGTGTCCCCCAGGATAACATTGGCCCCGCGCCCGATGATGACCACATGGCCGGCCTGGGCCAGGTTGGCGATTACCTCGCGGGTGGTGTCAATAAACACCTGGTCGTTGACGCGCTGCACGCGCGATGAGGTTTCGCCGGCCAGTTCGTGGTAGGTTTCGGGCAGGGTTTCAATGCCCACGCCCAGGTCGTAGTCGCCGGAAACGGCGGCGCGTTCCAGAACCCGGCCGAGCAGGGCGGCCACCCGGTCGCCGAAGCGTTCCACGCGCTGTTCTTTGGCAATCAGGTTGGACACGGGCGAGCCGATGATGCGGGCCGCCTCGGCGAACACCATGCGGTCGACATAGTTCAGGTGCAGGTCGTGGGCCACCTGCTGCCCCACGGCGATGGAGCCGGCGCCAATGGGGCCGTTGACGGTAATCACTGGCATACCGGCATCTCCTTTCTATTATCTCGGCAGGCAACAGGTACAGGACGCAACGCGCGCCGGGCAGGTCAAGCAACCTGACGATATGATACCATACCGCCGGCGGCGTTGCCTTGCGTCTTGGCTTGCCAGACGCCTGCCGAGGGCGGTACTATACCGCTCAAAATACCGCACTTTGTACCAGGAGAGGAGAATAATGGCAGGTTTAGCTTCGGAAATTATCGCGTTGCTGCCCTTATCGTTGGTGGCCCCACTGGTGACGGCATTGGTACTGGCGTTGGTTTTCAGAACGATTTTCCCCAGGCTCCAATCGGCAGTGCACGACGACCGGATGCCTTTGCTGAGGGTCGTGCGATATGCCTACTGGGTATTCGTAGTGAGCACGGTGGTCGGCATCATATTCTTGATGGGACTTACTCTGTACCGGCTGCTCTAATAGCCGACGCGTTGTCCGCCGGTTCTCCGGCAGCGTTGCGCCGTCGCGCGATCAGCCATTTGCCGATTACCCTGACGTTTACCCAGAGGAAATAGAAGCCGGCGGCGCACCAGGCCAGCATCGCCAGCCCGAAAACCGCCAGAGCCCCCATTGCGATACGGTAATGTCCGGTAGAGGCGCCCCCATAGGCCATCACCATGGCCCCCAGGGCAATGACGCCGATGACGATGAAGGTTCGGCTCAGCGTGCCGGACAGCTCAAAAAGCACGTCGGCCAGTTCCGGGAACCACCCCTTGCTTTGGGGGCGTTCCGGCGCTGCCGCCGGCGTTGGCGGTTCCGTAGTCGCCAAATCGCGCCTAGAGGTGGTCATCGGACGCTCCTAATCCGGCCGGTTTCCGATCGCTGTCGTGTGCCTATCGTAACACATTTGCCGGTGGCGTGGGCAAGGCGCAAGCCCCCATCCTGGGCAGGATGAAGGCTTGCGCGCCGGGATTGCGCGGAGAGGCGCGACGTGTTTCTAGCGGCGGGGGCCGCCGCCGCCGCCACCGCCGCCCAGGAAGCGGCGGTCGGCCGGGCTGCGGCCGGGCGGTCGGCCCTGCTGCGGTCGCCGGGGCGGGCGGTCGCCGGGCTCGCTACCCAGCATGGAGTTCCGGTCCCGGCCGCCGGGGCGGTCGCCGTACCCGCCGCCGGGGCGCGGCCCCCGGTCGCGGTCAAAACCGCCCCGGCCGCCGCCGGGGCCACCGCGGCCGCCACCGCCGCCGGGGCCGCCCCGGCCGCCGCCGTACCCACCACCGCCGCGCGGTCCGCGGTCAAAACCGCCGCCGCCCCGGCCGCCGTACCCGCCGCCACCGCCGCGCGGCCCGCGGTCACGGTCGCCGAAGGGGGGGCGCTCCGGGCGCGGCGCGGGCGGGGCCGTGTCCCCCATCAGCGCCCGGCGGGACATATTGATGCGGCCGATGTGGTCAATCTCGTGAATCATCACGGTGATTTCCTGGCCGATGTCAATGTCCTCGTAGGCCAGGTCGCCCAGTTCCTCGTTGCGAACCAGGCCGTCCTTGCCGCCGGGGGTCAATTCCACGAACACCCCGAAATTCGTGGTGCGGGTAATCTTGCCGGTGATGATGTCGCCCACTTCGGGGTCGCGGGTCAGGCCATCCACCCGGCTTTGCGCCAGATCGATCATTCCCTGGTCGCTGGAGGCGATGGTGACGGAACCGTCGTCGGCCACATCAATGTTGCAGCCCGTTTCCTCCTGGATGGCGCGGATGACCCGCCCGCCGGGGCCGATGAGGGCGCCGATTTTCTCCACGGGTATCTGCATTCGCACCAGCTTGGGCGCGTAGCGGCTCATCTGGCTGCGGGGTTCGCTGATGGCTTCCGACATACGGCTGAGGATGTGCAGCCGGCCGACGCGGGCCTGTTCCAGCGCTTCGCTCAGCAGTTCCTGGGTCAGGCCGTCGATCTTGACGTCCATTTGCAGGGCGTTGATGCCCTGTTCGGTGCCGGCCACCTTGAAGTCCATATCCCCCAGGAAATCCTCGATCCCCTGTATGTCGCTGAGGATGGCGTACTGCCCGTCGGCTTCGTCGGTGATCAGGCCCATGGCGATGCCGGCCACAGGCGCCGTCAGGGGGACGCCGGCGTCCATCAGGGCCAGGGAAGAGCCGCACACGCTGCCCATTGAAGTGGAGCCGTTGGAGGCCAGCACTTCGCTGACCACCCGCACGGTGTAGGGGAACTCCACCTCCGAGGGCATTGCCGCCAGTATGGCGCGTTCCGCCAGGGCGCCGTGGCCGATTTCCCGGCGGCCGGGGGAGCCTACCCGCCGGGCTTCGCCCACGCTGTACGGCGGGAAGTTGTAGTGATGCATAAACTGCTTGGTGTTGTCCGGCCCCACGGTGTCCAGCGTCTGCTTCATTGACAGGGAGGCCAGGGTGGCCACGGACAAGACCTGCGTCTGCCCCCTGGTGAACAGCCCGCTGCCGTGGGCCCGGGGGAGTTCGCCCACGCTGCACGCGATGGGCCGGATTTCGTCCGGGCGGCGGCCGTCCGGACGGACGCCGTGGTTGAGGATGCGGGCGCGCACTTCCTTTTTGACCAGGTTTTTGAAAGCTTCGGCGATTTCGGGGGCCGCATAATCCTCGGCCAGCTGCGCGGCGATTTCCGCTTCCACGGCGTCCAGGCTGGCGTCCCGCTCGCTCTTGAACGAATTGCGCTCCAGGACTTCGGCGATGCGCCCGTTGACCAGGGCGTCCACCCGCTGCTGGCGTTCCTCGCCGGCGGCGGCATCGTAATGCGCTGCCACTTTGGGCAGGCCGCGCGCCGCCACCAGCTCGTCAATCAGGGCAATGGTCTGGGCGTTGCTTTCGTGGGCCAGCCGGATGCCTTCCAAGATGACATCCTCGGCGACTGCCACGGAGCCGGATTCCACCATCATAATGGCGTCCCGGCTGCTGGCGACCACCATATTGAGGGCGGCGGCGCTGCTGCGGGCGAAGCCGGGGTTGATGCTGTAATCGTAGCCGTCCCAAGTGACCCGGCAGGCTCCAATGGGCCCGTCAAAGGGAATTTGGCTGAGGGACAGCGCCGCCGAGGCCGCCACCATGCCCAGAGTTTCCGGGGGGTGCATTTCGTCCACGGAGAGGACGGTGACGATGACCTGTATTTCGTTGTGCAGCCCCTTGGGGAACAGGGGGCGGATGCTGCGGTCGGTGAGTCGGGCAGAGAGGATGGCTTCGGTGCCGGGGCGTCCTTCCCGCCGGAAAAAGCTGCCGGGGATTTTGCCCACCGAGTAGAGGCGTTCCTCAAACTCCACGGTCAGGGGCAGAAAGTCCACATCCCGGGCCTGTTCGGCCATTACGGCGGTAGCCAGCAGGACGGTGTCCCCGCAGGTAATGGCCACGGCGCCGTGGGCCTGCTGCGCCAGGCGTCCGGTTTCCAGGGTAACGGGGTTGCCGCCGATTTCACCCGATACGGCAAAGGGGGTCATCAGTGCGCCAGTGGCGTCAGTAGAATTAGTAGTGGTCATACGGAAGTGTTTTCAACCTCTCGCGTGCGCGGCGTGATGTGTTGCTGCTGCTGCCCGGTCGCTTATTTCAGTACGGCGCGGCCGGCGTTGCGTTGCTCCCCCCCGGTTGCTCCCTCAACGGCAACGTTTGGCATGATTATTCGGATTTGCGGCCGGGTTCAGGCCGGCTTGCCCGTCCGACGGCGGGACGGGGTTGCCACGGCGTTTCCCGCCCAGGCGGGCGCGGGGATAGCCTCCGGCTGCCGGCGGAGTTGTCGCCAAGCCGGCGGCGGGCAGTAAAACGGGCCGGCCGCAAGAAAGGCCGGCACCGGCGGCGTTACCGGCGCAACCCGAGCCGGCTGATGAGCCGCTGGTAGCGTCCGACGTCCTCCTTGCTCAAATAGTTGAGCAGGCGACGGCGCTTGGACACCATAGTGACCAGCCCCCTCCGGGAGTGCACGTCCTTGCGGTGGGTGCGGAGATGATCGGTCACCTGGCGAATCCGCTCGGTGAGCAGGGCTACCTGTAGTTCCGTGGAGCCCGTGTCCATGGCGTGGGTGCGGTACTCGGCGATGATATTCTGCTTGACTTCGGCGTCCAACATCAGTTGCTGTTCTACCCTTCCTTTCCGGCCCGGTTTCCCCGGTTTCGTTCCGGCATTCTGCTGCGTCAGAGTCAAATGACCGTTTGTGGCGAACATCCTAACACGCCCCGGCGCATTAGGCAACTAAAATCCCGGCCAATCCGGGATTCCCCGATTTTGGCGCTTGCCCGGCTTTCTTTGCCGCGCTACTTCATTCTACTGACTGGCTATCGGACCGGCCCGGCGGTTATGCTATAATCCCGCCATCCTGTCATCTTGTCATCTTGTCAGCCTGTCATTTCGTTCCGCAGTACCGCAACCCGGTTCCGTCCAAAGTGGCGCCGGGCCCAAAAGGAGCATTGCCAAAATGACCGCTACCCGTTCCCGCCGACTGGCGCGCCCCGTTGCCATCGTGGGCGCCGGCCTATCCAACTTCGGGGCCTACCCCGACAAGTCATCCCGCGACCTGTTCGTGGAAGCCTTTCACGACTTGCAGGACAACATTGACACCGGCATTTCCGCCGCCGACATTGAGGCGGGCTACCTGGGCAACTACTCCGCCGACCTGTTTGAGCATCAGGGGCATACCGCCCCCATTATCGCCGACTGGCTGGGGATGACGCCTACGCCCATTACCCGGGTGGAAAATGCCTGCGCCAGCAGCGGTTCCGCCCTGCGGGAGGGCGCAATGGCTATCGCCAGCGGGATGTACGATGTCGTGCTGGTGGGCGGCGTGGAAAAGATGACTTCCCTGCCCACGGAAGGCGTCACCGACGTGCTGGCATCCGCCGCCGACGGGCTGTATGAAGTGCCGGCCGGCCTCACTTTCCCCGGCATATTCGGCGCTATCGCCAAAGCCCATATGGATCGCTACGAAACCAACCTCAACCATCTGCTGAAGGTTGGCGTCAAAAACCACGAAAACGGCAAGCTCAACCCCAAGGCCCAGTTCCAGGTCACCATCCGGGATATGATGGAACGGCGGCAGGCCCGCGCCGAACAGCGGGGCGAACCCATTCCCGAGTGGGATGACGAGCTGGATTTCCTCAACGACGCCCGCGCCAATCCCTGGATTGCCTGGCCGCTGCGGCTGTACGACTGCGCCCCCATCACCGACGGCGCTTCCTGCGTGCTGCTGGTGGCCAGTGAAATCGCGGGCCAGTTCACCGACCGGCCGGTGCATATCGCCGGCATCGGGCAGGCTACCGGGCGTCCCCTGCATGATGCCGAGGAGCTGACTTCGCTGTCCGCCGCCAAAACCGCCGCCGCCCAGGCTTACGCCATGGCGGGCATCGGGCCGGAGCAGGTGGGCGTGGCCGAAGTCCACGACTGCTTTACCATTGCCGAAATCGTAGCCACCGAGGATCTGGGCTTCTTTGCCCCCGGCGAAGGCCCGCACGCGGTGGACGAGGGCCGCACGGCCCGGGCGGGCGACCGTCCGGTCAACACCAGCGGCGGCCTCAAGGCCAAAGGCCACCCGGTGGGCGCCAGCGGCGTGGCCCAGGTCATTGAGGTGTACAAGCAGCTGCGCGGCGAAGCCGGCGCCCGCCAGGTGGACAACCCCAACCTGGAATTCGGGCTGACCCACAATGTGGGCGGCACCGGTGGCACCTGCGTGGTCAATGTGCTGCAACGCGGGTAACGGGAGGGCATAATGGCAACGGAAAACGGAACCGAAAGCGAAACCGCCCGCCGGCCTTTCAACGCGGCGTCTTTCTACGCTTTCCTCAAGGAGGGCCGCTTTATGGGCGTCCGCTGCCGGGACAACGGCAACATTTACGCCGAAGCGCGGCCCATTGACCCGGCCAGCCACAGCCGCAATATGGAGTGGCACGAGTTCAGTGGCAAGGGGGCGTTGAGCGCTTTTACCTGCATATCCGTGGCCCCGGCGTCTCTGGAGGCCAAGGGCTACGGGCGGCGCAACCCCTACTGCACGGGCATCGTGACCCTGGCGGAAGGGCCGCGCATCAGCGCGCGCATTGCCGGCGTGGACGCCGCCAACCCGCAGGACATCCGCACCGGGATGGCGCTGACCCTGGCCTTTGACGAAATTGACCCCGACGAGCCGGGGCTGGTGTTCCGGCCGGCGGAATAAGCGACCGCGCGGAGATGGCGCGCCGCCGCGCCATCCCCACCCATGCTGTCGCATCAAACGCCGGGCTTTAGGCCGGCCGGCCCAGCCCGGCGAGCCCGGCTAACCCGACTTGCACACGTCGCAGGTCTTGTCGTACCAGACATAGGCGGAATTGGGCGAGTGAAAGACCTCAAACTCGCCGACGCCGCGGTACTTTTTGCAGTTGAAGCACAGCTGCGTCTGGTTCGGGTCCAGCTGGGCGGGGATGCCCCGCGCCGCCGTGATGTGAAACTTGCGTATCTGCCGTCCGGAGAAGGGCAGGCGTTGCAGGATGCGCTCCTCAAACCACAGCTGCCACACCTTTCCGCCGGGCAGGGGCCGGAAAAGCAGCCGCTGCTCGTCATCGGGCTGGCGCTCGTGGATATACTCAATGTAATTGTCCACGGCCTCGCCCATCATCCGCGCCACTTCCTCGTAGGTGTCGCCGATGGCGGGTATATCAATCTGCGCGCAGAAGCCTTCCCACTGGTCGGGGTCGGAGCCGGTTTTCTTGACATAGCAGGTCAGTCGCTGCGGTTGCGGGGTCATCGCGCTACTCTCCGAAAAGTGTTCGCCGCCGGGTTGGTTTGCCGCCGGATTGTTCGCCGGGAGATGCGAGGAGCATTCCCCCGGCCTGTTTCGGGTTTCCGATTCGGACCGGAACCGGCTCGGCTGCGGTTAGTCCAGGCCCCGGGTGCCGACCCAGCCCGTTTCGGAGACGTCGATCATCTCCCCGTTGGGGCCGGCGTACTTGGTTTCCACATTCTGCGTGCGGGGGCCGGTCATCCCGGCGTGCAGGGCGTGGTTCACTTCGTCCATAGGCTTGGAGTTGGCGGCCGACAGCCGGCGTTCCGTTTCCTCCAGATCCTCCACCTCAAAGCCGATGTGGTGGATGCCCTGCCAGTCCTTGCCGACTTCCCCGGCCACGGTGTCGTTCTGGAAGTCCAGGATGGCCATATTGACATTGCCGTCGCTGAGCATAAAGCCCCGGGCGTTTTCGCCGTCCAGCTCGGCCACCTGGCGCAGGCCAAAGACTTCCCGGTAGAACGCGGCGGTTTTGGCGGCGTCGTTGGTGGCAATGGCGATGTGCTTAATCTGCGGCATTTGGGCGCCTCCTGATGCAACGGGGGATTGGTTGGGGGCAACGATACCACTTTTGCCGCCGATAGTCTAGGCCGTGTTGACATTTCAGCGTAGCCAGATGAGGGCCGCCGCAAAATGCCAAAACCCCAAGTAGCGCCGGCTCAATTTCTCAAACCGGGTGAACACCCGCCGGTAGCGCTTCACCTTGCCAATAAAGCACTCCACCAAATGACGCTCGCCGTACAGGTCCGGGTCATACACCACCACTACCTTCCGGTTGGAACGGCCCGGTATCACCGGCGTCATCCCCAACTCCGCAATCCACTCCCGCAACCACTGGGCATCGTACCCCTTGTCCGCAATCACATACTCGCCGGCGTAGCCGGACAGCAACGCTTCGGCCTGGGTGATGTCGTTCTCCTGGCCTCCCGTCAGGATGAACCGCAAAGGATTGCCCAGTCCGTCCACTGTGATGTGCACTTTGGTACTGAACCCGCCCCGGCTGCGCCCTAACGCTTGAGCGTCTTGACCGCCCCCTTTTTAGGGGCGCCGGCGGCGTCAGGATGGGCGCGGACGATGGTGCTGTCAATGATGAGGTATTCGGTGTCCGGGTCATCGGCCAGGCGTTGGTGGAGCGCGGTCCAGATGCCTCGGTGGCACCAGTTGGCGTAGCGTCGGTAGATGGAGTTCCATTTGCCGTATTCCGCAGGCAGCATTCGCCAGGGGGCGCCGGCGCGGGCAATCCAAAGTACGGCGGTGATGAAGCGTCGGCAATCGGTTTCACAGCCGACGTAGAGGTCGGAGCGGCTGCGGAGGAAAGTGAGGATTTTGTCCCATTGGTAGGATGTCAGTTCCAAGTTTGCCATGCCGCAATGATAACACCAAAATGTCAACACGACCTAGGAATTGATCCGGCTGCGCGGCCAGCGACATCAGCATCTGCAACCGCGCGTGCGCCGATACCCGCCGCAAACCAAAATAGCAGTGCCGCTCCAAACGCCCCTGCTTCTTCCACCTGCTGGACACCTGCTCCACGTTCCACCGCTTGGCGTCCATCGCCTTCCACTCCGCGCTACCCCGCCGGATGCCCCCGCCGAACAGCCTGATGTTATCCTCCGGGTTCTCCCAAGACTCGTCATCGCAGGCGGAAACAGCGTGCGCTGTATTACGCCGGGCGCATCCGCCCGCTGGGCAGCGGTACAAATGATGCCCGGCATCGGGATCAGTGCGGACATACGCCATCTCCCGTTGTCCCAAACAGGTCGGCACGCTATCCGCAGTGTAGATGCCGTCATGCAGCTTGCCCTCCGGCAACCCGCGCTTGTGTATAACCGGAACCCCGCCGTTCCGATGCACGAACTCGTTATTGCGTCTGGAATCATAGCCCCGGTCGGCAATGATCGCCGCGCTCGCCGCCAGGCTGAACCAGGAATGACCGGTCTCCAATTTCGCAAGCAACGACGGCAAAAACGGCGAATCGTTCCGACTGGCCGTAGTAACGACCATGCCCAGCGGCACGTCGTGATTGGCATCGGCGAGCACATGGGCTTTATAGCCGAAAACCCATTCCTGCTTCGAAGGATCCCGGGCCGAGTTCTTTTTCGTCCACGTAGCGTCCGGGTCAGCCGGCCCGTCCGGGTTGCGCACCGTATGCTTCCGGTTCGGATTGGCGTAAGCCTCTATGGTCGTGGCGTCCACTGCCACTTCCCACCCCAGGTCCGGCGCCAGTTCCGCAAGCCGGTCCAGGAGGTTATCGCAACAGCGGGCAATCAGTTCCGGCACCCCGGCCAGCAGGTCGAACGCGCGCCAGAAGGTCGCATAGGACGGCAGGCTGTCGGTGAAGCCGGCCACGCTGCGCAACGCCGGGTCATTGTTCAAACGGACAATCAGAGCCGACAGGCTACCGATGCCGAGGTGGCGGCCGGCCAGGTACGCCCGCAGCATGGGCCGCTGGGGACATACCCTGCGCCCGACGCGGCGCGGGCCTTCCAAGGCCACAACACCTCGTCCAGGTCAATCAGGCCCAACGCGGCCCGCAAGTCTTGCAAGTCCGAGAAACCCGACTCCGGGACGGGTTGCAATGCCTTGGCCGATGCTATACTATCCCAAATGCCCATCTTGGATTTCGCGGTCCGGGTGTGCAACCGAGGCCGTCAGAGGTGCCAACTCCGGCGGTCTCACTCTGTTTCAAAACGTCTGACACGGTGGTTAGAACGCTTAAACAATCATACTATATCAGTGTATCAATAGCAAAGGATTTGGGGCAAATCGCTCAAGTCTCACAGGGTAGGTATGCCTCATTTCGCCTTCGGGAACCGGTGCGGCAGGCTTTGTCAGAAATGCAACCATAGTGGTATGATAAAAACCAGCAGGCTTTGGCCTGGCCGCCACGCCCCCGGAGGAATGAAACCATGGCTTATGTCAAGATTGACGACTTTCTGTGCGAGCACTGTTCCCACCGCTGGATACCCAAACAGCCGGCGCTGCCTGAACCGAAGGTCTGTCCCAAGTGCAAGAGCTGCCAGTGGAACTCGCCCCGAATGCGCCCGCCCAAAGCCGACCCCTACCGCAACGACCCGGCTCTGGCCCGCAGGGCTGCTCCGACTGGGCGGACACCGACGACCGCCGCGCGCTAACCCGTCATTATCCCTCTGCTATACTCCTTGAACCGGCAGTTCCCGTCCGGGGCCGGCGATGTTGCACAGTGCCCTCCCGATTGGGGGCCGTCGCATCCAGCGTACAACATCGTGGAACCCATCGCTATCCCATCGGCACAGGGGCCGCAGCAAAGAAAGCCCAGAACTCCGTACAGAAAATTCCTTGATTTCCCTTGTCTCAAGCACTGAAAAATCGCGCCCAAATCACAAGGCGAATTTTCGCGATTCGCCGCCCGGCAGCGCCGAATCGCGAGACTCCAGCCCCAACCCCGGAAGCGCACCCGGAACCAGCTTGGAAACTGGGCCATCGGCAACGCCGCCCGACCGGTTTCCCCAAGCACGACGCCATGCTACTATCCGACCGCAATATGCCACGAAAGCGGTCAGTCCTCGCCCGTCCAATTGCAACGACCACGCCCTGCCCGCAAGTCGCCCTTAACCGGGGCGCAACGCCTTTCCGGGACTGCCCAGCCAAGGGACGAATATGAACATCATCCACGCCACCAGCGTTCCCACCTTCACCGAGGATTTCAAGGCCATCCTCACTGAGGCCAGGTCGGCCGATATTGCCGTGGGCTATTTCTTTATGTCCGGCTTCACCGCAGTGGCCCACGAACTATCCGGCGTCGCTGAAATCCGCATCCTGGTGGGACGCACCGACCGGCCAGTCCTGGACGACGTAGCCGCCGCCATCAACCACCACGACACCCTGGGCGAATATCTGGCGGCGCATACCCCCATCCGCCGCTCCGAGAGCGACCGGCTCCGGGGTGAAGCCGCCCGGCAGGTAGGCAACTCCGCCGGCAGCTCCCCGCAAATCGACGGCGAACAGCAGGGCATAACCCGCATCCGCGACCTCATCGCCGCCGGCCGGCTGGAAATCCGCGCCTACCTCAAAGAGAGGCTGCACGCCAAAGCCTACATCTGCCACTACGACCGCGTGGCCGTCCAGAGCTCGGCCATCGTCGGCTCGTCCAACTTCTCCCTGGCCGGGTTCGCGGGGAACACCGAGCTGAATGTCCGCTTTGACGGGCGCGAAGTCGCCGACCTGGACGCCTGGTTCGAAAACCTCTGGCAGGACGCCGCCGACATCACCGAGCTGGCCCTGGCGGAGCTGGACCGTTCCTGGGCGGTAGCCGAAACCCGGCCCTACGATGTTTATCTCAAAGCCCTCTACGAACTCCACCACGGCAAAACCGGCGACGCGATTATCGAGGCTGGCGGCCGCGGTCCACAACTGGCCAACTTCCAGCTGGACGCCGTGCGGCGCGGCCTGGACATCATCGCCGAACACGGCGGCTGCTACATCGGCGACGTGGTCGGCCTGGGCAAAACTTTCGTGGGCGCCAAGATTCTGGAGCAACTCAAGTCCATTGAATCCAGGGCCGGCAACCCGCTCATCATCTGCCCGGCGCCCCTGGTTCCAATGTGGCAAGACGTGAACCAGATCTACCAGCTGGGCGCGGACATCGTTTCCCAAAGCAACATCGCCGCGCCGGCCGAAGCGGAGTGGGACGAGGAACAGGAGGACTGGGTTTTCAACGACATATCCGTCCGCGGGCAGTCCTTGTCGCAGCGATACCCCCACAACGGCCCGGTGCTGATTGACGAAGCGCATCATTTCCGCAACAGCTCCAACAACCGCTATCGCGGCGTCAAAAACTACTTGCAGGACGGCGACCACAAGGTCATTCTGCTCAGCGCCACGCCGCAGAACCTGTCGTCTATGGACATCTACCACCAGGTCAGCGCCTTTATGGACGATGACGACCACGGCCTGCCCATTGACCCGCCGAACCTGCAACGCTACTTCCGCGCCCACAGCAAAGACGCCGCCGACAGCGAAGCAGCCCGCCGCGCCATCCAGCGGGCGCTGACGCCCATCTTTATCCGCCGCCGGCGCCGCGACATCGTTGAAATCTACGGCGACAGCGCCGAAGTCAACGGCCAGCCCGTCAAGTTTCCGACTCCGCAACTGGAGAACCTGGCCTACCGGCTGGACCAGGTTTATGCGGCCGCCGGCGGCTCCACAGCCCTGTTTAAATTGCTGAAGCGGCACAAAGGCGCCCGCTACCAGCCGCTGGACTACCTGAAGCCGGCCCATCGGGACGACCGGCGCTACGACGCCCTCAAGCGTAGCCGGGGCCGCGTCGCCGGCCTTATCAAAACCCTGACGCTGAAACGGCTGGAGTCCAGCGTCCACGCCTTTCGTTGCACGCTGGACACCCTGATCAAGAGCAACGAAAATTTCCGCAAAGCGCTGGAGAACGGCTATGTTCCCACCGGCCGGCTGGCGACCCGCCTGCTCAACGACCCTGACTTCGATCCCGACCGGATGCTGGACGACCTGGCTGACGACGAGGCGGAGAGCGGTCGCCACAACGCCCACCCGGCGAGTCATTTCAACGTCGGACGCTGGCGGGCTGACCTGAAGTCCGACTGCGATCTGCTGGCCGCCATCCGCGACAGCATCGACGACATTGGCGCCCCGGACGATGACAAGCTGTCCCGACTGCGCGCCTTTCTGGACACGCTGGCGGCGCGGAACGAAAAGGCGCTGGTGTTTTCCGAATCCCGCGACACGGTGGAATACCTGTATCGGGAGCTGAACCCCGGCGGCGACAACTCGGAAATCGCCATGCTGACCAGCCGCAACAACGACCGCCAGGCCGACATCATTGCCCGCTTTTCGCCGGCGTCCAACCAGGCCAGCCGCCGCGACATCCTGGAGCGCCCCATCCGCATCCTGCTCGCCACCGACGTAGCGTCCGAAGGCCAGAACCTGCAAGACTGCTACCGGGTCGTCAACTACGATTTGCACTGGAACCCGGTCAAGCTCATCCAGCGCTTCGGGCGCGTGGACCGCATCGGCGCTGTGGCCGACACGGTGTACCTGCACAATATGTGGCCCGACGCCGGCATTGACGAAACCCTGTCCCTGACCGACCGCATCGGCGCGCGCATCCGGTCTTTCCACAATGTCATCGGCGCCGACAGTCCGGTGCTGTCCCCGGACGAAAAACTCAACACCGAGGCGATGTACCGCATCTATGCCCAGGGCGAGCTGCCGGACGACGCAACCGACGACCTGCTGGACGCCGGCGCCGCCACGCAGAACAACATCGCCCTGCTGCAACGCATCAGAGATGACGACCCCGATCTGTACGACCACGCATCCCGCCTGCCCGACGGCATCCGCGCCGCCGTTATCGCGCCGCAAGGCCCGCACAAGGGCAAGACCATAGTGATGCTGGCGCGCGGCCCGGAACACGCCTGCTACGCCGTGGGCGACGACCTGCAACCCGCGCCAGTTGAGCCGGACGAGTTCCTGGCCCTGGCCCAGTGCGACCCGCACACGCCGCCCCGGCGGCTGCCGGCCAACACCAACGACCGGGTGATGGCCGCCTACCACGCCTTCCGCAGCATTCCGCCCGCCCGGTTGATTGACGCGCCCCGGCGCACCGAAAACCAGCGTTACATCAACCGGGAGCTGAACCGGGCCCGGGGCGAGGCCGGCAACGACGCCAGCTACCGTCGCACGGTGGAGCGAATGCGCCGCATCTACGCCAACCGGGATTACTCCGCTACGGTGGACGCCGCCATTGCCGCCATGCGCCGGGAACATATCGCCGGCCGGGAACTGACCCGACGCCTCGAACGACTGGCCGAATTGTACGCCCTGCGTCCTAACCGTGAAACTGAAACCGCCGCCGCTGAACTGCCCTCTCCCGTCCGCATCGTCTGCTCCGACGGGCTTGCCTAGCCTGCTGGCCCTGCCTATAATCGCCTAATCCCGCCGCCGGGATGTTCGGATGATTCCACGCTTTCTCCCCAACGGCAACCTGCCGCCCGGCATTCACGAAGCCACCTGGCAGGAAGTAGCTCATCGCTTTGGAACCAACCCGCATCGGCAGGCGCTGTTGGACGGCCTGTTCCAAGCCCTGCAAAACCTGAAGCAGGCCGGATGCGCCAGAGTTTATCTCAATGGCAGTTTCGTAACCGATAAAGAACACCCTGGCGACTTCGACGCCGCCTGGGAAATTTACGGCGTGAACCTTGACCTGCTGCATCCCGCGCTGCTGGACTTCAGCAATTCACGCCAGGCGCAGAAGCAAACCTACGGTGGCGAACTATTCCCTGCGGACGCTGTTGCCGATAAACAGGGGCGCACTTTTTTCGAATTTTTCCAAACCGACCGCCAGGTCAACCCCAAAGGAATCGTCGCCATCGATTTGAGGACACTGCCATGATTGCCAACGAAAACGAGTACCGGGTGACGCAAGAGCGGGCGCGCCAGTTCGCCCGCCTGGTCGCCTTGATGGAAAGCGGCGAAGCCCAACGCATCCCCGGAGAGTCGCCGGCCATAAGCCAGGTCAAACTGGACGCGGCGAAAAGCGTACTACAGGATCTACAGCAAGAAATGGAGGATTGGGAAGCAATGCGCCCGGAACCGACCGCAGACCAGGCCGCCAATGACACCGACGCCGCCCGCGTCGCCATCGCCATTGCCGGCATCTTTGCCGCGGCCGACGCCGGCCAGCGCGCCAACCGGCTGCGTACCCTGTTCGCCGAAACTCTGGACTTTGAACCGGCCCACGGCGTTATACCGCTGCCCGCCCACGACAACCTGCCGGCCGATGCCCACCACATTGCCGACTATGACGGCGTTGCCGCAGCCTACATTGCCCTCCCCGACCCCACACGAACCCGCATCAACAAAAGCGCCGCCGCAGCGGCAGCCCGGGCCGTGACCGACCGCGTCGGCACCGACCCCCTGCTGGCATTCAGCAACGGCCCCAACGACCGGCTGGAGTTCGTGTGGCCCCTCCCGGCCGGCGGCGACCGGACGGAACTCCGCCGCATCATCGTCAGCCGGGATCTGCCCCAGCGCACCGCACCGGAGCTGCTGGCCGACATCTACGCCCGGACGCAGGAAACGGGCAGCATCCACGAAGCCCTACACCAAATCTTTGCCGACGCCGCCGCAACCCGGCCCGTCATTCCCGCCAATCCCACCGACATTTTCACGCCCCATCTGGAACCATTGCGCCGCCTTTACTCCGGGTTGCAGGATGAACCCGCCACGCAGACCAAGCGCGAACTCTGGCTGGATATGCTGCGCGGCTCGGGCTGCGCCCCGGAAAGCGCGGACGAGGAAACCGACCTGTTCCTCAGCCACACCCTGCTGGTCACCATTGCCCGCGCCGTCATCGCTACCATGAGCGACTGGGAACGCCCCGAGGACCCGGCCAGCGTGATGGCCGAAGGCTTCGCCTCCTGGCCTCAAAACCGGGACGAAAACGGCCCCACCTACCAGCCCGGCGTGGACTGGACGCGGGAGGTGTTTCGCACTGCCAATGCCTACGACTGGCGTCCCCGCACCCGGGATGTGCTGCGCAACATCTACCAGGAGCTGATACCCGCCGCCCAGCGCAAAGCCTTCGGCGAGTACTACACCCCCGACTGGCTGGCCGGAATGCTGGCCGACCGCATCATTGACGACGCCTGGCTGGAACGGGCCGTGGCCCGCTATCTGCACAGCGGCGACGCCCCGGCCGGCGTCGGCATCCTGGATCCGGCCTGCGGGTCGGGAACCTTCCTCTATCATGCCGCCTTGCGTATCCGCAACAGCGCCGCCCTGCAACAGGCCGGCGCCACGCCCACCGAGCAGGCCGACTTCATTGCCCGGATGGTCAACGGCATTGACATCCACCCTATTGCCGCCGAAATCAGCCGCGCCACCCTGATGCGCGCCCTGCCCGCCGAGCCGGCCGGCGGCAGTGAAGCCCTGCAAATCTACCAGGGCGATTCCCTGATCTACACCCACCGGGGTATGGAACTGGCCAACACCGCCGGGCTGCCCTACCACACCCTGGAATCCCGCGCCGGGCGCTATCTGCAAATACCTACCCAGTGGGCGGCCCGCCCCGGCTTCGGCGCCAAGGTGCAGCGCTTCGTGGCCGCCGCCAACCTGGACCAACCCCTGCCCTCCGACGCCCTGGACGGACTGCTGGAATCCGACCGCCAAACCCTGGCCCGCACCTACGAAACCCTGCGGGAAGTTATCCAGGAGGAAGGCAACAGCGTCTGGGCCTGGTACATTTTCAACAGCGTATCCCCCGCCGCTCTCAAGGAGCGCAAGGTGGACCGCATCCTGGCCAACCCGCCCTGGGTGCGGATGAGCAATATCCAGGTGGCGAGCCGCAAGCGGGAACTGGAGCAGCTCATCGGCAATATGAACCTGTGGCCCGGCGGCAAGGCCAACACCGGCTTTGACATCGGCGGCCTGTTCGTCATCCGCTGCCGCGAAATGTACCTGCGCAACGACGCCGACAACCGCGTGGCCTGGGCGCTGAACAGCGCCGCTATCAAGGGCAGCAACTGGCAGCGGGTGCGGGAACAGAGCCAGGACTGGAACGCGGAGTTTCTGGACTTCGGCGAACTGAAAGACGCCCCCTTTACCGGCGCCAAGTCCTGCGCCCTGATCCAGGGGACGGCCCCCGCCGGCGGCCCGGCGCAGACCAGAATGATAAATAAGGACGGCCGGCGGGTGCGCCGCGCCGACGATGCCGCCACGGCGCAGGCCAATTCGGCAATCGTAGTCAAACAGGCAGGCTTCATAGCGGAACGGTCGGAATACTTCACCGGCGGCAAACCTGATTTCCGCAACGGGGCTACGCTGTTCCCCCACAGCCTGGTCAAAATCGCCAAAGTCACTGGCCGGAAAGGACGTCGTGTCAGTTTCATAACCGACGACGCCCGGCACGCCGCTTGGCCCCAATTCAATGGCACGGCCGGCAGTGTGCCGGAACGCTACATCAGCGATGCCGTCTATTCGCAAGACCTGCTGAACTACACGCTGCGAGGGGAAGTCAGCAAAGTGATCATTCCCTTAACAACCCAACGGGATTTGGACGCCCGGCGGGATGCGGATGAATACTGGAGCTGGGCGGAAATGACGGCCTACCAGCCTAATAGAGGCAAAGGGGAGGCCACTCCCCAAACCCTCTGGGACCGTATTAACCACCAGGGCGGGCTACTCGCCCAGATTGGCCCCAACCGGGCCGGCAATGCGCCTACCAAAGTGATTTACAACTTGGCCGGGCAGACATTGCGCGCGGCGCGGACGACGGCAAATCACATTGCCGACAACTCCACGTTCCACCTTGCGGTACTGACTCCAGATGAAGCAGCGTACCTCGTCGCCGTGCTTAACGCGGATTGCCTGCAACCTGCGTACCAGGACAGCCGCAAATCCGACCGTCATTTTGCCCACCACATCTGGCGCGCCGTGCCCATCCCGCGCTATGATGGGGGGAACGGGCGGCACCGGGAGCTGGCGTCGCTGTGCGCCGCTGCGGAACAGGCGGCTGCCGGCGTGCGGGACCGGCTGCCGTCCGACACGGGGCAAATCAAGCTATGCGAAGCCATCCGCCGGGAGCTACGCGCCAACGGCATAAGCGGCTTGATTGACGAGCAGGCGCGTGCTATACTGCCGCGGCACAGCACGCCGGCAGCCTAACCGCCACGGGTCGCCCCAAGCACCCGAGGGAGGCAAGCAGCAGGCGGAACCGCAATCCCGCCGCCAAGCGGAAGTAGCCCACTTTTGAATAACCCTAATCATATGACGATACCTACCCTTCGGCAAAATCGGGTGGTAACATGGATGTTGTTTATGGCGTCTGGTTACGCCTGCTGGGGGCAACCCTGCCCTTGCGTCGACAGGGAAAATGAACGTATCGGACAGAACCGTCAGAATGCCAAATTCTTACGACGAGAACCGGAAACCTCGCCAATTGCCGCCACGCCTCAACCGAAGAAGGAGAGGAATTGCCATGACTGCTCAGAACGACGGCACCACCTACACGCTGAAGGTCAACGGGGACGAGATGGAGATGTCGTTCCGTTTCGTGGTAGCCCACGACATCCTGGAGCTGGCCGAAAAGCACAATGCAATCACAGGCGCGCCGGATGAGTACATCCTGAAAAGCATCCTTGTCGATGACAGGGAATACGGCCGGAACGAACAGGTTGACCTGGAGAAGGACAACGTTTTCATCTCCCTTCCCAACACGCCGACCCAAGTAGCCTGACGCCAAGACTGCGTAGCCGTGACCGCCAGCGCGTAACTGCTGGCGGTCGCGCGCAAAGAGGTTATTTCACCATGAACCAAACGGAGCGCATCCGCATGGAACTGGAAGGTTCCGGCTACCCCACACAGGTCTTTGAATGGAATCAGGGCACGGTCATCGCTTTCGAATATCAAATGGAGTGCGGTTCCCACGCCGGCAAAACCGTCCACATCGGCGTCAGCAACCCCGACGGCGAGTACCCGGAATATCCGCCGCACTGGGTGCACATATCTCCGCCGCTTGACGACGGACGCGGCGGCGCCAAGGAAATCTACCAGGATACGGAAGGACGACAATGGCTGGCAATGAGCCGGCCGCCAAGCGATTTCTGGGACCGCCGCCCCACCAAACACATGAGCGTGTACGTGAAGGAACACATCGGCCGCATCTGGAAGGATGTATGAAATACGAAGCCGCCCTCACCGCAGAGGCCAACGAAACCGCTTCCGACCACCTCCTACAACACATCCGAAAAGGAGAGCGGCAGGAGGACCTCTGCTTTGCCCTGTGGCAACCCTCTACCGGAGCGCGCCGCGTCACCGCTCTGATCGACCGGATCATCACACCGGAACCCGGCGAGCGCGACCTACACGGCAACGCCAGCTTCCAATCCCGCTACGCGGCCAGAGCCGTTGCGGAAGCCTGTCGGCGCGGCTCCGGCCTGGCGTTCATGCACAGTCATCCACACCACGGATGGCAACCGTTGAGTGTTGCCGACGCCAGGGCCGAACAGAAAGTTCTGGCCCCGGTCGCCGGCGCCGCCGGGTTGCCCCTGGTTGGGCTGACCGTCGGCAATGACGGTTACTGGAGCGCCCGCTTCTGGCGCAAGGGGCAAAGCCGGCCGGACTGGTGCGACAAGGTGCGCATCGCCGGCCCCAAATCCTACGTGCTACGCTTCAACGACCGGCGAGCCAGGCCAAGCCCCCGGCGCGAGGTTCTGAAGCGAACCCATGACAGCTGGGGCGACCAGGCGCAGAACGACATCTCGCGGCTACGCGTCGGCATCGCAGGACTAGGCAGCGTCGGTTGCATCGTCGCTGAAGCCATGGCGCGCATCGGAGTGCGCGACCTGACTCTCATCGACCCGGACCGCGTGGAGACGCACAACCTGGACCGCCTGCTCTACGGAACTACAAACGATGTTGGCAGACTGAAGGTGGAACTGGCGAAAGACCGGATGGAACTTCACGCCACCGCGGACCGGCCCCAAATCACCGCGTTGCCTCTGCCGGTACAGGACAATGACGCCTACCTAGCGGCGCTGGACTGCGATATAATTTTCAGTTGCGTGGACCGGCCCGTAGCCCGGGACGTTCTGAATCACATCGCCAACGCCCACCTGGTGCCCGTCATCGATTGCGGCGTGAGCGTCGGCCCGCTGAACCGGCACGGACAGTTCAGCCACGCCCACTGGCGGGCGCACATCGTAACTCCGTATCACCAGTGCCTGCGTTGCAACGGACAGTACAATACAGGCATGGTGAGCGCGGAGCTGGACGGCTCTCTGGACAATCCTTCCTACATCAGCGCGTTGCCCAAGGCAAGCCGGCCGGAAGGCCAGAATGTGTTCCCGTTCAGTCTGGGCGTGGCGGGCATGGCCGTCAACTTGATGTTGCGGTATCTGCTCAGCCCGGACTGGTGGCCTGAAGTAAAACAGCAGGACTGCCAATTCATCACCGGGCAGACCCGCGTAATCAATGAGCGCTGCCAAGACTACTGCCCGTTCCCGGCGCGCAAAGCCGGCGGCGACAGGGTCAAGCCATCCTACATCGAGAAGTGAGCGCAGAAGCGCCAGGAGAAGCGGACAAATGGACTTCAGCGAAACCTACCAGCAGATCATGGTGCTCGAAGAAGCCGTAGCGCGTATCACCCAATCATCCTACAGCTACAACCTTCGCGCCATCGCCAATGAAATCCACCCTGCGATAGCGAAAGCAACGGCCAACGTGGCGTCCAACATTATGGACGCCAAGCACATACGGGCCGGCGAGGAATCTGTCTCTACCCTCCAAGTCGTCCACTACACCAAAGTAGAGACCGCAATCCATCTGCTGGAGAACACCAACGACGCGGCGGAAAAATACGCCCATCTTCGGATGTACGCATCCGACGCGTTCAACGATCCGGGTGAAGGCTTGTACCTGTACGAAGCCAGGATCGGACCGAACAGGATAGAGTCGCTACGAGAATTTTTCCCGCCGCAGCGACCATTCATCGAGGAAAACTATGCCTACATTGCATCTTTTGTCACGCCACGCGGTCCCCGAGACGTACGCAAAGCGGCCGACAACTTGCCCCTCTGGCGCAGTTACGGCAACGACGGAGAAGGCGTATCGCTGGTTGTGACGATACCTGAAAGCGATTTGCGCAAGGTGCGGTACGGTGAAGATGAGGCACGTGCAACCGCCGCCATCATAGCGGAATACTGTCAACGCATTCTGGTGCCGATCCAGAAACTGGGCAACGAAGCGGCGGAGCAGGAAGCGAAGCGCGTCATACGGGAACAGTTGCGACTGATCAGCTACCTATACAAGAGCGAAGCCTACGACTACGAAAGAGAGTCCAGGATCGTCGTCCTGCCCGAAGGCGACAACGGAACGGTGAATCAGCATACGGAATACAGGAACGGGCAATTCCGCGCCTACCACAAGCACAATCATCTGTCCACCAGCCATGAGGACGGCATTTTCAGGTCCGGATCCGGAATCATCGTTGGGCCTCGGGTCCGGCGCCAGAGTGATGCTCAAAAGCACATCGCAAACCTTGCCGAAAGAGCGGGACTGCAACACACATGGGTCAGGTCATCCACAATCCCCTACCGGGGATCCGACAGTCGATAGAATCGACGACCATGCAAGGTGATCAACGCGCCTGACGACGAAGATGGCCTATGGCCTTGCGCGCCAGTGCGCGAGTTACTGGAACAGCTGCTCGCAACCGGCGCACAGCGCATTGGAACCGGATTCGTCAGCGGAAAACACAACCTCAGGGGAGTAACCACGCGCGCTATATTCGCTGGCGGCAATCAGGAGCGCGCGCTGGCTGATAAATACCAGCAACAGGCAAGCATGATGGCCTCCAAATGGCCGCATACCGCGGCCTTGTTGCAACGCATCGCGGATAGCTATCAACGCCAAGCGCAATGGCACGACCGGGAATCCGATGAACTGGACCAATTCGGATTTTAATGACGCAGTGATTGGAACCCGGACTGAACGCGTACCCAAATGGCCGGCATAAGCCGGGCCGCACTGATAAGACGCGCGGTGCAAAAAGAAAAGCCCACGGACCCAGCACCGAATCAGCCCCGGCCCGCGGATCGGGGCGCTCCCAAAATCATTTTGGCACGGGGCTGGCCATCCCGCACGACGCGGCCGACATCGCACCGCCCCGCACCAGTCCAATGCCGGCCGGCCTGAATAACCGCCAGGCAATGCCCCTGGTCCCTTGCTTCCATAGATTGCTTGCCAGAGCCGCGGCCGGCGAATCCCCGGATTCCGAAATCCGTCACGGCAGTTCCGGCGGTTTCGACTTTTAGAAATCCCTACCTAGGGGAAAGCTACCGGCCGATTGCCGTCAAAGCGACGTTGCACAACAACTCCAAGGTACTGGTACGACTCCATCGGGCGGTATGCCTACTACAGCAAACCAGCCCTATGGATGATGAAACCGTCATCGCCATGTACCGGGAACGCATCGAGGACAACCCAACGGATGCCTACGACCATGCCTGGTGGAACCTCGGCGAAATCATCAGGCCGTGGTTGCAACGCGAACTTGCTATTGAACCCGACGAACGCCATCCCGTAACTTTCGAATTCATCATCGACCGGGCCGCATCAGGCATTCGCATCTTCACGGCTGTTCACAAGGACGAAACCGATTTTGCCTGGATGGCTTACGACTACTTGAGCTTCGACGCGCTCACCACAGGAGGTACACCGCATGACGAACAAGGCCAAGCCGGCGAATAATGCCGCGGAGACCAAGCCCGAGTCCAACTCCGTCATTTTGACTCACGGGCAAAACGCTCCCCGACCGAACCCCGCATCGCAAGTAACCTGGGCTCCCGGGAACCCCCCGGGGGGCACTCCCATCAACAAACCCTTACCCGCCAAGGCCGAGCAGTAGTCGCGGGTCAAGGCATACAGGCGATCCCCGCAACCTTCCCGGGACGCGCGGACAAGTGGCATGGGGGCACCGGCTAAAAGCCCGGTGCCCCCATATTACAGATTACAGAGCCAAGGTATGATTATCGATGACCCGGAACACCGGCAACGGCTCAATCCCGGATTCCCCGACAGCCGACGTGGGTAGCGTTTCTTTTCAGGTGGTTTGGTCGGCGCCTGGTCTCCGGCGACGCCAGATTCCGGCTTGCGCTGGAATGACGGCGGATAGCCAAACCACCTAATTGGAAACGCTAGGTAGCGTTTCGTTTTAGGTGGTTTGGTTATAAAATGGGAGGTACAATGCCCGCCCCGCCCCCGCCGGAGATACGCCGCTATGGGACTGCTGGACCACTTGGAAACCCAACTGGAACGCCAAATCCCCGCCCAACTCCAAACCGCCCTCCAACAAGCCCTGGACGATTACCAGCCCCTTTGCGACCATTGCCGTTTGGCCATGCATCGCCACCACCGTTATGCCCGCGCCATTGCCACCAGTTACGGCGAAGTCCGCCTGCAAATCCCGGTGTTCCGCTGCGGGCAGTGTCGGCGTATGGCCGGCGGCATGACGCTGCTGGGCGATGAAATGCGCCACCAGCGGTTTTCCAAAAAAACCGTGACATCGCCATCAGTCTGGCCGCGCGGGGATTGAGCTACGCTCGCGCCGGAAACTGGGTGGGCTGCGTCAAGAGTACGGTTTGCCAGTGGCTGCGGAAGGCGCCTTTGACGGCGCCGCAATTGCCGCCGGACGGAACGCTGGAACTGGATGGCCTGTGGACGCGAACCCGTAGCGGACGTACTGAATTGAAGGTAATCCGCAACGCTGCTGCGGGAACAGCCCTGTGGGCTTTTGGCCCTTGGGCCGAGGTGATTGACTTGGCCTGGCAGCAGGGGGCGCAGCATCCGCAGCATTTGGTCAGCGATGGGGATGGGGCCATCGCGGCGGGGATTGAGCTGGTTTATGGCGTGGAAGCGCCGCATCAGCTGTGCGCGTTTCACCTGCTGCGAGAGTATCGGCGGAACATTGGGGTAGCGGGTTTTGCGGCGGCGCGGCGGTTGTTGAATGCGGGCAGTCTGGCGGAAGGTCGGGCATGGGCGCGGCGAATTATGCGGGCGACGGATGGGGTAGCGCGTTACTGGTGCGAGAAAGCGTTGTCCAAAGGGCTGCGCCATCTGGCGACGGGGCAGGCGGCGCATCGGACGACGTCGCGCTTGGAGCGGCACAATCGGGAGTTGCGGCGGCGGGAGAAGTTGGGGACGGTGTGGACGGCGCACAACCTGCTGGCGTTGCTGCAAGAGCAGGGCCTGATCAACCAAACCACCTAAAACGAAACGCTACCGAAACGCTACCCCGACTTGACAGCTGATTGCCGAAAGCGTACCTTTTCCGCAACCCGCACCGGCGCGCCAACGCAACACCACGCCGCCACAGGCTGGCCCACTACTGCCACCAAACACCGCTTGCCATCCGGCCATCAAGGCCACGGCTCCCCGCCGGCCAAGTCACGCACCAGCATATCCCTGTGCATTCCCCCGGACGCAGGGCCAATTCATCCACCACCAGAGATCGGAGGAAGCACCCCCGACAAACCAGGAGGCAGTATGCCAATCAGCCCCACGGCACAAAGCGCCGCCGAGGACATCATCAGGTCTTACCTGAACGAAGAACTGACCGGCCAAGTGCGTATCGTCAAAGTCCTGTCATCCCCCCGGTTCGGCCAAGACGATGAGGAGTTCCTGGACGTATCCGTCATCTACGAAGGCCAACGCGAGGCACTCAACCCCGAGGTGCTGAACGCCGTTTATCACAACATCAGCCCGCAGCTCCTGGACAACGGCGTAGACCACGCGCCATCCATCGGCTACATACCGAACCACGAATGGGAGCAGGCCCGCCAACGCTAGCTACCAAGAGGTGAAAAAACCAGTGAACTGGGAAGACCTGATCGCCGCCGCACGCAGGCTGGCTACCCCGGATGGCAACAGACAGCCCACGCAAGCCGCACTCAAGCGGGCCGTCAGCACCGCGTACTACGCCATGTTTCACACCTTGGCCCACAGCAATGCCGAATGTCTGGCCGGTCCCCGCAACCAGAACAACGAACCCGCCTGGGTTCACGTTTACCGGGCTATCGACCACCAGCCGGCCAAAAACAGGATGAACGAGAATAAACGGCAGCTGCCGCCTCAAATCCGGCGTTTTGCCGACACGTTCTCGGAACTGCAAAGCCAACGGCATTTGGCCGATTATGCGCCCGACAAGGATTTCACCACGTCGGAAACGGATACGTGGATCCTACGGGCCGAAGCAGCGATCATCCAATTCAACCAAGCCACCCCTGACGAAAGGAAACAGCTGGCCATCAAACTACTAATCAGAACCCGGTAGCGGTACTCAGCCGAACGCTCGCCCGCGCTAGGCGCACCTCTCGTGCAATTCAACGGAAGCCCATTACAGGGCCCCCCTGGACGCGCCAGCCTGCTGGCCAAAGCCACTGAACGACACCAAATTCCTCCCTCCCCTTACGAAGCCGCGCAATCGGAATAAGCCAAGACAATCAAGGAGGCTTCAATGCCTGCCCCACGCGCCCAACCCCTCACGGGGCAGACCGACCAACTGCTCGCCGAAATCGCCGCGCGGATTCAACTCAGCCCTACCCGGCATCATCAGGCCACCCAGCGCTACGGAACGGTAGCCGAGTGGCTGGAACGCGATGACAGCCCCTTGCAGGGACGCGTCAGTTTGCTTTACCCACAGGGGTCCATGGCCATAGGCGCGACCATCCTGTCCCGCGACAGCGAGGACCGGTACGACATCGACGTTGTCGTAGAGTTGGAAATCCCGAGCGAAACTCCGGCCAAAGTCGTGCTTGACACCCTGTACAAAGCCGTCAAAGGCACGACGGGCAGCCGGTATTTCGGCATGACCCGTCGCCGCAGCCGCTGCGTCACCATTGAGTACGCCGATATGCACCTCGACCTGTCGCCCATGGTCCGAAAACCCGGAACCCCGGAAAAGGAGAGCTGGCTATACGAAAACCGCAGGGAGACGCCTCACGTAAACCGGAGGTTCACTGCCAACCCCCACGGCCTCGCCGAATGGTACAACAAGCAAACCCAAACGGAGGACGACCCCTTTGCGGCCGCCTTCAAGTCGCTGGCCATGCACTACGACCGGCACCAAGTCGAGATGGCTGCCGACCAGGAGCCGGTCCCGGAACACGAGGTTGTGGAGAACAAATCGCAATCCACGGTTGTGCTCCAGCTCATCAAGCAGTGGCGCAATGTCCAGTACCAGTCCAGCACGGACAACGGCCCGCCGTCCGTGCTGCTGTCCCGCATTGTGGCCGAGGTATCGAATCCCAATCTGCCGCTGTCCGCAGACTTGGAAGCGTCCACTCGCAAGGTCGCCACATTTATCGAACGGCACATCGCCAACCGTCAACCGATCACCAACCCGGTATGCGATGAGGATGTCCTGACCGACCGTTGGACGGTCGACAGCCGGGAAGCGCGCACCTTCGTCAGCAACATCCGCGCTTTCGCCGACGACGTACGGAAAATCCGCTCCGGCGCCGACACCGCCGAAACGCGGAAAATCCTCGCCAAACTGTTTGGTGAATACCCCACCAGAGACGCTCTGAAACGGTACGGCGAGCGCTTGGGCGAAGCAATCAAATCGGGGCGGACCGAACACCGCGATCGCACGGCCAGTGTAGTGATTCCGGCGGGCGCAACTGCCCAGCGGCCTCGCAACACCCGGTCCACGCGCCGGCACCAGTTCCACAGGCCATCAGATGCGTGAAACACCGCTGTCCATGCAAGAGCACACCCGAGGGATGCGCAGAAGATACCCTGACCTGAATTTGACCCGGAAAGGCGACCGGGTCATTTGGGAAGGCTGTATCACCCCTGCCGGGAAGCGATACCGCATTCGCATTTCCTGCCGCATAGGTCCCGTTCCAAGCGGCGTAACCACGATAGTGACACGCCCTGAGGCGGAGATCCTGTGTCCAGCACCTATCCGCCGTCCCGAAGCGCCGAACGAGCCTATTCCGCACCTGGAATACGCAGAACGCCCGGGGTTGCGCTCGCTCTGCCTGTTCGACGCCAGCAATGGCGAATGGCACCCCGGCATCCCCATCGCCGACATGGTGCCGTGGGTCAGCGAATGGCTCTTGTGCTATGAAATCTGGCACACGATTGGAGAATGGACCTGCGGATGAATGCTATACCCGATCCGCCCCCGCGCAGGGCGGGCATCTTGCAACACCGTCGCCAGAGAAACGAATGGCCACCCGGCCGGCCGTTTCACATTCTGTCCCTGGATGGAGGCGGTATCAGGGGCATTTTCACAGCGGCGATTTTGGCCGGGCTGGAACGGCATTGCTTGGCCGGCGCGTCGGTTGCCGACTACTTCGACCTCGTAGTGGGCACATCCACCGGAGGCATCATCGCCTTGGGTTTGGCGGCTGGCGTACCGGCTGCCGACCTCCTCTCCTTGTACCAGAGCCAGGGCGGGGAGATTTTCCCACCTCGCTTCCGGAAACTGCGCAAAATAGGCCGTTACTTCCATGCCCCCTACAAAAGGCGCCCCCTGGACAGAATTCTGGCCGGCGTTCTGGGCGACCGCCAACTGCGCGACGCACGCTGTCGCCTATGCATACCTTCGCTGGACGGGCGCCATAGCGACGTTTACGTGTTCAAAACGCCGCACCACCCGGATTATAGGCGCGACGGCGATGAGCCGATGACGAAGGTAGCCGCGGCTACCTCTGCGGCGCCAACTTATTTCAAACCCCTGCGGCGCGACGGCTACATTTTCGCCGATGGCGGCGTCTGGGCCAACAACCCGATAATGATCGGGTTGGTTGAAGCGCTGTCCGCCTTCAGTACCCGCCGGGCGGACATCTCCATCCTAAGCATAGGATGCGGTGAAACGCCATACGCCATACGGCCGTGGCAAGCTACGTTGGGCGGCGCCATCTTCTGGTGGGACGTCATTTTTGCCGCCATGCACTTTCAATCCCAGAATGCCATCGGACAGGCCAGCCTGCTCATCGGACGCGACAAAATCACCCGGATTGAACCGTCCGAAGCCGGCAGCCGCATCGGCCTCGACGACTGGCGCAAAGCATCCGCTTCTCTGCCCAGTGAAGCCAAGCAAGCTCTCTCAACCTACGGTGCCAGCATAGCCGACACTTTCCTGGCTGACAACGCTCTGCCCTACCTACCGTTGGCGTAACCCGTAGCACCCAACCGAGCGGCAGCGTCATTCTGCCATCGGGTCGCCGCTACCGCCGGGGCCTGTGGGAGTGATACAATAGCCCGACCCGACCGGGAGCACCCCATGACCACGCCAGCCAGCATACCGGCGTCTGCCGAGCAGACGCCGGTGCACACCATAGCCGACATCCTGCGCGCGATGGCGCACGACCCTGCCATCGCCAAAGCAGTACGCCAGCACGTGCTGGACGAGGAACTCCGGCAGCTGCCGGCCGCCTTCCGGCAACTGGCCGCTACGGTCGAGGAATACATGGTCCAGACCAACCGTATCCTCGCCGACCTTCAGGCCGGGCAAGCCCGTCACGACGCCGACATCGCCGAACTCAAAACCGGGCAGGACGAACTGAGGGCCAAAGCCACCATCACCGACGCACGCAAGATGGTCGGCCGCATCTGCGACCTGGCCAACCTGCGCCGGCCCCGCTTCCTGGAAAGCACCGACGTTTTCGACATTTTCGACGAAGCCGACACCTCCGGTGTCCCGCCCAACGAACTGCTCAGCCGATGCGGTAATACGCCGCGTCCGCCACCGCATCCCACCTCACCACCGCCTGCCCGACGGCGGAGCCATTCTCCGACCGGACGTTGGCCGGCGCCGCCGGGCTGGCCTGTCCCTGCGCTTGCGCCGGCATCCCACTTGGGGACAGCGCCAAACTTAACCCGACCACGGCCGCCAGAACCGCGGCCAAGCCCAATGCCAAGACCATCGTTTTCATCGTTTCCATATCCTCGCCTGCGAAATTGCCGCCCTGAAACCGCCGCCGCGCATGGCTACCGGCTCTGTGGCGGACGGGGCGCAATGTACACCATTTCCGGCGCGGCGCGGCCGAAATTCGCGCCGGGGGTTCACTGCGGAAATCGCTCACGAAAGTGACGGAATTCGCAACGCGCTCCGGGCCGTCCCGAGTTTTGAGTAACCCTATACCGGGTCCACGACCAGCAGCGCGCGGCAGTCCCCCGCAAAGACGGCCGATTGCGCCACGTCGATGATTGGTGCCGGTATCCCCGGCGCCGGCGTTGCTTCCGGTACCAACGCCAATGCCGATGCGGTATCGGTTGCCATAATCATAGTCCGGCCGCGCGCCGGGGGCCGCCCCAGCCCAGCGGCACCAATTCGGCCGGCAACAGCCTTTCCCCGGCCGGATCCACCAGCAGGTTGAAAGCCTCCAGGGTGGAGGCGCCCAGCAGGCAGTTGTCCTCCGGCCCAAAGATGACCGGCGCCGGGCCTTCGTCGCCGTCAATGCTGAACCGGGCGAAGCCGTAGTCGTAGCGCACCTGGCTGCCGTCGGCCAGAATAAAGCCCACCTCCCGGTGCGGCCGGATCCGCAAGTGCTCCATCAGCGAGGCGGGCAGCATCGAGTGGGCCGCTCCGGTGTCCACCACGGGCCGCACCGGGGCTAGGTCGCCGCCCTCGAGGTTGCCCACGCCGACATCTACCTGGAACAGAGACATACTGAATCCTCCGTGTCATTGTTGTTAGTTGTCGTTGGAATGACGATACCGCAGCGCGTGGGTCGGGCGCAAACGCTGCCGCACCGGGTCAACGACCAGCAGCGCGCGGCCGTCGCCCGCAAGGACGGCCGATTGCGCCATGTCGATGATTGGCACCGGCGTTGCTTCCGGTGCCAATGCCGATGCGGTTGCCATAATTATAGCCCGGCCACGCGCCGGGGGCCGCCCCAACCCAGCGGCACCCATTCGGCCGGCAACAGGCGTTCCCCGGCCGGGTCCACCAGCAGGTTGAAAATCTCCAGGGTGGAGGCACCCAGCAGGCAGTTGTCCTCCGGCCCAAAGATGACCGGCGCCGGGCGTTCATGGCCCTCAATGCTGAACCGGGCGAGCCCGTAGCCGTAGCGCACCCGGCTGCCGTCGGCCAGAATAAAGCCCAGCTCCTGATCCGGCTGGATCCGCAGCTGCGCCATCAGCGAGGCGGGCAGCATTGAGTGCGCCGCTCCGGTGTCCACCACAGCCCGCACCGGGGCCAGGTCGCCGCCCTCGAGGTTGCCCACGCCGACATCTACCTGGAATAGGGACATACTGAACCCTCCGTGTCATTGTTGTTAGTCGTTGTTGTCATTGGAACGACGATACCGCAGCGCGTGGGTCGGGCGCAAGCGCTGCCGCACCGGGTCCACGACCAGCAGCGCGCCCTCCAGCGTGTAGGCGCCCAGCAAGGCCGGCGCGCCCTCCGCGGCAAAGATGGCCAGCGTCGGCGTATAGACGCCCTGCACCCGGACACTCACTATCCCCAGGTCATCCTCAACTATGCTGCCGTCGGCCAGCTCCGACCGGATGCGCCGGTAGGGGACAATGCCCAGCTCCCGCAGCAACGATGCCGGCAGGCAGGTGTAGGTGCTGCCGGTGTCCACCAGCGTGGACACGGTAGCGGAGCGGCTGCCGTCCGCCGCTATTACTTCCAGGGGATAGCTGAAAGTTCCCATAGCAAACCTCGTTCATCTGGCGCGCTTTTCCGGTGGCAGGGGAGTCGGATTGCGGGCGTTGGGCTACGCCGTGGCCGACGGGTATTGGGGGCGGCGGCGTTCTTGCAGGGCGGCCAGACCCTCTTTGACGTCCGCGCCAAAGAAGCCCAGCGCCTCCGCCAGCAGGGAGTAGTCAAAGGCGGTGTGGCCCGCCTGCCGCAGCCACTGGTTGAGGGCGCGCTTGGTGTAGCGGATGGCCGGCTGGGGGCCGTCGGCCAGGCGGCGGGCGATGCGCTGCGCCGTGTCCATCAGCTCCGCCCGGGGCACCGACATACTGACCAGGCCGATGCGTTCCGCCTCCTTGCCGTCCAGAAAGTCGCAGGTCAGCAGGTAATACTTGGCCTTGGCCATGCCGCAGAGCAGCGGCCAGATGATGGCGGCGTGGTCGCCGGCGGCTACCCCCAGCCGGATATGGCCGTCGGTGATGCGGGCATCCTCGGCGGCGATGGAAATGTCGGCCATCAGGGCCACCGCCAGCCCGGCGCCCACCGCCACGCCGTTGATGGCGGCGATGACCGGCTTGTCCAGGTTGAGGATGTTATAGACGATGTCGGCGGCTTCCTGCGTGTTTTGCGCCACGATGGCGGGGTTGTCGATGGCCTGCTGGATCATCTCAAAATCGCCGCCGGCGGAGAAGGCTTCGCCGGCGCCGGTGATGACGGCCACCCGCGCCTCCGGGTCGGCGGCGATGTCCCGCCAGATGCGGCTCAACTCGCCGTGCAGCCGAAAGTTGGTGGAGTTGAGGGTTTCGGGGCGGTTCATCGTCAGGTTGACCACGCCGTCGGCTTTCTCAACAAGCAGGTGTTGGTAGGAGGAATAGTCGGTCATATGGGCTGTACTCCGGTGTGCGGTGGGTTGAAAATAACGGCGGGTGCAATGGCAATGGCGGTTGTTTTGGTGGCGGGTGTTTTGACGGCGCGCGGCCGGCCTAGCATTCGCCCAGCTGCGTCAGGCGCCCCTCGCGCCAGGCCACGGCGCCGGCCTTGACCGTGGCGTAGGTGTCCAGACGCAGCTTGCCTTCCACATTGTGGCCCGCCATATCGTGCCACACGAACCGGCCCGGCCGCGCGTCCCACACGGCGGCGTCGCCCGCCATGCCCACGCCCAGGGCGCCGATGCTGTCGTCCAGCCCCAAAACCTGCGCCGGGCGGATGGTGGCGGCGCCCACCGCGTCCGCCAGCGGCATCCCCAGGGCGTGAAACTTGCTCACCAGGTCGTTCAGCAGATAGACGGTGCGCCCCGGCGGGGCAATGTGAATGTCGGTGCTGATGGTGTCGGGGACGATGCCCTGGTCCATTGCCGCCTTGACTACTTCCACATCGCAGTGGATGCCGGCGTGGGCCACATCCATAATGACGCCCCGCGCGGCGGCGGCGCGCGCTTCGGGGCGCACCTTGCCGGCGCCGTCCAGGATGTTCTCCGGCAGACCGTTGAAGGCGTGAGTGGCGATGTCGCCGGGGCCGAGATGCTCCAGCACATCGGGCAGCGGAATAGGCGTGCCGCTGATGTGAACCATCAGCCGGCGGCCGGCGGCCACGGCGGCCTCTTTGGCCTTGCTCATGGCTTCGTGGGCGTTCCAGCGGGCCACGGCGTCGTGATGCATCCGCACCTTGACGCCGTAAAGCAGGTTGGGGTTGTCGCGGATAGCCTGGACGGTCTGCGCCACATCAATGACGCGCATATCGTGCAGGCCGCCGCCCAGGACGGCGTTGGCGGCCAGGCCCACGGCGCCGATGTGCAGAAAGGCCAGCAGCCGGGTGCGGTGGGCGGGGAATACATAATCCCGCATCGCCCCGTAGTTCAGAAAGCCGGCGCTGCCCGCGTCCACTCCGGTGGTGACGCCGCTGCCCAGGCAAGTCCGGTCGGCGTGGACGGCGCTGCCGCTGCCCCCGTGGTAAAAGTGGCCGTGCAGGTCAATCAGCCCCGGCGTCACCAGCTTGCCCGCCGCGTCCAGGGTCTGCGCCGCCAGCGCCGGGTCGATGCTTTCCGCCACGGCGGCGACTTTGCCGTCCCGGAAGGCCACATCCCGGGGTTCGTCGTTGATGCCCCGGGCCGGGTCCAGCAGGCGGCCGCCGGCCAGCAGCAGGTCGTAGGTTGGAGTGGCGGTCATCGGACATCCTCCGGGCAATAGGGCCAGCGTCGGGATAGCGGCAGTGGGCAGCGGCTACTCCTCGTCCCAGTAGTAGTCCTCGGTGGTCAGGTTTTCCTGCCACCAGCGGCGCAGGCGGGGCAGCACCCGCTCTTTCGGCTTGCGGAAATCGGCTTCCACAAAATCCAGGGTGTCGGACAGAGGCTGGGCTTCCCACTTCTGGATGGATTCCATAATGAACCGCTGCACCATTTCCGGGGAGCGGGCTTCCAGGCGGCCCAGCTGGTAGGCCAGGGTAACGGCCATCTGCATCTGGCAGATGAGGGCGTGGGCGTCCTCGTCGCGGAGATTTTCCGGCAGGGCGCCCGACTGGTCAATGAAATCGTCCAGCACTTGCCCGATGATGAGCGGCGGGTCTTTTTCGTCCTGTTCGGGCAGAAATTCGGTGAGGCGGTCGGCGAGATCGGCCACGCCCTCCTCCGGCAGGGCGAAATCGGCCCAGGCGCGGTGGTCGGGCTCGGGGTTGGAATTGGGGAACTGCTGGGGGTCGCTCATCGTCATCCGGTCCTGGCGTGGGCTGATTCCGGGCGGCGGATCTGCCCCCGCCCCCGTCCGTAGTCCGCGGCCATCGCCGTCGCCGCCGTGGCAATGCGGCGGCGCGCGGCGTAGCGCCGGGTGGATTCCCGGGTGGATTCAAGGAAGGCGGGGCTGATGCCGGCCGGCCCACTGGTGCGTAGATTGTAACACGCCCCCGCCGGGGCGATTTTTAATGCAGCCAGGGCGCGCCCGCCGCCCGCCGCGCCGGAACGCCGCCCAGCCCGTTGCCAAAATTGACACCGCCCGGCTACAATTGTTATGGTAGGGCAAAGTCCGGCGGCAGTCCGGACCAACCGTACAAGGAGGGCAACCGGCCTGATGAAGCTGATCAACCGGGTGATCACGGGCGGCTACTGGGGCGCGTACTACCTGGTGTATGTGCTCGGCGTAGCATTTTTGGTGTACTATTTCTGGGACGAGTTGCTGTTCCTGGAAACCCGGCATCTGTATGTGGAAACGCTGTTTTTGATCGGCGCCATCTACGCGGTGTCGGCGGGGACGGCGCTGTTCGTGGCCATCATCGTGGAGGTGACCGGACGCATGGTACTACTGATACCCAGGGCCTGGAACCGGGCCAAAGACGAAGGCCGGGCCGAGGGCCTGGCGCAGGGACTCACCGCGGGCCGGGCCGAGGGCTTGGCGCAGGGACGCACCGAGGGCCACACCGAAGGCCGGGCAACGGGCCTGACTGTGGGCCGGGCCGAGGGCCGGGCCGAGGGCCTGACGGAAGGCCTGACGCAGGGCTTGACGCAGGGCTTCACCGAAGGCCGCACCGAAGGCCGCACCGAAGGCCGCGCTGAGGGCCTCACCGAAGGCCGCGCCGAGGGCCTCACCGAAGGCCAGGCCGCGGAACGGGACCGGGTGCAAGCCATCCTGTCCCAATACGCCCGCCGCGACCCGGCAACCGGGCGCCTCATCCTGGACCAGGATGCCGAGGAACGCCTGCTCAACGGCAAGGGCTAGTATGCGCGCCGGCGGCGTTTCTTTGCCGGCCGCGTCTCTTTATTTATCGGATCGGGCGGTTTGGCTAGCCGGCCGGCAGCCCGGCCCGTCGCGCCGGCCAAATCCCCCCAAACCCCGCCCAATCCGCCGCCCCGCCAACTTGCCAAAACCGCCAATGTTTTAGATCGGCGCCATCATCGTGGAGGTAACCGGACGCATGGTTTTGTTGATACCCAAGGCGTGGAACAGGGCGAAGGACATTGGTCGGGCGGAGGGCCGGGCGGAGGGTCTTGCCGAGGGCCTGACTGTGGGCCAGGCCGCGGAACGGGACCGGGTGCAAGCCATCCTGTCCCAATACGCCCGCCGCGACCCGGCAACCGGGCGCCTCATCCTGGACCAGGATGCCGAGGAACGCCTGCTCAACGGCAAGGGCTAGGCGGCGCGCCGGCGGCGTTTCTTTGCCGGCCGCGTCTCTTTATCGGGCGGTTGCCAGCCGGCTGGCAACCCATCCCCCCGCGCGGCAAGCCCCGGCGGTGCGCCCGTATCCCGGCGCACCGCCTCCGCCGCTAGAGCTAGAGCCGCCGCCCCCAAAACCCCGCCCAATCCGCCGCCCCGCCAACTTGCCAAAACCGCCAATCCCTGCGATAATCCCCGCCGTTATGCCCTTCACTCGGAACATAGACCTACCGGGATGCCGGCCGGCGGCGGCGCGCCACCCGCGGCGCTCCGGCCGTTCTGCCCCCCCCCCCCCCCCCCCCCGCAAGTGCCCCCTCCATTCCTGCCATCCGGCGGCGTTAGCCCGCAAGCCCTCCCCCGCTGCCTGCGCCGGGCGGCGCCCGGTCGGATTCCGATTCGGAGCGCTGCCCGGCGCTAACTAATTCCCGCCGGCTTTGGCCCCTGCCCCCACGAAAGCAACAACCTCCGGTACCCAAAACCCTTGCCAACACGGGAGGAACGCGCATGAAAGCGTCGCCGCACAAACTCAAATGGGCGCTTCTGGCCCTGGCTTTGGCCCTGTCACTGGTCGCCGTCACCGCCGCCGCCCTGGACTTCGGCGCCGCCCAGCCCGACCCCGCCGAAGCCCAGGGCCGAGGATATAGTCGCGACTGGCTCCGGATGATGAACGCCAGCCACCCCGTAGCGGACGACGAACTGTATCCCGTGCACCATCAAATGGGCCCCTGCACGGTGGAGCTTACGGGCGCAGACCGTGCGAGGAGTCGGGAACTGGGCGCCAGGACCGGCGGCCGGGGCGATACACTCTGCATCAGCCACACGGATACCGCCCTGGTAACGCTGGCCCTGGATTCGGGCGATACGGCAGCCAACCCCACCCGCGCCCCCGGCACCGCCGCCAGGTCTTACCGCGCTTATGTCACCGGGGGCCGCTCCGGAATGGGCGAAGCTTTTCACCCGGGCGTCCAGGCGACTGACGGCGGGCTCGATCATAACGGCCAGCCGCTCAACGCCGCCTGGCTGGAATATCTGGACGGACGCACTTCGACCCTGATGGGGCAGCCCGGCCTGGCCGAGTACAACGGGCGGCTGACCGGCAGCGCCACCAGGCGCATTGAGGTGACCCGGGATATGGCCACCACGGGCTGCGCCTACCCCGGCTGGATCGACTACTCCCGCATCAACTGTAGCGTGGCGTATGTGTTCATCTACACCGGCGCCGACAACGGCGCCCTGTCCGACCTGCCGCAGAAGGTGACCAACGGCAGCCTGGCGGATCTGAGCCCGAGCGGCGTTGCTGAACCGGATATGATGGTGCGCATCTACTTTGTGCAGGAGTTCGACATCGGCCAAACCTGGCTCTTTTTCCCGGGCGTGAGGTATGGGTATGACGAAGAAGACAGTGTGGACGACGCGGTGATTCCTCATGACTGGCGCGGAGGCACCGTTAAAAACCCGGTCTCACTGGGGGCGATTCAAGCCTCCGGGAACTACAATCCTCTCCCTGGAAATGCCTTCAAGCCCGCTGTGGACCGGGAACTCAACCTCACCGGACGCTGGCAAGCCGAATACAACCGGTGGCAGAGGAATAAGGGTGGCGTGGTTTTGGGCATAATGCCGCGGGATTACCATAGCGCCAGCTACTACCACCGGAAGGCCAAGACCACGGTGCGGCTGGATTTTGCGCCCGGCACGAACTACCTGGACCCCGACCGCGCGGAGACCGAAACCACCTGGACGACCTGGGGCAGCGACGCACGCACCCGTCAAACCCGCCAGCTCGGCGCCAACGGCTACTGGGAAGCCACCCAGGAGTCCTACCCCAATATACTGCGGGGCAGCTTCTGGGATGCCTACTTCGACCTGGACGGGTGGGATCCCGAGGGGCCGATGCGCGGCCAGCTCAGCATCACCTATGAGGACGGCAAGGGCGGAACGCACCGGATGCAGCCTTTCACCGTCTATGTGAAAGGCCCGCCGACCTCCCTGAACATTATGGAGACCTCGGTGCGCTCGTCCAACGACGGCAGCCGCAGCGTCCGCGTCCGCTTCGAGGTCACCGACGCTATGGGCCACGTCCTGGAAAGCGACGACCACTTGCAGACCGCCGTCGTGGACTATGATGACATCACCCACGCGAGCAACGGCCGCCTGAAGGCTACGGGCAACCTGGCCTCGGCCACCTGGCGCGCCGCCGACGCCGCCACCCGTTCCGCCATCGGCGGCAGCGGCTCCGGCCGCGACGGCCTGCTGGTCATCCCCGTCAAGGCTGACGCCCCGGCGGGAACCTACACCGTCAACATCACCGCCAGCGCCAACCGGCAGCTGAAGGGCCGCGTGTCCTTTGAGGTGCCTGCCGCCCCTACGCCCGCCCCGCGCCCGGGCCAGCCCGCCCCGCCGGCCCAGCCCGCTACGGTGTCCGTAGCGGTGGCATCCACCAGCGACCTGACCGCCGGCGGGCGCGCCGAGTTCACCTACGCCCTGTCCGACGCCAACGGCAACCCCCTGCCCGCCAGCGCCCACCCGGTTACCTGGTCGGCGGCGGACGCGGCCACCACCGCCGTCATTGACACGGCCGGCAGTGTGGACCCGGCGCGCCAGAGCGACGGCGCCTTCGGCTTTGACCTGGCCGACAACGCCGCCCCCGGCGCATATCGCGTCACTGTGGCCACGGCGGCTGCCGACAACGCGGCCAGCGGTTCCGTTTCGTTCACCATCCGGGGCGGCCCGGCGGCCTACGCCATCACCGGGCCGGACACGGTGCCGCCCGGCGGCTACGCCGTCTATCAGGTAACGGTCACCGACGCCAACGGCGCCACTCCCATCCTGACGGCGGAGCAGCGCGCCGTAACCATCGCCGTCACCGGCGGCGGCGCCGGCAACGCGCGCCTGTTCAACCTGTCGTCCGGCAACAGCCTGGCGCTGGATGCCGCAGGCGTGGGCCACTTCCGGCTGCGCGCCAACCTGGCCGCCGCCCAGGGCAGCGTCATCACCATTGCCGCCACCGGCGTGGCCGGCGCCACCGCCGGCAGCAAGAGCGTGAGGGTAGAAACGGCGGCGACAACGCAGTAAGGCGGCCGGGTTCGCCCGGCCCGCAGCTGGTTTGTCGCGGCGCCATCCCGGATGTGAAGGAGCATCAGCAAAATGAAAACCATCACTAGGAAGGGGTTCTACCCGGCGCTGGCCCTGGTTTTGGCCGTGGCCGCCGCCCTGGCCTGGAGCCTGGGGGGTACGCTGGCCCCGGCCGGCCCGTTGGCCCCGGCCGGACCGCCGGCGGCCGAAGCCCAGGGATACCAGGGCCTGGTCGCCATTGCCCGCATTTCGGTGCCTGCCATTACGGTGGCCTACCCCGGCGCCAACACGCACATTCCCTACCAGCGCTACGACGCCAGCGGGAATCTGGTGGAATACGACCTAACTCACGGTACCAAATGGCTGCACGATGCGGGGGTGGCCTGGGAAGCCGCCGATGACAAGGCGCGCGCCATCGTCAATGACCTGGACGGCTTCGGCTCCAGCTATGGTGACCGCCTCTGGATTCGCATCAAGGCGGACGCCCGCCCCGGCCTGTACAACTTCAAGGTGCGCACCCGGGCCCGCAGCGCCGACCATGTCCCCGCGACCACCACCACGATGAAAATCGCCGTCGCCGGCCCGCCGGATCACTTCCGCGCCTACCTCAACAAGTCCGCCTACCGCGCCGGCGACAGCGTCACCATACGGGCCACGGCCCTGGACGCCAGCGGCAACCGGGCGACTTACGTCCGCAGTACCCAGTACGGGCATGGCATTCCCCTGGCCTGCCGCGACTGCGGCTGGACGGCGGGCGCCGGCGCGGGCGCCGTGCTGACCGCCGATTCCGGTTCCCTGAACAGCGGGCGCGCCGGCGTGCGCATCCGCCCGGACGCCGCCCCCGGAACCTATTCCATCAATGTGACGCACCCGCAAATACCCGCTAGGGAGCTGCGCTTCACGGTGCGGCCGGCGGCTACGCCCACCCCCACGCCAGGCCCTACGCCCGCGCCGGGCGAAACGCCCACGCCCACGCCGGATCCGGGGCGGGCTGCCCCGCCGGCGTCCTATGTCCTCTCCGAGGGCGCTGAAATCGCCGCCGGCGCTGCCCTCACCTACCGGGTGACGGCGCGTTCCGCCACCGGCGGCGTCCCTAACCTGGACGGCGCCAACGGCCAGGTCTATGTCATCGTGGACGGCGCCGGCGCCGCCGCAGTGACCCTCGCCGGCGCCGAAGCCGGCGGACTGGTGACGCTGAACAGCCAGGGCGTGGGCCGCTTCGGGGTGCAGGTGGCCGAAGGCACCGAACCCACCACCATCAGCCTGGAAATCGTAGGCGCGGTTCATGCCGAACCGGTGACGCGCCGGGTCAGCGTAGGCAGCGTGCCCCCGCCGCGCAATGTAACCCTGACGCCGGCCGTGGACGACCAGGGCGCCACTACTTCCGTTACGATGACCTGGGTGCCGGGTTCCGGTACCACGTCGCAGGTTGTGGTCGTGGTTAACGCCAACGACGACACCGACTACTGCCTGACCGTGCTGCCCGTGGACGCCAGTACCTATACCTGCGAGGACCGCACACCGGGCGAAACCTATGTGGGCCTGGTCATCGGGCTGCTGCCCGACGACGGCTACACCCTGGGCAATGTGGTGACCATAACCCTGCCCAGCTCGTAAGACGCGGCGCCGGGGGCCGGCGCCATCAGCGCGGTTAGCGCGCGCTCGCTTCCTGGGGGCAATGCCATCCGGGGCATACCGGACGCGGGCGGAAGCCGCCGGATGACCGCCCGCCGGCAGACCGCCCGCGGGCAGGCCACAAAGCCGGCAGTTCCCCGCTGACGCGGGGGTTGACGGGCGGCCCGCGCCGGCCCGTCAAAACCCGCGTAAATCGGCGCGCGCCGTCAACTTGCCAAAATCGGCAATCCCTGCGATAATAACCGCCATGCTAAATTGGCACATAGCAGGGACGCCCCCGGCGATGCCCCCCGCGCGAGGCGCGGCGGGCCGGCATTCTGCCCCCCCCCCCCCCCCCCCCCCCCCGCAACTGCCTCCGCAAGTTGCGCGCCCGGCGTCCCCATCCGGTAGCAGCAGTGGGTGGCACGTGGCTGTAGCGTATGGTTTGACGCCAGTTCCGGGTTCAGTACGCTCCTGCCGGCGCCGCCGGCAGGAGCGCATCCCCGTATCCGCCGCCGGCCGCCGCCGGCGCTGTCCCCTCCGCCTCTCGGCTCCCTTCGGCTTCTCTGCCCCCCCCCCCCCCCCCCCCCCCCCCGCAACTGCCGCGCGCAAACGCGCCCGCCGTTCTGACCGGCCTATAGTGGGTGGCCCGTGGTCGTAACCGCCAGGCTGCACGCCGGTTCCCGGCCCTTATGCCCCTGTCGCCGCCGCCGGGGGCGCGTCTATGCACCCGCCGGCGCCGACCGCTGCCGGCAGCGGACGCCCGGCGTGCGCGTCACTGCCCGCCCGATCGCCCCTTGCCTGGCCCTGAGAGGGCCGCCGCCGGCCCCCAAAAAACCGGCGGCACACGCCCGGCGCTCCGGGAACCCCCCTCAACCCTGCTCCCTCCCCGCGCCGGCGACACTGGCCGCCGCCGGCCGCCGCGCCGGCCCCGTTCCTTGCCCCGGCCCCGATACGAGCGACCACGCTCCGGCCGGAAAAGCGCTTGCCTGCACTTGGGAGGAAATCAAGTGAATATGTTGCGACTCAGAACTAAATGGCCCCTCCTGGCCATGGTAATGGCGCTGGCCCTGGTCGCCGCCATCGCCGGCGCCGCCCTCGACTTCGGCCAAGCCCCGCCCGACCCCGCCGAAGCGCAGGGCCGCGCATTTCATCGCCCCTGGGACCGGATGAAAAACGCCAGCCACCCCGTAGCGGACGACGAACTGTATCCCCTGCACCATTCTATGGGCCCCTGCACGGTGGAGCTTACGGGCCAGGACCGCCGGGATGGCCGGGACCTGGGCGCCAGGAGCGGCGGCCGGGGCGATACACTCTGCATCAGCCACACGGATACCGCCCTGGTAACGCTGGCGCTGGATTCGGGCGATGCCGACCCCGACTCCCCCGCCCCCCGTTCCCCCGAAGGCGTCGCCAAGTCCTACCGGGCTTATGTCACCGGGGGCCGCTCCGGAATGGGCGACGCTTTTCACCCGGGCGTCCAGGCGACTGACGGCGGGTACAAAGACGAAGGGTACCGCGATCGCGATGGGAATATCATTAACCCGAGAGGCGTCCGGTACAATGCCGCCGATATAGAGTATCTGGGCGGGCGCACTGAAGCCTATTTGGGGAGCCCCGGCCTGGCCGAGTACAACGGACGGCTGACCGGCAGCGCCACCAGGCGCATTGAGGTGACCCGGGATATGGCCTCCGCGGGCTGCATCTTCGCCGGCTACATAAACCATGGCACGCACAACTGCGGCGTGGCGTATGTGTTCATCTACACCGGCGCCGACAACGGAACCCTGTCCGACCTGCCGCAGAAGGTGGTCAACGGCAGTCTGGCGGAGATGAGCGAGGGTCCGCACAGCACTCAGAAACCGGAAATGATGGTGCGCATCTACTTTGTGCAGGAGATGGACATCGGCCAGACCTGGGTCTGGTTTCCGGGCGTGAAGTATGATGGCAACGGGACGGTGTCGCCGCATAATTGGCGCAGTGGCACCGTTAAAAACCCGGACTCGCTGGGGAACATTTCGTTCTCCGGGAACTACAACCCGCTTCCCGGCGGCGCCTTCAAGCCCGCTTTGGACCGGGAATTCAACGTCACCGGACGCTGGGTCCGCGACTTCAACTGGCAACGCAATGACAAGGGCGTGATTTTCTGCGTAATGCCGCGGGATTTCCATAACGCCAGCTACTACCACCGGAAGGGCAAGACCACGGCGCGGCTGGACTTTGCGCCCGGCACGAACTTGCTGGACAGCGCGGATGTGGCCGCCGAATCGACCTGGACGCGCTGGGGCGTCGGGTCGCGTGTTCGCGTCACACGCCAGGTCGCCGGCGCCTCCCCCTACTGGCAAGCCATCCAGGAGACCTGGCCGGGTGTGCTGCGGGGCAACTGCCAGGAGAACTACCTGGCGCTGGACGGGTTTGATCCCGCCGGCCCGATGCGCGGCGAGCTCAACATCACCTATGAGGACGGCAAGGGCGGCACCCACCGGATGCAGCCCTTTACCGTCTATGTGAAAGGCCCCGCCACCTCCCTGAACATTATGGAGACCTCGGTGCGCTCGTCCAATGACGGCAGCCGCAGCGTCCGCGTCCGCTACGAGGTCGCCGACGCTATGGGCCACGTCCTGGAAAGCGACGACCACTTGCAGCGTCCCCTCGTTGATGATGACACCAACAACACGGGCAACGGTCGCCTGCTGGCCACCGGCAACCTGGCCTCGGCAACCTGGCGCGCCGCCGACGCCGCCACCCGTTCCGCCCTCGGCGGCAGCGGTTCCGGGCGGGATGGCCTGCTGGTCATCCCCGTCAAGGACGACGCCCCGGCGGGAACCTACACCGTCAATATCACCGCCAGCGCCAACAGCAAACTGAAGGGCAGCGTGTCCTTTGAGGTGCCCGCCGCCCGGGAGCCGGCCCCCCGCCCGGGTCAGCCGGGCCAGCCCGCCCAGCCTGCGGCGGTGTCCGTAGCGGTGGCATCCACCAGCGACCTGACCGCCGGCGGGCGCGCCGAGTTCACCTACACCCTGGCGGACAGCGCCGGCAACCCCCTGCCCGCCAGCGCCCACCCGGTGACCTGGTCGGCGGCGGACGCCGCCACCACCGCCATCATTGACACGGCCGGCAGTGTGGATCCGGCGCGCCAGACCGACGGCGCCTTCGGCTTTGACCTGGCCGACAACGCCGCCCCCGGCGAATATCGCGTCACGGTGGCCACGGCGGCTGCCGACAACGCGGCCAGCGGTTCCGTTTCGTTCACCATCCGGGGCGGCCCGGCGGCATACGCCGTGGCGGGGCCGGACACGGTGCCGCCCGGCGGCTACGCCGTCTATCAGGTAACGGTCACCGACGCCAACGGCGCCACGCCCATCCTGACGGCCGAGCAGCGCGCCGCGACCATCGCGGTCAGCGGCGGCGGCGCCGGGAACGCGCGGCTGTTCAACCTGTCGTCCGGCAACAGCCTGGCGCTGGACGAGGATGGCGTGGGCCGGTTCCGGCTGCGCGCCAGCCTGGCGGCGTCCCAGGGCAGCGTTATCGTCATCAGAGCCACCGGCGTGGCCGGCGCAACTGCCGGCAGCAAGAGCGTTAGGGTAGAAACGGCGGCGACGACGACGCAGTAATGCTGCCGGCGTCGCCCGGTAGGCCGGCCCCGCCGGCCGCCGGGTTCCGCCGGTTCGCAACCTGTTTGTCGCGACGCCATCCCGGATGTGAAGGAGCATCAGCAAAATGAAAACCATCACTGGAAAGGGGTTCTACCCGGCGCTGGTTGCGGTTCTGGCCGTGGCCGCCGCCCTGGCCTGGAGCCTGGGGGGTACACTTTCCCCGGCCGGCGCGCCGGTGGCCGAAGCCCAGGAATACCGGGGCCTGGTCGCCATTGCCCGCATTTCGGTGCCTGCCGTTACGGTGGCCTACCCCGGCACGAACACCAACATTCTCTACGAGCGCTACGACGCCAGCGGGAATCTGGTGCGATACACCAACTGGATGCACGATACGGGGGCGACCTGGGAAGCCGCCGATGACAAGGCGCGCGCCATCGTCAATGACCTGGACGGCATGGGCAACGGCTATGGCGACGGCACCGGCTATAACTACTTCTGGATTCGCATCAAGGCGGACGCCCGCCCCGGCCTGTACAACTTCAATGTGCGCACCCGGGCCCGCAGCGCCGACCATGTCCCCGCGGCGACCACCACGATGAAAATCGCCGTCGCCGGCCCGCCGGATCACTTCCGCGCCTACCTCAACAAGTCCGCCTACCGCGCCGGCGACAGCGTCACCATACGCGCCACCGCCCTGGACGCCAGCGGCAACCGGGCGACTTATGTCCGCAGCGCCCAGTACGGGCATGGCATCCCCCTGGCCTGCCGCGACTGCGGCTGGACGGCGGGGGCCGGCGCCGGCGCCGTGCTGACCGCCGACTCCGGCTCCCTGAACAGCGGGCGCGCCGGCGTGCGCATCCGCCCGGACGCCGCCCCCGGAACCTACGCCATCAATGTGACGCACCCTCAGATACCGGCCCGGGAGCTGCGGTTCACGGTGCGGCCGGCGGCTACGCCCACGCCCACGCCGGGCCCTACGCCGGCGCCGGGCGAAACGCCCACGCCCACGCCGGATCCGGGTCGGGCTGACCCGCCGGCGTCTTATGCGCTTTCCGCCGGCGCTGAAATCGCCGCCGGCGCCGCCCTCACCTACCGGGTAACGGCGCGTTCCGCCACCGGCGGCGTCCCCAACCTGGACGGCGCCAACGGCCAGGTCTATGTGGTCGTGGACGGCGCCGGCGCCGCTGCGGTGACCCTCGCCGGCGCCGAGGCTGGCGGGCGCGTGGAGCTGAACAGCCAGGGCGTGGGCCGCTTCGGGGTGCAGGTGGCCGAAGGCACGGAGCCCACCACCATCAGCCTGGAAATCGTAGGCTCGGTTGAGGCCGAGCCGGTGACGCGCCAGGTCAGCGTGGGCAGCGTGCCGCCGCCGCAGAATGTAACGCTGGCGCCGGCAGTGGACGACCAGGGCGCCGCCACCTCGGTTACGATAACCTGGGTGCCGGCCGCCGGCACTACGTCGCAGGTTGTGGTGGTGGTCAACGCCAACGACGACACCGACTACTGCCTGAGGGCGCTGCCCGTTGACGCCAGTACCTACACCTGCGAGGACCGCACGCCGGGCCAAACCTATGTGGGCCTGGTCATCGGGCTGCTGCCCGACGACGGCTACACCCTGGGCAATGTGGAGACCATAACGCTGCCCGCCTCGTAAGACGCGCGGTTGGCGTTGCCGGCCGTCCCGGTCGGCACTCCAGGCCGTCCGCCCGCCGCCGGGGCCATGCCCCCGGCGGCGGGCCTTGCTTTGCCCGGCCCGGCCAAGCCCGGCGGCGGCATACCCGGTTATCAGGGATGGTATAATCGCCGGCAAACCAGCAAGGAGGTTCCCGCGATGGGCGCAACGGAAATGGTAGCCAGGTGGATTGTGGACACCACCTACGAGGACATCCCCCCGGACGCGATCCGCGTCGCCAACGAATCCTGCTTCGACCTGCTGGGCGTGATCCTGGCGGGTTCCACGCAGCCGGTGGGCGACATCATCCGCGCCTACGCCGGCGAGCTGGGCGGCAACGGCGCAGCCACCATCCTGGCCACGGGCGAGCGCACTTCCGCCGTCAACGCCGCCCTGGTCAACGGCACCATGGGCCACGCCCTGGACTACGACGACTTCGGCGGCTTCGGGCATCCCACCGTGGCCATTTTCCCGGCCCTGCTGGCCCTGGGCGAAAGCGTGGGCGCCACCGGGCGGGATTTGATGGCGGCCTACATCATCGGCTGCGAAGTGGGCCTGGCAGTGGACTACGCCACCCACTACCACGGGCAGCAGATGCACCGGGGCTTTCACAGCACGGCGATACTGGGCCGCCTGGCCGCCGCCGCCGCCTGCGCCAAGCTGCTCAACCTGGACGAACAGCAGACCACCATGGCGCTGGGCATGGCCGGGTCAATGGCCGGCGGCGTCATCCACAACTTCGGCACGATGACCAAGCCCCTGCACGCCGGGATGACCTGCCGCGACGGCGTAATGGCGGCCCAGCTGGCCCAGCGCGGCTTCACCGCCGGCGACCAAATCCTGGAGCATCCGGTGGGCTTCACGGCCACGGTCATCGGCGATGAGCATACCGATCTGGCGGCGGCGGCGGAGCGCCTGGGCAAGCCCTTCCGCGTGCCGGATGCCCTGGTCATCAAAAAGTACCCCTCCTGCGGCGGCAACCACGCCATGCTGGACAGCATATTCGGGCTGATGCGCGACCACGGCTTCGGCCACCAGGATGTCGCCAACGCCGAGGTCACGCAGTCCTACGCCTCTACGGTGATGCTCTACGAGGAGCCGGAAACCGACCTGAAGGGCAAGTTCAGCGCCAAGTACAATATGGCGGCGGCGCTGGTGGACGGGCGTATTGGCATTGACACCTTTACCCCCGACCGGGTGGCGGCGGACGATGTGCAGGATATGATGGGGCGGGTGACGATGCGAGTGCAGTCCAAATGGGAGCAGGGCGGCGGCACGGTGTCCAAGGGCGTGCCGATTCGCATCACGCTGAAAGACGGGCGGGTTTTGGAGCACGAAACCCCGCGCGGCGCCATCCTGGGCAGCCAGGTCAACCCCTGGGGCGTGGACAACATCGCCGGCAAGTTCCGGGAGAATGTGGGCCGGGCGCTGCCGCCGGGCCGGGTTGAGGCCGCCGTGCGCCAGTGGCAGGATGTTACGCAGGTGGACGACGTGGGCGCGGCGATAAGGGCCACGCTGGTGCGGTAGGGCTCTGCGCCGGAACCGGCGCCGGGGGGGGGGCGCAATGCACTGCCAATGCGCTGCCGCCCCCCTGCGCAGCCGGACCCGGACAAGGATGAGGAACGAAAATGCGGACGCTGGTTACTTGCCTCGGCTTCGGGGCCGCCTTTGTGCTGGGATTGCTGCTGCTCATAACGGGAACGGCCGGCGGGCAGCTGGTCGATTGCCCGGCCCTGATGCGCCAGTTCCCGGCGCCCGACGCGCGTTGCAACCTGTTTTCCGGGTTCGTTTTCGGCGGCGGACTGCTGGTAATAGTAGGCGGGGCCGTGTCCTCCTGGACGATAGCTTTCGGCAAGTGGCCCGACTAGCCCGGGGGAGGCCGCCCGGCCAATGCTGCGGAAAGCCATCTACTACATCCATTGGGCGCTGTTTTTCCTGTTCGCGGCAATGTCGGCGGCCGCATTCGTGGCCTGGCTGGTGACCGAAAGCCTGGAAGTCGCCGCCATCATAGCCACCGGCGCGGCGCTGATTGCCACGACCAGCGCCTTTTTGGAGCGGCTGTTTCCGGGCCGGGAAGGAAAGTGAACGCGGCCGCCGGCGCACAGGCGGCCCGGGCCCGGCATCCCCGAATGGGGCGCGCGACGGGAGCATCAAGCCGTCAGGAGCAGTAGGCGGGCAAAATGGCGCGCGCCGACTCGTCAATGCTGGCCAGGATGGGCTGCATGGCGGCGTCCCGCAGCACATCGTTGCGGTTGATACGGCGGCGGGATGCCTGCCGTTCCGCCACCAGCGCCGCTACCCGCCGGTGCGCCCGCTGCGACTGGGCGGCCAGGTTGGCGTGATGCCCGTTGCCGGCGTCATAAGCGGGGATGGGCAGGTTCTGCACGGGCAGCAGCATAAAGCTCCTGTCACTGGCCCGGCAAGCCTCTTTGAAAAAATCGCTCAGGCAGCTTGCGTTGAATATCGCCGCCAGATAGTGGCTGGCCGCCAAATCCGGCGGAGCAGTCCAGTACAAGCTATGGCTCGCCACAATATCGCTTTCGACGATTGCGGCGGTCAAAATGCTCCCGCTCGAACTGTACACGACCTTGGGCAGGTCAGTTTTAAGTTGGGCGGACAAATTGCCAAAGAGGTCAACGCGTTTGGCAAGCGTCTCGGGGGATTTCGGCGATTTGATTTGCACATAGTCGGCATTTGCCTCCGACCAGTACAGGTTGAATCTTTGTACATCATTACCTTGCGGCAACGATTCCATCACGGATTGAAAATCCGGGTCAAACGGTGCAATGATATGCGAATGGCCTTTTACGCCAAAAGGTAGCAGCCATCGCGAGAACAGTGCTGGTTTGACAAACCTCTCCTCAACATTGCCCTGCCTTTCGGTGTTGCGCCAAGCTTGTTTGGCCGGGTTGGTCTTGAAATACACGACGCCCCGTGCCCTTTCCTGCGGGCGCTCAAAAACTACCAACGACTGCGGGAACAAGGTTGCTCCAACCCGGAATTCTTTGGCGTAAGATTGACTTGGAGCAACAGGGTACTCTTTGCGATATGCGGCTGATAGCAATGGCTTGACGACGCTCCAGGGCATCCTGGTGTCAACGCCAGAGCCAATTTTCTGTTGCACCTTTGCCAAAGGCTTCAAGTTAGGGTTTTGCCGGTTAGCCGGCACCCTCGTACCAAACAGGACAGACGACTGCGCTTGAGGAAATGGCGGAGCGTTGACACTGGAGAAATCCCAGGCTTCTTTGCTCAAATCGACGTGCGTACCCTGCTCGGTGTCTTGTTGCAGGCTCCATTCGCCGGTGCGAAATGGAGCCCATTGACCCGTTTTCAAAGCCGAGTAGGGCAATACAAAGCCGAATTTGCCCCCGGTTTTCAGATAGTAGTCGACACAGGTGGCGACGAAAGTAGCTGCCAAGTCGTTTTGCGTCGCCAGATAGCGGCCGGCCCACAGGTTCCGGTCAGCGGCGTGCTGCCGGAAAGTATTTTGTCGGTCATCCGCCATTGCGTTATAGACCACCCAAGGCGGGTTGCCCACCATTCTGGACACCGGCATATTGGCCAGACGCAGGGGCTGCACCAAATTGGCGATGTACCACTGCCAGACATTGTTGCGCCCGCTGGCGATGTATTCCCGCAAGCGCCGATAGACGGCGATAATCGCCTCCCGGTCAGCCGGATTGGGCAAGTTCAGCACCGCCAGCAGATTGGCCTGGGTGTCCTGGTTTTCCGGGCGGTTGGCGTAACTGAACAGATGCCGCAGCAGTTGGGGGAACCGTTCCTGTACGAGCAGGCTGCTGGGCAAGCGGAGGGGATTGTCCGGTGTATCGCCCGGTATTTCCACCATCTCATCAAAGGCTATGAATGTCCGGTTGCGGCGGGTTTCCCATTGTAGGCTGTCACCCAAATATACATTTAAATTCGCGTTTTCCGAAATCGCATAAGATGCGATTTCGGAAAACGCGAGAATTTTGGTGGTCTTGGAGAGTTCCACGGCTACTGGATGCAGGTCCATACCGGCTACCAGATCGCTAACGATTTCCACCCGCGCTTGCGGGTTGTTCGCCAGCTCGGGATGCCGGCGCGCGTCCTCCAGCAGCAGCTGCGTAGCGTGATACAGGAAGGTTCCCGACCCGCAGGACGGGTCCAGAACCGCGGGGCCGGCCAGCTGCCCGGCAACGGCCATGGCAATGGTCTCCTGCCGCCAGCCCGCATCCATCACCTCCTCGCACACGGCGCGCGCCAGCCAGTCCGGTGTGTAATACTCGCCGAAGTCGTGCCGGATCTGGCGCGGGATGACGGCATGGTACAGGTCTTTGAGCGTATCCCGGTTGGCGGCGCTCCAGGCGTATTTGTTGACCTCGGCGATTAGGGCGTCTATGGCGGCGATGCCGTCGGCGCCGGCGGCGTCCAGCAGCCAGGCGGCGAAGCCCTCGGCCAGCCGGTCGCGGACGGCGGCGGCATTCTGCGCCTCGAGACTGGCGGGGCGCAGGGTTTCGGCCACGGCGCGGGCCGTCAGCACCAGCATCGTATGGCGGGCGAACAGGTTGCGCTCGGCGGCGGCATCGCCCTGCGGGTTGAGGAACGCCCCGCGCAGCACGCCCCGCCAGAGGGAACGCTTGACGTCGTACTCCGGCGAATCCGCATACCGGTCGGCCAGGTCAATGAAGGGCTGCGCCAGGCTTTCCGCCCACCGGGTGTCATCGGTGGGCGGCGCCAGCCTGACGCTGCGGTTGACGAAATCGTACAGGCAAGCCAGCAGCGTTTCGCCATCCTCCGGCGTGTCCAGCTGCAAGGTATTAACTGGCGTCAGTTTCGCCCCGTCCGGCGCCTCCCGGTCGTAATCGTAGAAAAACCATTCCTTGCCATCGGTGACGCCGGCCCGCCAGCCGATGCCCGCGCTGGCGAACATATTGGGCTGCGCCGTCAGGGCGTCCAGGTAGCGAACAGCCTGCTCCTCCGGGGTTTCCGTAGTCCCGTCGGGTTTGCGCCGGGCGTCCAGTTTGCCCTGGCCTTTGGTTTCAAAGACCACATTGCGGCAATAGACATCAATCCGCCCGTCGCCGGCGGCCTTTTCCAGCGTCAGCTCCGACTGCGGCAAGCCGGGGAACAGGAACCCCAGGATGGACATCAGCTGCCCCTGCACATTGGCTTCGGCGGTGGCGGCCGGCATTGCCTGCAACCGGGCGATGGCTTCGCGAGCCAAGTCCCAGTTGGGGGTTCCCGTAACATCCTGCGGCGACGACATAGTTATGCTATTTCCCGGTCGGCAAGCTGGCGTCAACATAGCGCCGGGCCCGGGTATCGTCAACTGCCTAACCGCCGGCCGCCGGCGACTGTATATGACCGCTGCCGGCGCGCCGCCGCCGGCTGGCCCGCAGCCGCGCCAGTCGCCGTCCCCGCCGCGCCCGCACCATTGCCGCCGCCGCCAGCAGCATCAGGATGGTCAACGCCACCGCGCCCGACACGCCCAGCAGCAGCCCCCGGCTGACCGCCTCCAGCGCCGGCCAGCCCAGGGCGGCGCCCAGCTGCCCCAGTCCCACGGCCACGCCCGCGTTCAGCACCGTCACCCCGAACAGCCCCAGGATGCGGCTGGCGTTCACAAAGCGGGTGCTCAACGCCCCCAGCTGCGTTCCCACCGACGCCGAAGCGAACATTATGACCGCCAGCACCGGATCCACATTGCCGTCCAGTGAATACAGAAATGCCCCCAATGTGCCGGTGACGATGATCTGGAACAGGTCGGTGCCGATGGCCACGGCCGGCGGCACGCCCAGCCCGTACACCAGAAAGGGCATCAGCAGAAAGCCCCCGCCGGCGCCCAGCAGGGCGGCAATGAACCCGATGACGAAACCGGCCAGCGCCGGCAGCAAGGCGGACATTTCCGCAATGCCGGCGCTGGGGAACGCCGGACGCAGGTTGACGGCGCGGCGCCCGCCGGCGGCGTCCCGCCCCGGCAGCGGCAGCCGGGCCGGCCCCAGCGGCAGCCGGTGAAACCAACGGGGCAGCCCGCCGCCCACCGCCGGCCCCGGCCGGTAGCGAATCTGCCGCAGCCAGTTGCCCACCATCAGCGCGCCCAGGCTCAACAGCAGCACGAAATAGACTACGCCCACCACCGGGCCGGCAATGCCGGCCGCCGCCAGCCGGCCGTTGACCCATTCGCCGCCGAAAACGCCGGGAATGGTGCCGCAGACGATGAGCGCCGCCAGCCGGATGTCCACATTGCCCAGCCGCCGGTGGCGCAGGGTGCTGGTTATCGCCGTGCCCATCACCATCAGCAGCCCGGTGCCGACGGCGTAGATGGTCGGCACGCCCAGCACCAGCAGCCCGCCGGTAATCAGAAAGCCGCCGCCCACGCCGAAAAAGCCGGTCATCGTGCCGACAATCATCCCCAGCAGCGCCAGCAGCAGCGGGGATATGGTCACATCGGCAATGGGGAAATGCACGCCGCGCTACCCCCGCCGCCGGTTCCAGCGCCGCGCTCCCAGCGACACGGCCCGCCCGACCAGATCCCAAAAAAAGTAGAGAGCCACCGCCGTAACCGCCATCAGCGCGATAACCGACACCGCCCACAACTCCGGGCGCGCGTTCAGCAGCAGCAGAAATTCGCCAAAGGACTGGTACATAATGCGCCCATCCGGTACATTCAGCGCTATGACCGCAACCCGGTTCACCTTTCAATTGCAGGCCGGCGACGGCGCCGCCCGGCGGGGGCAGATTACCACGCCCCACGGCGCCGCGCAAACGCCCCTCTTTATGCCCGTGGCCACCCAGGCCACCGTCAAGGGCCTCACCTTCGACGAGGTCCGCCAGCTGGGCGCGGAGACGGTGTTGAGCAACGCCTATCACCTCTACCTGCGCCCCGGCGTGGCCCGCTTGCAGGCCGCCGGCGGCCTGCATCGCTTTATGGGCTGGCGCGGCCCCATTCTGACCGACAGCGGCGGCTACCAGGCATTCAGCATGGGCTCCTTGCGGCGGGCCAGCGACGACGGCATCGCCTTCCAGTCGCACATCGACGGCAGCCGGCATTTCCTGACGCCGGAATCGGCCATCCGCAACCAGCACGGCATCGGGGCGGACATCATAATGTGCTTTGACCAGTGCGTCTTTTCCGCGGGCCAGCCCGATGCCGTGCGGGCCGCGATGACCCGCACCCACCGCTGGGCGGAAATCTGCTACGAAACCCACCGCCGCGCCCCGGACGCCGCCGGGCAGGCCCTGTTCGGCATCGTGCAGGGCGGCGTGATACCCGAGCTGCGGGACGAGTCCACCCGCTTTATCGCCGGAATGCCTTTTGACGGTTACGCCATCGGCGGCCTGGCCGTCGGCGAAACCAAAGCGGAGATGCACGCCGTAACCCGGCAGGTGTGCGCCGGGCTGCCTACGGACAAGCCCCGCTACCTGATGGGCGTAGGCGCGCCGGAGGATCTGGTCAACAGCGTGGCGCTGGGCGTGGACCTGTTTGACTGCGTGCTGCCCACCCGCGTGGCCCGCAACGGGGCGCTGTTCACGCCCCGGGGCCGGGTCAACATCGCCAACCGCCGCTATGCGGAACTGGACGCGCCGCTGGACGACAGCTGCGACTGCTACACCTGCCGCAATTACAGCGCCGCCTACCTGCGGCACCTGTTCAAGGCGCGGGAAATGCTGGGGCCGCGCCTGGCGTCAATCCACAACCTGCGGTTCATCCTGCGGCTGATGGCCGATATGCGGGCAGCAATCGCCGGCGGGCGGTTTGAGGCGTTCCGGGCCGATTTTCTGGCCTCCTACCGCCCCACGGACGAGGCGCGGCGGCAGACGCAGAAGCGGCGCTGGGTAACGGAACGGGGGGCGGAGTAGCCGCCGTTGTGTATGCTATGTGATTGATTCGGTGGCTTGCCGGCAACGGACCGGCGCCGGCAGCTCGGACCCGGATCCCGTCGGCAGGGGATGGCGTCAGCGTCAGCCCTCGCCCCGGTGTCCGGCCAGGGCGGCGACAATATCCGGCATTGCCGCATCCACCCGCCGGCCCACGGCCGCCGCGTCCAGCGCCGCCACGGGGTGTTGTAGATAGACGGAGCCGGCGTAATCGGGCCGCCCCAGGGACACGATGTGCTGCTCCGCCGCCGAGGCGAATGCCGCCGTGTGGACTACCACCGTGCGCACGCCCCGGTGTTCCAGCTCCACTGCGTCGCGCAGACTGCGCGCCACGCAGCTGCCTCAATCGCCCACGGCGGTGACCACGAAGTCGCACTGCGCCGCCAGTTCCTCGATAATCTCCGGGGCGGCGGGCGCCGAAAAGACCCACTTGGCGCGGGTCAGAGCGCCGGTCATTCCGTAATCGTCGGCCAGACGCTTTTGGATGGCGTCCAGGATGACATCGGCGTTGCCCTTGCGGTTGTCCAGGAAGCCGCCGCGCCGTCCGTGCAGGGTTTCCAGCGGGGCGGCGGGACGCCGGGCGGGTTCCTCCTGCCAGTCGGTCGGATCCAGCAGCCCCAGGGCGGAAATCCGGTCGGCCAGATTGCTGCGGTCTTCGGGCGTCAATTGCTCATCTCTCTGTCTATGCCGCCCGCCGGCTGCGGCGAGACGGGGCGGGGTCAATGCCGGCGGGTCAGTGCCGGCGTTGCCCGGTTGGGTAAAATGCGCCCGCATTTTACCCCAAAGCCGCCGCCCGCCGTCAACCCGTCCGCTGCGGCCAGTCCAGCGATTGATAATCGCCCGGAAATATGTAAAAATGCGTTGCCCGCGCGTAGGGGCAGCGCCGAACCCCGGCGCGCCTCTCACGCCACATCACCCGGAGGATATAGCTATGATAACCCCAACCCGGCGCGGCCCCTACCTCTGGTACCACCGGCCCGACTGCCTGAAAATGAAGTTGCAGCCCGGCGAGGCGGCAATCACCCAGCTGGGGCACGACACCTTCATCGTCAAGGAAATCGGCGGGCAGCGCTTTGACGCCCTGGTGCCCACGCACACGATGGGCGAAAACCTTGCCACAGTGCCTGTGGCCTATGCCGGCAAAACGGGCGACGGCCGGGTCGTCCTCTACCTGCCCACCAGCAACGAAGGCCGCCCTACCTGGGTATTCCCCGAACAATACCTGGAGTCCCTACTGGTCAAGTAGCCCGATCAGCCGGGATGCAACCTACAGGAGGCAAACCGATATGCTTATGTCCGACGGGGAAATCCGCCTTGCCGTCGCTAACGGCGAACTGATCATTGACCCGCCGTTGCTTCCCGGTGATGAGCGGTTGCAACCGGCATCCATCGACCTGACGCTGGACGCCGAAATCCGGTTGCCCAAGGACAGCGTCAACCGGGACGCCATCACCGTCGACATCGCAAATCTGAAAGTCCCCGAATATATTGAGGAAAGCACCGACCTGATCGACATTGCGGAGAGGGGCGGCCTGGAGTTCAGCCCGGGTGATTTCGTTATCGGCAAAACCGCGGAGCGGGTGAGTTTAAGCGAGCGGCTGTCCGGGCGGGTTGAGGGCCGGAGCCGGCTGGCCCGCCTGGGTATCGGAGTCCACATCACCGCGCCCAAAATCGACCCCGGTTTCCACAACCACATAACCCTGGAGATATTCCATCTGGGCAAAACCAGAGTGAGGCTGTCCAGCGGAATGACGATCTGCACTTTGCTTGTGGAAAGGCTGGGGCATCCGGCCGGCGAGTCATACCGGGGTATATTCCAGGGGCAGTAAAAGAGGCCTTGCCGGCCAGACGCGCCGGAACGCCGCGCCCGCTAACCCAGCCCCAGCGTCTCCGCCGCAAACAGCTCCTCCGGCTCAACCCCCTGCGGAATCACCCCTTGCGCCAGGTTGTAGGCAACAAACGCCGCCAGCGTGGCGCGCGACCCCGCCAGGCCGTAGGGAATGGGATCCTCCGCCCCGGCCACCGCCGCCATTTTGAGCAGACCCCGGTCGCCCGGCCCGTCCGCCGCCCCGGACGCCAGCCGCTTCAGATAGTGGGCTTTGGCTTCCCCGAAGGCTCCGAAAAGTGCCTCGGCCAGCCCCGGATGCGACGCCAGCAATTCATCCCGCGCCACCACGATGTGGCTGATGGGGTAGATGCCGGTCTGGCGGCTCCAGGCGGCGTCCCGCTCCTCCGCCTCCGCTTCCGCAAAAAGGGGCGCAATGTCCGGGTCGGATGCCGCCGCCGGCCCCGCTCCGATGGCGGCGTCGATCTCCCCCGACCGCAGCATCTCCACCAGGTTGTCGGTGGGCGACGACACTACATTGGGCGGCGCCACGAACTCGGCCACGTGTTCGTCCCCCGACAGCGTCCAGGTTATGGCGTCCAGGTTCACGCCGTATTCCGATGCCAGGATGCCCCGCGTCCACACGCCGGGCGTCAGGGTATAGCTGCGGACGCCCACCCGGCGGCCTTCCAGGTCTTTGGGCGACGCAATGCCGCTGCGCCGGTGGACTGCTATGCCGGCATGATAGAAGGCCCGCGTCAGAAAAATGGGCAGGGCGGTAAATGGCTTGCCGTGGGCGCGGGCGCACAGGTAGGTGGACAGCGCCATTTCCGCAACATCAAACTCCAGTTCCCGCACCATCCGACGGAAAATGGCCGTCACCGGAGACACTTCAATATGCTCCGGCTCAAACATCGCGGCGGCAACGGTTCCGTCCTTCAGCGGCATAGTGTGGCCGTAGCTGCCGATGGCAGTACGCAGAGTCAGTTTCGTCATTGGGGCTGTCTCCTGTGGGCTGTCTCCTGTGGGGCCATCTCCTGTCCGTCTCCTGTAGGGTGGAGGCGCCGCGCCGGGCTGACGCGGCGCCAGGATGCGCGCTTATTCGGAGGGTATCAGGGGAACTACCTCGCGGGTGAAGCGTTCCATTGCGGCCTGCTGTTCGTTGACGCTGGCGGCGGGGAAACTCATTATAAAGTGCCGCACGCCCACATCCTGGTACTGCCGCAGGTCGGCGGCGATTTGCTCCGGACGCCCGGACACCATGCGCCGGTCGGCGCCGGCGTCATCCGCAAACACGCAGTCGGTGCTGAATACCAGATCCACGGCGTTTTCATCCCGCCCCGCGCGGGCGGTGATGCGCCGGAGCCGGGCGATTTTCTCGGCCAGTTCCTCGGGTTCCAGAATGGCCGGCGGGCGCAGTCCAATGGGCATCCAGCCGTCGCCCAGGGTAGCCGCCCGGCGGATGGCCGGGTTGCTGTGGCCGCCAATCCAGATGGGCGGATGCGGACGCTGCACGGGCTTGGGCAGAAAGCCCACGCCGCTGATGTCGTAATGCTCCCCGTGGAATTCCGGGTTGTCGGAAGTCCACAGCTCCTTGAAAATGCGGATGTATTCGTCGGTGACCTCGCCCCGTTGCGCGTAGGTGTCCAGCCCCATGGCCTGAAACTCCTCCTCCATCCAGCCCACGCCGGCCCCCAGGATGAGGCGCCCGCGGGAGAGGACATCCAGCGTAGCCAGTATTTTGGCGGTGAGCACGGGATTGCGGTAGGGCAGTATCAGCACATGGGTGCCCAGCCGCACGCGGGTAGTGCAGGCGGCCAGAAAGTTGAGCGTCGCCAGCGGTTCAAAGTAGGTGTTTTCCTGCTGGAACGGCGCTACGCCGTCGGCGGCGTAGGGATAGAAAGAATCCACCTCGTGGGGAATGACGATGTGGTCGCTGACCCAAATGTGGTCAAAAGAGTACTGCTCGGCGCGCAGGGCCAGGCGCCGCAGGTTGTCGGCCGTGGCCATCGGCCCCCGGCTGGGTAGCGTGCATCCGAAAGTTGCGGGCATTGGGCTTGCCTCCGTGTCGAGGGATTGTCGTCCGGGCAATGCGAGTTGTCCGGGCAATGCGGATTATTGGCAATGGTAAATGGTAGCAGCTGACGGGCGGGTAGATGGCGCCGCGCGGCAGCGGGCGCTACGGGCAAGGCGGGCAATGGGCAGCGCCGCCGATGCTATACTAACCAACGGCCCTGGTTGCCGCAAGCCGCCGTCGCAAAGTAATGATGCTCACAGCCCCCAAAGGCAACGCCCTCGCAAAGGAGCAGCCCCGCAATGCCGCCCCGAATTCGTCGTGAAACACCGGCCCGCCAGGATTCCCGCATCCGCAAGCATCTGGCGCAGGCCAAAGCATACTGGCTCCAGGCGCCGCCGGAGCTGGCCCGGGGCGACATCTGCCAGGCCGGCGAAAAGGGCTGGGGTGCTGTGGCCCAGCTGACCAAAGCCGTGGCCACCCTGCGCGGTTGGCACCACTACGACCATGTCGCGATCCAGGAAATCATCACTGCCCTCGCTGACGAAATGCCGGAGCGGGTTGCGGACATCGGGCGCGGTCTGGCGGCGGCCGAGCGGTTGCACGGCAATTTTTACGAAGTTTATATGACGCCGCTGCTGGCGGAGTTTGCGCTTTCGGAAGCCCGCCCGCTCCTCCAAATCCTGTGGACTCTGCTGCCGAACCAGTACACCGCTGGCGCATCCTTTGAGCAGTGGCTGGCACCGGAACAAGAGGAGTAACCGCAATGCCGCCCCGAATTCGTCGTGAAACGCCGGCCCGCCGGGACGCCCGCATCCACAAGCATCTGGCGCAGGCCAAAGCATACTGGCTCCAGGCGCCGCCGGAGCTGGCCCGGGGCGACATCTGCCAGGCCGGCGAAAAGGGCTGGGGCGCCGTGGCCCAGCTGACCAAAGCCGTGGCCACCCTGCGCGGCTGGCACCACTACGACCATGTCGCGATTCAGGAAATCATCACCGCCCTCGCCGGGGAGACGCCGGCGCAAGCTGCCCTCATTTATCGCGGCCTGCGCGCCGCCGAGGCTTTGCACGGCAACTTCTACGAAGTCTATATGACGCCGGAACTGGCCCAGTTTGATTTGTCGGAAGCCCGCCCTCTCCTCCAAATCCTGTGGGCTCTGCTGCCGGACCAGTACACCGCCGGCGCATCCTTTGAGCAGTGGCTGGAACCGGAGGAATAACCGTTATGCCGCCCCGAATACGTCGTGAAACCCCGGCCCGCCGGGATGCCCGCATCCGCAAGCACCTCCCCAAAGCCCGCGCCTATTGGTCGCAGTGGCCCGCCTATCTTGCCGCGGACGACCTGTGCCAAGCCGGCGAAAAGGGTTGGGGCGCTGTCGCCCAACTCGCCAAGGCCCTGGCCGCCCAGCGCGGCTGGCCGCATTACGCGCACCAGGAAATCAGGGACGTCATCCGGCAGATTGCGGATGAATCCCCCGCTGAACCGGCTATCCGGCGCGCGCTTTTATCCGCCGAGTCGCTGCACAGCAATTTTTACGAAATCCACCTCGACCGCAGGGGCGCCGAACTGGCCCTCGAGGACGCCGCCTATCTGATGCGCGTCCTCTGGAACCTGCTATCCTACGAATACACCGCCGGCAGATCCTTTGAGCAGTGGCTGGCGCCGGAGGAATAACCGTTATGCCGCCCCGAATTCGTCGTGAAACCCCGGCCCGCCGGGATGCCCGCATCCACAAGCATCTGGCGCAAGCCAAAGTATACTGGCAGCAGGCGCCCCTGGAGCTGTCCCGGGGCGACATCTGCCAGGCCGGCGAAAAGGGCTGGGGCGCCGCCGCCCAGCTGACCAAAGCCGTAGCAACCCTGCGCGGTTGGCATCACTACGACCACGTTGCCATCCAGGAGGCCATCACCGCCCTGGCCCGGGAACTGCCGGCGCAAGCCGAGCCTATTTACCGGGGCAAAGGCGCGGCGGAACGGCTGCACGGCAACTTTTACGAAGTCTATATGGACGCCGACGACGCCCGGTTTGCCCTGCTGGATCTGCGTCCCCTGCTGGCAATCCTGTGGTCGCAACTGCCGCCGGCGTACACCGCCGGCCGGCCGTTTGACGAATGGGCCTCATCCGAGGACAATTAACCCTATGACTGCCACCTCCGCCCACAACGACACCATCCCCAACCGCGCCGTGGTCGCCATGAGCGGCGGCGTGGACTCCTCCGTGGCCGCCCTGCTGCTGCGCCAGCGGGGCTACGACGTCATCGGCGTGACGATGAAGCTGTACGACATCGACCAGACCGAGCTGCCCGCCGCCTACCGGGGCTGCTGCACCCTGGACGATGTTGAGGACGCCCGCGCCGTCTGCCGCATCCTGGACGCACCCCACTATGTCCTCAACGTGCAGCGGGAGTTCCGCGCCTTTGTGATTGACTATTTCCGCCGGGAATACGACAACGGGCGCACGCCCCACCCCTGCATCGCCTGCAACGACAAAATCAAGTTCACCTTCCTGGCCCGCCGCGCCCTGATGATGCGCGCCGCTTATGTCGCCACCGGCCACTACGCCCGCATCGCGCCGGACGCCGCCCACCCCGGCCTCTGGACTCTGCGCCGCGGGCGGGACGCCGCCAAAGACCAGTCCTATGCCCTGTTCGGTATGCGCCAGGAACAGCTGGCGGCCACTCTGATGCCGGCGGGCGATTATCCCAAAGACGAAATCCGCCGCCTGGCCGCCGCCGCCGGCTTCCCCAACGCCGACAAGCCCGACAGCCAGGACATCTGCTTCATCCCCACCGGCGACTACCGCGAGTTTCTGCGCCGGCAGGACGACGACCGGCCCGGCGACATTGTGGACGACGCCGGCAACATCTTGGGCCAGCACGACGGCGTCCGTTACTTTACCATCGGGCAGCGGCGCGGGCTGGGTCTGCCCGGCGGCAGCGCCCGCCCGAAATTCGTCATCCGGCTGGAACCCGACACCCGGCGCGTGGTGGTGGGCGACGAGGCCGGCCTGTACCGCCACGCCCTCTACGCCGCCCCGGTATCGTGGATCGCCGGCGCGCCGCCGCCGCCGGATACGCCCGTAACCGTCAAAATACGCTACAAGTTCAGCGAGGCGCCCGCCACGCTGACCCCCGTTGGCGACGGTGCCATCGCCAACTTCGCCGACCCCCAGCGCGCCATCACCCCCGGACAGGCCGCCGTGTTCTACCAGGGCGATCTGGCGCTGGGCGGCGGCCCCATTGCCGCGGCCGGCGATGCGCCGCCCGCCCCCGGCGACCATACGAATACCTTAACGGTTGCGGCAACGGCGCTGACCGCGGCGGCAGCGCCGGCGCATCCCAATGCCTGACCTGTCGCTGGAACGGGCATTGCGCGCCGGGGGCCATCTCTTGATTGCCGGTATTGACGAAGCCGGACGGGGGCCACTGGCCGGCCCGGTGGCCGCCGCCGCCGTCATCCTGCCCCCGGATCTGACCGGCGCCGAGGCATGGCTGACCTGCATTGATGACAGCAAGCGTCTGACGCCCGCCCGCCGCCAGGCCGCCGCCGCCCTCATCCGCGCCAACGCCCTGGCTTGCGCCGTGCAGCAGGTTGCCGCCGCCGAAATTGACCGCATCGGCATCGGCCCGGCGGTCATCAGGGCAATGCTGGCCGCCGCCGCCCGTCTGCGCCCCCCCCCGGACGCCCTGTTGCTGGACTATGTTCCCGTCAAACAATGTCCGCTGCCTTTCCAAACCATTGTCGGCGGCGACGCCAAATCCCTGTCCATTGCCGCCGCCAGCATACTGGCCAAAGTGACGCGCGACCAGTGGATGGCCGCCGCCGACTGCCGCTATCCGGGCTACGGGTTTGCCCGGCACAAGGGCTACGCCACCGCCGGACACCTGCGCCGGCTGCGGGAACTGGGGCCGTCCCCCATCCACCGCCGCTCTTTCCGCCCGCTGCGCCAGGAGCCTTTGACGGAACCCGCGCCGGCGCGTCCGGCCCGGCCGCCTAACCCCACGCCGGCCGTCGCGCCGTCGTCCGCCGGCAAAGCCGCCGGGTAGGGATCCTTTGAATACGGAAGCGGAGCCGGCCGCCGGGCAGTCGCCGTCGCCATCGCCGCAGGAAGTGGGACGCGCTGGGGAACGCATCGCCCGCGATCATCTGGCCGCCAAAGGCTACGGCATCGTGGCGCGCAACTATCGCTGCCGCTGGGGCGAGGTTGACCTGGTGGCGCGGGACGGGCCGGATTGGGTGTTCGTGGAAGTGCGCGCCCGGCGCAGCGCCGCCTACGGCGCCCCGGAGGAATCCATAACGGCGGCCAAGCTGGAACGCCTGGCCCTGACCGCCCAGGATTACCTGGTCAACCACGCCCCGGAACCCGACGCCGCCCACTGGCGCATTGACCTGGTCGCCATCCGGCTTGGCCCCGGCCGCCGCGTCCGCAGCATCCGCCATCTGCTCAACATTGCCCTGGGATAAGCAAAGCGCGCCGGGCTTGCCGGATTTTAAAATTCGCCGCCATTTATGACATCCGCGCCCTTGCGCCCTGAACATCAGTACTGCTAACCTCAAACACGGATGCGGCAACCCGCCCGGCGACCAGGGAACAGCTGCCCCGACCGCCATCCGCCACAGCCCCGGCGCGGACGCGCGCCCGGCGCCAAAACGGACACCAGCTATGCCCAATCCAATCCGAAATCGACGTCGTACCACCATCGGGGAAACCAATCGGGCTAACCAAACGGGCCTCCAGGAAACGGCCTAACCCTTGTCGGAACCCTATTTCAGCTGGTCCTGCTTCGTCGCTGTGTGTCTCATACGGCCCGTGTAGTTCTGTGCCAGCCAGCGGGTGTCACCACCGCCCCGTGCCGAATTGACGGCCCTAAAAAGCCGCCGCTCCGGGACACGGAAAACTAGGACGAAACTCACGCGTTACGCTCTCAGGCCGTAGCGCCGACAACCTGGAAACCCCAAGGCCCGCCCGAGCCTTCCCCGATGCCATCAATTTGCCAACTGCCACTTACCAGCCATCAATTGCCCACCCATCGGAAAGGAGCCGACTTCCAATGACAACCTCCCTACCCCCAACCGCCCGTCCGCCGCCTGCTTGACGCGCTGTCCCCGCCCGCCGGGAACCCCCTTGTTGCCCCGTAACCGCCTCGTGAAACAAGGCGTGTCGGCGCACTAGGGCCCGTCGCCAGGCGCATTGTGCCGTCGCCCCGGCGGCACAGCATAATCAATCACCCGTCAGTCCGGCGAAAGCCGGCATCCGGCCATCGCGCCCCCATGCTGTTCCGCAGCAACCGGCGCCTGCCCCACCCGGCCTGACGGGCGATTATGCTCTGCCGCCGGCCACGCCAAGCAGCGCCCGGCGCGCCGCCGAAGCCGTATCCGGCGCCATCGGCCCGGCCGTCAGATAACGGCGTAATCAGCATCCCGCCGGTCGGTAATGAACATCTTGCCCGGCGAGTGCGTAATCATCAGCGGCGGTTTGCAATTCAGCGCCACCGCCTGCGGCGTAACCCCGCACGCCCAGAACACGGGCGTTTCGCCCGGCTTGATGACCACCGGATCCCCGAACTCCGGCGCCTCAATATCGCGGATGCCAATGGCCGCCGGGTCGCCAATGTGCACCGGCGCCCCGTGCGTGTCGGGAAAGCGGGAAGTCACCTGCACCGCCCGCACAATCTGCGCCTGCGGAACGGGCCGCATACTCACCACCATCGGCCCGGAAAACATACCCGCCGGACGCGTGGGTATGCTGGTAATGTACATCGGCACATTGCTGCCCGCTTCCTGGTGCCGCAGCGGTATGCCCGCATCCAGCATCGCCGCTTCAAACGAGAAGCTGCAACCCAGCAGGAACGACACCAGGTCGTCCCGCCACACCTCGGCCACCGACGGATATTCGCCCGCCAGTTCGCCATGCTCGTAAATCCGGTAGGACGGCACATCCGTGCGAATGTCGGCGCCCGGCGCGGTAATCGCCGGTTCCACCTCGCCCGCCTCAATAACTTCCAGCAGCGGGCAGGGCTGCGGGTTGCGCTGGCAGAACAGCAGAAAATCAAAGGCCACCTCCCGGGGCAGCACGGCCAGGTTGGCCTGCACATACCCGTTGGCCAGGCCCGAAGTGACGCCGGCGTATTCGCCGGCGCGGATGCGGTGCCGGATAGCGGCCGGCGCCGCCGGCGCAACCGTCGTCGTTGTAGTCGGTGCGCTCGGTGTGGTAGCGGCAAATGTAGCGGACATAGCGGCAATCCCTCCGGGGCGGGCATCGTCCGGTGTCGTCATCACGGCGCCGGGGCCGGCGCCGGGGAAGCAAGGCGGGCCGGCCGGCGCCGGCCCGGCCCATCCGGTTGCCGGGGACAATCGCCCCCGGCAACCGCCGGGGAACCGGAATGCCGCCGGCGGTAAGTGGTTTCGCCTCCCGGCGCCGGCCGGACCGTACCGGGCCGGGGCAATACGACCGGCCCGATACAAGTTGACTGGTCAGGCGGCAATCAGCTCTTTCGCCACCGCTTCGGGCTTCAGGTCGCCCTCGCTGGCCAGGTGCGCAACCACCGCATCCGCCGCCGCCCGCAGCAGGTCGCCGTCCAGCGCCGCCGCCGCTTCGCCGTAGCCCGCCTCCGCCAGCAGCGCCCCCGTCTGCTCCCGCAGCTGCCCCAGCGACCAGTCCAGCTGCGCCGCGCTGTCCGACACCCCATCCGGGTAATCCACATGGGAACCGCCCGCGCCCAGCTTGTCGTAGCCGCCCTTGTGCCAGTGGCCCCGCGCCCCGTGGGGATCGAAGCGGAGGATCTCCACGCCCTGCACATCCACGCCGAAAGTGGGGCCGCCGAACTTGGCCTTGAGACACCGCAGCGGCCACAGGTACATCGTCACCTCGCCGGACTTCGTCAGGGGGCGCACCAGCACCCGCCCCAGATAGGACTCGCCGTCAATCATCGTTGCCATCGTAAAAATCCTCCTTCCTTGGGCTGGCCGGCTGCCCGGCCTGTTGCCCGCGTATGGTAACATAAACGCCGGGCGTCGGGGGGCGATGCGACCATTCCGGGCCGCCATCCCATCAATAAACCCGCTGCCCGCCGGAAATCCATGCTCCGGTCAATCCCGTCAATCCGTATGCCCGCCGAATCCGCGTAACCGATCCGAATTGCTGCCAATCCGATGCCCGCCCCCTTTCGTAATACGGGCAAGGCGTGTTGACCTTCCATCCCGTCATCCCGGTCATTTCGGATTATAGCCCCCGGATTGTAGCCCTCGGATTATGCCCCGTCCGGCGGCAGTAGCTCCTTGCGGGCGGAACGAATATCCCGTATCCCGGCAGCGCGCCGCCCCAAAGGTCAACAGACCCCCGTCAATCAATCAACCCCGGCCCACCAACCCCGGCGCCAGGCCGCCAGCGAGTACCGCAATGCTTTTTACACTTCGTCGCGCCACCACCGGCGTCGCCCTTTGGGGCATAATTCTGCTGGCCCTTGCCGCCCTGGCCTGCGGCCCCGGCGCCGGCGCGCCTCCCGGAGACTCCGCGCCGGCTGACGCCGCCCCGGCCGCCGGCGCCGGCTCGCCCAACGTCGCCTTGACTATGCCGCCCCCGGCGGCGGCCAATGCCGGCAGTGCCGGCGAAAGCGGCGGCGGCAGTACTGCCACCGACGACGCCGGCGCCGGCAGCAACGGCACCGCCACCTCCGCCCCCCCGCCCACTGCGCCCCCGGCTACCGCCACGCCCGTGGCCCGCGCCCGCGTCAATATGAACATCCCCAAAGTGGAGGGCATCGATGCCTGGCTGAACACCGACGCCGCCCTGTCCATCTCCCAGCTGACCGCCGAGGGCAAGGTGGTGCTGGTGGACTTCTGGACTTATACCTGCGTCAACTGCATCCGCACCCTGCCCTACCTGCGGGAATGGTGGTCGCGCTATGCGGACGACGGCCTGGTCATCCTGGGCATTCACGCCCCGGAATTTGAGTTTGAGAAAGACTACGACAATGTGGCCAGCGCCATCGCCACCCACGACATCGGCTGGCCGGTGGCGCAGGACAACAATATGGTGACCTGGCGCAACTTCGACAACCGCTACTGGCCCGCCAAGTACCTGTTCAGCAGCCGGGGCGAACAGATTTACAGCCACTTCGGAGAGGGCGCCTACGGCGAAACGGAGCAGCGCATCCGCAACGCCCTGGTAGAAGCCGGCGCCGATTTATCCGACGACCCCCTGGACTTGCCCCAGGACCAGGAACGGGACGCCGCCTTCCAATCCGCCGGCGGCCTGCTGCGCCGCCCCGCCATTACGCCGGAGCTGTACGCCGGCTGGCATCGCAACTTCCTCACCGCCCGCGCCGGCCGGACGCCCTATGTGGCGCAGCCGGAATACTTTGAAGCCATTGCCCCCGCCAACTCCGACGCCACCGGGCTCATTGCTGTCAGCGTTCCCCAGGACATACAGCCTCACCGCCTCTACTTCCACGGCGAATGGTCGGTCGAACCGGAACGCACCCGGCACGCCCGCGTCACTGAGGAACTGGAAGACTATCTGGCCCTCAACTACGCCGCCCGCAGCGTCAATGTGGTGCTGACCTCCGATTCCGGCGCCCCCTACGATGTCATCATCACCCAGGACGGGGCAATGCTCAACGCGGACAACGCCGGCGCCGATGTCCGGTGGGACGAAAACGGCTATTCCTACGTGCGCGTCGACGAACCCCGGATGTACGCCATCATCGACAACCCCCAGTACCTGCCCAGCGCCATTCTGACGATGCGTTCCAACTCCGACGACTTCGGCATTTTCGCCTTCACCTTCGGCGTCTATGCGGAGGGCCCCTGATGCCGGCGCCGACAACAATACCGACCGGACTGCGGTTGACGGCGGGCCTGGCGCGCCTGCCGCTAATGCTAACACTGCTGCTGGCGCTGGCGGTCGCCTGCGGCGGCGGAGGCAGCGGCGGCAATGCCGGTGCGCCATCCCCGCCTACCCCGGCGCCGCCCGCCGCAACCACCGCCCTGGTCATAGCGGCGCCAACGGCAGCGGACGGAGCCAATGCCGACGCCGGCGCCATCCAATCGCATCTGGCGACCAAAGTGCTGGAAACGGGCACCCAGCGGGTGGCGTTCCTGTTGAGCACGCCCAAAGCGCTGGTGAACGTCCCCCAGGCGCAAATCTCCGTAGCCCGCCGGGACGGAACGGTCCCCCCGGCGCAGGTTGTCGCCGACTACCACGAATGGCCCTACGGCGTGCGGGGTTCGTACAGCGCCCCCGTTGCCTTCCCCCGCCCGGGGGAATATGTGCTCACCGTTGACCCCATCGGCGGCGATGTACCCGGCCAGGCCATAATCCCCGTAGTGGCCCTGGCCGACGCCCCCATCCCCTCCATCGGCGATACGCCGCCGGCCAGCGCCACCAAAACGCTGGCCGCCGGCCTGGAACTGGCGGAACTATCTACCGCCTACGAACCGGACGCGGACCTGTACCGGCTGTCGGTAGCCGACGCCCTCGCCTCCGGGCGGCCCAGCGTCATCGTATTCGCCACGCCCGCTTTCTGCACCAGCCCCACCTGCGGCCCGCAGGTGGACACGGTGTCCGAACTGCGCGCCGCCCATCCCGACGCCGCCAACTACATCCACATTGAGCTGTACGACAACCCCCAGGAAATACAGGGCGACTTGAGCCGGGCGCAGCTGGTGCCGGCGGCGGCGGAATGGGGCTTTACGCAGCTCCCCGGCTGGACTAACGAATCGTGGGTGTTCGTCCTGGACCGGAACGGCGTCATCCGCCACCGCTTTGAGGGCTTTGCCACGCTGGCGGAACTGGCGACGGCGCTGGCGGACGCCGGCGGCCGGTGAATCACAGAGCGCGGAGGAATGAATGATGACGAAGTAGAGCAAACCACCTGAAATGCAACGCTGCCTGCGCCAGGCTAATGATTGACACTTGAGCATACGTGTATTTGATAAAAACTCGCATAGATTAATACCAATTATAATAATTGTACGCAACCGCAAGCGTATGCCTTGACAACATTCCCGCCGCTGTGGTACTGATACAGCCATCGCAAGGGGTGTTCGGCACGACTATGGCGTACACAGACAACAACCCGCCGCTGGCGTTTGCGGACCTGTTCTGCGGCATCGGCGGCTTTCACGTGGCCGCGGCCCGCCTGGGTATGCGGTGCGTTTTCGCCTGCGACATTGACGCCGCGGCCCGCCGGGCCTACCGGCGCAACTTCGGCATTGAACCCGCCGGCGACATCACCCGATTTGAGCCGGCCTCCGTCCCCGACCACGATGTTCTCCTGGCCGGCTTCCCCTGCCAGCCCTTCAGCATCATCGGGGCTATGCGCGGCTTCGCCGACGAACGCGGCACTCTGTTTTTCAACCTGGCCGCAGTGCTCGCCGCCAGGGAGCCGGCCGCCTTTGTGCTGGAGAACGTGCGCCAGCTCTCCACCCACAACCGGGGCCGGACTATGGATGCCATTATTGCCCGGTTGAACGATCTGGGCTACCGCGCCGACTGGAAAGTCCTCAACGCTTTGGACTTCGGGCTGCCTCAAAAGCGCGAGCGTACGATAATAGTCGGCTTTCGCGACCATTCCATTCCCTTCGCCTGGCCCCGGCCGGCCGGCGCTTATGCCCCGCTGTCGTCAATCCTGGAGGACGCCGCCCCGGCGGCCTATTACGCCAGCGACGCCATCCGGCGCAAGCGGCAGGCCAGCCATCAAAGCCCTTACGAAGTGTCAATCTGGCACGAAAACAAGGGCGGCAATGTGTCCAGCCATCCCTTTTCCTGCGCCCTGCGCGCCGGAGCGTCCTATAACTACCTGCTGGTCAACGGCGAAAGACGGCTGACCCCCCGGGAAATGCTCCGTCTGCAAGGCTTCCCGGAATGGTTTGAACTGCCCGGAACCTACCAGCAGATCCGCAAGCAGACCGGCAACGCCGTACCAGTTCCGATGGTGCAGGCAGTTTTGGAGGCAGTGCAAAATGGTCTATCACGTGCCGCGATTGCGGGGCGGCTGGAACACCCCCACGCCATACCCGCCGAGGCGGATACCGGACTCCATAATCCGGTCGCTCGCAAGCAACATCGTCTATTCGATTGCCGTCAGGAGGCTCCGCGCGTCCCTTTGCAATCCGCAAACCGGGGACGCTTGCCCCGCAGCGAGTTCCGGCCAGCATCGGCTACGCTGATGATTGGGTGACATTTGTGTAGTGCGGAGGCGCGCTATGGCTGATACCGTATCCCCCGAAGTTCGCAGCCGCATTATGGCGCGGGTCAAATCCAAGGGGATGAAACCGGAGCTGCGCGTGCGCCGGCTGCTGCATGGCCTCGGCTATCGCTACCGCCTGCACCGTGCCGACCTGCCCGGCCGCCCCGACCTGGTGTTCCCTTCCCGGCGCAAGGTGGTGTTCGTCAACGGCTGCTTCTGGCACCGCCATGCCGGCTGCCCCAAAGTCCGCATCCCCGCCACCAACCGCGCCTACTGGGTCGCCAAGCTGGAACGCAACCACGCCCGCGATGCCCGCAACATTGCCCGCCTGGACGAACAGGGCTGGGCGGTAGCCACGGTTTGGGAGTGCGAGCTGCAAGATCTGTCCACCGCAACGGCGCGTCTGATTGATTTTCTGGGCCAGCCGGGACGGGCCGCCTCGGTAGCAACCGCCGCCCCTGCTGATGTAGCCCCTGCTAATATAGCCCCTGCTGATGCCGCGCCGGCGGAAAGCGCCGTCGCCAACCCCGGCGAGCCGGTTTGTATATGACTGCCACCGTTGACTATTCCCTGCTGGACAATCCCGCCGCCACGGCCCGCTCTTTCCATCCCCGCCGGCTGTGGACGGATACGCCGCCGGGGGCGGTGGACTACGCCGTAACCGTGGCCGACGGGGTGCCGCTGTCGGCCCGCTTCTTTGCCGTCGGGCGCGACAACCCCACCCTGCTGTTCTTTTACGGCAACGGCGAAACCGTGGCCGCCTATGACGACATCGCCCCGCTCTATAACGCCATCGGCGTCAACTTTTTCGTCGCCGATTACCGGGGCTACGGGGCATCGGGCGGCGCGCCGGCCTTCACCGCCCTGCTCAACGACGCCCGCCGCCTTTTGGACTGGCTGCGCAATACGATGTCGGAACTGCGCTTTGCCGGGCCGCTGTTCGTTATGGGCCGTTCTATGGGGCGCCACGCCGCTTTTGAGCTGGCCACTGCCGCATCCGACCGCATCAGCGGCGTCATTATTGAAAGCGGGCGGCCCGCCCTGGGGCAGTTCACCCTGGGCCAGCCGCCGGCAACGGCGCAAGCCCTGGAGGCCGCCTACCGGGACAAGGCGGCGTCCATCGCCATCCCGGCGCTGGTCCTGCACGGGCAGTGGGACGAGGCGGCGCCGCTGGCCGACGCCGTGGCGATGTTCCACAGCCTGCGGAGCCGCCACAAGCATCTGGAGATTATCCCCGGAGCCGGCCACAACGACCTGATGTATGTGGGCTACCGGCAGTATTTTGGCGCCATCCGGCGGTTTATGGCCCAGTACGGCGGGTCGGAAACGGTGGAACTCCGGGCCGGCGCATAAGGTGCTCCCTGATGCCCAGAGGCAAGAATCGGAGGTAAAAAGCCGGGAGCAAAAGTCGTGGGCAAAATCGGCTGGGGCAAAGGCGCCGGCGCGTCTATCCGGCCGCGGCGATTGGCGCTAGAATGGCCGGGCGCGCGGGCAGGGCTCTTTTGCCGGGGCGATGGCGGGCAGCATCATTTGGCGCCAGCGCGCCGGATGCCGCCGGCCCGGCCCGTGCGGGTCTGTTCAATCCTGTTTCAACTGGCGTCCGGGGGGTGTGGCGCGATGTCCATTCGCTACGGCGTGAGCCTGCTCGCCGACCCCGATTTTACGGCCCGCGCTTACCGGGCCCGGCAGCTGATCTGCGGCCAGTACGCCTGCTGGGCGGCGGAGATGCACAGCCTCCGTATGCCCCTGTCGGACTACTTCCCCCTGGACTCCGCCGATGCTGGCGCTGATGCCGGAACGGGGGAGCAGCGGCTGGCCGCCGAGCTGGAACGGCTGGCGGAACGCTACCGCCGGGTTTCGCCCCGTTTCCCCCTGTTCAACCGGGGCATTACGGCAACCCGCCCGGCGCCGTCCGACGGCAATATATGGGTGGACTTTTCGCCGGAGGTGGTCAACGAGTCGCTGTACCGGCTACAGTCGCTGGTGGCCGATTTGCTGGAACGCCATCCCGCCGTGGGCGGTGACCGCCGCGTTTTCGGCCCCGATTTCCCGCCGCAGATTGCGCTGCTGTCCCACGCTGATCTGCCCGATTCCGTATTTGACAGCGCCCTGGAATTCGCCCGCGCCGTTACCGACGATCTGAAAGTGTCGCAAATCACCCGCGCCTGGCAGCTGTCGCTGACCCGGTTCCGCTCCGCTGCCGCCGGCGAGGACTGGTCCAACGGGCGGTGGGCCGCCGATTTGCAGTGGCAGGTCATCGGCAGCTATAGCCTGTAACTCGGCCGCCGGCAACAGACGCTTGCCGGCAACAGATGGCGCCGACAACAGGAGGTGCCGGCTTTGCGGACGGCGCGGCCCGGACGCCCTGGATACGCCCTAGACCGGAAACGCCCGTTCCAGCGCCTGCCGCTGTTCGGCGGCAAGATGCCAGCCCGATGCGGCGCAGTTGGCCTCGGTGCGCGCCACGCTGTCCGACTTGGGGATGGCGATGACGCCCGGCTGGTCGGCAACCCAGTTGAGGGCCACCTGGGCCACGGTTTTGCCCGTTGCGGCAGCAATATCCGCCAGAACCTGGTGTTCCCGGTTCATCCCCAAAGCCCGGCGCAGCCGTCCGCCGCCGTTGCCGCCGCCGGCCAGTTCCCCCTCATGCAGGGGCGAGTAGGCGATAATCGCAATATTGTTTTCCCGGCAGTAGGGTATGACATCCCGCTCGGCGCGGCGGCGGCGCAGGTTGTACAGAATCTGGTTGGACACGATGGGGTGATTGGGCAGCGCCGCCTGCGCCGCCGTCAAATCGGCGACGGAAAAGTTGCTGACGCCGATCTGCGCCACCAGGCCCTCGTCGGCCAGGCCGGCCATGGCCCGCATAGTTTCGGCGATGGGAACGGACGGGTTGGGCCAGTGGATTTGGTAGAGGTCAATGCGGTCGATGGCCAGCAGTCGCAGGCTGCGGTCGGCGGCGCGGCGCACGGCGTCGTAGCGCAGGTTGCTGCCCAGCACTTTGGTGGCGACGAAAGTCTGCGCGCGGATGCCGGCGATGGCCGCGCCCACGGCGTCCTCGGTGCGGTACATTTCGGCGGTGTCAATAAAGTTGGCGCCCAGGGCGATGCCCCGGCGCAGGGGTTCCGACCCGCCGGCGTAGCGCCAGGTGCCGAGGCCGATTTCGGGCGCCGTTACGCCGGATGCGCCCAGCGGTTTGCGTTCCATAGCGTTGACATCCTCCCCGCTGTGGTATAGTGTAACCACGCGTTTATCGCGACAGGAGTTCAGCATTATGATGGGACAACATAACGCAATCATCAATTTCGACGCCCAGATCCGCTTGCAGGACTGGGGGGACAGGTGGGCGGCCTACGTTGAACCGCCGGGAATGACCGTGTACGGGGCGACTGAACACGCGGTGCGCGAGCGCGTTGACGAGACGCTGAAGTTCTTTGCGCAGGCTGTGGTGAACGAGGTCGGATTGGCGCGCTTCCGGCGCTACCTGGACGCGCACGGGGTCAAGAACAGCGTGATTGAAATCGGTGGTCATCCCACTTCGGCACGCCACACGCTGCCCGTTAGCCTCCCTGTGGAGGTTGCTGCCAGTGTCTGACGCTATAAGCCGAGAGCAAGCCGGCGCGGTACTCACTCAGATGGGGTACGACATCGTTGCCGAATTCAACGGCCGGGCAGTGTACCTCGATCGGAACTACCCTGGGGACCCGATCCATTGCCTGGTATTGGATTTCAGCTACGGACCGATTCCTTGGGAGGTTGTTCTGGAGGCGCTGGATTACGATGGCGCCAACGCAGACGTGTTCCGCGCCGAACTGGAATCTCTGTAGCGCACGGCACTGACGTGGAGAGGTAATCCGGCTACCCCCGTATCTGTCGGATGTACCGCTCCATAGACAATCGCACCGCCTCTTTCGCCCCCGTGAGCACATTCCGGTCCCACCAGCCGCCGTAGATGCGGTCAAATTGGTAGGGTTCCACCGCCGCCACTACCTGCCGCACCGTAGCTTCCGGCAGCGGTATCAGGTTGGGGTAGCTGTACATAAAGCTGACATAGCGGCGGTCGGGAACTACGGTAATGCTGTCGCCCACGAACAGCGCGCCCTTGCCGCCGGCGCCGGCGGCCCAGTGCAGTACCGCGCTGCCGTCAAAATGGCCGCCCGTTTGGATCAGCGTGACGCCCGGCGCCAGTTCCAGCGGCTGCCCGTCCCAGTAGCGGATGGCCTCATCGGGGCGCATTACCCACTGCCGGTCGGCCTCGGGAATGTAGATGGCGGCGTCAAAAGCGCGCGCCCATTCCACCATGCCGTCGTAAAAATGGGGATGCGACATTACGATGGCGGCAATGCCCCCCAGCTCCCGCACGGCGGCGATGCCGGCGTCGTCAATGTAGCTGATGCAGTCGTACATTACATTGCCGGCGGGGGTCTGCGCCAGCAGGGCCCGCTGCCCGATGGAAAAGCTGGGGTTGATGCCGATGCCCGTCAGCCCCGGCTCCAGGGCGCGGATGTCCGTCCGGTAGCCCTCGGCGCGCATTTCGTCCAGGGTCGTCCACTGCTGGCCGTTCCAGCCGATGTACTGGCGTTCATCCTGGCAGATGGCGCATTCGGGCGGCGGCTGCGGGGAGGCGGCGTGCTGGACGCCGCAGGTGCGGCAGATGTAGTGGGGCATAGCTATCCCTCTCCTGCTATCTATCGCTGTGGCGCTTACCGCACATCTATGACGACGCGGCAGTGGTCGCTGGGCCCCCATTCGTCCGGGCCGTTCAGGGCGCGCGCCGATATGGCGTCTTTCATCCCGGCGGAAGCAAAGACGAAATCCAGCTGCCGGTAGGCGGTTGTAAGGTCGTTCCCCCAGTAGAAGGTAGGCACGTTTTTGCTGTCCGGTGGCAGTTCGGCGGGCCAGGGCTCCGCCTGCCGGCCGTTGGGGTATTGTGGGCCGACAAAGGGCAGGCCCATCGCTTCCATCCGGTCAAAGACGGTGGCATAACGGGCGGCGGCGTATTCATCGCCGCCCTCCCCGTAGCCGTGCATAATGTTGAGATCGCCGGCGGCAATGATGCGGTGGTTGACGGGATGCCCAATCAGCCGCGACAAGTCGGATATGATGCGATGCGCCGACACATCGCCCCATTCCCAATTTTTGAGATCTTTGCCTGTAATCCGGTGCGGGTATTCCCAGTTGCCGTACATAGACGCCGCAATAAGGGGTTCGCCGACGGGCTCGCCGCTGCCATCCACCGGAGTAAAGACGGCGGCGGCCAGCGTACCCGGCCGGCTGACCTCAAATAGCTCGTTTTGCCCGATTTCAGCGGCGGGGATCCAGTCCACTTTGACCCGGTCGGACAGCCGTACTACCGCCGCTTTCCAGTTCGTATTGAAGCCGGCTGTGGCCCAGGGGGACGGGTCAATGTCAAACCGGTCGGCGGGAATGTCATCGGGCGGCGGGCGGGCTTCCTGCAACAGGGCGATGTCGGCGTCCATTGCCGCCAGTATGTGCCAGGGGGCGGGGCTGCCGTCCGGGCGCCGGTGGCGGCGGCCGGCCATGTTCCAGGATACAATCCTGATCATAATACGCCTCCCGGCCGCGTGCGCCTACGCCTGCCGGCTTTCCGGCACCGGGATGGCGGCGGCGTCCGCCATCTCCGCCCGTTCGATGGGGCTGGCGCGCATCAGGAAGGCGGGGATGATGGCCAGCAGGGCGATGGTGCCGGCGACCCGGAAGAAGCCGTGCCACAAGTCCAGCTGGGCCACTTCCAGCACCTGGCGCCGCTGGTCGGTGGGCAGCGCCGCCGTATCGCCGATGACCGCCAGCAGTTCGTTGACGCCCCACGCCGACAGCGCCGCCATGCCCAGGGTCATCCCCAGCATCCGGGCGACCACAATCATTGAGGCCGACACGGCGCGGTAGTCCACCGGGGCGGAGAGTATCGCCCGGTGCATCAGCGGGGCGATGACCAGCCCGAACCCGACGCCGGCGATGAGCATATCGATGGTGAGCTTGGGGTCGCTGATTTCAATCTGCCAGCCGGGCAGCCCCAGGATGGGCCAGCCGCCGACCTGGAACATTCCCACGGCAATGAGCGCCAGCCCCGGCATAGTTATCCAGCGGGCGTCCACCCAGCGCAGCAGTAGCCCGCCGACCACCGAAAACACCGGAATCGTTCCGGTCATCCGCAGCAGCCACAGGGCCGCCGTCAGCGAGTCCACCGGACGCTCCGGCACGTCCATAACCGTGTTCGCCATTATGACCATTGCGGCCATGGCGATGATGAGGGCGATGCCCACCAGCAGCTGGGCCACATTGGCGGTTACGAAAGCCCACGCCCGGAACAGCGTGCCCGACAGCAGAGGCTGCACGGTGCGGCGCTGCATGACCACCAGGGCGCCGCTGCTGACCAGGAAGCCCACCAGCAGCCAGTAAGGAACCCACGAGGACAGCCGGAACAGGCCCTCGTGGGCCACGGCCAGGGACAGCAGTACCAGCGCCAGCGTCAGCACGATGGCGCCGCGATAGTCCATCCGGGAGCCGGCGAAGCGCTGGTTGGGCAGGAACAGCAGTGCCACGGCGATGACCGCCGCCTGCGGCACATTGAGCCAGAAAATGCCGCGCCAGTTCCAGATTTCAATAATCGCCCCGCCGTAGGCCGGCCCCAGCATACTGCCCGCTTCGGCGGCGCCGGCCACGATGCCCAGCGCCAGGCCCCGCTTCTCCGGGGCGACCAGGGCGGCGGCGATGGCCAGGCTGATGGGAACCGTGCCGCCGCCGCCGATGGCCTGGATCACGCGGGCGACGACAATCTGGTCCAGGGTGTCAAAGTTGAAAGATTCGGCCAGCCAGACGTTGAGCCATTCCCACTGGCCGGACAGGGCCACCAGCGTGGTGCCGACGCAGAATACCAGCAGCGAGCACTGGTAGATGCGCGTGTAGCCATAGACATCCGCCAGCCGGCCCAGCAACGGCATGGCCACGGTGTAGCCCAGCAGATAGGCCGTTACCACCCAGATGACCGATTCCAGCTGCCGCACCTGGATTTTCAGGTCAGCCATTACCGCAGGCAGGGCCGTTACCACTACGGTCTGGTCCAGGGCGGTGATAAAGGTTCCCGTGGCGATGGCGACCACCATCACCCAGGGGGGGAGGCTGTGCTGTTGCAGTCGGTTCAGCATAGGGGCGGGTGAGGAGGAGAGAGGAGGAGGGGCGTGGGCGCGCCGGTTATGCTGCCGGCTTACTGAGGCTGGGACAGGTCCAGGTAGCAGTTTTCGGTGGCGTCGGGGTTCAGGCAGTCGTCGCCGTCTGCCGGCGTTTCAATCTCGACGGTGGCATTATAATCGGTAATCAGCACCTGGCGCACGGTTTCGGCATCGTCATATTGCCCGATTGCGCCGGCGATGCGGGCCTTGCGGAGGATTTTTGCCTCGGCGTCCGTCCACAGTTCCACATTGACCCGCTGGCCTTCCTCGGGGAACAGCAGCAGCCAGGCCATTACGGTGGCGGGGGCGTCGCCGGTAATCTTGTAGGCATTGCGGTCGTCGATTTCCTCCTCGCCGGCCAGGACGGGGTTATCAATGGCGTCAACCGCCTCGGCCATAATCCGGTTCAGCTCGGCGATGGGTATGGAGATGTTCTCCAGGGGGCGTTTGGTCCAGACGCCGGAGAGGGGGTCGGTAAGGAAGTAGCTGTCGGGCGTTACCGCCATATTCAGTTCCACATAGGTGCCGTCCTTAACCGGAGCCTGCGCCCCGGAGACCAGGTAGGCGTCAACGGTCATCTCCGCGCCCTGGGCCCGGTTCCAGCCGCCCACGGCCCGGACGGCTTTGGCCTGGACGGAGCTGACATAGATGCTGCCCGATTCGTGGTCAACATCAAAGCGGAAGGTTTCGGCCTGGCGCAGGTTCTCGCCGGTTTCCCGCAACAGGGCGGCCGGGTCGGGCGGCGGCGTAGGGGTAGGCGGCGATTCCGGCGTGGCGGTGGGGGGGACGGTTGGCGTCGGTTCCGCGCCGCCGTTGCAGGCCGCTATTGCCATCGTCAGCGCCGTCATCATAAGCAGGGCCAGGGTCAGCGCCATGGCGGCAACCGGGCCGCGGCGGCGGCGCAGCCCGGCGCGGATGACGAAAGGTGCGTCGGTCATCAGTCTATCCTCCGGGAAGGGAAGGTTACGGGATAGGCTGCATAGTATAAGGCAATTCCCGGCATCCCGTCATTCCCGGCGCGCTTTAAGAATGACAGAATATGATACGAGCGGGGCAGGCGAATGCGCGCGCCGGCGTACCCGGACGGTGCCGGCGCGGTTGGCGCGTCTGGCGGCCGGGCCGGCGCCGCTGCGGAGAAGGAGAGGGGCTTCCGGTTGCGGAGGCGGTCAGGATGCGCCGGCTTCGCCCTGTAGGCGGGCAACCTCGTCTTGCAAGCGCTGGATTTCGGCTTGGGCTTCGTCGCGTTGGGTTTCGGCGTTTTCCAGCCGGGCTTCGGCGGCGATGCGGGCGTCCCGTTCCAGATCGCGCTCCAGCTCGACGACGATGCGCCGGGTTTCGGCGGCATTGTGCCGGGTTTCGGCGGCGATACGATCGCTGTGTTCCTCATCGTGCGTCCGCAGGTAGCCGGCGTCCGGGTCGTACCAGCGCAGCTTGCCGTGTTCCCAGCAGACATACAGCCCCAGAACCGCGCTGTACCCGTAATACATACCGGGCGCATACTGGTGAATTGGGATGGGTTCGTAGTTCCCGTTGACCAGTGTCCAGCCGGTCAGCCCGGCTTCGTAGCGCTGGCCCCAATCCGGGTCAAAGAGCCAATATTCGGCGATCCCGAAGGCGGCGTAGTCCTCCCGCTTGCGGATTTCGTCCCGGCGGGCGGTGTTGTCGGAGGCCACCTCCAGCACGAAATCGGGCGGCTTGCCCTGTTCCCGGATGGAATATCCCTTTTGGGCAATGACGCGGGCGCGCCGGATGTTGAAAGCGACGAGCAGGTCGGGAATCCGCACGCCAGCGCGGCCGGCGGGCACATCCCAGGCGATGGGAACCTCGCCGAGGACAATTGTGGTTTCCGGGTTGCCCAGGTGCAGACGCAGGGCAGCCTGGTTGCCGTCATCGTGGAAATAGGTGGTGTTCATCATATCGGCGCGAGGCGGAAAGTCGGGGAATTGAGCCGGAACCGGCGCGTCCGCTGTGGCGTCCGGCTGCGGCATTGTGGGCGCTGATGGGGATGACGCCGGCGTCCGGGCGCCGGCGGCGGCGTTGGTGGTCATTGTGTGCCTCCCGTATCCTGCCGGGCGGTCGGCCGGCGCTATGGGGCGCTGTGGGTGCGATGCGGTGCAGTGCGATGCGATCTGATGCGGGGCGGCGCCGGGCGTCTGACGGGGCTGACGGAGGTAACGCTAACGGGTTGACCAGACGGCGATGCTGCCGCCGGCGATGTCCCGCAGGGCGCCGCCGGCTCCGGTTTCGGCCACATAGATGCGCGTGGTGTCGCCGCCGCTGCCGTTGCGCCGCCGGGACAGGTACTGCTGCGCCCCGGCCACTGCCAGCGCCGAGCCGTCCGGCGCCCAGGGCGAATGGCTGCGGGCGTACTGGTCAAAAAAGGCCAGCAGCAGAAAGGTTTCGCCGCTGGGCGAAAAGCTCAACCCGCCCAGGGCATTATCGTCATTATCATCGTTATCATCATCGGCGCCGGCGCCGGGGCCGGACGGGGGCGGGGCGCCGGCGTTGTCGCCGGCCAGGTCGCTGCCGGCCAGGCGCCATTCCATAGTGCGCTCCTCGGTGTTGAGGGCAATCCACGCCAGCCGGCTGCCGTTGGGTTCCCAGAAAAAGCCCAGCACCCAGTCGTCCTCCCGGATGGTGCGCTCGGCGCTGCCGTCGGCGGCCAGCAGGCGCAGACGGCGGTAGGCCGGCGATTGGTCAACCTGCCGGTCGGCTACGGCGATGACGCGGCCGTCGGACGACCAGGCAAAGGCGCACATTCCTTCTACTTCGGCCAGGCGCAGGGGCGGGTAACCGGGGTCGGCTGGGCGGCCCAGCCAGATGGCTTCGCCGTCGCCGCCGGGGGCCGACCAGGCCAGGCTGGCCCCGTCGGGGGACCACGCCGGCGTGCGGAAGGATGCGGAACGGCTGACGGGCTGCGTCTCAAACTGCGTAAAGTCATCGTTAAGGCGCAGCGCCAGCACCGCTTCGCCGTTATGCACCGCCAGTGATTTGCTGTCGGGAGACCAGTCAAAGTACAGGGGCGCGCCCCGCTGCACGGCCAGCGGCGTCGGGGGCATAACATCTCCGTCCGCCGGGTTGGCGTCCACGATGAAAAGGGTCAGGCCCTCGGGGGTGGCGGCGGTGATGCCCAGCCGCCGGCCGTCGGGAGACCACTGGACATAGTGGGGAGCGCCGTCGGCGATGGTAAGGGGCAGGTCGTTGACGAATACCGGCCCGCCCACGCCGGTGGCGGCTTCCAGCGACTGCACGCTGATTTCGGCGTCGCCGGCGGAGGCGCCGGCAATGAGGGACACGGCGATGCGGCTGCCGTCGGGCGACCAGGTGGGCCAGCTGTAGTAGCGGTTCCGGGCGGCGGGCTGCGCCAGGATGCCGGCGACGCGGCCTTCGGATCCCGTGTCCTGGCCGGCATCGGCAACGGCGCCGGGAGTGAGGGCGTTGCGGTGGCTGCCGTCGGGCCGGACGGTTTGCAGCTGGCCTTCGGAGTCGATGTAGGCGATGCGGTTGATGGGCGTGGGCATAGGGATATGTTCCGGCGCTGCGGGCGCGCCGGCGGAACAGGCCAGCAGCAGCGACAGGCCGGCCGCGCCGGCGATTAGCGTCGCCAGCCGCCGCAGCGCCGGCGCGGGGATTAGTAGGGCGCGCATTGACGCTACGGTAGCGCCGCCGGCGTTATTTGGCAATCGGGCGCCGGGCGCCAATTTTTAAGATACGATGCAACGCCGCGCCCTGTTCCCTGTTACACTGCAACCCGAAAACCATACGGAGAATGAAGTGCCGCCATGAATTGCACCCGTCGACCCATTGCCCCCGCCGTCACCCTCATAATTGCGCTGGCTCTGCTGATGGCGGCGGCCATTGCCGGGTGCGGCGCCCCGGGCGCGCCGGCAGCCACTGCGCCGCCGCCGACTAACACGCCGGTTCCGGCCACGGCCACGCCGGCGCCGACCATGACAATGACGGCTACCGATACGCCGGCGCCGATGCCCACGCCGACTATGGTGATGACGGTTGCCGATACGCCGGCGCCGATGCCGACGCCGGTTGTGACCACGGTCGTTGCGGCCACGGCCGGCGCAACCGCCGCAATGCCGGCGCCGCCCGGTACGCCGGCGCCGCCGGGTGGGGCGGCGGCGGCCGGGGCGGCGGGTACCGTCTTTACCCTGGTCGAGGGCAGCATAGCCCGCTATAAGGTTGAGGAAGTGCTGGCCCGCACCGGGTTCAAGGTGGCGACCGGGGAAACGGGCGCCGTCGCCGGCGTGGTGGTCTTTGACGCGGAGGGAAATGTGGTGGCCGGCGAAAGTCGCATCGTCGTGCAGGCGGCTACGCTGCGGACGGACAGCGACCGGCGGGACGGCTATGTCCGCAACCGCACGCTGGAAACCGACGCCTACCCGGAGGTTGTGTTCCAGCCTACGGCCATTGTCTGGACGGAGCCGCCGGCGGGCGAGCTGCGCGGCGTACAGGATTTCACCATTGCCGGCGACCTGACCGTCAAAGACGAGACCAGGCCGGTGATGTGGAACGCCACGGCGGAGTTCCACGAGGACGGCAGGGCCACCGGCCAGGCCAGCGTGGAATTCACTTTTGCCGATTTCGGGATGGACAAGCCCAGCGTGGCCATTGTTTTAAGCGTGGAGGATACCATCCGGCTGGAGCTGGATTTTGTGGGACAGTTCGCCGCGCAGTAGGGGCGCGTCGTGACAATCGCCCGCCATTCCGGGTAGGGCCGGCATTTGGGGCAAGCGCCCACTACTGCGGAGCAGGCGGTACGGATGCCCGGATGCCGGCTTGCACCGGACTGACGGGTGATTGATTATGCTGCGCCGCCGGGGCGACGGCACAATGCGCCTGGCGACGGGGCCTAGTGCGTCGGCACGCCTTGTTTCACGAGGCGGTTACGGGCACGAAGGGCGCTCCGGCGGGCAGGGACGGCGTGGCAAGGGGCGGCGGGCGGGCGGTTGGGGGCAAGGAATTTTTCATGGGGAAGTCGGCTCCTTTCCGGTGGGTGGGCGATTGGCAGTTGGTAAGTGGCAGTTGGCAAATTGATGGCATCGGGGAAGGCTCGGGCTGGCCTTGGGGTTTCCAGGTTGTCGGCGCTACGGCCTGAGAGCGTAAAAGCGAATTTCGTCCTAGTTTTCCGTGTCCCGGAGCGGCGGCTTTTGAGGGCCGACAGCCCGGCACGGGGCGGTGGTGACACCCGCTGGCTGGCGCAGAACTGCACGGGCCGTATGATACACACAGCGACGAAGCAGGACCAGCTGAAATTGGGTTCCGACAAGGGTTAGGCCGTTTCCTGGAGGCCCGTTTGGTTAGCCCGAAAGGTTGTTCCCCGATGGTGGTACGACGTCGATTTCGGATTGGAGTAGGCATAGCTGGTGTCCGTTTTGGCGCCGGGCGCGCGTCCGCGCCGGGGCTGTGGCGGATGGCGGTCGGGGCAGCTGTTCCCCTGGTCGCCGGGCGGGTTGCCGCATCCGTGTTTCAGGTTAGCAGTACCTATGTTCAGGGCGCAAGAGGGCGAATGTCATAAATGGCGGCGAATTTTAAAAATCCAGGCGGGCGGATGGGGCGTGGCGCCGCGATGCCCCCAATAGCCGGCTGGCATGGAGCAAAAGAATGCCGGCCGCCACCGATGCCAGGTGGCGGCCGGCTGCGGTCTCACGGGGGAGCAAGGTGGGCGACGGGGGCGCTGTTGCGGGGATGTGCCGCAGATCAGGGATGGAGGCGACAGCAGCGGGATGCCACGGTCATTTCAGCAAGGCCGGAGATTGGAGCAGTTGAGGTGAGCGGACGCTGGGGCGAATGTCCATTTGCCCCAGCGCGGGGTTATTCCTGATGGACGGCCAGGGGTTAGTTGCAGGACGACAGTCCAAGTGTACTCAAGTCGTTGCTCTTGACACCGGACAAGCCGGCCGGTATGCAGCCGGTCAGCTGGTTGCCGCCGAGGCGAAGCGATCCCAAGTTGGAGAGGTTGCCCAGTTCGGCGGGTATCTTGCCCTCCAACCGATTGCGAGCGAGGTCCAGATACCACAGGTTGGAGAGGTTGCCCAGTTCGGTGGGTATCGCTCCCTCCAACCGATTGGCGCTGAGGTCCATAAGCCTCAGGTTGGAGAGGTTGCCCAGTTCGGCGGGTATCTTGCCCTCCAACCGATTGCTCGTGAGGTCCAGATACCTCAGGTTGGAGAGGTTGCCCAGTTCGGCGGGTATCTTGCCCTCCAACCGATTGTAAGTGAGGTCCAGATACCGCAGGCTGGAGAGGTTGCCCAGTTCGGCGGGTATCGTGCCCTGCACGTTCTCGATTACTTCCAGATGAGTTACACGACCGCTGCTGTCGGTAGTGACGCCATACCACCGGCCGATAGGAGCATCGGTCAGCCATCTGCCTTTGTATCTCCAATTGGGGCCGTTGGTGGCGTTGTAGAACGCGACCAGGGCAGCCCGGTCGCCGGCGGCACTGCCGGTATTCCGGGTCGTCGTGGGTGTAGGGGTAGGCGTGGGCGCCGGTGTAGGCGTAGGCGCCGGTGTGGCGGTGGGCGTGGGCGCCGGTGTGGCGGTAGGCGTAGGCGCCGGTGTGGCGGTAGGCGTAGGCGCCGGTGTGGCGGTAGGCGTGGGATCCAGTACGTTCCCGGTAGGCCCGGCGGCAGGTGTCGGCGTGGCGGTAGGTGTCGGTGTGGCGGTAGGCGCAGGCCGGGCGGTAGGCGTGGGATCCAGTACGTTCCCGGTAGGCCCGGCAGTAGGCGTCGGCGTAGCGGTTGCCGCCGGCTGCGGGGTTGGCGTCGGGGCGTCGCTGCCTCCGGGCGCGTCCGGCGTGGTTCCGGTATTGGTCGGGCAGGACGCCGCCGCCGCCGCCGTGGTCAGATAAGTCCAGTCCGACCAGCTCCCGGCGTTGCCAAAGCGATGCCCAATGCTGGCCGCGATAAAAGCGTACTCCACGCCCGGTTCCAAATCGGAAAGCGTCTGGTCATTTTGGCCCTGATTGACGACGTCGTGGAAAGCGAGCACATCCAGCCATTCCCGCTCGCTTTCCGCCTGCACCGCGCGGAAGGTTTCCATATTTACCCAGCCGATGCGGTAATACGCGGCGTCGGCCACCGTATCCCACAGCACGAACACCCGGCCGGGAGCGGCGCCGTTCACCGCCCGGACGTTGGCGGGCGCCGGCGGGCTGGCCGGTTCCTGCGCCTGCGCCGGCGCTCCGTGCGGGGACGACGCCAGGGTCAATCCGACAATGGCTGCTACTACGGCGGCCAGGCCCAATGCCAGGATCGCTGCTTTTGTCATTGTCGTTCCTCACTTGCCGGCATAGTCGCCGCGGCGCGCGTGTGGACGGGCCGGCGCCGGGCAGGGGCATTTTATGCCATTCCCTGGGCATAAACAAAACGGGCGTGGGCAAAATGCGCCGACGCGGATGCCGGCTGGCGCCGGGATGGCGGAAGCGAATGCATTTGGCGACACACCCCGGGCCGGCGGCGGTCAGGCGGGCGCGCCGCGCAGACGGGACAGAAATCTAACCTACCCAATCAGCGCTATTTCCCGCTGCACCGGCGAAGTGGCATAGGGGCCATGTTCGGCGCTCATATAGGCGTCAATTTCGGAACGCACGCCGAATTCCGGCAGGTAGATGCCCGGTTCAATGGAAAAGCCGAGGCCGGGGATGATGCGCCGGGTGTCGTGGGTTTCAAAGTTGTCCAGATTGACGCCCTCGCCGTGGACGGCGCGGTGGATGGAATGTCCCAGCCGGTGGGTGAAGTAGTCGCCGTAGCCCCGTTCCGCAATGTAGGCGCGGGCCACATCGTCAACCTGCCAGCCCTGCGCCACATCGCCACGGGCGTGGCAGTCTTGCAGCCAGGACAGGGCGGCGTCCCGGGCGCCGGTTACGATGCGGAAGATCTCGCGCGCGCGGGCCGGCGGGTGGTCGCCCACATAGGCGGTCCAGGTAATGTCCGCATAGATGCTGTCCGGCGTGTTTTCCCGCGCCCAGAGGTCAATGAGCAGCCAGTCGCCGGGGGCGATGAGGCTGCTGCCGGCGGGCGCCGGTTCGTAGTGGGGGTCGGAGCAGTGTTCGTTGACGGACACGATAGGCCCGTCGGCGGTGTCCAGGTTTTCCTCCCGGAAGCGGGCGCGGATGAACTCGGCGATTTCAAACTCCGTGGGCCGTTGGGCGGGCGTTGGCGCTTCCGCCAGTCGTTCCCCCACGCGGGCGAAGGCGTTCTGGACGATGCGGCCCAGGGCGGCGGCGGCGCGGCAGTGGCCGGCCAGCTGCGCCGGCGACCAGCGCTGGGTGGCGAACTGCATCAGATCGGCGGAGGACACTACCTCCGGCCCCATATTCCGCACCAGTTCCACGGTGCCGGCGTCGACCCGCGACACGCGGGGCAGGGCGCTCTGGGGCGAGTATTCCATAGCCACGCGGGGGACGCCGGCCAGCATTGTCCGCAGCGCCGTTTCCAGGGTGGCGCGGCTGCGGTAGATTTCCAGGGCGAGGCCGGCGGCGGCGAACTTGCCGGCGTCAACATGGTGCGCCAGCAGAAGCGCCGGGCCGTGGGCGGGGATATAGAGGAACACCGGGCGGGTGATGTGACCCGACGGCGGGGCTACCTGGGCCAGCGTGGGGTTGGCGCCCAGGTAGTCGTAAATCAGCCAGCCCGGCAGGCCCTCGGATTGCAGATAGGCGCGGGCGGCGGTCAGCATTGGGGCGTCCGGCACGGCTGGTTACCTCCGGGTGTGGCGGGGCGGCGGCGATGTTGGCGCTGCTGCTGGCGGCGCTTCAGACATAGTTGTAGTGGCTGCCGCCGTCCACTACGATGTTGGCGCCGGTGAGGTAAGACGCCTGGGCGGAGGCGACCATGCAAACGATGTCGCCGATTTCTTTGGGCTGCCCCATGCGGCGCATGGGCAGGCTGTCCAGCATTTCCGCTCCGGTTTCGTCGTCCGGGGCGGCGGCATCGTCATTGGCATTGGGGGGGTGGGTTTCGGAGGCAGCGCCGCCGTTGCCGTTGCCATTGCCGTTGCCGCCGTTGCCGGCGGGTGGCGGGGCGGCGTAGTTCCGGTCGCAGCGGACGCCGGCGTAGATGATATTGTTGACGGTGATGTTTTCGCAGGCGAGTTCGGCGGACAGGCCCTTGAAGTAGGCCAGGGCGGGCGCCATGCTCAAGGAGGAGAGGGCGGTGCGGGGGGAAGATTCCATAGCGGTGAAGGGGATGAGGTTGATGATGCGGCCGCTGCCCTGCCGTTTCATATTGGGCAGGACTTCGCGGGTCAGGTGCACGGCGGCCATAAAGTTGCGGACCAGGGCGGGCTGGATCTGGTCGTCGGCCAGGCCGCTGGCGGGGGCGGGGGCCATTTCCTGCACGGTAGTCACCAGCACGCTGATGGCGTTGACGCTGACGGAGTTGAGGCGGTGGCGGAGGGTTTCGCGCACCAGCCGCCGGATGTCGCGTTCCTGCTCCAGGTTGGCGATTACGGAGTGGAACCGTTCCTGGGGGATGTGCCGGCGGGCCAGTTCCAGTTCCACGTGGCGCATACTGTAGTTGTCCGGGGCGGTGAGCGAGAGCACCGCGCCCTCCTGCGCCAGCGCCACCGCGGCGGCGTTGGGGATTGCCAGATGCGAATCCACCACCAGCGCGACTTTGTCCTCTAGCCCGAAGTCCATCCCGTCGACCTCCTGTTTTTTTGGTTTGACCAGTTTCCCGGCCTGACCGGTTTCCCGGCGCGGGCCGGGGGCAGTTAGATTGCCCCGTCGCGCGCCATTTGCGCGACTTCCGTTTCGGAATAGCCCAATGCGGTCAGGATGGGGCGGTTGTGTTCGCCCAGCAAGGGCGGGGGTTGGTCCAGGCCGCCGGGGGTGGCGGAGAATTTGAGGGGCAGGCCGGTTTGCTTGATGCTGCCCAGGGTAGGATGGGGCATTTCCAGCAGCATTTCCCGGTGTCGCACCTGTTCGTCGCCGAACACATCGGCCAGGTCGTTGATGGGGCCGGCGGGCACGCTGGCGGCTTGCAGGTCGGACACCCATTCGTCGGCGTCTTTGGTCAGGAAGTATTCCTGCAACAGAGGTACCAGTTGCGCGCGGCGCTGCACCCGGGCGCCGTTGTCGGCGTAGTCGGGGTGGTCTTTCAGGTCCAGCCGCCCGATGCCCGCGCAGAAGCGTTCCCACAGGCGGTCGGAGCCTACGGCCACATTGAAGTACTTGCCGTCTTTGCCCATAAAAGCCTGGTAGGGAACCAGGGTGGGATGGGCGGCGCCCAGTCGTTTGGGGGCTTCGCCGGTGGCGAAGTAGTAGCCGGCCTGGTAGGTCATCCAGGCGACCTGGGCGTCCAGCATTGAGATGTCAATATGCTGGCCCACGCCCTTGCCGTTGCCGCTGTTATCGCCGTCCGCGCCGCCGCCATTGCTGTCGCTGCCCCGGCCGCGGTGGTAGAGGGCGGCCATTATGGCGAAGGCGGCCCACATACCGGCGCCGATGTCGGTGACGGCGATGCCCACTTTTTGGGGGTCGCCGTCCAGGTCGCCGGTGATGCTCATCAGGCCGCTGATGCCCTGCATGATCTGGTCGTAGGCGGGTCGGCTGCGATAGGGACCGGTGGCGCCGAAGCCGGAGATGGAGCAATAGACGATGGCGGGGTTGATGGCGCGGATGTCGTCGTAGCCCAGGTTGAAGCGGCTCATGACGCCGGGGGTGAAGTTTTCGACGATGACGTCGGCGTCGGCGGCCAGCTGGCGGAAGATGCGCTGGGCTTTTTCGTCCCGCAGGTTGAGGGTCAGGCTGCGCTTGTTGCGGTTGACGGAGAGGAAGTAGGCCGATTCGGCGCCGATGAAAGGCGGCCCCCATTTGCGGGTGTCGTCGCCGCTGCCGGGCATTTCGATTTTGATGACATCGGCGCCATAGTCGCCGAGCATCAGGGTGCAGAAGGGGCCGGCCAGGGCGCGGGTGAGGTCCAGCGCCTTGATGCCGTCTAGTGGTTTCATAATCAGCGGCACTCCGTGATCTCCGTTTTGCCCCGCGCTGAAGCGGGGCGGGGCGATGCGATGTGATGCGATGGGCTTGGTTTGCCCGGCAAAGGGCGGCGCGGCGGGGCGGCCGCCGGGGGTGTGGCGGCATATTATAGCGCAGGTTTCCATAAGGCAACGGGCCAATTCGCCCCGGAATCTAAAAGCGGCGGCCGGCCTTGTTGCTCCTTTGCCGGGAATTAGGCGGCTACCGGCGGGCGGCGGCAGGGGCGCGTCTCTGCTATACTGGCGGCAAGACAAGCGGCAACAGGAACGGGCCGGCAACACGGGCCGGGAACCGATGATGGATGATTACTGCGGAGGGAATTACGATGAACCGGGCCATGCGACTGATTGCGGAGCGCTCCCGGCCGGGGTGGCGGCCTACGGAGGAGCAGCTGGGTTATCTGCAAACCCACGATATGCCGACGATTCCGGTGGCGGAGCTGCCGCTGGACATTATCGCCGATTTCTGCCGGCGGTGGGGCATCAAGAAAATGTACTCGGTGCCGCTGAATTTGGAGTTTTTTGAGCCGGGCGGGCCTTTTGACGGGACGGAGTTGTCGGTGCGGTTCGAGTTCCGGGACGATGTCGATGTGGGCATGGAGTACTGGGGGATGGGTCGGATGCTGGGGGAGGCCATTGGCAAAAAGACCTACGGCGCCGATGTTCCGTCGCGCAAAACGCATCCGTTCTTTGACTGGCGCCACGAGCTGACGCTGGAGCGGATGGTTCCCATCTATGCTGAATAACGCGGCAGAACCGCACGCCAGGCAGTTGAACGAAATTGTAGAGCGAGCCGAAACCGAGCGCGCGATTCTGGGCAGCATCGCCGAATCCGATCTGGCCGACAAGCGGATTCAATATATCGCCGCGTATGTTCTGATCCGGATTGGCAACACTGTAGCCCAGCATTCCCGGCGGCTGGAACGGGCATATCCCGATTACAGGTGGGTTTTCTGGGTGGACTTGCGCAACAACCTGGCGCATGAGCTCAGAAATGTCGATGTGAGGCGGGTTTGGGGTGCGGTAGCGCGGGAGTTGCCGGATTTGATTGAAGCTGTTACCGGGGAGCGGCCAGCGCCACCGGCACGGCGCGCTGCGCTTTCGTGATTGCGATGGCGGTGGCCGCAAAGGATCCGCGGCGACCGCGCCGGGCGGCTACTTGACTTCCTGGCGGGCCGGCGGACAGCAACGGGCGGGCGGGGTCGGGCCGCGTTTCACCGGATCTGGGGCGGTTCCCGGCGGGCGGCGGTGGTGCGTCTTTGCTATACTGGCGGCAAGCGGCAACAGGAACGGGCCGGCAACACGGGCCGGCAGCCGGTGAAGGCTGATTAATGAGGAGGGAATTACGATGAACCGCGCCATGCGTATGATTGCGGAACGCTCCCAGCCGGGGTGGCGGCCTACGGAGGAGCAGCTGGGCTATCTGCAAACCCACGATATGCCGACGCTTCCGGTGGCCGAGCTGCCGCTGGACAGCATCGCCGATTTCTGCCGGCGGTGGGGCATCAAGGAAATGTACTCGGTGCCGCTGAATTTGGAGTTCTTTGAGCCGGGCGGGCCTTTTGACGGGACGGAGTTGTCGGTGCGGTTCGAGTTCCGGGACGATGCCAAGGTGGGCATGGAGTACTGGAGCATGGGGCGGATGCTGGGGGAGGCCATTGGCAAAAAGACCTACGGCACCGAAGTTCCGAAGCCCCATTTTCACGGGTTCGGATGGCGGGAGGAGATGATCCTGGAGCGCATGGTTCCGATCTATGCTGAATAATGCGGTTGAACCGCACGCCGAGGCGCTGGATGAAATCGCGCTCCGGGCGGCTTCGGAATGGGAGATCCTGGGCAGTCCCGAGGAATCCGATTTCGCTGATGCCCGCATCCTCTATGTTGCCTCCTATGCGTTGATCCGCATTGGCAACACCGTAGCAAAGCATTCCCGGCGGCTGGAGAGGGCGTATCCCGGCTATGGCTGGGTAGTCTGGGTGGATTTGCGCAACGAACTGGCCCACGAGCTGAGGGTCATTAACCGGCCAAAGGTCTGGCAGGCGGTTTCGGAGTGGCTGCCGGAGTTGCTTGAAGCTATCACCGGGGAGCAGCCCGTGCCGCCGGCACGGCGTGGGACGATTTCGTGATTGGGATGACGGTTGCCATGACTGACCGCCGGGGGCGGCTGGCCGAGTTGCTGGCGGGGGATCTGGGCTTTTTGGCGCCGGGCCGGGCGGCGCATCCTTTGCACTCCCTGCATCCTTTCGCGGCGCGTTTCCCCCACGGGCTGGCCGGCTATTTCATCAACGCTCTCGCCGCGCCCGGCGAGGTTACGCTGGACCCGATGTGCGGTTCCGGCATTACCCTGCTGGAGGGCTGGCTGGCGGGGCGTTCCGTCGTCGGCGTTGATTTGGATCCGCTGGCGCGGCGGCAGAGCTTGGCCCGCACCGCCGCCCTGGACGCCGGCGCCGTCCGCGCGGCCGGAGACGCCGCCGGGCGCCGCGCTGCCGACCTGTACGCCGGCCTGGGCCGACCGTCTGACCCACTGGCGGCGGCGCGGGCGGCGATGGACGAGGCCACCCGGCAGTTTGTGGACTACTGGTTTCTGCCGGAAACGCAGGCGGAACTGGCCGCCCTGACGCTGGCGATCCGCGCCGAAGGGGACGCCGGTCTGCGCAACCTGCTGGAAGTGGTCTTTTCGTCCACCATCGTCACCAAGTCGGGGGGCGTGTCGCGGGCGCGGGATCTGGCCCACACCCGTCCCCACCGGGTGTTGGACAAGAAGCCGCGCCATCCGCTACGGGTTTTCGCCCATTCGCTTAACCGGGCGGCGGACGCTTACGCCGGCGTTGACGGCAACCGCGTGGGCCGGAGCAGCGTCATTGCGGGGGACGCGCGGCGGCTGCCGCTGGCGGACAGCAGCGTGGATCTGATTGTGACCTCGCCGCCCTACGCCAACGCGCTGGACTATATGCGGGCGCACAAGTTTGCCCTGGCCTGGCTGGGCGACCCGATACCCCGGCTGGCCGGGCTGCGCGCCCGCTATATTGGCGCCGAGGCCGGCGGCGGGAAGGCATCTGGCGGCAGGAAGGCGTCCGCCGGCGGCGCTGCGGCCGGCATAGCTCTCCTGCCGCCGAGGACGCAGGGCGTGATTGACCGGCTGGCCGTCAGGGATGCGCCCAAAGCCCGTATCCTGGAGCGCTACTGCGGGGAGATGTCCGCCGCTATCGGGGAGATGAGGCGGACGCTGCGTTCCGGCGGCGCCGCCGTCATTGTCGTGGGCCCGTCGGTGATGCGCGGCATTTTGATACCCACCCACGACTGCCTGGCTGAAATCGCCGGCGGGGCCGGGCTTGATGTGGTCGCCGTAGCCCCGCGCAACCTGGATCGCGACCGGCGTATGATGCCGGCGCGCAACGGAGTAGGCGCCGGCGGCGGGGCGGGCGCCGGCATTGAGGGCCGGATGCACACCGAATATATCATTGGCGCCGTCAAGCCCTGACGCGGGCCGGCGCCGGCTGGTACGCGCCGGCGGCAAAATCCCGGCCGGCCCGGCGCAACGGCGCCCAAAATATCCCGTCCGCAAGCGGCGGCAAAGGCGGGGCGAAACTTTCCGGGCGGCGCTATAATTTTGGTATAATGTTAGAAACGGACGCAGCCGGCGCGGACGGATTGGCCCCATGGGGTGCCGGCCGCAGTGCTTCAGCCGTATCGCTCTAGAGTCAGGGTAAAGCATTATGCCGCTGCCCGCACTTGCCATTCCCATATCAATCACGGTGGCCTCGGCCATTGCCCAGCTGGGCGGGCGGTTGCACGCCAACCGCAAGATACGCGCGGCGCAGGAGGCGTTGCAGCGGCGGCAGGTGCGGCATTGTTTTGCGGTGGCCGAGCAGGAACGGTGCCAGGCGGCGGCGCGCGGGCGCATTGCCGGCCGGGGGCAGACGGCGCCGGCGCATCTGGCGTCATACATTCCCGCGCAGTGGCGGCCGGAGGCGGGGGAGAAGGGCTTCCTGCGCCGGCTGGTTCGGAATGTCATCTTGCGGCGCAACGGGCTGGACGAAAATGTCAAGTCGGAAAAGCGCATCATACTGCCCAAAGCGGCGTCAACGGTGGCCAGCGTGACCTACAAGGCCAATTCGGGGGCGATAATGGAAATCGTCCTGCCGGCGCTGCGGCCGGCGCTGGCTTACGGCAGCGAGGCGGCGATGGCGTCGGGGCGGGCCTTGCAGGTGGCCGGCGCCCGGGCCGGGCAGGCGCTGGTGGCGGCGCTGCCGGAAAGCTCTACCCTGGGGCGGGGAGCGCTGGCGGCTGCGCCGCGCGCGGCTACCCTAGGCGGCAACGCGGGCGTAGCCGGCGGCGGCATAGCGGGGCGCATTGCCCTGTCCGCAATCACCGTAGCCGGCTACTTCATCGCCCCCGCATTGGCGGCGTTGAGCATCTATCTGGACTGGCGCAAGGTGGTACGCGCCCGCCGGGAACTCCGCGCCGCCATTCTGGAGATGGAGGGGATGGAAAGCCAGGCGGCGGCGGTCACTGCGGAGCTGGAGAACCTGGCGGGCCCGGCGCCGGCCGGAAGTCTGCCGGCCGAGGCGCCATTGTCCGTAGCGGATGCCCGGTCTGATGGCGTACCGGGCGCTGCCGCCGCCCTTCGCCCGCCGGAGTAGCAGCGCAATGACCGACGCCGAGCGCAGCGGCATTGTCCGGTGGCAGCAGTATCTGCCGGGGGCGGCGGCCGGCGACATCGCCCCGCTGGATACCCGCCCGCGCACGATGTTTCGCGCGCCCCTGGTGACGGATCTGGATGCGCTGGACGCGGCGGTGGCTTTCATCGGAATGCCCTTTGACCAGGGGACGCTGGGGCGTCCCGGCGCCCGCTACGGCCCTGATGCCCTGCGGGATGCCCCGCGCGCCTACGCTTATGCCGACCCCTACGGGACGGGGCAGGCTGCCGGGGGCTTTTTTGATGCCGACGCCGGCGGGGAACTGCTGCGCGGCGTGACGATGGTGGACTGCGGGAACATTGCGGTCACGCCGTCGGATGTGCGGCACAACTTTGAGCGGCTGGCCGGCGTGGTGGCGCGGGTGGCGCAGCGGGGCGCGCTGCCGGTCATCCTGGGCGGCGACCATGCCGTGACTTTCCCCGCCGTGGCCGGGCTGGCTCAATTCGCTCCGCTGGACATTGTTCATTTTGACGCCCACCTGGACTATAGCCATCACTACCAGGGGGCGATGCTTTCGCACGGCAGCCCCATTCGCCGCTGCCGCGAGCTGGCGCACACGGGGCGGATTACTTCCATCGGAGTCCGCAGTGTGCGCCGGGCGCCCTACGAGGAGGCGCTGGCGCACGGGCATAGCGTCATCACCGCGCGGCAGTTCCGGGAACGGGGGCCGGAGGCCGTGGCGGAGAGCATCCCTATGGGAGCCAACCTGTACATTACCTTTGACATTGATGTGATTGACCCCACGCAGGCGCCCGGCACAGGCACGCCGGAGATTGGCGGCATTTTTTACGAGGAAGCCCGCCGCTGCCTGGACGCGCTGGTGCGGCGGGGCAACCTGGTGGCTTTTGACTTGGTTGAGGTGGCGCCGCCCTACGATGTGTCGCAGGTCACGGCGCAGGTGGCCGCCCGTTTGCTTACCGACATTCTGGTGGCCCGGTTCACGCCGGCCGGCTGATTGACGCGCCTTGCGGACTGCCTCGCCGGACCACAGGACAAACCGCGCGCCGGGAAGCCGGCCGGCCGGCCCGGAAACCGGCGCCCGGCGGGGCGTGGCTTCCCGGCGGGGCGCGGATGCCCAACAGGACGCCTCCCGGCAGGACGCCGGTTCCCGGCAGGGCGCGGCTTCCCGGCAAGGGGTACATTCCCTGCTGGTGGACGCGGGCGAGTTTCACGCCGCCATTATGCCGGCCATCAGGAACGCCCGGCGCCGCGTCCTGATCCAGGTAATGACCTTTGAGCTGGACGGCGTGGGCGGGCAGCTGTGGCAGACGCTGGCAAGTTCCCCGGCCGCCGAGAAAGTCCTCTGCGTGGACGCCTTTTCCCGCGTCAAGGTCAGCGACGGGTTCATTTTCGGGCGGCGCTACTGGACGGACGCCGGCCGGCGGGCCGAGGCGCGCCGCACCCGCCGGCTGCTGCGCCCCGGCGTCCGGGATGGCGTGCGGATTGTGGTCACCAATCCCGTGGGCGCGCTGTTGCAGAAATATCCCCATCGCAACCACAAAAAGATGATGATAATTGACGACACGGCTTTTCTGGGTGGCATCAACTTCAGCGACCATAATTTTGCCTGGCACGACCTGATGTTGCAGACCACGGACCCGGCGATAGTGTCGGCGCTGGCGGAGGATTTTGAGGTTACGGCGGCCGGGGGCAACGGGAACGGCGTGCGGCCGGCGCCGGGGGGGCGTCTGTACCTGCTGGACGGACGCCGGAGCCGGGCGGCGTACGAGAGTCTTTTTGACGAGATTACGGCGGCGCGGACTTCGGTGGTGGTCATATCGCCCTACCTGACCAACCCGCTGCTGGGGCGGCTGAAGGCGCTGCCGCCGGCGGTGCGGACGCTGGTCATCAACCCGGCGCGCAACAACAAGCCCCTGCTGCGGCAGGCGCTGCTGGGGGCAACGGCGGGCTCCGGGGTGGCCACGCGGCTGTACCAGCCCCGGATGTCGCACCTGAAGGCGGCGCTGATTGACGGGGAACGGCTGATACTGGGCAGCTACAATTTTGACTATATCGGGTGGGAGTTGCAGCAGGAGGTGGTTTTGTCCATTGCCGAGCCGGGGCTGGCGGCGGATTTCCGGGCGCGGGTGCTGGAGCCGGATGTGGCGGCCAGCCGGCCGGCGCCGGGGGGGCGGGGGCGGGCCTGGAGCCGGGCGCCGGCGGGGTGGATGGTGAATGCGGGGGAGGCGGGGGCGCGGGTGGTGGGCCGGCTGTGGGGTTAGGGTTACCCGTGTTAGGGGCCGACGGCCACTACGCCCGGGCCGTTTGGCAAAATACGGTACTGGTCATAGCCAATGCCCAGGTCGGCGGCGCCGGCGCGCGTGCGGCGGATATTGACGCTGGGGGAAGTACCCAAATGAAACTGTTGACGCGGACGGGTGTATTTGGTAGGTTACCGCCAACGGGTCTCCATTATTCCCCTGGCGAATAAGATAGCAGGAGGCGTTATCAAAAGGCCAAGGGGTTCCCCCGCACACGCGGGGATAGACCGTATGCCCAAGCGGGACAGAGCGGAATATATGCGGTTCCCCCGCACACGCGGGGATAGACCCAGCTAGTTCCGTGCATTCGATGCACATTCCCAGGTTCCCCCGCACACGCGGGGATAGACCGGGAAGGTGAGCGTCGACGGAGTGATTAGCTTCGGTTCCCCCGCACACGCGGGGATAGACCGTACTCGGCGCCGCACTGGCCACAGCGTTTGACGGTTCCCCCGCACACGCGGGGATAGACCTGTCCAAAATTCCCTCGCTAGGCATCGGTTTTCGGTTCCCCCGCACACGCGGGGATAGACCTGCAGCCGCTTTCCCAGTCCGCAGGCCGCCAGAGGTTCCCCCGCACACGCGGGGATAGACCTTTGCAGCCCAGGCACACGGCGCAGTGCGCCGCGGTTCCCCCGCACACGCGGGGATAGACCTTGAACCACCGTTCGCCGCCGCCCAGCGCGGCGGGTTCCCCCGCACACGCGGGGATAGACCTTTGTCGCCCGCGTCGGCGTACGAATCGCTGTGGGTTCCCCCGCACACGCGGGGATAGACCCCCCTCACCCGCAAAGCCATCGCCGACGCCGGCGGTTCCCCCGCACACGCGGGGATAGACCGTAACCGCCGCCGCGGCGTCGGTTGGCTTCTTCGGTTCCCCCGCACACGCGGGGATAGACCTTGACGATGTCCTGGACGGTTGCGGCGTCCGGCGGTTCCCCCGCACACGCGGGGATAGACCCCGAACAGGCGGAGGTTGTCAAGGCATCTCGTCGGTTCCCCCGCACACGCGGGGATAGACCCTCCCGTTGATGAGCCGCCGGCCACGCAACCCTGGTTCCCCCGCACACGCGGGGATAGACCGGGACGCTGGCGCTGGAGCCCCGGGCTACGGAGGGTTCCCCCGCACACGCGGGGATAGACCCCCCGGCGAATGGATCGTCGACAGCCCCGCAACGGTTCCCCCGCACACGCGGGGATAGACCTCCCCCGCCCGGTAGCAGCGCGCCGCCGCATCGGGTTCCCCCGCACACGCGGGGATAGACCCACGGACAGCTACCACTACGACGACCGCTACGAGGTTCCCCCGCACACGCGGGGATAGACCCATTCTGCCAGTACACGGTGACCGGCTCGCCTTGGTTCCCCCGCACACGCGGGGATAGACCGCCGAAGGGAATCCTGAAGCGGTCGCCGCTCCGGGTTCCCCCGCACACGCGGGGATAGACCCGATGGGCTACGATGACGGAGTGCAGGCGGGTTGGTTCCCCCGCACACGCGGGGATAGACCCATGCCCCATTCGGCGTAGGCCCGGACGGTGAGGGTTCCCCCGCACACGCGGGGATAGACCCTTCCGATGTCACTCCGCTATCCGCCATCACCGGGTTCCCCCGCACACGCGGGGATAGACCCACGCCGCCCGCGCCCAGCGCATCCAGTGCGCCGGTTCCCCCGCACACGCGGGGATAGACCGGCAGCGAGCGCCCGATGAAGCCGACTCTCGGGGGTTCCCCCGCACACGCGGGGATAGACCCCGGCCTCTGCTGGCGGCCCGCATTATCAAGGGGGTTCCCCCGCACACGCGGGGATAGACCCCAGCCAGGAATCCAGTCACGACCACTCCGTCCGGTTCCCCCGCACACGCGGGGATAGACCCCGCCCTGCCGGGCGATTCCGCATTGTACAACGGGTTCCCCCGCACACGCGGGGATAGACCCTGCCCGAGCCGGCGGAACCGGCCGCCGCGGCGGGTTCCCCCGCACACGCGGGGATAGACCGGTCTGCGACCACTGCGGCGCGGTTCCGGTCCCGGTTCCCCCGCACACGCGGGGATAGACCGCCGGGGCTGTTCACGATGCCGACGCGGACGTCGGTTCCCCCGCACACGCGGGGATAGACCGTCGTCAAAGGGATGGCGGCGGCGGCGGGCAACGGTTCCCCCGCACACGCGGGGATAGACCTTCAGATGCTGGCCGCCGCCGGGCATAGTCAGAGGTTCCCCCGCACACGCGGGGATAGACCTTGGATAGCGGCCATTCTGCCTCGCGGGTAAAGGGTTCCCCCGCACACGCGGGGATAGACCTCGCTGGGGCAGTCGGATGGCGTGGTTTTCGATGGTTCCCCCGCACACGCGGGGATAGACCGTCGCTTGCCGGCTGCTATTGCGGTTGCGATAAGGTTCCCCCGCACACGCGGGGATAGACCGTTTGGAAACCCGGATAACCCCGGTTACCTGAAGGTTCCCCCGCACACGCGGGGATAGACCGGCCGCCAACGGCGCCTTTGGCAAAAGCCGGCCGGTTCCCCCGCACACGCGGGGATAGACCTTATTTACGGCGGTGGTTTGATTGCTTCCTATGGGTTCCCCCGCACACGCGGGGATAGACCCGGGGCCCAGCGCGTGGAGTGCGAAGTCCGTGCGGTTCCCCCGCACACGCGGGGATAGACCTCCGGCCGGCTCGCCCAAGCCCCGCGCCCCGGGGGTTCCCCCGCACACGCGGGGATAGACCGTGCATCATCGTAGTCCAGGAACGCCGCGAAGCGGTTCCCCCGCACACGCGGGGATAGACCGCCCTCCAGCACATCGTTGTTGCCCCGGCGCACGGTTCCCCCGCACACGCGGGGATAGACCGCAGCTGCTAATGACGGCGGCGGCCGCGCGGGCGGTTCCCCCGCACACGCGGGGATAGACCCATAACCCCGCCCCTCCGACAGCTCCTCGACCGGGTTCCCCCGCACACGCGGGGATAGACCGCGCGCCTTCTATGTTTCCGGGGTAGCTACTGCGGTTCCCCCGCACACGCGGGGATAGACCTGCCTGCTTCCACACGATGTCGCCGGGGCTGAAGGTTCCCCCGCACACGCGGGGATAGACCCTGGGAGGAGTCGATGCCGCCGACCTCAATCCCGGTTCCCCCGCACACGCGGGGATAGACCCGATGCGCCCCACCCAGCGGTCGTGGTCGCCATGGTTCCCCCGCACACGCGGGGATAGACCGTTATTGCGGCGTCCCCGCCGGCGGGAACCCGAGGTTCCCCCGCACACGCGGGGATAGACCGACTTGCTGGAGCAGCCGGGCGACTACGATATGGGTTCCCCCGCACACGCGGGGATAGACCCTACTGGCGGGAGAGCGGCCAGTACGCCGCGGAGGTTCCCCCGCACACGCGGGGATAGACCCGGCTGTCGGGGCCGCCGCCCGGAACATTGCGCGGTTCCCCCGCACACGCGGGGATAGACCGCACTTCCGGCACCGCCACAGGACCGCGCCCTCGGTTCCCCCGCACACGCGGGGATAGACCCCCGATGACGGCAGGCGCGGTCAACCGGGCGGTGGTTCCCCCGCACACGCGGGGATAGACCGATGCGCTCCAACATCGCCAGCGCCGAGGAAGCGGTTCCCCCGCACACGCGGGGATAGACCTCGTCGTCGTCATCGTCCGCTCCGCCGCCGGCGGGTTCCCCCGCACACGCGGGGATAGACCGCACCGGAACGCCCAGGTGGACGCCACTATCGCGGTTCCCCCGCACACGCGGGGATAGACCGGATGATGACGCTGGTGAATCTGGACGCGATTTGGTTCCCCCGCACACGCGGGGATAGACCTGACCACCCCCACCGGAACCCCCTTTCCCGGCGGGTTCCCCCGCACACGCGGGGATAGACCGATCGCCAGCAGAACGGCGGCGCCAATCAGGAGGGTTCCCCCGCACACGCGGGGATAGACCGCGGTGGGGGACAATGCGCTGCGCCGGGTGGCAGGTTCCCCCGCACACGCGGGGATAGACCCATTACGCCGGGGGCGCAGGATACCGGGTGGGCGGTTCCCCCGCACACGCGGGGATAGACCTTGTGCTTGCTGCACCTCACGCTCCCGTGCGCCGGTTCCCCCGCACACGCGGGGATAGACCCTTGCGCATATACTCCGCTCTGTCCCGCTTGGGGGTTCCCCCGCACACGCGGGGATAGACCCCCGTCCGTCCCCGGTGCCCGAATGCGGGAACCGGTTCCCCCGCACACGCGGGGATAGACCTTCCTGCTGGCTCGCGAGTTCGCGGGCGTCCCAGGTTCCCCCGCACACGCGGGGATAGACCCTTCAGGTCGCCTGACACCGGGGCGGGCTGACGGGTTCCCCCGCACACGCGGGGATAGACCCTTGGGGTTGTTGCCTCGCGGTTCTGCGGGGGGGTTCCCCCGCACACGCGGGGATAGACCTCGTCGGAGAAGGGCGGGACGCCGTGCTGCGGAGGTTCCCCCGCACACGCGGGGATAGATAGTCCGGCAGCATCGGAGGGGACGGCAGTTCCGAGGTTCCCCCGCACACGCGGGGATAGACCTCGCAACCGCAATAGCAGCCCGCAAGCAACTTTGGTTCCCCCGCACACGCGGGGATAGACCTGTCCGGCTCGTCGGGATATGTGGTCTTGCTGGGGTTCCCCCGCACACGCGGGGATAGACCTTTCATCTCCGAGCCGTCTGCCTGGGCACGCAAGGTTCCCCCGCACACGCGGGGATAGACCCCTGATGCACGCGCACGGCGTGGATGAATGCGCGGTTCCCCCGCACACGCGGGGATAGACCCCAGGGCATAAATAACGGGGGCATAACGGGGGCGGTTCCCCCGCACACGCGGGGATAGACCCAAAAACGTGAAGTGACCGCCCTGACCCTGCCTGGTTCCCCCGCACACGCGGGGATAGACCGCCGGCTATGTTCCGTGTATAGAATGCGGGGCTGGTTCCCCCGCACACGCGGGGATAGACCCGGCACTTGACACGGTTTTGATTTTTGCTATTTGGTTCCCCCGCACACGCGGGGATAGACCCGAAGCGCATCCGCTTGGGGTAGGGCGGTACTAGGTTCCCCCGCACACGCGGGGATAGACCGCCTGCTGTTCAAATAGACCAGTTGTTCCGGCCGGTTCCCCCGCACACGCGGGGATAGACCGGATTCCTCCTGCACCCGGGCCAGGTCGCTTTCGGTTCCCCCGCACACGCGGGGATAGACCGGCAACCGTCCGGGCGCAATTGCGGCAATTCGCGGTTCCCCCGCACACGCGGGGATAGACCCCAGGTCCTGCCAAGCATCGAAGCAAGCCGAGAGGTTCCCCCGCACACGCGGGGATAGACCATGTCCTTCACCGCGGACAAAACGCGCCGGCGTGGTTCCCCCGCACACGCGGGGATAGACCCTCCAGACGACGACCACAGACGCCAATGGCAACGGTTCCCCCGCACACGCGGGGATAGACCCGCTATCTGCGAACACGGGCCGGGCTGCTTTGAGGTTCCCCCGCACACGCGGGGATAGACCCGACGCCCCCGGCGCGATGGTGCCGTGATGAACGGTTCCCCCGCACACGCGGGGATAGACCGCGCGCCCACGCGCGGCAGGTTGAGGACATCCTGGTTCCCCCGCACACGCGGGGATAGACCCACATTGCGGTGCGCCACCTGGTTGGGGCCGCGGGTTCCCCCGCACACGCGGGGATAGACCCGATTTGTCCCGTAGGGAGCCGCCCCCAGTTCGGGTTCCCCCGCACACGCGGGGATAGACCTACCTGGCGCGAGGGCCTGCTGCGCATCATCGCGGTTCCCCCGCACACGCGGGGATAGACCCGCCACCAGCAGCCACCGGTCGCCGTCCTCCCCGGTTCCCCCGCACACGCGGGGATAGACCCGCCGTCATCCACAGCCGGGCGCGGGAACTCCCGGTTCCCCCGCACACGCGGGGATAGACCGGCATCGCGTCTTTGCGCATCAGGTTCCTCCAGGGTTCCCCCGCACACGCGGGGATAGACCCGCCGTCATCCACAGCCGGGCGCGGGAACTCCCGGTTCCCCCGCACACGCGGGGATAGACCGGCATCGCGTCTTTGCGCATCAGGTTCCTCCAGGGTTCCCCCGCACACGCGGGGATAGACCCGCATTATGGTCTGGAGCAAGGACGGCGTGGCCGGTTCCCCCGCACACGCGGGGATAGACCTGACTCCGGCAGGGGACGGCGCCTGTCCACGGCGGTTCCCCCGCACACGCGGGGATAGACCTGTCTGTCAGGACTGCTCCCTGGTATCCCAGGAGGGTTCCCCCGCACACGCGGGGATAGACCCTTGCGCACCGGCCTGTACGCGGTGGCGGCGGTGGTTCCCCCGCACACGCGGGGATAGACCTGACCACTCCTGACTATGCGGACCGAACAGATAGGTTCCCCCGCACACGCGGGGATAGACCCGGCTACCTGTTCCAGGCGGCCGGCGTGGCGTGGGTTCCCCCGCACACGCGGGGATAGACCATTGACATAAGCGGCACGTATGTGCCAATGGACGGTTCCCCCGCACACGCGGGGATAGACCTCAGGCGGTTTCAGGCGCAGAAACGCTGTCAGGGGTTCCCCCGCACACGCGGGGATAGACCTCCAGCGCCCGCCAAGGTGGGCCCACGCGTACGGGTTCCCCCGCACACGCGGGGATAGACCGCAGCTGCTCAAAGGACAGCCAGGCGGGAATGCGGTTCCCCCGCACACGCGGGGATAGACCCCCACAAGGCATCTATACTGCGCGGCGTCAGCGGGTTCCCCCGCACACGCGGGGATAGACCTGACAGTAGGCAGCAGATACGCCGGCGCGCTGCGGTTCCCCCGCACACGCGGGGATAGACCGCAGAGGGCCTGGCGCGAGATGTCTAATGATGTGGTTCCCCCGCACACGCGGGGATAGACCTCCGATGCCCACTGACCGCGACCATCCCCGGCGGGTTCCCCCGCACACGCGGGGATAGACCCTGCGACGACTGCGGTGCGCTGGCTACCGTAGTGGTTCCCCCGCACACGCGGGGATAGACCCCGGCATTCATCCTTGCATTCCGCATCCGCGTGGGTTCCCCCGCACACGCGGGGATAGACCCCGGCATTCATCCTTGCATTCCGCATCCGCGTGGGTTCCCCCGCACACGCGGGGATAGACCCCAGGTATCGCGAGTCCCTGGCGGGGCCGCGCCGGTTCCCCCGCACACGCGGGGATAGACCTCATCCGCCGTCTTCGCTCCATGCGCTGCCATCGGTTCCCCCGCACACGCGGGGATAGACCCTGCCCGCCGGCACTGCCCCCGATTGCGCTTTAGTTCCCCCGCACACGCGGGGATAGACCCTGCCCGCCGGCACTGCCCCCGATTGCGCTTTAGTTCCCCCGCACACGCGGGGATAGACCGCAGCGCTTGCTCAACCGTTCGGTTGCGCCGGTGGGGTGGGCGGTGAAGGCCGGGGCGGGGGGGCTCGGATGGTGGGCCGGCTGTGGGGTTAGGGTTAGCCGTGTGAGGTCAGCGGGGGGCGGCGCAGCGGCGTTGCGCCCGTTATTCCGGGAACAGGGTCAGGACTATGGCATGGCGGCCGACGTCGCCATCGGCGACGGGGCATTCGTCGCGGTCGCCGTAGTCCTGGCAGTGGGGCCAATAGGAGCTGACGGCGGCTACGCCCAGGCCGTTTTGCAAAATACGGTACTGGTCATAGCCGATGTCCAGGTCGGCGGCGTCCGTCTGGCGGATGATCCGGCGCAGGTTGACAAAGCCGAGGAACTGGCGCGGGCCGGGCAAATAGCTTACGGCGCGGCGGTATTCGGCGTCGTCGGACAGGGTGGCGCCGGCGCCTTGCTGCCGGGCGGCGATGGCCTCCAGGGCCTGGGCAGTGCTGCCCAGGGTCAAATAGCCGTCGTGGAGAACATAGCCTGGCGCGTAGGCGCCGGCGATGGGGAACACGATGGCATCGTTGGGGGCGCCAATGTTCTCCCGGTCGCCCGGGGCGTCCAGGAATTGATACTCATCAATCAGGTCAACGATGTTCTCCATAGTATTTTGCAGCCCGGCCGCGCCGTCTGACCGGTAGGAGAGCATGGCTGCCAGCTCAATGGGAACGCTTTCCGGGCTGGATGCGACGGCGTCAAAATCAAACTCGCTGATGGCGAATATCGCCTGACCGCCTAAGTGAGCAAATAGATCGTCCTCCAGGTCAATCCGGGTAAAATCGCGGACCAGTTCCAGCCCCAGATCCAGCAGTTCGACGAGGCTGGAATCGTAGCGCGCCTGGGGCAGCCGAGCCGCCGGGCGCATTATGCGGAACGCGGCCAGGCCGGCGTTGATTTCGTCCAGAGCGTCCGGGTCGGGGAGTACGTCGCCCAACTGATATGAGGCCAGCGCATCCCGCCAGCGGTTAATGTCGGGGTCAAAGCTGCCGGCCAAAAAGGCCATAGTGTCGTCGGGCAGCAGGCTGGCCGGGTCGGACAGGTTGGCGATTTGCAGGGGGTAGTCAATGCCCAGTGGCGTTACGGCTTCCAGTACGATGCCGCGTTCTACCCAGGTGGCGGCGGCGGCAAGCCAGCCGGGGGATTGCCGGCCGAAGGTGGTTATGCGACCCGTTCCAAATTCGCCGGGGGCGAAATAGTCCCAGAGGTCCGCGGTCTGCTGGTAATCCACATAGAATGAAGCGAAACGCCGCCCCGGCAGGGCGGCCTGCGCCGCCATAAAGCCGTCGTCCGTCGCCAGCGAAGCGTCCGTGTCCCCTACGATGCGGTCCAGCATTATCTCCAGCGCGCTTTCACCAGTGGCGAACACCAGCCAGTCGTCAGCGAGGGCGTAAGCCTGGAAATCGTCCTCGGCCACGATGATGTCAACGCCGAGATAGGAACCGTAGTCAAAATCGGCGTTCTCGTAATCCTCCAGATAATCGAGCCATTCCTCCAGGAAATCGTCGGCTGCTTCCCGGTCGCGCACGCCGATGATGGCGGCGCCTACGGGAGCGTTGAGACCGCTTCTGAAATCAAGCAGCCCCGCCGCCACTTCGGGGCCGGCCCAGGACATTACATCGGCGACGAATTCAATGCCGGTTTGCTCCTCGAACTCCCTTTGCCAGTCGTTCTTAATATCCCGGAAGGCGGTCAGCTCGTTGAAGCGCGCCCAGATGTCCTGCATATGGTCGGTTTGGCCCTGTCCCGGCGCCAGGGTGAACCAGGCGTAGGCCAGGGTATCGGGCGGGTAGAACCGGGCGGTGTACTCCGGCGTCCGGGCCGTGCCGGGAAGGAGCGCCGCCAGCGGGCCCGGCGTTGGGATTGCCCCGCGCCACGCCAGCGCTCCCGCAATGATGACGGCAACCACCACGACAGCGACAAGCCCGAGCGCCACCACTATTTTGGCTGTCATCTCGTCAACACATCCCTGGTACAGATCTGGCGGCACAGCATAGCACACCGCCGGCGTTCCCGGCATCGCATCACGGCGCGGCGCGTAATTCGGATAATTCGCATAATCCGGTTGACAACCGGCGGCAATGAGGCTAAATTGGCGGGGCGGTTGCTGCAACCGCGCGCTTTTAAAATCCGAACACGGCCACCGGGCGCTGCGAAAACCCTGGTTCAAGCTTAATTGGGGAAGGCGGTGTGAGTCCGCCGCGGTTGCGCCACTGTAAGCGGGTGGGTCGGGCGGGCGCGCGTCAGTTTCGTTCATTCACTGATGCGTCCATTCCGCCCCCCGCAAAGCCAGAAAACCGGCCCGGTGTCGCCACTGGAATCCCGCTCTGCGCCCAACAGGGTCGTTCCGGTATGGCATTGGCGTCCGCAACACGCGGCGCGTTATCTGCCCCACGCTGCCGTTCACGGCACATCCTGCGACCCTGGCGTAATCCCGAGCCCAATACGCCGGGGTTTTGTCTTGACCCCGTTCCCCCGTTCCCTTCCCGCCTGAACTGCAACCCGCCTGCCCACCGGATCTGCCGCTTTCCTGCTTCCTGTCGAGCTACGCAATGCCCGCCGCTGACCTCAAAATGACCGTAGTGGCCGTCGGCCCCGGCGACCCCGACCTGCTGACCCTCAAGGGCCGGCAGGCGCTGGCCGGCGCCGATCTGGTGGTCGGCTTCCAGACCGTCCTCAATGTTGTCGCCGGGCGCACGGGGGACGCCGAGGTGCGCCCGATGGCCTACCGCGACCAGGAGGCCGTGCTGGACTATGCCCAGGAGCAGGCGCAGCAGGGCAAATCCTGCGTGGTCTGCGTGTGGGGCGACCTCAATGTATCCGCCAAGGAGCTGCTCAACCGGGTGCGCCGCCGGGCCGCTGCCGTGGAGCTGATACCCGGCGTCAGCAGCGTTCAAATCGCCTGCGCCCGCGCCGGCATACCGCTGGAGGAATCGCTGTTCCTTACCCTGCACCAGCGCTGGGATCGCGGTTCCGAGCTGGGCGAACTGGTGGACACGCTGGCGCAGGGGCGGCGCAATGTCATCCTGCTGCCCCGCCCTTATGACTATATGCCCCCCGCCATTGCCGCCGGCGCCATTGCCGCCGGCGCCGACCCGGAACATCCGGTAACGGTGTTCCAGCGGCTGACGCTGCCCGGCGAAACCCGCTGGGACGGGACACTGGCCCAATGCGCCGCCCTGCCCGATGAATTCAGCGATTTGTCCATAATGGTGTTCCCCCGTCCCGCCGGCGAGGGCGACTGACCGATGACGATGACTGCGACTGCCGCCACGGCTGCCCCGCCGGCCAGCATTGCGCTGGTCACCACTGCCGACACTGATCTGCTGACGGCGGAAGGCGCGCTGGCCGATATGCCCTGGGGCGATGCCGTCAGCGTGTACGCCGTCAATCCGGCGGGGCTGGCGGGCGACGGCGATGCCGCCGCCACGGCCCGCGCTGGGCTGCTGGCGGCCGTGGCCGGCGCCGGCGTGGTCATTCTGCGGCTGCTGGGGGGCAAGCGCGCTTTGGGCGACGCCTTTGACCCGCTGGTGGAGCTGTGCCGCGCCCGGGGCATTCCCCTCATCGCCTGCCCCGGCCACCAGGAATGGGACGAGGATCTGGTCACCGCCTGCACCGCGCCGGTGGCGGAAGTGGAAACCGTTTTCGCCTACCTGATGCGCGGCGGCGTGGTCAATTTCCGCAACCTGTTTCTCTTTCTGGCCGATACCTACCTGGGTTCCGATTACGGCCACGAAGCGCCGGCGCCAATGCCCTGGCAGGGGATTTACCATCCGCAGGCTGCCGCCGGGACGGGGGTTGAGGAATACACCGCCGCGCGGTTCGTCCCCGGACGCCCCGCCGTGGGCGCCCTGTTCTACCGCGCCCACTGGATGAGCGGCAACCTGGCTTTCGTTGACGACCTGATTGCGGCCCTGGAAGCGCAGGAAGTCAATGTGCTGCCCGTTTTCGCCTACAGCCTCAAGCACAGCCCGGAGGATGACGACGGGGCGGCGGGCGGCCATACCCTCACCGAATATATGCTTGACGCCGCCGGGAGGCCGCGAGTGGACTGCATCGTCAATACGATGGGGCTGGCGATGAGCGACCTGGACCGGCAGCAGGGCGGCAGCGGCGCCACCGTAGCCACCGGCTGGTCGCAGGAACTGCTGGAGCGGCTGGATGTGCCGGTAATCCAGGGCATCGTCAGTATGGGCAGCCGGGCGGAATGGGCGGACAGCTCCCTGGGGCTGGGGCCTATTGACACGGCGATGAATGTGGCCTTCCCGGAGTTTGACGGGCGCATTATCACCGTGCCGGTGTCGTTCAAAGAGGAAACGCCGGCCGACGGCAATGGCCTCTCCGCCGGGCGGATGCAGCGCTATGTGGCAGCGCCCGACCGGATGGGCTACCTGGCGCGGTTGGCGGCCCGCCACGCCGTCTTGCGCCGCAAGGCCAACGCCGACAAGCGCATTGCCATCATATTGAGCAACTACCCCACCAAAGACGCCCGCATCGGCAACGCCGTCGGGCTGGACACGCCGGCCTCGGCCATCAGCATCCTCCACGCCCTGCGGGACGCCGGCTACTCCGTTGACGACATTCCCGCCGACGGCGACGAACTGGTGCACCGGATTATTGAGCGGTGCAGCAATGATACCGATACGCTCACTGAGGAGCAGCTGCGTCTGGCCGCCGGCCATGTGGAACGGCGGGATTACACCCGGTGGTATGCCGGCTTTCCCCCGTCGGTGCGAGCGGAGTTGCAGGAAGCCTGGGGCGATGCCCCCGGCCAGGTCTATCGCGCCGGCGACCGGCTGGCCATTGCGGGCGTGCCGATGGGCAATGTATTCGTGGGCTTGCAGCCCCCGCGCGGCTTTGGCGAAAACCCCATCTCCGTCTATCACAACCCCGACCTGACGCCAACCCACCACTACATTGCCTATTACCGCTGGCTGCGGGATATATTCCGCGCTGATGCGATGATCCACATCGGCAAGCACGGCACCCTGGAATGGCTGCCCGGCAAGGGGGTTGGCCTCTCCCAGGCTTGCTACCCCGAAGTGGCGCTGGACGACATTCCCATGTTCTACCCGTTCATCGTCAACAACCCCGGCGAAGGCACCCAGGCCAAGCGCCGCGCCCACGCCGCCATCATTGACCACCTGATACCCCCGATGACCACCGCTGACTCCTATGGCGACATCGCCAAACTGGAGCAGCTGATGGACGAACATTACCAGTGCCAGACCCTGGACCCGGCCAAACTGCCCACGCTGGAAGCCCAAATCTGGGAGATGGTTCAGCAGGCGGAGCTGCATCGCGATCTGGGCGTTGAGGAGCAGCCCGACGATTTCCCTGAGTTTATGCTGGAAATCGACGGCTACCTGTGTGAAATCAAGGATGCCCAAATCAAGGACGGCCTGCACACCCTGGGGCAGCCGCCCACGGCCGAGCAGATGGTGGGGCTGCTCGGCGCCCTGACCCGCCTGGACAATGGCCCCGTCCCCAGCCTGCGCCGCGCCTTGGCCGAAGCGTTGGGCTATGATTACTATGCCCTGCTGGCAAACCCGGCCGCCGCCGTCAACGGCAGTACGCCGGCGGCGCTGCGCAACGCTAACGACGCGGCGCCCGTACGCAACGCCGGCGATGTCATTGAGGCGCTGGAAGCCCTGTGCCGGCGCGCCTACGAGCAGCTCTGCCCCGACGCCTTCGCCGCCCATCGCATCCCCAATGTCGTCGTAGATCTGCTGGGCAAAGCCGACCGGCCAACCGAAAATGTGCTGTCTTACGTCGGCCAGCATATTTACCCGTCCTTGCTCCGCACCACCGACGAAATTGACAACCTGCTGCGGGGGCTGGAGGGCCGTTTTGTGCCGCCAGGCCCTTCCGGGGCGCCCACGCGGGGGATGGTCAATGTCCTGCCCACGGGCCGCAATTTTTACTCCGTGGACCCCCGCGCCCTGCCCTCGCCCACGGCCTGGGATGTCGGCAAAGCCCTCGGCGACGCCCTGCTGCAAAAGTACCTGGACGAGGAAGGCGCCTACCCGGAAATGGTCGGCGTGGTGGTCTGGGGTACTTCGGCAATGCGGACGCACGGGGACGATATTGCCCAGATCCTGTACCTGCTGGGCATCAAGCCCGTGTGGCAGGCGGAAAGCCGGCGGGTGGCCGACCTGGAGGTCATTCCGCTGGCGGAGCTGGGCCGCCCGCGCATTGATGTCACGGTGCGTATCAGCGGCTTTTTCCGGGACGCTTTCCCCAACCTGATTTACCTGATTGACCAGGCAGTGGCGCTGGCGGCGGCGCAGCCGGAAGCGCCGGACAACAACTATATCGTCAAGCACATCCGGGAGGATGAGGAACGGCGCGCCGCCGGCGATGGCGGCGAAAACATCGCAAGCGTGGGCAACCCGGCCCTGTTCCGCATTTTCGGCAGCAAGCCGGGAGCCTACGGCGCCGGCATCCTGGGCGTGCTGGACGAGCGCAACTGGGAGTCCGTCCACGACCTGGCCGAGGTGTACACCGCCTGGGGGGGCTACGCCTATTCGCGGCAGGATTTCGGGGTTACGGCGCGGGATGAGTTCCGCGCCCGGTTCAGCCAGATTGTGATTGCCGCCAAAAACCAGGACAACCGCGAACACGATGTCTTTGACAGCGACGACTATATGCAGTATCACGGCGGTATGATTGCCACCGTCCGTTCCCTCACCGGGCGCAGCCCTCGCCAGTTCTTTGGCGACAGCAGCGACCCGACCCGCGCCCGCGTGCGCGATTTGCAGGACGAAGCCCGGCGGGTGTTCCGCAGCCGGGTGGTCAACCCCAAGTGGATGCAGTCCATGCAGCGGCACGGCTACAAGGGCGCCTTTGAGCTGGCCGCCACTGTGGACTATATGTTCGGATATGACGCCACGGCGCAGGTGGTTGAGGACTGGATGTACGAGGATGTGACTGAGGAATATGTTCTCAACCCGGAGATGCAGGAGTTTTTCCGGCAGAGCAACCCCTGGGCGCTGCGGGGCATTGTGGAACGGCTGCTGGAGGCCATCCAGCGGGGGATGTGGGCGGACCCGCCGCCGGAAATGCTGGCGGAGCTGCGCCGGATGTACCTGGAGCTGGAAACGGACCTTGAGGCGCGGCAGGAGACGGCGCGGCCGGAAACCCTCCGGCAAGCCGGATCCCGGTAAGCAGGAGCAGGGAACTATGGAAAATACACTGGACTTGCTCAAGGAACTGGCCGGCAACCCCAGGATGATGTGGGTGGTCGGCGGCGGTTCCGTAGTCAGCGAAAATCACGCCCACGGCATCAAGGATCCCGAAGTGCATAACGGCTGGGCGACCATTGAGGCCGACAACTGGCACTTTCACCTGCAACTGGAACGGGTGGACGGCATCCAGTTTGTGGAGGCCGTCAGCCACGGCGACCTGAAGTCCTACTATGTGCGGTTTTCGCACAATTGGGATGAAACGCTGGTGCGCTGCTATTTTCCCAATCCTTACCTGGATGACGACGAAAAGCGCGTCGCTTTCCAGCCGGAGCGGCTGCGCGTCTTTGAGGAAGCCCGCGACCGCTGGGTGGGCAAGGAGGATGACCTGATTTTCGTAAATCGGTAGCGCGCGGGTCATACCTGCCGCCGCCGTTGCGCCGGGCCAGCGTCGGGGCAGCCGGAATGGCGCCGGGTTAAACCGGCCTACCGGAAATGCCGCCCGGCCGGCGGGGTTATGCCGCCGCCGGCGCATCGCTAAAACAGCAGCCGTTCCACGGCTACCGCAACCGCAACCGGCCCGCCAGGGGCCATCAGGAGGGATCAAATGGCAACGATCAACCGCTTCCTTTCCACCACCAACACCGCAACCTGGGCGCCGTGGCTCGTCGTGGGCGCGATGGCCCTGTATCTGGTGGGCTATGTCGACGGGGGGACGCACGCCGCCGCGGTGGGCGCGCCCGGCGTGCTGAACACCGTCCACGAGTTTTTCCACCACGCCCGGCACGTGGCCTTTATGTGCCACTAGGCCCGATGCGCGGCCGGCCGGCGCGGCCGGCCGCGCCCGGTCTGACGCTTTTATGATGCCGTCAGTCGCCGCCGCCCGGCCGCCCCGATCCGTTCCGTCGTAAATCATCGCCCGGAGGCGCTGCATGATGACCAGAATACTGCCCACCGCGCTGATTATGGGCGTCCTGGCCGGCCTGCTGGTGGCCGGCTATATGAACATTTTCAATGTGCCGGTGATGGAATGGGCCATTGAGCTGGAGGGGCAGGCGGCCGCTGCGGCCGGCGAGACGGACGATGAGGCGCTGCCGCTGGCGTTTCTGACCACGCTGGGCGTGCAGCGGGTGGGTATGTCCGTCGGGCTGGCGGTGGTGGGAGTGCTTTACGCCGCCGTGTTCACCGGCCTGTATCACCTGATGCGGCGCGCCACGCCCGGCTGGAGCCCTTGGGCGTGGGCGGGCGTGGCCGGCCTGCTGGGATTCTGGGGCGTGTCAATGTACACGCAGATCAAGTTCCCCCTGAACCCGCCGGGCATCGGCGACGAGGGAACGCTGCTGGCCCGGCAGGGGTTCCAGTTCCTGTTTATCGCCGTGTCCACTATCGCGGCGGGGCTGGTGATTTACGGGGCGGGCGTGGTGAACCGGACTACGGCCGGGCGGGCCCGCTGGCCGCGCTACGCCGTCATCGGCATTGCCTACGCCGCAGTGGCGCTGCTGCTGGCCTACGCCATCCCCGGCGTGCGGGACGCCGCCCCGGACTGGCTGCCGGACGAGCTGACCATAATGTTCCGCACCTTTACCGCATTGGGCCATTTCCTGCTCTGGATGGGCATTGCCTTTGCCACGGTGGGCTACAAAGTCTATCGGGAACGGGGCATTCACGCCTACCCGCCGGCGCCGCCGGGCTTGGCCGCCTGAAGTCGGGCATTGTCCTGAAATCCGTCAAGGCATTATTATGACGCGACCCGGCGCCGGAGGGCGCGAGCCCCGCTTTCCCTTTACGGCCATTGTGGGCCAGACGCCGATGAAGCGGGCGCTGCTGCTCAACGCCATCAACCCGCGCATCGGCGGGGTGCTGGTGCGGGGCAAGAAGGGGACGGCGAAAAGCACCGCCGTCCGGTCGCTGGCGGCGCTGCTGCCCGAAGTGCCGGTAGTGCCGGGCTGCCCGTACAGCTGCCCGCCGGGCGAGCCGCAGGAGGTCTGCGACTGGTGCCGGCCGTCCGGCCGGCGCCACATCCCGTCGGCGCGGCAGGTGCGTATCGTGGACCTGCCTGTGGGCGCCACCGAGGACCGGCTGGTGGGCGCGCTGGACATTGAGCAGGCCATCAAATCCGGCGCCCGGAACTTTGAACCGGGCCTCATCGCCAGCGCCCACCGGGGCATCCTGTACATTGACGAAGTGAACCTGCTCAACGACCATCTGGTGGATGTTCTGCTGGACGCCGCCGCCATGGGCCGCAACTATGTGGAGCGGGAAGGCATTTCGGTAAGCCACGCCGCCGAGTTTATGCTGGTGGGGACGATGAACCCGGAGGAGGGCGACCTGCGTCCGCAGCTGCTGGATCGTTTCGGCCTGGCGGTGGAAGTGGACGGCGTGTTCGCGCCGGCGGAACGGCGGGAAGTAGTGCGCCGGCGGATGGCCTTTGAAGCCGATCCGTTCCGCTTTATGGACGAATGGGCGGATGACGAACAGTCGGAGCGGGAACGCATCATCGCCAGCCAGCGGCGTCTCAACGCGGTTACGGTGCCCGATGACATCCTGGAGCTGATTACCGACATTTGCGCCGAGTACCAGGTGGACGGGCTGCGGGGCGACATCGTAATGTACAAGACGGCCGGCGCCATTGCCGCCTACGAAGGGCGCGCCGTGGTGGGGCCGGCCGATGTGCGGGAAGCGGCGCTGATGGCGCTGCTGCACCGCCAGCGGCGCCAGCCCTTCCAGCAGCCGCATCTGGTTACGGAACAGCTGGACAATATGCTGGACGAGTTCCAGAACCAGCCCCGCAACCGGGAACCGGCCGACGGAAACGACGCCGGCGACGACGACCGAGCCGACGCCGATAGCGACAGAAGCCCCGAGGATCCCGATGCCCCCGACCCGCCGGACGCGTCCGGCAATGATGACGGGGACGGCGCTGGCGATGGCGACACCGACGAGGATGGCGCACCGCCGGCCCCCCCGGCGGAGGCCGGCCCCGGCGACGAGTGGCACGAAGTCGGCGACCCCTACGCCGTCCAGAACCTGGAGGTGCATCCCCCCGACCGGCGGGCGCGGCGCCATTCCGGGCGCCGCGCGGTCAGCGTCAGCGGGGACGCCTCGGGCCGCTATGTGGGGGCGCGGGTGCCGGAGGGGCGGGCTTCGGATCTGGCGCTGGACGCTACCCTGCGCGCCGCGGCGCCGCGCCAGGCGTCCCGCCGTAGCGCCGCTGCTGCCGCCACCGGCGATGCGGATGCGGGCGCCGGCGCTGATACGGACGGCCCGGCGGTGCTGCTTGAGCCGTGGGACATCCGGGAGAAGGTGCGGGAAACCCGCACCGGCAGCCTGATACTGTTTGTGGTGGACGCCAGCGGTTCAATGGGCGCCCAGCGGCGGATGGTGGCGGTCAAGGGGGCGGCGTTGTCGCTGCTGCTGGACGCCTACCAGCGGCGGGACCGGGTGGGGCTGATCGCCTTTCGCGGCACGGCGGCGCAGACGCTGCTGCCGCCCACCGGCAGCGTGGAAATGGCCCAGTGGCATCTGCGGGATCTGCCCACCGGCGGGCGCACGCCGCTGGCGCACGGCATCTACCTGGCGCTGGAAACGCTGGAAACGGAACGGCGCAAAGACCGGGATACGCTGCCTTTGCTGGTAATCCTCTCCGACGGGCGGGCGAACATCACCCTGTCGGGCCGGCAGCCGTCCGCCGCGTCCGGGGCGCCGGCGCCGGCCGAGGAAGCCCTGGGCCTGGCGCGGATGGTCGCCGAGGCCAAGATCCCCGCCGTGATGGTGGACACGGAGCAGGATTTCATCAAGCTGGAACTGGCGCGCCCCATTGCGGAGGCTATGGGAGCGCGGTACATCAGGCTGGACGACCTGGCGGCGGGCAGCCTGGCCGATGCGGTGCGCCGGGAGCTGGGGACGGAGGCGGCCGCTTATGCCGGGCAACAGGGCATAACCGGGCCGCCGGGATCAAGCTGATGCTGACGCCGGGGGAGTTTGCGGATTTGTTGGCCGACGGCGGCAAGCGGATTGAGGGGGACATCGTCTGGGCGCCGGATAGCCGGCATCCGGGGGCGATGGCGTTCCGGGCCGAGGTGGTTTCGGACGCCGGTTATCCGCTGTTTGTGGCCGGGTGGCACAACCCCCGGATGGGCAAGCTCACTTATGCCCTGATACATCGCAGGGTGGGGCGAATATATGCGCTGGATCTGGGCGCCGACCATCCTAATCCCGATGGACAGTGGGTCGGCGACAAGCACAAGCATCACTGGACGCCGGGCTTCCGGGACCGCTTCGCTTATGCGCCGTCGGATATTACGGAACCGTGGCATCGCCCGGCGGCGGTGTGGCGGCAGTTCTGCGCCGAAGCCCGCATTGAACATCGTGGTATGATGGTGCTTCCCAATTGACGAAAGGGGGTGTCCCGCAATGGAAGCTGCCCGGATACAGGCTATGCTCGGCGCCGCGCTGCCGCCGCTGTTCCGGTGCGCGCCGGCGCCCGGCGGGGGCGTGCGCATCCGAACTCCGTTTCTGTACCCCGATGGCGATGCGATTGACCTGCTGGCAACGGATGACGGCGGGCAGTGCGTGCTGACCGACGGGGGCGAAACGCTGGGCTGGCTGTGGCTGAATTCGGTCAGCGGAACGCTTTCGGCAAAGCAGGAATATCTGCTGGATACGGTGTGCCGGTGCGAGCTGGGGCTGCCCGGCTACCAGGGCGAGCTGACCGCAACCGCGCCGGGCGACCGCCCTGAGGAGTTGGCGGCGGCAGTATTCCGGCTGGGGCTGGCAATGGTTCGGGTAGCGGATTTGTGGTTCCTGGAGCCGCACAGCGCCGCCGGAATGGAGTATAATGCGGCGGCAGGGACGGAAAAGATGGCAAAGGAGGTGGCAGTGTGACGCCCAATGTTTGGCGCATCCGCGCGAATGCCGGCGAGTACACCGCTTTTGCCATGCCGCCGGGCGCAAGCTGATGCTGACGCCGGGGGCGTTTGAGGATTTGCTGGCCGACGGCGGCAAGCGGATTGAGGGGGACATTGTCTGGACGCCGGATAGCCGGCATCCGGGGGCGATGGCGTTCCGGGCCGAGGTGGTTTCGGACGCCGGCTATCCGCTGTTTGTGGCCGGGTGGCACAACCCCCGGATGGGCAAGCTCTCTTATGCCCTGATACATCGCCGGGTCGGGCGAATATATGCGCTGGATCTGGGCGCCGACCATCCTAATCCCGATGGACAGTGGGTCGGAGACAAGCACAAGCATCATTGGACGCCGGGGTTCCGGGATCGCTTCGCTTATGCGCCGTCCGATATTACGGAACCGTGGCATCGCCCGGCGGCGGTGTGGCGACAGTTCTGCGCTGAAGCCCGCATTGAACATCGTGGTATGATGGCGTTCCCCAATTGACGAAAGGGGGTGTCCCGCAATGGAAACTGCCCGGTTAGAGGCTATGCTCGGCGCCGCGCTGCCGCCGCTGTTCCGGTGCGCGCCGGCGCCCGGCGGGGGCGTGCGCGTCCGAACTCCGTTTCTGTACCCCGATGGCGATGCCATTGACCTGCTGGCAACGGAGGACGGCGGGCAGTGCGCGCTGACCGACGGGGGCGAAACGCTGGGCTGGCTGTGGCTGAATTCGGTCAGCGGAACACTTTCGGCAAAGCAGGAGTATCTGCTGGATATGGTGTGCTGGTGCGAGCTGGGGCTGCCCGGCTACCAGGGCGAGCTGACCGCAACCGCGCCGCACGACCGCCCGGAGGAGGTGGCGGCGGCGGTATTCCGGCTGGGGCTGGCCATGGTTCGGGTAGCGGATTTGTGGTTCCTGGAGCCGCACAGCGCCGCCGGAATGGAGTATAATGCGGCGGACGGAAAGGCGGCAGTGGCGGGGACGGAAGCGACGGCAAAGGAAGTGGCAGTATGACTACCGTAAACGAACTGGCTCGGCTGGCACGAGTTGACCTGCGGACGGTATGGACTACCGAAGCGCAGGGCTTTACGCCGTGGCTGACGCAGCCGGAGAACTTGGCCGTGCTGTCCGAAACCCTCAATATGGAACTGGAAACCGAGGGCCAGGAGGAACGCGTCGGCCCTTTCCGCGCCGACATCTTGTGCCGTGATATGCAGGACGATTCCCGGGTGCTGATTGAAAACCAGCTGGAACGCACCGACCATAACCACCTGGGCCAGCTGCTTACCTATGCCGCCGGCCTGCAAACCGCAACCATCATCTGGGTAGCCCAAACCTTTACCGACGAACACCGTGCCGCGCTGGACTGGCTGAACGAAATCACTGATGAGCGGTTCCGGTTTTTCGGCCTGGAAATTGAACTCTGGCGCATTGGCGAATCGCCGGCCGCCCCCAAATTCAACATCATCGCCAAACCCAACGAATGGACTCGCTCCACAGCACGGGCTGCCAAAATTGGCAGCGGCATTCTAACCGAAGCCAACTTGCAGAATCAGCGGTTCTGGCAGCAACTTGACGAACATTTAAAGACGAAAGAAAGCCCGGTAAAAATTGAGATGCAAAAGCGATATTTCCATCAGGGCCAGCACTATATTAGAACCAATATCCGGGAGTCGGGATTCAAGGTGGAAGCATTGCGAATGACTGCCAAAACCCGACCGCAAAATATCCATATCAAAATGACCATGTACGGCGATGGCCATGACGATAACAGCGTCCGGTTGCAACAGGACACCCAGAGCGAATTTACAGAACTGCTCCAACGGCGCCCCACCAGAGGCGGCAAAGGCAGCACTCTGATTTTGAGCAATGACAGCGCCGACCCCAATGACGAATCCGACTGGCCGAACCAAGTTGAATGGATGGCGAATGCTCTGGAAAAATTTGCCAGCATATTCCCGCCTCTCCTTCAGGAATTCGCCGCCGGCGAGTAACAGGCACCCCAAGGAGCCAACCCAAAATGCGCGTTGTCTATTCCCTCAAATCCCGCAACCTCAACGCCGTGGCGGCCGAAGCCGCCTGGGCCGAAAGCCTCGGCTACGACGGCATCGCCACCAATGAAACGGCCCACGACCCCTTTCTGCCCCTGGCCGTGGCCGCCACTGCCACCAGCCGGGTTACGCTGGAAACCCATGTGGCCATCGCCTTCCCCCGCTCGCCGATGGTGGTGGCCTACACCGCGCGGGATTTGCAGGACAACAGCGGCGGGCGGTTCCGCCTGGGCCTGGGCACGCAGGTCAAGGGGCATATTGAGCGGCGGTTTGCCACCCGCTGGACGGGTTCGCCGGGGCCGCGCCTGCGGGAATATGTGCAGTCGCTGCGCGCCATCTGGAACTGCTGGGACACGGGCAGCAACCTGGAATACGCCGGCGATTTCTACCAGTTTTCGCTGATGACGCCCTTTTTCAGCCCCGGCCCCGGCGCGTTCAACCCGCCGCCGGTGTACACCGCCGCCGTCAATGGCTACAACTGCCTGGTGGCCGGCCAGGTCAGCGACGGGCTGATGCTGCACAGCCTGGTGTCGCCGGAGTATGTGCGCCAGGTAGTGCGGCCTAATGTGGCCGAGGGAGCGCGCCGCGCCGGACGCAGCGCCGAGGCCGTGTCCATCGTGGGCGGCGGCTTTATCGCCACCGGCCCCAACCGGGAGGCCATCCGGCAGCAGGCGGAGGAAACCCGGCGGCGCATATCCTTCTACTCGTCCACGCGCACCTATTTTCCGGTGCTGGAATGTCACGGGTTTGAGGACATTGGCCGGCGGCTGCACCGCCTGTCGCTGGAAGGCAAGTGGGACGAGATGCCCGGCCTGGTGCCGGACGAGATGCTGAACGCCTTTACCATCACCGGCGGCTATGACGAGATTGCGGGGCTGTTCCGGGAACGCTACGGCGGGCTGGTGGACGAAATGCACTTTTCCATACCGGCGGCACGCGCTGCGGAACAGGCGCAGCTGCGGCGCATCATCCGGGAGTTGCAGGCGCAGTAGGCAGCGGGGAATGCGGCAGCGACGGCAGCGGCGGCGGCGATGACGATAGCGACAGCGATGTCTATGGCGGCGGCGGCGATGCGATGTCAGGCGGCGCTTTCCGGCTGGGCAGCGAGTCGGAACGGACTTACCGGCTGAAGTGGGCGGCCTGGGAATGGCTGTACCAGACCGCCGGCTGCCGCTGCATCGGCTTTGAGGTGCGGCTGCAAGGCCCCTGGGGCGCCGTGATCGACGTGGTCGGCGTGGGGCCGGGCAATCTGATTTATGTGGTGGAAGTGAAGTCCAGCCGGGCGGATTTCGCGCGGGACAACCATACGGACGCCGATGTGGAGCGGCTGCATCGTCAGCTTGCGAGTCTGGCGCGGCGGATGGAGCTGGCGTCACTGCCGGGCTACCGGGATTCCGGCGCGGATGCCGGCGGCGACCTGGCGCGTTTGGACCGGGAGTGGCAACGGTTGCGGGGCCGGCTGTCGACAATATCAACGAAGTTTCACGACCGGCGCTTTCTGGGGATTGCGGACTATCACTATATTATGGCGCCGGCCGGTGTGGTGCGGACGGAGCGACTGCCGCCGGGCTGGGGTCTGCTGGCGCCGGGGCCGGAGCCGCAGGTGGTTGTGGCGGCGCCGGCCAAGTCAATCCGCAAGGACGGCGGGATTACGGCGAATGCGCTGCGGGCCATTGCGCGGGCCAACGCCGGCGCGATGATGCGGGCCCACGGGGTGCGGTGGGGCGAGGAGGGGGCGGAGTTTCCGCGCGAGGAATGACGCGGGAAAGCACCATTCCTCCCGCGGAGGAACGGAGATTAGCCATCAAGCGCGGCACTTTCAATTTGGTTCAAGGACTGCCCTGCGGCATTTTCCCAGTCGTTGCGGCCATTGCTTGAAGCTCCAAGCATAACCCCCGATGCCCTAGATGGGGTCTTGAACATTGTGTCCTGCGTTAGGCGATAAGAATCGCCATCCTCAATGAGGATACCTCGGTTGATGAGATCAGCACGATGGTTTGCCAACCAAGGGTAAATTGAGGCAGATTCTTCTTTGGCGGCTGTCGACCCTGCCAAAACAATGAATTCCGAGCCACCAAGCATATAGCCAGTTGCATCAGCTCCACGTCTGCGAAGCCAAAGCATTTCTTGCTGTCCTGTAATGGTACGCGGGTGGTCCGCATCTTTGTAACTGGTATCACGAGCGTGCAACTCATCAAAAAAGTTGACGCCTACCAGCGGCAGACACGACAGCACATCGCGCAAGAAGCTGGCTGCATCTGCTATGTCAGATTCCGCCAAGTTAGGTTCATTCGGGTTTTGGATGTTTTTGAGGTCGCACCGAAGGCTGTCAGCAAGCGAAACCAGACGGGATTCCACATAGCGTGCATGAGCCACATTGAAGTACCCGTCTTTGCTGGTGAAAGCGACGGCCCGTGTCCATTCTCGGTCCTGATCCTTGTTCCTTACGTGCTGGTCGAGCCGTTGGGACAAAGAGTCAGTCCTGCCGACATAGGCTTGAGGTGGGCGACGCTCGTCTTCATCCTCACCCCAGAGAATATAGACCCCCGGATTCTGCATCTCAGGGCGGGCCAAGGCCTCCCGAATGGCAATGGAACTGCGCGGGAAGGCAAAGCCTATCCCTGTCCAGTTGGATTTTTCGATTATTCGCAAGCCGTCCGGAGAACCAGATGGCACAAAAATGCGAACAGAATATCCGTTTGGGATATTCATACGACACCTCGTGATGGCAGCTGCGTCAGGCGGCAGGTTGCCGACTCGGCAGGATTGTATGCGCCATTTGGCTACTTGTCAAGTGCAGTATTGCCTGACGAGCGTAGAAATTGCAAAGGCTACGTTGCACTGGAATGGCAGGCCATTCTAAATTTCGGCTTGCACCCATAATCCGCTTCCGATTTGCGATTGCTTGTCTTGGCAAACCCTAATTTAGGCTACTCTACCGGATAATCGCGATCTTCCAGCTGGTGCCAGTAGATTTCGCCGCCGTCGATCAGGGGCTGGATGCGGTGGTCGTTGCGGACGCTGGCGATGGCGGCGTGGGCCGGCCGGCCGGTGAAACGGGCCAGGTAGCTGGCATTGCGGAGGGCGCGCCCGGTGTCGCGCTCATCGGCAGTGTACGAAACTTCCACCGCGATGTAGTGGCTGGCGTCGTTCCCGTCGGCCACTTCCAGCACCAGGTCGGCGCGGTAAAAGCTGCGGAGCGCGTTGACATTGATGCCGGTGGTGTCCCCGGTCCGGCACATTGTCCGCAGGTCGGACGAGGTAAGGGCGCGAATCAGGCTGAAGCCCATATCCAACGCGATGTCCTCGGCCTCGTCGATCGCGTTGCGGCGGGCGTAGTCGGCCCGCATATTGGAGATGTCGTTTTGCAACCTCTCAAACCGCCGGTCGGTACGCGCGTTGAATTCCTTCTGCTCGGCGATGAATTCGGCGGTGTTGGCGTTGATCTGCCGCTGTTCCACCATAAACGCTTCGGTTTTGTCCATGAACGCCTGGGTTTTGCCCATGAACGCTTGGGTCTTGCCCATAAACGCTTCGGTTTTGTCCATGAACGCTTGGGTCTTGCCCATAAACGCTTCGGTTTTATCCATGAACGCTTGGGTCTTGCCCATAAACGCTTCGGTTTTATCCATGAACGCCTGGGTAGTCGCTACGAAGCTATCGAAGCGGGCGGGCAGGGCCAGCAGCTCCTCGGTGAGGATTTCGCGCCGCACCGCCTCCTTCCAGCGCGGGTTTTCGGCCAGGGCGCGCAGCAGGTCGTCGGTGGTGTTGATGGTGACCATAATAACGGGAACCTCGCGGGATGGCCGGCCAGTATCGCCGGCGAGGACCATTATAGACCAGGCGGCGGCATTGCGGTAGCCCTGACCAGGCGGTTTTGGGCGCCGGCCGCCGCCGTAGTCTGTTCATCGCCGCCGCCCGCCCTGCCGCCGTCTATTCCTCGCCCCGGCGCCGGCTGGCCCCCTGCCGGTCACCCCAGGGAACTTCGGGCAGGTTGCGTTCCCGGCGCACTTCGTTGATGGTGAGCACGCCCCGGTCCAGCAGCGCCGTTTCCCGCTGCACCCGGCTGTTTTCGTCCTCTTGCAGGGCCTCAATCACCGACAGGTCAAACTCCACGGTCAGCCGGGGGTAGCCCAGGCGGGGCAGCAGGACGCGGTTCAGCTGTTCCTCCAGGAATCGGATTTCCGGCACGATGGTGTTGCGCCAGAACATCCGCTCCGAAGCCTGCGCGTTGGCGTAGGTGGCCCGCTCAAAGTCGCCCAGCAGCAGCTTGGGAACGCCGTAGGCGCGGCTGACTTCCTCAAGACTCCAGCGCAGCCCCTGGATGAAGTCAATGTCCCGGTGGGAAAGCCCCAGGGTTTTGACATCGCGCACCGCCGACGCCACCGCCGGGCGATGGGCGTTGCCCGGCCCCTGGTAGCGCATTTCCCAGCGGGCGTAGAAATCCTCCAGCTCCGTTTCGTTCAGCTCCTGGTTGGTGAGCAGCAGAAAATCGGGGCGCGCCGAGTTTTGCAGCAGGTGGCGGTTGAAACGCAGCCCTTCCCGCCCCATATCGGCGGACAGGCGGGCCGGCGCCAGTGGCGACAGCCCGGCCAGTTCGTCCAGAGGATTGAAGTAGCGCAGCCAGAGGATTTCGTCGGCGGTGTACGCCACCGGCGCGGCGGCGCCCTGATAGACGAACCCGCGCACATAGCGGCGCCGGTCGGGGATGACCGCCATCCGGTCGGGACGCAGCGGCCACAGCTCCGGTTCGCCGTCGGGGCCCTGCTCAATGGCCCAGAAGGCAGCGCCCCACAGGCACAGGTAGATTTCGGTGGCGCGCCACAGGTCGGCGCGGGTGTACCAGGGATTGACCCGTTCCAGCAGACGCGCCACCGGATGCGCGGGCGGCGCCGGGGCGCGCCGGCCGGCGTCGTCGCAGCAATAGACGCGCAGGGGCGGGCGGGTGATGGCGTCGGCCCGCAGCTTGATGGCGGCATACACCGAGGGCGAAGTCGCCATATAGCGCCCGTATTCGGGGCGCGCCCAGCCGCCGGCGCGCCCCAGCCCGGCCGCCGCCGGGTTGGAGCCGGCAACATCGTCGCCGGGCCGATGGTCGGCGGCGGCCGCCCGGTTGTCCCGCCGGACCACGCGACGACCGGCGGCCGCATCAGGCGCCGGCGCGCCGGGCCGGAAAGACGGGATGCCCCGCAGCATTTTACCCAGATTGACCATATCGGATTGCCTCCCGGGCGGCGTCGGCAGACGGATGATGTGACGACACGCCCCGAATTATTGACTGATGGAATTGGACTGATGGACTGATGGCTGGCGGGATGGGCGGCCCCGGCCCGCCGGCGTTGCCGGTCAGAGCCGGTAGTCGACCGGCGGGGCTTCGTCCAGAAAGGCCAGCATCAGGGCGTCGGCCTTGTCCGGCGAGTTCCGGCTGCGATTGCGGATGGTCTCCTTGCTTTCCAGCAGCAGCTTGCCCCGGCTGTTGTAGGTGTAGCGCAGTTCGGACAGCTCGGCGGCCAGTTCCGCATCCTGCGGAATGCGGATGCGGCGGTTTTGGAAGCGTTCCGCCAGGTTCCAGTAGCCCTCCGCCCGCAGGTTGGCGCATTCGGTGGCGCGCGCCGGCGCGCTGGCGCCGTTGATGCCCCGCGCCGGTATGCCCTGTTCCCGCAGCCGGTCCAAAACGCCGGCGCCGACGCCCACTTCATCCACATTGACCCGGTCGGGACGCCGCTCCCGCGCCATCGCGATCACCGCGCCGGTCAGGGCCATAGTGTCGCTTTTGGGGAACACCTTGATGTCCTCCACGATATAGCCCCGGCGCAGCAGGGCCACGCTGCGGTCGGGGCCGTAGCGCGCCACATCCACGCCCAGCGCCACCGGCGTGTGCTCCGACCAGCCGGGCACAAGCATGGCGATAATGTCGTCGCTCCTGCGGTCGCCCGGCGGGGGCAGCTCGCCGGGGGCGTACTGCGCTTCCTCAATGTCGTCCAGCGCAATCAGATTGTCGTCCCCCTGTTTGGGGAACTCGCCCAGGATGCGGGACTGGAACGCGGAGCTGCCCTCGCCCCAGGAATTGCGCCGTTCCTCAACCCACTCCGCGGTGGGCATACCGGGGATGACAATGCGCCGTTCCAGCACATTGGGCGACTCCAGGGCGGAGATGGTAATGGTTTCGTAGAGGGCCCGTTCCCGGTGAAAGGCGTGATAAAAGCCGCCGCTGGGCCGCATCGGGTTGCCGATGAGCATCAGCCGGGCGTTGGCGGAAGTTATCACGCCCTCGATGCCCTCGTAGATGTCATCGGCAACGCCCTCGGCTTCGTCCACGATGACCAGCAGGTTGGGGCAATGGAAGCCCTGGAAGCGGTCGGCGCCGGTGGCGGAGAAGCCCAGGGCGTAGCGGTCGGCGGCCAGCTCCCAGCGGGTGTCCAGCAGCTGGCCGCCCAAAGGCGGGTTGGCCCGGCGGTGCAGGGCGTGCAGCTGCCGCCACAGCACATTGCGCACCTGCCGGAAAGTGGGCGCGGTGCTCAACACGATGGCCGGGTTGTGGGCGTACACGAACCACAGGGCGGCTACGGCGGCGGTAAAGTCCTTGCCCAGCCCGTTGCCCGATTTGACGGCCACCCGCTGGCGGCGGGTCAGCGCCTGCAAGGCGGCGCGCTGCTTGTCCCACAGCGTTACGCCCAGGATTTCGGCGGCGAAGCGTTCCGGGTCGACCGGAGCGGCGGCGGCGGAATTGAACTGGAAGGCTGAGTTGCCGTCGGTCTCCGGCAGCGGCAAGCCTACCGCGCCGCCGGGCGCCGGGTATGGGAATGAGCCGCAGCGTCGACAGCGGCGGCGGCGCGCTGCCGCTGCCGGACGTCAACGGCGCTCAACGGCGGCGCGGACGGGATAATGCCGGACGGGGCGGCGCGCCCGTCCCCGCCGTCGGCATCGCCGTCCCCGCCCCCATCGGGCGGGCTGAACAGGAACCCGCAGGAGCGGCAGCGATAGACGGTATGGTCGTTCTCGCCCAGGCGCGTCAGCGCCAGCAGGAGGGCGGATCGGCAGCGGCGACAGTTCAACACGGGTTAGACCTCACGGCGTGGCGCAGATTTGCGATCTGTGTGAAGCGCCACAGCTAACACGCTATCCGTCCCGCCAGGGCCCCGTCAACGGCCTGGCGTCATATTTCAGTACATTATTTCTAATAATTGCGCCAAAAACGGCGGCCACTGCGGACGGCCGCTTCCGGGCGGGTCTGGCAAAAGCCCCCGCCGGCGCGGCCGGCAGGGGCATCGGGCGTCCGTCCTGGCGGCAGGACTAGTTGGGGCTGTGCCGCTCCACGTACTCCACGATGCGGGGATCCAAGCCGCCCTTCTGGTCGTCGAGCACGCCGGCGTCGGCGTAGGCCACGGCCAGGTGGGCGTCGCGTTGAATCTCCTCCCAGTCGGTTTCCAACTCGAATTCGTCGCGCAGTTCTTCAAAAAGCTGGTCCAGCGAAGCCTTGTCGAACATATCGGTTTGTTACCTCCTCCGGTTGGGTCGGCGGCCATTGCGGTTCCGCCCGGCGGCCACCGACATAAAATCGCGCCAAACTGGTGAGCAGGCCGATAATCCGGCGCGTGTGGCGGCGATGGGTATATTACCCCCAATCGGCGCCGCCGGCAAGCGTTTGGCGTTCCGGGTATTTTCAACACGCGCTGGCATCGGATTTTTGGCCCCGCCGCGGACGCAAACACAACAACGCCAGCGAACCACGCAACACCCACACCTGCTTCGTGTACCCCGTGGTCGCCCGCGCCAATCGCTTCAATCGCCCCCGATACTCCGAGTGCAAACCCTCATTCCGGTTCGCCAGCTTGCCCTTGCCCACTATGTGCCGCTCCGCAGGCAGCCAACTCCCGTACACACCGTAGTCATCGCTGTAGTACCGCTCCGCCTCCGGCAGCCGCTCGTACAACCGCAGAAAAGTCTCCCCACTGCGGTCGCCCACCTCAAAGTCCACACACCGCCGGCCGTCAGGCAGCTCAATCACCGCCGTCCAAATCCACACTTCCTGCCGCTTCTTGCCATGTCGCGCCTGCTGATAAGTCCACATCTCGTCAAAAGATATGGCCGGCACGACACCCCATCGCTGGCGCTGCATGGTCACCCAAGCCCAAATCATCAGGGCCCACCGGACTTTTTTTGACCCATTCGTACACCGTCCCCAGCTTGACCTCCAGAACCCGGCTGATGGCGGCTATGGCCATGCCTTCGCCGTACAGATCGATGGCCTGTTCTTTGACCTGTTCCGAGTAGTAATGGCGGTTGCCATCGGGCGTGAAGCGGTAGTGGCAGAGGCGGCAGCGGTAGGTTTGCTTGCCCCGGGAATGTCCGTCTTTGGGCAGCCAGTTGGAGCCGCAGTGGGGGCACTGGAGATCATCGCGGTAGGAGCGGGCGGCGGCCATAGCATCACCTCCGGCAATGGCAAAATCCGACCCCAATTATATCACCAGCACGTGCTGAAAATACCGCGTTCCGGGTATTTCCGGCGCCGGCATTGCCGGCCGAGCATTTCCGGCGCGCGCCGGTGGCATAATCCGGGCCGGATTTTGACGCCGCCGGCACTGTGTTGTCCGCCCAACCGGCGCCGGCGGCGGCGACTGGCAACGCCACCAGTGCAACTCCAGGCGATACGAAGTCCCGCAGAAAATCGGCAGTTCCCGAATTGCCGCCGGCAAACCCTTGCTTTGCGCCAGCAGGTTCGGTACAATCGTTCCAAATTGGAACAGGAGGTCTAGTGATGACCGCTTACGGCGCAACCCCAACCGCCGGCCCGTCCGCCGCCCGGCGCCTTTCCTTCCCCGCCGACGCCCGCCGGATGATTGCCCGCTGGCAGCAGCTGGGGCGTCCGGCCATTGAGCTGGAACCGGGCGTAATCGTAACCAACCTGGAACGCTGGCTGTATAATAACCCGCCGGCCACGCCGGCCCGCCTGGGCCGGGTGCGCGAATACCTGTACATCGACACCCTGCAACTGGCGGACGCCGCCTGAACTCAAGCCGCCTGTATCAAGCTCGCTGGTGACCGAACCGATGCGCCTCTACCACGAACTGGCCTGGCTGTGGCCCATCATCAGCCCGCCGGAGGAATACACCGTTGAGGCGGCCCGGTGGCTGGAAATCATCCGCCGCCGGCTGGACACCAATACGGACGCGGATACGGGCAAGGGCAGGTACGCCGGGCGCAGGGGCGCGCTGCCGACGCTGCTGGAGCTGGGCTGCGGCGGCGGCCATATGCTGTCGCACCTGGCGCCGCACTTCATCACGGAAGCCGTGGACCTGTCGCCGCAGATGCTGGAACTTTCCCGGCGGCTCAACCCCCAAACCTGGCATCACCAGGGCGATTTGCGGAGCATCCGGCTGGGGCGCGCCTTTGATGTGGTGGCGATACACGACGCCGTCAACTATATGCTCACCGAGGCCGATCTGGCGGCGGCCATCGCCACGGCCGCGGCCCATCTCAACCCCGGCGGGCTGCTGCTGCTGGCGCCGGACTGGCTGCGGGACAACTTCGCCGGCCCCAGAGTCATCGACTGGACGCGTCAGAACCGGGAGCTGGATGTCACTTTTATTGAGTACATCGCCGACCCCGACCCGTCGGATACTACTGTGGAATCCGTTTTCCTGTTCATCATCAACCGGGACGGGCGCATCGTTGTGGAACAGGATCGGCATATTTCCGGGCTGTTTCCCGAAGCTACCTGGCGGCGTCTGCTGGCGGCCGCCGGGTTCGCCACGGAGCTGGTAGCTACGGAGGGCTACGCCGGCGGGTTCGGCGAGACGCTGTTCGTCTGCCGGCGCGCCGGCGCGCGCCGCTGATACGCTGATACGCTGATGCGCTGATATGCTACACTCCGGTTGCCATCCGACGCCTAGTCGTCGTCCAGCCCCGGCACCGGGAACCGCCCGCTCAACTGGCGCACCTCATCGCGGACGGCGGACATTGCCGCCTCGTCGCCAATGCTGCCCAGAGCGCGGATGATCAGCTTGGCGACCTGCCGGGCGTCATCGGCGTCCATCCCCCGGCTGGTGATGGCCGGGGTGCCCAGCCGCAGGCCGGACGCCGTGCGCGGCGGCAGCGTATCGTAGGGAATGGCGTTCTTGTTGGCCACAATGTCCACCGACTCCAGCGCCCGTTCCGCCTGCCGGCCGGTGATGCCCAGGGGCGTCAGGTCAACCAGCATCAGATGGTTGTCGGTGCCGCCGGCCACCAGCCGCACGCCGCCGGCGGCGATTTCCGCCGCCATGGCCTGCGCGTTGGCGACCACCTGGTGGGCGTAGTCGGCAAAATCGGGGCGCAGCGCCTCGCCGAAGCAGACCGCCTTGCCCGCGATGACGTGCATAAACGGCCCGCCCTGCATATAGGGAAACACGGCGAAGTCAATCTTGCGGCCCAGGTCGGCTTCGGCCAGAATCATGCCGCCCCGGGGGCCGCGCAGGGTCTTTTGCGTGGTAGAAGTGACAATCTGCGCGTGGGGCAGGGGCGACGGATGCGCTCCGCCGGCGACCAGCCCGGAAATATGCGCCATATCCACCATCAACAGCGCCCCCACATCGTCGGCAATGGCGCGGAAGCGGGGGAAATCCAGCGTGCGGGAGTAGCTGCTGCAACCGGCGACAATCAGCTTGGGCCGGTGTTCCTGCGCCAGCCGCGCCACCTGGTCGTAGTCAATGGCTTCGGTTTCCCGGTCCACGCCGTAGGGGATGAAGTTATACAGCTGGCCGGAGAAGTTGACGCCGGCGCCGTGGGTCAGATGGCCGCCCATATCCAGCTGCATACCCAGCACGGCGTCGCCGGGTTCCAGCACGGCGAAGTAGGCGGCCATATTGGCCTGGGCGCCGCTGTGGGCCTGGACATTGGCGTGTTCGGCGCCGAACAGCTCTTTGGCGCGGTCAATGGCCAGGGTTTCCACCACATCCACGAACTCGCAGCCGCCATAGTAGCGGCGGCCGGGGTAGCCCTCGGCGTACTTGTTGCCCATCAGCTGCGCCTGGGCGTCCAGCACGGCCTTGCTGGCGTAGTTTTCGGAGGCGATGAGGACGATGGAATCCCGCTGCCGGCGGTGCTCGTTCTCAATGGCGGCGGCAACGGCGGGGTCAATGCGGTCAAGGACGGTGGCCATAAAGGGGATACTCCTTGGGGCGAACCCTCCGGCGCGGCGGCCGGTCGGGGTGTGGCGCTATCGTCTGTCTATCATACCAAATCGGAATGGGGCGCGGTGTGCGCCCGGGCGCCGTCGGCGATGGCCGGCTGGCCGCCTTTCCTTATTATGATAATGATGGCTGGTTCGCGCCGGCGCGGCGCTCCAATGCCAGGAATGCAATGCCGCGTCGCCAGCGGAAAACGGCGCAACCCGAAGGGTTGACAAGGCGCGTCGGGGCGGCTATTATAGCCTTAATCCGTTTAGCGGAGGTGGGCGGATCGTATAGCCGCCGGAAAGAGAGGTCCGCAAGGATCTCTTTTTTTATGGCCGAAAGCGTTTCCTCGTCAGCTGCCCTGCGGTGTGGTGGTATTTGCCGGCCAGCGCCGCGACAATGCGGGCGGCGTAGGGAGCCAATGGCCGGCCAGGCAATCCGCATTCATCCCAATGCGGGGAATGCAATGACGCGTCGCCAGCGGGAAACGGCGAAACCCGAAGGGTTGACAAAACGCGTTGGGGCGACTATTATAGCCTTAATCCGTTTAGCGGAGGGGGGCGGATCGCATAGCCGCCGAAAAAAGAGGCCCGTAAGGGCCTCTTTTTTTAGGGCAGAAAGCGTTTCCCGTTCAGCTGCCCTGCGGTGCGGTGGTATTTCCCGGCCAGCGCTGCGACAATGCGGACGGCGTAGGTGGCCAACGGTCGGGCAGGCAGTCCGCGTTCACCCAAAATCTCACCGCGCGACGGATGGGCTATCAGGTCAGCAAGTTGCAAACCGCTGATGTTTTTCTCTTTGGCGTTTATTTTAACCTCGCTGCTGGTCAATAAACTTTGCAATTGTTCCGCCGCAACGGATGAGAAACCGCTTGCCAGCAGCCCGCGGAAGTATATCTTGAGCTTCTTATCCTCTTTATTTCCTCTGGATTCTGTCATCACATCGCCCCTTGCGCCACGGTGAAGCAGCCAATCGCCGAAGGTTTCTACCATAGCGCCCAGGCAATAGTGATACGGGTCAGTGCTGGCAGCATAGCCGCCCGCCGCAAACGCCCGCTTGTCCAGGCATACCGTAATCACCCGGTAGTCCCAGCCGTCGATGAGGCCCAGCAACGCATCGTCAAAAGCCGCCCTGGTATCCGCATCCTTCAGCGCCTGAAACGGCCATAGCCCGTTGACCAGTTCCTTGCGGTGCAAAACCACCGGCTCATCCGGGTGCGAATCAAAATAGCGCGTCTTGATGTCCTCCAGCTCGGGATGGATGCGCCGCCGGACATAATCCGACTCCGCAATCACCCCGGTAAGGCTCAAAAACCGGTGTTCAGGGTCGTTGACCAGCTTCAAGCCGGTATCCCCAACCTCGTCAATGTAAAGTCGGTACTTTGCCATCAGCGGCGCATCCTGCAACCAGCTTTCCGCAAGCTAAAAGTTTGGCGGCCAGCCCCGATAACAGTCCAGTGCCGGCCGCCAAACTCCGTTGCGCCCTGTCGCTTACTTACCGTTCCACCCCGCTTCCAGCACGCTGCCCGGCGTGATGGGCAACTGCGTCAGCCGCTGCCCCGTGGCCTGGCCCACCGCGTTGGCGATGGCAGCCAGCGGCGGCACAATGGGCACTTCGCCCACGCCCCGCACGCCGTAGGGATGGCCGGGGTTGGCGACTTCCACAATCACCGTGTCAATCATCGGCAAGTCCAGCGAAGTGGGCATCCGGTAGTCCAGGAAGCTGGAATTCAGCATCTGGCCGTTGTCGCCGAAGTAGTATTCCTCGTTCAGCGCCCAGCCGATGCCCTGCACCGCGCCGCCCTGGATCTGCCCTTCCACATAGCTGGGATGCACCGCCTTGCCGGCGTCCTGGATGGCGGTATAGCGCAGGATTTCGGTCTTGCCCGTGTCCGGGTCAACGGCCACATCCACCAGATGCACGCCGAAGGAGTTCCCCTCGCCCGTCGGGTCCAGGCTGGCGGTGCCGGTGATGCCGCCGCCGGTGGTGTACAGCTGGCGGGCCAGGTCGCGGAAGGTGAAGGACAGTTCCGCCGACTTGTGCCGGATGACGCCGCCGTCATACTCAACATCCTCCGCCGGCACATCCCAAATGGACGCCGCCCGCGCCACCATCTGCGATTTCACATCCTCGGCGGCCAGAATCGCCGCCCAGCCGGTGGCAAAAGTAGTGCGGCTGCCGCCGGTGACCATCGTATAGCCGATGGAATCGGTGTCCACCACCTGCGGCTTGATGTCCTCATAGGCGATGCCCAGCGTTTCCGCCGCCTGCTGGGCAATGGACGCCCGGCTGCCGCCAATGTCAACGGAGCCTTCAATCAGGTTCACTGTGCCGTCGGGATTCACCGTCATATTGACGCTGGAGTGGAAGCCCCGGTTCATCCAGAAACCGGCGGCCACGCCCCGCCCGACATTGGCGCCGGACAGCGGCGTCTGATAGTGTTCGTGATTGCGCGCCGCCTCCAGGCATTCCACCAGCCCGATTTTCTGGAACACCGGCCCCTCCACCTTGCGGGAGCCTTCCGCGGCGGCGTTGTTCAGCCGGAACTCCACCGGGTCGGCGCCCAGCCGCTGGCACAGTTCGTCCACCACCTGCTCCACGCCAAAGGCGGCCTGGGGCGAACCGGGGGCGCGGTAGGCGGCGGTCTTGGGCTTGTTGACCACCACATCGTAGCCCGCAACGCTCCCGTTGGGCAGGTCGTAGCAGGCGAAAGCGCAGGTGGCGCCCTGCATTACCGGCGAACCGGGGTAGGCGCCCGCCTCAAAGGCCAGTTCAATTTCGGCGGCGGTGATTTTGCCGGCCCGGTTGGCGCCCATCTTGACGCGCATCCAGCTGCCCGGCGCCGGGCCGCTGCCCTCGAAAACCTCCGTGCGGCTCATCAGGATTTTCACGGGCGCGCCGGCCTGGCGCGACAGCAGCGCCGCCACCGGCTCCAGGTAGAAGGTCACCTTGCCGCCGAACCCGCCGCCAATCTCCATTGGCGTAACCCGCACATTGGACACATCCACCCGCAGCGCGTCGGCGGTGTTGGCACGCACCACAAAGGCGCCCTGGGTGCTGCACCAGATGTTGATCTGCCCGTCGGCGCGCCAGTGGGCGGTAGCGTTGTGGGGTTCAATGTAGCCCTGATGCACCGAGGCCGTGGTGAACTCCCGCTCCACGATGACATCGGCCTGGGCGAAGCCGGCGGCGGTGTCGCCCTTCTCAAACTTCATGTGGGCGGCCACATTGCTGGGCTTTGCGGACATCTCGCCCATTGCGGAGGTGCGCAGCAGGTCGTCGTGCAGCAGCGGCGCGTCGGCTTGCATTGCGGCGCGCACGTCGATGACGGGTTCCAGCACTTCGTAGTCCACGGCAATCAACGCCAAAGCCGCCTCGGCGATATGCGCGTTGTCGGCGGCCACGGCGGCCACGGCGTGACCCCGGTACAGGACCTTGTCGCTGGCCAGGAAATTGTCGCTGAGAAACTTGAAGCGGTTGTAGTCGCTGCCCAGCTCCGCCTTGCTCAGGGACGCAAAGGGCAGGTCGGCGGCGGTGACCACGGCGCGGACGCCGGGCAGCGCCGCCGCCTGTCCGGTGTCAATGGAACGGATGCGCGCGTGGGCGTGGGGGCTGCGCAGGACGCGCCCGTGCAGCAGGCCGGTCAGGTTCAGGTCGGCGCCGTACTGGGCGCGGCCCGTAACCTTGTCCACCCCGTCGGGCCGGACGGGACGCTTGCCGACTACGGCGTACTCCACTTCGGAAAGCACTTGATTGGATGTGGTGGTCATCTTGGGTTCACCTCGCAATCGTGATCTGGGCGTGGGGCGGGCGGGCGGTTAAAGCCGGCAAAAAACGGGCGGCCGCCGGGGCGAAGCGCGCCGGCCGCCGCCGCGTAAGTGTATCGGAAAGGGAACCGCCCGGCTAGGGCCGGCCGTTGCCGATGCAGGGCTATCGCATATGGATTTTGCTCTGGCTGTCTTGCCGATATACCGGATTCCAGAAGCCGCATTGCGGCTGCATTCGTAGCCGAATTACGAATTCGGTCGTGGCTGTCCGCTAAAACCAAGCCCATATCAAGCGAATCGCTCCATATGCGATAGCCCTGGTTGCCGATGCCCTGCCGTTGCCGATGCCCTGCCGTTGCCGATGTCGTCCGTAACCCGTAGAATTGGAGCCTGTAACAATCGCCGCCGGCCGTCCGACCGACGGGAGTTCCTGTGACTCGCTACATTATCATCAAAGCCGGCGCCGTTCTGGTCGCAACGCTTGTCGCCGTCGCCGGCATCCTGTACCAGCCCGATGAAGGAGAACGCTCTGACGCCTGGAGCATCCGCCGGCGGGACGCCCGGATTTTCTTTCCGCTCCTGTACCTGATCTGGATTGGCGCCGGGGCGGCCCTGTCCTGGTCGCAGTTCGCGCCCGAACCGCCGGCCCTGTTGCAACGGCTCACCCTGCCGCCACACCGGGGAGACGGCGCCGCCTACATCGTCCTGGCCAGGTTCGCCGCTATTGCCATCGGGCTGGCGGTCCTTGCTATGATACTGACCCCCATCATCACCAGCACGGGGAGGCTGATTATGACCCTGGCCCAAATCATCGCCCGCAAGTGGATCAAGCCCGGCATGGACAAAATGATTGCCGAAGGCAACGCCGATGCCATCGCCACGGCCACTGCCGCTACTGCCGCTGCTACCGCCAGCGCCAGCAACAAGGAATGGCGCCACTGGCTTAACCGCCGCGACGCCGCCCTTGCCAAAGGCGAACCCTTCACCGAACCGGCCCCCGACGAAGCCGGCCAACCCCCAGCTCAGCCGCCGGCCGGGGAATGACGGCGCAACGGCGAATGTCCCTCCAGGCGACCTGCACCAACCATTGCCGTTGCTGCTGCCGGAGCTTGCTTATGCTATTCCAAATCATCGCCCGCAAGTGGATCAAACCCGGCATGGACAAAATGATCTCCGAAGGCAACGCCGATGCTATCGCCGCTACCGCCAGCGCCACCAACAAGGAATGGCGCCACTGGCTCAACCGCCGCGACTCCGCCCTCGCCAAAGGCGAACCCTTCACCGAACCGGCCCCCGACGAAGCCGGCTAACCCCCAACTCCGCCGCAGGCCGGGGAATGACGGCGCAACGGCGAATGCCTCTCAGAGTGTCCCGCACCGACCATTGCCGTTGCTGCTGCCGGAGTTGCCTATGCGATTGGCCCAAATCGTCGCCCGTTCACGACTATTAGGGCCAAACCGCGCCGTTGGAAAACACTACGGCGTTGCCGTGGTGTGGGTATTTTGCCAAGTTTTTACCTGCCTTGAGTGAAGGCAAGTTTTTTCGCAACGCAGCCTCGCCCCAGCGGTCTCCGAGCTCGACTCCCCACATCTTGAAGGGTGGCAGGCAAATGTTGCCGTCCACCGGGTCCCCGACTGAAACGTACCTGTTCTTGGCTACGCACAGACCCGCGAGCGCACATACAAATGCAGCACGGTGGTCATGGTCGTTGATATCAAGTTTGCCCAAGCCGATTTGGGGAACCAAGTGTCCGATGAGGTCGTGTAGCAAATGTTTGCCGACGGCCTCCTTCCAGAACTCGTCGGACTTTTTATCTTGCCCGGTGCCTTTGAGCTGATCACAGATCTGATCACAGCGAGCACCTTCGAGCAGAACGCCCAAGAAGGCGTTGGGGAAAGCCTCCACAACGCGCGTCTGGTGGATACGGTCAGGATGACCGGCATCCTCAACGTGGAGATAGCCCTCTTCATTCAACTCCAGCACCAATTTCGCCAACTCGGTGGCATGGTAGTGAAGTAGCTGGCCACGTGGGACATCGACGGGGCCAGGTTTGCAACGCTTCTGGAAAGCTCCCCTGCTCAGAAAGGCGTCGGCAGCCCGGTAACGATTGATCAGCTGAAAGTCCGTAGTGAGGGGGCCGTCGATCCCGACAGCAGATATGGCGGTGCCTTTCGGAATGAGATCCCTCAGGTCTGCCAGCCGCCGGGCTTTTTGACTTTTGGTGTTGCGACAGTGCCACCGGAAATGGCCATGCTCCAAAGTGATGAGACACAATCCGGTTGTAGGATTGTCCTCGGAATGTCCAACATCAATCCCCAGATAGTGCTCCGGCATTGTCATTCCTCCTTTGTATTGCATAGGGGCAACCACAATGGTTACCCCTATGTTCTGGGGTGTGACCTGCGATGAAACCGGCTCTTACGCCCGCATCCGCTCCCCGGCGTCCAGCACGGCCCGCACGATCTTGTCGTACCCCGTGCAACGGCACAGGTTGCCCGCCAGCCAGTGCCGCACCCGCGCCTCATCGGCCTCCGGTTCCGCTTCCAGCAGCGCTTTGGCCGCTACGATGAAACCGGGCGTGCAGATGCCGCACTGCAAGGCGGCGTTCTCCAAAAACGCCTGCTGTATGGGATGCAGGCCATCCGCGGAAGCCACCCCCTCAATGGTGTTGACCTCCGCCCCCTGGGCCTCCACGCCCAGCACCAGGCAGGAGCACACGATGCGCCCGTCCAGGCTGACGGTGCAGGCCCCGCAGTTGCCGTCGTTGCAACCCTCTTTGGAGCCGGTCATGCCCACGACATCGCGCAGGCATTCCAGCAGACTCTGGCGGGGTTCGCAGAGGAAATCCGCCTGGTTGCCGTTAATGGTAGTGGTTACATGGACCAGTCCGGGCATTGTTATTCCTCCCCTCGGGCGCGCCGGATAGCGATGTTCAGAGTGCGGCGGGTCAGCACATCCACCAGATGATGCCGCTGGCGAATGGTGCCGCGCATATCGGTGATGGGCGTTGCCGCCGCGCTGGCCAGGCGGCCCGCTTCGGCGATGGCTTCCTCGGACACCGCCTGGCCCGCCAGACTCTCGCCCGCCGCCGTGGCCAGAATGGGCGTCGGCCCCACCGAGGCCAGCGCGATGCGCGCCGACACAATGTTCCGCCCGGAGTCGTCCAGCGTCACCGTGGACGAAACGCCGGCCACCGCGATGTCCATTTCGTTGCGCGGGATAAACCGCAGGTAGGCGGTGCCGGAGTTGGCCGCCGGCGCCGGCAGCTGAATCGCTACCAGCAGTTCGCCCGGTTCCAGCGCGTTGCGCCCGGGGCCGGTGCAGAAATCCGCCGCGGGCAGCGTGCGCCACCCGTTGGGGCCGTTGATGTGCGCCTCGCCGCCCAGGGTAATCACCGGCGGGATGGCGTCCCCCGAAGGCGCGGCGTTGCACAGGTTCCCGCCAATAGACGCCCGCCCCTGGATCTGAATGCTGCCGATGAGACCGGCGGCGTCAATCAGGCCGGGGTAAGCGGCGGCTACGGCGGCGTCCTGGTAAATCCGGTAGCAGGGCACGGCGGCGCCCAGCTGCAACCCGTTGTCGTCCAGCTTGATGCCGTTCAGCTGGGGGATCTTTTTCGTATCCAGCAGCACGTCGGCATTCCGGCGGCCGCCGCGCAGCTGCACCAGAATGTCCGTGCCGCCGGCCAGGGGGCTGGCCCGGTCGCCGTGGGCCGCCATTATGGCCACGGCCTCGCTCAAGGATGTCGGGGCTTGGTATTCAATAGCGCGCATAGGCACCTCCTCGCGGCGCAGATTATAGCAACGAATGGCGTCCCTGTCACCAGTGACCGGCGGAGTCGGCGGCCGGCAACGCCGCCGCCGGAATGTGTCCGCGCCGCGCCGCCGGAGCAGCGGCCGGAGGCCGGCGCGCGCTGCGCAACAGGGGGCGGCACAATCATACCCCGATACGCCCGCCGGCGCAAATGCGGCCCTCACCCCGGCTCGTTCCCGGAGCGCGGGGGATTAGGCAGTGGGCTGCCGGCCGCGCGCCAGCGCTATGCCCAGCGCTACGGACAGCAGCGGGTAGAGCGCGTACACGATGCTCCACTGCACATCGGCGGCGACGGGAAAAGAGCCCCGCCCGGTGAGATCCCCGAGCCAGAGGCGGTAGAACAGGATGGCGACGAACAGGAACCCGTAGAACAGCGCGTTGGCTTCCAGATAGGCGCGGGTTATGCCGGCGCCGGCGCTGCTGCGCTGCATTGCCATCTTGCGGAGCAGGGCGAACAGCAAGGCCAGGGCAATGCCGACGGCGGTTGCCGGGTCCAGGTACAGCCAGACCGGGCTGTAACCCAGAGCGCTGACGCCCAGGCCGCTAACATAGTCAAACAGATGCTCAATAATGGAAAACAGGCCGCAGGCAGCGCCGTGAATGACCAGGAACACGCCGATTATCCGCTTGATGATGTCCATTGCTACCTCGCGCCGGAACAGGGCAGGTTGCGGCGGCGTCCTGGCCAATCCGGTAGCCGGGCGCGGCATCGCCCCGCCCTTTCGGGCCCGGGCGGAGCGGAGCTGCGTTTCCGCGGTGCCGCCGCCCGTGGCAGACGCCGGCCGGCGCCGGCGCAACCAACCAGCCCCTAGTAGCCAATGGCGTACCCGTCATAGCGGGGGTCGGCGCCCCCGTGTATGGCGCCCCCGCGCGGATCGATGTGCAGTACCATTTCCCGCCCGGTCACGCCGTCCCAGGCGTCCAGCAGATGCACGGGATGCCCCATCGCCCGCAGGCGGCGGGTCGTCGCCGCCTCAAAACGGCTTTCCATCAGCAGCCGGGTTTCGGCCGTGTGCGGCACGGTGGACTCGGTGCCGTCGCCGATGTGCTTCCAGCGGGGCGCTTCCACGGCCTCCTGCACCGTCATTCCGTAGTCAATCAGGTTGGCGATGACCTGCATATTGCTCTGCACCTGGCAGTCGGCGCCCGGCGTGCCCAGGACATAGGCCAGGCTCCGGGCGGCACCGCCGCCGGCGCCGTTGCTGCTGCTGTTGCTGTCCGGCGCCCCCCGCCGGAACACCATCACCGGGTTCATCGTATGCCGCACCCGCTTGCCCGGCTGTAGGCAGTCAATATGGTCGGGGTCAAGATGCCAGTAGGTCATCCGGTTGTTGAGCAGCACGCCCGTGTCGCCCGCCACCAGCGACGAACCCCACCCGCTCTGGATGCTCTGCAACTGGCACACGGCGTTGCCGGCCCGGTCCGCCACCACGAAGCAGGTGGTATCCTCGCGCTCCCCGCCGTGGCCCGGGCGGATGGCGCCGGCGACTGCCGCCGCCGGCTTGGCCGCCGCCCCCGACGAGTCACTGCCCGGCTGGTAGCGCCAGGGGTTGCCGGCGGCCACATTCTCCGCCGCCCATTCCGGGTTGATGGCCGCCGCCCGTTCCAGTGCGTACTCCGCCGACAGCATACCCGTCAGCGGCACATCAACATAATCCGGGTCGGCGACATACGCCTCCCGGTCGGCGAAAGCCATCTTCTTGGCCTCTACCATCAGGTGAATGGCCGCGGCGGAACCGAAGCCCATTGCCGACAAATCGTGCTGCCGGACGATGTTCAGCTCCTGGAGCAGGATGTGGCCGCTGGAATTGGGCGGCGCTTCGTACACCGTATAGTCGCGGTACTCGGTAGCGATGGGTTCCTGCCAGCGGGCGTTGCAGTCGGCTAGGTCGGTCATCGTCAGCAGGCCGCCCTGTTCCTCGCTGAAACGGACCATGGCGGCGGCAATGTCGCCGCGATAAAAAACCGCGCGCCCCTGCGCCGCGATGGCCGTCAAAGTGCGCGCCAGATCGCCCTGCCGGAGGATGTCGCCGGGGCGCATCGGCTCGCCGGCGCCGTTCCGCGTAAAGACGGCGCGGCTGGTGGGAAATTCGCGCAGCAGCCGGTCGCCGGCAATGGCGTCGGAAAGGTAATGAGTAACGGGAAAGCCGTCCTCCGCCAGCCCAATGGCCGGCGCCAACACCTCCGGCAGGGGCAGCGCACCATAGGCGGCGTGGACATCCAGCCAGGCGTTGAGCAGGCCCGGAACGGAGACGCTCAAGATGCCTTTCATCGGTATGCCGTCCCGGTAGCGCTCCAAAGTGGCGGCGTAGGGGGCGGCGCCGGTGCCGTTGCAAACGCGCAGGCTGTCGTCCGCCGCCCGGTAGGTCATAATGAAGCCGTCCCCGCCCAGGCCCGACATCAGCGGTTCCACTACGCCCAGAGCGGCGGCGGTGGCAATGGCGGCGTCAAAGGCGTTGCCGCCCTTTTGCAGTATGCCCACGCCCGCCTGCGCCGCCAGCGGGTGGCCGGCGCAGACCATCCCGTTGCGGCCCATAACCACGGGACGGTGGGCGGCGTAGCGGATGCCGTGCGGCGTAGCAGACATAAGACGATTGCTCCTGTTGGCCGGATGATGCGATGATGCATGGATGACAGGGGATGATGACGATGATGCGCGGGGCGGGATGCGGGACGGAGCGCCGGCGATACGCCGCGCCGCCGGCGCTAACGGGCCCGGGTGGCGGCCTCGCCCATACTGATGGTAGCCAGCAGTTCCCGGGCAATGCCGCCCCGGGCGAAAAATCCCTCCTGCTCGGGGGTAAAACGCCCGCCGGCGCTGCGCAGGGTGTTGACCAGGGTATCGGTGCTGATGCTCAAAGTGGAAGGCGGTTCGTGCCGCACCGTCGCCAGATTATGCACGCCGCAGAGGTCCAGGGCCGCGAAAATGGTGTCGTACACTACGACCCCGTCAAAGTTGGTATGCTCCAGCCGGGTCATATTGAAGTTGGCGTGGGACAGGTTGGCGTGGGCCAGATTGGCCTCGTTGAGCTCCGTCTGGTAGAAGGTGGAGTGGGACAGGTTGGCCCGCTGCACATCGGCCCAGACCAGGCTGGCCTCGGAGAAATCGGAGTAATGACAATAGGTTCCCCGCAGCACCGCCCGCCCCAGGTTGGCGTTGCGGAGGTTCACCTGGTCCAAGTCGGCGCGGGACAGGTCGGCGCCCTGGAGCTGGGCGTGAGCCAGGTTGGTTTCCCGCAGCTCGGCGCCTTGCAGCAGGGCGCCCCGCAGGTCGGCGTTCTGAAAATTGGCGCCCGTCAGCGTGGTGAGATGCAAATCGGCGCCCCGCAGGTCGGCGTTGCTGAAATCGGCGCCGCTGAAGTCCATATTGCTCAAGTTGCTCCAGGCCAGATTCGCCCCCGGCAACTGCGCCCCGGCGAAAGAGAGGCCGGAAACGTCCTTGGACTCCCGCCATTCGTTCCAGGCTACCACATCGCGCCGCAGCCGGTTGAGGTAGCGATGCGCGGCGATTTTGTTCCAAAATGACATAAAACCGGACTCCACTGGCAATCAGGCTACGCGCGGGGTTTCTTTTCGGCAACCTAACTTTCCCTAAAATATGGTGGGGGGGCCAGGCGTCATTGTGTAACGGCGGGCATATCGCCGCATACGCAAAAGCGCACTCGCCCCGACGGCCGCGGCCTCCGGGACGGGTGCGCCGGTTGACGCCGGGTTGGCGATAACGCCGGCGCAGGCGCCGACCGGGCCGGGACAGCGCCGGCATCGTACGGGCGCCGGCGGCGTCTAGTGTCCGCCGCAGCCCCCGCCGCCGCAACCACAACCGCCGCCGCCACTGCCACAGCCGCAGCCTCCGCCGCCGCAACCGCCCCCGCCGGAGTACATCGGGTTGTTGATGACGAACCCGACGCGCCCGCCGAACTCCTCAACATAGTCGATGGTCGCTTCCTCCAGGAACGGCGCGCTGTCGGAGTCCATCAGAAACTCCACGCCGTCCATCCGCATCACGGTGTCGTCGGGCTGGTGCTCCCGCTCCATCGTGAGCATATACTGCAACCCCTGCCCGGCCGGCATCGCCACCACCCGCAGGGCAGAGTCGGCTTCGTCCTCGCCGGCCATAACTTCCTTGAGCTTCTCAATCGCCATGGGGGTAACATTCATACTGCTAACTCCTGCTGCTGGGGTGGGCGCGCGCCGGCGCGTCGACGCGCCGGCCGGCGAGGGCCGGGCGTTTCCTGGGCGCGCATTCCCGTATTCCGGCAAGCGTAGCACGCCGGGGGTTGACGCGTCAATTGCCCGCCGGTTCCGCGCCGTAGCAGAGTATTTCCGCTATCTGATCTGTCCGCGGCCTGCGGATTGCCTTCTGCCGGCGCTGGTTGACATTCCGGCGCCGCCGCTTCGTCATTCCGGTGCCGGCCCGGAATCTGGAATCGGCGCCCGCTGCGACGCATTCGGCTGCCCGTATGCCCGGCTGCCGCCGGCCCGCCGGCGGCGTTTGACAATTTTAGCGCTCCGGCGATACACTGCCACGACCACGCGGCCCGGCCCCGGCGGCGCATCCCCCCCTTCCCGGCTACGGCATTGCCGGCGATGACGATGTGATGGCGATTTGGTTATGTTGGGCGCCGGCTTTGGCGCTATAATAGGCGCCGCCGAAACCGCCCGCGCCGGAACCGGTCTGCGCCGAAACCACCCTGGCTGAAATTGCCCGCGCCGAAATTGCCCTGATGGAGGCACCCAAAATGGTCCAGCCCCTTCGCTTGACCCCCGAGCAGGTCAAACGCTACAGCCGCCACATCATCATGCAGGACGTCGGCAGCGCCGGCCAGCGCCGGATGATGGCGGCCAGCGCCCTGATTATCGGCGCCGGCGGCCTGGGCTCACCCTCCGCCGTGTACCTGGCCCTGGCCGGCGTCGGCAAGCTGGGCATCATTGACTTCGATGTGGTGGAACTCTCCAACCTGCAACGGCAAATCCTGCACCACACCCCGGACGTGGGCCGCCCCAAAGTGCAGTCCGCCAAAGACAACATCAAATCCTACAACCCCGAAGTCGAGGTCGTTCTGCACGAAACCTGGCTTACTTCCGAAAACGCCTATGACATCATCGGCCAGTATGACATCGTCATCAACGGGGCGGACAACTTCGCCACCCGCTACCTGGTGAATGATGCCTGCTACCTGCTGGGCAAGCCTTTGATTGACGGCAGCATCCTCATTTTTGACGGGCAGGCCACGGTGTTCATTCCCGGGCAGGGCTGCTACCGCTGCCTGTTTCCCGCGCCGCCGCCGCCGGGCATGGTGCCTAACTGCGCCGAAGCCGGCGTGCTGGGCGCCCTCACCGGGCTGGTGGGCTCCATCCAGGCCACCGAAGCCCTCAAGCACATCCTGGGCATCGGCGAAAGCCTCTCCTCCCGCCTGCTGGTCATTGACGCCCTCAGTATGCAGTTCCGCGAAGTCCGGCTGCGCCGCAACCCCGACTGCCCCCTCTGCGGCGAGGCCCCCACCGTCACCGAGCTGATTGACTACGAAGTGTTCTGCGGCGTCGCCGAAGCCCCCGAACCGCTGGCCGTCGCCGCCGGCGCCGTCTAGCCCCGCCGCCCGCCGCCAGTTGCCGATTGCCGGTTGTCAGTTGTCGGTCGCCAGCCCGCCCATCCGCTTGCCCCCGTCGCCGCTTACCTTACCCCTGTTGAGACGCCGCTTATGCTGACCAAGGGCCCATACCGAGGGCTGCTGGCTACCATCGGCCGCACGCCGCTGGTGGAACTGGGCAATATCAGCCCCAACCCCCAGGTGCGGATCTACGCCAAGCTGGAGGGACAGAACCCCACCGGCAGCGTCAAGGACCGCATTGCCCTCAAAATGATTGAGCGCGCCGAAGCGGACGGCGAAATCAGCCCCAGCCGCGCCATCCTGGAGCCGACCTCGGGCAACACCGGCATCTCGCTGGCGATGATCGGCCGTCTCAAGGGCTACCGCGTCACCGTGGTGATGCCCGAAAACGTCTCCGCAGAGCGCACCCAGCTGCTGGAAGCCTACGGCGCCCGGATCATCTACTCCGACGGCGCCCTGGGCACCAACGGCAGCGTGACGATGGCGCAGGAAATCATCGCCCAGAACCCCCACGACTACCTGATGCTGTACCAGTACGGCAACGAAGGCAACCCCGAAGCCCATTACACCGGCACCGGGCAGGAAATCGTGGCTGACCTGCCCGATGTTGATGTGTTCGTGGCCGGCCTCGGCACCGGCGGCACGCTGATGGGCAACGCCCGCCGCCTCAAGGAACACCGCAGCGACATCAAAATAATCGCCGTCGCCCCCGAACCGGACGACTTCATCTCCGGCCTGCGCCGCCTTGAGGACGGCTTCATCCCCCCCATCCTGGACATCAGCTTGCTGGACAACCGCCTGCTGGTCAACAGCTTCGATTCCTTCTATATGACCCGGCAGCTGATGGACAAGGAGGGCATCTTCGCCGGCATATCCTCCGGCTCGGTAATCGCCGGCGCTCTGAAACACGCCGACCGGATGGACGAAGGCAAGGTGGTTTGCCTGCTGGCCGACGGCGGCTGGAAGTATTTGAGCAGCCGGCTGTGGACGCGGGATTACGAAACGCTGGCGCAGGAAGCCCAGGGCAAAATCTGGTGGTAGGCGACCGGCCGGCCCGGCGCCGGTCTTGACGCCGGCCGGGTACTGGTACGCCGTTCCGGGCTGATAGCGGCGGCCTACGCTGCGCCGGCCGCCACCGTTTCCTTCAGCTCTCCCGCCAACTCGCGCCAGTTGGCGACTTCCCGCAACCGGCTCTTGGGGTCGGCGTGGCGGATGAACAGGAACTGCACCGACCTGACCGTCTTGCCGGTGGCCTGCTCCACCGCCACGGCGTAGGCCGCCCCCTGATACCGGTAGTATTTCATCTTGGCCGCCACATCGGCCTCATTTCGCACCCGGTCCGTTTTGTAGTCCAGAATGACCATCTGCCCCTCGTCATCCTGGTAGAGCAGGTCGATGATGCCTTCCATCACCACCGGGGACGGGCCGTCGTCCAGCGGGGCGGCTACCGATATTTCCGGCCACAGCCCGTTCCGCGCCCGCAACGCCTTGACCACCGCCTTGTGCTGCAAAGCCTGTTCCACCAGCGGGCGAATTTCGCCTTCACGCCCGCCAATGTCGTTTTCGGCGGCGTGATGCTTCGCCAGCCGGCGAATGTCGTCGTTGAGGCCCCCCACTACTTCCTGGGCCATATCGACACTGTCCTCCAGCGGCAGCTTGCCGTCGGCTTGAAGCTCGGTGACCAGATCCTGTAGTGCGCCGTGCACGGCGCTGCCCAGGCTGGTGCCGCCGCGCCCGCGGCTGTAGCGCTCCGCCCGCTCCTTTTCCTTGTCGTCCAGCGCCACGCCGTCGTCTGCCGCCGCGTCCGCAACCGTATCCTTCCGGCGCGCCATTTCCGCCACCCAGGTCGCCGTCGCCGCCTGGCGACGGGAACGACCGGCGATTGCGTCGGCGCGGTCTTTCTGCCAGCCGTCCAGGTCATAATCGCCGGCCCCGCCCGCAGCAGATTCCGGCGGGGGCCGTCGCCAGGCGGTCAATATATCATCAGGCACGTACTGGTGAGGTAGCGCGCCCGCCGGCATAGCGTCGATTTTGGCGGCAATCCCGTTGCTATGATTACTCCGTGAAGTATCGGATCGGTGCAAACTAACCAGCAAATGGTCCCGGGCCCGGGTAGCGGCGACATACGCTAGCCGGACCAGCTCCGCCGCGGCGTGCGCCTTTTCCTGTTCCTGGAGGACAGCATAGCCGGGCGTCTGTAGATTGCCCAGCTTCACTTCCACCGCCCCGTCGGAGCGGTCAAAAAGCGCGCTTCCGGTGTTAGCGGAAGGGCCATCCGCCAGCCCCAGCAGGATGACGATAGGAAACTCCAGCCCCTTGGCGGCGTGTATCGTCATTATCTGCACGGCGTCATCGTCCGTTTCCGGCACGGCCGTATCGCTGATGCGCGGCCTTTCGTCCTGCATCGTTTCCGCCCACCGCAGGAACTGGCGCAGGGTGAGGGGAGCGGCGCCGGCGCCGTTTGCCCGGTCGTATTCCTGGGCGCGGGCCTGCTCAATGAGGAACTGCCGGCGCCGCCAGATTTCCCGGGGCCGGCTTTCGGCCCGATCCAGCTCGTCCAGCCGGCGGTCGCGGATGAAATCTGCAATCAGCTGCGCCACGCTGTCGGTGCGACTCCGGGCGTGATATTCCCGCAGTATCCGCATCCCGTCCCATACCGGCGCCACGCTTCGCAACGCGGCGCGCCCTTCCGCGTCCGGGTCATCAGCATCATCATCCGCATCCCGCAGCCGGCGGGACTGGTAGTTCCACAGCGACTGGCCGCACGCATCCCGCCAGCGCAGCAGGTCGGCATCGGAGCAGGCCAGTGCCGGCGCGCGCAGGGCGGCCACTACCGCCACTTCGTCCGTCGGGTCGTCAATGGCGCGCAGGCAGTTGAGCAGATCCTGCACCTCCTGGGTGTCAAAGTACAGCGAGCCGCCGGCCAGTCGATAGGGGATGTTGCTGACGTCGGCGGCGTTCGGACCGCGATTGTCATCCAAAGCCCGCAGCAGTACGCCCAGCCCCGTGCGGGAACGGATGAGGATGCATACATCGCGGAGCTTGGCCGGTCGCTTTTCCCTCGTATCTTTGTCATACACCTCGAGACGATGGGGGGCGTTTTCCCCGGCGTAGGCCGCTATCAAATTGGCGACATCTTTGGCCTGCTGCGCGCGATAAGCCGCGGCATTGTCCGCCACAGGCCCGCCGAACACCTGCGCCGAGCCCAGCCCGTTCTGTTGTATGCCTTCGTTGGGTTGCAGTGCGACATATTCCGCCTGGACGCCGGCCTCCGCCGCCATCAGCCCGGCGGCGTCATCCCCGCCGCCGAACACGGCGTTGACCCAATCCAGCGCCGGCTTTTGGGAACGGCGGTTTTCGGACAGAGGCAGCGCTGCCAGCTGCCCGCCGGCCTTGACCTGCTGAACGACGGCAATATCGGCGTTGCGGAAGCGGTAGATGGACTGCTTGTCGTCGCCCACGATAAACAGCTTGCCGGGTTCCAGCGGCAGGGTATGCCAGGGCTGCCCGCCAATATCGGCATCAGGTTTGGACGCCAGGTAAAAAGCGATTTCAGCCTGCAACGGATCGGTGTCCTGGAACTCGTCAATCAGGATGCGGGAGTACTTTTGCCGGCAGTGGGAGCGGGCGTCGGCATTATCCCGCAGCAGGTCCCGCGTCCAAACCAGCAGGTCGTCAAAAGTGGCGACGCCCTCGGCCTTGCGCCGCGCTTCGTAGTCAACGGCAAAGCGCTGGCGCAGGTTGTGGAGGAGGGGAAGCAACGGAGCAACCCTTACCTTATTTTGGAAAGCCCTTCCAATCTCACGAAAGTCGCTCCGTATCTGCGTAGCGGGACGATTCCAATTCCCACCGGATCCGACGTTACCGTTATAGTCCACAGGCGCGCCTGCTTTTAATGCCTTTGCGGCGGCAACGCTATCTGACGCGTAAGCTAATACGTCCTGGACGGTCGCAATGGCCCCGCTCAGTTGACCGAACAGCCTATCTGTATGGTTCGTACATTCTTTCGCTAGTTCCTGTAGCATTTCCAATGTATTTTGAGCCATGGCGTGCAAGTCAGTATTTGGAATGCTATTACCGTCTGCAAGACGGTCACATTTATCGCTGAAGGCTTGGGCGATTGTCCGCCAATTGTTGATGCCGATGTTAGACTCAAGCAGGTAAGTCATTGCGGACTGCAACTCCTCGCCCACGCCCGTGTCTTTGCCCAGCGCCCAATCCAGCCATTCGTCCCACTCTCGGCGAACCGCTGGTTCGCTTCCACCTCGTCCAGCGTAACCCACCCCGGCGGCAGGCCGGCGTCCAGCGGACGCTCGCGCAGGATCTGGGCGGCGAAGCTGTGAATGGTCTGGATGGACGCCTGGTCCAGTTCGCCAATGGCCTTTTCCACCAGCTGTCTGTGGCGGCAGTCGTCCCACCCATCGGCCAGCAGGTCGTCCTCGCCTGCGCGGTATTCGGCGTCCAGCAGCTGCTCCAGGCGGGAGCGGATGCGTTCCGACAACTCGGCGGCGGCGGCCTCGGTAAAGGTGATGGCAACGATGCTCGGCATCGGCGTTCCGCTTTTGACCAGGGCGACAACACGGCTCACCAGGGCATAGGTTTTCCCCGTGCCGGCGCCAGCCTCCACGATGAAGTTGGCGTCCAGGTCGTTGACGATGCGCTTGCCGGTATTGGCGTCGTTAGCGGGCGTTGCCATTATCCTCACTCATCCTGCTATGCGATGGCGGCCTTGCCGCCGAGGGCGTTGTAGGGTTGGACGGCAACATCGTGCCGGCCCTTGCGTTCCCAAATTTGCCGCCGGCGGGTGGGGCAAAGCCGGTTAAAATCACAGTAGCGGCAGTTGCTACGCTGCCCTTCCCCGTCCGGGGTGGCCGGGAACAGACCTTCGCGGGCCATCCCTACAATTCGTTGCAGCGCAGTGTGAAACTCGCCCAAACCTTGCTCGTCATTGTAAGGCCGGCCGTCATTGTTGGGTGTATCGGCCGTAGGGAAGCTGTACGACGCATTAATCGTCGCATCAGGGTAGCCGCGCCGCGCCGCCGCCGTGTACACCGGGAGCTGCAATGCTCTACCGTTGGCGACGGTGTGGGGATTGTAACTTGGGGCGTCACGCACATAGCTATCCGGCTTGCCCGTCTTGAAATCCCGCACCAGTACCAGCCCGTTGCCATCGTTATGCGCCGCATCAAGCCGGTCAATCTTGCCCTGGAACCAGACTTCGCCCAAACCCTCAACAGATATGCCCACTTCGCCCCAATCGGTAGGCTTGCCAGTATGTTCGGCTGCGTTCCCGCCGGGCGGTCGCGCTGGCGGCCCGAAGCTGATTTCCGCTCTGGATTCGTCCGGCAACGCTCCGCCCAGCGACTTTTTAAGCCACTCCTCGTCAGCGCCCTGAAACGCCTCCAGACTGGCCCTGATTTTTGCCTTTTCCAGCTCCCAGAGCAGATAGTGGCCGGTGGCGCCGCGCCGCTCGGCGGCATTGAATTCCGCCTCCGCCAGCGCGGTCAGTTCAGCAACCGTGGCCTTGCCCTCCCTGACGAACCGCTCCAGGATTTTATGCACCAGCAAGCCCCGTTCCAACGCGGATATGGTGTCGTCCTCATCCTCCGGCGGGGCGGAGAGGCCGAGTACGCGCCCGAGGAAGTAGCGGTAGGGGCAGCCGGCCCAGGTTTCCAGCGCGCTGGGCGACACCGGCCGTTCCCGGCGGCCAATGCCGGCAATGCTTTCCGAACTGGCGTCAACCCTGCCGTCCCACTCCGTCAGCTGATTATGATTGCGGTCGTAGCGGGCGGCGCAGGCCGCCAGCGCCCGGCGCATCCGCGCATCGGCAAGCGTATCCAAACTGGCCCCGCCCGCCGCCAGGTGCATCATCCGGTAATCGGCGGCGTCCGCCGGGGCGGCCTCGGCTGACGCCGCCAATTCCCGTAGCCCGGCTTCCCGCGACGCAATCGTCGTCAGCCAGTCTGTGCTGCCGGCCCCCGTGGCGATTTTATCGTAAGCCAGCCGGCCCGCGCCGCCCGCCTTTTCGTGCAACAGGTTGGCCGCTTCCACCAGCCAGCGCGAGGGATAAGCGATGCTGCGGTCGGCGGTGGCCGCCGGCCAGCACAGCGTAACCTCCCGGCCCGCGCCCACGGCGCCCAGAAAATCGTAGCGCTCCAGCGCCGCCTCCCGCTGCCGTTCCGCGGCGTTGTCCGCCAGCCAGGGGTCGGCGCGCGGGCGCGGCGGAAACTGCCTCTCCACCATCCCCACGGCGTACACCGCATCGTACTCAAGCCCCACGATGCCCGCCGGCGGCCCCACATAAACGCCGGCCCCTACCGGCTGCCCCCTTTCGTCCGTGGGCGACTGCAAGGCGCTGCGGATGGCTTCCTGCAACGCCGCTAGGCTGTACCCGGCGCCCCATTCCTGCAAGGCGGACAGACCGGACACCGCTTCCTCAATGTTCCGGCGGTCGTCATCGGTTTCCCCGGCCCCATACCAGCGATAGGCATTGAATATGTCACTCAAGAGGTCGGCTGCCGTCGTCCACTTCAGCCCGTCATCGTCCAGGGCGCGCAACCGCTGGTGCAACTCGTCGACAAAGGCAATCAGTTCGGCGCCGTCTTGCGCGGCCCTGGCGCTGCCTTCGTAGTCGTCCCCGTGTCTCTCGCGCATCCGGGCATTGACTTTATCCCGGTAGGCTTCCAGACGCGTCCGCCACAGCTCCGGCGCGCCGTTGGCCCTGGCTTCCAGCGCCAGGTTGGCCCACCGGCTGGCGGGAATCCTAACGCCCCGGCCCTGGCCCCGGCCCGGATTTTGCCCCGGCCAGCGCACCGATGTGGTGGTCATCCACTCAATCAGCCGTTCCCGGTCGATGACGCCGCCGCCGGGCCGGTTCGCCGCCGCCACCGCCAGGTCAACCAGCCCCAGCAGCAGCAGCCCGGTGGGGGTGTCGGCCAGCCGGCGCCGTTCCGCGCCGGCGTAGGGAATGCCGGCGAAATCCAGCTCCTGCCGCAGCCGGCTGGCGTAGGGATTGGCCTGTCGGTAGATGACGGCGATGCGGTGCAGAGGCGCATTGCTGGCGGCGATGCGGCGGATTACCGTCCGCACTTCCTCCTCCGGATCGGGGGCGGAGACAATACGCAGCGCGCCCTCGGCAACCCGCTGCCGCAGCGGGTCAGCGCCGCCGGCATCGGGTGCCGGCGCGCTGTCCGGCGCTAGGCGACTTATCAGATCCTTTACCGGCTTGTCCGCCGCATCGTCGCCCGTCAGCCCGCCGATGATTTCGCACCGGCCCTGCTTCCGCAGCGCCTGCGCCAGGGCCACATCGCCCGCCGAAAGACGGCGGGGCAGGTAGTAGATGACATAGGGCCGGCGGCCATTGTCCTGTTTCGCCACCGCCTGCGCCGCCATATGGGGCAGTTCCGAGGGGATGTAATATCCTCTGCTCGCCACTTTTTCCCGGTAGGCGGCGTAAAGTTCCTCGGCCCGGGCGTTCATATCGCTGCTGGCGGCAACAGCATTTTTGCCCGCCATCTCCGATGGAACTTCCGGGCGTTCCGCCATCCGTCGAAAGGCGTCGGCCAGAGAGCGATAGAAACGCTGCTGTCCGGCGGGAGCCAGCCGCTGTTCCTGGACGTCATCCTCGGCTACCAGCCGCACCGCCTGGGTTTCCAGCAGCCGGGAGAGCCGTTTCGGCCCTCCGTTCCCGTCATTGCCGCTTCCGTCATTGCCGGCCTGGTTCCCTTTGAGGCCGGCCAGTTCGGCGGCCAGCCGGTTCCCCGTCTGCACCGTGACATTGATTACGCCCCGTTCCCGCGCGCCCAGCCGGTGGCGCACCGAAGTGGCGGCGTCCTGCTGGTCGGCAACGACCACCACGCGGGCAAAAGGATCCGGCGCTTTGGCGCGATCCACAGCGGCGGCAAGAGCTTCCAGCGCCGCCGGCCCGGCAGGGGCAAAGGTTATGGGGGCAGCCGCGAATGCGGCGGTGTCGGTCATATCAATGCCAGCGTGGGTGGGGAGGTAGGGTAAGCCGTGCAGGATAGGCCGCATCCTAACGCGGGCGGGGCGTCAACTGCTACTCTTCCCGCGCCAGAATCTGACGGGCCGTCTGCCGAATCCGCTCGGCGTAGTTGTTGATTTCTCCCAGCGCATCGATGCGGACTTGCTCCTCGGGATCTGCATCCAACAAGCCCAACCTTTTCCGGTTCAGGTCGTTGAATCGGAGCCTACAAATCGTCCTCCTGTTCCTGTTGTCGTCGTCCAGCCTGATGTTGCAGTACGTTCTGGCGTCGCGCATCACAACCCGGTCACTGTCCACGACGTTCCAAAGAATGTTTTTGACAGTGTAATACCCCTCGATTTCATCCGAGGTAGTTGTGTGCTGAGGGTGAATGGCCGCGGCCTTGACCATTGCAGTTTTAAACTCGGAGATGACCTCTTTGGACAACTCGCCCAGATGTGCCCTGACGTTGCTCCCCAGCGGTCTGTGATAGACTCGCTTGGCCAACAGTTCAACAAAATCGCGGTGCAGTTCGTCACCGCTGAATTGCTGCTCCAGGAAACGCCGGATGCCTCTCTTGTATTTCAGCAAAATTGCCGTTTCCCGCACGCCATTGGAGCTGAATTCCGACTTGGTGAAAGCCGCCAGCGAGTTGATGGCCGGCGCGCCCGGTTCCCCGAAATCCTCGTCGTCGCAGTCCCCCAGGTCAACTTCCAGAAACGGCTCGCCGTCCATTTCGCCTTCGCGATCAAGGTCGCTGAAAAACTGGTACTGGACGCCGTTGGTGAGGATAGCGACATCAGGTTTGGCGGCATTGAAATACCGCCGAAGCTGGCCCCGGTCATCAATCAACCGCGCATTGGATACTGGCTTGCATTCTACGATGATGACTGCCTTGCCGTCGCGCTGGATAGCGTAATCCACCCGCCCGCCTCCGGCAACGGAGAATTCAGAGACGAACTCACGCGGATTGAGGGTGTCATAACCCAAGGCTTTAATGAACGGAACGACAAGTACCCGCTTGGTATCCTCCTCGGATCTCAGATCGGTTTTCACCAAGTGGTTCCCCTTCAGCTCCTCTTTCAGGGCATTTTTGAAATCCATCGTTTCCTCCAGTGCCGATTGTCTGTGCCGTAGCAATCAGCGTCCCTCCGATAAGTCGCTTTGCGGCAATACGGCGATTTTATTCTATCTGCCCTATTATGTCAAGGGGCTGAATCGGCAACTTTGCAACTCAATTTCGCAAGCGGCGACGCTTGCCTTAAGGCAACAATAGCGGCCCCGCTTCATGGCTGTGGGCCGCTTGCGCCACCCGCAGCGTGGCTGCGAAAAGCCCCGTTACTCCGAGCCGCCCCCAGCCCCGGCGCCCGCCGCCGCCCCCGCGCCCGCTGCCCCGCCGCCGCCCGCCGCCGCGCCATCCCCGGAACCGCCATTGCCGCCGCCCCCGCTCCCGCCGTTGCTCGCAGCATCCGACGACGATGACGCTTCGGACGCCGCCCCCGCGCCATCCCGGCCGCTTTCGGAACCCTCCGCCGGCCGTTTCGGGCGTCCGTAGTCGGTGGTGTAAAAGCCGCTGCCCTTGTAAATCACCGGCACCGCGTGGAACACCCGCTGCCCCGCGCCGCCGCAATCGGGGCATTCCCCCTGCCCGGCCTCGCTGAATTTCTGAACCAGCTCAAACTCGGACGCGCACTCCGTACAGCGATAATCGTAGCGAGGCAAACCGGACCCTCCTTCTTGCTTGCTTGATGCTGCGGGCGCCCCCGCAACTTGATTTGGTTAGCGGCGCCAAGTGTAGCGCCTCCGCCGGCGGGCGGTCAATTTGCCCCCGTCGCCGGTAACAAGCTACGGGGGCAACCGGCGGGGACGGAACCAAAAGCCCGTCCCCGTCTGTCGTCTATCGTCTGTCGCCATTCGCCGTCGCGGCCCCGTTGGGCCGGCGGGCGGCCAGGCTAGGCGCCTTCGTCGTGGGGGCCGAAGGGAACAATGCCCGGCAGCCACCACTTCTCCCAGGACTCGTCAATCTTGTCCTGGAAAAACTGCAAGTCATCCTCGGTGAGGTGAGCGAAACGCCCCTGCCGTTGCAGGTAATCCGTCACCGGCTTGCGGCGGCGGATGCCCCGGGCAATGGCCCGGGAGGGGCCGTTGAGGATCAGCTCCCCGTCCACGATTTCGTACTGCACCCAGATGCCCGTTTCCACCGCCAGCATCCCCAGCTCGTGGGAATACTTGGGGTCGTAGTCCCACCCTTTGGGGCAGGGATCGATGCTGTGAATGAAAGTCGGGCCGCCAATGGTCAGGGCGCGGCGAATCTTGTTGGTGAAATCCGGCCCGTAGGAACCGCAGGCCGTGGCCACATAGCGCACATCGGGATGGCCGGCGGCCAGCATCGGCACCGTGTTCTTCTTCCAGCGCCGGTTCATAATGCGATGCACCTTGCCCGGCGGCGAGAATGTGGAATTGGCCCCCCAGGGGCTGGAGCCCGACACCTGAATGTCCGTGTTGGCGTAGGATTCGTTGTCGTAGCACAGGATGAGCAGGTTGTACTCATCATGCTGCAAGGCGGCGGAAATGGCCGACAGGCCCATATCCACGCCGCCGCCGTCGCCGCAGAAAGCGATGACATTGATGGGTTCCTGCTGCATCTTGCCCTTCCGCATCAGCGAGGCCAGCCCGGCGGCGGTGCCGGTGGCGGCGGAACCGCTGGAACCCAGCTGGGTATGCATCCACGGCACCACCCAGGGCGTGCTGTAGTAGGTGGTATTCGCCACATACATACAGCCGGTGCTGCCCACCACAATGGTGCGCGGCCCGGCGGCCTTGATCATCAGGCGCATCACCAGCGCCGACTCGCACCCCTGGCAGGTGCGGTGGCCCGAAGTGAAACCCTCGAACACCGGAATCTGTTTGACGCCCCGTACCTGCGGCAGATCCTGCACCGGCTGGGGCGGAGCTTGGGTCATCGTCGTCATAGCGGCTCTCCTCTAATCCCGGACGCCAATCCAGGCGTTTTCCTGTTGCACAACGCCGGCGTCAATGGACGCCTGCACCAGATCGGTCATTTCCACCACATCCCGCACCAGCACCTCGCGGCCGCCCAGCCCGGCGATGAAACTCTGCACCAGCGGGCGGTTGTCCAGCGTGTACAGGGCGGAACGGATTTCGTTGAACAGCACGCCGCCGCAGGAGGGCGAGCCGTAGGAATAATCCCGGTCAATGACGCCCACCGCATTGCAGCGGCTCAACGCCTCCCGCACTTCCTCGGTGGCGAAGGGCCGGAAAAACTTGACCCGCAGAAAGCCGACTTTCACGCCCTGCTCCCGCATCCGGCGGACGGCCACCCGCACCGGCATCGCCAGCGTGCCCATGCCCACCAGCACGATGTCGGCGTCATCGGTCATATATTCCTCAATGAACGGGCTGTCGTCGCCCCGCCCGAACAGCTGCTTGAACTCGGCGTAGGCTTCCTTGATAACACCCGGCGTGCGGCGCATGGCCTCATCGGTCTGCCGGCGGATTTCCATCAGCCAGTCCTCGTTCACCTGCGGCGCCACCGTGATGGGGTTGTCCGGGTGCAGCAGCAACCGCCCCCGGTCGTAGGTGGGCAGGTACTGGTTGACCTGCTCCTGCGTCGGCACATTGACGATGGCCTGGGAGTGCGTGAGGAATGAGCCGTCGCAGGAAATGGCCATGGGCAGGAACACCCGGGAATCCTCCGCCACGCGCCAGGCCAAAAGGGCCACATCCAGCGCTTCCTGCGCCGTGCCGACCCAATAGAGCATCCAGCCCAGGTCGCGGACGGCCATGGCGTCGTTGTGTTCCACGCCGAAGGCGCCGGGGTCGTCCAGGGCGCGGTTGCCCACCATGGCCACCACGGGCAGGCGCAGCCCGGCGGTAACGGTAATAGCCTCAAAGGCGTAAAACCAGCCCACGCCGCTGGAGCCGCAGAAAGTGCGCGCCCCCACCGCCGAGGCGTGCTTGACGATCTCAAACTGCGAATGCTCGCTTTCCGCCACGATGAAATCGCAGTCAAAGGCGCCGTCGGCCTTCAGCTTGGACACATACTGCATCACCGTGTCGTAGGGCCGGATGGGGTAGGCGGTGATGACATCGACATCGGCCAGCGAGCAGGCAATGGCGATGGCCTCGCTGCCGCTGATAAGTTCCTCGCGCTCGGCCCCCCGGTGGCCGTTCCGGGATTGGCCGGCGCCGTTTCCGCCGCCGGCAGCGCCGGCGCCGCCGCTGCCGCCGCTGGTGGTAATAGTAGTGGTGGTCATCAGTCATCGCCTCCGGTGACGGCAACTTCGGATTCCGCTTCGTACTTGCCGGGGCTGTGGTAGCCGTGGCTGCGCTCCCCTTCGCTGTCCTTCTGCTTCTGGATGAGTTCGGCCATCCAGCGGTGGTAGCCGTCCTTGTCCTGCCGCCAGCGCTCATACTGGCTGTCGTTGTCGTTGAACTCGGCCTCGTTGACCATAACCACGCAGTCGGGCACGGGGCAGACGGCCTCGCACACGCCGCAGCCGCAGCAGGATTCCAGATTGGCGTCGTACAGGCCCTCGGGCGTGACATCAAAGCAGGTGTCGGGACACTGCAACCAGCAGAGGGTGCACTTGATGCAGGTGTCAAAGTTGATGACCGGGCGCATGGAGCGCGTGCTGAACTTCTTGAACACGGCGCTGCGGGTCGGTTCGTACCCCTCGTTGCCGCCGCGGAAGCCGCCGCCCGGTTCCACCCCGCGTATGACCAGCCCTTCCTCCATGTCGCGCCAGCCGGGCAGGTCAAAAGAGAAGGGCACGTCGTCGCTGCCTTCGCCGGGTTCTACCGGCCGCAGGGCGGCGCGGTCGTAGGCGTTGCGGGCGGAGGTCTGCTTGAGTTCCCCCCACCCCTGGTCGGCAATGGCGTCCGTCATCGCCTCCAGCCCCACCAGTTCCGGGCACACTTTGGCCAGCGCCCCCAGCACGCGGGCGTCGGTGTGGTCGTCTTTATAGACCCACAGCCCGGAAAAGCTGGTGGACGCCGGCACAATGGACAGGTTGTAGGCGGCGTCTTTCTGGTGAATGTCCTCAATCAGGGCTTCGGCCGTCTGCCGGGAAGTGACAATCAGACTGCCGCCGGGCTTGGTAAGGGCGTTGATGGGCTGCAAGCCGTACCAGGCCCAGGATTCGATGCCCTTGCACATAGTGTCGTCCACGTTAATCGTGACGTCCACTTCGCGGGCCTCGTACACGGCCAGGTTTTCCTCCAGCTCCTCGGGCGTGTCGGAAACGATGGCGAACTGCTTGGCGGGAATGCCGTTGCGCTCGGGGGAGTCGCCGTAGCGTCCGAAGGCAGTGCCGATCTTGCCTTCTTTGCGGGCGGCGAAAACGATGGTGCGGACGATGTTGCGGGCCAGGGTTTTCTGGAAAATGCCCCGGTACACTACCTCCACTGCCACGGTGCTCATTAGGGCGGCCTCCTCGGTGTTGATGGCGGCATTATAACACGGAATGGCAAGGGGGACAGGCGCCGGCCCGAAACCCGGCGGCGGGCTTCATTCCCGGCGCGCCGCCGGCCCCGATTTGTGCTATATTGGCCCCCGTTATGCTTACTCCGACCCGAATGTTTTACCTCGCCGGCGCGGCGGTGGGCGGCGCGGCGGCCGGCGCTTATGTGGCCTGGGCCATTGCGGCGCGCTTCGACCGCATCGCCGCCCTGACCGGGCGCGCCGACCTGGAGACCCACGTCCTCGCCGTGCTGTGCGCCGCCGGTTTCCTGATTGCCTTCCCCCTGGGGGCGGCGGCGGGTATGCTGGTCGCGGCGGCGGGCATCCGGCTGGCCGAGCGCCTGCGCCGCGTCCGGGCCGCCGGGGACGGGGCCGACAGCGGCGTTTCCTGGGTGAACGCCCGGCGGACGGCGGCGGCCAAAGACCGGGGCGACGAACCGCCCTAGCGCCGCCGGGGAAGCGTCGCCGAACCGGGTATAATGCCCGCCATCCCGCAACCTGCAATCCTTAACCAGCAATCAACATTCAGCAGTCAGCAAGGAGCCGGTCTGATGCCCCAATTTCTGCGCGTTTATACCGGAGCGGACGGACAGTCCCGCCTGGAAACCTACGAGCCGCCCTTTGCGGATTTTCTGGACACCGAGGGCGCTTACGGACGCGGCACGCCGTTGCAGCCCGCCACGGGCGTGACCATCCGCATTTCCCCGCCGGATTATTTCCTGGACTTTCACTGCGCCCCGCGCCGGCAGTACACCGTTACCCTGTCGGGGGAAGCGGAGATCGGCCTGGGCGACGGCTCCACCCACCGGGTCGGCCCCGGCGATGTGCTGCTGGCCGAAGACCTGACCGGCCAGGGCCATACCACCCGCGTGGTCGGCGGCGGGGAACGGGTGTACCTGGTAATTCCGCTGGCGGACTAGCGGACTGGCGGACTGAGCTGACTACTGGACTGATGGCCGTGGGCGCATTGGCCGCCGCGCCGGCCAATGCCGGCCGCCGGGCCACGCCACGATGCGGATCAATTGCCGTGGTTGCCGCCCCCCGCATCCCGGCCAGCGCCGGGATGACGGACGAATCGCAATGGCAGTGACCGGAATGACGGCGAAGGCGAATATGACGGCGCGCCCTGACCGCGCGCCGGACGCCGCCGAAAAGGGATGAGGCCGGGCCGGGCGCGCCCCCCGTCTGCCCCCGCCGGCGGGGGCGGCGTTTTCTACGGCTGGCGGGTACTGGCGGCCGCCTCGGCGCTGGGGTTTGTGGCCTTTGGCGTGGTCATACCGGGGTTTCTGGCCCTGTCGGTTCCTATACGGGCGGAGCTGGGGCTGTCCTCGGCGCAGGCGGCCTTTGTCGTGGGGGCGGCGTGGGGCGTGGGCGACATTGTGTCCCTGGGCGCGGGCTGGCTGTCCGACCGCTACGGCGCGCGGCGCTTGATACTGGCCGGCGGGCTGCTGTGCGGCTCCGGCTTCGCGGCCATGGGCCTGGCCGACTCTCTGGCCGGCATCGTGCTGACCTATACCGTGGTCGCTTCCGCCGGGCGCGGGCTGGGCGTGTTTCCCACCCTGATGACGGCGGTGAACCAGTGGTTTGAGCGGCGCAAGGCGCTGGCGCTGACGGTGGTCAACACAGCGGTTACGAGCGGGGCGGCGGCGCTGCTGCCGGCGATGAGTTTCGCCGAAACGATAGTCGGGTGGCGCACGGCGGCGTTCATCTGTGGCGGGCTGGTGTGCGCCCTGACGCTGCCGGCGGCGGCCGTCATTCGCAGCCGCCCCGAGGATCTGGGGCTACAGCCCTACGGTGCCAGCGTTAGCGCCGGCGCCGGGCGTACGGGCGGGGCCAGGGCGGCGCCGGCGCCAGCATCGGCGTCAGCGTCGGGCGATAGCGGCCCGCCCGCCGGGCCGCCCCGCCTCCGGGATTACCGGGTTGGCGAGGCGCTGCGCACGCTGGCCTTCGCCGGCCTGGCCGTCGGCGCCGTCCTGCGGACGGTTACATCGGATGTGCTGGTCATCAACCAGATACCGATTCTGATCTGGAAAGGCGTTGCCGAGGAACGGACGGCCTTTTACCTGTCGCTGACCTATTCGGCCACGATACCGGCCCGGTTTGCTATGGGACTGGCGGCGTCCTGGGCGCCGCCGCGCTGGCTGCTGGCCGGGGGGATGCTGGCGGTGTCGGCCGGCACTGCCGGGGCGCTGGCGCTGGGCGGCGACGGGGTCGCCTGGCTGCTGATTATGGGGTCGGCGCTGGGACAGGGGGTGAACGCGGTGGCGTGGATAACGGTGGGGGAGTACTTCGGCCGGCGCAGTTTCGGAACCCTGGTAGGGGTAATGACGGTGTTTTACGGCATCAGCGGGCTGGCGATACCGGCGTTGGCCGGAGCGGCCTTCGACCGGACGGGCAGCTTCGGGCCGGCGCTGGCGATTGTGGTGGCGTTGCAGGCGCTGTCGGCGGGCGCTTTCGCGCTGGTGCGCCGCCCGGCGCGGCCGTGATTATCCGCTGCCGGCGCGTGTTGAAAACAGCTGGCGTTCCCGGTTTTGACGGGCGGGCGCCGATGGGGCATAACAAAGCCGCCATCCCCTGCGGAATGGCGGCGTCCCAGCTTTCTCACGGCTGGGGGGTAGCATCAGGATATAAGCGCCGCGGCATTTTGTCAACGCCGGGTGGCGTTCCCGGTTTTGACTGATGGGCGGCCGATGGGGTATAACAAAGCCGCCCTCCCGCAGGGGAGGACAGCGTCCCAGCGGTTTCAAGACTGGGGGGTAAAATCATCCTACTATGGACAACGACGGTATGTCAACCCCTTCCCCGCTCATTTCGACCGCACCGAATCCGCCGGCGCAGCGCGTTGCGGTGTACATCGGTTGAAAGCATCTAGCGTTCCCGGTTTTGACGGATGGGCAGCCGATGGAGTATAACAGAGCCGCCCTCCCACAGGGGAGGACGGCGTCCCAGCGGTTTCAAGGCTGGGGGGTAAAATCATCCTACTACGGACAACGCTGGTATGTCAACCCCTTCCCCGCACATTTCGTCCATCCCGAATCCGCCGGCGCAGCGCGTTGCGGTGTACATCGACGGGCTTAATCTGCACTACGGCCTACAGGATGCCGGCTGGCAGCGGTACTGCTGGCTCGACCTCTGGAATATGTCGGAAAATCTGCTGCGCGCCGGCCAGAGGCTGGCGTCAGTAAAGTACTTTACCGCCCGATTCCTGAAAAGAGCGGGCGACGGCTGGAAATACACGCCGCAGATCGCCTACCTACAGGCTTTGGAAACGTTGCCGGTGCAGATCCAGTACGGCTATCACCAGCCCAAGCGCCTGACCTGCCCGCGCTGCGGCGCCGTCCGGGAAACCTTTGAGGAGAAAATGACCGACGTCAATATCGCGGCCGCTCTGCTGGGCGACGCCTACGGCGACGCTTATGACACGGCAATTTTAATCTCCGGCGACAACGACCTGGCTGGCCCGGTGGAAGTCATCCGGCGGCAATTTGCGCGCAAAAGAGTAGTGGCGGCGTTCCCGCCGCGCCGCTACTCCCCCCAACTGGCCGCTGCCGCTGCCGCTCACATTTTTATTGGCCGCAGCAAGGTTCGCGACAGCCAGCTGCCGGCGCAAGTGGTCAAAAGCGACGGCCATATCATCGCCCGCCCGCCGCAATGGAGCTGACCGCCCCGATGCTTGCTCCCGCCTTTGCCGCCCGCCGCCGCAAGCTCATCGGCAGCGTCAGCAAGCCGCCGCCGGCGTCTCCCCACCCGCCGGTTGTGATGTGATACAATCGCGCCGGCCCCACAGATGCCGCGACAATCCGCTATGACTCCCCGTCAAATTGAAAGCACTACCAACGTGGCGCTGGCCGACTTGCTGCGCCCGATGCTGCCCGGCTGCGTGGTGCGTTCCGAGCTGACGCAGACCATTGCCGGCCATCCGGGGCGGCACCCTGATGTGCTGATCACCGCGCCCGGACGCTCTCCGGTGGTCATCGAGGCGGAATACGACCCCGGCGCCAACCCGGAAGCGGACGCCCAACCGCGCCTGGGCGTCAGCATCAACGCCGAAATCCGACCCGTGGAAGCCGCCGTCGCCCTGCGGTATCCCGAAACCGTCGCCACGGCGCCGGAGCCCGCCGCCGCCCTGGCCGGCGCCCGGTTCCATTACTGCGTCTGCTATGAAAATGGCAGCCGCTTTCCCGAATCCGGCTGGCTGGAGGGCGGCGTCGCCGACCTGGCGGACCTAGTCCGGCTGGTGTCAGTCCCCCAAAAAGCGGTGGACGCCGCGGCGGAAGCCCTAGAGCAGGGTATTGAACGGGCGGCGGTCATGCTCAACAAAATGGCGGAACTGCGGCCCAATATAATGCCCGCCGTCGCGCGGTTGCTGGGAATGAGCGACGTCCCGCAGGCGCGGCGGATGGCTGGCGCCATTATCGCCAACGCGCTGGTTTTTCACCAGCGCATCGCCGGAATGCACGCGGATGTCAAGCCGTTGCGGCTGGTCTGCGGGCCGGATGTGGCTAACCCGCAGGAGGCAACGCTGGCGGCGTGGGCGGACATACTCAAGATCAACTACTGGGCTATTTTCGCCATTGCCAAAGACATTCTGGAACAGCTGCCTGACGGAGACGCCGCCCTGATTTTGCGGGAGCTGCGGGGCACTGCACAGCAGATTGACGCGGCCGGCGTCGACAACGCTCATGATCTGACCGGGCGCATTTTTCAGCGACTGATTGCCGACCGCAAGTATCTGGCGACTTTTAATACGCTGCCGGCGTCCGCGGCGCTATTGGCGCGTTTGGCGGTGAGCAAGCTGGACGGGGTGGATTGGAGCGCCGCCGACGCCATCGGGCGGCTGCGGGTGGGGGATTTCGCCTGTGGCACCGGGGCGCTGCTGTCGGCGGTGTACGAGCAGATCGCGGCGCGCCACGCCCGGGCCGGGGGCGACCCGGTTCAACTGCATCCGGCAATGATGGAGGAAGCGCTGTACGGGTGCGATGTGATGCCGTCAGCGGTGCATATTACCGGCTCTACGCTATCGGGCGTGGCGCCGGCGGAGCTGTTTGACAATTCGCGGCTTTACACGCTGGCCTACGGTCGGCAAGCGGATGATGGCGTCCGCGTGGGTTCGCTGGAGCTGCTGGAATCCTCGGCGGCAATGACTTTGTTCAACACCAGCGACCCGGCATTGCGGACGGGCAGCGTGGGCGAGGAAACGGCGGCGCAAATCATCGCCGACATCCCCGATGGCGGGTTTGACCTGGTGATAATGAACCCGCCCTTTACCAGCAATACCAAGCACCGGGACGCGGCGGGAAATGTACAGAACGCCGCCTTTGCCGCCTTCGGGGCGCAAATTGCCGACCAGGACGATATGGCGGCGCGACTGATACGGCTGGCGCAAGGCTCCTGCTATCACGGACACTCCGGGCTGGGTTCGGCTTTTGCGGCCATTGCGGACCGGAAAGTTCGTCCCGGCGGGGTTATTGCGCTGCTGATACTCTTTACGGCGGTCAATGGTTCGTCCTGGGCCAAGTTCCGGCGGATGATAGCGGAGAATTATGCTGATGTGACCATTGTGAGCATTGCCGCCAACGGCCCCGATATGTCTTTGTCGTCGGACACCGGCGTTGCGGAGTGTATGGTGATTGGGCGCAAGTTGGGCAAGGGCGAGAAACCTGATGGCCGGGCGAAATTCGTATCTCTGCGCCGCCGTCCGCTCGGTTTTGCCGAAGCGCGGGAAATCGTCAGCGCCGTTCTGGGCAGCGAGTATGTGCGGCATCTTGAGGACGGACCGTATGGCGGCGTACCAATTTTCTGCGGGGACAGTCACTATGGAGAAGTTTTGCACGCTCCCATAAATGACTACGAAAAGGGATGGGGCGCCGCTCGAATAACCGATGCCTCCGTGGCGCAAGTGGCGTCCGCTTTGTCCAAAGGCAAGCTATGGCTGCCCGCAGAGTTAGACGGCCTTGACTTGCCGGTGGCGGAGCTGGGCCGGCTTGGTCAACGCGGAGTTGATCATCAGTTATTGGTAAGCGCTGCTCATCGCGGGCCGTTTATCAAGGATCCGCCCAGCCCAACCGCTACTTACCCGTCGCTGTATAACCACAACGCCAAAGCGGAAGGGTTTATGGTGTGCCATCCCGATTCCGCAATGCGGGTGAAGCCGGGAATGGAAACGCGCGCGGCGGAGCTTTGGGCAATGGCCAGCCGCGCGCATCTGACCCTGGATTTCCGCTTCACCTCGCAGCCGCTGGCGGCGGCGGTTACGGAATACCGGAGCATTGGCGGCACGGCGTGGCCCAATGTAATTTTCCCGGATGCGCGCTTTGATTATCCCTTTGCCCTATGGTGCAATTCCACATTAGGGTTGCTTTCGTTCTGGTGGCACTCCAGCCGGCAACAGGGCGGGCGGGGACGAATAACCCTGGTGACTATGGAATCACTACCTGTCTTGGACCTGCGCGCGCTCACCGACGCGCAACTGGCTACGGCGCAGGCCATCTTTGAGGAGTTTCGCGACAAAGAGTTGCAGCCGGCGTATCTGGCCGACACCGACGTCAACCGGGCGCTGCTGGACCGGCGGGTGGTGTGCGACCTGCTGGGTTTTGACGATGGGGTGTATCAGGGGGTGCGGCGGCTGGCGGCCAAGTGGTGCGCCGAGCCCAGCGTGCACGGGGGCAAAGCGCGGCCCGGGTCGGCAACCTTCGTCGTATGACGCCGGGTATGATGCCGGATACCCCCGGCGTCATACCCGGCAAGCGCCGGTTCGTTATGCCCATCTCCCGCCCCCGGTACGGCGCATCGCACCCTGATTTTGGCCGGCGCCGTTTTGCCGGCAAGCCTGCCCCAATGCTCCCACCGCCCCCGGCTGGGGCTATAATTCGCCCCAGCCCGTTAGTCGGCGCGGCATCAGCGAAAGCGGCGCCACTTGCCAGGCGCTGCCCCTGACCGGCGCCACGCTGATCACTGAACCGGAAATGGCGCAGCTGCTGCTGGACGAAGCCGCCGCCGCGGACACGGGGGCAACCGGCTCCGCTGGCGAGTTGCCCGGCGCCAAGGCTAAACCCGGCACGGATGACGATTCCCCAACTCCAACGCCAACCCCGTCGCCGCAACCCCGCCGCCCCCGCCGGGTGACGGCCCGCAAAACCGTCCAGTCCGATGTCGCGCTGTACGACTTCAATCGGTTGCGCGATGAGATCATCCGCAACCTCCGCAACGACGGCGGCAGCGTAACTGTGGCGGTTATCATCAACGGGGAAAAGGCCGACGGCTTCTCCGCAAGCATCACCCGCGCCATCCGGGAAAACAGCCTCCAGCTGGAACTGGAATTCACCGCATCGGACTACGCGGGCGCGCCGTAAGCGCTATTGCGGTTGCCGGCAAAATCCTGTAAGTTGCCAATGCCCCGATTACCGCCGACCCAGGCGCAATAAAGAAACGCCCCCCTTGCGGGGAGCGTCGGCCCAGCGGCACTACCCGCCGGGGGGGTAAATCCAATCTACGCCCAATCCGGCACGATGTCAATAGCCCCGATTACCGGGTATTTTCAGCACGCGCTGGTGATATAATTGGGGCTGGATTTTGCCATTGCCGGAGGTGATCCCATGGCCGCCGCCCGCTCCTACCGCGACGATCTCCAGTGTCCCCACTGCGGCTCCAACTGGCTGCCCAAAGATGGACGCTCCCGGGGCAAGCAAACCTACCGCTGCCGCCTCTGCCACTACCGCTTCACGCCCGATGGCAACCGCCATTACTACTCGGAACAGGTCAAAGAACAGGCCATCGATATGTACGGCGAAGGCATGGCCATAGCCGCCATCAGCCGTGTTCTGGAGGTCAAGCTGGGCACCGTGTACGAGTGGGTCAAAAAAAAGTCCGGTGGGCCCTGGGGATTTGGGCCTGGGTGACCATGCAGCGCCAGCGGTGGGGCATTGTGCCGGCCATATCTTTTGACGAGATGTGGACTTATCAGCAGGCGCGACATGGCAAGAAGCGGCGGGAAGTGTGGATCTGGACGGCGGTGATTGAGCTGCTTGACGGCCGGCGGTGCGTGGACTTTGAGGTGGGCGACCGCAGTGGAGAAACCTTTCTGCGGTTGTACGAGCGGTTGCCGGAGGCGGAGCGGTACTACAGCGATGACTACGGGGTGTACGGGAGCTGGCTGCCGGCAGAGCGGCACATCGTGGGCAAGGGCAAGCTGGCGAACCGGAATGAGGGATTGCATTCGGAGTATCGCGGGCGGTTGAAGCGATTGGCGTGGGCCACGACGGGCTACACGAAGCAGGTGTGGGCGCTGCGTGGTTCGCTGGCGTTGCTGTGTTTGCGTCCGCGGCGGGGCCAAAAATCCGATGCCAGCGCGTGTTGAAAATACCGATTGCCGCCGGCCCAGGCGCAATAAAGAAACGCCCCCCTTGCGGGGAGCGTTGGACCCAGCAGCACTACCCGCTGGGGGGGTAAATCCAATCTACGCCAGAGCAAGCGAAATGTCAACCCCTATTTCCGACAATTCTGATGCAACCGACCAGCCGTCCCACCGCGTGGCGGTTTATGTGGACGGCCTCAACCTCTACTATGGCCTCAAATCCCGGGGCTTGCGCCGCTATTACTGGCTGGACCTGCGCCGCTTGGCGGAACGCCTGCTGCGCCCGGGCCAGCGCCTTGAGATGGTTAGGTACTTCACCGCCCGGTTTCTACCCCGCGACGATCCGGAACAGCCTCTGCGCCAGGACGCTTACTTGAAAGCCTTGGCAACCCGGCCTGACCTGACTATCCAGTACGGGTACCATCTGCCCAAGACCATAACCTGCCGGAGTTGCGGAGCGTCCCGGGAAACTTTTGAGGAGAAAATGACCGACGTCAACATTGCCATCGCGTTGTTCCGCGATGCGGTGCAGGACGCCTTTGACACCGCAATTATCATCTCCGCAGACAGCGATTTAGCTGGGCCAATTGACGCCATGCGGCAAGACTATCCCGGAAAACGGGTAGCGGTCGCCTTTCCGCCGAACCGTTATTCCAGGGATTTGGCAAACCACGCTACAGCTACTTTCAGTTTGTGGCCCAAGACAATCGCCCGTAGCCAATTCCCCGCGCAGGTTAGCGACGCCAACGGCTACCTCCTGCACCGACCCGCCCGCTGGAACTAAACGCCCCCAACCGCCCCGCCACGGAGCCGCCCGCCACTGTGCCCGCTACGCCTACGCCCGCCCACCGCCGCAAGCTGATCGAAGTCGACCTGCCCCTGGACGCCATCAACGCCGAATCGGCCCGGGAAAAATCCATCCGCCACGGCCATCCCTCTACCCTGCACCTGTGGTGGGCGCGCCGGCCCCTGGCCGCCTGCCGCGCCGTCATCTTCGCCAGCCTGGTGGACGACCCCGCCGACTTCCCCACCGCAGACTCCCGGCGGGCCGGGCCGCCCCGCCGGCATCTCCCCATCCCCCGGCTGTGTTGTGCTGTGATACAATCGCGCCGGCCCCACAGCTGCCGCGACGACAATCCGCTATGACTCCCCACCAGATCGAAAGCGCCACTAACGCCGCCCTGGCCGCTCTGCTCCGGTCAATGCTGCCCGGCTGCGCTGTCCGCGCCGAGCGGACCCAGACCATCGCCGGCCACCCTGGGCGGCACCCCGACGTGCTGATCACCGCCCCCGGTCGCTCTCCGGTGGTCATTGAGGCGGAATACGAACCCGACAACCCGGAAGCCGACGCCCGCCAGCGGCTGGGGCTTGACATCAGCGGCGAAATCCGCCCCGTGGAAGCCGCCATCGCCCTGCGCTACCCCGAAAACATCGGCACGGCTGACCGCCCGTCCGCGGCCCTGGCGGCGGCCCGGATGCCCCATTGTATCCTCTACGAAAACGGCGCCCGCTTCCCGGAATCGGGCTGGCTGGAGGGCGGAATCACTGACCTGGCGGACCTGATTGGCCTGGTTTCTGTGCCCCAGCGCGCCGTGGACGAAGCGGCGGCGGCGCTGGAACGCGGCATTGACCGGGCGGCAAATGTACTGGAGGAAATGGCGCCACAGCGTCCCAACATCACGCCGGCCATTGCCCGGCTGCTGGGGATGACCGACGTTCCGCAAACCCGCCGCATGGCCGGCGCCATCATCGCCAACGCCCTGATTTTCCACGAGCGCATCGCCGGTATGCACGACGGCGTGAAACCCCTGCATTTGGTCTGCGGCTCCGATGTGTCCAATCCTCAATACGAAACGCTGGCGGCCTGGGCGGAAATATTGAATGTCAATTACTGGGCTATATTCGCCATCGGTCGCGATATACTCAACCAGTTGCCGGCGGCCTACGCCAACCGTATTCTGCGGCAATTGGAATACACGGTCGGCGAAGTAAGCAGGACGGGAGTCAACAATAGCCACGATTTGACCGGGCGTATCTTCCAGCGCCTGATTGCCGACCGCAAGTATTTGGCTACTTACTACACTTTGCCGCCTTCAGCGGCGCTGTTGGCCCGGCTGGCCGTGGGCAAAATGAACGGGGTAGATTGGAGCGAAGCCGATGCCATTGGCCGGCTCCGCATCGGCGACTTCGCCTGCGGCACCGGCGCCTTGCTCTCGGCAGTGTACCAGCAGATTGCCGCCCGGCATACCAATTCCGGCGGCGACGCTGAAAATCTGCACCAAATGATGATGCAGGAAGTCCTTTACGGCTGCGATGTAATGCCCTCGGCGATCCACATTACCGGCTCAACCATTTCCGGCATCGCGCCGTCCGTCCGCTTCGACAACGCCCGGCTGTACACTTTGGCCTACGGGCGGCAACAGGATGGCGGCGTCCGTATTGGTTCACTGGAATTGTTGCAGTCATCATCCGTTATGACCCTGTTCAACACCAGCGACCCTGCGCAGCGCACCGGCAGCGTTGGCGAGGAAACCGCATCTCAAATCATTGCCGAAGTTCCCGACGCCGGTTTCGACCTGGTAATTATGAACCCGCCTTTTACCAGCAACACCAAGCATCGGGACGCCGCCGGGAATGTGCAGAATGCCGCTTTCGCCGCTTTCGGGGCCTCGTTGGATGACCAGGATGAGATGGCGGAACGCTTGACCGATTTGGCGCAGGGTTCTCATTACCACGGCCACGCCGGTTTGGGTTCCGCTTTTGCCGCGATTGCCGATAAAAAAGTCCGGCCCGGCGGCGTCATCGCGCTGCTGATACTCTTTACCGCAATTAACGGCCCTTCATGGGCCCGGTTCCGGCGTTTGATTGCCGAAAAATATACTGATGTTGATATAATCAGCATCGCCGCCAACGGCACTGATATGTCATTTTCGTCGGACACGGGCGTGGCCGAGTGTATGATAATCGCCCGTCGCAAAACTGACCAGCGCCGTCCAACCGAGCGGGCGAAATTCGTTTCGCTCCGCCGCCGGCCCCGCGATTTCGTTGAGGCCCACGAGGTTGCCAATGCTATCCTGTCCAATGCCGAGACGCGCCATATTGAGGACGGCCCCTACGGGGGCATCTTTATCAAATGCGGCGACGGCATTGAACCCGACGGCGAAATACTGGACGCTCCGATCAGCAATTACGCGGACGGCTGGGGGGCGGCGCGCTTGCGCGACGCCGCCGTGGCGCAGGTTGCTCATGCCCTGGCCGACGGGCGTTTGTGGCTGCCCCCGCAACCGGCGGCGCAAGCCTTGCCTATTGCGCCGTTGCGCCAAATCGGGCAGCGTGGACTGGACTCGCAGCTTTTTATCAGCGCCGCGCACCGTGGGCCGTTCACCAGGTCCGCCCCCAGCCCCACCGCCGATTATCCGGCCCTGTGGAATCACAATGCCTTGCGGGAAACCCGGATGGTTTGCGCGCCGGACTGGTCGCTGCGGGTTCGCCCGGGCGCGGAAGCCCGGGCGGCCGAGGTCTGGGCCACCGCCAGCCGCTGCCACCTGAACCGGGAGTTCACTTTCGGCTCGCAAGCCCTTGCCGTCGCCTTTACGGAATTTGAATCCGCCGGCGGAAGTGTATGGCCTAACGTCCTTTTTGACGATGCGCGGTTTGACTACGCCTTTGCGGTCTGGGGCAACAGTACATTGGGCCTGTTGTGCTACTGGTGGCACGCTAACCGGCAACAATCCAGTAAAGCAAGAACGACGCCGCGCAAATCCGGTATGATGCCGATACTGGATTTCCGCGCATTGACTGACGAACAGCTGGCCACGGCGCAAGCCATCTTTGAGGATTTCTGGGACGTACACCTGCTTCCGGCGTACTTGGCCGATGCCGACCCCAGCCGCGCGGTGCTGGACCGCCGGGTAGTATGCGACTTGCTCGGCTTTGACAATGCCGTCTATCGAGCGGTGCGCCGCTTGGCGGCCAAGTGGTGCGCCGAGCCCAGCGTCCACGGCGGCAAAGCGCGCCCCGGGTCGGCAACCTTCGCCGTATGACGCCGGCCGGGTATGGTGCCGGATACCCCCGGCATCATACCCGGAAAGCGCCGGTTCGTTATGCCCAGCTCCCGCGCCCCGGTATAGCGCATCGCCGCCCGGATTTTGGCCGGCGCCGTTTTGCCGGCAAGCCCGCCAAAATGCTCCCACCACCCCCGAATGCGGCTATAATTCGCCCCAGCCCGTTAGCCGGCGCCACCCGCCGGCCCGCCGGCCAACCGACGCCGCCGACTTGTACGGATGTGGAAGCGCAACGATGAAAGAACGCTACGAACAGGAAATTGAGCAGCTGCTGATTGAGCTGGAATCCCGCCCGCCGGACGATACCAACGCGCCGCCGCCGTCCGCCCCGCGACCGCCGCAGACGCCGTCGACAACAGCGGCGTCCGAAGGCGCGGCAATGCCCCTTGATGACCTGCCCTCGGCATCCCCCTTTACGCCCCGGCCCCGGCGGGGCGTACGGCTGATTGCGCCGTCCAAGCTGGCGCTGGCCGGGCTGATCATCGCCGCCCTAGGGCTACTGCCGATAGTGCCCTGGCCGGTGTCGCTGGCCGGCTTGGCCATTGTGGGCGTGGCGGTGGCCTGGCTGATGGCGCGGCGGATGATGTCCCGGCCGGGGCCGGCGGCGGGCTACTGGCGCGGGCGTCCGCTGGCGGCAGAGCCGCCCCCCCAGGGGGCCTGGCAGCGGTTCCGGCAGTGGCTGGCCCAGTAGAGTAAAGCGCGCGCCGCCGGCCGGGGATTGGCGTTGCCGCCTTACCAGCCCACGGCGGCGCCGTCTTTGCGGGGTTCGCTGCCGCCGCTCAACACGCCGGTTTCCGGGTTGCGGCTGATAATCTGCCCGCCCCCCATTCCGCCGGCGCCGCCCCGCTGCGGGCCGTGCATCACATTGACCCGGTGGCCGCGCCGGTGCAGTTCCGTCGCCACCCGGTTGTCCACATCGCCCTCCAGCCATACGGCGTCCCCGGCCACCTGGAAACGGAGCGCGTCCAGCGCCCCCTGGGCGTCCAGCCCGTAGTCCACCATATTGGTGATGACTTGCAGGTGCCCCTGGGGCTGCATAAAGCCGCCCATCACGCCGTAGGAAAGCCACATTTCCCCGTCCCGCGTGGCCAGGGCGGGAATGATGGTATGGAAGGGGCGCTTGCCGCCGGCCAGGGCATTGGGATGTTCGGGCTCTGCGTTGAACAGGGAGGCGCGGTTGTGCAGTACCACGCCGGCGCCGGGGGCCACCAGGCCGGAGCCGAAGTTGGCGAACACGCTGTTGATGAGGGAACAGGCGTTGCCGGCGCCGTCAATCACGCTGATATAAACCGTGTCACTGCCGGGCAGCATCTTGCCGTAGGGGGCGCTTGGCATGGCCCGCGCGGGGTCAATCAGACGGCGCCGCCCGGCGGCGTAGTCCTTGGCGATCCAGCGGTCAACGGGAACATCGGCGCAGCGGGGGTCGGCCAGGTACTCAAAGGCGTCGGCAAAGCCCAGGCGGGTGGCCTCAATGAGATGGTGGTAGCGGTCGGGGCTTTGCGGCCCCATACCGGCCAGGTCAAAGCCCTCCACGATGTTCAGCGCTTCCAGGGCGATGATGCCCTGCCCGTTAGGGGGGCATTCCCAGCAGTCCACGCCCCGGTAGTCGGTCTTGATGGGCTCATCCCAGTCGGAACGGTGGTCGGCCAGGTCTTTTTCGGCCAGCCAGCCGCCCTGCTCCTGGACGAAGTTCGCCATCGCTTTGGCAATGGGGCCGCGATAGAAGGCGTCGCTGCCGCCCTCGGCGATGGCGCGCAGGGTGCCGGCCAAAGTGGGCAGGCGCATCATTTCGCCCTCCCGGGGCGCCCGCCCATTGTGGAGCAGCTCCTGGCCCGAGGGATAGGCCGCCAGTTTGCTCTCCTGCTGCTGCCACTGGAAAGCGATGATGTCGCTGACGGGAAACCCCTGCTCGGCGTAGGCAATGGCCGGGGCCAGAGCCTCGGCCAGGCTGATGGTTCCGGCGCTGTCGAGCAGGGTTTCCCAGCCGTGCACGGCGCCGGGCACGGATACGGACAGCGGGCCGGTGGCCGGCATCCGAGCGTAGCCTTTGTCGTGCAGGTCAGCGATGCTGGCGGCGGCGGGCGCGCGTCCGCTGCCGTTGAGGGCAGTCACCTGCCGCCGGTCGGCTTTCCAGATGAGGGCGAACAGGTCGCCGCCGGCGCCCGTGGACATCGGTTCCACTACATTGAGCGTGGCGGCGGTAGCCACGGCGGCGTCCACGGCGTTGCCCCCATCCATCAGGATGCGCAGGCCGGCCATGGCGGCCAGGGGCTGGCTGGTGGCGACAATGCCGTGGGTGGCGTGGACGGTAGAACGGCGGGAGTTGAAAAACATCGGACTTGCTCCGGGCGATGGGGTAGGGGAACGGTGGGGGATTTTGATTCTTGCGCCCGTCCGGAGGTATTGACTCGGCGGGGCGTTTGGGTTAGGATAATGCCAAATTCGCCCTGGCGTCAGCTCCGGCCCACGTCAGGCAAATATACGCCCTGGCGTCAGCTCCGGCCCACGTCAGGAATTACATTTGGCGGGGCGGTTTCTCGACAAGCCGCCCCCTAAACTTGACCGCAGGGGTTTGCGCTATGGACGACCGCATTGCGATTTTCATTGACGGCGCCTATCTGCAACAGGTTCTGTCCGATGAATGCGGGGGAGCGGCGATTGATTTCGGCAAACTGGCCGGTGTGATCGCCGGCGGTGCCGATATTCTGCGTACCTATTATTACAATTGCCTGCCGTACCAGAGCAACCCGCCATCGCGCGAGGAGAGGGTACGGTTTGCGGCCAGCAGAAGGTTCTTTACCGCGCTGGAATTGTTGCCGCGCTATGAAGTGCGCCTGGGCCGCCTGGAGTTTCGCGGCAATAATGCCGACGGAACCCCAAGATTTGAGCAGAAGCAAGTTGATATTCTGCTTGGCGTTGATCTGGTGCAACTGGCCGCGAAAGGCCAGATCCGCCAGGCGGCGCTGCTGGCCGGCGACAGCGATTTCATACCCGCCGTCGTGGCCGCCAAAATGGAAGGCGTGCTGGTTCGCCTGTACCACGGCAACAGTTGTCACTTTGACTTGCGGCGCACCGCGGATGAACGGGTCAAAATTGACCAGGATTTTATTAGCCGGGCATTGCGGGATCAGGATTAAGGCGGAACCGGCCTGCCTGCCGGCGCCCGGCGTCTATGCTAGCCGCTGCCCAGAAATACCTGCGTCAGAATGTCGGTATCCCGGATGGACTGCGGCGTGCCGTTGTGCACCACCTGCCCCTTGTCCAGCACATAGGCGCGGTCAACAATGTCCAGCGCTCCTTTGATATTGTGCTCCACCACCATTATGGTAGTGTTGAGACGCGCGCTGATTTCGGCCACCTTCTGAAAGACTTCCTTGACGATGATGGGCGCCAGCCCCAGAGTGGGTTCGTCCAGCAGCAGGGCCTCCGGCGCCGCCATCAGCCCCCGCCCCAGGGCCAGCATCTGCTGCTGCCCCCCGGACATCTGACTCGCCAAATCCCGCCGCTTCTGGCGCAGAATGGGAAACAGCTCCATTACGGAATCCAGCCGCCGCGCCTTTTCGGCGCGGTCGTTCAGATACAGGCAGCCCATCTCCAGGTTTTCGGCAATGGTCAGATGAGTGAAAACCCGGCGGCCCTGGGGAACGAAAGCGATGCCTTCCTTGACGATTTCGTGGGTTGCCGCCGCCAGAGGCTTCTGCCGCCAGTGCACGCTGCCGGACACCACCGGCGCCAGCCCCATTACGGCCTTCAGCACGGTGGATTTGCCCGCCCCGTTGGGCCCCATCACCGCCACCACCTCGCCCCGGCGCACGCCCAGGGACACGCCGTCCAGCGCGCGCACGGCCCCGTATTCCACGGCGACCCCGCGCAGCTCCAGCAGCATCGCTTCCCCGGTGCTGGCATTCGCGGTACTGGCATCCGCGCCGGCATCGCCGCCGGGCGCCGGGTTGTTCCGGTGCTTGTTTGCGTTCATTGCCGATACTCCGCCGCTGCCGTCATTATACTCCCCATCTGCCTCATGCTCCCGATCTGCCCCGACATTATACCCCCAGGTACGCCTCAATAACCTCGGGGCTGTTGAGCGCCGTTTCCACATCGCCGGCGGCGAGCAGGGTTCCGCTGTCCAGGACGATGATGCGGTCGGAAAGGGCCCGCACAATGTCCATATTGTGGGAAATAAATACAATGGTATGGCCGTCGGCCCGCATCTGCTGCATTATGCTTATCACCCGTTCCAGCATCTGCGGAAACAGGCCGGCGAAGGGCTCGTCAAAGAGATAGGTAGCGGCGTCCATCGCCAGGGCGCGTCCGATTTCCAGCAGCTTGCGCTGCCCGTAGGACAGGTTCATCGCCAGGGCGTCCCGCTTGTCCCACATCCCCACATCCTCCAGGATGCGCCGTGCTTTCTGCCGGCGGCCGGCATTGACCCGTTCCAGCAGGGCCCGCAGCAGGCTGCGCTCGGTGAGGGTTATCATTATGTTGTCCCACACCGTCATCTGGTCGAAAAGACGCACCTCCTGGAAAGTGCGAGTCAGGCCGTGGGCCGGCGTTTCACAGGCTTTGACGACGCGCAGGCCCACCCCGTCAATGATGACCAGCCCGCCGTCCAGAGGCAGTACGCCGCTCAAGAGGTTGACCAGGGTTGACTTGCCGGAACCGTTGGGGCCTACAATGCTGGTGGCCCCCTGACGGGGAATGGCGATGCTCAACTGATCCACAGCGTGGACGGCGCCGAAGTGTTTGGAAATGCCCACCGTTTCCAGCGCCGGCGGCGTTGCCGGCGCCGATTCCGGCGCAGCGGCGTTAGCATCAGAGTCAGGAACTTGCCGCGGAATGCGGCTGCCGGCAGGCGAAGCGGCGGCGGTCATAGTCGGTACCTCCCGGCCAGGCCCTGGGGCCGGTAGAGCATCAGCAGCACCAGCAGCACGCCGAGGATCACCTGCCGCGCCGGGCCGGTGTATTCCGCCGGCAGGAAGGGAATGAAACGCATCCCCTCCTCCAGCAGAACGAAGGCCATGGCGCCGAGCAGCGAACCCCAGATGGTCGCCAGCCCGCCCAGAATGACAATGGACACCAGCAGAATGGATTCCAGCAGAATGAATGAATTGGGGTCAATAAATGTGGTCCAGCTGGCGAACAGGCCGCCGGCAATGCCGGCCATCATTGCCGATATGACCCAGATGGCCAGCTTGTAATGGGTGGCGCGGTACCCGAAAACCTCAATGGCGGTTTCATCCTCGCGGATGGCGGTCAGCACCCGCCCAAAGGACGAGGTGACAATCACCCACGACGCTAGGGACAGCGCCGCCAGAAAGACGAGGCAAAGGCCCAGGAACTCCAACTCGCCGTCAATCCGCCACCCGCCGATGGTAGGCTTGGCGATTTCGTGAATGCCGAAGGCCCCTCTGGTCACGGCCCGCCAGTTGAGAAAGACATTGAATGCGATGATGGTGAAGCCGAAGGACACCAGGACGAACATATCATCCCGGAAGCGGTTGAATACCACGCCCACGACCACGGCCACAATGCCAGCCAGCAGAGCGCACAGGGGCAGGGCGGCAAAAAAGGGCCAGGCTATGGTCGGTATCGTTTCGCTGCGCAGCTGTTCGTAGGCGGGGTTGGAAGTCAGAATGGCCATCGTGTAGGCGCCAATGCCGAAAAAGCCGATGTGCCCCACCGAAAGCAGCCCGGTGTAGCCCACCACCAGGTTGAGGCTGACGGTCAGGATGGCCCAGATGGCGAACACCGTAGCGATGCTCACGGCGAAACCCGGCCCCTGCCAGAGCATAAACGCCGCCGCCCAGCCGATGATGAGCAGGTTGGCGTACCAGACAATGCCGGGGCGTCGCCCGGCGGCCGCCCATTTCCCAATCCGTTCCCGGTAAGCCGGCATCGTTCCGCCTCTCGCCGCTCGTCTCGCGCCGCTTGTTGCTTGCCGCCGGCCTCTGCTCTGCTCCGCTTATCTGCGGGGCAGCAGGCCGCGCGGCCAAAAGGACAGGAACAGCGCCAGCAGTATGAATGAAATGGCGTCCTTCCATTCCCCGGCCAGGTCCCAAATGCCGAACTGTTCCACCAGCCCCAGCGCAAAGCCGCCCAGGATGGCGCCGTAAAGATTGCCAATGCCGCCGACTACGGACGCGATCCAGCCCTTCATCAGCAGTATCAGCCCCATACGCGGCTGCGCGGCGGTATCGTGGCCCGTGAGAATGCCGGCCATGGCGGCGTACAGGGCGCCAATGAAAAACACGGCGGCGATGATGGCCGTCGTATTGATGCCCACCACTTTGGAAACTTCCTCATCGTCCCCAATGGCGCGCGCCGCCCGGCCGAAGGCGGTCTGCTTCAGCAGCAGCCACAGCGCCGCGAAACCGGCCACCGCCACCGCGATGCCAAAGACATTGAACGCCTTGATGTTGGCGCCGGCCACCGTCCAGGGGGCGCTGCCGAAGGCCGGCGGCAGCGGGCGCGGCGCGCTCTGAAAGATGATGGTGATGAAAGCGGAAACGGCAAGCAGTATGCCCAGCGAGGCCACCAGCATCACCAGCGGCGACCGGGCCCGCTGCCGCATATACACATACAGCCCCCGGTACAGCGCCACCCCCACCGTCCCCGCCAGCAGGCAGGATATGCCCCAGCTCAGGTACAGCCCCGTTCCCGGAGCCTGCGCCGTCAGCCCGCCGCACCACGCGCCCAGTGCCACCGCCGGCAGGACGATGACGGCCGTCAGAGCCCGGCCCGGAATGCGCGGCGCCAGCAGCAGCACAGCCCGCCGCAGCAGGAGGCCGGCCGTGGCCGCCGTCAGCACCCCCACGGCCGGGGCGGCGGTGAGGTGCAGCAGCGCCGGGTAGTTCAGAATCACGCCGGCATAGACGCCCGCGCCGACGGCGATAATCCCCACGCCGGCGCGCAGAACGGAGGGAGCGACGCGCCCCCGCCAGCGGGGTTGCAGGACGGCGTAAAGGCCCCAGGCGGCCACGCCGGCGACCACGACGGCAAAGACGATATTGACATAAACGCTGTTGACATCGCCGGTGGGGTTGAAAATGGACGGCGTGGCGCGGAGGTAAAAGACGCCGTAGGCGCCAATGGCGGCGGCGGCCCCATAGTAAAGGTCAAAAAACCAGACGGTGCTGTACACGATGGTAAAGCCCAGGGCCAGCAGGGCATAGACGGCCCCAACGGACAGCCCGTTGAAGGCGAACTGCAACGCCTGCACGGGCGACTGTCCGATTTTCCAGCCGACATAGCCGACGATGGCCACGGCAAGGATGATGGCCAGCAGCTGGGATGTCGACGCCGGCATCCTGGCCATCAGGGACGGCCGGCCCGGGGCGCCGGCGCGCTTCGTAATCAAGGCATCCCTCCTCCGCAAGAGGTTACGGGAGCGGTTCCGGTTGGGAGCGGTTCCGGTTGGATGAATGATAGCACAAGTGAGGCGGGCGCGGGCGCCGGATTTTCAGGCCGCCGCCGCCGCCGTAGCGCGGTAGATGCTCCGCATATCAATTATGAACTGCCTGGTTTGTTCCAGCGCGGACGCCAAGCAGCGCCAAGTTTCCCTGGTCGGCGTGTATGTGCAAGTCCCAGGCTGTCCTGGAACCTTTGATCAGGTTTGGATAGGCCGGATGGGCGTTTGCGATGGCACGCAACGCCGCCATCTTTTCGTGGTTCGCTTGCGGATCCCGTCCGTTGAGATTTGCAACCGCGTTCACGCACTGCTTGGCCGCTTCATACAGCAGGGCGCCGCCGGCGGCGACCAGTATATCGGCCGCGCCCGCGTCGCCGGAGGCGCGGGTCAGGAAGTCTTGCGCCAGCTCGTAGTATTCCCCGGCGCGGCGGTAGTGGCGGGCGGCCTTCGCCGGCCCCGGTTCACCTTGCAGCGTCATGGCAGACCTTGATGAACTCGACGGTGTCGGTGTGCAGGTCTTCCCACCAGTAGGATTCCAGCGCTCCCAGCCGGTAATGGGTGCGCAGCATCCCCACACCACCGAGCGCGTTGCTGAAGTAACCGTCGCGCGGCCTGTCGTCCAGACTGTCCAGCCGCGCGAGAATGTCAACGGCGCTGTCCCCGGAGATGCCGCGGGATTGGGCCAGTTCCCGCATGGCCCGCTCCGCCGCCGTCCAGAGGATGCCGGCCCACTCCCGGTCGCGCCCGGCGTCATAGGCCGTTTGGGCCTGTTGCACCAGTTCCATCGTCCCCGCCTGCGGGTCAATTTCAGCCTTGATTTTCGTCGTCATCACAATGCCGTCCTGTCGTATCAGAGCCGGATGTTCGTTACGGCAAATGGTAACTATGCCGATGGCGAGTGTCAAAAATGGGCTGCGCCGCCACCACCCGCCCGGATAGCGGCCGCGTTCATGGCGCCGGCGCCCTGTCGCGGTAGATGCTCATCATATACGCAACAAACCTTGCGGTCCGTTCCTGGGCGGACGCCAACCTGCCCGGCGGCAAGTTAAACTGGTCGGCATGGATGTGCAGGTGCCAGGCCGCTCTGGAATCATCGATCAGATTAGGATAATTCGGGTGAGCATCTGCGATGGCCCGCAACGCCGCCATCTTTTCGTGGTTCGCTTGCGGATCCCGTCCGGTCAGGTTGGCTACCGCATTGACGCACTGCTTGGCCGCTTCGTACCGCAGCGCGCCGGCCGCCGCCGTCAGTATCTCGGCGTCCGCGCCGTCCGCGTCCACGCGGGCGCCGGCCCGCAGACTCTGCGCCAGGCTTTGATATTGCCCGGCGCGCTGGTAATGCCGGGCGGCTTTCGCCAGCCTCGCTTCAGGTTGTGGCAGCATGGCAATCATTGATGTACGCGATGATGTCGGCGTGCAGGTCCTCCCACCAGTAGGATTCCAGTGCTCCCAGCTGGTAATGGGTGCGCAGCATCAGCAGTCCGCTGACCTGCCTGCTGTAGTAGCCTTCCCGCGCCGTTTTATCCTGCTGGTCCAGCTGCTTTAGTATGGCAACTATGCTGTCATCGGTGGCTACGCCGCGCGATTTGGCCAGTTCCCGCACAGCGCGCTCGCCGGCCAGCCACAGCGCCCCGGCCCACTCCCGGTCGCGCCCGGCGTCATAGGCCGCCTGGGCCTGTTGCACCAGTTCCATCGTCCCCGCCTGCGGGTCAATTTTAACCTTGATTTTCGTCGTCATCACAATGCCGTCCTGTCATATCAGAGCCGGATGTCCACTATGGCAAATGGTAACCACGCCGGCGGCGAGTGTCAAAAATGGGCTACGCAGCCGCCACCCGCCCGGGCAGCGGCCGGGTTCAGGACGACGGCGCCGTGGCGCGGTAGATGCTCCGCATATCCGCAACAAACCTTGCGGTCCGTTCCTGGGCGGACGCCAACCTGCCCGGCGGCAAGTTAAACTGGTCGGCATGGATGTGCAGGTGCCAGGCCGCTCTGGAATCATCGATCAGGTTAGGATAATTCGGATGGGCATCTGCGATGGCCCGCAACGCCGCCATCTTTTCGTGGTTCGCTTGCGGATCCCGTCCGTTGAGGTTGGCTACTGCATTCACGCACTGCTTGGCCGCTTCATACCGCAGCGCGCCGGCCGCCGCCGTCAGTATTTCGGCATTTTGGGCATTGACGGCCGCGCCATCCAGCAGGTTTTGCGCCAGGCTTTGATACTCCCCAGCGCGCTGGTAGTGGTGGGCGGCTTTCGCCAGGCCCGGTTCAGGCTGCGGCAGCATGGCAATGGGCAATGAACGCGATGACATCGCTGTGCAGATCTTCCCACCAGTAGGACTCCAGCGCTCCAAGCCGGTAGTGGGTTTCCAGCATCATCAGGCCGCTGAGTTTAGCGATATAGTAATCGTCGCGCGTTTTCGCATCGCGCTGGTCCAGATGCTTGAGTATGGCGATTAGATCGCCATTGGCGGGGATGCCGCGCCGCTTGCCCAGTTCCCGCACGGCGCGCTCGCCGGCCAGCCACAGCGCCCCGGCCCACTCCCGGTCGCGCCCGGCGTCATAGGCCGCCTGGGCCTGTTGCACCAGCTCCAGCGTCCCCGCCTGGGGATCAATTTCAACCTTGATTTTCGTCGTCATCACAATGCCGTCCTGTCGGAGCCAGATGTTCGTTATGGCAAATGGTAACCACGCCGGCGGGGAGTGTCAAAAATGGGCAACGCCGCCGCCACCCGCCCGGGTAGCGGCCGCGTTCAGGACAACGACGCCGTGGCGCGGTAGATGCTCCGCATATCCATTACGAACTGCCTGGCTTGTTCCAGCGCGAACTCCAATTCTGTCGGAGCCAAGTTTCCCTGGTCGGCGTGTATGTGCAACGCCCAGCTCTGGGCGGAGTCTCTGATCAGATAGGTATAAGCCGGATGGGCGTTTGCGATCGCGCGCAACGCCGCCATCTTTTCGTGGTTCCCCCGCGGATCCCGTCCGTTCAGGTTGGCTACCGCATTGACGCACTGCTTGGCCGCTTCGTACAGCAGCGCGCCGCCGGCGGCGACCAGTATATCGGCCGCGCCCGCATCGCCGGATGCGCGGGTCAGGAAGCCCTGCGCCAGTTCGTAGTATTCCCCGGCGCGGCGGGAGTGCCGGGCGGCCTTCGCCGGCCCCGGTTCACTTGGCAGCGTCATGGCAGACCTTGATGAACTCGACGGTATCGGTGTGCAGGTGCTCCCACCAGTAGTATTCCAGCACTCCCAGCTGGTAATGGGTTCGCAGCATTATCAGGTTGCTGAGCGCGCTGCTGAAGTACCTGTCCCACGGCTTGCCCGCCACCTCGTCCAGCCGTGTGAGGATCTCAACGGCGCCATCCCCGGAGATGCCGTGGGATTCGGCCAGCTCCCGCATCGCCTTTTCCATTGCCGTCCAGAGGATGCCGGCCCATTCCCGGTCGCGCCCGGCGTCATAGGCCGCCTGGGCCTGTTGCACCAGTTCCATCGCCCCCGCCTGGGGATCAATTTCAACCTTGATTTTCGTCGTCATCACAATGCCATCCTGTCCGAGCCGGGCAAATCGTAATCGTCCGCATCCCCAGCATAGCGCAAGGCGGGGTAAAACGGCGACCCGTCCCACCCCGCCTTGTCTATGGGCAAAACCCTGTGGCTAGGGCGCCGTCGGCGCCATGCCGATGACCTTGTAGCCCAGGTTCTCCTCGTTGCGCTCGGCTACGGGCAGCACTTCCACGACCACATTGCCCAGGCCCTTGACGTCGCCGTTCTCGTCAAAGCCGTAGTTGTCGCCGATAGCGCCGCTGTAAGTGAGGTTGTAGAGGCAGTCCCGGAAACCGGCGGCATCCTGGTCGCTGCCCGTCTGCTTCAGGCACGCCGCGGCGATATACACATCGTCGTAGGCGGACGCCTGGAACCAGGGAATAGTGGCCACCGTGCCGTAGCGTTCCTCATAGTTGGCAAAGAACGCGTCGGCTTTGTCCGTGTCCGGTTTGGGGTCGGGAACAATGGCCTTCATCCCGGTGGCGGCCTCGCCGGCAATGCCCAGCGCTTCCGGGCCGGTCGGCACCACCTCGGTGTAGATGGGGCCTTCGTAGCCCACTTCCCGCAGCTGCTTCACGATAGTGCCGCCGGAGAACTCGCCCTGCGCCGCCAGGTGAATGGCGTCGGGATTCTCGGCGGTCAGCTTGGTCAGCTGGCTGCGGAAATCGGTGACATCGGAGGAATAGCTTTCCGATGCCACCACGCTGCCGCCCAGCTTCTCAAACTGCGCCACGGTGGTGCGCCGCGCGCCCTCGGCGTAGTCGGTGGTTTCATTGATGGTCGCTACGGTGCGGACGCCGTCGGCCCACATGGCGTTGCCGGTGTCCACCCCCAGTTGGGCATCGTTAATCGCCGTGCGGAAAATGTAATCGCCGGCGGTGGCAATGTCCGGGCTGGTGGCCGAGGCGGACATCAGAATTACCCCATCGGCTTCGGCCAGCGGCGCCGCCCCCAGCATCGCCCCGCTACAGGTGGTGCCCAGAATGATTTTCACGCCGTCCACATCAGTGAGCTTGTTGTAGGCGGTAATCGCGTCCTGGGCGGCGCACTTGGAATCCTCGGGAATGACCGCCAGCGGCTTGCCGTCAATGCCGCCCGCGGCGTTGATCTCCTCGGCGGCCAGCAGCTTGGCTTGCAGGATGGGGTTGCCATAGGATTCGGCCACGCCGGAGAGGGCGTCCATTACGCCGATGCGATAGTGGTCGGTAACCACCACTGGAACATCCGCGCCCGCGGTGGGCCCCATCGGCGCCGGGCCAATGACATAGTAGCCCAGGTTCTCGTCGTTCCGTTCCGCCACGGGGAGAACCTCCACGACCACATTGGTCAGCCCCACCACATCGCCGTTGGCGTCAAAGCCGTAATTGACCCCGATCGCCCCCGTGTAGATGGTGTCGTACAGGCAATCGCGGAATCCGGCGGCGTCCTGGTCGTTGCCCGTGGCCGCCAGACACTGGGCGGCAATATACACGCCGTCGTAGGCCGACGCCTGGAACCAGGGCAGCGTGGCCACCGTGCCGTACCGCTCCTCAAACTTGTCCAGAAATGCCATTCCCTCGCCGGTGGACAGGTCGGGATTGGGAACGATGGCCTTCAGCCCGGTGGCGGCCGCCCCGGCAATGCCCAGCGCTTCGGGGTTCGTCGGCACCACTTCGCTGTAAATGGGGCCTTCGTAGCCCAGTTCCCGCGCCTGCTTCACAATGGTGCCGCCGGCGAACTCGCCCTGGGACGCCAGGTAGATGGCCTCCGGGCTGGCGGCCACCAGCTTGGTCAGCTGGCTGCGAAAATCGGTTACTTCCGAGGTGTAACTTTCCTCGGCCACCACGCTGCCGCCCAGGCTCTCAAACTGCGCCACGGTGGTGCGCCGCGCCCCTTCCGCGTAGTCGGTGGTCTCGTTAATGGTGGCGATGTTGCGGACGCCGTCGGCCCACATCGTGTTGCCCGTGTCCACCCCCAGCTGGTTGTCATTTATCGCCGTGCGGAAAATGTAGTCCCCGGCGGTGGCAATGTCCGGGCTGGTGGCCGACGGCGACAGCATCACCACCCCCTCGGCTTCCGCCAGCGGCGCCGCCCCCAGCATCGCCCCGCTACAGGTCGTGCCCAGGATGATTTTCACGCCGTCCACGTCGGTCAGCTTGTTGTAGGCGGTGATGGCGTCCTGGGCGGCGCACTTGGAATCCTCCGGGATGAGCGCCAGCATCCGCCCGTTGACGCCGCCGCCTTCGTTGATTTCCTCAACGGCCAGCGTCATCGCCTGCAAGATGGGGTTGCCGTAGGATTCGGCCACGCCGGTAAGGGCGTGCATAGCGCCGATGCGGAAGGGTTCGTCGGCGGGCATCGCCACCGGGGGCGGCTGCGTGGCCGCCGGCGCCGGCTGCGTGGCGGCGGCCGGGCTGGTCGCGCCGCCCCCGCCCGTCGCCGGCGCCGCGCCGGCCGCCGGCGCCGTAGCGGGCGCCGCCGGGCTGGCCGCTTGGCCGGCCGGCTGCGTGGCGGGCTGCGCCGCGCCTGTTCCCGCCCCGCCGCCGCTGCTCCCGCCATCGTTGCCGCCGGCGCAGGCCACTACGCCCCCCGCCAGCATTGCCGTCACCATTGTCGTCAAACCCAATCGGGCGGCCCATTTCAGTGAGCGAACGCGCAAGCGCATAAAATCCTCCTGGCCGGCGGCTGTCAACCCCGCGGCTGTACTGCGATATTGCCTTGATTGTACCATTGCCCCAAATCAGCCCGCCAATGCCGGGCGGCGCCAATCCGGGCTTAACGACGCGCGCCGGCCCCGGCGCAAACGGCCGGCCGACAACGACAAAACCCCGTCCCGCAGCCGGGACAGGGCTTTGCAAAGGGGGAACGGATTGGCTCCTCCGGCAGGATTCGAACCTGCGACCTAGCGGTTAACAGCCGCCCGCTCTACCGCTGAGCTACGGAGGAGTGCGGATCGCCAAAACGCCCGGCGCGGACGCCATGACAACCTTGCTGATAACCATCATACCACAACCAAACGGCGCCGGCAAGCCTTCGGCAAGGGCAATTTTGGGAATTAGCCGGGGCATTTTGCCGGCCCGGCGGGTCGCCGGCGTCAGTTGCGGTTCTGCCAGATGTAGTAGGGATCCAGGGCTTCGTCGGTCATCGATTCCCCCAGCGTTTCGTTGGTCTGCGCGAAGGCGCTGGTCTCCCGTTCAATCAGAACGGCCAGCTCCCGCTGCCACCGCGCCAGGTCGGCGGCCCCCAGCCGGTCCGACAGCATATTGGCGAAGTCCGCCACCAGCTGCTCCGCCGGCAAGGCCAAAGGCGGCCCGGAAATGACGAACACCACCACTTCGGGCAGATCATCCTCGTGGTGAAAGCTGACCCCCAGCCGCGTCATAATGCAGTTCATCGCCACGCCGCGCACAATTTCGTCCACCTGGTTGGGCAGATGCATCAGATGCAGGAAGGGATGGTCATGGCCTTCCCGCAGCGCGACGGCGAACTCCCGCTCCACCTCCCGGTAGTATTCCTCATTGAAAACATCGTCGGTGGACATCCGGCGCACTTCCGCCGGCATCGGCCGCGTGTCAATGACGATGAACTCCCGCAGATGGGGAAAGATGGCGATTCTGATGTCGGGGTAGCGTCCGTTGGGCAACGGGCCGCCGGTCAGTTCCTCAAACACGGCTGCGTGCCTCCTCATCCTGGAGCCTGGGTTCGCATCGCGCATCGCGCCGCGCGCGGCGCCGGCCGGCTACTCCCGGAGCAGTCGCCGCACGGCCTCGGCTACGCCGGCCAGGTCGTCAACGGCGGCATCGGCCCGGGCCTCGGGGTCATCGGGATCTTCCGGCTCGTAGAAGCCGCGAATCCAGACCGATTTCATCCCCACCCGGTTGGCCCCGACCACATCATTGGTCACATGGTCGCCAATATGAATCACCGCCTGGGGCGCGGTGTCCATAGCCCGGGCCGTCATCAGAAAAATTTCCCCGCCCGGCTTCGCCAGCAGCGCTTCATCGGAAAAGGTCAGCGCCTCAAAGTAGCGCAGCAGGTTGTGTCGGCGCAGAAATTCCCGAAAAGTGTACCCCGGGGTCATGCCGGTGTTGGATATGAGGCCAATCCGCAGCCCCATACCCCGCACGGCTTCCAGCGTGTCCGTAGCGGCGGCGTGAAAACGGGGCGGGCACTCAAAAAAGGATTCGGCGTAAATGCGCTCAATCTCGGCGCTCACCGCCTCCGGCAGACGCGCCGCCAGCCCGTCGTCAATAAAATTGATGAACAACTCCACCTGCCCCCGGAAGCTGACATCCCGGTTTTCGCCGCGTATGGCCCGGCAGGCCCGGTAACAACTGCGGTACGCTTCCCGGATCCGGTCGGCATCGTGATGAATGCCCTGTTCCGCCAGCAGCCGCCGCGCCCCGTCCAGCCGCATCTGCGCCCGTTGCCGGCCCAGCTCCGGGTTGTCCAGAATAAGCGTCTGCCAGAGATCAAAAGTGGCGGCGGTAATGGCGGTAGCGGTAGTAGTAGAGGATGCCACGATGCGTTTCCTTATTCGTTGACGACGGTCAGGGTTGGCAGTGGACGGGAGAGCGGGCAAAGGCGGCGGTTGGCGGGCAACGGCGCGTTCCGACGGTTGCGGCGGAATGACTACGGCGCGGGCCGGGCCGGAGCGGCGCTCACAGCGGCGGCCGGCGGTCACTCCAGCCGGTAGCCTGCTGGTAAGCGTAGGCGGCGCGCAGCACGGTAGCCTCGTCAAAAGCCCGCCCGGCCAGATGCAAACCCACCGGCAACCCATCGGCGGCAAACCCGCAAGGCGCCGATATGGCCGGCGACCCGGTGATATTATAAACCCGCGTGTACTTGGTCAGCATCGGCGTCACCGCACGCGACCGCCCGCCCACCTCAACCCGCTGCTCCAGCAGCGGCGGCGCGGTCACCGGCTCGGCGGGGCCGGCCAGCAGGTCAACATCCCGCAGCAGCCCGGCCACCTGCTGGCAGAAAACCTGCCGCCCCTGCTGCGCGCGCAGATACTCGGCGGCGGAAATGAACAACCCCTCCTCCAGCCGTTCCCGCACCGGCGGATAAAGCTGCTCCCCGTACTTGAGCAGCGTATCCCGGTGGGCGGCGCTCGCCTCGGACATCAGTATGGCGTTGCTGATGGGCTGCGCGTACTCAAACAGCGGCAGCGATACATCCACGATTTCCGCCCCCAGTTCGCCCAGTACGCCAATGGCCTGCCTGGTCAGGTCGCCCACCCCGGCGTCCAGTTCCTCGTCAAAATACTCCCGCACCACGCCGATGCGCAGCCCCCGCAGGTCGGCGCCCAGGCCGGCGGTATAGTCCGGCGCGGGGCTGTTGGCGCTGGCCGGGTCCAGAGGGTCGTAGCCGGCGATGGCGTTCATCGCCAGGGCCACATCCTCAACGGTGCGGGCCATCGGGCCGGGGTGGTCCAGACACCAGGAAAGGGGCGTCAGCCCGGCCCGGCTGACCCGCCCGTAAGTCGGTTTGAGGCCCACAATGCCACACAGCGCCGCGGGAATGCGGACGCTGCCCCCCGTGTCGCTGCCCATCGTAATGTGGCACTGCCCGGCCGCCGGCGCCGAACCGCTGCCCCCGCTGGAACCGCCCGTAACCCGCTCCGGGTTCCAGGGATTGTGCATATGCCCGTAATCGTCGTTTTCGCCCGTAGGCCCGTAGGCCAGCGGATGCATATTCAGCTTGCCGAGCAGAATCGCCCCGGCCTCCCGGAAACGCACGGCCACCGTGCAGTCCGCATCGGGAATGTAGGTATCGTAAATGCGCGCCCCGGAAGTAGTTCGCACACCCGCGGTATGGAACAGGTCTTTGAGTCCCACCGGAATGCCGTGCAGCGGCCCCCGCCGGTCGCCCCGCCGGATTTCCTGCTCGGCCCGGCGGGCCGCGGCCCGGGCGGCCTCCGGCAGCAGGGTAATGAACGAGTTGAGCGTCGCCTCCGTGGCCTCAATCCGCGCCAGGCAGGCGTCAACGATTTCCACCGGGGACACCGCCCCGTCGCGCACCAGCCCGGAAAGCTCCCAGGCGGACATATAATGCAGTTCGTCAGACATATCGGCTCACCTTCGGATGGACGGACGGGGGCAGAGAGGGGGGCATCTGATCCATTCTATCCGGTCGGCCCCGCCGGAACGGGAACGAACACGGAAGGCGATTCCGCGCCGGCCAGCGGCAGCTCGTCCAGACGCGCCAGCCCCTGGCGCATCCGGGCCACGCGGCCCTGCAAGTCCGCCATTCGCGCGGCGTCCGACGCGTCCAGGCCGGCGGCCGCGGCCGCCTGGAGAAAAGCCGGGTCTGGGGTTGTGGGGGCGTTGCTGGGCATAGGCATAGGGACATCCTCGCGGAGACGGAGGCGGTTCAAGGAGCGTGCGGGATACGGGGCGTTATTGCTACGGGCATTATGGCGTATGGGGGCATAATTGGCAAACGCCGGGGCCGGGGAATGCGCCGGCGATGCCGGCCGGCAATGCCGCCCGCAAAAAGAGCGTAGTCGCCCCGGTGCCAAGCCGCGCCCGCGCTGGTGCCCCCGCCAAGCCGCCGCCCCGCCGCCTCACGCCTTGCCGCCCGCCTCCAGCTCCGCCAGCTCCGCCAGCTCCGCCGGCGTCAGCCCCCCGATGCCGCACAGAATCTCCCGGTTGTGCTGCCCCAGCGTCGGCGGCGGATTGGATGGCGTGTCCACGCACCCCGTCAGCTGCACCGGCGTATTCACCGTGCGGAACGGACGCCCGTAGGTATCCCCGCTGTCCACAAACATATTCCGCGCCGCCAAATGCGCGCAGCCATCCAGATCCGCCGCATCCTGCACTATCCCCATCGAAAAACCGCACTCCAGCAGCATCCGGTTCACCTCCCGCTTGGGCAGCTGCTGCGACCACTCCTCAATCGCCGGCACGATGTGGCTGAAGTAAAACGGCCCCGTAACCCCCCGTCCCAAGTAGCGCGGATCCTCCGCCAGCTCCGGCCGCCCGATGAGCTGCCACATTGCCCGCCATTTGTCGTCGGCGTTGCCCGCCCCGGCCAGCGCCACATACCCGTCGGACGCCCGCAGCGTCAGCTGCGCCGAAAACATATTCTCCCGCGCCGTGGTCGTAACCTGCCCGGTCGCCTGGTACAGCGGCATACTGCTGGTGGTATGCGCCACCATGCAGTCGTACATCGCCATATCCACGTGCTGCCCCCGCCCCGTCTTGCGCCTGGCCTCCAGCGCCAGCATCACCCCCAGCGCCGTCCACACGCCGGGAACCGAATCCCCCACATTGTCCCCCACCATCTGCGGGCCGCTTTCCGGAGCGCCGGTCAGCGCCATCCAGCCGCCCATGCCCTGCACGCAGGGATTGTTCGCCGGCCAGTTGGAATAGGGGCCGCGCCGCCCCGCGCTGTCCCCGTACCCCGTAATGCTGGCGTACACCAGCGCCGGGTTGATTGCCGACAGCCTTTCGTAGTCAAAACCCAGCCGCGCCAGCGCCCCCGGCCCCCAGTTGTCCAGCAGCACATCCGATACCCGCAGCATATTCTCAAATGCCCGCTTGCCCGCCGCCTCCCGCAAATCCAGCGCCACGCTCTTTTTGTTCCGGTTCACCCCCAGGTAACGCGCGCTGACCTGCGTCCCGTCGGGGCCCTCCACATACGGATCGTTGGCGCGGGCCCGGTCGCCGCTGCCGGGACGCTCAACCTTGATCACCTCCGCGCCCATATCCGCCAGAATCATCGCGCAAAAAGGCCCCGCCACAATGTGCGTGGCGTCAATAACCCGCAGACCTTCCAACGGCAGGGGCAAAGGCAGCGGCTGCGGTTCGGCCGGCGGCCGCGCTTCGCCGGCGGGATTGGCATGGGCAGTCATCATCAACTCCGGTCAAATCCGTGAGAAAAACGGGGAAATATGGGGCGATATGGGGAATGCGCCAGGCGGCGCATCGTCAAACCCGGCTGCCGCCAGACTATACAGGAATTGCCCGCCCGGATAAAACCGCGCCGCCGCCCGGTATGGTCAACAGAAACGGGCATCAGGCCGCCGGCGCCGGGCAGCCACGTCCAGCAAGCCGCCGGCGCCTGGCCGCGCCGTCAGCCGCCCCCCGCATCCCCCTCCACCCGGAACAGAGCGTACAACAGTTGCGAAAGCTCCTCGCACTCCGCCAGGCCATCCCGGACGATTTCCTCCGGCAGGTCGTTTTCATAGCAGTTGCTGTGGAGTTTGCCGGCGATTAGAAAGGAACCGTTAATCCGGCGCCGGGTTTCCGTATCGCCGGCGTTCCCGGCCAGCCGGGCCAGTTCTTTGACCACCTCGGCAATGCCCCGGTGCGTGTGGATAAAGCCGCCATGCTGGGCGCTGATGGCCTTGACGGTTTCCGCCACCAGCATCCACGCCTTGTTGGATGCCTGGGGCAAGTCCCCCTCCTCCAGATGACGCCAGGCGCTGGCCCGGAAATCCGCGCTCAAGGCAGCGTATTTTTGCGGAGAGCGTCCGGCGTCCAGCGCCGGGTTGGGGCGGTCGTGGACCGCCGCCAGCGCGCGGCCCACCGCGCCCGCCACGGCCGCGTCCGGGTAGGGGGCGGGGGTGGCGTTGGCATTAGCCGTCATCGGGGATGCCTCCATCAGTAGATGTAATGTGCCTATGTTGCGCAGGATGCGCGGCAAAGGATATTGCCGGCCGGATCTGCCGCCGCCGCTTTTCCGCCCGGCCCCGTCCCGCTTAAGCGGCTGTGGTAATATACCCCCGCGCCGGGCGCGCGCCAACCGGAAGCTCCGGTTAATTTTTTGACGCGCGCCGGCAGGCGGCGCCACCAAATGGCCGGAGCAGCGCACCAAAGCCCCCCAACGACGCCATCGCCGGCGCCGTTGCCATCCCCGTCCCCGCCCCCCGGCCGGCCCGCCGGCAGCGGCCGGCCGCGCCTCTACTATGGCTGGTGGATGGTCGCCATCACTTCCGTGATGGCCTTTTTCGCCAGCGGCATTTTCTTTCGCGGCTTCGGCGTGCTGGTGCTGCCCATCCGCGCCCAGCTGGACATCTCCCAGGCCCGCACCAACGCCGTGTTCGCCATCGCCCGCGCCGAGGGCGGCCTGGAGGGCCCCGTCGCCGGCTGGCTCATCGACCGCTACGGCAACCGCGCCGTCCTGGCCCCTTCGCTGCTGCTGGCCATTGCCGGCTACTTCATTATGGCCTTCTGGATGCCCAACTTCTGGGCCTTCGCCTTCGTCTATCTGGGCATCATCTCCATTGGCAACAGCATGGCCATGCAGCACGCCTGCTTCGCCGGCCTCAACCAGTGGTTCCACCGCCGCCGCGCCCTCGCCATCTCCATACTCGCCGCCGTGGCCTCCCTGGGCGGCCTGGCCCTGATCCCGACGATGAACCTGCTCATTGACCGCGCCGGCCTGCGGTGGGGCCTGCTCGCCTCCGGCGCCTTCTACGCCGTCATACTCCTGCCCCTTTGCTTCTGGTTCCGCAACCGCCCCGAGGATCTGGGCCTGCTGCCCGACGGCGCCGCCCGCCCCGCCGCCGCCCGCAGCGCCGCCTCTGCATCCGCATCCGCCGGCGCCGCATCCGCCGCCGCCCGCCGCCCACGCCGCGACTACACCGTGCGCGAGGCCCTCCGCACCCAGGCTTACTGGCTGCTCCTGGCCGGCGCCGGCCTCCGGCAGATGGCCACCCTGGGCATCCTCATCAGCCTGTTCCCCATCCTTGTCCACGACAAGGGAATGGGCGTCCAGATGGCCGCCAACCTGGTGGGCGCAATGTCGGCCATCAACTTCGTTTCCCGCCTTGCCATGGGCTATATGGGCGACCGCATCTCCAAAAAGGCCATCCTCGCCATCAGCCTCTCCGTGGAGGGCTTCGGCTACCTTTTCCTCTGGCTGGGCGACTGGCAGACCCCCATCGGCATCGCCCTCGTCCTCGCCTTCGTCCTTTGCGAGGGTATGATGGACGGCGCCGGCGTCATCGTCTGGGCTGCCCTGGGCGAATACTACGGACGCGCCCGCTTCGCCACCCTGCGGGGCTACATAACCTTCGCCTACGCCTGGGCTCTGGTGGCGTCCCCGGTGTACGCCGGCTGGGTCGCCGACCGTTTCGGCGACTACGACTACGCCATCATCCCCGGCGCCCTCTGCGCCTTCGCCGCCGGCGCCTGCTTCCTGTTCATCAAACATCCCCCCGAGCTCACCACGGCGCCGGATAATGCTGGGGGCTGATCACAGCGGCCGCCGCCCCCCGCGTTAGCCGGCGTGCTACAATAGCCCGACAGCGGCGTATTGCCCTAGACAGGAGTTAGGGATGTTCACCTGGTCGGAGGACAAAAACCACCTGCTGAAACGACAGCGGGGCATTGCCTTTGAGGATATAGCGGTCAAAATAGCGCAGCGCGACGTAGTTGACCTCATCTACGACCACAACCCGTTACGGTATCCGGGGCAACATTTGCTGCTGGTGATGGCGCGCGGGTATCTTTATGCAGTTCCCCATTACCGCTACGCCGACGGCTCTATGCGCCTGATAACCATCTATCCCAGCGGCAAACTGATGCGGCAGTACCGATTGGAAAAGGGGATGCCAAATGGCCTACTTTGAGTACCCTTACCTTGACGACGAGGAGCGGGAGATTATGGAGTCGCTCAATCGCGGCCAGTGGTCTCCGCTGGGCGACTCCGACTATGCGGAGCATATGGCCGCAATGATCGGCGCCGCCCGCGCCTGCCTGGGCCTGTCCCCGGATCCCAGCCCGGAGCCGCCGCCCCGCCGCCGCCCCTTGCTCCCGGCCGAATTGGCCGCCCAACTGCCGCCCGACGCGTCAGCCGCTCTCCCCCACCTTACTGACGAGGAACGGGAGATTTTCGCCGCCTACCGGCGCGGAGACCCCGTTGCGGCCAGCGATGGCCGGTTAGCCGAAATCCTGTCCCTGGCCCTGGAAGCGCTTGACGCCGATGCGGAACCCCCGCCCGTACTGCCGTCACTGCCATCGCAACCCCTTCCACCCTTCCCCGTTCCATCCGTCCCGCCCGTTCAACCCGCCCAACCCGCACAAGGGAGCCCAATTATGTCCGACACCATCCTGGAACAGTACATCGCCCGGCACCCCGGCTCCGCCGCCCGCTATCGCGAAGCCGTAACCATCTTCCCCGGCGGCGTCACCCACGACACCCGCTACGCCGAACCCTTCCCCCTCTACATCACCCACGGCCAGGGCCCCCGCAAGTGGGACGTGGACGGCCACGAATACATCGACTACGTATCCGGCCACGGCGCCCTCCTCCTGGGCCATTCCCACCCCGCCATCGCCGCCGCCGTAACCGAACAAATCCGCCGCGGCACCCACCTCGGCGCCAGCACCGACGAGGAACTCCGCTGGGCCAAAGCCATTATGGCCCTGATGCCCTCCATTGAACGCGTCCGCTTCCACAGCAGCGGCACCGAAGCCACCCTGATGGCAATGCGTCTGGCCCGCGCCTACACCGGCCGCGGCAAAGTCATCAAACTCCAGGACCACTTCCACGGCTGGCACGACTACGCCATGGCCGGCTCCGACCGCCCCGCGCCCGGCATTCCCCCCGCCGCCTGGCAGAGTATGGTCATCGTCCCCGCCGGCGACCTGGACGCCGTCCAGCAGGCTATGGAACAGGATCCCGACATCGCCGCCATCATCCTGGAACCCACCGGCGCCCACTACGGCCAGCTGCCCTTTGACGCCCCAACCTACCTGGCCGGCCTGCGCCAACTCTGCGACCAGCACGAAGTCATCCTGATTTTCGACGAAGTAGTCACCGGATTCCGCGCCTCTCCCGGCGGCGCCCAGGCGCGCTACGGCGTTTCCCCCGACCTGACCACTATGGCGAAAATCGTCGCCGGCGCCCTCCCCGGCGGCGCCGTCGGCGGCAAGGCCGACATCGTGGATCTGATTGCCCAGCGCGGCGACCCGGAATGGGACAACACCCAGCGGGTCTATCACCCCGGCACCTTCAACGCCAACCCCCTGTCCGCCGCCGCCGGCGCCACTTGCTTGGAGTTGATCGCCGCCGAACCCGTCAACGCCCGCGCCGACGCTATGGCCGCCCGCCTCAAGGCCGGCCTCAACGAAGCCTTCACCCGTATGGAAGTGCCCGGCCACGCTTACGGCATCGCCTCAATGATCCACTTCACCCTGGCCGAAGGCGACTTTGACCACGAATTCGGCCCCGATGTGAACCGGCGCGTCAAAGCCGCCGCCGCTGCCCCGGCCGTAACCGCCATCAAGCGCGGCCTCCAGAACCACGGCGTGGACATTATGGGCCGCGACGCCTTCCTCGTCTCCGCCACCCACACCGAAGCGGACATCGACGCCACCCTGGCCGCCTTTGAGGCCACCCTCGCCCAGGCCCGCGCCGAGGGCCTGGTGTAGCCGCCTCCACGCGCGCGATGATTGAGATGATGAAAGGGAATGCCATGAGCGCGAACCGAATCCTCACCTTGTCCCTGGCCGGCGTCGTGGCGATTGCGCTGTTTGCGCTCTCGGTCATCTCCTTCTGGGAACCCGGCCTGTCCGGCGCCACTCGCGCCGTAGCGACCGCCATCCTGGTTGCGATGCTGGGCTTCGGCGGAACGCTGTGGGTTGCCGGGGTGATGTCGGAGGGAAAATGACACGGCTGCGCTTGGCTTGGGGCTTGCTGATCTTCGCCGGTGGGCTGGCGATTTACCTGGACCTGGCCCATCGGCCTCTGGTCGGCTTGACCACGGTGCCACTGGTAGCTACCCTCGGAGCGGCCCTGCTCACCATAGCCATAACGTCCATCTTGAGCTGGATTTTCAAAACGGCGTGGGATGAAAGAAACCCCTCCAGTGCCGAACTGAGCGAGCCGGCAACGGATTGACCGGAACACAAAGCGGAATGGGGAACGGCTACACCGGCGCCGGCATCGGCGGACGGGCTGGTACAGCCGCCGGCGCTGCGCCGCATCGCGCCGATAGCAGAGGAACTGCCATGAATGTGAATCTCGCCAAAATTCTGACGCTGGTTATCGGTGGCATCGTCGCGTTTTCCTTTTTCGGGCTAACCTTCTCGGCAGTGCAAGATGACGGAATCCTGCGGGCCACCTCGGCCGGATTGCTCCTGGGGCTGATTGGCTTCAGCCTCACCGTTCTGGCCGCCAAAATTTTCCAGGACATAGGAAAATGAACAATCTTTACGCCGCTTGGGGAATTGTCTTTCTCATTGGCATGGGTCTGCTCGCCATTGACGTGGTCTTTCTCCCCCTGTTTGAAGTCAGAGGAGTGCCCGCGTTCAGTCTGGTCGGCGCCGCCTTGCTGCTGCTGGTTTTTACCTCCATTCTGAACTGGATTTTCAAAGTAGCCTGGAACGAGCGCATCAATCCCGACTCCCCGGAAAATTGAATTGAGAGGTTATTATGACCAACTTTTGGGAAACCGTCGCCGTTGGCGCGCAGAATATGCCCCTGTACGCCAGCCTCCCCGCCGCCGCTTCCGACGCCGCCACCCCCGCCCCGGCGGTAGTCGTCGCCCAGCACGCCACCGGCGTGGACGAATTCATCCAGGACATCTGCCACCGCCTGGCCGCCGCCGGCTACGTCGCCGTCGCCCCCGACCTCTACCACCGCCATTCCGCCGACGCCATCGCCGCCTCCGCCGCCGGCGGCCCCCGTCCCCGCCCCCCGGCTCTGCTCAGCGACCCCGACATCATCGCCGACATCATCGCCGCCGTGGCCTGGCTGCACGCCCACGCTGCTGTCCGAAACGACCGCATCGGCGTCGCCGGCTTCTGTATGGGCGGGCGCGTGGCCTGGCTGGCCGCCGCCGCCAACCCCGACTTCAGCGCCGTCGTTCCCTTCTACGGCGGCAACCTCACCGCCATCTGGGGCGCCGGCCACGACACGCCCTATGACCTGGCGGAAAACATCAACTGCCCCATGCTGTTCCACTTCGGCGCCATCGACGAAAACCCGTCCCAAAACGATCTGCGAATGCTGGACGCCGAGCTGACCCGCCTGGGTAAAGACCACGAATTCTACACCTACCCCGGCGCCGACCACGCCTTTATGAACCCCGCCGGCGGACGCTACCACGCCGCCGCCGCCAGCGCCGCCTGGCCCCGCACCATCGCCTTTTTTGACCGCCATCTCAAAGCGTAGTAGGGTAGGGGAAACGCATTGCCGCCCCTGTCCCCCAATGCCCCGGCAAGGAGGTATCCTTATGGCCAGTTTCTGGGAAAAAATCGCCGTTGACGGCAGCGATATGGACCTGTACGCCAGCGTCCCGTCCGGCAGCGCCGGCTTCTCCCCGCCCTATCCGGCGGTAGTCGTCGCCCAGCACGGCGGCGGCGTGGACGAATTCATCCGCGCCATCTGCGACCGCCTCGCCGCCGAGGGCTACGCCGCCGTGGCCCCCAACCTCTACCACCGCACCCCCGACGACGTAATGAACGCCGACCCCCGCCCCCGCCCCTGGGACGTGCTCAGCGACCCCGACATCATCGCCGACATCAACGCCACCGTGTCCTGGCTCCGCAACCACGACGCCGTCAACGACCGCATTGGCGTCACCGGCTTCTGTATGGGCGGGCGCGTGGCCTGGCTGGCCGCCGCCACCAACCCTCACTTCGCCGCCGTGGCCCCCTACTACGGCGGCAACCTGCTGGTAACCTGGGGCGCCGGCGAAACGCCGCCCTTTGAACTGGCCGCCAACATCAACTGCCCTATGCTGTTCCACTTCGGCGAAATCGACGAAAACCCCTCCCAGGACGATATGCGCCGCTTTGACCAGGAGCTGAACCGGCTGGACAAGCCCCACGAGTTCTATGTCTATCGCGACGCCGACCACGCCTTTATGGACTTCACCGGCCCCCGCTACCAAAAAGAAGCCGCCGACCGCTCCTGGCCCCGCACCCTGGACTTCTTCGCCCGCCACCTCAAAGGGTAGGTAGCCCCGCCCGCAGACCGACCGGCGTCCGCCGGCATTCCCCGTCGCCGCCGCCAGCATAGCATCAAGGAGTGTCCCCAATGCCTCGCGTAGCCCTTGACCTGGAACAGAAAGACGACCTGGCCGTCCTCAAATCCGGCGGCTGGCGGGTAGCGCTCGGTCTGGAACCCGGCCAACCCAACCAGGGCCTGGTCGCCGAAATGACCGGCAGCAATGCCCGCCTGCCCGACTACGACGACTCCGCCTGGCCCGGCGGCGCCGACATCCAGCAGCGCTATTCCTCCGGCCTCACCTTCGCCTGGTATCGCCTGCGCTTCACAATGCCCGCATCCGTCAAGGGACAGGACGTGTCCGCGTGCCGCGTCTGGTTTGAAACCAATGTGGACAACTACGGCGAGGTGTACATCGACGGCCAAATTGACCGCAACACCGGCGTCGTCACGGGCAACAACACCCCCAAGCGGGTATTGGTGGAGGAACCTGGCCGTCCCGGCGGAGAGCACGTCATCGCCGTCCTCGTCGCCAACGCCCCCCTGGGCGAACCCGTAGGCGCCATCTTTATGCGCCACGCCACCCTGGCCTTCGAGACCCAACCGCCCCGCTAGGCCGCATCGTCAAACCCATTCCGCCGTCGCCCCGGCGCCCGCCGGAGGGGCCACCGCCGCCGGCAGCCCGGCTTGCGGTCGGATTTCCGGTGCCTTCAGCGACGCCGGTACGCCTCGCTGCGATGCAGTGCCCGCAGTGCCACTATACGGCGGTTGGCGTGGTCAAGGGTATAGCGCACCCGGTAGTCGCCCACGCGTAGGCTGTATTGGTCATCCAGCGCGCCGGTTAGCCGCTTGTGCTGGTAAGTAGTGGCGCTCGCCGCCATATCCTCAATAGCGTCTCGTACCCGCTGGGCTGTTTGCGGATTGAGACGGCGCAAGTCCGTCCGGGCCCGGCGTTCATATTCAACAATGTATCTCATTGGCTGTATTTCATGGGACTGTATTTCTATGGACCGATGCCCAGCTCCCGGTACACCTCCTCGGCTGGATACAGTACCGCCGTGCCGGCTTCCATCTCCGCACGCTGCTCCAGCAGCTCCGCCAAAAACTCCGGCCGCAACTCCAGCCCTTCATCCGGGTCAATCTCCGTCATCGCGTCCAGTTCCAAATCCACAATCTCCATTGTCCGCACGCTGACGGCGCAGACCCGCCCCAGCAGGTCAATCACCCGTTCCTTGTGGTCGGCAAAGCGATAGCCGCCGAAACGGGCCGCAATGGTCGGGTCGCGGGGACGCCTCTCCTTATACTGATCCAGCACCCACTCCACCACGGAACGGCTGCCCAGCCGGTACTCCAGGGCTTGCCAGGGCGCTCCGGCCAGCGTCGTCTCCGCGTCAATGCGGATCAGGAACTTCTGCCGGTCCACCCGCAGGATGGGCCTGGGGGCTGCGCCCCCGGCATCGGCCGCCGGCGTATCCCGCCGTTCCAGCGGATACGGCGCCACCGACTCAAACCCGATGTGCAAATCCAGCAGCTCCCGGCCCAGCCGGGCCCAGGCGCCAAAGTCCCTGTGCCAGGGCAGGCGCGGAAACTCCCGGCGCAGGTCAACCTCGTACTTCTGCCGGTAGGCCGGGTCGTGCAGAGCGGCGTAGGTGTAGGCGAAAATGTCCTCGGCGGTGATGCCATCGTCGCCGTAGTATTCCCGGAACTGCCGCAACCCCCACTCCGTAATGTTGCTCACCCGCCGGCCGTCGGGCGTGTAGCGGTACAGCGGCAGGCACTGCGTCTTTTCGAGCGTATCAAATCCCGGCAGCTTATCTACTGCCAAAGCTTGAAACGGTTTAGCAGAGGCAACCCCGGAAAAGCAGATAGCCTTGTTCGGCTGCTGCAAATCCGGCCCGAACATTTCGTAGTGGTTCCGGGTCAGATCGTTGCACATTACCGGGTCGGCAAAGTACGGCTTATTGACATAGGGGCGGAACGCCGACGTGACAATCTTGTCTACGTCGTACTCAATGCGCCGACCCGACTGGAAATGACGCCGCAAATTACGGCTCCACTTGATCGCCGGGTCGTAGGACTGGTCGCCGGCATCCAGCAGCCGGTTGTAAGTATCGACAAAGAACCGGGCCTTAACCTTCAGATTGGCCGGATCAAAGTCATATACCCATTCGTCGCGGGCAGTAACCGTTCCGGGAGCAACGAGGCCAAACACCGCCGGCGCATCGCCGGCATTTGCGGCGCGCCGGGAACGCTGACTGGCAAGCGGCATCAGCCGCTCAAAATCACCATTGGATTGATTGAGCCAGTCATTTTGGCTGTCTGGTGTAACATCGTTAAATGCAATTTCACCAAGTTCAGCTTTACGCAGATGAGCCAGCGTATCCGTCGCCAATTCGGCGTCATCGCGCCGGGCGTAATGTATGCTGCACTCACCGGATTTTAGCGTATCTCGCACCAGGAAACCGACGGCAACTCCGGTCTGTATTCCAAAGACATTGTGCGTCGTCCCCGATATTTTCGGATTGCGACGCACGTCCGACCCCAGATCAAGCACGTATATGTCGCTGAATTCCTGCGCGACAATTTTGCGAAAACCGTCATCCTGATGGGAGTCAAGGTACGCCCGGTTAGTGATGAACGCAACAATCCCGTCGTCCACCAGCCGGTCGGATGCCCACCGCAGAAACCGCTTGTACATATCATACTGCTTATGCTTGTTGCGGGCGGTGCCGGCTTGCGAGTAGGTTTCACGGATACGCCGATCAATTTCGGGATAGGCGCGGTTGGGGTTGAAATCATTCCAGTAGCGTTGCGTTGCGTTATACGGCGGGTTGCCCACAATAACGCTGATGGGCTTTTCGTTCTGCTCCTGCACCCGTATCCAGTTCTCCTCCGACAGCCCCCCCAGATTGAACGCCCCCTGCCGCTGCACCGCCTCGCCGCTGGCCCCCTGCCACTCCATATTGTCCAGCGTGTCCACAAAGCACAGGTTCGGAAACTCCAGATACTTCCCCGTCCGTTCCTTGTAAGTGTACTCAATGTTCAGGTTGGCGATATAGTAGGGCAGTATCGCCACTTCATTGGCGTGAATCTCGTTCCGGTACTTATACTCCAGCCGTTCCGCCGGCAGATAATTGATGAGGCTGGTAATGAAAGTCCCCGTGCCGGTGGCCGGATCCAGTATCTGCACCTTGTCGTCGGCCAGCGTGCGGCCAAAGTGCTTTTGCAGCAGCCAGTCGGCGCCCCGGATGATAAAATCCACAATTTCGTTGGGCGTATAGACCACCCCCAGCCGGTCGGCGGCGGCGGGGTTATAAGCCCGGTAAAAATCCTCGTAAAAGGCTTTCAGAAACTGCTGCTTTTCGGCGTGGTCGGCAATCTCATCAGCCGCCCGCCCGATAGCGCCGTAATAAGCCCGCAGCCGGTCCATCGCCTGGCGGCGCACATCCCCCGTAAAAAAGGTTTGTTCCAGGGCATCCAGCTGCCGCGCCACATTGTTCTCCCGGTGAAACTGGTCCTCGGCGAACACCCGCAGGAAAATATCTTTGGTGAGTATGTGCTGCAACAGCATTTCCCGCACATCCCCGTCGGACACTTCCGGGCTGATAGTGCGGCGGCACAGCGCCAGAAAGCCGGCGGCGGCCTCCTGGTAGCCGGGGTTGCCGTTTTCGGCGTCGCCCACCGCGTCCCGCAGGTTGTCCAGCACCGAGGGCAGGTCGGCCTTGAACTGCTGCCGCGCCTGCCGAAACTCCCCAATCGCCGGCAGCTCGTAATCCAGAAACCGCCGGATGAGCCGATGCAATTCGCCGGCCCGCGCCATATCCGCCCGCATCGCCTCCCCCCCGTTCTGCACCAGCACGGCGGTGCGCGAATCCTCAAAAAGGATGTTGTCCCGCGGATAGCCGCTGCGAAACTTGGCCTGGATTTCGGCATCCAGATCATCCCCGGCGTCTTTGGCCTCCCAGTACCCCCGCGCCATCCGCAGCGCATCCTTCACCGTCCCGTCGGGAATGACGCCCCCGCCGCCCCCGCCGCCGCCGGCCACCCGCAGCTCCGGCACCAGCGTCAGCCGTTCCCGGTGGCCCGCGCAATAGGCGGCCAGGCAGTTCTGAAAAGCCGGCCGTATATTCAGCTCGCTGGCCGAACCGCCGGCGTCAATCAACTGCGCCAGCTCGGCCCGATACCGTTCTATGTGCGGGTAGTTGGGCATAGCGCAAATCTCCCCATCGGTCCAATCGGTTGCCAATCGTCCACCGGCCGGATTGGCCGCGGTCGCCATCTCGCCAAGTTGACAATGACATAAAATGCGCTACAATGCAACCAGCCGCCCAATGGAATAGGAATCAGGAGGATTACGATGGCGCACGACGCCAGAGCCGTAGCCAACCAGCTGCTCAATCTGGCTAAGCACGACGGGAATCGGCTCACCGTACTGCAACTCATCAAACTGGTGTACTTCTGTAATGCTTGGATGCTGGCCCTGTACGATCGGCCTCTGATCCAGCAACCCATTGAAGCGTGGCGTTACGGGCCGGTAGTCCGGGACGTCTATCAGAGCTTCAAAAAATATCGCGACAACCCGATCAAATCCGAGGCTCGCGTCCCGGGCGAAAAATTCGACGATGACGAAACGCACATCGTTGCGGAGGTCTACAGAAACTACGGCTACCTTTCCGGCATCAAGCTGTCCCAACTCACGCATTCTCCAGGCACGCCGTGGGAACGGGTCCGGAACGCCAACGGGCGGGACGCCATTATACCCCACTGGATGCTCAAGGAGTACTACGCCGGGAAATTTGCCGCCGCCCAAGCCAGCCGGGAGTCCGGCGATGACATCTAATCGGCCCTCCAACCGGCCTTCCCTGTCCGCCGGGGAAAGCGTGGAACCGCCTTCGCAAGACAGCGCCCTGGCTGACCGGGAGAATGCGGCGCTTATCAGCGAACTCAACCGCAGCGAAGTCCTCCGCAATGTTTGGTTTTGGTGCGTCTGCGCTTTCCTCGTGATAATTGCGGCAGTGGTTTTAACCGCCATATTCGCCGTCGCTTGGCACTATCTGGCGCCGGCGGAATGGGCTTGGTTGAATGAGGAGCAGTTGCGCCCGGTGCGTTCTTTTCTGTTCAGCGGCTCTGTGCTCGGTACTGTGGGATTCGTAACCGACTACCTGCGTCAGCGCCTCTCGCCGCCCGCCGGATAGCGCAACAGCTTGCTGCTCCCCCTGTGCTATAATCCCGCCATTCCCCGCCGCCCTGCGCCCCTTTCTCATCCCATCCCCCGCCGGGCCGCCCGTAAGGTGCCGATTATGCAGTGGGCCTCCGCCATCTCCCAACAAAACAACCTGCGCGCCGCCCTCTCCGAGGGCGCCGCTTCCGTCCGCAACGCCCTGGGCGACGCCACCGCCGACCTGGCCGTGGTCTTCGCCTCCTCCGAATACGCCGCCGACTACGCCAACCTGCCCGACCTGGTCAGCGAACTCCTCGGCCCCCACGCCCTGACCCTGGGCTGCTCCGGCGGCGGCATCATCGGCGGCGGCGCCGAAATCGAGCAGGAACCCGCCGTGTCCCTCACCGCCGCCAGCCTGCCCGGCGTCCAAATCAGGCCCATCCGACTGGAAGGACGCGACCTGCCCAGCCCCGACGCCCCTCCCGACGACTGGCACGACGCCATCGGCGTCTCCCCCGCCGACCGGCCCCAGTTCGTCCTGCTGGCCGACCCGATGTCCTTCCCGGCCCAGAACCTGCTGCTGGGCATGGACTACGCCTACCCCGCCGCCGCCAAAATCGGCGGCCTGGCCAGCGCCGCCCAGGGCGCCCGGCAGAACGGCCTCTTCCTGGGCCGCGATTACCACGACTCCGGCGCCGTGGGCGTGGCCCTCTCCGGCAACATCATCGTGGAAACGGTAGTCGCCCAGGGCTGCCGCCCCATCGGCGCGCCGATGCGCATCACCCGCAGCGACCGCAACTTCCTGGTGGAGCTGGACGACCGCCCCCCGCTGGACGTCCTCCGCAGCATCTACCAGCGCGCCGGCCAGCGCGACCGCGACCTCATGCAGCACTCCCTGTTCCTCGGCGTGGTAATGGACGAATTCATCGACGCCCCCCAGCAGGGCGACTTCCTCATCCGCAATGTCATGGGTATGGACCAGCGCAGCGGCGTCCTGGCCATCGGCGAAATGCTCAAGGAGGGCCAGCTGGTGCAGTTCCACCTGCGCGACGCCGAAACCTCCGCCGACGACCTAACCGCCGTCCTGGAACGCTACGCCCTGGACAACCGGGAAAACCCGGCCCACGGCGCCCTGCTCTTTTCCTGCCTGGGCCGCGGCAAATACCTCTACGGCAAGCCCAACCACGACACCGAAGTGTTCCACGACAAAATCGGCGCCTCCGTCGCCCTGGGCGGCTTCTTCTGCAACGGCGAAATCGGCCCGGTCAGCGGAACCACCTTCCTGCACGGCTACACCAGCAGCTTCGGCATCTTTCGCCCCCGCCTGTAACGGCACGGCCCAACTGCCCAACAGCACAATGACCCGGTAGCCCAATCGCCCAATGGCCCGGCGGCAAAACGGAAACGGAAACGGAAACGGATATGCCAACCGCCGCCGGCCCGGCTCTGCTCCGCCCGGCGCCCGTCACCGCCGGCATTTCCGCATCGCTGACCGGCCAGTTCGCCACCCAGGGCCGGCAGGCGCTGGCCGGCCTCGCCGCCTGGGTTGAGTATGTCAACGGGCCGGGCGGCGGCATACTGCTGGACGGCCGCCGCCGCCCGGCCGCGCTCCGGCATTACGACGACGGCAGCCGCGCCGCCGCCGTCCGCCGCAACACGGAACAGCTGCTGGACGACGACGGCGTTGACCTCCTCTTTGGCCCCTACTCCGCCGGCCTGACCACGGCCGCCGCCGCCGCCGTCGCCGCCCGCGTCCGGCTGCTGTGGAACCACGGCGGCGCCGGCGATGCCGTCTATGACCTGCGCCCCGGCCGCGTCGTCGGCATCCTCGCGCCGGCCCACCGCTATCTCGCCGGACTGCCCGCCCTGGCGCGCTCCGCCCACCCGGACGCCCGCACTCTGGCCATAGCCCGCGTCGACGCCGGCGCTTTCGCCCGCCAGGTCAGCCACGGCGCCGAAACGGCCGCCCGCGCTCTGGGCTTTGGCGCCGTCCTGCATCTGACCTACCCGCCGGATACCGCCGACTTCGCCGGCATCGCCGCGCAAATCGCCGCCGCCGCGCCCGATGTGCTGGTCGCCGTGGGCCGCATCCGCCACGATATTGCTCTGGCGCGGGCCTTGACGGCGCCGGGTTCCCGACCGGCCATCGGACTGGCGGCGGTAGTCGCCACGCCCATCGCCGACTTCGCCACCGCTCTGGGCGCCGCCGCAGACGGCTTCGTCGGCCCCACCCAGTGGGAACCGCAGACTGCCGTCCCCGTCCCCGATTTCGGCCCGCCGCCGGACGTCGCGATGTCCCTGCTGCGCCGGGCCGCCGCTGTCCATTCCGTCCCGGTGGACTATCCGGCGGCGCAGGCTTTCGCCGCCGGCCTGGTCGCCCAGCGCTGCCTGCTGGACGCCGGCGCTGCGGACGCCGCCGCCCTGTACGCCGCCGCGGCGGCCGCCGACTTCACCACCTTCTACGGACGCTTCCGCATTGACCGCGCCGGCCGCCAGGTCGGGCGCTCCGTAGCCCTGACCCAGCGGCAGAACGGGCGCAAGGCGGTCATCTGGCCGCCAGAGCAGGCGGACGGACGGCTGCAATGGCCCTTCCGGCCGCAGGACTCCTGACCAGAGGACTCCTGACCGGAGAACGCCTGACCGGAGGACAACGCCGCCGCCCGCCGGTTAGGCCCCTTGCGGCTCTCGCCGGGCCCGGTGTGGTATGATGTCCCGGCCAGCCGCGCAACGCCGGCCGTTCCCGGTCGCCGGCCATTCCCGATTGCCGGCCATTCCCGGGGCGACTTTTCCGTCCGTGACCCGCCGGCAGTGACCTGATTGATCTTGCTACAGCGCATCATCGCCAGCCCCGCCTACAAGTGGTGGGTTTTCTGGACCATCGCCACCGGCACTTTCTTCTCCGTCGTCGACCACGGCAGCGTGCTCATCGCCCTGCCCGGCGTGGAAGCGCACTTTGACGCCACCCTGGAATCCGTCCAGTGGGTGGTGGTGGCCTACGCCCTGGTCATCAGCGTGCTGCTGTTGCCCATGGGACGGCTGGGCGATGTCATCGGCCGCCGCCGCGTCTATCTGATCGGCACCGCCATTTTCGTCATCGCCTCCCTGGGCGCCGGCCTGTCGGGCAGCCTGTGGCTGCTCATCATAATGCGCGCCCTGCAAGGCATCGGCGCCGGAATGGTGCAAGGCTGCGGGATGGGCATGATGCTGGCCGCCTTCCCCGATTCGGAACGGGGCAAGGCGCTGGGGATGCATCTCAGCGTGGTCGGCCTGGGCGCCATCGCCGGGCCGGCGATGGGCGGGTTCCTGGTCGCCTGGCTGGGCTGGCAGTCGGTATTCTTCGTCAATGTGCCTGCGGGATGCCTGGTATTGCTGCTTTCCTGGCCGCTGCTGGAACGGGGCGAAGCCGCCGGCCAGTACCGGCGTGACCAGGCCGCCGCCTTTGACTGGCTGGGCGCCGCCGTGTCCGGCGTCATCCTGCTGGCGCTGCTGCTGGTGGTGGGCAACGGCAACGGGCTGGGCTGGCAGTCGCCCCCGGTCATCATTGGCGCCGTGCTGGTCGTCCTGCTCACCGCGGTATTCATCCGCTGGGAACTGCGGACGCCGGCGCCTATGCTGGAGCTGCGCCTGTTCGCCAACCGCATATTCGGACTGGGCATCGCGGCGGCGTGGCTGTCATTCTTCGGGTCGTCCGCCGCCCGCTTTATGATGCCTTTCTACTTGCAACGGGTGCTGGGCTACGCCCCGGAGCAGGTGGGCCTGATGATGATCCCGGCGGCGCTGTGTATGGTAATTCTGGGGCCGTTGAGCGGCCGCTTGTCCGACCGCTTCGGCTGGCAGTGGTTCACCATCGGCGGCCTGTCGCTTACGGCGTCCGGCGCCCTGGTATTGGCCTTTGCCCTCCGCGAACAGTCGCCCCTGTGGCTGGTCATCGGCTCGCTGATGATGCAAAGCTCCGGCACCGGCCTGTTCAACTCGCCCAACAGCAGCAGCATTATCAGCGTGGTTGACCGCAGCCGTTACGGCGTCGTATCCGCCCTGACCCAGCTGGTGCGCAACTCGGCCAATGTGGTCAGCGTAGCCGTGTCCACAATGATAGTGGTAACCACCATGGCCGCTTACGGGGTAGAGCCAAGCCTGGAGGCCGTGAACCCCGCGGTGGCCACAGCCTTTGTGGCCGGACTGCGGTGGGCCTTTCTGGCCCTGGGCGCCGGCATGGCCCTGGGCGTAGTCATATCGGCATACCGCGCCCTCGGCGCTCGCCGCAGCGCCCGCCCCGCCGCCAACGCCGCCGGCCGTCAAGCCGCCAGTGCCAACGCCGGCCGCCCTGACCCCGAAAGGGCCGACGCCGGCGCCCCGGCGCCCTCCCCCTCCTCATCGCCGTCGCCATCCCCATCCACCGGCGGAGCGGCCGCGCCGGCCGACGACTAGCCTCGACACCCCCCCATCCCCGGCCCAACCCGCCGGCCCTGTGGCATAATACGGTTACAATGCCAACCTACTACTGGGATGCCGACAAAGACGCGCTGCTGCGCCGCACCCGCGGCATATCCTTCGATCAGATAGTGCATAGCATCCGGCAGGGCGGCCTGCTGGACGACGTGCCGTACCCCAATCAGCAGCGGCGCCCCGGAGAGCGGATGTTCATAGTCAACATCGGCAATTACGCCTACCAGGTTCCTTACTACCGGACCGGAGACGGGTATCTGCTGATGACCGCATACCCCAGCCGCAAAGCAACCCGCAATTACCTGCGCTGAAGTGGAGGCAACGATGACCATCCCGGATCAGAGCAAGCCGCCGCCGGGGGCGATTGACCAGGACGACCCGTGGCCTTTCGCCGACGACCTGGACGACTACGAGCGGGAGCTGGAAGCCTTATACCAGCCCCGGGACTGGCGTTCCGACCCGGGGCGCCAGGAGCGGCTGGCGCAACACCAGGAAATGGCCCGCATCGCTCTGGAAAACGGCAGCTACGGCCCCGTTCCGGCGGGTATGCCCTGCCCGCCCGCCTGGCTGGAGTACATCCGCAACGGCAAAACGCCGCCCCCCGCCGCCGAAGGCAGCAGCCCGCCGCCGGCGCCACCAGAGGACTAACCCTGCCCACCGTCCTCCGCAAACCGGGGCATCACCTCAGGAGGGCATCTGATGACGGAACCAATCAAAAAGCAGCCGTATCCCGAATCCGGCGCCGGGGATGACTGGTGGCCTTTCGACGACAACGACCTGGACGACTACGAGCGCGACCTGGAAGCTGCTTACATACCCAAAGCTTGCCGCCCCCCGGATCCGGAATGGGCGGCGAATCTGGCCCGGCACCGCGCCATGGCCCGCGCCACGCTGGCCTCCGCGCACCCCGGCCGGATCCCCGAGGGAATGCCCTCCCCGCCCGCCTGGCTGGAATACATCCGCAACGCCAAAACGCCGCCCGCCGACTAACCCTGCCCCCCATCCTCCGCAAACCGGGGCATCACCTCTTTGGCGAACAGCTCCATTGACTTGAGCTGCTTGCTCTGCGCCAGCCCGCCGAAGGCGAAGTTGCAGCCGAAATAGCGTACGCCGGCGTCATGCAACTCCCTGATTTTGGCGGCGCACTGGTCAGGATCGCCAATGAACGCCCGCCTTTCCGCCAGGTATTCGTAAGCCGGCGGCAACTCCGTCCGCCGCCGCCGGTAATCGTCCAGCCGCTGATAGACCTCGCTGCCCACGGCGAACTCCCGCCGCCAGGTGTTCACATCCAGCGTCCAGTTCAGCGCGTCGCGGGCATCCCGATGCGCCTGCTCCTCCGTCTCCGCCACATAAAAATAGCGAAAAAACGGCACCTCCGCCGCCGTAACCGGGCTGCCCGCCGCCGCCGCCATCCCCAGAAAGCGGTTGAGCAGCGCCACCGCGTCCACCGTGTCCAGCACCACCCCGATAATCAGCCGCCGCCCCGTTGAGGCTACGAAGTCCAGCGATTCGGCGCTGCGCGTGGCCGCCACATACACCGGCGGATGGGGCCGCTGCAACGGCGTCGGCACCAGGTTGACGCTGTGCGCGGAATGGTATTCGCCCGACCAGGTCAGGTTGGGCGTGGTCCAGAGGGCTTCCACCATCGCAATGGTCTCCCGGTAGCGCGCCTGGCTCTCGGCGTGGTCAATCCCGAAGCTGGCGTACTCCGAGCCGGCCGCGCCCCGCCCGAAGCCCACATCCAGCCGCCCGTCGCTCAACACATCCAGCGTGGCCGTATCCTCCGCCAGCCGCACCGGATGATGCAGCGGCGGTATCAGCACCGCCGTGCCCAGCCGGATGCGCCGGGTCAGCGCCGCCACATTGCTGGCAATGAGCAACGACGACGCCCCCAGCCCGTAGCGCGTAAAGTGATGCTCCGCCAGCCAGACGGCTTTGAAACCGAGCTCCTCGCCGGCCACGGCCTGCTCGGCGAAATCGGCAAAGAGACCCCGGGGAGTATGCTCCTCCGGCCAGGGCAAATGGGAAAACAGGGCAAAGTCCATTGCTGATGCGGGCTCCTCGTCTGGAATAACCGGAGCCGCAGTGTACTACAAAAAGACGCCGGCTTTCACCGCCCGGCCCAACCCGGCCCGGCCTCCAGCGGCTGCGGATGGCTGCGCATGGCTGCCACCTGTTATTATCGCCGCTACGGCTCCATCATCCCGTAGCCAACATTCTTGACGGTGCGAAAATAGGTTGCGCCCCCCGTCTCCAGCTTGTACCGCAGCCGCCGGATATGCACATCCACCGTCCGCGTGCCGCCGATATTCGCCACGCCCCACACACTGGCCAGCAGCTGGTCCCGCGTGAATACCTTCCCCACATTCTGCATCAGAAACAGCAGCAGCCGGAACTCCAGCCACGCCAGGTCAACCGGCCTCCCCCCGGCGCTAACCTGGTAGGTCGCCGGATTCAGCGCAATGCCGCCCACCCGGACGATGGCGTCAGCGCCGCCGCCCGCTTCATCCCCCCGCCGCGCCAGACGCAGGATGCGCTTGGTCAGCTCCGCGGGCGCGCAGGGCGCCACAATGAAATCATCGGCGTCGTCATACAGGTCGGGGGCGTCCAGCTCGGCGCCCGCCACGCAGCGCAGCGCCGGCGGACGGACCGCGCCGCCCGCTTCCCCTCCGCCTCGTTCCGTATGCCCCGGTTCCGCGCGCCCCGGTTCCAGAATAATGTCGTCCCCCGGCGCCAGCAGCAGAATATGGGGCGGCGCGCCCCCATAGTCCTTGCCGGCGTCATAGACGGGTTCCGGCCCCATCAGCACAATGCCGCCGCCGCCGGCCACTGCCGAAAGCGCCTCCTGCATCAGTTCCCAGCCGTACCCCAGCAGCAGGACGCGGGCCGGCCCGCCGCCCCCGGTTGCCCCGGGAACGGCCCCGGCCCCGGCGCCTACCCTGTTGCTGTTGCCGTTGCTGCCGTAAATAGTCATCATCGCAATGCCGAAACGCCGGCGCCAAGTGGTAGAATGTATGGAAAACCAACGAAAGCCCCCGGCCCGCCGCCCATATTGCCGGCAACGGATTAACGGGCCATTACCAGCCCGTTACGCTTTTGTTACACCCCGCCAACCCCCGCAATCCGGCCCCAATCCGTCCGTAGCCAGCAACTAACCCCGCCGCCGCCATCCGGTAGCATACTGGCGTCATTGACCCTGACGGCGCCATTCCCCGCGCCGCAGAACCGGAAATAGCTTACTGAAAATAGCTTATGGAGGGTCATGCAAGCCCAGCTGTGTTGTGCGCTGACCGACCCGGGCAACGCCGGCGGCAGCAGCGTCCCGGCGCATTTCGCCTATGTGGCCCGGTACGAGTACTCCGACGCCGTGGTGCAGAGCGACAACTTCCTGCGCCTCTCCCCCTGCGCCGACCCGTACCAGACGCCGCTGCATTGCGTCGTGACCACCCGGCCGGCCGGCCAGCAGGTAGCCTTCCCCGACCGGCAGGGCAACACCGTCCACCGGGTGCGGATTGATACGCCGCACCGGGAGCTGATTGTCGCCGCCGCCGGGCAGGTCGGCCTGGCCGCCGCCGGCATAACGCCGCCGCCCGATGCCCCGCTGTCGACGCTGGCCTACGCGCCGGAATGCCGGCAGTTTCTGCTGGCCTCGCCCCTGGTGGATCCCGACCACGCCGACGTGCGGACGGCGGCGCGGGAAGCCGCCGCCGGCGCCGACACCCTGCTGGAAACCGCCCGCCGCGTCGTCCGCTGGATTTACGACCATATCCGCTACCAGCGCGGCGCCACTTCCGTGCATACTACCGCCGCCGATGTCCTGGCGGCAATGCGCGGCGTCTGCCAGGACCAAACCCACCTGGGCCTGGCAATGCTGCGCGCCCTGGGCATCCCGGCGCGCTATGTCAGCGGCCTGCTCACCGGACAAGCCGGCGAAACCCACGCCTGGCTGGAGTTCCGGCGCCCCCAACTGGGCTGGCTGCCCGCCGACCCCACCCGGGGCGCGCTGGTCGACAACCCCAGCGACTATATCAAGTTCGCCGTCGGGCGGGATTATTCGGAAGCCCAGCCGGTGTCGGGCTCTTTCGTATCCCGCGGCTCCGGGCGCCTGGACTTTGCCAAAGCGGAAGCCTTTTTCGACCGGGACGCCGTTTCGGTGGCCGACGCCCTGGCCCTGCTGCCCTCCCCCCACGGCTAGGCGCCCATGGCCAGGCGCCCAGCCACGGGCGCCTGTGGAAATCGCCCACAGCGCCAGGCGGCGGCATCCGGCGAACACGGCCTAGGTTGCGGCCCGCTCCCGGTTCTGCCGCGCCACCCGCCGGTTCCACCAGACAATCAGCGGCGTAATGACAATGGTAGGCAGTATCCAGGGCAGCCAGACCGGCCCCACCTCCACATTCACTACCATCACGGCCGTGACGGTGGCGATCGTGCCGGCCAGCATATTGGTCAGATGCCGCCGTATCCGCCGGCTGCCCGCCACCCGCCGGCCCGCCGCCGGCAGACTCCGGTAAAACCGGAAATCCGCCAGGCACATCCCCACCGCAATGGCGCCGAACACCGCCAGCGTAACCCACTGCGTATCGCCCGCCCACCCCAGTGCCGCGGCATAGCCCCACATCGCCAGGCCGGTCAGCCCCATCACCGCTATGGCCGCCCGGTCCGCCGGCTGCGGACGCCCCCGCCGGTTGCGCGCAAAACGCCAGCCGGCGAACACCAGGTAAAAGCTGAACACCGCAATCAGCAGCAGAAATACGCTCCCGCCCAGCAGGGCCAACGGCACGGCGGTAACGAACACCACCGTCATCCCAATGGCGTAGGCGCGCCCGATGCGGATGTGCCAGGCGGCGCCTTTGGGCGTGAACAGCGCCCCCGCCGCCGACAGCAGCGCTACGCAGCCGGCGGCAATGTGTATGTAAAGCAGAATGGCGGCAATCATATAACCCCTCTCGATCATCAGCGGCACGCCGGCCGGTGACCGGGGCGGAAACGGCAAAAATATGGTGGAGGCGAGGGGATTCGAACCCCTGACCCCCTGCTTGCAAAGCAGGTGCTCTCCCTCTGAGCTACGCCCCCCGGCTCTAACCTTCCCGCGGCTCTAACCTTCCCGGCAATTGTAGCACACCGCCGGGGCCTCTGCGGCGGGCGCCCGGCGCCGCGTAACACCTTTGTAACAATTCCGTCATTGACCTGTAACACGGAGATTCTACCCTTTCCAAGTTGCTTTTTCCGGCGCCGGCGCCGCCGGCGGTTGCGGCTTGCCCGCGGGGATGCGGCCACCTTTCGTCCCCGACCGGCGCGCCGCGCCCGCCCGCGTCGGCATCAAACCGGCGACAAGTCAGCCATCGCAAAGTGGGGAGGCGACCGCTATGGAGTACACCGAGTTAGAAATTTTCACCTTCCTGATCTCATCGGCGCTGGTGTTCATTATGGTGCCGGGCCTGGCCCTGTTCTACGGCGGCCTGGTGCGCCACAAAAATGTCATCGGCACAATGATGCACTCCATCACCGCCATCGGCGTGGTGAGCGTCCTGTGGGTGCTGTGGGGCTACACCCTGGCCTTCGGCGAAAGCGCCGGCGGCCTGGGCTTCATCGGCGACCTGTCCAAATTCGGAATGATCGGCGTACCGCCCGGCGAACAGGCCTTTATGGCCTTTCAGGGTATGTTCGCCATCATCACCGTGGCCCTGATCGCCGGCGGCTTCGCCGAGCGCTTCAAGTTCCAGTCCTACATCATCTTTGCCGCCCTGTGGGTAACCATCGTGTACGCCCCCCTCTGCCACTGGGTCTGGGGCGGCGGCTGGCTGGGCAACCTGGGCCCGCTGCTGGGCATGAGCGAAGCCGGGTTTGCCCTGGACTTCGCCGGCGGCACCGTGGTGCATATCGCCTCCGGCGCCGCGGCCCTGGCCGCGGCCCTCATCGTCGGCCGCCGCGCCGGCTTCGGCGCCGACACCGTGACGCCCCACAACGTGCCTCTGGTGCTGCTGGGCGCCGGCCTCCTCTGGTTCGGATGGTTTGGCTTCAACGCCGGCAGCAGCTTCGACCTGTCCACCCCGGACGCCGCCAACGCCTTCGTGGTCACCAACGTGGCCGCGGCCACCGCTATGTCCTCCTGGTCCATAGTGTCCTGGTTCCTTACCAAACGCCCCTCGGCCAGCGGCGCCGCCGCCGGCGCTGTCGCCGGCCTGGTGGCCATTACCCCCGCCGCCGGCTTCGTCGGCGTAATGCCGGCCATCATCATCGGCGCCGGCGCCGGCGGCGCCTGCTTCTTCGCCGTGGAACTCATCCACAAGCTGCGCGTCGACGACTCCCTGGACGTATTCGGCATCCACGGCATCGGCGGTATGTGGGGCGCCCTGGCCACTGGCCTGTTCGTCGGCGTGGGCTTCGGCGCCCTGGAGCCGGACGTGACCCGGGCCGAACAGGCCCTGTACCAGATCATCGGCATCGCCGCCGCTTTCGCATGGTCATTTGTCGTGTCCAGTGTTATACTGCTGGCTCTCAAATATACCATCGGCCTGCGCATCACCGGCGTCGAAGAGGAAATCGGCATCGACCTGACGCAGCACGGCGAGGGCATGAGCCGGTAACGGACGCCGCCGGGACGGGGCCGGTGGGTATGCCGGGCCGCGTCCCGCGCCGTCCTTGCCGCCACCGGGCGGCATCACAATCCAAATCGCCATAAGGAGGCAATTTCCAATGACACCCACCGAAGTCATTGACTTCTGTAAGGCCAACGGGGTCGGCATCATCGACCTGCGGTTCACCGACCTGCCGGGAACCTTGCAGCACCTGTCCATCCCGTTGAGCGAGCTGACCGAGGCCAATATGGCCGAGGGCTACGGCTTTGACGGCTCCAGCATCCGCGGTTTCAAAACCATCGAGGAGAGCGATATGCTCCTCATCCCGGATGTGTCGACGGCCAAGGTGGACCCCTTCTTTGAGGTGCCCACGCTGCACCTGCTCTGCGACATCCTGGACCCGGTGACGCGGGAGCTGTACACCCGCGACCCCCGCAACGTGGCCCACAAGGCGGAAGCCTACCTGAAGGACAGCGGCATCGCCGACACCAGCTACTGGGGGCCGGAACCGGAATTCTTCATCTTCGAATCCGCCCGCTTCGACCAGAATATGAACTCCGGCTACTACTTCATCGAATCCGACGAAGGGGTCTGGAACACCGGCGCCCCGACCACCATCGGCGGCGGCATCAACCTCGCCTACCGCCCCCGCACCAAGGAAGGCTACTTCCCGGCGCCGCCCTTCGACACCTTCCAGGACATCCGCTCCGAGATGGTGCAAAAGATTGAACACTTTGACATCATCGTGGAGAAACACCACCACGAAGTGGCCACCGCCGGCCAGGCGGAAATCGACGTCCGCTACGACAGCCTGACCTCCATGGCCGACTCCGTGACCGTCCTCAAGTATGTGGTCAAAAACGTCGCCAAGGCCCACGGCAAGGTTGCCACCTTTATGCCCAAGCCGATCTTCGGCGACAACGGCACCGGAATGCACACCCACCAGAGCCTCTGGAAAAACGGTGCCAACCTGTTCTACGACGCCAACGGCTACGCCATGTTGAGCGCCAGCTGCCGCCACTACATCGGCGGCCTGCTCCAGCACGCCCCGGCCCTGCTGGCCTTCGCCGCCCCCACCACCAACAGCTACAAGCGCCTGGTGCCGGGCTTCGAAGCCCCCGTGAACCTGGTCTATTCCGTCCGCAACCGCTCCGCCTGCATCCGCATTCCCACCTACTCCAACAGCCCGGCGGCCCGGCGGCTGGAGTTCCGCGCCCCCGACCCCTCCTGCAACCCCTACCTGGCCTTCGCGGCCATGCTCATGGCCGGCATCGACGGCATCATCAACGAAATCGAGCCCCCCGACCCGGTGGACCAGAACCTCTACGAAATGTCGGCGGCGGAACTCTCCCGCATCCGCCAGGTGCCGGGCTCCCTGGAGGAAGCCCTGGCGGCCCTGGAACGGGACAACGCCTTCCTGATGCGCGGGGACGTGTTCACCGACGACCTCATCGAGACCTGGCTGGAACTCAAGCAGGGGGACGTGGACGACCTGCACCTGCGCCCGCATCCCTACGAATTCTTCAAGTACTTCGACGCCTAGACCGGGCGTTGCAGTGCCCGACCGCACCTTGCGGACGGCGGGGCCGGCACGCAGCCGGCCCCGCCGTTTTGCCGCCGTCAAGCGGGTGTGCTAGGATGACGCCACTCTCTCCGACCGGGGGTAAGGATCAGGAAAAGGAGGAATATGATGGCTGCTGATACCGGCGGGCGCAAACCCGACATTTACGAACAGGCGAAAGCCATCTACAATGCCCAACTGCGGCATCTGGAGGCGGAGCACAAGGGCAAGTTCCTGGTGCTGGATGTCAGCACTTGGGACTACGAAGTTGACAACGACCGCGCGCAGGCGACTTTGCGGATGCTGGAACGCCACCCGGAGGAAGATTGGGCTTTCTTCTCCTTTCGCGTGGGCAGCCCCCCGGCGTACTGGCAGCGGCCGGTCCGGGTAGCGGACACGTCGCCGGATTCGATCGGCCACCGGGCGCGGGCTATTTACGATGCGGAACTTCGGCATCTGGAAGCGGAGCACAAGGGCAAATTCCTGGTGCTGGATGTCCCCACCAGCGACTACGAAATTGACGCCAAGCACGTCCAGGCCGTCCTGCGGATGCTGGAACGCCACCCGGTGGACGAGGAACGGGCCTTCTTTTCGTTCCGCATCGGCTACCGCGCCACCTACCGGTGGGGCGGGTAAAGCGAGGGACTGCCAGGATGATTGCCGGGAACGTCGACGCCGATGGGCGTATTACCATCAGAATACAGATCTCGGACGGCAGCCCGCCGTACCGGGAGATTGACGCCGTCATCGCCACCGAGTTGAACGCTGATCTGGTGCTGCCTCCCCAGCTTGCTTCGGTTTTGGGCTTGAGGCTCATCGGCGACAACTCGCTTGAAGCGGAGGGCGATGTCCAGGACGCCCCGTACTATGTCGCCTACATCCAGTGGCATCACGGCCTGACGCCGGTGATTGCCATTGAGTCTCCGGTGCCGCAGCCGCTGATCGGGCGCGGCTTGCTGCTGGGCAGCTTCCTGCGGGCGGATTTTATGGCCGGCGGCGAAGTGGCGCTGTACAGCATTGATTAGCCGCGCCGGGAACGGAACGGTGCCAGGCGGGGCGGCCTTGGCTAGCTTGTAGGAGAATGATGATGGCTTGGTACCACGGTGACGATGGCCCGTATATCCACCTCCCTGAAACCACCGGGCGCCCATTTCCGCCGCCGCCGCCGGAACCGAAACCCACCGATTGGAACTACCGGCGCCACTCGGGCGGCATGGCGGTCGTCGGGCTGATCGCGGCGTCCTCTATCCTCTGGTGCATTTCCGTGCTGCTGTTCTGGGGTATGGTTGCTGCGTTTGCCTCTGATTCGGCGTTTGGGCTTGTCCCGCTGGCGCTGGGCGTTTTGTGCTGGGTCGCCGCCGCCTATGTGGGTGTGAAAGCAATCTATCGGATTCTGGAGTTTCACGCCGAAGCTTCCGCCATTGAGTTGGTGCAGCGGTGGCGCGCGGCCCACGCCACTGACGCCGATACGGCCGCCGTTGCCGCCCCTGCCGCCGCCGGATCCGACGCCAGTTCGCAAAATACACCGGGAGAGATTTGACAATGACCGATAACTATGCCGCCGAACGCGAGTATGTTATCCGCAGCGCCCGCGACTTTGATGTCAAGTTCGTCCGCCTGTGGTTCACCGACATCCTGGGCAACCTGAAGGGCTTTGCCATCACCGTGGACGACCTGGAAGACGCCCTGGAACTGGGCGTGGGCTTTGACGGCGCCGCCATCGAAGGCTACACGGGCGACGAGGAAAGCGACCTGCGCGCCTTCCCCGACCCCACCACCTTCGCCCTGCTCCCCTGGCGCCCCCGCAGCAACGCGGTGGCCCGGATGTTCTGCGACATCCGCACCCCCCGAGGCGAAGCCTTCTCCGGCGACCCGCGCAATGTCCTCCAGCGCAACTTGGCCCGGCTGGCCCAGCTGGGCTACATCTACTACGTCGGCCCCGAGCTGGAATTTTTCTACCTCAAAGACGCCGAAACACCCGAACCCATCGACCGCTACGGCTACTATGACCAGCTCTCCGGCGGCCCCTCCGCCGACCTGCGCCGGGATACGGTGCTCAACCTCGCCGATATGGGCATCCCCGTCAAGTATTCCCACCACGAAGGCGCCCACGGCCAGCACGAAATTGACCTACAGTACACCGATGCCCTGACCATGGCGGACAATGTGATGACCGCCCGCCTGGTCATCAAGGAACTGGCGCAGCTCCAGGGCTTTTACGCCTCCTTTATGCCCAAGCCCTTCAACGGACGCCACGGCAGCGGGATGCATACCCATCAATCCCTCTTTCGCGGCAACCGGAACGCCTTTTACGATGCCGACGACGAATTCAGCCTGTCGGTCACCGGCAAGCGGTTCATCGCCGGCCTGCTGCGCCACGCCCCCGAAATTACGCTGGTCACCAACCAGTGGGTCAATTCCTACAAACGACTGGTGCCGGGCTACGAAGCGCCGGTTCATGTCTCCTGGACGGTTGCCAACCGGCTGGACCTGATTCGCGTGCCCTCGCACAAGTCCGACTACGAAACCTCCCTGCGGGTTGAGTATCGCGCCCCCGACCCGGCCTGCAACCCCTACCTGGCCTTCAGCGCGCTGCTGGCCGCCGGCCTCAAGGGAATTGAGGACGAATATCCCCTGCCTTCCCCGGTGACGGACGATGTGTCGGCGCTGCCGGACTCGGAACGGTCGGCGCGGGGCATCCGGTGTCTGCCCACCAATCTCGGCGAAGCCATCGCCCTGGCCGAGGAAAGCGTCCTGCTGCGGGAAACCCTGGGCGACTTCGTCTATGACACCCTGATCCGCAACAAAAAACGGGAATGGGCGCGCTATAACGCCGCCGTAACCGACTACGAAATCGCCAGCTACCTGCCACTGCTGTAAAGCACAAAGCGGGAGCCGGCGCGCACGCCGGCCCCCGCGGGTTATAATTGCGCCCATCCCGGCGCCAGGAGATTAGCGATGACCACGGTCACTCAAATAGCGCTGCCCCCGGTGCGGGTCGCCGGCATTGACCTTTCCGTACGCCGCGACTTGCAGGAACCGGACGGTGGCCCCCCCGACGGCTACCCCTACAAGGATGAACCCGTGCCCGACGCCGCCAAACGGGAGCCGCTGGTCAGCCACACGCTGTCCATGCTCCACACCCATTTTGACCGTCGCTCCGATGTGATGTTGAGCGGCGATGTTTTCATCTACTACCGGGATGAGAACGACTTGCGCCGGGCCATCGCCCCGGATGTCTTCGTCGCCTTCGGCCCGGACTTCGCCCAGTACCGCGACCGCTACGGCCTCTCCCTGTGCGAAGTGGGGCGTCCGCCCGACTTCGTGATGGAGATAGCCTCGCCCAGCACCTACCGCGCCGATCTGGGCTACAAGCGCGACGCCTACCACTGGATGGGCGCCGGCGAATACTGGCTGCTGGACCCGGACGACGGTGCCCACTACGGGCAGAAGCTGGCCTGGGAACAGCGGTTCGGCCGCGAATACCGCTCAATGCCGGTAGAAACGGATACCGACGGCACCGTTTGGGCCTACAGCCCGGCGCTGGGACTGTACCTTTGCGCGGTGGGCGATACGCTGCGCTTTTACGACCCGTCGGCCGGCGAGTATCTCCGCACCCTCGAGGAATCGGAAGCCGCGCTGGTTGCGGAGCAGGTAGCGCGCGGGATGGCCGAAACCGCCCTGGCGCAAGAGCAGGCCGCCCGCGCCAGCGCCGAAACCGCCCGCGCCAGCGCCGACGCCGCCCGCGCCAACGCCGAAACCGCCCGCGCCAGCGCCGAAACCGCCCTGGCGCAAGAGCAGGCGGCGCGCGCCGACGCCGAAGCCCAAATCCGGCAAATGCAGGCCAAACTGCGGCGCCTGCGGGAAGGCGGAACCCCATCCGGGCCGTAATGACCCCGGAACGGCCTTCGCCGCCTCTGTCCGCCGGCGGATCCGGCCGGCCGCGAAATGGCCGCTGCCCGCCGCTCCGCCAGTGGCGGCCGGCGGCGGGCCTGTGCTATGGTTAGGGCGACTCTGCTCCGCAGCTTTCCCTCGCATCTTTACCCCGGAGGTTGATTCGCTATGACGCCTCAAATATCCTTGCCGCCGCTACGCGCGGGCGGCATCGACCTCACCACGCCCGGCGACTTTCAGCAGCCCGGCGGCGGCCCCCCCGAAGGCTTCCCCTACAAGGATGTACCCGTGCCTGATGCCGTAGTGCGCGAACCCCTGTTCAGCAATATGCTGACCACCCTCCATACCCGTTTTGACCCGCGCTCCGACGCCCTGGTCAGCGGCGACGTTTTCATCTACTATCGGGACGAATACGACCTGCCCCGGGCGATGGCGCCGGATCTGCTGGTCATCTTTGGCCCGGATCTGGCCCGCTACCGCGACCGCTACGGCCTTTCCCTGCGCGAGATCGGCAAGGCGCCCGATTTTGTGATGGAAGTGGCCTCGCCCAGCACCTACCGCGCCGACCTGGGCTACAAGCGCGACGCCTACCACTGGATGGGCGCCGGCGAACTCTGGCTCTGCGACCCCGACGGCGGCCAGCATTACGGCCAGCAGATGGCCTGGGAGCAGCGCGGCGACGACGGCGAATACCATCCGATGCCGGTTCACACCACGGATGACGGCATAGTCTGGGCGCACAGCCCGGCGTTGGGGCTGGATGTCTGTCTGGATGGGGATCGGCTGCGCTTTTATGACCCGGAAGCCGGCGAATATCTCCGTTCCCTGTCGGAATCGGAAGCGGAACGCCTGGACGCAGAGGCGGCGCTGACTGCCGAACAGGTGGCGCACGAGATGGCCCGAACTGCCCTCGCCTCCGCGCAAGCCGCCCGCGCCGGAGAACAGGCCGCCCGCCAGGCCGCCGAAACCGCCCGCGCCGAAGAACAGGCCGCCCGCCAGGCCGCCGAAACCGCCCACGCCGAAGAACAGGCCGCCCGCCAGGCCGCCGAAACCCGGGTACAGCAGCTTTTGGCGCAGCTCCGGCCGGCGCCGGACGGTCAATCCCCATCCCCATAGCCGTCAAAAACAGGCCACAAGCGAGGTTTCGTCATGCAATTCTCCGGTAAGCTGGTCATCATCGCCGCCCTGGCGGTAACGGTGCTGCTGGTCAGCAATATCATCGCCACCAAGCCGGTTGCGCTGTTTGAGCTCCCGTTCAGCTTCATCGGCAGCCAGCTGTTTGTGGTGTCGGCGGCCATTATCTGCTTCCCCATCGGCTACATCATCAGCGATGTGCTCACCGAAGTGTACGGGTTCCGGGTGGCGCGCGGCGTTATCTGGCTGGGTTTCCTGTGCAACCTGCTGATGGTATTCCTGTTCTGGATGGGCGACCTGATACCCGGCGCCGTGTTCTGGTCGGCCGAGCCGGTGGTAATCACCGATGACGCCGGCAATGTGGTCGCCAACCTGCCCAGTGAACACGCTTATGAAGCCATCCTCGGAGCAACCGGCTGGATACTGCTCGGCTCTTTCGTCGCTTATATCACCGGCGAGTTCACCAACGCCACCGTGATGACCCTGCTCAAGAACAAAACTCAGGGCCGGATGCTGTGGCTGCGGACGATAATGTCCACCGTAGTCGGGCAGGGCATCGACTCCATCCTGTTCTTTACCATCGCTTTCGGCGCCTCCGGCCTTTGGATTGGGGATGACGGCTCGTGGGCGCCGGTGTTCAACGCCGCCGTCTCCGCCTGGATCGCCAAATCGGTGTACGAAATCCTCGCCACGCCCCTAACCTATCTGGTGGTGGGCTGGCTGAAAAAGACGGAGCGAATGGACGCCTACGACTCCGCCCACTCTCTCAACCCCTTCGGGGTGTTCGGCAACGGCCCCGACCGCAACGCGGCCACTACGACGGCCCCGGCCCCGGGCGCAGCCGACTAACGGCGCGATAGCGCGGGGTGCCGGCGTATTGGCCGGCGTCCCGCGCTGCCTCCGGGGGCCTTTCGGTCTGGCGACCTTGTACCCGTAAGCCGGCTTGCGCCGGAGCGGCCCCGGTTATAATCCCCGACCAGCAGAAAGGTTCCGAAACCAAACCCGGTGCCGTCCCGTCCTTGACCGTCAATGCCCCCGCGCACTACAATCCGGTTCGCAATAGCTCTGGCCGGTTGTACGCTCCCGCGCCGCGCCGGGCGTTGTCAATCATCCCGATGACTGCGGTGGCGAGGATATGCCTGTAAAAGCCGGCCGTGTGCCGTACCTGGAAGCCGAACCCTTCTACTTTGATATGGCCCGCCGCGGCATTGAGCTGCGGGAAACTACGCCCCGGCAGCTGGGCAATGCCCTCGCCAACGGCGAGCTGGACGCCGGCCCGGTCCACCTGACCGACGCTTTCCGGCTGGAGGACGAATTCGAGCCGGTGAGCGGCTTCTGCTTCGCCTGCCCCGGCCGCGCCGTCAGCGTCGCCCTGCATTCGCAGCGCCCGATGGCCGACCTGGGCGGCGTGCCTATCGGCGTATCCGACGAGGATGTCACCGCCGCCCAACTGCTGGCCGTCCTCCTGCGCCAGAAATACGGGGTGACACCCGGCGAATTCCTCGTCCGCCCCGGCGATGTCATCCGGCCCGACGAAACCTTTGACGCCTTTCTGCTCATCGGCAACCGGGCCTTGCGGCGGCGGCGGGGCGCGCGGGGCTTCGCGCACCGCTTTGACCTGGGCGCAGAATGGGCCGAATGGACCAACCTGCCCTTCGTTTTCAGCCGCTGGGTAATGCGCAAAGACCTCGCCGACCGCGACAAGGCAATGCTGGAGGACGCCCTCTATGTTGGCCTGGAGGAAGGCGTGGACGGCCTCTATCACCTCAACGAACCCCGCGACGAACTGCTGATGCTGCCCCGCGATGTAGTGGAATATGTGCAAGGCATCCGCTACTATGTGGGCCGTTCCGAGGAACAGGCCATCGCCCGTTTCCGGCAGTGCCTGGAACAGTCGGACGCTTGACCCGGCGCCCTGCCCCGGTCGTGAAAGTAACCGACCTTTGCCACGCCGTTACGGGCCGCCCCGCTTTTATCTGCGATTACTCGCCCCCCCGTTCCGGCCGTCCCGCCGATGCGCCCACCCCCCCGGAGCAGGCGGACTTTATATCGGCGGCCTACAACCCTGGCCGCGCCGTCCGCGTCAATCCGGTGGCCATGGCGGCGGCCCTGCGGCAGCGGTATGGCGCCAACCCCGTTTTCACCCTAGCCACGCGGGACTTGAACCGTCTGGCGCTGGAATCGCTGCTGCTGGGAGCGCAGCTGCTGGGCCTGGAGAATGTCATCGCCGTCGCCGGCGACCCGTTCCCGGCGTCCGATGCCGGCGCCGTTGCGGTCAATGACTATCGCGCCACCGAACTCATCGCCGCCATCTCCCGGCTGAACGATGGCGTCGACTACCGGGGCCGCCGCCTCCGCGCTCCGACCGATTTCTGCATCGGCGCCGCCGTGGATCTGAGCAAGGGCATTGACGCCGAGGCCGGGCTGGCGGCCCGCAAGGTCAACGCCGGCGCCCACTTTCTGATTACGCAGCCGGTGTATGACCCGGCCGACGCGGCCCGGTTCGCCGATGCCGTCGCCGGCCTCGACATCCCTGTATTCTACGGCGTCGGGATACCGGAGCCGCAGGGCATATCCTTCGCCCCCGTTCCCGCCTGGATAGCCGCCAACCTGGACGCCGGCCGCCCCGGCGCGGACATTGCCCGGCAGGTTTGGGATGGCCTGCAAGCCGCCGGCGCCGCCGACTGCTACCTGGTTCCGCCCATCCGCCGGGGCGGCGCGCGCAACTACGCGGCGGCCCGCGCGTTTCTTCGCCAGGCTGCCCGCCGCTAGGCTGCCCGCCGCCCGGCGCCGCGCCGGCATCCGACGCGCCACCATGCCGATAGGGTATGGAGCCATCCGCTGCGCGGCGCGCCTCTATGCGCCAGTGCCTTCATCTACCTCCGGCGCCGCCCGGAGCCATCCGCTGCGACGGGTTGGAACCCCGTTCTGTCGATAAGTCGCAGTGTTTCCGTCAGCCCGACGGGTTACTCGCATAGTGTCTCTGCCCATGCCGGTATCGCCGCCGGCAGCTGCAACTGGTAGTTGTCGGCAAGAATAGGTTCATCCTACTTTTTGTGGATGATTTCGGCAATAGCCATCATTCCCTTCCGGTGTAGGCGACAAAGGGCGTCGCCACCAGCGCGACAATCGCCCGCCCGATGGCAACCCCCTGGAACGCGGCCACGGTCTGCGCCCGCCGCATCGTCTAGGTATTGCCGCCCGGCGTTCTGCCACCTAGCGACGGCGGCTCGGCGGCGGTTCGTCAAAAGGCTCGCCATTGGCAATGGCGGCATCCCGCCTGGTCAGCCACGCCTCCCACTCCCGGTCGGCATTGGAGAACCCCTCAACCCGCCCCCTGTTGTAGTTGTCGGCAAGTATAGGTTCCACCCACTTCTTGTGAATGATTTCGGCAATAGCCATCATTTTCCTCCCGGTGTAGGCGACCAAGGGCGTCGCCATCAGCGAGATAACCGCCCGTCCGATGGCAACCACCTGGAATGCGGCCACGGTCTGCGCCACCCCCGTCCCGGTATGGCTGCCCGGCGTTCTGCCACCTAACGACGGCGGCTCGGCGGCGGTTCGTCAAAAGGCTCGCCATTGGCAACCGCAATCTCGCGCCGGGTCAGCCACGCTTCCCATTCCTGGTCAGCATCGGACACCCCCTCAACCCGGCCCTCAACCAACCCCTCAACCCGCCCCCGGTTGTAGTTGTCGGCAAGTATAGGTTCCACCCACTTCTTGTGGATGATTTCGGCAATAGCCATCATTCTCCTCCCGGTGTAGGCAACCAAGGGCGTCGCCATCAGCGCGATTATCGCCAGCCCAATGGCAACCCCCTGGAACTCGGCCACGGTTTGCGCCGCTACCTCGGCCAGATATTCCCCGGTGTAGCCCGCCGGCCCCGGCGGGTTGCCCGCTACCGTCCGGCGTCCGTAGTGGGCCAGCGCCGCCGCCCAGAGAATGGACGCCAGCCGGTAGAATACCTTAAAATCGCCCTTGCGGATGCTGAGCAGGTCATACCTCGGCTCCTCCCCGTCATCCGGCGGCGACAGCGCTTTGCCGACGAACCGCAACGCCGCGGCCAGCACTCTGGCGGCCAGCAGCGTAAATCCGGGCCCGGATGTCATTGCCATCGGCGCATCGTTTCCTGTTTCGGGCAGCAGACGAGCCTATGGCAACCCCGGGGATACGAGCGCCGCTTTCCGGTCAGATCACCTCCCCTCGCCGTGGTAGCCCTTATTTTAGGCGAAGCGCGCCGGATCGCAAAGCCGAGACGCGCCCGCCCGCCCCGCCTACGGCCCCCACGGCGGCGCGGCGGCCACATCGCCGTCGCTGACTATGTCCACCACCGCCGGCCGGTTCGCGCTCACCGCCTGGTCCAGCGCCGCATTAATCCGGTTGGGATCCGTAACCCGGATCCCCAGCGCGCCCATGGACTCCGCAATCCGCGCAAAATCGGTGTCATTGAACCGCCACAGCTCGCCGGAATTGCCTTCCCGCCCTTCGTAAGCCGCCTCATCGCCCCGCCGGTCCTGATTCAGCCCGCCGTTGTTATGCACCACAATGACGGCGTTGATGCCGTAGCGCACCGCCGTTTCCAGCTCGCCGATGTGATACCACATACCCCCGTCCCCCGTCCAGCACACCACCGGACGGTCGGGAACCCCGCACTTGGCCCCCAGCGCCGCCGGCAGCCCCCAGCCCAGCGACCCCGCCGCCCGCAGGTAAGACTGGCCGGGATGATGCAGTTCCACCATGCTCCCCGTCCAGATGCCCGCGTGTCCCGTGTCCGCTACCAGCACCGCGTCGGAAGGCAAAAAGTCGGTCAGTTCCTGGCACAGCCGTTCCGGGCGTATCGGCGTGGCCTCGGAACGCAGGACGGGTTCGTGTTCCTCCCGCCAGTCCCGCACGTGTTCCTGCGCGCGCTCCGTCCACGCCGGGTTGCCCCCCGTAGGCTCCAGCACATCAATCAGCCGTTCCAGCGTCCGTTTGGCGTCGCCATGCAGCCCGTAGGCGCCGGGGTAGGAACGCCCCAGCTCCGCGGCGTCAATGTCAATCTGCATCACAGCCGCGCCCACGGCCGGCAGCCGCCAGTCCAGCGTAACCTGGCTGCCGGTATGACTGCCGATGAACAGCGTCAGGTCGGCCTCCGACACCACCTGGTTGGCCGACCGCCGGGAGTAGCTGCCCACCACGCCCACGGACAGCGGGTGATTTTCGGGTATGCAGCCCTTGGCGTTCAGGGCCGTGGCCACCGGAATATTCAGCATTTCCGCCAGCCGCCTCACCTCCGCCTGCGCCCCCGACGCCGTAACGCCGCCCCCGGCCACAATCACCGGACGCTCCGCCTGCGCCAGCAGCCGCGCCGCCTCCCGCACCCGCTCCGGTTCCGGTTCGGGACGGAAAGCCGGCCGCTGCGTGAAAGGTTCCTCAACGATGACATCCGTATCCAGCACGCCGTCGGTGATGACATCGCCGGAAATCCCGGAAAAATCCAGATGCGCCGGCAGGGTCTGCCCCGTAGTCGCCTCCCGGAACGCCTGCCGCAGCAGATGCGGCAGCTGCTCCACCGTCTCCACCTCCGCGCTGTACTTGGTGACGGACGCGAAGGGCCGGGAATGCTCAATTTCCTGGTAGGAATTGCGGTGCCGGTGCATCGGCGGGCGGTGCCCGGTGATGGCAATGACCGGCGAAACGCCCAGATAGGCGTCCTGCAACCCGGCCGCCAGGTTGGCCGCCCCCACCGACTGGGCAAAACACAGCCCCGGCTTGCCGGTAACGCGCGCGTAAGCGTCCGCCATATACGCCGCCGACTTCTCGCCGTGGCTGATAATGCGCTTGATGCCCACATCCTCCATCTCTACCAGCGCGCGCCGGATGATGGCGGGGACAAAAAACACATGGGTAACGCCGTACTCGCGCAGGGTTTCCGCGAGAAACCGGGCGCCGGTCATCGTAGGCATCGGGCGGCCTCCTTATCTGATTGACATTGCTGGTGCTTGCCCTGAAACGGGCATTGCACGGGCCCATCCCCGGCGCATTGCGGCGCCGGGGGCGGGCGGTGAGGCGGGAGCGGCGCGGATCGGGAACCCCTAGACGCCCCGCTCCTCAAACACCTCTTTGGCCACCCGCACGGCGTTGGCCGCCACCGGCCAGCCGGCGTAAAAAGCCATATGCGTAATCACCTCCGCAATCTCCGCGCGCGTAACGCCGTTGTCCAGCGCCCGACCGATATGCCCCCGCAGCTGGTCGGTGCGATACAGCGCCGTCAGCGTGGCCACCGTAATCAGGCTGCGGTCCCGCTTGGAAAGCTCGGGCCGTTCCCAAACGTCCCCGAACAGCACATCGGCGGACAACTCCGCCAGTTTGGGGGAAATCTCCTGCATCACCGTGCGGGCGGTAGTCATATGCGCCTCCTGTATCGTGAATCCTGCGTCGTGAGTCCCGCGTCTGTCGCGAGTCCTGCGTCGCGTGTCGTCTGTCCTCCGGCGTACCGTGCCTACGCCGGCCGGAACATCGGCAGGCTGATGTTCTCGTCAATTTCCTCAAAAGTGACCGTCACCGGCATCCCGCACCGCACGGACGCCGGCCGGACTTCGCCTTCCGCAAAGTCAACCCCCACCAGCCAGGACGGCATCCGCGCCCCCTCCTCCAGCTCCACCACCGCCACAATGTAGGGAACCTTGTCCCGGAAAGCCGGCGTCGGCCCCCGGTGGACGATGGCGAAAGTGTGCAGTACGCCCCGCCCGCTGCTCCGGATCCAGTCCGTCTCCCGCGTGAAACAGTCCGGAAAGGGGCAGATGTCCCGGGGATAAAAATACGCCCGGTCGCAGGGGACGCAGTGGCGCAGCCACAACTCGCCCTCCTTGCACTTCTCCCAGTAAAAATCGGATTCCGGCTGGGGCGCCGGCAGCGGGATTTGGGGGGCAGCCTGGGTAGTCATCAGGTGAAACTCCGTGGTGAAACTCTGTGGTGAAACTCCGATGGGACGGGATCTTCCGAATGCGACCTTCCGGTGTGAAAATCCGGCTGGGATGGTTGCTGCGGATAGTTGCTGTGGATAGCGCCGGCGATAGCGGTCGGGAATGATTGCCGGCAATGATGGCCGGGCGGGTGCGCGCCGCGCCCGGACTTGCCCAATTCCCGGCCGGCCGGCAAGCCGACCGGCAACGCCCCCCGTAAGCATAACGGCCCGACCCGCCCGGCGCAAGCGTGGCCTTGTTGCCGCCGCGACACGCGCCGGGCGGCCCCAACCGCCGCGAAGCGTGGTATCATCAGGCCGCGCCTTGCCCCCGTCGCCGGAACCGGAACGGTAAGGCAGTGCCGCGCCGTACCGTACCGAATGCAGTACCGCACCGGAAAGGAGAGGCCACAATGGCAACCAAACCCACGCTTACCACCGCGCAGGTCACCGCCGCCATGAGCGCCATGCTGAACCAGGCCAACGAAACCCCGGATGCGCCCGTGGCCATGGCCATCGTGGACGCCGCCGGCGAACTGCTGGCTTACCTGACTATGGACAACCTGCGGGTTTTCAGCCGCCGGCACGCCCTCCGCAAGGCTTACACCTCGGCGCTGCTGGGCCGCGACTCCGGCGCCCACGCCGCCGGCCTCCACGCCCAGGGCCGCAACATCGCCGACCTGGGCGACCCCCGCTTCACCCACGGCCAGGGCGGCCTGGTCATTATGCAGGACGGCGTCATCCTCGGCGGCATCGGCGTGGGCGGCTACCCCAGCGGCCAGGCCGACGAGGACTTGTCCCGCCTGGGCCTGGAAGCGATGAACCTGTAGCCGGACCCGCGCTAAAAAGCGTCATCCCGGCGTCACGACGCCGGGATGACGCTTCGTCTCAAGCGACCTGGCCCCTTGCGGACGGAACCCTTGCCGGCAGCCCCCTTGCCGGACAAACCCCTTGCCGAACAAACCCCTTGCCGGCAGACGCGGGCGTCCGCTACCGGCGCTCGAAATCCTCCATATCCAGCTCGTTGATCAGGTCGGTAAAGGCCGACAGCCGCTGCAACTCCTCCTCGGTGACCTCCGCGGGAGCCGATTCCCCGCTGGACGGGGGGGGCTTGGGCTGGCCCGTTTCCTCGTCCATAGAGATGCCCGCCTTGTCCATTACCCGGTCGGCCACATAGATCGGCACCTCGGCGCGGACGGCCACCGCCATGGCGTCGCTGGGACGGGAATCAATTTCGTGGGTGCGGTCGCCAACGCGGATGACGATTTTGGCGTAGAAGGTTTCGTTCTCCAGGTCGTTGACTAGGATGTGCTGAAACGAGCCGCCGACGGACTTCACCAGGTCCACCAGCAGGTCGTGGGTTAGCGGGCGGGGCACGGTCATGCCCTGCATTTTGACCGCGATGGCCTCCGCCTCGGTGGGGCCAATCCAGATGAGCAGGAACAGGTTGGTCTCCAGCTCTTTGAGCACCACCACCCGCTGGTAGTTCATCTGGCTGATCCGGATGCTGTCAATTACCAGTTCACGCATCTTGCTGCATCGCTCCCAATGACGGCGTCCGGTGTAAGGTGGCCGCCGGACCAAAGACGCCCCCAGCCGGCGCATTAAAAATCTATACCCCATAGCGGCAAAAGTGTCAAGGGACAGCGCCCCGCCGGCCAGGGCTATCGCCGGCGGGGCGATTCCCCTGGCGCGGCCGGCCCGCGTTTCCAATTATCCGGCGGTTATCCGGTTGTGAAAGCCAACGGGCGACGGGCGAAAGTGGTATAATCGGCGCAGGTCTTACTGGATGGGCCTGGCAACAAAAATCAGCGAACTGCTCACCCGCGAGGCTGCCCGGCCGGAACGGCGCGGCTTTTGGGGCGCGTTTCTGCGGCTGGCGGCGCCGGGCTTGGCCGGCGTCAAAATCGCCCTGGCGGCGATAACCCTGTTGGAGGCAATGGCCGTCAGCGGGCTGCTGGGCGAAACCGCCGCCGGAGTAAGCGCCCTGCTGGCCGCCCAAATCGGCCGGGGCGTAGCATCGCCAGCCGCCGCAGCCACCGCGCTGGCCCTTATCGTAATCCTGGATGACGGAGGCAAGCGAGCCATGTCCATAGCGCAAAAAGCCCTGCAATTCGCCATACGCCCCCTCCTCAACGAGCGCCACCGCACCGGCTTCGCCCAGGGCCGCGTCGACGGCTGGGTCGAAGGTCGGATTGAGGGCCAAGTTGAGGGCCGGGTTGAGGGCAAGGTAGAAGGCCGTGCCGAAACGCAAAACGAGTGGGAAACCTGGCTGCGCCGCCAGCAGAACGCCGGCGCAACCTGGCCCCCCGACGACCCGCCGCCCGGCGATACAACCAAACCCGAGGCGCAATAGTCACCACGGCCACCGCGCTGGCCCTTATCGTAATCCTGGATGACGGAGGCAAGCGAGCTATGTCCATAGCGCAAAAAGCCCTGCAATTCGCCATACGCCCCCTCCTCAACGAGCGCCACCGCACCGGCTTCGCCGAAGGCCGTGTCGAAGGCCAAGTCGAAACGCAAAACGAGTGGGAAACCTGGCTACAGCGGCGGCAGGACGCCGGCGCAACCTGGCCCCCCGACGACCCGCCGCCCGGCGATACAACCAAACCGGAGGCGCAATAGCCACCACGGCGGCCGCGCTTGGCCCTTACAGCAATACCGGACGACGGAGGCAGGCGATTATGTCCATAGCGCAAAAAGCCCTGCAATTCGCCATACGCCCCCTCCTCAACGAGCGCCACCGCACCGGCTTCGCCCAGGGCCGTGTCGAAGGCCAAGTCGAAACGCAAAACGAGTGGGAAACCTGGCTACAGCGGCGGCAGGACGCCGGCACAACCTGGCCCCCCGACGACCCGCCGCCCGGCGATACAACCAAACCCGAGGCGCAATAGTCACCACAGCAGCCGCGCTTGACCCTTACCGTAACACTGGATGACGGAGGAAGGCGATCTATGTCCATAGCGCAAAAAGCCCTGCAATTCGCCATACGCCCCCTCCTCAACGAGCGCCACCGCACCGGCTTCGCCCAGGGCTGGGTCGAAGGCTGGGTCGAAGGCTGGGTCGAGGGCTGGGCCGAAGGCCGGGCCGAAAGGCAACGCGAATGGGAAACCTGGCTCCGGCGTCAGCAAAACGCCGGCGCAACCTGGCGCCCCGACCCCGCCCCCCTAACCCGCCGCCCGCCCTATGCCCCCATAATACTCCCGCACCGCCGCCAGCACCGGAACAAAATCGGTGAACGGAATATAAGCAACCCCGCCGGCATCGCACAGCTCCGCCATCTGCCGGTGGGCGAACACCGCATCCGCTACCTCCCCGGCCTCAAAATCGGAACGCCCGTCGCCCGCATAAAAAACATAATGCCCCCGCTGCTGGAAACGCCGCACCAGCAGCGCCTTGCTGTTGCCCCGCTCCGGCGCCTCGGGATACGGAAAATCATAGCCGTACCCGGCAATCCGCCCCGCCTCATCAAACCGGGTAGTTACCGCATACACCGGCACATCCGATTGCCCGCTGGCGTCCAACAAAGCCTGGACATAAAAATCCAGCCCCTGGCTCACGATGGCCAGCGGAATGCCATTCCCCCGGCAGAACTCGCATAAGTCCACAAAACCGGGCCGGAAACCGGCGTTGGCGCGCACATACGCCTCCATCTCAGCCTTCCCCGCCCGCATCTGCCGGAAGGTAATTTCCTGGTAATCCTTGAGGGACAATTCGCCCGCCCGAAACCGCTGCCGCACCTCCTGCCACCGGGGATGCCCGAAACGATGCAGGAGCAGCTCCGCCACATTCTGAACGGCGGCGGTGTCATCAAAATCCGTCAGCGCCGCCGGCAGACGCCCCGCCCCGCCGCCACTGCCTACGCCGGGGGCAGCGGCGGGGTCAGGGCTGGAACTAGCGTTAGCGCTCACGGAGCGACTGCCGGTACTGGGCCACCGCGACGCGGATGCCATCATGCTTGATCGCCAGAATCTGCGCCGCATAGTAGGCGGCGTTCCGCGCCCCCCAGCTGCCCACGGCCATCGCCCCCACCGGAATCCCCGGCGGCATCTGCGCTGTGGACAACAGCGCATCCCAGCCGTTCAGCTCGCTGGAAGTCAGCGGTATGCCGATGACCGGCAGTATCGTCTGCGCCGCCAGCGCCCCCCCCAGCGCCGCCGAACCCCCGGCCGCCGCGATCAGCACCTCCAAGCCCCGCTCCGAAGCGGTGGCGGCGTACTCGTGTACCCGCTCCGGCGTCCGGTGCGCGGACATCACCCGCACTTCGTACTCAATCCCCAGCGATTCCAGCGTATCCAGCGTGGGCTGCACCGCCGCTTCATCGGACGCGCTGCCCATTATTACTCCTACCAGCGGCAAAACGGAACTCCTTTTTGGTATGGCATCGGGTGGCGGGTAGCGGATTGCGGATTGCGGATTGAGGGTTGCGGGCTGTGGATCCTGAACTGCGGGCCTGCCGGATTGCTCGCCTACCGGATCGCGGCCTATTCGGATTACGGCCTACCGGTCAGACTCGGCGGCCTCGGCGTCCGGATCCGGCGTGTCGGTAAGGTCGCGGAAAGCCTCCAGCAGGGCCGACCCCAGCGCGGCAATATCGCCGGCGTCATCCTCCGCCAGCTCCACCTCCAGGTCGTCAACAATGATATACCCGCTGTCGCTGCCGTCAATCCCCACCTGCGCCGCCAGCTCCACCGGCTCCCCATCGTGCCAGTACAGGGTATAGACGATTTCGTCCGTCTGCTCATCCTCCGTCGCCGGCGAATCCTCCCCGTCAAAATCGTACTGCCACGAGCGGGCGACAATCACGCTGCCGCCGCCGTCCAGCAGCGCCTCGTTCATCCGGTTGAGCATATCGTGGACCGACAGGCGGTCGGCGAATCGTTCCAGCAGACGGCGGCGCTCGGCGGCCTGGGCCATCTGGCGGTCATAGCCGCTGTCTTTCAATTGCGCCCGCAGTTGTCGCAGGTCATCCGGCCAGGGCATAGGCGGTTCCTCCTGGTATTGTGCTGGTATTGTGGGGGCGGCCGGCCCGACCCTGCCGGGCCGCCGCCGGATTATCAGAACGGCAATATAGCACAATCCGCCGCCGCCAATTATAGGGACGGAGCGCGCGTTTTACGCCGATTTGCGGAATGACCGCCCGCCGCAACCGTCCGACCGGCCGCGCCGATCCCGGCCTCCGCCGGCGCCCGACATCCCTCAATCCCGGCGCTATGCCCAATCCGCCCGCCGGAATTTAAAATTCGCCGCCATTTATGACATCCCGCCCCTTGCGCCCCCAAACATCCGTCCGTTATGCTGATGCACGGGTAAAGCAGCCCCGGCCGCCGGCAAAGCTTTCTAGCGCGCTACACCGGCTGCCACCGCCACACCGCCCAGCGCGCGACGGGCACCGTGGCGGCAAAACGGCCCGCTTTCGTGTCGACCCAACCGGACAACCCTGTCCACTCAATTAACCGCGTCACGCCACCATCGGGGAAAACCTTTCGGGCTAACCACCGGGCTCCAGGAACACGGTCTAACCCTTGTCGGAACCCAATTTTCAGCTGGTCCTGCTTCGTCGCCGTATGTATCTTTCGGCCCGTGTAGTTCTGTGCCAGCCAGCGGATGTCACCACCGCCCCGTGCCGGGCTGTCGGCCCTCAAAAGCCGCCGCTCCGGGACACGGAAAACTAGGACGAAATTCACTTTGCACGCTCTCAGGCCGTAGCGCCGACAACCTGGAACCCAACCGGCCAGCCCGAACCTTCCCCGATGCCCATCAATCTACCAGCCACCGAACCAGCCGTCAATCGCCTGCCAACTACGGTATTTTCAGCACGTGCTGGTGATATAATTGGGGTCGGATTTTGCCATTGCCGGAGGTGATGCTATGGCCGCCGCCCGCTCCTACCGCGATGATCTCCAGTGCCCCCACTGCGGCTCCAACTGGCTGCCCAAAGACGGACGCTCCCGGGGCAAGCAAACCTACCGCTGCCGCCTCTGTCATTACCGCTTCACTCCCGACGGCAACCGCCACTACTACTCGGAACAGGTCAAGGAACAGGCCATTGATATGTACGGCGAAGGCATGGCCATAGCCGCCATCAGCCGGGTTCTGGAAGTCAAGCTGGGCGCCGTGTACGGTAGCGTTTCGTTTTAGGTGGTTTGGTTATAAGATGGGGGTACAATGCCCGCCCTACCCCCTACCGGAGATGCGCCGCTATGGGACTGCTGGACCATCTGGCAACCCAACTGGAACGCCAAATCCCCGTCCAACTGCAAGCCGCCCTGCAACAGGCCCTGGACGATTACCAACCCCTCTGCGACCAGTGCCGCCTGGCCATGCATCGCCACCATCGCTACGCCCGCGCCATTGCCACCAGTTACGGCGAAGTCCGCCTCCAAATCCCCGTGTTCCGCTGCGGCCAGTGTCGCCGCATGGCTGGCGGTATGACGCTGCTGGGCGATGAAATGCGCCACCAGCGGTTTTCCAAAAAAACCGTGACATCGCCATCAGTCTGGCCGCGCAAGGATTGAGCTACGCCCGCGCCGGGAACTGGGTGGGCTGCGTCAAGAGTACGGTCTGTAAGTGGCTGGAGAAGGCGCCTTTGGCCGCGCCGGAGTTGCCGCCGGACGGGGCGCTGGAAATGGACGGTTTGTGGACGCGAACCAGCCGGGGGCGAACCGAATTGAAGGTAATCCGCGCTGTCGCTACGGGAACGGCGTTGGGGGCTTTTGGTTCCTGGGCCGAAGTGATTGACCGGGCCTGGCAGCAGGGGGCGCAGCATCCGCAGCATTTGGTCAGCGATGGCGATGGGGCCATCGCGGCGGGGATTGAGCTGGTGTATGGCGGGGAGGCGCCGCATCAGTTGTGCGCGTTCCACCTGCTGCGGGAGTACCGGCGGAACATTGGGATGGCGGGATTTGCGGCGGCGCGGCGGCTGTTGAATGCGGGCAGTGTGGCGGAAGGACGGGAATGGGCGCGGCGGATTATGCGGGCGACGGCTGGGGCGGCGCGTTACTGATGTGCGAAAGCGTTGTCCAAATGACCGCGTCATTTGACGACGAGGCGGGTGGCGCATCGGACGACGTCGCGTTTGGAGCGGCACAATCGGGAGTTGCGGCGACGGGAGAAGCTGGGGACGGTGTAGACGGAGCACAACCTGCTGGCGCTGCTACAGGAGCAGGGCCTGATCAACCAAACCACCTAAAACGAAACGCTACCGCCGTGTACGAGTGGTCAAAAAAGCCCGGTGGACATTGGGGATTTGGGGATGGTGCCAGCCATATCTTTTGACGAGATGTGGACTTATCAGCGGGCGCGGCGCGGGAAGAAGCGGCAGGAAGTGTGGATTTGGACGGCGGTGATTGAGTTGCCTGATGGTCGGCGGTGTGTGGACTTTGAGGTGGGCGACCGCAGTGGGGAGACTTTTCTGCGGTTGTACGAAAGGTTGCCGGAGGCGGAGCGGTATTACAGCGATGACTACGGGGTGTACGGGAGCTGGCTGCCTGCGGAGCGGCACATCGTGGGCAAAGGCAAGTTGGCGAACCGGAATGAGGGATTGCACTCGGAGTATCGGGGGCGGTTGAAGCGATTGGCGCGGGCGACTACGGGGTACACGAAGCAGGTATGGGTATTGCGCGGCTCGCTGGCATTGCTGTGTTTGCGTCCGCGGCGGGGCCAAAAATCCGATGCCAGCGCGTGCTGAAAATACCCCAACTACCGACCATCAGCCGCCGCCGCCAGCCCGCCGTTAGCTACCAGCCAACAGCCCGCGAACCGGCCGCCAGCCTGATGAAATGAAAGGAGCATTCCTTGTTATGGGAACCGTCCAGCACCACCAGTCCCGCAGCGACGCCCTGCTTCGCCACGCCCGCAACGCCACCGAAGCCGCCATCGCCGCGCCCGCAATCCCCGGCCCTCACCCGCCGGACTACATCGACCCCTTCATCGACGGCCTCGCCGACGCCGTGGACTCCATCCAACGCGCCGCCGCCCACGCCGCCACCGCATTGGCCGTCCACATCGGCCTCCGTCACAACACCACCCGCCGTCTCCAAATCGCCTTGACCGACGCCATCTTCTGCGACCGCCTCCGCCGCGGCCACCTGAGAACCTTCCGCCACACCTACACCCTGGCGGCAGTCCTCAACCTCCCCACGCCCGCCTACAAAATCGCCAGCCTAGCCCGCGCCGCCGCCAACGCCGGGAACGCCAGCCACGCCGGCAATGCCGGCAGTGCCGGCCACGTCGTCCGCCGCCGCCCCCATCGCCGCACCCCTCACGCTACCACCGGCCTCCGCGTCCCCATCGGCCATACCCCCATGGGAACCACCATCCAGACCATCCGCAAGATGCGGAAGCGCGTGGCGTCCCTCAAAAACGCCATCTTTGCCATCATCGCCGGCCGCCCGAAGCTGGTCCGCCCCGCCAAACGCAGCCTCCGCTTCGACATCGACTTCGTCCCCACCACGCCCACCGACGGCGCAATCCAGTCCGCCGGCGAAATCACCCGCCTCCCCTACTACCAGAAATTCCTGAAAAGGTACAACCTGGTAGGCGTCCCGATGTCCACCAACTTCGACCTCCACCCCAGCTACGGCAACGCCGCCCGCCGCATCTGCCGCTGCGCCCCCGAGCCGCGCCACCTGGTCACCGACCACGACCGCAACATAATCCTCGTCCCCCAATGGCGCGCCGCCCTAACCGACGCCTACCCCCACCTCCAAATCCCCCACCTCCTCCCCCTCTAACCCCCCGCCCGCTTACCCATCTGTCGGCCGGCGCCGCCGCCGGCCTACCCTACCACCGCCCCCTCCGCATCCAGCAGCGTCAGCCCGTACCCCAGCTCCCGCAGCGGTTGCTCCACCTGCGCCCGGTCGCCCACCACCAGCACGGCCAGGCGGGACGGCCCCAGATACTCCGCCCCCACCCGGTGCGTATCATCCAGGCTGACCCCGGCCAGCCTCTCCTCAAAGGAGGCGAAATAATCGTCCGGCAAGTTGAACTGCGCCAGCGACGCCAGCTGCCCCAGCACCTGCGCCGGCCGCTCAAACCCCGCCGGGTAGCCCAGCCGCAGGCCATTGCGCGCGTCCTCCAGCTCCTCGCCCGTCAGTGGCCGCCCCCCGCTGATGTCCCCGAACTCCCGCAGCGTCTCCGACACCGCCGGCCCCGTCACTGCCGTCTGCACGCTACCCCCGGCGGAAAGCAGCGATGGCGCGTTGTACCACGCAATCGCCGAATGGTAGCCGTAAGAATACCCCTTGTCCTGCCGCAGGTTCCGGTTCAGCCGCGCCGAAAACTGGCCCCCAAAGGCATAATTCAGCGCCGCCAGCGCCATATAGTCGGAATGACCCCGCGCCGCCAGCGGCATCCCCGCCCGTATCACCGACTGCGCCGCCCCCGGCTTGTCAATCAGATAAATCCGCGGCCCGTCGCCATCGCCGACACCGCCATTGCCACCGTTGCCACCGCCATCGCCATCGTTGCCGCCGCCATTGATGACACTGCCGCTGCCGCCGCCATCCGGCCCGCCCCCGGCCCGCCCCGCCTCGCCATCCGACGCCGGCGCCCAGTCCCCGAAATACGCCGCGGCCGCCTCCAGCGCATCATCCAGCGCGATGTCCCCCGCCACCAGCAGACACAGGCCCTCGGGCCGCAGCGCCGCCCGGTGCCGCGCCGCCAGGTCGTCCCGCAACGCCGCCGCCACCGTCGCCTCCCTCCCCAGATTGGAATGGGCGTACGGCGACTCCGCCCCCAGCGCCAGCGCCCCGAAGTTCGTCTCCGCCACAAACCCCGCCTCGTCCCGCGCCCGCCGCAGATCGGTAATCCGTTCCCGCCGCACCCGCTCCAGCTCCTGCTCCGGAAACGCCGCGTTGCGCGCCACATCCGCCGCCAGCTCCAGAGCGTGCCGCCAGTGCCGGTTCAGCGTCTCCGCCGTCAGCAGCGTAACCTCCTTCCGCGCCTCGGCAACCAGCCGGGAACCGATCTGCTCAAACGCCGCCGCTATCTCCGGGCTGCCCCGCCGCGCCGTGCCTTCCGGTAGCATCGCCGCCATAAACGACGACAGGCCGGGCATCCCCGACGGATCCCCCGCCGCCCCTGCCCGCGCCAGCAGCGAGAACGACACCAGCGGCAGGCCGGCCTTGCCCGCCACTATAACCTCCATGCCATTGTCCAGCCGCCCCCGCCGGGGTTGCGGCGGCGTGAAAGACGGCGCCGGCCCCCCTGCCGGCTGCGCCCCCCGATCCACCCCCGTCGCCGCCGGCGCCAGCGCCGCCTCCGGCCAAACCCGCATCCGCACCCGCCCGCCGGACATAATCTGCCGCTGCACTCCCATCACATCCTCTTTCGTCACCTTCCGGTAATCCTCCATCACCCCGTTCAGCCGGCCGGGGTCGCCCGCGAACACATTGAAATAGTTCAGCGCATCCGCCCGCCCCCCGAAGCCGCCCACCCGCGTCAGCGTCCGGTAATGCTGCATCTCAATCCGGTTCACGGCCCGCTCCATCTCGGCGTCCGTAGGCGGTTCCGCAATGATGCTGTCAATGACCTCCGCCGCCGCCGCCTCCACCTCCTCCAGGCTATGCCCCGGCGCCGGCGTCACCTCCATACGAAACTGCCCCGCAATTTCGGCGGCGTAATAACTGACCGATGCCGACTGCGCGATCTGCCTCTCATAAACCAGCGCCCGGTACATCCGGCTGCTCTGCCCGTCCGACAGTATGGCCCGCAGAATGTCCCCTGCGTCATCCGCCCCGGAAAGATTGGCCGGCGCCAGCCACACCGTATAGGAACGCGGCAGCGTCACCCGGTCCGTCATCTCCAGCTCCACCCGCCCCGTCAGCGGCGAATCCGCCCGCCCCACGCGCCGCACGGCGGGGCCCGGCGCCAGCTCCGCAAAATACCGATGCGCCAGCTCCAGAGCCGCCCCCGTGTCAATATCCCCCGCAATCGCCAGGCTGGCGTTGGCCGGCGAATAGTAGCGCCGGAAAAAATCCTTCACATCATCCAGGCTGGCCGCGTCCAAATCCTCCTGCGAACCGATGGTCATCCAGTGATACGGATGCGGCTGCGGAAACAGCGCCTGCTGAATGTGCCACTGCGCCATCCCGTAGGGCCGGTTCTCGTAACTCTGCCGCCGCTCGTTCTTGACCACATCCCGCTCCGTGTCAAAACCCTCCTGGTCCAACGCATCCAGCAGAAACCCCATCCGGTCGGCCTCCAGCCACAGCGCCAGCTCCAGGTAGTTGGACGGCACATCCTCCCAGTAGTTGGTGCGGTCGCCCGTGGTAGAACCGTTCAGCGTGGCCCCGATTTTCTGCAACGGCTCAAAATGGCTGCCCTTGTGGTGCCGCGTCCCCCGGAACATAATATGCTCAAAAAGATGGGCAAACCCGGTGCGCCCCGGCTCCTCGTCTTTGGAACCGACGTGATACCAGACATTCACCGCCGCCACCGGAATGGCGGGATCCCGGTGCAGGATGACATCCAGCCCGTTGGAGAGGGTATGCTTTTCGTAGGCAATGGCGGACATAAGCGCGGCATCCTTTGGTCATCAGGCCGCCGGACCGTGCGGCCCCCGGGCAGCTTGACCGGCGTGCGATCTGACAGGCAGGCAGTTTGACGGACGGGCATCCTGACGGACGCGCCGTCTGGCGGGCGGGGCATTCTGACGGACGTGCCATCTAACGGGCTGGGCAATCTGACAGATGAGCAATCCGACAAACAGGGCGTATTGTAGCGCCGGCCCGCCGGGTTTGCACCGCCGCCGCCATTGGAGTCAGCGCCGCCAGCGGGGCCATCGGGGTCAGCGCCCGGTTCCCCATCGGGCCGTTCCGCCTTTCCCCAACCTTCCCGCCCGTAGTACCGAATGCCCAATTCCCTGTTACACTTGTCCCCCGGGCAACTGCAACCCCGCCCCTGATACGATGCGCCCCGGCGCCCTGCCGCCGTCGCCAATCCCAACCCGCCACTCCCAACGCCAACTACCCCGCACCGCCCGCCCGTTTCGCCAAAGGAGCCGCCCTATGTCCGTCGGATTGATCGTCCCCTTGCCCGCCTACACCCTCAACCCGGCCTTCATCGCCCAAAAGGCCGAGGAACTGGGCTTCGAGTCCATCTGGTACCACGAACACCCCATCCTGCCCGTCCACAGCGCCAGCCCCTTCCCCGCCACCGGCGGCGAAATCCCCTGGACTTACCGCCACTTCTCCGAACCCTACATCGCCCTCGCCATGGCCGCCGCCGTCACCGAGCGCATCAAGCTCTGCACCGGCATCACCTTGGTGCCGGAACGCAACCCCCTAATCCTCGCCAAGCAGATCTCCGTCCTGGACCAGCACAGCAACGGACGCTTCGTCTTCGGCATCGGCGCCGGCTGGAACCGCGAGGAAACCGAAATGATGGGCGGCGACTTCGACCACCGCTGGACCCAAACCCGCGAAGCCGTCGCCGCCCTCAAGGCCCTCTGGACCCAGGAACAGGCCGAATACCACGGACACTACTACGACTTCCCGCCCGTCTATATGTACCCCAAGCCCGCCCAGCAGCCCCACCCGCCCATCCTCCTCGGCGGCATGGCCCGCAATGTCCTCCGGCGCGTCGCCCGCTGGGGCGACGGCTGGCTCCCCAACCGCGCCACTCCAACCCAGATCGAGGACGGACGCCGCCAGCTGGACGCCCTGGCCGACGAACGCGGCCGCGACCCCCAGTCCCTCACCATCTCCGTATTCGGCCAGCCCCCTGAAACCACCCGCCAGCAGGTGGACGACTACCTCAACGCCGGCGCAATGCGCGTCTGCGTCTGGCCCACCCACTCCGACTCCGAAACCGAAATGTCCCACCAGCTGGAACGCATGGCCGAAACCCTCCTCCGCTGATCCGGCGGCCCGTAGCCGGCGGCAAAGCGCCGCCGCCGGCTACGGGACTATGCAAACGGGAAAGGACGTCTAATGCGTATCCTTGTCAAAAGGCCACTTCGGGATTTCTGGGAACGCCATCCCGACGCCGCTGTTCCACTTCAAACTTGGCACCAGAGGGTCGCAAAGGCGGATTGGGCTACGCCCGACCAGGTAAAGGCCGACTTTGCCAGCGCCAGCTTCATTGCCAACGACCGGGTAGTGTTCAACATCAAGGGCAACACCTACCGGCTGGTGGTGCGTATCAGCTACCGGCAGCGACGGGTCTATATCCGCTTTATCGGCACTCACGCTGAATACGACCGAATCAACGCGGAGGTAATATAGGATGCTTGCCATCAACGCAATCAGGACCACAGCGGAATACGAGGCGGCGCTGGCCCGCATCGACGACCTGATCCACGCCCCGCCGGGTAGCCCGGAGGAACTGGAACTGGACCGCGTGTCCTGCCTCGTGGAAGCCTACGAAGCCGTGCACTACCCCATCCCGGAACCCAGCCAGGCCGCCATGCTGGAGTTCCTGCTGGACCAGAAAAACCTGTCCCGCCGCCACCTGCTCCCCCTGGCCGGCACCGCCGCCCGCCTGGACGATATGCTGGCCGGCCGTACGCCAATCCCGCCCGCAATGGCCCAGGCCATCGCCGAACAAACCGGCTTCCCCATCGCCACCCTGACCGCCGCCTGACCCCGCCCCAGAGGTACTATGCCCGACATCGCCATCGACAATATGCTGGCGGATTTTGGCCTCGCCGCCAGCGAATACCACAAGGCCCGCGCCGCCCTGTTTGAGTGGGAAATCATCCAGAAAAGCCCCCACCGCAAAAACATCGCCGCCCACAAAGCCGACTTCGCCCGCGCGGTTCTGGAGGACGCCTTCCTCTGGCACTGCAACAACGGCGAGTGTCGCCAGGCGGCCGCGCGGGACGAATCCGCTACCAGCAACGCCGCCGCCGGCAACGCCGCCGCCCGCCCCCTGCTCCTCGTGGCCCAGTCCGTCTGCCGCATCTGCGGCGGCGACCCCAGCGCCAGCGTCCTCGCCCAGGCCGGCCTGGCCCTGACCGCCGCCGGCGTCCGCCGCATCCTCATCGTCGGCGGCACCGAGCGCAAAGAACGCGAACTCCGCCAGAAATCCCCCCCCGACCTGGACTGGCGCTTCATCGACGGCAAAAGAGTCCAGGACGACCGCTACTATCAGCCCCACCGCGACTGGGCCCAGGTCATCATTATCTGGCAAAGCACCCCCTTGGACCACAAGGTCTCCGAACACTTCGACGGCAAAGGCGACCCCCGCGTCATCACCGTCCGCCGCCGCGGCGTCATCGCCGTGGCCCAGGAACTGATCAGCCACGTTTCCCGCCCCTGACCCGCCGGCCGGCGACCGCCGCCGCGTCAGGCGCTACTATGAACGCCCCCGTCCGGGTCGCCCCCAATCCGGGCCATCCGGCGCTCCGGGCCGCAATTAGGAGATGCCATTATGCGACTGCAAGGTAAAGTTGCCCTCATCAGCGGCGGCGCCCGCGGGCAGGGCGCCGCCGAAGCCCGCCTGTTCGTCCGCGAAGGCGCCGCCGTGGTCATCGGCGACATCCTGGACGACGAAGGAATGAAACTGGAAGCCGAAATCCGCGAACTCGGCGGCCAGGCCACTTTCGTCCACCTGGACGTAACCCACGCCGACCAGTGGGCCGACGCCGTCACCGCCGCCGTGACCCGCTACGGCAAGCTGGACATCCTGGTGAACAACGCCGGCATCGGCAGTACCAACGTAGGCGGCCTCAACGCCCCTCGCATCCACGAAACCGACGCCGCCGTATGGGATCAGATTATGGACGTCAACGGCAAGGGCGTCTTCCTGGGCTCCCGCGCCGCCATACCCGCTATGCGTACCGCCGGCGGCGGCTCCATCATCAACATATCCTCCATCGCCGGGCTGGTGGGCCTCTACCCTGGCTCCGGCGCCGGCTCCGCCTACGCCAGCTCCAAAGGCGCCGTCCGCCTGCTCACCAAAGCCACCGCCGTGCAGTACGCCGCCGACGGCATCCGCTGCAACTCCGTCCACCCCGGCTACATTGACACCGCCATGACGGAACGGATGATGTCCGACCCGGAAACCCGCCAGCGCCGCCTGGACGCTACCCCCCTGGGTCGTATCGGCACTGTGGACGACATCGCCAACGGCGTCCTGTTCCTGGCGTCCGACGAATCCTCCTTTATGACCGGCAGCGAACTGGTAATCGACGGCGGCTACACCGCCCAGTAAGCGGCGTCCTCAACCCTTCCTTGCCTTGCCCGGCGGCCCGCCTGACGCGCCGGCCCGCTTGAGGCGTCGGAGAGCAGGCCCGGCTGTTTTCCTGTTACAATCAGGGGCGCCAGCGGCGGCGCCCTTGCCATCCCCAACCGCCCGCTGCGGAGGTTTTCCAATGCCCGTCTTTCCCCCCGAATACCTGCATCAGGCCGCCGCCGCCATCTACCGCGCCAAAGGAACCCCCGCCGACGAAGCCGAAATCGTCGCCGCCCACCAGGTCAAGGCCAACCTCGTCGGCCACGACTCCCACGGCGTCATCCACATCCCCGAATACTGTGAGCGTATTGACCGCGGCCACATCGTCCCCGGCGCCCCCTTTGAGGTGCTTTCCGAAACCCCCACCACCGCCGTCGTGGACGGCCATTGGGGCTTCGGTTTCGTCGTCACCGAAAAGGCCACCCGTATGGCCATCGCCAAGGCCAAAGCAAACGGCGTCGCCGCCTTCACCGTCCGCCGCCAGAGCCACATCGGACGCCTGGGCGACTACCCCACAATGTGCGCCCAAGAGGGGATGATTGCCCTGCTGACTGCCGACTCCGGCGCCGGCCCCAAAGCCGTAGCCCCCTTTGGCGGCCGCGCCCGCCGCCTCGGCACCAACCCCATCTGCATCGGCGTCCCCAGCAACCTGCCCGGCCCGGTGCTGCTGGATATGGCCACCTCCGCCGTCGCCGCCGGCAAAATCAGCCTGGCCCGCAACCGCGGCGAACCCGTCCCCCCCGGCTGGATCGTGGACCAGGACGGCAACCCCACCACCGACCCCAACGACTACGCCGCCGGCGGCGCCATCCTCCCCGTGGGCGCCGACCAGGGACACAAAGGCTTCGGCCTCTCCTTTATGGTGGAAATGTTCTCCGGCCTCCTCACCGGCCTCGGCTTCGGCATCGACCCCCACGCCCGCCACAACGACGGCTGTTTCCTCGCCGTCTTTGATGTCTCCAAGTTCCGCCCCCTGGACGACTTCAAGCAGGAAATGACCGAGTTCGCCGAATTCGTCAAAACCTCGCCGCCCGCCGCCGGCTTCACCGAAGTCTATTACCCCGGCGAAATTGAGTACCGCACCGAACAGCAGCGCCGCGCCGCCGGCGTCTTTATCGAGGACGAAACCTGGCGCCAAATCTCCGATCTCATGCAGGCAGTAGGCGTCGCCGACGCCGTCGGCCAGCCCTAGCCGGCATTGTCGCCGGCAAGCGGGACTCGGCAAGCGGGACTCGGCAAGCGGGACTCGGCAAGCGGGACTCGGCAAGCGGGACTCGGCAAGCGGGACTCGGCAAACAGGATGCAGCAAACGGGGCCACGCCCCGGCCCTGCGCTGCCATCGCCCCGGCGCTCCGCCGCGATATGCACGCGATATGCAATGGACGAGGGTTGCCAATGGGCATCGCCGGTATGATTTTGGGCATCCTGGCCATCATAACCGCCTGGACGCCTCCGGCCACCATTGTTGCCATTCCGCTGGTGGCAGTGGGGTTGCCTTTGTCGCTGGCCGGCTTTCGCCGCGCGCGCCGGAACAATGGCGGAGCGGGTGCGAGTATGGCCACAGCGGGGATAACGCTGAACCTGTTTGCCGCCGCCTACATCGCTTGGGCGGCTGGCTGGCTGTTGGCGGGGGGTTGGCGGTGATAACGCTGAACCTGATTGCCGCCGCCGCCATCCTGCTGTGGCTGGTGGCCTGCGGCAGATTGCTGGGCGTCCTGGCGACTCTGGCCTGGCGACTCTGGCCTAACCACTTTGGACTAACCACTCCGGGCTGACACGCTATGACCCTCGCTGAAATCGGCCTGCCCTCCGCCGTCCCGATCTGGCACGCCCTGCTGCTGGCGGCCATATCCTTCCTGGTCGGCATCCTCGGCGGCTTCGTCGGCCTCGCCCTCGGCACGATGCGCCTGCCCGCTATGCTGCTGCTGGGTATGCCCGCCCCCGTCGCCGGCGGCACCAACATTATGGTCAGCAGCCTGGCCTCCTTGGCCGGAACCATCCGCCACCTGCGCGCCGGCCGCGTCAACCTCCGCATCGTGCTCACAATGGGCGTGCCGGCCTTCATCGGCGCCTTCATCGGCGGCCTGTTCAGCGACCGCACGCCGGAGCATCTACTGATTGCCCTGGCCGGCGCCCTGGTGTTCTGGCAGGGCGTGGAGTTCCTCATCATCGCCCGCGACCGGATGCGTTCCGGAGCCGGCGACAGCGCCCTTTTCGGTGCCGGCCTGGAGGGATCCCCCGGCCTCTTTACTCCCGGACGGATGGCCGCCGAGGGCGGCATCGGATTCGCCGTCGGTATGCTGGGCGGCGCCGTCGGGTTGATTCTGGGCAGCATCCGCCTGCCCGCCCTGGTCCGCATCCTCCGCGTTGACCCGCGCATCGCCGCCGGCACCAACCTGTTCATCGGCTTCGTAATGGGCGCCGCCGGCTGGGCCGGCCACATCATCAGCGGCCAGGTGGACTGGGTTCTCCTCGCGATGATGGGCGCCACCGCCATGGCCGGCAGCTACCTCGGCGCCAACCTGACCGGCAAGGTCAACCTCAACCTGCTGATACTGGCTATGGGCATTACCCTGCTGGTAGTGGGCATCCTGCTGGTCTGGCAAGGCGTGGCGGCCCTGCTGTAGCCCAACCGGACCGCGGGGCATAGCCGCCCGCCTCGGAAAGGCTGTCCGATTATCCCCGTTGCCCTCAAAACCGGGGGGCGAGGGGGCAGGTTCCCGGCCCTGTACGCGCCGCGTCATTCGGCAGATAATGGTTTCAGCAGGATTCTGGAACCAGCGTCCGTTGCCGCCCATTCGGCTGCCAGGCCCTCTGGATCCCGGCGCAAGCCGGAACGATTGAAGTACAGCAACGATAAGACGAAGTATAGCGACGCTGAAATGTCAACACGCGCTGACGAGGTGCCCCGCAATGCCTGCCCAATTCAAACCGCCGCCGGCCCCTCTTGCCGGCGTCCGCGTGGCCGACTTTTCCGTCCACGCCGCCGGCCCTTTCGCCGGTATGCTGCTGGCCGTCCTCGGCGCCGATGTCATCAAAGTGGAATCGGCGGCGCGCCTGGACATTACCCGCCGCCCCCACGCAATGTATGGCAAGCCGCCCTCATCCTTTGAGCAGGTCAACGCCAGCAAGCGTTCCGTTACCCTGAACCTGAAAGAGCCCCGCGCCCTGGAACTGGCTTATGACCTGGCGCGGATTTCCGACATCGTGCTGGAAAACTTTCGCCCCGGCGTGATGGCGCGGCTGGGTTTGGGCTACCCCCAACTGCGGGAAATCAAGCCGGACATCATTATGGTGTCCCTGTCCTCCAACGGGCAGACCGGCCCGGAGGCCCGCTACGCCGGCTATGCCCCTATGTTCGCCGCCCTGGGCGGGCTGGGCCATATCACCGGCTATCCCGACGGCCCGCCGGTGGAACTGCGCCACGCTATGGACCACACCGGCGGAATGATGGCCGCCTTCGCCGCCGTAGCCGCCCTTTGCGCCCATCGCCGCCGCCACACTGGCCAGCGCGCCGATGTGGCCGTCCGCGACATCGCCACCGCCTTTATGGGCCATACCTTGATGGACACGGCAATGAACGGACGCGACGCCGCGCGTACCGGCAACCGCGCTGACGATATGTCCCCTCACGGCGTTTTCCCCTGCGCCGGCCAGGACTCCTGGGTAACCATCGCCGTCGCCAGCGATGGGGAATGGAGTGCCCTGAAGCGGGCCATGGGCAACCCGGCGTGGGCCGACGCCGATGACTACGGCGACGGCTTCCAACGCTGGCGGAATCAGGACGCTCTGGAACACCGCCTTTCCCAATGGACGCAGGCGCATACTGCGGACGAAATAACGGAGCGGCTGCAAGCCGCCGGCGTCGCCGCTTTCCCCTCCCTCTCGGCCGACCGGCTGCTGACCGACCCGCACCTTGCCGCTCGGAACGCCTTCCCTTCGGCAAGCCATGCCGACCGCGGTGAGCAGCGCGCTGTAGCCCCACCCTGGCGTTTCTCCGCAACCCCCGCCGCCGCGTTGCGCTGGACGCCGGAGCTGGGCGAACACAACCGCGAGGTATTCTGCGGCCTGCTGGGTATGGACGAAGCGGAGCTGGCCGCCCTGCAAGCGGCGCGGATTGTCTGGTAAAATCGGCCGGCGACAAACCCCTCTCGTCTCTACCCGCCAAAGGAGCCCTTGCGATTATGGATGAAATTGCCAACTGGATACCGCCCCTTTTCTACGGCGGCATCCTGCTCTTTCTGCTGATGGCCGTAAGCGCCCTCTGGTATCGCTTCGGCAATACCCAGCGTGAGCTGGGCGCCCTCAGCGTGCAGGTCGCCGGAACGCAATCGTCGCTGACGGAAAAAACCGCCAGCCTGCAAGCTTCCATCGACGAAAAAACCGCCGAATTGCGGGCCTACATAGATGACAAGACCACCCCTCTCGAGGAAAAGATCGCCGCGTTGCAAGCATCCGTAGATGCGCTGCTCAAGGCGCAGCACGAGATGCAGTTGCAAATGCAGCGCAACCACTACCAGATTATGATGGCCATTCTGTCCCATTCGCACCGGGCCGACGGACGCCCCGTTTTTGACCTGCCGCCCGATATGGAACCTCCGTCCACCGGATAACCCTCAGCCCACTGTGCCGATTGTCTGGTAAAATCGGAGGGCGACAGACCCGTCTCGTCTCTACCCGCCAAAGGAGCCAGCGCGATTATGGATGAAATTGCCAACTGGATACCGCCCCTTTTCTACGGCGGCATCCTGCTGTTTCTGCTGATGGCCGTAAGCGCCCTCTGGTATCGCTTCGGCAATACCCAGCGTGAGCTGGGCGCCCTCAGCGTGCAGGTCGCCGGAACGCAGTCGTCGCTGACGGAAAAGACCGCCAGCCTGCAAGCTTCCATCGACGAAAAAACCGCCGACCTGCGGACTTACATCGATGAAAAAACTGCCGAATTGCGGGCCTACATCGATGAAAAGACCGCCGTTCTCGATGAAAAGTTCGCCGCATTACAGGCTTCCAGCAACGAAAAGTTCGCCGCGTTGCAAGCTTCCGTAGATGCGCTGCTCAAGGCGCAGCACGAGATGCAGTTGCAAATGCAGCGCAACCACTACCAGATAATGATGGCCATTCTGTCCCATTCGCACCGGGCCGACGGACGCCCCGTTTTTGACCTGCCGCCCGATATGGAGCCCCCCTCCACCGCATAACCCTCGGCCCGATAGCCTTCCGCCGGCCCAACCGCGCGCGGACGCCAACGCCAACGCCAACGCATTCCGGCGCCGGATTCGCCAATGACTCCGCCCGCCCCGCTGTGATAACCTGCCCCGTACCCAATCTCCCAACCACCAGGAGGGCTGTACAATGTGCGCTATGGCAACGAAACGCAAGGGACTGACCCTCACCACAGCATCGCCGGCCGCCGCCGATATGTACCGGCAGGGGCTGGACCTGGTGCTGTCCCAGAACTACGGGCCGGAGCAGAAAATCCGCGCCGCCATTGACGCCGACGAGGGCTTTGCCATGGCCCACGCCGTGCTGGCCTACATACTCCATCTGCAAATGGACGTCCCGGCCGCCCGCCAGGCCGCCGACAAGGCCGTCGCCCTCTCCGCCGGCATCTCCCAAGAGGAGCGACAGGCCACGCGGATTATGCGCGCCTTCACCCACGGCCAGGGAACCGAAGCCATCGGCCTGATCCACGAACACCTGGAGGATTTCCCCACCGACACCCTGGCGATGCGCGTCGCCCAGCGCCTCTATATGCTGGGCTGCTTCGGCGCCGGCGTCCCCGATTTCCCCGACCACCTGCTGGCGATGATGCGCAAGGTCGCCCCCGCCAACGGCGACGACTGGGCCTTTCTGGGGCAGTACTCTTTCGCCCATCACGAAACCAACCAGCCGGTCAAAGCTATGGCGCTGGCGACCCGTTCCCTGGACGGCAACCCCCAAAACGCCGTCGCCTGCCACTCCGTTACCCATTCCTACTTTGAGCAGGGCGATGCCGCCACCGGCGGGCTCTGGCTGTCGGACTGGCTGGACGGCTTTGACCGCCGCGCCGCCTACAATGTGCATCTGTCCTGGCACCTGGCCCTCTTTGAGCTGGCCCAGGGACGCTACGGCGCGGCGCTGGACCTGTACGAAACCCACATTCGCCCCGGCGTCCAGGCGCGCAACCTGGCCAACCTGGCCGACGCCGCCTCGTTGATGTGGCGGTTGCAAGTCTATTCCGGCGCCGCCCCCGGCAAGCCCTGGCGCGAAGTGCGGGCTCTGGCCGCGCCCGCCGCCGACACCCCCGGCGCCGCTTTCCGCGACTGTCACGCCGCCCTGGCTTTCGCCGGCGCCGGCGATGCCGACGCCACCGGGCGGCTCGTCGACCGCCTCGCCGCGCAAGGCGACCAGGGCGACGACCTGTCCCGTGAAATGACCCTGCCCATCGCTCTGGCCGCCGCCGCTTTCGTGGCCGGCGACTACGCCGAAGCCGCCCGTCTGATGGGGCCAACCTACCCGATGCTGGCCCGCATCGGCGGCAGCCACGCCCAGCGGGAAGTGTTTGAGGACACGCTGCTGGAAACCTACCTGCGCGCCGGCTGGTACGACGAAGCGCGGACTATGCTGGACGAGCGTCTCTCCCGCCGGTCCTCGGTGCGGGATACCTACTGGCTGGGGCGGCTGGAAGCGGACGCGGTTCTGGGCAACGCCGCCGCCTCCCGGCAGCTGCTGGCGCAGGCGCGGGCCGCCTGGGCGCCTACCGCCGACGCGGAGGCCGCCGAACTACAGCGACTGGCGGCGGCCGTGTCGCCGCCGGATTGCGGCTAGGCTCCGTTGACTGTTGCCGGTCAGCAACGCCGCGTTCCGGGTTCCCGGCGCCGGTTTTTTCAAAAATGCCCCAAATCGGTTCGGTTGCGCTACCCCGCGCGGGCGTCCGGTTCTGCTATAAAGGCGGCGATACCGGGGGCGGCGGTTCCTCGCCTGGTTGCTGTTTGCAACGCCGCCGCCCCGGGCCATCCCCAACATACCCCGGGGCGGGCCGCCTTGCGCCGCGCCACGCCGCATTGCCTCGCATCGCCGCCGGAGCAGGAAGGATAGGGAAAATGCCCGAAGCACGCTCTTACGAACTGACCCAACGGCTGCGGCAAGCGGAACAGGCCGCCAGCGCCATGGAGAAGCTGGAGTCGCTGGCCTCGCAGGCCCCCTCGCTGCGGGAACAGGTCAGCATACTGCAACGGATGGAAGAGCGCGAGCAGCACCGACAGGCCGCCCTGGAACGGGCCCGGGTGGCCCTGGCCGCCGCCAACGAGGCCCAGGCCAATCTGCCGGACATCGTCATCAACGCCGCCAACCTGGTCAGCCAGCTGGCGCGCACCCTGCGCGAGGTGGATACCTACCGCCGCGAAGCCACCACCGCCCTCAGCGTGGTCGACCGCATGGACTACGAGGACGATATGGACAACTTTGCGGAACAGCAGCAGCTGCAACAGCAACAGCCCCCCGACGAGGACGCCCCCCCGGGCCGCGACGCCCAGTCCATCAGGATGATTATCGCCTCCCGGCACGGCAGCGCCCGCGTCAAGCAGCTGATCGAGCAGATGGCGCCGGGATTTGAGGTGTTCGCCGGCTGCGACCTGGACGCCGACCCCATGCGCCGGGAGCTGACCAACATCATTATGGCGCAGCTGGCCGCCGAAGCGGAAGCCAACCGCCCGCCCAGCCGCCGCCCGCCCCCGGCGCCGCTGCTGTCGCGCGTGGCCGAGCCGGCGGAACCGCTGGCCCAGCAAACGGGCGCCTTCCCCGGGTAAGCGGCGCGGAAACGCAAAACGGGCGACGGCATCCGTCGCCCGCTGCGGGTATTCAATGGGGAGGAAAAGAAAATTGGCACCGGCGGCAGGGATCGAACCCACATTTTCGGTTTTGGAGACCGATGCGTTACCATTACACCACGCCGGTGCGCTGCCAATGGCCCCATTGTAGCAGGCCGGCGGGCGGCGCGCAAGGCTTTCGGCCGCAATGGTTAGCGTTTCCAATCGGGCGGTTTGATCTTGCCGTCGCTCCGGCGAAACCGCAGTCCACTGGAAACGCTACCCACACGGCCTACGGGCAGTTGATGAGTATCAGCGTTTCGTCGCTTTGCGCCGGGCCGTAATCGGCGGCAACATAAAAATCCAGCGTCAGCCGGCGGTAGTCGCCGGCGAAAGTCAGGGTGGCGCTTTCCGTTACGCCCGACTTGGCGGCGCCCTGCCGATGGGGAAACCGCCATCGGTATTCCGACACGGCGAGGGGAAAGCCCAGTCGGCTGGGCTCCGTCCACGACACGGTGATGCCGTTGCGGTGGCAGGCAACCGGCCCGGCCTCCGGGCGAGGAATTTGCGACTGCAAATCGGAGCGCACTACGGTGACGCGGGCCGTTTCAGCCGGGGCACTGTCGCCCAAATCGGGGTGATATTCGCGACACAGGGCGGCGGCGGTCAAAATCGCCACCGGCGCCGGGCCAAAGGTGACGGTTTCCTTGAAGTAATCGCGCCCCCAGCCGTGCAAAAGACTCCTAATGAAAAACCGCGGGCGGGTGGTCACCGCAATGGCCGGCGCGCTGGCAATGGGTTTAATCGATTTGGAATCGCTACTGTACCAGGCGTACAGCGTGACGGGGCCGTCCGATACCAGAACGGAGACGGGCTGCCACTGGTCTTTGCTGGCGCTCCACCCCACAAAGCAGGGTTGCCAACTTGCCTGCGGGCTTTGCTGGCCGACGTCCGTGTGGGTGGCTACGAAACGGCTACAGCCGGCGACAGCGGCCGCGGCGACCAGCAGCGCGGCCATTATGGCCAAGCCGGCGTAGCGCATTAGAACACCTCAATGTGTTGGGGGGTGAGGCCGTGCGCCAAGCATCTGCCCGGCGCACGGCTATATCGGCGGTCGGGCGCGTCGGGCCTAGTCGCATACGGCTTTAAGTGCTGATCCGTTTTGCGGAGGGCGGTGCCGCCGTCGGAATTGCGGGCTGGGCGGGCGGCAAGGATGACATTATACACTATGCACGGCAAAGGGCGGCGGGGACATACCGGTTCGCCTGGCGCGGAATGCTGCCCTGCTACTGGGCATCTACGACCGGGAGGCGCTGATGCGGCGGGTGCGGGAGTTCCTGAAACGGGAATAACGCCTTGTGCGGCGCGCTTTTGCTTGACAAGGCTAGGCCGGCTATGCTACCCTTCGGATTGTGGATACCCGTCGCCTTCCTTTTCAACAACGCGGCCTGCGGTGTCGTGGACGCGTTGTGGTGATCGAGTTCGTCACAACCGCCTGACGCCGCCCTGCTCTTGGGCACCTACGACCGGGACACTGATGCAGCAGGTGCGAAATTTTTGGAATGGGAGTGACGGCATATGCCAATCCCAAACGCCCGCAAGGGCAAAGGAGCACATGGAAAATGAGAACAGAAGTCATTGAGGCAATCGCGGTGTTTGCGATTGTGATTATCGCAGCATTCGGCGTCACCGTATTCATGGCGGCTTGGATACTGTACGACCAAAATGAACTTGCAGGGGCGATCATCATCGCTGCTGCGTTATCTTTGGCCATAACCGCAACACAGATCGTCGTATGGCCCTTGACACAGCCACCCCCTTGGCACTGGCTTGCCACGATACGGAAAGCGTGGACAGAGGTAATCGTAGGAGCGGCAATGCATTATGCAGCGATACTGAGCGGCGCTTCTCTTGGTGCTTTGCTGCTGTCAGGGAATGACGAGACTAACGGTCTCAGTCAGACGAACGTAGCAATGGTGCTGGCTCAACAAGCAGTAGTAACTGGCACCACTTTGTATATGTTTGGAGAGCGCCTCCGGAAACGGATACGCCCAGGGCAGCCTAACCAACCGGCAGTACAGCCTAACCAACCGGCAGTACAGCCTAACCAACCGGCAGTACAGCCTAACCAACCGGCAGGAGCGCGCAAGGAGGACAAGCAAATGCCAGTAGTACTTGCACTACTGGCGTTGCTGGCAATAGTGCAAGTACTACTGGCGTTGCTGCAAGTCGTAACCGTGCTAGCCGTTTTCGCTAGCACAAAAAAGGGCAACAAGCGGAGGCGTAAGTAGTGCTAGGGGGGCGGGTTCCCAACCCGCCCCCCTAGCGTTTTGCCCTCGTCCCTCGCCTAACGCGGGGCCGCCACCACATAGATGTCAAAGTCACCATCAACTTTGGATGCGAAAGCAATCGCACGTCCATCGGGCGACCAGCGAGGGTGTATTTCGTAGTCAGCTACATCGCTGAGTAAGGTACCGCCCGAACCGTCGGCGTTCATAATATAGATAGATCGGTTATCAAAACAATCAGTAGAGCTGTACACAATCCGACGTCCGTCAGGCGACCACGCGGGCTCTCCAGAACTACAGTAGCGATTGGTAAGATTGGTGAGGCCGGAACCATCGTCGTTCACCACGTAGATGTTACTGTCCCCGTCCAACTTGGAGTTGAACGCTATCCGCTTCCCATCCGGCGACCACTGTGGCCAGAATTCGTAAGCAGAGTTATTGGTGATATTGGTAACACCTGAACCGTCCGCATTCATCACATAGGTGTCCCTGTTTCCGTACCGGTCAGAGCTAAACACAATCCTGTTCCCGTCCGGCGACCAATCTGGAACGCCATCGTGCGAGGAATTATCAGTGAGTTGGATAAGTCCCGAACCGTCGGCGTTCATCACATAGACTTCAAAATCGCCGCCCCGGTTGGAATCAAACGCAATTCGCTGTCCATCCGGCGACCACACTGGCGCGCCGTCGTGGGCAGGGCTACTGGTAAGTCGGGCTATGCCGGAGCCGTCGGCATTCATCACATAGATGTCCCTGTTTCCACCCGGGTCAGAGCTAAATGCAATCCTGCTCCCATCGGGCGACCAATCAGGATGGTGGTCATCGGCGGAATTGTGGGTAATAGCGGTGGCTTGTGCCAGATTTGGCCGCGGCGTGGCTGTCGGGCGCGGTCGTGGCGTCGCCGTAGGCCAAGGTGTGGCTGTTGGTCGCGGCCTAGGCGTAGGAGCGGCGGCATAACTGGACAGCCCCGGCAGCCGGTGTTCTATCTCCGCCACCGAAAGCGCAAAGCCCACCCCATCGGCGTCAAAGCGTTTCAGAGTGTTCATTCCGATGACTTCGCCACGCTGATTAATCAGCGGCCCGCCGCTGTTGCCCGGGTTAATGGCGGCATCGGTCTGAATGAAATCATAGCCGGAAATAAGCCGCTCCGATGACACGATGCCCCGTGTAACGGTGAAATCGCCGGCCAGGTTCAATGGAAACCCCAGCGCAATCACATCATCCCCCACCGCCACCCGGTTGGCCTGCCCGAAAGACATTGACGGGAAATTGCTGCCGGCATTCACCTGCACCACGGCCAGATCGGCGGCGTCGTTGCGCCCCAGCACGGTGCCCTCATACCGCCGCCCGTTCAGAATGACGGCAACATCCCGGCAGCAATCCACCACATGGGCGTTAGTGGCAACCAGCCCCCGCGCGTCATAAACAAACCCGGAGCCGGTGGACCTCGTCGTGACGATGCGGGCGATGCTGGGCTTGAGGCGGGCTACCAGATCGGCAACCGTAGGGGTAGGCGTGGGCTGCGGCGCGCGGGTGGGCGTTGCGGTGGGGCGCGGCGTATACGTCGGCCGGGGCGTGGGGCGCGGCGTGGCGGTTGGAATGGGCGTGTGGGTAGGCGCCGCTATGATGGCCACCAGGGTAGCCTGCAAGTCGTCCGCCGGGTCGGTGGGCGTGGGCAGCGGCGGAGGCATTGTCGGGGTGGGCGCCGCCATCATTGCGTCCAAGGTGGCGCGCACGTCGTCGATAGGATCCGTGGGCGTGGGCGCGGCTTCCGTTAGCGCCACCGCTACCATGGCGTCCAGTGTGGCGTCGTCCACGCGCGCCGGCGGCGCTGCGGGCGCCCGGAAGCACCCGGCTGCTGCCGCCAGTAGCAGCAGCGCCAGCGTCAACGCCAAAGCCGTCGTCAAAAATCCTTTCGCCCGCAAACCGATTACTCCTCGCCCGCCCGCCGTCTGAAGCCTTGATACCGATGCCGGACAGCCGGCTGCCGAGGCGGATTATAGCACGGCCCGCGCGCCGCTACCCCCTGCCTCCCACTGATCAACGCCGGGTCTGCGCTGGGCCGGGCGTCACAGGTTCAGGGTTTCCTGCCGGGCACCCCACGCCGGGTTAGCATCGGGATTGGCGGCCGGCGCGTTTTCCGCGCCGCCGTCGCCGGGAGAGGCGAAGCCGGATACGCCCACGCCCAGCAGCCGGAAAGCCCGTTCCGGGGCCAGTTCCCGTTCCAGCAGTGTCCAGGCGGTGGCGGCAATGGCGGCATCCTCGCTGGTGGCTGCGGGCAGCGTGGCCTGGCGGGTGAAGGTGGTGTAGTCGGCCAGCCGGATTTTGACGGTGATGGTGCGCCCGGCCAGGTCTTTGCGGGCCAGGGCGTCGGCCACGCTGCCGGCCAGCCGTTCCAGGGCGGCCAGCAGTTCGTCGGGGGCGCCGATGTCCTGGGGGAAGGTGGTTTCGCTGCTGATGGATTTGGTGGGGCGGGTAGTTCGCACCGGGTCCTGGTCGTTGCCCCGGGCGTGGTCGCGGATGGCGGCGCCGCGCTTGCCGAAGTGCCGGACGAACCAGGCGTCGGGCATTGTCGCCAGCTGGCCGATGGTCTGGATGCCTTCTTCTTTAAGGCGCGCCGCCGATTTGGGGCCTACGCCGGGCAGTTTGCCCACGGCCAGGGGCGCCAGGAACTCGGCTTCGGCGCCGGACGGGACGACCACCAGGCCGTCGGGCTTGTGCAGGTCGGAGGCGATTTTGGCCACGCACTTGCCCGTCCCCAGGCCCACGGATATGGTCAGCCCCACTTCGTCGGCCACCCGTTCCTTGAGGTCAATGGCGATGGCCACCGGCGAGCGCTGGCCAGCGGCGGCGCTGATGTCAATATAGGCTTCGTCCAGGGAGAGGGGTTCGATGATGGCGCTGACGCCGCGAAAGACGGCCATCACCTGGCGGGAAACGGCGCGGTAGTGGTCAAAGCGGGGCCGGATGACGATGGCCTCCGGGCAGTGGCGCACGGCGGTGGCCATGGGCATTGCGGAATGGACGCCGTAGCGGCGGGCTTCGTAGGATGCGGCGGCCACCACGCCGCGCCCGTCGGGGCTACCGCCCACCAGCGCCGGGCGTCCGCGCAGCTCGGGGCGGTCGCGCTGTTCCACCGCCGCATAGAAGGCGTCCAGGTCGGCGTGAATGATGTAGCGCGCGGGCGGGTGCGTGGTCATTTTCGGCAATCGGCGAAAAGAGCGCGGCGGGAATGCGCCGGATAGGGATACGTTTGAGGAACGGGCTCCGGTTTGACGGGCCGTATCCCGTTGTCTATTTTATACGCCGGGGGGCGGGCCGGGTTAACCGCAGCCGGTCGCCGGGATGACGGCGCGGGATGACGCCGGCGGCGGCAGAGGCGGCGGCGCGGCGGCTTGTTTGGGGTTCTTTACCACTTTATAATCATTATCAATTTTGAGCGGAATCGCCGTTTTGCGGTTGACAGCGGGTTGCCGGTAAATTAGACTAGGCGGCAAAGGCTGTCGTCCGGGGTTGGCCCGGTCGTTTTGGAACAGGATTTTGCAGGAAGGAGGCACAGGATGTCATACAAGGATGACCTGGCATTGATGGCCCACCTGATGCGGCGCGCCGGGTTCGGCGCCAACCGCGCCGAGTTGGAACGCTGCGTTGCCCAGGGCTACGAAGCCACCGTAGAGGAACTGCTGAACCCGCCCACGGAGCGCGCGGGCGGCAAGATGGCGCTGTTGCTCCGCTATCACCCCAGTTTTCTGCTCCCCGGCGGCGTGCCCTTCTCCGGGCAGGCCAACTGGATGTACAACATGGTCTCCAGCGACCGCCCCCTGGAGGAAAAGATGGCGCTGTTCTGGCACCATGTTTTCGCCACCGGCAACTCCAAGGTGGACAACTGCGACCAGCTGCTGGAGCAGATTGATATGCTCCGCGACTGCGGGATGGGCAACTACCGGGACATACTCATTGAGCTGTCCAAGAACCCGGCCATGATTTTCTGGCTGGACAACAACGAGAACCACCGGGACGCCGTGAACGAGAACTGGGGCCGGGAGCTCCTGGAGCTGTTCTCCATGGGCGTTTCCAACTACACCGAGGTGGATGTGCGGGAGTGCTCGCGCGCCTTCACCGGCTGGACGATCCAGGCCAAGCTGCCCCGCGCGCCCTACGGCCGCTACCCGTGGAAGTTCGCCTACCGCGAGGAGGACCACGACTTCGGGGAAAAGACCTTCCTGGGCGAAACCGGCAACTTTGACGGCGAGGACATCATCGACATCGTCCTCAAGCAGCCCGCCACCTCCCGCTTCATCTGCCGCCACCTGTACAACTTCTTTGTGGCGGACGAGCCGCAGGTTCCCGCGTGGACCATCGAGCCGGCCCGGGACGAGGACGCCCTGGACGAAATGTGCCAGGTGTTCGAGGACTCCGGCTTTGACATGAAGGCTGTGCTGCGGCATATGTTCCTGTCGCAGTGGTTCCAGGACGCCCGCTTCCAGAAGATCAAGAGCCCCGCCGAAGTGGTCGCCGGCACCCTGCGGATGGTGGGCCTCTTTGAGAACCCGGATCCCGGCGTGCTGAACATCGGCAAGGAACCCACTTATATGGGCCAGTCCATCCTGGACCCGCCGTCGGTGGAAGGCTGGCACACCGGGCTGGAGTGGATCAACTCCGGCGCCCTGCTGGCCCGCATCAACTTCGTCGCCGACCGGGTGTCCAACCCCGAACTGCCGGGGATGCAGGACATCATCCGCCGGATGGAGGACGAAGGGGTGTCCAGCCCCGACCATCTGCTCAATGCCTGCACCGAGTATATGGGCTTCGTTGACCTCAGCGAGGAAACCCGCGGCCAGCTGGCGGAACACGTGCGCGCCGGCGGCGACATCAACTGGGGCGACCGCCCGGCCACGGCCACCCGCATCGGCGAGACCATGGCCCTCATCAGCGCCACCACCGAGTACCAGTTCGGCTAGTCAACCCGCCACTACGGACGGGGCGGAGCACCGCGCCGCCGGCCGGTATCCGACGCCGCCCGCTCCGCCCCGTCCCAATCCCCGGCGCGCCCCGCGAACTCATCACGCACGCGAAACTTGAATCGCAAGGAGCAAAGGCAATGACCAGCACCAAAAAAGACCCGGTCATCGTAGTCCTGCAGCTCACCGGCGGCAATGACTACTTCAACACGGTCATCCCCTACAACGACCCGCTGTACTACGACAACCGGCCCACCATCCGCTACGAGCGGGAGGACATCATCCCCGTCAACGACGAACTCGGCTTTATGCCCACCATGGGGCCGATGAAAGAGCTGTTTGACGAGGGCCGGGTCGCCGTCATCCATGGCATCGGCTACGCCGACAGCCCGCGCTCGCACTTCCGCAGCATGGACATCTGGCACACCTGCGAGCCGGACAAGGTCGGCACCGAGGGCTGGGCCGGCCGCGTGGCCCGCGAGATGGATCCCAACAAGGAAAACGTGCTCACGGCCATCAACTTCGGACACGGCCTGCCCCGCGCCCTGGCCGTTCCCGGCGTCCCCGTGGCCGCCATCGCCGACCTCAGCACCTACGGCCTGCTGACCGGCATCAGCGACACCGAACAGCGCTCCAAGGCCCTGGACCTGTTCTCCAAGATGTATGCCCCTACCGTGGGCGGCAGCTTCGTCAACGACTATCTGCGCTCCACCGGCACCGACGCCATGGTCGGCGCCGACATCGTGAAGGTAGCCCCGGAACGGTACTCCAGCAATGTGGAGTACCCCAACAGCCCCATCGCCCAGCACCTGCGTGACATCGCCCAGGTGTACCTGGCCGACCTGGGTACCAAGATTTTCTACACCCAGCACGCCAGCTTTGACACCCACGCCGGCGAGGCCGCCGCGCACCCCGTGCTGTGGAAGGAAGTCTCCGAAGGCATCAGCGCCTTTTTCCAGGATATGAAGGAGCACAACACCGGCGAGAACATCGTAATGTATCTGTTCTCCGAATTCGGGCGCCGGGTGCGGGACAACGGCTCCGGCACCGACCACGGCGCCGCCGGCGCGGCCTTCGTCATCGGCGATGCGGTCAAGGGCGGCTTCTACGGCGAGTACCCCTCCCGGAAGGCCGAGGATCTGGAGCAGGGCGACCTGGTTCCCAACTACGACTTCCGCGGCGCCTACTCCAGCATCGTTGAAGACTGGCTGGGCATGGACGCCAACCCCATCGTCAACGGCGCGTTCCCGAAGCTGGACTTCATCCGGAAGTAAGCTCCGGCGCTCTGCGCCCGGACTGCGGCGCAGAATTTCGGTTCTGCGCCGCGCTTGCTCCAATCCCGACGATCCAGCTTTCAACCCGGAGGACAAAACCATGGCGCTTAACACCGTAGCCAGCGGGCGCGCGTGGCTGTACAGCCACAACATCGGCCGCAACGCGCAGGTGGGCATGGGCTTCAGCCAGCCGGTAAGCGTGTCGGCGCGCCCTGACGGCGTGCTGTATGTCGCTAACCGCTCCGGCGAACAAAACCCCAGCGCCCGCATCACCAAACTCACCGTTGACCAGGAATATATCGGCGAATTCGGCCGGGAAGGCATCGCCTACCAGGCCGGCTCCGGCAGCCTCTTTACCTGGCTCACCGGCGTAACCACCGACGCCGACGGCAATGTGTACGCCTCGGACGAATGGAAAAACCAGATTACCGCCTTTGACGCCGACGGCAATGTACTCACCCAGTGGGGCGAAAGCGGCGACGGCGAAGGCCAGCTGAACGGCGCCGCCGGCCTGGCTTTTGACGCCGACGGCAACCTGTGGGTGGTATCCTCTCGCAACAGCCGGGTGCAGAAATTCAGCAAGGACGGCGAATACCTGGCCGGCTTCGGCGCCAAAGGCAGCGGGCCGGCGGAAATGGAAATGCCGTCGGGCATCGGCATTGACAACGCCGGGGACATCTATATTGCCGACTGGGGCAACCACCGGGTGCAGAAATACACTGCCGCCGGCACGCATCTGGCGACCTTCGGCAGCGAAGGCGCCGGCTCCGGCGAGCTGAAGCATCCGCTGGATGTTGACATTGACAACGACGGCGATGTCTATGTGGCCGACTGGTACAACGAGCGGGTGGTCATCTACGACCACGAAACCCGTCCGCTGGCCTACCTGGAAGGCGACGCCGTTGAGGTGTCCCAGTGGGGCAACCTGTCGCTGGACGCCAACCCCGATATGGTAAAGGCGCGGCGCCGGGTTCCCGACCTGGAGCAGCAGCAGCGGGCCTTCCGAATGCCCATGGGCCTGACCTACGACCGGGCCAACAATCGGCTGGTGGTCTGCGACACCCTGCGCTCCCGCCTACAGATTTACGAAAAGGACAACAACTTTCTGGACCCGCAGTTCAACCTGTAAGGGCTGACCGTAGGGCCGGACGGGAAACCTTTTCGGAGGCCATAACCGGGGCGGGTTGCAAAATCCGCCCCGGATTTTTTCGGTTCACATCACAACTCGTGGCTATGACTGTCGTTGCCGCCGCCCCGATTGGCAGCATCAGGCGGCAGGGTAATAACGGCGCGGCGGTGCGTGCCGATGCCGATGATGCGGTCGCCATCTTTGGCCTCCACCTTGAAATAAAGCCAGCGTCCGTCCACCCTTTCCAGCTCGGCGGTAGCCACCACGGTGGCTCCGATGTCGGCGCCAGCCACGTGGCGAATGTTGACCTCAAACCCCACAGTGGATTGCTCCGGCGGCAGACGGTCCAGGACAGCGCGCTGGGCGGCCTGTTCCATAGCGCGAATCATAGAAGGGGTGCTGATTTTGGCGACATGAGGAGCGGCGTTGTGCTCGCAGACCAGCACCGCGCGGCGACCGGTCAGGCCGGGGACGAGGCCGGCGCCGGCGTTGGCATTGCAATCGGAATAGTCAGGCATTGGGGCCGTGTCTCCATAAGTTGGATTTGCGCTATCATAGCAGATAGCCTATCCTGTCGCTAACCGGAGCTCGGCAAAGACGCACGGAGGGCGTTGCAAATGGCCGGCAGGAACCGCCGATTCAACTATCCTCGCCTATCCTTTCGGGGCAGACAGTCCCGGTATCAATTGTCCGCATTGCGCCATTGCTCGAGAAGCAACAGGAACGCACCCACCGGCGGAGGATGGCGGACATCGAACGGACGGTTGCCGCCTCAGATGCCAGGCACTCCTGCCCGGGCCTGACCGCCGGCTTTATCGTATCATTGCCGGCAACATATATCTCATCGCTATCGGCCACGGCTGAGCCGGCAGCACGCTGGTTGGTCTTGCCAGACCGGCCCGGCTGTCGTTTTCATCTGCGGCAGCAAAGCCGGCCGCGATGGTCACAGCCGCAACCGGGCAGCACTACCGAACAACCATCCCTACCGGACGGGTGATATGACTTCCAAGCGCGATTTTCTTTCCATCACCGACTTCTCGCCCGCCGAAACGCGCCGGCTGATTGACCGGGCGCTGGAGCTGAAGGGGGCGCCGCCGGGCAGCATCCGGCCGCTGACTGGCAAACGCATCGCCCTGCTTTTTGAAAAGCCGTCCTTGCGTACGCGGGTCAGCTTTGCAGTGGGCATTGAGGAACTGGGCGGGTTCGGCATTTACCTGTCGCCCGATGAGGTGGGCCTGGGCCGGCGTGAGCCGGTGTCCGATGTGGCGCGGGTACTCAGCGGCTATGTGGACGGCATTGTGGCGCGGGTCAATCGGCACCAGTCGCTGGTGGAGCTGGCGCAGTACAGCAGTGTGCCGGTCATCAACGCCCTGTCGGATGTGGAGCATCCCTGCCAGATTATGGCCGACCTGCTGACGGTGGCCGAAAGCTACGGTCATACCGACGGGCTGAATCTGGCCTACATTGGCGACGGCAACAATGTGGCGCGCAGCCTGTGCCTGGGCGCGCCGGCGGTAGGCATCAACTTTGCCATCGCCGCGCCTCACGGCTATCAGCTGGAGGAGGGGGTATTCGCCGTTGCCAGCGACCGGGGCATCCGCGCCAACGGCGGCTCCAGGCCCACTGTCCATCCCCTGGTGCCCCCGGCGGACGCTGTGGTTGACGCCCACATTGTCTATACCGATGTCTGGACCAGTATGGGCGACGAAGCCGAGGCGGAACAGCGGCGGCGCGATTTCCGGGGCTACACGGTGGACGACGCGCTGATGAGGCAGGCCGCGCCCGGCGCCATCTTTATGCACGATATGCCGGCGCACTATGGGGAGGAGGTGCCGCCGGGGATGCTGGAATACCCGCAATCGGTAGCCTACCGGCAGGCGCACAACAGGTTGCACGCGCAGAAAGCCGTGCTGGAATTTCTGCTATCATAAGGGAGCGGCAACGGCTTATGCTCAAGCGCACTGCGGAACGCTGGCGGAGGACTCTGGCTGACTGGTGGCGCGCCCTTGCGCTGGGCGCGCTCACGGCGGCTTTCGTCTGGACGGTGTGGCACTTTACCAGGACGCCATGCATCCCGGCGGCGGCCGAGGCCGGCCTGTGCCACCCCGGCATCATCGCCCAGTACATCAACGTGGACATTCTGCTTAAAGCGGGCAGTGCCGGTTTCGCCGCCGTCGCTATCAAAGGAGGCTACGACAGGTATATGATGCGCGATATGCTGAACCGGGAACAGAAAGCGCGCCAGCACGCCGAGGAACGGTTGGCCGAAGCGCGCCAGGATGCGGATGACGCCCGCAAAGAACTGGCCGAGGGGCGCGAGGAAGCGCACCAATTGATGATTGAAGCGCGACAACAGCTGGCCGAAGCGCAGCAGCAGGCGGTTGAAACGCAACGACAGGCGTCGGCGGCCATAACGCAGGCGAACCAACGCGCGGATGCGGCGCAGCAACAGGTGTCGGCGGCCATAACGCAGGCGAACCAACGCGCGGATGCGGCGCAGAATATGTTCGCCGAACTGGTCGGCGATTTTCGCGAGGAACGCCGTCAAGCCGAAGCCGAACGCCGCCAGGCCGAGGCCGAACGTCGCCAGGCTGAAGCGGAGCGCCGCCAGCAGGCCGCCACCCAGCAGGCCATTATGGAGACTATGCTGCAACTGCTGCAACAGCAGGTCAACGGGCAACGCCCGGCCGCCAATGGCAGCGACAGCGGCGACGATGCCTCCGGGCAAGGTTAGCAACCCGTTATGACTACTTCTGATTACACCGCAGCCGCCATGGCTACTACGCCGCCCGCTATCGTCCCATCCGGGGATCCGCAGCCGGCGCCGCGCCAGACCGTAGTTGATGCCATCCCGATGGTGGCCATCATCGGCCGGCCCAATGTGGGCAAATCATCGCTGTTCAACCGCATTCTGTCCCGGCGCCACGCCATCGTGTCCCCAGTGGCGGGGACAACGCGCGACCGCCTGATCAGCCGCGCATCCTGGAAAGGCCGGCCCTTTCTGCTGGTTGACACCGGCGGTCTGGAGGATGACCCGGAGGGGCATATTCCCCAGCGTGTCCAGCAACAGGCCGATATGGCCATGAGCGCCGCCGAGGTCATCGTCTTTCTTGCCGACGCTATCCAGGGCGTTACAGCGACCGACGAAGCGGTGGCGCAGCGACTGCGGCGCACCGACAAACCCGTCATTCTGGCCGTCAACAAGGTGGACAACGACAACCGGGAAATCGCCGCCGCCGAGTTCTACGGGCTGGGGATGCCCGAAACGGCGTTCATCTCCGCCTATCACAACTATGGCATCTACGACTTGCTGGAGCGCATCATTGAGCTGCTGCCGGCGCCCGAACTGGCCGACCTGTGGGATTGGGATGCGGACGGCCCGGATATGCTGCCCGGTCCGGACGCCGGCGATGACGAAGTCCAAGCCGATGCGGATGCCGTTGCGGCCGACGCCGACGCCGCGCCGCCCACCGAGTTGCGTGTGGCCATTGTCGGCCGCACTAATGTGGGCAAGTCCCTGCTCACTAATGCCATCATCGGAGCGGAACGCAGCATCGTCAGCCCGGTGGCCGGCACTACGCGGGATGCACTGGACACGCCCGTTGCCTACCGCGACCATACCATCACGCTGGTGGACACCGCCGGCATCCGCCGGCCGGGTCAGGTGCAGCGGGGCATTGAGAAGTACAGCGTGCTGCGCGCCGTCAACGCCGTCCATCGCAGCGACATTACTCTGCTGGTCACCGACGCCACCGAACTGGCCACCGCGCAGGACGCCCACATCGCCGGCCTGGCGTGGGACACCAACCGGGGCCTCATTGTGGTAGTCAACAAGTGGGACCTGGTGAACCGCAACCGCTTTCGGATGGAACGCAGCCTGCACCGGGTGCGGGAACGGCTGCACTTTATGCCCTATGTGCCGGTGTGCTTCACCTCGGCGCTCACCGGAGAGGGGATTGACGATTTGCTGGATACCGCCCTGTCGCTGTGGCGGGAACGGCAAAAACGCGTGCCTTTCCGGGAGTTGCAGTATCTGCTCGCGGATGCGGTGTCGGCGCACACGCCGCCGGCCCAACGGGGCAACATTCGCCATCGGTTGCGGATCCGCCGGGTGCGGCAGGTGGGCGTCAACCCGCCTACTTTCGCCTTTTCGGTCAACGACCCCAAGCTGCTGCACTTTTCCTACCAACGCTACCTGGAGAACCAGATCCGCAACCGTTTCGGCTTTGACCGCACTCACCTGCGTCTGATTTTCCGCCCGGAGCGGGAAACCCGGACAACCCGCGCCGGCGTCCGCGGCCATGCTCCGGCCCGCCGCCCGCCTGCGTAATGTTCCGCCGCCGGCAGGATACGATGCCTTCCCTGCGCCGCGCCAACCCCGCCGCCTGGACGATGCTAGCCGTAGCGCCGTTGCTGGCGGCAGCGGCCTTCGTCCTGTGGCAGCTGGCCCCGTCGGAAGGAGCGCTGGCCGCGCGCTACGCCGCCGTCGGTGTCATCGCTTACCTGGCCGGGGCAGTGTCCTGGGGTTACATATTCGTCAACCTTACGATGGGCGAGGACATCCGCAACTTCGGCAGCGGGCGCACCGGAATGTCCAACATCCTGCGGACAGCCGGCGGCCGGGCGGCGGCGCTGGTGTTCGTGCTGGACGCCGGCAAGGGCATTTTCGCCGTGCTGCTGGCGCGGCACGCCATCGGAACAGGCGAGACGCAGGCTACGGAACTGGCGGAAATAGCGGCGGCGCTGGCGGCGCTGTGCGGGCATAACTGGCCGGTGTTCCTGCGCTTTCGCGGCGGGCGGGGCATTATGCCCGGCGTAGGCGCGCTGTCGGTGATGGCGCCCTGGCTGGCGCTGGCCGGCATTGCCCTGTTCCTGGCGGTGACGCTGACCAGCCGTTACCTGTCATTGGGCAGCATTGCCGCCACGGTGACGGTGGCGGCGTTGAGCCTGGCGTTGACGCTGGCCGGCGCCCACCACCGGCTTTATGCCGTCTATGCGCTGGTGGGCGGCGCCATCATCATCTGGCAGCACCGGGACAACATCCGGCGCATCGCCAACGGCACCGAGCGGCGGCTGGGGATGCCCGGCGTCCGCAACCGTTCCGCTTGACGATAAGCCGCCATATCGGGTACATTGCCCGCAAAGCATCGCAACTATCGGTCGCTTCCCCGGTCGTGAGGAACTACTATGACCACTTTGCAGGAACGCCCCGCTCTGGAAATGGAGCAAACCGTCCGGGACGGTTTCAGCCTGAACTGGCTGCAGCAGCTGAAGGAACAGATTCCCGGCGCCGCCGCGGAGCTCGCCAACGACCCCACGCTGGCCGATAACACGCCCGGCCTGCTGGACGAATCGCCCAACCAGACCCAGCGCACCCGGGGCGCGCTACCCCGCGCGGGTGTGCCGCAATTCGCCGCCTACACATTCCGGGACAAGAACGAAGTCTGGGGCTACAACCTGACCAAGCTGTACCAGGAAGCCGTCTCCCGGCAGTGGTCGTCGGCTACGGACATTCCGTGGCCCACGCTGCGCCCGCTGCCCGATGACATTGAAGCGGCCCAGTGCCAGCTGGCGACCTTTTTCGCTCAGGTGGAGTTTGTCGCCGCCGATGTGCCGGGCCGGTTCATCGCCCAGATGTCGCCCGACTATCACGAAGTGCGGATGTTCCTGCTGACGCAGGTGATGGACGAATCCCGTCATATGGAGGTGTTCCGCAAGCGCGCCCTGGCCAACGGCGGCGGCCTGATGCGGATGATCGACTCGGTGAGCGACGTCACCGGCGGCAGTACCGACAACGCCCGGGAGTTCACCGAAATGTCCAGTCGCCTGCACATCGTGGGCGAGGGCAATGTGCTGACGCTGTTCCGGCTGGGCGAGCTGATGGCGTACAACGACGCCGAAAAGGCCATCTATCGCCGCGCCGCCCAGGACGAGGCGCGCCATGTGGCCTTTGGCGTCCTCCACGCCCGCTATATGAACGAATGCACGCCGGAACGCCGCGAGGAGATCCACGCCTACTTGGACGAGGCCGAGGACCGGCAGGCCACGGGCAACGGCGGCGAAAACCCGGCCGCCCGCAGCGCCAACCTGACCGCCGAGTCGCTGGCCATCCTGCTGGGCGGCGGCGCGGACAAGGCGGAGGAAGGCCAGAAAATCCTGGCCGCCATCCGGCAGCGGCAGGTGAAGGAATACTTCCAGCGCCTGAAGTCCTGCGGCTTTGACGACCGCATTGAGAACGGCCGCGTCAACCCCGCCCTGCTGGAAGCTTACAAGGCCGCTGCGTAGCATCGGTTGTATCCGGCCGGCCAGTGCTTGGCCGGCCGGACAACGGCATACCGGAACGGCATACAGGAAGGCAGCAATGGTCACGGCGCAGGTTCAAACCTACCTAGATGCTAGCCGGACGCTGCTGGTGCAGGGTTTTGCCGAGCTTGAGCAGGGCGACACGCGCCAGGCATCCGAAAAGGGCTGGGGCGCAACGGCACAGATGCTCAAGTCTATTGCCCAGCATCGGGGATGGGAGCATCGGGGCCACCGGCTGATCCGGCGCGTGGCCAGCCGGCTGGCGGACGAAACCGGAGATGCGGAAATACGCCGGCTGTACCGGGTTGCCAGCGATTTGCATACCAATTTCTACGAAGGCACGGACACCGCCGCGGATGTAAAGGCCGGATTGGATGATGTGCGGCGTCTGTTGGACAAACTGGCGCCTTGCCTTGATGACACCGAAGGCTGATGGTTGCTACAAGGCGACGCCCCGTTGAGTATCACCATAGAATCCGGTCGCCGTCATATCAGAGGGTAGCAGTATGGTCACTACGCAAGTTCAGATGTACCAGGACGCCAGCCGGACGCTGCTGACCCAAGCTATCGCCGAACTGGAGCAGGGCGACACGCGCCAGGCATCCGAAAAGGCTTGGGGCGCAACGGCCCAGATGCTCAAATCCATTGCCCAGCATCGGGGATGGGGGCATCGAGGCCACCGGCTGATCCGGCGCGTGGCCAGTCGGCTGGCGGACGAAACCAGAGATGCGGAAATACGCCGGTTGTACCGGGTAGCCGACAGCCTGCACATCAACTTCTACGAAGATCTGGACACTGCTGCTGATGTAGCCGCGGGACTGGAGGATGTGCGCCGACTCCTGGACAAACTGGGGCCTCTGGCCCGGCCTGACCGCAATAACGAATTGTCCCGGCAATCGGAATGAAAGTTGGCCCCGCCGTCGTCAACCCGGCAAGTTTCAACCCAATTGGGGAACCGTCATCACAGTCGTATTCGTGGTCGTCAGGCAGGTGAGCGCGCTGGCAGGGCCTCAGCGTTCTTACTTGCCATTGCCCGACCGCAAGTCGGCCTATCGCCATTCTTATGGTAGCCATGTTACTGGTTGATTGCTGGTCAACCGTGGCATAGCGTGGAGGTACGATGGAGGTTATTTTTCGCACCAGGCGGTTGCAGCGTAATTACGAGGATGTGCGCCGCGCCGCGATGCAATGGGGATACGATGCCGGGCGAATGTACATCAACCGCATTGACAAAATTCTCGAGGTTGAGCGTTTTCGTCAGTTGTATGAATATTCCCACCTGCGTTTGCATCCTCTGCGCGGGTCGCGAACGGGAGAATTTTCCATTTACCTGACAGGGCGATGGCGTCTCATCGTAACCCGGGGGGATACGGCGCAAAGCGTCATCATTAATGAGGTGAGCAATCATTATGACGACTAGCAACAGGAACTTGTTTTCCAATTTGGCGATACCGCCCGGCGAAACCCTGGCGGAGGAACTGGAATTCCGGGACATCCCGCCGATCGAAATGGCCGACAGGCTCGGCTTGTCGGGGGATGTGATGTTCAAAATCTTCACCGGGGAACAGGTCATCACGCTTGATATTGCCGCCGGGTTGGAAAAAGAGCTGGGCATCTCGGCGCAACTCTGGCTCAGGCTGGAAGCCCGCTACCGGGAAACGCTGGCGCGCATCGCGGCGAACCAGCCGGGCAATGGCGACATCGCGGACAAGCCGGCAAAAGCTGACATTGCCGCCGATTAATCCGGCCTAGCCTCCCAGCCGGCGGATGGGATAAGGCGCGCACGCCACACCCGGAACGCAGGAGAGCTTTATGCAACAGGTCAAAACTTATCAGAGCGCCAGCCGGTCGCTTTTGGCGCAGGCGCGGGCCGAGCTCGGGCAAGGCGACACGCGCCAAGCCTCCGAAAAAGGCTGGGGCGCAACCGCCCAAATGCTCAAGTCCATCGCCGAGCAGCGCGGCTGGCCCCACCGTAGTCACCGGCACATCCGTCAGGCGGCTACGCGACTGGTGCAGGAAACCGGCGACCGGGAAATCAGCCGGCTGTACCGGGTGGCCAGCGATTTGCATACTAACTTCTACGAGAATGCCGACAGCTCCAACGATGTACTCCTGGGCCTGGACGACATCCAAACGCTGCTGGACAAACTGGAACCGCTGGTGGACGCCGGCGCCGGCGATGGCGCAACTTGATCCGCCCAACTGCCCCCGCATCATCAATCCGCCGTCAACTCAACTTATGGTGCCGCCTTATGACTACACAAAACCCCGGTAATGGCGTCCATCCCGCCGGCTCTGCTGACGACAGCGACCCCACCGGCCGCTACCGTTCCTCCGCCGCCGGCCGCGTCCAGGAGGATGTTGCCGCCGACGATGCCCCGGCATCCCCGGCGAGTGATGACAATGCCGCCAAGACGCCGCCTCAATCTCCCACAGAACGTTTTCCCTGGATGAAAGACACCCGGCAGTGGGGCACCCGCGCCGCCCTGTCGCCCCACGGCCTCACCGTGCAGGCCATCGCTACGGGCATCTACGGCGAAATCCCCGACGAAAGCCGGGAAATGACCCGGATGCCCCGCGGCTCTTTCGCCACGCCGGGGATGCCCCGCCTGGACAACTACTCCGTGAACCGCAAGGATGAACTGTGGTCGGACAACGCCGCCACCCTCTACGAGGAAGCCATCCAGCGGCGCTGGAACGCAATGCAGGACATCTCCTGGGACGCGCTGCCGGCCCAGCCGCATGATGTGGAACTGGCCTGGTGCCAGCTCTGCACCGAACTGGGACACCACGCCACCGCCGAGATCGACACCATCGGCCAGTGGCTGCACCGGATGAACTACGCCTACATTGAACCCAAAATGTTTCTGGCGACGCAGGAATTCGACGCGGCGCGCCATTTTGAGGCGATGCGCCACCGCGCCCTCTGCAACGGCGGCGCCCTGGGACTGGAATCGCCCGGCTTTATGAGCCGCCGGATGCTGGAAACCCGCGCCGGCTGGCCGGAAGTGGCCGTGTCAATGTACATCGCGCGCGCCGTCCTCACCCTGATGCTGTACCGCTTCGGGGCGCACTTCGCCGGCAACCCGGTGGACCGCCGGCTGTTCAGCCTGTGCCTGCAAGACAAGGCCCGGCATCTGGCCTACGGGCAGGCGATGCTCAAGCACACGGTGGCCGTGAAAGGCCCCGACTTCGGCGTATCGTTGCGCCGCATCCTCGGTTCCATTGAAAAGGATATGGCCGGCGAAATGAAAGACCCGGCGCTGTGGGAGGCGCTGGCCATCATCGCCGGCGGTTCCGTCAGCGCCATCGGCATGGGAATGATGGCCGTGTCCCGCCTGCGCGCCGACTACATCCGGCACTATCTCGCCCGCCTAGGGTATGTGGGCATCGACAAGCCGGCAAGCGCCCTGCATCCCGACCTGGCGGCGGCGTTGCAGCCGGCGGGCTTCCCGAAATGACACAATGCCGGCGCAGACGCCACGCCGGCGTCTGCGCGGACGGAGGGGCAAAATGGACTTCGGACTTTTCAATACCTGGAACGCGCTGTACGACGGCGGCAAGGTGCCGTGGGACGCCGACTACCGGGGCGGCCGGCTGCTGGAGGAGGACGCTTACGCCCAAAACTACGCCGAAATTGACGCCGTGGAGGAAATGGGCTGGGACTATGTATGGCTCGGCGGCGGCCACTTCTCCAAGCAGGCCAGTATGGACCCGCAGGTGCTGATGCTGGCGGCCGTGCTGGCCGAGCGCACCAACCGCATCAAAATCGGCTCGTCCATCCACCGCCCGGTGATGAAACTGCCCGGCGAGGCCCTGTCGGAAAGGGCGCTGCCCCACGAAAGATACGCCTTTGACAACTTGCAGCTGGATGACCCCTTTCAGGTCGCCGAGCAGGTGTCCATCGTCGACCAGGTCAGCCAGGGGCGGTTCATCTACGGCGCCGGGGCCCGTTCCCGGGGTTCCGACGCGCGGCGGGATTCGTTCTTTGAATTCCTGGAAGTGATGAAGCAGCTCTGGACGGAGGAGCATTTCTCCGGGTTTGAGGGCCGGTACTACAACTACCCGGCGTTCTACGAACCCTATCTGGCCATCCCCAAGCCCTACCAGAAGCCCTACCCGCCGATGCTGCTGCCGGTGGACAGCCAGGAAAGTTTCGTGCCGATGGGCGAAAAGGGCTACCGCATCGCCATCGGCGCCGGCAGCTCGCCTCACAACCTGCGCGGCTCCGCCATCCTGCGCGAGGATGTCAAGAGCTACCGCCAGGCTTGGATGGACGCCGGACACCCCGGCGACCCGACCACCGTAGTCCGCATCCCTACGCTGGTAGCGGCTACGGAAGAGGAGGCTACCCGGCAGACCGCGGCGCTGATGAACCTGGCCCGCCGCTATTACGCCGGCCGGGTGGGCATCGGCAGCACCGACGCCGGCGCCGCCAGCCCGGACGCCACCGAGGAAGTGAACCTGTTCGGCACGCCGGCGGAAGTGGTGGACAAGATCGAACTGCTCCGCGAAGCCTTCAGCACCGACGAGATTATGTTTGAAGTCAACTGGACTTCATCCGTGCCGCGCGATGTGGTGATGAACACCATGCGGCTGCTTACCGACCAGGTGATACCTCATTTCAAGTGACCCGGCCGCCCGGCGGCCGGCAAAATGGCCGGCGATGGCGTAGAATAGTCGCCGGCCTATGTTGATTTCATCTTTCAACCTGCTGCCCGATGACGCGGGCGTTTTCATCCGGCTGGCGGCGCTGTGCGCCATCTCCGCCGCGCTGGCTACCGGAGTCGGCGGCTGGTTCCAGGCGGTGGCGGCGGCCGCCTTCGGCGACCCGGCGCCCCGCGCCCAAGGCCGATTGTTCGGCAACCCTCTGCGGCAGCTGGACGCGGCGGGGCTGCTGCTGGCCACGGTATCCGGCGGCTTCGGCTGGGGGCGTCCGCTGCCGGGCCAACCGGGACGGCAGGGACGCTGGCCCTCGGTAGCCGTCGCCGCCGCCGGCCCACTGGGGAACCTGACCATCGCTTTCCTGCTGGCAACGCCCTTCAAGGGCGGCTGGCTGACCTGGACTTACCCGTCCCCGGACAGCCTGACGCTGGTAATGACCGGCGGGCTGCGTTCCGGGGCCTCCGATGTGTTGGGGCTGCTAGTCATCTACAACCTGTTGCAGGCGGTGTTCCAGCTGCTGCCGCTGGCGCCATTGGCCGGCTACCGCGCGCTGGCGGCGCTGCTGCCTGCGGGTGCCGGCGAAACCCACCGGCGGTTTCAGCGGTTTGCGCCGCTGCTGCTGGTGGCGCTGGTGGCCTCGGATTATGTGCTGCGGCCGGGCATTTTGTGGTCAACGGCGCTGCCGCTGGCCCGGTGGCTGGCCGGCGTCGCCACCGGCTATTGATGTTGAACCGCGTCCGGCGCTGCTTACCCCGTAGGCCCGAACCGTTCGGTGCGGATGCTGGCTTCGGGTATGCCGATGGACAGCAGGGCGTCGGCGGCCGCCTCCACGAATCCGGTCGGCCCGCAGGCGTAGCACAGCGGCCATACTGCCTCGCCGGCCTCGTAATTGTGGCCGGGGTCGTGGCCAGCCAGCTCGCGGATACATTCGCGCAGCATCGCCGGGTCAACCCGGCGGGCGTAACCCGTCCAGCCGGGGGGCCGCCGGCGGGTCGCGGCATAGCGTATGACGGCATTGGCGCGAATGCGACGGCGGCAGTCCAGCCACGCCCGGTAGATGATGTCCTCCGGGGAACGGGCGGAGTAGAGCAGCAGCGCCGGTATTTCCGGGGCCACGGCCTCCCGGTGCGCCAGTATGGAACGAATTGGCACGATGCCGGAGCCGCCGGCCAGCAGCAGCAGGGGGCTGCGGTCAGCTCCGGGCACCCAGGCAAAGGGGCCGCCAATGGGGCCGCGCACTTCAAAAGTATCGCCCGGTTGGACGACTTCGTGGAAATAAGGCGATACTTCGCCGTCGGGAATCACCTCTATGGTGAGGTCAATGCGGGCGGCGGGCTTGCCGTCCGGCGGGGGCGCGGAGGCTATTGAGTAGGAGCGCTGGGCCTGGTAGCCATCCGGGGCGGTGAGACGCACATCGCAATGCTGGCCGGCGCGGAACGGACGGGGTTCGGCCAGGCGGAGGGTAAAAGTGCGGGCGCGGCAGGTTTCAACGACGATGCGCTCCACCGTTGCCGTCTGCCAGGCCAGCAGCGGCATTGGCGTTATTCCGGGCCGGGGCGAGGTTTCCATAGTGGCGATTGGGCGGGCAACGGGCCCGGCGGCGCCAGCCGTAGTTCGGAAGAAGTGAGGCCGCGCCGCCTCCGAAACCCGGCAGCGCGGCAAAATGCCGGCCCGCCCTAGTCGCCCCAGTAGCGCTGTTCTTTCCAGGGATCGCCGTACATATGATAGCCGTACTGCTCCCAGAAGCCGGGCCGGTCCTCGGTCATAAAGTGAATGCCCCGCAGCCATTTGGCGGACTTCCAAAAGTAGAGATGCGGCACCACCAGCCGCGCCGGGCCGCCATGTTCCGGCGGAATGGGCTTGCCGTCAAACTCAAAAGCCACCATCCCGCGCCCGTCCAGCACATCCCAGGTGGGCAGGTTGGTGGTATAACCGCCATAAGAGAACGCCATCAGGTAGGGCGGCGGCGTGGCGATGCCGGCGGCAGCCAGCAGGTCGTCAACGGTTACGCCTTTCCAGGTGGTGTCCAGCTTGCTCCACTTGGTGACGCAGTGGATGTCGGTAAAGATTTCTGTTTGGGGCAGGGCCAGGAATTGACGCCAGTCCCATTGGGCCACCGGCTCGCCGTCGACTCCGACCAGGGTGAAGACCCACTGTTCCAGGGAAATGCGCTGGGTGGGGCCGGCGGTAAGCACGGGGAAGCCCCGCTCCAGATACTGGCCGGGCGGGATGGGACGGGATGGCGTCTCCCGGTGCCGGCCGAAAAATCCGCGGGTAGTCATTGGAACGAAAACTCCTGGAAGCCGGGCCTGGAAGCCGGGAAAGACAGCGGCGGTGGCAAGCAATGTCAATGCCACAGCGATAACGACAGCGTGCGGCAACGGCGCAGCCGGCTTGCCGACCTCTAGGCGCATTGTACCTGTAAGGTATGGCGGAGAGAGCGGGATTCGAACCCGCGATGCGCCAGAGACGCATACCGGTTTTCGAGACCGGCGCCTTCAACCACTCGGCCATCTCTCCGCAAGTCAGACTCGCTCCGGCGACAGACGCGCCGGGCCGCCCGGCGCGCTGACGGGAACTTTTGCCGCTTGGCTAGCCTATTGTACATCATCGTCCCGCAAGTTGCTACCCCGGCGCGAAGCGGTATTTTTAGCACGTGCTGGTGATATGATTGGGGCTGGATTTTGCCACTGTCGGAGGTGATCCCATGGCCGCCGCCCGTTCCTACCGCGACGATCTCCAGCGCCCCCACTGCGGCTCCAACTGGCTGCCCAAAGACGGACGCTCCCGGGGCAAACAGACCTACCGCTGTCGCCTCTGCCACTACCGCTTCACGCCCGACGGCAACCGCCACTACTACTCGGAACAGATCAAAGAACAGGCCATCGATCTGTACGGCGAAGGCATGGCCGTAGCCGCCATCAGCCGGGTTCTGGAAGTCAAGCTGGGCGCCGTGTACGGTAGCGTTTCGTTTTAGGTGGTTTGGTTATAAGATGGGGGTACAATGCCCGCCCTACCCCCTACCGGAGATGCGCCGCTATGGGACTGCTGGACCACCTGGAAACCCAACTGGAACGCCAAATCCCCGTCCAACTGCAAGCCGCCCTCCAACAGGCCCTGGACGATTACCAGCCCCTTTGCGACCATTGCCGCCTGGCCATGCATCGCCACCATCGCTACGCCCGCGCCATTGCTACCAGTTATGGCGAAGTCCGCGTGCAGATACCCGTGTTCCGCTGCGGGCAGTGTCGCCGTATGGCCGGCGGCATGACGCTGCTGGGCCAGGAAATGCGCCACCAGCGGTTTTCCGAAAAAACCGTGACATCGCCATCAGCCTGGCCGCGCAGGGATTGAGTTACGCCCGCGCCGGGAACTGGGTAGGCTGCGTCAAGAGTACGGTTTGCCAGTGGCTGCGGAAGGCGCCTTTGGCCGTGCCGGAGTTGCCGCCGGGCGGAACGCTGGAAATGGATGGCCTGTGGACGCGAACCCGTACCGGACGTACTGAATTGAAGGTAATCCGCAACGCTACTGCGGGAACGGCCCTGGGTGCTTTCGGTTCCTGGGCGGAGGTGATTGACCGGGCCTGGCAGTTGGGGGCGCAGCATCCGGCGCATCTGGTCAGCGATGGGGATGGGGCCATCGCGGCGGGGATTGAGCTGGTCTATGGCGGGGAGGCGCCGCATCAGTTGTGCGCGTATCAGCTGCTGCGGGAGTACCGGAGGAACATTGGGATGGCGGGATTTGCGGCGGCACGGCGGCTGTTGGACGCGACTAGTCTGGCGGAGGGTCGGGAATGGGCAAGGCGAATTATGCGGGAGACGGCTGGGGCGGCGGGTTACTGATGTGAGAAAGCGTTGTCCAAAGGACTGCGTCACTTGGCGACGGGGCAGGCGAGGCATCGGACGACGTCGCGATTGGAGCGGCATAATCGGGAGTTGCGGCGACGGGAGAAGCTGGGGACGGTGTAGACGGAGCACAACCTGCTGGCGCTGCTACAGGAGCAGGGCCTGATCAACCAAACCACCTAAAACGAAACGCTACCGCCGTGTACGAGTGGTCAAAAAAGCCCGGTGGACATTGGGGATTTGGGGATGGTGCCAGCCATATCTTTTGACGAGATGTGGACTTATCAGCGGGCGCGGCGCGGGAAGAAGCGGCAGGAAGTGTGGATTTGGACGGCGGTGATTGAGTTGCCTGATGGTCGGCGGTGTGTGGACTTTGAGGTGGGCGACCGCAGTGGGGAGACTTTTCTGCGGTTGTACGAAAGGTTGCCGGAGGCGGAGCGGTATTACAGCGATGACTACGGGGTGTACGGGAGCTGGCTGCCTGCGGAGCGGCACATCGTGGGCAAAGGCAAGTTGGCGAACCGGAATGAGGGATTGCACTCGGAGTATCGGGGGCGGTTGAAGCGATTGGCGCGGGCGACTACGGGGTACACGAAGCAGGTATGGGTATTGCGCGGCTCGCTGGCATTGCTGTGTTTGCGTCCGCGGCGGGGCCAAAAATCCGATGCCAGCGCGTGCTGAAAATACCGACCGCCCGGCGCTATTGCGCTAACCGCCATTCGTGTGCTAACCTGTATTCACGCATCCGGCGCGCTGTTGACGGTATGCCCCGCGCGGCGAGCATAGCCAAGTGGTCTAAGGCGCCTGTCTGTGGCACAGGAGATCACGGGTTCGAATCCCGTTGCTCGCCCCAATTTTCCATCGCATCGCATCTATGCCGGCCGTCGCCTGCCGCCAGTCGCGTCAGAACGGGGCGCTTGTCCCCGGACGGACACTTGTCCCCGGAGGGACGGACAGACAGACAACGGACAGCGCGCGCAACAGGCGCCTGTAGCTCAATGGACAGAGCACTGGGCTTCGGACCCAGAGGTTGCGGGTTCGAGTCCTGCCAGGCGCGCCAGCGGAAATACCATAAGGCGGGCGGACGACAGATTCTCTGTCGTCCGCCCGCTTTTTCAGGGCCGCGCACTGGAAATTATGCCCCGTCGCCGCGCCGCCGCCGGGCGCTGGCCCGCTACCGGGGGCGCGCGGACATAGTGACGCTTACCGAGGTTTCCGCGCCGTCGCGGAGCACGCTGAACTCTACCCGGTCGCCCGGTCGTGTATTCTCCACCACATAAGCCAGCACATCGTCCATCCCACGCACCGGCGTTCCGTTGATGGCGATGATAATGTCGCCGCCGGTAGGCACCTCTGCGCCGTCCAGTACCGTAGTGGCGCTGGCCGCCCGCAGGCCGCCCCTTTCGGCGGCGCTGTCCATACCCACCGCCAGCACCAGCGCGCCCCGGGTATCCGCCGGCAGCCCCATCGCCCGCGCAATGTCCGGCCCCACCGTCGTCCCCCGAATGCCGATGTAGGGATACTCGTAATGCCCCTCGCGAATCAGCGCCGGCGCCACCAGCTTGGCCAGGTTGACCGGCACGGCCAGGCCAACCCCGGAAAAAGCGCCGGTCTGACTGATAATCTGCGTGTTGATGCCAACCACTTCGCCGGCGCGGTTGAGCAGCGGCCCGCCGGAATTGCCGGGGTTGGTGGCGGCATCGTGCTGGATGACGCGCGGCACGGAAAAGTTGCTGTCGGTGGGATTGATCGTACGCCCCACGGCGCTGATAATGCCCGAAGTCATTGAAAAACCGCGGGAAAACGGGTCGCCGATGGCAATCGCCAGCTGCCCCGTTTTGAGGTCATCACTGTCGCCCAGGGCAATGGGCGGCGGACGGACAGCGGCATCGGCGATCCGTATTATCGCCAGGTCGGAATCGGCGTCCGCGCCGACAATTTCGGCGTCCACCTGCGCGCCATCGCTGAGGGTCACCAGAATCCGCTCGGCATCGGCGACCACATGACGGTTGGTAAGGATATGCCCGTCGTCATCCCATACGAAACCGGAGCCGGCGGCGCGGGACGGGAAATCCCGGGGCGGCATCATCCCCGGCGCGCCGCTGCCGCCGCCGAGGGTGACCGACTTGACAATCCGCAGCCCGACCACGGACGGCAGCGCGGTTTCGTAGATGCCGGTCATTATCCGGTCGTGGGCGGCGGTGATTTCCGCTTCGCTCAGGCCAGCCGGGGCATCATCAGGCGGGCGGGCGGCCACGGCGGCCGTCGGCGCTTCCGTCTGCCGGTCGGGGGCGGCCTCCGCCGCGCCGCTACCGCCGCCCGTAGTCGCCGGGGCCGGAGCTGCCGTGTTGAGCGCCGCCGGCGGGGGCTGCGTCAAGGCTACGGCCGGCGCCGGCGGGGCCGCCGCCGGCGCGCTGCAAGCAATGAAAACCAGCATCAGGGCGGCCGCCCCGACAATGCCGGCCAGGGCGTTCATTCGCCGCCAGTTCCCTAGCCACCAGCCACTCGGCCACGACGCCGGCGGGGGCCATCCCCAACGGGAAATTGCGCGGGTATTCAACTTTGACACCTCCACAGGTTTAATCGTCCGGTTCCAAGAATAGAATGCAGCAGCAAGTAGCCGGGTATCCTTGATCTACGAAGCATTTCCCGGCTCAACGGGGCCGCATTGCCGGCGTTTCTGTGCCGCGCCGAGATTGACAGGAACAGGATAGACGGCGCGGGCTGTGGCCGCAACGGGAATGCGCCAGCGCACTCTTAATCTACGCCCCGGAACCGGGCGGCGGATTGGGGACGGGACGGCCCGATTTTACCGGCGCCGGCGGCGCTATACTACTGCCGGCGCCGCCGTGCTGGCGCCGGGCGGGTTCAGACCGGCGCCAACCCGGGAACGCCAACCCAACCTGGCGACGGACGCGGGCCGGCGCCGGCCCCGGATCAGTTTGCCCCAATCAGTTTGCCCCCAATCAGGAGGACTGGCAATGCTTTACGAACTTCGCATTTACGACGCCGTGGCCGGCCGGCTGCCCGACATCAGCGGGCGCTTCGCCAACCACACCTGCGGCCTGTTCCGCAAGCACGGCGTGAAATACCTGGGCTTCTGGACGGACGAAATCGGGCGCAGCAACCGCCTGACCTACATCAACGTCTTTGACAGCATGGCCGACCGGGAAACCCGCTGGGCGCAGTTTGGTTCCGACCCGGAGTGGCTGGAAGTGCGGCGGCAGACGGAAGCCAACGGGCCGCTGGTGGATGCGGTGACCAACCGCTTTCTGCGCCTGACGCCCTACTCTCCGCAGCCGAAAATCAGCACGGCGGTGCAGGAACTGCGCATCTACGAGGCGATGCCCGGCCGCCTGCCCGATGTGCATAACCGCTTCGCCAACCACACCATCGGCCTGTTTGAGAAGCACGGCATCGAGAACATCGGCTACTGGTCCGAGGATGTGGGCGTCAACAATGTGCTGGTCTATATGCTGGGTTATCCCAGCCTGGGCGACCGGGAAAAGAGCTGGCGCTCCTTCCAGGCCGACCCGGAATGGAATAAGGCCCGCGCCGCCAGCGAGGTGGACGGCCCCATCGTGCGCGTCTCCCGGCACAGCATAATGCGGCCCACGGACTACGCCTTTACCAGCGACTAGCCCGCCCGCCGGCCGGACGGATGATTGCCGGCAGCGCGCCGCCGGGGCGTCCCCATCAGGATACCCCGGCGGCGCGCTGCGGATGCGTCACGGATGTTTTATGCGTGAAGGCGGGCTTCTATTCCAAACAATGGCGGAACGCAACAGCATACCGGCCCGTCTATCCGCCCCCGTCATAAACCACCGTGTCCGGCCGGTACACCGCCCACGAGAACCACAGCTGCCCGATGCGACCCGGCACGGCGGCCAGCGTTGTTCCCGCCAGTGGCCCGCCGGTGGCCCGCCCGAATATATCCCACCGGCTGCCCGTTTCCGCATCGGTGATGACGCCATCGGCGTCCGCTCCGAAAGTCAGCGCCATCCCCTCCGGGCCAACCGGGGCGAAAATTCCCGCTGTGCCGACATCCCGACCGGACGCTATCGACCCGGCATCCAGCGCCGACGCCGTTCCCGGCATCCAGAACACCACGATTTCCGCGTCGCCCACCGTTGCCGACACCACCCGCTCCTCGGCCAGGGCGCGGAACGACGCCGCCCACGCCGCATCGCCCCGTTCAATGGCGACCACCCGTGCCACCGCCGGCAGACGCGGGTCGTCCGGCCCGCGGAACAGGAAGGGTTCGTTCCCCGGCCGGTCGTAGCCATAGTAGGGGTTGCTGCCGTAGGGCCGGCCGGAATCGGGGCGGGACAGCACCTGCCCCTCCGGGAAGGCCGCCTTGAACTCTCCCCACGACACTATGCCCAGGTACAGCGGTTCCAGCCGCCGTCCGGCGTAATGCCCGATGACGCCCTCGCCGCCAGCCTCCTGCCACCAGGACTCCGTCTGCCGGTCGTACATCAGCAGGTTGCTGTGGCGCAGCGCCCCCGTTGTGCCGAAGTCCAGTATCGCCCCGTCCACCGTCCGCCTGTACACGAAGGCGGTATTGCACAGCGGTCAAAAGGTGATGACCACCGGCTCGCCGCCCACCGTGTCGTTCACCAGCTCGTGCCACACCATAACCTGCACCGGATAGGCGCGGACGTCGTCATTGATATTCACCACCTGCACCGGCTCCCGGTCGTCCAGCCAGGCGTCTGCCCCAGCCACCGTTTCAAACTGCGGGTGGTCAATAGACGGGATGCCGTCTTTGGGCGGCCCGCCGGTCATAATCTCATCGTAGGCAATGCTGGCGCGGGTGAAATCCGTGGCCCAGGACGCCCGCAGCAGACCTTCGTACTTTCGGCGCGCCGCCTCGGCCGCCTCCGCGTCAACCGTCATTACGCCACCGGCGTCGGCGCCCCCGTCTGCCGCCGGGGGGGCAATGGTGGCCGGAGCGGCAGGGGCAGGGGCGAGGGTAGCCATGCTCCCGGACGACAGATCAGCGCGCGGCGATGGGGTTGCCGCGGCGCCGGATGCCGGCGTCCGCGCGGCAGTGACGGTAGTGGGAGCTGCGGCGGCCGGCACAGTTGCCGTCCCCGTCCCCGTCCCCATCCCCCTATCCGCAAGCGCGGTCGGGGGCATAGTAAGAGCCACTGTGGCGGCCGGCGCTGTTCCGCCATCCTGCGCCGGAGCGCAGGCGGCCCACGCCGGCGCCGCAAGCAGGGCCAGCGCTGCGGCCAGCATTCGGAACGCAGGGGCGAGGCAGTGGCATATTTTCAAACGAAGCGCTTTCATTCGTTGCGGCATAACGCCGGCTGGCGCGATGCGGCGCTAATCGGCGCGTCACATTGTAACCCATTATCCTGCTGTGGCATACTGCCGTGACGCAACGCGGGCAGCGGCCTTGCCTGTTTGGAGGAACGACCCTTATGACCACGCCCAACCTGTCCCTGGATGAGCGCGTAACCGTACTGGAAACGCGCCTGGACACCGTCCTGCCCACCCTGGCCACCAAAGCCGACATCGTCCGACTGGAAGGCAAGATGGACGCTATGAACGAACGCCTGGAAGGCAAAGTGGACGCCATGAACGAACGCTTGGAGGGCAGAATAGACCGCTTGGAAGTCAAGATGGATAATATGGGCAACCGCCTGCTCATCAAGTTCGGCAGCGTTGCCTTTGCCATCGCCGCCATTGCCGTTGCCGCCGCAAAGTACCTGTAAGACGGCCTGCCCCAGCCACCCGCTGCGGGCCGGCCCCGGGTTTAAGGTTCAGCCCGCAGCGGCCCCTGCCGGCGGGCGTCTGAAATTAGACCGATTGAGGCAGCGTATTGTAACGCCTTATCCCGCTGTGCCATACTACTCGTAGAACAACGCCGGCAACCTGCCCCACCGGAGAAACCATCATTATGACCACGCCCAACCTGTCCCTGGATGAGCGCGTAACCGTGCTGGAAACGCGCTTGGACACCATCCTGCCCACCCTGGCCACCAAAGCCGACATCGCCCGCCTGGAGGGCAAAATGGACGCTATGAACGAGCGTCTGGAAGGCAAGATCGACAATATGGGCAACCGCCTGCTCATCAAGTTCGGCAGCGTTGCCTTTGCCATCGCCGCCATTGCCGTTGCCGCCGCAAAGTACCTGTGAGCCGAGCCCGGGCTGGGGGCCTTGCCCAGCCCTCTCCGCATTCGCCCCTTTACCGGCCTCTCAGCCGCGGATCCAGCACATCCCGCAGGGCGTCCCCCAGCAGGTTGAACCCCATCACCACCAGAAATAGCGCCAGCCCGGGGAAAATCGCCAGCCACGGACCGGCCTTCACATGCGCCCGGGACGCTTGTACCAGCATACCGCCCCAGCTGGGCTGGTCCGGCGGCGCGCCCACGCCCAGGAAGGAAAGCGAAGCCTCAATGATGATGGCAAACCCCAAATAATATGTCGCCAGCACCAAATAGGTGGCGAAGCAGTTGGGGACAATGTGCCGGAACACAATTCGGCTGGGACGGGCGCCAATGGCCCGGGCCGCCGTTACATAGTCCAGCTCTTTCATTGATAATACCTGCGACCGCACGGTTCGGATCACCGGCGCAATCATACCGATAACGATGGCCAGAATGACCGTATTCAGCGAGGGCGTCACCACCGCCATAATCGCCAGCGCAATCAGCAACCCCGGCAGTGACATCAAAGCGTCCACAATGCGCTGCGCCACCATATCCACCACGCCGCCGGCGTAAGACAGCGCCACGCCAATGACGAAACTGGCCGTGATGCCCACCAGCACGCTGCCCAGTCCCACATACAGGGAAATGCGGGCGCCATAGATGAGCCGGCTCAGCACATCCCGCCCCACATGGTCGGCGCCGAGGACATAGCTGGAGTTGGGCGCCTCCCAGGGCGCGGCCGGCACAGCGCGGGGGTCATAGGGCGAAATAATCGGCGCCAGCAGCGCAACCAGCGCCAGCAGCAGCACAATAGAGCCGCCGATGGCGCCCAGCGGCTTGCCCCGCACAAACCGCTTGGAGCCGGTCCAGGACCGCGCCCCCCAACCGGGCGCAGCGACCATTTCCCGCGTCAAAACCGTATGTTCCGCGTGTTCCGCAGACTGATTGATCATTGCAGCACCTTGCCGTTTGCCCGGCCGAACCGTTCCTCCGGTGTACCCGTCTCCGCCGCCGCGTCTCCGAACCGCCGCTTACGAGTACCGGATGCGCGGGTCAAGCACGCCGTACAGCATATCGATAATCAGGTTGAGCAGCAGCACGATCCCCGCCGTCATCAGAATGACGCCCTGTATCACCGGAAAATCACGGTGATTGATGGCGTCAATCAGGAACGTCCCTACGCCGGGGACAACGAAAATTTGCTCCACGATGATGACCCCGCCCAGCAGACGGCCAAACTGGTAGCCGGATACCGTAATTACCGGCAGCATCGCGTTTTTCATTGCGTGGCGGCTGACCACAATCCACTCCCGCAACCCTTTGGAACGGGCGGTGCGCATATAGTCCTCGCGCATCACTTCCAGCATCGCCGAGCGGGTTACCCGCGCGGTGAACGCCATATCGTGGAACCCAATTACCGCCGCCGGCAGCAGCATCAGCTGCAAGTTCTGTATCGGATCTTCCCATAAATGCGCGTATTCCAGCGGCGGCAGCCAGCCGAAACCATAGGTCAGCGCATAAATGACCAAGATGCCAATCCAGAAAGTCGGCATCGCGATGCCCACCAGGGCAATGATCCGGCTGGCGTAGTCCACCCCGCGGTCCTGTTTCATCGCCGAGATGACGCCCAGCGGCACGGCCACCACAAAGGCCATTATGATGGCCAGTATCGCCAGCTCAAAAGTGCGCGCGAACCGTTCCACCAGTTCCAGCCCGAAAGGCGTCCCGTAGTACAGCGAATCGCCCAGATCCCACCGCAGCACGCCCCACAGCCAGTCGGCGTACTGGATATAAATCGGGCGATCCAGGCCCAGCTCTTTGCGCAGGTTCTCAAAGTCCTTATTGGTCACCTGCCCGCCGGCATCCTCGCCGGTCAGCAGATACGACGCCGCATCGCCGGGCACAATGGAAAAGAGGACGAAAACCAGCACAGTCGCCAGCAGCAGCGTAGGTACAAAGAGCAGCATCCGCCTCAACAGGTACTGGTACATTCCATCAACTCCCGTCGCCCCGTAAGCTCCGCGGGGCATTCTCATTCAATTCAATATGCCCTCCGACCGAACCCGATGTAACCCGATTCGGTCGGAGGTGCGCCGGGGTTGCCCGGGCGATTCCCGCGCTAGGGTTTGTACCCCGTGCCGTCGGGCATCGCACGGTCTGGGTCAAACCAGACATGGTCCCACTTTTTGATGAGCTGCACCGTGGGCGGGTAGTAGTAGTTGCGGATGCGGTAGTCAAAGGCGCCGCCGCTGGAGTACCACAGCACCGGCAGCCAGTGGCTTTCGCCCTGGTGCAGGATTTCCGCCAGTTCCTCCAGGTGACCCTGACGCGCCGCCGGATCCACCTCGCGGTTTTGCAGGTCAATCAGCTCATCCACCCGGTCGTTCTGCCAGTTGTGCGGATTGCGCAGCACATCTTGCAGGTAGAACTGGTTGATGATGTCGCCGGGATCCCGCAGGATGATGCCGGTGCCTACGCCGTCAAAGTTGGCTACCCCGTCGCGCAGGCCCACATACATTGTCGCCAGGTCGGTGGGCTGAATGACAATGTCAATGTTCAGGTCTTCCCGCAGCTGCGGCGCCACCGTCTCGGCAGTGGACAGCGACGGGTTGCTGTTGACCACATTGTGGGTAATTTCAAACCCGTCCGGGTAGCCCGCCTCGGTGAGCAGACGCCGGGCCTCTTCCAGCGCGGCGGTGCGGTCTTCCATAAAGGCCGGGTTGTTGGCGCGCAGTTCGGCCAAGTCTTCCACTACGCCGGGGGCAAAGAAAGTGCCGGGCTGCCCAAAGCCCAGAATGGCTTTCTCCACGGCGGTATCCCGGTCAATGCCCAGGTACATCGCCCGGCGCACCCGCGGGTCGTCAAAAGGCGGCTTCGTGTGGTTCAGGAAAAACGCCTGCACGCCGGACGCTTCCAGGATGACGGCGCGCACCCGCCCGTCGGTGTCATCTTCCAGCCGCGCCATATCCTCGGGGCGGTTGCTGCCGGTGACCGGCTGGTAGGTGCCATAAACCTGGCCGGCCTGCAACGCGGAAATCCGGCGGGCGGTGTCCCGGATGAGGAAAATCTTGAGGCCGTCAAAGAAGGGTCGTCCCTCTTTGAAATAGTTGGGGTTGCGGTCAAAGGTATAGCCCACATCCTTTTCCCACTCCCGCAGCATCCAGGGCCCGGAACCAATCAGGCCGGCCGGTTGCCCGGCGTTGATCGCCGCCACGGCCTCCTCCTGGGTCAGCCCGGTGTTGGCATCCTCCTGGCTCAGCCCTTCGCCCACGTGCTTGGGGTACACCTTCATATAGTCCGAGGCCAGGTTGGGCAGAAAGCCGGCGGCGGGAAAGCGCAGCGGCACTTTCACCGTCTTGTCGTCAATCGCCTCCGCGGTGCCATGCTCCACAAAATTGTTGAGGAACCCGGTGCGGGCGCGCAGCACGCCCTCCTCCACCTGCCCCAGCGTGATGCGGTCAATGGAAAACACCACATCATCCGCCGTAACCGGCACGCCGTCGGAGAAAGTAGCGTCCGGGTGCAGGTTGAAAATGTACCCGAACTCATCGCCGTCCTCATAGGATTCCCAGCTCACCGCCAGGTCGCCGATGATTTCACTGGGGTTGACCGGGTTGTACTCCAGAATCTGGTTGAAACGCGGCCCGGAAGGGATCAGAACGGTGTTCATTGAGCCGCCGTAGTGAACATCCCAAAAGCCGGGGTTGCTGGTCGCCACCAGCGGAAAGTCGCCGCGATAGTGCTTGGTTTCGCCTTCCTGCCACCAGGCGGGACGCTGGTCAACCGCTACGGCGGTAGGCACGGGAACAGGCGTGGCGGTGGCGTCCAGCCGGGCGGTGGGCGTCGGCTCCTGGACGCCGGCAAAGGGATCCAGGGTAGGCGCGGCGCCGGCTTCCGGCGCGGTGGTCGCCGCCGGCGCGCTGCCGCCGGCAGAAGTGTCCCCGGTCGATGCCGGCGGGGTCTGGGCGCCGCCGCAGGCTACGATAACGGCGGTCAGCGCCAGCGCGCCCAGCGCCAGCAGGGTTCTGGGATGTCGTAGGTATCGCAGGGCCATCAAGGGAACCTCCTGAAAGTGTCGCCGGTATCGCCTGCTTGCGGGCTACGCCGCCCCAAGCCGGCCGTCCCGGCGGTGGCTAGACGATAGTAATTATGCCGCCCCCGATTGTCAAATTGCGCTTTGCGATATTGAGGCCAGGCCATTATCGGAAATCATCGCATCAACGAGGGTGTAATCGGGCCGAGCCGCCAACACTCCGCTTCATCTTTGCGGCCGGATACGCCGCGCTATAGGAGAACAGGCCGGTTGAAAACGCTGTTTCTGGACGAATCCGAGGAACCATAACCTGGATGTCATCGACCCGGAGTGCCCGGTCTTGGCGCCGGGCGGCGTGGTTATGAATATGGATAATGACGACGCCTGCCTGGGCTGCGGCCTGACGGGTTTTACCCTGAACGACAGGGCTGGCTCCCGCTACGCAGGGCCCAGCCCATTATGAATATTAATTGCCCGACTTGGCGGGAGTTTCCGGCGCGGCCAGCGCCACCAGCGCGCCCCCGCCGGCATCCGTAGCCGCCAGCAGCAGCCCGCCCGCCGCGATGGGCGCCGCAGTGACGGCGCCGTCCAGCATAACCTCCCACCGCGGCGTTCCGTCCGCCGCCCACAGCGCCATTACCCGCCCCTGCTCCGCGCCCACCAGCGCAACGGGGCCGGCTGTGGTCGCCCCGAAGGGAATGTCGGCCTCCACATCCCGCTCCCACCGGACGCTTCCGCCGGCGGCGTCCAGCCCGGTGACGATGCCGCCGGCATCCGCCACCACCAGCGTGTCGCCGTCCGCCAGCGCCGGCGGGTAGGGCTGCTCCCCCGCTGTCTGCGTGGACCACACATAGCCCTGCTGCTCCGGCCCCTGCTGCGTAAAGCCCCAGACCCATAAAACCGTTCCGATGTAGATGATGGCCCGTTCCAGCGGGTAGCGATGCCCCCGGTAGTCAATCCCCCACACGCGCCCGCCGGAACTGCTGAAGTGGAGCCGGTCGCCGGCGGCCAGCGCTGCGCCCCGGGCCCAGCGCCCCCGGCCGGCGTCGTAATACATCCGCAGGCGGCCGGTGGCGGCGTCCAGAATCTGGACTTTGGCGTCGTTGGCGGTGACGATCGCCTTGCCGTCAACCAGGGCCGGCGGCGCGATTACCCAGTCATCCAGGCGGTAATCCCAGAGGGTTTCGCCGGTGGCCGCGTCCAGCGCCAGCAGGCGGCCGCGGTCGGTTTCCGCCACGAACAGACGCCCGTCGGCCACCCTAGGCGAGGGCAGCGACGCCACCGCCAGCCGGCGGCTCCAGACCACAGCGCCGCTGGCGGCGTCCAGGGCGGATACTACGCCCGGCTTGAACACCACAAAGACCAGCCCGTCCGACACCGCCGGCGTAACGGCGGCCGGCTGCCCGGCGTCGTAGCGCCAGAGCTCCGCCCCCGTATCCCGCGCCAAGGCGACGACCCGGCCGTCCTCGGTGGTCAGATAAATCCGGTCGCCCACCACGGCCGGCGGGGCCACGATGGGCGCGCCGGCCACATACTCCCAAACCTTCGCCGGCGCCGCGTCAACCCCGCTGCCGCCCCCGGCGCCCGCTGCCGCCGCGGCGCCGGCGACGCCGCCCCGCGCCTGCGGCCAGTCCCCGGCCGGCGTTGCCGCCGTGGTACTGCCGATATTCGTCGACGGCAACGGCGGGTCGGGCGGCAGCCCCGTATATTCCCAAAGCAGCCAGAACAGCGCCGCCAGCAAGGGCAGGACGACAACCGCCGCCCGGAAAACCCGGCTGCGGAGAAAACCCAGCCGGGTGCGGCGGGAACGCTGGCGGGCTTCCGCCTCCGCCACCGCTTCCAGCCCGGAAAATGCGCCGCAGCCGGCGCAGCGCCCGCCGGTCGGCCCCCCGGCGCCGGCGGCGTTGATATGGCCGCAAAAGCGGCAGAGAATGACCGTATCGTTGGCAGCGCTCATATTATGCGTAAATGTCCGTTTAGGCGTGAATGTCCGCCCGCCAGCCCGGCCCGATGCGATCGATGCGATGAGACCGGTTGGGCCGTTGGAGAGTTGGGCGGAGACGCCCAACTCTCCCGCCCGGTTACCGGACAACGCCCAACTGCGGACTCCGGCCCCTTCCGTCCGCCCGGTTATAGAGCCGGCCGTTGCAGTACTGCCGGGTCAATGCGCCGGCGCACCCGCTGCCCGTCGGCGGGACTGCCCAGCAGCTGGCCGTTGTCCACCATCACCTTGCCCCGCAGAATGACCGTCGTGGGCCAGCCCTGCACCTCCCAGCCCTCCCAGGGGCTGTAATCCCGCAGATGCAGGTCGTCCATCGTCAGCCGCTTGCGGATGGCCGGGTCAATAATGGCGAAATCGGCGTCGCTGCCGGGAGCGATGACGCCCTTGCGGGGGTACATACCCAGCAGCCGGGCGGCATTGGTGGCCGTGATGTTGGCGTACTGCGTCAGGGACATCCCCCGTTTCACCACCGCCTCCGTGTAGTTCACGCCCATTCGTATCTCAATGCCGATGTTGCCGCCGCGAATGTCCTGCACATTCCGGCCGGCGGTTTTGTCCAGGTAGGTGGTAAAGCTGCTGTCGGTGGCGGTAAAGGTCAGGTCGCCCCCCAGCAGCCCGGCCCACAGGTGGCTGCCATCCTCCGGGTACTTCAGCGACGGGTAGGTATGATACTTCATCCCGTCCGGTTCCCGGTACTGCCAGGCGTTGAACGACAGGGCCAGGGTCAGCACTTCGCCATAAACCGCCTGCCCCCGGCTGCGGGCGGCCGCCACCGCGTTCACCCCGTCCCCGGCGGTGACATGAACGAAGTACATCCCCGCTCCGTTCTGCCCGGCGATGCGGATGGCGTCGCGAAACGCCAGATCCTCCACCTCTTTGGAATGCACCAAGTGGACATTGTACCAGTCCCAAATACCCCGCTGCTGCGCCAGCAGGTAGTTGTACATCACAATTTCGTCATCCTCGGCGTGCACCGCCAGGATGCCGTCATTGCGCGCCAGCTGCGCCGTCAGGTCGGACAGCCGCCCGTGGTCAATGCGCCCGATGGGAGTCAGCGTCAGCGGCGGATCCGACGGCGGGCGTATGTTGGTGGTAAAGATTTTCACGCTGGGAAAATCGTTGTTGATGAGCTCGCCCACCCGCGCGATGCTGTCCGCCGAATTGCGGCTGGAATAAATGACGTGCGCCGAGTAGTCGGTATAGGTATTCCCTTCCCACACGGAGAGAAAGTCCAGCACGCCGCCCACCAGCTCGCCCTCATTCGGCGCCGGCGCAAAGTCCACCACGGTGGTCGTCCCGCCCCAGATGGCGCCCAGCGAATGCTCCAGCGGCCCGGCGTTGGGCGTTCCCGCCACCAGCTGATGCGCGCCGGGCCGCACATTGGCGGCGGCGTGAACGTGCGGTTCAATGCCGCCGGGCGTAACGATGCGCCCGGACGCGTCCACCGTCTGCGCCGCATCGTCGCTCAAGGCGCCCGGCGCGCCGATGGCCACGATGCGCCCGTTCTGCACGCCGATGTCCACCACAGCGGCCTCGCCGGGCATAACAACGACGCCGCCGGTAATCAGCAAGTCCAGCATAGCTAATCCTCCTCGCCGGGTTCAGTCTCCCCGGGTGCGGTCTCGCCGGAACGGGTTTCCTCCAGCTGCTGCTGAAGGCGGCGGATAATTTCCTGGGCGTCGGCCAGCTCTTGCCGCGCCCCATCCTCGCCGGCGCGGGCATCGGCCAACTGCTGTAGGGCATTCTGCTTGCCGGAACGCACGGCATCCAGCCGCCCTTGCGTCGTCGCCAGCGCATCCTGGGATGCCTCCAACGCATCCTGGGATTCCGTCAGCTGCTCCCGCGTCGTCGCCAGCGCCTCCTGAGACGCCTCCAGCTGGTCCTGCGTGGCCACCAGCGCATCCTCGGCGGCGTCAATGTTCCGCAGGAAAGTCCCGGTCAGCGGGTTCCAGAAATAGAGCCAGCCCCCGTACCAGCAGAGATACAGGCCCAGCACGGCGCTGTATCCCCAAATGGAGCCGTCCTCCCGCCGTTCCATTGGGATGGGTACATAGCGCCCGTTCACCAGCCGGTCGCCGGCCAGGGGCGCGCCGTAGTACTGCCCCTCGGCGTCAAACCGCCAGTACTCCCGGATGCCCATCCGGGCGTAATCCCGCCGCTTGACGCCCAGATCCCGCCGCCAGGTGCTTTCCGAAGCGATTTCCAGGGCGAAATCGGGCGGCTTGCCCGCAATCCACACCATATAGCCGTTGCGGGCGTGAATGGGCGCCACATCCACCCCGAAGGCAATGTAGCAGTCCGGTTCGTAGCGACGGTTGAGGTTGCCGCGGTCGTAGTACAGGCAGCTGTCCCCGGAAATCAGGACATCCGCGTACTGCCGCAGATAGCGCCGCAGGGTGCTCATGAAGTCGGTGAAAAAAGGTTCTTGCGTCATAGCGTCCGGCATCGGGAGCGGGTCAGGTGAAATGAAAGTGTCCGGGTCCGTGTCCAGGGGTATGAAAGCCCCCGGAGCGAGGGGTTCCGGCATCGTCTCCGGCGCCGGAACGGTTCGGGCCGGCGATTGGGTAGTCATAGCGTATCTCCCGGCGGCGGCGTCATCGTCATCACTAGTTCCGGCCGGCGCGCGGCAGTGATAGTAACATATCCGGCGGCGGCGCTCCGCCAAATCGTTTCGCATTCCCGCCGGCGGCCATCCGCAATCCGGCCATCCGCAATCCGGGGCCGCCCCGATTTTACGCTGTTCCCTTTTGGTGCCATCCTCGGCGCCCCGCGCCCGAACCCGGCGCCCGGGCGCCGGCAAAACTGCTCCCAACCGCTACGGACAAGCGATAACCCGGTTATCCCGGAATCGCTATCTACCAGATGTTGATGCCGGCGCCGTTCTTTCGTCCCCGGCCCTGCCCCCGCTCCCGGCACGGCGGCGTCCGGCGCGGGGGCTTTCCCCGCGCCGGCCGGCCGCGCCAGGCCCCGGTATGTTGGAAAAGGATTCCTTTTTTCAAAGTGTGCATTGAATTAAACCCTTTTCTAATGTATGCCGAATTAATATTTCCCCCCGGCCGTCTGGCATACGCCCCCAAAGGCCGCCTAACATTGCAGGCAGTTCCGGCAACCAGTTCCGGCAACCAGTTCCGGCAACCAGTTCAATTGGGGGAGATTGACCTACTATGGCGGACTTTTCCGACGCCGCATCCGTCTGGCAGGCCGTTCTGGGCCGGCTGCAAATGGAAATGCCCCGGGAGCATTTCAACACCTTCCTGCGCCCCTGCGCGGGGCACAGCTGGGAGGACGGCAGCCTGGTGGTAGCCGCCGCCAGCTCCTTCGCCGTGTCCTGGCTGGAACTGCCTCTGCACCAGGCCATGGCCCAGGAAGCCTTGAGCAAAACCCTGGGGCGGGACGCCGCCATACGCTACCGGGCCCTGCCGGCCGCCGCCGCGGACACGCCCGCGGATGGGGACTCCCCGGCCGGCAATGCCGCCCGCCGCAGCCGCGCCGGCGTGTCCGCCATCAGCGCCGCCCCGCCGCCCGCCGCCCGCCGCGCCCCTGTCCCGGACGACTACGACCTGGGACGCGGCCAGGTAACCGGAATCGGAACCGGCGGCGGCTACGACTGGGCGCCGGTCAACGCCGCCACCTGCAACCCCCGCTACACCTTTGACAACTTTGTGGTGGGCGCCAGCAACCAGCTGGCCTGCCACGCCGCCCGTTCCCTCATCGCCGCCGACGCCAATGACGACGGGAACGGCGCCGACGGCAAGGGGCCGGCCGGCACCCCCGGCTACAACCCCCTGCTCCTCTACGCCGGCTCCGGGCTGGGCAAAACCCACCTGCTCCACGCCATCGGCAACTGCGCCCGGCGCCAGGGGCTTTCCGTACTCTATGCCACCTCGGAACAGTTCACCAACGAATTCGTCTCCGCCATCGCGCGCCGCTCAATGCGGGAGTTCCGCGACCGCTACCGCAGCCTCGACCTGCTGCTGCTGGACGATGTGCAGTTTCTGGCCGGCAAGGAACAGACGCAGGAAAGCCTGTTCCACACCTTCAACGACCTGCACCAGGCCGGCGCGCGGGTTGTGCTGACCAGCGACCGCCCGCCCCGGAGCATCGCCGCCCTGGAGGAACGCCTGCGCTCCCGGTTCCAGTGGGGGCTTGTGGCCGACATCCAGCCGCCTTCGCCGGAAATGCGCCTGGCCATCCTCCATACCTGGGCGCAGGCCCGGACGGCCCACGCCGGTGCCGCCGCCGTGCCGGACGCCGTCCTGGAAATCATCGCCCGGCGCGCCCAGGACAACGTGCGCCAGCTACAAGGCGCCTTCAACCGGGTAACGGCCCTGGCGCAGCTAATGAATGTTCCCCTGACGCCGGCCTCGGTAGAGGAACAGCTGGACGCCGTCATCGGCCCCGACTCCCGCCGCGCTGTAACCCCGGAAGCGACGCTGCAAGAAATCGCCCGCTACTACCGCATCGCCCCGGAGCAGATCCTGGGCCGCAGCCGCGCCGCCAAAACGGCCCAGGCGCGGCAGGTGGCAATGTACCTGCTGATGGACGACCTGGGAATGACGCCCACCGACGCCGGCCGGTTTCTGTCCGGGCGCAGCCACAGCACCGCCCTCCACGGCGCCGGCAAAATCCGCAGCGCCATCGGGAACGACGACCGGCTGCGGCAAACCGTCAACGACATCAGAGCGGCGCTTTCCGGGTAGCCCGAAACCGCCGGCCGGCGCGCCCGCAAATCGGAGCGATTCGCCCGCCATTATCGCCGTCAATCTGGTATGATCCGTCTGGTACAATTGAAACCCTTTCCCGGGCTGCTTGTCACGCCTGAACGCCCCGGCCGCCCCCCAATCCGAACCCGCCGGCGACAGCGTAGCCAATTAACGATAACCGCACCGCAGCGCGCCGCCGCGCGTTGCGCAAAACCACGGGGGGCATCGTGAGCTTCCTCACCGAACTGGCCTTGAGCCGCAAGTCGGTCACCGTTATGGTAATGATCCTGCTGCTGGGGCTGGGCGTTTATTCATACCAGCAGCTACAGCAGGAGCTGTTCCCCGACATCACATTCGGCACGATCATCGTAGGCGCTTCCTACGACCAGAGCGACCCGACCACCGCCGCCACCGAAATCACCGACAAGCTGGAGGACGCCATCCTGGGTATGGCCGACCTGGAGCGGGTCACCTCCGTAACCACCGCCAACCTGTCGCTGGTCACCGCCAGCTTCGTCACCGGCTCCGACATCGAGGACGCCGAGGACGAAATCCGCAACGACATCAGCGGCGTCAACCTGCCCGACTACGCCAACGACCCCTTTGTCGTCCGCGTCACCTCCGACATCTTCCCCATTATGCGCTTCAGCGTCACCGGCGAACGCGACATCCCCTCCCTGCGCCGGGTCATTGACGACCAGATCGTACCCCGCCTGGAGGCCGTGGACGGCGTCTATGACGCCCAGATCCAGGGCGGCATCACCGAGCGCGTTTCCGTCATCGTCGACCCCCACCGACTGGACGACTACGACCTCAACATCCAGAGCGTCATCAACGCCGTCACCGGCAACGCCATCGACCTCAACGCCGGCGACCTGCGGCAGGGCGACAAATCCCTGCCCATCCGCACTTACCACGGCTATACCGACCTGGACGCCATCGCCGCCGTCCCCGTCACCTATGTGCGCGAGACCGACGCCGGCGGCGCCCCCACCGGCAGAGTCACCCCCATCCTGCTCTCCCAGGTTGCCGATGTGGTGATTGACACGCCCGAGGCCGCCACCGTGTCGCGCACCAACGGCAGTCCTTCCATCGCCCTTTCCATCCTGCCCCTGCCCGACTCCAACACCATTGATGTGACCGACGGCGTCCTCGCCGAAATCGCCCAGCTGGAACTGCCGCCGGACATCACCCTGGAACTCCTGGAAAACGAAGGCCCCGAGCTGGAGGAACAGCTCGCCAGCGTCCTCGGCCAGGGCGTGCAGGGCTTCGCCATCGCCGTGCTGGCCATATTCCTTTTCCTGCTCCAAATCCGGCCCTCCGCCGTCCGGGGCATCCTGAACGCCCTGCGCCCCACGCTGATTATCGCCGTCTCCATACCGCTCAGCGTAATGACTACGATGGTGGTGATGGCCGTATTTGACTGGACGATCAACTTTATGAGCCTGGCCGGCCTGGCCATCGCCGTCGGTCGTATTGTCGACGACAGCATCGTCGTTTTGGAAAACACCTATCGCCATGTCCAGGCCGGCGAGGATCGCGCAACGGCGGCCATCCAGGGCGCCCGCGAAGTCGGCGCCGCCATCGTCGGCTCCACGCTGACCACCGTTGCCGTCTTTCTGCCTCTGGCATTCATCCCCGGCGCGGTGGGGCAGTTTTTCCTGCCTTTCGCCCAAACCGTCTGCGTATCGCTGCTGGCGTCAACCTTGATTGCCCTCACCGCCGTCCCCGTGCTCGGCTCCGCCCTCCTCCGCCGCAACGATATGGCCACGGACGATACCGATACTGACTCGGACGCGGACGTCGCCGCCCGCGACAACAGCGCCTGGCTGCAACGTATCTACACCCCGCCCCTCGTCTGGGTACTGCGCCACCGCCTCATTACCCTGCTCGGCTGCATCATCACCGTCGCCGCCAGCCTTTACTTGATTACCGTACTGCCCATCACCCTGTTCTCCGAAGGCCAGATCGAATCGGTAAGCATTGACATCACGCTGCCCGAGGGCGCCAACGCTGCCGCCATGTTCCGCGAAGTGCGCCAGGTCGAACAGACCCTGGAAAGCTACCGCCAGGCCGGCCACATCGATGCGTACCAAGTTACGCTGGGTGCCTCCAGCCAAAACTTCGGCCCCAGCACCGGTGACAGCGGCTTTGATGTCGCCAGCTTTTTCATCCCCGTCTCCGCCGCCGCCCCCCCGGACCTGGCGCGCCGACTCCGGCAGGATTTCCCCGACAAGGACGGAGTCGATTTCCAGGTATCCGCCGACGAGGCCGGCCCCCCCGAAGCCGGCCTGGAGACCACTATCACCGGCGCCAACTTCAGCAATGTCCAGGCGGCGGCCCTGCAACTGCTGGAACGCATTGAGCCTGTCCCCGGCCTGGTCAATGTCAAAACCAACATCAGCGACACCGCCGAGGAAGTTACCTTTGCCGTCGACCTGGACGAGGCCGGCCGCTACGGCCTGGACTCCCGTTCCGTAGCCACCCAGGTTCGTTCCTGGGTCTATGGCGCCGACGTCGCCGATGTTAGCCTCGAGGGCAACACCTACGATGTCGTAGTGCGCGGGCGCGACGACGCCGTTGACGCCATTGACGAATTGCAGCGCCTGAACATCGGCGGCCCCGGCGGCAACGTCCAGCTGGGCGCCATCAGCGCCGTCAAATCCACCCTCGGCCCGTCGGTGATTACGCATTACAACGGCGACCGTTCCGTAACCATCAGCGGCACTTTTGAGGGACAGGATACCGAAGCCATCAGCTCCGAGGTCAGCCGCGTCATCGCCGCCACCCGGCTGCCCACCGGCGTTACCGTCCACGAGGGCGGTTTCGCCAGCGACATCCAGGAGCAGTTCAACAATGTCTATATCGCCATGGCCATCGGCGTCTCCCTGGTCTATCTGGTGATGGTAGCCTCGCTGGGCTCGCTGCGGGATCCGTTCATAGTGGTGTTGAGTATGCCCCTGGCCATCGTGGGCGCCTTGGTGGCGCTGGCCGTTACCGGGCGCGCCTTGAGCCTGCCCGCGATGATGGGCTTCCTGTTCCTCATCGGCATCGTGGTCACCAACGCCATTGTGCTCATTACCTTCGTCAACCAGCTCCGCGCCCAAGGTTACGAGGCCCTGGACGCCATCATTGAGGCCGGGCGCACCCGCCTGCGCCCCATCCTGATGACCGCTTTCACCACCATCCTCGCCATTTTCCCGCTGGCGTTCAGCGACGCCACCGGACTGGTGGGCGCGGAACTGGCTACTGTGGTCATCGGCGGCCTCATCAGCTCCACCTTCCTCACGCTGGTGGCCGTTCCCGTCACCTATATGCTGTTCCACGAATCCATACCCAACCTGGGGGGGCGCATCGGCCGGCTCATCGCCCGGCGCCCGGCCCCGCAGCCCGCATCCAACCCGGCGGCCGATTAAAACGCGCCTCCGCAAAACACCGCAACCAGGCTGTCAAACGAGGCTGTCAATTGAAACCGCTGCTGTTCCGCTCTTGTCCCGTGTCCGGTCGCTTTTCCGTGTCCTGCCGCCGCCTTGCGCTGCCGGCGCTGCCCGCGTTAGCCGCGCTGGTTCTGCTGGCGGCGGCCTGCGGCGGCCCTTCTGACGCCGCCAATACCAATGGCGCCGCCAATACCAACGGCGGCGCCGCCTCGCCCGGCGGAGACGCGGCCGCCCCGCCGCCGGTCGTAGCCGCCAGTGATTTCCGCGTCCGCAGCGAGCTGATTTTCGCCACCCGCTCCGATTTGTCCTTTGCCGTCGCCGGCGAAGTGGGCGCCGTCAATATCGCCGCGGGCGACCCCGTGTCCGCCGGCGACACCCTGGCCACGCTGGACACCGAAACCCTGTCCCGTTTGGAACGGGCCGTGGCCCAGGCCGAGTTTGACCTGGACGCCGCCCGCGACCGCCTGGACACCGCCCAGGGGCTGGAGTCCAATGACCCGCTGGTGCGCGCCCGCGCCGAGAACGCCCTGGCCCAGGCCGAAAGCGCCCTGGCCCAAGCCGAAAGCGGCCGCGCCCAGGCCGGCCTCAACCTGGAAAACGCCCAGAACGCGCTGGACGATTTCCAGCTCCGCTACGACGTCAACCTGGGCGCCGCCCGCAAGGCCGTCACCGACGCCGAAGCCGCCCTGGACCGCGCCCAGGAAGCCCTCTCCGACTTTGCCGACGGGCAGAGCGAACGCTTCGCCACCGCCCTGCAAGCCCGGGAGAACGCCCGCGTGGCCCTGGACACCGCCCAGGACGCGCGGGACGACTTCCTGCCCGACCACCAGGAGAACCTTTCTAAAATACGGAACGACATCTCCGGAACGGAGCAGCAGCTGGACCAGGCGCGCGACGCCTTGCGGGATTTTGATGTCAACCACGACGCCCGGCTCACTGCCGCCCGCCAGCGGCTGGCCCGGGCGGAAAACGACCTGGACGCCGCCGAGGAAGCCTTCGCCGCCTTCCAGCTCCGCGCCATTGACGGCGACTTCAAATCCCTCAGCGACGGCCAGAACTTTGATGTGGTGCAGTTCCGCGCCCTGCAATCCGCCGTGGACACTGCCCGCCAGACCGTCCAAACCTGGCAAGACGAAGTAACCGAACTGGAAGCCGGCCCCAAGGAATTCGACCGCGCCGCCGCCGCCAACCGCATCATCGTGCTGCAGGAGCAACTGGCCCGCCTCAACCGGAACCTCAAGGACGAAAGCGACGGCCCCGACCGGAACCGCCTGGACGCCCTGGACGCCGCCGTAACCGCCGCCCAGGAACGCCTCAACAGCGCCAACCGCGATCTGGACAAAGCCGAGAAAGGCGTGGACCGCATTGAACTGGCCCGCCTGCAAGCCGTGGTGGACAACGGACGGCTCACGCTGGAATCGGCACGCAACCGCCTCTCCCGGCTGCGGCCCGGCCCCGACGAGGCCGAGCTGGCGGTGCTGAACCAGGCCGTCGCCACCGCCAAACAGGCCATCCCCGCCGCCGACCAGGCCGTGGCCACCGCCCGCGAGGTGCGCGACGACCTCGCCGCCGGGCCGGACGCCGCCGCCGTGGCCCTGGCCCGCTCCGACATTGAACGCCTCGCCGTCACCCGCGACCGCCGCCGCCAGGATTTGGCCGACGCCGTAATCCGCGCCCCCTTTGACGGCATAATCCGTTTCGTATCCATCCGCCCCGGCGATGTGGCGCGGGTGGATGCCCGGGTTATTGAGGTCGTTGACCCCGCCCAAATCAACGTGCTGGGGCTGGTGGAAACCAACTACATCGACCGCATCGGCGTAGGCACCCCGGCCCGTGTCACTATGGGCGCCTTGCCCGGCGTGGACTTCGCCGCCGCCGTCCTGGACACCGCGGGCGATGTCCGCACTGAACGGGGCATCATCAGCTACCCGGTGCTCTTTGCCGTAACCGTCCCCCCCGGCGTCGCCATACCCCCCAACCCGGGGCTGATTACCACCACGGTGACTCCCTGACCGGCGCTCTCCAGCGCCGGCGTCCTTTGCCGCCGGCGCGCGCCGCGCCAAGCAAGAGCGGCCGGCTGCTTGACCCGCAGCCGGCCGCTTTTTGGCAATGGAGCCGATGAAGGGACTCGAACCCTTGACCTGCGGTTTACGAAACCGCTGCTCTTCCGGCTGAGCTACATCGGCATAACGCAAGTACCATTGTACCCGGCAGCGCGCGATTTTCCAACCACCCGGCGCCCCAATCTGCGGCGCAATGCGCTAAAATATCCCCCGCAAAATCCTACTTGTCCCCATCAGGAGGCGCCACCGCTTATGTTCGTCCGCATCTACACTGGCGACGACGGCCAGACGCATTTTGAAGATCTTGACCTGCCCGCCGACCGCGTGCTCCACAGCGGGATGCAGGTAACGCCCGGCGTCAACTTCCGCCGCGCCCAACCCGGATACTTCTCCGACTGGCACAACGCGCCCCGCCGCCAGTATGTCATCACCCTGTCCGGCGAAATGGAGATCGGCGTCGGCAGCGGCGTCAAACGACGCTTCGGGCCGGGCGATGTGCTGCTGGCCGACGACCTCACCGGGCAGGGTCACACCACAGCGGTGGTAGGCGACCAGCCCCGGGTGTCGGTAACCATTCCCCTCACCCTGTGGTCGCCCTGGCTGCCGCCGGTCGAGGAATAAGCGCGCCGCCAGCCGGCCATCCGCGCCGGGCGGGCGCATCCTCTGCCGCCCGGCGCCCCGGCCCGCGCCCCCGCGGCGCCCCGGCCGGGGCCAGCGGCCTTGCCGGCCGTGGATACCCGCTGCGGGCAGCCGACTCCTTGCCGGCGATTTGGCCCGCGCCCCCGCGGCGCGCCGGCCGGGGCCAGCGGCCTTGCCGGCCGCGGATACCCGCTGCGGGCAGCCGACTCTTTGCCGGCGATTTGGCCGGCAACATCGCCGCTCCGCCGCCGGCGCAACGCCGCCAAACCGGGCACCCGGAACCGGAAACGCGGCCCGCCTTTTCGTCCTCTTTCGGTTTTCGGAACTCCGCCCCGGTGCTCCGGTTTTCGCCGCCGCCGGCAAGCTCCCCTTGTTGCCGCGCGTCCCGCGTTCCGGCGCCGTTCAGGATGCCATCCGTATCACATCGCGCCGCCCGGCCGAAAGAACCGGCCGCATTCCCGCCTCGCGTTCTCAATCCGCCCGCCACAGGTTTATAATCCCGCTATGTCCGCAACGCCACTGGCTACATCGCCCCCCGACGACCGGCCCGACAACCCCGGCAGCCTTCAGGCCAACCTGGACAGCCGCCGGGCCAAGCTGGCGCGCCTCCGGGAACGCGGCCTGGATCCCTACCCGCCCCGTTTCGCCCGCACCCACACCGCCGCCGCCGCCATCGCCCGGTTCGAGCGCAGCGAAACCGGGGCTGAAGCCAATGCCGAAACCGCCGCCGGCCCGCCGTCCCCTGCAATCAGCGTCGCCGGGCGCATCGTCTCAATGCGCGTAATGGGCCGCGCCGCCTTCCTGGACCTGCGCGACGGTTCCGGCGTCATCCAGGCTATGCTCCGCCGCAATGTCCTCGGCGACGACTACGCCCTGCTGCCCGACCTTGACCTCGGCGACTTCCTCGGCGTCTCCGGCGCGATGATGCGTACCCGCACCGGCCAGCCCACCATTGAAGCCGCTTCCCTGACCATCCTCGCCAAAGGAATGCGCCCTTTGCCCGAAAAGTGGCACGGCCTGCGCGATGTGGAAATCCGCTACCGCCAGCGCTACCTTGACCTCATCGCCAACCCCGAAGTCGCCGACACTTTCGTCCGGCGCAGCCGCATCATCAGCGGCATCCGCCGTTTCTTTGACGCCCGCGGCTTCATCGAAGTCGACACCCCCATCCTGGTGCCGGTCGCCGCCGGCGCCCACGCCCGCCCTTTCGTCACCCACCACAACGCCCTGGACGAGCGGCTCTACCTGCGTATCGCCACCGAACTCTACCTCAAGCGCCTCATCGTAGGCGGCCTAGACAAGGTGTACGAAATCGGCCGCGTATTCCGCAACGAGGGCATCGACCAGAACCACAACCCCGAATTCACCCTGCTGGAATCCTACGAGGCTTATGCCGACTACCACTCCGTAATGGAGATGGTGGAATCACTGGTGTCCACTCTGGCGCAGGAGGTCTGCGGAGGGATGACGGTCGCCGTGGGCGACGCCGTCATTGACTTTACCCCGCCCTGGCCGCGTCTTTCTTTGCGCCAGGAACTGCGGCGGCACTGCGGCGTGGACATCAACGACTACCCCGACGCCGAATCCTTGCGGCAGAAAGCGCTGGAACTGGGCCTGGAACCCGCCCCCCGCGAGGCCCGCGGCCGTCTGATTGACAAGATGCTCTCCGCCTATATTGAACCCCATCTGATCCAGCCCTCCTTCCTGCTGGACTACCCGGAGGATATGTCGCCTCTGGCCAAGGCGCACCCTGACCGGCCCGGCTATGTGGAACGCTTTGAGGCTTTCGCCGCTGGCATGGAAATCGCCAACTCTTATACCGAACTGAACGACCCGGCGGTGCAGCGCGCCCGCTTCGCCGACCAGGAACGGCAGCGCGACGCCTACGGCAACGAGGAAGCCGACCGCGCCGACGCCGATTTCCTCACCGCCCTGGAATACGGGATGCCGCCCACCGGCGGGCTGGGCATCGGCATCGACCGCCTCGTAATGCTTCTTGCCGGCCAGGCCACCATCCGCGACGTCCTCCTGTTCCCCCAAATGCGTTCCCGCCCCGACGACAACCCCGGCATTCCGGCCCCCGCATAACCGGCGAGGCAGCACAATGGTCACCACAGCAACCCGCCCGGCTCCAGCCGGCGCGCCCGATGTTTCCGCGCCGGCGCCGGTTGTTCCCCCTGATGCCACCGCCCCGGATGCCCCCGCTGATGGACCCGCGCCGGATTTCCCTCCCATCGCCATCAGGCTGCCTGACGCTGTGGTCGCCGCCGGCTCCGACGCCTGCGAGGAATGGTTCTGGGCGGTTTGTTCGGCTAACCAAGATAGCTTCTGGGCTATGGAACTCACCGCCGACGGAGCGCTTGAACTGATGCCATCTTATGCGTATTCGGAACGCCGCGAGTTTCGCGCCGGCTTTGCCTTGGAAACCTGGAACATCTCCCGGGGCAGTCCCGGTATGACTACCGGCCCCTCGGCGGCGTATCTGCTGCCCAATGGCGCCATTCGCGGGCCGGATGCGGCATGGACCCTTGCCGAAAACATCACGCCGCCCAGCGCCGTTCCACCCCGAACTTGGCCTTTCTGCCCCGACTTTGTCATAGAGATAGCCTTCGCGGCGCAAGCTTTGCCGGGGTTGCTTAATAAAATGACGGAATATATGGACAACGGCGCCCAACTGGGCTGGCTCATTGACCCGCTGGAACGCACCGTCCGCATCTACCGCGCCGGCGTATCGGAACCGGAACTGCTGCGCAACCCGGAGACGCTGGACGGCGCGGATGTATTGCCCGGCTTCGCCTTCCCCGTCCGCCACCTCATCTTTGACCTGGCGTAACCAGCCGGCCCGTCATCACAAAAGGTGCCTGCTATGACGACCGCCACAACCCGCCCGCCGGCCCCAACGGAAACCCCGGCAACGGCGCCAACCCCGGCACTGACGCCAACGGCCCGCCCCCCAACGCCGGCGCCAGCCGGCCCCGACGAGGCCCGGCCCGACGCCGGCATCGCCAACCCGTTCCCCGTCCCGGTCAAGCTCCGGTTGCCCAACGCCGTCATTGCCGCCGGCTCGGACGCCTGCATCGCATTGTGCGTTGATCTGACGCTGGCGAACCACGACTTCCCGGGCCGGATTGAACTCAACCCCAAGGGTGAACTGGAGCTGACGATGCCGCCCTACTACCCTGCCGACGCGCAGGAAGGCGAAACTTACGCCGCGCTGCACTACTGGAATCTGGTCAACGGACGCCCTGGCTACCTCACGCTGTCCAGCGCCGCCTACATCCTGCCCAACGGTGCCGTCCGCTACCCCGATGCGGCCTGGACGGCGGCGGGCAATGTGCCGCCGGGCGCGCACATTCCGGGCCAACCACGCCCTTATTGCCCCGACTTCGTCGTGGAAATCCGTTCTCCGTCCCAATTCCGCCCGTCCGATTTGGCCGAACTAGGGGCTAAAATGACGGAGTATATGGACAACGGCGCCCAACTGGGCTGGCTCATTGACCCGCTGGAACGCACTGTCCGCATCTACCGCGCCGGCGTATCGGAACCGGAACTGCTGCGCAACCCGGAGACGCTGGATGGCGAGGATGTGCTGCCCGGCTTCGCCTTCCCCGTCCGCCGGCTCATCTTTGACCTGGCGTAAGCCGCCGGCCTGTCATCACAAAAGGTGACTACTATGACGACCGCCGCCACCCGCCCGCCGGCCCCGCCGGAAACCCCGGCCCCGGCGCCAACGCCAACGGCCCGCCCCCCAACGCCGGCGCCAGCCGACCCCGACGACGCCCGGCCCGACGCCGGTATCGCCAACCCGTTCCCCGTCCAGCTCCGGCTGCCCGATGCCGTCACCGCCGCCGGCCCCGAAGCCTGCGCCGCCTGGTTCTGGGAACTCTGCGACGCCAACGATGACGCCCTGTGGCAGATGGAACTTGCCGCCGACGGAGTAATTGAACTGATGCCGCCCACCGATGCCCCGTCCGACCGATGGGAAAACAGAATGTCCAGCAAAGTCTATATGTGGGACGAGGATCAGGGCAACCCCGGCGACCCCACCGGCCCCACGGCCGCTTATCGCCTGCCCAACGGAGCGTTGCGCGCCCCCGACTCGGCGTGGTCTCGGTGGGAAAATGTGCGCTATCGGCAGCCCGGCGACCCGCGCGGGCGGCCCTATTGCCCCGACTTTGTCGTTGAAATCCGTTCCGCATCCGACCGCTACCTGGCGCGTCTCCTCAACAAAATGCAGGAGTATATGGACAACGGTGCCAAGCTGGGCTGGCTCATTGACCCGCTGGAACGCACTGTCCGCATCTACCGCGCCGGCGTATCGGAACCGGAACTGCTGCGCAACCCGGAGACGCTGGATGGCGAGGATGTGCTGCCGGGTTTCGCCTTCCCCGTCCGCCAGCTCATTTTTGACCTGGCATAGCCCGGATAGCGGTTCAAGTTCCTTGCCGGGGCAATCCGATTTACCGTGCCAATCTGCTGCTGAATCATAGCGGGCGGCCCTTTGGCGGCCCGCCCGGCAAGGAGACGCCGATGGGCAAGCAAATGCTCAAAAATGACGAGTGGAACCGCAATGTGGGCAGCCCGGCATTTCCGGTTTCGCTGTTGCACGAATACGCTATCGGGTTGATTTGGGAGCGGTTGCACGGCGACGACCCCGTTACGGTACGGATGATGAACGGGGAATTGTCCGGCGACCTCCGGGACGGTATGCGCTATGTACAGCCGGGCCGGACCAGCCAGACCATCGCCGGCCAGGTTCCCGACCTGGTGATCTACGACGCCCAATTGAACCCGGTGCGCGTCATCGAAGTTACCGTGACTTCGCCGTTGACCGACGACAAGCGGAGCCGGTACGAAAACCTGGACATTGAAGTCGTTGAAGTGCCCATCCGCAGCGAAGCCGACCTCGTAGCCCTGTACCCGCCCGATTTCCCCCACGGCATACCGTGGGGCAGCATCAACGAAAAGAGATACCGCAACCCAGACCCCTTTGCCTTCGGCCGCCTGTACATCGAGGAACGGATAATCAGGATGAAAGCGGAGGAACGGGTCGCGCAGTTGATCGAAGATCTGATTACGGTCAGCCCGGCAACCCGCCGCAAGTTGCTGCGGTTGTTGCAGGAATTGGTCAGCATCGAATCCCAATATCCGCTGACTCCCGACAACCCGAAGCACGCGGTCATCGCCTCAAACCGCAGGGGAAACTGACGCCTATGCTTTCCATCGAACTAATCCGCAACGAAGCCGACGCCATCCGCGCCGCCCTCGTCCGCCGCGCCGAGGACGACGACTGCCTCGACCAAATCCTGCTCCTGGATGCCCAGCGCCGCGCCGCCATCACCCAAGGCGACGAACTGCGCGCCCGGCGCAACCAGGTGTCCCGCGCCATCGGGCAGGCCCGTTCCCAGGGACAGCCCCCCCCGGATGACGTCGTCGCCGAAATGCGCGCCGTCGGCCGGCAAATCAGCGCCCTGGAGGACACCGTCCGCGCCCTGGACGCCCAAATCAACGCCGCAATGCTGGAACTCCCCAACCTGCCCCACGCCAGCGTCCCCGACGGCGCCGGCGAAACCGCCAACATCGTCCTGCGCCATTGGGGCGACTTGCCCTCTTACGACTTTGAGCCGCAGCCCCACTGGGACCTGGCCGAAAGGCTGGGCATCATTGACTTCCAGCGCGGCGTCAAACTGGCCGGCAGCCGTTTCTACACCCTCCACGGCTACGGCGCCCGCCTGGAACGGGCCATCATCGCCTGGATGCTGGATCTGCACGGACAGGAACACGGCTACACCGAACTGGCCCTGCCTGTCTTGGTGCGCCGGGAGATTATGGAAGGCTCCGGCAACCTGCCCCGCTTCGCCGACAACCTCTACCACGACGACGAGGACGACCTGTGGCTTATCCCCACGGCCGAGGTTCCCGTCACCAACCTGCACCGCGATGAAATCCTCGCCGCCGCCGACCTGCCCCTCTACTATGTGGCGCAGACCCCCTGCTTCCGGCGCGAAAAGGCCGCCGCCGGGCGCGACACCCGCGGCATCAAACGCGTCCACCAGTTCAACAAGGTTGAAATGTACAAGTTCGTCGCCCCGGAAACCTCTTTTGACGAACTGGAGTCGCTCCTCGGCAACGCCGAAACCGTCTGCCAGCGCCTCAACCTGCCCTACCGCGTCCTGCAACTCTGCGCCGGCGACATATCCTTTCCGTCGGCCAAATCCTACGACGTAGAAGTCTGGGCCGCCGGTTCCCGGGAATGGCTGGAAGTGTCGTCCTGCTCCAACTGCACCGACTTTCAGGCGCGCCGCGCCAATATCCGCTACCGTCCCGGCGTTGGGGAACGGCCCCGCTATGTGCACACGCTGAACGGTTCCGGCCTGGCTCTGCCCCGCGTCATCATCGCCCTGCTGGAAAACAACCAGCAGGCCGACGGCTCGGTGGCGATACCCGAAACGCTGCAACCCTACACCGGGTTCGCCGCCATACCCGCATCCGCGCCCGCGCCGTAAGGCTGCCCGGCGCAACCGGCCGCCGGCGCGCGCCGGCCCACACAGGCCCGGCGCGCCGGCCTGCGGAGCTGCGACACAAGGCAATCTCCGCAATTTTTTCACCCGATGCCGCGCCACGCCAATAACCCATTTGCCCGGGAGGTTTGAAATGGAACCGTCCGTTGCCGACTTTTGGAGCGCCACCCGCGCCATCCTCAACGAAACGCCCACCGACGCCGCCCTTGACGATTGCCCGGAACGCAGCGGGCGGGAGTATCAGACCTGGAGCGTAATCCTGCACAGCTACGGCGGCCAGCGGCTGCGGGGCTTTTACACGGCGCCCCGCGACCGGCCGCCGTCGGGCCGGCTGCCGGCAATGCTGGCCGTGCCGGGCTACGGCGGCGCCAAAGAGATTCCCTACTACGTCGCCATGCAGGGCTTCGCCGTGCTGACCCTGTTCCCCCGCGCCCAGGGCGAAAGCATCGCCGAGTGGAACCTGCCCGCCGGCGCCAACAAACTCACCTACAACATCACCGACCGCGAAACCTACTACTACCGCGCCGCCTATATGGACTGCGTGCGCGGCGTGGACTTTCTGGCCGCCCGGCCCGAAGTGGACGCCGCCCGCATCGGTATGTGGAGCCGCAGCCAGGGCGGCGGCTTCACCCTGGCCACCGCCGCCCTCGACCATCGCATCGCCGCCGCCGTCGCCGAGGAACCCTTCCTCTGCAACTACCCCGTCGCCATCGACATCGACACCCGCCCCTACCACGAGCTGCGGAACTACGCCCTGGAACGCCCGGAACAACGGGCGGCAATGCTGGACACCCTGCGCTACTTCGACACTCTGACCCTGGCCGACGCCATCCATTGCCCCACGCTGGTGAACATCGGAATGTCGGACGCCACCTGCCCTTACGACACCGTTATGCCGGTGTTTGAGCGCATCCGGGCGCAAAAGGCGCTGCTGGTTTATCCCGACCTGGCGCACAGCCCCTGCACCGATTTCAACATCCACGCCATGAACTGGCTCAAGCGGTATCTGGGAACCTGACCGCGCCACTGCGGGCAACTTGCCGGCCCCGGTGGGCAAGTTGCCGCGCCGCGCCGCTTGTCGCGGTCAGAACCCGCTGCCCGGTGACGGCGCCTTGCGCGCAAAATCCGTTTTGCCGCCAGCCGGCCGCCCGGTAGCAGCAGAACCCTTTGCCCTATGCCCTCTCTGACGACCGCCTTGTGCGCCGCCGGCCTCGCGCTGCTGGCGGCAGCTATCAAGGTTCTGCGCTTGCCCGGCGGGATGCGCTATAATCTGATCGTCAACCCTCTCCGGCGGGCCGCGGCCCTGGTCGACCAGCCCGATGGCTGGCAGGCGCGCCACTTCGTCGTGGCGCCCTTCGGCGGCTTGCTGTCAACTTGGCTATGGGGTAACTACGGCCCCGGGTGGGCCCAGATGGACAACTTCGGCGTCCTCTTTTACGGAGCGACCGCCGTTATGCTGGAAGGAGGCTACCAGATGTTTTACGCAATCTCCAAGCGGCGCCGGGACATCAACGCCGCCGAGGACAGGGGCCGGGATGAGGGCATGGAAATCGGCCGCAATGAGGTCTTGAACACCTTGGCCGCCCGGCTCCAGGACGAACCGGACGCCGACCCCGTGGCCATCATTGCCGAACTGCTCGCCCAATCCCAAAATGACCAGCCTCATTAAGAATCTGTCCCGCATTCTGTGTGCTTGGCCGCGTGGCACGGGCAAACACAAGGGGGCATCAGATGTTTTACGCAATCTCCAAGCGGCGGCGGGACATCAACGCCGCCGAGGCCAGGGGCAGGGAAATCGGCTGGAAGAAAGGATTTGAAATCGGCCTGCGAGAGGGCTGGAAAGAGGGATTCGAAATCGGCCTGCGAGAGGGCCGGGAAATCGCTTGGAAGGAGGGATTCGAAATCGGCCGCATCGAAATCCTGGAGGCTATGGCCGCCCGGCTCCGGGCGGAACCCGACGCCAACCCTATGGACATCATCGCCGAACTGCGCGCCCAATTCCCTAACCGCCCCCGGCAGCAGGTAGCATAACCTACTCCAATTCCCCCCAACCCAGCGCGCCCCGCGCGCCGGCCATATCGCAAAGGAGACCAACTATGCCCGCCCGAACCGGCGCCCAGTACCTGGCCGGCCTGCAAGAACAGCCCCGCGAAATCTGGCTGGACGGCCGGCGCATTCACGATGTAACCCAGTTCCCCGGCCTGGCCAACGGGGCGCGGTCGGTAGCCGGCCTGTACGATATGCAGCGCGGCGCCGGCGCGGATGCGATGACCTATGCCTCCCCGGCTACCGGCGACCCGGTGGGCCTCTCCTTCATCGTCCCCAAAACCGCCGCCGACCTCGCCCGCCGCCGGGAAATGATGGCCCGCTGGGCCCGCGCCAGCTACGGGATGATGGGCCGCACGCCCGATTTTCTCAATGTAACCGTGATGGCCATGGCGGCCGCCAGCGGCTTCTTTGACGATGACCGCCACCCGGAGTTCCGGCGCAACATCGTCAACTACTACGAATACGCGCGGGAAAACGACATCTGTATGACCCACACGCTGGTCAACCTCCAGCGCAACCGCGCCCCGTCGGCCACCTCATTGGACTACACCACCGACGTAGCCCTGCGCGTGGTCAAGGAAACCGGCGCCGGCCTGGTAGTGCGCGGCCCCCGGGTGCTGGCGACCCTGGGGCCGCTGTCCGATGAGATTATGGTCTATCCCACCCGTTCCAGCCTGCTGGCGCGGGATGAAGACGCCCACAAGTACGCCTTTGCCTTCGCCGTCCCCTGCGGCATTGACGGCCTCAAGTTCATCTGCCGCGAAAGCTTTGACTTGGGCAAATCCCATTTTGACCATCCCCTGGGTTCCCGCTTTGAGGAAATGGACGCCATCGTTTTCTTTGACGATGTGCTGGTGCCTTGGGAACGGGTCTTTATGTATGGCGACCGCCACAAGTGCAACAATATGTCCAACGCCACCGGCCAGTATGTCCACACCGGCCACCAGGTAGTCACCAAAAATGTCGCCAAGTGCGAATTCATCGCCGGCATCGCCAGCCTGATGGTGGAAACCCTGGGCAGCGGCGATAACCTGCCCATCCAGGGTCTGCTGGCGGAACTGGTGGAAAACCTGGAAATCACCAAAGCTCTGCTCACCCAATCGGAAGTCAACGCCGCCGTTGACGAATGGGGCGTAATGCTCCCCGACCGCGTTCCCCTCAATGTCGCCCGCAACCTGTTCATCAAAATGTACCCCCGCATGGCGGAAATCATCCAGCTCCTCGGCTCCAGCAGCCTCATGGCATTGCCCTCCGAGGCCGACTTCAACAGCCCCCTGGCCGAAATCCTGGACGCCTACCTGGACACCGACACCGCCACGGCGCGGGAACGGGTACGCCTGTTCCGCCTGGCCTGGGACGCCGCCGGCAGCGCCTTCGCCGGCCGCCAGGTGCTCTACGAGCGCTACTTCCAGGGCGACTGGATGCGCAACGCCGCCCTGCTGCTCAGCATCTACGACCGGGAACCGCTGATGCGACAGGTGCGGGAGTTTTTGGAACGGGAGTGACGCCTTGTGCGGTGCGACTTTGTTTGACAGGATTGGGCCGGCTATGCGACTATTGGCTCGTATCTTACGTCCCAATTTCCGGCATTGGAGAGTACAAGGATGGGAAAGTTACGACTGGCCATCAGCATTGCGACGATAGGAGTCATCGTCGGCATTTTCGCCTTCAGCGCGCTTCTTGTCTTTGTGTTCGCCGGCTTGTCATACCACAGCGGCGAATACCTGATAGCGATCGCAGCAACAGGGATCCTCGCGATGGCTCTGCTGGTGGTGCAAACGATGGACAGAAATACATTTCGTCCGCGCGTTTGGAGACATCGAACGTGGAGCGTGTGGACAGTATTGAATACATTCGTCGTTGGAGTAGCTATACATTACTCCGCCATAATCATCGGCGTTTCCTTTGGAGCCGTATTCTCTGTCGCGGAGAACGACAGCACTTGGGCAATTGTTGCGGTGATGATCCAACAAGCGGTGTTGACACGCGCCGCTTGGGTGCTGGTCAACGAATACCGCCAAAGCAATGCGGACAAAAATCGCAAACCGTGATCTACGGTGAGGAGGAACAAATGCCGGTACTAATCGCGCTTCCGCTAGCATTCGCGCTGTGGATGCTCGCCGCCTGGATCGCCAACGACACTGCCTGCGCGACCATAAACACGCTGGGCCAGCCGGGCCTGGTCAAAGCCGTTGAGAAGGCCCTGCTCCTCTGCTTCATCTAGCGCAGAGAGGCAGTCGACTGATGCCCCCAAACGGCCCACGCATTCCTAACCGGGGCGCCAGGATGCGCAACGCCGCCCTCCTCCTGGGCATCTACGACCGCGAACCACTGACGCGGCAGGCGCGGGAGTTCCCGAAACGGGAGCGACGCCAAAAGTGGTACAATGCCAGCCCGCCGGCAGTATCTTGCCCACGCCCATACCTAACCATGAGGAGGCTGCGCTATGGATGTTAAAGAGGCTACCCACATTGCCCGCGACTACATCACCGCCGTATTCGCCGACGAGGAAATTGCCCAGCTGGGCCTGGAGGAAGTGGTGCAGGACCAGGACACCAAAGAATGGCGCATCACACTCGGCTTCGTCCGCCCCTGGGATAAGCAGGGGGCCCTGGGCTTGCGGATGGGGCTGAAAGCGCCGCGGGACTACAAGGTAGTCGCCATTGCCGACGGCGACGGGCGGGTTATCTCGCTTACCGACCGGCTGATGCCGGAGATAGTGCGATGATGACGGCGCCGGAAGGTTTCTTTCTAAACGCCAATCGGCCGGTTCGGTCGCGGCGCCACGCCACAAACATATGGAGTACCCCACAATGGCCCAGCAGAACTTCCCCGACCGCGTCCTCTATAATATGGACAACCTGGACGTCCTGCGCGGTATGAACAGCGAAACGGTGGACCTCATCGCCACCGACCCGCCTTTCAACAAAAAGCGCAACCGCGCCGCCTCGGCCAGCCAGTACGAGGACGCCTGGCGCTGGGCCGACGACCCGACGATGCAGAATCGCCCCGAACAATGGCTCTGGCAGCCCGTCCACCGCATCTGGCTGGACCAGATCCAGGACGAAAACCAGGCCCTGTTCCAGGTCATCGAATCCACCCGGCTGACGCAGGATGACGATACGGCGGCGTTCCTCTGCTTCCTGGGCGTCCGCCTGCTGGAAATGCACCGCACGCTGAAGCCCACTGGCAGCATCTACCTGCACTGCGACCACAGCGCCAACGGTTACATCCGTATGGCTATGGACGCCATCTTTGGCAAAAATAACTTTCGCAACGAAATCGTCTGGCATTATAATAAATGGACTAATACCGCCAACTATTTCCAGCGCAATCACGATACCATATTCCTGTACGGCAAAAGCGCGCGCCCGGTTTTCAACAAGCAGTATGGCGGGCCTACGGAACGGCAAAAGCAGTTGCGGGAGGCCGGTTACAACACCGGCAGCCAGGGCGGCCGCAAGATTCTGCGCGTGTATGACCGTGAGAAAGCCGCCGCGCAGATCCGCAAAGCGGAAGCGGAAGGTCGCGCCGTCTATTATATTGACGAACCCTTACCGGGCGCCCCCGTGCCGGATGTCTGGAACATTTCCGCGCTGAACGGGCAAGCGGCGGAACGCACCGGCTCTCCCGACCAGAAGCCCGTGGCCCTTTACGAGCGTATGATTGCCGCCTCGTCCAACCCCGGCGACATCGTGCTGGATCCCTTCGCCGGCTGCGCCACCACGCCCATCGCCGCCCAGAACCTGGGCCGCCGCTGGGTAGGCATCGACCGCCGCGAGGACGCCGCCTATCACGTCGCCAACCGCCTGCTGGACCTGGGCATCAATGTCAACGAATTCAAGGCGCAGCATCAGGCGCTGATGCCGGAGATTCAAGCCGCCTGTGAAATCCGCTACATCCCGCCCGTGCGCACGGACGATGGCGAAAGCGCTCCGCACCTGGGGCCGGTGTACCGCCGCCGCCAGCCGGCCACAATGACGCGCGCCGCGATGATGGCGATTATCACGGCCCAATGGGGCATCCGCTGCTGGGGCTGCGGCTTTGAGCCGCCGTCCGTGGAGTTCTTTGAGCTGGACCACATCCGGCCGGCGTCCGAAGGCGGCAGCAACGACCTGGAAAACCGCGCCCCGCTGTGCGGCCCCTGCAACAAGCGCAAATCCAACACAATGACCTTGACCGCCCTGCGCCGGGACAACCGCAGCGCCGGCCGCTGGTACGGCCACCCCGACATTGAGCAGCGCATTGACCTGCGGCTGGCCGGCCAGTGGGCGCTGGACTACTTGGCGCAGCAGCGCAACCCACCCGAAACTGCCGCGGCCAGTTGACCATCCCCGGGAAAGACTGGCCGGGGCGGGCGCTAAACCCGCCCCGGCGTCGTTCCGGTGCGCCGCCCGGCAGTTCAACTAGACAACGCCGAACTACCGCGCCAGCCCCTCAACCACCGCCCCCTTGAAAGCGTTCTGCCCCCCGAACACCGTCCCCGTACCCCCCGCCTCAAACTTGCCCAGCGCCAGGTCATACACCGCGCCGGGGAAGGGTATGTACCCCACCGACGCCGCCAGCCGCTGCCCTTCGCCGCTCAAATAGTAGCGCACAAACTCCGCCACGTGCGTCTCCCGCGCCGCATCCGCCCGCACATAGATGAACAGCGGCCGGCTCAACGGAGCGTACCTCCCGTTGTTGATAGCCTCATCCGTAGGCGCAACGCACCCGTTGCCCCCGTCAACCGGAACCGCCTTCAGCTTGTCCCGGTTCTCCACATAGTAGGCGTACCCGAAGTACCCCAGGCTGTGCCGGTCGCCCGCAATGCCCTGCACCAGCACATTGTCGTCCTCCGAGGCCACAAAGTCGCCCCGCGACACCCCGCCGTCGCCGTTGACCGCTTCGGTAAAGTAGTCAAAAGTCCCCGAGTCCACCCCCGGCGCGTACAGCTTGATGTCCTCATCCGGCCAGGACGGGTCCACTTGGTTCCACTTCATCACCACGCCTTCCGCTTCCGGCGCCCAGATCATATTGAGCTGCGCCACCGACAGGCAGTCCACAAAATCGTTTTCCTTGTTCACCAGCACCGACAGGCCGTCAATGGCCACCGGCAGCTCAATGTACTCAATGCCGGCGGCGGCGCACAGATCAACCTCTTTCTGCTTGATGGGGCGCGAGGCGTCGGAGATGACGGTTTCACTGGCGCAGAACTTTTTGAACCCGCCGCCGGTGCCGGAGATGCCCACCACGGCGCGCACTTGCCCCCCGGTCAGGTCGCCGAACTCCTCCGCCACCGCTTCGGTAATCGGAAACACCGTGGACGACCCGTCAATGGCAATGTCGCCGGCCAGACCGGCGTATTTGCCGGGATCAGCCACCTTGCCCGGTACGGCCGTCGGGCTGGCGTCGCCGCCGCTGTCGGTAGCAGTCGACGCGGCGCTGCTGTCGGTGGCGGCGTTGCCGCTGTCGGCGGTCGTGGCGGCCGCGCTGCCGGCGCTGGTGGCCGGCGCCTGTTCCGACGGCCCGCACGCCGCCACGGTCAGAACCATCACAACGGCGGCGACGACCGCCGTCAAAAGCCGCCGCGCCGGTACATTTGGGATAATATCCATTTTCAGGGAACTCATCGTTCCGCCTCCTCCTCGCAAGGGGGTTCGGGGTTCAATTGGGCTGGGTCTTGATCCGGGTCCGAATAGGGTGACGCTTGGCGCAATCTGCGGTAGTGCGATACCTGTTCTATAGGCATTCCTCCCGGTGAGGCGGTTCCCCCGCCGGCACCCGGACGTCCTGCCCGGCGACCGGCACAAAAATAACGGGGATAAATATCCCCGTAACAGAAAATAGCAATGCCCCGGCGGGGCCGTTGACAGCAGGCGCTGTGCTGTCCGGTGACGCCGCCCCTGCTGCTGCCGCCGCAATGGGGCGCCTAACCTCCGCCGTCGCCTCCCCTTTCCGGGCCGGCGACGCCGGGCCCGCCGGCGGTTTATGCCTGATTGCCGCCCGCATCATTTCCCCCGCCGCCCGTCCGACACAATGGCCTCCAGCTCGGACGCCTCCTTCGGTATGGCCTCCGACAGCGACCGGCAACCGTCCTCGGTGACCAGCACATCGTCCTCAATCCGCACCCCGATGCCCCGGTAGGCTGCCGGCGTCTGCCGCGCCAGCGGGCCAAAATACAGCCCCGGCTCCACCGTCAGCACCATCCCCGGACGCAGCCGCACCTGCCCCTGCTCGTCCCGGTACGGCCCCGCGTCATGCACATCCAGCCCCAGCCAGTGCGAAGTGCCGTGCATATAATAATCCCGGTAGCCCCCGCCGGACACAATGTCATCGGCGTTGCCCTGCATTATGTCCAGGTCGATCAGCCCCTGAACCAGGGCCTTGGTGGCGATTTTATGGACATCGTCAAACCCGGCGCCGGGCTTGACGGCGGCAATCGCCTGCCGTTGCGCCTCCAGCGCCAGGTCATAAATCGCCCGCTGCGGCCCCGTGAACTTGCCCGACACCGGCCAGGTGCGCGTCACATCGGCGGTGTAGTACCCATATTCCGCCCCGGCGTCAATCAGCAGCAGGTCGTCATCCCCCAGCGCATCCCGGTTGCGGATGTAGTGCAGCGTGCAGGCGTTGGCGCCCCCGGCCACAATTGACGGATACCCGTTGCGCGGCGACCCGTGCCGCCGGAACGACTCCTCCATTGCCGCCTGCACCTCGTACTCGTACACCCCCGGCGCCGCCGTCCGCATCGCCGCCTCAAACCCCTGCGCCGTAATGTCAATGGCGCGTTGCAGCAGGCTGATTTCGTCCTCCGTCTTAATCTGCCGCATCAGGTCAATCTGCGCCGTCGGATCCTCAATCCGGCGCACACTTTTCACGCCCCGTTGCGCCATCCGCCGCCGCTGTTTCACCAGCCGGGAAATAATGCCGTCCAGACGCTCGTCGCTGCCCAGTGCGTAGTAAATGGTGTCGTACTCCGCCAGCAGCTTCGGCAGCTGCGTCTCCAGCCGTTCCACCGGATAGGAGGCGTTGGCCCCCAGCGGCCCCACCGCACCCCGCACCCCGGCCCGGTATCCCACCCAAATCTCAAAAGTGGGGTCATAAGGACGTACGAACAGCGTGTACGGCGTGTGCGATCCCGGCCGCAGCACGGCTACGGCGTCCGGTTCGTCAAACCCGGTCAGATACCAGAAAGCCGACGGCTGCCGGTACTCGTGGTCAACATCGTTGTTGCGGGCCGCATCGTGCCCCGCCGTCAGGATAATGGCCCCGCCGGAAAGCGAATCCATCAGCCGCCGCCGCCGGCGGCCGAACTCGCGAGGCTGGATTGCCGGGAGATGGTTATTCATAGCGAAGCGACCTTGCGCCAGCGTTCCGGGGCCTGTCCACAACCGGCATTATAACAGGGGCTGCGGCATATCGCAACCGGAATACGCCGCCCATTTGCGCGCCCGCCGCCCGCCGCATCAGCCCGCCCGGATGCCCGCATTACGTCCGCCGCCCAATCCGCCCGCCCGAATTTAAAATTGGCCGCGAATCGGTGACACCCCGCCCCTTGCGCCTCTGAACACCCGTACACTATGCTGATACACGGGTAAAGCAGCCCGGCCGCCGGCAAAGCTTTCTAGCGCGCTACACCGGACGGCCACCGCCACCACTCCCGGCGTACGACGGGCAGCGCGGCGGCAACAGGCTTGCTTTCGTGTCGACCCAACCGGACAACCCTGTCCACCGACCGACGATCACTCAACCGCGTCACGCTATCAAATGGCTGCGTGGGCGCCGCTGGTCAGCGGCGCCCACCAGCCTACCAACCGCATCACACCCACACCGGGGGAAAGTTCGGGCTGGCCGGCCCGCCAGGAAACGGCCTAACCCTTGTCGGAATTCACTATGCAGCTGGTCCTGCTCCGTCGCTGTATGTATCGTGCGGCCCGTGTAGTTCTGTGCCAGCCAGCGGGTGTCACCACCGTGCCGTGCCGGATGACCCAACCGGCTCGCCGGAGCAGGCCCTGAACCTGTTCTTGCTTGCCGCAAGTCCGTCCGGGACACGGAAAACTAGGACGAAACTCACGCGTTACGCTCTCAGGCCGTAGCGCCGACAACCTGGCAACTCCGGTTTGCCCGGACAACCCCCCGGTGTCCCTAATCATCCTTCGCCAATCATCAACCGTCAATCGTCTAACCCGCCGAAAAGGAGCCGCCTTCCAATGACAACCGCCTTGCCACTGCCCACCTGCTGCCGCCCGCCGCCGCGATGTCCCCGCCCGCCGGAACCCCCTTCCTGACCGGAACCGCCCGTGAATTAAGCCGCGCCAGTGCATCAAGGCGCGTCGTCAAACGCATTTTGCCCGTCGCTCCGGCGGCGCAGCATAACCGCCCGTCGCTCCGGCGCCCGCCGGCATCCGGGCATCCTGCTCCCAGGATAAGTAAGCGCCGCGCCGTGAAGCGACGGCGCCTGTTCCCGATTTCGGCCCCAGCCGGAACGACCGGCGATTTCACCAGACGCCCTAGACGACATAACCGCAACGGGTTATCATTGACGCCGCATTCCCAATCCCTCATCCCCTACCCGGAGGTACCACGCAGCAATGAAAATCGTCAAAATGTCCCAGGTGGAACGCACCGAAGGCACCGCCCCCCTCTTTACCGGCCCCGTCGGCCGCCAGGCCATCCTGGACCCCGACGACAGCAACAACTTCAACTTCGGCATCGTCCATTTCGGCGCCGGCGTCCGCAACAAGTTCCACAAGCACAGCGGCGACCAGATCCTCATCGTCACCGAAGGCGTCGGCAAAGTCGCCACCCGCGACGAAGTCGTTGAGGTCGCCGAGGGCGACGTCGCCATCATCCCCGCCGGCGAGGACCACTGGCACGGCGCCCCCGACGCCACCGCTATGTCCCACATCACCATCACCGTCAAGGGCAGCCAGACCGAGCAGACCGAAGCCTGACCCGCCCGCCGGGCGCCGGCTCAACAATATGCCGGGGCGAATGACCATTCGCCCCGGCATTCCTTATAACTACCCCCGGCCTCCCGCCGGCGATGCCGGCTAATGATGCGCCAGTCCCTGTCGTCTAGTGATGCCGGTGGCCGCCGCCTTCCCCGTGGTTATGCCCACGCCCGTGGTCGCCGTGATGACCATGCCCGTCCCCATGGCCGCCTTCGCCGCCATGCTCCCCATGATGCCCACCGCCGCTGTGCCCGTGTCCGCCGCCGTGATGCCCATCGCTATGCGCCACCGCCGGCCGGGGCAGCCGCACCGACAGCAGCACCAGCGCCGCCACCACATACAGCCCCGCCGTGTAGTAAAACAGGTTCGCCGCATCGTAGTTGTACAGCCACCCCGCGATGATCGGCGATATGGCGCTCAACACAAACCGCGAGGTGGACAGCAGCCCCAGCGTCGTGGCCGCCGTGCCTTCCCGCACAATGTCCATCGCCGCCGCCGTCAAAATCGGCTGGTCGCTGTACAAAAACAGCCCCAGCGCCGCCAGCAGCACGGTCATCACCGCCAGGTTGTCCCCGTAGGGCGCCATCAGCAGCGTTACCACCGCCAGAAACGCCATCCCCGGCACCAGCACCACCTTGCGCCCCAGCCGGTCCGACAGATAGCCCATCACCGGGCTGGCGAATATCCCCACCAGCACCAGCAGCGCCACCAGTCCGCCCCGTATCGCCACGCCCCCGAAGGCGTCCAGCCCCAGGAAATCGGCCAGCCCGGAACCCGCGCCTCCGCCGTCCCGCGCCAGCCCCAGCTCGTCCGCCAGATACAGCGGCAGCACCGTGATAAACCCGATGTACGCCATCCCCCGCAGCCCGGCCACGCCGGTAATCGCCCACATCCGGGGGTTGCGAATGAGCACTCTCGTCTCATCCAGCTGCATCCGCATCGTATTCGCCGGGCGTTCCCCGGCCGTCGCCGCCGCCTGCGCCCGGTGCCCAATGTCCCGGAACGCCCAGAACACCAGAAACGCCAGGAAGATCGGCACGGCGGCATAGATGGTAATCACCGCCTGCCAGGTCAGCGTCAGCAGCAGAAAGCCCGTCAGAAACGGCCCCAGCACATCACCCACATTGCCGCCCACGCCGTGAAACGACAGCACCGACCCCCGCCGGTGGGCGAAATGCGACGACAGCGCCGCCATGGCCGGCAGGTGCCACACCGACGCCGCCACTGCCACTATCGCCATACCGGCGAGCAGCAGCGCGTACCCCAGCGGGTTGAACGCCGTCCCCCCGGCGCCGCCCGCCGCCTCCGCCGACACCAGCCAGGCGCTGCCCGGCAGCTGCCACCCCGCCGCCGCCATCAGCAGCCAGCCCACCCCGAACAGCGCCATGCAGATGGCCATCACCCAGCCCCAGTAGCGCCGCAGCGCATCCGTCAGCACCCCGCCGGGCAGCGATACCACCCCCGACGCGATCTCCCGCGTCGACTGAATGCTGGTGGCGGCAATGGTGCTGCCCCCCAGCAGCAGATCCCGCACCTCGGGCAGAACCACAATGAAACTCTGCGCCACCCAGTGAAACACCCCGTGTCCGCTGGTCAGCCCGCCGATGATAAAGGCGGCCCCCCGGCGAAACCCGGTGCGCCCCTCCACTACCGGAGGCATTGCGTGATGATGTGCGTGCGCCATAGCGCCCTCCTCTGGCCTCGCTGCGGCGGTCGGTCGGCCCCGTCAAACGGAACCCGGAACCGTGCGAAAGGGAACTGAAACCGGCCCCGTTGGCGGCCCCGGAAACTGCGGGCTACTCAAAGGCGCCGCCCGGTTCCCGCGGCAAACGCGCCAGCCCGCCGCCCTTCGCCGCCCGCCGCCGGATTTTGGACCACGCCAATACTACTACAAACACCCCCGCCGATAACAGCACTACGCTGGCCCCCGACGACACATCCGCAAAATAGCTGATGTAGATCCCCGACACGGCGCAAACCACGCCAATGCCCGTGGACAGCAGCGTCATCCGGCCGAAACTGTTCGTCAGCAGCCGGGCCACAATCGGCGGTATCACCACTGCCGCCGCAATCATCGTCACCCCCAGCACCTGCATGGACACCACCACCGTGCCGGCCAGCAGCAGCGAAAACAGCGTGTCCACCCACGCCGTCGGCACCCCGTAAAACTGCGCCACATCGGCGTCAAATGTAGCGAACAGAAACAGCTTGTAGGCCACAAAAAACGCGGCGGCCACAATCGCCGACACAATGGCAATCGCCGCCAGGTCGCCCCCGTCCACCCCCAGTATGCTGCCCCACAGCGACGCCTCGAAATCGCGGGTAAAACTCTCGTACCGACTGATGATGGCGATGCCCAGCGCAAAACTGGCGGTGGTAACAATGCCGATGGCGGCGTCGGAGCCGATCGGGTTTTTCCGCGTCGTCCAGGCAATGAGCAGCGCCGACAGAAACCCCCACACGGTGGCGCCCACAAAAAAGTTGATGGACATAATCCAGCTCACCACCGCCCCGCCAAAAATGGCGTGAGACAGGCCATGCCCGATGTACGCCATCCCCCGCAGCACAATGTAGACGCCCATCAGCCCGCACAGTCCTCCCACCAGCCCGGCGGCGATAACCGCGCGGACAAAAAAACCGAACTCAAAAGGTTCCAGCAGCGCCATGCTATGCTACGCCCCGCCGTCAGGCGTCTCCGTCCCCGGCGCCGGAACCAGCCCCGGCGACATCCGGCGTCCGGCGGCGCCACGCCCGGCCCGCCGGCTGCCCGCCCGCCCCGGCGTTATGCTGATGCTCCCGCTGCTGGTCGTTCCGGTCGCTGTCCCGGTCGCTATGGTGATGATGGGCCGGCACATTCGCCGCCGTCGGATGCCGGTGCGCCAGCGTCGGCGCCAGGTGGCTGTCGTCCGGCACCGTCGCCAGCGGTTCCCCGCCCGCCCCGTTGCGGTCAATCCAAAAATGCGCGCTCTCCGCCACCAGCGTCATCCCGTGATATTGAATCACCGGCATCTCCGTCCCGTACACCTCCCGCAGAATGTGCGGCGCAATCACCCGGTGCGGCGGCCCGTCGGCCACAATGCTGCCGTTCAGACCCACAATCCGCGGCAGATGCGCCGCTACCGCATTAATTTCATGAGTCGTCAGGATAATCGTCACCCCGGCGTGATTCAGGTCGTGCAGCAGATGCATCACATCGTCCCGCGTCTTGACATCAACCCCGGAAGTAGGCTCGTCCAGCAGCAGCAGCTCCGGGTTGCTCACCAGCGCCCGCGCCAGAAAAACCCGCTGCTGCTGCCCTCCCGACAGCTCCCGGATATGCCGCCCGGCCAGCCCGTCTATGCCCAGCCGCAACATCATATCCTGCGCCAGCTCCCGTTCCTGCCGCCGGAACCACGGGAACAGCGCGTTGGACATCGTGCGCCCCATCATCACCGCTTCCTCAACCGTCACCGGGAAGTTCCAGTCAATCGTCTCCAGCTGCGGCACATACCCGGCCCGCGCCCGCCGCCCCGGCCCGAAACGCCCTCTCCGCAGGGGCCGGTCGTAGAGCCGCGCTTCCCCGGCCTGCACCTCCGCCGCGCCCAGAATCGTGCGCAGCAGCGTCGTTTTCCCCGAGCCGCTGGGCCCCAGCAGCCCCACAAAATCCCCGGGCATCACGCACAGGTCAACATCCCGCAGCACCGGCGTCTTGTGGTAGCCGGCCGTCACGCCCACCAGCTCCACCACCGGACGGGCGTCGGGGTCGGGGCGGTGCAAGTGTTCCAGTTCCGGGGGATGCAGCATAGCGTTTCTGTCGCCGGCTCCGGCGGCCCTGTTGCCTCGGTCGGTCTGTTGATGCCGGTCTGTTGATTGATGCCGGTCCGCTGATTGGCGCCGGTCTGTTGCTGCCAATCTATGGTTGCTGCCAATCCGTTATTGAGGATAAACGGCGCGGGACGCCCCGGTGAAAACCGGGCTCACATCCACATCGTCCAGGGCCGAGGCGTCGCCCCCCAGCGCCGGCAGCATAATCCGCATATTGGACACCGCCAGCCCCAGGTAGCTGTGCTGCGCCTCGCCCGGGCCGCCGGGCAGGTCGTCGTCGCTCAACTCGTCAACATAGGCGGCCCCCGCCTCGGCGGCGATAGTCTGCATCACGTCGCTGGGAAACACCTCGGAGCCGAACACGGCGGGAATGCCTTCCGCCCTGATCTGCCGTATCAGCCCCGCCACTTCCCGCGCCGACGGTTCCGAAAAGTCCGACGGCTGCACCGCCCCTATCACCGTCAGCCCGTAACGCTGCGCGAAGTACGCCCACGAGTCGTGATAAGTCAGCAGCTTGCGGTTGCCCGGCGGCACCGTGGCCACCCCGGCGCGGATGGCCGCATCCAGCGCGGCGATGCGGGCCGCGAAAGCCTCATAGTTGGCGTCATAGTAGGCGGCGTTGGCGGCGTCCCGTTCCGCCAGCTCGTCCCGCACGATTTCGGCGTAGCGCAACGCCAGCATCGGGTCGGGCCACAGATGCGGGTTCGGATGGCCGCCCGCTTCGGGAAAAGAGAAGTCAAACTGCCACTGCTCGGGGCTGATGGTACGCTCCCCCAGGCTGATGATTTCGGCGCCGGGCTTGCGGTTGGCCTGCGCCATTTCCAGCGTCGGTTCCTCCAGAAAGAGGCCGTTCAGAAACACCAGATCGGCTTCGGCCAGCACGGCCGCCACCGAAGGCGCCGGCTCAAAGGTGTGCGAATTGACGCCTTCCGGCACCACCCCCCGCAGGTTAATCCGCGCGCCGCCCACGCTCTCCACAATGCTGGTGATGGGCGAAACGGTGGCCACCACATTGAGCGCATCCGGCGCCGGTGCCCCTTCCGTGGCCGTTCCGGCGCCGCCCGTGGCCGCCGGCGACGACGCCGGCCTCTCCGGCCCCGTCTCCGGTTGGCTGCCGCCCCCGCAGGCCAGGGCGAACAGCGCCGCCACCGCCAGCAGAATGACGGACACGGATACCGATACGGGCGCGGGTATCGCCTTGCGGATCATTCCGCCGCTTCCGGGCAGCATTGGGCGCATCTGCCTCCAATGGTAAGATTGTCCAGATCCGGCGTAAAACCGAACTCCTGCTCCAGCCGCCGGCTGAACTCCGCCAGATAATCGGGGCTGAGGGTTTGCACCGCATCGCACTCCGAGCAAACCATATGGTTGTGGCGGTTATGCTGGTCCGCCAGCTCAAAGTGCAACTTGTTGCCGATGACCACCTCGGTGACCACCCCCAGCCGTTTCAGCAGCTGTAGCGTGCGGTAGATCGTAGCCAGGTCAACATAAGGATGCTGGGCTTTCGCCAGGTTCCAGACCTCGTCGGCGCCGATATGCCCGGAACGGCGCGCCACGATGTCCAGCACCGAAAGACGCTGGGGCGTCATCCGGTAGCCTGCGGCGCGCAGCCGGGTGATGGCCGATTCGTGGCCTGGCATTTAGAGCACCTGCCGTTATTGCAGTGATTTGCGGCAACCAATAATAGCATAAAAAGCGCCGCTGTCAACTGCCCAACCGCGCCCGCCGCGTACCCGCTTTGAATTGGCGCCTGCCACAGCCGGCGGCTCCGGGCAAGTAGCAGGACAATTGCAATCCGAACTGGCCCGCCCCGGACTGCCCCGGAGCCGCCATCAGCGCAAAAACGCCTCTTTCGTTTCCCCCTGCCGGCAAAATCCTGTAATATCCTGTGCGGCGATGTAAAAATCCCCCACCCCCAGGCCGCCGCCCGGCCCAACACGCACTGCCTGCGGGCTACGGGCGCGCCGCTTTCAAAGGACGCAGGTGCAGTATGGCCGATGTCCCCGATATGCAGATGATCCCCTACCTCACCGCCACGGAGCCGCGCAACTTCGTGGAGCAGGGCCTGCAACGCCACAACCAGCTGCTGGAACAACTGGCCGGCCAGATGGACGCCCTGCTGGAACTGGCCTACGCCGGCCGGGCCGGCGACGCCGATTTCGCCGCCCAGCTAACTGCTCTGCGCGCCGCCCTGCGCCCCCGGCACGGGCTGTGCATCGACCCCGCCTGCTTCTCCTGCCGGGTGCACGAGGAAGCGATCAAGGAACATGTCCTGCTCTATGTGGACTGGCGGCTGCCGGGGACGATACAGCAGCTGGAACGGCTGAAAAACCGCAACTAACCGGCGCCGGAAGGCGGCCGCCGCGCCACGCCGATGATATGATACATATGGCGGTACAGCCGGCCGGTGCCCCGCAGCAGCGGACGCCAGTCGGCTCCCGCATCCGGGCGCACGTGACGGAATATGTCCGTTTCGGTGTAGTGAACCGCCAAATCGGGGCGCCGTTGCCGCAAAGCCTCATACAGCCGGCGCGATTCCCCCACCGGGATGAGCGCATCGCCCCGGTCGTGCATCAGCCGGATGACGGCGCCGCCGGCGATGCCCTCCAGGTGGCGGGACGGCGACACGGCGGCGGCGTCCCGCCGGAACCGCTCCGGCGTGTCCGCGTACCAGCGCTGCGCCCCGGCCAGGCTGACCGGCCCCGACAGAATGGACGCGCCGCCGTAGCTCCCCGATTCGGCGACCTCGTTCTCAAAAACCCGGCGGGTCAACGGGTCAACCGTCCAGGCTTCGCCCGCCAGCGTCCGGCCGGCGGCAATCTGAACCAGCAAATCGCCGGCGTCATAGTAGCCGCCAAAAGCGTTGACGAAAGCTACGTCGCCGGCAATGCGGGCGTCGCCGGCTGCCACCAGCGCCAGCGCCGCGCCCACGGAAAAGCCGGCCAGCCCAATCCGGTGGGGGTCGGTAAAATCCTGGGCGCGCAGATGCTCAAAAGCCGCCGCCAGGGCCGGGATTTCGGACGGGTCAATGTTGGCGTTGCCGCCCAGTTCCGGCGACCAGTGGTACATCACAGCGAAACCGGCCCGGGCCAGGGCGTGGCCCAAGTTGACGACATCGGGGTCATCGGCGCCGGCGGCGTTGGCGCCCAGGAATACCAGCGCTCCGGCGCGGGGTACGCCGTCGGGAATGACATAGATGTCCGCCCGCGCCAGGCTGCCGTCCGCCGCGGGGTACGTCATCACTGTCCGCCGGGGTTCCGGCGCCAGCCAGGGCTGGATTTTGACCGGCGACGGCAGCGTCTGCGCGGCAAAGGCGACAGTGTGCACGGCAGTAACGGCCCCCGGCCACACCGCCAGCAGGGCCGTTATGAACACGCCGCCCAGAGTTATGGCGGCATACAGACGATAGGCGATCCGGCCCACGGCGCGCATTGCCGGCCTCCGCCGCTGCTAGGGCCACTGCGGCGGCATCCGCCGGCGCCGATGCGGGGCGCCGCGGACGCCCCGGCCCGGGCCGGCTGTTGGGCCGCCGCGGCGCGCGGACGGAGCGCAACCGGCCCGGCGTCCGGTGTTATACTGGCGCCGCCATTTACCTTCGCGAGGTGTCGCTCCAATGCTCATTGACCCCAAAACCTTCGACCGCTTCAATATGATTCTCACCGGCGTGGTGGTGCCCCGCCCCATCGCTTTCGTGTCCACGATGTCCACCGACGGGGTGGTGAACCTGGCCCCGTACAGCTTCTTCAACGCCATGGCCTACAACCCGCCTACCCTGGTGTTTTCCTCGTCCCGCCGCGCCCCCGGCTGGCCGGACAAGCGCAAGGACACCCTCGCCAACATTGAGGAAACCGGGGAATATGTGGTCAATGTGGTGGTGGACGACATTGCCGCCGCTATGAACGCCACCGCCGCCGAGTACCCGTCGGATGTCTCCGAGTTTGAGATTGCCGGCCTTGCGGAAGCCCCCAGCGCCATCGTCAAGCCGCCGCGCGTGGCCGAATCGCCGGTCAATATGGAATGCCGCCTGGTGCAGGTGGTGAATGTGGGTACACCGCCCCATTCCCACGGCATCGTCATCGGCGAAATCGTGCGGATGCACCTGCGCGACGACATTCTCTACGACGGCCCCAACGGCCTGCGCATTGACCATAGCGTCCTCAAACCCACCGGGCGTCTGGCCGGCAATATGTACTGCCGCACCGACGAGGTGTACGAACTGGTGCGCCCGCGTTACACGGAACAGGATGCGGCGGCGCCGGCGGCGGACTGACGCGGCGGCGGCGCGCTCCGTTCACCGGGGGAACTCCAGCAGCTGGAGAGTATTGCCGTCGGGGTCTTGCAGCGTGGCGACCCAGCCGCCCCAGTGTTCCCGCTGGGGCGGGCGAATGAACGGCACGCCGGCCGCCGCCAGCCGGGTATGTTCGGCGTGAATGTCGTCAACGCCCAGGTGCGGCATCACGCGCAGCGGGTCCCGGGCCGGCCCGCTGATGGCGCTGTGCCGGCCCACATTAAAGCGCACTTCGCCCAGCGCAAAAGCCGCAAAGCCCTCATCCTCGTGATAGGAATGCAGGGGCAGCCGGAGCGTGTCCCGGTAGAACCGCAGCATCCGCTCCAGGTCGCCCGTCCAGAGGGTAATGCCCACCACGCCGGTAATCATTATGTAGCCGGTCCCGATGCTGGCGCCGTCAGCTCTACGGTTATGCCGGCGGCCACGCAGATGCGGCACCAGCCGTGAAAGTCCACCCGTTGCCACATTACCTGAAACCGGGTTTCATTCGCCACCTGTTCCCGCAGGCGGACAATGGTATCGCTGCTGTCGGCGGCGTCGGCAATGCTGCCGCAGCCGATGCAGACCAGGTTGACATGAGGCATAATGTTGCTTTCGTACCGCGACTGCCGGGCGAAGGGCAGCTCGTGTATCAGCCCGCTTTTGACCAGCACGCCCAGGGTAGAGTACACCGTGGCCAGGGTCATTGACGGGAAATGCTGCTGCACCCGTTCGTGTATCTGCTGCACGGTGGGGTGGTCGGACGAGTTGAGCACCGCTTCGGCGATGGCCAGCCGCTGGGGTGTAACCCGCACGCCGCCCTGTCGCAGCTGCTGCACCACAGCGTTTTGTATCATCCTTGCGCCTCCGTCCGTCCATCCGTCGCGCCTGACCGCAGCGCCGCGCGCAGCAACCGGGGCGGCAACGCTGACCCTCGCCAGTATAACGCCATTCACCGCCGGCCGCAAACCGGGCCCGGCGCCAGCCGGCGGGGACTTTCGGTTGGCGGGGCTTCACTTCATCCCCGTCCCGTCGTTCCGGCCGTAGTTCCGGCAAAAAACGGCGCCGGCCCGTTTCTTTATGGCCGCTAGGCGCTATATTGCACCTCCGTCGGCCCCGGCCGGCGCCGACGCCGACTCCATCTCATCCTCATCCCGCCCCATTTGACAATGGGGACTGCCGACGGCATAATGTCGTAAATCAGCACAATTGAGCGCAGTAAGGCCCGTCAATACCCCATCTCCCCATCCCCCAACCCTCAATTTTCCAATCCCTCTATCCCGGCCAAACCCGCCCGGAGGCGCAGCTTGCCGGCAACTTGTCCCCAATCCCGAAAAAGCCACACCCCAAACCGGAACCGGTCCGGCGTCCTGCCCGGGGCCCGGCGGTTTCCCAAATCACATCATCCCGGCCTGACCCGCAGGAGGTCAAATGGTTCTCCAAAACACACTATACAGAGCCGCCCTCTACGCCGATACCCAGAACTGGGGCCGCACCGTGGCCGAAAAGGCCAGCGTCCTGGAGCAGGCGCTGGCGGCATGGCCGGCCGACCTGCCCAAAGTGACCCTGGTGTCCCTGTATGTGGACGCCGACCAGGAACACTACTGGCAGACGGTCGTCGAAAATCTGTTCCGATACCAGGCCGGCGGCGCCTTCCAGATTGTCCCCCCGGAAGTGGAAATTTACCCGGTGCAGCGCTATTCCGGCCTGGCCAAAGAAAACTCCGCCGACATCGCCCTCGTCCTGGACGCCCTGGACGCTCTGCTCACCGGCCTCGCCGATTTTGTCGCCGTAGTGAGCAACGACAGCGATTTCGTGGCGCTGTACTACAAGCTACAGGAAATCCAGGAGCGCGACCCGGAGCGCTTCGCCGGCAACCCCCGCGGCGACGCCCCATTTCTGCTGATTACCCACGGCAACAGCGGCCGGTCGGACCAGATCGACAACCTGCCCGGCGCCAACCGCTACCACATACCTTTCGCCGGCGCCGCGCCGCCACCGCCCCCGGCGCCGGCCGCCCGGATCCCGGCCTTCCCCCCGCCCGCCGGCCCGGCGCGGGAGCGCCATCGCGACCCCGTGTCGGCGCCCGCGCCCTTTGCCGGCGCGCCCCGCCGTCCGGCGTCGCCAACCGCGTTGCCCAATGCGCGCCCCTCCATTACCGACGAAATCGCCGTGGAGCAGGTCGCCGGCGGCATCGCCTCCGGCATCGGGCGCAACCACTGGGACGACTACGACGGGGTGTATGTGTTCAGCTACACCGACGCCTACAATGTGGTGCGCGGACGCTGGCAGCATTCCCGCGAATTCAGCTACGACCGCGCCCACTTCAGCCGCTGGTTCCACGAGGAAATCTGGCCGGTGATGGAACGCCTCGGCGCCACCGTCTCCAACTCCTACACCAAATTCCCCCAGCAGTACCGCTACCGGATGACGCCCGACGTTCATCTCCAGCTGCGGGATATGGACCCGGAAAAGCGCCCGCCTTCGCCTTCGTTCTACCAGTACTGACCGCTACCGGCGCTGACCGCCGCTGGCCGCCAGCACTGGCCGGCCCGCCAGTCGCCTGCAAAAAGGCATTCCTTATGCTCATCAACGCTAATGACGCGGACGGCAACGCCGTGAACGGCATCCGCCCGTCTGCCTCCCCCTCCGGTTCCGCCGTCTATGTGGATACCGAAAACCTGCGGGACAGCGACCACGCCCGGGACATCGTCGCCGGCGTGGTCGCCAACTGGCCCGATGCCTACCCGCCTATGGGCAGCCTGTCCCTGTATGTGCGCGCCGACAAGGCCGACCTGTGGCGCCTTTGGGCGGAAACGGAATATCCGGGATTGCAGGTGCGGGTGCGCGGCGTCCAGCATTTCAGCGCCAACAGCAAGGCCAAAAACTCCGCCGACCTGGCCATCACGGCCGACGCAGTGGGCGACCTGATTGCCGGCCAGGCGGCCACCGTGGCCGTGGTCAGCAACGACAGCGACTTCGGCGCGCTGTTCGTCAAGGTGCGGGAACTGGCCGCCGACAATGGCGTCCGGGATGGCGGCGCGCCTTTCCTCTGGATTACGGCGCCCGATGCCGGCCTGCTTTCGCCGGAAATGGAGAAATTCATCCCGGCCCGCTATCGCTGGGATTTGTCCGACGCCGGCGCCGGCAACGGCGCGGCCCCGGCCATCCCGGCCGCCACCGCCGCTGCGCCCACGGTCAGCAAGCCGACGCCCAAACCCTTGCGGGAAGCCGGCCGGCCGGCGGCGGCTCTGCCGGCCGCTCCCGCGCCAGCTGTTCCCGCGCCGGCCGCCGCCACTGCCGGCGACAATGCGACCCAACCCGGCAGCGACGCCATCGCCGAGGAACTGCTACGCCGGCTGCCCGTCGGCCGGTTCAAGGTCGCCGATGCCCAAAGGGTCATCAAACAGCGCTGGCCCCGGCTGCCCATCGCCGGGGACACCGCCAAACTGGGCACTTATCTGCTCAATGAAGTCTGGCCCCTGTTGCAAGACCGCGGCGTAACGATGCCCCGCGGAACCTCGCCCCGCACCTACGAAATTACCCAGGCGGCCAAAGACGCCATTGCTCCGGCCCCGCCGGCCGCCACGCCGGCGCCCCTGCCCAACCGGAGCCCGACCGCCGCCAGGCCGGCCGCCGCCGAGTCCGAACCTACCCCGCAGCAGCTGGCCGCCGCCGTCGCCGCCGGCATTGCCGATGACAACTTTAGCGCGTCCGACGCCCAGGCTGCCATCAAAGCCCGTTGGCCCCGTTACTCTCCCGCCGCCATCGTTGCCCAGCAGTTCGGCGTCTGGTTCAAAAACCACCTCTGGCCCACTATGGAACAACACGGCGTGGCCATCGCCAGAGAAAAGCCGCGCCGCTACGAAATGACGCCCGACGCCCGCCATCGCATCATCGCCCTCGCGCCGCCGGGAGACTGATTTTTTGGTGACCGCAGGCGGTTGACCCTCTGCTCCATTACGGCGAACATAGGTTTCGCCATTTGCGACCGGCTACCCTATGGCCGGCGCCAGGCAAGGAGCAACCGCCACTATGCTGATCAAGCGCGCCCCCGATCGTTACGACAAGCTGCGAATCCTCGGCGGCATGGCTGCCGCCGACGACATCCTCACCGCCGGCAAGGCGGCCGGGGAGCAGCAAGCCGGGCATACCCTCGCCGCCAAGTTCGCCGCCGGCTCCATCGGCCGCGGCCCCAACCGGGTGGCCTACTCCGACCCCCGCAAAAACCCGGCGCCGGGCATCTACAAGGCCAGCCTGCCCAACGGCAAGAAAATCAACCTGATGCGCGTGATGTTCACCGACTTCTGCAAGATGGACTGCGCCTACTGCCCCAACAGCGTCTATGTGCCGCGCAAGCGCTACGCCTTCAAGCGCGACGAGCTGGCCGACACTTTCGCTGAACTGCACAGCCGCCTGGCTGTGGACGGCCTGTTTCTCAGCTCCGGCATCGCCGGCGACGGTTCCAAAACCACCCAGCGACTGGTGGAAACGGTGGAAATCATCCGCAAAAAGCACCAGTTCCGGGGCTACATCCACCTGAAAGTAATGCCCGGCGCCAGCCGCGAGCTGGTGGAACGGGCGCACCGCCTGGGCAGCCGCCTGTCGGTCAACATTGAAACCCCGGAACCGGATCTGATGCGTCGCATCAGCCCGCACAAGGACTTGCAGAAAGACATCCTGGACCCGATGGCGTGGATCAACGACCTCACCGGGGCCGGCAGCGGCGGCGCCGTCGGCCAGGCTACGCAGTTCGTCGTCGGCGCCGCCGATGAATCCGACCGCCAGATTTACCGCCGGGTTGACCAGATGTACACCGACTGGAATCTGAAGCGGGTTTATTATCCCCCCTTCCGCCCGGCGCGTTACACGCCAATGGAGGAAAAGCCCCCCGTTCCGGCCGCGCGGGAACATCGCCTCTACCAGATGGACTGGCTGCGCCGTGTCTATCGGTTCGATACGGCGGAGATTGACCTGGCCTTTGACCACGGCGGTTTTCTGTCTTTGGAGCAGGATCCGAAAACGGTTATCGCCATGGAAAATCTGGACGCTTTCCCCGTTGACCTGAACGCGGCCAGCAAGGCGCAGCTGCTGCGGATACCCGGCATTGGCCCGGTGTCTGCCGGGCGCATCTTGGAGAACCGCCGCCATCATACCATTGACAACTGGCGGGATTTGCAGGCTATGGGCGTAGCGCGCAAGCGGGCCTGGCCCTATGTGGTCTTTCCGGGGCAGCGTCCGCCGTCAGGCAAGCAGCTGCGGCTGGATCTGTTCGGCGAAGCCGGAGACCGCCGCGCGGCCGAGGCCGCCGGCGTCAGCCTGCCGGCGCCTAAATCCCCTGCCCTGTCCGGCATAATGGAACCGCCGGCGGCCTACTCGACGGGTAGTCAATGCGTACCCGGCAGCCGGGGGGCAATGTGCGCCGGCTGCCCGGTTAATCCGGCCGCGTCCGGGTAAAGACTGGCCGGCGCCGGCGCGGATGCGGTATCTAGCCGGCGCCGGTCATAAAGTCAAACATCCTCGCCCGCACGTCGAAACGGAAGCCGGGCAGTACATCCTCATCGCCGTCCACAAACTCCGGGTCATACAGAACCTCAGGCTCCTGGCCGGGACGAAACTTGATGACTTCGCGGGCGGCGGCGTCCAGCAGCCACGCCAGCCTGGTGCCATAGCGCAGGAACAGGTTGATTTTCGCTACCAGTTCCTCACGGCTGTTAGACGGCGATTGTATCTCCGCAATAAAGTCGGGGACAATCTGGGGGAACGGGCGGTTGCCCTCGTCCAGCAGTTCCGCCCGCCGTTCCTCCCGCACCCAAGCGGCGTCCGGCCCGAAGCGGGAGCCGTCGGGCAGGATGAACCGGGCCGTTGCGGGAAAAGCCACGCCGCCATTTTCGTCCGTCCAAATATCCAGGGCGACAACGAGCTTCATTTCGTGGACCGCGCCGGGGTGTCCTGTTGGAGGCATAATCAGCAGAACTCCTTTGCCGGAAATGGCATAGGTATGGCCGCCGGCGGAATTGCGCTCCGCAAAAGCCTCCAGCCAGCCGTCAATGTCGGTGTCGGCCAGCGTTCTGCCGAACTCGGCCAGGGGGATAGCCAGCGTGCCCCATTGCCCTCGCCCCTGCCGGACGTCCGACAGGTCGGCCGGCCATGCAGCCGGGCGGGTTGATGGCGCCGGCAGCGGCGGCGCGGGCGGCGATAAAACGGGAGCGGTAGTCATCGCTGCTACTCCATTCCGGTCATAAAGTCAAACATCCTTGCCCGCACGGCGAAACGGAAACCGGGCAAAACATCCTCATCGCCGTCCACAAACTCCGGGTCATACAGAACCTCAGGCTCCTGGCCGGGACGAAACTTGATGACTTCGCGGGCAGCTACGTCCAGTAGCCACGCCAGCCGGGCGCCGTAGCACAGGAACAGGTTGATTTTATCTACCAGTTCCTGGCGGCTATTGGACGGGGATTGCACCTCAACGATAAAGTCGGGGACAATTTGTGGGAACGGGCGGTTATGCGGTTGCATCAGTTCGTCGCGCCGTTCCGCCCGCAACCAGGCGGCGTCCGGCCCGAAGCGCGAGCCGTCGGGCAGGATGAACCGGGCAGTAGGCAGGAAAACATAGCCGCCATGTCCGTGTTCGCCGTTCCAGTTGTACAGCTCGCCGAAAAAAGCGCCTTCATGCAGTACGCCGGGATGTCCTGTTGGGGGCATAATCAGCAGAACTCCTTGCCCGGAAATGGCGTAGGTGTGGCCGCTGGCCGAATTGCGCTCCGCGAAAGCCTCCAGCCAGCGGTCAATGTCGGGGTCGGCCAGCGTTCTGCCGAACTCGGCCAGGGGGATGGCCAGCGTGCCCGATTGCCCTCGCCCCGGCCGGACGTCCGGCGGAACAGCCGGTGGGTCGGCCGGTCGGGTCGGAACGGATGGCGGCGAAAGAACGGCGGCGGTAGTCATCACATCACCTCGCCGCCGATTGTACCACTGCGCGCCGGCCGGCGGCCGGTTAACGCCGCCGCGCCGTTGTCCCGGCCTCGGCTGTCTCCGCCTCCCCTTGCAGCATCGCCCTGACATCCAGGCCCGACGGCGTGGCGGGTTCAGCGCCGGCGCGTTCCATTTCCGCCGCCGCCCGCGCCACCCGCTGCCGCGCCATCCGGCAGTATTCCTCCGACAGGTCAATGCCGATGTACTGGCGGCCTTCCCGCAGCGCCGCCACGGCCGTGGTGCCGCTGCCGATGAACGGATCCAGCACCACTTCGGCGGTAGTGGCGGCAATCGCCCGCCGCGCCAGTTCCACCGGAAAGGAAGCCGGATGCGGGTTGCCCCGATCCTGCCGGATCTGCCACACGTCGCCGATGCCCCCGGCTTTGGGCGCCAGCCGGAACTCCGGGTTGGCGATGAGGTAGATGACCTCGTAAGTGGGCAGAAAGTAGCCGGGGTTGTGGTTGAAACCGCCGGCGCGCTGCCAGATGATAATCTGCCGCACCGGGAAGCCGTCCATAATGTCGGCGCGGTCTTGCAGCAGGCCCCGTTGCACCCGCCACTTGTGGTTGTAGAAAATGGCGCCGTCGGGGGTCAGCGCCCGCAGCATCTGGCGGATGCACTCCCGCTGCCAGTCGACATAATCGGCGTGAGGCATCCGGTCGGCGTGGCCGGCGTACCCCTGCATCAGGGCGGCGCCGGCCCACTTGCCGCCGTTGCCGTTTTTCATCCCGTTGCCGCTGCTGTTGAGCAGGTTGTAGGGCGGCGAGGTGACCACCAGGTTCACCGATGCGGCGGGCATCCGGGACATCACGGCGAGGCAGTCGCCATGATGGATGCGATTGAGCCAGGGGCGCATTGATTTGGCCATATTCTCAAAATTGGGGGTAAAATCCCTCGCCTATTTAACCCCCAATGCCGCAGGCGCCGCATAGCGATGGGCCGGCGGGTTTTGCCCGATGCGGCGGTTTCGCAATCCGGCCCAACGGCCCGACCGGGCAGCTGATGTGAACGGCCGCCCCGGTGCCTCGCCGTCCTTAATCACTAATCACCGTCCCCGCCGGCCGCATTTTTTGCTGACGCCGGCGTGATTGACAGCAGTTAGCGGCCGGCATTAGGTTTGCGGCCATCACCGCCGGCGTCGTAGCCTGCGCCAATCTGATGGATTCCAGCGCTCACGAGGTGATTCAGTACCACTTCGCGTCCGGCGATTACCGCTTTCACGGCACACGCCTTTCCTGCGCCTGGGACGACAGCCCCGCTATCGCCGCCTATACGCCGGACGAAAAGGCGGCTCTGTTCCACGACACCGCCTGCCGGGCCTACAAACTCGACGAGATCCACCGCTACTCCTGCTGACGCCCGGCATTGCGCCCCGTGCGGCGCACGCCTACAATGCCGGGTATGTGCCGTTCCGCGCGCATTCCGCGGCGGATACGTAGTACGATCGGCCCGTCTGGCATCAGGCCATCGGTCAGGCCATCGCCACGCCATTTGAATACAGGAGGCGCAACTATGCCCATTGAGCGAATCTACAACGCGGTGGATGCCATCATTGACGGCGATGCGCCCATCACCGAACACGGCGCCGGTTTCGGCGGCGCCGAGGGGCCGGCCGAAGGGCCGCTGTGGTGGGCTGACGCCGGCGACGGCAACGGCGGCTATCTGCTGTTCAGCGACATCCACAACAACCGCCGGATGCGCTACACCCCCGGCGGCGGCATCACCGTGGACGCCGAACCCGTCAACCGGCACAACGGCCTCACCCGCGACTTGCAGGGCCGCCTCATCGCCGCCGAACACGACGGCCGCCGCATCAGCCGGCGGGAACACGACGGCTCCACCACCGTCCTCGCCAACCAGTTCCAGGGCCGCCAGCTCAACCGCCCCAACGATGTGGTCGTCAAATCCGACGGCAGCATCTACTTCACCGACCCCTGGACCTTCCGTCGCCCCCGGGAGCAGTGGGAACAGACCATCTCTGGCGTCTTTCGCCTCTCCGCCGACCTGGGCAGGCTGACCCTGCTGGTATCCGACTTCGTCGTCCCCAACGGCCTGGCCTTTTCGCCGGACGAAAGCATCCTCTACATCAACGACTCCCGCCGGGGCGTCATCCGCGCCTTTGATGTGCAGGATGACGGCTCCCTGGCCCTGGCCACGCAGCGTGTGTTCGCCGACCTGCGCGGGCCGCGGGAGGGCGTGCCCGACGGGATGAAAGTGGACACCGAAGGCAATGTCTATTGCGGCGGCGCCGGCGGCCTGCACATCCTCAGCCCCGGCGGCGAAACCCTGGGCATCGTGGTGCATGGCCAGTCCGCCACTACCAACCTCTGCTTCGGCGGCGACGACTGGAAAACGCTGTTTTTCACCAGCCGCAACACCCTGGGCAGCGTGCCGGTGAAAATCGCCGGAGTGCCGGTACCGGCGAAGTAGGTGCTGCCCGGCGCAAGCCCGCCCAACTCGGGCGCAATCAAAAACCAACGCAGGAGGCAACCATTATGCGCGTAGTACGCATCGCCAATGTTGACCATGTACCCCTGGGCCCGGCGGAAGCCGTTCCCGGCTGGGACGGGGGCGCCGTCCATCGCACCCGCCAGCCCATCATCGGCGCGGGGCAGAGCGACTTTTTCAACGCCAGCGTGGTCAACTTTGAAAAGGGCGCCCAAACCGGCTGGCACCGCCACAGCAGCGACCAGATCCTGGTGATTACCGTCGGCAACGGCATCGTCGCCGACGAAACCCAAGAAATTGCAGTGGGCGTGGGCGATGTCGTCCACATCAAGGCCGGCGAAAATCACTGGCACGGCGCCACCGCCAACGGCTATATGGGCCACATCACCATCACCACCAACGACAGCGCCGCCAGCCGCTAGGTCGGCCGCCGGACATTCGCGGGCCGGGGCGGTGCATTCACCGCTCCGGCGCTGCGCTTAACGGGAGACCACACTTAACGGGAGGCCACAATGGACCTCATTGACGAAATCCTGGACAAGGTGAAAACCATCGCCGTGGTTGGCCTTTCCGACAACCCGGCGCGGGACAGCCACGGCGTTTCCGCCTATATGCAGGCGCAGGGCTACCGCATCATCCCGGTGAATCCGGCCCTGAAAGGCGCCGCCGTGCTGGGCGAGCCGTCTTACGCCGACCTGGAATCGGCCGCCATCGCCGCCCGGGCCGCGGGCGCGCCCATTGACCTGGTCGACGTGTTCCGCCGCAGCGAGTTCGCCGGCGCCGTGTGCGCCGCCGCCGCCGGGATCGGCGCGCGCTATGTGTGGATGCAGGACGGCGTGGTGGATGAAGCCGCCGCGCAACGCGCCCGCGCCGCCGGCCTGGGCGTAGTGATGGACGACTGCATCCTGCGCCAGCACAAGCGGCGGCGGGGCTAGAGGGCAACCGATCCTATGCCTCGACCCGACCTGGCGCATCCCGATGACGCCTCCGGCGACTGGTTCGTGGACTCCCGCTGCATCCGGTGCGACGCGGCGCGACACTGGGCGCCGGAGCTGATTGGCTTGGACGCCGCCGGGCGCTCTTTCGTAGCGCGCCAGCCCGTCAGCGCCAGCGAGACGGCGGCAATGTGGCGCGCCGCTATGGCCTGCCCCACCCGCTCCATCGGCAATCGGCGGCAGCCCCGCGCTCCCGGTGGCGTGTTTCCCTACCCGCTGACCGCCGGCGTGTACGCTTTGGGCAGCAACGCAGTGGCCTCCTTCGCCGCCCATTCGTATCTGGCAACCCGACCGGACGGCAATTTGATGGTGGACTCCCCCGGCTACAATCGCTTGCTGGCGGCAGCCATTGACGACTTGGGCGGCATCTCCCATATTCTGCTGACCCACCGCGATGATGTCGCCGACGCCGACCGCTGGGCGGAACGCTATGGCGCCCGAGTCTGGATTTCTGTCGCCGATGCCGATGCCGCGCCCTGTGCCACCGATCTAACCGATGGCGACGGCCCCACTACCATCGCGCCCGGCGCAGTTTCCATCCCCGCGCCGGGACATACCGAGGGCAGTGTGGTCTATCACATAGATGATGAGCTCCTGTTCACCGGCGACACGCTGCACTGGAACCACCGGCGGGGCGAGCCGGATGTTTTCCCTTCGCAAACCTTCTATTCATGGGCCGTTCTGGCCGATACGATGGACTCGCTGGCCGCCCTGTCGGCGCGGTGGCTGCTGCCGGGGCATGGTATGTGGCACAACTTCGCCGCCGGCGAATGGCGGCGGCAGATGGCGGCATTAGGGCCGGCGATGCGCGCAACCGGGTCCGAAACTTGGGCGCGGCGCGCCAGCGCGCCTTATTACTGGTATTGACACTGGAGGCGCTCTTTGCGCCGGCCGGCGCAGGGGACAGCAGATGAACTACGACAACCCGTTCCCCGGAATGAACCCTTACCTGGAGCATCGGGACATCTGGCCGGGATTTCACGACCGTTTGATTGCCGCCCTGGACCGGGAGCTGGGGCCAAAACTCCCTGGCAACTACCGCATTGACTTGCAACGCCGGGTCGAGGTTGAGGAACCCTTCGGCGCGCCGTCCGGACTGACCTTTGTGATACCGGATGCGCTGGTTACCAACGAACCCGGCCCCGGGTTTCCAACGCCGGGAGCCACCACAACCGCAGTTATGGAGGCGCCGGCTGCCGTAGCGGCGCCGCCGGAAAGCGCAACCCCGTTGCGGGTTCGGATGCCCCGCGAAGTTCGTGTTACCTGGCTGCGGGTGGAAAGGGCGTCTAACCGGGAAGTGGTTACCATCATTGAGGTTTTGTCGCCGACCAACAAGGCGCCGGGAGAGGGCCGCCGCCGCTACATCCGCAAGCGCGAGGCGGTTATTGCCAGCGGTGTCAACTTGGTGGAGATTGACCTGCTGCGGCGCGGGGAGCCGATGCCGCTGGAAACGGCGCCGCCGGCCAGCGACTACCGTATCCTGGTGTGCCGCGCCTTGGAACGGCCCGAGGCGCTGCTGTACCCCTTTGGCGTCAAGCAGGCCATCCCCCGGTTTGAGCTGCCGCTGCTGCCAGAGGACGCCGGCCCGGAGGTTGACTTGGGCGCCATCATCGACGGGATGCACCACACGGCGCGCTACGGGCCGGTGGCCGGCTACGAAAACCCGCCGCCGGAACCGGAGTTTGCGCCGGAAGTCCAACAGTGGGTTGCGGAACGGGTGGCGGCATATCATCAGGTGGCTCGGTGATGTACATTTATACTATCGGAAAGTAACCGTTGCCAGCTACGGAAGCTTGGCGCGCGCAGGGGACAGCAGATGAACTACGACAACCCATTCCCCGGAATGAACCCTTACCTAGAGCATCGGGACATCTGGCCGGACTTTCGCGACGACCTGGCGGCCCAATTGCGGGGCGTTCTGGGGCCGCAGCTGCCCGACCGCTACCGCATTGCCTTGCAACGGCGTGTTGAAGTCGCGGAACCTTTTGGAGATCCGTCCGGACTGACTTTTGTGATACCGGATGCGCTGGTGACCAACGAACCCGGCCCCGGGTTTCCAACGCTGGGCGCCGCCACAACCGCAGTTATGGAGGCGCCGGCGGCCGTAGCTGCGCGGCCGGAAAGCGCAACCCCGGTGCGGGTTCGTATGCCCCGCGAAGTTCGCGTCACCTGGCTCCGGGTGGAAAGGGCGCCCAACCGGGAAGTGGTTACCATCATTGAGATTCTGTCCCCTACCAACAAGGCGCCCGGAGAGGGCCGCCGCCGTTATATCCGCAAGCGGGAGGCGGTTATTGCCGGCGGCGTCAACCTGGTGGAAATTGACCTGCTCCGGCGTGGGGAGCCGATGCCGCTGGAAACGCCGCCGCCGGCCAGCGACTACCGTATCCTGGTGTGCCGCGCTTTGGAACGTCCCGAGGCGCTGCTGTACCCCTTTGGCGTCAAGCAGGCCATCCCCCGGTTTGAGTTGCCGCTGCTGCCAGATGACGCCGGCCCGGAGGTTGACCTGGGCGCCATCATCGACGGGATGCATCACACGGCGCGCTACGGCTTGGTGGCTGGCTACGAAAACCCGCCGCCGGAACCGGAGTTCACGCCCGAACTCCGGCAGTGGGTTGCGGAACGGGTGGCGGTATTGCGCCGGACGGCAGAATAGGGTACAGTGGAGTTAGTGCCTTGAGGCGGCTACTGATAGGAGGGCAAGATGGCAATCACGGCAGACCTGTACGGTTCCTGGTCGGAACGGAACATCGCAGACATAGCGGAGTGCATGGACATCGCCTTTGCCAAAGTCTTGGCCGACGAATTCGACCGGCTGACTACCGGTATGTCATCCGGGCAGGTCGACAACTGGTTGCAGCGGTCGGAGGAGAGTATTCTGCGGCTGCGCAACAGCGGCGATATGCCGGACTACTCCGACCCGATGGTAGTTTTGCGGTATGTGATTCTGTACCAACTGGGGCATATCAACCTGGCATATACGCTCGTCAAAGACGCGACGGCGACGGGCGATAACCGACTAACCCGCACCGGCCGGTTGCAGGTGGCCGATTTTGGCGCCGGCTGCCTGGCGATGCAGTTCGGGCTGGCCTTGGCCGTGGCCGATGCGCTGGAAAGCGGCGAAGATATTGCCGGGGTCTGGTTGGACGCTATTGACACCGGCCGGCCAATGATGGAGCTCGGCAAAAAATTGTGGGAAGAGTTTGCTAATGAAGCCGGTCATTATACTGGCCTGAATTTCCTAACGGAAGCGGCGAAACTGATGCATTGGAGTGAATTCCACGAACAGTATCATTCCGTTAGGAAGTTTGATGGGATGGACCACTGGGTAAGCGCGTTGCACACGCTTTACGACGGCAGTGAGAACGCGGTTGGAAACGCGCTGTCCGGCCTGTGTAATACCCTTGCTCCTACCGGGGTGTTTGTAACCTGCCACGAATGGAAGACTGATCTAGCGAGGCAGGTTTTGCCGCCAGGTTGGCACTGGGGAGATGGCGGGCAGCCGCAGCTCCGCTTTGAGGATTCTTATATTGACAACAGCCGCGCGGCCAGTGTTGCTTTTGATCGCGGTTTCCAGCCAAGTACCTGGCGCAACCGCAGGCTGTATACTGATGTATCGGGTGCTTGGGCATTTATTGCAACGCCAAGTGCGGCGGGGCGACGGCGGAGAGTTGCAGCAGAGCCCCGGCAAGCCCAAAGAGAAGGCGCCGGCCGGCGGCGGCAACAACGCGCCACGCGCGCGCAAGACGCGCAGAGAAGCACGGCCGGCGCCGGCGCGTCAGGCGGCAGGGGTTGTCTGCTGCCGATCCTGGGCGCGGCGTTTCTTGGCGTGGCCGGCACGCTGGGAGCAATCTGGCTGGGCACATCGCTGCTGGGTTAATTGGCTGGCGACGCCGACCACACGCCATCAGACTAGTCTTAAGGAGTTGGGATTATGGCAAATGACACTATGCCGATGCTGCCAGGATACCCGGACGCGGCAGAGCCGATGGCGTTTGAAGTCGGCGGGCCGCGCCGGATTGGGGAAACGGCGGTTGATTACGCCCCCACCGCCCAAATCCTCACCAAGCCCACCGGCTTTATGGACGCCTACGATTTCACCCTGAACCCGTACAGCGGCTGCTCTTTCGGCTGCGCCTACTGCTACGCGGCCTTTTTCAGCCGCGACGCCGCCAAACGGGATTCGTGGGGCCACTGGGTGAGTGTTAAAGCAAACGCCGTTGCGCTGCTGGCCAAGCGCAAGCCGGGCTATCTGGACGGCAAGCTCATCTATATGAGCAGCGTCACCGACCCCTACCAGCCCATTGAGCGGCGGCTGGAGCTCACCCGCCGCCTGCTGGCGATTATGGCGGAACGGCACCGGCCCCGGCTGGTGGTCCAGACCCGCAGCCCCCTGGTGGCGCGGGACTGCGACCTGTTCCGGCGCATTGAGGACAACGGGGGCCGGGTGCAGGTCAATATGACCGTTACCACTGACGACGAGGACATCCGCCGCGTTTTTGAACCCTTCTGCCCGTCCAACCCCCGCCGGCTGGCGGCTATCAAAGAAGTGCAAGCCGCCGGCATTGCGGCCTGTATCACAATGACGCCCCTGCTGCTGGTGAACAGCAACGGGGACTTTGCCGATGAACTGGTTGATACCGGAGTCCGCAAGTTCATTGCCCAGCCCTTCCACTTTGCGCGGGGCAAATTCGTCGCCAGTACCCGCGACAGCGCCCTGGACCTGATGGCCGAAAAGCTGGGCTGTAGCCGAAGCAATTTCGGAGCCGAATACCTGGAACGCTACCGGGAGTTCTTTGCCGTACTCAACAACCGGCTCCGGGACAACGACCTGCCGCCTTTGGGCGAGGGGAAAGATGGGTTTGCGCCGCCTTTCTAGGCCGTGTCCCTAAATTGGGGGGGCTTGGTACTAAAATGCCTCCGCCAGCAATGCCGAACCCGAGGTTGCCCCCCATAATGACGACTGCCGCCTATCACCAAACACGCCATCTCCGACCGCGCCGGGGCAATCCTGGAATCGATCCTCTCCGGCATCCCGGGCAAAGTGGGACGCCTTGCCCAGAACCACCGCTGCTTCATCAACGCCGTGTTCCGGGTTCTCGGCGCCGGCGCGCCTTGGCTCAACCTACCCCCTGATTACGGACACTGGGGATCTACCTACAATCGCTTCCGCAACTGGCAGAAATACAGCGCTGGGGAGAGACTCCTGGCCACACTGGCCAACGACCTGTACTTGGAATGCCTGATGATTGATGGCAGCTATGTCAAGGCGCATCAACACGGCGCAGGCACGGTGGGGGGCAATCAAGCGGTGAGGCGCACAAAAGAGACTGCCCTGTACATGATATGAGGGGCTGACTACCAAACTCCATCCGGCGGTGGACGCCCACGGAATGACGGTTCGGATGCTGGATATGGCGGGAACGGTGGCCGATTGTACCCAGGCGGTAGAGTTGATAGAAGGCATTGAAGCGGAGAATTTGCTGGCGGATAGGGGTTATGACACCAGTAAAGCACTGGCAGTGGCGCGGGCACGCGGGATGGCTCGGTACTAACCGTCGAAGGGGAACCGGAAGGTGGCGCAGAAGTATGATGTGGCGTTGTACCAGGCGCGTCATTTGACGGAGAACGCTTTTGTCAAGTTGAAGGAGTGGCGCGGAGTGGCTACGCGTTATGCGAAGAATGCGGCGTCGTACCTGGCGATTTGCCAGATACGCGCCCTGGCGCTGCGGGCCAAAATAATTCAGCGACACGCCCTAGACACGGAAGAACCAGGAGCCCCCCGGCGGCAAGTGGTGGGTATCCTGCTACAAGGCGCACGCCTTCTGTGACGCAGTCACCGAACTGCCGATTGCTGTTGCGGTTACGGCCGGCAGTCAAGGTGACACTCTGATGTTGCCGCGCTGGTTGAACAGATTCAGGCGGACTCTGACTGGTTCCGCCCCGTGGTTTGCGCCGGTGACCGGGGCTACGATGCCGGCACGAATTATGCCTTTCTGCCGGAGCTGGGCGTTGCGCCCATGTGCTACGCAAGTGGGATTTGAAGCCGGGCAAGTTGCGCTACGGCGTTTATACCGGCAATGGCGCGCCGACTTGTTCGGACGGAACACTCCTGGACTATGTCCGTACCGATGCGGATACGGGTTGCTATGTCTATCGGTTGTCCGACGATTGCTTGGCCGGTGGCGGGGGCTGGACTGCCCCCGGCGCAAGGTGCGTCGCAGCGTCAAGGGCTACCGGGTTTGCGGCGATGAGGTGTGGATTGCCCCACAAGCGGATGTGCGGCTGTTCGCCTATCCGTACCGGCGGGGCTGCCCGGAGCGGCGGGAGTTCAGCCTGATGCGAGGTAGTGGAGCGGATGTATTCGGTGTGGAAAGGCGCATCAGTTTTAGAGCGGCGCTGCTATCGTGGCGTGGCGAAGGCGCGGGCCCTGGTGTTGCTGACGGCGATAATGTTGCAGGCCATAGGGCTGCTGAGTTTATTGCAGGCATTGGAGCAGTTGCCGGTGCTGATGACAGTTTGGCGGCAACGGCATAGCCGATTGCTACCGCGCGGTGAGATGTGGGGGCGATGTTCCTGCGTCTGGGGTTTTGGGGTTGGCGGCTGTTGGTTTCGGCGGGTTGCGCCGTATCAGAGCTGGCGCGGTTGTGCGCCGGCCTTTTTGCTATTTCGAGCGCTTTATGGCGCAGAACGCTGTTCTCGGAGCTGTGATCAAGCGGAATCACGATTGCTTAAAATGGTCGACTGGATGGCGGAAGCAGACGCTGATTCGCTTTTCAGGGCTGATTTCGTAATCGGCCGATTCCGGCGTCCGACTTTTAGAAAACCCTACCTAGGTGGCGGCAACGCCGCCGTTGTAGTAAGAGGTATCGGCGCTGTCGCCCACGCCGCCAATGTGGGTGTTGCCGCCTCCATTGGTGTCAAAGTCTAGATTGGCGGTCAGTTCGTAGCCCAGGCAAAGGCCAAGATCGATGTCGGAGGTGTCGGGGCAGCCGAAGGATCGCGATCGTCCCGGAAAGGCGACGGCGTAGGCGGCCGCGTTGTCGTTGGGAGGCTGGCCGTTGCCGTCCAAGTCATAGCGGACAGCGTTCAGATGGTCCAGGCTGCTAACTTCGATCAGCCCGTCGACAGCGTTTCCAATCGGGTGGATCGGATGGTTTGATTCTTGCCCGGCATTCTGGTGCCAACCAGAGCCAGCCGGCATTCAAGCGTTTCCAGTGGATGCCGGTTGGCTCCGGATCAATCCTAACCAGTTAACTGGCTAGTGGCACCTATCGGGCCAGAACAGTTGATAAAGCCGCAGGGAAAGTTCCACTCACACATCCAAACTGATACGTACGATAGTCTCGGGCATTTCGTTTTCGTAGAAGTTGGTATGCAGGCTACGGGCAACAGTAAAGGAAATGTCAATCTGGCGTCGGGTTTCCGCATCGCCCTATGCTTCGGCAAGCTGAGCCAGCCGGTCAATCACCGCAACAATGGCGCGGTAGGTGAGGATAACGTCGCCATAGTGCGCGCTGATGGCCTTGACCGTTTCGGTCACCAAGCCTCACTCCTGTTAGACGCCTTAGGCAAGTCACCTTCGTCCATGTGCTTCCAGGCGCTGGTGCGGAAATCCTGGGATATGCCGGCGTAAAGCACCGTAGTTAAAGGTGTCATAATCATCGGTTTGCCTCACTGTAATAATTTGTGGGCCGGCGCGCTGACGGCGGCGCATATTGGAAAAGGTCGACAATACCCAGCGACGCCTAGGCACCTGTCAGCGCGCCGCGCGGCAGCAACATAGGCGTCCGCTGCTACGCATTTTGCCACCAGTATACCTGGATTCCGGCTTGCGCCGGAACCACGATGAACCGGAATGTCAGTGAAGCAGAACGACGGCGTCTATGACCACACGCTCTAGTGATGCTTTACCAGATACACCCCGTCCGCGTCCACAATCTCTTTCGGCGCCTCGCCCAGCGTCAATATCCGCTGTTCTCCTACTGCCTCCGGGTCGCGCCAGGTCATCACGATGGAACCTTGTCCCAGCTCGTAATGCCAGCGCATCAGCACATCCCAGATCCGGTCGCGAATGCCCGCCGTCATCCGTGGCGCAGTGTACACACCCGGCGCAATTTCCAGCATCACCGAGGCCAGAAAACCCCGGTAACGCCCCTCCACATTGACCGTAACCACTACCGTCATTTCCGGCCCCCTCGCTTTCCCGCGCTACTCCAAATCCCACAGCTCCGCGGCCACAGCCTCGTCGCTTTCCAGCGGCGGCACATCCTGGAACAGCGTCTTGATGCGGTCAATCATCTTGGGAATGACCCGCTCTGTGCGCAGCAGGTCTCCCGTCGTGCGTCGCGTGTGCCTTTCCACATCCAGGCGCGGGTTTTGGGCGATGTCGCCGGCCGCCTGGAACGCTGCCGGCAGCAGCACCGTATCCCGGAACAGGTCGGCGATGTCCAGCGCAAAAGCGTCTCCGCTGTGCTCGTGAATGAACCCCAGCTGCGGAATCGCCCCCAGCGCCGTAACCGCGATGATCGCCGCCGAAGTCACCGCTACCGAAGCATGGTTAATCGACTGGTTGGGAATGTCCGCCGCCATCGGTTTGGCCCGGTCGTAACGCCGCCCCCGCCATTGAATGCCGTAGCGCTGGGCCAGGTTCTGGTAAGTGCGCTTCATCCGCGCGCCCTCAATGCCGCGCAGGGTGTTCAGGTCGGTATGGGGCAGCACTTCGCCCAGGCGCAGGGCGTACATCTTGCGGGCAATGACGATGCGGCTGCCCATCGGGTCGCCCCAGGCGCGCATCTGCCGCCGCGCCAGATCGGAAGTGTCCGGCGCCAGCGGGGGCGCCGTGTAGCACCGCACGCCGTCCTCGCCCACCGCCACCAGCGCGGTGCCGTGCCGCGCCATCAGCCGCAACGCGTCGTGGCTGACCGTAGAACCCGGCCCCAGCAGTATCATCGACAGGCTCTGAAAGGGGACGCCATACTCGCCCGTGTCCAGGGCGCTGTCGGCATCCGGCCCCGCCTGGCGCTCAAAACGCAGGGAGCCGTCGCGCACCGTCAATGCCCCGCGCGACAGCCACAGTAGCCCATGCCGGTCAGCGTGGGGTATGCGGGCGGTTTCCAGCCCCAGCCGGCCTCTCAACATTGCATTAGCTCCATAGTTTTGTAGATCAGTGACCTATTCGGTTGCTAAATTGCGCCGGGGGCCAACTTACCGCCCGACAACGCTGCCGGCCGGACGCAGCAGCAGCATCCCGTACCCGTAGGCACGATGCCGGCCGATGCCCTTTTTCAGCAGACAGGCGAAAGCGGTGCCGTCGGTAACGGTCAGCTCGCCGCGCATCAAAGCGTCCGGCCCTTCGCTGTAGCGAGCGGCGTTGCGCTTGCGGTAGGCGCGGATGCGCTGGAACGACTGAATAGCGGCCGACTCCAGTTTGGCGCCGCCGCGCATATCAAACCGGCTGGACAGCCAGTCGCGATAGACTTCCTCGCGGCTACGGGGCATTGCGCCTTTGGGATACTGGTCTGCTTCAATCTGGAACGCATCGTATTCTTTGCCGGGGCGGCTATACGCCTGACGGGTACGGCGCACGATGGGTCGGATGCGTACCTCAAAACCGAGCCGTTTGCCGGCCGGCCATTCCGCCGGCATCGGCTTGCTGTCCAAGCTATCTGCGGGAATGATTTGGGATTGCAGTGGGCAGGCAAATGTGCTGGCGGCGTCCCGCAGCGCATCGGCGGCGGCAGTTCCATAACCGTACAGCGTTCCTTTGGAGCCGCCGCGGGGAAACAGCGCCCGGAACGGTTTCGGCGCCAGCTCGCCGAAACATTCCGTCAGCAGACAGTGCATCGCGTGGTCGGCATCTTGCAGTCGTCGGGAACCCATCCAGCGCTGAAAATCCCGCACGCTGACGTCAGCGCGTATCATTTGCAGCGGAGCGCAGTTGCTCATTGTGATTCGTCCTTTTCCGGTTCCGAGCCGACGGCAAACTTGCCTCTGGGTATGCCGGCCTCGCAGACCCAGCGTCCGCCGCCGTGCAACCCGGACATCCAGTTGCGCTGGTCGGTGAGCATTCCGTTGCGTTGCGGTTCAATATGGGCGACGCCCTCGCCCTCCGGCCACAGCGCGCGTATGGGTTCCGTGGCGCGGGGCGCGCAGTACAGAGGACGCCGGAGCAGAGCGGCCAGCGCCGTATCGCCCTCCTCAAAGCCTCCGAACAGCGGGATTGACGGCAGGCAGGGCTTGCGTCCGATGAACAACGGACGCGCTGGTTCGTCTAGGGCGGCCGCCAGTTCGTCCAGCGTAGGAGACTCATCGTCGTGCCGCAGGCGCAGAGCTACGGTAACGCGCATATCGGCGTAGTAATCCCGGTAGCGCAAGTGCGGGGCGTTGTAGGTGTTAGGGCCACCCGCCCGGCCCTCCGGCTGGCCGCGCGTCGTCCAGCCCCGATCGCTGGCGCCCAGCTGTGCCGTCTGAAAGTCGGTCATCCGCACGCCGCCGGCCGGTTCCCGGTCAATGCGGGCGGCGAACACCAGCCGGTCTTGCAGCTGCTGGTGCCGTTCCCGTTCCGTGCGCCGCCAGCCTAGGGCGTTGGCAAACAGGCCGGTCAGCATTGACGCCGCCGGAAAGGGGCGGATGACGCCCAGGTTGTCAATAGTCTCCCCGCCGAAAGCCAGCAGCGGCGATTCCAGATTGAGGATGAGATGACGCATCATCACACCGCCGCGCCGCTGCGCACCGCATCGGCGGCCCAGGTCGCCAAATCGTCCAGACCGAGCTGCTCCGCTTTTGGAATATCGCAGTCATCCACCGACATAAACCGGCGGGCTTCTCTGCCGCCGTAGCAAGCGTCCAGCTTCGCCATATGGACGGACAGGGCGCGGGCGGCGTCCTCGGTCTGCGGACTAACCCGCTTGCGGAAGGCGTTGGCGAGGGTACGCGGCTGCCGGCTGCCCGCCTCTACCAGCATCAGGTTGGCGTAACTGTAGGGCGCGGTAGAACCCAGCTTGGCCCCCGGCGACACGGTGGCAATCAGATGCAGAAGATTGTGGATGACCTGCCCGGCCAGTTCCCGGTCGGCGGTATCCCATTCGGCGGCCGGACAGCCCTCCAGGTTGGAAATCAGCCCCGGCACATCCACGACGACATAGCCGTAGAACAGGCCGGCGGTCAGTTCCATATCGCCGATGTGAGCGGCCCCGGGGTCTTCATCCTCCCTTTGCAGGTCGTCCACTACCGAAAAGTAGTCGCTTTCGCTTTCCTCCCGGTGCACCGTAAAAGCGTGGGCGACATGGACGGCGGCGTCAATGTTGGCGCCGGGGTCGGAGGTAACCATCCGCCCGAACAGCGCGCCCTCCAAGCCGGCAGGCAGTTTTGCCGATTCCAGCAGCGCGCGGAAGTTGTTGCCTTCGCCCCGACGAGCGTTGAACAGCTCGGTAGCTGCCTTGCCCGCGCCGTCGGCGTCAGCAGCGTACTCGGCACAGATTGCGGCAGCCCTTTCTCGCAGGTGTTCTACTTCCGGCAACCCCAACAGCAGCGGCTGACGACCCGTTTCACTGGTGCCACTGCGGCCGTACACTCCGATGTTGAAAGCATCCTCAACCGTTTTCAGAACGGCCTCACTGGCATTGCCGGCGGCGCGTATTGGCGCCATCACCTTGCGCTCCACGATATTGCGGGAGCGCAGCGCTTTGGTCGCGCCGTCAATGTTGTGCAGGGCGAATTCGTCATTAGCCACCCGCCAGTGCCGCTTCAGGCACTGTGACGAGATGCGGGTACGCACGGCGCCGCCGAACTGCATCCGTTTGGCGAGGCCGCTGTCATCACGGTTCAGCAACGCCGCCGGGTAGGAATGCAGGGTGTGGATTTGCAGAAACCTAGGGGTGGTCATCGTAGTGGCTCCTTGTGCTGGGTTAGCCGTTGTCGTCGTTGTTCGATTGTGCGGACGCGCGGCGTTGGGTCTGGTAATAATCGCGGGCCAGACGGCGGCGGGAAAGCTCGGCGGCGTCATCGTCAAAGTCTGCGCTGCGGATGAAGTTCGCCATTTCCCACCAATTGAAAGTTACGCCGGCAGCGGCGGTCATACGAAACATTCGGCCCAGCAGAACGCGCAGCATATCCTCGCGGGCGTTGAGCAGTCGGTTGAACCGGGTTTCGCTGTAGAAGGCCATAGCGCGGGCGCTTTCGCTCCCCAGATACAGCGCGCGGCCCACCGGCATATCCCGATTGTGCGCTGAGCGGCTGTTCAAGTCGACGCCGGCAGTGCGGGTCATCAGGGCGATGCCATGCAATATCAACGTCCACTTGCGTTCTACTTCACGGTTGGAATTGTCCAACAGGTCCCGGCTGGCCAGCAGTCGCCACAGGACTGCCGGGTCGTCGCTGTCCGGATCCATCCGGCGCAAATCCGCCAACGCGCCCCGGTCGTGGTCCGGGTAAGTAGCAATTACCCCGGCGAAATGAACGGCATGGTCGCCCCAAGTAAGCGGCCGATCGGTAGCCGCCGTTTCCGGCGTGGCGGTGGTGGGCGCGCTAGTCATCATCATCTCCTTGCGGCGTGAACGCAGCTGCCAGACGGCCGTCGTTCCGTACTCGCCCCTCAAACAAACCTTCGGCGTTGACGCGGGCCTTATCGCGGAACATTGCTGGACAGGGAAGCGAGTCGGTGGCATCGTGCAGGATACGGCGCGCCTTGCCGACTACATCCAGGCGCCATTCGTTGCGGATGCGGTCTCTTTCGGCGCGGTCATCCTCAACAATCTCGTCTTGCAGTTTCTCAAAAAAACTGGCGTCTAGTATTTCGTCCAGCCGGTTCAGCCAGCGGCGCGCCATTTGTCGCTGCTCCGGGCTGGTATTGTTGCTGTCGCCGCGCGCCGCAAAGGTAGCGATGGCGTGACCGAGGATGCGCTGCACAGCGGCAATATCGGCAATGCGATCCTGGGCAATGCTGCCGAGGTCACCGGCTGCATTGCCGCCCCGCATCATCGCAGTGCGGGCTTTGCTACGAATGGGGATGATGCGCTCGTAATGTCCTTCGGTTTTCCCTTGCCCACGCACCATCGCGCGGGCTACCAGCTGCATCGTATCTGGTGAACGCTGTTCCGCCGGAGTTGGTTTTGCCAGAACCGGCAGCGTGAATTTGGCGGCGTCCATATAGTCAACGACGCGACGGTAAGTGAAACCGCCGCCGGGCAAAGTCAACGCTTTGTTCCCTTTCTTATCCCGCAGGTCAACCGGCGTCCAAGGGTCTTGCGTAACGCCGTTGACGCTTTTGGCATTGATGCGGGCCGCCCTGGAACTGGTGCGGATTGCATACAGGCGTCCATTCCCATCGGAGCGCAGCCGGACCCGCCGGCATACTTCAATGTACAGCCGAGACAGCTGGTCCAGCGTCAGCGCTTCGGCGGCCGCTCCATCCCAGGGCAGCGTCCAGAGCAGGCTATGCCCGGCGCCGGACAAAAGGGACGAATGCTGCTCCAGCAGGGCGATAATATCGCGCCGCGCGTGCGCCCCGGGCCGTGTTGATGGCGCCAAAGAGAACGCCGGACGGCTGCCCAAGCCTCCGTTCATCCGGGATATGCCGTAGTTGCCGGCTCCACCGAACCCCTCCATCGTCTGCAAGTTGACCAGCGCAAACAACCAATCGTCCGCATCAGCGTCCGACACAACCGCCGACTTCAGGTCGTGATTCTTGGCAGTAACCAGCAGATCCAGCTCATCCGGCGTAGCGACCGTACTCTTGTACTCGGCCAGCTTGCCGACGGACGAGGCCGGGGGCTGCATAAACGCCGGCTTGGTGATGTCGTCCACCACCAGCTGCCACGGCTCGTCGTCCGGCCAGTCCGGGGTCAGTCCCCGTATCAGCCCGGCCCACTCCGACGCCTCCGACGGCGGTTTGGCAACCGCGGCCCGGTGCATCGCCATCGCCCCCAGCTGCACCAAAAAAGCGTGCCAAGAATGTCTGGGGTAAGGCCGCAGCGACGGAAAGGCGACCACCGCATCCGCCATCAGCGCGGCGTACACCCCGGGCAACGACGCCGAGGTGGAAACGCCGGTGTCGGTGCCCATTTGGATTAAGGATTCCGCTAGAAGGTTGTACATCACTTCAAATCCGGGTACAATGGACGGGCGGAAGGCGGCGGAGTCGAACCGCAAGCTGGCAGCCTCTCGGATTCCAAGTCCGAGTCCCGTACCGACGAACAACGCCTTCCGCTCTGCTCTCAGCGTATCATGCCCTGAGGCCCTTAGTCAAGCCCTGAATTTTTGCGAATCTACGAAAGGAGGCTAGTTTGCAATCCGACAATTGTGGTGGTATGCTAAGCCCACCACCGGTTCCGTACGGTGATAGACCATGCCGGATTGCGATCTACCCTCATTTCGCGATACGCAAGGTTCCCCCGCACACGCGGGGATAGCAGCCCGGATGCCGGCTAACCGGCATCCGGGCTATCCTACCGGGATGACCGGAGAACGGCGCCAGCGCGTTTGGAGGGCGGCAATGATTGACCGCTACACTTACCGCGTGATTTGGTCAGACGAGGATGGCGAGTACGCTGGCCTGTGCGCCGAGTTCCCCTCGTTGAGCTGGCTGGCGGCAACGCTGGACACCGCTTTGGCCGGCAGCCCCAGCCGTGCCATCTATACCGCACCCTGCCCCACTCAAACCCGCCGCAGCCCCAGCCGGTCGTAGCGGAACCGCCGGCGGCCGATGCTGAACTCAAACCCGCCGGCGCCCTCCGCAACCGCTATTGGCGCCGGCGGTATCTCCGCGCCGCCCAGCCAGCGCAGCGGCATCGCCAGCCGTGCCACCGCCGGCCCGCCCAGCGGACTGGCCGCCGGCGGGTCAAAGGCGATTTCCACCCGCTCATCGCCCAGCCGCGTGCGGATGCTCTCCTCGTTGCCGGGGAAAACGACCGCCCCGTTGTCGGCAAAGACTGACTTGTCAAATTGGATGACCGCGCTGCCGCCGGCCATCACATCGGCAATCTGCTCGCCCTTGACGCGGATGGCGTGCTCCTGCCATTGCTCCCCCATTTCCTGCACGATGGCCTCCAGCGCGGCAGGATGCGTCGCCCGTTCTACCAGCTCCCGGTTCATTTCCGGTATCCGCCACTGCGGATATTCCTCAATCAAACGCCGGGTAGCCTCCAAAATCCGCAAGTCCACATAGACGCCGCCGTGCTCGCCCAGCCCGTTGGCATTGGGCGTCCGTTGCAGCAGCGGCGCCAGGTCGCCAGCCGGCGGCGTTAGCACGACGCAGGCTGGCGTATCGTAGCCCGCGGGCCGGCCATCCCGCCGGTGCCGGTGCAGCCGCCCGATGCGTTGCAGCAGCACATCCACCGGGCAGAGATCCGTAATCAGCAGGTCGGCGTCAGTATCCAGCGACTGCTCCAAAGTCTGCGTCCCCACCACAATGACCCCGCCGGCGGCGCGGGTATCCTTGCCCAGCAGCGCCTCAACCCGCCGGTCCAGCAGGCGCCGATCGCCCGCCGCAAACCGCCCGTGATGCAGCGTCGGTACGCCGTTGACGGCGAAGCGCAGCCCGGCATCGGCATCGGCGGCGCCGGCCAGCTCCTCAATCTTTTGCTGCGTGGACACCGCATAGCCGACGGTGTTGCGAACTACCAGAACTTTCGCGCCCGCGCGGGCCGCGACCAGAGCGCGGCGGGCCACGTCCTCAAAGTTGCCCATCTCCGGCGTTGCGCTGATGTCCACCGTCTTGCGCTGCCCGTTTTCGCCGGCGGCCCCGACGCCGGACGCCGTGCTGACAGCCGGATAAGGCGCGTCAATGGCAGCATCTATGCTTGGCATATCGCCCGTCCCGTTGGCGTCCGACCGCAGCCAGCGTTCCCGCGCCGCCGACCCCAACGTGGCCGACATCAGCAGCGCGTAGCCGCCGGCGCCGGTGTGCGCGTCCAGCAGCCGCTGCAAAACCACGCCCATATACACATCCGACGCGTGCACCTCGTCCACCACCAGCAGGTTACGCGCCAGGCTGGACGACCGCAGATGGGCGTTCCTGACTTTCAGCGCCCCCAGCATCGCCTGATCCACAGTGCCAACGGCGATTTGCGCCGCCAGGAAACGCTTGGGACGCTCCGACGCCCAGGGCTTTTCGTCATCAGCGTGAGTATCGTAGCCTTGGGGATAGTCGGGGATGGCAATGGCGGCGGATGCCGGATTATCGTCCTGATACCCCGGAACCGCCAGTACCACCGGCGGACGTTGCCCCTCAGGGAACAGCTTGGCAACAAACCGTTCAACCCGCCCGTGAATCTGCACGGCCGCGGCCCGGGTCGGCAGTGCGAAATACATCCCGTCCACCAGCCCTTTGCCGTACATCCGGGCAAACCGCCACAGCGCCGCCTCTGTCTTGCCCGACCCGGTTTCCGACTCAATAATGGCCACCGGAGCGTCTAACGGCGTGTCCAGCGCCGCCGCCTGTTGGATGGCGTTAGGTTCGGCGATGGATTCGCCGAATGCGAACAGGCTGCCAAAATCAGGAATGCCGCCGCCGTCAAAGGCCGCGCGCTGCGTCACAATGTACAGTCCAACCTTGCGGATGGCGTACTCGGCCTGCTCCCGCGCCCGGACGATGTAACCGTCATCGGGCGTATCCGCATAGCAAAACCATTCCTCGTTGGAGCCAATCCAGTCGGCCAGGTTGCACAGCCCCAAGAAATGATGCTGGAACGCCGGCGCCGACGGCAGTGGCAGCGCATTGTCGGCAAAGGCGTCCGGGAACCACAGCCGCAGCAGTTTGCCGACGCGGGCCACATACTCACGCGGATTCAAATCGCCGTAACGCCGCCAAATTGCCGGGTTCTTGCCGATGCTGGAGTTACCCAGCTGTAGCGGAATCCCGTGATGGGAAAGAGTAGCCAGCAGCAACCCGCAGACGGTTGCGCCGTCCTGGGCGTCCCAGGTCAGAAAATCGTCCCACCAGCCCAGCGCGTCAAAGAACCAGCCTGCGGTTTCGCAGTCGTCGTCGGTCAACACCGGCAGCAGATGGTTGGTGTGGCCGGCAAAGGGTATCCGCCGGCGTGACGGCCTGTCGGCGTCCGTCCAGATTCGGGTCTGAAAACCAATGTTGACCTTGCCGATGTCGTGCATAGCGGCAAACACAGCCAGCCGCGCGGCGGTGGCGTTATCCAAATCGTCCCACCCGCCGGCCCGCGCCAGCCGCCGGCGGATGGTAAGCTGCCTCAGCAGCGCCTCAAAGCACGCCCCCACATCGGCCAGATGATGCTCCAGCAGATGGATGCGCTCCGGGCCGCGCTGCCCGTAAGGATGGGCTTTGGCCCAGAAATGCCGCGTATAAAATGCCCGCCGTCCGGAAGCAATACTCATCAGTCCGCCTCGTCTTTTTTACCTTTGGATTTGGCGCCGTCCACACCCCCCGGCGCGCCGTCAGGATTGTGCGCCCTTGCGATGGCGTCAGTTCCAGGTTCGGCGTATGCACTCATCCTACACCAGGAAAATACCCAACGGCCGGTGTTTTCAGCACGCGCCTCGGAACATATCGCGAAGCGGCGCATAGTGGGCAAGGGGAAGCTGGCGAACCGGAATGAGGGGTTGCCTTCGGAAGTATTGCGGAGGCGGTTGAAGCGATTGGCGCGTGCGACTACGGCTGCACGAAGCGGGTATGGGCACTGCGTGGTTCGCTGGCGTTATTGTGTTTGCGTCCGCGGCGGGGGCAAAATCCGATGCTGGCGCGTGTTGAAAATACCGGCGTGTTGCCCTGGTTGCCCTGGCCCGGCGGCGCGTGCTAATCTGCGGGCGGCGAAGATCGCTCCGAATATAGCCGGAGAATACAGCCGAATACGGCCCGGGGAGCACAAGTCCGTTATGAAAATTACCGGCGCGACCACGCGCGTACTACAGACGCCTGCCGACAACCCGCTGGTGGTGGGCCTCGACCAGCCCGGCGCTCGGGAGTTCGTTACCCTGGAGCTGCACACCGACGAGGGCATTTCCGGCGTGGGGCTGACCTTTTTCGGAGGGCCGCTGGTGTCTGCCCTGCGCCGGGCGGTGGACGACCTGGCCGGCCTGGCCGCATCCGACGGCGCCGATCCGATGCAGCCTGAAGCGGTGTGGGGCCGGTTGATGGACGCTTGCGCCTCGGCGGGGCCGGAAGGCATCCTCTCGCTGGCGCTGGCCGCTGTTGATATGGCGGTGTGGGACATCAAGGGCAAAGCGCTGGGGCAGACGGTGTGCAACCTGCTGGGGGGCTACCGGGACCGCGCGCCTACCTATGCCAGTGGGGCGCTGATGCGTCCCATGGGACTGGAATACCTGGCCGAGGCCGGCCCGCGTCTGGTGGCCCAGGGGTTCCGGCAGATGAAAACCCAGATGGGCGCCGAACCCACTGCCGCGCGGGAAGTGGCCCGCATCCGCACCCTGCGCGAGGCTATCGGCCCCGACATTGACCTGATGTGCGACATCAACCAGCTGTGGAATGTGAACCAGGCTATCCAGATTGGCAGCATGGTTGAGGAATACCACCTGTTCTGGCTGGAGGATGTAGTGGCGCGGGACGACTACCAGGGCCTGGCGCGGGTGGCCGATGCGCTGGTTACGCCCATTGCCGCCGGGGAGTATGTTTATGGCATCCGCCCCTTCCGGCACATGGTGGAGCAGCGCAGCGTGGACATTGTGATGGTTGACCTGCTGCGGGCCGGCGGGATTACGCCCTTCCGCAAGATTGCGGGGATGGCGGAGGCGTTCAACCTGCCGGTGGTGTCGCATCTGATACCGGAAGTGCAGGCGCACACCATCGCCGCCATTCCCAACGGGCTTACGGTGGAGTATATGCCCTGGTCGCTGCGGCTGTTTGAGGAGACGCCGGAGATTGTGGACGGGGAGATTGTCGTCCCCGACCGGCCGGGGCTGGGGTTGGCGTTCAGCCAGGATGCTATCGCGCAGTACCAAATTGGATAGCAGAGCAAAGCAACGAAATCGCTACGGAGGCAAACCGCAATGGCAACTTACCAACTGCGTATCTACACCATCAACCGGGGGATGATGGACTCGTGGGTGGGGCTGTTCAACGAACACATCCGCCCGTTGCACGACCGGCTGGGCATTCCGGTGGTGTCCAGCTATGTCAATGCCGACCGGACGGAGTTCATCTGGGTACGGCGGTTTGACAGCTCCGACCGGATCGCGGAGAAAGAAGCGGCCTATTTTGCGTCGCCGGAACGCACGGCGCTGGGCGACCGCCCGACGAGCCACATCGCCAAGATGGAGGTGCGGGTGATGGACGGAGTGGCGGCAGAAGCGGCGGCCGGCGTGGCTTAAGGGGCCGGCCGGCGTCCGCGCCAGAGACGCGGCAGGATTAGAATTAAGCTGGACGGAGGCATTGCGTGCCTCCGGCCAGCTTTTGGGCGCTGCCAGGCGCGTGGGAGATGAGGCGCAAGGCTACCGCTCCGGCGCAAATGTGTAGTACCGCACGCCGGCCATAGGGATACCGTAGGCCAGGGTGGTGGCGTGGGCCGGGGCCGCAACCGGCCGGGCGGGGTTGGCGGTATCATCCGCGCCGGCGCCGTATTCGGCAAGAAAGTCGGACAGATCCCGCTCAACGCGGGCGTTGAGCAATCCGAGGCGGGTTTCGGGGACGGCGGTTACAGGGCGCTCGTTGACGGTAACCATGGTGGTTCCCTCCCGGAATTAGATTTAGCGTATATTGCCGTTTGTGATTGTCATTATCATACAACAGGATGGTATCAGGTGTCAAGCCCGCCGGCCGGGCGCGCTTCGGGCCGGCGGCCGTCTTTACACTGCCGCTGCCTTCGGAATATAATTGTGGCGTTCATTACGGATTTCGCAATTGGCTGATGCCGGCGCGCGCAAGCGTGCCGGGGGATGGATGTCATCGTGGCTGTGCTGAAAATGCGGGTATTCCCCGACCCGATACTGCGCCAGCGGGCGCGCAAGGTAACGCGGTTTGACGGCAAACTGGGCAAGCTGGCCGCCGATATGGCGGAGACTATGGCGGCCCATCGCGGCGTCGGCCTGGCGGCCAACCAGGTCGGCGTACTGCTGCGTCTGTTTGTGATCAGGATGGAGGGCTGGGAGGAGGCGATGACGCTGGTCAACCCGGAGATTATCCGGCGGGAAGGGCAGCGCGAGGTTGAGGAAGGCTGTCTCAGCCTGCCCGGCTACCGCGGAATGGTCAACCGGGCGGAGCGGATACGCGTCCGTTACCAGGATCTGAACGGCAACAAACTGCGCCTCAAGGCCGATTGTATGCTGGCCCAGGCCATTGAACACGAAACCGACCACCTCAATGGCATCCTTTACCTGGACCACCTGATTGCCCACGACCAGTTCTTCCGCGTCAAGGCGGACGATGACGGCGAATTGGAATACCAGCCGGCGGGCGAACCGGACGCCGCCGAGTTGCAGGAAGCGGCCTTGCGGATGAATCGACTGCCTCCGCTGCCGCAGTTTGATCCTACCAACGGGCGGCCTTCGTCCGGGCAACCCGTGTCCGGCGGTGCCCACGCCTATGCGGCGGACTAGCCTCGCCGCCTAGCGGTTATGGTCAAACAGCACGTGGACGGCGAAAGCGCGGCGGTCGCTGATGCCAACCGCCGAAAAGTCGCTGATGGCATCCTCGGCCCGAGCTATGATGCGGATGACGTCGGATTTAGTGAATTCAGCGTCGGGATTATAGTCCGCCTCGTGGCGCATTTCCTGTGTGTGGACGAATGCGCCTGCGAAAGCTTGGACCGGGCCGGGGAAATTGGCGATTTCGCGCTGCCGCAGGCAACGCCTCCTGGCAACCCCATGTTGCAGGGCCCGGTAGGTTCTACGCCAAGCCTGCTCGTTGCGATTGGCACCCACGCCCCCCACCAGCGTATTGGCGCAACAGATTGCCAGGCAGTGAAACATAGCGTAATACGCCGTGCTCACCGCCCGGCGCAAGTCGGTCTGCCGGGGCCGGCCGCGTGGGGTATCGGCCAGACGCCGCGCCGTGGCGATGAAGTCGGCATCAATCAATATACACCCCGCGCTTGCCGCCGTTGTAAACCTCCGGGTCAAGCCAGTCGGACTGATCGACGTACCGTATGCTGGGATGCCCGGGGATGTCCATCCCACAGAGCGTACCCCAGATACTGACGTGGGCCCGGTTCAGCTTGTTAGGGTCCAGAACAGCGCCGTCGGGTACTACGACTATGACGCGAAAGTAGTCATCGCCGTACACGCTCCTGGCCGGCGCCACCACAATGGGGTCAAAGGCGACTTTGCCGGCAAAGCGTTCCTCCAGGTCGGCCTTGACCACATCCGCAACCAGTCGCAAGCGTTCCTTGGTTTCTGTCATAAAAGCCGCCCCTTGCCGCCGGCCCGTTTTCGTTCTGCCGGCCGGCGGGCTCTGTGTTTTCGATTATAGAATACCCTATAATATAATCGCCGGTCAAACTACCTTGCCTGCCCATTATGCCGACGCCGGAGCGAGCCTTGAAAGCTGACGGCAGCAGTGCCAACCCCGGAATTGACGCCGCCGACTTGCTGACCCGGCTGGCCGGATTTTTCGCCGGCCGGGGCGACGGCGAAGCGTATCTGGTAGGCGGCGCCGTCCGCGACGCCATCCTGGGCCGGGAGTTGCACGATATTGACCTGGCGGCGCCCGGCGACGCCTTGCCGCTGGGCCGGGCCGTGGCCGATTTCCTCGGCGGCGTTCCGGTGCCTCTGGCGGCTTGGAATGTGGCGCGGGTAGCGCTGCCGGCCGGGGACAAGGGCCGCCCGCCTTTCATTATTGACATCGCCGGCTATTTCGGCTCTTTTGAGGACGACCTGCGCCGCCGCGATTTTACCGTGGACGCTATGGGCCTGCCCCTGCGCCGCTGGGATACGGACGACAGGTTTGACGCCATCGTTGATCCCACCGGCGGCAGGGCCGACCTGGCGCGCCGCGTCCTGCGCGCCGCCGGCGCCGCCGTGTTCCAGGATGACCCCGGCCGGATGCTGCGCGGCGTCCGTCTGGCCGGCCAGTTGGGATTCCGCCTGGAGCCGGCTACGGCCCAAGCCATTCGTCGCGTCGCGCCGCTGTTGCCGCGCGTATCCGCCGAGCGGGTGCGGGACGAGTTTATGGCCATCCTGGCCGCCGACGGCGCGCGGGCGCGGCTGGAAGTCCTCGACCGGCTGGACCTACTGTGCCGGGTCATACCGGAGCTGGAAGCCACCCGCCACTGCCCGCAGCCGCGCGCGCATCATTACTGGGACGTTTGGGGCCACCTGATGCACTGCGTGGAGTACGCCGAGGCCATTACCGCCGGCCATGGCAACAGCGCCATTTACACGCTGGCTCCATGGACGGCGAAAGAGGATGCCCACTTTGGCGAAATCGTGGGCGACGGCCACACCCGCCGCACCGTCCTCAAGCTGGCGGCGCTGCTCCACGACATTGCCAAGCCGCAGACCCGCGCCCCCGATGCGGAGGGGCGCATCCGTTTTCTGGGCCACAGCGAGCAGGGCGCCGACATTGTGGCGGCGCGTCTGCCGACCCTGCGGCTCTCCCGCCGCGTAACCGACCTGGTGGCAACGATGACCCGCTACCACCTGCGTCCGAGCCAGTCGCGCAACGACGAAAAGATGCCATCCCGTCGCGCCATTTATCGCTATTACAAGGATGTGGGCGATGCGGCGGTGGACACCCTGTATCTGGCTATGGCCGATTTTCTGGCGGCGCGCGGCCCGGAATTGGCCCCGGAAAAGTGGGCGAACTATGCTAGAATGGTTGCCACAATTCTGGAAGCTGGCCCCGGCCGGCCCCCTGTAGAATCGCGTCGCCCCCCCGGATTGGTCAACGGTCACGATTTGATGGATGCTTTGCATATAAACCCCGGCCCGCAGGTCGGCGCGCTGCTGGAAGCGTTGCGCGAAGCCGAAGCGGTCGGCGAAATCGCCAGCCGGGAGGACGCCCTGGCCCTGGCGGCGCAGCTGCTGGCGGCATCCTAGCGGCCGCAGCCCCCGGAACCCGGCGTGCCGTAGGCGGCACAGGGAGGAATTATGGAACCGACCGCTGACCCGTACATTATGTACGGATTCTGGGGGTTTATCAGCGTCCTGCTAATCGCCATGCTCGCAATCCTGTTCCGCAACACGCGGGATATTGGCGACCTGAAAGGCGAAATTCGCGAGCTGAAAGCCGATGTTCGGAACATCAACACGCGCCTGGACGAAACCAACCGGCACATTGATGAGGTCAACGCTGGCCTCATCGCACGGATTGATGCGGTCGAGACCAGCCTCACCGCGCGAATGGAGCATGGGTACAACGACCTCATCGCACGAATTGGGGATACGCGTACCGACCTCACCGCGCGAATGGAGCATGGGTACAACGACCTCATCGCACGAATTGGGGATACGCGTACCGACCTCACCGCGCGAATGGAGCATGGGTACAACGACCTCATCGCACGAATTGATGCGGTCAACACCAGCCTCACTGCGCGCGTGGAGGACAGGTACAACGACCTCACCGCACGGATTGGGGATGCACGCACCGACCTCACCGCGCGAATGGGGCAAGGGTACGACGATCTCACCGCACGGATTGGGGATGCGCGCACCGACCTCACTACGCGCGCGGAGGACAAGTACAACGATATCATCGCACGGATTGGGGATGCGCGCACCGACCTCACCGCGCGCGCTGAGGACGGGTACAATGCCATCGCCGCGCGGATGACGGACGGGTATAATGCCATCACTGCGCGAATGGAGGACGGATACAAATCCCTCGCCGCGCGGATGGGGGATGGGTACAATGCCCTCACCACGCGAATGGAGGATGGGCACAACGCTCTCAATGGGCGGATTGACGATGTGCGCGATGTTCTGACCGCGCGGGTTGACGGTCTCAATGCGCGGATTGAAATCCTCGCCGCGCGGATTGAGGCCCTCAACGAGCGGATTGACGGCGTCCACAGCCGCATTGATGGCTTGGAGCGTCGCCTGGACAGGCTGGAAAGCCGCCAGGAAAACCTGGAGCAGAGCGTGGCCGAGTTGCGCTCCGAAATAGCGGGGGAGCTTGGCTACATCAAAGGGCTGATACATTCGCTGAACGAAAGGTTGACCCTGATGGCGCGCCATCATCACGATGAAAGCTCCGGCCGGGCAGCGCTGGCTCCTGACGAAATAATTCCCGACTAGCCAGCAGGCAACGCGCGCCGCCGCGCCCGCCGTTGGCGCTACGCCCCCCACATTGAGGTTTGACTGCCCCTATGCGACGCCGCACCATATTTTTGACCCTCTTTATCGTTGCGGCGCTGGCCGTGTCGGCGACTGCCCTGGCTCTGCCGGAAATCCGCATCGGCATACCCGGCGTGGGCCGGCTGGAACGGGCGGAAACCGGGCCTCTGGGCCTGAAACTGGGGCTGGACCTCCAGGGCGGCTCCCATCTGGTCTATCAGGCGCAGACCGGCACCACGCTGGACGTGTCCTTCGCCGCGGACGCCGCAGCTGACGCCAATACGGATGCGGTGCAGGCGGCCCTGGACGAAGCCGGCTATGACGCCGAAATCGTCCAGGACGGGGACACGCCCAACTTTACCATTGCCGGCGAATACCTGAACCCGGAACGCCGCGAGGCAGTGCGCCAGGCCCTGATCGAGAATATCGTGGAGCCCACCAGCTTCGTTAACGACGACCAGCCGCCGCCCACTTCCGACCAGATGGACGGCGTGCTCGGCATCATCAGCCGCCGCGTCAACCTCTACGGCACCGAGGAACCCATCGTACAGCGGTTTGGCGACGACCGAATTATCGTCCAGCTGCCGGGGCGGGGCGGCTCAGTGCTTACCGTAGTTTTCGCCGATGACGCCGACATCAGCCCGGAAACCCTACAGACCATTGGCGTCCATCCCAACTTTGCCGGTTTTGAGATTACGATGCCGGCGGATAGGCAGCTGCGTATTGAAACCCCGGCAACGCTGGACTCCGGGGAACAGGAAGCGCTGATAACTACTCTGTCCGACGAAATCGGCGGCGTGGCCTATTTCCAGGCCACCAGCGGCAGCGAGGACGCCAAGCGGCTGATTGGCGAAACGGCGCAGCTGGAGTTTTTGCGCCGCCAGTGCGGCGGCCCCGTGGCCGACATCGGTTGCGTGCCGCCCATTACCGACGTGGACATCGACTTGACCGGTGATGACTTGGAGGAAGCCTACGCCAGCACCGACCAGACCACCGGAGAGTGGGTAGTCAACATCCAGTTCAACGACCGGGGTTCCGAGATTTTCAGCCGGATGACTGAGGAAATCAACATTCGCACCAACCCCGATTCCACCGAAGTCATCGCCGTGGTGCTGGACGGCCAACCGCTGATTGCGCCGGTGTCGCTGGCGCACATCCGCGACGGGCGCAGCCAGATTTCCGGCGACTTCAACCGGGAAAGGGCCCGCACCCTGGCCATCCAGCTCAAATCGGGCCGCCTGCCCGTGCCCCTGGAACTGATTCAGGAATCGGAGGTTGATTCGCTGCTGGGCGCGGAGTCGCTGGAACGCAGCCTGATGGCCGGACTGGTCGGCCTGGCGCTGGTGCTGATTTTCGTCATCGCCTACTACCGGGCAGCGGGCGTGGTGGCCGCCGTGGCGCTGGTCTGCTATGCCGTAGTCACCCTGGCGATTTTCAAGCTGGTGCCGATTACCCTGACCCTGCCCCACATTGGCGGGTTCATCCTGTCCATCGGCCTGGCAGTGGACGCCAACATTCTGATTTTTGAGCGCATCAAAGAGGAAATACGGCTGGGGCGCAGCCTGGCGTCGGCAATGGAAGTAGGGTTCAACCGAGCCTGGCCGGCCATCCGCGACGGCAATGTCAGCACGCTGATAACCTGCGTGGTGTTGCTGTGGTTCGGCAGCCGGCTGGGCGGCGGGCTGGTGAACGGCTTTGCGCTGACGTTGCTCATTGGCGTACTGGTCAGTATGTTCACTGCCGTGCTGGTGAGCCGCAACCTGCTGCAAGCGTTGCACGCTGTCGGGCTGGGGCGAATGGCCAGCTTGTTCACGCCGGAAAAGATACCCTCCCGCCGGGCCGCCGGGCCGCGCTAACGGGGGACAGACCGCCGGCCGCTCGCGGCCGGCGGCGAACCGAGGTAACGGAAAATGTACAACATCGTCGGCAAACGGGGCTGGTACTTCATCTTTTCCGCCCTGCTGATTATCCCCGGCCTGCTGTCAATGATCGCGCCGCCGGGCTGGGCCAGCGGCGGCTCCGGCCTGCGGCCCGGCATTGACTTCACCAGCGGGTCGGTGCTCAACATATCTTTTGAGGAGCCGGCCTCGCCGGCGGCCGTCCGTAGCGTGATGGCATCGCTGGGGCATTCCGAGGCGCTGGTGCAGGCGGTGGGCGACAACTCCGTGCTGATACGCACCCGCGTGCTGCAAGAAGCGGCGGGCGACGAAACCTCGGAACGGCAGCGGATACAGGCGGCGCTGGAGGCGCAGGTGGGCGCCATCGCGGGCTCGGGCGTGGACACCGTTTCACCCATCATCGCCCAAGAGACGGTGCGGAACACTTTCCTGGCGCTGCTGGTGGCCTCGGCGTTCATCCTCATCTATATCTGGTACGCCTTTCGCCGGGTGCCGCGCGCCTACCGCTACGGCATTGCGGCGGTGATAACGCTGGCGCACGACACCATAATCGTGCTGGGCGTATTCTCCATCCTGGGCCGCTTTCTGGGGCTGGAAGTGAACGCGATGTTCATCGTGGGCATCCTGACGGTGGCCGGGTATTCGGTGAACGACACTATCGTGGTATTTGACCGCATCCGGGAAAACACCATCCGGGTTCCCGACCGGCCACTGGAGGATACCGTCAATTTGAGCATCATTGAGAGCGTGGGGCGTTCCGTCAACACCAGTTTCACGACGCTGCTGGTGCTGCTGGCAATGCTGCTGATTGGCGGCAATTCCATACGGGAGCTGCTGCTGGTGGTAGCCATCGGCGTGGTGGCGGGGACTTACAGCTCCATATTCATTGCGGCGCAGTTCATCGTCATCTGGGAACGGCGGGAGTTCGGGCGCGTCTTTACGCTGGGGCGGCGGCGGGAAGCCACAGCCAGCTGACGGGAATCGCGCGGCAATTGCAGCCGGAGCGTGTCCCTACGAACCGGCATCCCATAGCCGGTCGCGCACGAGATACTGGCAACCGGCCACTCGATGCGTCGCCGCCGAGCTGACGGCGCGGCCGGGCGATGCTTCGGTCGCCGGGGACGGGAACATAAGCGCGGCGATGAGCTGGGGCGCAGCCGGCAATGCCGGCTTGCGCCCCAGCCCCGTTTCCGGCTTTGGCGGGCAGGGAAATTGCCCGTGAAATCAGAGTTGACATATTGCATATCCTGCGTTAATGTTGGCCCTGCCTCGGCAACGCGCGGGCACAAAGCCCGGCGCGACGGGGACAATCATAACGTTGCGGGTATAAAAAATGGCGGGACGACATAGCTATCCGGGCATCATTGCGCTGGCCCTGCTTGCTGTCATAGGGATCGTTGTCTGGGCGGCGCAGCCTGGCGGCGCGTCCGGCGCCTACACCGACGCCGCCAGGCCAAGCGTTGTGGAGCTGGCGCCTCCCGGCATCGCCTTCTCCGGCGCGGCCGCCGACGCCGGCACCGCCTTTCGCGAGGAGGACGCCGGCCTTTCCGCCTACTACCGCGTCCCGGAACCGCAGCCAGCGGCGGACGGCGGCGAGACCCGGCCCCGCCTGGACATTGACCGCATTACTAAGGCCTTGACCAATCTGCCCGACGAAAGCGATAGCGTCCGCACCTATGACCGGGTCGGCCGCCTGGTGGAACGGGGCGTCAACTTTGGCATAGTCGCGGTTCCCATGATTACCGCTTCCGGGAAGACGAAGGAGGCTCGCGAGGTCACCGTCTATTACGACGACCGGGGCTGGATTGTGTCGTACCTGCCCCCCGGCGTGCCGGCCGCCGCCATCTGGCGCCACAAGGCAGCCCCGGGCGCAACATCCACCTATCCGATCCCCGACGCTCACCTGGAACATAACCTGCTGGTGCTGGCCATCAATGTGGTTCTGGACGCCAGCAAAGAGGACTACGATGTTGCCGCTGCCACCCATGCCACTGTGGGCTACTACCACTGGGAATATCCCGATTGCAACGCGCTGATGATGTTCAGCCACCTGTCCAAGTGGGAGACCACGCGGATCAGGTTCATAGTGCCGGCTACCATCAGTCACCTGCGGGCTTCGGCGGCGGCGCTGATTACTTCCGGCATAGAGGGCGGCGAAACCACCACGGCCAAGGTATTCGTTGGCGAGGATGTCAAGCGCGAAGGGAAGCCGGTCGCTGTGGCCACGGCCCCGGATTATCTGGTCGCGTCCAAATTCAACCTGGCCCGCGCTACCGGGGAATCCTCCGTGCATTATATGTGGGTGTCGGTTGATGGCAATTACATAAAAAGATCTGCCGGCGTGGTAATGCTGCTTTACAGCAAGCCGTCCTCCTGACCCGCCGCCAGCCAGCCAGCCCGTCCCTATGCCGGCGCCGCGCTTCATCATCCTGCTGGCTATGCTGGCCGTAGTGCTGGCCGGCTGGATACTCCACTGGGGCGCCCTCTCTCCGGCCCCGGATCCGGCCGCCGGCGCCGGCCGCCCCCATTCCAGCCCCCAACCGCCCGTCCTGGCGGCGCCGCACCCGGAGTGCGTGGACGATGTCAGCGTCCTCAATAATATCTTCATAGCGGACATGAACGACGGCCTCTACCTACTACAGGACCCGCCGGATTACGCCGTGGATGGCGACCACCACATCAGGATTTATTACGATGTGGAGAACAAAAGCTGCCAGAACGTAACCCTTGCGGTGGAACTGCGGGGTTCAAAGAGCGAGGCGCGGATCAGCAACGCCGACCCGCCGGACGACCCGCGATCCGACTCCTGCACTTCGTCCACAGGATGCGTGATTGAAGCCGGCAAGACCTACTATGGCAATGTGCGCTGGGATTTCAGCAAGCACCCGGTAACCAGCCAGGAAGCCGTTATCGTCACCTTTACCATCAGCGCGCCGGACGGTTTTACCGATGCGGATTCGTCCAACGACCGGGCCACTTCCACCGCTACCGTCAATATAGTCGCCGTCGCGCCCACGCCCACGCCCACGCCGACCCCCACGCCCACCCCGAAGCCGGTGACGGATATTGCCCTCACGGCCCTGACCCTGCCCGCCGATCCCATTGCCGGAGCCGCCGTGTCCATTGGCGCCACCATCGCCAACACCGGCAACCTGCCGGCCGAAGCCGTGGCCCTCAACCTGTATGTGGACAAGGAGGCGACATCCGCCGCCGCGGCCACCGTGTCATACATTGACGTGGGCGAAACCGCCACGGCCACGCTGGACTGGGACACCGCCGGCCGCGATCCGGGCAAGTATAAGCTGCGCGTGGTGGCCAGCGTGGCCGATGACGCCAGCCCGGATGACAACGCCCGCGACGACGTCAACATTACGCTGCGCAAGCCGGACTTTGACGTGGGTTTCAAGGGCGAACTGACCGTATCGTCGACTGTGGCCGTCCTCGGCGCGAAGATCGCCCTTTCGGCCGTGGTGGCCAACCGTGGCGGAGACGCTGCCGCCGTGCCCGTAAAGCTCTACATCGACAAGTCCATCAATCCGGTGGTCAGGCCGACGGTCACGACGACCACTGGCATCATTCCGGCGGACGGAACGGAAACGGTCCAGATCGTCTGGGACACCGCCGGTTACAGAAGCACGGGCGAATACGAGCTGACGCTGACAGCGGAACTGCCGAACGACGCCAGCGCGGGCGACGACGCCCTTTCGACCAAGGTCAAATTGTTCCTGTCCGCATTTGACGAGGACCGGACGAAAGATGATTGCGCCGACGATGTCAGGATCAGTGTTTTCGGCCTATTCGGATCGGGAGGAGGAAACTTGCTGCTGGATCCGCCCAACTATACGGCCAACGATGACCATAGGGTCAGCATTGCCTACGATGTCTATAATTACAGTTGCGCTACCGATATAACCGCGGTCGTTGCCCTGACCGGCACCGTCACCGGAACGACCGTCGCTACCAGCAATGTCCATTGCGCCGACAGCTGCGTCATTCCCGCCGGCGGGCTGTTGCGCGCCGCTCCCTATTGGGAGCTGTTATACCATCCTGCCGCCAATGGCGAAAAAATCAAGGCGACCGTGACCATCACCAAACCGGACGATTTTTCCGATGCCGACGCCGACAACAACGCCGATACTTCGCCGGAGCATATTAATATCATAGCCCTTGATGACATCGTCACCAACCTGGGCACAAGGGAAGGCAACAAGGGCTTACTCACCGCCGCCCCGGCGCCGTTCAGCTTCGGCGCCGTTGACATCGAGCTGGCGTCCGCCCGCATCGCGCCCAGCCTGGCCTATGAGCTTGACGAAGCGTCCGTTGCGGTTGCGATAACCAATCGCGGGGCGCAGCCGGAGCCCGTAACCGCGCTTATCGACCAGGAGCCGCGCTGCCGCCCGCCGCCGGAGCCGGAACCGCTGCATCAGAGCGACCTGGTCATCGGCGCCGGAGCGACCGCAGATTTTACCCTGAAACTGCCCACCGACAGCCTGCCGGAGGGTCCCCAGAGCCTGACCGTCCTGCTCTGCGCCGTGAACAACCGGGCGGAGAACCGGTCAATCACCCTCAATTTCACCCGCCGGCCGCCTACGGTGGATGCTGAAATCGTCAGCATCGCCGCCCGCCCGGCGCGTTCCACAATGCGCGGCTTGCCGGTGGAAATCCGGGTGACGATGCGCAACAACGACAGCCGGGGCGCCTACCTTCCGGTACTGCTCCACTTCCCGGCGGACGACAAGCAGCCGGAACGCCGGTCGCCCTGGGTAGGCCCCGGCGCTACGGCGACGGCTACCTTCCTCTGGCGAACCGGCGACTACGCCGTGGGCGAACACACTCTGCGCGCCGCGCTCGTCGCCGAAAACAACATCACCGACGGGGACACTTCCACCACTTTGTCGTATCGTATTGACCCGCTGCGACTGGACGCCGCCATCGGCGACATCAGCGTCGTCCCCGCCGCGCCGGTGGCCGGCGAAGCCGTGGCCATAACCGTGCCGGCGCGGAACAACGGGCCGATTGCCGGCAACCTGCCCGTTACCCTCTACTTCCCTTCCGACGACAAGCAGCCCGAAACCCGCCGCCCCTACATTGCCCTGGGCGCCACCGAAACCGCCGCGTTCACCTGGCGCACCGGAGACTATGCCCCCGGAACCTACACTTTCCGGGTCCGGGCCGGGGCTACGGCGTCTCAATCATTCACCATAGAACTGCTCCCGCCGGCCGCCGATTTTGCGGTTGCGGAACTGCGCTTGCCGGATCCGGCCCGCCCCATTGTCAGAGGCGACCGGGCATCCGTGGCCGCCACGGTGACCAACACCGGCCCCTACGCCGGCCGCGCCGCCATAACCCTGCGCGCGCTGCCCGCCAACCCGGACGCCGGCGCGGACGCCGGGCAGGACATCGCTGTCCGCAGCGTTGACCTGGCCGCCGGCGCCTCGGCAACCGTCGACTTCGCTTGGCACACCCGGCGTTATCCAGTCGGCGAACTCCGGCTGCAAGCCGTGGCCACCGCGCCATACGACGCCAATCCCGACAACAACGCATCCGACCCGATGCCGGTTACCATCCTGACCGACCGGGATATTACCCTGGACTCGGCAAGCGCCGTCGCTGCCGCAATGGCGCCGCCCCGCCTCAACACCGCGCCCCGCATTATCAGTTACGCCATTGTGGATATGCTGCTGAACCCGGAAAAGCCGGCCGTAAGCGACCCGGTCGCCATAACCGTCCGGGTGCGCAACGATGGCACCCACGCCGCCAATGTCCCGGTGACTCTCCACTTTCCTTCTGCCGACAAGCAGCCCGAAACCCGCCGCCCCCGCATCGCGCCGGGGCAAACCGGAACGGCGACATTCACCTGGCGCACCGGAAATTATCCCCCCGGAACCCATACTTTCCAAGTTAGGGTGGGAACTACGGCGTCTCAATCATTCACCATAGAACTACTCCGGCCCGTCACCGATTTTGCGGTTACGGAACTGCGCCGGCCGGATCCGGCCCGCCCTATCGTCAAGGGTGACCGGGCATCCGTGGCCGCCACGGTGACCAACACCGGCCCCTACGCCGGCCGCGCCGCCGTAACCCTGCGCGCGCTGCCCTCTGACCCGGACGCCGGCGCCGGAACGGACGGCGGGCAGGACATAGATGTCCGCAACATTGACCTGGCCGCCGGCGCCTCGGCAACCGTTGACTTCGCCTGGCCTACCCGGCGCTACACGCCCGGCGAGCTCCGGCTGCAAGCCGTGGCCAGCGCGCCATACGACGCCAATCCCGACAACAACGCGTCCGACCCGATGCCGGTTACCATCCTGACCGACCGGGATATTACCCTGAACTCGGCAAGCGTTGTCACTGCCGCAATGACGCTGCCCCGCCTCAACACCCCGCCCCACATCATCAGCTACGCCATTACGGATGTGCTGCTGAACCCGGAAAAACCGGCCGTAAGCGACCCGGTGGCCATAACCGTCCGGGTGCGCAACGATGGCACCCACGCCGCCAATGTCCCCGTAACCCTCCACTTTCCTTCCCCCGACAAGCAGCCCGAAACCCGCCGCCCCCGCATCGCGCCGGGGCAAACCAGCGCGGCCACATTCACCTGGCGCACCGGACGTTACCACTACGGCGAGCATACTTTCCGGGTGGAAGTGCCAACCGCAAATCCCTACATCTTTACGGCGACACTGCTGCCGCCCACGGTGGACTTCGCCGTGGCCCAGATCTACCCGCCCAGCTCCTCTTATCCCATCGTCAAAGGCGACTGGGTGGAAGTGGCCGCTTTCGTCCGCAACTTCGGCCCTTACACCGGGCGGGGGCAGGTCGTCCTGAGGGACTTAACCGAGCGCAGGGCGATGTACTCTCAAAACATTACACTGCCGCCAGGCGGCGCACGCGTCGTAGAATTTACCTGGAAAACGCTGCGATATGACGCGGGCGAGCATCGGCTACAGGTCAGCGTGGCCGCTAGTCACGACATCAACCCCGACAATGACTACTCCGAAATCGCATTGGTTTCCATCCTGCCCAACCGCGATATTATTGTCGGCTTCGGGAACGGAAACGGGAACGGCAATGACGCCCCGACGGTAATCGCCGCCGCCATGGCCGCGCCAAACATCAGAGTTCCGGCGCAATACCCGCCAGATATCATCGCCTTTAATGCCGGCGGGACAGCCACTGCCTCAATGACTGCCCCGTCCGCTGCCGCTGGGTTCGGCGCGCCTTCCCGCCAAAGCCGGCCGTCCCCAGAAGCCACCGCAACCGAACCAGCCATCATCGCGTCCTTGACGGAAAGTGCCTTCCAGTGCGTCCAACTGCAACGCCAGATGGGACACATTCTGCCCCGCTCCCTGCTATGCCCCAACGCGCCGCCGCTAATCCGCTAAGGCCGTGTTGATACTTCGCAGTCCGGGCATTGGCGCGGCCGGTTGGCGGGTTCAGGGTTCAGAGCCGGCAGTTGGCGGCAGCGAAAATGGCGACAAAAATGACGAAGCGGCAACGATGAAATATCAATACGCTGTAGCGCTGTGGGCCAAAATAGTTTAGTGACACGCCCCAGGCAGGGCTTTCTAAAAGCCGAATCGGCCGGGGTTGCTGTGACGGATTTCGTAATTCTGAGCTTGGCGTTTCGGGTTGGAATTCTACGGTGATTGCGGGCGCGTTTTGTCCGTACCCGGGCGAAGCGATGCCCGTTGAGTATGTTTAGGCGGCAAAGGCCGCAGCCAGCTGCAACTAAAAGCCCGCCGCCGGGGGATTTGCCCCCGGCGGCGGTCCGCTTTCTGAATCACACGGCCAGACCGGATGCGCCGACCGTGCCGGCGGGCTATTGCCCGCCCGCCGCTGGCAGCTCAAACCGGACGATGTTGGCCAGGGTGTAGCCCCCATCCGGCAGCAGGACGATGAGCAGGGCTACATAGGTTTGCCCCGCCGTGCGGTCGGCGCAGGTGTAGCTGGAAGCGTCCAAGCCGGGCAGCGTGTCCAGGCAGTAGTCGGTGTCGTCGGCTACGTTGACTACCACTGCCACCTGGGATGTTCCCGCCGCCGGGGGCGTCCAGGAGAGCGCAATCGTTCCCGGCGTATCGCCCACCGCCGCCGCCAGGTCCAGCACCGTGCCCGGGCGCAGGGCGTAGGCCGTTGCGTAAGCGGCTTGGCCCGTTGCGCCGGCGGCGCAGACCCGGTCGCCCAAATCGCGGGCGCCGTCCAGCTCCGTCCAGCTCCCGCCGGCGTAGCGCAGCAGCGTCAGGATCAAAGCCGAACCCGCTTCGGCGCGCAGGGCGTCGGATACGGGCAGGCAGATTTCCAGGCCATCAGCCGGCGCATTGGATACGGATACCGCCACAGCCGGCCCGATGGTGAAGCCGGCGCCGGTGGCTACGGTAGGCGTGTCTGCGGCCGGCGGCGATACGGTGGCGGTGGCGGCGCTGCCCGGCGGCCCATAGACGCTTACGCCCGCCGGGGCGTCCGGGCCGGTCGTTACCGACCCGGCCGGCAGCGGCGCCAGCGTGTCGTCCACGGAGGCCAGCACCTGGCCGGTTTGGCCGGCGTAGCCGCCGCCTTGCGCCGTCATCCGCAGGGTGGCCAGCTCATCCCCGCCGCCGGCGTCCGCGCGGGTAATGACGAGCACCGCCTGTGGCGTGGCCCAGTTGGACGGGGTGAAGGTTAGCGAGGCCGGGCGCACGGTGACATCAGGGTTGTCGCTGGCGATGGCTACGGTGACATTGCCCGACGGTTGGGCGGTCAGCGATACTATGTAGGCGCTGATGCCGTTCTCAATCAGGTTTAGAACGGTGGGAGTGATGGACAGGCCAGCCGTGTCGTCGTCGGTTACGGACACGGCTACCGATACCGCCGGGGCGTCGCCGTAGCCGCCGCCCGACGCGGTGTGCGTCAGCGTAGCCGTATCGTTGGCGGTGTCGCCATCGGCGGCCGCGCTGACCGTTACCCGCTGCGCCGTACTCCAGTTGGCCGTCGTGAAGGTTAGCGATGCCGGGCGGGTGGTTACATCGGCGTTGTCGCTGGCGATGGTTACGGTTACATTGTCGTCGGGACGCGTGGCCAGCGCCACCGTGTAGGAACCACTGCCGCCTTCGGTTAGGCGCAACGCCGTGGCCGATACCGACAGGGCCGGGTCGGGCGCCGGCGGCGGGGCGGTGGTGTCGTTCACCTTTACGCCTACGGTGGCGATGACGTCGTAGTAGTGGGCGCCGTTGGCCGTGTGCGTTAGGGTGGCGGTTTCGTCGTTCCGGTCGGCGTCGGACGCGGCGGTTACGGTAATCGTGCGCGGCGCCATGTCCAGCGGCCTGAGGGTCACTTCCGTGGGTGACACCGTTACCGCCGGGTTGTCGCTGGCGATGGCGATGGTGACGGCGCCGGTGAGGATGCGCGTGTCCAGTTCCACCGTGTAGGTTGCCGTGCCGCCTTCATCTATAGTAAGGCTGCGGGGGACGAAGGCCAGGCGGGGCGGCACGGCGCGGTTCACCGTCACCGTGTAAGTGCATGGCTTCACCCCATTGTTCTCCACCGAGCAGGGCGTCTCCGCAACCGTTTCATCAGTGGTTTCGCCATTCGTTCCGTCGCCGCCGTTGGTAGTTTCGTCCGGCTCCGGCGGGGTTACTACGATGGTGATTTGGTTGCCGCGGTACTTCAGCGGGACTTCTACCGCGGCGCCGCTGGTTGCGGCCTGGCCGTTGAGGGTCATCGTGGAGCCGGACAGGATGCCGGGCGTTATCGTGACGCTGGCGATCTGGTTGGGCACGCTGGCGCTGTAATCGTAGCGCAGGCTGACGAAAGGCGGCGCCAGCCCTACCGCATCGCCCTCGGAATCGGTCAGCGAAAGCGACAGCAGCTGGTTGGGGCGCACGGCGACGATGTTGACGGTGACCTCGTCGTACACCGACCGGCCGCCGGCGGTCAGCGTGAGCCGGAAGGTCATCGTGGTGTCGCTGGTCAGGCCGGTGGGGGCCAGGAAAGTGGGCGCTGGCGTAGTGGCGCCGTTGATGGTCACCATGGGCGTGGCCTCGGTGGGCATTCGCGTCCACCTATAGGTGGCGCCGCTGGGCGCACGGCTGCCGCTGCCGTCCAGCGTAACGGTCTGCCCCGAGTATGCCTCCACAGTGGCGCCGGCCTCGGCCAGCAGCGGACGCTGCGCGGCCACATCAGCGGCGCTGCCGTACTTCAGCGCCGGGTAATGCCCCACGCGGAAATCCCACGGGTCATCGCCGCCGGTAGTGAGGTCGCTATCGCCATCCGCATTGTCCAGGTCCAAATTCCAGCCGGCGTAGATGCCGGTGTAGCCGGCGAGCTGTAGGTCGGCGGCGCTGTGGCCGGCGCTGTTGCTGTAGCCGGCGCCGCCGCCGCCGCGTGTGCAAACATCGGTATCCCAGTGGCTGTCCGTGACGTCGCCGTTTATAGGAGTGAAGCCGGTACTGACGTTGAGGCCCACCAGGCAGCCGAAATCGGCCATGTTGCCGTTTCCGGTTACCCTGCCGGCAGCGTAGCTGGCGACAATTTCGCCATAAAAGTTGTTGCCGACCAGCCCGCCGGCTTCAGTGTCCTCCAAGCTGCCGGAGTCAACGGCGGCGGTGGCGTAACTGGCGTAGATCCGGCCGCCGGCGCCGGACTCCCCGTTCTGTCCCACCAGCCCGCCGACGTACGCGCTTGCTGCGCCGGCGCCGAGCGAGACGGAGCCGCCGCGCACATAGGAGGCGTAAATCCGGCCCCGGTTAATGCCCACCAAAGCGCCGGTTCCCTGGCCAAAGAAGCCGCCGCCGGACAAGACCGGCTCAATCAGCCCCACCGCATAAATGCGCCCGCTAGAGGACGTTTCCCCGAACAGACCCTTAATGTTGTCGGAGCTCGTCAGGCGCATATTGGAAATGGTGTGTCCATTCCCCTGGAAAGTGGCGGCGTAGCGCCCGCCGATGGGGCGGAAGTCCGCGATTTCATCGCTGGCGTTCACCATGCCGTCGTTGTTGGTGTCGAAGTTCAGGTTGGCGCGCAACTCGTAGCCCGCGCAGGTTCCGGGGCAGCCCATGCCGGTCTGGTAGCCGGGGTAGGCGGACAGGTAGCCGGCGGCAGCGGCGCCGAGCAGACCCCGGCCGTCGCCGTTCAGATCCCAGCGGATGGCGTTCAGCTGGGCCAGGTTGACCACATCAATGAGGTTGTCGTTGTCCAGGTCGTAGTCCGCCGCCGTCGGGACGGGCGTGAGTTGGCGGGCGATGTCCAGCGGGCCGCGGCTGTGTTGCAGTACCGGGTACTGGCTGCCGCCGCCGAAGTGCCACGGGTCATCGCCGCCGGTCGTCCCGTCCACATCCACATTCCAGTTCAGATAGATGCCGGTGTAGCCGACGGGGCTTTGCAGCGCGGCGGTGGTCTGGACGGCGCCGGCGTCGCTGGCGGCGGTGTTGTCGTAATAGCTGTTGGTTACCTGGGTGGCCAGGGCGGGCGACAACAGGTCGCCCAACAGGCCGCCCACGCTGTTGACCACGCCCGCGCCGGTGCCGGTGGCATCCACCGCGCCGACGGCGTAGCTGGCGTCGACGGTGTTGAGCAAGTCGTCGAGTTCGCCCAGCAGGCCGCCCACATTGTTGGTGCCGCCGCCCCTGGCGGTGACCGCGCCGGTGGCGTAGGTGGCGCGCACCAGCGTGTTGGCCTCGGTCATTCGCCCGACCAGGCCGCCCAATATGCTGTTGGCGGCGTCAGTGGTGGTGGACACATTGCCGGTGGCGTAGCTGGCGGTGATCTGCGCGCCGGTGGTGAGCTCGCCCGCCAGGCCGCCCAGCAGGTTGCCCAGTTGACTGGCCGGAACGTTGCGGACGCCGGCCCCGCTGGCGGACACAGCGCCGGTGGCGTAACTGTCGTTGACCGTGGTGCCGGCGCCGTCGGCTTTCCCCACCAGGCCGCCCGCGATGGAGTTGCCGCCACGGACGCGGACATCGCCGGTGGCGTAGCTGCCGTACACATCGGCGCCGGAAGCGACCCGGCCCAGCAGGCCGCCGGCGCGGCCGTTGGCATCGGTGACGGTCACATCGCCGGTGGCGTAGCTGCCGGTCACCTGGCCCACGGTCGTGCTGGTACCCACCAAACCGCCCGCCCTCCGGTCGGCGGTCACATCCCCGGTGGCGTGGCTGTCGCGTACGGCGCCGGCGCCCGTCACCGAGTTCACCGTGATGGCGGCATTTTCTCCGACCAGGCCGCCGGCCTGATCCCTGGTTTCATCCGACCCGGTGGCCATAGCCGCGCAGCCGGCATGGCTGTCGCGGACCGTGCCCGCGTTGTAGCCCAGCAGGCAGCCGACCAGATTGTTGGGAGCGCCCGTCACAACGCTCTGGTCGCCGGTGACGGAGCCGCCGGTGACCGAGCTGCCGCGCACCACGCCGCCGGCGCTGTTGCGCCCGGCCAAAGCGCCGGTGCGGGCGAAGGCCGCCGTTCCACTGCGCGCGTTTTTGACATAAGGATCCGTCAGGCCCACATTGCGGACTGTGCCGGTGAGGTCGGCGAACAGGCCCACATAGGTGGCGGCGTTGGCGGCGTCGGTTTCCAGGTTGAGGTACAGATTCTCAATGTCGTTGTCGTTGCCGTCCAGGATGGCGGTGAACGCCTGATGCGTGGTTTCGCCGTGGCCGCCGATGGGGGCCCAGCCGGCGCCGGCGTTGTAGTAGTCATCGCCGGGGTCGCCCACGCCGGCGGTGTGGGTGCTGCCGTCGCCGTCGGTGTCAAAGTCCAGGTCGGACATCAGCTCGTAGCCGCGGCACGCCAGGGCCGGGTCGGTGGCCGGGTCGTTGTCGTCGTCATAGGCGCAGCCCATGCGGCCGGCGGCGCCGACTTCGGGGTCGCTGCCCACATCGCCCAGGGGGAAGGCGGACCGGTAGGCGAGGACGCTGGTGGGGCGGCCGTCGCCGTCCAGGTCCAGGCGGATGGCGTCCAGCTGGGCCAGGGTGGTGATTTCAATCAGGCCGTCGCTGTCGGTATCATAGTCGGTTCCGCTGGAACCCTGGGCCGCCGGGGAGAAGCCGCCGTATTTGAGGGTGGGGTACTGGCTGGCCGTGCCGAAGTGCCACGGGTCGTCGTTGCCCGTTACGCCGTCCACGTCTACGTTCCAGTTGGCGTAAATGCTGGGCGGCGTGGTCGTGGCCGAGCCGTACTCGGTGGGGGTTTGCAGGGCGGCGGTGGCGTAGCCTGTGCCGCCGCCGCCGAGGCCGGTAATGCCGGTGGTGGTGGTGTCCCAGTAGCTGGCGGTGACCGTCCCCCCGGTGCCGCCGCCGATCAGGCCGCCCAGCAACCTGGCGCCGATGACCGTGCCGGCGCCGCTGACGGCGCCGGTGGCGTAGCTGGCCGTGATGGTGGCCGGCACCGCACCCATCCCGGAGCCGATGGGAGTATGGAGGCCCACCAGTCCGCCGAGCACGCTGTTGCCGCCGCTGTCGGTGGCCGTTACGGCGCCCATAGCGTGGCTGGCCGTGATGGCGCCGCCCGTGTTGTCGCCCACCAGCCCGCCGGCCCGGACGCCGAGGGAGTTGACGGCCACGGCGACATCGGCGTAGCTGGCGGCGATGACGCCGCCGTTGCCGTTCTGCCCCACCAGGCCGCCCGCGTAGGAGCTGGTGGCGGAGGTGTCGGTGGCGGACACGCTGCCGGCGGCGGAGCTGGCGGTGATGGTACCAAAGTTCTGCCCCGCCAGGGCGCCGGCAAAGATGCCGCCGTCGTTGCCCACCGTCCGGGATATGCTGACATTGGTCAGGCCCACGCCCCGGATGACGCCGCCGCGGTCCAGCTCCCCGAACAGACCCACATCAAGCGGCGTGGCGGCGGCGGCGGCCAGGTCGATGAACAGGTAGTCAATGGTGTGGCGGTTGCCCTCAAAGACGCCGGTGTAACCCGTATCGGCATTGGCGGAGTCGATAATGGGCACCCAGCCCGCGCCGCTGTTCCAGTAAGTGGCGTCGGCGGAGGTGATTGAGTCATCGCCGTTTTCGTCAAAGGTCAGGTCGGCGGTCAGTTCGTAGCCGGTGCAGTGGGCCTGGTTGGGGGTGTCCGCGTCGTCGTCGTGGTCGGCCAGGGGGCAGCCCATCAGGCCGGCGGCGCTGCGGTCGCGGTTGGCGAAGACGGCGTTGTAGGCCGTGTCGCCAGCGCCGCCGTCGTGGTTGCCGTTGCCGTCCAGGTCGTGGCGGACGGCGTTGAGCTTGGCCAGGGTGTCGATGTCAATGAGGCCGTCGTTGTCGGCGTCGTAGTCCACCGGCGTGCGGCCCTGGGCGCGCAGGCTGATGCCGCCGTAGCTGATTACGGGGTAGTCAGTGGTGGCGCCGAAATCCCACGGGTCATCGGCGCTGCTGTCGCCGTCCAGATCCACATTCCAGTTGTAGAAAGCGTTGGCGGCGGCGGCGCCGTAGTCCGTGGGTTCTTGCAGCTGGGCGGTGGTTTTGCTGACGTTGGTCACGGCCGTGAAGCCGCTGTTGACGGTGATGTTCCAGTGGCTGTTGGTTACCGTGGCGCTGCTGCTGATGCTGCCCACCAGGCCGCCTTGATTGTTGGCGGTGCCGCCGGAGGCGGACACGGTGCCGACGGCGTAGCTGGCGTTGACATTGGTGCTGGTTCCGGTGAGTTCGCCGACCAGGCCGCCGGCGTTGTTCGCGGCGCCGGTTCCGGTGACGGTGGCGGCGCCGGTGGCGTAGCTGGCGGCCACCGTGGCGGCATTGCTGGCGCGTCCCACCAGGCCGCCGGCGTCGGCGTTGCCGCCGCTGGCGGTGGCGTCGCCGGTGGCAAAGCTGGCGGCAATGGCGGTGTTGGCGCCGGTGAGGTGTCCGACCAGCCCACCGGCCCGGCCTTCGGCGGCGCTGACGGTGACCGCGCCGGTGGCGTAGCTGGCGGTTACCGTGCCGCCGCCGGCCATGGCCCCGAACAGGCCGCCGCCCTGGTCGTCGGCCATTGCCGTGCCCGTGGCATAGCTGCGGGTCACGGCGCCTTCGCTCTGCCCGGCCAGGCCGCCGGCATGGTCCACGGTGTTGCCGGTGGCATTGCCGGTGGCCTGGACCGCGCAGCTGGCGTAGCTGTCGTTCACGGCCCCGAGGTTGTAACCCAGCAGGCAGCCGGCGTTGTTGATGACGGCCACTGTGGAGGTGTTCTGGGTGCTGGTAACGGAGCCGCCGGAGACATAACTGCCGCTGATGGCGGCGGTGTCGTTGCCGCGCCCGGCCAGCGCGCCGGTGACAGCATAAATGCCGGCGGTGGCGCCGGTGCGGGTGTTGGCCACATAGGGATCCACCAGGCCGACATTGCGCACGATGCCGGCAGCGCCGCCGGCGGCGGTGCCGATGCGGGCGAACAGGCCCACGTGCCGGCCGTCGGTGGCGGCACTGGTGGACAGGTTGATGTAGAGGTTGTCGATGGTGTTGCCGTTGCCTTCGAAAATGGCGGTGAAGGGGGATGCCGTGCTGGTGTGGCCGCCGAGGGGCGTCCAGCCGGCGGCGCTGTCGAAGTAGGCGGCGGTGGCGGCCACGGCGTCGCCGGGGTCAATCGTGCCGCTGGTGTGGGTGCTGCCGTCCTCGTCGTAGTCAAAGTCCAGGTCGTCCATCAGCTCGTAGCCGATGCAGGTGGCGGGGCAGCCCATATCGCGGCTGACGCCGGGGAAGGCGGCCAGGTAGCCTATGGAGTCGGCGCCGGTGGTGCGCCCGTTGCCGTCCAGGTCGTAGCGGATGCCGTTCAGCTGCCCCAGCGTGGTGATGTCAATGAGGTTGTCGTTGTCGGTATCGTAGTCCACCCGCGTGATTGTCACACCCTGCTGTAGCGCGATGCCCACCGCATCGTAGCCAAATTGCAGTATCGGGTAATCCGAGCTGGTACCGAAGTGCCACGGGTCATCGTTGCCCGTTTGCCCGTCCGCGTCCACATTCCAGTTCTCGTAAATGCTGGGGGAGGTTCCGTATTCGGTAGGCATTTGCAGGACGGCTGTGGTCCGGCCGCTGCCGCCGGTGGCTTGACCAGCGCTGGCGGACTGTCCGGTGCCAGCAGCGGTGTTGTCCCAATAGGTATTGGTGAAAACTTGCCGATTGCCTGCGCCAGATGGCGTGGTGTCGCCCACCAGACCGCCCAGATCGTTGCCGCTGCCGCCGCTGGCGGAGACCGCGCCGGCAGCGTAGCTGGCAGCTATTGCGACGTTGACGGTGGAGAGCCGAATGCGGCCCACCAGTCCGCCCAGGTTGTTGGTACTGCCGTTGGTGGTGGAGACCGCGCCGGTGGCGTAGCTGGCGCGTATATTGGTACTTGCGGCAAGCATATATCCCACCAGTCCGCCCAGGTTGTTGGTACTGCCGCCGGTGGTGGATACCTGGCCGGTGGCGTAGCTGGCGAGTATGGACGTCCCAGTGCTTTGTGTCCTCCCGACCAAGCCGCCCAGATTGTTGCTGTCGCCGGTGGTGGAGACAGCGCCGGTGGCATAGCTGCCGATAACTATCCCGCCAGTTTGCATAAATCCCACCAGACCGCCCAGATCGTTGTCGTCGGTGGCGGTGGAGACCGCGCCGGTGGCGTAGCTGCCGGTCACGGTCGAGCCGGAGGTGGCAAGTTCCCCCACCAGACCACCCTGATGGCCGCCGGTGCCGGCGACGCTGACATCGCCGGTAGCGTAGCTGTTAATAATATCGGCGCCGTTGTCATTCCGGCCCACCAGACCGCCGACATCTTCGCCGGTGGTGGAGACATTGCCGGTGGCGTAACTGTCGATTATCTGGCCGCTGGCACTCCGGGAAAGCCCGGCCAGGCCGCCCGCGTGATAGTCGGACGTCACCGTTCCCGTAGCATAGCTGCGGCGCACCGTGCTGTCATTGCGACCGAGCAGGCCGCCGGCCGTGCCAAAGTTCCCACCGGTGGCTGTGACATCGCAGGTAGCGTAGCTGTCGCCGACGGTTCCGGCGTTGCTACCCAGCAGACCGCCAACATAGTTGATGTTGGTTCCCGTGTTGGTCTGGCCGCCGGTAACCTGGCCGTCGGAGACATAGGCGCGGCTCACGGCGCCGGAGCTAAATCCGGCCAGCGCGCCGTAGTAGATGAGGGTGCCGTCGCCGCTGCGCGTGTTTTTGACATAGGGGTTCACCAGGCCCAGGTTGCGAATCGTACCGCTGCTGCCGATGCCGCCGAACAGGCCAACTCTCCTGCCGTCGGTATCAGCAGATGTGTCCAGGTTGATGTACAGGTTGGAGATGGTGTGGTCATTGCCCTCAAAGGTGGTGGTGAACTGGGTTGAGGTACCCGTGTGCCCGCCGATGGGGTTCCAGCCTTCGCCGGTTCCGGTGGTGGTGGTGTAATAGGTATCGCCGTTATCGCCCGTGCCGTTGATGTGGGTTCTGCCGTTGCCGTTGGTGTCAAAGTCCAAGTCGGCCATCAGCTCGTAGCCGCGGCAGGCTCCCGAGGGGCAGCCCATTAGAAAGCCGATGTTGTTGTTCCGGTTGGGGAAGGCGGCTCCGTGAGCAGCGACGAGGGAGAAGCCGTCGCCGTCCAGGTCGTGGCGGATGGCGTCCAGTTGCGCCAGTGTTGTGATCTCGATGAGGCCGTCGTCGTCCGTGTCGTAGTCGGTCGTGGTCTGCGCGACAAAGGCGGCTTCGCCGGCGTGGGGCGGGCCCAGCAGACCGCCGGCCACCACTGCCACTGCCAGCAGGAGCAGGGCCAGGGCCGTGAGTCGCGCGTAGTTTTGCCAACCCTTGTTGCGGGGGGGGGGGGGGGGGGGGGGGGGGGGTAGAAGCGGGTAGGGCAGGTAGGTGGCGGCGGTTGGGATTCAGGTTCAGCATTGTAGTTCGGCTCCGTGAGTGCACAGCAAAAGTAGGCGCGCAGGGTGGCGCGCCTGTCAGGTCAGTCAAGGCGTAGGGATGATACACCAGGCCGGCAACGGCCGGCAATAGGGGCCGGCGGTTGGGCGGGGCGTGTTTGGGGGGCTGCCGGGCCGGGGGCTAGGGGTTCTGGCCGGCCGGGTAGAACAGCTCGTAGAGCTTTTCCGAAAGCTGCTCGCACAAGACGAGGCCGCCCCTGACCGTGTTCGCCCGCATTTCGTTTTCGTAGAAGTTGATATGGAGTCTGCTGGCGGTCAGAAAGATGGCGCTGATCCAGTTTTGGGTTTCCGTGTCGCCGGCGCTTCCGGCCAGCTGGGACAACTCGTCAACCACTTCGGCAATGGCGCGGTGGGAGTGGATGATGCCGCCGTGGTGAGCGCTGATGGCCTTGACCGTTTCCGCTACCAGGCCCCACGCCTTGTTGGATGCCTGGGGCAGGTCGCCTTTGTCCAGATGCTCCCAGGCGCCGGCGCGGAAATCCTGGGCCATGCCGGCGTATTTTTGGGCGGTGCGGTAGCGGTCCAGGGTCGGCTGGGGTCGGTCGCGGGCGGCGGCCAGGGCGCGGGCGACGGCGGCGGCGATGTCCGGGGCGGGGTAAGACGCGGTGGCGTTGGCAGTGGCGGTAGTCATTTGGATGCCTCCAGTGGCTGGCGTTGCGGGGCTGGCATAATGCCGCCATTAGATACTACCATACGGCGGCGGGGCCAAAAATCCGATGCCAGCGCGTGTTGAAAACACCGTTGCGGTAGGCCGCCTATCGGCGGGGCGCGTTAGATAATCCTGGTATAACGAGTCGGCCTGGTTTGCTTCCGATATTTTCCTTCCTGTACCAGTCGTTGCAACCATTCCTGAGCCTGTCGTTTGGTAATTTGTAGGTACTTGACTACATCATCATCTTGCAATGGCGTTTCAATGGCATTCAGCAATTCCTCCGCCTTGGCAAAGAGGGCATCCCCCGGCGGCATTTCGGCCACCACATTATGATTGTTCAGTGCATCCGGCGCAGCGTGCTGATTGACAACACCACCGGATAGAGACTGGGGTTCCGTTTTGCCTTCCGGGAACAAGGCCCCTTGACTTGCGGCGTCAGATTTTTGAGGCAGAAGCAATCCAGCCATAACCTGGCTGAATTCATCAGCAGTCTGCGGGTTGGGCCATTCCATAGCCCCTTTTCGTTGCAACGCTTTCAGCCCGCGCCCAACTTCGCCTTGTGAGCGGGTGTAAATGGGAACCAGACGCAACTTGTCCAGCTGCTCAACGGCTCCCTCCCAAGTGCCTCCTTTACGGTAATCGGATTCAACCACCAGTCCAACATCGGCCAAAGCGTACACCAGTTTGTTGCGCTGCATCAGGTTGCCGACATTAAAGCCGGCTTCAGGGTCGTAAGGAGAAATCAGCGCCAGGCGGCCGTCCATTAGCGCATCGCGATTGCCCCGGTCCAGAGCCGCTTTCCCCAGCCGGTCGCCCAGCACGCCGATGGCAGCGCCCCATTCCGACCAGGCGCTGCGCATCGCCGCTTGGTCCACGCCGCGCGCGCCGCCGGATATAACCGCGCACTGCGCGCTGGCCGCCAGCCGCCCGACTCTGTCGGCGTACTCCATACTTGCCTCGCCGGCAGCGCGCGAGCCAACCACCGCCAACCCACCGCCGTTAAGCAGGGCGGCATCGCCGCATCCGTACAGCGCCGGCGGGGCCGCGTTGCCCAGCTGTTTCTTATAGCGCGGAGGGTAAGATGGGTCGGCGCGACTGATTACCCAAATGGCGCGCTCTTGCCAACGCTCTACTGCCAAGCTGAGCAGAAAACCGCGTTCCAGCAACTGGCTTACTCTTGCGCTATCAAAACCTGGCGCCACTTCGGACAGAAACTTCCGCTCTCCGGATGTTAGCAAGTCGGCGGGTTCGCGGCCGGCGGCCCGGAGAGATTGGGCCAGTTGGCCATACTCCGGTGTGGTTAACGGACGCGCCGGCGATTTGCCTTTGCCGACAAGCAACGGCGCGGTCAGCAGCAAAATTGCCTGAGTGTTGGGCGACAGCTCGGCGTTCATCGGATTTACCCGCTTCCGGTGTTGGCCAGTGCGAAAGGGAACACGGCGGCGCAACCCTGTTCCCGCAGCAACGAAGCCGCAACGGTGAATGTCCAGCGGGAATCTACCATATCGTCCACCAGCAGGACAGGTCCAGGCAATACCGGATCTTGCGAAAAGCCGAAGGCGCCTTCCACATTCCGCGCCTGCTGCGCTCTGTTGGCCATGGACTTTTGCTCCGGCCGGTCGGCGGTTTTGACCAGACAGCGGTGGCAAGGCAACCCCAGTGCATCCGCCAGTCGCTCGGCGAAATCCGGCACCAAGTTGGGATGACGCCGCGACGGAATGCAGGCCACCCAAGCCGGCGCCAGGCTGGGCTGCCATTCCCGTATCAGCTGCGCCGAGGCCGATACCAACTCATCCGCGAATCGGCGGTCCACGTACTTGCCGGAGCGGACCAGATTACCCCATCCGGCATCGCCCCAATAGCACAGCGTGCGGCCGGGTTCTGCTTGCTGTTGCACTGGGATGTTTCTGCGGTTAGGCCATTCCCATCGCTTGCGGGGTTCAATCGGTATGCTGGTACGACGGAGAAATTCGACGGCCTGGAGTACCGTACCCTTGGTCGTGGTTTCCGAAAGCGGGAGCAAGTCTGGTCGCGTCACCGTTTCCGGGTCGCCATCCAGAGCTTGGATTAGAAATGCCATATGTCCCGAATCCAACGCGACATATTCCTGCACTTCCCGCTGTTCCCGATAGCGCAAAGCGGTTAGGCGTTCCGCCCGTTCCCAGAACGAGTTGTCCAGCCGTGCCGCCGTCAATTGCCACTTCGCACCTTGCCTGGCGATTGGCGCCGGCGCTTCGAGCGAAAGCAGTTTAACGGTCTGCTCAATGCGCACCTGCCTGACATTGACAGCCTGGAGCAATTCAGGCACCGAAAGACCGGCCGGTGCCTGTTCCAGTGCGGTAATCACCTGTTGCACTTCGTCCGGGGTCGGGAATGCGTTGCGGATGAAAAAGTCCGTGATTTCCGTATCCTCTGCCCCGCTCAAAAGCACACCGTGGGCGGCTTCCAAACCACGCCCGGCGCGCCCCACCTGCTGGTAGTAATGAACGACCGATTGCGGAGTTTGGTAATGAATGACAAACGCCAAATCCGGCTTGTCAAAGCCCATTCCCAATGCAGTGGTTGCCACCAGTGCCTTGACACGGTTTGCCAGCAGCGCATCTTCCAATTCGCCCCTGTTTTCGGATTGACCAGTGTATTCCTGTACTTTGAGGCCACGGGACTGGAGCCAACGCGTTACGAGGCCGGCGTCGCGGACTGTCAAGGCGTAGATTATCCCGGAACCGTCAATCTCCGGGATCCGTTCCGCCAGCCACGCTAAACGCTCCGCTTGGCCCGGAAGTGTAAGGGTTTGCAGCAACAACGATGGACGGCTCAACTCGCCGCGCATCACATCGATGTTGGGGCCAAGCACTTCGCGCAAGTCATCCATCACCCGGTTATTGGCGGTGGCCGTGGTTCCAAGCATCTGGACGTTTGACGGCAAGTTTTGCGCGATGCGTTCAATCCGCCGGTAGTCAGGGCGGAAGTCGTGCCCCCAGTCCGAGATGCAGTGGGCCTCGTCGATGATCAGCATGGCAACCCGGCTGGACACCGGCATCAGGACCTTGTTCAGGACCTTGTTGTTGAAGTCGTCGTTCGCCAGGCGTTCTGGGGAGATGAGCAGGACGTCCAGGTTGTTGTTGGTGAACTGCCTGGTAATGGCGTCCCATTCCGACTGGTTGTCGGAGTGTATGGTTTCGGCGCGTACACCCATGCGGCGGGCGGCGACGGTCTGGTTGCGCATCAGGCCGATGAGGGGCGAAATCAGCAACGCTGGGCCGGCGCCGTTTTCGCGCAGCATCTTGGTGGCGATGAAATAGACGAAGCTCTTGCCCCAGCCCGTTTTCTGGACCACGAGCAAGTTGCCCCGGCCTTCAACGACGTGGCGAATGGCGTCTTCCTGCCCAGCGCGAAACGCCGCATCGGCTACGCCCGAGCCGATGCGAAGCAATTGGAGGGCGCGGTTTGCGTCGTAGTCCATTTTCGTTGCCTCCGTAGTCGCCTGCGCCGGATGGTAGCCGGGCGTAATCCTGCTGTCAAAGCGCATCGGTCACTGGTCAGTGCTGAGGTGGTACAATCCCCATACCCTTACCATCTTCAGGGGGGTCGCTGATGGCGCCCCGCAAAATTGCTCCAACTCCGCAGGACTGCCTTGACGCCGCCGGGCGGGAGTTTGCCTCGTACAACCTGGCGGCCGGCTCGGAGCTGATTGGAGACGCCACCGTGTCTGCCGTGCGCGCCGTGGTAAAACGGCGCGCACGTCCCTGTAACAGCGATGCTGAACTGATCTACGCCGTACATCGTATGGATGCGGAAATGCCAGGCAAGGTGACGCTAACTGCCGGCTTCGCCAGATCCCGGGCCGGCGCCGGTCTGGCGCAACACGGGATGATGTATCCCGAGGATGCCTGGGCCGATATGGGCCAGTTCGCAGCCTTAGCGCCGCGTCGCAACAACTGTCATAAAAGCAGTTCGCAGGCCCTAGTAGGGATACTTATTCCCCTTGCTGCGGTTAGTTTTCGTTCGCAAGGCTTGCAGGTTACGCGGCGAGTCGGTGCCTCCTTTGGACTTGGGCTTGCGGTGGTCGACTTCCCAACTCTGCGATCCGTTCTTGCCGTAAGCCGGCTTGTAGATTTGGTTCCCTGCACTGTCCCGCCGGTACAGATTCGGGTTCTTGCCCGAAATCGGGCGGGCGTTGTTCCAAGCCTGCTCCTTTTGTCGTTTAGTTGCCATACCGTGCCTCCTATGGTGATATTATGTTCCAATTATACGCTTGCTATCGGCGCTGTCAAGCGGCTGTCTGTCTTGATATTTTCAACACGCGCTGGCATTGTTTTTTTTGGCCCCGCCGCGGACGCAAACACAACAGCACCAGCGAACCACGCAATACCCATACCTGCTGGAGATCGTCGCGGTAGGAGCGGGCGGCGGCCATGGGATCACCTCCGGTAGTGGCAAAATCCAGCCCCAATTATATCACCAGCATGTTCTGAAAATACCTCTGTCCTCGGTAGCGTTTCGTTTTAGGTGGTTTGGTTGAGCAGGCCCTGCTTTTGCAGCAACGCCAGCAGGTTGTGTTGCGTCCACACCGTCCCCAGCTTCTCCCGCCGCCGCAACTCCCGATTGTGCCACTCCAATCGCAACGTCGTCCGATGCGACGCCTTCCCGTCGCCAAGTGGCGCAGTCCCTTGGACAACGCTTTCTCACACCAGTAACGCGCCGCCCCATCCGTCGCGCGCATAATCCGCCGCGCCCATTCCCGACTTTTCGCCAAACTGCCCGCGTCCAACAGCCGCGCGCCGCCGCAAATCCCGCCACCCCAATGTTCCGCCGGTACTCACGCAGCAAGCAGAACGCGCACAACTGATGCGGCGCCTCCCCGCCATACAACGGCTCAATCCCCACCGCGATGGCCCCATCGCCGTCGCTGACCAAATGCTGCGGATGTTGCGCACCCAACTGCCAGGCCAGGTCAATCACTTCCGTCCAGGAACCAAAAGCCCCTAACACCATCCCCGCAGCAGTATCGCGGATTACCTTCAATTCAGTATGCCCCCGGCTGGTTCGCGTCCACAGGCCATCCAGTTCCAGCACCCCGTCTGGCGGCAACTCCGGCGCTGTCAAAGGCGCCTTCCGCAGCCACTGGCAAACCGTACTCTTGACGCAACCCACGCAGTTCCCGGCGCGGCCAGACTGATGGCGGTGTCACGGTTTTTTGGAAAACGGCTGGTGGCGCATTTCCGCGCCCAGCAGCGTCATGCCGCCGGCCATGCGACGACACTGGCCGCAGCGGAACACGGGTATTTGCAAGCGCACTTCGCCGTAGCCGGTGGCAATGGCGCGGGCGTAGCGATGGCGGCGATGCATGGCCAGGCGGCAACGGTCGCAGAGGGGCTGGTAGTCGTCCAATGCTCGTTGCAGGGCGGCTTGGAGTGGGGCGGGTATTTTGCCCCCATCTAATAACCAAACCACTTACAAACGAAACGCTACCTGAGGATGATGATGCGAAAAGCGGCGATAGCGAATCCGGCGCCGGCGCAACCGATGACCCGCAGCTCATAGCCGGCACGGAAATGCTGCCGGCTATGAATTTGATTATAATGAGGGCCGGCGCGCCGGGCAGTCGCTCCCCCCCACCAGCGTTGCCGGCCGGCGTCGCACGCGGACCTAACCTCCCCGCCCGGCAAAACTCGGCAAATCCATAGCCACAAACGGCGCAAAATCTGGTATCCTGTGCCTATGGACTGGATAAAGCTGGAGCGGTGGGTAACGCTGGCTCTTTACGCCGCGGCACTTGTAGCGGCTACGATCATGCTGGCCGAGCGACTGCTGCCGGAGGGAACTCCGGCGCAGCGGGCGGCCGCCGCGGCGGCCGAGTTCCTGAGCGAGCTGGGCAGCATCGCGGGCGGCGCTATCATCGTCATTATCCTGATCGTCATAGGAGGAACACTGGGCATGGCGCTACTGACCAAAGGGGTTGACCTGTATCGGGAGATGCGCGGCCGGAACGACCAGCTCCGCGCCGAAGGCATCGCCATAGGCAAAGAAATGGGCTTGGAACAGGGTCTGGAGCAAGGCCGCGAGCAGGGCTTGGAACAGGGCCGCAAGCAGGGTCTGGAGCAAGGCCGCAAGCAGGGTCTGGAGCAAGGCCAAGCCGAAATCCGAGCCCGGCTCCGCGCGCTGGGCGTGGATCTGGACGAACTGCTGCGTTCCGATGCGGACGAGGCGGAAAGCGGCAATGGCGATGGCGATGACGATGGCAATGGGAAATCGGGCGGCGCTTGATCACGGCGGCGGCAGCGGGGGCCGGCGCTACCCTCGCCCCCGCTATTGCGCGGCGCAAATATCCGGCATATACTCACCCATAGCCACGCCGGCCGGCACGGCCGCCGGCCGCCCCAATACCACGATCGCCCCCAAACCACGCCGCCGGGCTGCCCACTATGACCAAACCCAACCCGGACATCCCACACGCCGGCCGCAACCCCGCCGCCGGCGCGGGGCCACCCGTGCGCGTTCCGCTCCCCCCCCCCCCCGCGCCAGGAGCGCCGGACGCTGCGGCAGGCCGCGGCCGGGCGTAGCGTGAGGAGGGCTGCCCGATGATGCGCCGCAACCGCAACCGCAACCGCCGCAACATCGCCATCACCGCCCTGGCGCTGCTGCTGATCGCCGGCGTCCTCGCCGGCGGGCTGGCGCTGGGCCTGCGCCTGGCCGCCGCCGACAACGCGCTGACCGTGTCCAGCCTGGCCGTCACCACCACCGCCGGCGCCGACAACGAATACCACGCCGGCGACGACATCACCGTGCGGGCAACCTTCTCCCAAACCATCACCGCCTACTCCGGCGCCAGCCTGGACATCACCATCGGCAGCGCCACCCGCGCCGTTGCCCTCGCCGACAATGCCTCTTACAGCAGCGCTACCCTGGACTTTACCTACACGGTCACCCCCGCCGATGCCGACAGCGACGGCATCACCGTGGCCACCAGCGCCCTGACCGGAACCTTTACCCACTCCGGCCACGTCGCCACCCCCACCCATACTCAATTCACCCTGCCAACCCTGTCCTACCCCGGCGCCACTACCCAGGTCAACCACCTGGTGAATGTCACTACCGTCAGCTACGACACCGACAACGACGGGGCGGGCAACGGCCTCATTGACATCAGCAACCTGGCGCAGCTCAACGCTATGCGCTGGGACCTGGACGGCGACGGCGCCGTGGACAACGCCGCCAATGCCGCCGCTTACGCCGCCGCCTTCCCCGCCCGCAAACCCGCCCTGGGCTGCCCGGACACCGCCGACGACGCCGACACCAACCCCGGCCCCTGCCAGGGCTACGAACTGAAGGCCAACCTGGACTTTGACACCAACGGCGACGGCGTCGTGGACGCCGCCGGCGACGACTACTGGAACGCCGGCGCCGGCTGGCAGCCCATCGGCGGCGCTACCAGCGGCAACCTGTACAACACTACCTTCCAGGGCAACGGCAAGATTATCCACAACCTGTTCATCAACCGCACCAGCACGGCGCGCAACGGGTTGTTCAACAGCCTCGGCGCCAACGCCGAAGTCACCGCGCTGGGCATCCACAACGCCGACATCACCGGCGGCGAATACGCCGGCATCCTGGCCAGCGACAACCTTGGCAAAATCGCCGCCGTGTACACCACGGGCGCAGTCAGCGGGGCAACCTGGGTGGGCGGGCTGGTCAGCGGCAATAGCGCCGGCAGCATTGTCGCTTGCTATTCCACCGCCAGCGTCTATGCCCGAAAATACGAAACCGGCAACAATGTACCCGAGGCCGGCGGGCTGGTGGGAGTCATCGCCACCAGCTCGGTCACCGCCAGTTACGCCACCGGCCCCGTCTCCGTCCAGAACGTCGTCGGCGCGCGCGCCGGGGGGCTAATTAGCCGCCGCATAAGCGGGACGGTTACCAACAGCTATTGGGATAAAACTACCACCGGCCAGACCGCCAGCCAAGGCAGCCCCAACAGCGCCGGCCTAACCACCAGCGCCCTGCAAACCCCCACCGCCTACGGCACTTCGCCCAGCATCTACGCCAGCTGGAATGTGGATGTGGACGGCGCCACCGGCAACGACGACCCCTGGGACTTCGGCACCAACAAGCAGTACCCCCGCCTGAAGTACGGCGGCCTGGACCCCGCCGACCAGCTGGCTACCGTCAGCAGCATTGCCATCACCAGCAGCCCCGCCGCCGGCGGCGAGTACCGCGCCGGCGAGACGATCGCCGTGCGCCTGAACCTGGCGCAGACCGTGGTCGTGGGCACGGAGCGGCCCACCCTGGCCATTGCCATTGGCGACAACACCCGCAACGCCACGCTGGACACTGCCGCCGGCACGGTGGGCAAAACCCTGGACTTTTCCTATGAGGCGCAGGACATTGACGCGGACCAGGACACCGACGGCATTACCATTGCCACCACGGCCCTCACCGCCGCCTCATTTGGGCGCACTTCCGGGCCAACTGTCCTGCCCGACACCCTGGCCACCGCCCAGGCCAGCCATAAGGTGAATGCCACCACCGTGGACTATGACGCCAACAACGACGGCCTCATTGAAATCAGCACCCTGGCGCAGCTCAACGCCATGCGCTGGGATCTGGACGGCAACGGCGCCGTGGACAGCGGGGTCAGCGCGGCCAACGCCAAAGCCTACCGCTGGGCCTTCCCCGCCCGCCTGCCGTCCCTGGGCTGCGGGGACACCAACTCCAACAGCAACCCCGGCCCCTGCGTGGGCTACGAACTGGCCGCCAACCTGGACTTTGACACCAACGGCGACGGCGTCGTGGACGAGGACGATGACTACTGGAACGAAGGCGCCGGCTGGGAACCCATTGGCGGATTATACGACTCCACCTTCCGGGGCAACGGCAAGATTATCCGCAACCTGTTCATCAACCGCACCGGCACGGGGTCAGTGGGTCTGTTCCTGAGTCTGGACGAGTACGCCGAAGTCAGCGCCCTGGGCATTCACAACGCGGATGTTACCGGCGGCGGGCCGCGCACCGGCATCCTGGCCGGCAGCAGCGGCGGCGCCATCTCCGCCGTGTACACCACGGGCGCCGTCAGCGGTGTGGGCCTTGTGGGTGGACTGGTCGGTTCCCACTCTTCTAGCGACGACATCAAGGCCAGCTATTCCACCGCCAGCGTTTATGCCCGGACCCACGCCACCCCCGACTTCAATGGCGCCGGCGGGCTGGTCGGCTTTAATTTCGGCGGGATCCGGGCCAGCTACGCCACCGGCCCCGTGTCCGGCGCCAGCGACTTCCCCAGCGCCAGGCTGGGCGGAATGGTCGGCAATGCCAACGCCGCGGCGGCGTACTACAGCTATTGGGACACCGATACCGTCGGCCAGACCAGCCCCAACACCATCGGCTACGGCGCGGGCCAAACCACCAGCGCCCTGCAAGCCCCTACCGCCTACGGCAGCGGCAGCGATGACATTTACAAGGACTGGGACGATGTGGATGTGGATGGCGACGGCAGCGCCGGCGTGGCCGCCGACTCCGATGACGACGCCTGGGACTTCGGCACGGCCAGCCAGTACCCCCGCCTGAAGTACGGCGGCCTGGATCCCGCCACCCAGGTGGCTACGGTCACCAGTATGACCCTCGCCAGCAGCGCCGGCGCGGACAACGCCTACAACGCCGGCGATGCCATTACCCTGCGGCTGACCTTTTCCCTGGAGGTGGCGCCCGGGGACGGGGCGGGCGTGCCGCTGGCCATTGGCGCCAACACCCGCCAGGCCACGCTGCCCGCCGACGCCGCCGGCCGCATCCTGGACTTCACCTACCGGGTTACCAGCGCCGACACCGACGCCGACGGCATTGCCGTGGCCGCCGCGGCTACCCTGGCCGGCGCCTTCGGGCGGTCGTCGGTCAACCGCGCCCTGCCCGACAACCTGTCCGCCGCCCAGGCCAGCCACAAGGTCACGGCCACCAATGACTATGACACCGACAACAACGGGGCGGGCGACGGGCTGATTGAAGTGGACAGCCTGGCCAAGCTGAACGCCATGCGCTGGGATCTGGACGGGGACGGCGCGGTGGACAGCGGCGTCAGCGCCGCCAACCGGGCCTTGTACGCCGCCGCCTTCCCCAACCCCTCCGCCAGCATGGGCTGCCCCGACACGGATGACGCCGACACGGAACCCGGCCCCTGCCGGGGCTACGAGCTGACCGCCAACCTGGACTTTGACACCGACGGCAGCGGCGGGGCCAACGCCGCCGATGCCTACTGGAACGGCGGCAAAGGCTGGGAATCCATCGGCGAACAGCCCGACGACCCCGAAACCGCCCACGCCAACAGAGTCCGCTACCGCGGCGAATTCCACGGCAACGGCAATGTCATCGACAACCTGTTTAGCAACCGCACCGGGGCTTCGGACGACGGGGGCCTCTTTGGCGCCATCGGCACCGGCGGCAAGGTTATCGCCCTGGGCCTCCGCAACGCCAATATCACCGGCCATGACTACACCGGCATCCTGGCCGGCGCCAACTACGGCGAAGTCATCGCTGTGTACACTGCCGGCCGCGTCAGCGGGGCGGATGGCGTGGGCGGACTGGCCGGCTTCAACGCCTTCCCCTCGCCGGTCGCCATCCCCGCCAGCGAGCGCAACGTCCGCGCCAAAATCACCGCCAGCTATTCCACCGCCGCCGTGAGCGGAAGCGAGGAAGTCGGCGGGCTGGTGGGCCAGAACAACTTTGGGGACATCACGGCCAGTTACGCCACCGGCGCGGTCTCCGGCACAACCAACGTCGGCGGGCTGGTGGGCAAGCTTGATGTGCTGAACGACGGCACGGCTACCAACAGCTATTGGGACACCACCAAATCCGGCCAGAGCGGCAGCGCCGGCGGCTCGGGTCAATCCACTACCAACCTGCAAACCCCCACCGCCTACAATGTCCCGGCCACCGGCAACATCTACGCCGCCTGGAATATGGACCTGGACGGGGACGGCAGCAACGACGACCCCTGGGACTTCGGCAGCAGCAGCCAGTATCCGGCGCTGAAGTACGGCGGCCACCGGCTGGCCGACCAGCGCGGCGGCGTTACCGCCATTGCCATCACCAGCAGCGCCGGGGATGACACCGAGTACCACGCCGGGGACACCATCAGCGTGGCGGTGTCCTTCGCCCAGGCCGTCACCGGGCACACCGGCGCCGGCCTGACCCTGACCATCGGCAGCGCCAGCCGCACCGCCACCCTGCCGTCCGGCGCCACCGGCCAAACCCTCACCTTTGCCTACCAGGTGGAACCCGGCGATGCGGACAGCGACGGCATTGCCATTGCCGCCAACGCCCTGGCCGGCTCTTATACCTATACCCTTTTCGGATCCAGTACCACCCTGGCCAGCCCGACTCTGCCCGCGACCCTGGCCAGCGCCCAGACCGCCCACCGGGTGAATGTGACCACCGTTGACTATGACACCGAAAATGTGGGCGTGGGCGACGGGCTGATTGAAATCCGCAACCTGGCGCAGCTGAATGCGATGCGCTGGGATCTGGACGGCAACGGCGTGGTGGACAGCGGCGTCAGCGCCGCCGACAAGGCCGCCTACGCCGCTGCCTTCCCCAAGCGCAAGCCGGCCCTGGGCTGCCCGGACACCACCGCCGACGCGGACACCGACCCCGGCCCCTGCACGGGCTACGAACTGCTGGTGAACCTGGACTTTGACACCAACGACAACGGCATGGCCGACGCCGGCGATGCCTACTGGAACGCGGGCCTGGGCTGGGCACCCGTTGGTTCCGACCCCACGCCGTTCAATAACAACAACCGCTACCGGGCCACTTTCCTGGGCAACGGCAAGGTTATTGACAACCTGTATATCAACCGCCCCGCCGGGAATAATAACGGGCTCTTTGGCTCTCTGGGCGTGGGCGCCAAAGTCAGCGCACTGGGCCTCCGCAATGCCGACATCACCGGCCAGTACAGTACTTCCATCCTGGCCGGCAAAAGCTACGGCGTCATCGCGGCCGTGTACACTACGGGTAGCGTTGACGGGCATGACGGGACCGGCGGACTGGTCGGCTGGCTCCAGGGCAGCGCGAAAGTCATCGCCAGCTATTCCACCGCGTCCGTCTATGGCCGCGGCGGCGGCAGCCAAAGTTTCTTTGGCGGGCTGGCGGGCCGGCTAACGGGCGGCACGGTCACCGCCAGTTACGCCACCGGCTCCGTCGCCGGCGAAGGCAGTCACCTGCTTATAAGGGGGCTTTTCGGCGTTGCCCACGCCGACTCGGGGAATACGGTGACTTTGACCAACAACTATTTTGACAGCAATACTACCGGCCGGCCCGGCGGCCATACCACCAGCGCCCTGCAAACCCCCACCGCCTACGGCTTGACCACGGACATGCCGCCCAGCATCTACGCCAACTGGAATGTGGATGTGGAGGTGGACGGCAGCAGCGATGTGGACGACCCCTGGGACTTCGGAACCGCCAGCCAGTATCCGCGCCTGAAGTACGGCGGCCTGGATCCCGCCGCCCAGCTGGCCACGGTCACCAGTATGACCATCACCAGCAGCGCCGGCAATGACACCGAGTACCACGCCGGCGACGCCATTACCGTCCGGCTGACCTTCTCCCAGGATGTGGACCCCGGCGCCGGCGCCGGCGTACCCCTGACCATTGGCGCCAACACCCGGAACGCCACGCCGGCCGCCAACGCCGCCGGCCGCAGCATTGACTTTTCCTATACGGTTACCGATGCCGATGTGGACACCGACGGCATTGCGGTGGCCGCGGCGGCCACCCTGGCCGGCGCCTTCGGGCGGTCGTCGGTGAACTACGCCCTGCCCGACAGCCTGGCCGCCGCCCAGACCGACCACCGGGTGAATGTGAACACCGTGGACTACGATGGGGACAATGACGGCCTGATTGACATCAGCAACCTGGCGCAGCTGAATGCGATGCGCTGGGATCTGGACGGCAACGGCAACCCGGACGCCGGGGTCAGCGCCGCCGATGCCGCCGCCTATGGCGCCGCCTTCCCCAAACGGGAACGGCACCAGGGCTGCTCCGACGCCGGCGGCACAGCATCCCCCTGCACGGGCTACGAGCTGCTGACCAACCTGAACCTGGACACCAACGGCAACGGGCGGGCCGACGCCGGGGATACCTACTGGAACGGCGGCAAGGGCTGGGAATCCATTGGCGAACAGCCCGAAAACATCCAGACAGCCGAATCCAACGACGTCCGCTACCGCGCCACCTTCCAGGGCAACGGCAAGGCAATTGACAACCTGTTTATCAACCGGCCCACGGGGGGGCATGACGCGGGCCTCTTTGGCGCCATCGGCGGCGGCGGCAAGGTGATGGAGCTGGGCATCCGCAACGCCAATGTCACCGGCGGCGCCTATTACACCGGCATCCTGGCCGGCATCAACTACGGCGCCATCACCGCCGTGTACACCACCGGCCGCGTCACCGGGCAGGAGGGCGTGGGCGGACTGGTCGGCTACCACAATACCTACCTGCGCACCATAAACGACGATCCCATCCCCGGCCAAATGACCGCCAGCTATTCCACCGCCGCGGTGACCGGAACCTCAGAAAAAGTCGGTGGACTGGTGGGCTCGCTCAGCAACTCCCACATCAGGGCCAGTTACGCCACCGGCCCGGTCGCCGGCACGACCACCGACATCGGCGGGCTGGTGGGCTTCAAACCCGCCCATGACAGTGTCAGCACGGTGACCAACAGCTATTGGGACACCACTACCACCGGCCAGAGCAGCAGCGCCATCAGTGCCACCGGCCAGACCACCAGCGCCCTGCAAACCCCCACCGCCTACGGCGCGGCCACGCCCCCGCCGGCCAGCATCTATGCCGGCTGGGACGATGTGGATGTGGACGGGGACGGCAATGTGGGCGTGGCCGCCGACAGCGATGACGACGCCTGGGACTTTGGCGGCAATAACCAGTACCCCCGCCTGAAGTACGGCGGCCACAACCCCGCCGACCAGCTGGCGAATGTCACCGCGATGACCATCACCAGCAGCGCCGGGCCGGACGGGCAGTACGGCGCCGGGGATGTCATCACCCTGCGCTTGGCCTTCGCCCAGGATGTCACCGTCATCTCCGGCGCGGCCCTGCCCCTGACCATTGGCAGCGCCACGCGCAACGCCACGCCGCCCGCCAACTCCGCCGGCCGGACGATTGACTTTTCCTACACCGTGCTGCCCGCCGATATGGACTCCGACGGCATTGCCATTGCCGCCGCGGCCACTCTGGCGGGAGCATTTGGGCGGTCGTCCGTGAACTATGCCCTGCCCGATACCCTGGCTACGGCCCAGGCCGCGCACAAGGTGAATGCGGTTACCGTCAGCTATGACAGCGACGGCGACGGCCTCATTGAAATCCGCAACCTGGCGCAGCTGAATGCCATGCGCTGGGATCTGGACGGCGACGGCGCGGTGGACCCGGAGGTGGAGGCGACGTCGCAGGTGGGCGACGTCCACAAAAGCGCCGGCGACGCCGCCGGCTACGCGCGCGCCTTCCCCAACCGGGCTCCGGCGCTGGGCTGCCCGGACACCGCCGCCGATGCCGACACTGACCCCGGCCCCTGCCTGGGGTACGAGCTGATGGTCAACCTGGACTTTGACACCAACGGCAGCGGCACGGTGGACACCGGCGATGAATACTGCAACCTTTACACCGGCGGCCAAACGCCCTATTGCACGGGCTGGCGTAGCATCGGCATCGACGCAGCATCCGCCGCCGACCCCAACATCCACCTGTACAACGCCGTTTTCCAGGGCAACGGCAAGGTTATTGACAACCTGTACGTCCGGCGCGGCGGGAGCGACCACGGGCTGTTCGGCGCCCTGGGCAGCGACGCCAAAGTCGAAGCCCTGGCCCTCCGCAATGCCAATGTCACCGGCCGTCTCTATGTTGGCCTCCTGGCCGGCAACAACTTCGGCAGAATCGCCGGCGTGTACACCACGGGCAGCGTTAGGGGGGCGAGCGCCGGCGGACTGGTCGGCTACAACCAGGGCGCAATCGTGGCCAGCTATTCCACCGCCTCGGTAACGCTCGGGACATCGAACAGTTTCCGGCACGCCGGCGGGCTGGTGGGCTGGGAAAACGGCGGCTCCATTATCGCCAGCTACGCCGCGGGCGCGGTCACCGGCTCCGGCGCCGGCGGATTAGTGGGCCGGTCAGGTGGCAGCACGATAACCGGCAGCTACTGGGATACGCAAGCCACCACCAAGTCCAGCAGCGCCGGCGCCGCCACCGGCGACGGCAAAACCAGTAGCGCCCTGAAAACCCCCATCGCCTACGGAACCGGCAACGCCGCCATCTACGCCGGCTGGGACGATGTGGATGTGGACGGCGACGGCACCGTCGGAGTGGCCGCCGACACGGATGACGACGCCTGGGACTTCGGCACCAATGAGCAGTACCCGCGCCTGAAGTACGGCGGCCTGGATCCGGCCATCCAGGGCGCCATCAAGATTGACTACGACAGCGACGGCGACGGGCTGATTGAAATCAAAAACCTGGCCCAGCTGGACGCCATCCGGCACGACCTGGGCGGCAGTGGCGGCAGCGGCACGGCCTACACCGCCGCCTTCCCCAACGCGATGACCGGGATGGGCTGCCCGTCCACGGGCTGCAAGGGCTACGAGCTGCTGGCCGACCTGGACTTTGACACCAACGGCAACGGCTACACCTACACGCTGGACGCCGCGGGAACCGCCACCGGCGACTCCGGCGACCTGTACTACTCCGGCAGCGCCAATGCGCCCGGCGGCGGCTGGTTGCCCATCGGCCAAAGAGCGCTTCCTTCCGGCAACACCGTAGTCCGACTTGCGGGCTCTTACAACGCCATTTTTAAGGGCAACGGCCACACCATCTCCAACCTCTATATCAATGGCGACAGCGATGGCGGCTACGGTTTGTTCAGCCAGCTGGGTACGGCCACTGACGACGGCCGGGTGGAAAGCCTCGGTCTGGTCAACGTCTATGTCCGCGGCCACAACCAGGTGGGCGGGCTGGTCGGCGATATTAACAGCAACTTTACCGCTAACGCCCTCTCCACCACCTTTACCAACGACTCCCGGGTCATTGGCAGCTATGTAACCGGCGTGGTGACCGGCACCAGCCGGGTGGGCGGCATCGCCGGGCAGAACTACGGCATAATCAGCGCCAGCTACTCCCTGGCCGCGGTAACCGCCAGTACCAGCAATGCCGGCGGACTGGCGGGGCAGAACAACGCCGTCATCAGCAAAAGCTACGCCGCCGGCCCGGTCAACGCCCCCGGATCCGATGTCGGCGGGCTGGCCGGCCATAGCACGATCAACTCCGTCAACCCCTTCGGCGGTATCCTTACCCGCAGCAGTTATTGGGATGTCCACGCCGGCTGCGAACATATCCGCCACACCGACTCCGGCGCCTACAAAGCCCGTGGCCGGGGCAAGACCACCGCCGAGCTGCTGGCGCCCGCCGGCTACACGGGCATTTACGCCGACTGGGATGACCTGCTCACCGCCCTGGGCGCCACTACGACCGGCGCCAACCCCTGGTCTTTCCGGGCCGACCGCTACCCGGCGCTGAACTACGGCGGCCTGGACGCCGGCGCACAGTTTGACGCCCAGCGCATTGACTACGACTGCGACAACGACGGCCTCATTGAGGTGAACAACCTGGCCGACCTGGATGTCATCCGCCACGACCTGGACGGCGACGGCGCGGTGGATGCCGATACCAACGCCACGGCCTATGCCGGCGCCTACCCCATCCCGGCGGCTGATATGGGCTGCCCCCTGACCGACCACGATGACAATACGGCCACGGCGGCGGTTCCGGTGTGCGCCGGCTACGAACTGGGCGCCAACAGCGACAGCGAGGTAACTTTCAATTTTGACACCGACGGCGACGGCGGCCCGGACGCCGGGGATACCTACTGGAACGGCGGCCTGGGCTGGCTGCCCATTGGGACGGCCGCCGCGCCGTATGCCGCCACTTTCTCGAGCAACGGCCACACGCTGTCCAACCTGCACATCAGCCGGGGCGGGGCCACGGGCAGCGACGAGGTGGGCCTGTTCGGGGCGGTGGGCAGCGCCGGCCGCCTGTCCAATGTGATCCTCACCGGCGCCAGCGTAACCGGGCGCGACCGGGTGGGCGCCATCGCCGGCCAGATGGACGGAACCTTGACCGGCGCCAGCGTCGCCGGCAGCGTAACCGGGCGCCACTACGCCGGGGGCATTGCCGGGCGCGCCGGCGGGAGCATCAGCGGCGTCACGGTGGCCGGCACGGCCACGGTGCGGGGCGCCGGCGCTGATAACGACTATATTGGCGGCATTGTGGGGCAGCTGCAAGCCGGCGGCAGTGTTACGGCCTCCCGGGCCACGGCCACGGTATCGGGCACCGACTATGTGGGCGGCATTGCGGGGCAGGTGGCGGCCGGCGCCGGCATCGTCAATTCCTACGCCGCCGGAACTGTTGCGGGGACGAACTATGTGGGCGGCCTTGCCGGCGAACTGCTGCCGGCGGTGACCACGCCCACGGCGCAGGCGGCGGCCCGCATTGATACCGCCTGGTCGGGCGCCGCCGTTACGGGGACGGACTATGTGGGCGGCCTGGTGGGCAACCACCAGGGCCAGCTGGTGGCCGCCTACGCCCTGGGCGCCGTAACCGGAACGACCAACGCCGGCGGCGTGGCCGGCGCCAAAACTACGGGCGCCACGGCCACGGCGGCCTACTTTGATTCGGAAACCACCGGCCAGACCGCCAGCCCCGGCGGCGGCGCGCCCCAAAACACCCGCGCCCTGCTGACGCCCACCGCCTACGGGTTGTCCAGCGCTGATCCGCCCAGCATCTACGCCGACTGGAACCGCGACATTGACGGCGAAACGGGCAACGACGACCCGTGGGACTTCGGCCTCGCCACCCAGTACCCTGTCCTCAAGCAGGGTGGACATAACGCGGCGACCCAGCGCGCCCTGCATCCGGCGCCGTCCGACGACCCGTCGCTCACCGGCATCACGGTCAGCAGCGGAACGCTGACGCCGGCCTTCGCCCCGGCTACTACCAGCTACACCGTCAGCGTGTCCAACGCCACTACGCAGGTCACCATAGCGGCCACCAAAAAGCGCAGTATGTCCGAATTCACCTTTACCCCGGCCACGGACGCCGACCGCGATACCGACGGGCATCAGGTGGCCCTGTCCCTGGGCCCCAACACCGTCACCATCGTGAACACGGCCCACGACGGCGCCACTATCCGCACCTATACCCTGGTGATTACCCGCGATCCCGGCACCAACTACACCATCACGGCCCCGGCGGTGGACCACGAGCTGGACGAGGACGGCGCCCTGGCCGCCCGCACCCTGAGCGTAACCGTCACCGGCTCCAGAGCCCCTACCGCCGCCGGCAAAGTCCTCTGCACCATTGCCCCGGACACTTCCGTGGACCCGGCAACCTCCACGGCCCGCGTGGGCGCTAATGCCGCCGACTTTACCGCCGTCACCGCCGAGGCGTCCTTTACCACTGCCGACACTACCGCAACCTGCGCCTTTACCGTGGCCACGGACGACGACAATGAGCCGGTGGAATACTTCACCGTTACCCTGTCCGATCCCACCGCCAACGCCGACCGCATTCCCAACGCCACCTACGGCAGCCCGCGCCGCTTCCGCATCAAGGCCAGCGACCCCCTGTCTATGGACGCCGCCCTGAGCTCCCTCATTATCAGCGACGTCACCAACTGGGATCCGGCATTCAACGCCAGCACGCTGAATTACCGGGTCAATGCGGCCAACAACATTACGCAGGTTACGGTAACCGCCACCGCCAACCACGCCGGCGCCACCGTGGCCATTACTCCCGCCGACGTCGACACCGGCACCGCCGGCCACCAGGTCAACCTGTCAGAGGGCGACAACACCATCACCATCGTGGTCACCGCCGCCGACTCAAGCACGATGACCTACACCGTCGTCGTGCGCCGGGCAGGGGGGGCCAACACCCTGAGCTCCCTGACCATTACCGGCTCGGACGGCAACCGGTATGACCTCTCGCCGGACTTCGCCCCGAGCACGGAGGACTACACCGTCACCGTTCCCCGCGTCAACGAAAGCGTGACGGTTGCGATGGAACTTACCGCGACGGGGCCCTCCCTCAGCATTACAGTGGTCGGTACTAGCACCGTTCAACATCCCCTCGGCGCTAACCGTTCCTACCCCGTTACCCTCGGCGCCGCCGGCAGCGTCACGAACATCAATCTCCTGGTCGCTGCCACCCAAGCCTCCGGAGGCAACAAAACCTACTCGGTTGCGGTTACCCGCGACACCACCACCGACTACGATGACGACAACGACGGGCTGATTGACATTCGCACCCTGGCGCAGCTCAATGCCGTGCGCTACGACCTGGACGGGGACGGCATCCCCAACGACCAGGATACCTTTGGCCGGCTCGTGGATCTCCAACCCGCCATCACCGCCGCCTACCGTGGGAACAGCGGCGCCTTCCCCTATCCTCCGGCCACCGGCATGGGCTGCCCGGACACCGGCTGCATCGGCTACGAACTGCGCGCCGACCTGGACTTTGACACCGGCACGGCCGGCGACCGCACCGACGACCTTTACTACAACGGCGGCAAGGGCTGGACGTCGATCGGCCACCGTACCGACCCCACCGTCACTCTTACCCCGGCCGACACCAGCGATGATCTGCCTATTCCCGCCTACACGGCCATCTTTAAGGGCAACGGCCACACCATCTCCAACCTCTACATTAACCACAGCGAGCGCATCATTGGCGTGGGCTTGTTCAGCGTTCTGGGCGAGGTGGATGACTCCGCCCGGCTGGAAAGCGTCGGCCTGGTCGACGTTAATATCAACGGCGGGCAGAGTGTTGGCGGACTGGTCGGCGTGGTCAGCAGCAGCGAGAGCGATTATCGGATTAGCGCTCAGGGCGTCAAGAATTCCAACTTTTATACGGATGACTCCCAGGTCATCGGCAGCTATGTAACCGGAACGGTGAGCAACTCCCTGGGCACAATCGGCGGCCTGGTGGGGGAAAACTACGGCGTGATCAGCGCCAGCTACTCCCGGGCCGCGGTAACCCTCAGCGGCAGAGCCTCTAGGGCCGGCGGCCTGGTGGGGCTGAACCGGGGCTTTATCCACGACAGCTACGCCGCCGGCCCGGTCAATGCCGACGCTGACAGCGAACACATTGGCGGGCTGGCCGGCGTGTCCACGGCTGAGGCCCTTCTGGCCAACCGCAATCGCGCCCCCAACAGCTACTGGGATGTCAACACCGGCTGCGATTACATCCGCTACCCCAGCGAAACCAACGCTTACGGCGTGGGCAAGACCACCGCCCAGCTGACCACCCCCACCGGCTACACGGGCATCTACGCCAACTGGAGCACCCTGTACACCGCCTACGAAACCAGTACCGCCGGCGCCAACCCCTGGAGTTTCCAGGCCGGCAAGCACCCGGCGCTGAACTACGGCGGCCACGACGCCAGCGAGCAGTTCATGGCCCAGCGCATTGACTACGACTGCGACAACGACGGCCTGATTGAAATCAGCAACCTGAAACAGCTCAACGCCATCCGCTGGGATCTGAACAGCAACAGCTCCGTGGACACGGGGTTCGGTTCCGACGAGCGCTCCAAGTACGCCGCCGCCTTCCCGCTGCCGGTCGGGGACAGTATGGCTGCGGGCTGCGGCCTGGCCGACCACGACAACGATGCCGACACGGCGGAGCAGCCCGTCTGCCATGGCTACGAGCTGGGCGCCGAGGGCCGCAGCAGCGGGCTGGACTTTGACTTTGACACCAACGGCAGCGGCGGGGCCAACGAAGGCGATACTTACTGGAACAGCGGCCTGGGCTGGCTGCCCATTGGCAGCTCCGGCACGAACAAGAACTGGACCGGCGTTTTCAACGGCAACGGCCACGAACTGGAGAACCTGTACATCAACAGGACTACGGCCAACACCGGGCTGTTCGGCGTGGTGGGCCCCGAAGGCCGTCTGGAGGGCGTGGCCCTGGTCAACGCCAGCGTAACCAGCACAATGGCCAGTACCGGCGCCCTGGCGGGGGCGCTGGACGGGACGGCCGCCGACCCCGCCGTCGCCCGCGCCAGCTACTCCACCGGCTCCGTGAGGGGCGCGCAAAGTGTCGGCGGGCTGGTGGGCAGCCTGTACACCGTTTCCGCCCTGTCCGCGTCCTACTCTCTGGCCGCCGTGTCGGGCACATCCAATGTAGGCGGGCTGGTGGGCGCGGCGGGGGCCGCCACCACCTCCATCACCGCATCCTACGCCTACGGGGTGGTCACCAGAAGCTCGGGCACGGCCACCACCGTGGGCGGGCTGCTGGGCCACGCCGCCGCCGGCGCCACCATTACGGACTCTTATTACGATAACGAAGCCGGCGGCGACGGGGGCGCCGGCGGCGGCGGCGTGGCTAAAACCCGGCGCGCCTTGCAGGAACCCACCGCCTACGGCGCGACCACCACCACGCCGCCCAGCATCTACGCCAACTGGAACCTTGATGTTGACGAAACCACCGGCGCCGACGACCCCTGGGCCTTTGGCAACGCCGACCAGTTCCCGGTACTAAAGGCGCACGGGCAGGACACCGCCGCCCAGTTCCGCCTCCAGCCGGCCCTTTCCGGCGTAGCCAGCCTGACCGCCCTCTCCATCCCCGGCGTTACCCTCGACCCCGCTTTCGCCAACGGAACGCCTAGCTACACCGGAACGCTGGTCAACCCCGCCACCGGCTACCTTACCGTGTCCGGCACAACCAGCGTCAGCGTGGCCGATGTGGTTGTCACCCCCGCCGACGCCCGCGCTTCCGAGGCCGGCCACCAGGTGCAGCTGGTCGCCGGCAGCAACGCCATCACCGTCACCGTCCGGGCGCAGAACTGCACCCCGCAGTCCTGCACGCAGGACGGCCCCTACACCATCACCGTGGCCCTGACGGCGCAGGATTACGATGACAACGAAAACGGCCTGATTGACATTCGCAACCTGGCCCAGCTCAACGCCATCCGCTGGGATCTGGACGGCAACGGCGTCGCCGACGCGTCCGCCAACAACGACGACTACGCCGCCGCCTTCGGGCGCCCGGAGGCGGGCATGGGCTGCCGCTTGGCCGACCACGACGGCAATTCCGGCACGCCCGATGAACCCGTCTGCACCGGCTACGAGCTGCGCGCCAACCTGGACTTTGACACCGGAACCGCCAACGACCGCACCGACGACGCTTACTACAACGGCGGCGCCGGCTGGACGCCCATCGGCGGCGTGGTCACCACCGGGCACCCGTTCGAATATGACACCATTTTCGCCAATTCCACTTCCCCTACGGCCTACTCCGGCCGGTTCAACGGCAACGGCCACACCATCTCCAACCTGTCCATCGTCCGCACTTCCGAGGATGCCCTGGGGCTGTTCGGCGCCATCTCCGGCCACATTGAGCAGGTCGGCCTGGTTAACCCTTCCGTCGTGACCACCGCCGGCGCCGCTCTGGGCCCTCTCGTCGGCTACGCCAAATCCACCGCCAGGGTCACCGCCAGCTACGCCCAGGGCGGCGAAGTCCGGGGCGGGGGCTATGCCGGCGGACTGGTGGGCTACAACAAAGGCGCCATCACCGTCAGCTACGCCGATGTGGCGGTGCGCGTGGTAACTCCCCCACCGGGGCAACGGGCGGCGCAACCGGCGCTCCGGGCTGTCGGCGGACTGGTTGGCGCCAACACGGGTACCGTCACTTACAGCTACGCCATTGGGAAACCCGTCAATGACGCCAACTCCCCGGTACACAATGCCGGCGGGTTGATCGGCCACCACGATAACACGCTCAGCGGAAGGATAGCGAACAGCTACTGGGACACCATCCGCACCGGCCGGGCCACCAGCAACGGGCTGCCCGCCAGCGCCGGCCTCAAAACCTACCAGCTGCGCGCGCCCACCGACTACGGCGCCACCAGCGCCGACCTCTATTACGGCTGGAATCTGGACCTGAACAACGACGGGCGTCTGGACAACCCCTGGGAATTCGGCACTGCCACCCAGTACCCGGCCCTGCGGTACGATGGCCACGGCGACACCGGCGGCGCGGCGGCCCAGCTGGCCCGCCAGCCCACCATCAGCGCGGCCCACACCCTCACCGCCCTGTCCACCACGCCGGCCCTGACCTTCAGCCCTGCCTTTACCGCCACCAACGGCGGCCCCTATCTGGCGCGGGTGGCGCCGGATACCGTCAACCAGGTGACGGTGAACTACACGCCGGACACCGGCGCCAATGTGGTGGTCACCGCCACCGACGCCGACACCGTCGCCGCCGGCCTCCAGATTGACACCTCCACCCTGGGCAAAGACACCGTAACCATCGCCGTCAGTGGCGACGACGGGTCGGCCACCACCTACACCCTGAACCTGGAGAAAGGAGAGCGACCCTTCGCGAGCGCCGGCGTCGACAGTGTGGTCGCCGCCGGCGCAACCGCAAATCTGACCGGCGCGCGCGGCCGTCCCGCCACCGATGCCCAGGGGCCGGTGTCCTTCGCCTGGACGCAGATCGCGCCGGCCTCCGGCGCCTACAGCAACCTGACGCTAACCGTCCGCAGCGACGGCAATCTGTCTTTCCCTGCGCCCGCCATTGCCAACGCGTCCGACCCCGACATCAACCTGGAGTTCCGCCTCACCGTAACCGACGCCGTCGGCCTGTCCGCCACGGACGACGTAGCTGTCACCGTCACCAAACAGGCCACGGTCACCGGCCTCACCGTTGGCGGCGATTTGGGCAGAACCGAAGCCGGCAAGTATCTCGCCGGCGAAAGGATCTCGGTAACGGTCCGGTTCAGTGAAAACGTCACTGTGGACACCAGTAAAGGCAATCCGACGCTGGCCATCGTCATCGGCGCTAATACCCGCAAAGCCGCTTACATCTCGGGCAGTGGCGCCAATGCGCTGACTTTCACCTACACCGTCCAGGCGGGGGACAGCGATACCGACGGCATCAGCATTGCCGCCACCGCCCTTGAACTCAACAGCGGCGCGATTAATGACGCCTCCGGCCTGGCCGTCGACCGGTCCCTGACCGGCTACACCGTGTCTAACAACGCCAGCTACCTGGTTGACGGCACCAGAAATTCGAACCTCGTCGCCACCCCCACCGCCCGTGCCGGCCCCGACCAGGCGGTGGCCCCCGGCGCCACCGTAACCCTGGACGGCAGCGCCAGCACCGATCCCACAGTGGCCCAGAAGGACCTAGTATACGCATGGAGCCTGACGTCGTCCAGCCCCACCGGCATCAGCGTGTCGTTGAGCGATTCTGACGCCCAAACGACCTTCACCGCGCCGGCCCTCCGCGCCAACGGCGCCGACATCACCCTGAACTTCCAGCTCAGGGTAACCGGCACCAAATCCGCCACCGACACCGTAGTCATCACCGTAACCCGCCAGGCCACGGTGAGCGCCGTCAGCATCAGCTCCACGGCGGGAACCACCCACGCCAACACCTACGCCCGGGGCCAAACCATATCGGCGGCGGCGCAGTTCAGCGAGGCGGTGAATGTAACCGGAACGCCGCGCCTGGCCCTCGCCATCGGCAGCGCCACCCGCTACGCCACCTACGCTTCGGGCGCCGGCACCAACACGCTGACTTTCAACTACACCGTGCAAGCGGCGGACAGCGATACTGACGGCGTCAGCATTGCCGCCAACGCCCTGTCCCTCAACGGCGGCGCGATTAAGGACACCTCCGGCCCCGGCCTGGCCGCCAACCTGGCCCATACCTTGACCGTGGCCGCCAGCGCCAGCCACCTGGTGGACGGCAGCATCGTCCCCGGCACGCCCCAAGCCGACGCCGGCGCTGACCGGGCGGTCAAGGAAGCCACCACCGTAACCCTGGACGGCACCGGCAGCAGCGATCCTGCCAACCAGATGCTGACCTACGCCTGGCTGGTGACGCAGGCGCCCGCCACCGGCCCCGGCAGCAATGTGCGGCTGAATGCTGCCAATGTGTCGATGCCAACCTTTAGCGCGCCGGCCATCGCCAACGCGTCCGACCCCGACATTGAGCTGACCTTCCAGCTCACCGTAACCGACACCGAAAGCAAATCGCATACGGACGAGGTGACCATCACCGTCACCAAAGAGGCCACGGTGGACGATGTCAGCATCACCTCCACGCCGGGTTCCACCACCACCGACACCTATCTGATGGGCGAAAACATTGAGGTAGAGGTGGAGTTCAGCGAGGATGTAACGGTAACCGGGACGCCGCAGCTGGTCATCACCGGCGGCGGTTCCAACACTTACACGGCGGCTTACGCCTCCGGCAGCGGCAGCGATACGCTGACTTTCCGCTACACGGTGCAGTCGGCGGACAGCGATACCGACGGCGTCAGCATCGCCGCCGACGCCCTGTCCCTCAATGGCGGCACGATTAACGACGACTCCGGCCTGGCCGCCGATCTGGATCATTCCGAGGTTGCCGCCAGTACCAGCCACAAGGTGGACGGCAGCGTGTCGGGATCCAACCCGGTGGCCAGCATCAGCGCGCCCGCGGCGGTGAAGTCGGGCGCCACCGGCATAACCCTGGACGGCAGCGGCAGCAGCGACCCCAACCCGGGCCAGACGGCTACTTTGACCTACGCCTGGACGCAGACGGCGCCGGTGTCCCCCAACGCCGGCAGCGGCCTGACCTTGAGCAGCGCCACGGCTGCCAGTCCGACCTTCGACGCGCCCACCATCGCCGACGGCGGCAGCGACATCACCCTGGAGTTCCGCCTCACCGTAACCGACACCAACGGCAACACCGGCTCCGCCACGGTGTCCATCATCGCAACCCACGAGGCCACCGTAAGCGGCGTCACCATTGGCGGCGACGATCGGGGCTTCACCCGCGACGCTACCTATGTCCAGGGCGAGGACATTGAGGTCGCCGTGCAGTTCAGCGAAAACGTCACGGTGGACACCACGGGCGGAACGCCGCAGCTGGCCATCGTCATCGGCAGCGCCACCCGCAACGCCAACTACGCCTCCGGCACCACCACCAACACGCTCACTTTCACCTACACCGTGCCGTCCGGGGACAGCGATGACAACGGCATCAGCATCGCCGCCAACGCCCTGTCCCTCAACGGCGGCACAATTAAGGACGCCGCCGGCCTGCCCGCCGCCCTGGGCCTGGGCAGCAATGCCGTAACTAACAATGCCAGCTACAAGGTGGACGGCAGCGTGGCCGCCGGCGCGCCCACGGCCAGCGCGGTCAGCGGCCGGGTGGTAGCCGCCGGCACCGCCATCGTAGCCCTGAACGGCAGCGCCACCGACCCCAACGACGGCCAGACGCTGACCTACGCCTGGACGCAGACGCAGCCCACCACCGGCGACGGCGCCGGCGTGACGATAACCAACCCCAACATGGCCCAGGCCAGCTTCGCCGCGCCCAACATTGCCAACGCGTCCGACCCCGACCTCACCCTGGTGTTCCGGCTCACCGTAACCGACGACGGCGCCACGCCCCTCTCGGATACGGCCGAGGTGACCTTCACCGTCACCAAAGAGGCCATCGTGAACGACGTCACCGTTGGCGGCGATGATCTGGGCGACACTGTGGCCGACACCTATGTGGTGGACGAAACCATTGAGGTGGAAGTGGAGTTCAGCGAGGCGGTGACGGTAACCGGAACGCCGCAGCTGGCCATCACCGGCGGCGGCAACCCCGCCGCCACCTACACGGCGAATTACGCCTCCGGCAGCGGCAGCGATACGCTCACTTTCACCTACACCGTCCTGGCGGCGGACAGCGATAACGACGGCATCAGCATCGCCACCACCGCCCTGTCCCTCAACGGCGGCACGATTAAGGATGCTTCCGGCTTGCCCGCCGCCCTGTCCCTGGGCAGCCATAGCGTGACCAACGATAGCAACTACAAGGTCGACGGCTCCGTGGCGCGGCAGACCGGCAAGCCCACCGCCGACGCGGGCAGCGATCTGGTGGTGAAATCGGGCTCCCGCGTAGATATAACCGGCCGCGGCACGGATCCCAACCCGGGCCAGACGGGGTCTTTGAGTTACAGCTGGAGGCAGACGGGGCCCGCCACCGGCGACGGCAGCAACCTGGCGCTGAGCGGAACCGCCCCCAATCTGCGTTTCACGGCCCCCACCCTCCGCCACGTCGACCCTTACATCGACCTGACTTTCGAGCTCGAGGTGACCGACCCGGACGGCAACAAAGACACCGACACGGTGACCATCACCGTAACCCACCAGGCCACGGTGAGCAGCTTCGCCATTTCCAGCACGGCGGGATTTACCCGCGCCAACACCTATGTCCAGGGCGAGGACATTGATGTGACGGTGCAGTTCAGCGAGACGGTGAATGTAACCGGAACGCCCCGCCTGCCTCTGACCATCGGCAGCGCCACCCGATACGCCAACTACGCTTCGGGCACGCGCACTGACACGCTGACTTTCACCTACACCGTGGCGTCGGGGGACAGCGATGACAATGGCGTCAGCATCGACGCCAACTCCCTTGAGTTCAACAGCGGCACGATTAATGACGCCTCCGGCCTGGCCGCCGATCTGGATCATTCCGAAGTCACCGCCAGTACCAGCCACAAAGTGGATGGCAGCATAGCCACCGGAACGCCCGTCGCCAACGCGGGCGCTGACCAGGTGGTGGCGCAGGGTTCCACCACCACCGTAACCCTGGACGGCAGCGGCAGCAACGACCCCAACGACGGCGAGACGCTGACCTACGCCTGGTCGCAGACGGCGCCCGCTACCGGCAATGGCGCCAACCTGCTGCCCTCCTCGGCTAACACCGCCAGCGTGTCTTTCACGGCGCCCACCATCGCCGCCGCCGGCAGCGACATCACCTTGACCTTCCGCCTCACCGTAACCGACAGTGGCACCCCCGCCCTCATGGATACGGACGATGTAACCATAATCGTAACCCGGCAGGCTGAGGTGAGCGGCGTAACCATCAGCGGCGCGGGCAACACCGTCCCCAACACCTATGCGCAGGGCGAAACTATATCGGTGGCGGCGCAGTTCAGCGAGGCGGTGGATGTAACCGGAACGCCGCAGCTGGCCATCGGCATCGGCAGCGCCACCCGCCAGGCCAGCTACGCCTCGGGCAGCGGCGGCAACACGCTGACTTTCACTTACACGGTGGCGTCGACGGATACGGACAACAACGGCATCAGCATTGCCGCCGGCGCCCTGTCCCTGAACAGCGGAACGATTAAGGACAGCTCCGGCCTGCCCGCCGCCCTGTCCCTGGGCAGCCATGCCGTGACTAACGATGACGACTACAAGGTGGACGGCAGGATTGCCTCGGGCAGGCCCACCGCCGACGCCGGCGATGCCCAGGTGGTGAAGCCGGGCGACACCGTAACTTTGGACGCCAGCGACAGCAGCGACCCCGAGGAACAGGCTCTGACCTACGCCTGGACGCCGCCGGCGGGCAGTGGCGTGACGCTGAGCGACAGCACTGCGGAGATGCCGACCTTCACCGCGCCCAGCCTCGGCTCCAACGGCAACGACCTCACCTTGACCTTCGAGCTCGAGGTAACCGACGCCGAGAGCAAAACCGACACCGCCATGGTGACCATCACCGTAACGGCCCAGGCCACGGTGAGCAGCGTCAGCGTCAGCTCCACGCCGGTTGGCGTGGTGTCCAACACCTATGTGCAGGGCGAAACCATTGAGGTGGAAGTGGGTTTCAGCGAGGCGGTGACGGTAACCGGAACGCCGCAGTTGACCATCACCGGCGGGAACTCGGCCACTTACACGGCGAATTATCACTCCGGCAGCAGCGGGACGACGCTGACTTTCCGCTACACCGTGCAGGCGGCGGATGCGGACACGGACGGCATCAGCATCGCCGCCGACGCCCTGTCCCTCAACGAGGGCACGATTAAGGACGCCTCCGGGCTGGCGGCGGATCTGACCCACGCACTGGTGGCCGCCAGTACCAGCCACAAGGTTGACGGCAGCGTGTCGGGCGTCAACCCGGTGGCCAGAGCCGGCGCTGACCAGGTGGTGAAATCGGAGGCCGCCGTAACCCTGACCGGCAGCGGCATTGATCCCAACAGCGATCCGCTGACCTACGCCTGGACGCAGACGGCGCCCACCACCGGCAACAACAGCAACCTGTTGCCGGCCGCAAGGAACACCGCCAGCGTGTCTTTCACGGCGCCCACCATCGCCGCCAACGGCAACGACATCACCTTGACCTTCCGGCTCACCGTAACCGACACCGACGGCAACACCGGCTCCGACACCGTAGACGTCATCGTAACCCGCGAGGCCACGGTGAGCAGCGTCACCATCAGTTCCACGCCGCCTGGCGTGGTGGCGAACACCTATGTGCAGGGCGAAACCATTGAGGTGGATGTAGAGTTCAGCGAGGCGGTGACGGTAACCGGCACGCCGCAGTTGACCATCACCGGCGGCGGCAGCCCCGCCGCCACCTACACGGCGAATTACGCCTCCGGCAGCGGCAGCGCCACGCTGACTTTCGGCTACACGGTGCAGTCGGCGGATACCGCCGCCAACGGCGTCAGCATCGCCGCCGACGCCCTGTCCCTCAACGGGGGCGCGATTAAGGACGCCTCCGGCCTGGCGGCGGATGTGACCCACGATGCGGTGTCCGCCAGTACCAGCCACAAGGTGGACGGCAGCGTGTCGGGCATGAACCCGGTAGCCGAAGCCGGCGATGACCTGGTAGTGAAATCGGGCTCCCGCGTAAATATAACCGGCAGCGGCACGGATCCCAACCCGGGCCAGACGGGGTCTTTGAGTTACAGCTGGAGGCAGACGGGGCCCGCCACCGGCGACGGCAGCAACCTGGCGCTGAGCGGAACCGCCCCCAATCTGCGTTTCACGGCGCCCACCCTCCGCCACGTCGACCCTTACATCGACCTGACTTTCGAGCTCGAGGTGACCGACCCGGACGGCAACAAAGACACCGACACGGTGACCATCACCGTAACCCACCAGGCCACGGTGAGCAGCTTCGCCATTTCCAGCACGGCGGGATTTACCCGCGCCAACACCTATGTCCAGGGCGAGGACATTGATGTGACGGTGCAGTTCAGCGAGACGGTGAATGTAACCGGAACGCCCCGCCTGCCCCTGACCATCGGCAGCGCCACCCGATACGCCAACTACGCTTCGGGCACGCGCACTGACACGCTGACTTTCACCTACACCGTGGCGTCGGGGGACAGCGATGACAATGGCGTCAGCATCGACGCCAACTCCCTTGAGTTCAACAGCGGCACGATTAATGACGCCTCCGGCCTGGCCGCCGATCTGGATCATTCCGAAGTCACCGCCAGTACCAGCCACAAAGTGGATGGCAGCATAGCCACCGGAACGCCCGTCGCCAACGCGGGCGCTGACCAGGTGGTGGCGCAGGGTGCCACCACCACCGTAACCCTGGACGGCAGCGGCAGCAGCGACCCCAACGACGGCGAGACGCTGACCTACGCCTGGACGCAGACGGCACCCACCACCGGCGACGGCAGCAGCCTGACCTTGAGCAGTACCACGGCCGTCAGCCCGACCTTCTCCGCGCCCGCGATCGCCGCCGGCGGCAGCGACATCACCTTGACCTTCCAGCTCGAGGTAACCGACAGTGGCAGCCCCGCCCTCATGGATACGGATGATGTAACGGTGACCGTCACCCACCAGGCTGAGGTGAGCGGCGTAACCATCAGCGGCGCGGGCAACACTGTCCCCAACACCTATGCGCGGGACGAAACGATTTCGGTGGCGGTGGAGTTCAGCGAGACGGTGGATGTAACCGGAACGCCGCAGTTGGCCATCGGCATTGGCAGCGCCACCCAAAACGCTAGCTACGCATCGGGCAGCGGCGGCAACACGCTGACTTTCACTTACACGGTGGCGTCGGGGGATACGGACAACAACGGCATCAGCATCGCCGCCGGCGCGCTGTCCCTGAACAGCGGAACCATTAAGGACAGCTCCGGACTGCCCGCCGCCCTGGCCCTGGGCGCCAATGCGGTAACGGACAGCGCCAGCCACAAGGTTGACGGCAGCGTAGCCTCCGGGCGGCCCACCGCCGACGCCGGCGATGCCCAGGTGGTGAAGCCGGGCGACACCGTAACTCTGGACGCCAGCGACAGCAGCGACCCCGAGGAACAGGCGCTGACCTACGCCTGGACGCCGCCGGCGGGCAGTGGCGTGACGCTGAGCGACAGCGCTGCGGAGATGCCGACTTTCACCGCGCCCAGCCTCGGCTCCGGCGGCAACGACCTCACCTTGACCTTCGAGCTCGAGGTAACCGACGCCGAGAGCAAAACCGACACGGCCACCGTAAGCGTCACCGTAACGGCCCAGGCCACGGTGAGCAGCGTGAGCGTCAGCTCCACGCCGGTTGGCGTGGTGGCGGACACCTATGTGCAGGGCGAAACCATTGCGGTGGAGGTGGGTTTCAGCGAGGCGGTGACGGTAACCGGAACGCCGCAGTTGACCATCACCGGCGGGAACTCGGCCACTTACACGGCGAATTATCACTCTGGCAGCGGCGGGACGACGCTGACTTTCCGCTACACCGTGCAGGCGGCGGATGCCGCCGCCAACGGCATCAGCATCGCCGCCGACGCCCTGTCCCTCAACGAGGGCACGATTAAGGACGCCTCCGGGCTGGCGGCGGATCTGACCCACGCCCTAGTGGCCGCCAGCGCCAGCCACAAGGTTGACGGCAGCGTGTCGGGCGTTAACCCGGTGGCCAGAGCCGGCGCTGACCAGGTGGTGAAATCGGAGGCCGCCGTAACCCTGACCGGCAGCGGCATTGATCCCAACAGCGATCCGCTGACCTACGCCTGGACGCAGACGGCGCCCACCACCGGCAACAACAGCAACCTGTTGCCGGCCGCAAGGAACACCGCCAGCGTGTCTTTCACGGCGCCCACCATCGCCGCCAACGGCAACGACATCACCTTGACCTTCCGGCTCACCGTAACCGACACCGACGGCAACACCGGCTCCGACACCGTAGACGTCATCGTAACCCGCGAGGCCACGGTGAGCAGCGTCACCATCAGTTCCACGCCGCTTGGCGTGGTGGCGGACACCTATGTGCAGGGCGAAACCATTGAGGTGGATGTAGCGTTCAGCGAGGATGTAACGGTAACCGGAACGCCGCAGTTGACCATCACCGGCGGGAACTCGGCCACTTACACGGCGGATTATGACAGCGACGAGAGCAGCGGCAACACACTGGCATTCACCTACACCGTGCAGTCGGCGGATGCCGCCGCCAACGGCGTCAGCATTGCCGCCGACGCTTTGTCCCTCAACGGGGGCGCGATTAAGGACGCCTCCGGCCTGGCGGCGGATCTGACCCACGATGCGGTGTCCGCCAGTACCAGCCACAAGGTGGACGGCAGCGTGTCGGGCATGAACCCGGTGGCCGACGCCGGCAGCAACCTGGTGGTGAAATCGGGGGCCGGCGTAACCCTGACCGGCAGCGCCACGGATCCCAACGGCGATGCGCTGACCTACGCCTGGACGCAGACGGCGCCCACCACCGGCAATGGCGCCAACCTGCTGCCCTCCCCGGCTAACACCGCCAGCGTGTCTTTCACGGCGCCCACCATCGCCGCCGGCGGCGCTGACATCACCCTTACCTTCCAGCTGACCGCAAGGGACACCGGCGGCAACACCGGCTCGGACACCGTAGATGTCACCGTAACCCGCGAGGCCACGGTGAGCAGCGTCACCATTGGCGGCGCCGATCTGGGCGACACCCGCGACAATACCTATGTCCAGGGCGAGGAAATTGAGGTCGCCGTGCAGTTCAGCGAAACCGTCACGGTGGACACCACCGGCGGAACGCCGCATCTGCCCCTGACCATTGGCAGCGCCACCCGCAACGCCGCTTACGCCTCGGGCAGCGGCGGCACGACTTTGACTTTCACCTACACCGTGGTGTCGGCAGACAGCGATGACAATGGCGTCAGCATCGCCGCCAACGTCCTGTCTCTCAACAGCGGCACGATTAATGACGCCTCCGGCCTGGCCGCCAATCGGGACCATAACGCGGTCGACGCCAGCGCCAGCCACCTGGTGGATGGCAGCATAGCTACCGGCCAGCCCATTGCCGACGCCGGCGATAGCCAGGTGGTGAAGCCGGGCGACACCGTAACCCTGGACGCCCGCGGCAGCAGCGATCCTTCCAATCAGACGCTGACCTACGCCTGGACGCCGCCGGCGGGCAGTGGCGTGACGCTGAACGACAACACTGCGGAGATGCCGACCTTCACGGCGCCCAGCCTCGGCTCCAACGGCAACGACCTCACCTTGACCTTCCAGCTCACCGTAACCGACACCGACAGCAAAACCGACACCGCCACGGTGACCATCACCGTAACGGCCCAGGCCACGGTGAGCGGCGTAACCATCAGCGGCGCGGGCGGCACCGTCGACGACACCTATGCGCGGGACGAAACGATTTCGGTGGAAGTGGAGTTCAGCGAAAATGTCACGGTGGACGTCACGGGCGGAACGCCGCAGCTGGCCATCGGCATTGGCAGCGCCACCCGCCAGGCCGCCTACGACTCAAGCGCCAGCACCGCCAACACGCTGACTTTCACTTACACGGTGGCGTCGACGGATACGGACAACAACGGCATCAGCATTGCCGCCGGCGCCCTGTCCCTGAACAGCGGAACGATTAAGGATAGTTCCAACCTGCCCGCCGCCCTGTCCCTGGGCAGCCATGCCGTAACCGACAACGCCAGCTACAAGGTTGACGGCAGCATAGCCACCGGGCGGCCCACCGCCGCCGCCGGCGATAACCAGGTGGTAGAGGAGTCCACCACCGTAACCCTGGATGGCAGCGGCAGCCGCGACCCCAACGAGGGCCAGACGCTGTCCTATTCCTGGACGCAGACTTCGGGTAGCACCGTGACGCTTACCGGAGCCGCCACGGCCAGTCCGACTTTCCCCGCGCCCGCCATCAACAACGCGTCCGACCCCGACATCACCCTGGTGTTCCGGCTTACCGTAACCGACGATGGGCAGCCCCCCCTCTCGGATACGGACGAGGTAACCATCAAAGTCACCCGGCAGGCCACGGTGAGCAGCGTGAGCGTCAGCTCCACGCCGGTTGGCGTGGTGGCCGACACCTATGTGCAGGGCGAAACCATTGAGGTGTCAGTAGCGTTCAGCGAGGCGGTGACGGTAACCGGAACGCCGCAGTTGACCATCACCGGCGGGAACTCGGCCACTTACACGGCGAATTATGACAGAGACGAGAGCAGCGGCAGCACACTGGCATTCACCTACACGGTGCAGGCGGCGGATGCGGACACGGACGGCATCAGCATCGCCGCCGACGCCCTGTCCCTCAACGAGGGCACGATTAAGGACGCCTCCGGGCTGGCGGCGGATCTGACCCACGCCCTGGTGGCCGCCAGTACCAGCCACAAGGTGGACGGCAGCGTGTCGGGCGTCAACCCGGTGGCCAGAGCCGGCGCTGACCAGGTGGTGAAATCGGAGGCCGCCGTAACCCTGACCGGCAGCGGCATTGATCCCAACTCGGGCCAGACGGCGACTTTGACCTACGCCTGGTCGCAAACGGCGCCCGCCACCGGCAACAACAGCAACCTGTTGCCGGCCGCAAGGAACACCGCCAGCGTGTCTTTCACGGCGCCCACCATCGCCGCCAACGGCAACGACATCACCTTGACCTTCCGGCTCACCGTAACCGACTCCGACATGAATACCGGCTCCGACACCGTAGACGTCATCGTAACCCACGAGGCCACGGTGAGCAGCGTCACCATTTCCAGCACTCCGCTTGGCGTGGTGGCGGACACCTATGTGCAGGGCGAAACCATTGAGGTGGAAGTGGAGTTCAGCGAGGCGGTGACGGTAACCGGAACGCCGCAGTTGACCATCACCGGCGGGAACTCGGCCACTTACACGGCGAATTATGACAGCGACGAGAGCAGCGGCAGCACACTGGCATTCACCTACACCGTGCAGTCGGCGGATGCGGCCGCCAACGGCATCAGCATCGCCGCCGACGCCCTGTCCCTCAACGGCGGAACCATCAAGGACGCCTCCGGCCTGGCGGCGGATCTGACCCACGATGCGGTGGCCGCCAATAACAGCCACAAGGTGGACGGCAGCGTGTCGGGCATGAACCCGGTGGCCGACGCCGGCAGCAACCTGGTGGTGAAATCGGGGGCCGGCGTAACCCTGACCGGCAGCGCCACGGATCCCAACAGCGATCCGCTGACCTACGCCTGGACGCAGACGGCGCCCACCACCGGCGACGGCGCCAACCTGCTGCCCTCCCCGGCTAACACCGCCAGCGTGTCTTTCACTGCGCCCACCATCGCCGCCGGCGGCGCTGACATCACCTTGACCTTCCGGCTGACCGCAACGGACACCGGCGGCAACACCGGCTCGGACACCGTAGATGTCATCGTAACCCGCGAGGCCACGGTGAGCAGCGTGAGCATTTCCAGCACGGCGGGAAGCACCCGCGCCAACACCTATGTCCAGGGCGAATCGATCACGGCGTCGGTGCAGTTCAGCGAGACAGTGACGGTAACCGGCACGCCCCGGCTGGGCATCACCATCGGCAGCGCCACCCGCCAGGCCGACTACGACTCAAGCGCCAGTACCGCCAACACGCTGACTTTCACCTACACGGTGGCGTCGGGGGATAGCGACACCAACGGCGTCAGCATCGCCGTGAACACCCTGTCCCTCAACGGCGGCACGATTAAGGACGCTTCCGGCTTGGCCGCCGCTCTGGCCCATAACGCGGTCGACGCCAGTACCAGCCACTTGGTGAACGGCAGCATAGCCGCCGGCCAGCCCAAGGCCAACGCGGGCTCTGACCAGGTAGTGGCGCAGGAAGCCGCCGTAACCTTGACCGGCAGCGGCACGGATCCTAACTCCGGCCAGACGCTGACCTACGCCTGGACGCAGACGGCGCCAATGACCGGCTCCGGCAGCGGCCTGTCGCTAACTAACGCCAACACGGCCCAGGCCAGTTTCAACGCGCCCACCATCGCCGCCGGCGGCAGCGACATCACCTTGACCTTCCGCCTCACCGTAACCGACAGCGGGCAGACCCCCCTCACGGATACGGACGATGTAACCGTAACCGTAACCCACCAGGCTGAGGTAAGCGGCGTAACCATCAGCGGCGCGGGCAACACCGTCCCCAACACCTATGCGCGGGGCGAAACGATTTCGGTGGAAGTTCAGTTCAGCGAAAATGTCACGGTGGACACCACCGGCGGAACGCCGCAGCTGGCCATCGGCATTGGCAGCGCCACCCGCCAGGCCAACTACGACTCAAGCGCCAGTACCGCCAACACGCTGACTTTCACCTACACGGTGGCGTCGACGGATACGGACAACAACGGCATCAGCATCGCCGCCGGCGCGCTGTCCCTGAACAGCGGAACCATTAAGGATAGCTCCGGCCTGGCCGCCGCCCTGGGGCTGGGCAGCCATGCGGTGACTGACGATGACGACTACAAGGTTGACGGCAGCGTTGCCTCCGGGCGGCCCACCGCCGACGCCGGCGATGCCCAGGTGGTGAAGCCGGGCGACACTGTAACTTTGGACGCCAGCGACAGCAGCGACCCCGAGGAACAGGCTCTGACCTACGCCTGGACGCCGCCGGCGGGCAGCGGCGTGACGCTGAGCGACAGCGCTGCGGAGATGCCGACCTTCACCGCGCCCAACCTCGGCTCCGGCGGCGCTGACCTCACCTTGACCTTCGAGCTCGAGGTAACCGACGCCGAGAGCAAAACCGACACCGCCACGGTGACCATCACCGTAACCGCCCAGGCCACGGTGAGCAGCGTCACCATTTCCAGCACGGCGGGAGGCACCCGCGACGATACCTATGTGCGGGGCCAGGACATTGATGTGGCCGTGCAGTTCAGCGAAAATGTCACGGTGGACACCACGGGCGGCACGCCGCGGCTGGGCATCACCATCGGCAGCGCCACCCGCTACGCCAGCTACGACTCAGGCGCCAGTACCGCCAACACGCTGACTTTCACCTACGCCGTGGCGTCTGGGGACAGCGACGCCAACGGCGTCAGCATCGCCGCCAACGCCCTTGACCTCAACGGCGGCGCGATTAAGGACGCTTCCGAGCTGGCCGCCAATCTGAACCATAGCGCGGTCGACGCCAGCGCCAGCCACAAGGTGGACGGCAGCATAGCTACCGGCCAGCCCAAGGCCAACGCCGGCGCTGACCAGGTGGTGGCGCAGGGTTCCAGCACCACCGTAACCCTGGACGGCAGCGGCAGCGACGACCCCAACACCGGCCAGACGCTGACCTACTCCTGGACACAGACGGCGCCCACCACCGGCGCCGGCAGCGGCCTGACCTTGAGCAGTACCACTGCCGTCAGCCCGACCTTCTCCGCGCCCGCCATCGCCGCCGGCGGCAGCGACATCGACCTGGAGTTCCGCCTCACCGTAACCGACAATGGGCAGACCCCCCTCTCGGATACGGACGATGTAACCATCAAAGTCACCAGGCAGGCCACAGTGAACGCGGTAGGCGGCGTCACCATCAGCTCCACCTCGGGAACCACCCGCGACGATACCTATGTCCGGGATGAAACTATTTCCGTAGCGGTGCAGTTCACCGAAAACGTCAATGTGGACACCACCAACGGAACGCCCCGCCTGCCCATCACCATCGGCAGCGCCACCGGCAACGCCGACTACGCCTCCGGCAGTGGCGGCACGACTTTGACTTTCAGCTACACCGTGCAGTCGGGGGATGAGGACACCGACGGCGTCAGCATCGCCGCCAACGCCCTGATACTCAACGGGGGAACCATCAGCGACGACTCCGGCCTGGCCGCCGCTCTGGCCCATTCCGCGGTCGACGCCGGCTCCAGCCACCAAGTGGACGGCAGCATCGCCACCGGAACGCCCGTCGCCAAAACCGGCGCCGACCGGACGGTGGCCGCCGCTACTCTCGTAACCCTGGACGGCAGCGACAGCACCGACCCCAACGGCGATACGCTGACTTACGCCTGGTCGCAGACACCGCCTCAAAATCAGACGTTGAGCGACGCCACTGCTGCCCAGCCCACCTTCACCGCGCCCGCCATCGCCGCCGGCGGCAGCGACATCACCTTGACCTTCCAGCTCACCGTAACCGACACCGACAGCAACAGCGACAGTGCCACGGTAACCATCACCGTCACCGCCCCGGCCGCCGCCGAAGCCGTCAACATCACTTCCAGCCCCCAATCCGCCACTACCTACGGCGCCGGCGAAAGGATCCGCATGTCCGTGGACTTTGACGAAAATGTAACCGTAACCGGCCGCCCCCGCCTGGCCATCACTATGGGAACGCAAACCCGCCACGCCGAGTTCGCCGGGGTAACCTCCAACGACACCCTTCGCTTCACCTACACGGTGCAAACCGCCGATGCCGACAGCGACGGCATCAGCATCGCCGCCGCCGCCCTGTCCCTCAACGGCGGAACCATCATCAGCGCCGCCAACAGCATCGCCGCCAACACCGGCCTGGGCGCTCACGCCCTGTCCAACCAGCCCGACCACAAAGTGGACGGCGGAACGGCCCCGGCCGTGGGCGTAACCGGCGTCCGCATTACTTCCAACCCGGCCGGCAACGACGACGTCTATGCCGCCGGCGAAAAAATCATCGTTGCGGTGGACTTCGGCCAGAATATGGCCGTAACCGGCAGCCCCCAGCTCCGGCTGACCATCGGCGCTGCAACGCGTCTCGCCGCCCAGACCGGAACCGTCGACACTGCCGTCGACTTTGAGTACACCATAACCGCCGCCGATCTGGACGCCGACGGCATCAGCATTGCCCACAATGCCCTGCGCCTCAACGGCGGAACCATCCAAAGCAGCCCGGGCGCCGTTAACGCCGCCCCCGGCCTGTTCACCCACGCCGTGTACCAGCACCCCGCCCACAAGGTGGACGGCGGCGGCAGTACCGTTGGCGCCGGCTCCGTTCCCCCGTCCGTCTCCGGCGTCAGCATCGCCTCTACCCCGCAGTCCGGCGATACTTACGGCGCCGGCGAAATCATCCGGGCCCGGGTCACTTTCAGCGCCGCGGTGAACGCCACCGGCAACCCCGGTCTGCTGCTCACCATCGGTTCCCTTGCCAACACCCGCCGCGCCACGCTGGTCGGCGGCGCGGCCCCCGGCGCCACTACCCTTACCTTCGCCTATACGGTGGCGGCGACCGATGCCGATACCGATGGCGTCAGCGTTGCCGCCAATGCCCTGTCCGGGGGCGTAATCCAGACCAGCGGCGGAACAATGGCGGCGCGTCATCTCGGCGGCCAGGTTATCAACAACGCCGGCGACCACAAGGTTAACGGCAGCACGGCGCCCACCCCGGCCGTGCGCGGCCTGACCATCCAGTCCGCGCCCCTGCGCTCGGACAACTACTACAGCGCCAGCGATGTCATTAGCGTAGCCGTTGACTTCGGCCACGAAATGACCGTAACCGGCGCCCCGCGGCTGACCATCACCATCGGCACCGGCGACAACAACCGCCGCGCCGCCGCTTACCGGCGGATCTCCGGGTCATCCCTGATTTTTGAATACATCGTGCAGGCGGCCGACCAGGACAACAACGGCATCACCATTGCCGCCAACGCCCTTTCCCTCAACGGCGGAACCATCCGCAGCGTCAACGGCAAGGACGCTACCCTGGCCCTGGGCAGCCACGCCCTGCCTACCGACCAGTCCGACCACAAGGTGGATGGCTCTATTACCGTTCCGCCCCGCATTACCCGGATCCACATCACATCGGAGCCGCTGATTGGCAACACTTACGGCCGGGGCGAGACGGTGAATCTGGAGGCGAACTTCAGCAAGGCGATAACGATTACAGGCGGCAGCCCGCAGCTGACGCTGACCCTCGGCAGTCAGCAAAAGCAAGCCGGCTACGACAGCGTTAATGTCGTCGACGCCAAATTCAACTACGACGTTGCCGCCGCCGACCGCGCCGCCAGCGGAATCATCATCCCCGCCAACGCCGTCCGCCGGAACGGAGCGACCATCCGTAGTTCCGTAGGCAGTGTTGACGCTGAACTGAACAGCAACCGGGAGGCGCCCAACCCGTCCCACCGGGTGGACGGCAGCGTCGACCGCCGGGGCGTTAAAATCGAGGTAAGCGGCACCAACGGCGCGCCGGATGGCGTAATAATTTTCCTTCGCAACCCGCAACCGGACCCCATGCCCAGAATAGAAGTGGGGCCGGTGGATCCCGACGGGCTGTCCGATGGAACCCAATTTTCCCTGGGCGACGCTGGGGCCCGCATTATGGTGGACATTACGGTGGATATCGTGCCGCTCGGTGGCATGGAAGTCTGCCTCCCCATTACGCCCGCCCTCCGCAGTGAAGCGCAATCCGCCCGCAAATCCCTGCGGCTCCTGCGCTACACCGACGACGCTTGGACCTCCGTCGCCGGCGCGCGCGATTTTGACAGCCATATTTGCGCCCCCGGCGTAACCGGCTTCTCCCCCTTCGCCGCCGGCTACGATGCGCCGGAAGTTCCGGCGGAGCCGCCGCCGCAGTCCGTCCCCGCGCAACAGACGCCCACGCCCACGCCTACGCCGTCCCCGACGCCCACGCCCACACCGACGCCTACGCCTACGCCCACGCCGGCACCCACTCCGACACCGACGCCCGTACCCACGCCGACGCCTACACCAGCCCCGACGCTGGCGCCCACGCCGACGCCCGTACCCACGCCGACGCCAACGCCGGCCCCGACTGCTACGCCGACGCCAACGCCGGCCCCAACTGCTACGCCGGCGCCCACGCCTACGCCCACCATAGAACCTACTCCCCCGCTGGGTCACACGCCGCTCCTGACTCCGGTTCCGACCCCTCCCGCCGACGACAATGGGGACGACGACTTCCGGGCGTCCGCTTCCGGGAGCGGCGGCGCGATGCCGGTGGCAACCCCCCGGCCCGTTCCCACGCCTTCGCCCACGCCGGCCGCGCCTACCGCAACGCCGCCGGCGGCAACGCGCCCGCCCACGGCAACCCCGGCGCTGTCCCCGTCGCCCACGCCCGATACGCCCCCGCCCGCAGCATCGTCGCCTGCAACCCCGGCGCCGGCCGCGACCCCGGCATCGCCCCCAACGCCGGCCGCCACGCCCGCGCCAATGCCCACTCTCGCGGCGGCGGCGGCCACGCCGGCGGCCACGGCCACTGCCCAGCCCACGCCTACGCCCGCCGCGCCGCCGGTTCCCCCCACGACTGCCCCGCCGCAGCCGTCAACCCCGCCGGCAACAGGCGGCATCTCCGGCTTGGCCATCGCCGGCATCGTCATCGCGGCGATTCTGATCCTTGCCATCCTGGGCGGCGGCGTTTTCCTGTGGCGCCGGCGCCGCTAGGCCGTAGCCGGGCTGCGTGATGCCTCTGAAGCGATGGTTAGCCGTCCGGCGCTGGCGGTTTCTGTGGGCCGCCCTCATCCTGGCCGCCCTCCGCATCGCCGGTGCGGCGCTGCTCCGGTTCACCGGGCACGAAGGGCTGCTGCCGCCCACGGCCCTAACCGCCTGGGATGTCGCCATCGGCGCGCTGGCCGTTGCCGCCGCCATCGCATTCGTGCAGTACGGGCGCATCTACCGGGCGCGCATTCCTACGGAGTAAGCCGGCGGAAACCGCAATCCCGCAAACCGGAGACGCCGGCCCTCTCTCGCAAAGCGGATTTAGGCGCCCCTTTTCCGGTATAATGCCGCCAGCAAGGGATGCCGCAGCGCGCGCCTCTGCCGCACGGGGCCAGCCCGGGCGGTAGCGAGGGGGGAATATGTTCAACATCAACATCCAGCGGGACGATAACACCGTCACTGTCGCGGTCTCCGGGCGCATTGACAACACCAACAGCGAGGAACTGCACGACCAAATTGACGAAGCCCTCGCCCACACGGACACCGGCCTGGCCCTGGACGTCGCCGGCCTGGAGTACATCAGCAGTTCCGGCCTGTGGGTGGTGCTCAAGCTCTCCCGGACCATGCAGCGCCAGCACGGGCGTTTCGCTATCGGCGCCCCCCGGGAACACGTGCGGGAAATTATCCACATCAGCGGCTTCGACCGCGTGGTGACCATCCACGACAGCGTGGCGGAAGCCCAGGCGGCCGTCCGGCGGTAGCCTCCTGCCCCGCACCGGAGGACAGACCAGTATGTCATTCTGCGCTGAAATTGAACGGGAAACCCAGGCCCAGCGGGCAGCCATGGCCTTTCATCCCTTTGTGAACGGCATCGGCGCCGGAACGCTGCCCCTGGACCGCTTCCGGCATTTCATCACCCAGGATTATGTTTATCTGATTGACTTTGCCCGCTGCCTGGCCCTGGCGGCGGCCAAAGCCCCCGACCTGCCGACTATGGCCTGGTTCGCCCGCTCCGTGGATTACATCCTCAACACGGAGATGGAGCTGCACCGCTCCTACTGCGCCCAGTTCGGCATCACCGCCGCGGAACTGGACGCCACCCGCCCGGCGCCAACCTGCTATTCCTACACCAGCTACCTGCTGCGGGTGGCGCACCAGGGCAGCTTTGGCGAGTTGGTTGCCGCCCTGCTGCCCTGCATCTGGGGCTATTGGCAGGTTGGCGAGCGCCTGGCCGACGCCGGCGCCCCCGACCATCCGGGCTACGCCGAATGGATTGCGATGTACGCCGGCCCGGAACAGCAGGCCGTGGCCGAGGAATGCCGCGCCATCTGCGACCGGGTGGCGGCCACCGCCGGCCCGGCGGAAATCGCCGCCATGAAAGAGGCTTACATCACCTGCACCCGCTACGAGCAGGCTTTCTGGGAAATGGGCTGGACGCTGGAAACCTGGCCGGTGTAGGGACAACAACAGGCCGGGCCGGTTCAAGCGGGGATAGCCGGATAGCTGCGATTGCCGGGCGCCGCCGGCATAGCTGGATGACGGGCGGCCGGATGACAAGCGGGCAGCGCGCTGGGTTATACGGGCTGGTCGGGGTGGGCAGATTCGAACTGCCGATCTCCTGCTCCCAAAGCAGGCGCCTTGCCGCTAGGCCACACCCCGACGCGCCACCGGCCGTCAGTTAGCCGCCGGCTGGGTAGCGGGGGCAGTAGATTGGTAGTTATCAGATTGACGCGAATTGACAATCAGCCCGGCGCCGGCCGGTTCCGGCAAGTACCCCCGCGGAGATTCGAACTCCGGTCTCTGGCTCCGGAGGCCAGCACTCTATCCACTGAGCTACGGGGGCGCTAACCAGTATAGCAGATCCGAAGGATTAATCTACTACCGCCGCCGCATTCCTTTTGAGCAGTTCGGCGGCCCAAATTTCCGCCACCCCGTCATTCCATCATCCCAATACCCGCATCGCGCCCGGCCCGGCGGATGCTATAATCCCGCATTATGACCGCTACTATGAACGCTGACCGGCCCCCCCCCGGCGCGCCCACCAGCAACGGCCTCGTCGTCGCCATTGACGGCCCGGTGGCGTCGGGCAAAACCTCCGTAGGCCGCGCGGCGGCCTGCCGGCTGGGGTTGCGCTTCTTGGACACCGGAATAATGTACCGCGCCGTCACCTGGCTGGCTTTGGAACGCAAAATCGCCGTCGCCAACGCCGCCGCCGTCGGCGCTCTGGCCCAATCCTGCCGGCTGACCCTCGCCCACGCCGCCATTGACCGCATTGCCCCTGACGGCATTGCCACCCATAGCGTTGCTACCGATAGCGTTGCGGCGGACGATATTGCGGGGCAAGCCAGCGCCGCCGCCGCTGGCATCGCGGTTGACGGACGTCCTCTTGCTGATGCCGAACTGCGGTCGCCCGCGGTGGCGCGCAATGTGTCGGCGGTGTCCGCCATTTCCACAGTGCGGCGCGCCCTGGTGCGGCAGCAGCGGGAAATCGCCGCCGCCGGCGGCATCATAATGGCCGGCCGCGACATCGGCTCGGTAGTGCTGCCCAACGCCGACGTCAAGCTGTACATTGATGCCGACCCGGCAACCCGCGCCCGGCGGCGCCTGCTCCAGACGCGGGAGCAGGCTGCGTACCCGAACCCGTACACCGCCCCGGACGCCATCCCCGACTATGACGACGACTACGCCCGGACGCTGGCCGATACCGTCCGCCGGGATCGGCTGGACAGCGGGCGGGCCGACTCCCCCTTGGCCATTGCCCCCGGCGCCATCGTCATCAATACCGACCACATCGGCCTTGAGCAAACCGTGGCCGCCGTCGTATCCGCCATTACGAAGGCCACCCGGCGGAGGTAGCGATATGGCGTGGCTGTACCGCCCCAGCCGGGCTTTCGGCAAAATTATGTGGGGCCTGACCGGACGCCTGACCGTCGCCGGCCAAGACGCCGTGCCGCCCTACGGCCCCCTCATCGTAGCCAGCAATCACCTGTCGCTGAACGACGCCGGCACCCTGGTGGTGGCCATCCCCCGCCCGGTGGTCTTTCTGGCTAAAAAAGAGCTGTGGAACACCGCCATTGGACGCTTTTACTGCGATGCGGTGGGCGCCGTGCCGCTGGACCGGGAACGCGGCGGCGGCGAAGCCCTGCGCCACGCCCTGCAAGCCCTGGCCCAGGACAAAGCGGTACTGATTTTCCCCGAAGGCGGCATCGGCCCCAAACCCGAACTGCGCCGCGCCCGGGGCGGCCTGGCCTGGCTGGCCCTGAAAACCCAGGCGCCTATCCTGCCGGTGGGCATCGCCGGGTCGGAAAAGTTCCCCTCCTGGCGTATGCCGGTCCCGCTGACCGGCTGGCAGGCCAACATCGGAACTCCCTTCACGCCGCCCGTAGTAGATGGCCCCGTCAACCGGGCGCTGCTCAATGCCGTATCCGATATGACGATGGAACGCATTGCCGCCCTGCTGCCAGAACCCTACCGGGGCGTGTACGCCGGCGCCCTGCAACCCCGCCCGGAGGGCCGCCGCAACCGGGAAACCGCCGGCGGTTGAGTTAGGGCCGGGCGCCGCACCGCCGGCGCCGGCGCTATCCCGGTCATCCCCACTCCGGTCATCCCCGGTTGCGCGGCGGCGGCGTTGGTGTGATAATTGCCGCCACGCCCCCGGCCTCTTGCCACCGTCCGCAGGCCAATATCCCCGCTGGCCTGGCAACGGCACATCCAGGATATGCGCGTAGTCGGCAAGAACCGGGCCAATGGCAACAACAAGTAAGGACTACCCGCTATGACTACCGCCGCCACCGGGCCGAGCGCTTTCGCTTACAGCCACACCGTGGGCTTTCTCGCCTATCGGGGGCGCGGGTTCATCCACCCCGTTGACCTGGCCCTCGGCGACGGCGGCGCTATGTATGTGCTCAACCGGGGCGGCCCCGAAACCGCCGGCCGCCTGGAACACAAGCGCGTGTGCGTCTGCACCGTCGACGAAGGCTACATCGGCGAATGGGGCGCCGGCGGCCTGGACGACGGCCAATTCTGGTGGCCCAGCGGCATCGCCCGCAGCCGCCGCGACGGCCGGCTGTACATCACTGATGAAGCCCTGCAACGGGTCAACATCTTTGCGCCCGACGGCGCCTATATCCGCCACTGGGGCGAGGCCGGCGACCGCCCGGGGCAGCTCAACCGCCCGGCCGCCATCGCCGTCGCCCCGGACGATACCCTGCTCATCAGCGACGGCCTCAACCACCGCATCCAGCGCTTTACCCCGGACGGCGAACTGCTCCACGCCTGGGGCGGCTACGGAGCAGTGCCCGGCCGGTTCAACACCCCCTGGGGCTTGTGCTGCGATGGCGACGGCAATGTCTTTGTGGCCGACTGGCGCAACGACCGGGTGCAGGCGTTCACCCCCCAGGGTCGGTTTGTGGGGCAGTGGGGCGCGCCGGGCCACGCCAAAGGCCAGCTCCATCGCCCCTCCTCCGTAGCCGTGGACGCCGCCGGCCGCATCTACATCGCCGACTGGGGCAACGAGCGCGTGCAGATCTTCGCCCCCGACGGCGCCGTGGTCGCCGTGCTCCACGGCGACGCCACCCTGTCCCGTTGGGCGCAGGACTATCTGGCCGCCAACCCCGACGAGGCCGCCGCCCGCCGGGAAGCCGACCTGGCCCCGGCCGTATCCCCCTGGCGCGACCGCCCCCGCGAAATCTCCGCCGGCGTCGAAGCCCGCTTCTGGGGGCCTACCTCCGTAACCGTAGCGGACGATGGCCTCATTTACATCGTCGACTCCTGCCGTCATCGCGTCCAGATTTACCGCCCAACGGCGTAACCCGTCGCTCCGGCCCTCCCGCCCGGTCACTCGCCCGCCACTGCATTATGGAAATCCCGCCGCAAGCCCCCCTTTGGAACCGGAACGCTGTCGGCTTTCGGAGCTCTACCCCGGCTGTGCCGGCGCACGCCGGCGTAACCACAATGACGGCCTCGCCGGCGCGGACATAGCTTGGCCTTAACATTCCGGTTTCCTGCCGATTGCCCGGCCGCCGCCGGGCGTTCCAATTGACAGCCCCGCCGCCACCGCCGTAAAATTGCCCCTGCCCATTGCGGCCGCCAGCCGCCAATGCTTCCTTCTGTCTATCGTTACGCTTGTCGTTACGCCGCTTCACCCGGATTAGGAGATGCCAACCTATGGCAACCAAAGCCTTCCTGCTGGTTGAAACCGCCGTCGGACGCACCCGCGACGTCGCCAACACCCTGCGCGACCTCGTCGGCGTCGAATCCGTGGACGTCGTCACCGGCCCCTACGACATCATCGCCATCATCGTAGGCGACGATATGTCCGTGGTCGGCGGCCTGGTCACCGAAAAAATCCACACCGTGGTCGGCGTCGTCCGCACCGTCACCTGCGTCGCCGTGGATGCTTGACCATTGCGCCCCGCTTCGTTTCCGCTGTCGCCATCGCCGCCGGACGGCCCGGAGCAGGGCGTGCAATCAAATACATTCCGGTGCTCCAGAACGTCGGCAATGGCCGGCCGGATACGCCGGCAATCATCCCCCACCCCAGGAGGCCCCGGTGGAGTACCGTTTCACTGCCGACGACGACCAGTTTCGCGGCGACCTGCGCCGGTTCATCCAGTCCGAACTGCCCCCCGACTGGGAAGGCGGCGGACGCTGGCCGGAGGAATACGACTGGGACTTTACCATGCAGCTGCGCCGCCGGCTGGCCGACCGGGGCTGGCTGACCATGCACTGGCCCGCGGAATACGGCGGCCAGGACGCCTCCCCCGTCCGTTCCGCCATCTACAACGAGGAACTCGCCTACCGCCGCGCCCCGGGCCGCGACATATTCGGCGTCCGTATGCTCGGCCCCACCCTGATGCTCTACGGCAGCGAGGAACAGAAGCAAACCCATCTGCCCCCCATTGCGCGGGGTGAAATCCAGTGGTGCCAGGGCTACAGCGAGCCGGAATCCGGCTCCGACCTGGCGTCCTTAAGCACCCGCGCCGTCCGGGATGGCGACGACTACATCATCACCGGTGCCAAAATCTGGACCACCCTGGCGCATCACTCCGACTGGATTATGTGCCTGGCGCGCACCGACCCCGACGCTCCCCGGCACCGGGGCATCAGCTTCATCCTGGTGGATCTGAAATCGCCGGGCGTCTCGGTGCGCCCGGTGGTCAATATGGCCGGCGGCCACGAATTCAACCAGGTCATCTTTGACAATGTGCGCGTGCCGGCCAGCAACGTGGTGGGGGAGGAAAATCGCGGCTGGTATGTGGCGGTTACGCTGCTGGACTTCGAGCGCTCCGGCATCGACTACTCCGCCATCGCCCGCCGTCTGCTGGACGACACGCGGGAATACGCCGCCGGCCTGCGCCGCAACGGCCACCAAGCCACGCAGCTGCCCTGGGTACGCAACCTGTTGGCCGACCGCTATATTGAATGCGAAGTAGCCCGCCTGCTGGCCTACAACGTCGCCTGGATGCAGGGCCAGGGCTTGGTGCCGAACAAGGAAGCGTCCATGAGCAAGGCATTCGGCAGCGAAACCCTGCATCGCGCCGCCAACAGCGCCTTGGAAATCGCCGGCCTGCCCGGCGCTATGGCCCGGGGCGAAAGCCGCGCCCCGCTGAAAGGCCGGCTGGGGGAAAACTGGATGATCAGCTTCTCCCACCAAATCGCCGGCGGCACTTCGGAAGTGCAGCGGGGCGTCATCGCCGGCCGGGGCTTGGGCCTGCCCCGAGGCTAGGCAGATAGGTAGAAGGTAGCCGCCGCCGGGCTTTATGCGCCGCTATGCTGCCGCCGCGCCGGCAAGGCCACAAACACCTCAATCTCCGCCGGCGACAGCTCCCGCATAGCGTTGCGACAGCGCCGCAGAACCCGGAACACCGTGCGCGTGGTAATGGCGAAACGCTCCGCCGCTTCAGCTATGGACAGCCCCTCCTCCCGGATAATCGTCGCCATCCGCAAGTCGCTGGCCAGCCGGCGGTGCCTGGTGTACCACTCCATATCGTCATGCTTGCAGCGGGGCAGCGGGCACTGCAAGCAGGTTGCCGCCACCTCGCATCCGTTGTCCTCGTAATAGTAACTCGGCTCGGCGGCCTGGCGTTGGCCCTTCCCGGCGGCGCTTGCTGCTAACATCGGCGTCCTCCGAAACTTGCGTTTTGAAAGATGGCCGGATTATAGAATTGATGTACGCATAATGTCAACTGGTTTTGCGAACTGATTTTCGCAGCTTCAGCCGCCGGCCGGCGCCGCCTCCAGAAAGCGGCGCAGAATGACCACGGCCGCCGCGGCGTCAACGGCGCCGGGCGCCGCGCGGGATGCGCCGCGCGTGTAATCCCCCGCCTCTTGCAGCTCGGCAAGGGCCGCCTGCGTAGTAAAGGACTCGTCAACCATCAGTATCGGCACGGACGCCGCCCGTTCCAGGGCCCGCGCCAGGCCGGCCGTCTTGCGCGCCTGGACGCCCGCCCGCCCCTGGCCGTCGTAGGGCATACCGACTACGATAGCCACCGCCGCCCGCCGCCGGGCCTCCTCCAGAATGGCCGCCACATCGGCGCGCCGGCCCCGTCGCGGCAGATGGCCGGCCGGCAGTATCAGCTCCCCCGGCGGTATGCTTACCGCCAGCCCAATCCGCCGGTCGCCTATGTCCAGCCCCAGGATGCGCCCGGCGCGGGCCAGGCTGGCCGGGTCGGGATGCCCGCTCCGATCCGTCATACGCTGCCCTGCCGGGCCGTGGCCGCGGTAATGGTCGGTGGCCGTGGAGTTGGTAGTGGTCGGTGGACGGGGCTGGGCCGGCGCCGGGTCAGCGGCGCAGCCCGTCCCGCACCAGCCCGGCCACCGTATCCAGGGCGGCGCCCAAACGCTCCGGCTGGCGCCCGCCGGCCTGCGCCGTCTCCGGGCGCCCGCCGCCGCCGCCGCCCATCACTTTGGCGGCATCGCGGGCAATGTGGCCCGCGTGCAGCCCACGCCGGGGCAGATCGGGCGTCAGCATCGTAACGATAACCGGCGACCCGTCAATCACCGCCCCCAGCGCCACCACCACGCTGTCCAGCTTCTGCTTGAGATAGTCGCCCATTTCCCGCATCGCCTCTATGCTGCGGGCCGAGGTCACGGCGGCCACCAGTTTCACCCCGTCCACATCCCGCACGCGGCCCAGCAGCGCTTCCGTTTCCGCCCGCAAGCCGGCCCGTTCCGCTTCCGCCAGGCGGCGGCGCAGCAGGTCGGCATCCGCCATATAGGCGTCCAGGCGGGTTTCCAGCTCCGGCACGGGAACCTGCAACTTACGGGACAGCGCTTGCAGCGTCGCCGACTGCTGTACGAACAGCTCCTCGGCGGCGCGCCCCGTCACTGCTTCAATGCGCCGCATCCCGCCGCCGATGCTGGACTCGCCCAGCGCCAACAGGACGCCGACTTCGCCCGTAGCGTGAACATGGGTGCCGCCGCAGACCTCAAAGCTGAAGGGTGCGGCATCGCCGGCGCCGGCCATGCTGACCACCCGCACCACATCCCCGTAGCGGTCGCCGAAAAAGGCCAGTGCCCCCTCCTGCACCGCATCAGTGTAGGTAGTTTCCCGAGCCGTCACCGCCAGGTTGGCGCGGATTTGGCGGTTGGCCAGACTCTGCGCCGCCAGCAGTTCCTCGGCAGTCAGCGCGCCCATATGGTTGAAGTCAAAGCGCAGCCGCCCCGGGGCGCACAGGGAACCGGCCTGCCGCACATGGCTGCCCAGAACGGAACGCAGGGCGGCGTGCAGCAGATGCGTCCCGCTGTGATTGCGCGACGCGTCCCGCCGCCGCTCGGCGTCAACCTGCGCCGTGACATTGTCCCCCAAGGCAATGTCACCCTCGGCCACGGCGCCGCGATGGACAATCAGGCCGGCCACCGGACTTTGCGTATCCTCCACCAGCGCCCGCCCGTTGGGGCCTTTGATGACGCCCCGGTCGCCCACCTGCCCGCCGCCCTCGGCGTAAAAGCAGGTTTCCGCCAGCACAATTTCCACCTGCTGCCCCTGCGTGGCGTGCCCCACCGCCTCGCCGTCCCGCAGGATGCCCACGATGCGGGACTCCAGCGTGGCGCGCCCGTAGCCGTCAAAGACCACGGGGCCGGCGCCCAGATTTTCGTAGGCGGTGACGATTTCCATACTGCCGGCAACCTGGTGGCCGGCCCGGTCCCGCTCCCGTTTGGCGGCCATCGCGGCGTTGAAGCCGTCCATATCTACGGCCAGACCGTACTCCCGACGCCCGATTTCGTCCACCAGTTCCGGCGGAAACCCGTAGGTATCGTACAGAGCGAAAGCCACCGCGCCGGGAATGGCGGCGGACGCGCCCGCCGCCGCCAGGGCGGCATCGTCAACGCCGGCCGTTTCCAGCAGCGCCGGCGACGCCCCGGCCGGCGTTTTGATATAGCGCAGAATTTCCTCCAGCAGGGGCATTCCGTGCCGGATGTTGTCCAGGAACTGGTTTTCCTCCAGCGCCGCCACCCGCCGGATGAAGTCGCCATTTTCCGCCAGCGCCGGGTAGGCGGCGGCGAAACGCGCCAGCGCGGCGTCCACCACTTCGGTCAGAAAAGGCCGGTCCAGCCCCAGCTGCCGCCCGTAGCGTATGGCCCGGCGGATAATGCGGCGCAGCACATACCCCCGCTCGCTGTTGGACGGCGCCACCCCGTCGCCGATGAGAAACGCCGCCGCCCGGGCGTGTTCCGCCACCACCCGGATAGCGTAGTCATCGCCGGCGTCCGCCCCGTACTCCCGCCCGGTTATCCGGCACACCGCCTCTATGATGGGCTGGAAAAGGTCGGTTTCATAAACATTGCTTTTGCCCTGCAACACGGCGGCGGTGCGTTCCAGGCCCATGCCGGTGTCCACGCTGGGCGCCGGCAGCGGCGTGCGGACGCCTTCCAAATCCTGGTAGAACTGCATAAACACCAGGTTCCACAGCTCCACGAACCGTTCGCAGTCGCAGTTGGGGTGGCAGCCGCCCGGTTCGGCGGGCGGGCCGCCTTGGGCTTCCTGCCGCATCATTGCGGTCAGCTCGTCCGGCGGCAGCATGGCGTCGGTATCCCGGTGCTGGCCGATGCCCTTTTCGGCGCCGCCGTCGTAATGCAGCTCCGCGCAGGGGCCGGTGGGCCCTTCCCGGCCCGCCGGCCCCCACCAGTTGTCGCTGTCGCCATAGCGGTAGATGCGTTCCGGCGGCACGCCTACATGGTCGCGCCACAGCGCATAGGCATCATCATCGTCCAGATGGACGGTGACATACATACGCTCCGGCGCCAGCCCAAAGGGGCCGGTGCAGAGCTCCCAGGCAAAAGCCATCGCATCCCGCTTGAAATAGTCGCCGATGCTGAAATTGCCCAGCATTTCAAAGAAAGTGAGATGCTTGTGGTCGCCCACCTCGTCAATGTCGGTGGTGCGGAAAGATTTCTGGCAGCTGGTCAGCCGGCGGCGGGGCGGCGTGCGTTCCCCCATAAAGAAGGGCTTGAAAGGCACCATTCCCGCCGAAGTGAACAGCAGCGTCGGGTCGCCGGCCGGGATCAGCGACGCCGACGGCATCGGCAGATGCCCCCGTTCCTCAAAAAAGCTGCGGAAAGAATTGCGGATGCTGTCGCCGTCCGTAGCGTCCATAGGGATTGTGACTCCGTTGCGGTAGGGGTATGGAGGTGGGGTATGCAGATTGTAGGGCTTGCCCCCCGGCAGGGTCAACAACGGTGCAGGCGAGCAAACCGGGACTGGACGCTATGCGCTGTGCGCCACTAGCGCCCGGCGGCGCTGACGCGCAGAAAGTCAACCAGGCGCGCGAAATTGGGGCAAGCTTGCGCTACCGCCACCGGGTCGATTAACGCCAGCAGTGACGCATCGTCGGAGCCTTTAGAGCCTTTGGCATAAGGGCCTTTCGCTGAATCGCTGGTCGCGTCATGCAGGCCATTCTCAACATCCCGCTTCGGTATCTGCTCGACTGCGGCGTTCCGGGGCAATAGCCTCGGATTAAAACCCCGGCCAAAGTGGGCGGCCAAAGCCGGCTGGTCGGCCAGGAACCAGGCTTCCATCATTGGCACCATAAAGAAAGCCCGGTTGGAAGCCGCCGCCCAGCCGGCCCGGTCGGCAATGCGGTTGACCAATACCGACAAATCTTCGCCCTCCGAGTCCACCACCAACACCCCGGTGGGATCCTTGGCGAATCGGGCAATGGCGCTCTCGCGAGATCCACAGGCCAACACCTCAATTGCGGCGTCGGAGCCGGCGGCGCGCCGCAGAAACCCCTTCATCTCTCTGCGTAGATGCCTGCCGCCTTCCAAATATATGTTCATTGCCGGCTACCTCACGCCGCCCAGCGAACCGCTCATCCACATCTCGCTCAGCCCATACACCACCAGCTCCTTGCCCGTCTGCTCGTAAAAATCCTGCCACTCGTTCAGCTCCGCGCGGGTTACCCGCCGAAACCGCGTCCCCTTGACCGCGTCCCGGTCGCACACTACCACCGCCTCCGGATCGCTGGAGAACAGGCTGACCAGCTCCGTGGAATGGGTAGTGACAATGATCTGCGTCCGTTCCGAAGCTGCCAGCAGCAGCTCCTTGACCAACCACAGGGAATCCGGGTGCATGGCAATTTCCGGCTCCTCAATGCACACCAGCGGCGGCGGGTTGGGGTCGCACAGAATAACCAGCAGGGCAATGAACCGGATGGTGCCATCAGAAAGCCGGGTTGCCGGCAACGAGCCCGACTGCCCTTTTTCGTTCACCGCCAGCTGGATGGCGTTGCCATACACGCGGGCGTGCAGGCTTTCGTAATCCTCGTAGAACCGTTGCAGATACTTGTCCATTGACGACTTCAGGCGCCGGCCCTGCAAATCGTTCACCACCAGCGCCAGGTTGCTAAAGTCCTCCTCCAGAAAATCAACCGGGCCGTCGGTAGGCTGCGGCCGGCGCACGGCACTGTCCCGGCCAACATACCAGCTGCGGTAGATTTTGACCGCGCCCAGCCGTTGCGCCGTGGTGGTCAGCGCCGGATAATTTACCGGATGGCTCACTGCGCTCAGCGCCGACTTGCCGGGTGCCAGGTCTATCGTTTCCGCTTCGTCATCCCTGGTGGGTGCTATCCAGCTGGCCCGCGTCGGCCACACCTTGCCTTTCCCATTGGCCGACTGGAAAACCGGGTGCCGGAGGTCTGCCCGGCCCGTGTCCTGCTCAATGTGATTGAGGTTTTCGGACAGAGAATGTACGCGGTCATCCTGCGTAAGCACCCTCAGGTCGTACCTGACCGGCTCCGGCACCCGCAGCTCTGCCCCGACTTGAACCGTTGGAAATTCGGCGGCCCGCTGTTCCGCCCCTTGCCAAACCCAGTTGCCGGTAGGCCCGTTGCGCCGCAGAAAGCCGGCCACATCGTCCGGCGCCGCCCGCAGCAGCGCCACCACATCAATCAGGTTGGACTTGCCCGACCCGTTGGGGCCAATCAGCACATTCAGCGGCCGCAGCTCCAGCGTGGCCTCCCGGAACGACAAAATGTTTTTGAGCTGTAGCGATTTAATCAGCATTGCCAACCCTCCGGCGCGCGCATCCAGCGTATTCAACTGCCATCCCCCATTGTACACTACGGTATTGTACATCCCGGCCCTTTCTACAATCCCACCCGGCGTCTAGCGTCCAGCGTCCGGCGGCTGGGACGCCTGTATCCCTCCGCAGTAAAAAGAGCCCCCACAGCCTTAACCCAATTCCGGCGCAATGCGGAATGCGGGTCAGCCGCCGGCCGCCGCCGGCATCCCGTCCCACGTCCTGCCGTCCAGCAGCCGGCCGTGCCGCTTTTTGAACACGCCGCCCCACTGCTTGAAGTGAAAGGGCACGCCGGCGGCCAGGCACTGGTCGCGAATATCCCGGGCCCAGTCGGCCTCCATCGGGCGGGCGCCGGGGCCGGATTCGCCGCCCACGATAACCCAGTCAATGCCGGCCAGGTTCAGGTCCGGCAGAGGCCCCAGCAGCGGTTCCAACGACAAGAACTTGACGGCGGCATCGGTCCCGCGCAAGATGTCAATGCGGTCAATGTAGCGGCGGGATTCCACGCTAACGCCCAGCCAAACCTGCGCCGGCCAGGGCAGCTGGTCGTTGAGCAGCGCCACGCGTTCCGGGCGTTTGGTCAGCACCTGGTAGCGATGCCAATCGGCCTGCTCCATCACGTCGAAAACCTGGCGGATGAAATCATCGCTAACCCGATCGTGAAACAGGTCGCTCATGGAGTTGACAAAAATGGCGCGGGGCTTGCGCCAGCGCCGCGGAATGTCCAGGGTATCGGGATGGACGACCACGTCAAAGCCGTTGCGGTACTTGGGCATACCGGCGGCGTGGAGGCGCTTGGCCATCCGCTCGGCGTAGCAATGCTTGCAGCCCGGACTGATCTTGCTGCAGCCGGTGACGGGATTCCAGGTGGCGTCCGTCCACTCAATTTTGCTGGCGGCCATATCTACCAGTTCCTCAACAGGTGGTTGGCAATTTGCACGGCAATGGGCGCGCCTGACGGGTTCGAGGCCGCAAACATAAATGCGAACTGGGGCGAGTTGCGGGAGTTATGGAACCATTTCGGCGATGGCGCTATTTTCGCAAAGGTGGATTCCAGCTTGCGGAGGTATGCGTCAACGATTGCCCGTTGGTTGCTGCGAGCTGGTGTCACCAGCTCGTCCCCAAACAGGGTGGGCTGGCTTCGGGTATGGTACAGCTCGTTGCGCCATTCCGGGCTGCCATATACCCGGTCGAGGGTGCGCGCGTAGGCGTCGTTGGGTTCGCGCTCTTTCGGCAAGATCCGGGTCAAAGTGGAAAGCGGAAACAGAATCCACAAGTCAACCGACTTGGTATCGGCAATGCACCGGACGGTTTGCCAGTCAACTTCGGTGGCGAAGGGATCGAGGAAAATGACGGCACGGTGATGACGCCAGGGAACGCCGAGGCGCTGGTTGCGGTTTTCGCGCCATTCCGGCAAGAACGCATTCGTATCCGCCTGTTCAATGCGAATATCGCGATTCGCGAAATCTGCCTTCAGCCTATGCAGCTCACTGGCATACGCAGGGTTCCGCTCCACAAACACGAACTGGTCGAACGCCCGGTCGGTCACTTCCAGAGCCAGCCGGGCGGAGCCTTTCAGCACGCCAGCCGTATCATTGTCGACAGCATTCACCAGCAGAGGATTGCCGTGGGAAGGGTACGCGGAACTGTGGTCGACGTAGCCCGTGCCGGCAAACGCGTCAACATAGGTCAGTTGAAACCGCTGCTTTTTCAAAGCAGTGGTGTAGCTCTCAAGGTAAGCCCGCAGGATTTGCAACTTCTCCTGCGTCCAGGAACCTCCGAACTTGTTCATTGTTGCGCTGGTCATTGTCAGACCCCCATCCGAATGTGGTTGCCCTTTACGATAGCACACGGAACATCAGTCCGCAATAGCCGTAGGCGATGAATTTTTCGTGCCGCATAGCTCGCTGCCGGCCGCATACGCCGTTTTGACGGCAGCGTTAGCCGGCAAAAAGCAGAAACGCGCCGTAACCCGCTATCCCGAGGAAAAGCAGCAGCGTCAGCGAAGGCACCAGCTGCTCAACTCGGGTCAGCTGAAAGTATCGGGGCGGGCCGCCTTTCGGGCGCAGCCGTTCCCATTCGTCGCTGTAACCGGCCGTGGGCAGCTGGCTCTCAATGGCATTGATGACGCCGAACTTGGCCGTGTTAAGCCTCCGGTAGGATTTGATGTTGATAATCCAAATCACCGACAGAGCCACCCCGAAAAGCCCGGCAATCAGCAGCGCCGCCGCCCAGACCGAGTCAGCGGCCCCCAGCCGCGCCATCACCACCAGCAGCGCGACCAGAGCGGATACGATGGTCACATAGAACCGATTGGACTGGTCGCGGCGCTGGCTTACCCGGTCGGCCATCTCAACATAGAGCTTGTATTGCTCCAGCAGGTGCGCCTGGTAGTTGTCGCCATATTCATCGCGTTTCATATCGCATACTCCCTGATTGCCCGGACTTTGGTAGTGCCTCCGTCGGCCGGGGGAGATAGTGAATCCCAGTGCCGATTATAGCATAGGCATCTCAATCCTGTCGTGTCGTGCCATATGGTTAACCGGGTTGCGGCTTTTGCCCGGAACAAGCGGTTTTGCGCCGCCCCGCTATCGGGTATAATGCGCCCCGCCGCTACAAGCGGCTCCGGGGTTTTACCAGTTATGACAACCTTCGACGCCCACTCTGCCGATGCGCCCCTCCGCATCCTCATCACCGATTTCGTCTGGCCCTCCACCGAGCCGGAACGGGCCACCCTGGCCGCCGGCCTCGGCCCCCACCACGTCGCCGTAGTGGAAGCCCCCGACCCCTCCGAAGCCACCCTGGCCCGCCTGGCCGCCGACTGCGACGCCATTATGACCTGCTTCGCCCAGGTCACCCCGACCGTGGTGCGCGCCGCCCAACGCTGCCGCATCATCAGCCGCTACGGCGTGGGCGTGGACAACATCGCCGTGTCCACCGCCACCGAACTGGGCATCCCCGTCGCCTATGTGCCGGATTACTGCGTTGACGAAGTGAGCGACCATGTAATGGCCCTGCTGCTGGCCTGGAACCGCCAGGTGCGCTTCTATGACGGCATCGCCAGGGCCGGCCGCTGGGAAGGCGTGTCATCCCCTCACCCCCTGACCCGCCTGCGCGGGCAGACCCTGGGCGTCATCGGATTCGGACGCATCGGGCGGGCGGTGGCCGGCAAGGCCCGCGCTTTCGGACTGTCCGTGCTGGCCTGCGACCCTTATCTGCCGCTGGACTCCGACTTGCCGCCGGGCGTTGCGGCGGCGTCGCTGGACGATACGCTGGCCGCCGCCGATTATGTCAGCCTCCACACGCCATTGAACCCCGAAACGCGCGGGCTGATTGGGGAACGGGCGTTGTCGCTGATGAAACCGTCGGCCTATCTGATCAACTGCGCCCGCGGCCCTATCGTGGACGAAACCGCGCTGTACGCCGCCCTGCGCGATGGCCGCATCGCCGGCGCCGGGCTGGATGTTATGGAATCGGCGGCGCCCCCGCCGGAACATCCGCTGTTCGCCCTGGACAATGTCATCATCACGCCACATATCGCCTTTCTGTCGCGACAGTCGGTGCGGGACCTGGCAGTGCGGACGGCGCAGGCCACGGTTGACGCCCTGCTGGGCCGTATGCCCGAGTTTCTGGTCAATCCGGCGGTATTGCCCCATTCGCGCGTTCCCCTGGTCTAGCCCACCGCGCGACCGGCGCCGGCGACAACGCCGGCAACGACGCCAACATCCCGCCCGACAACCGGTCCGACACCCTGCAAGGAGACTTCGTTTTGGCGCAACCGGGGTTCGCATCAGAAACCAAGTCCGGGTTCACCGTCACCTACCTCGGCACCGGGGCCGGCGGCTGCACCCTCCGCAACCATACCGCCATCGTGCTGGAATGCCCGGGCGGGGAACGCATCCTGCTGGACGCCGCTTCCGGCAACACCGTCCTCCGCCACTCGGAACGGATGGGAATGTCGCCCACGGACTTTGACCACTGCCTCCTGTCCCACAGCCACCCCGACCACTGCGAGGGCCTGCCCCACATCGAGATGCAGCGCAGCCGCCGCAACCCGGCGGAACGTCCCATGCAGCTCCACGCCTCGCCGGAAGCCCTGACCGACATTGAAATCCTGCTCTCCTACCCCCGCCGGGGGCTGTCGGTAGATGCGGACGGCGCCCGCCGGCGCGACGGACGACAGGTGTTCCGGTTCCGGCCGGCGGACGCCGGCCAGTGGATTGCCCTGACCCCGACCGTGCGCGCCTGCTGCCTCCCCGTGTCCCACATCGGCGGCGCCCTGGCCTGGCGGGTGGAAGCCGGCGGGCAGGCGGTAGTCTTTTCGGGCGACACCCGCTGGCATCCGCCCCTGGCCGAACTGGCCCAGGGCGCAACCCTGCTCATCCACGAAGCCATCTGCGTGGAGACCGACCGCCGGCGGGCCGACCACGCCGCCCACGCCACCGCGGCCGAAGCCGGCCGCATCGCTCAACTGGCCGGCGTCGCCGCCCTGACGCTGACCCACATTGACAACCCCTTCCACAACGCTACCGAACTGCTGGCGGACGAGGCCCGGTCGGTGTACCAGGGCGGCCCGGTGGCGGTAGCCGCCGACTGCTGGCAGCAGCGGGTCTAGCCCGGGGCGATACTCTGCCCCTGAACCGACGACGCCCGAAACGCCCGACCGGCGGAAGTGCTCCGTCAGGCCATCAGGCTGTCGCCGTTATAGATAGGCACGAAAGCCACGCCGCCCCACGCCGCGGACTGGGCAATCGCCGCCTCCGACTGCCGCGTGCCGGCCACCACGGGCAGCGCCATTCCGGTAATCGGAAACGGCCGCATTCGCCGGATAATCTCGTTCAAAATCCCCGCCTGCCTAACCGCCCGCTCCACATCGCGGACGCCCACTTCAAAAGACACCTGCGTCACCAGGCAAACCCGGTCATTATCGGGCCGCCGCAGCCCATAAAAATAGACATCGGCGCCGGCAACGACAGCCCGCTGCTGCCGGGTAATAATGCCCAGATCCTCGGCATCGGCGGCAATGCGGATGACTTCGGTTTTGGGCAGCAGGTCAATGCGGCGCAGATTGAAAGCGTCGGCGAAAATCTCGGGCCTACGCTCGCACAAAAATTCCAGTCCCCATCCCTTGAGGGTAGCGACATCTTGAGCGGTGCGTGTGTGGGCGGCATCAACTCTGCCAATCTCCCGCGCGTTCTGGGCCGCAATCTCCGCGGTGCGATCCTGGGCAGCCTGGAGCCTTGCGATGCCGGCCGTATTTTCAGCCGCAATCTCCGCGGTACGCTCCTGGGTGGCCTCAATCCTTGCGATGCCGGCCGTATTTTCAGCCGCAATCTCCGCGGTACGCTCCTGGGTGGCCTCAATCCTTGCGATGCCGGCCGTATTTTCAGCCGCAATCTCCGCGGTACGCTCCTGGGTGGCCTCAATCCTTGCGATGCCGGCCGTATTTTCAGCCGCAATCTCCGCGGTGCGCTCCTGGGCCGCCTGGAGCCTTGCGATGCCGGCCGTATTTTCAGCCGCAATCTCCGCCGTGCGCTCCTGGGCCGCCTGGAGCCTTGCGATGCCGGCCGTATTTTCAGCCGCAATCTCCGCCGTGCGCTCCTGGGCCGCTTGGAGCCTTGCGATGCCGGCCGTATTTTCAGCCGCAATCTCCGCCGTGCGCTCCTGGGATGCCAGCAGCAATTCAATCCGCTGATCCTGCCGCTTCTGCATTGCGCGCCATTCGGCAAAAGTCGTCGGTTCCGGTTCATCCGGTGCGGGCGTAGTCATCGGTGCCATCATCTCCGGTAGCGTTGGCGTTCCATAATATCAGATTTGCCGGATTAGTGCTCGCACCTGCGCCCGCCCTGCTTCCTTGGATTACCCGCAGGCCGGATTCGCCCATTCCTTTCACCACGACGCCATACCGCCTCAGCCGCCGCCGCATCACCTGCACCGCCTCAGGGTTATTGTCCACCAGCGTGAACTCCCGCCCCTCCAAATGCGCCGCCTCCCCCAGCGTACCGCTGCCGGCAAAAAAATCCAGCAGCCGGTCGCCCGGTTTGGAATGAACCCGCACAATGCGCCGGATGATGTCCAGCGGCTTCTGCGTGGCATACCCCGTCTTTTCCTTGCCCGTCGCTATCGTATGCCACCACACATCAGTTGGCGTCTTGCCCCGCGCCGCCTTTTCCGGCCCCACTAGCCCCGGCGCCAGGTAGGGAATCCGGTCGATGGCATCATAGTTATAAGTATAGTGGGCCGGATTTTTGGCGTACCACAGAATGTTGTCGTGCTTCGCCGGCCACCGGGTCTTGGGCCGCCCACCGTAATCGTAGGCCCAGATGATCTCGTTGATGAAACTCTCTCGCCCGAAAATTTCATCCAGCATCACCTTGCAGTAATGAACCTCCCGGTAGTCAATATGAAAAAACAGGCTGCCCGCCTCGGCCAGAACCCGGCGGGCCTCTACCATCCGGGGCCGCAGGAAGCCGATGTAATCGTCAAAAATATCGCCGTACCCGCTGCGCCCCGTCACCTCCGTCCGGTAGCGCCGCCCCTGAAAGCCCGTGCGGTCGCCGCCGGCGTCGGGCGTAACCCTGATGCGCGTGCGGGACTGCGCCCGACCGGTATTAAACGGCGGGTCAATATAAATCAGCTCAAACGCGCCGTCCGGCAGCGTCCGCAGGACATCCAGGTTGTCGCCGAGTATAATTTCGCCCATCCGCGCGCCTCGTTCCGCCGGTTGGCATCCGGTTGCCATCTAGCCGGCGCGCATTATCCCGTTCCCCGCCCCCGCCGTCAAACCGCTGGCCTTCTATGCCGCCGCCGTTTCCGGCGCGCCGCCGCAACGGCGGTGGCAACGCCCTGGTCATACTGGTAAAATCAGCCGACCCGCCAGGACAGTCAAATCAGCAGCGCTGGTCGGCTTGGCAAAATGCGTGGCGTGGAGGTCACTATGCGAGAACAGCCCCGTCTGTGGCGCTGGTTGCCTGACATTACTCAAAATATGCCGCGCGATACCGGCTCCCGCCATTCCGAAACTGCGGAGCCGGTGCTCCTGTCCGAATGGCCCGATGACGGCAGTAGCTGGCGGGACGAACTGCTGACGCTGCTCAAGGAAATGGATCCGTACCGGTTTGAGCAATTGGCGCAGGAACTGCTCACCGCCGCCGGCATGGAGAACGTAGCCACAACCCGGCGCAGCAACGACGCCGGCATTGACGGGTACGGCCTGTGCACCTTGGCGGGAATGCTGAAAGTTCCGGCGTACTTTCAGTGCAAACGCTACGGTGACCGGGTAGGCGTCAAGGAAATCAGAGACTTTCGGGGCGCCCTGGAGGGCCGTTCCGGTCTGGGACTGCTGGTGACTACGGGCCAATTCACCAAAGCCGCCCAGGACGAAGCCGCCCGACCGGGCGCGGTCACCATAACCCTGGTGGACGGACATCGGCTTTGCGAGTACCTGAAAGAGTTCAATCTGGGCGTCATCACCACCGTCCGCGCCGTGGAAAGCGTAACCGTCGACCGCCAATGGTTTTCGAACCTGTAGCCGGAACGTCCAGGAGGCATCGATCTATGCAAGTCAGCATCGCCCTGGGGGAACTGCGTAGCCTGCTGACCCAGGTTATGCCAGTGATCCCTCGTAACAGTGGCACACCTATTACGGAAAACACGCTTTTGCAAGCCGCAGACGGGCGACTTTCTGCGACCGCCACCAACCTGGAGACGGTCATCATTGCCCAGGCCAGAGCTACAGTGCCAGAGGAAGGGAGCATTTGCGTCCCTGGCCGTCTGCTCGCCGATCTCGCCAGCAGCCTCAAGGACAGCGACAGCATCGTGACGATGCGCTCCGTATGCCCGGCATCAGAGGACGAGCCGCCGTTGCTGGTCATTGAATGCGGGCGCAGCTGGTCGCACATCACTGGCGCGCCAGCCGGCGAATTCCCGCCCAATCCGCCTGTCAACGGTCAATCCAGCCTTGCCCTTGACACGCGCGAATTCGCCCGGATCGTCGACAGCGTGATTCACGCTGCCGGCAAAGACGAGTCTCGCCCAGTTCTGACTGGCACGCTCCTGGAATATAAACCGGGGCAATTGCGGCTGGTTGCGGCCGACGGCTTCCGGCTGGCGATTGCCAAATCAACGATCACAAGCGACAACAGCGCGGACATCGACGCAGTTGTCCCGTCCGGCACAATGCGGATTGTCGCCGACGCAGTGCGGAATCGGTCTGGGACAGTGGAGTTTGTTCTCGCGCCGGACCAAAGCAGGGCGCAATTCAAAATTCACAATCTGACCGTCATCACGCAGTTGCTTCAGGGAGCGTTTCCGAAATATCGCCTGCTGGTACCCGACTCTCACCGCGCCCAGGTCGTGGTGAACCGGGACGAAATGCGCCGCGCCGTTAGGCGTTGCGGCGTTTTCGCCCGTCCCGGCCAAAATATCATTCGCCTGGAATCTCACGGCGATGCGTTGTTGCATCTGTCCTTTCGCTCCGCAGAGTTGGGGAACGCGCTTGCCCCCATCGTCCCCGCCAAAATGACCGGGCACACGCAGATTGCCTTCAACTACCTTTACCTGAGGGACATTGCCAACGCTCCCGGCTCCGACTTCATCGCCATTGAAACCAATGACCCGTCGGATCTGGCAGTGTTTCGCGATGAGGACGGACGCAAGTTGGAAGTAGTAATGCCGATGCGCCTACAATGATGAATGACACCGCCAATCTACAGCGCGCCCGGCCATATCAATGCGAAACTGCAACGCGTAAGGGCAACATATCGTGTAATCTGTAATGCCCGTCCACCCCTTGCCCCACCATAAACAGGTGCCCCAATGACCGCCCCCGCCGCCCCTCCTCCCCCTGGCCCCCTGGCCGGCGTCAAAGTCCTCGACCTGACCCAAATTATGGCCGGCCCGATGTGCACCCTGCTGTTGGCCGACCTGGGCGCCGATGTCATCAAAATCGAGCGGCCCGGCCGCGGCGACGACACCCGCCGGATGGGCTCCCGCCTCGCCGGCGGCTTTGCCGCCGGCTTCCTCGCCCTCAACCGCAACAAGCGCAGCCTCGCCCTGGACTTGCGCTCCGCGCCTGGCAAAGCCGTCTTTCGCCGCCTGGCCGCAACCGCCGACATTGTGGCCGAAAACTTCCGCCCCGGCGTTATGGAACGCCTGGGGCTGGACTACCCGGCGCTGGCCGCAATCAACCCCCGCCTCATCTACGCCAGCATCTCCGGCTTCGGCGCCTCCGGCCCCTACCGCAACCGGGGCGGCTTCGACCTGGTCGCCCAGGGAATGAGCGGGCTGATGTCCGTAACCGGCTTCCCCGGCGGCCCGCCCGCCAAAGTCGGCGTGCCGATTACCGACATCGGCGCCGGCAGCTTCACCGCCTGCGGCATCCTGGCCGCCTACATCCACGCCCAGCGCACCGGGCAGGGGCAGCAGGTGGACGCCTCCCTCCTGGAAGCCGGCATCGCCTACACCGTTTGGGAATCGTCCGAATACTTCGCCACCGGCGCCATCCCCGGCCCCCTCGGTTCCGCCCACCGCGTCAACGCCCCCTACCAGGCCCTCCGCACCAGCGATGGCTACATCAACATCGGCGCCGCTTCCCAGCCCACCTGGGAACAATTCTGCCGCGCCATCGGCCAGGACGCCCTGATTGACGACCCCCGCTATCAGGCCCCCAACGACCGCAAGGCCCGCGAGGCCGAACTGGCGGAACTTTTGGAAGGAATACTCTCCCCACACACCACGGACTACTGGCTGGAACGCCTGGCCGCCGCCGGCGTCGTCGCCGGTCCCATCTACGATATGGCGCAGGTCTATGCCGACCCGCAGGCCCAGGCCCGGGATATGCTGGTAACGCTGGACGATGCCGACCTGGGCCAACTGCCCAACATCGGCGTGCCCGTCAAACTGTCCGCAACCCCCGGCAGCGTCCGCCGCCGCGCCCCCGCCCTGGGCGAGCATACCCGGCAAGTTCTGCGGGAACATGGCTACGCCGACGATGAGATCGCGGCCCTGCTGGCAACCGGAGTGGCGGCAGAGGAGATGGCGGCATAAGCTGGCGGCCTAAAAAAGCCGCCCCGCCCCGCCGCCCCATCGCCGGCGCGACGACCGCCTGCGGCTATCGGGCAACGGCCGGCAAGGCCGGCAGCCCCTGCAACTCCGGCATCACTGCGCCCGCGAACCGGCGCATACTCGCTTCCGCCTCGGCATAGGGCATCGCCGCGTAGCTGAACGCGCCCACATAAGTATCGTGGCCCGTCCGTTCCCGGATTTGCAGTATCTTTTCGTAACACTGCTCCGGCGTCCCCCACACTTGCAGGTTGACAAAAAAGTCCACCACCTCCTCGTCCCCATAGTCAAACATTTTCTCCGCTACCTTGCCGTAGTATTCGTACCCCTTGATGTCCTTGTGCTGGTCCGCCTTGAACTGGTAATGCTCCATCACCGTGTGCCAGTAGCCCCCAATGTACCGGCGCGCCATTGCCCGGGCGTACTCGGCGTCCTCGTGGCAAAAAGTCCAGCACGCCACCACCGGCGCCGGCGGGCTTTCCCCATTCGGATGGCATTCCTGCCAGGCGGCCCGGTAGTTGCCCAGATCCCGCTCCACTTCATCCCATGGCTTCTGGGGTATCACCAGCATACCCACGCCCAGCTGCGCCATAATGCGGCTGCTCTCCGGCGAAATCGCCGCCGCGTAGCTCCGCCCCCGGAAACTGCGGAAAGGATTGGGCCGTATTTCCCGGCGCGGCTGCCGGATATACTCCCCCTCAAACTCGCAGAAACCGCTTTCCAGCCCCGCCAGCAGGCACTCGGCGGACTCGATAAACCGCGTGCGGGATTCGTTCATATCCACCCGGAAACCGTCATACTCCACCTTCGCCAGCCCACGCCCCACGCCCAGTATGAACCGCCCGTCGCTCAAATTGTCCAGCATCGCAACCTGCTCGGCCACCCGCATCGGGTCATGCCACGGCAGCACGCACACCATGCTCCCCAGCCGCAAATCCGTCGTGCGCCCCGCCATATAGGTGAGAAACTGCAACACATCCGGGCACATCGTGTAATCCGTGAAATGATGCTCCACCCCCCAGATGGACTGGAAGCCCAGCGGCTCGGCCAGCTCGGCCAGACGCAATTCCTCGCGATAAACCCGGTAATCGGTAGCGAACTTGCCCGGGTTCTGAAAAATGGTGGCGGTTCCTACGTGCATTTTGGGGCCTCCGGCCGCCGGCGGAATACAGGCACCGCCGCGCTTCGGTGGGATACGGGTATGGCGCTGGACAGGTACGGCGCCGGCGTTGCGCCCCGCCATACCCACTATGCCGTATCGTATTGTACGCCATTACGGGCCTAGGGCAATTGCGCCGGACGCCGGCATTATAACCCCCCGGACAATGCGGCGCCGGCCCCACCCCCATATTTGCCCCCCGGAAACCCGCTGCCTTATCCGGCGGGTAGGATATACTGCCTGCCAAACCGCAAGCGCGCGCCAGCGTAGCGTAGCGCAACGCAAAAGGAGTCTGGGCAGATATGGAAACCGTGGGCTTTATCGGACTGGGCAATATGGGCGGCGGTATGTCCGCCAACATCCAGCGCGCCGGCTACCCGATGACCGTGTACGACCTCCGCGAGGAAGCCGCCCTCCCCCTGCTGGAAGGCGGCGCGCGCCTCGCCAACGCCCCGGCGGAAGTAGCCGCCGCCAGCGACATCATCTTTACCTCTCTCCCCGGCCCCTACGAAGTGGAATCGGTAGCCCTGGGCCCCCAGGGCGTCCTGGAAGGCATCCGCCCCGGCAGCGTCTATATCGACCTGTCCTCCAGCCGCCCCACCCTCATCCGCGAGATCGAGCCCAAGTTCCGCGCCAAAGGCTGCGCCGTCCTGGACGCCCCGGTCAGCGGCGGCAAAACCGGCGCCGCCTCCGGCAACCTGGCCGTCATGGTCGGCGGCGACCGCGCCGTCTTCGAACGCGTCAAACCCGCCCTGGACGCTTTCGGCGACAAGGTATTCTACGCCGGCGAAATCGGCGCCGGCAGCGTCGCCAAACTGGTGCATAATATGATCGGACACAGCGTCCGCCAGGCCATCGCCGAGGGCCTCACCCTGGGCGTCAAGGCCGGCGTGGAACCCGAGGCCCTCTGGGAATGCATCCGCCGCGGCTCCCTGGGCCGAATGCGCGCCCTCCACGAAGGCATCCCCCGCACTATGTTCCGCGGCGAATTCCAGCCCGCCAGCTTCGCCCTCAACCTCGCCTTCAAGGACATCTCCCTCGCCACCGAACTGGCCCGGGAATACAACGTCCCGATGCCTATGTCCACCCTCGCCGAACAGATCGCCATGCAGGCCATGAACCGCGGCTGGGCCGAACACGACAGCAGCGTCACCGTCCGCCTGCAAGAGGAACAGGCCGGCATTGAAGTCCGCGCCCCCCACATCGACCCGGCCCGCGCCGGCCGCTTCATCACCACCCACCCGGATGACGAATAGCCGCCTACGAACAGCCCCCCGCATTCCGGCGCCCGCAACCTGCGACAATGCGAACAGCAGGAAGGCAGCAGCAAGAGGTAGCACCAATGAGTCTGGAAGGCAAAGTCGCCCTCATCACCGGCGCCGGCGGTATGCGCGGCGTCGGACGCGCCACCGCCCTGAAACTGGCCGCCCGGGGCGCGGACGTAGCCATAACCGACCTCCGCCGCCCCCCGGCGGATCTCCCGCCCCAGGAAATCCGCGCCGAATGGCAGTCCATCGACACCGTGGCCGACGAAATCCGCCGCCTGGGCCGCCAGGCCCTGCCCATCTACGCCGACCTCTCCGACGCCGCGCAAATCGCCGACCTGGTGGCGCAGACCGTCCGGCGCTACGGCCGCCTGGACATCCTGGTCAACAACGCCCGCGCCATCATCGGCCGCGACAAGGTTCCGGTCACCGACCTGGACGAAGCCGTCTGGCACCATTTCCTCAACATCAACACTACGGCGGTGTTCCTGGCCACCAAACACGCCGGCCGGGCAATGATGCGCCTGGGCCACGGCGGGCGCATCATCAACATCGCCAGCAACGCCGGCAAACAGGCCAGCGCCGACGGCGCCGCCTACTCCGCCAGCAAATTCGCCGTCATCGGTCTCACCCAGGCATCCGCCCTGGACCTCGCCCCCTACGGCATCACGGTCAACGCCGTCTGCCCCGGCCCCATCAACACCGACCGCATGAGCTACTGGGAACAGGCCCAGGCCGCCGCCCGGGGCATCCCCCAGGAGGACTTCCGCGCCCAGGTCGTATCCGCCGCCGCCCAGCGCTCCCCCCTGGGCCGCATCGCCGAACCCGAGGATGTCGCCAACCTGGCCGCCTTCCTCGCCGGCCCCGACGCCGCCTTCATCACCGGCCAGTCCTACAACGTCAACGGCGGCATCCTGTTCCACTGAACAATCCCGGAACAATCCCGCCGCCGCCTTTCGCCCTGCGCCGCCGGCCATCCTCCACCGGAGCAACCCTGCTATGCCCGCATCACCCGCCGTCTATGACTGCAACGCCGTCAACCGGGGCGTGTACATCGCCGACAACCTGGACTTCCTGCGCTCCCTCAACGACGCCTGCATCGACCTGGTGTGCATTGACCCGCCCTTCGACAAGAACGAAACCTTCGTTGCCGACCAGCTCCGGCCCTCGCTTACCGAAGTGGAGCGGCAGAACGAGCTACGCCTGCTGGACCAATGGGGCATCGCCGGCCCGGAAGCGGCGGCCGACGCCGGCCTCCAGTGGCCCGTGGACCACAGGGTGCGCGGCGGCTACAAGGACATCTGGCGGTGGGACACCGATATTCACGAGGAATGGGTGAAATCCCTGGAGGCTTATTACCCGGCGGTTCACGGCCTGATTGAGATCACGCGGCTGACGCACAGCGACGGGCGGGCCGCCTACCTCTGCTTTATGGCCATCCGGCTGCTTGAAATGCGCCGGGTACTGAAGCCCACGGGCAGTCTGTACCTGCACTGTGACCATGCCGCCAACAGTTACCTGCGCCAACTGCTGGATGCCGTGTTTGGCAATGGCGAAAACGGCAGCCCCGGTTTTCGCAACGAAATCACTTGGAACCGGACGCGCGGACGTTCCGACGGCAGGCACTGGGGCAATGTTACCGATACGATTTTGTTTTACAGCAAGTCATCGGAATACCAGTGGCGCAATATCTACTTGCCCGTCGAACAGGATCAGGATACCACCGGGGACTTGACCGGGGCCAACATCTCGCGCGGGGAATCCGGCGCGCCGTGGCGCGGCATTAATCCCTCCGACATTGGGCGGCACTGGGCTGCTCCGCGCGCCGGCAACTTCGCCCAATGGGTTGAGAATAACCGTATTCCGGGATATACCCGTATCGAGAGCGTCCACGACCGGCTTGACGCTCTGGACGAAGCCGGCCTCATCCGGTGGTCCAACGCAGGACGCCCTTCGCTGCTCCGGCCCGCCGAATCGGCAGTTGGCGTCAAAGTCAACAACTTGTGGGCTGACATCGGGCGGGCCGGCCGGACTGAACGAACCAACTACCCTACCCAGAAGCCGGTGGCGTTAGCCGAGCGCATTATCACCGCCAGCACTAACGAGGGCGACATCGTCCTGGACTGCTTCGCCGGCTGCGCTTATGTTGCCACCGCCGCCGAGCGCACCAATCGCCGCTGGGTTGCCTGCGATCTGAATCCCCGCGCCTGGACGGTGTTCAAGCGTCAGTTCAACAAGCCCAACCTGGCCCTGCTCACCTGCAACGACGAACCCGCCCCCGGCCAGGGCGTGCTTGACGGTTCCTACGCCCAGGTTTTCGGCCCCCACGAACTACCCACGCCGGAACACATTACCCGCCCCACCGAACTGGCGCCCCTGCCTACGCCGGAACGCCGGTTCCGCCCGCCCAAAGCCAAACCCGTAATGACCGACCAGGAAATGCTGACCGAACTGCTACAGATCAGCGACTACACGGCCTGGTGCTGCGGCTTCGCCAATCGCCGCACGGACGGGACGGTTATCCGGCAAACCTGGAACTTCCATCTGGATCACATCGACCCGGTGTCCGCCGGCGGCATCAACGAAATCACCAACCGCGCCCCGATGTGTCCGCACCACAACATCCGCAAAAGCAGCCGCCTGGTGGCCCTCCGCGAATACCGCAACCAAATCCTGGCCGCCGGCGAAATGCAAATGCCGCCCGACCAGCTGGTGGACTTGGGCGCAGCCCACCGCCAGGCGCTGCAAGTCTATGCCCGCTACGCCCGGAATCATTCGCCCTGAAAAGCCTGCTAAACCTCACATCGCCGCCAATTGTGCCGCCCCAATCGTGACGTCGTCCGATGTGCCACTGGCCCCGTCGCCAAATGACGCTGTCCTTTTGACAACGCTTTCTCGCGCCAGTAACGCGCCGCACCAGCCGTCGCCCGCATAAATCCGCCGCGCCCATTCCCGACCTTCCGCCAGACTGCCTGCCTCCAACAGCCGCCGCGCCGCCGCATATCCCGCCACCCCAATGTTCCGCCGATACTCCCGCAGCAGGTGAAGCAGGGACAACTGATGCGGCGTTTCCACGCCATACACCAGCTCAATCCCCGCCGCGATGGCCTTATCGTCATCGCTGACCGGATGCGCTGGACGCTGCGCGCCCTGCTGCCAAGCCCGGTCAATCACTTCTGCCCAGGAACCAAAAGCGCCCAACGCCGTCCCCGCAGCAGCGTTGCGGATTACCTTCAATTCGGTTCGCCCGCTACGGGTTCGCGTCCACAGGCCATCCATTTCCAGCGCTCCGTCCAGCGGCAACTGCGGCGCCGTCAAAGGCGCCTTCCGCAGCCACTTGCCGACCGTACTGACGCAGCCTACCCAGTTCCCGGGGCGGGCGTAACTCAATCCTTGCGCGGCCAAACTGATGACGGCATCACGGTTTTTTTGGAAAACCGCTGGTGGCGCATTTCATCGCCCGGCAGCGTCATGCCGCCGGCCATACGGCGACACTGCATACAGCGGAACACGGGGATTTGCCGGCGCACTTCGCCGTAGCTAGTGGCAATGGCGCGGGCGTAACGATGGTGGCGGTGCCTGGCCAGGCGGCAATGGGCGCAGAGGGGCTGGTAGTCATCCAGGGCTTGTTGGAGGGCGGCTTGCAGTTGGGCGGGGCTTTGGCGTTCCAGCTGGGTTTCCAGGTGGTCCAGCAGTCCCATAGCGACGCGTCTCCGGTGGAAGGGTGGTGCGGACATTGTACCCCTATTTTATAACCAAACCATCTATAACGAAACGCTACCTGGCGTGTTGCTGGGCTGGTATTATACCGGCGCTAGATACTATCATACGGCGGAGTGCCCTCGGGCCAGAACAGTTCGTAAAGCCGCTGGGAGAGTTCCTCGCAAAGGCGCAGGCCGCCCCGCACGTCATTCTCAGGGTCCCTATCCTCGTAGGAGTTGGAATGCCGGCGTACTTCTGCGGGGAGCAGCCGGCGTCAAACTCGGGGTCGGGCCGGGCGATGGCGGCGGCCAGAGCGTGGGCGATGGCGGCGGCGATGTCCGGTGCGGGGTAGGGCGCAGTGGCGGTGGCAGTAGTCATTTTTAGATGCCTCCAGGCTCTGGCGTTGCGGGGCTGGCATTATATCGGCCCTCGGGTGTGTTGACATCAAGCAGAATGTGGCATCACAGCGCCGGTCGCCGATTGACTGCGGGACGCCCGCCGGCAGGACGCCGGGACACCGCCTCGCGAAAGGCTACCAAAGTCGACGCCAGGTTGAGCATCCCTCCGTACAACAACGCTCGCTGGCAGTACTCTGCCGCCATCCCCCCAAAATTCATTGAGGGGATGCCGCAAACCGGTTCGCCACAAAATGACGCATCCCGTACACCCCAAGGGCATACCAGCGCGGCGCTTTCCGGTTGGCGCGGGAAGGTATCGCAGCTGCGATGTCCCGCGCTTCCAGCAACGACAGCGTGACGTTGGCGTCGTATACCTTGTCCGTTGCCGTCCGGCGGCCGGCGCCGGCAACCTGGCTATCGGTTGCGATTCGGGGGCAGCGCAATTGCCCGTCCAGTGCTGGGGGCGCATTTGCGCCGCGCCGCAAAACGCGCTATAATACCCACTCAACCAGCCGGGTTCGCGGGGAGGGATCGCATAGTGGTCTAGTGCGGGCGCCTGCTAAGCGCTTATCCTGGGAAACCGGGATCGTGGGTTCGAATCCCACTCCCTCCGCCATTTTATATCCGGCCGTCATTGGCCCGTTAGCGCCGGCGCCCGGCGCCGGCAATGGCAACGGCAATCGGACGCCCGGCGCGCACCGGAACTACCGTCATGCAGACTTATCACATCTGGACCATCGGCTGCCAGATGAACACCGCCGACTCCGAGCGACTGGGGTCGGCGCTGGAGCAGCTGGGCCTTGCCGCCACGCCCCGTCCCGCCGACGCCGATGTGGTGGTGCTCAATTCCTGCGTCGTCCGTCAGTCCGCCGAGGACAAGGTCACCGGCAACCTCAACCTGGTGCAGCCCCTGCGCCAAAAGCGGCCCGACTCCGTTCTGGCCCTCACCGGCTGCATGGTCGGCCCCCGCACCGATGAACTGGCCCGCCGCTTCCCCAATGTCGACCTGTTCCTGCGCCCTCAGCAGTTTGAGCCGCTGCTGGAGCTGGTCGGCGAAAGGCTGGGGCTGGACTGGCAGGGTTGCGTCGGCTCTCTGGCGCCCCGGCGGCCCGAGGTGGCTTCCTATGTCCCCATCATTCACGGTTGCGACTTGATGTGCAGCTTCTGCATCATCCCCTATCGCCGAGGACGGCAGGTCAGCCGTCCGGTGGACGACATCGCCCGCGAGGTGGAGCTGCTGGCCGGCCGGGGCGTCCGCGAGGTTACGGTACTGGGGCAGACGGTGGATGCCTACGGCCACGACCGGGACGACGGGCAGGATCTGGCCGACCTGTTCGTCCGCCTCAATGATATTGACGGCCTGGAACGCATCCGCTTCCTTACCTCGCACCCGTCCTATATGAGCCGCCGCATCATCCAGGCGGTGGCCGACCTGCCCAAGGTGTGCGAACACATCAACCTGCCGGTCCAGTCCGGCGACGACGCCGTGCTGCAACGGATGCGGCGCCCTTACACGGTGGCCGAATACCGGGATATTATCAGCGAAATCCGCGACGCCATCCCCGATGTTACCGTCAGCACCGATATTATCGTGGGCTTCCCCGGCGAAACGGAGGCGCAGTACGAGAACACGCTGCGGCTGGTGGACGACCTGCGCTTTGACAAGGTGCACGGCGCAATGTACTCCACCCGGCCCGGCACTATCTCGGCGCGCACGATGGCCGACGACATCCCGCAGGACGAAAAGCAGCGCCGCCTCAAAGGGCTGGAAACCCTGCAAGAAGGCATCCTTACGGACATCAACGCCGCCTATCTGGACGCTACCGTGGCGGTACTGGCCGAGAACCGCAAACGGGGTCGCTGGACGGGGCGCACCCGCGGCAACAAGCTGGTCTATTTTGACGCCCCGGACACTGGCGCTACTGCCGACGATGACCGCCCCGTCGCCGCCGACCTGGCCGGCCGGGTGGTGAAAGTCCGCATCACCCGCGCCGGGCCGTGGTCGCTGTCCGGTATAGCCGCATAGCGTACCGCGCATCGCCCCGGCGGGTATCGCTCCCTGGAAACGCCAACAAGGAGGCCGCATTTATGGTCACACGCACGCGGCAACCCACCATCCCGCTGACCGAAATTGAACACGCCGCCTTTTGCCGGCCGGAGGACGAACTGCCCGCCAAATCGCTGGCCGAGGAGCTGGCGATCAATGTGCGCTGGCAGAAAATCCCCGGCGAATACCTGGCCTGTTCCCCCGCCGAACTGGACGAACGCATCGCCGCCGCCCGCCGCGCTCTGGGCGATTCCGTTACCATCCTCGGCCATCATTACCAGCGGGAGGAGATTATCAAGTACGCCGATTTTCAGGGCGACTCCTTCCTTTTAAGCCAGGAGGCGGCGTCCCGTCCCCAGGCGGATTACATCATTTTCTGCGGCGTCCACTTTATGGCCGAAACCGCCTGCATCCTGGCCGGCGACCACCAGCAGGTTATCCTGCCCAACATCACCGCCGGCTGCTCAATGGCCGATATGGCACCCATTGAGGATGTTGAGGACGGCTGGGACGACTTGCAGGATGTTCTGAGCAGCCACGGCGGCATTCTGCCCGTCACCTATATGAACTCCGTGGCCGCCATCAAGGCGCTGTGCGGGCGCAACGGCGGTGCGGTCTGCACTTCGTCTAACGCCGCCGCCGTGCTGGAGTGGGCTTTCGGCGAGGCGGAACGGGTGCTGTTCCTGCCCGACCAGCATCTGGGCCGCAACACGGCCCTCAAGCTGGGCATTCCCTTGGACGAAATGGTGGTCTGGAACCCGTTCCGGGCGATGGGGGGCAACACGCCGGAGCAGCTGCGCGCCGCCAGGATGGTGCTGTGGCAGGGGCACTGCTCGGTGCATACCCGTTTTACGGTCAAGCAGATTGAGGCGGCGCGCCAGCGCTACCCCGATGTAACCGTGCTGGTGCACCCGGAATGCCCGCGCGATACGGTAGAGGCCGCCGACTTGAACGGCTCCACCGAGTTCATCCGCAAAACCATTAACGAGGCCCCCGCCGGTTCCGTGTGGGCCGTCGGCACCGAAATCAGCCTGGTCAACCGGCTGGCGATGCACAACCCGGACAAGACGGTGTTCTGCCTGGACCCGGTGAGCTGCCCCTGCTCCACGATGTACCGCATCCACCCGGCCTACCTGTTGTGGACGCTGGAATGTTTGGTTGCCGGCCAGGTGGTGAACCGCATTACGGTGCCGGAAGCGATGCAGCGGGAGGCGACGGTGGCCCTGGAGCGGATGCTGGCGTTGCGGTAACTGACTGCCCCATCGCACTGCGGGGATGGCGCTGATGATAACGGCAATCGGTTCGGCAACGGAACACCCCCTCAACCGCAACCTGTTCATCGCGGACAACCTCAGCCTGCTGCGGCGGCTGGATAACGACAGCATTGACCTGATTTGCATTGACCCGCCCTTTGCCAAAAACCAGACTTTCATCGGCAACCTGCGGCCGCCCTTGTCGGCCGAGGAGCAAGCCGGCGAACTGGCGATGCTGTCCGCTTGGGGCATCAGCAGCGAAAGGGACGCCGAGGCCGCCGGCATTTTCTGGGCCAACGGCGCCGATTCGGCCCGGTTCCGGGATATTTGGCGTTGGGAAAGCGATATTCACGAGGAATGGATTACCGCTATTGACGCTGACCGCACCGGGTTGGCCAAAGTCATTGACGCCACGCGCAACGCGCACAGCGAGCAGCAGGCCGCTTACCTCTCCTATATGGCAATTCGCCTGATTGAGATACGCCGGATTTTGAAACCCACCGGCAGCCTGTATTTCCACTGCGACTTTGACGCTAACTCTTATATCCGGCTTGCCCTCGACGCCGTTTTCGGCCGACAGAATGTTCGCAATGAGATTATCTGGGAGCGGCATACTTCAACTCAGCGCGGGTCTCAGCACCGGCCCAGGCGCTGGGGCCGCACTACGGATACCATCTTGTTCTGTTCCAAATCGCAGAACGCCAATTTCACCCCCTTTGTTCCGCCGTCCGATGCGGAAGCGGCGCAGCGGTTCCCCCTGGTCGATGAAAACGGGGAACGCTACTACGATGACAGCGCTCATATCTGGCGCACGCCCGGCATGGGCAGCCGCCCCAACTTGTGCTACGAATGGCGCGGATTTACGAACCCCACTCCGGCGGGATGGCGTTTGAGCCAGGAACGGCTGGAGGAGGAATATCAGAAAGGCAACTTTGTCATCCTGCCTGACGGCCGGCTGCAACGCCGTATGTACCAACGCGACTGGCGCGGCGCAGTGCGCGGCAATCTCTGGAATGATGTGAGCCCGGCTCTCGGCGGCGAAAGAACCGGCTACCCCACCCAGAAACCCGTCGCCCTGGCCGAGCGTATCATCCTCGCCAGCACCAGGCCCGGGGATGTCGTGCTGGATTGCTTTGCCGGCTGCGCCTATGTGCCGGTGGCCGCCGAGCGCAACGGGCGGCAGTGGATTGCCTGCGATATATCGCCCCGCGCCCTCACTGTGCTGAAGCGGCAGTTCGCTAAGTTCCGCTACGCTGTGGACGGCGTACAGCAGGGGCAGGCGCCGGCCCTGATTACCGACGCCAATGTCATCACCCGCTCGCCCTTTGACCTGCCGGAACGCACTGATACCGACCCGGTAGAACGGCGTGACATTGCGGAACTACCCGAAAGAACCTACAAAGTTCCCGCCAGCATCATTCCGGAAAGGGAGATGCTGGAGTTTCTGCTGGAGCTTTCCGGTTACACGGCCTGGTGCTGCGGCTTTGCCAACCGCCGGCCCGACGGCAGCGTAATACGAACCACCCGCAACTTTCACTTGGATCACCTTGACCCGAAATCATTGCAGGGCAGCAATCAGATTTACAACCGCGCTCCGATGTGTCCGCATCACAACATCCGCAAGAACAACCGCCGGGTGCATCTGGAGGAATATCGCAAGGAAATTGCCGACGCCGGCGAAATGATGGTTAACTCCATAGACGAGCTGGTGCACTGGCCCTCGGCATCGGACCAGGCGCATCTGCGCTGGGCGCAAGCAGTCAGGGAAAGAGGAACGGGTTGAGACGGCAACGGCTGGAGGTTAGCCTATATCCGCCATTCCATACCCGCGTGCAACGCAACAATCCGCCGCCGCACTGCTCCGCCGGTCGCGCCTCCGAATGCAGCCCTGTTCCGGGAGAGCGTCCGTCTTTGGGGGGCCGATTGGAAACGCAGTGAGGGGTGCTGCGGGTCAGCGTGACAGGAACGGGCGGCAACCGTAGCGTCGCTTCCGACAGTGGCAAAATCCAGCCCAAATCATATCACCATCACGCGCTGAAAATGCCGGCGTATCGGATAAAATCGGGGTAATCCCCATCCCGCAGCGACATAGCGTTTCCCGGAAACCCGGCAATGACTACCGACTGTTACAGCATTCTGGGCGTGCCGCGCGCCGCCACTGCCACCGAAATCCGCGCCGCCTACCGCCGTCTGGCCCGGATGTATCATCCGGACCTGAACGCCGGCCCGGAAGCGGAAGCCCGGATGAAGGAGATTAACGAAGCCTACGACACCCTCTCGGACCCGCTGCGCCGCCGCCAGTACGACAGCCACGGCGTTGCGGATCTTCCCGCAACGCGGCGCGACGCCTACCGCCGGCGGCGTCCGGCCGGCCCGGCGGCCACGCGGGAATATGTCCCGCGCCGGGGCGACGATATTGAAATGGCGCTGCTCATCACGCGCCGGGAAGCGGCGCGGGGGATGCGCAAGACTTTCCGCGTGGAACGCCTGGACGCCTGCCGCCGCTGCAACGGTTCCGGCCTGGAACCGGAGGAGACCGTCGTCCCCGGCCGCTGCTGGCGCTGCGCCGGCGAACAGCGTCTGACCGATCTACAGTCGCTGAATGTGACCATACCGGCCGGCGTAGCCGACGGCGCGCGGCTGCGGCTGCGCGGCCAGGGCCACGCCGGCGTGGACGGCGGCTCCAACGGGCATATTTATGTCACCGTGCGGCTACAGCCCAACCGGGGGGCAGGCCGGGCGCTGGCTTTCCTGTGCCGGCACCTGTGGCGGTAGGGCCGGCGCGGCGCGCCGGCGTTGACGCCTGCGGAACCATTTTGCGCCGCCAACGGAACGGCGGCAGGTTACGCCCCCGGCTGTGAGCAACCGTTTTGCATCGGCGCGAATTACGCCGAGTATGCGCCGGATGGAGATGACAGATGGCAGGTCATCCTGCTATGATGGTCCGACCAAGCTCGCAGCGAGGTATCCGAATATGGCAGAACCAATTTACGAAACCAACGGCAATCACGCGCCTTTGCCCCCGGAATATCCCGAATCCCGGTGGGTTGAGGAGGCGCCATTAAGGCTGCTTGCCTTTGCGCTCCATACGATGCCGAAGCGCACCGGTAAGGTAGGGCAGGTCAAAGAAGAATTGCAGATCTATGTGGAACCGGCGTTCAAGTGGCGTGCGTGGTGGGATTTGGCGCGCCCGATGGTAGATGGTTCCAAGCACTTCAAGCGCGGCAAGTCTGGTGTTACTCTGCTCACCGAGGAAATCGCCGACATTCCCGCCTTGCCGCTACCATCCCCCGCTAAAAAAGCGGCTCCGGATCGCCTCGCTGCCCCGCCCAAGGCCCAACAGGAATGGCTGCGGTGGTTCCAGGGCGAAGGGGACGCTGTCCCCGCCAAGAGCGGCAACCCGGTCAAGGCGGCGTATGATGCTCTGGACGCCTGCCAGCCGGAATCTCACAGGATAGCCTTGCGGCGCACGATGAGCGCTGCGGGGCGTTTTCTGGCAGCCGACAAGCGCCCGAAGGCCGCCGCCAAGGCGTGGGCACCCTTGTTGAGCAGCACTGCACAGCTCTGGCGCAACCACCCTGACGCCGCTGACGATGCCGAAACCGCCGCCGCCGTGGGAGAACTGATGGCGCAACTGGTTCAAGATGCCGTTTTCCCCGAAGGATGCGGACGCTGGCTCTGCCAGGCCGGCGGACTACCGGATCAACAACCGGAAGCCTGGCGTCAAGGTTTTGCCGCCGGGCTGGGGAGAGAGATGCCGCTTTCCGGTTACGACATCCGCAACTGGTTCGACAAGGCGTTTTCCCGGATGCCGCAGGAGCATAAAGCCGGCATCGCCCAGGAAATTGCGCTGGCCGCTTTCACCAGCAACGCAGCGCTCGTTTCGTCGGCGCAATTCGCACGGTTGGATGGCCTGCTATCATTCCTGCACGATGCGGAAAAGTCCGACTTTTTCCAAAACCTCATCATCCGCACCGCAGTGGGCAAGTCTCCCCGGCAGAACGTGCTGAACTACATCACCGGCGCGCGCAACGGGCTGACTCCCGAGGCGCGCCTGAACACTATGGTTCTGGCGTCCCTGCTGCTTACTGATGGCAGCGGGCCGGTAGTGGACCAGGCGGCACAAGGCATCGGGCAGGCATTGGCAGGTGATGATGCGGCGGGCGACGCCTGTTCCCCGCTCTGGAAAGGCTTGCTGGCGGATAGCCGGCGACGGTTCGACGATTTGCGCGCCGGTCTGACTACCCGGATTGATGAACTGCGCGACGCACAGGAAAAACAGCGCCACTACTATGAGAACGGCCTCGCGCAGCGAGATGCCGAAATTGCCCGTCTCCGCGCCGAAATCGCGGCAGGGCGTGAGGAGGCGCGCCTGGACATCCGGCAGGATATGTTGACGGTAATCAGCGAAACCCTGTATGCTCTACGTCGGCAACAGGGCGGCCCGGACGAAATGCTCCGCTTGGTTGAAATTAGACTGGCGTTGGCATTGCGCGCCGGCGGTGCCGAGGAATTCGGAACCGTTGGCGAAACTACGCCTTACGACCCGGTACGCCATCACTCCGATGAACCCATCCGTCCCAGCTCTATGGTACGCATTGCCGCTCCCGGCGCCGTAGTCAAAGGCAAACTGACCGGCGACCGCGTGCTGGTGAAAGCCCGCGTCTTGTACCCATTGGAGGATGAACCATGCAGATAGTTGGCGTGGACTTTGGCACCAGCAACGTGCGCATCGCTACTTGGGATGACGAATCCCAGCTGGCCCCGCGTTCCATCCACATCGGCGCGGGTAAGGGTGCCGCTACTATGCCGGCGGTAATCGCCTTCCGGCGCGACGCCCCACCCCTGATTGGCGAGGTTGCCGATGAGCTACCGGACGACGCCGATGCCGATACGGTGGTAGTCCGCAACATCAAGCGGTGGGCCTTGACCAGCGACCCTTATGTTGATTTGCACCTGAAAGAAATCAGCAAAGCGGCAACGCCAGATTGGTGGATTGCCGAAACGCGTTGCGTGGAAACGCCTTGGGGGGCATCATTCCCGGTTTGGGATGTGATACGCCAAATCTTGACCGAGGCGTTCCATAGGGCTGGGCTTGCCGGTGAATTTGAGTGGCGCGCTGGCTGCCCGGTACAGGCCGGGCTGGAATACCGCTCCGAGTTGGCCCGGACGCTGTCGGAATTCGGGGGCGAGAACAAGGTAACATCGGTTGTTGAGGAGCCGGTTCTGTTCCTGGCGCTGGCTCATAAGCTGGAAAAGCTGGAACCGGGCGGCTCGTACCTGGTGTACGATTTGGGCGGCGGGTCGTTCGACGTGGCCTTGGCGGAAGTGTCGGCGGACGGGCGCATGACGGTGTACGCCGCGCACAGCAACCCCCTGCTGGGCGGAACCGTTATTGATGAGCTTCTAACGCAGCGGCTGGGCTATACAGGCCCTCAAAACTTGCTCCGCATTGCCAAAGAGGCACTGGATCCCATGCGTAACCCGGAGCAGGCGATAGGCGAAATAGACTCGCACGCCATCCTGACCTGGGATGACTTGGCCGCTGTGATGCAAAGGCACCTGTTCCTGGAAAAGACGCACGTCGTTATGCGCGAAGCCTACATCAGCGCCAGGGTGGTGTGGAAATACGACGCAGGTGCGCCTACCCTGGGATACAGTGAGCTGCCGTCATGCCGGCCGAAGCAACTGCCCGCCGCTTTCGCCAAAGACCTGAACGCCGTCATCTTGTGCGGTGGACCCAGCAAATCCCCCTACATTCGCGCGCGAATGAAAGAGTTTTTCGGGGATAGCCTTGTGGTCAATGCCGAGGATCTGATTCCCAGCGAAATTCCCGACCCGGAATTGACCGGATTGAGCATCGGCGCCTGCTACGGGACTGTAGGTGATTCAATCTATATTCGGCGTCTGCCGGCGCGCATATCGCTGATTGACACCGTGACGGGCGATCGGCAGGAGTACGAACCGTACCAGCATTTTTCGGCGCGAAACGTGTTTGACCCCGAGGTCCCGTTTATTTCGCCTCCGCTGCCGCCGCAAATGGATCCGAATGCCCGGTACGAATTGGTAGTTACTGGGCTTGGCCACGAAATCTACGCCAACAAGGTCGTAGATTTTGACCGAGAGGAGATACCGCTTCTTGCCGTTCCCCGGTCGTTGCGCTTGGTCATCGACCGATTTGGCCGCGTCGGGATTCAGGCGGCAGGACGCCAACGGAACGCTGGCGATAACGAGGCAGCCGCAGCCCGATGGATTGAAATAGAGTCCCCGCCATGGCAGACCAACTGGCAAGTCGAGAGCATCCAAGTGCCAAAAGCATACGAGAGCCGCGTATGGGGAAAGGATCACTCTGCGGGCATTTTGCTTGTCAATTGGCAAGATGTTTCCAACCGAGGGATTGGGGGGCGGGTGAGCGACTGACGCATCCGGCGCACAACTCGGAGATCACGGGCGCCAGTGCCGCCCGGATTTTAAAATCCGGGCGTTTGCCGGCCTGATACTGTGGTATAATGCCGCCCGCTGGCGACGCCTTGACCGGCCCGGCGGCGTAACCTACATTCCGCGCCCACCGGAACCGAATATGCTTTCCGACTACTTCGGCCAGTACGGCCTCATCGCCATCTTTCTGCTCCTGTCCATCATAGTGCCGGCCAGTATGCTGGGCGGCGGCTGGCTGTTGAGCAAGGCGGGCCTGCGTCCGGCGCGCCCCGACCCGGTCAAGCACGACACCTACGAGTGCGGCGTGGAAACCATCGGCGGCCCCTGGAACCGCTTCCAGTTCCGCTACTATATGTTCGCCATCCTGTTCGTCATCTTTGATGTGGAGGTGGTGTTCCTGTACCCCTGGGCCACGAAATTCCTCACGCTGGAGCTGTTCGCGCTGCTGGAAATGGCCGTATTCGTCGGCATCCTGCTGCTGGCGTGGGCCTACGCCTGGCGCAAACGCGACCTGGAATGGCAGGGATAATCCCATGACTCCAACGGAACCCGCATCGACGCAATCCGCTCCAATGCAACCCGTCCCGATGCAACCCGCCAACTACGAACTGACGCCCGGCGGCGGCCCCCTGCACCGCCGCACCTGGAACATCGACCGCGCCGAAGGGCAGACGGTCAACGAACTGATCGCCGCCTCGCAAATACCCATTGCCGCGCCGGCCATTGAAGTTCCCGACGACCTGAAGCGCAACCTGCTGGTGACCTCGGTGGATGCGCTGGTGAACTGGAGCCGCAAGTCGGCGCTGTGGCCGGTATCCTTCGGACTGGCCTGCTGCGCCTTTGAGATGATGGCCACGGCAATGGGCCGGTTTGACATTTCCCGCTTCGGAATGGAAGTTTTCCGGGCCTCGCCGCGCCAGGCCGACCTGATGATTGTCGCCGGCACCGTAACCTGGAAAATGGCGCCGCCCATCAAGCGCATCTACGAGCAGATGGCCGAGCCCCGCTGGGTCATCTCAATGGGCGTGTGCGCCACCAGCGGCGGCCCCTACTACGGCTCTTACAGCGTGGTTCCCGGCGTGGACCACATCATCCCGGTGGACGTCTATGTTCCGGGCTGCCCGCCGCGTCCCGACGCCCTGCTTTACGGCATTATGGAGTTGCACGAAAAAATCAAGCAGTACCGCAACCTGGGCCGGGGGAGTTTCCGGCCGTGACCATCACTGCCCTGTCCGGCGCCGTCCTGGCGCAGCGGCTGCGGGCGGCTGCGCCCGACGTGGAGCTGGAGTGGAACGATGCCGCCGTGTGGGTGTCGCCCGAGGCGATGGGACGGGTCGCGGCCATCCTGCGCGACGACCCGGAGCTGGATTTCCGCTTTCTCAACGCCATCAGCGCCATTGACTTCGTAGAGCATTTTGAGCTGGTCTATCACCTGACCTCCATCGGCAAGGCCCATACCGGCGCCGTCCGCAGCCGGGTCTATGGCCGGGAGGAACCCACCGCCGCTACGGTAGTCAGCGTGTGGCAGGGCGCCGACTTCCAGGAGCGGGAGATCTGGGATTTGATGGGCATCCGCTTCACCGGACACCCCAATATGAAGCGCATTATGCTGTGGGAGGGCTTCGACGGCCATCCCCTGCGCAAGGATTTTCTCTAGACGGGCCGCGCGCTATGACCTCCATCCGCACCGAACCGATGACGGTCAATGTTGGCCCCCAGCATCCCAGCACGCACGGCGTGTTCCGGGTGCGGATCACCTTTGACGGCGAGGACATCGTCGAGGTGGAGCCCATCCTCGGCTACCTGCACCGGGGCAGCGAAAAGCTGGCCGAGGAGCGCAATTATGTTCAGGTGGTCACCCTCACCGACCGGCTGGACTATACCTCGTCGATGATTAACAACCAGGCCTACTGCCTGGCGGTGGAGCAGCTGCTGGGCATTGAGCCACCGCCCCGGGGCAAATACCTGCGCACGCTGGCGGCGGAGTTGCAGCGCATCGCCAGCCACCTGATTGCCGTCGGCTTTTTTGTGCAGGAACTGGGGGCTTTCGGCACGCCGCTGATGTACACCTTCCGCAGCCGGGAAAAAATCCTTGACCTCTTTGAAATGCTGTGCGGAGCGCGCATCACCGTCAGCTATATGCGGCCGGGCGGCGTTTTCGCCGACGCCCCCGCCGACTTTTGGCCGGCCCTCAACAGGTTCCTGGTCGAGTTTGAAGGCGAACTGGACGATATTGAGAACCTGCTGCTCAACAACGAGATACTGATGGCGCGGACGCGGGGCGTCAGCCCATTGCCGGCCGATGTCGCCATCAACTGTTCCGTAAGCGGGCCGGTGCTGCGCGCCAGCGGCGTCAACTGGGACTGGCGGAAAATGGCGCCTTATGACGCTTACGACCAGGTTGAGTTTGACATTCCCGTTGGCGCCAACGGCGACAATTACGACCGCTTCTGGGTGCGGATGCAGGAAGTGCGCCAGAGTCTGCGCATCGTCCGGCAGTGCATCGCCCGGATTGAACCCGGCCCGGCGCGGCTGGAACTGCCTATGGTGCTGCGCGCCGCCCCCGGCGCCGAAGCCTACGGGCGGGTGGAAGCGTCCAAAGGCGAGCTGGGCTTCTTTCTGGTCAGCGACGGCGGCGTATCGCCTTACCGCTGCAAAATCCGTTCCCCTTCCCTGATTAACCTGACCATCACCGAACACCTGCTGGTCGGCTGGAAGCTGGCGGATATGATTGTGTCCCTGGGCAGCGTGGACATCAATATGGGGGAGGTTGACCGCTGATGAACGGCTGTGTCCTCAACCCCGGCGGCGCGCTGGCCGGCAACCCGCTGTTCGCCTACATCTATGACGCCGCCGCGCACTTCCTGCCCTGCTGGGCGGCGCTGATTGTGGCCGGCGCGGCGATAATGCTGATTCTGATTAACGCCGTCCTGCTGGGCGCGGCCGGGGTCAGCTGGGGGGAACGCCGGCTGCTGGGCCGCTTTCAGAACCGGGTCGGCCCCAACCGCTGGGGGCCTTTCGGCGCGTTGCAGCCCATCGCCGACCTGGGCAAGCTGATTACCAAAGAGGACATCATTCCCTACGGCGCCGACCGGCTGGCGTTCACCGTGGCCCCCGTTCTGATGCTGTCGGCGCTGGTGCTGGGCACGGCGGTAATCCCCTTCGCCAAGGATGTGGCGCTGGTTGACCTGAATGTGGGAGCGCTGTTCATCCTGGCGGTGAGTTCGCTTACTTCCATCGCCATCTTTATGGCCGGCTGGGCTTCCAACAACCGCTATGCGCTGTTCGGGGCCGGGCGGGCCGTGGCCGTGCTGGTAAGCTACGAAGTTCCGGTAGTGCTGTCGCTGCTGGGGGTGGTGATGGTGGCCGGGTCAATGTCGCTGGGCGACATCGTAACGGCGCAGGCGGTGCCTTTCTTTCTGGTGCAGCCGCTGGCGTTCTTTGTCTTTCTGGCCGGGATGTCCGCCGAGCTGAACCGGACGCCCTTTGATGTGGCAGAGGCGGAATCGGAGATTATCGCCGGCTACCATACGGAATACAGCGGCATCAAGTTTGCGCTGATCCAGGCGGCGGAGTTCGGCGGCGCGCTGGCGGTGTCCGGGCTGATCGCCACCCTCTTTCTGGCCGGCTGGGCCGGGCCGGCGGCCGACTGGCTGGGCTGGCTCTGGTTCCTCATCAAAACCTTCATCGGCATATTCCTGTTCGTCTGGATCAGGGCCACCTACCCGCGCCTGCGCCTGGACCAGATAATGGCCGTCTGCTGGAAATTTCTGATGCCGTTGAGTATCATCAACCTGGTCGCCGTAACGCTGGAAGTCTATTTCCTGCGCGGCCCCGGCGGCGTTCTGACCACATCCGATTTGTGGATTATGGCGGCAATCAACAGCGTTCTGGCGGTGGTGTCCATCTTGGGCTTCGGCCGGCTCATCCGGCAGAAGGTGCGGACGGGCGCCGCCGTGGTCGCCGCCCGTCCGACTGTGCCCGGCGTCCCAACCATCGGAATGGGCGCCGGAACGGGCAGCTGACCCCCGGAGAGGATTCGCAATGTACGGACTGGAAATGGCAAAAGGGCTGGTGGTGACCTTCGGCAATCTGCTCCGCAAGCCGTTCACCACTTCCTACCCGGAGCAGCGGGTGCGTCAGCATCCCCGGTTCCGGGGCGAGGAGTTCGCCTGGTACGAGGAACGCTGCACCGGTTGCGCCTCCTGCGCCAAGTACTGCCCCCTGGGGATTATCAAAATTGTAACCGCGCCCAGCGCAACGGCGCTGCCCCAGGGCGACAAGTACCGGCTGGAGACCTTTGACATTGAACTGCAACGGTGTATGTTCTGCGGCCTGTGCGTAGAAGCCTGCCCCTACGACGCCCTGTTTATGGGCAGCGGCTTTGAGGAAGGGCAGTACCGGCGTACCGACCTGGTGATTCCCATTGACCGGCTGCGCCACGCCGAAAAGCGGCCCAGCGCCTGGTTCCGCCCGCAGCTGGAAAATATGGACTACCGCCCCGGCGACAGCCGGCCCCTGGGCTGGCGGGAAGTAGGCCGGGAGCAATGGCGGTGGCACCGGCACGAAAAGGCGGGGATGCGTCTCCACGGACACGACAACGACAGCCACGACAAAGACGACAAAAAGGACGACGCCTGAATATGGTGTTTGAGCAAATCGCATTCTGGGCGCTGGCTGTGGTCGCCGTCGCCGGAGCGCTGGGCGTGGTGATGGTGCGGGATCTGTTCCGCGCGGCGCTGCTGCTGGCGCTGGTGTTTGTGGCCGTAGGCGGCTTCTTTGTGCTGATGAACGCCGAGTTCCTGGCGGCGGTGCAGGTGCTGATTTATGTAGGCGCCATCGCCGTGCTGTTCATCTTTGGCGTGATGCTGACCCGCGATGTACAACGGGGCAACGCGCCCAATCGACTACAGATCCCCGCCGGCCTGGTTTCGGCGCTGCTGCTGGCGGCGATGATATTCACCATCGTAACCACCGAGTGGACCACGCTGGCCCAGGCCGGGCTGGAACACAAATCACAGATCGCGCATACGCAGGCGGTAGGCATACCGGACCCGACGGCGCTGACGGCGGCCGGCCTGTCCGCATCGGAAGTCGCCGATGTAGCCGGCGGCGGGCTGGCCGACCTGCTGATTGGCGAATTTGTGCTGCCCTTTGAAGCGGTGTCGCTGCTGCTGCTGGCCGCCGCCATTGGCGGACTGGCGCTGGCGCGCGGGCGGGGACGCTAGGGAGGTCGGGCGGATGTCGCTGGAAGCTATGCTCATCGTGGCCGCCACGTTGTTCTGCATCGGCCTGTACGGAGCGCTGGCGCGGCGCAACTTCATCGCCGTGCTGATGTCCATTGAGCTGATGTTCAACGGCGTCAACCTGACGCTGGTGGCCATGGGACGATGGCTGGCGCCCGTGGGGGTGCAGGAACAGCTGTCGGCGGTGCTTACCGGACAGGTTTTCGCCGTTTTTATCATCACCGTGGCCGCCGCCGAAATCGCTCTCGGCCTAGGCATCGTGTTCGCCGTCTATCGGGCCAACGAAAGCGTTGACCTGACCGACGCCACCGCGCTGCGCCACTGATCCCGGTTCCGGCGCCACCACGCCCCACCTCATTCGGAACCCGACCGAAACCTTAACCGAAACTCCGGGCGACGCTCAAGCGCACCGACTGACGACAAAGATGTGGGTAGAATTCAAACGCGCCCCCAACCTGATGGCGGCGGAGATGTGGAAGGAAGTCCTCGAGGCGGAGGGCCTGCCGACGCGCATCCTGCCCGAAGGCGACATTCGCGACTGGAGCGAGCGCGTTCCTTTTCGGATTTATGTTCCGAAAGGGCGCGAGCACGTAGCCGAGGAAATCGTCCGCAAGCTGTGAGGATGCCCGGATTATGCTGACCGAAGCCCTGGTATGGGCCATTTTCCTGCTGCCCGTAGGCTCGTTCCTGCTGATTGGGCTCGTGCTTCGCCCGCTGCTGGGCGGAGGCTCCAAAGTCGCCGGCTACCTCACCATCCTGGCGCTGGGCATCGGGTTCGCCCTGTCCCTACAGCTGCTGTGGTCGTCCGCGCAAGGCGTGGCTTACGACTTCGCGCCCCGCCTCTGGCTGGATTTGGGAGCGGCGTCCATTGAAATCGGCCTGCTGCTGGACCCGTTAACCAACATTATGCTGGTGGCCGTAACCGGCGTCAGCCTGATGGTGCAAATCTATTCCCTGGGCTATATGGACGGCGATGAGGGCATTGCCCGCTACTACGCCTATATGTCCTTGTTCAGCGCCTCGATGATTGGGCTGGTGCTGGCCGTCAACATCGTACAGATGTATGTATTCTGGGAGCTGGTGGGCCTGTCGTCCTACCTGCTGATCGGTTTCTGGCACGACCGCCCGGCGGCGGCCGCCGCGGCCAAGAAGGCTTTCATCATCACCCGCATCGGGGATGTCGGTTTTCTGCTGGCCATCATCTACCTCTTTTTCCAGGCGGACGATTTCGCCGTGCGGGGTCTGAACGCGCTGCACATCCCGGACATTTGGCAAGCGGCGCTGCCGGTGGCCGCCGGCGGCGCCGGCATTGTGGCCGGCGGAGCGCTGCTGTGGCTGTGCCTGGGCCTGTTCGCCGGCGCGGTGGGCAAAAGCGGCCAGTTCCCCCTGCACACCTGGCTGCCGGACGCTATGGAAGGCCCCACGCCGGTGAGCGCGCTGATCCACGCCGCGACGATGGTCGCCGCCGGCGTCTTTCTGGTAGGCCGCTTTTTCCCCGTGTTCGCTGAATCGGAGACGATTATGGCCGTGGTGGCGCTGGTGGGAGCGTTCACGGCGGTGTTCGCCGCCACTATGGGCCTGGCCGCCAACGACATCAAGCGGGTGATGGCCTACTCCACCGTGAGCCAGCTCGGGTATATGATGGCCGCCCTGGGCGTGGGCGCTTACAACGCCGCCCTGTTCCACCTCTTTACCCACGCCTTTTTTAAGGCGCTGCTGTTCCTCGGCGCGGGCAGCGTCAACCACGCCGCCGGCACTTTCAATATGATGTATATGGGCGGCCTCCGCAAGGCGATGCCCGTTACCTACTGGCTGACCGTCATCGGGGCCTTGAGCCTGGTGGGCATATTCCCGCTGGCCGGCTTCTGGAGCAAGGACGAGATCCTGCTGGAAACCTGGCTGGTCTCCGGCGCTGGCGGCGACAGCCTGTCGCCCGTCGCGCTGGCGGTATTCGCAATGCTGCTAGCCGGCGTCGTGATGACCGCTTTCTATTCCTACCGGATGGTGCATTTGACTTTTCACGGCGAATTTCGCGGTGGCGGGGAACGGGAGCGGGATGACGCGGAGCAGGCCGGCCAGGCCGCGCCGGCCGGCGTGGCCCATCATATTCACCTGGGCGAATCGCCGATAGTGATGGTGGCGCCGATGGCCCTGCTGGGCGTCTGCGCTGTGATTGCCGGCTGGGTGGCGAACCCGATTGGCGTATCCAGCATCGCCGGGGCGATACCATCACACTGGCTTACCGAGTATCTGGCCTCCGGGCTGCGGCATCACGGCCACCATGCGCCGCCGTTCAGCATTGTCATGGCCGGCGTTTCCAACCTGGCGGCGCTGGCCGGCATCGGGCTGGCGGCGCTGACTTACGCCTGGCCCCGGCCTTTCTCCGCAGCCGACCCCCTCGCCAGAGCCGGTGCTGTGCATACTTTGCTGGCGCGCCGTTACTTTATGGACGAACTTTACGAGGGCGTGGTCGTCAACCGGCTTTTCTACCGGATAGTCGCCGCCGTGACCGACTGGATTGACCGCAACATCGTTGACGGCATTGTGGGGCTGGTCGGATTCGTTTCCCGCAACGTCGGCGGGCTGCTGGCGCAGGCGCAGAGCGGCCAGACGCAGCTGTACCCGCTGATTGCCGTCGCCGGCGCCGCCATCATCATCGCCCTCTACCTGATTCTGGGATAAGCGACCTCACGCCGGGGCCAACCACGATGCCAACGGGATTCAACGGACTGCTTACCGCCACGGTCTTTCTGCCGGCTGTGGCCGCGCTGCTGCTGGCCGTGGGCGTGGCGCGCGGCGACCGGGCGATCCGGTGGTACGCCGGCATAGTCGCCGCCGCCGATCTGGCGCTGTCGGTGGCGGTTTTCGTCCTGTTCCAGCCCGGCGGACCCCAGTTCCAGCTGGTGGATCGCTTTGACTGGATCAGCACCGAAACGGTGCAGGCCAGCTACCTGCTGGGCGTGGACGGCATCAGCGCGCCCCTGGTGATGCTCACCGGGCTGCTGGGGCTGTGCGCCGTTTTTGTGTCGTTCCACATTGGACACCGGGTGCGGGAATACTTCATCTGGCTGTTCGTCCTGCAAACGGCGGTGCTGGGCGTATTCACCGCGCTGGACTTTCTGCTCTTTTTCCTGTTCTGGGAAATCGAGCTGGCGCCGATGTACTTGCTTATCTCCACCTGGGGAACCGGGCGGCGGGAATACTCGGCGATGAAGTTCCTCATCTTTACCATCCTCGGCTCGGCGTTTATGCTGGTGGCGATTGTGGCCGTATTCGTCAGCGCCGGGGTGGGCAGCTTTGATATGACGCGGCTGCTGGTGCCGGAGGGGATGCTGGACACGTCCCGCGCCGCCCTGCCTATGGGAGTACTGTTCTGGCTGTTCTTTGTGGCCTTTGCGGTCAAGCTGCCCACCTGGCCGGTGCATACCTGGCTGCCGGATGCCCACACCGACGCCCCCACGGCCGGCAGCGTAATGCTGGCCGGCGTGATGCTCAAGATGGGCGGCTACGGCCTGCTCCGCGTCAATGCCGGAATGTTCCCGGAGCAGCTGCAAACCTACGCCCTGCCCGTCGTGGCCTTGGGCGTGGTCAGCATCCTGTACGGCGCCGTGGTGACGCTGCGGCAAACGGATCTGAAACGGCTGATCGCCTATTCCAGCGTCAGCCATATGGGGCTGGTGCTGGTTGGCGTCGGTTCCGTGGCCGTGGTCGGCGGCGCGCTGACCGACGCCGGCCTTACCGGGGCGGCGATGCAGCTCTTTACCCACGGCACCATCACCGGCCTGCTGTTCGTGGCCGTAGGCATTCTGTACGAAAAGACGCACACCCGCTACATCCCCGATCTGGGCGGACTTGCCGGCCGGATGCCGGTCGTGTCGGGCGCGTTCCTGCTGGCCGGCGCCGCTTCCCTGGGACTGCCGGCGTTGAGCGGCTTTGTGTCGGAACTGCTGGTATTCTTTGGCGGCTTTCGCGCTTTCCCGATACTGACCATTCTGGCCGTGCTGGGCATCATCCTGGCCGCCGGCTACATCCTCTGGATGATGCAGCGGACGCTGTTCGGCCCCCGCCCGTCCCGCTGGGACGATTTGACCGACGCCGCGCCGGTGGAAATGGTTCCGGTAGCGTTGCTGGTCATCAGCATACTGGCCGTGGGCGTTTATCCCGCCTGGCTTACCGATGTTTTCCGCGACGGCCTGGAGCCCATCATCAGCGGCTACAATGCCGGCATCGCCGGCGCCGGCCGCTAGAATATCCGCAGGCAGCAATCACCTATGACCGCATACGACCTTTATCTCCTGGCGCCGCCGCTGGCGCTGGCGGCGCTGGCTCTGCTGGTTATCGTCGCCGATCTGATAACCCGGCGCACGGCTGTGACGCTGGGCCTGACGCTGGCGGGGCTGACGGCGCCCGCCGCGTTGAGCGCCTGGCAGCTGATTGACCTGTCCGGCAGCGGCAGAGACGCCCTGACGGCGCCGGCCGGGTCGGTAATCCTGTACACCCTGTCCATTGACCGCTTTGCGCTGTTTTTCAACTTCCTGATCCTGGCGGCGGCCGGCCTGGTGACGCTGGTTTCCAACGACTATGTGCGGCGGATGGAACGGTTGCAGGGCGAGTTCTTTGCGCTACTGCTGCTGTCGGCCACGGGCATGATGCTGATGGCGTCGGCCAGCGAGCTGATTACGATGTACATTGCTCTGGAGCTGACCACCCTGCCCCTGGCGGCGATGGCGGCTTTCCTGCCCAACGGACGCTCCGGCGAGGCCGGGATGAAGTTCCTGGTGGTCGGCGCCATCAGCAGCGCGCTGATGCTTTACGGAATGGCGCTGCTTTACGGGCTTGCCGGCAGCACGCGGCTGGACGACATTGCCGTATGGCTGTCGCTGGACGCGGCGTCGGCCGGCGCCGTTCCCTTTGGCAGCATGGCGGCGCTGCTGGCGGTGGTTCTGCTGCTGGCCGGTTTCGGCTTTAAGATGTCGGCGGCTCCGTTCCAAATGTGGGTGCCCGATGTGTACGAGGGGGCGCCGACGCCGATGGTGGCCTTTTTGTCCGTGGCCAGCAAGGCGGCCGCCTTTGCCCTGACGCTGCGGGTTTTCTACATCGGCTTTGAGGCACTGGGCGGCGACTGGTGGACGCTGCTGGCGGCGCTGGCGGCGTTGTCGATGACCATCGGCAACCTGGTGGCCATTGCCCAGCGCAACATCAAGCGGTTGTTCGGATACAGCACGATTGCCCACGCCGGCTATATTCTGGTGGGCGTGGCGGCGGTGGCCACCGCCGGCGGGGGGGATAATTTCGGCACCAGCAGCGTACTCTTTTACCTGGCCGCCTACACCGCCGCCAACCTGACCGCCTTTTTCGCCATCGTGTGCATTGGACACCGCATCGACAGCGACCAGATTGCCGACTACGCCGGGATGCTGCGCCGCGCTCCTTTCCTGGCGCTGGCGCTGGCGCTGGCGCTGGTGGCCCTCATTGGCGTGCCGCCCACCGGCATATTCATCGGCAAAATCTACCTGTTCGCCGCCGCCATCAACACCGGCGAAACGCTGATGGTCTGGCTGGTGATTATCGGCGTGGTCAACAGCGTAGTCTCCGCCTATTACTACCTGCGGATTATCAAGGTAATGTTCCTGCAACCGGCCCTGACCACGGAGCGGGTGGGCGCATCCTGGCCCGTCCATATTGCTCTGGGGATTGCCACGCTGGCCACCCTCTGGCTGGGCATTGCGCCGGGCGCTATGCTGATGGCTGCGGAGAACGCCGTAGGCGCGCTGGCCGGCGGCGTCCGATGATAGCGGCGACGGAACCGGGCGCCATGCAGACCGTCGGCATCGCCTACAACGACCTGATACCGGAGGCCCTTGACCTGGCCCACGCCATTGCCGGCCAGTTCAACCTGGGCGCCAACAGCTGGATCCTGCGCGCCGAGGATGCCGCCGACATCGGGCGGCGCGCCCAGGACACCGACCTGGTCATCACCATTGGCGGCGACGGCACTATCCTGCGGGTGAACCGCGCCGTTGCCCCGCGCGGCATCCCCCTGCTGGGCATCAATATGGGACGGCTGGGCTTTATGACCGAGCTCACGGTTCCCGGCGCCATGGAGGAACTGCCCCGCTATCTCGCCGGCGATATGCGGGTTTCGGAACAGAGTATGCTGATGGCCGTGGTGCATCGCAAGGGCGAGGGCGAGGGCAAGGGCAAGGGCGATGCCGGAACCGACGCCGGCGCCGCAGCCCAGGGGCCGTATCACGCGCTTAATGACATTGTGCTTTCCCGCAGCCGCGTTTCCCGGGTGATCACGGTGCGGGCGGTTATTGACGGCGCCGATGTGTCCACTTTCCGCGCCGACGGCGTGATTCTGGCCACGGCCACCGGCAGCACCGGGTACAGCTTCGCCGCCGGCGGCCCCATCGTTGACCCGCTTTCCGATGATGTGGTGCTGACGCCCCTGGCGTCTCATGTGGGTCTGACGACGCCGCTGGTGCTGCGCCCGACGAGCAGCGTTGACTTTCACCTGGAGGGTTCGCAGGAGGCCATCATCAGCGTGGACGGCTTTGAGAATCATCCCGTGGCGCCGGGCGACTGGGTGCGCGTCACCCGCAGCCCCTACCGGGCCCGTTTCCTGCGCGCCCGCGAGCATAACTATTTTTGGGCTACCCTCACCCGCCGGCTGGGTTTCAGCCGGCAGGGACGCTGACCGGACGAGGACGCTGATGATGACCGCCACGCCGTACCCCGACAACGAACCGACCATCGCCAGCCGGGAGATTTACCGGGGGCGCATCATAGAGGTGCGCGTGGACACGGTGCGGCTGGTCAACGGGCGTGAAAGCACGCGGGAAATCGTGGCCCACGACCCGTCCGTCTGCGTGGCGCCGGTAACGGACGGCAACGATGTCCTGCTGGTGCGCCAGTACCGCAAGCCGGCGGGCCGGTTCCTGCTGGAAGCGCCGGCCGGCGGAATTGAACCGGGCGAGGAGCCGGAAGCCGCCGCGCGCCGGGAACTACAGGAGGAAATCGGGCACACCGCCGGCCGCCTGACGCCGCTGGCGGCCTTCTGGCTGGCGCCCGGCTGGTGCACGGAGTATATGTACGCCTACCTGGCTACGGAGCTGACGCCGGCCAACCTGACGGCGGACGATGACGAGTTCATTGAGGTCGTCTCCGTTCCGCTGTCGGAAACGCCGCAGCTGATTGCCGATGGCGCCATCCAGGACGCCAAAAGCATAGCGGCGCTGTTGCTTGCCATGCGCGCTTTGGGGGATAATCAGCCCTAGCTGGCCGGCGCGCCGCTCAATGCGCCACATACTGCCGGGCCCGGCGGGTCCGGTTGGAGGAAACACAAATGCCAGAGGATTTGCGACACGATGTGCTGGTGGTAGGCGCGGGCCTGGCCGGGATGCGCGCGGCCATTGCGGCCCGGGCCGGCGGGGCCAGCACGGCCATCATCAGCAAGGTTCATCCCGTCCGCAGCCACTCCAACGCCGCCCAGGGGGGCATCAACGCCGCCCTGCTGGACCGGGGCGACGACTGGGAGGATCACGCCTACGACACCATCAAGGGCAGCGACTTTCTGGGCGACCAGGACGCTATTGAAGTGATGTGCCGGCAGGCCGGCGCCTCGCTGATTGATATGGAGCATATGGGCGTTACTTTCAACCGGGACGACGAAGGCCGCCTGGGGACGCGTGCCTTTGGCGGCCAGCGCCGCGCCCGCACCTTTTTCGTGGGCGACTTTACCGGCCAGGCCCTGCTCCATGTGATGTTTGAACAGCTCATCAAATCGGGCGTGCGCCGCTACGAGGAATGGTTCGTGACGGCGCTGATTATGGAGGAAGGCCGCGCCGCCGGGGTCATCGCCCTGGACATTCGCAGCGGCCAGTTGCACGTCATCCGCGCCAGGACGGTCATTTTCTGCACCGGCGGCTGCGGGCGTCTTTTTGAACCCAGCACCAACGCCCTGATTGTCACCGGGGACGGCATGGGCCTGGTCTATAACGCGGGCGGCCAGCTGATGGATATGGAGATGGTGCAGTATCATCCCACCACGCTGGCGGGCAGCGGCGTGCTGATTTCCGAAGCGGCGCGCGGCGAGGGCGCCTATCTCCGGGACAAAGACGGCAACCGTTTTATGGAGAAATACGCCCCCAATATGATGGAGCTGGCGTCCCGCGATGTGGTGTCCCGCGCCGAGCAGACGGAAATCAACGCCGGCAACGGCATCAACGGCTGCGTGCTGCTGGACTGCACCCATCTGGGCGAAGCCCTGATTATGGAAAAGCTGATTCAGATCCGCGAAATCGGCATTGACCTGGCCGGCGTGGATATGATTCGCGAACCGATTCCCATCCGTCCCGGAATGCACTACATAATGGGCGGCGTCAAAACCGACATTGACGGCAGCACCAACCTGCCGGGGGTGTACGCCGCCGGTGAATGCGCCAATGTCAGCGTGCATGGCGGCAACCGCCTCGGCGCCAACTCGCTGCTGGACACCATTGTGTTCGGGGAACGGGCCGGCAACCACGCCGCCGAGGCCGCGCGCAGCGGGCCCTACGCCGATTTTGACGCCAACGCCGCCCTGGCCCGGGAATACCGCCGCATCCAGGAGATGCTGGATCGCCCCGAAAACGGCGACCGCTGGGCCGCCATCCGCCGGGATATGGGCGAATCCATGAACCGGAACCTGGCAGTGTACCGCAACGAGGAAGGGATTGAGGAAACCATCGGCGACCTGCACAACCTGCGCCGCCGCTACGAAAACGTTCCCGTCCAGAACAAGGGCAAAACCTTCAACACCGACCTGGTCTTTGCCCTGGAGCTGGGCTATATGCTGGATTGCGCCGACACCATCGCCGCGGGCGCCCTGGAACGCCGCGAAAGCCGGGGCGCGCAGTTCCGGGTGGATTACCCGGAACGGAACGATGAGGAATGGCTCCGCCACATTGTGCTGACCAAAGGCGAGGCCGGACCGGAGCTTTCCGAGCTGCCCGTCACCATCACCAAGTGGACCCCGGAGGAGAGGAAGTACTAGGTTATGGATGTCACCATCAGGGTAAAGCGCCAGGATCCGGAGGCCGCCGACGCCCGCCGCCGGCCCTACTGGCAGGACTATCCGGTCACTATTCCCGACAACGCCACCGTCCTGGATGCGCTGATCCAGATCCGCGAGGATGACGACGGCACGCTGTCCCTGCGCTGTTCCTGTCGCAGCGCCATCTGCGGTTCCTGCGCGATGCGTATCAACGGCCACGCCGCCCTGGCCTGCAAGACCATCGCCAACACCGTGGTGCAGGATGGCCTCATCACCGTAGAGCCGGCCGGAGTGATGCCCGTCATCAAGGATCTGGTGGTCAATTTTGACCTGTTCTGGGAAAAGATCGAGGCGGTTGACCCGTACCTGAAGCACATAGGCCAGGAGCCGCAGGGGGAGTACATCGTGTCCAATGATGCGATGCTCCACCTGTCGGGCGTCACGGCCTGCATAATGTGCGGGGCGTGCGTTTCCGACTGCACGGTGCTGGAGGTTGACCCCACCTTTTTGGGGCCGGCGGCGCTGGCGAAAGCGTACCGCTTTACCGCCGATCCGCGGGACGGCGACGCCGATGGCGTGTCTATGGAACGCCTCTGGGGGCTCAGCGAACCCACCGGCATTTGGGACTGCACCCGCTGCAACGAATGCGTCCAGGTTTGCCCCAAGGGGGTGGCGCCGATGGACCGGATTATGGCCATCCGCGAGCAGGCCATCCAGCAGGGCTACCAGAACAACAACGGGGCGCGCCACACCGACGCCTTTACCGAATCGGTGGGGCATACCGGCCGGCTGGACGAGCTGCGGCTGCCCATCAAATCCGTGGGCGGGTTCACCAACCCCATTGCGCTGATGGGCTATATGCCGGTGGCTTTCCGCGCCATGCGCCGGGGCAAGATGCCCCCCATTGCCCACAAAAATGTGGAGAACGTGGAGGCGGTGCGCCGTCTGTTCCAAAAGCTGGAACCAGAAACGCCCCGGCCGCAAGTAAGCGAGAACTCTCCATTTGGGTAAGGGCTGCGACCCGGCCGGACGCCGGCGCCGGCGCGCGCCGGCGATATGAACGGAGGCCGGCTGAAAGGACGGACGAAATACCGGAACCGCTTTTGCTGCGGAGGAACTGACCAGTGAAGTACGCTTTCTTTCCGGGCTGCGTTTCGCAAGGCGGCGCGCCCGAACTTTACCCGGCGGCCCGGATGGTCTGCCAGCGGCTGGGCATTGAGCTGGAGGAAATACCCGGCTGGACCTGCACCGGCGCCGGCGTTATCCAGGAAAAGAACCAGCTTTTCGGGGATACCCTCAACGCCCGCAACTTTGCCAAAGCCGAGCGGATGGGGCTGCCGGTGCTGACGATATGCAGCACCTGCCAGGGCGTAATGTCCCAGGCCAACCACCGGATGCGGAACCCGGAATACCGGGCCGAAATCAATTCCCATCTGGCGGAGGAGGGCCTGGAATACAGCGGCAACAGCGAGCCCAAGCATCTGCTCTGGATTTTGATTGAGGACTATGGGCTGGAACGGCTGGCCGGGCTGGTGACGCGTCCGTTGCGCGACCTCAAAATCGCGCCTTTCTACGGCTGCTACATCGTCCGGCCTACCGAGGCGCTGGACATCGCCGACCACCCGGAACGGCAGCAGTCGCTGGAAATGCTGATTGAGACGCTGGGCGCCACGCTGGTGGACTTCGCGGGCAAGACCCGCTGCTGCGGTTTCCCCATCCTCACCATCAACGAGCGCAACTCAATGGCGATGGTGGGCAAGCATACCTCTGAGGTGAAAGACCTGGGCGCCGACGCCATGGTGACCCCCTGTCCGCTGTGCCACCTTAACCTGGACGGGTTCCAGCCCAAAGCCGCCGCGCAGGTCCGCCGGGGGATTGACCTGCCCATCCTGCATATGCCCCAGCTGATTGGCCTGGCTATGGGGATGTCGCCGGCCGAGCTGGGCATGAAAAAGCATATCGTCAGCGCCGGCCCCCTGGAAGTAAAGATCGGGGCGCGGCGCTAACCGACCGCACCGGCGGCGGCCGGCGACGGAACCGGCGGGTGCGGATTGCCAAGCCGCACCCGCCCTTCCGGCCCCACCGCCGCCGGCGGCTGATTACGGATAAAGCCGAACTGCCCATGCCATCCGCCGGCTGGCCCGGCGCCAAGGGCGCCGCCGGAGCAAGTTGCGATGACCACTGCCACCACTGCCTGCGAATCCTGGCCGCTGCTTCTGCTGCGCCATTTCAGCGAGTTTGCCGCCGCGCGCCGCCAGGGGTACTGGGTGCAAGCCGCCCGGCATTATCCGGAGGGCTACGCCGTTGCCATTTGCATCGGAGATGCCCGCATCAGAGAAAGCCCGGACGAAGTTCGCAAACGGCTGGAAACCTTTCTGGCGGCGCCGGAAAGACCTACGATGGAGGGCTCCGCAACGGGAGGCTCCGCAAGCGAGGACATCAGCCACAAGGTTGACACCGGCATTGCCGGCAGTGACCACCTGATAGGGCCTTCGCTGGGCGCCATGCTCGGCGCAATAGCCGGCATTTACCTGTCCGCGCGATTTGCTTCGGTGGCGCCAGACTTATTCTTTCTGATCGGCGGCGCATTGGCCGGGACGGGCATCGTAGCCGGGCGTGATTACTTTCTGATTAGACGCGACCGACGCCGGGCGGCGGCAGCGGCCCAGGAGCTGATCCGCAGCTTCAATGTCACCGGCCCGCCGCCGGATGAGTCATCCGTGTACACCGTGGACCAGGACTGGCTGGCGGCCGCCTATTTTCGTCGCTACGGAGCCATGAGGTAGCGTTTCCGGGCCGGTGGACCGGCGGGCAGTCCGCCCGGGCGGCGCAAGCCGGCATCGCGAATCCGGTCAAGTGGCTGAAATCCGGCGGCTGGTCGCAAGGTTGGAAACGGCCCGGCGTTGTGCTAGAATGGCGGGCGGCAAACGCCGAAACTGACCCCGCAAGGGAGGAGTGGACACTATGGAAGGCAAAGTCCAGCTGGAAATCACCTACTGCGTGCCTTGACAGCACCACGCTACCGCCACGTGGATGGCGAACGAATTTTTCCGTTCCTACGGCCCCGACGCCGCGATCACCATTTCCCCGCGCGGGCAGGGCATTATGGAAGTGTTCCTGGACGGGGAGAAGATCTTTGACAAGAATGCCGAGGGCGGCATCTACCCCGACCTGTCCCGCGTGCGCAAGATGAAGGAAGTCATCTCCGCCAAAATCGCGGGGATTGATCTGGCCGCAGCCGCCGACTAGCCGCCGGCTGCTCCGCATCGGGCAACGCCGATACGCCGTCCCAACGGGTTGGGGCGGCGTATCAATTTATGCGGCGTACCTGTTTATACGGCGGTGACGGGAGCGGCGGCGGACGGATTCAGCAGGGCGCTTACGGCGTTCCAAACGCGGCCGGCGACTTCCTCTATGGGGAGGCGGCCGTCAATTTGCCGCCAGCGTTCCGGGTGGGCGGCGGCCTGCTCCCGAAAACCCCGGCGGACGGCGCGGTGAAAGGCCAACGCTTCATCCTCAAAGCGGTTGGGCGCACTTTCCGGCGGGGCGTCGGCCCCAAACTGGCGTTTGCGGACGCGCTCCAGGCCGATAGCAGGGTCGATGTCCAGCAGGATGGTCAGGTCGGGGTAGCGGCCGGCGGTGGCGAAATCGTTGAGCCAGGCGATTTGCGCCCGGTCGATGCCCCGGCCATAACCCTGATAAGCAACCGTGGAACCGGCGAACCGATCGGCGATGACCACCGCGCCGGCTGCCAGGTCAGGGGCAATAACCGTGTCCATCAGCTCCGCCCGGGCCGCCGCAAAGAGCAGCAGCTCGGCATTGCGGGAAAGGGGGCGAGCGTCAACCAGATAATCCCTCAGGTAGTTGCCCAGTTCCGTGGAACCCGGGTCGCGCAACAGAGTGGTATGGTAGCCCCGGGATACCAGGGCGTCGCGCAAACGGCGGGCCTGGTCGGATTTGCCGGCGCCCTCGCCGCCCTCAAAAGCTATGAATACCCCGGACATATCGTGGCCCCGAATGGCGGCGAGTTTGGCGGCGAAGGGTAGCGGTGGCGGCCCCGGCGCCGGCGTTTGCGGTGATGCCGGTTTGGGGCAAAACGACCGGACTAGGGGCGGTAGATCAAGACGCCCCGCTCGGGGTCGCGGCCCCGGCTGGTGGATGCCAGGTTGAACTGCTGGGCCAGCATATGCTGGAGACGGCGGATGTACGGTCGCTGGGGTTCCAGCTGTACGCTGAATTCGCCGTCGAGGACGCGGCGGGCGGCGGCCTCGGCTTCGGAGCGGGCGGCGGCTTCGGCGGCCGGGGCGTCCTCGTCCTGGCGCGGGCGGTCGGGGGACGGCGGCAGGTCAATGCCCTGGTCGCGGGCGACAGTGGTCAGGAATTCGTCAACCTGAGGCATCGTGTTTTTGCGGAGCACATACACCGGGATGCCCTGATTTTCGGCGACGCGCACCAGCTGGCTGCCGCGGCGGTAATGATTTTTGGTGGTCAGCAGGACGCTGGCGCGGCGCAGTTCGTTGACGATTTCGGCCCGGGCGGCGCGCCGGTTCAGGGCGGCTTCCACTTTATCGCGGCTGACGCCGAACAGGAATATGCGCGTGTCCAGGCGGCGGGAAGCGTCGCCGTCGGCGTCGGGGGCGTCGTGGAAGGCGGCCGGCGGGTAGTGGTCGTAGGCGTCCGGTTCGCGGCGGGCGCGGGACGATTTGCCGCCGGCGCGCCGGCCGCCGCGCAGTTCGCCGGCGGCCCAGGGGGGCGGGCCGGCTTCGCTCGGCCGGGGGGCGCTGGCGCGGGTGATGCTGCCGTCATCGTTCATCCGGCGCACTTCGGGGGCCACCGCGTAGCCGCGCAGCCACTGGTCAACCACTTCGGCCACATCGTCGTGCACCGCCACCTCGTTGCGATCCTGGATTTCCACTACCACATCAAAGGTAGGCGGGGCCTTGCGCTCCAGGACGGATTTCTGGGTGCCGCGAAAGCGGGCTTCCTGGTCGCCCAGGGTGACCGTCTGCACGCCGCCGATGAGGTCGGACAGCGTGGGGTTCATAATCAGGTTGTCCAGGGTATTGCCGTGGGCGGTGGCGACCAGCTGGACGCCGCGTTCGGCGATAGTGCGGGCGGCGGCGGCTTCCTGGGTGGTGCCCATTTCGTCGATGATGATGACCTGCGGCATATGGTTTTCCACGGCTTCGATCATCACGCCGTGCTGTTCGGTGGGGGTTGGCACCTGCATCCGGCGGGCGTGGCCGATGGCGGGATGCGGGATGTCGCCGTCGCCGGCGATTTCGTTGGAGGTGTCCACGATGATGACGCGTTTGCGGGCTTCGTCGGCCAGGGCGCGGGCGACTTCGCGGAGCATAGTGGTTTTGCCCACGCCGGGGCGGCCCAGGAGCAGGATGTTTTTGCCGCCGTAGGCCAGATCCTCAATCATTTTGATGGTGCCGAACACGGCGCGGCCCACGCGGCAGGTGATGCCGACCACACTGCCGCTGCGGTTGCGGATGGCCGAGATGCGGTGCAAAGTCCGTTCCATGCCGGCGCGGTTGTCGCCGCCGAAATCGCCGATGCCGGCGACAATGTAGGACAGGTCGTCCCGGCTCACCGGGGCCTCGGAAAGGATGACATCGCCGCCGGTGAAGCGGGCTTCGGGGGCGCGGCCCAAGTCCAGGACGATTTCCAGCAGGTCGTCCAGGTTCTCCCGTTCCCGCAGCGTCTCCAGAATGCGCGGCGGCAGCGCCGCCAGCAGCTGTTGCAATTCGTCCTGGGGCAGCTGTTCGACTGTTACCAAACGATGCCCTCCTTATGCCGGGGGCGGGATGCCGGGGGCCGGATGCCGGGCGGGGGCCGGCGCCGGGATAAACGGCGCGGGCGGCAGCCGGTCATAGCGTGGTGGGTGGCGGATAGCGTGGGGACGGGTTGGCGGCTACCGGACACGCGGGGCGTCAATCAGCGGCGCGTCCGGGTCAAAGGGCGGGCCGCCGGCCATGGCGGCAAAGTAGCGGTGGATGCGGGCGTCGGCGGTAAGTTCGGGGTGAAAGGCCGTGGCCAGCAGGTTGCCCTGGCGGACGGCGACGGGACGGCCGTCGGGCAGGGCGGCCAGCACGTCCACGCCGCGGCCCACGCGGATGATGACCGGGGCGCGGATAAAGATGGCGTGATAGCCGGCGCGGCCCAGGCCCCTGATGGGCAAGTCCTGCTCAAAGGAATCCACCTGGCGTCCGAAGGCGTTGCGCTGGACGCCCACATCCATAATGCCCAGGGGAACGGGATCCTGTTCGGTGATTTCCGAGGCCAGCATAATCATACCGGCGCAGGTGCCCCAGACGGCTTTGCCGGCGGCGGCCATTGCGGACACGGGTTCCCGCAGGCCGTAGAGGGACATCAGGCGGCTGAGGGTGGTGCTTTCGCCGCCGGGGATGATGAGGCCGTCCAGCCCGTCCAGATGGGCGGGGAGGCGCACTTCGGCGGGGGCGACGCCGATGCTGCGGAGCACGTGGCAATGCTCCGCAAAGTCCCCCTGTACGGCCAGAACTCCGATTTTCAACTGCGAAATGTCCGATTGCCCGATGGCCTGACTGCCGATGGCCCGGTTGCCGATGGCCTGATTGCCGATGATGGACGGGTGACGGATAGGTAGTGGATGATGGGCGGCGGCGGATTTGCCCGGCCGGCGCCGGCGCGGGGCTAGACGCTGCGGGCGGCCAGCAGTTCTTCGACGGGGAGGGAGCGGGCGGAAATGCCGACCATCGGCTCGCCCAGGTCGCGGGAAACGTCGGCCAGGATGTGGGGGTCGTTGTAGTGGGTAACGGCCTGGACGATGGCGTGGCCGCGGCGGGCCGGGTCGCCGGATTTGAAGATGCCGGAGCCGACAAAGACGCCGTCGGCGCCCAGCTGCATCATCAGGGCGGCGTCGGCGGGGGTAGCGACGCCGCCGGCGGCGAAGTTGACTACGGGCAGGCGGCCTTCCTCGCGGGTCTGCTGGAGCAGGTCGAGGCTGACTTTCAGGTCGCGGGCTTCCACGACCAGCTCGTCGTCGGGCATATTGCGGAGTTTGCGGATGGCGTCCTGGACGGCGCGCATATGGCGGACGGCTTCCACCACGTCGCCGGTGCCGGCTTCGCCCTTGGTGCGGATCATAGCGGCGCCTTCGGAGATGCGCCGCAGGGCTTCGCCGAGGTCGCGGCAGCCGCAGACGAAGGGGACGGTAAAGTCGTGTTTCCATACGTGGTGGGTTTCGTCGGCGGGGGTCAGCACTTCGGATTCGTCCACATAGTCCACGCCGAGGGCCTGGAGGATTTGGGCTTCCACGAAGTGTCCGATGCGGCATTTGGCCATTACGGGGATGGAGACGGCGTCGATGATTTTGCGGATCATAGAGGGGTCGCTCATGCGGGCGACGCCGCCGTCGGCGCGGATGTCGGCGGGGACGCGTTCCAGGGCCATAACGGCCACGGCGCCGGCATCCTGGGCGATGCGGGCCTGTTCGGGGGTTACTACGTCCATAATGACGCCGCCCTTGAGCATCTGGGCGTGGCCCGATTTCACGGTGAAAGTGCCGGTCAGCACATCGGCGATGGTAGTCGTCATTGGAAGCGCCTCCTGGAAGTGCGGGATGCCGCAACCCATTATAGCCGGCGGCGGCGGGGTAAGCAATTGCCGGGGCCGGGGCCGGGCGGGTATTTTCGGAGCGCGGCGGCGGCGGCAATGACACGCAGCGTTTTGGCCAGGGGCGTCGTGAAATCGCCCGCCAGTCCGGGAGGGGCCGGAATCCGGGGCAAGCGCCTGTTGCTGCGGAGCAGCCGGCGGGGAAGATGCCCGGATGCCGGCTTGCACCGGACTGACGGGGGTTATGTTATGCCGCCGTTGGCGACGGCAAAATGCGCTTGGCGACGCGAGGGGACTTAATTCACTGGCGCTCCTTGATTGGCGTGGATATTGCGGTTACCAGGGCGGTTCCGGCGGGCGGCGGGCGGGCAGTTGGGGGCAGGGCAGTTGTCATGGGAAGTCGGCTCCTTTCCGGTGGGTGGGCGATTGGCAGTTGGTAAGTGGCAGTTGGCGAATTGATGGCATCGGGGAAGGCTCGGGCGGGCCTTGGGGTTCCAGGTTGTCGGCGCTACGGCCTGAGAGCGTAACGCGTGAGTTTCGTCCTAGTTTTCCGTGTCCCGGAACGGCAGCTTTTGAGGGCCGACAGCCCGGCACGGGGCGGTGGTGACACCCGCTGGCTGGCACAGAACTACACGGGCCGTATGATACACACAGCGACGAAGCAGGACCAGCTGAAATTGGGTTCCGACAAAGGGTTAGGCCGTTTCCTGGAGGCCCGTTTGGTTAGCCCGAAGGTTGTTCCCCGATGGTGGTACGACGTCGATTTCGGATTGGATTGGGCATTGCGGGGTCCGTTTTGGCGCCGGGCGCGCGTCCGCGCCGGGGCTGTGGCGGATGGCGGTCGGGGCAGCTGTCCCCGGGTCGCCGGGCGGGTTGCCGCATCCGTGTTTGAGGTTAGCAGTACTGATGTTCAGGGCGCAAGGGGGCGGGTGTCATAAATGGCGGCGAATTTTAAAATCCGGCGGGCGGATGGGGCGCGGCGCCGGAATGGCGGGCGGTTTGGCGACACGCCCCGAAAAATCCTATGCCGGGTGGCGCGGAAATACGCCTTGCGCCGGGCATTTGCCCAATCAGCGACAATACGGGTATAATGGGCGCAAGACTAACCGGCGGCGGGTCAGCTATGGACATAATCCTACAGGTTTTATCGGCGCTGTTCGTTGTCCTGTGGACGGCGCGACTGGCGCGCAACAAGGGGCGCAACATCCTGCTGTGGGCGGGCGCGGCGGCCATTCCCGCAGTGGCGGTTTATGCCATTGCCGCATTGCCCCCTCCGGTGACCATCCTGTGCATGGCGCCTATGGTGGCGCTGGTGTTTATGCCATCCCGCCGTCCGGTGGCCGCCGAGGGGGAAGCCGATACTGCCGTATCCTGCCCACGCTGCCAGCATAGCCACGAACCCGGCCCCAGCTTCTGCACCAACTGCGGCTGGGAGCTGACGCGCCCGTATGCGGCTACCGAAACCGCCGGCGAGGCCGCTGTGGAGACTCCCGAACCGACGCTGGCTTCGTCGGCTGCCGGCGTGCGCTCCAGCGCCGAGCCGGCCGGCGCCATGGCCACTGCCGCCGAGGCGCCGGCGGCGGAGAAAAGCGCGGAACCGGCCGGCGTAGGCACCCAGGTGGCGTCCCCGGAAGCCGGGGACGCAGAACCCCCGCCGGCTTTCTCCGCAATGCCGTTGCAGATCACGCGCCCGCTTACGGCGGCGGGGATGACCGAAAGCGGGATAGCACTGTTCCAGCAGGGGCGCATCCGAGAGGCGGTGGACCAGTTCACCAAGGCGATTGCCCTGGACCCGCGCTACCGGGAAGCGTGGGCGCAACGCGCCAAAGCCTACGCGGCGCTGGGCTTGAAGGAAAAGGCGGCGGCGGACCGGCAGCAGCTGGAGGGCATTCAGGGCGGCGGTTTCGCCGTCCCGGCCGGGGAATGAACGACGAACCGGGATTGCGGTGAGGTGGCGCGCGCTACGCTACACCGCCATAATATGGTAGCCGGCGTCCACCGGGAGGATGGCGCCGGTGATGCCCGATGACAGGTCGCTGGCCAGGAACAGGGCGGTCTTGCCGACCTCGTCGGCGGTGATGTTCCGTTGCAGCGGCGCCCGTTCGGCGTGGGTACGCTTCAGATCCAGGAAGCCGCTGATGCCCCGGGCCGCCAGGGTGTCCACGGGGCCGGCCGATATGGCATTGACCCTGATGCCGTGGCCGCCGTATTCGTGGGCCAGCTGCCGCACTTCCTGTTCCAGGGCGGCCTTGGCCGTGCCCATCACATTGTAGCCCGGATAGACGCGGCTGGCGGCGTGGAAGGTCATGGCGATGACGCTGCCGCCGGCGGTCATCAGCGGGGCGGCGTGGCGCAGCATAGGCAGCAGGGTAAAGGCGCTGATTTCCAGCGCCACCCGGAAGCCGTCGCGTTCCGTATCGGCCAGGCGGCCGGCCAGATCCGCCCGGTTGGCGAAGGCGATGCTATGCACCAGCGTGGACAGCGCGCCGCCCATTTCGTCCTGCAAGCGGGCGAACACCGTCGCGATTTGGGCGTCATCGGCGGCGTCGCAGGGCAGGATGAGGGCATTGTCCAGGGTGTCGGCCAGCCGGGCCACACGGGCTTTGAGACGGTCGTTCTGGTAGGTCAGGGCGATGCGGGCGCCGGCGGCGGCCAGGGCGCGGGCGATGGCCCAGGCGATGCTGCGGTCGTTGGCGACGCCAAAGACGACGGCGTTGTGTCCGGTCAGGTCAATGGGGTACACGGGGCTACCTCGGGATACACAGGGCTACCTCGGGGGTCTGTTTTCAGGCGCGGAAGTCGGGGGCTACCTGCTCCAGGAAGGTTTGCATCTGTTCCTCCTGGCGGTAGGATGCGAAGCGCACCACAATCTGTTGGGCGCCGGCGGCGGCGTAGGCGTGGATGCGTTCCCGCACCCGCTCGGGGTCGCCGAAGGGGCCCCAGAGGTCGCCCCAGATGTTGGCGCCGTAGTAGCCCAGCAGCCAGTCGTTGGCCTCCGCTTCGGCGCGCGCCACATCGTTGTCCAGGTTGACGGTAAGATACATTACCGCCGCCATATGGTCGGGATTGCGGCCATATTCGGGGCAGTAGCCGCGCACGGTGTCCATCAGTTCCGTGAATTCGGGCGGCGTGGCGGATATGGAGATGACGCCGTCGGCGAGGCGGGCGGCCCGACGGGCCTGTTGTTCCCGGCGGGCGCCCTGGCCGTCGCCGCGCCCGTGCCAGTGGACGCCCAGATAGACGGGGACGCCGCCGGGCTGGGCCGGCGCGGGTTCCATCACCACCTCGTCCAGTTGGAAGTGCGTCCCGTGGAAGGTGAAAGGCTGCCCGGAATTAAGCCCCTTGACGACTTGCAGCATTTCCTCCAAACGGCGGGCGCGGGTGCGCCGGTTGACGCCGGCGTTGCGCCATTCGGCCTGTTGCATGGCGTTGAAGGCGCCGCCCACGCCCACGCCCAGTTGGAGACGCCCGCCGGAAATGAGGTCCACGGTGCCGGCCATCTGCGCCAGCAGCGTGGGATGCCGGAGGGCCATCAGCATAACCGCCGTGCCCAGCCGGACGCGGGTGGTGCGGGCGGCGATGGCGGCCAGGGTGGTCATCGCTTCCAGGCGGGGCTTGGCGGTCAGGCTGTCGCCCACCCATACGGAGTCCATACCGGCGGCCTCGGCCCAAGCGGCCAGGCGGAGCACGGATTCGGCGTCGGTGGGCTTGCGGTCGGCCAGCAGCAGGCCACGGGTGGGCAACAGACAACCCAGCTGCACCCGGCCGGACGGCGAGGCAACAGTAGCAGTGGGGGCGTTGTCGCTATTGTTGTCGGTGGCGTTATCGCTGGCAGCGTCAATGGCAGTGGGGGCGTTGGTCATCGTCTCAATCCTGCGGCATAGTCCGGGCGGCGGGAGGGCGGGCGGCCCAGCAGGCGTTCCAGCAGACCCGGTTCCATATGTTCGTATTCCTCCAAATCCGACCCGTCGTCCAGGTCAAATCCCATGCCGGAGCTGTAGTAGAAGGCCACCGACACGCCCATTCGCGCGGCGGTGCCTACGTGCTTGCGGAAGCTGTTGCTGCCCAGTTCGGGGCGGAAGTAAGGTATCAGATCGTAAGGCACCAGGATGGCGTTGGTGCCGCCGTCCCGCCGGGCGGGGGACAGGGTTACATTGTGCTGGTGTTCGGCGCTGCGTACCAGCTGGTGAATATCGGCCGGCTTGATAAAGGGCAGGTCGCCCGGCAGGTACAGGGCGGATACGCCGCGCAGACGGGCGCTTTCGAAGGTGCGGGTGACGGTATCGTTGAGGTTGCGGCCCAGGTCCTCCATCCAGGTGGCGCCCAGGGTGCGGGCCAGGTTGCGGATGCGTTCGTCGCCGCCCACGACCCAGAAAGGGTCGGCGTCGGCGCCCCGGATTGCCAGCAGCGTGCGGCGCAGCATACCCATGGTCAGGTCGGCGCGTTCCTGCGGGCCCATTATCCGGGACAGGCGCGTTTTGCATTCCGACAGCGGTTTCATCGGCACTACCGGCACCACCCTGGGGTGGCCCTGGCGATCGTTTTCCGGCGTCATCCGGCTTCCTCTCTCCGGGCGGCCAGCCGCAAGACCGTCCGCGCCAGCGCAATTTTATCGTCGTCGGCGTGCATTATAGTGTCCGCTACGGCGGGCGCAACGCCGGCGGCGCGCACGGCGTCGGCCAGCGGAGCGTCTTGGGTGTCGATCACCAGGGTATCGCAGATGCCGGCGTAGGCGCGGGCGATGCCGGCGGCGGAGACCTCGGCGCCCAGTTCCGCCATAATTTTGCCGGCCGGCCCGCGCACGGCGTCGCCGCCGACGATGGGGCTGACGGCGATGCGGGGGGCATGATGGCGGGCGATGGCGTCCCGCACGCCGGGGATGGCCAGTATCGGCGCCACGCTTAAATAAGGGTTGGACGGGCAGATGACGATGGTCGCCGCCCCTTGCAGCGCGGCGGCGAAGGCCGGGGATGGCAACGCCTGTTCCGCGCCGTCGTACCGGATGGAACGCACCGGCGGCGCAGCCCGATGGCGGACGAAGTACTCCTGCATCGCCAGTTCGCCGGCTTCGGTTGCCAGCGTGGTCCGCACGGGCTGGTCGCTCATAGGGACGATGGCGTGAGCGATGCCCAGCCGGGCGGTGAGGCGGGCGGTGACTTCGGACAGGGACAGTCCCCGGCGCAGCAGTTCGGTGCGGCGGATGTGCATCGCGAAATCGCGGTCGCCCAGGTTGAACCAGGTGTCCGCGCCCAGCCGGTTGAGCATTGCCAGCGTCTCAAAGGTATCGCCGGCGATGCCCCAGCCCGTTTCGGGGTTGTACAGGCCGGACAGGGTGTAGGTCATCGTGTCCAGGTCGGGGGCGATGTGCAGGCCATGGAACTGGTCGTCGTCGCCGGTATTGACCACGATGACCAGCCGGTCGGGGGGCAGGATTTTGGCCAGTCCCAGGGCCAGTTTGGCGCCGCCGACGCCGCCGGCCAAGGCCAGCACCGGGCCGGCGGCGGGCGGCGCTTGCTGGCGGATCAACGCCCCGGCTCCTCTAGGATGCCACCGGGGATGCTACCGGGGAGGCCACGGGGGACGCCACGGAGGCGGGCGCGGCCGGTTCCCGGCGGGCGCGGGGATGCTCGAAGCGGTAGCCGGACATCTGGGTCAGGCGGTTGTAGGAGCCGAAAATCTCCTCAACATTGTCGCCTACCAGGTCCAGGGCGTCCTGGGCTTCGTCCGTTTCCCCGTAGATGCGCCGGATGCCGTAGGTGGTGTAGCGTTCCGCCGGGGTGCGGCCGGCTTCGCGGATCATTCCGCGGAACTCGCCGGGGCGCATCAGCTGGCCGTGCATGGCGCCGGCCGAGGTGGAGATGCTTTCGTTGATCAGCGTTCCGCCGAGGTCGTTGACGCCGGCCGTGAGCAGCAGCTGGGACATCCGGCTGCCCTCTTTCACCCAGGACGCCTGGATGTTGGGGATCCAGTTATTGAGCATAATGCGGGCGATGGCGTGGACTTTCATTACATCCATACCGGACGGGCCGGAGCGGACGCCGTCCACAGCGCCGCGCAGGTACATCGGGGCTTCGGAGCTGACGAAGCTCAAGGGGACGAATTCGGTGAACCCGCCGGTACTCTGCTGGATGTCCCGCAGCAGGGCGATATGACGCACAATCTGGGCGTTGGTTTCCAGGTGGCCGAACATCACGGTAGAAGTGGTGGGGATGCCCAGGTCGTGGGCAGTGGTGATGACTTCCAGCCACTGGGCCACGGTGATGCGGCCCGGCGATATTTGGTCGCGCAACGACTGGTCCAGGATTTCGGCGGAAGTGCCGGGCAGGCTGCCCACGCCGGCGTCTTTCAGCCCTTGCAGATATTCCCGGATACTGCACCGGGAACGCACCGAGCCGTAAAGCACTTCCTCGGGGGAAAAGCCGTGGATGTGCAGATCCGGCAGTTCGTTTTTAATGGCTTCGCACAGCCGGATGTAGAGGTCGCCTTCCATCTGCGGGGGCAGGCCGGCCTGGATGCAGACTTCGGTGGCGCCGTAATCCTGGGCTTCCTTGGCGCGCCGGATGATTTCGTTCACCGGCAGGAAGTAGCCTTCCTCCGCGCGGAAATCGCGGCTGAAGGCGCAGAAGCCGCAGCGTTTGATGCACACATTGGTGAAGTTGATGTTGCGGTTGACCACATAGGTGACCAGGTCGCCCACGCGGCGGCGGCGCAGTTCGTCGGCGGTCATCATCACGGCGGTGAATTCCGGGCCGGCAGTGGCAAAGAGCAGTTCCGCTTCGTCAATGCCGATGTCGGCCCCGGCCAGGGCCCGGTTCAGGACGCCGGCGACCTCGGGGCGGAGCGCGCCGACCAGCCCGGTCAGGGTGGCGGGAGCGTCGCCGGGAGTTTTGCCGGGAAGCCCGCCGGGAGTTTTGCCGGGAAACCCGTTGGGAGCTTCGCCGGAGGCGTAACCGGGGGCGTAACCGGGATTGGTTGCGGCGGGGCCGTTAGCTGTGGACATAGCGTTGCATTCCCCCTTTCACATAGCCGTCGGCGTCGGCAAGGCGCAGCAGTTTGGCGCGCAACGCTTCGGGCAGCGGCCACTCGGAGTTGTGGGCAAAGTACTCGGGATAGACGGGCAGGCGCGGGCGGAGTTCGTGGCCTGCCGCCGCGGTGCGCCGGCGCAGTTCGGCCAGCTGGGGCCAGGGCGCTTCGGGGTTCACATAGTCGATGGTCAGCGGAGACACGCCGCCCCAGTCGTTGATGCCGGCGCCCAGACAGAGTTCGTAATTTTCGCTCAAGTTGGGCGGCGCTTGCAGGTTGACCGCCGGCCCCAGTATGAGGCGGGCTACGGCGATAGTCCAGAGCAGTTCGTCCGGCGGCGCGTCGGGGGCGCCGGCCATAGGCGTATCCGGCTTGGCGCGGAAGTTCTGGATGATGACTTCCTGGATATGTCCGTAGCGGCGGTTCAGGGTGCGGATCGCCAGCAGCGATTCCACGCGTTCCCGCCGGGTTTCGCCGATGCCGATAAGGATGCCGGTGGTGAAGGGTATGCCCAGTTCGCCGGCCAGTTCCATTGTCCGCAGCCGCACGCGGGGGCGTTTGCTGGGGGCGAATTCGTGGGGGCCGCCGGCTTCGTACAGGCGCGGGCTGCTGCTTTCCAGCATTATGCCCACGGACGGGTTGGTGGGTTGCAGGGCCATCAGCTCCCGGCGGCTCATGGTGCCGGGGTTGCCGTGAGGCAGCAGGTCGGTTTCGTCGAACACCAGCCGGCACATTGCGGCCAGGTATTCCTGGGTGGTGCGATACCCGCGTTGCGCCAGCCAGTCGCCGGCCTGGGCATAGCGCTGCTCCGGCCTTTCGCCCAGGGTGAACAGGGCTTCGGCGCAACCCAGCCGCTGGCCGGCGAGGGCAACGGAAAGCGCCTGCTCCGGCGCGAGATAGGGGGCATCCGCCTGGTCGGGCGACTGCCGGAAGGTGCAGTAGCCGCAGAAGTCGCGGCACAGCCGGGTCAGGGGGATGAATACTTTGGGCGAGAAGGTTACGATGCGGCCCTTGCCCCGGTCGCGCAGCTCGGCGGCGGCGGCGCACAGGTCGTCAGTGATGGCGTGGCCGGCGTCCGGCAACGCCAGGGCGTTATCGTCGGACAGGCCGGCGTTGCCGGCGGCCAAAGCGTCCAGAGATGGCAAAGACGGCAGCGCGGACGGCGGGGCGAAGGCGGTGGCAGTAGTCACGACAGCGGTTCCCGGGATGGCGGCGGGGCAAAATCGGCGCTATTATAAGCAGGCGGCAATAAGGATTCAAGCGATGCGCCGGCGTCAGTAATTTTATGTCAATTGCATAGGGATTTTGAGGACAGCGTGATCGTATATTATGTCACTAGCCAAAGAGATGGGCTTGCCGGGTGCCGCCGGCGTCCTGGCCGGGCCAGGGCCAGTCCAGGTATTCGTAGGCCAGCCGGGTGGCGACGCGGCCGCGGGGGGTGCGTTCCAAAAATCCCTGTTGCAGCAGGAAAGGCTCCAGCACTTCCATAACCGTGCTGGCGTCCTCGCTTAATGACGCCGCCAGGGTGTCCAGCCCTACGGGGCCGCCGTCGAATTTGTGGATGATGTTGGACAGCAGGCGGTGGTCGGTTTCGTCCAGGCCGCGGGCGTCCACGCCCAGCCGGTCCAGGGCTTCCTGCGCCACCGGGCCGGTGACGCGGTTGTCGGCGCGCACCAGGGCGTAGTCCCGCGCCCGGCGCAGCAGGCGGTTGGCGATGCGGGGCGTGCCGCGGGAACGGGCGGACACCTGCCGCAGGCCGTCGTCATCGGACACAATGCCGAGGATGCGCGCCGAGCGCCCGACCACCGTTTCCATATCGTCGTCCGAGTAGTAGTCCAGCCGGAAAACCGAGCCGAACCGATCCCGCAGTGGCGCGCTGATCAGGGAATAGCGGGTTGTGGCGCCCACCAGGGTAAAGGGGTTGATACGCAGATTGATGCTGCGGGCGGACAGCCCCTTGCCCACGACCCAAGACAGGAAAAAATCCTCCATCGCGGAGTACATTACTTCCTCAACGGCGCGGTTGAGACGGTGTATTTCGTCAATGAACAGCACGTCGTTGGGTTGTAGGCCGGTCAGGATGGAGGCCAGGTCGCTGGCGCGTTCCACCGCCGGCCCGGAGGTTACCTTGATGGTGGCGCCCATTTCCTGAGCGATGATGTTCGCCAGGGTGGTTTTGCCCAGGCCGGGCGGGCCGTAGATGACCACGTGATCCAGGGGTTCGCCGCGCATCCGGGCCGCCGTCATGGCGATGCTCAAGTTTTCCCGCACCTGGGGCTGGCCGACGAAGTCCGCCAGCCGCGCGGGGCGCAGCCGGGCGTCCTGCTCGCCGTCATCGCCCTGGACGGCGGGCGAAACATGGCGGGCGTGGCTGCCGGCGGGCGTGGTTGCGGTTCCGGCGTCTTTGGTGGTTGTCATAGTGGCGCCATCATAACCCAAAGCGCCGGCTGCCGCTACCGCCGGCGGGCGCTGATTCCGGGGGCGGTATGCGCCCTCCGGTCAACCGCCGGCGGGTGCCCGGCTACCGGGAGCTACGCCCGTTCCATACATTAATATCGGCGCCGCTGCCCGGTTATGGCAACGGCGCCGACGGCGCGCCTGGGGTTGGCGCATTTATCGTCCCGGCGGTTGGGGAGACTGCGGTTGCCGCTACCGTCCCCGCAAGCGCGGGTCCAGGGTGTCGCGCAGGGCGTCGCCGAGGAAGTTGATGGCGAACACCACCACTGATATGGCGATGCCGGGGAATACGGCCAGCCACCACGCTTCACGAATGTCCTCCACCCCGCGCGTCAGCATACCGCCCCAGGTGGGGATGTCCGGCGGCACGCCCACGCCCAGGAACGACAGCGACGCCTCAATGATGATGGCGAAGCCCAAGGTAATTGTGCCCAGCACGATGTAGCTGGCGATTACATTGGGCAGGATGTGGCGCAGCATAATGCGGATGGAGCCGGCGCCGATGGCGGTGGCCGCCAGGGTGTAGTCCAGCTCTTTGATGCTCAACACCTGCGATCGTATCACCCGGATGGTGCCGGGCAACAGGATAACCAACAGCGCGATGATGACATTGTTGGCGGAGCCGCCCAGGACGGCGACCAGCGCCAACGCCAGGATGATCGGCGGAAAGGCCATCATCGCGTCCACGATGCGTTGGATAGTCAGGTCAATTACGCCGCCCACATAGGCGCTGACGATGCCAATCAATGCGCCCAGCGTTACGCCGATGCCCACGCTGAGCAGGCCGACGTAAATGGAAATCTGCGAACCGGCGATAATCCGGCTGAGTTGGTCGCGGTTCAGATGGTCGCTGCCCAGCCAGGCGCTGCCGCTGGGCGGCAGTCGTTTCTCCGGGTGGGCGCGCACATCCAGCGGGTCGTGGGGCAGCAAGCCCGGCGCGGCGTAGGAAACCGCCGCCGCCAGAATGGTCAGCAGGATGATGGCGGCGCTTACCGCACCCAAGGGCTTGGAGCGGCAAAAACTGATTACTTTCTGCGTCCGGGTCTGGCGGGGACGCATTTCCTGCAATACCGGGTCATTGCTTTCCCCATCCAGCGGGCGCGCGGCGGTGTTCGTGGTAGTCATTCTGTCAACGCTCCTCACGAGGCGAAAGCAGCGGCTGGACTATCTAGGCGTACCGGATGCGCGGATCCAGCAGTCCATACAGCAAGTCAACCAGCAGGTTGATGATGACGATGGACACTGCGATGACGATGATGATGGCCTGGATGGTAGGAAAGTCGCGCTGGAACACGGTTTCAATCAGCAGGGTTCCGATGCCCGGCACCTTGAAAATGCTTTCAATGATAACCGTGCCGCCGAACAGGCGCCCGAACTGCCAGCCGGAGATGGTCAGGATGGGCAGCACGGCGTTTTTCAATCCATGCCGCACCAGCACGATGCGCTCCGCCAACCCTTTGGCTCGCGCTGTCCGCATATAATCCTCGCGGATGATTTCCATCATTGAGGAGCGGGTTACGCGAGCAATAAACGCCATATCGTAGAATCCCAGCGCCAGCGCCGGCAGGAACATCTGCTTGATGTTGTTCCAGGGATCCTCCCATATGTCATCAAAGCCCAGCGGCGGCAGCCATCCGAAGCCTCGAGACAACAGCAGCACCACCAGCAGCCCGGCGAAAAAAGTCGGTATTGATATGCCCACCAGCGTAATCACGCGGGCAATGTAGTCGATGAAACTGTCCGGTTTGATGGCGGAAATAACCCCCAGCGGCACGGCGAATACCACGGCGATGAGGATGGCCAGCACGGCCAGTTCCAGCGTGCGGGGTATCCGCTCGCCGACCAGTTTGGTAACCGGCTGGCCCGACCGCCAGATGGAGGTGCCCAAGTCGCCTTGTACCAGCCCGCCAATCCATTCCAGATATTGCACCGGAATCGGCCGGTCGGTGCCTAGCTGCTTCCGCAGATCGTCCAGTTCTTCCTGGGTGAACGAAGCGTCGCCTTCGCTCAGAATTACGAGCGCCGGGTCGCCGGGCAGCAGCCGCATCACCGTGAATACGATGATTGACACCAGCAGCACTGTGGGGATAATCAGCGCGATGCGCTTCAATGCGTACTGTCGCATGGAGTTTGCCTTCCTGCGGTAGCAGGGGCGACGTGTGCGCCGCCCCTGCTACTTGCTTTAGCGTTCCGATGGCGCCGGATGCGCGCTTCGGCCCGCCGATTAGCGGTCCAGCCAGAGGTCTTCGTGCTTGAACTGGTACTGCACGGTGGAGGGCGCGTTAAAGCCCTTGATGTCCTGGTGGACCAGCCAGAACAGTTGGCCCAGCTGGAGGGTAACCCAGTGGTTATCTTCAAAGCTGTGCAGCCAGAGTTCGGCTTCCTTGTTGATTTCCCGCCTGGCGTCGGGGTCCAGCTCCACTTTCTGCTCTTCGAACCATTCGACGACCAGGGGGCTGGACCAGTCGGTGTAGTTGCGGGTGCCGCCCTTGAGGTACACGCCGCCGTACACGGCGTCGGCGTCAAACACAACCATGCCCTCGCCCTGGCAGCTGATTTCCCAGTCGCCGGCGGAACCTTCGGCGCGGGAGGTGCCATATTTGGCATAGCCGGCGGCGCTGGGCAGGGTCTCGATTTCGCCGGTAATGCCCAGGGCGTCCTGCAACTGCTGCTTCACCACCTGGCACTGGTCGGGGTAGTTGCCCACCTGGCGCACAGTGTACTTGACTTCGAACCCGTCAGGCACGCCGGCTTCCGCCATCAGGGCTTTGGCGTCGGCCAGGTCCTGCTGGCCTTCGGGGGTATCCTTGGGGCGGATGCCGGGCCAGTCCAGACAGACGTCGTTGGCGTGGGCCAGGCCCATCAGGGGGCAGTAGCTGCCGCCGGAGTTGTCAAAGACGATTTCGTCAATTTCCTGCCGGTCCACGGCCAGGTTGATGGCCTGGCGCACCTTGTGGTCCTGGAACTGGGGCTTCTTGATGTTCAGCATCAGGCCCCAGTTGGTGCCGGCGGCAATGGGATGCGCCACATACTCGCCGTTAGTGCTTTTTTCCAGGTCAAAGTACTGCGTCGGGGACAGGTTGGTGAACCCGCCGTTGGCCATATCCAGCCGGCGCGCTTCAAAGTTGGCAATCAGCGTGTCTTTGGCTTGGCCGGTAAAGATGGTGTGCTCAATGCGGTCAACATAGGGGCGCCCGTCCTTGAAGTAGTCCGGGTTCTTGTCGACATAGTAGAAGTCGCCCACCTGATATTCATCAAGGACAAACGGGCCGGAGGTGGCGCCGCGGTCGATGATGTTCTCGCCCAGGTTCAGGAAACAGGGGTTGGCGGCGTCGCGCACCGCGCAATTCTCATCCTCGTTCAGCAGATGCCCCGGCAGAACCTTGGCGTAGTCAATGGCCAGGAACTTGATGAACGCGCCGGAGGCGAACTGCAAGGTGAACTCTACGGTTTTCGGGTCAATTGCGCGCATCACATCGTCCAGGTTGGTGGGCGTGCAGTCGCCGCCGTCCTTGTCGACCACTTCCACCGCGACGGTGTAGTTGCGCCACAGCCCGGAACGGCCGGCGCCGTTGCACGGATTGGCATAGCGCGAATGCGTGGTGATGATGTCCGATGCCGTAATCTCAGTGCCGTCCGTCCACTGCATATTGTCCCGCAGATGGAAGGTGTAGGTGAGGCCGTCGGCGCTGATTTCCCAGTCCTCGGCCAAGTCGCCAGTGATGTCGTTGGTGTCCACCGTGTCATACTGCACAATCTGGTTGTACAGCTGAGAGTAGGAAATGACGCTGGACAGCGATGACGAACCCAGCGGATCCCAGTCTTTGGTGTCGGCGTAGGCGGACATCAGCAGGGTGCCGCCGTATTTGGGGCCGGCGCTGGGGGTGGGAGTCGGGGCGGCGCGGGGCGTGGCGGTGGGCGCCGGGGTGTTGGTGGGCCGGATGGTGGCATCCGGCGGCGGCGTGGCCGTGGGCGGCGCGGCGGTGGCGGCGGCCATGGCGGTGGGCTGCTGCTGGGCGCCCTGGTCCGAGGGGGCGGCGGTGGCTGCCGCGGCGGCGGGCGGCTGCGTCGCAACGGCAGCGGCCGGCGCGGCGGGTTCCTCGGCCCCTCCGCAGGCGATGCCGACCATCAGCGCGGCGGCTCCGGCAAGCGGTAGCAGCATCCGCAGCAGCGGCCGGCCAGACATAGATGGCTTCATACTCTTGTGAACCTCCCGAACATTGGCGCCGCGAAGGGACTGGCCTTGCCTTTGCGCTGGGCCGGATAATGCCCGCCATCGGCGCTGGTGGATGGAAATGCTGCGGACGCGGCCGCTATTGTGAAATTAACCACAATCCGCAATTCTAGGGTAGGGATGTTAGCCCACAGGGTGGGCGCTGTCAATAGCGCCGGTAGCCTCGGGCAGGGCTATCGCATATGGATTTTGGTGAATTGGGACCGGATGCTGATGCGAAAGCCATCGTCCCAACCCACCCGTTTCAGCTGGCCGCGCATTGAACCTTTGCTCGCCTCCAACCGCGCCAAATTCAGCGCCAGCTTCCGCAGCAGCGCCAGGTTCTCCGCGCAACGCCCCTTCCGGTTCCGCGCCTGATCCTCGTGGCAGGCCACATCCAGCACATAAAGCCGATGAACCACTGCTGGAAAGCGGCGGATCCAGCATACCCGGCAGTCGGGAACCTGTATCGTGGCTGGGGATGCCGTTGTCCAGTTTCAGGAAGGATTATCGCAGGAGATCCCGTTTGGCGTGGCCGAAAAGTTCCATATCGGAGCCGGTCTGGCCGCCGCAGAGCATGGCGCCAAAGGCGATTACCAGGATGTCGTGGCGGGAATGGCGGCGGGCGTTGCTGGCGCGGGGGCTTCCAGGGCGCTGAACAGGTCGGCGAACTCGGTCATGGCGGCGTCACCTCTACTTCAATTTCGCTCCGCGCCAGGCGGCGTTGGCCACTATCGTACCGAACACCACAATTTCCCAATATGCGATAGCCTTGGGTTGGGGGCTGCCGAAGGGATTCTCGCCGCGCCGCTGCCCCACGCTGCGACGGCAATATGCTAATATCATCCCCGCTACATCCACATCCCGCCACCCCGCCATCCATCCCCCCGCTGCCCGCCAGCGCATCGCCCCGGAGGTTTTTACGATGACGCAGAATACCGGCGCTTTTGAGGCCCTGCTGCAAGAGGATCGCACCTATCCCCCGCCGCCCGAATTCGCCGCCCAGGCCAATATCGCCGACCCCGGCGTCTATGACGAAGCCCGCCGGGACCCGCAAGGATTCTGGGCCCGCTTCGCCGGCGAACTGGACTGGTTCCAACCCTGGGATACCGTGCTGGACTGGTCGGACGCCCCCTTTGCCAAATGGTTCGTGGGCGGCCGGCTGAACGCCTCTTACAACTGCATTGACCGCCACCTCAACGGGCCGCGCAAAAATAAGGCCGCCATCATCTGGGAAGGCGAGCCCGGCGACTGGCAGGTTTATACCTACCGCGACCTGTACCGGGAAGTCTGCAAATTCGCCAACGGCCTCAAAAGCCTGGGCGTGCAAAAGGGCGACCGGGTCACCATCTACCTGCCGATGGTGCCGGAGCTGCCCATCGCAATGCTGGCCTGCGCCCGCATCGGCGCCCCCCACAGCATCGTGTTCGGCGGCTTCAGCGCCGAATCCCTGCGCGACCGCATCGAGGATTCCCAGTCCAAAGTGATGATCACCGCCGACGGCGGCTGGCGCCGCGGCAACATCATCCCCCTCAAGCGGAACGCCGACGCTTCCATCGCCGGCGACACCCCCGTAGAAAATGTGGTCGTGGTAAGGCGCACCGCCCACGCCGACGACCTGATGCAGGCCGGCCGCGACGTCTGGTGGCACGACCTGGTGGCCGACCAGCCCTTGACCTGCGATCCGGAGCCGATGGACAGCGAGGATATGCTCTTTATGCTGTACACCAGCGGCACTACCGGCAAGCCCAAGGGCATCGTCCACACCACCGGCGGCTACCTCACCGGAACCTATGCCACCAGCAAGTGGATTTTCGACCTGAAAGAGGACGATGTGTACTGGTGCACCGCCGACATCGGTTGGGTCACCGGCCACAGCTATATCGTGTACGGCCCCCTGGCCAACGGCGCCACTTCGGTAATGTACGAAGGCTCCCCCGACTGGCCCGACCGGGACCGCTTCTGGGCCATTGTGGAGAAGTACGGCTGCACCATCTGCTACACCGCGCCCACAGCCATCCGCACCTTTATGCGCTGGGGCGAGGAATACCCCAACCGGCGCGACCTGTCCTCGCTGCGGCTGCTGGGCACCGTGGGCGAACCCATCAACCCGGAGGCGTGGGTCTGGTACTGGCAGCACATCGGCGGCGGACGCTGCCCCGTAGTTGATACTTGGTGGCAGACGGAAACCGGCTCGGTGCTGATTGCGCCCCTGCCCGGCATCACCACCCTCAAGCCCGGCTCGGCCACGCAGCCTTTCCCCGGCATCGACGCCGCCATCCTGGACGAACCGGGCAATGAAATCGGCCCCGGCGGGGGCGGCTACCTGGTCATCCGCCAGCCCTGGCCCAGTATGCTGCGGGGCATCTACGGCGACCCGGAGCGCTTCCGGCAGCAGTACTGGAGCAACTACGAAGGCATCTACTTCACCAGCGACGGCGCCAAGCTGGACGAGGAATCCTACTTCTGGCTGCTGGGCCGGGTGGACGATGTCATCAACGTCTCGGCCCACCGCATCAGCACGATGGAAGTAGAATCGGCGCTGGTGGACAACCTGAAGGTGGCGGAAGCCGCCTGCATCGGGCGCAGCCACGAGGTAAAAGGCCAGGCCATCGTGGCCTTTGTGACGCTGAAAGACCAGGTAGCCGGCTCTGAAGCCGTCACCGCCGAGCTGAAGCAGCACGTAGCCGGCAAAATCGGCCCCATGGCCCGCCCCGACGACATCTACTTCGCCGCCGAACTGCCCAAAACCCGCAGCGGCAAGATAATGCGCCGCTTGCTCCGCGATGTAGCCGAAGGCCGCGCCCTGGGCGACACCACCACCCTGGCCGACCCGGCGGTGGTGGAAATGCTGAAAGCGCAGTACGGGGACGAGGACTAGGCGGGCATTTTGGAGATTGAAAGTGGCGCCGCCTCCGACATTCAATGCCGGAGGCGGCGCTACCGGATTGTATCCTCGCTTGCGGCGGGTTAGGGCGTTCCCTTGGCCAACGATATGACCACAAAAGCGACCGCCCACAGCAAAATGAATGATACCGAAAGCGCCACCCAGCGGTATTCCCGGATGTTGCCGGTGGCAACGGTGTCAAGTAGCTTGCTTACCATCCTGTTGCCTCCTTTCCTTGATGTCGGCGCCAACCGCAAGGACATCGAATTCCTGTTGCAAGCCGACTAGCAAAAATCCCAAACTCACGGCAGCAAGGAATAAAGTGACTTCCAAACTGCCTGTGAACAGCGTTGCCAAAGTTCCTATCGCTATCACAACGCCGATTGCCATCATAGAAAGCCCGGCCCTGCGTTTGACTCGTTGGTAAGGCGTTAGGGTAGTAGGGCGTTCCTGCCGGTTGCGTCGTAGTCTCATTTGTATTGCTCCATATTTTGGTACTCGGGCCGGGCCCGGCGTAACCATTATATCACAATGCAGTGTAGCCGGCAACCGGGTTTTTCGACGCCGCTGATCTGGATTTTGGGCCCCGCCGTGGCCGCAAGTGCAACATCGCCAACGAACCCCGCAGTGCCCGATCCGACCTGTTCGCTGGCCGACCCGACGGTGCTGGAAGCGCAAAGAGCTGTCCGGCTGGCCCCAAACACCGGCCTGCCGAATGAGCTTGACTTGACCGAAACCGGCGCATCTATCCTCCGAATACGACGACAAGAGGCACCACTATGACCGGGCGGAGCGAAACGCTTACCTTGCGGCCGGATGTGCTGCGCTGGGCCCGGGAGCGCGCCGATTTTTCCGTCGACGCGCTGGCCCAAAAGGTCGGCGTAAAAGCCGAACGGGTGCTGAGCTGGGAAAACGCCGGCGCTATCAGTATGCCGCAGGCGGAAAATCTGGCCCGCGCTACCCGTACGCCGCTGGGCTACCTGTTTCTCTCCTTCCCGCCCGCAGAGGAACTGCCGGTACGGGATTTCCGTACTCGCGCCGGCGAAACGCCGGCCCGCCCCAGCGCCGACTTGCTGGAGACGGTATATGCGATGCAACGGCGGCAGGAGTGGCTCCGTGAGGAGTTGATTGATACCGGTCATCAGCCGCTGGCTTTCGTCGGTTCGCTCCGGGTTGGCGACGACCATCGCGAGGCCGGCGGCGCAATGCGGCGCGCCTTGCTGCTGGACAACGACTGGGCGGCGGCGCGCCCCACCTGGTCGGACGCCCTGGCGCATTTGCGGGATAGCGCCGATGCCGCCGGCGTCCTCGTAACATTCAACGGCGTGGTCGGCAACAATACCAGCCGCAAGCTCAATCCCGACGAATTTCAAGGCTTCGCTCTGGTGGACGAATATGCGCCGCTCGTCTTTGTGAACAACACCGACTTCAAGGCGGCGCAGATGTTCACCCTGGCCCACGAACTGGCGCACCTTTTCGTTGGCGAGGCGGGCGTTTCGGCGTTGGCGTTTCTGCTGTCAGAGGAGCAGCATTCCGTTGAGCAATTCTGCAACCGGACCGCAGCCGAATTTTTGGTATCCGAAACGGGATTGCGCGATTTCTGGGACAGCGCCGTCGGGTCAGACGATCCGTATCAGCAAATTGCCCGGCATTTCAAGGTCAGCCGGATTGTGGCTGCCCGCCGCGCCCTTGACCTCGGTCTGATTGAGAGGGACGCCTTCTTTCACTTCTACCATCAGCACGAAGCGCAGGGCGCCCCGGCGCCCCGGGCTGACGACAGGGGCAACTTCTGGAACACCCAGCGCTGGCGCATCGGCCCCCGCTTTGCCGCCGCGGTAGCGCGCGCTGTCCGCGCCGGACGCCTGCCCTACCGCGAGGCGTACGCCCTCACCGGATTGAGCGGTGACACCTTTGCCAATATGCCCGAAAAAATTGGGGTCCGGCTATGATGAACCCGAACACCCCGGTGTACCTGCCGGATGCCAATGTGCTGATGACAGCGCGCCATCACTACTACGCGCCGGCCATCTGCCCCGGTTGCGGAAAGGCCGGCGCACACAGCGGCCAGCATTAGTGCCCGGCCATGAAAAGGCGCGCCTCAAAGGGTTGCCGCCCCTACCAAACCGCCCCCAATCCTGCTAGACTGGTCGCCGTCGGTCGCCACCTCCCCCACGCCAGCAGCCGGCGCCAGCCTCCCCGGAGCGGACAGACCCACAATGACTACACCCCGGATTACGCCCCAGCAAATCTACAACCTACAGGAAGTCGACCACCGCATCGATGCCATTGACGCTGAACGCGCCCGCATCGAGCAGCGGCTGGCCAACGGCGTCAACCGCCCCGACCTTACCACCCAGGCGGAGCGGCATTACGAGCGCGCCGTGGCCATCGGCGACACCGTGCGCTCCCGCCGCGCCGAAACGGAACGCCTCCGCCAGCGCCTGGCCGGCCTGGAAGTGCGCCTGTACAGCTCCAACACCTCCCGCCGCGACCTCTCCGTCATCCAGCGGGAAGTGGACTCGGCACGGCACCAGATGAGCCTGCTGGACGATATGCTCAACCAGATGGAAGCCGAACAGCGCCAGCACCAGGACGCCGCCCGGGATACCCGCGCCAAAATGCAGGAAGCCGAACAGGAATGGCAGGACGCCATCGCCCAACTCGAAACCCGCCTGGTGGAACTGGACACGGAACGCCGGGAGGTCGTCCAGAAGCGCGCCGAACTGGCCGCCGTCCTGTCGCCCGAAGCCCTGGTGCGCTACGAAAGGCTGCGCCGCAGCAAAAACGGCGTCGCCATCGCCCTGGTGGACAACGGACGCGTCTGCCAGGGCTGCCGTATGACCCTCTCCAGCAATGTCATCCGCCAGCTGCGGGACAAAACCCGCCTGGTCTCCTGCACCGCTTGCGGACGCATCCTCTACCGGCCCTAGGGCCTAGGCCCTGACCCGGCGCAAGACAAAGACAAAGGCGGCGCCCCTATGAAACCCCTGCCCCTGCGCGTGGCTCTGCTCCACCTGGCCCCGACCGTGGGCGCCGTCGCCCATAACCGCGCCCTGGCCGAGCGGGGCCTGGCCCAGGCCGCCGCCCGCGGCGCCCGGTGGGTCATCACGCCGGAGCTGTTCATCACCGGCTACAAATTCACCGAAATTATCGGCTCCGACTGGATTTTGCCCCAGCCCGACGACTGGATGCGCGACTTCTGCCGCCAGGCCGCCGGCTACGGCGTAACGGTATTCCTCTCCCACCCGGAGCGGGACCCGCAGGCCGGCCTGATGTACAACACCGTGTTCGTCATCGGCCCTGACGGCAATATCATCGGCCGCCATCGCAAAGTCAAAGCCCTGCGCGGCCCCGAAGCCTGGTCCTCCCCCGGCCGGGAAATCGCGCCCATCGCCGTCCCCGACGGCAGCGGCGGCCACATCCCCGTGGGCATCGTCATCTGCGCCGACGCCTATCGCAACGACGTAGCCGGCGCGCTACAGGCCCAGGGCGCCCGGCTGCTGGTCTCCCCGGCATCCTGGGGGCCTGGCGACTGCGGCCCGCTGGGCGAATGGGAACAGCGCACCCTGGACACCGGCCTGCCCATAATGGTCTGCAACCGCGCCGGCTGGGAAGCCGACGACCTGGACTTCAACGAAGCCGTCAGCGTGGTCGCCGTCAACGGCAAGCGAACCCTGGAAGCCTGGTGCGGCGAGGATTCGGCGGCGCTGCTCTTTGACTGGGATCTGGCGGCAATGCGGGCGCTGTCGCCCGATTTTGAACGGGTTCCCCTGTAACAGACCAGGCGCCGCGCCGCCAGGGGCCCGCGGACGAGGACGGCAAGCATTCACTATGGAACAGCAGCGCATCCGCAATTTCTGCATCATCGCCCACATTGACCACGGCAAATCCACCCTTGCCGACCGCATCCTGGAAATCACCGGCGCCGTGCGCCCCCAGGATATGAAAGCCCAGTTCCTGGACCAAATGGAACTGGAACGGGAACGCGGCATCACCATCAAGGGCAAGGCCGTGACGATGACCCACCGGGTCGCCGGCTCCGGCCCCGACGCCGGCGATTACCAGCTCAACCTCATCGACACCCCCGGCCATGTGGACTTTTCCTACGAAGTCTCCCGCGCCCTGGCCGCCTGCGAAGGCGCCCTGCTGGTAGTGGACGCCACCCAGGGCGTGGAAGCCCAGACCATCGCCAACACCCTGCTGGCGATGGAATACGACCTGGAAATCATCCCGGTAGTCAACAAGGTTGACCTGCCCTCCGCCGAACCGGAACGCGTCGCCGCGGAAATGGCGCAGATCTTCGGATTCCGCAGCCACGAAGTAGTCTATGTTTCCGCCAAATCCGGCGCCGGCTGCCCCGAACTCCTGGACGCCATCGTGGCCCGCGTGCCGCCCCCCCGCGGCCTCGACCACGCCCCCTTTCGCGCCCTGGTGTTCGATTCCACCTACAACACTTACAAGGGCATCATCGCCTATGTCCGCCTGGCCGACGGCAGCATTTCCGGCCAGGAACGCCTGCGCGTGATGTCCTCCGGCAAGTCGGTCGAAATTATGGAAGTGGGCGTCTTCGCCCCGGAGCCAACGCCCGTTGACACCCTGCGCGCCGGGCAGGTGGGCTACGTCGCCACCGGCTTCAAGGATGTCCAGGAATGCGCCGTCGGCGATACCCTCACCAGCCACAGCGCCCCCGCCGCCGACCCTCTGCCCGGCTATGTCGAGCTGAAGTCAATGGTGTTCGCCGGCCTGTACCCCGCCGACGGCGAGGACTACACCCGTCTGCGCGCCGCCCTGGAGAAACTCAAGCTCAACGACGCTTCCCTGACCATTGAGCCGGAAAGCAGCGGCGCGCTGGGCTTCGGCTTCCGCTGCGGCTTCCTCGGCCTGGTGCATCTGGAAATCGTCCAGGAACGCCTGGAACGGGAGTACGACCTGGATCTCATCGTAACCGCTCCCAGCGTCGCCTACGAAGTTCTGCTCACCAACGGCGACGCCATCCGCGTGGACAACCCCTCCCTGCTGCCCCAGCCCAACGCCATCTCCGAAATCCGCGAACCCATCCTGGGCATTACCATCGTCGCCCCCAGCCGCAGCGTGGGCGCCATAATGGAGCTGATGCACGCCCGCCGCTCCGAGTTCCGCCGTATGGAATACATCCAGGGGCTGGGCGGCGGCAGCCGCAACGATGCCAATGCCGGCGGCGGTGGCGGTGATGGCGCCGCCGGCGATAGCGGCGGCGGCGATACCGACCAGACCCGCGTGGTGATGGAATACACAATGCCCCTGTCCGAAATGCTGGCCGATTTCTACAACCAGCTGAAATCCCGGACGCAGGGCTACGCCTCCCTGGACTACACCTTTGAGGGCTACCGCGCCGCCCCCCTGGTGCGGGTGGACATCCTGGTGAACCAAACGCCCGTGGAAGCCTTGAGTATGATCAGCCACCGGGACAGCGCCGTCGTCCAGGGCCGCAGCCTGGTCGAAAAGCTCCGCGCTACCATCCCCAGGCAGATGTTCGAAGTCCCCATACAGGCCGCCATCGGCAGCCGCATCGTGGCCCGCGAAACCGTCCGCGCTATGCGCAAGGACGTCCTCTCCAAGTGCTATGGCGGCGACATCACCCGCAAGCGAAAGCTGCTGGAAAAGCAGAAAGAAGGCAAAAAGCGGATGAAACGCGTGGGCCGGGTCGAAGTCCCCCAGGAAGCCTTTTTGAGCCTGCTCAAAATCGGCGACGAAGGGTAGCAATGCCCGCCCAATGCCACCCGAGCCGGCCCCGGAACTTGTCCCTGGGGACAACGCGCCGGCCCGGTTGGCCTGAACCTGGCCGGCGGCCGTATGACGCCGGCCTCTGACCGGAGCCATTCCTGATGCTGTTCAAAATCGCCGGCGCCCTCATCGGCGTCCTGGTTCTCGTTGTCATCGCGGCTGTCATCATCGGCGCGCTGATGTGGCGCGGCGTAGTCCCGGCGCCGGGCCCGCTGGCCATGCTGCTGGGCGGCGCCAGCCGGGAACCGGAATACTCCGCCCGCTTCTACCCCGCCGACACGCTGCTCTACGGCTGGCTCACCCTGGCCCCCGCCGCCGGCGAGCAGCAGGCCAGCATGGACGCCATCTGGCAACGCTTCAACGATTACATCGCCTTCTCCAGAAGGCTCGGCGAACTCAAAACCGACTTCGCCGTCCAAACCGGCATTGATTTTGACGCCGAAATCGCCCCCTGGCTCGGGCCGGAAATCGGCGCCGGCGTGCTCGAAGGCAACCCCATGACCGAAGGCAGCCCGGATAGTGCCGAGGACGACCCGGAACCCTGGGACAATTTCCGGGCCGCCATCACCATCGGCGTCCGGGATCAGGCTGCCGCCGCCGCTTTCCTGGTCAAGTGGCGCGATTATATGGCCATGGACACCGGCGCCGACTTTACCGCCGGCGCGTACCGCGGCTATGACACCTGGGTTGACGATAGCGCCTACCAGGCTTATGCCCTTGCCGACCGGTGGCTGGTGTACGCCACCGACGAGGCCACCCTGCAAGACATTCTGGCCCGGGTTGACGACGGCGGCAGCGACGACTCCCTGGCCCGGGATGCCGACTTTATGGCGGCGCGGGCCGCCCTGCCGGCGGTGCGGTTTAATTCGGGGTATGCTGATGTCCGCCGGGTTACCGACCGGCTGGAGGAAACTTTCGCCGACTATTATCAGGACGAGATTGCTGCCCCCGGCCTCGGCGGCCTCTGGCCCACGCCGGAATGGGCGGCGGCATCGGGAACCTGGGTGGAACGCGGCATCCTGCTGGAAGTGGTATCGCCGGCCACCGCCGCCGGCGCCGCCCTGGAAACGCCCGAACTGGGCAACCCCGCCGAACTCCTGCCCGACAATACCCTGGCCTTCGCCGCCGCCGGCTTTGACCCGGATGTTGACCACTGGCGGACGGCCCTGGCCGAATATCCGCTGGCCGACGTCCTGCCCTACCCCGAACTGCTGGACGAAATCAACGCCGGCCTGGCCGAAATGATGCCCGACGCCGGCCCGGCCCTGACCGATGACGCCACCCTGGCCGACGCTCTGGATCTGGGTTTTGATCTGGCGCTGGACTTCACCGGCATTGACCTGGAGAAAGATTTCTTTGGCCATCTGGCCGGCGAGGCCATTGTGGCGGTCACCGAGTTTGACTTTGAGGCCATTGACGAAAACCCCGAGGACAACCCCGTTCCGGCCACAGCGATGCTTTCCTACCGCGACGGCAGCAGGGACGGGCTGCAAGCCACAATGGACGATCTGTCCAGCCTGATTGAGGAATACCTGTTCTTTTTCGCCACCCTGGACACGGCGGACCTGGGCGCCGGCGCCACCGCTACCCTGTTTCGCATCGCCGAAACGGAATACGCGCCGGGCTATGCGCTGCACGACGGCTGGCTTATCCTGGGCAGCAGCGAGGAAGCGATGGCCGCCATCGTGGCCCGGCAGAACGGAGCGGGCAGTGCTCTGGCCTCCGATGCGGAATACCGGCGGGCCGTTGGGCATCTGCCGGCGCCGCGCCAGGCCCTGGGCTATGTGAACCTGCAACGCATCATCGCCCAGCTTGATGCCGCGGATCTGGAAATGGAACCCGACGAATACCAGGCGCTGTCCGAAAGCCTCGGCGCCCTATCCTTCGGGGCCGTCAGCGCGGGCGATTACGACCGGGGCGCCCTGGCCCTGACCCTGTTCCCCGAATAGGGATTGTGCCGGCGGCGTACCTACGGCACGACATCCAGTGCCGAACCGTCATTAAGCCGGTAAATGTAAAACTGCCGGTCCACGGTGAACGCCAGGCGCAGGGAACGGCTTTCGGCCACGGCTACCAGCGAAGCGTGTGCTGGTCATCGCCATCAAGCAATGCCACGATGGGGGGCGGTGTCGGTTAAAATCATCGCCGCCTTGCCTTATTCCCGCTGATGCTGGCCGCATTCTTTGGCATAGCGTTGCCGGGCTTCCTCCTGATCGCGCCGGTACTGTTCCCACAGCCCTTCCGCGAACCGCTTGCCGGTATCTACCGACATATTGGCCCCGTCCGGAATATGCTCGCTGCTGTGGATGGCGCCGATATACCCTTCCAGCAAATCGGCCAGCGTTCTTTTCGGCGCCGGCTCCGCCGGGGCTTCGGCGGGTTCGTCGGCTTGGGCCTCGGCCTTTTCGCCGCCCTCCTGCCCGCCGCCAATGGCCGGCAGGAAATGCATTTCGCTGTCCTCGCCCACCCGCTCCAGCAGCCCCAGCTGGCTCACGTCGCCATCCACAATCACGGCCAGGCCGGGGGTAATGTCGTCCAGCTCCTCATCATAGAGCAGCTCCTTGATGCCGGGGTGAAGCCGCTCCAGGTTGTTGATGACCTGCCGGACGGTGGCGCCGGCCACCTGCACCCGGTCGGGGGCGCCGGTGATGCGCTGCATCTGCGGGGGTATCCATACATCGGGCATTGCAGTTCACCTCGCCACAAGTTAGTCGGGGCGGGGCCGTCAGCGCGGGCGATTACGACCGGGGCGCCCTGGCCCTGACCCTGTTCCCCGAATAGGGATTGTGCCGGCGGCGCGCCTACGGCACGACATCCAGCGCCGAACCGTCATTAAGCCGGTAAATGTAAAACTGCTGGTCCACGGTGAACGCTTGGCGCAGCGACCGGCTTTCGGCCACGGCTACCAGCGAAGCGTCGGCCAGATCCATTGGCGTGTCCCGGTATTGCTCCATCAACTCGGCCACCCGCGCCGTTTCTGCCCGGGTTAGTTGGCGCAACGCAAGTTGCCCCCTGAAGTGCATACTCCACAGGGCGGCCTGATAGCGATAGCCGCCGTACCTTTGTAGCAGATGCATCGCTTCGGCCAGACAGGGCCAGGTGGTGAGCAACGGAGTCGCCAGCTGGCGGTAAGCGGCCGCGCACGCGGAATGATGCTGATCGCCGGCATTGATCAGAGCGACCAGCGGGCCGGCATCAGTGAGCGTCATGGCCGCTCCGGCTCCGGCTTGCCCTGGGCCGGCTCTTTCCCGTAGCGTTGCCGGGCTTCTTTTTGCTCGCGCTGGTACTTTTCCCAGAGGATGTCCGTGAATTTTTTGCCGGTATCTACCGACATACTCGCGCCTTCGGGGCCAAACTCCCTGCTATCCAGGATGCCGATCAGGTTCGCTTCCTGCATAAAATCGGCCAGCGTTTCCGGGCGTTTCTTTTTCGCCGGGACGCCGGCGGGTTCAGCCTGGCCTTCGTCCCGGCCGCCGCCAATGGCCGGCAGGAAATGCATTTCACTGTCCTCGCCCACCCGCTCCAGTAGCCCCAGCTGGCTCACATCGCCATCTACGATTACAGCCAGGCCGGGGGTAATGTCGTCCAGCTCCTCATCGTAGAGCAGCTCCTTGATGCCGGGGTGCAGCCGCTCCAGGTTGTTGATGACCTGCCGGACGGTGGCGCCGGCCACCTGCACCCGGTCGGGGGCGCCGGTGATGCGCTGCATCTGCGGGGGTATCCATACATCGGGCATTGCAGTTCACCTCGCCACAGGTTAGTCGGGCATAAATAAACCGATGCGCCGGAGCGGGTAAGCGGCCCGCCCCGGCGCACCGGGTCGCTACGCGCTGCCCTTGTCCTTGTCACTGGCCCACAGGGCTTCCAGCACATTGCCGGGGTTCATCGGCAGCACGGTCATCCGCACGCCAACGGCGTCGTTGATGGCGTTGGCGATGGCGGCCATCGGCGGCACAATCGGCACTTCGCCCACGCCCCGCACGCCGTAGGGATGGTTGGGGTTGTCCACCTCAACGATGCAGGTGTCAATCATCGGCAGATCCAGGCTGGTGGGCATCCGGTAGTCCAGGAAACTGGAGTTGACCATATGGCCGGCGTCGTTGATGTAGTACTCCTCGTTCAGCGCCCAGCCGATGCCCTGCACGGCGCCGCCCTGGATCTGCCCCTCCACATAGGACGGGTGAATGGCCTTCCCGGCGTCCTGGACGGCGGTGTAGCGCACAATGTCCACTTTGCCGGTGTCCTCGTCAACGGCCACATCAACAATGTGGACGCCGATGCAGGGGCCGGCGCCGCCGGGGTTGACGCCGCCGCGCCCGACAATGGGGCCGCCGGTAGGCACCTGACGAGCCGCCAGCTGCCGGAAGGTCATCTGCAACTGGTCATCGGCCCGGTGCTTGAGTACGCCGTCCTCGTAAAGCACATCCTCCGGCTCCACTTCCCAGATGCGGGCGGCGCGCGCCATCATCTGCTGCTTCACATCCTGCGCGGCGGTATAGGCCGCGAAGCCGGTCTTGAAGGTAACGCTGCTGCCGCCGGTGTTGGAGGTAAAGCCGATGCTGTCGGTGTCGCCAATCTGGGGCCGCACGTCCTCAACGGGGATGCCCAGCGTTTCCGCCAGCTGCTGCGACACCGAGGCCCGCGTGCCGCCGATGTCCGGCGAGCCTTCGGTGAGCGTAACGGTGCCGTCGGGGTTGACCAGCGCCACCGCGGCGGCGGGCCCCGTGTTGTTGCCCCAGAAACCGGCCGCCACGCCCCGCCCGTAACGCTTGCCGTCGCCGCCCTTATGCTCCAGCGCGGCGGCGTAGTGCGGATGCGCTTTGGTAGCCTCCAGCGTCTCGATGTAGCCAACTTTGGGCGTCAGCGGGCCGGTGGGCCGGCGGGTGCCCTCTTTGGCGCTGTTCATCAGCCGCAGGTCGATGGGGTCAATGCCGAGCTTGCCGGCCAGTTCGTCCAGAGCCACTTCCACACAGTAGGCGGCAGCCGGAGAGCCGGGGGCGCGGTAGGCCGCCGTCTTGGGCCGGTTGACCACGATGTCATAGCCCTCAATGCAGGTGTTGGCGATGTCGTAGGCGGCGAGGACGCAGTTGGCGGCGCCCGGCACCGGAGAGCCGGGGAAAGCGCCGGCCTCAAAAATCAGACGCACTTCGGCGGCGGTGATTTTGCCGTCGTTGGTGGCGCCAATCCGGCAGGAAATTTCCGTCCCCGAAGTCGGGCCGGTAGCCTCAAAAACCTCGGTGCGGCTCATCGCCACCTTGACCGGGGCGTGGGCCTTGCGGGCCAGCAGGGCCGCCAGCGGTTCCATATACACCGCCAGCTTGGCCCCGAACCCCCCGCCGATTTCCATGGGAATGGCTTTCACTTTGGACACCGGAACGCCCACCAGCCGCGCCGTGTGGTCGCGGACGGTAAAATGCCCCTGGCTGCTGGACCAGACGGTCAGGCTGCCGTCGTCATGCCACATTGCCGTGCCGCTGTGGGGCTCAATATAGCCTTGGTGCACGGCGGATGTGCTGACGCTGCGCTCCACTACCTCGTCGGCGGCGGCAAAGCCGGCGTCCAGATCGCCCCTGCGAAACTCAAAGTGGTTGGCGATGTTGGTGCCGGCGCTGGCATCGTCATCGTCCAGGACGCCGCCGGCGCGGGTGGCGGCCGTGCTCAGGGCCGCCAGCCGCTCGTGAACCAGCGTGGCGCCTTCGGACATCGCCTCGCGGGCGTGCATCACCGGGGGCAGCGCTTCGTACTCAACATCAATCTGCGCCAGGGCTTCCTCGGCGATGTGGGCGCTGACGGCGGCCACCGCGGCGATGGCGTGGCCCTTGTAAAGGGCTTTGTCCTGGGCCATCACGTTGTTGCTGAGAAACTTGAAGTTGATCATCGCGCCTTCGGCCAGGTCGGAAGCGCGGCCGGCGGGTTCCACGATGTCGGCGCCGGTGATGACGGCGCGCACGCCGGGCATCGCTGCGGCCTTGCCGGTGTCAATGGACTTGATGCGGGCGTGGGCGTGAGGGCTGCGCAGTACCTTGCCGTACAGCATCCCCGGCAGGTTGAGGTCGGCGCTATAGCGGGCCAGCCCGGTAACTTTATCGGCGCCGTCGTGGCGCACCGGGCGCGTGCCAACGACCTTGTATTCCTTGTCACTGGTCAGAACCATATTGGGCTTGTAGTCCAGCATCGGGCAAATCCTCCGTTGGTCAATCAGGGCGGGGCGGACAGGAATGGCGGCCGGGCCACGCGCGCCAAGCTGCATCGGACACGGCCCCGGCGCGGCTATGATAGCACAGCCCGGCCCGGGGCGGGACAGCGCCGGCCCCGGTGCTGCGTTAATTTTCGGCGCCGTAAGGAGGCGGCTGATGCCGGATTGACACGCTGCGGTCGGCGGAATCGATGACCAGCAAATCAGCGCAGCCGGCGGCCGGGTCATCCAGCATCGCCATGCCGAGCAACGGCATAGTGTCCGATTCCAGTACCACAACATCGCGAATGCGACCGTTCCAGTATAGCCTTGCCCGGTAGTTCGCCCATTCCAGACTTGCGCCGCCGGCAACCGTAACGATATTGGCGTCCCCGGTAGGGGGCAGGGCAAGCTCCCTGATAGTCTCCGGCGGCAAAACCAGCCAACCGTCGTACCCGGTATCCACCAGGAATGTTACCGGGTGGACAACCCCGTTGTGGTCAATCAGGTTGAGGGTGACGAGGGGCAGGCGATCTTCGGTTAGTCGTCCGCTAATCATCGGCGTTGGCCTTTTTGGTATTGTCCGGCGTCGCGACCCTGGTTCCCCAAAGGGCGGCGTCGGGAAAGCGGGCCGTCATACGGCCTTTGGCGGTTTCAGAGTCAAGAGCCACTTCATACGCGCCGCTGGCGACCTCAATGAACACAAAGTGACCGGGGTAGTCGGCTTCCAGGGCCTTGTGGATTTTTTCATACCAGGCATCGCCTTTGGCCTTGATCTGAAGCCACGACATATCCTGCCCGGCCGGCCGCCGGTGCCACCAGGGAACTCTATTCTGCCTGGCGTGGCCGACCTTCGCTCCCCACGGCGCGGCCTCGGGAACCCGCGCCAGCAGCCGGTCTTTGGCCGCCGGGTAATCAGCGTCAATTTCGTACTCGCCGCTGATGACATCAATCGCCACAAACTGGCCGCGGCAGTTAGCTTCCAGCCGGTCGCGCAGCCTGCGGTAAATTGCGCTCCCCTTGATGCCGATTTCCGATTCCGTGAGCGCCATTGCCTGCTCTCCTTTGCTGCGCCGGGTATCTGCTGCGCCGGGTATCGCTGCGGCGCGGGCTGATTACAATGTACCCCAAAACGGCGTTGGCGCAAATGCCGCCGCCGGGCATATAATCCCCGCGCCGGCCAACCGGCCAGCCGGCTGGACCACTGCGCCGGCTACGGGACGAGTGGGATTGCCACTATCTTGCCACACGGGAGCGAATTCGGTATGGACACCATCATCATTAAAGGATGCCTGAACGGCAGCCGCGGGCGGGAGCATAACCCCAACGTCCCCTGGACGCCGGAGGAAGTCGCCCAGGAAGCCGTGCGCTGCTACGAAGCCGGCGCATCCATCGTCCACTTCCACGCCCGCACGCCCGACGGCGGCATCAGCTACGACCCGGCCTGGTACGCCCAAACCGACGCTATGATCCGCGCCCAGTGCGACCTGGCCCTCAACCACACCACCGCGCGCCAGGCCCATGTCCCCGTCGCGGCGGTAACGCGCTACCTGCTGGAAACGCCCCAGCCCGTGGAAATGGTGTCCCTGAACCTGGGCATGGCCGCCCGCTGGCCCGTGAACCCGGCAACCGGGCGCCGCCAGACGGCCATCACCCCCAACTCCTTTGAGGACATCACCGCCACCCTGGACGCCTGCTACCGGCGCGGCACTTTTCCCGAGCCGGCCGTGCACGACACCGGAGAGCTGAACAACGCCTTCACCCTGATGGACGAGGGCTACATCAAGGATACCCGCTATTTTCTGGTGGAGCCGGGCGCGCACTGGGGCGACGGCCGGCAGGCCATGGTCGGTTCCCCGCGCAACTACGCCCTGGTGGCGGAAACCATCCGCGAGCGCTACCCCAACGCCACCTGGCTGGCCCACAGCAGCATGGCGCAGACCTTCCCGCTGTGCGCCATCGCCATCGCTACCGGGGCGCATATCCGCGTGGGCTTCGAGGACAGCCCCTTTCTGCCCAACAACCCGCAGCCCACTTCCAACGCCCAGTACATTGAGTGGGCGGTTACTATGGCCCGCCTGCACGGGCGGGAACCAGCCACCCCGCAACAGGCCCGGGACATCCTGGGGCTGATACCCTTTCCGGGGGCCTGAAACCCGTCGCCCGCAATTTCGGATGCCGGCCTGCGGAGAGCAGTCGCCGAATTCGGATCAGCCGGCGGCCCGGGCGGCCCGGGCGGCCCGAAAGCCAGGATGCCGGCCGGAAGGACAGCCGACAGCCCGGTTGTGAGACCGCCCTTCCTGCCTCGTCAGGGCGTGTCTTCAAACCGCCCGGATGCCCGCATTCCGACCGCCGCAGGCGCCAGCCCAATCCGCCCGCCGGGTTTTAAAAATCGGCGCCATTTATGACACCCGCGCCCTTGCGCCCTGAACATAAGTGCTGCTAACCTGAAACACGGATGCGGCAACCCGCCCGGCGGCCGGAGAACAGCTGTCCCGACCGCCATCCGCCACAGCCCCGGCGCGGACGCGCGCCCGGTGCCAAAACGGACAAAGCAATGCCCAATCCAATCCGAAATCGACGTCGTACCACCATCGGGGAAACCAATCGGGCTAACCACCAAACGGGCCTCCAGGAAACGGCCTAACCTTTGTCGGAACCCTTATTAGCAGCTGGTCCTGCTTCGTCGCTGTGTGTCTCATACGGCCCGTGTAGTTCTGTGCCAGCCAGCGGGTGTCACCACCGCCCCGTGCCGGATGACCGAACCGGCTTGCCGGAGCAGGCCCTGAACCTGCTTTTGCTTGTCGTAAGTCCGTCCGGGACACGGAAAACTAGGACGAAATTCGCTTTTACGCTCTCAGGCCGTAGCGCCGACAACCTGGAACCCCAAGGCCAGCCCGAGCCTTCCCCGATGCCATCAATTTGCCAACTGCCACTTACCAACTGCCAATCGCCCACCCATCGGAAAGGAGCCGACTTCCAATGACAACCACCCTGCCCCCAACCGCCCGCCCGCCGCCCCTTGCCGCGCCGTCCCCGCCCGCCGGAACCACTTTCGCGACCGTAACCGCCTTGTGAAACAAGGCGCGTCGGCGCATCAGGGCCCGTCGTCAAGCGCGTTTTGCCGTCGTTCCGGCGGCACGGCATAGCATAATCAGTCACCCGTCAGTCCGGTGAAAGCCGGCATCCGGGCATCTGCACCCCCTGCTCTCCGTAGCAACAGGCGCTTGCCCCGGATGTCGGCCCCAGCCGGCCTGACGGGTGATTTCACGATACACCCCGCCCTCCCCGCGATGGCCCAACCCCGCTGTAACCGGCCCGACCTCCATTTTAGGCCATTCGTCTCCAGGCGTATTTGCCGGCCACTGCCCGCCGGCGGCGCAGCCGTGTGCGTTCTCGAAGTCCGAAAGCGCTCGCCCCTGCGATTATGTTAATTGACATTTCGCCCGTTATGTGCTAGGTTTCGCAAGGTTTATTCGGCATTCCTGACCGGAAAACGGAGAGGAGAGTATGGAATCAATAATCGTAGCCCTCGTCGCCGGGGGCATCGCCCTTGTCTTCGCCGCCGTTATGGCCTGGCGGGTAATCGGCGCCGACAAGGGCAACGACCGCATGACCGAAATCGGCGACGCCATCCGCGCCGGAGCGTCGGCCTTTTTGCGCCGGGAGTACCTGTCCCTGCTGCCTTTCGTCGTGGTCGTGGCCATCGTCCTGGGCGTGCTGGACTATACCGTGTTCCGGCACAACCTGGCCGTGCCCGCCACTGCCATCTCCTACATCGTCGGCGCCGTTTGCTCCGGACTGGCCGGCTTCGTGGGCATGAATGTCGCCGTGCGCGCCAATGTCCGCACCGCCGCCGCCGCTATGCGCGGCCTCAACCCGGCCCTCCGCGTCGCCTTCTCCAGCGGCACGGTGATGGGCGTAACCGTGGTCGGCATCGGCCTGCTGGGCGTAACCATCCTCTACCTCATCTTCCAGAACATCAGCGTGGTCGCCGGCTTCGGCTTCGGCGCCAGCTCCATTGCCCTTTTCGCCCGCGTGGGCGGCGGCATTTTCACCAAGGCCGCCGATGTGGGCTCCGACCTAGTAGGCAAAGTGGAAGCCGGCATACCCGAGGATGACCCCCGCAACCCCGGCGTCATCGCCGACAACGTAGGCGACAATGTGGGCGACGTAGCCGGCATGGGCGCCGACCTGTTCGAGTCCTATGTCGGCAGCATCATATCCACCATTGCGCTGTCCGCCGGCGCCGTGGCCCTGGCGGTGGGGACCAGCAGCACTTTCGACTACACCGCCCCCCAGGCGGTATTTCCGATGCTGCTGGCGGGCGCCGGCATCATCGCCGCCATTCTGGGAACTTTCATCGTCCGCAGCGGCGAGCAGGCCGACTTCGAGCGCCTGCTGTGGGCGCTGCGCTACGGCATCTTTGCCGCCGGCGGCCTGCTGATTGTATTCGCCGCCATACTGACCATCACAATGACCGGCAACTGGTGGTGGTTCGGCTGCGTGGTCGCCGGCCTGGTGGCCGGCACCATCATCGGGCTGGCTACCGAGTACTATACATCGTATAGCTACAAGCCCACGCAGCGGGTATCCGAGTCCTCGCAAACCGGCGCCGCCACCGTGATCATCAGCGGCATTGCCACCGGAATGTTAAGCACGCTGATTCCGGTGATTTGCGTCTCCGTGGCCATCCTGCTGGCCTACTGGTTCGCTGGCTTCTACGGCGTGGCCCTGGCCGGCGTGGGGCTGCTGTCCACCCTGGGCATCACCCTGGCCACTGACGCCTACGGCCCGGTGGCCGACAACGCCGGCGGCATCGCCGAGCAGGCCAACCTGGACCCGCAGGTGCGGGAACGCACCGACGCCCTGGACGCCCTGGGCAACACCACCGCCGCCACCGGCAAGGGCTTCGCCATCGGCTCCGCTGCCCTGACCGCTCTGGCCCTGCTCGCCGCCTATTCGGTAAGCGCCGGGCTGATCGAGTTGACGCCGGAGGGACGGCTAGATGCCGACAGCGGCATGGGCATCAACCTGCTCCAGCCCCAGATTCTGGTGGGACTGGTCATCGGCGCCATGCTGCCGTTCATCTTTTCCGCCCTGACTATGCAGGCCGTAGGCCGCGCCGCCCAGGGCATCGTGGACGAAGTGCGCCGCCAGTTCCGGGAGATACCGGGATTGATGGAAGGCACCGGCCGCCCTGACTCGGCCCGTTGCGTGGACATCAGCACCCGCGGCGCCCTGCGGGAAATGATCCTGCCCGGCGTAATGGCGGTCATCGCCCCCATCGCCACCGGGTTCATCCTCGGCGAGGCGGCCCTGGGCGGCCTGCTCATCGGCGCCGTATCCGCCGGCTTTATGCTGGCGATTATGATGGCTTCCGCCGGCGGCGCTTGGGACAACGCCAAAAAGTATGTGGAACTGGGCAACTACGGCGGCAAGGGCTCCGATGCCCACAAAGCCGCCGTAGAGGGCGATGTGGTCGGCGACCCCTTCAAGGATACCTCCGGCCCCAGCCTCAACATCCTGCTCAAGCTGATGGCCATCGTGTCCCTGGTGTTCGCCCCGGCCTTCGTCGCCGCGCCCAACCTCATCAACCTGTAAGCCGGCAACCTCAACCAGTAAGCCGGCGCCGGCCGCGCCGGTCGCGGCCGGCAATCACGGCGGGGGCGTCCCAATGCGGGGATGCCCCCGCCGCGCCTTGTGCTAGAATGGGGCCGCGCGCAACCGGGGCGAGGGTGAACCGGAGCGGGATAGCGCGCGGACAGCACACGCGGAGGCGACCGAAAATGCCCAGGACCACATCCGGCGGCAAATGCGAATTGTGCGGCCGCTCGTACCGCAAATCCGGTATGACCACCCACCTGCGCAGCTGCCTGGCCCGCCACGCCCGGGCCGGCGGCGGCGCCAACGCTGACCGCGCCGCTGGCGTTGACACCGGCGGCCCCGGCCCCAGCATCCACCTGATAGTTGAGGACACCTACCGCCCGGAATACTGGCTCCATCTGGCCGTCCCCGCCCGCGCCACCCTGAACCACCTGGACGCCTACCTGCGGAGCGTCTGGCTGGAATGCTGCCTCCACCTCAGCGCCTTCCGCATTGGCCGGGATTACTACGACTATATTATCTTCGACGATGATGACGATGACGGTTTCTTTGCCCTGCTGGACGAGATGCAGGGCATAAGGCACGCCGATATGAATGTTGCGGTGGCGACAGTGGCCCCGCCCGGAACGCGCTTCCGCCACGAGTACGACTTCGGAACCACCACCGAACTGGTCCTGCGCAGCGTGGCGGAGATTGCTGCCCCGGTCACGAACGCAAAGGCAGGCGATGGTGACGGCGCCGCTGACGCGGCCCCCGGCCGTGCCAATAGGGACAGCCCCGGCGCCATCCGGCTGCTGGCGCGCAACGACGCCCCCGCCATTATATGCGCCTTCTGCGGCGCCCCGGCCACCGGCGTCAGCCCGGGGCCGGATGACTGGATAGCGATGACCGCCGGCGTTTGCGAAGCTTGCGTACCCCGCCTGGAAAATGAGGACTACCTTCTGCCCATCGTCAACTCTCCGCGCAGCGGCGTCTGCGGGTACACCGGCGCCCCGGTTGGCATCATATATGACGACGATGAGCGCTGGCCGGACGACGGAGACGAAGCGGAGAATGAATAGCCGGGTACGCCATATGCAGCCTGCCCGGACACTTGGCCGGACAACAGGATAACGCCGCCGCCGGAACAATCCGCAGCGGCGCATGAGGGATAACAGCAATGACCACAGCCCACCACCATAACCTCTTTGACCTCACCGGCCGCGTTGCCCTGATTACCGGCGGCAATGGCGGCTTGGGCCTGGGCATGGCTCTGGGGCTGGCCCACGCCGGCGCCGACATCGCCATCGCCGCGCGCAACCCCGCCAAAAACGCCGCCGCCGTCGCCGCCATTGCCGCCACCGGACGGCGGGCCGTCGCCATCCCCACCGACGTCGCCAGCGCCTCGGATCTCGACGATATGGCGGCCCGCGCCGTGGCCCGTTTCGGGCGTGTCGACATTCTGGTGAACAACGCCGGCGCCACCGTCCGCAAGGCCCCCCAGGACATTACCGCCGCCGAGTGGGACAACGTGCTGGATGTGAACCTGCGCGCCGCCTTTCTGTCCTGCCGCGCCGTCTATCCCCACTTCCGGGCGCAAGGCGGCGGCAAAATCATCAGCATCGGCAGTATGTTCAGCATCTTTGGCGGCGGCGGCAGCGGCGTCCCTTATTCGTCCAGCAAGGGCGGCATCGTCCAGCTGGCGAAAAGCTTCGCCGTGGCCTGGGCCGCCGACAACATCCAGTCCAACGCCATCCTGCCCGGCTGGTTTATGACCGAACTGACCGCCGCCATCCCCGAAACCCAGCCGGAGCGTTACGACCTCATCAACCGCCGCATCCCCATGGGGCGCTGGGGCGACGCCGGCGAGCTACAGGGCGTGGCCGTGTTCCTCGCCAGCCGGGCCTCCGACTATGTAACCGGCGCCGTAATCACAGTGGACGGCGGCTACTCGGTGGCGTAGCCGGCAATAAACATCGTTGTGCCAAATTGCGGACGCCGCTCGATCCGCCGTTGCCCAACGCGGCACCAGGCAACGCGCTGGGCAAAGCAAAAACCGGGCTTCCTCAAAGGAAGCCCGGTTTTTAACAGCTGATTAGTGGAAGGAAACAAGAAGTTTGCCTGATTGATTTGACCCGGCGGGGAAGCCGGGCTTCAGCGGATTTTCACAGGGAACCCGTCCTCTAACCGACGGGAGCCTTGAGGCTCGACCAGAGCGGTTACAGGGACGGGAGCGTCCGCTGATTGACCTGGGAGTGGGTCCGACCGAATTCCCGTTTTGGGGGCGGTCGGGCCATATAATCCCTGTAAAGGAGGTGATCCAGCCGCACCTTCCGGTACAGCTACCTTGTTACGACTTCGTCCCAGTTACCGAACCCGACCTCGGCACCTGCCTCCCTTGCGGGTTAGCTCAGCGACTTCAATCGTTCTCGGCTTCCATGACGTGACGGGCGGTGTGTACAAGGCCCGGGAACGTATTCACCGCAGTATGCTGACCTGCGGTTACTAGCGATTCCGCGTTCATGCAGGCGGGTTTCAGCCTGCAATTCCAACTGGGGCCGGCTTTGGTGGGGTTGGCTCCAGCTTGCGCTTTGGCGACCCATTGTACCGGCCATTGTAGCGTGTGTGTAGCCCTGGGCGTAAGGGCCATGATGACTTGACGTCGTCCCCACCTTCCTCCTCCTTGCGGGAGGCTGTCTCGCTAGAGAGTGTAACTAACGATGAGGGTTGCGCTCGTTGCGGGACTTAACCCAACACCTCACGGCACGAGCTGACGACAGCCATGCAGCACCTGTGGTGGCTCCTCAGGTTACCCCAAGGTCGTCGCCCTTTCGGGTTTCTACTACCATCATGTCAAGCCCAGGTAAGGTTCTTCGCTTAGCATCGAATTAAACCACACGCTCCACCGCTTGTGCGGGCCCCCGTCAATTCCTTTGAGTTTTAGCCTTGCGGCCGTAGTCCCCAGGCGGGATACTTAACGCGTTAGCTACGGCACGGAGGGGGTCAATACCCCCCATACCTAGTATCCATCGTTTAGGGCGTGGACTACCTGGGTATCTAATCCAGTTTGCTCCCCACGCTCTCGCGCCTCAGCGTCAGCAACAACCCAGTAAGCCGCTTTCGCCACTGGTATTCCTCCCGATATCTACGCATTCCACCGCTACACCGGGAATTCTGCTTACCTCTGCTGTCCTCAAGTCGAATAGTATCCCTTGACCTCTCCCAGTTGAGCCGGGAGCTTTCACAAGAGACTTATCCAACCGCCTACGCGCACTTTACGCCCAGTGATTCCGGGTAACGCTTGCCCCCTACGTATTACCGCGGCTGCTGGCACGTAGTTAGCCGGGGCTTATTCCCGAGGTACCGTCCTGTATCTTCCCTCGGAAAAGGGGTTTACAACCCGAAGGCCTTCGTCCCCCACGCGACGTCGCTGGGTCAGGCTTTCGCCCATTGCCCAAGATTCCCTGCTGCTGCCTCCCGTAGGAGTGGGGGCCGTTCTCAGTCCCCCTCTGGCTGGTCATCCTCTCAGACCAGCTACCCGTCATCGGCTTGGTAGGCCATTACCCCACCAACTACCTGATAGGACGCGAGCCCCTCCCCCGGCGGCCGATGCCTTTCATCCACGCTCCAAAGAACGCGCATCGTATGCGGGATTATCCTCAGTTTCCCGAGGCTATACCCCACCGGAGGGCAGGTTACTCACGCGTTACTCAGCCGTTTGCCGCTTTTCCATTGTGGCCGAAGCCACGGACACGCTCGACTTGCATGCATTAGGCGCGCCGCCAGCGTTCACCCTGAGCCAGGATCAAACTCTCTTAATGAGAACCTTACTTCCTTCCACTATTCAGCTGTTAAGGTGCCTGCCCCCCGCCGGTGGCGCATCCCTGCGCCATCATCAGCGGGCCAGTTCGGTAATCCTACCCCCTTTTCCTGGCTCTGTCAATACCCCGAATCGGGCAATTTTCCCCCATAATGGGGCCAATTTTGCCCGCCCGCCCCTGCAATCGCGCCCGCAACGCCTCCCCGGCCCCCGCCGGAACCCGGAATCGCCTCTCGCCCTTCCCTTGAACTGCCCCTTGTCCCGGACGCCCCCGGACGCCGGCCACCTCGCCGGCTTGCTGCGTTCCGCCCGTATCATCCTCCCTTTTGATTTGGCCGGCCATCCCGGATATTATGGCGCGCGGCATCTCCCCAGTGGCATACGAAAAGCAGAACGGTCCCTGATGTCGGCAAATAAATTGCGACTGCCCGCGCCAACCCGCTCTCTCCGGGCCCTCCGCCGGCTCTAGGACGCGGCCCGCCGCCCGGTGGACAGCGCCGCCCTGACCGCCTTCCGCATCGTTTTCGGGCTGCTGGGGCTGCTGACCGTAGTCCGCTTTTTCGCCAACGACTGGATCAGCCTGCTGTACATCGCGCCGGCGCATCATTTCCCTTACCTGGGCTTCGCCTGGCTCCAACCCTGGCCCGGCTGGGGTATGTACGCCCACTTCGCGGCGCTGGGCCTATTGAGCATCGCCATCGCCGCCGGGTATCGCTACCGACTTTGCAGCGGCCTGTTCTGCATCGGCTTCACCTATGTTGAGCTGCTTGACCGCGCCACTTACCTCAACCACTACTACCTGATGAGCCTGGCCGCCTTGCTGCTGGCGCTTCTGCCGACCGGCCGCGCCTTCGTCTCGCAGTGGACCATCTGGGCCTTGCGCGCCCAGCTTGGCATCGTCTATGCCTTCGCCGGCATCGCCAAGCTGAACCCCGACTGGCTGCTCCACGCTCTGCCCCTGCGGATCTGGCTGTACCAGCACGGCGACCTGCCGCTGGCGGGGCCACTGCTCCAGGAATCCTGGGCGGCCTACGCTATGAGCTGGGGCGGCGCGCTTTTCGACCTGGCCGTGGCGCCGGCCCTGCTCCGGCGGCGCGCCCGGCCCTTTGCCTATGCCGCCCTGGTCGTCTTTCACCTGATGACCTGGCTGCTGTTCCCCCGGCTGGGCATATTCCCCTGGCTGATGATCGGCGGCGCGCTCATCTTTTTCGCCCCCGACTGGCCCCGGCGCCTGTGGGCCGCCGCTGTTCGCCGGGCCGCCCGGCCCGTCCACACCGCCACAGATGCGCCGCCCACCCGCCCGCTGCTGCCCGCCGCCCGCCACCGTGCCTCCCCTGTCATCATAGCCGCCCTGACCCTGTTCGCCGTTATCCAAGTGGCAATGCCCTTGCGCCACTACGCCTACCCCGGCAATGTGCGCTGGAACGAGGAAGGCTACCGCTTCGCCTGGCGGGTGATGCTCACCGAAAAAACCGGCTTCGTGCAGTATCGCGTGCGCGACCCCGATTCGGGGCAAACCTGGCTGGTCTCTCCCGACGCCTACCTGACGCCCTGGCAAACCGAAAGAATGGCCATACAGCCCGATCTGATTCTAACCGCCGCCCACATCATCGCCGCCGATTTCGCCGCGTCCGGGATAAACGATGTCGCCGTAACCGCCGACGCTTTCGTAGCGTTCAACGGCCGCCCCAACGCCCGGCTGATTGACCCCAACGCCAACCTGGCCGCCCTCAAACCCGGTCTTGCGCCCAAATGGTGGGTGCTGCCCTACGCCCCCGCCTCTGCGGAAGCTGCGGCAGTCCGGCTATCCTCAATGGCATCCGGGGCGCCCGGTCTGCCGCGCGCTGACTGTCATACTCCGCTGACGCCGGGGCAGCCTGTCGCCGGCGTCAGCCGCCGTCCCCGTCGGTGTCGGCGAAGCCCACCGTTACCCCCAGCAGGCTGACCACTTCGGTATTCAGCGCCCGCTGGAAATCCTGTAACCGCCGGTGCGCTTGCCGCGCTGGTTCGGGGTTGTCCGCTATGGAGGCCGGCAGCGGTTCCTTCAGCCCGTCAATAGCCTCCAGAACCGCGCTGAAACCGGCCGTCATCCGGTCGTCGGCGTCCGGGGAAACGCCCCGCACCAGCCCGCTTATCCCCGGCCCGGCATCGCCGCCCCGATACACGTCCTGCATCCCCAGAACCTGGTTCCGCAGGTCGGCCACCGCATTGTGGCCCTCCCCGGCGGGGATGGCATCAGGTTCCGGCGCGCCGCCATCTACCCCCAGGGCCGCGCCCAAGCGCATATCGGTGATGCTGCGCGTCAGGAAAACCGAGGTGCGCACCACCTCGTCCACGGCGGCCTTCTCCAGCATTGAGCTGGCCGCCGTGCCGTTGAAATAGCCGGCGTAGGCTTTGCCCTCTGGGTTATCCCCCGTCCAGTCGGCCAGCGCGCCGTCCGTTTCCGCCGCCGCCACATCGCCCAGCGCCGTCAGATACTGGCAGCGTATCCCGCCGGGCAGTGCCAGGGCCGCCAGTATCGCCCCGTCATCGCCAAAGATAATGTACTCAATCGCCCCCAGCCCCCGCTGCGTGGCGCCCAGAAACTCGCGCGCGTCTGCGGCGGCAATGGCTTCCCGCCTGGACAGGGTTTGCTCAATCCGTTCCGGGTCAACGGGCGACCAGTCCACCAGCGCGCGGGAACGCCGCTCCATTATCGGCCCGAACCACATCGCCTGGGAACGCATCCAGGGCGCGCGGGCCTCCCGCCAGGCGACGCGGGCGTCATCCAGCGTCGCCGGCGACGGGCGGGCGCAGAGGGTATGCAACGCATCCTTGAGCCCGTTCATCCCCGCCGCAACCTCTTGGAACCGGGGCACAATTACCGTATCGGTCAGCCCGACCAGCGCCTCCGACCGCGTGGCCGGCGGCTCGGCGGCGCAGGCCACGCCGGCCAGCAGCCCCAGCAGCGTCGCAACGATGGCGAAAATCCGCATCACAGAGACTCCAAAAATCGCAAAACGGCTTCCCGTTCCGCCCGGGACATATTGCGGAACGCTTCCCGCGCCGCCAACCCCTCCCCGTCGTGCCACAGGATGGCCTCGGCGATGCTGCGGGCCCGTCCGTCGTGCAAAAACCGCGTATGCCCGTTCACATTGTCCACCAGCCCGATGCCCCACAGCGGCGGCGTGCGCCATTCCCGCCCGCCGGCCCAAAAGTCGGGCCGACCGTCGGCCAGCCCCGCCCCCATATCATGCAGCAGCAGGTCGGTATAAGGCAAAATGGTCTGCCCCGACAGGGCCGCTACGGGATGGTCGCCGGTAGTGTATTGGGGCGTGTGGCAGGAGGCGCAGCCGGCCTTGAGGAACAACTCGGCGCCCCGGCGCACCTGCGGATCACCCACATCGCGCATTGCCGGCACGCCCAGCGTCTGATTGTAGAAAACCACCTTGCCCAGTCGTTCCGCCCCTATTTCCGGCGTCCCGCCGTGGGGCGCGGACTGGCAGGCCCGCTGCCCCGCCGGGCAGTTCTCGTCGGGGAACACCGGCGAGGTAATGCCGATGTCGCCCAGGAAAGCGCCCGCAATCTGCTGCTCCAGCGTCGGCACATTGGCTTTCCAGCCGAAGCGCCCCAGGGCCACGGCGGCGCGCCGGGCGTCCCACACCATATTGGGCCGCCCGGAAATGCCGTCGCCGTCGGCGTCATCCGGGTCGGCTTGCGCCCGGATGTCGGCTTCCGATATGGCTTCCAGCAGGCCGGCCCCGAAAACGGCCGGCGCAATGCGCGGCGATGCCATCGTCTCCGGGTGCATCGGGCCAAAGGCCAGCCCGGTAAAGGAATAGCGCGGCGCCAGCAGGCGGTACGGCTCCCCGTCGCCATATTCCCCGTGGATCACATCATAAACGATGCGGAACTGCCCCTCGGCCGGAACCGACAATATGGCGCGGTCTTGCAGCTGCCCTCCGTAGTTGGGTTCGCCCAACGGCGCGCCGGTCGCCGCGTCCGACCCCGGCACGCTGAGCCGGAACAGCAGCCCCCGTTCCCCGTCGCCGTCCCTTTCCGGCGGCATACCCCGCCCGTCCCGCGTGTGGCAGGACGAACAGGATTGGGCATTGAAGGTCGGCCCAAGCCCGTCCCGCGCTTCGGTGGACGCCGGCGCGGACACCCAGTTCTGGCTGAAAAAGCTGTCGCCAACCTCAAATGTGCGCCGTTCCAATCGCGTCAGGTTGGCGGCGGCCAACCCGAAAGAGTTTCGGTTCGTGCTGCGCACCGTGGTGTCTCCGCCCAGCCGTTCATTGAGCAGGGCGTCAATGGCGGCGGGGTCAACCGTCATCGGCTTCCATTCCCGCATCAGCGCCACCGCGGCGACCAGCGCCAGCAGGATGACCGCCGCCGCTCCCGCGGCGACCGCCATCCTGCCCCGTCTGCGCCAGCCCGCCATCGGAACGCTTGCCGTCAGAACGACCTGGTGGCGCGGCTACACCGAGGTATTGATGCTGAAGCCGAAAGCCGAGGAACCTTCCACAATGGTGTCGGCCTGCCTCTCCAGCGCTTCAATGGTGCGCAGCACCTGCGCGCGTCCGGGAGCGCTGTCCGGCGCGTCGTCGGTCAGATGCCGGTCAAAGGGCGCAGGAATCCGGCTGGCCTGATGCACGCTGTCGGCCGCTTCCCGGCGCAGCCGTTCCGCCAGCCCCTCGTCCTGCGTGGCGAACAGATCCAGAATGCCGGGCCCGGATACCGAACCATAGTCCCCGGTCAGTACCATCTGCACCCCGATGGCGTTCCCCACAATATCGCGGGTGGTGTTGTCCGAGAAGCAGGAATGTTCGTCCTCCTGGGAACGCTCCGAGTAGGCCACATTCATCCGCTCTCCGGCCAGTTCGCCGGCGCTGAGCGCGCCCGCCCCGGTAATGATGTCCACCAGAGCGTCATCGGCGGGTTTGGACACGAACTCGGCGCGGTAGTTCGTCTGTCCCGGCGCCCAGGCGTTAACCATATCCTGCAAGTTGCCCAGCAGCGCCTGCGAAGTCACCCGCAGGTAGGTAGCCCGCCGGTCGGCGTTGGGGTTGGTAGTGTAGTCCTCTACCGGGCGCGCCCCGGGCCCCTCGGGGCTCAAATCCTGCCCCCACAGCAGAAACTCAATGGCGTGCCACCCGGTAGAAACATTGGCCTCGCCGCCTTCCTCGTTGAGCGAGATGATCAGATCCGCGGTGATTTCGGGATACTCGTCGGGCATATTGATGATGCCGGCGGTCGGGTTGCCCTCCACATAGTCAACATACCCTTCGTCCATCGGCCAGGCGTTGATCAGCCCTTCGGGGCCGTCCACCTCGTTGTCAATGGGGCCGCCATAGAAGCGGAACACCTCGGTGGGGCCGTAGTCTTCCCGGGCCGACAGCCAGGCCCGCTTGGCCGCTTCCAGGGCAGCCGGCGTGGGGTCGGCCAGAAAAGCGTTGATGGCTTCGTCCATTATCCGCGCCGAGGCCAGGCTGTTGGCATAGAGCGTATGCGCGCCGGCGGCGTAATTCGCCACTACCGAGTCCTTCAGCGCGGGGACGTCCACTTCCGGCGCCGGCGGTTCCGTGGGCGTCGGCGTCGCGGGCGGCGGCTGGGTGCAGGCCATCGCCAGCAGCAACAGGCACGCCACCAGGGCAACAATCGCAATCCGGTTCTTCAGCATCGGGTTCCTCCGTAGTTCCTCCGTAAGGTATCCGGCTGGCGCCAGCCGCCGTCGCCAGCCTTAAAATATAGCCGGCGCATAAGCTGCCCGTCAGCCGCAAGGTAGTCCGTATTATGCCCATATTTACTTATCCGGTCAAGGGCACAATAGTTATAGATTCGTGCGGATATGCTGATAAAATCAATCGGGCAACAGCTCACGATTACGGATGCATTGTCCCGCGCCGCGCGCCGGCCGGCTTGCCGCCCGCCGCCTCTCCAATAGCAGGGTCAGGGTGCGGGCTTATGATGGCAAGATGGCTTATGCGGTCAGCCGGCGCCGCCCGCCCGCCTCTCTGGGCGATGCGACGCTTCCGATGCCGGGCAGCCGGCCGGCCTCGTTCTAGCGTCGAACAGACCGCCGCCGCCCAAACAGACCGCCGGACGAATCGCCGCCATCTCCCGCATTCCTTTTGATTTAAGCGGGCCGTCCGGGCTATTATGGCCGGGACACTGATGAATGCTGGTCTGCCGCTCCCGCGCGCCAACCGCGGGATTGTCGGCGCCAACGGAGGTACTGCCCGAATGACCCTGCAATCCGGCCTCAAAACCCGCCTCGCCGCCGGCGCAACCATCGTTGCCCCCGGCGCTTACGACCCGATGTCCGCCCGTCTGGTCCAGTCTCTGGGCTTTGACACCGTCTATGTCGGCGGCTACATGAGCGGCGCCCACCTGGCCGTCACCGAACCCCTGATGACCCTCACCGAACAGGTGGACGTGGCCCAGCGCGTCGCCAAATCCGTCAACCTGCCCGTCATCTGCGACGCCGGCGCCGGCTACGGCGACCCCGTCCACACCATGCACACCGTCCGCACTTTCGAACGCGCCGGCATCTGCGGCATCCACATTGAGGACCAGGTCTTTCCCAAGCGCGCTTCCTACCACGCCGGCCTGGAACACGTCATCCCTATTGACGAGTTCCTGGAAAAGATGCGCTACGCCCTGCAAGCCCGCGCCAACCCCGATTTCCTCATCATCGGACGCACCGACGCTTTCACCGCCGTTGAGGGCGATATGGACGAAGCCATCCGCCGGGGCAACGCCCTGCGCGACCTGGGCGTGGACATCGTGATGCCCCGGGGCGTCCGCCAGCCCGATGACCTGGCGACTTTCCGCGCCGGCGTCCCCGATGTCCCCCTGCTTGTCATCGCCGGCACAGACGACATCACCGTTGCGGAATACGAGGAACTGGGCTACAAGGTCATCATCTACGCCACCACGCCGGCCATCGCCGCCCTGGAGGGCCTGCAACGGGTCTATGCCAGCCTGCGCGACACCGGGCATATCGGCATCCCCGCCGCCGATGTCGCCGCCCGCCGCGCCGCAGTGGAAGCCCTCATCAGCCTGCCCGAATACCAGGCGGTGGAAGCTGCCACTACCGAGCGGGATTTCCAGGACCGGGTGGTCGCCCACTGACGGGCGACTGCCCGCTGCCCGCCGGCGCGCCTTGCCATTTCACCGCCGCCACTTCACAATTCCGGCACCAGCCGGAATCCGGGATCCAGCCGCTACGGAAACTAATCTGTTCCTGGCGCGCCCCGGCTTCCGACTTTTACCGGGTCATACCCCCGGAACAAGTCCCAGTCAAACTTGCGCTCGGATAGAAAACTAGCGCTGGCCACCAGAGACCGGAAATGCCAAAGGGCCGGCGGGAGCAATCCCGCCGGCCCCGCTGGTTTGCCAACCGGCGCGCGCCGCGATGGCTGGCCGGAGGGCTAGATGTAGTCCTGGTCCTCGGCCATCATCTGCAACACATCGCCCGTCTGCAACTGGAGGGCGCGCTGGATCTGAACCTTCAGGTTGTCCAGCATATCCTCGGGAATCTCGCCGTCGTTGTGGCGGGCGGCTTCCTTCATCTCGTCAAACGCCCACTCGTCCGAGTTGCCGTGCGGCATATCGAAGAAGTTGCGCTCAAAGACGGGCAGCTCGCCGGGGCCGAAGTACCCCTTGCCCTCCAGGTTGTAGCCCTCGAGGTCATGGGTGCCCTTGCCCAGCACCTGGCCGGTGGCGGCGTAGTGCTCCATCACGTTCTTGAGGCCGTACTTCTGCACCGGGCACACCTTCATGCACACGCCGCAGCCCAGGTAGCGCGCCATCACCGGCCGGCAGCGCTTGAAGTACAGCTTGTTCTTCTCAATCCCCCGCCACCAGACCTTGTCGCGCATCAGCGCGCGGCCCGGGCAGCGGTTCACGCACACCTGGCACACCTGGCAGAAGGCGTGAATGCCGTAGTCCACCGGCTGGTCGTGGGTCACATTGGCGTCCGTGGTGACCATCATCAGCCGCATCCGGTTGCCCGTGTGCGGCGACAGCAGATACCCGCAGGCGCCCAGCTGACCCAAGCCGGCGGCCACAAACATCGGAATCACCGGCCCGGTGGCGTCGCTGGAGTGCACCACATGAGCCTTGTAGCCCAGGGAGCGGATGAAGTTCCCCAGCTCCAGACCCGCCGCCGCCTGGGTGCGGTAGGTGCTGGAGTGCACGATCTCCGCGTCCACGCTGGGAATGGTCTGCGTCGGCTCAAAGTCCTGCTCGTAGCACAGGCAGATGGCGTGGGGCAGCGCGGTAAAGCCGCGCTTGCTCCGGTACTCGTACCGGGTGTCGTAGGCGGTAATGCCCACTTCCAGGTAGCCCAGCTGCCGCGCCTTGTCCTTAATGAGCTGGGAAACGTCCTCGCCCGTCGGCTGGGCGGTGGGCTCCATCTCCGCAGTGGCGCGAGCCGCCATAATCAGATTGCTGTTGAGCTTGTCGTGCTCCTTCCGGATCTCCCGCATCTCCGCGTGCAGATCCCGCAGGGTGTTGGCCCAGTCCCGGGACGCGCGCTCGGTGATGTTCATCGTCTCCAGGGGATACTCGCGGGCGTACCAGTCAACCTCGCGGGCCGTGGCGGGGATCCCGGGAACCGTCTCCAGCTCCTCCGGTACGGGAATCGTGATGGCGTCGTCCCCCCAGTGACGGCCGGGGCGAACCACCTCATGCCCAATCTTAAGCATTGTCTAGCCTCCTCTTGGTTGGCTGCGCCGCTCGCAAGCGGGGTCCTTTGGCGCAATTTATACCCTGAACCCCGCCCTTGTCAACAACTAATCCCCAACATCTGCCCGGATTTTCGCCGGATTGCGGAATCCGATGCCCCTAACCCGGAAAACGACCGCATCCCGCTGCCCGTCCTCCCCGGCCGTCCCCCGGGACACAGCAAGCCACAGCAAGGCGCCGGCGCGCCAAACCCGGCCCGGCAAGCCGCCCATGCCGCCTACTCCGCCACCGGCCGCTTCCAGTAGTAATACACGAAACAGTCGGTAGGATTCTGCGGCACCATCAGCGGCGCCACCGACACCAACTCCCAACCCTGCGCCCCCAGCTCCGTCAGCCGCTCCGCGCCCATCGCATCCACATTCAGCCCCCCGCCCACAAACCCGCCCGACCGGATGGGCGCCTTGTCAACCCGATACTCCCATTGCATCGTCTGCCGTGCCTCCTCTTTTTCGCCCCGGTTTGCCCGGATGCCCTTGCCCGGACGAGCCTGCCCGGACGACCTTGACCGGCTGCCCAACTGCTGCCGGATGATATTGCCCCTCGGACAACCCGGACAACGTCGACTGGATGCCGCCGCCCGGATGCTGCCGCCCGGATGCCCCCGCCCGGAAGGACGCTACCGCCCGGCCCGCAGCCAGTCCGCGCACCGCTCGCCAATCATAATTGTCGTGCAGTTCGTGTTCGCCCTGATGACATTCGGCATCACCGACGCATCGGCCACCTTGATGTTCTCCAGCCCGTGAATATTAAGCCGCGGGTCAACCACCGCCATCGGGTCATCCGCCGGCCCCATCTTGCAGGTGCCGGAAGCGTGGGTAGTATTGAACACCCGCCGCCGCATCCACTGATCCAGCGCCGCGTCCGACGCCAGATCCGCCGGCGTCGGCTCCTGTATCTCCGCCACAATGGGCCGGAAAGACTCGTGCCGCAGCAGATCAACCGCAATCCGCACCGCTTCCCGCAGCCGTTCCCGGTCCCGTTCCGGCTCCAGATAGCGGTAATTCAGCGCCGGCTGCACGCCGGGATCCCGGGACGACAGGCGCACCTCGCCCGCGCCGTCCGCCAGCTCCAGAATGCAGTTGAACCGCACCCCTTCGGAGCTGAACGGGTCGGCGCCTCCAATGGGCGACGAAAACGCCGACGCCATAATCTGCATATCGTTGCGGTCGCCGGAACCCGCCGCCGTATAGCGCAGCGCCGTCTGCGTGCGCGGCGCCAGCGGATCCTGCGGAAAATCGTCCCGCACCCGGCAAATCACCGCCACAATGGGATGATCCCGCAGATTCTGCCCCACCCCGGGCAGGTCGTGTACCACCGGCGTTCCCATCTCCCGCAGATGCTCTGCCGGCCCCACCCCGGAAAGCATCAGCAGCTGCGGCGATGCCATCGCCCCGGCGCTCAACACAATCCGCTCCCCTTCCATCACATAAACCTCCCCGCCGCTTTCCACCTCCACCCCCACGGCCCGCTTGCCCTCAAACCGGATCCGCCGCACGGCTACATTGGCCCGCACCGTCAGGTTGAGCCGGTGCCGCGCTGCCCGCAGAAAAGTCAGCGCCGTGCTCATCCGCACCCCTTCCGGGTTGTTCATCGGAATCGGCCCCACGCCGCCGGAATCGGGGCCGTTCATATCGTAATCCTCCGGGTAGCCCGCCTGCCGGCAGGCGGCAAAAAACGCCTCCTGAAACGGCAGCCACTCCTCCCGCGGAAACCTTCGCACCGGAATCGGCCCCTCGGAGCCGTGAAAATCGTCGCTGATGTCCAGATCCGTCTCCATCTTGCGGAAATAGGGCAGAACATCCACAAACGACCACCCGTCGTTGCCTGCGGCGGCCCAGCCGTCATAATCCTCCGGCGTTCCCCGCAGCAGCACCTGCCCGTTGATGGCGCTGGTGCCCCCCACCACCTTGCCCCGCGGCGCCGGCAGCAGCTCCGTCTGCTCCGCGGCGCCTTGCGCCCACCAGGTCCAGTTGTGCGGCGCCCCTTGCGCCGACGCATCGGGCTTGTAGCCGTACTTCAAATCGTCCGGGTAATGCTCATAATCGGGATAGTCCGGCCCCGCCTCCAGCAGCAGCACCGCCCGCCCCGGATCTTCGGCCAGCCGCGAAGCCACCACACAGCCCGCCGAACCGGCCCCGATAACTATGACATCATACTTCATCCTGCCACCTGCCACGCCTGGAGCGTTGAGATTTGTGAGAGTTGAGCGTTGAGCATTGAACATTGCGAATGAGGCATTGACCTTGCGCGCTGGCGCGGCGCCCGGCTTATGCCGCGGGGCCAGCATAAAGCAAAACCGGACGGATTGGAAAGGGGAACCCGGACTTTGGCGACATCCGGTCTCGCCTCTCCCCTTATAAATCGACCAAACCCGGCCCATCCGCCGCCGTTATGCCAATGCCTCGCCCGCGCCCAGCCGGGCTGCCCGCGCCTGACCCGCCCACGCTTGACCCGGCAAGCCCCCGCCCCTAGAATGCCCGCATCCTTGACTGCTGCCCACGGCAGGATCGCCAATGACGCAACTCGTATTCATCCACGGCCCCGGCGCCGGCGGCTGCGCCGATTCCTACTGCCACCAGCTGGCCCGCTACCCGGGCAGCCTGGCCCCCAACCTGCCCGGCCACCCCGACGGCGCCCCCTGCGACAGCGTGGAACGCTACGCCGACTGGCTGCGCGGCTGGCTCCACGCCCAGGGACACCGCCAAAACCTGGTATTGAGCGGCTTCACCCTCGGCGCCGGCATCGCCCTCCAGTACGCCCTGGACTACCCCGACGAAGTCAAAGGGCTGATGCTGATGACCATCGCAATGCGCCCCAAACAACGCCGCCCCGAGGACTTGCAGCTCCGACTGGACGCCGCCGCCAATCCCGCCGCCTACGACCAATGGCTCGCTATGATGGACGGCGTAATGCACTTCATCGCACCGGAACTGCGCGCCCGCCTGCTGGAACGACACCGCCAGATCGGCCCCGTCGCCCAGTACCGCGACCTGGTAGCCATCGACCGCTTTGACGTCCGCGACCGCATCCATACCCTCCAGGCCCCCCTGCTGCTGATTCAGGGCGTGGACGACCCTCTAGCCACCGGCGACTATGAAGCCGAAATCCGGCGCGCCGTCCCCGGCTCCCGCCTGATTAAAATGAAAGACGCCGGCCATTTCCCTATGGTGGAAAAGCCCGCCGCTGTCAACGCCGCCCTGGACGCTTTCCTGGCCGAAATCGCCTGACCGGTCACCCTCAATCAGGTTACGATTGACAAATAGCTCAAAAAGCGGTACAAAAGGCGAAAGGCTATACCGCACGCCACGAGGTGAGGTACTGATATGGCAACCATCAAGAAGCCGGTTTTGACAGAGCCGCCACCGCAGTGGCTTGCCGACCTGGTACAGGGCAACGCTGCCAGGTGTCGGGAATTGCTCCCCAGGATAAAGCGGCAAAATGCCCAGGCCCGCCGGTAGGAACTACCGCCGGGACGGTATGTTGCCGGCGGAATACGAGCCTGTGCGCCGGGATCTGCGCCAGTATTATCTCTGGGTTGACGAATCGCTGGACGCTTACGCCAACTATTGCGCCCACCTGCATCAGGCGCTGGGGCGCGTATTCTACCGGGACATATTGACGCCGTTCCGCAATTTCGATTTCCGCAATGCGCGGGACGGCGTAGCGCGCTTCGGCGACGAATGCGATCCGTCCAACCTGCATAGCGACAGCCTGGACATTATGTACGAGCAGATGGACGAACTGCACGGCTTGGAAGTCGAGTACTGGTTCCCCTGCGGCTATGCGGACATCGTCAGCAATGCCCCGTAGGATGGTTGCCTTTGTACGGCAAAGGCAACCATCCTACGGGTAAGAGCTCGCTTTATACAATGCTACTTACCCTGGCCATATACCCACCGGAGGAATTGCACCGTGGACGGAGTCACCGCTGTCGCCAATGTACTGAAAATGGAGGGCGTGGAATGGATCGGCGTAATGCCCTCCAACCCCCTCATTGAGGCTGCCGCCATCGCCGGCATCCGCCCCATCGTCTGCCGCCAGGAACGCACCGGCGTCCATATGGCCGACGGCTTCTCCCGCGTCAACAACGGCAAAAAGACCGGCATCTTTCTGGCCCAGAACGGCCCCGGCGCCGAAAACGCCTTCGGCGGCGTCGCCCAGGCGTATGCCGACTCGGTGCCAATCCTCATCCTCCCCGCCGGCGTCGCCCGCAACCGACTCGGCGTAGAACCCAACTTCCACCCCGTCCGCGCCTACGAATCCATCACCAAATGGGCCGCCCATGTCAACTACGCTGACCGCGTCCCCGAACTGATGCGCCAGGCTTTTACCAAACTCCGCTCCGGCAAACCCGGCCCCGTCCTCCTGGAAATCCCCCAGGACCTGGCCTCCGACCACATCAGCGAGGAAAATTTCGACTACATCCCCCCGGCGCCGATGCGCGTCGCCGCCGACCCGGACGCCATCGCCGCCGGCGTCCGCGGCCTGCTCAACTCCCACCATCCGGTCATCATCGCCGGCCAGGGCGTCCTCTACGCCGAAGCCACCGGCGAACTGCTGGAACTGGCCGAATACCTCCAAATCCCCGTAATGACCACCCTGGAAGGCAAGAGCGCCTTCCCCGAAAACCACCCCCTGGCCCTGGGCGTGGGCGGCTCCAGCCAGACCGGAGCCGTGCACCGTTTCCTCAACAACGCCGACGTCGTCTTTGGCGTGGGCGTCAGCTTCACCAAAAGCAGCTTCACCGTCCCCATTCCCGCCGGCAAAACCCTCATCCACCTCACCAACGGCGCAGGCGACATCAACAAGGACTACCGCTCCGAGTACCCCATCCTGGGCGACGCCAAACTGGCCCTGCGCCAGTTCATCGACCGCCTCAAGGCGCAGGACGTCCGGCCGCGCCCCGCCAATGAGGAGCTGGCCCGCGCCATCCGCGCCGTCAACGACGCCTGGCTGGCCGAATGGATGCCCCGCCTCGCCAGCGACGAAGTGCCCCTGAACCCCTACCGCGTCGTCTGGGACATCATGCACACCGTCGACCTGGACAACACCATCGTCACCCACGAATCCGGCAGCCCCCGCGAGCAGGTATCCCCCTTCTGGGAAGCCCGCGCCCCCCGCAGCTTCATCGGCTGGGGCAAATCCACCCAGCTCGGTTACAGCCTCGGCCTCGCTATGGGCGCCAAAATGGCCGCCCCCGAAAAGACGGTCATCAACTTTATGGGCGACGCCGCCTTCGGCATGGTGGGCCTGGATGTGGAAACCGCCGTCCGCGCCGGCATCCCCATCACCACCATCGTAATGAACAACTCCACAATGGCCATCTACCCCGACAGCCGCATCCCCACCGCCGTGGAGCGTTACGGCCTCAAGGACCTCTCCGGCGACTTCTACCGCGTCGCCCTGGCCCTGGGCGCCTACGCCGAACAGGTTCACCAGCCCGACGAAATCAAGCCGGCCATGCAACGCGCCCTACAGGCCAACGCCGACGGCCAGCCCGCCCTGCTGGAATTCATCACCAAAGAGGAAGGCACCTTCTCCAAGTTCCGCTTTGACTAGCCAGTATCGCCAAATTGCCCGGCGCCCCTGCGGTCATTCCGCCAAAATCCAAAATGCGGAATGGCCGCAGCCCAATTCCAGGGATGTCCGGCAACTCAATATGGCGATATTGCCGGCCCGGAGATGATAAGCGCCGGCCGGGAGCCGTAAGCCATCCCTGGACATAAGGGAGTGAGAGACCAATATGGACATTGCGATTTATGCCGGCCACATTGTCATCTGGTGTATAGTGTGGGCGATATATTACCTGTGGGCGCATACCACGGGCCGGACGGGCTTTGTAGTATGGGTAGTCTTTCTCGCCATCTCCGGCGCGGCGTCGGTAGCCTATTATGCGGCGGTTTCAGCCGGGTTTTCGGCATATTACTGGGCAGAGTGGCTAATTGGGCGCGTCCTCTAGGGCGTGTCGTCAGATGCGTTTATCGTCATTCCGGCGGCCAGCCGGAACCTGGCATCGGCGGCATTCGCCACGCATCGGCTGCCCGGAAGCCCGGAAGCGCAGTTTTTATGACCAGTCCCCATAGCGCAACCCCCGCCGGCGCACTATACTGCCCGCTAGCATCCGTATATTCCCCAGGAGGATAAGCTCGTGGTACTTGCCGGCTCTCCGGCCGAAGTGGCCGCTCTGGAGGATTTTCAGACCGAACTGGCCCGCATTTTGGCCGGCGATATGACCGGCTTGAACGGCGGCCCGGAACCGACCGGCGCCGGAGCTGACAACGCCAACGCTGGCGCTGGCAATAATGATACCGCCACGCCCGAAGCGTCGGCGTCTCCGCCGCCCGTTTCTTACCAGCCCACCATCCCACAGCTGCCGCCGAGCGAGCGGCCCCGGGAACGGTTGCGGGAACACGGCCCCCGCTACCTCAACAATGCGGAGCTGGTGGCAATCCTGTTGCGCAGCGGCATCGCCGGCGAAAATGCCATCAGTCAGGCCCTGCGCATCATCGCCGAGTTTGACGGACTGGGCGGCCTGGCCCGCGCCGGGTATGCCGAGCTGCGCCGCCAGCATGGCATCAGCGACGCCAAAACCTGCGCCATTATGGCCGCCCTGGAGCTGGGCCGCCGCATCGCGTCCCTCGCCCCTGAGGAACGCGCCGCCATTTCCTGCCCCCAGGACGCTGCCAACCTGGTCACCGCCGAAATGTCTCTGCTTGCCCAGGAAAACCTGGTCGTCCTGCTCCTCAACACCCGCAACCAGGTCATCGCCCGTCGCACCATCTACATCGGCACCGTCAACAGCAGCGCCGTCCGTCCCGCCGAAGTGCTGCGCCCCGCCGTCCGCGAAAACGCCCCCTCCATCATCATCGTCCACAACCACCCCTCCGGCGACCCAACGCCCAGCCCGGAGGACGCCGCCGTAACCCGCGACCTGGTATCCGCCGGCAAACTGATGGCCATTGAAGTGCTGGACCATCTGGTTATCGGCAATGGCGGCCGTTTCGTCAGTATGAAAGAAAAGAACCTGGGCTTCCACCACCAATAGCCCCGCGCCGGGCCCCCCAACCCGGCCCCGGCCCGCGCCGGGCCTCTTTATCAGCGTCAGCAGGCCGTCATTCCGGTGCAAGCCGGAATGACGAAAATTTTCAACACCGAGCCCCTTGACAGCGTGGCTGGCATCCCCTAAAATGCACCCACTTACTCCCCGGAGGACTTCCGGCCCCCAAGGTGCCGGCCCGAAGGGGTTATTTTTTTAGGGAGTTGGCAGCAATGCTTGAACCACCAGTCAAGCGCGCCGTTTCGTTCTTTGACGGCCAGAACCTGTTCCACCATGCCAAGGCCGCGTTTGGATACACCCACCCTAACTATGACCCTCTAAAGCTGGCAGATGCCGTATGCTCGGCGCACGGGTGGGAAAACCATGGCGTGCGATTCTATACTGGCGTTCCGGACCCCACCCGGGATCCGGAATGGTATAGCTATTGGCAACGGCGCTTCCTCGGTATGAGCCGCGCAGGTGTAACAGTAACCGCCAGACCGTTGCGTTACCGGACTGAAAGCCGGAATTTGCTTGGCGGCGCAAAACAGGAAATAGTAACCGCTCGGCAGGAAAAAGGCATTGACCTCAGGATCGGTCTGGATGTCGTTAGAATGGCGCGCTCGGGTGAACTTGATGTCGTTGTGCTTTTCAGCCAGGACCAGGACTTGGCCGAAGTAGCGGATGAGATCCGATATATTGCCCGCGCGGAAAACCGCTGGCTGAAAATCGCATCCGCTTTCCCAGTCAGCCCGACTGCGTCGGCTACGCGGGGAATTAACCAAACGGACTGGTTTCGGATGGATCAGGCGTTTTATGACGCCTGCCTAGACCACCGCGACTACCGTAGGTAAATAGCGCCGCCGGCTGATTGCCCACACGGCAGCGGCTGCCCCTGCACCTACCCCTCCTGCCGCCTGATCCGCGCCCAGCTGTCCCGCAGCGTAGTAGTCCGGTTAAACACCGGCGTCCCCGGCCGCGAATCCGCATCCACGCAAAAATACCCCAGCCGTTCAAACTGATAGCGTTCCCCCGGCGCCGCCTTTCCCAGTGCCGCCTCCCCCAGCCCCATCGCCACCGCCAGCGAATCCGGGTTGATCCGCGACACAAAATCCTCCCCCGCCGCGGCCGCCGCCCCCGCCGGGTCTGCATCCGTGAACAGGCTGTCGTAAAGCCGCGCCTCCAGCGGCACTGCGTGGGTTGCCGACACCCAGTGTATCGTCCCCGGCACCCGCCGCCCGTCCGGCGCGTTCCCCCCGCCGCTGGCCGGGTCATACACGCAGTGCGCCTCAACCACATTCCCCGCCTCATCTTTCACCACATCGGTGCAGGTAATCAGACAGGCGTAGCGCAGCCGCACCTCCCGCCCCGGCGCCAGCCGGTGAAATCGGCGCGGCGGATCCTCCATAAAGTCATCCCGTTCAATGTACACCACCCGCCCGAAAGCCACCGGTCGCGTTCCCATCCCGGCGTCCTCCGGGTTGTTGACGGCCGCGAACTCCTCGCTTTTGCCCTCCGGGTAGTTGGTGATCACCACCTTCAGCGGACGCAGCACCGCCATCCGGCGGGGCGCGCGCCGGTTGAGATCCTCCCGCAGGCAGGCGTCCAGCAGCGCCAGCTCCGTAACCGTGTTCCGGCGGGCCACCCCCACCCTCTCGCACAGGTCGCGAATCGACTCCGGCGTATAGCCCCGCCGCCGCAGCCCGCTGAGCGTCGGCATACGCGGGTCGTCCCACCCCGCCACATACCCCTCCTCCACCAGACGCCGCAGCATCCGCTTGCTCATCACTGTGCGCGTCAAATTCAGCCGCGCGAACTCTATCTGCCGGCTGCGATAAACTCCCAGCGCCTCCTGGCACCAGTCATAAAGCGGGCGATGATCCTCAAACTCCAGCGTGCACAGGGAATGCGTAATCCCCTCAATGGAATCGGACAGCGAATGGGCGTAATCATACATCGGATAGATGCGCCACTCGTTCCCCGTGCGATGGTGTTCCGCATGACGGATGCGGTACAGCACCGGATCCCGCATATTAAGATTGGGCGAGGCCATATCAATCCGGGCCCGCAGCACATGAGTCCCGTCCGCAAACTCCCCTGCCCGCATCCGGCGGAACAGCTCCAGACTTTCCGACGCCGTCCGGTTCCGGTAGGGACTCTCCCGCCCCGGCTTCGTCAGCGTCCCCCGGTACTCCCGCATCTCCTCCGCCGTCAGGCTGTCCACATAGGCGTTGCCGTCCCGGATCAGCTGCTCCGCATACTCGTACAGCTGCTCAAAATAGTCGGACGCGTAGTACAAATGCGCCCCCCAGTCAAACCCCAGCCACCGGATGTCCGCCAGGATGGACTCCACATACTCCACATCCTCCCGCGTGGGGTTCGTATCGTCAAAGCGCATATGGCAGCGCGCCCCCTCGTGCTCCTCCCCCACGCCGAAATTGAGGCAGATCGACTTGGCGTGTCCAATGTGCAGGTAGCCGTTGGGTTCCGGCGGAAACCGGGTTACCGTGCGCCCGTCGTAGGCCCCCGCCGCCCGGTCCTCGCTGACAATGGCGCGGATGAAATCGGCGGGAGCGTCCCCCCCGGCTGCGGCTGCGGCTACCGATACTTCTGATGTCGCCGGCGCGGCGGTTTCGTGCGTAGTCATTTTCCCCGTCCCCTGCTGGCCAGGGTTGGCCCGATTCGGCGCAACGCGCCCCGGCTGATTATACCCTGTCCCGCCGCCGCCGGGGTACTTTCCGCCGCCGGCATAATGCCGCCCATCCCCGCCCCAGGCGTCAAATCCGCATCGGCGTCAAATCCCCCGCATCGTTGCCGGCCTGCCAACCGTCTTTCCGGGGCCGGCCGGATCCGGGCGCTTTTGCCCCATTCCCGCCGGCGCCACCCGCCGGGCTATAAACCCGGAGCCGGCATTGGAAGCGACAGAGCTGCTACGCCGATGCCCAAATCCAAAAAATCGGATCCGCAATAGTGACTTTTGCCCCCTTGCGCCCCCGTACATCCGTACACTATACTGATAAGCGGGTAAAGCAGCCCGGCCGCCGGCAAAGCTTTCTAGCGCGCTATACCGGACGGCCACCGCCACCACTCCCGGCGTACGACGGGCACCGCGGCGGCAACAGGCTTCGCTTTTGTGTGAACCCAACCGGACAACCCTGTCCACCGACCGACGATCACTCAACCGCGTCACGCTATCAAATGGCTGCGTAGGCGCCGCCGGCCAGCGGCGTCCACCGGCCTACCAACCGCATCACACCCACACCGGGGGAAAATTCGGGCTGGCCGGCCCGCCAGGAAAACGGCCTAACCCTTTGTCGGAATCCTTATGCAGCTGGTCCTGCTTCGTCGCTGTATGTATCGTACGGCCCGTGTAGTTCTGTGCCAGCCAGCGGATGTCACCACCGTGCCGTGCCGGATGAGCCAACCGGCTCGCCGGAGCAGGCCCTGAACCTGCTTTTGCTTGCCGTAAGTCCGTCCGGGACACGGAAAACTAGGACGAAACTCACGCGTTACGCTCTCAGGCCGTAGCGCCGACAACCTGGAATCCGGCCGTCCGGACAACCCCCCGGTGTCCCTCATCAATCATCCGTCAACCGCCAACCGTCGATTGCCCGTCAACTTTCAAACCGTCAATCGCCTAACCTACCGAAAAGGAGCTGCCTTCCAATGACAACCACCTTGTCGCCACCACCCCGCCGCCGCCCGCCGCGATGTCCCTGTCCGCCGGAACCGCCCTCCTAACCGGAACTGCCCCGGTAGCCGGCCCCCTCTGGAAACGCTGCCCGGCCCGGCGCGCCACGCCGCGTTATGCCACCTATCGCGCTGTGCTACACTGGGCGCCCGCCAGCGCCGCCGGCCGGCCGGATCACCGTTCCGGCTGTTCCGCCCGCTCCCAGCCAAACCAGGGGGACAATCCCGATATGACCGAACTCTACCGCGCCAAATGCACCGCCTGCCGCCGCGATTCCCCGCCGGTCACCGCCGACGAAATCGCCGCGCTGCATCCCGCCGTCGCCGAATGGGCACTGGTCGACGAAAGCGGCGTCCCCAAGCTGGACCGCGCCTTCCGGTTCCGCACCTTTGTCGACGCCCTGGCCTTCACCAACGCTTTGGGCGAACTGGCCGAAGCCGAGGGCCATCACCCCCGCCTGACCACCGAATGGGGCCGCGTCGCCGTAACCTGGTGGACGCACAAAATCCGCAACCTGCACCGGAACGACTTCATTATGGCCGCCAAAACCGACCGCCTGTATGCGGAACTGGCCCCGGAGTAAAACGGGCAGCGCCCCGGAAAGAGCGCCCGCCCCGCTGCCGGCCTCGGAGACAATCCGGGGCCGGCATCTGATTCCGCCCCCCTCCGATGCCGCAAGGCCACTATGCCGGTGGCGCTCTGCCCCTTGCCGGCCCCAAATCGCATTCCACCTTGCGATGGTATGTAGAATACGGAATGCGGAACAACGGCGCCAGGCAAAACCGGAAAACACCGCGCCGGCGCCGGCTTCGGTTGACATCAGCCGGCCCGGCGGCGTATAAGATGCCTAAATCGTTGCTGCGCTGCTGGCCGCGCCCGGATGCCGCCGGCCGGCAGGTTGGCGTCAAACCGGGCTGCGGTGTCTTGGCGATTCCCTTTGACTCTCAAGTATGCCAGTTCAATATGCCCCCCCTCCCCCCGACTCTGCGCTAGGCAGGCATAGGCCGTCCGGTTTCCGCAGAACCACGCTGGCGGCTGCCGGCGCCATCCTGCTCCTGTTGGCGGCCGCAGTGACGCTGGCGGATCTGCCGCCGGCCGCCCGCGCCCAGAGCGGCGGCGGCCAGTGCCTGAACAGCGCCGCCCTGGTTGCCTATGACACCGCCACTGCCGCCACCGTCCCCATCGTGGCCGACTGCGATGTCCTGCTGGCCGCCCGGGATACCCTGCGCGGAACTACCACCCTGAATTGGAGCAAAGACCTGGCCCTGGCCAGCTGGACGGGCATCGTCATCACCTCGGATCCGGGAAACACCGACCCCAACGCCCGCCACCTGATCACTACCGTGCGCCCGAACAACGTCTACCTGCCGTCGGGAACCAAACTGAATGGCACGATCCCGGCGGCTCTGGGCAACCTGTCCGCCCTGGAATCACTGTCCCTGGAAGGCAACCAACTGACCGGAAGCATCCCGCCGGAACTGGGGCAGCTGTCCCAGCTGACCTATCTCAACCTGTCTTATAACCAACTTTCCGGCTCTTTGCCCAAAGAATTGGGCGGTCTGTCGCAACTGGAAAAGCTGTATTTGTACAACAACCGTCTTGTCGGCCCTCTGCCCAAAGAGCTGGGCGGGTTGACCCGGGTGGATGAAATCATTATCAGAGAGAACCGTCTTTACGGCCCCATACCCAAAGAACTGGGCAACCTGTCCCGGCTGATCAAGCTGGACTTGCACAAAAACCGCCACCTGGACCCGGACGACAATACGGTAATCTCTACCGGCCTCACCGGAGCTATCCCCAAAGAGTTGGGGCAGTTGACCGTGTTGCAGGAACTGCGGCTGGATAACAACGCCCTGGACGGCGCGCTGCCCAAAGAGCTGGGCAGCCTCTCCGCCTTGCGGATTATGCGGCTGGAGAACAACCGTCTGACCGGAAGCATCCCGCCCGAATTCGGCAACTTGTCCCAACTTAATAGTCTGTGGCTGGAGCGCAACCGTCTGACCGGAAACATCCCGCCCGAACTCGGCAACCTGTCCAACCTGGCGGTGCTGGCTCTGCGGTTCAACTTGCTGGAAGGTTCCATACCGCCCGAACTGGGCAACGCCGGCAAAACCGTGGACGCTATGAACAACGCCACGCACCGCCTGGTCACCCTCAACCTGCGCAATAACCGCTTGACCGGCGCCATACCCGCCGAACTGGGCAGCCAGGCGGCGCTGCAAACGCTGGTGTTGTCCGGCAACCGCCTGGAAGGCGCCATCCCGCCCGAACTGGGGCAATTGTCGGACCTGAAATATCTGTGGCTGCACGACAACCGGCTCACCGGCCGTATCCCCACGCAGCTGGGCAGCCTCGCTAACCTGCTCCATCTGGTGCTGTCCGGCAACCGGCTGGAGGGCGCCATCCCGTCGGAACTGGGCCAGCTGTCCGCCCTGACCCATCTGTGGCTGCACGACAACCGGCTGGCCGGCGTCATCCCCTCGCAACTGGCGTCATTAACCGGCCTGACCCAGCTGAAACTGGCCGGCAACCGGCTGGCCGGCGCGGTTACCCTCACCGGCCTGCCCGCCGCCATCGCCGAGGACGCCGGCGCCACCAGCATCGTCGTCACTGTCGCCCTGGACGCCGGCGCGGTCTGGGCGGCGGGACACGACATTGACGGCAGCCCCGCCGCCGACCGTCCGGTAGCCCGCAACCTGCGCCTCGCCACCAGCGCCAGCGGAACAGCCGGCGCCGTCGGCTTTGCCGCCACGCCCCCGCCCGCTTTCGCTATCCCCAGCGGCGCCAATAGCGCCAATGCCACTCTGGTCATCACCCCCCGCGACAACACCCGCGACAATGTTGACGAAACCGTCCTGGTATCCGTCGCCGGCGTAGGCGCGCCCGATGTAGCCAACCTGACCCTGGCGGCCGCCGATACCTATACCATTGCGCTGGCGGACGATGACCCGCCCGATGTTGTCCTTACCCTGACGCCGTCCGTCATTCGCGAGAATGGCGGCGTCAGCGTAGTCACCGCCCGTTTGACCGCCCCCTCGCCCGCCGCCACCACGATAACCGTGACCACGGCGCCCGTTCCGCCGTCCACCGATGACGACTGCCGGCAGGATGGCGCCACTTTGACTATCCCCGCCGGCCAGACCGCCAGCTCCGGCGCCGTAACCATCACCGCCCTGGACAACAATGTGGACACCCCCGACCGGCAGGCCCGCGTATCCGCCACGGCCATCAACACCGACGAGGACGGCGTAAGTACGGACCATGCGACGGCAATGCTGACCATCGCCGATGACGACCGCTCCGCCGGCCTGACCTTTGCCCCCAACTCGTTGACCGTCACCGAGGGCGGACGGACGGAATACCGCTTGCGCCTTGCCGACCGGCCTATGGCGGCGGTTACCGTTACGGCCCGGGTTTCCGACGCCGGCGCCCTGCGTCTCGCCCTGGGCCCCAATTCCCGGACTTCCGAAAGCGTCGCTGTCGTCTTTGACGCCTCGAACTGGAGCGCTACTCGCGCCATCAGGATTATCGGACTGGCCGATGACGACACCCGCGACGAAGCGGCCTTCATCGCCCACCGCGCCAAGTCGGACGACGCTTTCTACGAGGGAGTGACTTCGGATTTGTCGGTGTCGGTGCTGGACGACGACAAGGGGACATCAATCCCGCCCCCGGATCTACAGCCGTCGCCAACGCCCACGCTGCCGCCCGCGCCGGAAGCCGCGCCGCCGACGCCCACACCCACGCCGGTGCCCACCGCTACGCCAACCCCGACACCGCCGCCGACGCCTACACCGCTGCCGACCACTACGCCGACGCCTACACCGCCGCCGACCGCTACGCCAACCCCGGCGCCAACGCCTGCTCCTACACCGACTCCCACCGCTATGCCAACCCCGGCGCCAACTCCGACACCGACGCCTGCCCCTACACCAACCCCGGTGCCTACGCCTACGCCGATACCAACGCCGGCGCCAGTCGCGGCCGCAGCGCCAGCGCCAACCCCAATGCCTACGCCAACCCCGGCGCCAACTCACGCCTGGAGTAGCGGAGGGGACAATGGGCCGCCATCCGCTACCCCAACTCCGATGCCGACGCTGGTTCCAACGCCGCCGACGCCTACCCCGGTGCTCCCCGCGGCGGCTACCCCGGCGCCCGGTTCCAACACCCTCGCCGCCGCTTCCAGCGCCAACTCCAATGCCCACAGCGGGTCGACACCGGCGCCAACACCAACGCCCACAGCAGCACCGAAGCCGATCCCGACTCCAACCCTGACTCCGGTCCCAACCCCAACCGCTGCGCCGGTTGCTGCCGCGCGTGCCACGCCGACCGCGCCGGCCACGCCAAATCCCGCGCCGTCGCCGCTGCCCGCCGCTACGCCAACGCCCTTGCCGGCGCCCACCCTGCCGCCCTTGCCCACGCCAACGGGAACGCCGCCCCCACCCGAACCGGCCTCGTCGCCGCCGGCCGATGCCCCGTTATTCCCCCTGTGGCTGTTGGCGGCGCTGGCCGCGTTGCTGGCGGCGGTTATCGCTCTGCTGGTCTGGCTGTGGCGACGACGGCGGGGCTAGGGCCTTTCCGTTATCGTATCCGCCTGTCGGGATTTAAAGCTCGCCGCCCATCAGTGACGCCAGCCCCCTTACGCCTCCGCGCATCCGGCCATTATCCTGATAAACGGGTAAAGCGGCCCCGGCCGCCGTCAAAGCTTTCTAGCGCATCACCCCGACGCGCGCCTTGCGGAAGCGGGCCGGGCTGGCGCCGTGGCTGGTGTGGGCAATCTGCCCCGGCTGGCCTTTCCCGCAGCGGGGCGTTCCCCACAGCTGCCACTCCGCCGGGCCGCACACGGCATCGCAGCTGCGCCAGAACTCCGGCGTAATGCCCGTATAAGTGCAGTTCCGCAGCAGCCGCCCCGGTTTGCCGCCCTTGATTTCCCGCCCGATTTCCGTTCCGAACTGGAAATTGTAACGCCGGTCGTCAATGGACCAGGAACGGTTCGTTTCCAGGTAGATGCCATCATCGGTGTCGGCAATCAGGTCGTCCAGCGACCAGGCGCCGGGCTGTAGGCTGACATTAGTCATCCGTATCAGGGGGATGCGGTTCCACGATGCCGCCCGCATACACCCGTTGGACGCCAGCCCCAGCCGCGCCGCCGCCTCGCGGGACATCAGATAGCCCACGAAAACGCCGTTGCGAATAATGTCGGAACTCCCGGCGGGAATGCCCTCATCGTCCCACCCGAAAGTTCCCAGCCCGGTGGCGCCGGCGCTGTCGGCCACGATGTTAACCTGCTCGGAACCGTACCGGAAGTTATGTAGTAGGTCGGGGGTCAGAAAAGAGGTGCCGGCAAAAGAGGCTTCCTCGCCCAGCGCCCGGTCCAGCTCCACGGCGTGGCCGCAGGATTCGTGTATCTGCAACGCCAGCTGGCTGCCGTCAATAATCAGGTCGGTAGTGATGTCCGCGGGGCAATGGGGGGCGGTGAGCAGTTCGGCGGCTTCCGCGGCGGTGCGTTCCGCATTGCCCGGCAGGTCCATCGCAGCGATGTATTCCCAGCCGGCGCTGCCCTGCTGCCGTCCGTGGGACTGGGGGTAGGAACGGCGCTGGATTTCGCCCTCGCCCCGGGCAGTAGCCTGCACGCCGCCGCCGGCTTCGCAGATGGTTTGACTGACCAGCGCGCCCTCGGTATTGGCGAAAGCGCGTTCCTCCCGGATAAAGACCAGGTTGCCCATACGGGCGCTGATTTGGGGCACGGCGGCCATTGCGGCGTCGGCGGCCAGCAGCAGCGCCAGCTTGTCGTCCAGAGATACGGCGGTGAAAGGGTCAATGGCAACAGGCGTGGCGTAGCGGCCCCGACTGGTTACGGGCGGCCCCAGCAGGGCCGACGCCGGCCGGCCCGGCCCGTTCTGCCGCGCCGAGGCGCGCGCGATCTGCGCCGCCTGGCCGGCGGTGGCATCGGCGGCGGCCGTCGTCAAATCCCGCGTGGCGGCGAACCCCCAAGCCCCGTCATACAGCGCGCGGATGCCCAGGCCGGCCGATTCGTCCGCCGTCATCGTTTCCACCACGCCGTTGCGGACCACGATGCGCTGTTCCCGGTTGAACACCAGGCGGATGTCGGCATACTGCGCCCCGCGCTGCCGGGCGGTGTCCAGGGCGGTGGCGATAATAGCGTCCATAGGCGTTACGGGCGGCCGCGGGAGCGACGGCGGCGCGGGCGAAGGGGCGGCGGAGCAGCCGGGCCGGGCTGGTCGCTACCCGTCGCCGCTATCCGGCGCGAACGGCCGCTGCGGGCATCAGCATAGCCTTGCTTGTAGCCCTGGTCGTAGCCTTGGGCAATCAGCTTGGCACGGTCTTTGGCGCGCCGGTCGTTAATCCAATCTGCGATTGACATCGCCAACTCCTTGCTTTGAAACAACCCCAGGCGATAAAGCCGGCGGCGACGAAACTGCCGCCAATGTAACCACGCCGGCCACGCCGTTGTGGACTACGATGCGCTTGCTCCCGGTTGAATGCTGGACGGGCACCAGCATACCGCGCCCGCTCGCTGCCGGGCGGTGTCCGGAGCGGTGGCGATACTGGCGTCCCCCGGCGTTACGGGCGACGGCGGAGATTGCGGCGGCGGCGCGGACGAAGGGGCGGCAGGGCATCCGGGTGGGGCTGGTCGCCACTCGTTGCTTCCACCCGGCGCGGCCGGCCGCTGCTGGCATCGCCGTAGCCCTGACCGTAACCTTGGCCGAAGCCCTGGTCGTAGCCTTGGGCAATCAGCTTGGCGCGGTTTCGGGCGCGCCGGTCGTTAATCCAATTTGCGATTGACATCGCCAACTCCTTGATTTGCAGCAGCCCCCAGGCAATAAAGCCGGCGGCGACGAAACTGCCGCCAATCCCCAATACGATGTTGAGACCCGTCGTGTTGGGGGTGGCGTTCGGCAGCCGGTACTCCAGTTCCAGCATCGTCAGTGTAACCGCGCCGGCCAGGCCGCCCAGCAGGGTGAGCAGCTGGAACCACGGTCGGTCTTTCCGGTTTATTCCCCAGATGGTTTCGCGGTCGCTGTTGTTATCCGGCCCGGTCATGGCGCCATCCCCGCGGCGGTGTGCTTCCAGTTCGCAATCGGTCTGCTGCCCCGGCGCTGCCGGCCGATGCTTCTTGCGCTGCCGGACCAGTCCGGCAATCTTGCCGCGTTACACCGGCAGGAACGGTTCCTCCGACCGGGGCGGCAGCTGCTCAAAAGCGTTGATGTTGAATGCCAGTACGGAATAGTAGCCCATCAGGTTGGTCAGTTCCACCAGTCCCCGGTCGCCGAAAGCGGCGCGGGCGGCGTCAAAAGCGGGCTGGGATACGCGGCGGGTGCGGAAAAACTCCCGGCCATAGTTGATGACGGCGGACTCCTCCGCGGACAGTTCCGGCAGTTCCGTTTGGTCGCGCAGGCTGTCCACCAGGGCGTCGCTGAGGCCGGCGCGGCGTCCGGCGGCGGCGTGCGCGTGCCAGATGAACTGGCAGTCCAGCTCGCGGGCCGTCGTCAGCATCGCCAGTTCCTGCACATTGTTGGGCAGCGACGAACCTTCGGCGCGCAGGTAGGCTCGCAGGATTTCGCCCCGCCGGGCAATTTCCGGCACGTGCAGCTGGACGGCGACCGGCCCCTGCTCCGGCACTATGCCGTTGCGGGCGGCTATGATGGCGTCAAAGGCGTCGGCCTGTTCCTGGGGGATGGTAGCGCGGTTGGCGGCGGGAAAGCGGGGCATAGTAGTTCTCCTGTCCTGAATGGGGCAGCTCCGGCGGCGTGGATTGCGGTGTCAGTCATCACCCGCCACCAGTTCAATGTCCGCCGGTTCACTGAAAACCGGCTCGCCGGTACGCTCCGAATGGCTGTGATTAATCAGGGCGCGCATCAGCTGGCGATGGCTGCGCCGGATCTCGGCAATCATAGCCACATTGGATTCGTTGACGTCCCGGCGCAGTCCGTCAATTTTGTCATTGACGTCTTTACGCAATTCATTGAATTTGTCGTTGAGGTCCCTGTTGGAGGCGTCAATTTTGTCGTTGAGCGCCTTGCTGGAGGCGTCGATCCTGGCATTGAGGTCCCTGTTGGAGGCGTCGATCTTGTCGTTGAGGGCCTTGCTGGAGGCTTCAATCTTGTCGCTGACCTCCTGGCGCAATGCCTCAAATTTGGCATTGAGTTCCCTGCTGGAGGCCTCAATCTTGTCGCCGACCTCCTGGCGCAATGCCTCAAATTTGGCATTGAGCTCCCTGCTGGAGGCTTCAATCTTGTCGCTGACCTCCTGGCGCAATGCCTCAAATTTGGCATTGAGTTCCCTGCTGGAGGCTTCAATCTTGTCGCTGACATCCTGGCGCAACGCCTCAAATTTGGCATTGAGCTCCCTGCTGGAGGCTTCAATCTTGTCGTTGAGGGCCTTGCTGGAGGCTTCAATCTTGTCGCCGACCTCCTGGCGCAATGCCTCAAATTTGGCATTGAGCTCCCTGTTGGAGGCGTCAATTTTGTCGTTGAGGGCCTTGCTGGAGGCTTCAATCTTGTCGCCGACCTCCTGGCGCAATGCCTCAAATTTGGCATTGAGATCCCTGCTGGAGGCTTCCAGTTTGTCGTTGAGCGCCTTGCTGGAGGCTACAACCTTGTCGCTGACACCCTGGCGCAATACCTCAAATTTGGCACTGAGCTCCCTGTTGGAGGCGTCAATTTTGTCGTTGAGCGCCTTGCTGGAGGCTTCAATCCTGCCGCCGACCTCCTGGCGCAATGCCTCAAATTTGGCATTGAGCTCCTTGCTGGAGGCTTCCAGTTTGTCGTTGAGCGCCTTGTTAGACTCGCTGACATCCCGGCGCAGCTGGTTGAATTCGTTGCGCTTGGGCAGGCTGCCCAGCGCGTAGGCCGCCGCGGCGATGCTGACGAGGGTAGTGAAGGTCAGCGCGGCGATGGCGATCAATTCGTTGGGGCCTATCATCGGGAACTCTCCTCGGCTGGGGTCTTGTCCTGCCCCGATTATACACCGGAGGGGCCGGCGCCGGCGTCGCCCGCCTATTGGCAATAAGGGATGACTTCTGCGCCGAACAGCCGGATGGCGTCCATAATGCGCGCGTGGGGCGGGCCGCCGGAGTGAGCGTGGCGCAGCCGGAGCAGGAAATAATCCGCGCCGGTGGCCTCCTGCCAGCGATGAAACTCGTCAACCACCTGCTGCGGTTCGCCGATGATGAGGCGGTCAGGCCCCAGGTTGGCGAGGTTGATTTCCGACTCGTGGGCGTAGCGGCGGAACTCGTTGAGGCCATTGCGCCAGTAGTATTTATAGGCGTCCATAACCTCCGGTCCGTACACTTGCTCCGCTTCGGCGCGGGTGGGGGCGACCCAGGCGTCGCGCATCAGGCAGATTACCGGCGGGCGTCCGGCGGCTTCGGCGGCCCGGCGGTAGGCGTCGGTCAGGGCTATAGTGCTCTCCAGGTCGGTGCTGGGGCCGGCGACGAACCCGTCGGCGATGCGGCCGGCACGGCGCGCGCCGGGAATGCGGCTGGCGCCAATCCACAGCGGCGGCGGCGGCTCCGAGTAGGGGCGCGGGCGGATAGTGATGTCCGCCAGCTCAAAATGCTCGCCGGAAAAGTCAAACCGCTCCCCGCGCCAGCACTGGCGGATAATCTCAACCGATTCCTCAAACCGGCTGACCCGCTGCCCGATGGGGATGTCAAAAGTGCGAAAGTCCACCGGCTGGTAGCCCAGCCCCACGCCCAGGATGAACCGCCCGCGCGACACAATGTCCAGCGTGATTACATCCTCCGCCAGCCGCACCGGATGATGCAGCGGCAGCAGGATTACCGATGTTCCCAGCCGCAGCGTGGTCGTCTGCGCGGCCACGGCGGCCGCCACAATCAGCGGGGAGGGCAGGAAGCCGTCCTTGTCCTGGTGATGTTCGCCGAAAAAGCAGGAATCGAATCCCACCGCCTCGGCCAGCCTGGCCTCGGCCACTACTTCCGCCACGCGCTGGGCCAGGTTTTCGCCGGCCGGCGGGTCGGCAATGGAGCTGTAAATGCCAAACTTCATAACAAGGTTCCTCGCGCCGGGCTTTGCCGGATATTGCTGTCGCCATCATTGCCATCGCCGCCGCCGGTTCCGGGGAGCGACGATGCGCCCATACTAACCTATTTCGGATGCTCTGTCTTGACGCGCCGGCGCGCGGCGCCGCGGCAAGGCAATCGCTTTTATGATCGGCGCCGCAGCGGCGGGCCGGAGATGGCGCCGGGAAAGGCGCCGCCATATCTATGATGGCAGTCGGCAAGGCAAGCCGGCGCTTTGGGCGGGGCCGCCGCCGAAAAGCCCTGCCGATGCGCCCGCCTTCATAGCGGCCATCCCGTTATGGCGTTATGGTATGATGGGCGGCAAAATCGGATTTCCCTTCCCGTCCCGGCGGGCGCGGGCCGGCGATGCGCCGCCGGCGGGCCCGCCCTGTTTTGAGGTTATGATGCCACAACTTACCCCCGAGGAGATTGACGCCTATCTTGACGGCCCCCATGTGGCCCATTTCGCTTCCATCCGGCCCGACGGCGCGCCGCACATCGCGCCGGTGTGGTACCGGTGGGCCGACGGCAAGGTCACCGTCGTTTCCGGCGATGCGGCCGTCAAAACCCGCAACGCGCGCCGCAACCCCAAAGTCGCCGTCTCCATAGCCACGGACGAATGGCCCTACCTGTATGTCATCCTGGAGGGGGACGCCACCGTCCGCACCGACAATCTGAAAGAAGCCGTCCGCAGCATCTTTTCGCGCTACGAAGGCCAGGAACGGGGCGAGCAGGACGCCAACGAACTCACCGAAGGAGGCCAGCAGCTGGTCGCCATTGAGGTTGCCGTGAACCGCATCCTCTCCTGGAAAGGTGATGAGCAGTAGTATGACCACCACCACTATTCCCGGCGCAGCCGACGCCGTCATCATCGGCGGCGGCGTCATCGGCTGCGCCATACAATACCACCTGGCGCAACTTGGAATGACGGACACCGTGCTACTGGAGCGGGATGTCCTCGGCTCCGGCAGCACCGGGCGGTCACAGGCCATCTGCCGGATGCATTACTCCAACCCGATTACCACGGCGCTGGCCTGGCAGAGCCTGGCGGTGTTCACCGATTTCGACCAGCGGGTGGGCGGGCAGTCCGGGTTCGTCAAAACGGGCTATCTGGTGGTAGTGAAGGATAGCGACCGGAGCGGACTGGAACGGAATGTGGCGATGCAGCAGGAGCTGGGCGTGGCTACCGGCCTGGCGTCGCGGGACGACCTGGCGCAGCTCGCCCCCATGGTGACGCTGTTTGACGACGAATGCGCCGCCTGGGAACCGGAGTCGGGCTACGCCGACCCCCACCTGGTTACGACATCATATGCGGCCCGGGCCCGGGAGCGCGGCGGGCGGATTCTGATGCGGACGCCGGCGGCGGGCATTGAAACCGCCGGGGGCCGGGCGCTGGCGGTGGTCACCGCCGCCGGCGCGCGCATCGCTACCGGGACGGTCATAGTGGCGGCCGGCCCCTGGTCGCAGCAGGTGCTGGCCGGCGTGGGCGTGGACGCGCCGCTGCTGCCGGTGCGCCACCAGGTAGCCACGGTGGTGCGCCCGGCGGGCCGGGCCTTGCATCATCCGACGGTGGGTGACATCAGCCAGTCTTTTTCCTTCCGGCCCGACGGTTCCAGTCTGACGATGATGGGCTACGGGGACGACGACCCGGAGCCGGATCCCGACCTGTTCCCCCAGGGGGTAGAGCTGGCGGATACGGCGTCGGCGCTGGAACGGCTGGCGCGGCGGGTGCCGGGGATGGCGGAATCCTACTACCGGGGCGGCTGGTCGGGACTGTTCACCACGACGCCGGACTGGCATCCGATCCTGGACGCCGCGCCGGGCGTGGCGGGGCTGTACTGCGCCATCGGCTTCAGCGGGCATGGGTTCAAGCTGTCGCCGGCGGTGGGCAAGGCCATGGCGGAGCTGGCGACCGAGGGCCGGGCGCGGGATGTTGACCTGACGCCGCTGCGGTTCGGGCGGTTTGCGGAGGGCGACTTGCTGGAATCCAGCTACCGGTACCGGGTGCTGGCGTAGCAAGTTTGTTATCCCGAGCCCGGTTGCTATAGTACACTACCAGTCGCAGTGTGAGGTTGCCTGTATGCCGCGCCGCAAACGCCAAGTCCACAATCGCCCCAATCGCAGGATTGCGCCGGCAGGAATAATTAGCGACGAAACTCTCTCTAACTTGAACCGGGCACGCTATGTGGGCAGCCCGAAGCACAAATTGCGGCCGGCTGATTACGGATTTCAGCCCCCGGTAAGCCCTCGTCGGAGTGCATCACTGTGCGACGATCTACGCCCGGTACCCTTGCGAGAAGCCACCAGGTTGTTCCGCGCCGGCATCCGCTTGGGAATGGTGAGCAAGCCACCGGACCACGGCTTGCCTAAACTCGTATGGTCGGTTGACGACAATGGGGAAGCTTACGAAGCGATACTGGGCAGCGACGGGCCAAACTACCACGGGTACCGTCTGAAGCGCGATGCCGCAAACCGTGCCGCAGTCATCGCCGAATGGAACGAAAGGAGCAGAGCGGGTTATGAGTGACCTGCAATTCAGCCTGACGCCGGCCGTTCTCAGCGACGGTTCCGATTACGAGAAAGCCGCTTTCGGGCTGCTGGAAATCAGCAATGGCCGCAGGTCTTTGACGCGCGGTTTCCGCATTGATGCGGAAGGTCGCACCTACGCGCGCGGGCCTTATGTTTCCGGCTACCATCTGGCGGAATGGCTGGCGTGGAACTGGTGGCGGCTGCGTTGGGAACCACGCCCGCAGCAAAGCGTGCTGCCGCTGGAATGGCGGCTGGCTCATGAGCTGACCGCCATCGGCGAAGGTTATGTGTGGCCCAACATAACGATTGCGTCGGACGGCTTCCAGTGCACATTGGATTCGCCCCCGTCGCGCGATCCCAGTCCCCGCCCATTTGGCTACATTGGGGCCGTTGATACTATGCCCGCTGTGGTCTCGGCAGCTGATTTTGAACAGGCCGTGGACGCATTTATCGGATTGACGCTGCAATTCCTCGCTGCCGCCGGCTTGCCCGACAGCGATTTGCACCGACATTGGCACGACCTCAACGAGGAACGCAATGACCCGGAATTTGCCCGCTTCCGGCGTTTTGAGGCATTGCTGGGGTTTGATCCTGATGAAGTGGACGATGCCCAGATTGCGAACTGGCTCGGTGATGAGGCGCGCATCGGAGAAAATGCGCTGGACGAGCTGGCAGTTGGCGCCGGCGGCAACATAATGTCCGCCCGGCAAATCAGCGAAGTAACCCAAGTGACTGCTTTTGACATCAGAGCCGACGCCGCAATTCACTTGTCCCAGCCGGTTGCGGACGGTTGGGGGTCTTTGCCAGCCTGGCACATTGGCGCCGCTACCGCCAACGCTGTGCGGGAACAGGCCGCATTGGGCAATAGCCCCTTGGATGACCGGATGCTGGCGGATTTGGCCGGCATATCCAATGCGGCCTTTACTTCCGACAGGCGCACCGATACCCTGTCGTGGGTGTTTTATCCCGAACCGGATCTGGGGCGGGTCGCTATCCGCTCACCGTATCTGACGGGCCGGCGTTTTGATGTGTCCCGGTTGCTGGGCGACCGTCTGTTCAGCGAAAACGGTTTTACCGTTGGCGAACCCCTTTCGCCAGCCACCCGGTCATACAGTTACCGGCAGAAAGCCCAACGCGCCTTCGCGGCCGAACTGCTGGCCCCTTGGCAGGCGGTGCAGGCTATGCTGGGCGATGATTACTCCGACGAAAACCAGGAGCAGGTTGCCGGCTATTTCACCGTTTCCGACTGGACAGTCAGAACGGAGATAGCCAACCATACCGGCATTGGCCGCGAATACCTGATCTAAATGAGCCGCTGCTATGGGCGATGGAGATTTGCTGTCACCGGACGGGATTTACCGGGGCGACGCGCGGGCGCTGCTGGCGCGGGTGGCGCCGGCTTCGGTGGCCTTGAGTTTCTGGTCGCCGCCGTACTTTGTGGGCAAATCCTACGAGGCGGCGCTGGATTTTGCGGCCTGGTCGGAGCTGCTGCGGGAGACCATCGCCGGGCATAGCCGGGTGATTGCGCCGGGCGGATTTCTGGCGGTTAATATCGCCGATATTCTGGCTTTCGCCGACCCGGAAATGCCGCGCATCCAGGCGGACAATGTCAGCGCCAAAAAGGTCAAAATCACCCGGGAGCAGGTGCTGGCGGCCCGCGACGCCAACCCCGACTTTGACAAGTACCGACTGGCCGCCCTGCTGGGCTGTAGCGAACAGACCATCGACCGCCGCCTGAAAAACAACAACGCCCGCGGCGGCAAGTACGCCCCCCAAACGCGGGTGCGCCTCACCGCCGGCCTGATGGAGCAGTGGGCCGCTGACGCCGGCTTTTACCTGTACGACCGGCGGGTGTGGGTGAAAGACCCCTGCTGGGAAAACAGCCGCTGGCACAGCCTGTCCTACCGCGCGGTGGACGAATTCGAGCATCTGCTGATTTTCTGGAAGCCGGGCATAACGGTGGTGAACCGGGAACGGCTGGACGCGGGCGAGTGGGCGGAATGGGGCTCGCGGGCGGTGTGGACAATCCCGTCAGTGCGCTCCAACGGCGCCCACGAATCGCAGTTCCCGCCGGAATTGCCGCGCCGGATGATCCGGCTGCTCACGGAGCCGGATGACCTGGTGCTGGACTGTTTTGTGGGTAGCGGGACGACGGCGGTGGCGGCGATTGAGACGGGACGGCGGTTTATGGGGTTTGACCTGCGAGAGGAAAGCGTGTCGCTGGCGCAGCGGCGCGTGGCAGAAGCGCTGGCGGCGACCAGGAAACTGCCGCTATGACGCTGAACGCCGCCGCTATCCGGGCTGCCCCGGACATCATTGAGCGTGTGGAGAAGGCCACCCTGCGGATGGTGGCGCAAGCCATCTATGACTTCCGCGAGGGCGCCATTGAGATTTTTACCGGGGAACCCGACCTGGTGGCGGACATCGGGGAGGACATCACCCGCGAAGCTCTGGACCGACAGGGGATGCCAACGATCCCGGTACGGCTGTTCGGCAAGGTTGACTACAAGCGCGCAGCCTGGCTTTTTCAGCCGGAATACGCGGTGCGGCAAGCCTTGTTCGTGGATTCCAAAGCCGAGAAAACCGCGGGGATGCGTACTGCCACCATCCAAACGTCGCAAACTTCAATGCGCATCCGGCAGGTCAGGCAAGGACAACCTGTCGATGTTGCCGGCGATATGGACAGCATCGCAGTAGTGAGGGGGAATGAGTATCTGACTACTACGATATTCGTCAAGTACAACTATTCGGAAAATCCGGGCAATGCTCCGCTGAATCGGCTGGAGTCAATTTCAATCCTGTGCCTGCCCAACGGGCTTTTGCAAGACCGCTACAATCCAACGGCAAATGACACTATATGGCGCGCCGGGCGCAACGCCCCGACACGGGGCAAGGCGTTTCGGGTCAGGATAAGTTTGGAGGCACTTAAGCGCAAAGCTAACTGGCGTGTCCAAACGATTGCCACGCACCCGGAGCAGCCTTTTGCCTGGGACGATTGAACGACCGGAGTTGTCAACCGAGGCTACGCCTTTTACGCCGGCTTGGCGAAATAGCGCAATGCCAAACTGAAATACAGCCGGCTTGCTTGACCTCGCATACACACAGCGAAGGGACGGTAGCCATTAGTCGCCGATGCCGGGATTATGCCCGGATTTGGTTTCGTCGTCGGGCGGGATAACCTGGCGGAGGATGGCATCCTCGCTCAAGCCGGCGGCATCGTCCAGTATCTCCGGCCGGTCGGCGATGAGCAAGTCGCTCAGGGGGTTGGCGTCCGGGCGGGTTTCCGGGCGGTGGTCGGCGTGGGTCAGGACATTGTGGACAATGACCACCATCGCCAGGGCGGTCAGGGACAGCATTACGGCCCAATCCGCTCCGTAAAAAGTGTTGAGGGCGGTCATCACGCCATAGCCCAGAAAGATGCCGATGGACGACCGGAAAGCCGACCGCCGGAACACCAGCACCGACACGATGCCCACGCCAATGCCCACCAGGATGAACCAGCTGAGATAGGCGAGGGAAACGCCCACCAGCACCACCATGCCGTCGCCGCCGCGGAAGCCGGTGAACACGCTTTTCCAGTGTCCGGCAATGGCGGCCATGCCGGCGACAACGCCCATCAGATCGGGCACGCCAATCATCCAGGCCAGGACCACCGCGGCGGCGCCCTTGACCACATCGCCGGCGAATACCAGCATCCCCCGGTAGCGCCCTACGTGCCAGAAAACGTTGGCGGTGCCGGCGCGGCGGCTGCCGGTCGCAAAGATGTCAACGCCCTTGAGCCGCGCCACCAGATAGGCGAAAGGAACGCTGCCCAGCAGGTAGCCCACCAGGGCAGCGGCCAGCATACGCAGGGCGATAGTAAGGAGTTCATCGGGAAACATAGGCAGAATGCCGCCGGGCCGCCGGATCGCCGGGGGCGTCGGGTTTCTTTTATGATAGCACAAGCAGGGCGGCGTTACGCGCCGGCCGCTGTCAGCATTCCGCACATCCTGGACATAGCACGGAACTCCGGCGCGACATTGCCGGTTGCGCTTTCGCAGCCGCCGGCAAGTCGGAACCGGTCCGGTGGGAACGGGGCAATCCGGCGGGGGGCGAGGCTGCCGGGCGGCGGGGCGCTTTTTACAAGTATTTGACCATTTCCCGGTGCGGAATGCCCGCCTCCTGGAAAATGTCGCCCACTTCCCGGTATTCGTGAGCGGCGTAGAAGGCTTTGACATATTCCTGGGCGTGGAGGGTGATTTGGCGGTGTCCCAAGGCCCGCGCCTGCCCTTCCAGGAACGCCAGCGCCAGGCTGCCCACGCCTTGCCGCCGCCATTCCACAGCCACGGCCATGCGCCCGATATGCGGCCCCTTGCCGTCCACATCGGGCAGCAGGCGTCCGGTGGCGATGACCCGGCCCTGATGCAGCGCTACGGCGTGAACGGTGTCGGGCGCAGTATCGGCGGCGTCCACCTCAATGTCGGCGGGGACACCCTGCTCGCCCACGAATACGCGCATCCGCAGGGCAACGGCGCCCTCCAGCTCGGCAGGCGTAGCGGCGACTTTCAGGGTTACGGCCGGATGGCCGCCGGCGCTGGCGTTGGCGATGGTGGCGGTGTCAGACATCTGCGAAACCTCGGGGCGTGAACTGCCGGGCGGCGTGGCGGATAAGGTTTCTTTTCCACAGGGCGCTAGACGCGGTCGAAAATCCAGCGCGCCACCTCAAAGGCAAAGCCGGGCAGCACATCCTCCCCGGACAAAACGGTCGGGTTGCGCAGCAGTTCCGGTTCCGGCTGGCCGGCCCGGTAGATATAGACGCGGCGCCGGCGGGCGTCAATCAGCCAGCCCAGGCGGGCGCCGTTGCGGATGTAAAGGCGCATTTTGGCGTGCAGAGGCGCCATATTGCCGGCGCCGGAACGGATTTCAATGACGAAGTCGGGGCAGACCGGGAGGGGTTCGCCGGCAACCGGCGGGTGGGCGGCCAGCCGCTGCGGGGAAATCCAGGCGGCATCGGGAACCAGCATACCGCCGGTGACCGGCATCCGGTAGAAAGCGTTGGAGCCGGTGGACTCGCCTCCGAAATCCCGCGCCCAAATCCGCAGGTCCACGGCAGTATCATTCTCATGGAATCCGCCCGGGTGGTTTATGGGCGCCATCGCGATTATCTCTCCCGCCGGCGTGAGCTCGTACTGCCAGCTACTTTCGCTGTTGCGGTGGCAGAACTTGCGGAACAGGTTTTCCAGCTCCGGCCCCGTGGCGGCAATGCCCAAATCGCGCAGGTTGATGACCAGCGCATCATCCGGGGCGATGTTCTCCGGCGCCGGAGTTGGAGCGGGCGTTTCTGTCGTTGGCGTTGCTGTTGCCATTGCCGTAGTCATAGGCCGGCTCCTGGCGGCGTGGCGGCGCACACTTACCCGGACGCGGCGTCCAGGCGATGCACTACCTCGTAGGTGTGAAACTCCCCGGGGCCGAGGAGAAAGTCGGGCGGGCCGCCGGCGTGGGCGCTGCGAAAGGCGTCGCTGCGCGTCCAGGCGTGGTGGTGTTCCTCCGTATCCCAGTGGGTTACCACCAGAAACTCCTCGTGGTCGGGCGTGCGGTTCATTTTCCACAACTCAAAGCTGACAAAGCCGGGCGAATCCTGGACGGCGCCCCGGGCCCGGAACATACCGGCCAGGGTGTCGCCGGAGCCGGTTTTGACTTTGATGCGGTTGGTGGCGATGAACATACAATGTCTCCTGTTGGGCGGCGCAATGCGCCGCCGATGGCGCGATGACCGGCGGCTAGAGGGACTGGGCGACCCGGCCCAGCAGGTTGATGGTCGCTTCCAGATCGGCATCCGGGTCGGCGCCGGCCAGCACCGGGGTGACCAGCAGTTCGCTGATGCCCATATCCAGCATTGCGGTCATCTTTTCGCCGACGCCGTCGGCGTCGCCGGCGAGGACGGTGGCGGCGATCATTCCGTCGCTCCAGGTTTCCTCGGCGGCTTCGGGGTAGCCGGCGGCGGCCCACATCCGCTGGTAGTAGGGCAGGCGGGGGTAGTTGGAAAGCTGCTGCTGGACGGCCAGGCGGGTAGCGTCCGGGTTGTCGCTGATACACACAGGGGCGTGGGCGATGAGCGGCGGCGTTTCCCGTCCGGCGGCGTCGGAACCCCGGCGCAGCGCCGGCAGAGCCTGGTCGCGCAGATAGACGGCGGGGCTGACCCAGCTGATGGCGCCGTCGGCCGCGGCGCCGCACAATTCAAAGGAACCTTCCTGCAAGGCCGACGCCATCACCGGGACATTCACCGGACGGGGGATGGTGGCGTGGGCGGTGTATTCCTGGCCGTCAAAATCAACGGCGCCTTCGTTCAGCAGGGCGCGCAGGATGTGCAGATACTCCCGCAGGTTGGTGAGGGGGGCGCGCAGGCGGTAGCCGAACATAGCGCGCATTGTGGGACGGTGGCTGGGGCCAACGCCCAGCCGCAGCCGCCCGGGGGCCAGCTGCTCCAGAACCTGTACCTGCTGGGCGACCACAATGGGATGGCGCGGGTAGGTGGGGACGATGGAGGTGCCAAAGAGGATGCGGTCGGTCTGGACGGCGGCGGCGGCGAACAGGGTGAGGGCGTCCAGGCCCGTTCCGCCGGTGGTAAGCCAGGCGGCGTGGATGCCGGCGGCCTCGGCGCGGCGCATCAGGTCCAGGGACGCTTCGGCGTCGGGGGCGCCGGCGTGCAGGCCAATTCGGTTGGTGGGCATAGCGATATTTACCTCGGCAACGGGTTGGGGCAGTGGGGACGGGCTGGATTGTAACGGAATGGAATGGAATGATGCTGATGGGGCTATCGTAACACCGCCGGGCGGTTTTGTAGAGGGCGGGCGGCGGGCCGGCTTTTGGGCGCGGCGCCGCACTGGATCCGGCATCCTGGCGAAAGCGGCCGGGATGATGAAAGCAACCGGAATGATGGCAGTATGCGGAGGCCCGCCCGGCAAGGATATGATGACGATCTCCCGGATCGGGGTTGCTATATTGAGGTTGCGATTCGGGCGTGTATTATGATGCGCCGGCCGGCTTTACGCGTTGGTGGTTCCCGGCCGGGGTTGTTCCCGGACAGCATTGCCGGCGCGTCGAGGACATAACGCCGATGCGGTTCCCGCCGGCGGCGATTACAGGATTGCAGTATGGTCAGGCGCGCGCGCTGCTGCGGGCCGGCTGCTGGGCCGGTCGTCATAATCATCATCGTACTGCTGGCGGTGTTGGCCGGGTGCACGGGCGGCGGGCGGCCCCAGGCCGGGCATGGGGACGGCGACGCCCTCTATCCCCGGCTGCCCAAAGTGACGGGGCGCATTGACCTGGTGCAGGCCAACCCGGCCAACCCCCGCCATTTCCGCATCCTGCATATTACCGATTATGACGGACGGCGCTGGGAGTTCCAGGCCGAGGGCTGGGCCGGCGTGTCCGCGGGGCATCTGAAAGACCACCAGCTGCAAGGGACGCCGGTGACCGTGTGGTACGAAAGAGGCTACGGAAACCGGCTGACGGCGCGCTTTGTGGGCGATTAGGCGCTGGCGGCGTCATTCCGCATCGGGCGTCATTCCGCATCGGGCGTCATTCCGCATCGGGCGTCATCGCGCCGGGCTTCGCCGTGGCGATTCGCCGCGAATGTCGTCTGAATAACCCGCCGACCGACGCGAGGATTGCAGGGGCGATACTGCCATCGCCGCCGGCGCCGGCAGTATCGCCCCTAATCGTCGCCGGCGCTGGAACCGCCATCGCCACAGAACAGCCTTCGGGCCGCCCTAACCCAGCCCGCGCGCCCGGTATTGCAGCGCTTCCGCCAGATGGGCCGGCCCGATTTCATCGGCGCCGGCCAGGTCGGCCACCGTCCGCGCCACTTTGACGACGCGATGCAGGGCGCGGGCCGACAAGTCCAGCTGCAAAGACGCCCGTTGCAGCAGCGTCTCGGCGGCGCTCTGCAAGGTGCAGTAGTCCCAGATCCTGGAGCCGGCCATTTCGGAGTTGGACCGCGCCGGCGCATCCGGCGCGTCCTCGCCGGCGGCGAACCGGGTTTCCTGGATGGCGCGGGCCGCCGCCACCCGCTCCCGCGCCGCCGCCGACCCTTCGGCCCGGTTCGGGGCCAGCAGGCTGTCGTACTCGACCGGCGGCACTTCCACAAAGATGTCAATCCGCTCCAGCAGCGGGCCGCTGATGCGCCGCTGGTAGCGGGACAGGGCCGACGGGCTGCACACGCATTCCTTGCGCGGATGGGACACATAACCGCAGGGGCAGGGGTTCATCGCCCCCACCAGCATAAAGCTGGCCGGGTAGGTGACGGTGCCGGTGACGCGGGTGATGGTGACGGTTTTGTCCTCCAGGGGCTGGCGCAGGGATTCCAGCAAGGCGTGGCCGAATTCGGGCAGCTCGTCCAGAAAGAGGACGCCCCGGTGGCTCAAGGTGATTTCGCCGGGACGGAGCATCCGGCCGCCGCCCACCAGCCCGGCGTTGGAGATGGTGTAGTGGGGGGCGCGGAAAGGGCGCTGGGCAATCAGCGGGCTGTCCGGGGGCAGGTTGCCGCTGACGCTGTAAATCTTGGTGACTTCCAGCGCTTCGTCGGGCGTCAGGTAGGGCAGGATGCCGGGCAAGGCGCGGGCCAGCAGGGTTTTGCCGGAACCGGGCGGGCCGCTGAACAGGATGTTGTGAAAGCCGGCGGCGGCCACTTCCAGGGCCCGTTTGGCGTGATCCTGGCCGCGGATGTGGGCCAGGTCGGCGCTGTCCGGCGGCTGGCGGTTGCCGTTGAGATAGACGCCGCTGTGGGGGAACGGCGCGATGGCGGCCTCGCCTTGCAAGTGCGCCAGCAGCTGGGCCAGGGTGGTTACGGGATAGACGCACACGCCGTCCACCAGGGCGGCTTCGGCGGCGTCCACGGCGGGCACATAGACCACGCGGATGCCCTGTTCCCGCGCCACCCAGACCATAGGCAAGATGCCGGCGGTGTGGCGCAGGCCGCCGTCCAGGGACAGCTCGCCCAGGAATACGGCCGGCTCCGGGGGCGGCAGCGCCTGGCCGGTGCTGAACAGGATGCCGGCGGCGATGGGCAGGTCGTAGGCCGGGCCGGCCTTTTTCAGGTCGGCGGGAGCCAGGTTGACGGTGATGCGGCGCATGGGGAACTCGCAGCCGCTGTTGCGCAGCGCCGCCCGCACGCGCTCTTTGGCTTCCTGCACGGCGGTATCGGGCAGCCCCACGATGTGGAAGGCGGGCAGCCCCGGCGAAATATCGGTTTCGGCCTGTATAATCTGCCCGTCCAGCCCGGTGACGGCGCAAGTTTGAGCGGTGGCCAGCATTTCATCCTCTCCATTCGTTGCGTCAGCCCCCCGGCGCGGCGGCTGACTAGATGATTTGTTCGGATGATACACCAGCGAAACCGGGGGCGCAACCCCCCAGGGCGGCATCAAAAAATTGCCGGGCGGGTTTCCTGAGCCGGGGCGCGTCGGACCGGAGGAGCATTGCGCCGCAACATCATACCCTGGTACTTCAGTGCCGAGCACTGGCGCGAAGCACCACCCCAACGCCGTAAAATGGCAAACGCCAAATTACGAATTTCGTCACGGCGGTTCCAGCCGATTCGACTTTTAGAAATCCCGGCCTAAGGTTAGCAGACGCCTTGACATCGGCATACGTTTGTAATAAGATTATCCTCCGAAGTTGGCCGAATGGGTGATAGTATGCCTGTCCCCCAGCCTACCTGAACCTGAGGTTGGAGATGAACGAAACCGATGCCGCCCCCAAGATTGACGAACGGCTCGCGCAAATTGCTGGAGTCGTAGCCGTCCAACTGGACGCTGACGTCATCCTCTACAATGGCTACACCTACCCTGAAGGCGTCGCTCGCTTGATCCAGTGTACCATCGAGCGATCCCCGCGAAACAACGTAATGCTGATCCTGGTCACGCCAGGTGGCGATGCCGGTGCTGCTTACCAGATAGCTAGGTGGTTGCAGAACAGCTACAAGCGTTTCATCTTGTACGTTTCCGGCTACTGCAAGAGCGCAGGAACGTTGATCGCGACCGGGGCACACGAGATCGTTATGTCGAAGTACGGGGAACTGGGCCCTCTCGATGTGCAAATGTCGAAAAGGGACGAGTTGGCGGAATCTAGGTCAGGCTTGGTTGTTCTTGACACGTTGGACACCCTGCAAGAGCGTGCGCTAGAAACCTTTAAAGCCACCTTGCTGGAAACCAAACGCGGAAGTGGCGGCGCGGTGTCGTTGAAGATGGCAACCGAAATTGCCATCTCAATGACTACCGGTCTGTTCGCACCCATCTATGGCCAACTTGACCCGTTGCTGATAGAAGAAGCAGCTAGGGCAATGAATATCTCGTTCGCGTATGGGACGCGCTTGCTCCGTACCGGAGGGAATATTGATACGGAATCACTGGATTTCATCACATCAGGATATCCCTCCCACGATTTCGTTATCGACCGTACAGAAGCGACGGAACTGTTTCGGTCCATACGTGATCCCAATGACAACGAGACCACCTTGGCCGATTTGCTGGGCATGAAAGCCTTGTTCCCAGTTAATCTGAATGATCGCGACCCGGCTATAGTCGAGGTACTATCTACGGAACCCACCGATGCACACCACGGGAATGTAGTCGGATTGCTGGTTGGAGAAAACCATGAACAAGCACCTCACGGATCGCAGCACTCTCCTGAGGAAGCTGCTCAAGTCGCGCGCACGCAACCTACAGGAAATGGCATCAGCAAGGCAGAGCCGGGAGAAACGCGCCGCCGCGTACCTGGGGAAGCCGGCTAGGAAATAGAGCATCGATACCCGTAGCAGTACAACGAGCAGGAGCTACGGGCGGCTTCGTCGGCCAACGCCCCCAAAGGCCGCCGACTACCGCCGCTGCGCCGCCACGTCCATCCCCTGGTACTTCAGAACGGGATACTGGCGCGCAGTGCCAAAGTCCCACCACTCCGCATTCCAGTTGGCGTAGATGCCGGTGGCGGCGGTAGGCGTCCGCAACTCCCACGTCGTCCTGCCAGTCCCACCAACGCTGCGGTATTGGCCGGTGGTCTGGGTATCCCAATAGCTATCGGTGCTCCTGTTGCCGTAATAGTCACCACCGACTAGGCCCCCCACACTGCTCTCGCCGGTCACGCTGCCAGTGGCGTAGCTGGTGGTGATTGGTCCACGGCAAGAACCAGTCAACCCCCCCACAATGTTCTCGCCGGCTACGCTGCCGGTGGCATAACTGGCAGTGATTGGGCCGCCACAGTGACCAGCCAAGCCGCCAGCATCGCTCTCGCCGGTCACGCTGCCGGTGGCGTAGCTGGTGGTGATTGGGCCGCCGGAGTGCCCGGCCAAGCCGCCAACAAAATATCGGTTGCCGGCTACGCTGCCGGTGGCATGGCTGGTGGTGATTGGGCCGTCGCAGTCACCGACCAATCCGCCAACATAGCCGCTCTCGCCGGCCACACTGCCAGTGGCGTAGCTGGCGGTGATTGGGCCGTCGCAACGACCGACCAATCCGCCAACACCATTCTCCGCCCCGGATACATTGCCAGTAGAGTAGCTCCTGCTGATACTGCTGCCGCTACCGTTGCCGTGGACGCCAACAAGCCCACCAACATCACCAGCGTGTCCGGTAACATTGCCAGTAGCGTGGCTGTCTGTAATGCTACCGGAGTTGGATCCGACCAGTCCTCCGACCTCGTCGTCGTTGCCGGACACTGCGGCGGCAGCACTGCTGTCGTCAATGCTGCCGTCGTTGTGGCCCGCCAGCCCGCCTACCCCGCTACGACCGGATACCCGCCCGGCCACGCTGCTGCCAGTAATGCGGCCGCTGTTACCGCCCACAAGTCCGCCTGCCCAATCTTTGTTGGACGACACACTCGCCTCAACCAAGCGCACATTACGAATGTCTGCATCCTCGCCGGTAGCCCAGAACAGACCTACCGGACCGACCTCTAACCAGCGGATAAACAGGTTGGCGATGGTATGCCCATTGCCGTCAAAAATAGCATTGTACCGAAATTGCCTTTCCCGGTCGCCGATCGGTAGCCAGCCGGTGCCGTCGCGCCAGTAGGCATCGCCCGCGTCGGCGCGACCGCTACCGTTGGTGTCAAAGTCCAGGTTGGCGGCCAGTTCGTAGCCGGAACAGCCCGCAAAGCAGCCCATCTCATCCATAGCATTGGGGAAGGCCGCCGCATAATCGGCGTGGACGGACACGCCATCGCCATCCAGGTCGTGCCGGATGACATCCAGCTGCGCCAGGCTAGTGATTTCAATCAGCCCGTCATTGTCGGCGTCGTAATCCCCGCTGGCTGCCGCGCCCGCCGCCGGCGTTGGTGTTGGCGTCGGGGTAGCAGTAGCGGTAGCCGCCGGCGTGGCCCCGGCTCGGGGGTTGGCGTCGGCGTACCGTCGCCCACGGGCTCGTCTGGCGTGGTTCCCGCATCCGCCGGGCAGGACGGCGCCTCCGCCTCGGCCGTGGTCAGGTAATCCCACTGCGACCAGCCGGCTGCGTTGCCAAAACGCTGGCCCACGCTGGCCATGATGAAGGCGTACTGCACGCCCGGTTCCAAATTGGAAATGGTCTGGTCAGTTTGCCCCCGGTTGACCACATCGCGGAAATCGAACACATCCAGCCATTCCCGCCCGCCTTCCGCCTGCACCGCCCGGAAGGTTTCCATATTCACCCAGCCGATGCGGTAATACGCGGCGTCCGCCACGGCATCCCACATCACGACCGCCTGGCCGGGGTTGGCGCCGTTTTCCGCCCGGACGTTGGCCGGCGCTGCCGGGCTGGGCTGCCCCTGCGCTTGCGCCGGCGTCCCGCTTGGGGACGGCGCCAGGGTCAAGCCGACCACGGCGGCCAGAACGGCGGCCAGGCCCAATGCCAGAACCATTGCTTTCATCATTATTGTCGTTCCTTACCTGCCGGCATAGTCGCCGCGGCGCGCGGTTGACGGGCCGGCGCCGGGCGGGGCGCATTTTATACCATTCGCCCGGCACAGGCGAAATCGGCGCCGGCGAAATGCGCCCGCAATCCCGGACGAAAATCCGGCCCGGAACGGCGGGACGCCTTTGCTATTGCCGCCGGGTTAATCTATACTGCGGGCTACTATGGACATTCAGTTTGAAATTGGCGACCCGCAGCAGCCGCGGGGCCACGCCATCCTCTATTTCCGGGTGGACACCGAGCCGGATGTGGTGTACGGCACCTACATCGTCACGCTGCCCATCACGGCCGATTTGACCAAGTACGTGCCGCCGTTCCTGGCGGCGCACCTGGGCAGCGGCGATTCGGGGCCGCTGGCGAACTTTTCCGCCTTTGCGATGCCGCCGATGCCGGAGGAGGTGGCCGGCGGCTACGCCGAGGTGACGCGGCTGGCCGGGCGGCGGCAGGACGACCTGATTTACGGCGGCAGTATGTTTTCCTACGACCTGGCGCGGATGATGGAAGCCGTGGCCGGGGCAGTGCAGGAATACTCCGATGCCTGGAAAAACGCCGCCGAAGGCGTGGGCGCAGTATCCGGCGGCATCCCCGCCGATGATGTCGCCCTGCTGCCGGGAGGTGGCGGCGGCGCGGCGGCGGGCGGCGATGCGGCGGCCGCCGGGGACGCGGGCGGCGCCGGCGACGGTCTGGGCGTCAACGAAGTGCTGTGGAGCTTTCTGAGTGAGGGCGACCGGCTGGCCGAAATGGGCCGGCTGCTGGGACGCCTGCGCTTCGCCCAGGAGGGCAGCGATGCCGCCGCCATTTCCGACATCACCGCCGAGATGACGGCGCTGGGCCGGCATCTGCCCGACGAGTTCAACATCGGGGCGCTGGTGGCCGCCGCCACCGACACCGGGCCGGCCAGCGGCCAGCTGGCGCAGCTGTACCTGGATCGCTGCTATCGCCTGTCGTCGGGCGACGCGGAGCAGGTGCGGCGGATTGAGGAGGCCATACGGAACCTGGAGAGGCGGGCGGGGTAGGGCGGCAGCGCCCGCGCCAACGCTTGCGCTTGCAGTTAGGCTTGTGGCATAATGTTCCGCACAGGCGCGCCTGGCCCGCGCCAAGTGCGAATATCTTTTGGAGGATTTTGTAGATATGAACCTTGCTAAATTGATGGAAGTGTTGCGCTATCTGGTGTTTGGCATCTTTCTGGGGGCAGTTTCCGGCATCGTATTGAGTGCGGCGATTTTGTTGGCGGCATATAACACCATGTCGGTGCCTGATGCACTGCCGGCAGGTGCACAGCCTCTTATTGGCCCGTTACTCTTGCTGGCGTCTCTCTTGGCAACAGCTCCCCTTATCGGGTGGTGGTACAACTTTCTGCGCAACCTGTTCAGGATTGATTTCACCGGCATGGGAGGCTTCTAATGCGAATGAAACCGGCCACCAAACACAAAGTGATCACGCTGACGATTGCTTACAGCATCGCCATCCCCATCGCCGTTGTCCTAACGGGCTACTTGTTCAACTGGTGGTAGGCGGCGAGGCTGTCCCCGGTTTCGGCGGCGTTGTCCAGTTGCCGCCGGGGGGACACCGCAAGCCGCAAGGCACCGCTGGCCGCACGACCGCATAACCGCAGGCTTGGGGCCGGCGTTTGGCAGAGTGCGAATTAATTTCGCCGGCACCGGCAATGGAGGCTTGCAATGAAACCGGCCACCAAACACAAAGTGATCACGCTGACGATTGCCTACAGCATCGCCATCCCCATCGCCGTTGTCCTAACGGGCTACTTGTTCAACTGGTGGTAGGCAGCCGGGCCGTTCCCGGTTCCGGCCGGAGGCAGCGGGTAGCGCCGCCGGCCGGAACCCCGCAAGCCGCAAGGCGTCGCTGGCCGCACGACCGCATAACCGCAGGCTTGGGGCCGGCGTTTGACAGAGTGCGAAAGGGTAGCGGATAATAGGCGGCAACATCGCAAAATTTTCACAGGAGGCAAGTGATGGCATCGCAAGACATTGCCCTGATGGCCCACCTGATGCGCCGGGCCGGCTTCGGGGCGACCCGCGAGGAGCTGGAGACGCGCGCCGCCGCGGGCTACGAAGCCACGGTTGAGGAGCTGCTGAACCCGGAAAGCCAGCCGGCCATTGACCGCTACGAGCTGGTGCGCTACCACCCCTGGACCTGGCGGCCCGGCACCATCCAGGGCATGGGTTCCGCCGAGTGGCTCTACTTTATGACCAACACCAGGCGGCCCCTCGAGGAAAAGATGGCGCTGTTCTGGCACCAGGTCTTCGCCACGGGCGTTTCCAAAGTGGACCACTACGACGAAATCACCCGCATGGTGGCCCTGTTCCGGGAAAAGGGCATGGGCAACTACAAGGAGCTCCTGCTGGAAGTCGCCAAAAACCCGGCGATGATCTACTGGCTGGACAACTTTGAGAACCACGCCGACGCCGTGAACGAAAACTGGGGCCGGGAGCTGCTGGAACTGTTCAGCATGGGCGTAGGCACCTACACCGAGGTTGATGTCCGCGAAGCGTCCCGCGCCTTTACCGGCTGGACCTTCGAGCCCAAGCTGCCCCGTGGCCCCATCGGGCGCCACGACTGGAAGTTCGCCTATCTGCCCGAGGACCACGACGACGGCGAAAAGACTTTCCTCGGCGAAACGGGCCACTTCAACGGCGAGGACATCATCAACATCATCTGCGAACATCCCGCCACGGCGACTTTCATCGCCCGCCACCTGTACAACTTCTTTGTGGCGGACGAAGCGCAGGTGCCGGCCTGGCAGGTCATCCCGCCCAAGGATGAGGACGCCATTGACGCGCTGGCGGACGCTTTTGTGGCCTCGGGCGGCGACATCCGCGCCACCCTGCGTACGCTGTTCAACAGCGACTTTTTCAAGAACGCCCGCTACGCCCGCCTCAAGAGCCCGGCCGAAGTGGTGGTCGGCACGCTGCGGCTGGTAGGCGGCTTTGAGTTCCCCGCCCCCGGCCTGGGCGAAATGGCCCGCCAGCCCACCTATATGGGGCAGGATCTGCTCAACCCGCCCAGCGTGGAAGGCTGGCACACCGGCATGGAGTGGATCAACAGCGGCTCCCTGATGCGCCGCATCAACTTCACCGCCGATATGGTCAGCGATGTCAACCGCCCCGGCATCCGCTCTATGATCAACCGGATGCAGGCCCAGGGCGACCTGACGCCGCAGGCGATGGTGGACAACTGCCTGGATCTGATGGGGCCGCTGGAAGTGGACGCCGCCACCCGCAGCGAGCTGGTGTCCCACGCCCAGGGCGCCGGCAGCCTGACCTGGGCTACGGACGTCGACGTGGCGGCCTCGGAGGAACGCATCTCCGAGATGTTGCAGCTGATTGTTTCGCTGCGCGACTACCAGTACGCCTGACGCCGGCCCCCCTGGCGGCGCGCCGGCGTCCGACCGTGACGCTCCGGCAGTGCCGCCTCATCCCCGCCCTTGCTCTGGTACACGGCAATTCACAGGAGCAACTACAATGACCGCAACCAAAAAAGAGCCGGTGCTGGTAGTTTTGCAGCTCACCGGCGGCAACGACTATATGAACACCGTCATACCCCACGCCGACCCGCTGTACCGGGACAACCGCCCGGTGGTGGGCGTGGCCGATGACCGCATCGTCAAGCTGAACGACCGCATCGGCCTGCACCCGGAAGTGGCCCCGTTGCAGCGTTTCTGGGACACCGGCGACCTGGCCATCGTCCACGGCGTGGGCTACGCCAACAGCCCCCGCAGCCACTTCCGCAGCATGGACATCTGGCACACCTGCGAGCCGGACAAACTGGGCACGGAAGGCTGGCTGGGCCGCGCCACGCGCGACATTGACCCGAACAAGGACAATGTGGTCACCGCCGTCAGCTTCGGCCCCAGCCTGCCCCGCGCCCTGGCCCTGCCCGGCGTGCCGGTGGCCTGCGTGGACGACCTGGACAACTTCGGGATGCTCACCAGCATCCAGGAGGACGCCCAGCGCAGCAAAATCATTGACCGCTTTACGCGGCTGTACTCCCCCACCATCGGCAGCGGCTTCGTGATGGATTACCTGGGGCAGACCGGCCTGGACAGCCTCAAGGCCGCCGACATTCTCAATGTGGCGCCGGGACGGTACAGCAGCTCGGTGGAGTACCCCGACACGCCCATTGCCCGCAAGCTCAAGGGCATTTCGCAGGTGCACCAGGCCAACCTCGGCGCCCGGGTGCTGTACTGCGACCACGGCAGCTTTGACAGCCATTCCAACCAGGTGGGGATGCACGACGGCCTGTGGCGGGATGTGTCCGCCGCCGTGGGCAGTTTCTTTGACGACCTGCGGGAAAACGACGCCAGCGACAATGTCATTCTGATGATGTTCTCCGAGTTCGGGCGTCGCGTTCACGACAACGGCAGCGGCACCGACCACGGCGCCGCCGGCGTGGTCTTTATGATGGGCGACCGCATCAAGGGCGGCGAGTACGGCGAATACCCGTCCTCGCGGCCGGAGCATCTGGAGCAGGGCGACCTGGTTCCCAATACCGACTTCCGGGGCGTGTACAGCGCCATCCTGGAGGACTGGATGGGCCTGGACGCCAACCCCATCGTGGGCGGCGTTTTTGAGAAGGTGTCTTTCGTCTAAACCGACAGCGGGGTTCCGGGCAATCGGGACGCGCCCGCCGACGGGCAGAACCGGCCGGGGCCAGCGGGTTTGTCAATCTGCTGGCCCCGCTATCGTCTTTACGGGTTCCGTTTGACGGGTTCGCCCTGGCGAAACAACTGCCGGGGTCGGACCAGTGGGGCGGGGCAGTATCCCACCGGGGTTGCTCCGGCACCGCCGCCGATGGCAAGGCCGGACAACAGACACCGCAGCAGGAATCGGAAAGAGCAGGCAAGGCAGGTAAAACTATGCTAACGCAAATTGCGAAGGGCCGCGTGTACGACTACAGCCATTCCGTGGGGCGGGGCGCCGCTTCCGGCATGGGCTTCAGCCAGCCCGTGGCCATGGCCTTTGAGGGCAACACCGTTTATGTGCTGAACCGGGGGCTGGAAGGCATCTCCAATGTGCCGTGGAACAAGGTCGCTTACGGCGCGAGGGTCAGCGTCATTGATGTGGGCGACGAAGCCGGCGCCGAGGAATTCACCGGCGAGTTCGGCAAGTACGGCGACCGGGACGGCGAATTCATCTGGCCTTCCGGCATGGCCCTGGCGCCCGACGGGAACCTTTTCGTTTCCGACGAATGGCTCAACCAGGTGTCGGTGTTCGGCAAGGACGGCAAGTTCATCAAAAAGTGGAGTACCGTCCCCGAAGCGGACGGCAAGGACCACAGCACGGCCAACATCGCCGTGGACGGGCAGGGCAATGTCTATGCCACCGACGGGCGGGCGCACGAAGTGCGGAAGTTCACCGCCGACGGGGAGCTGATTACGCGCTGGGGCGCGCCGGGCGCCGGCAACGGCCAGTTCGATTCCCCCTGGGGCATCACCGTGGACCGGAACGACGGCTCCGTCTATGTGGCCGACCACCGCAACCACCAGGTGCAGAAGTTCACCGCCGACGGCGAATGGCTGATGCAAATCGGCGAAGGGGGCAGCAAGCGCGGGCAGCTGCACCTGCCCGTCAAGGTCACCGTTGACCCCCAAGGCGATGTCTATGTCGCCGACTGGAGCGACAACGGAATGCATCCCGGCCGCGTCCACATCTTTGACCGGGAAGGCAACTTTATCATTTCCCTCGTGGGCGACGCCCAGCAGCTGAGCAAGTGGGCGGATATGACGGTGGCCGCCAACGCGGACTACCTGAAGCGGCGGCGGGAAGTCCCCACTACCGAGTCGGAATGGCGGTTCGCCCTGCCCACCGATGTCCATTTTGACGAAGCGCATGGCCGCCTGGTCGTGCTGGACGCGCAGCGCAGCCGGTTGCAGATCTACCACAAAATGGATGGCTATATGGTTCCGCAGATGAACCTGTGACCCCTCAGCCGACGTGGCACGCGGTTGCGGCCGGGCCCGGTCTGCCGGCGTCCGGCCGCTGGCCTGTTCCGTTTGCCAACATCACATACTGCCTTATGATTACCCACCAACAGGAACCCGATTACATCCGGCTGGCCGAAACCGCGCCGGAGATGCTGTGCCGGGAAGCGCCGCCGGAAATCCTGGAAGCCTGCGCGCTGGACAACGAGCCGACGCCCTTTCTGGAGCGTTTTTTTGAGGCAGGCATCCGCGCGCGCGGTCGGCAGCGGCACGGGCGGGAGTTGCCGCAGCTGTATGTCAACAACGCCATTGTAGTGCTATGGCTGCGCGCCTGCCGCCTGTACACCAACGGGCTGCTGGGCATCGCCGACCCCGATGGGGACAAGGGATTTTTCGACAGCGCAGACGCCACGCCGTCCTGAACGGGGCGGTAACCAACAGGACTGCAACAGCAGAATGCGCTGGCAGGAACGATAATTCCGATGCCGTTTCAGAATGAACTCATCGCGGCGATGGCCGCCGGCTGTTGCAGTCCGCTACAATACCTGGAAGGGGCGGCGTATATCGCCATTGTTCTGGCCGTGCTGGGGGTGCCGCAATTGCTGACTTACTACCTTGACCAGAGGAACCGCCGCAACGAGCGGCGGGAAGACCTTGCGGAAGCGGAACGCATCCGCCGGGAAGAACGCGCCGATGCGGAACGGCGGCACCAGGAAACGCTGGCGGCGTTGATGGCCGCGATTACCGCAATGACCGCCATCATAGAACGCAACGGCCATACGCCGCCGGAGCAGACGGCCGTCGTCCAGGAACTGCGGCAGCGCATCAACCAGCTGGAAGCCGAAAACGCCCGCCTGCGCGCCAGCAACGGGAACGGGAACGACGATTCCGATGCCGTTTCAGAATGAACCCATCGCGGCGATGGTCGCTGGCTGTTGCAGTCCGCTACAATACTTGGAAGGGGCGGCGTATATCGCCATTGTCCTGGCCGTGCTGGGGGTGCCGCAATTGCTGACTTACTACCTTGACCAGAGGAACCGCCGGAACGAACGGCGGGAAGACCTTGCGGAAGCGGAACGCATCCGGCAGGAGAACCTTGCGGAAGCGGAACGCATCCGCCGGGAAGAACGCGCCGAAGCGGAGCGTGTGCGCCGGGAAGAGCGCGCCGAGGCAGAACGGCGGCACCAAGAGACGCTGGCGGCGTTGATGGGCGCGATTACCGCAATGACCGCTATCGTAGAACGCAACGGCCATACGCCGCCGGAGCAGACGGCCGTCGTCCAGGAACTGCGGCAGCGCATCAACCAGCTGGAAACCGAAAACGCCCGCCTGCGCGCCGGCAACGGGAACGGGGACGACCATTCCGATGCCGTTTCAGAATGAACCCATCGCGGCGATGGTCGCCGGCTGCTGTAGTCCGCTACAATACTTGGAAGGCGGCGTATATCGCCATCGTCTTGGCCGTGCTGGGGGTGCCGCAATTGCTGACTTATTACCTTGACCAGAGGAACCGCCGCAACGAGAGGCGGGAAGACCTTGCGGAAGCGGAACGCATCCGCCGGGAAGAACGCGCCGAGACGGAACGCGTCCGGCAGGAGAACCTTGCGGAGGCGGAACGCATCCGCCGGGAAGAACGCGCCGATGCGGAGCGGGTACGGCGGGAAGAACGCGTCGAGTCGGAACGGCGGCATCAGGAGATGATGACTGCCCTGATTGCCATCGTAGAACGCAACGGCCATACACCGCCGGAACAGACGGCCGTCATCCGGGAACTGCGGCAGCGCATCAACGCGCTGGAAGCCGAAAACGCCCGCCTGCGCGCCAGCAACGGGAACGACCATTCCGATGCCGTTTCAGAATGAACCCATCGCGGCGATGGTCGCCGGCTGTTGCAGTCCGCTACAATACTTGGAAGGGGCGGCGTATATCGCCATCGTCCTGGCCGTGCTGGGGGTGCCGCAATTGCTGACTTACTACCTTGACCAGAGGAACCGCCGCAACGAGCGGCGGGAAGACCAGGCGGAAGCGGAACGCATCCGCCGGGAAGAACGCGCCGAGACGGAGCGTGTACGCCGGGAAGAACGCGCCGATGCGGAACGGCGGCACCAGGAGACGCTGGCGGCGCTGATGGCCGCGATTACCGCAATGACCGCCATCGTAGAACGCAACGGCCGTACGCCGCCGGAGCAGACGGCCGTCGTCCAGGAACTGCGGCAGCGCATCAACCGGCTGGAAGCCGAAAACGCCCGCCTGCGCGCCGGCAACGGCCCAAACCCGCCTGAGTCTGACGCCGCCGGCGCGACAGAGTAGGATATTAGTGTATAATAACGCCGTCGCCGCGGAGGGATGGCAGAGTGGACGAATGCGACGGTCTTGAAAACCGTTAACCCCTCAGTGGGTTCGTGGGTTCGAATCCCACTCCCTCCGCCAGCTGCGCCGGCTACGCGCTGGTCTCCTGCGTCCGGTTGCCCCAGTCAATGTAAGCGGCGTTGCCGGCACGGCTAATACGCAATTCCTGCTGGTAGGCGCCGGATGCGGCGCAATATGACGCCGCCGATACCTCCGGTGGCGTGCGCGCTCCGCCGGCCAGCGCCTCGTGCAGAACGCGCCCATCCATAGCAATATCGCCGGCGGCGGTTATCCCCAGCAGGTGGGAGACGGTCGGGGCGATGTCAATGACACCCGTAGGGGTTTCAATCACCGCGCCGCTGCGGAAGGACGGGCCGCGCGCCAACCCCGTGTTCCGCAGCTCGTGGCGGCTCATACTGCCGTGCTGCCCCTGGCCGGGAACGCCGCCGGTGGCGTACGCCTGCCCGGCATAGCCCGCCGGGTTCGGTCCGTCATTCCAGCGGAAAGACATTATCAGGTCGGGGGAACGGGGGCCTTCGCAGCCGATCAGAGACGCTGGCAAGCTGCCGGCCGGCTGTCCCACCCGTTCTGACGCGAACAGGGAGCCGCACCAGTCCTGCCCCGTCAGCCAGCCCGCCAGCCGTTCCGCAACCCCGGCATCGGCGTCATTCACATAGAACAGCGCCGCGCCGCCGTTGGGCGCCACCGCCACGCCGCCGGCCTGGTCAATAGCGGGAAAGCCGGCCGCGCGCAGGTGCGCCTCAACGGGAATGACGCCGCTAATCGTAGAATACCCGTGGTCGGACAAGACGATCAGGTCGGCAACGCCGGCGCGCCCCGTCCGCTCCAGCCAGTCCAGCAGGGCGCCGAATTCGGCGTCGGCAGCGGCCAGCGCCTGCGGCGCGCGGCCCAGCCCGACGCCGTCCTCGTGCTGTGTTTTGTCCGGCTCCGGCGACCAGAGCAGGGCTACGGCCGGGTTGCGCTCCGGCAGGATGTACTCGGTAAGGATGCGGCGGGCGTGAGCCAGGCGCGCGGAGTTGGGCAGCTCCGGCGCCGGCCAGTCGCCGAAACGCGCCGCCAGCTCGGAATGCAATCCGCCGGGCAGCGTAAAATCGGGATGAATGGTAGCGCCGCCGGCCCGGACCGCATTGGGGTTGTGCAGGTATGCGTTGCCGCTGGTGCCGGCGCCAATGGCGATGTACTCCATACCCTGCGGCCCCAGAATGTCGGCCAGCGTGGGCGCCAGCAAAACCGCACCCCCGGTATCGGCTATTGCCTGTAGGGTGGGCGCCATCGCCGGAATAACCCGGTATGGGTCAAAATCCCGGCACAGCAGGGTGTTGCCCGCCAGCCCGTGCCTGCCCGGCTGGCATCCGGTAACGATGCTGGACGCATTCACCCGCGTGACCGTGGGGAAAACCGGATGATGGGCGGCGAAAGTTACGCCCGCGCGGGCGAAACCCGCCAGGTTCGGCATCAGCTCCGGCGTAATTTGCGCCGGCTGCAAGCCGTCAAAGACTACGATGATTATCGTTCCGGCGCGGCGAGGCATATCGGGGCCGTCCTTTCCCGTTGGCGGGATGGCGCGAGGGGGTGCGGATTGTAGATTGCGGATTGCGCGGGTTGGTCGGCGCGATTTGATTTGACTTGATTGGCAGGGTACGAAACGATGCGATGCGACACGGCTGATGCAACAACTGAGGCGGGGCCAGCCGGGCGGTCATTCCCGGCATTGTACGCCCAGCCACCAGTGGCGGCCCTTGCCCCGCCGCTTGCGCTGGTAGCCCCGGGCGGTCAGCTCCAGCCCGAATTTGCGCTGGCTGTGCGCCAGGTAGCCGTTGTCCAGACACCAGCGGGCATAGGCGGTATAGAGGTCGCCGGCCAGAGCCATGGTATCGCCGCCGGTGGCGCAGGCGCCGGCAACGAAATCGTCAACCGGCCCCGGTTCCACAGCCTGCGGCGCGATGCCGAAACGGGGGCGTAGCGCGCCGTCGGGGGCAACCCAGCCGGGGGCGGCGCCACTGCCATTGCCGTCGCTATCATCGGCGGCGCCGTCCCCCGCGCTGCCGGCGCTGCGGAGCCGGCGGCCGGCGCCGGCGCCATAGCCGCCGGCCAGGTAGGCGTCAAAGGGAACTTGGGCGGGCATTTCCCAGGATGGCCGGCCCGCCATCCGGCCCGCCGCCCCGTAATCACCGCCGCCGGCGGTGGCCGCCGCGGCGGCCACCTCGTCCGCGCCGTCCAGGCAGTAGGAGACGAACAGCGTCAAATCCAGGTAGCGGGGCAGGCCGCCAAAGTGTTCCCAACGCACCTCCTGCCCGTGCCGGACGGCGGCGTCCAGGGCAAAGCCGATCGCCGGCACGGCGAAACGGCGCCGGCGGGCGGCGGGCGGAAGATCCCAAACCGGCGCCAGCAGGTTGGCCCGCAGGCTGCCGGCGATGAGGCCAATGACGGCGCGCGCCGCCCTGATGCCGGCGTCGCCGCCAGCGTTGCCGCCGGGTTCCGCCGGCCCCGGCGGGCAGCCGTCGCCATTGCCATTGCCGTCGCCATTGCTGTTGCCGTCGCCGTAGATGGCCGCCAGTTCCCGTTCCGTCTGCAAGGCGGACAGGGCAAAGGCGCCGCGAATCTGGTTGCCAGCGCTGCGTACCAGCGATTGCTGGTCGGATACCGACGGCGGCGCGCCGGCAGTGACCGCAGTCTCCCCGTCGGGATGGTAGAGCTCGGCGCCGGCCGGCATCAGCGACACGGTGAGCAGACCCCGGTGCGACGCCGCGAACACCGCCATCGCCAGGCACAGGTTTTCCCGCGCCAGACGGACCCGTCCGCCGGGCGTGAGTCTGCCCGGCGTAAATCCGTCCGGCGCGAGTCCGCCAGGTACAAATCCGTCCGGTATAAGTCCGTCCGGCGTCAGCCCGTCTGCCGCCGCCTGCGCCTGCTTCACGGAACCGCCGTCCTCAATCATCCGCTAACCCGCCCGCCAGTCCGCGCCCGCCGGAGCGCCGGACGGAATGCCGTGGCCGTGGCCAAGCCGGCCCGGCATCCCGGCAGACCGCCGGCCCGCCATTCCAGCCGCTATTCCGTCCTTGACCGCTCCGGGCTGCCGGGCAACGGAAGGGAAGGCACAGGATGACGGGGGCAACGCCAGCGCCAGCCCGGCGGTTTCCCGCTAGGCGTTGATGTCCATCACCACTTTGATGATGTTGTCCTCGCGCTGTTCGTACATATCGTAGGCTTTCTGGATGTCGGAGAAGCCCACCTGGTGGGTAATCATCTCGGCGGGGTCGGCCCACCCCCGGTCGCGCAGGTCCACCATATCCTGGATCTGGCTGATGGGGTCGCCGCTGCGGGCGCCGGTGGTGGGAATGATGCGGGGCTGCTTGTCCATCCACAGGTTGTGTTCAATCGGCACCATGTGGTCGCTCTGGACGCCGAACACGATCACCTGCCCGAACTGGCGGATCTGCCGGAAGCAGTCGTTCAGCGTGTCGGGATACCCGGCGGCCTCAATGCAGATGTCGGGGCCGCGCCCTTTGGTGATTTCCATTACCGCCTCGCCCACATCCTGCCGGTCGGGGTTGATGCGATGCGTGGAACCCATCTCTATGGATTTCTCCAGGCGGTAGTCCAGCGGGTCAACGACGATGACGCTGCGGGCGCCCATCCGGGACAGGATCATCGTAAAGCTGAGGCCGATGCTGCCCTGCCCGAAAATGAGGATGTTCTGCTGGAGGGGGCTGCCCAGCTGCCGGCAGGAGTACAGCACGGTGCCGGGGGGCTGGCACATTACCCATTCGTCCAGCCCGCCGTATTCGGGCAGCACGGCGATGCGCCCCGGCTCGGAGATGATGTACTCGCAGAGGCCGCCGGTGCCGGAGTAGGGTATCACGATGACCCGCTGTCCCTCGTGAAACTCGTCGGTCTTGCTGTCCACAATGACGCCCGCCAGCTCGTGGGCGCCGCGGCAGGGGGGCAGGGGGTAGCGGGCTTCCTCCAGCACCGGCCCGTAGGTGTGCCGGATGTCGGAGCCGCACACGCTGACCCGCTCCATTTTGACCAGCACCTGGCCGTCGGTGGGCGACGGGGTGTCAATTTCGGTGAATTCCCAACGCTTGGGGGCGACGAGCTGGGCTGCCTTCATATCGGATGCCTCCTTATCCTGTGGCGTACCGGACTGGCCGGCCGGCCGCCGGGTGGGTAGTCAAGCAATCATAGTATGCCGGCGGGATTGGGGCAAGCCGGCGGGCGCATTTTGCCGCGCCGCGCCGGCATACCGGATTCTGCCGGCGCGCCTTTGCCGGATTGCGGCGCCAGTCGGAATGACGAAAAGAGCGACCACCGCGCCGCGCCGGAAACGGAAACGGCGCTTGCGCCGCCCCCGGTTGCCCCGCCGGTATGCTATGATATGCGCGCCATAGGCCGGCCGGCGCCGTAGCCGGCGTTGCTTGCCGGCGTTTCCCCGCGCCGGCCGGCCCGCTCATCCGTTGCCAGGAGTTGCGAATAACGATGACCACCCCCCAACCCCAGGCGGCTGCCCTGGAACTTGAAACCCGCGCCACCCTCGGCAAGAAGGTCAAGGCGTTGCGCCGGGCCGGCATTGTCCCGGTGCACCTTTACGGACGGGGCGTAGCGTCGCGGGCCTTGCAGTGCGAAGGCCGCGCCCTGCTGCGCGCCATCAGCCAGGCCGGCGGCGAATACGGCCAGCCGATGCGCGTAGCCATTGCCGGCGAAACCGGCGAGTACCTTGCCGTAGCCTCCGAAATCCAGTGGGAACCCCGCACCGGCGCCGTTCTCCATGTGGATTTCCGCACCGTTCCGGGCTAGGGCCGGCGGCCGGCGCGTTTGGGGCTGCGCCCGTCTTTGCCGCCCCGTCCCGTTTGCTTCCCGGCCCCATCCTACCATCCCCTATCCTCCGTCCCTGCTGAAATCCGGCGCCGCACGGCGGGCGCCCACGCCACAGGAGGCTACCTGCGATGTACCTGGTTTTCCTCAGCGAATCCGGCGTGACCGGCCTCGGCGCCAACGACCCCAACCAGCCGCATCATATTCATGCCGGCCTGCTGGTGCACGAAAGCCAGTACATTGCGATGTCCGGCGAGTACGATGCCCTGGTGCGCCGTCATTTCGGCTGCCCGGCCGGTTCGCCCGGAGCGCCGTCGCCCCTGCGCCCGGGCGACCTGTACCAGGGCGCCGGGGCGTTCCGCTCCTGGCCCCCGGAACGGCGCGCCGAACTGATCCAGGACTGCCTCAGCATCCTCATCCGCCGGGAAACGCCCCTGCTGGTGTCTTATATCAGCAAGGCTGAGTTCGCGGCGGCGCGCGCCGCCGAGGGCAATGCGCTTTACGGTCATTCCGACCCTTCCCGCCTGGCCTTCAGCCGCCTGCTGCTGGCGCTGACGATGTTCCTGGACGAGAATGTGATGTCGCAGATGAACCCGGACGACATTATGCAGTCGGTCTGGAATGTGCAGGACTATGCCCTGCTGGTGGCCGGCTCCGCCACGCCGTCCATTCCCCTTGCGCTGGCCGAGTTTCTCAGCGAGGAGGCCGACACGGTGGCGCCGTCCATCTACGACGATGTGCTGGTGGCGCCGCCGGCAACCTGCGTGGGCGCCCAGCTGGCGAGTATCTGCGCCTACTTCATTCGCCGCTGGCTGCAACAGCCTAATGCGGCGCACGGCTACTTTGACGCCTTGCGCGACGGGCGCGTGGTGCAGGTCATCTACCCTTACCAGTTTGACTAGGGCGCCTTATGCCCGGAATGCGGCGGCGTACCTGGCGATATGCCGGATACGCGCCCCGGCGCTGCGGGCCGGGATAATTTGACCGCACGCCTTAACCCCGCAAGCCCCCTCTCCGGTCTCGACCCCGGCCGGCGCCATTGACGCCGGCCGGGGATTTTGCCGGCCCCCGCCCCCGGGCCGTCCAATCGTAACCATGCATCCCGGTTCGCCCGGCCATCCGGCCCGGCCGGCCAAATCGCCGCGTAAGATGCGGCGGCGCCCGGCGTCAATCTACAGGCGTCATTCTATCTATGGTATGCTATAGCGCGTCAGCAAACGGCCTCCTGCGCCGGCCGCCGCCCGTCCGCACCCGGCAACCGGCGCCGGCGCCCCATTCCCTGTCGTCGCACAACGAGGTGTTCTGCCCATGGTTGCTCACAGTGAGCGGATGGTATCCGTCCGCGGCGGTATGTTCAGCGTACAGGTTGCCCAGGGCGGCGCCGGCTATCCCTTGGTCTATCTGCACGGCGCCGGCGGCTACCCCGGATGGCCCGACTTCCTCGACCGCCTCGCCCGGGATTACCAGGTCTATGCGCCCGCCCACCCCGGCGTGGCCCAGTCCACCGGCCTCAACCACCTGGACGAGCTCTGGGATCTGGTGCAATTCTTTGAGGAGTTCCTGGACGCTGTGGGCATTGACCGCTGCCACCTCGTGGGCCATTCCTACGGTGGTTTCTGCGCCGCCGAACTGGCCGCCCACCGCCCGGAACGCATCTCCCGCCTCGTCCTGGTCAACTCCCTCGGATTGTGGCTGCCCGAACAGCCCGTGGCCGACTTTTTCATCCTCACCCCAGACGAACGCCGGGAAATGCTCTGGCACGATTCCGAAGGCGAACTGGCCCATGCCGCTGTCGCCCAGCCCGCCGACCCGGAGGAACGCCTGGAGCACACCCTGAACCGCATCCAGACCCTCCAGTCCGTCGCCAAGTTCACCTGGCCCATCCCCGAAAGGGGCCTGACCAAACGCGCCCACCGCATCACAATGCCGACCCTGATCGTCTGGGGCGAATCCGACCGCGTGATACCCCCGGCCTACGGCGCCGCCTTCCGCGACCTGCTGCCTAACGCTACCCTGGCCACCATCCCCGAATGCGGCCATACCCCCCAGGTGGAGCGCCCCGACGCGTTCTTTGACAGCGTCCTCGGCTTTCTCCACGACTGAACCGGCCTGACCTGAATCTGCCTTAACCCGTAGCCGCCGGCGCCAATGCAACCGGCCCGCCGGCCGCGCGCCACTCTGGAGTACACCAAATGGCCGTCAACGCCACCGTACAGGACGCCCTCAACCGGCACATCAACGCCGAGTTCTACTCATCCTATCTTTACCTCTCCATGGCCACCTACTGCGAGGCCATCGACCTCCCCGGCTTCGCCCACTGGATGCGCGAGCAGAGCCGCGAGGAATACGGCCACGCCATGAAACTGCTCTCCTACATTGAGGACCGCGACGGGCGCGTCACCCTGCTCCCCATCGCCCAGCCCCCCGTGGAGTTCGCCGCCATTGACGATGTGATGCGGCAGACCCTGGAACACGAACAGCACGTTTCCCGGCTGATCAACAGCCTCTACGCCACTGCCGCCGAGGCCGGCGATTTCGCTACCCAGGTGATGCTCCAGTGGTTCCTCAACGAACAGGTTGAGGAGGAGAAAACCGTCCGCGATGTCATCGCCGACCTGGACAAAGTCGGCGGCCGCAGCGACGCCCTGCTGCTTCTGGACCGCGAAATGGGTTCCCGCAACCGCGCCGCCCCCACCCCCTGACCGGCGGCGCGCTGCCCCATACCCGCACGCCGCCACGCCGCCGGTAGCCGGCGCCTACTACGGACGGAGCCGAAGCGCTATGACCCTCAACGAATTCATCGCCGACGCCCTCGCCAAAGAGGACGAGTTCCTCCATAACGCCCTGGACGGCCTCGCCCCGGACGAACTGGCCTGGCAGCCCGCCCCGGACGCCAACTCAATCGGCTGGATCCTCTGGCATATGACGCGCGTCGAGGATATGTGGATCCAGTTTTTCGCCCGGTTCGGAACCGAGCTGTGGGAAAGCCAGGGCTGGCACGAAAAGTTCGGCCTGCCTACCCGCGACAACGGCTTCGGACACACCGCCGCCCAGGTCAACAGCTTCCCCCGCCTGGATCTGGCCGAATTTCTCCGCTACCGCGCCGCCGTGCGCGCCGCCACCCTGGCCTATCTGGACACCCTGTCGCCGGCGGATCTGGACACCGTGCCCCGGGAACGCCGCCCCGAAATGTCCCTCGGCGCAATGTTCCGCCAGATTATTGGCGAAATGTACCAGCACGTGGGGCATATCGCCTACCTGCGGGGACTCCAGGGCAAATAAGCCGCCGGGCAAATAACTGGATGCTTATGCCGTCCCCGCAAAACTTCGCCCTGGCGCTGGCAATGGCGGCAATCATCTTGGTCGCCCTGGCCTGCGCTGCGCCGTCCACGCCACCGGCGCCGCCCGCCACCCGGCCGGCCACGCCCGGCGGCGCAATACAGGAAGTGACCGTAGGCCCGGAACTGGTGGAATGCGTCGGCTCCTACCCCCGGCAGTGCCTGGTTGTCGACGGCGAACTTTTCTACGACCCCATTGACGGGTTCCGGCATCAGGCCGGCTACCGCTACCGGCTGCGCATTGAGCGATACGACCGCTTCCCCGGCCAGACCGAAATCCCCCAGGACACCGGACGCTACGGCTACCGCCTGCTGGAAATCCTGGCGCAGACGCCCCGCTGATCCCGGCGCCATCCGCAGCCGGCGTCGTCCGCTACCCCTTTGCCTCGTACCCGCGTGGCGTAATCATCCGCCCCTCGTGAACATAGGTATTGGAGTTGCCGATGACCACCGTAGTGAACATATCAATGCCCAGCGCCGCCCCGTCCAGCCCCGCCAGGTCGGCCAGCGCCACCCCCTGTTCGGCGCGGTAGGCGTGGCGCACGACGCCCACCGGCGTTGTCCCCGCCCGCTGCTCCAGAAAGATGCGCCGCGCCGCTTCCAGCTGGCTGACCCGCCGCCGGCTGCGCGGGTTGTACAGCACGGCCACGAAATCCCCGGCGGCGGCGGCCTGCAAACGCCGTTCAATCTGCGGCCAGGGCGTCAGCAGGTCGCTCAAACTGATGGCGCAGAAGTCCTGCATCAGCGGCGCGCCCAGCAGCGCCGCCGCCGACTGCAACGCCGAAACCCCCGGCACCGTGGCCACGGCCGGCCGCGTTCCGTCCCAGTTCCGCATCGTCAGCGCCCGGTACACCGGCCCGGCCATCCCGTAGATGCCCGCATCCCCCGACGACACCACTGCCACCGTCTGCCCCGCCGCGGCGATGTCCACCGCCAGCGCCGCCCGTTCCAGCTCCTGCCCCAGTTCCATAGCGTGCAGCGTTTGGGGATGCGGCGCCCCTCCCGCGACCACCTGCTCAATGTAGTAGCGATAGCCCACCAGCGCATCGCTGGCGGCGATGGCCGCCGCCGCCGCCGGCGTCAAATGGCCGGCGTCCCCCGGCCCCAGCCCCACCAGATACAACTTGCCAGCGCTCACAAATGCCCCCTCGGTGTCGCCGGCGCCTGGCGCCGCGCGTTTCTCATTGCTTATGACCGGGCCCGGCGTCATTCGTTCCGTTTTGGCGCCGTCCCTGCGGGATGCGCGCCACGGCTACGGTGGCCCGGTCCGATTTCCGGCGCGGCGCCAGCAGCCGGCCGGCCCCCGCCGCCAATGCCGCCGCCGGCTCCGCTACCCCGTACACGCCCAGCAGCTCCTGCGCCGCCGACGGCGTGGCGTCCGGCAGCCGCCGCCCGGCCGCCTCCAGTTCCGCCGCCCCATAAACCTGTACCGGAACTTCCAGCTCCGCCGCCAGCTCCATAATCCCCGCTTCGTCGGCCTTGATGTCCGCCGTGGCGATTTTCGCCAGACTGCCCATAGCCAGGCCGTGCGCCTGCAAAGTATCGGCCAGCAGAGCCCGCAGATGCGCCATTGACACCCCCCGGCGGCAGCCGATTCCCGCCACCAGCGTGGGCGGACGGTACAGCGCCACCGGCCGCGCCGCGTCCGGACCGCCGGCCACTATCCGGTCGGAAACCGCCAGCGCCGCCGCATAATCCCCCCGGAAAGCGTCCGCGAAATCCCCCACCGCCACGATGTTGTCGGGCGGCGGGCAGTCCTCAGGCCAGCAGACCCCGGTCTCCGGATCCAGCCATAACGCTACGGGCCAGCCGTTGACCACCGCCGCCGCCGCCCGCGTCAAATCCGTTGCCGACGCTTCAATCCGCCAGCCCTGTTCCCGGCCGATCAAGTCAACCGCCGGCATCCCCAGCGCATCGGAAGCCGAAGTGACCACCGCCTGCGCGCCGATTGCGGCGGCCACCCGGCGCGCCAGGGCATCAGCGCCGCCCGTATGCCCCGACAGCAGACTGACCGCATACCGCCCGCCGTCGTCAACGCAGACCACCGCCGCATCGCGCCGCTTGTCGCCCAGCGCCGGCGCCAGCAGCCGCACCGTGGCGCCCACCGGCAGAAACGCCACCAGCCCGCCGCAGCGCCCGAACAAATCCTGCGCTACCGGACGCAGTGGCAGGTCGTAAAGACGCGCCCCGGCTGCTGCTGCGGCGTCCGGGCCGGCCGTGCGCCGTTCCAGGTGCAGCTCCGCATCCCGGAACCCGTCTGCGGCCGCCAGACGCCGGGCCAGCGCCGCCCCGGGGCGCGACACCGCAACAATGGCGACGGCCGTGGTCCGTTGGCGATTTGCCATCGCGGCCCGCTACTCCCCGTGGCCGCCGGTCGCCCCGGCCGGCAGCGCCGCCGCTGCCGGTTCGGGCAGCGTCTCGTAACCGCCGGCCGCATAAAGCGCCGCCCGTTCCGCATCGGCATCGGCATCAGTATCAGTACCGGCGCCGGAACCCGGCCCGGCGCGGCGATACAGATGGGTGTAGTCATCCGAATACAGATGCGATACCGCCACCCTGGCGCCGGAATCCGGGTTCAGCAGCTCCGGGTCAACCGCCTTGCCCACGATGATGAGGGCCTGCAAAGTGATTTTGGCGTCGCGCACCCGGCCCGCAATATCGTCCAGCCGGCCCCGGATGATTTTCTGGTCCGGCCAGCCCACCCGGTAGGCCACCGCCACCGGGGTATCGGCGGGATAGCCCGCCTCTTGCAGCTGGTTGGCGATGCGAAACATCCGCGTCACGCTGAGGAAAATCACCAGCGTGCTGCCGTGCCGCGCCAGATCCGCCAGCTGCTCCCCGGCCGGCATCGGCACTCGCCCTTCGGCGCGGGTCATAATCACCGTCTGGGAAACCTCGGGCACCGTAAGCTCGGCCTTGAGCGCGGCGGCGGCGGCAAAGGCGGCGCTCACCCCGGGAACGACCTCATAGTCCACCCGGTTGGCTTCCAGAATCCGCATCTGCTCCAGCGTGGCGCCGTACAGCGCCGGGTCGCCGCTCTGGATGCGGGCCACGATGCCGCCGCCGGCCACTGCGTCCAGGGTGACGGCCATAATCTCCGGCAGCGACATCTCCTTGCTGCCATAGACCCGCGCGCCGGGCCTGGCGAACCCCGCAATCTCCGGCGGCACCAGCGAATCGGCGTAGATAATCACATCAGCCTGCTCAATCAGCCGCTTGGCCTTCAGCGTCAGCAGCTCCGGGTCGCCGGGGCCGGCGCCAATAATATAAACCTTGCCGTCATTCGCCATTCGGTCGCTCCTTTGCGCTGGCCGCGGAGTACGGGTACAGGATGCGGGGCAAGGCGATTATACCCCAATCGGAGACGCCGGCATAATGCCCAACCCCAATCCGCCGGCGTATCCGGTTGCCTGTAACCGGATTGCCGGCGCGCGCCGGAACGCCGGCCGCCGGCATAATGGTAAAATAGCGGCGCGACCGGGGATGAACGCCATCTCCGCCGCCACATCCAAACGCAGGAGCGCCCGCCCCATGCACCACTGGACCGTCGGCGGCGACATCTACATCGGCTGGCCCGACCACGGCGTTGCGGAACGCCGCTATACCATCGTCGACCTGGATCTGTTCGGCAAGGTAGTGCGGGCGCGGGTCACCGACGGCCGGCGGCAAGGGGGATTTATGGTCATCTTTGACTGCCCCGATGTCGTCTTGGAGCAGCTGGCCGAGCAGGCGTCCCGCGCCGTCGGCTTTCGGGTCATCGTGTCCGCCTTGCGCGCCAGCATTGAAGGGGCGGTGGCCCGCAGCTTTGACTACGAATGGTATCCAACGCCTGAATACGCGGAACGGCCGCGCGCCCTGGCCCGGGCATTGGCGCAACTGTACGGAAATATAATGCCCGAAGCCGCCGGTTAGCGCCGCGCCCCCGCCGGTTTTCACCCTTGCAATGCCGCCGCCGCCTTTGCCCGTCAAGACGCCGGCGGCGTTCCGCCGCCCGGTATGTTGGGGTGTCCCCAGAGGGGATGCCGGAAGGTGGGCGCCAGCGCCGGGTTCAGCTGCCGCCGGGATTGCGCCGCCGCCCCGCCGTCGTGCGCCCGTTCCCCGGCCGGCGCAGGCGCGCTGTCCGCGTCGGCATAGTTTGATGGCACGGACGGGGAGCGCCTCTGCCGGGCGTAGCGCGCGGACGGCGGCGCGCTACGGGCCGCCAGCCGGTTCAGATGGCGCGCCAGTTCCTGCAAGCTGTGCAGGTTGTGGGCCGGCAGAAAATCATCTATGTAGGGCAGCGCCGCCTGCATCCCCCGCGTCAGGGGCTGGTAGTCGGGAGAGCCGAGCAGTGGGTTGAGCCAGATGAGCCGGTGGCAGCTGCGTTGCAAGCGCGCCATTTCCCGCCCCAGCAGTTCCGGCTCGCCCCGATCCCAGCCGTCGGATATGACCAGCGCCACCGCCCCGCCGCGCAGCACGCGCCGCGCCCAGCGGTAGTTGAACATTTTAATGGCCTCGCCGATGCGGGTGCCGCCGGCCCAGTCCGGCACGGCGCGCGCCACTTCGCCCACCGCCTGGTCAACGCCCCGGTGCGCCAAATGGCGGGTAATGCGGGTCAGCCGCGTGGCGAACAGAAACGCCTCCAGCTGCTGGCCCCCGGCGGCCACGGCGTGGACGAAATGCAGCAGCATCCGGGTGTAGCGTTCCATCGACCCGCTGACATCGCAGATCAGCGCCAGGGGGCGGGGCTTGGTCTTGCGCCGCCGGCGGGCCAGTTCCAGCATTTCGCCGCCGTGGGACAGGCTGCGGCGCATCGTGCGGCGCAGGTCAATGGCGGGGCCGGCCTCGCCCCGGGTTTGGCGGCGGGTGCGGCGGCGGCCCGGATCCCAGGCCAGTTCCGACATCAGCGCGCGGGCCGCCCGGATTTCCGCTGGCGTATATTCGGCAAAGTCGCGTTGCCGGAGGACTTCGCGGGCGCTGAAGGAGCGCTGCAAGTCAACTACGGGCTGGCGATTGCCGGCATCGTCTGGGCGGTTATCGTCTGCGTTGTCGCCCGGCGGGCCGTCGGAAGTATCCTCCCGGTGGGGCGTCACCCGCGGGGTGCGATAGCGCCGTTCCTCGCCCATTGAGCGCAGGTCGCGCCGGCTGTGGCCGTAGGCGGGGCGCCGCCAGAATACCCGAAAAGCTTCGTCAAAGAGCGGCAAATCGGCGGGATGCCGCACCAGCAGGGCCCGCGCCGCCAGCCGGAAATCATTGCGGCTGCCGCCAATGGGTACGAACTCCGCCGCCCGCGCCAGGTCCAGGATATTGGCGGTGCCGACATCCAGCCCCAGCCGTCGCAGAACGGCGCCGAACAGCAGCAGGTTGGCGAGAATGGCCCCCTCGCCGGCATCCGCGGGTGCGGTATAGAGATTTACGGGGGCGGCCGTCATCGGATTCGGATGCGCCATACGCTGAGCCGTTGCTCCGTTGCTCCGGCTATCCGGCGGTCAGCGGTACAGGGCGCGGGTAAAGGCACTCGTGCGTGCGGCCATCGCCTCCTCCGGCGTCCACTGCTGCTGCTCCTGCCAGGTGGCCAGGTAGTGAATTTCCGTAGGCTTCACCACCTCGTACTCGCCCCCGAAGTAGCGGGAATGGGTGCGCTTGATGGTTTCCAGCGAATCAGCGCCCAGGACGACGTATTCCATTCGGACGGGCTTGCCCGCTTCCAGGCAGGCGTTCAGCTCGTCCAGTTGTTCAATGTCAAGCCTGTAGAGGCGTTCCTCGGCGTCGCCCGGCTTGTCGTACACCGTGATTCTGGTGGGGATTTTCCAGTGCCGGTCGTACTCAACCAGAAAATGCAGGCTCATTTGACGGCTCCTTTGGGGCGGCTTAACCGGGCGAACCGGAATAGACCGATTCTATCACAGCCTCCGTTTCCGCGATGGCGGCATCAGGCAAGTCCCTGCCCTCCAGGTCGCACCGATAGGCGAGTTCCGATAATTCCAGCAAGGCGCGCGCTACCCGGGGGTGGCCGCCGCCGTATTTGATGGCAATATCCTGCCCCGCCGCCAGCTCGGAGACGCGCTGCCAAAGATGCTGGTTCCGTGTCTGCACCTGAATTTCCATCAGCTGCCCGCGATAACGAATGTCCAGATGCACGGCGCGATAGCCCGACTTGGGGCTATCGCTTTTATCGTCCACTTCCTGGACATCATAAGCTCGCCTCAGCCGGGATACAACCGCCGCCTGCGCTTCCCGGTTGGGCAGGATGACGCGACAGCCGGCCAGGTCGGTAACTTGCGACAGGTTCAGCCCGGGGCGCCGGCGCAGTTTGGCGGCCACCGTTTCAACCCGCTTGGTGCGGGAACCAACTTCGGCGCCGGGGTTCAAGTGGCGCAGTTCACCCTCAAGCGCCCAGCGCAGCCGGGTCAAATACTGTAGGTACGGTTGATAGGCGTTGCGGTCGGCAACGGCAATCCCCCGCCGCAGCCGCGCGCCCAGTTCGTCAATCCGGTCGTCGGTGAAATCGTTCGTCGCCAATGCCCTGCCGCTCCTGTCCTGTCATCCTTATGCCAACATTATACACCCGATGCGCCCTGACGCCCCGGGTTTTTCGGAAACAGGGCCGCCGCCGCAATGCCCAGCCCGGTCAGCCCGCCCACGCTCAACACGCCCGTCGCCAGCGACCCGGTAGCCTCGGCAATTGCGCCGGCGACTACCGGGCCGCCGCCGAAACCAACGGCGCCAAAAGTCAGCGTCAACGCCGTCAGCGCCGATACCTGGCGCGGACGGATGCCCCGGAACTCAAAAGGCAGCACCTCCATCGCCGGCACAAAGACCCACACCAGCCCCAACCCCGTCAGCATTGCGGCCGCCAGCGCGCCGCTATCCGCCAGCAGCGCCCCCAAAGTGAACAGCGTATTGCCGACCGCCGGCAGCATCACCATCAGCCGCCGGTTGGTGACGCGCCGGAAAATCCGGCTGCCGGCCAGCCCGCCCGGTATCAGCGCGTAGTACAGAAACCCGAACAGGACGCTGCCCTCGGAGACGACGATGCCCCGTTCCGTCTCCAGCAGCGTGGGCAGAAAGGTCAATACCGTCGTCCAGGATGCCGACAGGCACAGCATCACGCCACCCAGCAGCCAGGCGTGGGGGTACTCCAGCAGCGCGCGGGCCGGGGACGGTTCCGGGCCGGCGGCATCGTAGGCAGGAGTGGCGTTATCGGCAGCAGCGGCGTTATCGGCAGCAGCGGCGTTATCGGCAGCAGCGGCGTTATCGGCAGCAGCGGCGTTATCGGTAGCAGTGGTGTTATCGGCAGTGGTGTTATCGGCAGCAGTGGTGTTATCGGCAGTGGTGTTATCGGCAGTGGTGTTATCGGCAGCAGTGGTGTTATCGGCAGCAGTGGTGTTATCGGCAGCAGTGGTGTTATCGGCAGCAGTGGTGTTATCGGCAGCGGCGGTTGAGGCCGGCGCCCGGCGGGTCAACAGCGCCCACGCCAGCAGCTGCGCCGCCAGCAGGCCGCCCTGGGCAAAGTAAGCCATTCGCCAGCTGCCCAGCGCCACAATCAGCAGCGGGCTGAAGGTCAAAACCGCCGCCATCCCCGCCGAGTGCAGCGACAGCCCGGCCGCGGTGATGGTAGCGTACTGGCCGGGCGCCGCCCACTGCCGCAGCAGCAGCGGACGCGCCGACGCCATCGTCGCATAGGCCAGCACGGTCAGAAAGCGCGCCGCCAGCAGAGCGCCAAATCCCGTGGCCAGCCCCTGGGTAAATGCCAGCGGCGTTAGCGCCGCCAGCGCGGCCAACGCCCGGCGGTTGGGGTTGAACCGCCCGAACAGCACGCTGAACGGCACCAGAAACGCCGCCGAGGCCGCCCACCAGACGCCCTGCAAAATGCCGACCTGCAAATAGGTCAGCCCCAGATCCGCCCGGATGAACGGCAGGAACAGCCCGAAGGCAAAAGACGACAGTACTACCGATGTGTATTGCAGCCGGTTGAGCAGCAGAACCGCCCAGCCCCGCGCCGGGGTTGCGGCCGGCGCCCCGGCCGCAGCGGCAAAATCCGGCGGCGCGGCCATCGCCGGCGCGGCGGCGCGGCCCTACCGATGCCGGGCGCGCGGGTGCGGAACGGACGCCGCCTGTTCCGCCGTCATCCCGGCGAACCGCTGCGGACGGTAGGGAGACAGCGCTGCGTCGGCGCGCGCCCCCTCGCCGATTTCCAGCGCCGCCAGCTGGCTCAATACCGGCGCCAGCGTAACGCCGCTGTGGGTCAGCGCCAGGTACAGGTTGGGCGCTTCGGACGCAAACCCCATTACCGGATAGCCGTCCAGCGGCATCGGACGCCAGCCCACCGGAACGGGGATTGCCGCCGCGCCGGCCAGCCCGGGCAGGTAACGGGCGGCGCGGGCCAGCAGATCGTCGGCGTGGGCCTGGCTGTCGTCCTCCGCCAGGCTTTCCTGGTCGCCTTCGCCAATCATAAAGCGACCGTCGGCGCACTGCCGCAGGTGGATTTCACGGCGGCCGTCGTCCAAAGGCGGCGCATAGACTACGGGCACATTGCGGAGCAGCGGCGGCAAAGGCGTCGTGCGAATGACCACGCCGGGGCTTTCCGCCTGCGGAATATGGACGCCGGCCAGGGCCGCCAGTCCGGTGGTGTCAACGCCGGCGGCCAGAACCACCGTGTCGGCCGCCACATCGCCGGCATCGGTCCGGACGGCGCGGATACTGCCGTCTCTGTCCGTGGCGAACCCTGTTGCCGTGGCTCCAATCATCACGCCCGCTTCCAGTTCCAGCAGGCGGCGCCGGCCGGCTTCCGCCACCAGGGGCGGCTCCACCTGCCCCTCGTTTTCGCAGTACTCCCCGATGGCCACGGGGCCGGCGTCCAGGGCGGTTTCCAGCTCGGCCAGTTCCCCGGCGGACACCAGCCGGGCGGGGTAGCCCCAGGATTGCAGCCGGCGCACCCGCTCGGCCAGGGCGGCGGCGGCGTCCGGCTCCCTTTCCCAGGATACTTTGCCGCCCCAGCGCAGGCCGACGCGGGCCGGGTCGCCCTCGTCGGCAATGGCGGCGGCAAAGCGGGGCCACATTTCCAGCGCCCGGCGGTTGAGATTATGGTAGTCAACGGGTTCCTTGGCCCCGGCGTTAATCCAGGCGAAGCTGTGGCCGGAAGCGCCACGCCCCGGCTCGTCCCGGTCAATCAGCGTGACCCGGAAGCCACGCGCGGCCAGGCGCCAGGCAATGGACACCCCGACAATGCCGGCGCCAATGACGGCGATGCGGCGCGCGTTGCCACGGGCGGGAATAGTCATCGTCGTCATCGTCTTATCTCCGGTCCGTATCACTTTCCAGCAGGGCGTCCAGTTCCTCCATTTCCTCCGGGTCCAGGACGTCGTTCCAGAGCATTTCGGTGAACGATTTGACGGCGGCAAGGCCGGCGGCGGCGGTGATGTGGTCCAGTTCGCCGTTGACGGCAGCCTCCAGGATGGGCTTGAGCGCAACCTGCTCAAACATTCCGACGGCCACGGCTTTGGTTTCCGGGGGCGCATCGTCCGCACCCATATCCTGCAAGGCGGTGAGGGCCATGGCGGCGTCCAGGTCGCCATCCTCCGCCATATCCGCCAGGGCGTGAATGATGCGGTCGTTGGCGTCGTCCGGCCGGGCGCCGGCCAGGCCGGACGCCAGGCTGCTGATATACAGGATCAACAGATCCGACGCGCTCCGGTCGGGCGCGGCGATGATCCGGTCAATCAGGGCTTCGTCCACTACCGGCGGGGAACCGGGGTCAAAAGGTTGGCTGAAGATGCTGCTCATTTAGGGTTGCTCCTGTAAGCCGTTCCGCTTCCGGCGGCGGAACGGGGGCCAAGCGAGACTATGCGATGCGATGCATTTGCGATGCCGGGCCGGGTGGCCGATTATCTGCCGGCTACCCCCGGCGTCCGCCCCGGCGCGGCCCCCGGTTGCGGGAGCGTTCCAGCAGCGCCCGCGCCGGTTCGCCCCGCACGGCGGCGATGTCGTCCTGGTACTTCAGCATAATGCCCAGGGTGTCATCAATCACTTCCGGTTCCAGCGCGCGCATATTCAGGGCCATCAGCGCCGCCGTCCAGTCCAGCGTTTCCGAAACGCCGGGGATTTTGTACAGCTCCGTTTCCCGCATTTCCTGGATGAACGCCGTTACCTGTTGCGCCAGCTGCCGGGGGGCGTCGGGCAGCCGGGCGGTGACGATTTGCAGCTCCTTCTGATAGTCCGGGTAGTCCACCCAGTAGTAAAGGCAGCGGCGTTTCAGGGCGTCGTGCACCTCCCGCGTGCGGTTGGAAGTGATAACCACTATGGGCGGGTGGACGGCCTGAAAAGTCCCCAGCTCCGGCACCGTGATTTGATAGTCGGCCAGCAGTTCCAGCAGAAAGCCTTCAAACTCTTCATCCGCCCGGTCCAGCTCGTCAATCAGCAGGACGGGAGGGCGGTCGCGGCCGGCGTCAATAGCTTCCAGAAGGGGCCGCTTGATGAGGAACCGGGGATGGAACAGGTCAATATCCTCCGCCGGCCCATCCGCTGTCGTCGCCGGCGCGCCGCCGGCGCTGTCGCTGCCCCGGCGGGCTTCCAGCAGGCGGATTGCCAGCAGCTGCCGCGCGTGGTTCCATTCATAGACGGCGTGGTTGACATCCAGCCCCTCGTAGCATTGCAGGCGTATCAGATCGGCCCGCAGCCCGGCGGCCAGGGCGCGGGCAATCTCCGTCTTGCCCACGCCGGCCTCGCCCTCCAGAAAGAGGGGACGCTGCAACTTGAGCGCCAGAAAGATGGCGATGGCCAGGCCGCGGTCGGCAATATAGTCCTGCGCCCGCAGCAGGTTCTGCGCCTCGGCTACGGATGCGGGGGCGTTAAAATTGTCGTGGTCGTGGTTATGGTCGGGAACGGCGGTCAAGGCAAAACTCCGGCGGACGGGTAGGCGACGAACCGGTCAGGCCCAGCGCGCCGCCGCCGCTATTGTAGCGCATAACGCCCGGCAACGGCAGTTGCACGCCGGCCCGGTTGGGCGCAATGGCAGATGGGTGCAATGGCAGATGGGTGCAATGACGATTGAGCGTAACGACAGCGATGCCCCTGGCCCGGCGGCGTTTGGCAATCGCCCGGCCCCGGTGGTAAGATAAGGGCGTGAGAGGTAAGCGAAATGACCACGCCCACCACACAAAGCCATCCGACGGAACCGGACGCCACCCGCGCCGGCACCCCCGCCGGTGCCGCCTCGTCGCCCGATGATGCGATTGCGACGCCCGCCGGTGCCGGGCGGAACCCCAGCACCATAGCTGGCCGCCGGATGAATATCGCGATGTTTTCCATCGGCGCCGTGACCATCATTGGAATGCTGGTGATTTTGTTCGGCCTCTATATCACGAAACCGGAGAATGTCGCCATAATTTTCACCGGCGCGATCATCCTGCTGATAGCCGTGCTCGCCTGGGGTGTTGTCGTCCTGATTGTGGTAGGCCACCTCATCCGGGAAATTGTCAATTCGCGCGGTAAAAAACGGCATAAGCTACCGCTGCGGTCAGAATAATCACCAGCAGCCCCAGCGCCACGATCATGGCCGCTTCCAACGCAATCGTCAGGTAAGGGGTCAGGATGGTAGGCGCCAGCGCATCGGTCCGACCCCTTGCTACGAAAAGCAACAGGAAAGTAGATAGGAGCATGACCCCTACCGCCGCAAGAATCCGCAGCGGGGCGTGCCAGCGCGGAATCAGATCCTTGACCAGACGCAGCCAGGTTGACGGGTTTTCCAGCATAGCGGGGCATCCGGGCCCGGCTCCGGGCAATCGTTATTTGGCCGCCGGCGGTCAGCGCCCGGCGGGCGGCAGGCTATGCCGTGGCCAGCCCGAGGCCGCTGCGAACTCCCGCACCAGCCGCCGCAGCTCCGTCCAGTGGTCGCCCAGCGACGCCCGTTCCGCCTCCGTAAGCCGGTCGTAGGTGCGCCCGTACCGGGGGAAATGCCACAGCGGAAACACCCAGAACCCGTCCCCGTCCGTCGGCCCGCCGGCGTCCGCCATACTTTGAATAATGCGCCCGGTGGCCCCCGTCGCCTGCCACGAAGCCACCGTCCGCCCCGCTTCGGCAATGGCTAACGCCTCCACAAAGGCGGCGTCCCGGTCAGCGCCGGAGTAGGGACGCAGCAGCTCCAGCAGCCGGCGCTGCCTTTCGGCGTCATCCGCCGCCGGCCCGGCGAAGCGGCGGGTGTAGCGGCTTTCCCAGTGGACGCCCAGCGCCGGCGCTAGCAAGCCCCCGTCGCTGGCAATGGCGGGAATGCCGGCGACTTCCGACCATTCCTCGGCCTTGGCCCGGGCGATGGCTTCGTGGCTGTCGCCGTCTTCCTCCGGCGCGGCGGAGACGCCCCATTCGGCCGGCGTTACCGGACGGACGGGCAGACCATCCAGGAGCCAGCGCAGCATCCGCTGCTTGTCGGCGTTGCCGGTGGCCAGCAGCAGCGCCGGCGTCGGCAACCGGACGGCGCCGCTTTCCGCCGCCCGGCCGTCAGGAACGGACACTGACATTGAGCGGCAGCCGCGCCATTTCGTTGCCGTCTATGGCCAGATGGAACGCGTGCGGGCCAGCCTGCTCAAAGGTAACATTGTCCACTTCGACAATGATGCGCGCGCTGGTGTCAACCACGCCGGGCCGCGCGTGAAAGTCAATGCTCTGCTCAATGGGCGGTATCCTGTCGCGGGCATCGGGGTCGAGCAGGCGGATGCTCATCTGCCGGCTGCCCGTTTCTACGGGGGAATAGCTGACCACGCAGACGAGAATAAAGCGGGGATGCGTCATCGGCAGTTCGGCGCCCTGCACGCTGTCAATCCCAACGCCCAGAGCGTGAAGCTTGCCCCGATCGTCCATTGCGGAGTCGCAGAGAAAGGACAACTTGGTGAACATTGCAGTCTCCGGTAAAAGGTGTCCGGCAAAAAGTTTCCGGCACAGGGATCCGACCAGGGTAATCCGAACAGAGGATTCCGGCCGGGTAGCTTTCGGTATCCGGTATGAGGTTCCGCCGGCATGAAGTTCTGTGGGTATGAAGTTCCGTCAGATGGTCAGTTGCTGTCGGAAGGTCAGTCGCCGTCGCCCCCCACATTGCCGAAAGCCACGCCCGCCGCGGCCGCCGCCGGCGGCACCACGGCCGGCGCGGGAACCGCCCCCGGCGTGCGCGCCTCCGGCGGCAGCTGGTTCTCCCAGTCGGGTATCAGCTGCCGCTTGGTGGTCTCCAGCGTCATTATGATGACCACGCCCAGGCCGCTGAAGGCCATAGAGAGGATAAACGCCGGAATGTAGCCAATGAACTGGATGATGATGCCCGCCACCAGTGTGGAGATAAAGTGCCCCATCATTGCGCCGGAAATCTGAAACCCGTACACCGTGGCCACGGGGCCGGTGCCGAAATACTGGCGGTTGACCACCGGGTAGGCGGACATCTCGCCGCCGAACCCCAGCCCGAACACGCAGGCGAACAGGTAAAAAGCCCACACCTCGCCCACCGAACCGGCGAGCAGCAAAATCGCCACCGAGCCGGCTTGTATCCCCAACGCCAGCGCCATTATGGGCTTGCCGCCGATGCGTTCTGTGATTATCGGCACCACAAAACGCCCGATGATGCTGAACAAGTTGACCAGCGTCAAAATCCAGGCGGCGGTAGTGAACTCAATGCTGCGGTTGACGGCGTAGTCCACCACGAAAATTAGGATGATGCCGTGCCCGGCGCAGCCCATGCCGTGAATGATGGGCAGGCTCCAGAAAGCCCGGGTATGCTTCATCTGCCGCTGGAACACCCGCAAACGCAGCTTGGACGCCGCCGAGTCAAAGCGCGCCGGCGGCGGATCGCCCGGCGCCGCGCCGTAGGCCAGCAGCCCTTTCTCCGCCGGCTGGTTGCGGAAAAAGGGCAGCAGCCCCAGCGTAATGCCGCCGCCGGCAATGCCAATGGCAACGAAGGTAGTCGTCCAGCCGTAGTTTTCCAGCAGCTGGGAATAGACCGGAGCCAGGGCCGCCGCGCCCACGCCGCCGGCCGCCCACATTATGCCGATGCCCAGCCCCAGCCGCCGCTTGAACCAGGGGTTCACCGCCGCCATCAGCGGCACGATGGCGATGGACGAAGTCAGCGCCAGCATCACGCTGTACACCAGAAAGAACTGCCACACCTGGGTCAGGTAGCCAATCAGCGTCATGCTCACGCCGAACAGGATGCCCCCGGCCAGCAGCAGCTTGCGCGCCCCCAGGATGTCCCCCAGTCGCCCGCTGTACGGCGCGGTCAGCGAACCCACCAGGTAGTAGCCCGCCAGGGCCATTCCGATGATGGCGGGCGACCAGCCGAACCGGCCGCCTTCCGCCAGCGGCGCCCGCAGCTCCGGCACCATAATGCCGGCGGACATTGAAATGGACTGCCCGAAAATCTGCACCACCGAAAGGATGGCGATGATGATCCAGGCGTAATGAAAACCGCCGGCGTTCCGGGGGCCGGCGCGGCGAACTGGCGCTGAAAAGGACATAGCAATAATGCCTCCCCAATGGGATTGGGTGGGTGACGGGTGTGGTTTTTCCAGGCAGTGTGCGGCGCAGGCCAGGGGCAAGCGGGCCGGGCTGGAGGCTAGACGGCGCTGCTATCGCCGTTTGCGCGTTGGGCCAGCTTTCCCAGCAGCTGTCGGGTTTCCTCATCCCGCGCGGCTTGCCGTTCCAGCAATTGCCGGATTTCCTCATCCCGCTGGGTTTGCCGTTCCCGCAACAGCCGGTTTTCCTCGCGCAGGACCTGCATTTCGGCGGTAGCCTGGGCGGCGGTGGCTTGAGCCTGGGTCGCGGTAGCAACGGCGGCGTCCAGCTGCGGCTGCAACTCCGCCCGCGTTTCCTCCCGCCCCTCCTGTTTGGAAAGCCTGATGCGCTTGAGCGCCAGAAACATAATCCCTCCTTCAAATACAAAGGCGAAACCCACGCCCACGATTATAGCGCTCTCGGCATACGCCCGCAGGTTGTCGTAGGCGTACAGCCACGCCACCCACCACGGCCCCGCCCCGCCATCACCCGCAGCGCCGGCCGCCGCGGCCGGAACCCCGCCCGGCACGACGCCAGCGCCGGCCAACGCCGCGTCAAACATCCACACCGCCACCCCGAACCACCCGGCGGTGAACAGCACAAACACCGCCAGAATCTCCGCTGCCCAGGCCCGCGCCGCCGTGTAGTCCCGGATGGCCCTGAATGCTGCTGACAGCGTTTCATCAATCATAGCTCTTTACAACTCGCCTTTCATCAAAATTGCGCCGGATGGCACTCCGGGATGATACACCATCCCGGACTCGGCCGGCGCCGGCGCGCTACCGAACTGGGGGGTGTTGGCGGTCGGGCGGGGGGCCGGGCAGCGCTGGCAACGCCATCGCCATCGCTGCCGCCGTTGCCATTGCCAGGCAGGAGGTTAGTCGTGGTCGCCATTGCCGGCCCCGTTTTCGCGCTGGGCCAGCCGCTCCCGCAGAAACCGGATTTCCTCATCCCGCAGAGCCTGCCGTTCCCGCAGCAGCTGGTTTTCCGCATTCATAGTCTCCATTTGCGCGGTAGCCTGGGCGGCGGGGGCTTCAGACTGAGCGGCAGTGGCTTGAGACTGGATCGCGGCGGCTTCAGCCCGAGCAGCGGCCGCTTGAGCTTGGGTCGCGGTCGCAACGGCGGCATCCAGCTGCGGCTGCAACTCCGCCCGCGTTTCCGCCCGCCCCTCCTCTTTGGAAAGCCTGATGCGCTTGAGCGCCAGAAACATAATCCCTCCTTCAAAGACAAAGGCGAAACCCACGCCCACGATTATAGCGCTCTCGGCATACGCCCGCAGGTTGTCGTAGGCGTATAGCCACGCCACCCACCACGGCCCCGCCCCGGCATCGCCAGCGCCCGCAGCTCCGGCCGCGGTGGCCGGCACCCCGCCCGGCACGACGCCGGCGCCGGCCAGCGCCGCGTCAAACATCCAAACCCCCAGCCCGAACCGCCCGGCGGTGCACAGCACAAACACCGCCAGAATCTCCGCTGCCCAGGCCCGCGCCGCCGTGTAGTCCCGGATGGTCCTGATTGCTGCCGACATCGTTTCATCGATCATAGCTGGTGCAACCCGCCTTTCATCAAGGTTGCGCCGGATGGCGCTCCGGGATGATACACCATCCCGCCGGCCGGGGCTGCTATGCGCCGGTTCTTTGGCATCCGGCCCGCCTCGGCCGGCATCCCGGCGGCAACCTGTTACAATGCCCGCCAACTTGCCGACACGCCAACCCGCCGGCTGACCGCGCCGCCGCGTGCCCGGCCCCTTCAGGAGAGCAGCCCTATGGAACTCGGCCTTTTCTACCAGATCCAAGTCCCCAAACCCTGGGACGAACAGAGCGAAAGCCGCAAATACCGGGAGATGATGGAACAGGTAACCTTCGCCGAGGAAATGGGTATGACCTCGGTGTGGTTCGTGGAACATCACTTCCGGTCGGAGTGGTCGCACTCCAGCGCGCCCGACATCACCCTGGCCGCCCTCAGCCAGCGCACCGTCAATATGCGACTGGGCATCGCCGTCACCCTGGCGCCCCTGCACCACCCTCTCAATGTCGCCTCGCGGATGGCCACCCTGGACATCCTCTCCGGCGGACGCGTCAATGTGGGCATCGGCCGCTCCGGCTACCCCTACCAGATGCTGCCCTACGGCGCCGACCTGCCCGATGTGTCGGAAATGGTCGAGGAATACCTCCAAATTATGCCCGGCGCCTGGACGGAGGAATCATTCTCCTTCCAGGGAAAGCACTACGACATCCCGCCCCGGGAGGTCATCCCCAAGCCGGTGCAGAAACCCCATCCCCCCATCTGGCAGGCGGTTAGCCAGGAAGCCACCGCCGAAAAGGTCGGACGGCAGGGGCTGGGCTGCCTGGCGCAAACCAGCGTCGGCCTGGAACGCGCCGAGGGCCTCATCCAAATTTACCGGGACGCCATCAAAAACCCGGAACCCGTCACCAAAGTGGTCTATCCCCGCGTGGCCGGCAACACCGTGGGCCTGTGTATGGAAAACCGCCGCCAGGCCTTCGCCCGCGCCGAAACCATCATCGACTGGTATCGCGAGCAGCAGCGCATCCGCGATTCCTACGTCTGGCAGGGCTACGACCCGGCCCGCGTGCCTGACGACTACCAGTGGCACTACCAGCGCGCCGTGAATGCCGACGCCGCCCGCGCCGACGCCGTCTCATCCCGCGCCCTCATTGAGGACGGCGGCCGTTTCTGCATCGGCAACCCGGACGACTGCATCCGCTATATTGAGAACTACGCGCGGATGGGCGTGGACGAAATTATGCCCCTGTTCCAGGTGGGCCCGGTCAGCCACCAGGAGGTGATGGAATCCCTGCGCCTGTTCGGCAAGTACATCATCCCCCATTTCCGCGCCAAAGCCCGGCAAGCGGCGGCGGGGTGAGCCATTCCTCAAAAAGACGGGAGGCGGTTCACGCAACCGCCTCCTCCGGGAGCGTTGCCCACCGCCGGCGCCGCCACCGGCCCCGGCAAGGGGCTGTCAGCGGGAATAGGGTTCGTGGCCGTTGCTGTACCCGTTGTGGTAGCCGTTGTTGTACCCGTTGGGGCCGCCGGGCATCTCCTGCGCCTGCTGGGCCGCTTGCTTGCGGGCGATGCGCTCCAGCATAACCTCCTTGCCCTTGGAGGTAAAAGTGTACTGGGAATGCCCCGTGCGGATCTTTTCCTGCTTGTCCTCCACCAGGTAGTGGCCGGTGCCAAACCCGGTCTGGGCCAGACCATCGCTGACGTGCGCCGGCACATCGTCCTGGCTGGGCCGCATAATGTCGGTGATGCTCCTGATGTCGCCGTCCTGCAACGGGAAAAACAGGGTTATGTACATATGACGATCGGCGCTGGACTGGACGAAGTTGGCCGGAGCGAATGACCACACCAGATTGGGGTAGGCCAGGGAGTAATCCTCCCGGTCCAGCTGGTCGGCTACATCCCGCTCGATCTCCTGCAAACCCGACGCGTCAACCGGCATACTGACCACCATCCGCATCACCGCGTCGGTTTCCACAAACCGGTGATGCGCCAGATCCAGGTCAGTCCGGCGCGGGTCCACAATGTCCCACATCGCCTTCTTGGTCTCCCAGGTCAGCTGCTTGGCGTCGTCATTGACGACCACCATCTCCTTTGGCCGGAACGGCCCCATCCAGCCGCGGCTCGACGCCCGCGTTGAAGTCACATCAACCCGGCGGCTCAATACCCGCATTCCGAACCACCCGTTGGAATAATCCCGGAAGCTGTTGACGGTCTCCGAAAGCGAACCGCTGTCCACCTTGTAGCCCATGGACGCTTCCAGCGACGCCAGCCCGATGGCCAGCTTGTCATCCAGCAGCCGCACATCGCGGGCAATCCGGTTGTCGGTGACCACCGCCGGGAAACCCCGGAACTCGTCCCCCTCGTCCGAATAGGGGCTGGGCAGCAGCATCGTCTCCTCGTACGCCGCCCAGGTTTCCCGCCGCATATTTTCCTCCAGCACGTGCTCCCGGGGGAGCAGAATGATGGGCAGGAAAATCGCTTCCGGGAACTTCTCCAGCAGCATCTGGTGCAGCACGCCCCCCAGCTTGGCGTGGCCGCCGAAGCCGAACCACTCCATGATGATCTGCGGCGGCGAACCCACCTCCTCCGCCCGCCGGGACAGCGTGTCCACCATCCGCTCCATATCCCGGTGGATCAGGCCGTAGTAGTCCTTGAACGCGTTGGGATCCCGCAGAAACCCGTCCACCTTGGGCAAGTACCCCGGCAGGATAACCGGCAGCCGGTTGCCCCGCTCCCGGCGCATCACCCGGGTCTCCGCGTCAATGTCATCGATGCTCTTCTGGTTGCAGTCGTACATCAGCAGGCTCTGCACCCGGTCCAGCATCCCGGCCTCGCCCATCCGCATCGCCCACTTCCAGCTGCGCTTGTACCCGGCCGTGCCCACCGCCACCGACACAATGGGCGGCGGCGTGCCGTCGCGGGAACGGTCCGCCTGCGTGCCCAGCCGGTGCGGGTTGTTCTGCCGGATGTGAAATGTTCGGTTTTGCAATTTCGGCGGCATATCTGTCTGCAACCCCCTTACTGGATTGGGTGGGCCTCAGTTGCCTGCGGCGTTTCGCTTGAAAAACGATTTCAAAAATAAGGGTGAACCCAACAGAGGAAAGCATACCGGCGCCGGCTTTTATGTAAATGCTAACCCCGCAACGCGCCTGCGTCGCGGCGCACCCACCTGCTACCATACCAGAGCGCGGCGCATTAGTCAAATCACGCCGCCTGGCGGCTATTTGGCAAATATACTGAAAACGGCGCTAAATGTAACGCACATTCTGCTCATAGCCGTCCGGATCCCGCCCCGCCCCGTCGGGCAGCGCCGGCGCGCGCTCGGCGCCGGGCGCCTCCAAATGGTAATAGGAGCCGAAACCCGTCTCGTAAGCCTCCAGCATCGTGCGCTCCTCCCGCGAATGCCCCGGATGCAGGATGTCCGCCACCGCCCCCAGCCCGCCCTGGATGGGATAAACCCGCGTCGCGTGTATGTACGGCTCCTTCTTCAGCCCCTCGGTGAATCGGGCCGCCGTGAACGCAATGTCCATATTGGGAAACTGCGTGAAAATGTTGCTGCGCTCCAGCGCCTCCGCCGCCGACATCGCAATGGACTCCAGCGACTCCGGGTGCACCGGCAGCGACACCACCATCTCCTGCGGCACATTGTTGCGGTAATCCGCCCCCTCTACCATCTGCGCCGCCGGATCCAGCGTGGACCAGATGGCGTTGTCCAGCGATGCCGACAGCTCCTCCGCCGGCCCCAGCGCCGCGTAATTCAGCCACCACGGCGGAAACCGCATCAGCTTGAACTTCCGCAGCAACGGCATCTTGCGCTTCACCGTCGCCATCCCCAGCCAGCCCCCGGCATAGGGCGTCAGCCGCCGCCAGGTGGCCGCCAGCGGGCTGCCCGTCGTTTCGTAATCCTCAAAATCCGCAATCTCCAGACCCACCAGCCCGGTAGCCAAACGGGCGTCATCATCAACCGAATTGCCGCTGGACGGCTGGGAAGTCACCAGGCACTGCGTATTCTCCAGCAGGCTCTCGTACTGCTCCCAAACATAACGCCGCGTCCACTCCCGCGACACATGATCCCGCGGCAGCATCATTACCGGCAAAATCACCGCCGAGGGGAAAGCCGTGACCAGCCTCTGGTGCAGATGACCGCCCAGGATGGCGTGGCCGTCAAACCCCATAAACTCAATCACCACCTCCGGGGCCCGCCCGCAGCGCTCCGACTGCGCCATCACCTGGGCCACGATATTGTCCATATCCCGCTCAATCGGCCCCTGGTACTCCTCATACCGCCGGGGGTCGCGCATAAAGCCGTTGGCCACGGGAATGTAGTCGGGAAACAGCGCCTGCATACCCCGTCCGCTGCGCGACCGCCCCAGAAACTTGCCCAGAAAACGCCTGATGTGCGTGACCGTAACCTCATTGCAGTCGTAGAAAATGGCGCTCTGAATCCGGCCCGCCTCCGACAGCTCCGACAGCCGCTGCACCATCATCAGCGCCCGCCGCCCCCCGGAAGTGCCTACGCCCAGCACCACCAGATACGGCAGCGCCTTCTCCAGCCGCTGCTCGGCCGTGCGCAGCAGCGGCTGGCTGCGGTTCCGTTGTCTGACGAAGATCGTGGACATCGCCCGTTAGCGTCCCTTGAAATCAATTTGCGCCGGCGCGCCCCCTGCCCCCTGCCGCCTGTTGCCTGGCAGATGGCAATGACGGGGACACGCCGGTCGTCACTATACCCCTTGCCGCCGGACGGCGCCCAACTGCGGGCGGCCCGGCTTTCCGCATTTCCGCATTGCGGCGCGCCGTCAGGACGCCGGCTTCAGAAACGCCAGCACCGCATCCACAAACCCCTCCGGATCCTCAATCTGCGGAATATGCCCCACGCCGGGCATAATATGCTTGCGGGCGCGCGCGATGTTGTTATGCAGCAGCTCCTCGCCCTCCCGCAGCCGGTCCAGTTCCCCGTACAGCACCAGCGTCTCCCGCGCCTTTACCAACGGCAGCCGTGCCATAATATCGTACCACGCCAGCGACTCGTGCAGCTTTTTCACCCACGCGCCGGCTTGGGCGCGGGTGGCGTTGGTGGCTTCCACCCACTCCGCCCGGGGTTCGGCGAAGGTCGTGGCCGCCCGGGCCTGCTCCATCGTCCGGGGCACGGGCAGCCCGTCGGCGTCGTAGCCCCCGGCCGCCTCTGCGATCCGTTCCGGCGCCGTGCGGGCGTCCCACACCGGCGCCCCCACCAGCGCCAGCTTGTCCAGCCGGTCGGGAAAAGACGCCGCCATCTCCGTGGCCAGCACCGCCCCCACCGAGTTGCCCACATAGTGCCCCCGGTGAATGTTCAAAACCTGGCAGGCATCGTCCAGCGCCTGGGCATAATCGGGAATGTTGAAATGCCGGGCCGGCTTGTCCGACTCCCCATGCCCCAGCATATCAAAGGCGTAGCAGGTATAATGCCGGCTGAAGGCGTCAATGACGCTGCTCCACGCCCAGGTGGAAGTCCCCAGCGGGTGCAGCATCACCAGCGGATAGCCGGCGCCCTGCTTGACGAAGTGCATATTGCCTTCGCGCGTGGGAACGGTGTCGGTAAGATCGCGCCGCACGAACATAACGGGTAGCCTCCTCGTCCGCCTCCGGCATCATAGGGCCGGGTCAGGCTTGTGGAACCGCCGGCCCCGCCGGCGCATCGCCGCGGCTCGCCGGCCGCTGCCCGGCAATGCTACCGACTCCGGCGCCGCCCTGTCAAATCCCCGCTCTGCCGGGGTAGCGTTGCCGATTGGGTGGTTTGACCTTCTGCCCTCATTCCGGCTTCCGCCGGAATGAGTGTGTTGGGGCCGGAATGACGGATCCAGCTGATCACGCCGTAAAACAGAAAGTGGTTAACCAAGCCACGCTTTCGGTGGACGGTCGGCGGGGAATCTGTTGGGATGCCGTGGGCGCCGCCCAACCTGTGGGCAACGTCCCGGCCGCTTTGCGGTCCAGCGAGACATTCACCAAGGACCGCCTTGCCCTTCCCAATCGATGATAATCCCCGCCCGATTTGTGGAAAATATGTAGGTGCAGGCTGGAAAGTAGTGGTTCCTGAAGTATACTTCCGGGCTTCCGTACTGGGCAATGATACTGCTGGTGTATCCCCAATCCAGCCTGTCGGCAGATCCGGTGGTGCCTGAAGGTTGGTACTGCCAGATGATTTCGTAGGGGTTATCCGGTGAGTAACCGGATTCCCATCCGCAACGTTTAAGGTTGATACGGGAATCTCCCAAAGCTCTATACGAGATAGTCACCCATGCCGGAACGCCATCAGCGCCGGTGAGGTCGGCACGCGTCCTGGTGCGTGTAACCTTGTGGGGCCAATAGTAGCGTCAAGCGGCCCCGATCCAAGTTTGGCAGCTCCAAATCTGATAGCGACCAGGGTCGCGATTCACGTCATCGACACCGGCCGTGAAGCGGCCCGGGTTAGGCCGCGCGTAGCCATTTGGGCCAAGTCAGCAACCCATAGTTAGTAATCTACCCGGTGATGAACGGAGTGAGACTGCCCGGAAATCCCGCCGGTCGGGGTGATTCCGCGACTGGAAGGATCGTCAGGATGCTCGTTGCAGACCTTCATTACATCGCCAAAGATCCTGCGTTCCAACTCGGTCTCGGTAGGTCGTTCCCCGCAAGTCTCTCCGCCGGGAAACACTGCGTCCGGGTCATAACTGTAGTGGTTAAGCCTTGTGGTAGCAGTGCAACTTTGGACGGCGTCATCCGCGGCGCCGAACAAACCTTCCTCCCAGGCGTTTTCGGCGGAACGGGAAACGCAGCGGTACGAAGTGCCGTCGCGCGTTTCGGTGGTGATGGTGAAGTCGGAGGCCGGCCGCAACATATGCGTAACCGGGTCTCTTTCCTGCCCCGCAGGCAAATAAGAGCTGCGCGCGCCGGCTACTCCCCCAGCCCCCTCGCTCCTGCCCGCGTAGGGGTCTGCCGGAGCAATCTCCCGGATTTCCTCTACTGTGGTATTAGGGACGCGCCCGAGGAGAGCGCAGCCGCGGCGGTTCTCGTCGCAATTGAAAAAGACGCTGATGATCGGCAGTCCGCCCTTTTTGAATTCCGCAACGGAATCTTCAGTGAGAGTGTAGCCCGGTTCGGTAAGCGGTTCCGATGTAATCCATTGGTTGGGGTCGTTGTTGGTGAGACGGTATTTCACGATGTAATGACCGGGCAAAGGGTCCCAATCCAGGTGAATGGTATTGATTACCAGTGGCTTGCCTTCCTCTTCCGGGTCGTAACTGAACCACATCCTGACAGCATGATGGCCGCGGATATTGATGATGACCGGAACGGTGGCCGTGGCGGGGCCGCTACAGCCGCCGTCATTACAGGCTTGGACCCTTACCACCCACAGCCCTTGTTCCAGGACGTCGAAAGTTGCGTCCGAGTCGGTGACCGTGGCCAAGTTTCCCGCCGGAAAATTCCCGCGCTTGGGACGCCAGCGAACCTCATATGAGGTCGCCCCGGCCACCGCAGCCCAGTCGGCAGTGATTCTGGTAGTTCCCGGCTCAACACTCAACCCGGGCTTCGCCGGGGGCAAGGGCAGGGCCGACGTTGCCGAAGGGAGATTCGATTGGGCTGGGGCTGGGGGTAGGGCCGCCGCCGCCGGAGCGGAATTTGACGCCGGGGGGAGTGTCGGCGCAGTCGCGGGGGCGCAAGCGGCGGCAATGCCGGCGACGAGCGCCAGTATGGCGGCGGCTACGAAGGGGAAGCGGTGTGCGGTGGTTGTGAAAAGCATTTCCCCCTCCCTGGTTTCTTCCTGGCGATCCTGCCAGCCACCACGCCGGATGAAACGGGCTCCAGCCATTGGCAGTACAATACCACACCGCGCCCCTGAATGCGGGGGGCAAGTCGGATTTTGCACGCGGTAGCGTTTCCAACCGGGAGGTTTGATTTTCGTCATCCCGCCCCCGGTCCCGGCTCCCGTCATTCCGGCGCAAACCGGAATCCGGGCAAGTCATTCATTAGGTACGCCGGCCGGCGCCGGCAAGACGGCCGGCCGCCGGCCAAACCACCCGAAAAGAAACCCTGCCCTCTGCCGGCGCTGGCGTTTCCGGCCCGGCGTTCCCGGCCCTGTCGTCAAACCGCCCGCCACCCCGGCGCCAGCCGGCATCCGCATCGCTGCCATTGCCGCCCGGACGCGCAGATCCGGGCCGCCGCCGGCACGATGCCCAATCCGCCCGCCGGTATTAAAAAAATCGCCGCCATTTATGACATCCGCGCCCTTGCGCCCTGAACACCCGTGCTGCTAACCTCAAACACGGATGCGGCAACCCGCCCGGCGAACAGGGGACAGCTGCCTCGACCGCCATCCGCCACAGCCCCGGCGCGGACGCGCGCCCGGCGCCAAAACGGACACCGCAATGCCCAATCCAATCCGAAATCGACGTCGTACCACCATCGGGGAACAACCTTCGGGCTAACCAAACGGGCCTCCAGGAAACGGCCTAACCCTTGTCGGAACCCAATTTCAGCTGGTCCTGCTTCGTCGCTGTATGTATCGTGCGGCCCGTGTAGTTCTGTGCCAGCCAGCGGGTGTCACCACCGCCCCGTGCCGGGCTGTCGGCCCTAAAAAGCTGCCGCCCCGGGACACGGAAAACTAGGACGAAACTCACGCGTTACGCTCTCAGGCCGTAGCGCCGACAACCTGGAACCCCAAGGCCCGCCCGAGCCTTCCCCGATGCCATCAATTTGCCACTGCCACTTACCAGCCATCAATCGCCAACCCATCGGAAAGGAGCCGACTTCCAATGACAACCTCCCTACCCCCAACTGCCCGCCCCCCGCCCGCCGGAACCGCCCTGGTAACCGCAACATCCACGCCAATCAAGGAGCGCCAGTGAATTAAGGCCCGTCGCCAAGCGCATTTTGCCGTCGCCAACGGCGGCATAACATAACCCCCGTCAGTCCGGTGCAAGCCGGCATCCGGGCATCCTAACCGCCCGCCTGCCTCGCAGGCCATGGGCCCTTGCCCCGGATTGCCGGCCCCTCCCGGACTGGCGGGCGATTTCACGACACGCCCTTTCTGCGGCGCCCCGAATATCAGCCTGGCCGCCACCTGATTCGCCGCCCGGTTGCGGATCCTAGCCGCATCCCCGGCGCCAAAATGCCATTGCCCCAATGCGGTTGCCTTTCCCGTCGCGCCGCCAGCCGCCCCGGGCCGGCGCCATTTCCGTGCCACAGGCGCTAAAATCAGCTATCTATGCCCTCCATAGCCTACCGGCTGCGCCGCAAGCGCACTGCCGGAATAAGGATAAGGTGGCCCCTATGCCCAAAGACAGCAATCGCGCCGTACACCCCCCGGCGGGTTGGCGCAACCCTCTGGCCTCCGAATACGTCGGCCCGGATCGCTTCGGCAACGGGCAGGTGTACGACGCCGTCCGCGACGGCGCCCCCCTGCTGCGCCTGATCCACGACCCCCGCGACGAGGAAATCACCGTCCGCTGCCTGCGCTGCGAACCCCGTTCCCAGGCCGACGGCCGCTTCCTGGCCTACCGGATGATTGGCATCGTCAGCGTCAACGCCACCGCCCTGCTGGTGCCAATGAACACCCCCCGCATCCTCAAGCACCTGACGGATGTCCACCAGGAAACCCTCGACGGCATCGACGACCTGGAATTTTTCAACTCCGTGCTGGACTGCTGCGACCTGTGACCGCCGGACGCCAATCCCGCCGGCGCCCCCCGTCTCCGGCGCCTACCGCCGGATAATCAGCAGCGAAAAGTAATCCAGATCCTCCGCCGTCAGCTCCTGTATGTTCCGCACCACCCGTTCCCGCTCGGTAGTCGCCCGCCGCACATAGATGGTGCGCCCCGCCAGCCCCAGCCGTTCCAGGTTCGCCAGCGCGTCCAGCAGCGTCCGGTTCACCTTCATCAGCACAATGGTGTCATACAGCGCGATGGCTTCCCGCAGGTCATCTATGCCGTACACCGCCGGCAGTATCGCCAGCCGTTGCCCGTGCGTCGCCAGCGGCGCCGCCGCCGATGCCGCCGCCGCCATCACCGACGACACCCCCGGAACCACCTCAACCCGCAGGTGCGGATACTCCTCCTGCACGGCTTCCAGCACATAGGCGAAAGTGCTGTACAGCATCGGATCGCCCTCGGTGATAAAAGCCACATCCCGTCCCCCTTCCAGGTGCGCCGCCACCTCCCGCGCCGCCTGCCGCCACACCTCGCCCGCCGCTTCCTCATCGTTGGTGGGAAACAGCGACCGCACCACTTCCTGCCGGCCCTCGTCTATGATGCCCTTGACAATGGTATAGGCGTAGCTTTCCGCGCTGACGCCGGCCTGCGGCGCCCAGATCACCGGCGCCGACTGCAACACCCGCTGCGCTTTCACCGTCAGCAGTTCCGGATCGCCCGGCCCCACGCCCACGCCATACAGCCGGCCCGGCGCTACCGCTATTGCTTCATTCATTTCCTTTTCCTTCCCCTTTTTGCCCCCATACGACAAACACCGGATTCATCGCCTCCAGCCGCAGCTTCCCGTCGGGCAGCTCCCGCCCCCGCGCCGCCGCTACCATCGTCAGCCCCGGCGACATCCCCGCATCACGCAGCGCCCGGTAGGCGGCATTGGCCCGTTCCATCGCCGCAAAGTTGCCCACCACACGGCCCCCGGGCCGCAGCCGTTCCCCCACCGCCGCCAGGATGGCCGGCAGCGCCGCCCCGCCGCCGCCAATGAACACGGCGTCCGGATCCGGCAAACCCTCCAGAACCGCCGGCGCCCGCCCGATTATAACCGAAACCCGCCCTGCTCCGTAGCGCTCCACATTCCGGCGCAGCAGCCCGGCGCTGTCGGCGTCGCTGTCCACCGCATACACCGCCCCTTGCCCGGCAATGCGCGCCGCCTCCACCGACACCGACCCCGTCCCGGCGCCAATGTCCCACACCACGCTGTCGGCCCGCAGCCCCAGGGCGTACAAACTCACCGCCCGCGCCTCCTGCTTGGTAATCTGCCCCCGCGCCGGACGCCGCTGCTCAAAGGCGTCATCGGGCAGCCCCAGGGCGCGCTCCGTCCCGGAACAGGAACCGACCCCAGGAGTCATTGCGCCCTCCGCCGGGCTAATCTCCGGCATTCTCGCCGCCGCCGGCCCCGTTCCCGGCTCCGTCCCCGTCCCGGAAAGGAATGCCCTCGGGCGACGTGGTAGCCGCCCCCAGCAGGTTGCCCTCAAAGTCAAAGCACAGCGCGTCAACGATGATGGCATCGCCGTCATCCGCCAGATACTTGCGGGCCGCTGCGCAAACCATCTCGCACATACTCGGAAACACCGCCATAACGCCGTGTTCCTGAGCCAGCTCCTGGAAATGCCGCCCGCTGCTGGCGGCCCGCATCTCGGCCTGCAACTCCGCCGAAGCCCCGCAGCGCCCGGCCAGCTCCGCCAGAAACCCCGTGTCAACCCGGTTGCCCGCCACATGGGTGACGAAATGCCCCATGGCCATTTTGGAGAACTTGCCCACCATCCCCACATGGGAAACCCGCTTGATGCCCTTGCTCACGCAGCGCTTCATCGCCGGCCCGGAGAATATCCCCGCTTCCACATACGCCATATCGGGCAAATCCAGCCGCCGGCGGGTATATTCCTCGCTGCGCGTGCCTGTGGACAGCGCCAGATGCTCCAGCCCGTTGGTCGCCGCCACATCAATCGCCAGATGCACGCTGGCCCGCCACGCCGCCGTGCTGAAAGGCTGCACAATCCCCGTGCTGCCCAGGATGCTGATGCCCCCCAGCACCCCCAGCCGCGCGTTGGTGGTCTGCTCGGCGATTTCCACCCCGCCGGGCACGGAAATCCGGGCCCGCACGCCCGTATCCGTCGGCCACCCGCACGCCGCCAGCCCCTCGCCCACCGCCTCCGCCATCATCCGCCGCGGCACCCGTGTCACCGCCGGCTCGCCCACCGCAATGCCCGTCCCCGGACGCGTCACCGTGCCTACCCCCGGCCCGCCCGCGATCTCCAGCCCCTGGTAGCCATCCGGCAGCCGCCACACGCCCACCACAATCTCGGCGCCGTGCGTAACATCCGGGTCATCCCCGCCGTCCTTGATTACGGAGCAGCGCACCCCTTCCGCCGGCGATACCGGCCAGCTGCGATGCACCTTGAGCGTAGCCGCCCCCCGTCCCCCCGGCAGCGGCACCGACACCTCGTCCGGCGCCTGCCCCGACAGCATCAGCATCACCGCGGCCTTGGCCGCCGCCGCCGCCGTGGTTCCGGTGGTGTAGCCCGTCCGCATCCCCCGCGGATCCCGCTTGGTGGGCCGCGAGTAGTCGCTTTCCGGCCGCGCCGCCGCGCCGCCGCCATTGCCGTTGCCGTTTTGTTCCGGCTGTTCCGTTCTGTTCGTCATCGTCATAACCGCCCGGCTGCCGCCGGCCCCGTTGGTCTGGCCGACGCCCGCGCCGGCGCCCGGCTATTCTACCCCCTTTCGTCAATCCCTGCCAATCGTCAATCCCCGCCCCGTCCGGCTGAAACCATCATGTTGACAAAAGCGAAAACCGCATGGCTACATGGACGCCAGCATCGCGCCGCCCGCCGCCCCCTCCAACCGCCGCCGGGGCCGCCCGCCTGGACTCCACTATGCCCTCACCGAAACGCCCCGCCAGCCGGGTGAACGACCTCGACCTCTCCAACTGGAAACAATACGACGACATCCTCACCGACAGCCTCTGGATCCTGGACGCCCGCGACTCCAGTGGCGCCCACCACGCCGAATACCACGGCAACTTCATCCCCCAAATCCCCAACCAGCTCCTGCGCCGCTTCACCAAAGCCGGCGACATCGTCCTGGACCCCTTCGTCGGCAGCGGCACCACCGCCATCGAAGCCACCCGCCTGGGCCGCCAGTACATCGGCGTGGAACTCTCCCCCGAGGTGGCGGAACGCGCCCGCCACCTCATCCGCCGGGATAGTCTGCGGGATGGTCTGTGGGATGACCAGCGCAACGGCCTGCCCCGGTTCGGCAGCCCGCCGCCCCCGCCCGCCGACGCCGGCATCATCACCGGCGACAGCGCCGCCGCCGCCACCGCCGCCCAAATCACCCACCGCCTGGACGCCGCCGGCGCCGGCGGCGTCCAGCTCCTCATCATGCATCCCCCCTACCACAACATCATCAAATTCAGCGACCACCCGGACGATTTGAGCAACTGCTACGACGTAGACCACTTCCAGGAACGCTTCCTACAGGTCTATCACAACATCGCCGGCTTCCTGGAACCCGGCCGCCACCTGGCCGTGGTCATCGGCGACATCTACCAGAACGGCGAATGGGTGCCCCTGCAAAGCCTGCTCACCACCCAACTGCTGGCCGCCGGCAACCTGCGCCTCAAAAGCATCATCGTCAAAAATATGGTCAACAACCGCGCCAAGCGCAACCAGGAACACCTCTGGCGCTACCGCGCCCTGGCCAACGGCTTCTACATCTTCAAGCACGAATACATCGCCCTGTTCCAAAAACTGGCCGGAAGGCGCAAAGCGTCATGGTAGCCCGGCGCGACCTCGCCAATCGCAAACTCGCCACCGTGCCGGTAGCCGCTCTGCGGGAACTCGCCAGGGAACTGGGCGTTAACCACCGGGGCCGGCAGGGCGACATCGCGTCGCGCCTGGTCAACCAGGATACTGCCGCCATTGACGCGTTCATCCGGCGGAAATACCGGGAACGGGTGCGGACACGCCAGGAAAATGTAATTTCCGATGCGGACTTGATTGCCGAACTGAACCGGGTTCCAGGAATCGCATGGGGCGTGGAGCAGGGCCAGCTCGACGGCAAAATCCAGCGGGAATATGTACGCCGCTATCCCCGATATAACGACCTGATTGCCGGGATACGGGCCACGCTGCACGGCGAGATCACCAATTACGCCGTCGCCAGTTGGTACAACCACTGGGCAACGGTGCTGATTGAGGACCACATCGGCCAGCATCCCAATGTAGTGCCTACGATAAAGAATGTGGCCGGCGTTGACCTGTTTTTCCGCGACCATCCTTTCGACTTGAAAATCACCTACTTGCCCAGAACCTACCAGGCAAACGCCGAGGACGCCATTGCGGATCCGGCGGGGCTGGCGCGCTGGCTGTACGAAAATCAGGGCGCCCAGCGCTTCGGAGCCGACAATCGCTTTTATGTTGTCTTAATCGACCGCGCCGACGTAGCGCAAAGCTGGCGGTTGAAACGCGACGTTGCCCTGCTCTACCAGCGCATTGACGACTTCCTCAATGATGCCACGGTTGACGACGCCGACGATCTCCAATTCGTCTATAACGGCCGCCATTATGTGCCCCGGTGCAAAATGCTTATCATCGCCCGCTGATGGCATCAATTTGTCGGCGAACATAACGAATTGCCCCGGAACGGCGCCGATTTGACGACGCATCCTGGACCGAAATTCGTTGACCGGAACCCGCCCCCGCATATCAGCGTCGGTGTGCTACAATGCCTGCCGATGATTTACCGCAACCCGCCATTCCACCGGCGGGGCCTCCGCCTGGCCCGGCGCAGCCTCCGTCCCCTCGCCGTCCTGCTCGTCCTGCTGGCCGTAGTGGCCGGCGCCGCTCTGGCCTGCACCGGCGTCAGCGCCGGCATCGGCGAGCCCATACCCGCCGGCGGCGAAAGCCTGCCCCCGGAACTGCGCAAGGTCGCCGAAGCCTACCGCATCCTCCTGGCCCAGCACATCGACCGCGCCGACCTGACGCCCGAGCAGCTGGCCGACGGCGCCGTCCGCGGCATCCTTGCCGCCCTGGACGACCCCCACGCTTCCTACTTGAGCGCCGACCAGCACAACCGCGACCAGGAGGAATATCGCGGCTACTTTGAGGGCATCGGCGCCCAGGTGGCCATAACCGACGCCGGCCTCACCGTCATCGCCCCCATCCCCGGCGCCCCCGCCGAAGCCGCCGGCATCCTCCCCGGCGACATCATCCTCGCCGTGGACGGCGAAAGCGTGGCCGACCTCTCCCTCATTGACGCCGTCAACCGCATCCGCGGCCCCGGCGGCTCCGACGTCACCCTGCTCATCCGGCACGACGGCGACACCGAAAGCGTGCCCATCACCGTAACCCGCGGGCGCATCCCCATTGAAAGCGTGGCCTTCCGTATGCTGGATAACGGCATCGGACACCTCTGGATTTACAGCTTCTCCAACACCACCGAGGCCGAAACCCGCGACGCCATCCGGGAGTTCCGGGACGCCGGCGGCCGGGGTCTCATCCTGGATCTGCGCAACAACCCCGGCGGCCTGCTGCAATCGGTCGTCGATGTCGCCGGCCTGTTTCTGGACGGCGGCCCCATCCTGTACGAAATTGACGCCCAGGGCAACCGCAACGACTACGAAGCCAGCCGCCGTGGCCCCGCCGAAAACATTCCGATGGTCACGCTGGTCAACGAATACTCCGCCAGCGCCAGCGAAATCCTCGCCGGCGCCATCAAAACCAACGGCCGCGCCACCATCGCCGGCGCCACTACCTTCGGCAAGGGCAGCGTCAACATCACCCGCGAACTCTCCGACGGCTCCGCCATCTACTTCTCCATACGCCGCTGGTATCTGCCCGACGGCGCCCAAATTGAGGGCCACGGCGTGATTCCCGACGTCGCCATTGACGCCGAACTGGAACGACTGCCAATGCCCGTTGCCGACGACGCCGCCCTCCGGGAAGCCGTCGCCATCCTGCGCCGGCAGCTGCCCGCGGCGCCCTGACCCGTTCTGCCCTGACCCGTTCTGACCCGCCCCGGCTTTCCGGCCCGCGTTTATGCCTTATAATGGAACGGAACCGGGCCGCAATCCCGCTACCCGGCAGGCGCCCCCCTACGGCGGTGAACCACTATGCCCAGCAAAAACCGCAACCGCAAAAAGAAGGCCCAAGCCCAAAGCGCCGGCAACGGCGACAACCGCCAGGTCGCCGTGAACCGCAAAGCCTTCCACGACTACGACATCCTGGACAAGGTCGAAGCCGGCCTGGCCCTCACCGGCACGGAAATCAAATCCATCCGCGCCGGCAAGGTCGACCTCCGCGACGCCTACGCCCGCGTCCAAAACGGCGAACTCTGGCTCCACGGCGCCCACATCGCCCCCTACGACCCCGGCAGCTATATGAACCACGAACCCCGCCGCACCCGCAAACTCCTGGTCCACCGCGGCCAGATCGCCGACCTCGGCGCCCAGGTCGCCGAAAAGGGACTCACCCTCGCCGCCCTGCGCCTCTACCTCAAAAACCACCGCGCCAAAGTGGAACTGGGCGTCGCCCGCGGCCGCCGCCAGTACGACAAGCGCCGCGCCATCATCGAACGGGAACGCGAGCGCGCCGCCCGCCAGGCCGTCAAGGAATGGCGCCACTAACCGCAAGGCGCCGCCCCGCCGTCTAGCCGTGCCCCTCCGACTTGATGTCGTTGAAAGTAACCCGCAGCATCGGCGCGTCCGTCTCGTTCTTCCACTGGTGATGCTGGCCCGGCGGCACCAGCACCGCGTCCCCGGCCGTCACCGTGTAATCCCGCCCCGACACCGTCAGCGTACCCGTACCCTCCAGGATAAACACCGTGTGGTCCCACTCGTGGGTATGCCCGCCCGTCTCCGGGTGGCTGACCGCGCCCGGCGCCATCGCCCCGTTGTACAGCATCAGATAGTTGGGGCAGCCGTCCCGCCCCCCCAGCAGCGTATGCCCGGTAGAGCCGTCCAGGTCGGCATAGTTGCGAATCACCGGCGGCACCCCCGCCCCCGCCTCGCTGCCCCCGGGCCGCGCCTGCCCCCCGGCCGCCGACACCGGGTTGATCTCAATCCGCCGGATGTCCCCTTCCCCGCCGTCGTTCCGCGTCACATGATCCACCCGCGGCGGTATGAACATCGCATCCCCGGCCCGCACCGGATACTCCACCCCGTCGGCCACCAATGTGCCCCGCCCGGCGATGATATACACCTCATGCTCCCACTCGTGGATGTGGTGCGAACTGGCCCCGCCGGGCGCAATGACCGAATAGGCCAGCGTAACCAGCGGCGGGTTGTCCCCCGCCCCAATGAGACGCGCCGGCGCCTCGCCCGGATAAGCGCTGATGTTGCGAATGATCGGTTCCATCACTCCAAACTCCTTTCGTATATGGGTAACAGGACGCCCCGATTATACGCCGCCGCCGCCCCAATTGACAAACCCGCCCATCCGGTTGCAAAAGCCGCCGCTTTCCGTATCATTGCCCAACCTTCCCTATTCAGGACGACGCCACTATGAACCCCCAGCCCATCACCCTCGCCGGCCGCCACGTCCGCCTGGAACCCGTCGCCCCCCGGCACGCCGCCGACCTCTACGCCGCCGGCGCCGACCCCGCCATCTGGCGCTACCTACCCCGACCCCCCTTCGCCGACCTCCCGGACGCCCAGGCCTGGGTGGACTCCTGCCTCGCCCGCAACGAACTGGAATCCCGCATCCAGTTCGCCGTCATCCACCTCCCCGACGGCAAGGCCATCGGCTCCACCGGCTACCTGGACATCGACCGCCCCAACCGCGCCCTGGAAATCGGCATGACCTGGTACGGCGTGGCCTACCAGCGCACCCCCGTCAACACCGAATGCAAGTACCTGATGCTGCGCCACGCCTTCGACGACCTGGCCGCCCTGCGCGTCTGCCTCAAAACCGACAGCCGCAACCACCGCTCCCAGCGCGCCATCGAACGCATCGGCGCCCAGCGCGAAGGCACCCTCCGCAACCACCGCATCACCTGGGACGGCGTCAACCGCCACTCCGTCTATTACAGCATCATCGCCAGCGAATGGCCCGCCGTCAAAGCACGCCTGCAATCTATGCTGGACTGACCGCGCCGGACTGACCGCGCCGGGCAGAACGGCAACGGAATCTGTGCTAACATAACCCCGGCCCCGGCGCCACGCGCCGCCGGCCCAACCCCCCTTCCCCCCACCCCTGGAGGTTCCTTCACTATGGCCATCACCGTAGGGCAGCCCGCCCCCGACTTCACCCTCCACGAAACCCCCGCCCAGCAGCGCCGCCTGGCCGACTACCGCGGCAAAAACGTAGTCCTCGCCTTCTTCCCCGGCGCCTTCACCGGCGTCTGCACCACCGAAATGTGCGCCCTCCGCGACCGCATTGACCAGTTCACCGAACTCAACGCCGAAATCATCGGCATCACCGTGGACCCCCCCTTCGCCCAGGCCGCCTGGAAATCCGCCAACAATGTATCCTACACCTTCCTCAGCGACTACAACCGCCAGGTCGTCAACGCCTACGACGTAGCCCTCCCCGGACTGGCCGGCATGGATGGCTACATCGCCGCCAAGCGCGCCGTCACCGTCATCGACGCCGAAGGCATCGTCCGCTACCACTGGGTCGCCGAATCCCCCGGCGTGGAACCGGATTACGCCGAGGTGCAAGCGGCGGTAGCCGCCCTGGGTTAGCCCCCGCCGGCAAGCCAGCCAAAGCAAAAGCCGGGCTGCGGCGCTAAACCGCAGCCCGGCCTTTCTGTTGCCCGGCCTTTCTGTTGGCCGCCAAACTACCGGCTGACGGAACTATTGGCTGGGCGCCGGCGGCGCCACCGGCGGCGGCGCCGACCCCGCCGGCAGCTCAAACCGCACTATGTTCGCCAGCGTGTAACCCCCATCCGGCAGCAGCACAATCAGCAGCGCCACATAGGTCTGCCCCGCCGTCCGATCCGCGCAGCTGTACCGGGAAGCCCCCAGCCCCGCCAGCGTCTCCAGGCAGTAATCCGTGTCGTCGGCAGCGTTGACCACCACCGCCACCTGCGAAGTACCCGCCGCCGGCGGCGTCCAGGTCAACTCAATCGTACCCGGCGCGTCGGCCGGCGCCGACGCCGCCAGATCCAGCACCGTCCCCGGCTTCAGCGCGTACCCCGCCGCATAGCTGGCAGCGCCCGTTACGCCGCCCGCGCACACCCGGTCTCCCAGATCCCGCGCCCCCGCCAGCTCCGCCCAGGCCCCGCCGCCAATCGACCGCAGCAGCGTCAAAACCGCCGCCGCATCCGTCGTCGCCGCATCAGCCTGCATCCGCAAGGCGTCCGCCACCGGCAGGCAAACCTCCAGCCCGCCGGCCGGCCCCCGCGTCACCGCTACCCCCACCGCCGGCCCGATGCCGAACCCGGCCCCCGTGGCCATCGTGGGCGTATCCATGCCCGCCGCCGCCACCGTGGCCCGCGCCCCGCTGCCCGCCGGCCCGTACACGCTGACCCCCGCCGGCGCTCCCGGACGCGTGGTGGTAATCACCGGCGCCAGCCGGTCGTCCACCGACACCAGCACATTCCCCCGCAGCCCGTCGTAACCGCCGCCCGACGCCGTCAGCCGCACCGTGGCCAGCTCGTCCCCGCCGCCCTGATCCACCCGGGCGCTCACCGTAACCGACTGCCCCGTGTCCCAGTTCCCCGCCGTAAAGACCAGCGCCGCCGGGCGCACGCTCACATCCCCGTTGTCGCTGGCAATGGCTACGGTTACCTGCGCCGTGGGCTGCGTGCCCAGCGTCACCCGGAACGCCCCCGACCCGTTCTCCGTAATCGCCACCTCATCCGGCGCAATCATCAGCCCGGCCCGGTCGTCATCCGTAACCGACACCCGCACCCGCGCCGCCGCCGCCTCATCATACCCCCCGCCCGACGCCGTGTGCGTCAGCGTGGCCGTATCCGGCGCCGCGTCGTTGTCCGCCGCCGCGCTGACCGTCACCCACTGCCCCGTGTCCCAGTTGTCCGCCGTGAACGCCAGCGCCGCCGGCATTGCCGTCACATCCCCGTTGTCGCTGGCGATCGCCACCGACACCGCCCCCGCCGGCGCCGCCGCCAGCGCCACCGTGTACCGCCCGCTGCCCCCTTCCCGCAGCTCCAGCGTCGCCACCGACGCCGTCACCGCCGGCTCCGGCGGCGGCGCCGTGGTGTCATTCACGGTCACGCCTACGGTAGCGATGACATCATAGTAGTGCGCCCCGTTGGCCGTGTGCGTGATGACCACATTTTCATCATCCCGGTCATCATCCGCCGCCGCCGTTACGGTAATCGTGCGCGGCGCCAGATCCAGCGGCTTCAGCGTCACCTCCGCAGGCGACACCGTCACCGCAGGGTTGTCCGTAGTGATGGCAATGGTCACCGCCCCCGTGAGAATGCGCGTGTCCAGCTCCACCGTGTAGGTGCCAGCGCCGCCCTCGTCTATGGTCAGACTGCGGGCGCTAAAGGCCAGACGCGGCGGCACCGCCCGCCGCACCGTCACCGTGTAGGTGCACGCCTTGCCCCCCACATTCTCCTCATCACACGGCGTCGCCTCCTCGGCATCGTCCCCGTTGCTATCCCCGTTGCTATCCCCGTTGCCATCAGCGCCGTCGTCGGCCTCCAGACCCGGCGGCGTCACCACAATCACAATCTCGTTGCCCCGGTACTTCAGCGGCACCTCCACACCCGACCCGCTGGCCGCCGCCGCCCCGTTCACCGTCACCGCAGTATTGTCCAGCGCCACCGGCGTCAGCGTCACGCTGCCAATCTGGTTGGCCACGCTGGCGTCGTAAGTGTAAGTGGAACTGACGAACGCCGGCGCCAATCCCACCGCATCCCCCTCCGCATCCGTCAGCCCCAGCGACAGCAGCTGGTTGGGCAGCACCGCCTGCACCCGCACCGCCACCGTATCCGTAACCGTGTAAGTCGCCGCCGTGCTGCTCCGGCCCACCGTCAGCGTGAACTCCAGCGTGGTGTCCTCCGTAAGACCCGTGGGCGCCGTGAAAGTGGCCCGGGCCGTACTGGCCCCGGACAGCGTTACCTGCTGCGCGGGCGGCGGGTCGCCGGTCTGCGTCCAGGCATAGGTGAGACTTTCCCCAGTGTCCAGTACCCCGAAGCCCGGCACCAGGCCGCCGCTGCCCGACAGGGTCACCGGCTGCCCCGAAAAAGCCTCCTGGCGGTCGCCCGCCTCGGCCGTCAGCCGCTGCTGCCCCACCGTAATGTCGCGGTACTGCAAGACCGGATACTCGCTGCTCGTCCCGAAGTGCCACGGGTTATCGTTGCCCGATACGCCGTCCACATCCCAGTTCCAGTTCGCATAGGGGTTGCCGGAGGAGGGAGCTGCATACCCGGTGGGCGTTTTCAGCGCCGTGGTGGTTCGGGCCCCGGCGGTGCTCCGGCCGCCACTGGCAGCCCTGACGGCGCTCGTGGTTCCGGTGGGCCGGCCCGCGCCAATGAAACCGAGGCCGGTGGTGTCGCTGTCCCAGTAACTGTTGGTGATAACGCCAGGATCACGCGCATCACCGGCGGAGGCATTGCCCACCAGTCCGCCGAGTGCGGTGAAGGGACAGAATACATCCCCAAAACGGCTGGTAACGCGGCCCGTGGCGTAGCTGTCCACGATTGACCCGACTGAAATTTTCCCGAACAGTGCGCCCGTATGGGAGGCGTACTGAAATGCAGCAGAATTGCAGGCGGTCGCACCGGTAGGCGCATAGTAGGCCTGGTTGACCACATTCCCGGTGGCGTAGTTGGAACGCATAGTTCCGCCCCCGGCCTCCCCGACCAGGCCGCCACAGGTTTTCTTGCCCAGGTCGCTACAGGTAATATCTCCGGTGGCGTAGCTGGTATTGATATTGACCACGCCAGAGGAAGACCCGACTGCGGCGCCCAGCAAGCCGCCGACAGTGCCGTTATTGCTATCCCTGTCAGGGGGGGAAACCGCCAGGGGCGGGGAATCGACCAGGGGCGAAGTGTAGTTCACCGCGCAAGTGGCGTAGCTGGCGCTGATGGTGATGGTGGTGCCACTGCCAAAAGAAGTGGCTCGTCCCGTCATACAGCCGACCAGCCCTTCGGAGCTTTGGCCCGTGCCCTGGGTATAGTTCACTTCGCCGCCCTCAACCGCGATGCCGGTAACCGTGGCGCCGGTGCCAAGGAACCCCGACAAGGCTCCGACCCCGATAGCATGGGGGCGTGCCGACGTGCCGGAGCGCCTGACGGTGATGTTCGGGTTCACTATGCGCACATCGCGCAGAACGCCGTTGTTTCCGGCGACTCTGGTGAACAGGCTGATCGCGCTGTATGGAAAAGTGGTGGCAGCGGAAACGTCGGCAAAGGCGCGGTTGATGTACAGGTTGGAGATGCTGTATCCGTCGTCCTTGTTGCCGTCAAAAGTGGCGGTGTAGGTGCCGGTTGTGTTCAGTGGGGCAAAGTCGGCAAATGTGAACCCGCCGATGCTCGCCCAGCCTTGGCCGCCGTTCCAGTAGGCGTCGCCGCTGTCGGCCTGTCCGTTGCCGTTGGTGTCGAAGTCCAGGCTGTTGCGCAGTTCGTAGCCCGTGCAGCCGGCTTGGGGGCAGCCCATGCCGGACACGGCGTTGGGGAAGGCGGCGGTGTACCGCGCCCAGTCGCTGGCGGACACGGCGCCGCGCATCCCGTCCCCGTTCAGGTCGTAGCGAATAGCGTCCAGCTGCGCCAGGTTGCGGACCTCGATCAGCCCGTCGTTGTCGTCGTCATAGTCCCCGCCCGTCTGAGCGTGCGCCACCCCAACGCCCCCGCCGCCGCCGCCAAAGCCGCCGATGCCCGGCAGCAGCCCGCCGCCGCGGCCATCGCTACTGCCGCCGCCGCCCGGCATCCCGCTGGCGACGATGCCGGCCACGGCCACGGCCGCCGCCAGCAGCGCCAGCGCCGTGAAGCGCAGAGTCAGAGCCGCCAGTCGGCGGCGGGGCGTCATTTTGCTGCTGCTGCTGCTGCGGTTGCGGCCGCCACCGCCCCCCAGGTCGGGGGCAGCGGCAGCGGGTAGGTCGGCGCGGCGGCGGTTGCGGTTGCGGTTCAGGTACGGCATAACAATTCGGCCCCGTTCTGTTCTGTGCGGTGCGGTATGTTCGGAAGTCAAAAGAGGCGCGCAATCTGTCCCCAGGGCGCCGGGCCGGGGGCGCGGCGCGCAAAGCCCGCGCCTCGAGCGCCGCCATTATACAACCCGCGCCCAAAAGCCGGCAATAGCGCGCGCCGGCGTAGTTGGGGCTTTTCAGGGGGCGCCGGCCGCGCTATTGCCATTGCTATTGCCGGCAATACAGCCGCCCAACCCAAATGCGAACCTGGCGGCGCGGCGCGAGGACGGCAGCCTCGGATGACCAGCAAAAGCAAAATAGGACTTGCAAAAAGGCATCCGCCATGTTAAACTGCGTAGGCAGGTAGCGGCGCCGGCCGATGGTCGGTGGCGCGCCCGGCCCGGTGCTGGCTTCAGTGCCGCCATTTCGAGGTAGTGTCATCAGCGGGAGTGCCCGTCAAAAGGAGAAAAAATGGAGAGCCCAATTGAAACCCTATCCTATCTGCTAGCCCTCTACCAGATGATTAAATTTGCCCTTAACCTAGCCCTAGCTGCTATTCGCTATGTGCGCTCTAAAATCGGCACCCGTCCCCCTCCTAAATCCGGCGATAAATCCGGTACGGACTGCCCCAATGCAGGGATAACAAACATAAACATAAACATAAACAACATATACAACTACAACATATGCAATGAGCATTGTCACCCGCCGTGCACTCACAGCGGGAAAACCGACCGGCGCCGGCGAGTCCGGTCAGGACGCCAGAGGTCGGCGCGTCGCCGGTAATGCCGAATTGGGGCAATAAGGCCGGCTGCCGGCCGTGGTCTAGACGCTACGGCCGGCCAGTGCTGGCGGTGCTAACGGGCGTCATCCGGCGGCGCCCCCTCGGGCCAGAAAAGTTCGTAAAGCCGCCGCGAAAGCTCCTCGCACAGCCGCAGGCCGGCGCGCACGTCATCCGCGGTGGAACCGTCCTCGTAGAAGTTGGCATGAAGCAGCCGGGCGATGCCAAAGGCGTTAATAATCCATTCCTGTGTCGCCATATCGCCGGCGCTGCCGGTCAGCCGGGCCAGCTCGGTGGTCACCATCCAGATGGAACGATGGGCGTGAATGATGCCGCCGTGGTGGGCGCTGATGGCCTTGACGGTTTCGGCCACCACCCCCCACGCCTTGTTGGACGCCTGGGCCAGGTCGCCCTGGGCCAGGTGTTCCCAGGCGCTGGCGCGGAAATTCTGGGCCATGCTGGCGTATTTTTGAGCGGATCGGCTGGCGTCCAGGTCCGGGTTGGGGCGGTCGCGGGCGGCGGCCAAAGCGCGGGTAACGGCGGCGGCAGTGTCCTGATCGGGGTAGGGAACGTTGGCGTTGGCGGTAGCGGTAGTCATTTTGAATGCCTCAAAGCAAAGCGTTGTGGTTGCGGAATTGCCATTATACACTATCATACCGCATACTGCATACCGCGCCGCAGCCGGAAAACCGCCCGACGGACGGAAAGGCAATTTTGCGCGCCGCCGGCCGTTGCGTTGCCGGAGCGCTGACCGGAACGAGGTGTGAAATGCAACTGTACGTCATTCCGATTATCATGGGCCTGATCTGCGGTCTCCTTGCCGCATTCCTGTGGGTCCTGTTCTGGACGGTGGTCATACCCTGGCCGGCGCACGAAATTTTCTCTAGCATCGTGGCTGTCCTCGGCGGGTTCGGCGCCGGCGTCTGGACCGTGAACGGGATGCTGCGTTGGAGCAGATGAGGCCGGCCGCCGGCTGCTGGCTCGCTGGCCGGCCAGGGGGCTAGGGGCTACGCCCGCCCGGCCCGAACAGTTGGTAAAGCCGTTCCGAAAGCTCCTCGCAGAGTATCAGCCCGGCCAGGACATCATATTCGGGGTCCCTATTCTCGTAGAAGTTGGAATGCAGGCTGCGGGCAACGCGGAAGGAGTTGGTAATCCAGCGCCGGGTTTCCATATCACCGGAGTCGCCAACCAGCCGCGCCAGCTCGTACACTACCTGCCAGATGCCCCGGTGGCCGTGGATGATGCCGCCGTGGTAGGCGCTGATAGCCTTGACGGTCTCGGCAACCAGTCCCCACGCCTTATTGGACGCCTGGGGAAGGTCGCCTTTGTCCAGATGTTCCCAGGCGCTGGCGCGGAAATCCTGGGCCATGCCGGCGTACTTCTGCGCGGAGCAGCTGGCGTCAAGCTCGGGGTTGGGCCGGTCGTTGGCGGCGGCCAGGCCGCTGGCCACGGCGGCGGCAGTGTCCGGCGCGGGGAGGGGCCAGGCGGACTTGGCAGTGGCGGTAGTGGTAGTCATTTAGCTGCCTCAAAAACAAAGCGTTGTGGTTGCGGAACCGGCATTATACACTATATCATACCGCATACTGCATACCGCATACCGCGCCGCCGCAAAATCGCCCGGCGCCGGAAAGGCAATTCTGCGCGCCGACGGCCATCGCGTCGCCGGAATGCCGCATTGGGGCAATAAGGCCGGCTGCTGGCCGGCCGTGGTCTAGACGCTACGGCCGGCCAGCGCGGCGCTATTGCTATTGCCGGCAATATAGCCGCCCAACCCGATGCGAACCGGGCGGCGCGACGCGAGCTATTTTGCCCCTTTACAATGCGGTTTCCGCTGGCTAAAATAGCTGTCAGCAAGCAGCGGCGCCGGCCGCCGCCGTAATCCCATAGCAGCGGTATCACCGCGAGCGCACGAAGGAGCTAAAATTGGAAAACATACTTGAAACCTTGTCCGGCGTGGTGACCCCGCGGATTATTGAAGCTATCGTGTACCTGATCCTAGTTGTTATCCTTGGTACGCGTTCTAATGATGCGCGCACCACAACTGGCGCCCGTCAGCCGCCTAAACCTGGCGACGAATCCGGTACGGGCTGCCCCAAGGCCGGGATAACAATCATAAATAATGTGAACTGCTGTACGCGGCACACCCGCAGCAGGGCAGCCGTCAGGCGACGGGGAGGCAGGTCTGCGCGCCGACGGCCGTTGCGTTGCCGGAATGCCGACCAGAATGAGGCTTGAAATGCATAAAATGCGACTGTACATCATTCCGATTATCGTGGGCCTGTTCTGTGGTTTCCTGACCGCATTCCTGTGGGCACTGCTCTGGACGCTGGTCATACCCTGGCCGGCGCACGAAATTTTCTATACCATCGTGTTCGTCCTCGGCGGGTGGGGCGCCGCGATGTGGACCCGCCGCGGGATGCCGCATTGACCCAAAATGGCGGGATGACGCCAGCTGGCCGGCGCCGGAAAGGCCGTTCTGCGCGCCGCCGGCCGTTGCGTTGCCGGAGTGTTGACCGGAACGAGGTGTGAAATGCAACTGTACGCCATTCCGTTTATTATGGGCGTGCTCTGCGGTCTCCTTACCGCAGTCTTGTGGGGCCTGTTCTGGACGCTGGTCATCCCCTGGCCGGCGCACGAAATTTTCTCCGGCATCGTGGCTACCCTGGCCGGGTTCGGCGCAATCGTGTGGACCGTGAACGGGATGCTCCGCTGGAGCAGATGAGGCCGGCCGGCTGCTGGCTCGCTGGCCGACCGGGGGTTAGGGACTACGCCCGCCCGGCCCGAACAGTTGGTAAAGCCGTTCCGAAAGCTCCTCGCAGAGTATCAGCCCGGCGAGAACGTCATCCTCCGGCGCTCTGTTCTCATAGAAATTGGAGTGCAAGCCGCGCGCCACCGCAAAGGAGTTGTTAATCCAGTGCCGGGTTGCCATATCGCCGGAGTCGCCCACCAGCCGGGCCAGGGCGGTAGTTACCGTCCAGATGGCGCGGTGGCTGTGGATGATGCCGCCGTGGTAGGCGCTGATGGCCTTGACGGTTTCGGCCACCAGCCCCCACGCCTTGTTGGAAGCTTGGGCCAGGTCGCCTTTGTCCAGATGTTCCCAGGCGCTGGCGCGAAAATCTTGGGCCATACCGGCGTACTTCTGCGCGGAGCAGCCGGCGTCAAGCTCGAGGTTGGGCTGGTCGTTGGCGGCGGCCAGGCCGCTGGCCACGGCGGCGGCAGTGTCCGGCTCGGGGAGGGGCCAGGTGGACTTGGCGGTATCGGTAGTGGTAGTCATTGTGAATGCCTCAAAGCAAAGCGTTGTGGTTGCGGAACCGGCATTATGGCCGGCCGGCGCCAGGCCAGGGGCTAGGGGCTACGCCCACCCGGCCCGAACAGTTGGTAAAGCCGCTCCGAAAGCTCCTCGCAGAGTATCAAGCCGGCGCGGACGTCATCCTCCGAGTATCTATCCTCGTAGAAGTTGGAGTGCAGGCCGCGCGCAACGTGGAAGGAGTTGATAATCCAGTTCCGGGTTGGATCGTCGCCGGCGTCGCCAACCAGTCGCGCCAGCCCGTGAATTACTTGCCAGATAGCGCTGTGGTTGTGGATGATGCCGCCGTGGTAGGCGCTGATAGCCTTGACCGTTTCGGCAACCACACCCCACGCCTTGTTGGACGCCTGGGCCAGGTCTCTGTCGTCTTGCAGGTGTTTCCAGGCGCCGGCGCGGAAATTCCGGCTCATGCCGGCGTACTTCTGCGGCGAGCAGGCGGCATCCTCCGCCGGGTTGGGCCGGTCGCGGGCGGCGGCCAAAGAGCGGGCAACGGTGGCGGCGATGTCCGGCTCGGGGAGGGGCCAGGTGGGCTTGGCGGTAGCGGTAGTCATTTAGCTGCCTCAAAAACAAAGCGTTGTGGTTGCGGAACTGGCATTATACACTATCATACGGCATATTGCATACCGCGCCGCGCCGCCGCCGGAAAACCGTCCGGCGCCGGAAAGGCAATTCTGCGCGCCGGCGTCCGTTGCGTTGCCGAAATGCTGACCAGAATGAGGCTTGAAATGCAACTGTTCGTCATTCCGATTATCGTGGGCCTGTTCTGCGGATTCCTGGCGGCATTCCTGTGGGCGCTGCTCTGGACGGTGGTCATACCCTGACCGGCGCATGAAACTTTCTATACCATCGTGTTCGCCCTCGTCGGGTTCGGCGCCGGCGCTTGGACCGTGAACGGGATGCTGCGTTGAGGCGCTTGAGGCCCGCCGCCGGCCATGGGCCAGGGGGTAGGGGGTAGGGGCTAGGGGCTACGCCCGCCCGGCCCGAACAGTTGGTAAAGCCGCTCCGAAAGCTCCTCGCAGAGTATCAGCCCGGACAGGACATCATCCTCGCGGGCCCTGTTCTCGTAGAAGTTGGAATGCAGACTGCGTGCGACCGTAAAGGAATTGTTAAGCCAGTGCCGGGTTGCCATATCGCCGGCGTCGCCCGCCAGCCGCGCCAGTGCGTGCGACACCTCCCAGATGCCCCGGTGGCCGTGGATGATGCCGCCGTGGTAGGCGCTGATGGCCTTGACCGTTTCGGCCACCAGCCCCCAGGCTTTGTTGGAAGCTTGGGCCAGGTCGCCTTTGTCCAGGTGTTCCCAGGCGCTGGCGCGGAACTCCTGGGCCATGCCGGCGTACTTCTGCGCGGAGCAGCCGGCGTCGAATACGGGGTTGGGCCGGTCGTTGGCGGCGGCCAGGCCGCTGGCCACGGCGGCGGCAATGTCCGGCTCGGGGAGGGGCCAGGTGAACTTGGCGGTAGCGGTAGTCATTGTGAATGCCTCAAAGCAAAGCGTTGTGGTTGCGGAATTGGCATTATGGCCGGCTGGCGCCAGGGGCTAGGGGCTACGCCCGCCCGGCCCGAACAGTTGGTAAAGCCGTTCCGAAAGCTCCTCGCACAGCATCAGGCCGTCCAGGACGTCATCCTCAGGATCCCTGTTCTCGTAGAAGTTGGAGTGCATACTGCGGGCAACGCGGAAGGAGTTGTTAATCCAGCGCCGGGTTTCCATATCGCCGGCGTCGCCCACCAGCCGCGACAGCGCGGTAGTTACCGTCCAGATGGCCCGGTGGCCGTGGATGATGCCGCCGTGGTAGGCGCTGATGGCCTTGACCGTTTCGGCAACCAGGCCCCACGCCTTGTTGGACGCCTGGGCCAGGTCGCCTTTGTCCAGATGTTCCCAGGCGCTCGCGCGGAAATCCTGGGCCATGCCGGCGTACTTCTGCGCGGAGCAGCTGGCGTCAAGCTCGGGGTTGGGCTGGTCGTTGGCGGCGGCCAGGCCGCTGGCCACGGCGGCGGCAGTGTCCGGCTCGGGGAGGGGCCAGGTGGGCTTGGCGGTAGCGGTAGTGGTAGTCATTGTGAATGCCTCAAAGCAAAGCGTTGCGATTGCGGAACCGGCATTATACACTATCATACGGCATACGGCGCCGCGCCGCCGCCGGAAAGGCAATTCTGCGCGCCGACGGCCATCGCTTCGCCGGAATGCCGCATTGGGGCAATAAGGCCGGCTGCTGGCCGGCCGTGGTCTAGACGCTACGGCCGGCCAGCGCGGCGCTATTGCTATTGCCGGCAATATAGCCGCCCAAACCCGATGCGAACCGGGCGGTGCGGCGCGAGCTATTTTGCCCCTTTACAATGCGGTTTCCGCTGGCTAAAATAGCCATCAGCAAGCAGCGGCGCGGGCGCCGTCGGCCGGTTGGCCGGCGTCATTGCCAAGCAGCGCTGCCAACGCAAGCGCTCGCAAAAGGGAGTTGAAATTGGGAAACATATTTGAAACCCTGCCCAGCTGGCTAACCTCAGGATGGATGGCTGAATTTGTCTTCAGTCTGCTCCTAATTGGTATTGTTTATGCGCGCACTAAAATGGGTGCCCGTCCGTCTCCTAAATCCGCTACGGACCATCCCAAAACAGGGATAACAATCATAAACAACGCCCATTGTTGCGCGCCGCGCCGCAACAGCAGGAGAACCGCCCGGCGCCGGGCAGGTCGGTCTGCGCGCCGACGGCCGTTGCGCTGCCGGAGCGTTGACCGGAACGAGGTGTGAAATGCAACTGTACGTCATTCCGTTTATTATGGGCGTGCTCTGCGGTCTCCTTACCGCAGTCCTGTGGGGCCTGTTCTGGACGCTGGTCATCCCTTGGCCGGCGCACGAAATTTTCTCCGGCATCGTGGCTACCCTGGCCGGGTTCGGCGCAATTGTGTGGACCGTGAACGGGATGCTGCGTTGGAGCAGATGAGGCCGGCCGGGGGCTGCTGGCTCGCTGGCCGGCCAGAGGGCTAGGGGCTACGCCCGCCCGGCCCGAACAGTTGGTAAAGCCGCTCCGAAAGCTCCTCGCAGAGTATCAGCCCGGCGAGAACGTCATCCTCCGGCGCTCTGTTCTCATAGAAATTGGAGTGCAAGCCGCGCGCGACCGCAAAGGAGTTGTTAATCCAGTGCCGGGTTGCCATATCGCCGGCGTCGCCCACCAGCCGCGCCAGGGCGGTAGTTACCGTCCAGATGCCCCGGTGGCTGTGTATGATGCCGCCGTGGTAGGCGCTGATGGCCTTGACGGTTTCGGCCACCAGTCCCCAGGCTTTGTTGGAAGCTTGGGGCAGGTCGCCTTTGTCCAGATGTTCCCAGGCGCTGGCGCGGAACTCCTGGGCCATGCCGGCGTACTTCTGCGGGGAGCAGCTGGCGTCGAATACGGGATTGGGCTGGTCGTTGGCGGCGGCCAGGCCGCTGGCCACGGCGGCGGCAGTGTCCGGCTCGGGGAGGGGCCAGGTGAACTTGGAGGTAGCGGTAGTGGTAGTCATTGTGAATGCCTCAAAGCAAAGCGTTGTGATTGCGGAATTGGCATTATACACTATCATACGGCATACCGATACCGCGCCGCGCCGCCGCCGCAAAACCGCCCGGCGCCGCCGGCGAAGGGGCGCCAATGCGGCACGGCAACACTAATTCTACCCCTTTACAATGCGGTTTCCGCTGGCTAAAATAGCCGTCAGCAAGCAGCGGTGCCGGCCGATGGGGGGCGTCATTGCAAAGTAGCGTTGCCAACGCAAACGCTCGTAAAAAGGAGCTGAAATTGGAAAATATACTTGAGAGCCTGCCCGGCTGGCTAACCTCCGAGTGGGCGGCTGCGTTTGTATTCAATGTGATCTTACTTATTGTTCTTTATGCGCGCTCTAAAGCGGACACCCGTCCGTCTCCTAAATCCGGTACGGATTATCCCCAGGCAGGGATAACAATCATAAATAACGCCCCTGGCTGTTGCGCGCCGCGCCGCTACCGGAAAACCGTCCGACGCCGGCGAGTCAGGTCAACGGCGCGCCGCCGGCCGTTGCGTTGCCGGAGCGCTGACCAGAACGAGGTGTGAAATGCAACTGTACGTCATTCCGATTATCATGGGCCTGATCTGCGGTCTCCTTGCCGCATTCCTGTGGGTCCTGTTCTGGACGCTGGTCATCCCCTGGCCGGCGCACGAAATTTTCTCTAGCATCGTGGCTGTCCTCGGCGGGTTCGGCGCCGGCGTTTGGACCGTGAACGGGATGCTGCGTTGGAGCAGATGAGGCCGGCCACCGGCTGCTGGCTCGCTGGCCGGCCAGGGGGCTAGGGGCTACGCCCGCCCGGCCCGAACAGTTGGTAAAGCCGTTCCGAAAGCTCCTCGCAAAGTATCAGCCCGGAAAGGACATCATCCTCGCGGGCCCTGTTCTCGTAGAAGTTGGAATGCAGACTGCGTGCGACCGTAAAGGAATTGTTAAGCCAGTGCCGGGTTGCCATATCGCCGGCGTCGCCCGCCAGCCGCGCCAGTGCGTGCGACACCTCCCAGATGCCCCGGTGGCCGTGGATGATGCCGCCGTGGTAGGCGCTGATGGCCTTGACCGTTTCAGCCACCAGTCCCCAGGCTTTGTTGGAAGCTTGGGCCAGGTCGCCTTTGTCCAGATGTTCCCAGGCGCTGGCGCGGAAATCCTGGGCCATGCCGGCGTACTTCTGCGCGGAGCAGCCGGCGTCGAATACGGGGTTGGGGTGGTCGTTAGCGGCGGCCAGGCCGCTGGCCACGGCGGCGGCAGTGTCCGGCTCGGGGAGGGGCCAGGTGGACTTGGCGTTAGCGGTAGTGGTAGTGGTAGTCATTTAGCTGCCTCAAAAACAAAGCGTTGTGGTTGCGGAACTGCCATTATACACTATATCATACCGCATACCGATACCGCATACCGCGCCGCCGCCGCAAAACCGCCCGGCGCCGGAAAGGCCGTTCTGCGCGCCGGCGTCTGTTGCGTTGCCGAAATGCTGACCAGAATGAGGCTTGAAATGCAACTGTTCGTCATTCCGATTATCGTGGGCCTGTTCTGCGGATTCCTGGCGGCATTCCTGTGGGCGCTGCTCTGGACGGTGGTCATACCCTGGCCGGCGCACGAAATTTTCTATACCATCGTGTTCGCCCTCGTCGGGTTCGGCGCCGGCGCGTTGACCCTGAACGGGATGCTGCGTGGGGGCGGATGAGGCCGGCCGCCGGCCGCCGGCTGCTGGCTCGCTGGCCGGCCAGGGGGCTAGGGGCTACGCCCGCCCGGCCCGAACAGTTGGTAAAGCCGTTCCGAAAGCTCCTCGCAGAGTATCAGCCCGGCGAGAACGTCATCCTCCGGCGCTCTGTTCTCATAGAAATTGGAGTGCAAGCCGCGCGCGACCGCAAAGGAGTTGTTAATCCAGTGCCGGGTTTCCATATCGCCGGAGTCGCCAACCAGCCGGGCCAGCGCGGTAGTTACCGTCCAGATGGCCCGGTGGCCGTGGATGATGCCGCCGTGGTAGGCGCTGATAGCCTTGACGGTTTCGGCCACCAGCCCCCAGGCTTTGTTGGATGCCTGGGGAAGGTCGCCTTTGTCCAGATGTTCCCAGGCGCTGGCGCGGAACTCCTGGGCCATGCCGGCGTATTTCTGCGCGGAGCAGCTGGCGTCAAGCTCGGGATTGGGCTGGTCGTTGGCGGCGGCCAGGCCGCGGGCAACGGCGATGGCTATGTCCTGATCAGGCTCGCGCGTACCACTTTGGGTTGGCACTTGCCACAGCCGGCGACTCCGGGTATGTATCAGGATAACCAACATCCGATACCCCGGGAGTCGCCGACCTATGCCATGGTATCACCAAATCGCCGCCTTTCTCCACCACAACCTGCCCCAGATGCGCGCCACCAGGCGCGCTAACCCGGCCCTGCTCACTGCTGCCATCCTCAATCGCCGCGCCCTCTCCTTATCCGAACTGGCGCAGCCCTGGATGCCCGGACTGCCCCAAAGCCACCACCAGGTCTGCCAAAAAGAGTACGCCAGCGCCACTTCCACTTCCGCTCCAACCCTCGCTTTGACCCCATCCAGACCCAATGCGCCCTGATGCCCGCCATCCGCCACCTGGCGGGCATCAAAGGCCAAACGCCTATTATGATTGACTGGTTCCGACCTGGGCCGCAAGCGCAACGGCCTTTTCGCCGCCGTCTGCTACTGCAAGTGCGGACTGCCCCTGCTCAGCTGGGCCACGACCGTCGACGAACTGAACCCGTCGCAGAACCGGCTGGAAGAGGCTTTTATCGCGCGCCTGCTGCGCAATCTGCCAGATGCTATCCGTCCGCTGCTGCTGGCCGATAGGGGCTTCGGACGCGCCAGCCTGCCGCGGCGGCTGCCGGAAATGCCCCGCCACACTGGCCGCACGGTGGACTATGTGGCGCCGCTCAAGGGCAATGTCCACATCCACGACGACCGATGGTTATCAGGGATTGCTACGGTGAACCTGGCGCTGTACCGGGGTCGGGGACATCAGGAACCCCGGTATCTGGCGACTTCGCTGCCGGACGCGAAGGTAGCGGTGCGGCAATATCGCAAATGAATGCAGCCGGAGCAGTACTTTCGCGATGGCAAGCAGTATTTCGCCCTGGATCGGGGAACGGCAACCACTACGGCGCGGCTGGGGCGTATGCTGGTGGGGCTATTGTTGGCCTGCTGTTTGCTGCTGCTGGCGGGGCGGCGTGCGTCGTGGCGGTTCCTGCGGCTGGCGTGTTCGTGGGGGAAGCTGGGACTGCTGCGGTTGGGCAGGGAGCGCTATCCGGCCACGCCGGAGCCCCCGCCCAGATGGTTCGGCTTGCCCACTACCTGAAAGCGGGTACGCGCTAGCAACGCTTCGCTTTGAGGCATTCAAAATGATTACCGCCACTACCAACTCTGCCGCGCCCTGCTCTGCGCCGTGCATTGCCGCCGCCGCCATTGCCCGCGCTTTAGCCGCCGCCAACGACCAAACCTTGAGCTTGACGCCAGCTGCTCCCCGCAGAAGTACGCCGGCATGGGCCAGGATTTTCGCGCCAGCGCCTGGGAACATCTGGACAAAGGCGACCTTCCCCAGGCGTCCAACAAGGCGTGGGGACTGGTTGCCGAAACGGTCGAGGCCATCAGCGCCTACCACGGTGGCATCATCCACAACCACCGGGCCCTTTGGATGGTAACTACCGCGCCGTCGCGGTGGTGGGCGATGCCGGCGATGAGGCAACCCGGCACTGGATTAACAACTCCTTCCGCGTTGCCCGCATTATGCACTCCAACTTCTACGAGAACAGAGATCCTGAGGATGACGTTCTCGCCGGACTGATACTCTGCGAGGAACTCTCCCGGCGGCTTTACCAACTGTTCTGGCCCGAAGGGGCGCCGCCGGATGACGCCCGTTAGCGCGCCGCCAGCCGACCGATTGGTTAGCCGCGTGGGGCGGCTGGTGTCATCCCGCCGCCCAGGGTCAACGCATCATCCCATCAGGGCCCACGCGCCTGCGGCCAACGGGCCGAGGGTGCCCACTACGCTGGCGAAAGCCTCGTGCGCCGGCCAGGGTATGACCAGCGTCCAGAACAGGATCCACAGGATTGTGGTAAAGAAACCGAAGAGCAGTTCAATAATAGTCGGAATAACGTACAGTTTCACTTTGTGCATTTCACACCTCATTCTGGTCAGCATTCCGGCGACGCGACGGCCGTCGGCGCGTAGACCCGCCTCGCCGGTGCCGGACGGTTTTGTTGCTGCGGCGCGGTATGCGGTATGATAGTGTATAATGGCAACACCGCAACGACAACGCTTTCTCGCGGGTACCCAGGGCTATCGCATATGGATTTTGGTGAATTGGGACAAGATGCTGATGAGAAAGCCATCGTCCCGACCCACCCGTTTCAGATTGCTGCGCATGGAGCTTTTGCTCGCCTCCAACCGCGCCAAATTCAGCGCCAGCTTCCGCAGCAGCGCCAGGTTATCCGCGCAATTCCCCTTCCGGTTCCGCACCTGATCCTCGTTGCAGGCCACATCCAACACCCAGTGCAGCCGGTTCTCAATGCCCCAATGCCCCCGCACAATGTAGTTGAGCCGTTCCGCAGAACAGGCTTCGCTCAGCAGGTAGTAGCGGCTCTGTTCGCTCTCGGCCCCGTTCTGCCGCCGGATGGCGGTCACTTTGCCCACGACACGATCTTTGACCAATCACAAGCCCGGCCAATGATGCGTTTCTTGCAGCCAGGCCACATCGGAACTGACGCTGGCAATGCGGGTTTCAATGCGCCCGTGTCCCTTGCTGATTTGGACATCCTGGGCCAGCGTCGTGGCCGGGTCGTTCCGAACAGCTTGCGCATCATCCCGCTGCCGGCCCTGATTGCCATTCAAGGCCAGGGTGTAGTCGCCGCCCTGCTCAATCACCTGCTGCGCCACTTGACGCTGGCAGTGCATGGCGTCAGCGGTAACCACCTTGCCCCGCAGAGTCAGCATTTCCAGCAGCCTGGGCAGCGCCGTAATCCCGTTGGATTTGGCGTCCACGGCCAGTATGCCTTCGTTGCCTTCGGCAAACTGCCGCATAAAGCCGATGAACCACTGCTGGAAAGCGGCGGGGTCCAGCATACCCAGCGGTCGGGAACCTGTATCGAGGCTGGGGATGCAGTTGTCCAGTTTCAAGAAGGATTGCAGGAGATCCCGTTTAGAACGACCAAAAATCTCCATATCGGCGCTGGTCTGGCCGCCGCAGAGCATGGCGCCAAAGGTGATTGCCAGGATGTGATGTCGTGGAGGGAATGGCGGCGGGCGTTTCTGGCGCGGGGATCATCCGGGGCACTGAACAGGCTGGCGAACTCGGTCATGGCGGCATCACCTCTACCTCACGCCACGCTACGCCAGGCGGCGTTGGCCACTATCATACCGAACACCGCAATTTCCCATATGCGATAGCCCTGCCGCAACGATAGCGTTTCTTTTTAGGTGGTTTGGTTATAGATGGGGGTACAATGCCCGCCCCACATCTCCACCGGAGATGCGTCGCTATGGGACTGCTACACCACCTGGAAACCCAGCTGAAACGCCAAATCCCCGCCCAACCCCAAGCCGCCCTCCAACAAGCCCTGGACGATTACCAGCCCCTCTGCGACCATTGCCGCCTGGCCATGCATCGCCACCATCGCTACGCCCGCGCCATTGCCAACAGTTACGGCGAAGTCCGCGGCAGATACCTGTGTTCCGCTGTGGGCAGCGCCGCCGTATGGCTGGCGGCATGACGCTGCTGGGCCAGGAAATGCGCTACCAGCGGTTTTCCAAAAAACCGTGACATCGCCATCAACCTGGCCGCGCCGGGATTGAGCTACGCTCGCGCCGGAAATTGGGTAGGCTGCGTCAAGAGTACGGTCTGCCAGTGGCTGCGGAAGTCGCCTTTGACGGCGCCGCAGTTGCCGCTGGACGGAACGCTGGAACTGGACGGCCTGTGGACGCGAACCAGCCGGGGGCGTACTGAATTGAAGGTAATCCGCAACGCTGCTGCCGGAACGGCCCTGGGCGCTTTCGGGCCTTGGGCCGAAGTGATTGACCGGGCCTGGCAGTTGGGGGCGCAGCGTCCGCAGCATTTGGTCAGTGTTGGCGATGGGGCCATCGCGGCAGGGATTGAGCTAGTTTATGGCGGGGATGCGCAGCATCAGTTGTGCGTGTTTCACCTGCTGCGGGAGTACCGTAGGAACATTTGGGTGGCGGGTTATGCAGCAGCGCGGCGGCTGTTGAATGCGGGCAGTCTAGCGGAAGGTCGGGCATGGGCACGGCGGATTATGCGGGCGACGGCTGGGGCGGCGGGTTACTGGTGTGAGAAAGCGTTGTCCAAAGGACTGCGTCACTTGGCGACGGGGCAGGCGTCGCATCGGACGACGTCGCGATTGGAGCGGCACAATCGGGAGTTGCGGCGGCGGGAGCAGTTGGGGACGGTATGGACGGAACACAACCTGCTAGCGTTGCTGCCAGAGCAGGGCCTGAGCAACCAAACCACCTGAAACGAAACGCTACCCGCCGCCACAGAAAAAACCGTCCGGCACCGGACGGTCCGTTCTGTGCGCAGACGGTCCTTGCGTCGCTAGGCCGTGTTGACATTTCAGCGTAGCCAGATGAGGGCCGCCGCAAAATGCCAAAACCCCAAGTAGCGCCGGCTCAACTTCTCAAACCGGGTGAACACCCGCCGGTAGCGCTTCACCTTGCCAATAAAGCACTCCACCAAATGACGCTCGCCGTACAGGTCCGGGTCATACACCACCACTACCTTCCGGTTGGAACGCCCCGGTATCACCGGCGTCATCCCCAACTCCGCAATCCACTCCCGCAGCCACTGGGCATCGTATCCCTTGTCCGCAATCACATACTCGCCGGCATAACCGGACAGCAACGCTTCGGCCTGGGTAATGTCGTTCTCCTGGCCTCCCGTCAGGATGAACCGCAAAGGATTGCCCAGCCCGTCCACTGTGATGTGCACTTTGGTACTGAACCCGCCCCGACTGCGCCCTAACGCTTGAGCGTCTTGACCGCCCCCTTTTTAGGGGCGCCAGCGGCGTCGGGATGAGCGCGGACGATGGTACTGTCAATGATGAGGTATTCGGTGTCCGGGTCATCGGCCAAGTGTTGGTGGAGCGCCGTCCAGATGCCACGGTCGCACCAGTTGGCGTAGCGTCGGTAGATGGAGTTCCATTTGCCGTATTCCGCAGGCAGCATTCGCCAGGGGGCGCCGGCGCGGGCAATCCAAAGTACGGCGGTGATGAAGCGTCGGCAATCGGTTTCACAGCCGACGTAGAGGTCGGAGCGGCTGCGGAGGAAGGCGAGGATTTTGTCCCATTGGTAGGATGTCAGTTCCAAGTTTGCCATGCCGCAATGATAACACCAAAATGTCAACACGGCCTAGAGTGCTGACCAGAATGAGGCCAGAAATGCATAAAGTGCAGCTGTACCTTGTTCCGCTCATTATCGACCTGCTCTGCGGCCTCCTTACCATTGGCATTGCTCCCCGTCGCATCAATGCCATAACCCAGGGGCGACAAGCCGTTGCCGCCGATACGGCGTTGTTGCTCGGACGTTTTTTGGGGCAACAGCCCAGCCTTCCGGATGGGGCTGCAAAGCCGGTGCAACCTGGAAACAACCCTGTACCGGATGGACGAAAAACTTGCCCAGGTGAAGGGAAGGCGCATCAGGCGGTGACCACACCATAATGCGCCTGTTGCGCCGCCTACGCCAGCAGGCGGTTGAGGCCGGCGTGGCGCGCCGGGTCCAAATCCCGGCCGGCCAGGGCCGGATGCTCGGGGCCGTAGCGATGCGCGCGGAAGGTGGCGTTGGAATATTCCATCCCCCCGGCGGGGCCGCCGGCCGCCGCGCTGTACACCGCAAAGGGGTTGATGTACTCCCACACAATTTCGCCCCGGGGCGTTACCTCAAAGAGACGGCCCGGCGCGCCCTCGCAAATGAGCGTGTTGCCGTTGGGCTGCCGCTCGGCGCTGCTGATGTTGTAGCTGTAAAAGGATATGGCCGGCGCGCCCTGGTACTGCCAGTGAATTTCGTTGGTGGCCGGGTCGACTTCCACGACGCGGGAATAGCTGACGCCCCGCCGGTGGCCGCCGTTGTCAAAAATCAGCACGCGCCCGCTGTCCAGCCAGGTAGGATGGTGCTGGTGGTAAATTTCCCCGGGCCCCCATTTCCATTTGAAAGCGCCCGTCGCCCGGTCGACAATGCCCACGGAGCTGGTGAGGCGATAGCTGACCAGCAGATCGCCGTCGGGGGTAACATTGAGGCTGTTGCCGTGCGTCCATTCCCGGCGGGCTTCCAGGGGGCAGATGATGTCCTCGGCCGGGTCCAGATGCTCCCAGGAGCGCCATTCCCATAGGGTGGCGCCGTCGGGGGCGACTTCCCGCACCACATCGCCCAGCATACCGGGGGCGAAGTCCACCGCAAAGCCGCCCTGCACCTGCGCCGCCAGGTCGGGGGGCAGCGGTTCCCAGAGCAGCAGCAGCGTGTTGCCGTTGGGCAGCCGCTGGTAGTCATGGTGGAGCATATCGTCCCGGTAGGCCCAGACGATGTTGCTGTCCCAGTCCAGCTCCAGGACGCTGGCCGAGGAACCGCCCACGGTTTCTACGCCCCCCGCGTCCTGCGGCGGGAAGGTGCGGCAGAGCAGGTTGCCGTTGTCCAGCAGGCAGGCATAGTGAATGCCTTCCTCGGAATGCCAGCGGTGGACTACGTCGCCGCGCAGATCAATCAGGTAGGCGTCCCGCCCGCCGCGCGTGGTGGAAAACAGGGTGTAGCCCAGCTGGCAGGCGGCCGGCGTACAGTGCAGCAGCCCCACCGGATGATGAATTGACCAGCCCATAGCGTTCCCTCCCCGGGCGATGTTGCGAGGCATTATAGCAGGCCGCCCGGTTGTTGACCGACCGGGCGCGCCGGCTATACTAACGGGGCAGCCGCCGGCAGGCCGGCGACAATGAACGGAGGGCAAGAACGGAAATGGCGCCGGTTTTCAGCGAAATCCAAATTGAGCCGTACGACCTGCAACAACTACAGCGTTGGGTTGACGCCGGCAGGTTTGTTGACTTGGCCGATGCCGCCCAGTCCGCCATCCACGCCGGCATCGGCTGGTGGCTGTTTGAGGAGTTTGTCAGGTGGGAACGGGAAACCTACGGGGGTATGACCGATGAGGAGTTCCACAAGGCCATCGCCGAGGAAGGGATGGTTCCCTTTACCAAACCACAACCGCCCCCGCCGCCACGCCCGACGCCACTGCGTGTTGTCGTACCGGACGATATTGATGACCGCCTCGCTATGGCCCCTGACGATTCCGAATGGGAAAGCGCGCGTCAAGAGGAAGTCCGCGCCCGCTTGCGTTACCTGATTCAACAGCGGCGCTGGAGCTGCCGCAAAATTGCGGAACGCCTGGCTTGGGAAGGCTGCTCCGCATCGGCTGAAGCCGTTGCTAAATGGTATCGCGGGCAACAAAAGCCGGGCGACCCGGATGCGATTGTGGACTATCTGAACCGGATGCTGGTGGAGTGATGCCGGCCCTGCTGCCCGGTCAGATCCGGTGGGCCGAGCTGGACCCGACGCGGGGGCACGAACAGGCCGGCCGGCGTCCGGTGCTGATTTTGACCGACGCCGTTTCCAACGCCCGAAGCAATATGGCCGTCATCCTGCCCGTTACCGGCTCCCGCCCGGGAATCGGGTATCCCTATGCGTTGCCGATCCGCTCCGTGGCAATGCCCAAGCGTTCGTGGGCGCTGCCCCGTCAAATCAGAGCCGTATCCGACGAACGGATACAGGGGTTGATCGGTCGGGTTTCCAACGAGGAAATGAAGGCCGTCGTCGGAGCGATCTGGCGACATATTCTGCCGCCGGGCAGCGACCTTGCTGTTGCCGATTATCCCGGCCTGGCGCCGGCCGGCCCGGCCGCCGTTTAGGGCGCCTGGTTCCCCGTGTGGATCCTGCTCGCCATTTGCAGCGCCGCCGCCCTGGGGCTGGCGAACATTGCCCACAAGCGGCTGCTGGATAATTACCTGCCCGGCGTGGGCGCGCTGGGCGCCGGGTCTATCCTCACCCGCCTGGCGGGGGCCGGCATAGCGCTGGCCATCGTGGGCTGGCCCGCGGACGCGCCGGCGCCGGCCATCGCCGTGGGGTTGCTGTCCGGCCTCAGCCTGGGCGCCGGGCTGGCGTTGCTGTTTCTGGGACTGAAGCTGGGCGAAGCGTCCCGCGCCGTGGCCATCAGCCAGACGAACCCCATACTGGTAGCCCTGCTGGCGCTGGTCTTTCTGGGGGAGCCGGTATCGCCGCTCCAGTGGACGGCCATCGCGCTGGTGGTGCTGGGCGCGGCGCTGGTGTCCATCGAAGGGCTGGACGCCGGCGCGGGACGCCGGCTGTTCCGGTTGACGCCGGGGCTGACGGCGCTGGTGGGCAGCTCCGTTACTTTGGGGCTGTCGTTTTTCCTGGCCAAACTGGCCCTGGCCGACCTTTCGCCCTGGTCGGTGTTCGCGTTGCAGGAACTGGGCATGGTTCCGGTGTTCGCCGTGTTCGGGCGGCCGGACAACTGGCGGCGTCTGGCGCGGGGGCTACGCTCCGCGCCGGCGCTGGCGACTTTCCTCATCGGCGAGGGCATTCTGCCCCAGCTGGCCATACTACTGTTTATCTGGTCGTTCAGTGTGGGGCCGGTGTCGCTGGCGGCGGCGATACTGGCCACGCGCCCGATGTTCGTGTTCATCATCGGGACGCTGTTGAGCTGGCGGATGGTGGGCCTGCTGCGGGAAGCGCTGGGGCCGGCCACCCTGGCGGCCAAGTTCGTGGCCATCGCGCTGATCGTAGCCGGCGCTACGATGCTGGCGGCATTGTAGTTGTAGCCGCCGGGCGGATTCGTGCCGACCGGAGATGCGCCGCGCCCGCGGCGATAAAGAGGGCGGCGCAGTAGAGCAGCGGCGTCCAGCCGGCGCCGAAAAAGGCCCGGGCGACTACCAGAGACGCTACGCAGATGAATGCCAGCGCCAAAGTGGCGCTGCGGCTGACCAGCAGCAGGACGAAGGCAGGCGGCGCCATCAGCAGCACTGGCCCGGTGAGCGCGGCGCCGGTTACGCCCACCGCGGTGGCGGCGCCCCGTCCGCCGCGGCAACGGAGCCAGACGGGCCAGATGTGGCCGGCCACGGCGCCGGCGCCGGCCAGCATTGCCGGCGGCGACAGGGCTCGGGGATGGCCGCCGTCGGGAACCGCCAGGCCAACCAGCAGGTCGGCGGCGAACACGGGGACGGCGCCTTTGAGGATGTCCACCGCGCCCACGAAGTAGCCCCAGCGTCCGCCGTAGATCCGGCCGATATTGCCGGCGCCGGGGTTGCCGTCGCCGAGCCGCCGGATGTCAACGGCGGCATTGCCGGCGGCGCGGCGGGCCGCCAGGTAGGCAGTGGGCAGGCTGCCCAGCAGGTAGCCCAGCAGGGCGGCCACGCCGGACAGCCAGAACATCATCTTGACAGGACGCCCTAACGCACGGGCTTGACGCGGGTGCACCAGTGACTGTACTTGGGGTTGTCGCCCACGACGATGTCAAAGTACATTTTCTGTAGTTTGGTGGAGATGGGGCCGGGTTCGCCGTTGGCAATGGGGCGATGGTCCAGTTCCACCACCGGGGTCAGGTGGGCGGCGGTGCCGCTGAGGAATACTTCGTCGGCCAGGTAGAGCTCGCTGCGGTCAATGGTGCGGAGTTCCACATTCAGGCCGAGTTCCACCTGCGCCAGCTGCATTACGGTGTCGCGGGTAATGCCGCCCAGGGCGTTGTCCTCCAGGCCGGGGGTGTAGATGCGCCCGTTTTTGACCATAAAGAGGTTTTCGCCGGAGCCTTCGGAAACATGACCGTCGTGGTTGAGCAGGATGGCTTCGTCAAAGCCGCCCAGGGTGGCTTCCGTTTTGGCCAGGATGCTGTTGACATAGATGCCGCAGGCTTTGATGCGGGCCGGGATCATCGGGTCATCCACGCGCCGCCAGGATGAGGTGCAGCAGCGCAGCCGGTCGCTGCCCAGGTAGTTGCCGAAAGGAACGGTGATGAGGGTAAAGTCGGAGGACAGATCCTGGAGCTTCAGGTTGGCGACCAGTTCCGCGCTTTTGTAGGCCAGAGGCCGGATGTAGATGTCGGTGTTGTGCCCGTTGCGGCGCACCAGCTCGGTGGTGATGTCGCCGAGTTCGTCGGCGGTGTAGGGGATGTCCATCAGCAGGATGCGGCATCCGTCCAGCAGGCGCTCGTAGTGCTCCCGCATCCGAAAGATGCTCACCGCCCCCTGCCGGGCGTTCCAGTTGCCCCGGATGCCCTCGAAAACGCCCGTGCCGTAGTGCAGGGCGTGGGTCATTACGCTCACTTTGGCTTCGCTGACGGGTACGAACTGCCCGCGAAAGAACACTTGCAGCTGGTCGGAATCGAAGGAAGCCTGGCCGTTGGCGGCGCCGTTGGTAGTCACGTAATGCCCCCTGTGAGCAAAGGATTGGGGCGTATTATAGCGCATCCGCCGGGCGGCGCAAAGTAAGTTGCCGGCGCCAGCCGGCGGCCCGGCCAATCGGCCGGAAACGCTTTCGCTCCGGCAGCGCCGCCATTGGGGGCATCGTTGGGGTATAATCACGACGCGATTTTACGGCCCGGAGGCGGCGCGATTATGCGGATCACCGATGTTGAAGCGGACATTGTCCGCATTCCCCTGAGTACCCGGTTCAGCGGCAGCGTGTACCAGATCGATTCCCGTTGCACCATTGTGGTTCGGGTTCATACCGACGCCGGCCTGGTCAGCGAGATTTATTCGGGCGACGAGCGGACGGGCTACCGGCTGCTGAAAGACCTGGTGGTAGGGCCGATGCGGGACGCGGTGGTAGGCGAGGATCCCACCGCGCTTGAACGCTGCTGGCAGAAAATGTTCGCCCTGACGCCGCATATTGGCGACAAGGCCATTGCGATGCGCGCCATCGCCGCCATTGACATCGCTCTGTGGGACATCACCGGCAAGGCGTTGGGGGTTCCGGCGCGGCAGTTGCTGGGGGGCTACTCCGACCGGGCGCCGGTGGTGCGCTTCGCCTACTATGTCCAGGGGCGGGACACGGAGTTTATGGTGCAGGATCTGCTTCACCAGCGGGAACGGGGCATCGGCGGCGTGAAGCTGAAGGTAGGCGGCGTGGCCGTGGCGGACGACCTGCGGCGCGTGCGGGCCATCCGCGACGCCCTGGGGGACGACTTTATCATCGTGTGCGACGCCAACCAGGCGTGGACGCTGGACGAGGCCCTGGCATTCGCTCATCCCGCCCAAGAAATGGGGCTGGCGTGGCTGGAGGAACCCTGTCGCTGGCAGAACGCCGATAACGATATGCGGCAGGTGCGGCTGCGGACGGGCATTCCGGTGGCGGCCGGCCAGGGGGAAAGCAGTTCCTGGGGCGGGCAGCGGCTGATGGACGCCGAAGCGGTGGACATTCTGAACATCGACGCCGCCATCTGCGGGGGCATATCGGAATGGCGGCGGGTGGCCGGCGCGGCGCAGATGCGGGGCATACGAATGGCGCATCATGAGGAACCGCAGCTGGCGGTGCAGCTGCTGCCGGCGCAGGCGCACGGGCTGTTTGTGGAGGTGTTTGAGGAGGAACGGGATCCGGTGTATTACCGGCTCAACAGCGTGCTGCCGGCGTGGGACGGCGGGGAAATTGTGGCGCCCGCGGAGCCGGGGATGGGGCTGCATCTGGACGTTGCCGTCCTGGAGGAGTATAAGGTCTATTAGGCCGTGTCCCCCCGGAATTATTTTGGCCCACAGCGCCGGGGCGCGTATCCGGCGATATGCCGGATACGCCGCCGCATTCCTGTTCCCCACGGCGCGGCGGGCGCTCCGGTTGCGCCGCAATGCCCCGAATAGAATGCCCCCAACGGCCGGCTGGCCCGGCATAAAAGAACGCCGGCCGCCACCGATGCAAGGTGGCGGCCGGCTGCGGTCTCACGGGAAGCAAGGTGGGCGACGGGAGGGCTGTTGCGGGAATGGTCCGCAGAGCAGGGACGGGTGCGACAGAAGCAGAACGCCGCGGTCATTTCAGCGAGGGTGGAAATTGGGGCAGTTGAGATGAGCGGAGGCTGGGGCGAATGTCCATTCGCCCCAGCGTGGGATTGTTCGTGATGGCCGGGCAAGGGTTAGTCGCAGGACGACAGCCCAAGGTCATCCAAATCGTTGTTCTGGACATCGGACAAGCCGGCCGGTATGCAGCCGGTCAGCTTGTTGTTCCTGAGGTACAGATACTGCAAGTTGGATAGGTTGCCCAGTTCGGCGGGTATCGCACCCGTCAACCGGTTGTTGTTGAGGTACAGCCTCGCCAGGTTGGAGAGGTTGCCTAGTTCGGCAGGTATCGCACCCGTCAACCGGTTGTCGTAGAGGAGTAGATACCGCAATTTGGAGAGGTTGCCCAGTTCGGCGGGTATCGCACCCGTCAACTGGTTCTTGTAGAGGACCAGCCAGTGCAAGTTGGATAGGTTGCCCAGTTCAGCAGGTATCGTGCCCGTCAGCTGGTTGTTGTCGAGTTCCAGCCTCGTCAAGTTGGAAAGGTTGCCCAGTTCAGCAGGTATCGCACCTGTCAACTGGTTGACCTCGAGGCGCAGCCTCGTCAGGTTGGAGAGGCTGCCCAGTTCGGCGGGTATTGCACCCGTCAACCGGTTGTCGTAGAGGTACAGCTCCTGCAAGTTGGAAAGGTTGCCCAGTTCGGCAGGTATCGCACCCGTCAACCGGTTGGTGCTGAGTATCAGCGTGCCTAGGTTGGAGAGGTTGCCCAGCTCGGCGGGTATCGCGCCCGTCAACCGGTTGATGTAGAGGTTCAGCTCCGTCAGGTTAGACAGATTGCCCAGTTCGGCGGGTATCGCGCCCGTCAACAGGTTGATGCTGAGGTCCAATTGAGTTACACGACCGCTGCTGTCGGTAGTGACGCCGTACCACTCGCCAAGAGGAGCATCACTCAGCCATTTGCCGTTGTTGTACCAATTGGCGCCGTTGGTGGCTTTGTAGAGCGCGACCAGGGCTACCCGGTCACCGGCGACACTGCCGGTATCCCGGGTAGCTGTGGGAGTAGCTGTGGGCGTGGCGGTAGGCGTAGGTGTGGGCGTGGCGGTAGGCGTAGGTGTGGGCGTGGCGGTAGGCGTGGGCGTGGCGGTAGGCACCGGCGCCGGCGTGCAGGGCGACAGCCCAAGGTCATCCCAATCGTTGTTCTGGACATCGGACAAGCCGGCCGGTATACAGCCGGTCAGCTTGTTGCCCTTGAGGTACAGCTCCTGCAAGTTGGAGAGGTTGCCCAGTTCGGCGGGTATCGCGCCCGTCAGCTGGTTGTTCCTGAGGTACAGATGCTGCAAGTTGGAGAGGTTGCCCAGTTCGGCGGGTATCGCACCCGTCAAGTCGTTGTTGTGGAGGATCAGCGTTTGAAGGCGGCGAAGGCTGCCCAGTTCGGCGGGTATCGCGCCCGTCAGCTGGTTGTCGTCGAGGTACAGATACTGCAAGTTGGAAAGGTTGCCTAGTTTGGTGAGTATCGCACCCGTCAACTGGTTGCCGCCGATGCCCAGATTCTCCAATTTGGACAGGTTGCCCAGTTCGGCGGGTATCGCGCCCGTCAACTGGTTGCCGCCGATGACCAGATGCCGCAAGTTGGAGAGGTTGGCCAGTTCGGCGGGTATCGCGCCCGTCAGCCGGTTGTCGCGGAGCTCCAGAACCACCAAGTTGGAGAGGTTGGCCAGTTCGGTGGGTATCGCGCCCGTCAGCCGATTCTCGCGGAGCTCCAGAATCCCCAAGTTGGAGAGGTTGCCCAGTTCAGCGGGTATCGCGCCCGTCAGCCGGTTGTCGTAGAGGTACAGAACCACCAAGTTGGAGAGGTTGCCCAGTTCGGCGGGTATCGCACCCGTCAGCTGGTTGCTGTTGAGCCACAGATACTTCAAGTTGGAGGGGTTCCCCAGTTCGGCGGGTATCGCACCCGTCAGCTTGTTGCCCTTGAGGGACAGTCGCGTCAGGTTGGACAGGTTGCCCAGTTCGGCGGGTATCTCACCCGTCAGCTGGTTGTCGTTGATGTACAGATTATCCAAGTTGGACAGATTGCCCAGTTCGGCGGGTATCGTGCCCGTCAACCCGTGGTTGCTGAGGTTCAGGCCGGTTACACGACCGTTGCTGTTGGTAGTGACGCCATGCCACTGGCCAAGAGGCGCATCGCTCAGCCAGTTGTCGTTGCTTCCCCAATTGGCGCCGTCGGTGGCTTTGTAGAGCGCAACCAAGGCTGCCCGGTCACCGGCGACGCTGTCGGTATCTCGGGTCGCAGTGGGCGTCGGCGAGGGCGTGGCGGTAGGCGTAGGCGCCGGCGTGGGAGTAGGTGTGGGTGTGGCGGTAGGCGTAGGCGCCGGCGTGGGAGTAGGTGTGGGCGTGGCGGTAGGCGTAGCTGTGGGCGTAGGGGTCGCCGCGCCGCTGCCGCCCTCCCCGGAATCGGCGGCAGCCGCAGGCCGGGCCGTAGGCGTAGGATCAAGCACGTTCGCGACCGGCCCGGCGGTAGGCGTCGGCGTAGGCGCCGCCGCGCCCCCGCCCGCCCCGGAATCGGCGGCAGCCGTAGGCCGGGCGGTAGGCGTAGGATCTAACACGTTCCCGACCGGCCCGACGGTAGGTGTCGGCGTAGCGGTAGCCGCCGGCTCCGGGGTTGGCGTCGGAGTAGCGCCATCCCCGGGCGCCTCCGGCGCCGTCCCCGTATTAGTCGGGCAGGATGTCGTCTCCGCCGCCGTGGTCAGATAAGTCCAGTCCGACCAGCTCCCGGCGCTGCCAAAGCGATGCCCAACGCTGGCCCCAATAAAAGCGTACTCCACGCCCGACGCCAAATCGGAAAGCGTCAGACTGGTTTGCCCCCGGTTGACGACATCGTGAAAAGCGAAAACATCCAGCCATTCCCGCCCGCCTTCCGCTTCCACCGCCCGGAAGGTTTCCATATTCACCCAGCCAATGCGGTAGTATGCGGCGTCCGCCACCGCATCCCACCTCACCACCGCCTGGCCGGGCTCAACGCCGTTCACCGCCCGGACGTTGGCCGGCGCCGCCGGGCTGGTTTGTGCCTGTCCCTGCGCCTGCGCCCCGCTTGGGGATGGCGCCAGGCTCAATCCGACCACGGTTGCCAGAATGGCGGCCAGGCCCAATGCCAGGACCATTGCTTTCATCATTATCGTCGTTCCTCACTCGCAGGATTGCTGCGCTAACATTGACGCCGCCGCGCACGGCGCCGGCCCTATGGCGGCCGAGGCGCATTATACACCATTTCCGGCCCGGCGATGCCGAAATCCTCAATGGCTGCAATCACCGCGCAAGCTGCGAAATTAGCAACGCTCTCCAGGTCGTTCCGAGTTTTGAATAACCCTGGGTGATACCGCCGAAACGGAACCGGAAGGTGGCGCGGGAGTATGATGTGGCGCTATGCTGGGCGCGTCATCCGGTAATGCGGCAGCTACGAAACTCATCTGCCCCTGGCACTGCCCGGCTTCCGGCTTTTGCCGGAACAACGGCGAATATGACAATACACACCCCACCCCGGCCCGGTTATGTTCCCGGAACGCGATTGATTGATTATGGCGCCGCCCTTCAACCACTCCCCCGCCCCCGCCGGCCAGGCCCAGGCCGGAGCGGAGCCCAAAGCCCTGGCCGTAGCCAAAGCGGCCCAGGCCGCCGCGCCCGCCGACGCCGTCATCATCCTGTTCGGTTCTCGCGCCCGCGGAGATTACCACGGGCGTTCCGATATTGACCTGGCGGCGCTGTCGCCCACGGCGGCGGAGTGGGGCGTGGGCGGCGCCTCTTACGCCGCCGTATCCGCTGCGGCCCGCGCCGCCGGCGAGAAGGAATACGGCCACGCGATGCCGGTGGACTTGCTGCCCCTGGACTACCCGCGCTTCCGCCGCTGCCGCCGCGCCGTGAACCATGTCGCCCACCACATCGCCAGGGACGGTATCCCGATGACGCAGGTTCCCTTTTCCGCTCTGGACCCGGACGCCGCCGGCGATGGCGATGATGGCTACCCCGACAACTGGCCGGACATCAGTGAACGCCTGCGGGATGGCCTGCGGGCGTTCGGCTATATGCGCTACGATCTGGCCGACGGCGCCGAAAAGTATCTGGGCCGCAACGCCCACGAAACTTTGGAGCATACCTACAAGGCGCTGATTTCGGCGCTGGGGGCATCCTACCCGCGCACCCACAACCTCCGCGACCTGGAGCGACTGCTGGACCGCCTGAGCGAGCGGCACGGCGTCCACATACCGCCCAGCCTGGAGTGGCTGGAAGCCTTCTACGGCGCGCGGCGTTACGACCCGCCGGGGCCGCTGCCCATCGCGCCGGACGCCTTCTTTGCCCAGGTGGAGCAGGTCAAGGATGCCATCATCGCGCGGGTGTACGAGATAACCGGCACGAGCGAGGCGGATTTGCGGAGCAACGCCTAGCCGCCCTTTTCACAGGCCGGCTAGGCACCGGCCGGTTATGCGTTCCCTTCGTCGTCGGTTTGCCCGGCAGTGCTTTGCCCGGCGACAGTTTCCTCAATGACGCGGCGGTATTCTACCAGCTGATTATGCAGCCAGTCTGCCATATCGGGCCAGTTGCTTCGGTCGCTGAAATCGAACTTCTGGGAGGAGGAACCATCCTCACTGATACCATCAAGCTTGGCCTTGACCGCGTCCCGATAGGGCTGGACTTGCTGCCGGCCCTGTTCGTCGGTAACACCTCTCGGCCAGCCGAAGTAGATGCCCACCTCGCCTTGCGCCACTGACAGGAATTGCACAATCGTGATTTGATTGTTGGCGGCCGGGTGCGGGAAAAAGCCGACGGCGCGGCCATCCGGCACCCGGTCATTGGGATAACGCTGGGCATAGGATCGCCAGAAGTCCCGCCATATCTGTACGATTTCAGACAATTTGCCACCCGTCTCCCGCACCCGCCGGTCCCACCCACTGGGGCGTTCCAGCACTTCAAACAGCGGCGCCAGCGGCGAGTCAGCAATCTGCACCACGCGCACCCGCACGGCGAAAAAGGCGTAAGGATCGGTGGTATGTTCGTTCAGCCAGCGAATGGCGGAAAGATGCGGCTCCTGAAAATCCCGCGCCACCCAGATAATGGTTTGGGCTTCCAGGCCGGCCAGATAGGCGAGTATCTGCCCCAGATGGGTGTGGTCGGCGGTTTCCAGCTGGTTTTCAATCAGCACCCGGCTGCCGTCCCTCGAGTTGCGGGCCAGAATGTCGGCGGCAAACGGCCCCACGGCAACCTCCGTGCCTTCCGCTTCCAGCTGGACGTCGATAGCGGCCGAAAGTCGTTCCAGATTGTCGGCCAGCCAGGGAGTGAAGTTGTGCGCTTCGTGGGGCCAGGCCGCCCGCAGGTCGACGTCTTTCAGTTCTCCGAACTCCATAGTGTGCCTCCTTTTCTTACATACTATACATATTCCGCCAGCGACCGCAAGGCCCCCCGCGCCCCCCGCCGCATCGGCTGAAAGTGGCTGAAGCAGATTACCTCAAAATCCAGCTCCGCCAGCTTCCGCACCGACGCTTTCGCCGCCTCCATATCGCTGGAAAACCAGCGGGTAGGCAGGGTAAGCCGGTCGCCAACCCGCTGTAGCGCGTCGCCCACCACCAGCGCCCCCTCCACCGGAAAATGCAGGCTGATGCTCCCCGGCGTATGCCCCGGCGTGTGCACTACCCGCGCCCCCGCCAGCAGCGGCAGCCGGTCTCCGTCGTCCAGCTCCGTCGCCACCGGAAACGCCGGCGGCCTCAGCGGCGTCAGCACAGGCCACAGGATGGGACGCAGCCAGCGATGCCGCGCCGGCGCCGGATGCGGGATGACTGATCCCGGCGCCCCCGCAATGGCCGCCGCCTCGATCCGGTGGGCCGCCGCCGCCGCGCCCGTGGCCCGTTGCAGGCCGGCCATCCCGCCAATGTGGTCGGGATGCCAGTGGGTGGCAATCAGCTGCCGCACCTCCGAAGGCCCGCAGCCCAGCTGCCGCAGGTAATTGAGCACCGGGCGGTTGTGCCGGTAACGCCAGCCCGCGTCAATGATGGCCGCGGACGATTCGCCCGTCGCCGGGTCGGGGGTGATCACAATGAACGCGCTGGTGGTGAACAGGGAACGCTGGTACAGCCCCGGCACAATCTCGCCCACGGCGGCGCGCGGGCCGGGTATGCCCGGGCGACGGTGAATGGCCGGGGTGGTCATTCCGCTGTCATTATGGCGGCGACTGCGTTGACGCTGCCGGCAGCGATGATGATGACGGCGCCGCGGCATCCTGCCGGCGGTCTATAACGCGCCGCGCCTTGAACTGCGTGCGCTCCAAATCCCCTTCCGGGCGCAGTTCTACGGACACGCCCACGCCCAGGGCCCGGCGCAGGTCGGCGGCAATCTCCTCCCGCAGCGCCGCCAGGGCCGCCGGCCCCCCTTCTCCGGCGGCGGCCCACACCGGGGCCGAAACCTCGGTCTGCACCGTGAGCCGGTCCAGATAGCCCCGTTCCCGTTCCACTACCAGCCGGAACTCGCCCCCGAAGTCCGCCCGCGCCCGCAGCGCATCCTCAACCCGCGCGGGAAACACATTCTGCCCCCGGATAATCAGCATATCGTCGGCCCGCCCGTAAATCCCCAGCGGCAGCGTGGGATAAGTGCGCCCGCAGGGGCAGTCCGCCATTTCCCAGCGGGCAATGTCCCCCGACCAGTAGCGTATCATCGGCTGCGATTCCCGTTCCAGATGGCTGTACACCGGAACCCCCTCGCCGCCATATGGCGCCGGCCGGCGGGTTTCGGCGTCCACCACCTCGGTATAGACAATATCCTGCCACAGGTGCATCCCCCGCTTCAGATGACGGCAGCCCCCGTTGGTCATCCACGGCGTCATCTCCGCCATACTGCCCTGGTCCACCACATCGCAGCCGAAAGCGTCCGCAATGGCCTGCCGCGTGGCGGGAACGGAAGCCCCCGGCTCGCCGCTGAAAAACATCACCCGGAAGCAAAAATCCCGGCGCGGGTCAACGCCCATCGCCCGCGCCGTCTCGGCCAGATAGAGGGCGTAGGATGGCGTGGCGTACAGAGCCGTCGGCTGCGCCAGCTGCGCCCATTCCACCGCCCGTTCCGTCTGGCCGGGCGCGCCGGCCCCGAAGGGAAAGCAGGTCGCGCCCAGCCGTTCCGCGCCCGCCAGCGCCCCCCAGCTGCCCACATAGAGGCTGAACACGGCGGCAATCATCGCCGTGTCCCCGGGGCGGACGCCCGCCGCCCACAGAATGCGGGCGTGGGCCTCGCCAATGCGCGCCCAGTCGCCCCGGCTGATGCCGAACACCGTCGGCCGCCCGGTAGTGCCCGAGGTGCCGTGAACCCGGTGGACTTCATCAGGCCGCACGCACAGAAACCGCCCGTAGGGGGGATGGGCTTCCTGCTCCCGGCGCACATCGTCCTTGGTGAGGATAGGCAGGCGCGCGAAATCCTCCAGGCTGCGGAGATTGGCCGGGTCAACGGGGGCATCCCGCCAGAACTCCCGGTAAAAACCGCTGCGCTCCCAGGCGTAGCCCGCCTGCCGCCGCAGCTTGTCCAGGATGATGGCGTCCCGTTCCGCCGGCGCCATCGTCTCCAGCCGGGCGTCCCAGTGCTCCGCATCGGGATGGGGCATATAGCCCGGGTCGTATTGCGGCGGCCAGTCCATAATCAATCACAAATCAGTCAGCGTTCCCGGTCAGAGTTCCCCGGTTGGCGTTTTCGGTCAGAGTTCCCCGCCGCCGTTCCCCGATGGCGTTGCGGATGAAATCCACCATCTGCCCGGTAAAGCTGCCCACCGGGAAGACGCCGTCCACGCCCATAGCCCGGAGCGCCGGCACATCGCCGTCGGGAATAGTGCCGCCCACCAGCAGCAGTACGCCGTTGCCGGCCCCGTCTCCGTCGTCGCCGGCCCCGCCGCCGATGCCTTGCGCCGCCAGGGCGGACACCAGGCGAGGCATCAGCCGCAGGTGCGCCCCGGACAGAATGCTGATGCCCACCACATCCACATCCTCCTGCGCCGCCGCCGCCGCCACCTGTTCCGCCGTAACCCGCATCCCCAGATAGACCACTTCCATGCCGGCGTCCCGCAGGGCGCGGGCAATGACCTTGACGCCGCGGTCGTGTCCGTCCAGCCCCAGCTTGGCCAGGAGAATGCGGGGCGGCGGTGGTTGCGATTGCGGCGGTTGCAGTTGAGCGTCCGTCCGGGCCGTCATTGGGCGCTGGCCTCCACGGGGATGGCGGTCTTGGCGGCAATCCCGGCATCCGCGGCAGCGTCGCTCTCGCCGGCGTCTTTGTCCAGCCCAATCACCCAGTCCCCCGCCGGCGTTTCCGACAGGGCGAAACCCCGGTTAGCCGCCAGTCGTTTCAGCGACTGCATCGCCGGCGCCTTGTGATAGACCAGCCGCAGGTCATCGTTGCCCGACTCGGCGATCAGTTCCCCCAAAACCAGCAGGGCCTCGTCAAAAAAGGAAACCCCCACGCGCAGAATGCCGGCGGTGTCCAGCGTAATCACGCCATCCTCCCCGGCCGCCGCCCGCATCGCCGGCGCCACCAGCCGCGCCGCCGGCCGCGTGCCAAGCATCCGGCTCCCGGATCTCTCTATCAAGTCAACGGTGGACATATTTCCCCTACTCCGGCGCCTTATCGCCCTTCCCCAAAATCCGCAGTATTACGCCCAATGTTCCGCAGAACAGCGCGCCAATCGCCTCTGCGTTGAAGCCCTCGCCGCTGCCGATGGCGATAAACACTGCGGCAATCAGAATCGCCGCTACCCCCAGGAACATCGTTCCCAGGTCGCCGATGACGTCGTGCCTCATTTTTTGCTTCTGCTTTTGTCCCACTCGTGCAAACGCGCCGCCAGTACGCCAAACACCAGTATTATGGACATCACAGCCCCGGCGTAGGCCATCCGCGTCGTCCCTTCCCAAGTGGGGTATTTGTCGAAGTTGAGGGCTTCTATGCCCAGCCAGCCCCCCACGACCACGGCCCAGCAGAACCCGAAGCCCGTCACGCACAGAAATATCAGCAAACCGACCAGCATCTCAAACCCTCCCGGTGTGGCTGTTGTCACTTTATCACGGATCCTTGCCGTCCGCTCTGAAACATCCTCGGATCCGCATATTCGCCCCAAACTTTTGCCGCAGGGGCCCCATTTCGCCCTCCGTAACGCCGTCCGCCACCGCCGTCAGGATGGCCGGCGTCAGGTTGGCAATTTTTTGCTACGGCCTTTGTCCCAGTCGTGCAGCCAGCCCAGCAGTATGCCAGCGGCCAGCACCACGGACGATGCCGCCCCGGCGTAGGCCAGCCGCGTCGTCCCTTCCCAGGAGGGATATTTGTCGAAGTTGAGGGCCTCCGCGCCCAGCCAGCCCCCCACGACCACCGTCCAGCAGAACCCGAAGCCCGTCACGCACAGAAATATCAGCAAACCGACCAGCATCTCAAACCCTCCCGGCGCGGCTGCCCCTACTATATCACAGAGCCTTGCCTCGTCCGCCCTAAAACACCCCCGGATCCACATATTCCCCCCAAACCTCCCGCAGCGTCCCCATTATCTCCCCCTCCGTAACGCCGGCCGCCACCGCCGTCAGAATGGCCGGCATCAGGTTGACATCATCCCGCGCCGCCTGCGCTACGGCGCGCCGGGCCGCCGCCGCCTCCGACTCGCTCCGCCCCTGCCGCGCCGCCCGCAGCCGCGCCAGCTGCCGTTCCTCCTCGGCGTAGTCAAACTCAAACAGCTCCAGCGACCCGCCCGTTCCCATGCCGCTACCGCCACCGCCATTGCCATCGTCATCGCCGGCGTACTCGTCGTTCACGCCCACGATGGTGTACTCCCCGCTCTCCACCCGCTGCTGGTAGCGGTAGGATGCCTGGGCAATTTCGCTCTCAATGTACCCGTTGGCGATGGCGGCCAGCATCCCGTCCCGCATACTGCCCTGCCCCATCTCGTCAATGCGTTCAATGTACGCCAGCGCTGCCCCTTCCAGTTCGCTGGTCAGGGTTTCCAGATACGCCGACCCGCCCAGAGGATCCGGCGTAGCCGCCACCCCCGACTCGTGGGCCAGTATCAGTTGCGACGCCAGGGAAACCCGCATCGCCGCCTCGGAAGGTATGTCGTAGGCTTCGTCATAGCCGCTGATGTGCAGCGACTGCACGCCGCCCAGCACCGCCGCCAGCGCCTGCAATCCGCCCCGCAGGATGTTGTTCAGCGGGTCCGGCCGCACCAGGGTCGACCCCAGGGTTTGGGCGTGAAAGCGCATCCGCATCGCCTCCGGGCGGCTGGCCCCGTAGCGGTCGCGCATTGCCCGCGCCCACATCCTGCGGGCGGCCCGGAACTTGGCGATTTCCTCAAAAAAGTCGTTATGCACCCCGAAAAAGTGGGACAGACGCGGCGCGAAAGCATCCACCGGCAGCCCCCGTTCCCGCGCCGATTCCACATAGGCCATCCCCTGGGCGATGGTAAAGGCCAGCTCCTGGACGGCGTCGGCGCCGGCTTCCCGCGTGTGGTAGCCGCTGATGGAAACGGTGTACCAGTTCGGCGCGTGCTGCGTGGCGAACTCAATCACATCGGTAGTCAGCTTCAGCGCCGGCGCCGGCGGCAGGGCGAAAGTTTTCTGGCCGTGAAACTCCTTCAGCGAATCGTTCTGCACCGTGCCCCGCAGGGCCGGCCAGGGTATGCCCCGCCGTTCCGCCGTGTGCAGGAACATCGCCAGCAGCACTATGGCCGGGTGGTTGATGGTCAGCGACACGCTGGCCTGCTCCAGCGGGATGCCGTCAAAGAGTTCGCCCATATCGGCGGCGGTGTCAATGGCCACGCCCAGGCGGCCCACTTCGCCCTCAGCCAGTTCGTGGTCCGAATCGTACCCCGTCAGGGTAGGGTGGTCAAAATCGGTGCTCAGCCCGGTTTGCCCGTGAGCCAGCAGAAAGCGGTAGCGCTGGTTGGTGGCCTGCGCCGTGCCGAAGCCGGCGATCTGCCGCCGCGTCCACAGCCGCCCGCGGTGCATCGTGGGGTAAGCCCCCCGGGTAAAGGGAAACTCGCCCGGCAACCCCAGTTCCCGCGCCGGGTCAAAGCCCTCGCCCGCCAGCCCCTCCGGCGCGTACAGGGCCGCTATGGGAATGCCGGAAAGGGTGCGCCGGCCGTCGCCGCTTTCGTTCACGATTCACCTCGCCGGGAGCGTTGCCGGCATCGTTTCGTTTCGTTTCGTTCCGCTATGCGGAGCAGCCCCGCGACAAAATCCCGGCCCATCGCCAGCCAGTGGACGATTTCCTCATCGGATAAACGGTTGGTGTAGAAATGGTTATGCAACTTGTCTTTCGCCGTTGTCCCCGGAGACGCTCCGGGCCATTTCCGTAAGACCGAACACCAGCCGTTCCACCGCCGGCCGGCAGTACTCAAACTCCCAATCCTCCCAATGCAGGACGCCTTCAGCATTATCCCGGAACGATTGGGCCACGCCGAACCGCCCCAGGTAGGCGTACCCGCCGCCGGCTTCCTGATCCAGCTGCACCATCAGCTGGAACATATCCTGTTCCGTTTCCCAGGCCAGCCCCCGGCGGATAGCCAGCGCGGCGATGGCGACGCGCGTGGCTTCCCACAGGCGCCGGCTGCCCGCTATATTGGCGCCGGCGGCAAAAGCCGCCTCCGCTTCGGCCAGCCAGTCCGGCGGGGTTTTTGCTGCGAATTGGGCAATGGCAGGGGCGGCAACCATAAGCGTCCTCCGTTGGAAAAGATTATAGCAAATCCGCAAGCGTTTAGACCAGACGCCACGGCTGGTTGCGCCCTTTCTCTTTGGTGATAACGCCGTTGCGCCGCAGGCCGACTTGCGCATTCCGTACTTTATGATGCCAGTTCCGTCCGAAATTCATCCCGTTGATAATAAGGTCAATTTCGTCATCGCAGATTTCCGGTTTTAACTGCTGAATAATTGGATGCATATCCCTGGTGCTTGTCGGCCCGTAGCGCCGCAATACATACAGGATGGCTTGCGTGAATTGCGCCTGCAACGATGCCTCGGGATTTACGAGAAAACCCTCTCCGGCGACGCCAAGCTGCACTAACCGTTCCCGCATCGCGCTTCGGATGGCCTCCCTCTCGGATTTTAGACCATCGGGCGCTGCCCGGTCTATTGCGGCCCGGTTCCGCCTGGCCTTTTGCGCCATATTATCCAGCTCCACCAGCGCATCCGGCGGTATCAATATGCCCAGGCTGCCGTATGCCCGCAAATCTTCGGCGATTTCCCGCACCGTGGCCGGGTCGGTGATGGCAACGCCTAGTTCAAGATTGCGGCGCAGGCCGCCGTCGGTGAGATTGGCGGACGATACTATGGCCGTATGCCCGTCCGCGATGTAGGCTTTGGCGTGCAGGTTGCCCAGATGCCGCACCGTCGTTCCCGGCGCCCGGTCGCACAGCCAGGCCAGGGCGGCAGCGTCCGTAGCGCCGTCAATCAAGCTGTCCTCATTGAGGCTGGTCAGTATCTCCAGCCGCGCCGACCGCCGGCGCGAACCCAGCCGTCGCGCCAGCCGTTCCACCGACCCTTGTGCAATGAACGGCGTCGCAATAATCGCCGATTCCCGAATCGATTCCACGAACTCGTCAAATGTTGCGCCCCATTGCGATTTGATTATCCGCACGCTGCCGCCTCTGTGTCCGGGCTTCCGGCCCTGGTGCATCTTTTCGCCCTGGCGAACACGGGCGCGCCATAGGTTTATGCCCGGTGCCCCCGCCGCCTTCGCCTGAAAATTGCCGCGCCGGCCCCTTACGACTACGCCGCCGTTGCGATGCCGCCGCGCATCATCTGGTGTGAACAAACCCGGCGGCACTGCCGCTGACCTGCTGCTGACCGGCCGTTGTGCCGCCCTACTTCGGAATCGCCCACCCCGGCGGCGGCGCGTGCGTTGCCCCCGCATCATCGTCCGCCGGAATCTGCGCCACCAGCCGTCCCTGCTCCACCTTGACCGTATGATAAAACAGCTGCGCCCGCGGCCCGTTCACGCACACGCCCTGTCCCTCCTCAAACCGCCACCCGTGGTCGGGACACAAAAAACTCTTGTCCCACTTCACCACCCGCCCGAAAGCGTGGGGGCAGACCATCGACAGCAGCCGGTACTGCCCGTCCCGCGACTGCGCCAGCCACAGCTCCTCCCCGTCATCCAGCCGCACCCGCGCCGGCAGCGCCGGAAAATCCCCCGCCGCCCCGAGGTCAACCGTCCGCGCCGGCGCCATCCGGTTCCGGCCAATATCCGCCGGATCGGTCACCATCCGCCGCCGCCGGTGGTAAATGCTTTCGCTCATCGTACTACTCCTGCTTCTGTCGCCGGTCGCTGAACGCCGGTCGGTGTTCCCTCCGGGAACGGGGGCAATGGGTGAATGAGGTCAACGAGTGGAATGTGGGCAACGGGTGAACGAAGGCAAACGGGAGCGGGATTAATCGGGGAACAGGAGCAAGCCGGCGGAACGGGAGCGACCATTACGCCGCATCATCCAATCCGTCCGTAGGCATCCCGCCGAAGGCCGCCGCCATCGTGACCACCGGGTAAATCGCCGCCCGGTTCCAGGTCGCCAACCCCAGATCAATCACGGCGTCATCCACCGCGTGGGCGTCCGGCCCCTCCAGAACCAGCCAGGTCTGGTGCGACGATTTCCCCACCCAGCCGCCCCGGTACTCGCAGCCCCGTTGCGCCAGCGTGTCCGTCATCCCCGCCGACATCCGCAAAACCCGGTCGCGCACCCCCAGATCCACGCCGGGACAGCGTTCCGGCGCGTGCTCCAGCGCAATCAGATACAGGCCCATCGTCAAATCCTCCCTCAAACCAACCTGGCATAGCCAAACCGGGCATCGTCAAACCGGGCATCGGTTCCGGTTGGGCGGTTTAACTTTTCGGCATTCCTGCGCCGGCCGGCCCAACCGCCGCCGGCCGGAAAATCCCCGGCCTGGTCAACCCGCCAAACCGTTCCGGCCGGATGGCCTCCGCCAGCCCCTCCAGCACATCAATCACCCGCGGCCCGTGCCGGCTAGGTATCTGCCCGTCAAAAACATACACCCGCCCCTGCCGCACGGCGTCCAGCGCCTGCCACTCCGCCCGTTCCGCCAGCCGCGCCGTCTCCGCAATGGCGCGCTCCATATCAAAGGCGCACGGCATCACCATTACATAATCGGGCTGGTAGGCAATGACCTCATCCCAGCCCACTTCCCGCGATTTCCCCCACTTTTCGGCCAGCCCCTCGTGGCCCCCGGCCAGCTCCACCAGCTCCGGCGTCCACTGCCCCGTATTCCGCAGCGGTTCCAGCCAGTCAATGCAGAACACCTTGGGACGATGCCCGTCCGCCGCGGCGCGCCCGGCGACATAACCGGCGCGCTCCCGCAGTTCCGCCACCAGCCCGGCCGCCCGTTCCGGCGCTCCCGCCGCCGCCCCGATGCGCCCGATGTTGTCATAAATGTCGTCCAGCCCCGCCGGCCGGATGCTCAAAATCTCCGGCGCGTAGTCCAGATGCCGGGCCGCCGTCTCAAACACCGACCCGGCCCCGACGGCGCAGACCTCGCACAGTTCCTGCGTCAGTATCAGGTCGGGCCGCAGCCGGCGCAGCAGATCGCCGTCAATAATATACATCGGGTTGCCCGCCGCCCGCGCCTGCTGGACGATGGCGTCAATCTCGGCCCCGGAAAGATGCGACTTGCTGCGGACGCTGCGGCTGACCACCGGCCGCCCCCGGACGGCTTCGGGGTAGTCGCAGGCGTGCGACACGCCCACCAGGTTGTCGCCCAGCCCTAGGGCGAACACAATTTCCGTTGCGCTGGGCAGCAGCGATACGATACGCATAGCAAAAAAGCTCCGGGCCGGATTTCGCCGCTATTGTAAGCGGGCCGCCCGGCGTTGGCAAATGCCGCTGCCGCCTGGCAGCGTTTCCAACCGGGTGTTTGATATTTACCTGTCATTCCGGTTGGCGCCGGCATCCCCATCGCCGCCATCTGCCGCCGCATCTGCCCGCACGGACGCTCGTATCCAGGCCACCACCGGCGCTACGCCCAATCCGCCCGCCGGATTTTAAAAATCGCCGCCATTTATGACACCCACCCCCTTGCGCCCTGAACATCAGTGCTGCTAACCTGAAACACGGATGCGGCAATCCGCCCGGCGACCCGGGGACAGCTGCCCCGACCGCCATCCGCCACAGCCCCGGCGCGGACGCGCGCCCGGCGCCAAAACGGACCAAGCGCTGCCCAATCCAATCCGAAATCGACGTCGTACCACCATCGGGGAAAACCTTTCGGGCTAACCAAACGGGCCGCCAGGAAACGGCCTAACCCTTGTCGGAACCTAATTTCAGCTGGTCCTGCTTCGTCGCTGTATGTATCGTGCGGCCCGTGTAGTTCTGTGCCAGCCAGCGGGTGTCACCACCGCCCCGTGCCGGATGACCCAACCGGCTCGCCGGAGCAGGCCCTGAACCTGCTTTTGCTTGCTGTAAGTCCGTCCGGGACACGGAAAACTAGGACGAAACTCGCTTTTACGCTCTCAGGCCGTAGCGCCGACAACCTGGAACCCCAAGGCCCGCCCGAGCCTTCCCCGATGCCATCAATTCGCCAACTGCCACTTATCAATCGCCAACCACCCACCCACCGGAAAGGAGCCGACTTCCCAATGACAACCTCCCTCCCCCCAACCGCCCGCCCCCCGCCCGCCGGAACCGCCCCGGTAACCGGAATATCCACGCCAATCAAGGAGCGCCAGTGAATTAAGGCCTGTTGCCAAGCGCATTGTGCCGTCGCCAACGGCGGCATAGCATAACCCCCGTCAGTCCGGTGCAAGCCGGCGTCCGGGCATCCTCACCGCCCGCCTGCTCCGCAGGCAACGGGCGCTTGCCCCGGATTCCGGCCCCTCCCGGACTGGCGGGCCATTTGACGTCGCACCCCGGTTAATGGCCCAAATGCCGGGCCGCCGGCCCCGATTGCCGCCCCCGCCGCCGGCCTGTTACAATCCCGCCGGCGCGGTTCCAAGTCGCGCTGCGCTGCGCCGCGTGGCCCGCCGCCCCATCCAGCCGCATCCGCTGCCCCGGTTGCATCCGCTAACCGGCTGACAAGGAGATTGCCCATTATGTCCTGGCGCTTCAGCCTCCTCAACCGCTTTGAAAACCCGCCCGGCGGCATCACCGAAGGCCCCGCCTGGAACGGCGAAGTCGTGCTGTTCACCCACATCCACGCCAGCCGCATCTACGCCTACGACCCCAAATCCGGCGCCTTTTCCGTCTATCGCGAAAACGCCAACTTCACCAACGGCCTCGCCTTTGACGCCCAGGGCAACCTCTTCGGCTGCTGCCAGAACGGACGCGCCATCGTCCGCTTTGACCCCGACGGCGGCGCCACCACCATCGCCGATAACCTGGACGGAACGCCCCTCAACACCCCCAACGACCTGGCCATTGACGCCAAAGGCCGCATCTGGTTCACCAACCCCTGGAACGCCGGCAACATCAGCGCCGACGCCGTGGAGCAACTGGACCACCGTTCCGTCCTCTGCGCCGTCCCCCAGGCCGACGGCTCCTACCACACCGTCCGCGCCACCCACGACACCACTATGCCCAACGGCATCCTGGTATCGCCCGACGGCAACACGCTCTATGTGGCCGAAAGCAACAGCGACCGCATTGAAATTGACCGGGAACTGCGGGCCTACCCCATCACCGGCGACGGCGTCCTGGGGCCATACACCACCCTGCACACCTTCGGGCGGGATCAGAACCGCGTCCACCGCGGCATTGACGGGATGTGTCTGGACGCCGACGGCAACATCATAGCCACCGCCGGCTGGCCCAGTGGCGGCCCCGGCCCGATGCTCTATGTCTTTTCCCCCACCGGCCGGGTACTGGAAACCCACCCCGTGGCCGCCACCCGCCCCACCAACGTCTGCTTCGGCGGCCCCGACCTCACCGATGTGTTCGTCACTTCCACCGACGGCCACTTCTTCCACGCCAAGACCGACCGGGTGGGCTGGGCCATCTACCCATAAAAAAGACGGGCGCAGCGGAACGCCCCGATAACCAATCGGCAACCCAACGCAACGCAACGGGCGGTGCATTATGCAGCAGCGAAGGCTCGCCAACTACGGCATCAACCGCGCCGGCCTCCGGCAGGGCGGCGGACGGGGCAACGGCAACGACCACTTTGACGAACTGGTGGGCAGCGCCGAGTTTTATGTTTATCAGCCCCCCGGCCAACGGGTCAAGGGATTTGACGCCCTCAAGCTCTACGCCGAGGGGCAGGGCTGCGAGCTCCTGTACACCGCCGACGCCCCGCCGGAGCTGGCCGACCACGAAACCCTGCGCATCACCCACCGGCGCGCCGAGCCCATCCCCGATGCCGTGCTCAAGCGCGCCCACTCCTGGGCCCACCGCAACAACTTCCTCCACAGCTTTTTCAAGCCGATGTACGGCGGCTGACCCGGCCAACCGCCGCCGGTGCCGGCAGCGGCAAGCCGATACCGCCGGCGCCCGGTACCGTCATCGGCGTCGGCGCCACTCTTCTGCCGGCCCTGTTCCTACGCCCGCCGCGCCCGGCAAAAGGGCTGGTCGGCGCGTTCTGCGCCGCTGTGATGGCACCGATATTCCTACCGCTGGCCGACACCCTCGGCTGAGCTTGCGCCTGCTGGCCGGCCTGGGGCTGGCCTGTCTGGTGGTGTTCCCCTTCGCCGGCGCGCTGGCGGTGGCATTTCTGTGGGCTGGCCTCTGGCTCCGGGCGCAACGCTGGGACGCCGGCGATTGACGCACCGCCGGAGCAGCGCAAATCAAACCGCCGGCAGGTGATAAACCTGCCGGCGGCTCTTTGCGGCCGCAATGGCCGCCCTTGCCTTGCCCTGCTACGCCGCGGCGGCTTCCAGCGCGGCGACGCGGCGGTTTGCGGCGGCAAGTTCCGCCTCGTGCAGCTCGTTCCGCAAGTTTTCGTTGGTGTTGCGGAGCTGCATTTCCCGCTCGTGGGCGTCATCAAGCCGGCGGCGGAGGGTCTCCGCCTCGGTCTGATACTTGGAAACCTCGCGGGACACCAGCCCCTGCTGGTACTTGGCGAGCGCCTGATTGAAGGCGGAGATGTTCAGCTGCTGCTGAACGCCGGTGCCGCCCATAGTCAGGACATTGGCGCACAGCTTCCGGGGGTTCTTGCTCCGCCGGATAGTGTCCTCGCTGGCGTACGCCTTCATCATCCAGTCAATGGTGCCGGCCTGGTCAAAACCGCTCTCGAAATAGCGGGTGCAGGCGGCGACACGCTGGTCGATGCTCATGCTCATAGTGAGCCTCCTTGATGATTGTGTCGGTACGCCCCCTTGTGGGGGGCCTTCCTGGGCGCAAATTGTACCGCCTGCGCCGGGCAGTGGCAACCCTAGCGATACAGGGTTCCCTTGCGAGTGGCCGCCCGTACCATTCCGGCGGCGCGGGTCAGCAATGCCTTGCGGGGCATATCAGGGCTTTCCCGCAGTGCTTCGGCAAGGTCGGGGTCGCGGCCGTATTCCCGCTGCCGGCGTTCCTCGGCGATTTCGGCTTCCTGTTCGGCTTTGATGGCAGCGACGGCTTTCTTAAGCGCGCCGGGGGCACTGGCAGGCGTGCCGTCTTTCACCAACAAGCCCAGCGCCTGCTCCATTTCCGACTCCGACACGGCGGCGGTATGGCGGAACGCGTTTTTGACGGCGCGGGGCGATGCGCCAGCCAGCCGGATTTGCCGCTCTAGGCGGGCTTTCGCCGGCCAGTTCAGATTGGACGGGGGTGCCCACTTGCGGGGGATATTCACCAGGCGGGTCTTGCGCCCCTGCCCGGTGGGGACACGGCGGGTCTTGCGCCTCTCGGCGACAGTGAAACCCAGATCGCGCAAGGCTACGGTGACGCTGCGGGGCGTGCCGCCCAGCGCGTCCTTGATTTCCTCGGCGGATTTAGTGCCGAGGAACATTCCGCGCTCGTACCAAGTCATTATGGCGATGCGCCGGTCCAGCGGGTTATCGGGCTTGGTGGTGGTGGCGGGTGGCATTGTTCCTCTCCGTGCTGGTGGGGGTGTATCACTTTGCGCCTTTGCTCAAAGTGATACATTTATACATACTACTGCCTCACCTGTCAACCTTGAAAGTGGATCACTTTGAGCGCATTCCAAAATGATACACGCCCCGGGCGCATTCCGCTAACAGCGGCGTTGCGCTGGGCTATGCGCTGACGGGCGTACAGGGCACTTGTAGCGATTTCAGCGTGAAAGGGTATCCCATCCCAGTGCCTTTCGCCCGACTTTTGCTCAAATTTTCAGCGGTTTCTGCTGCCCATATCGGGCGAAACCGCCTGGAGTTTAGCGTCTATGCCGCCGGGCGGGTCATTTCGTCCCCGATTACCGACAGAATGCTGGTGCCGTTGGGCCGGCGTATATTCAAGGCTGCCTTGAATACAGGGGCGTTTTCGGGCTATGTTCAAGGTAGCCTTGAATATGGCGGCCTACGCTTGGTATCCCGGCTGGTTGAAGCCAACATCCTGCGGGAAATCACCGGCCAAACCCGCAACCGCGCTTTCGCCTACCAAAGCTACATAAACCTGTTCAGCGACGCCCCGCCGCCGACCTGACCCCACAAGCATAAGACGCCGGCCCGCCCGCCTGTCCGCCGGGCGCAGTTGGCGCCGCCGCCGCCCGCAGAGCACGAATGGCCGCCAGTCCCCGCTCCCACTCCATACCCACCGCCGCCGAGCGCGCCATCCGCCGCCGCATCGCCCGGCGCGGCCCCGTTCCCTTTGCCGAATATATGGCCGCCGCGCTTTACGGGCCCGGCGGCTACTACACCCGCGCCGGCGCCAACCCCCTGGCCGACTACTACACCGCTCCGCAGGTTCATCCCGCATTCGGCGCGCTGCTGGCGGTGCAGCTGTTTCACCTCTGGACATTGCTGGCCCGCCCCCGCCCTTTCGCCGTCATTGAGGCCGGGGCGGGCGACGGCCTGCTCTGCCGCGACATCCTGACCGCCGCCCGGCATCTGCCGGCCGGCTTCGCAGACGCCCTACAGTACACCCTCTGCGACCTGCGTTCCGCCCCTGGTTGGGAAAGCCCTTTCGCCAACGCCCGCCGCGTCGTCGCCAGCGCCTTGCGGCTGCCCCGCGCCGGAGCCGCCGGCTGCATCCTGTCCAACGAATTGCTGGACGCCCTGCCCGTCCACCGGGTGCGAATGGACGCCGGACGCCTGCGGGAACTGTATGTCGCCCTGTCCCCCGATGCCGCCGACGGTTACGAAGGCACCCTCTTTGAGCAGCCGGGCCCGCCCTCAACCCCCCGGCTACAGCGCCGGCTGGACGATGTGGGCATCGCGCTGGCCGACGGGCAGACCGCCGAAATCTGCCTGCTGCTGGACGACTGGGCGGCATCAGCGGCAGCGGCCCTAGATGCCGGCTTCGTCATCACCATTGACTACGGACGCGCCGCCGCCGACCTGTACGACCCGGCGCAGCGTCCCCACGGCGCCCTGACCGCCTACCGCGCCCACCGGCAGACCGATGCGCCCTTGCTGGACGCCGGCCGGCAGGATATTACCGCCCAGGTTGACTTCACCGCGCTGCGGATGGCCGGCGAAAAGGCCGGCTTGACCGCTGTGGGCACTGTTCCGCAGGGCTGGCTGCTGCGCCGGCTGGGGCTGCAAGCCATCCGCCGCCAGGGGCCGCCGGCCGCCGCCGGTTATGCTTATGGCTACGGCCCTGACGCCGCCGGCTGGCTTCCGCTGCCGCCTGACCCCTACGGAAGCCCCCCGCCGGCCCTGCCCCGTGAGTTGCGCCCAGGCGCCGGAACGGACTTGGCCGCCGCCCCTGCCGCCGATGACGGGCGGGCGTGGCTGGCCGGATTGACCCACCTGGCCCGTCCGGGCGGGCTGGGCGACTTCCGCGTGCTGCTGCAATCAAAAGGCGTGGCGGAACGGACGACCGCCGCCGCGCTGGCCTGGCCGGACGACGAGAGCAGGAACGGAAACCAGAACGGGAACGATGGCGATGGCGATGGCGATGGCCGTAGCGACGGCGATAACGCCGGGCGCGGCTATGCGCCGGCGGACCTGGCCGCGCTGATTCCGGCCGCCGCCTTGCGCCTGGGGCCGGAACGCCTGCGTCTTTTCGGGTAAAAATGCGCTATAATCGGCTTCGTCCGCAAGCCGGCTCCGGCTCCGCAATTGCCGGCGCAATTGGTACAATGGCATGAAAGCCTTTCTCATCATATCGGTCATCCTGTACCTGACGCTCACCCTGGGCGGGGGCACGACGGCGCTGGTTGCCACCATCCAGATTTACACCATCTGGGGACGGGAACCGCCCGAAATCTTGTCGGCGTCCATCGTGAACACGGCGGCCATTTTCGCCGCCAGTACCTTCGTTGGAGTGTTGGATATGTTTATGACCCTGTGGACCCTGCTCAAGAGCAAGGAGTGGGAGGAGGATGCCCGCAAGGAGCGGGAAGCCGACCGCCAGGCCGCCGCCGCCGACCGCGAGGCCCGTCAGAAGGAGCACGAGGCCAACCTACAGGAACAAGCTGCCGCGCGCCAGTTCCGGGAGCAGGAGCAGGCCGCCGAACGCCAGCTGCGGGATCAGGAGCTACAGCAGCGGCAGGCCGAGTTCCAGGCCCGGGAACGCGCCAGGGAGGCCGAGTTCCAGGCCCGGGAACGCGCCCGGGAAGCCCGGGAACGCGCCCGTGAGGCCGAACTGCAAGCCCGCGTTCAAGCCGCCGAAGCCGAGCGTGCCGCCCAGGCCCGGGCGCTGGAAGCCGAGCGTGCCGCCCAGGCCCGGGCGCTGGAGGCCGAGCGTGCCGCCCAAACCCAGGCTCTCCAGGAAACCCGCGCCTTCCAGCAGCAAATCCTGGACCAGCTGGCCGCCGAACGCGCCCAGCGCGACCTGGTGACCGCCCGCGTCCTGGACCTGCTGGAACAGGTGTCGCATCGTCTCAATGGCAACAGCAACGGCAGCGGAACCCGGCCCGCCGGCGGCGGCAATGCCAGCCCGAACCCCGACCCTGCGGAATGACCCTATGCCTGTGCCTGCGCCCGGCCCTCTTGACGGCATCAACGTGGTAGAGTTTTCCACGATGATCGCCACGCCCACCGCCGGTATGCTGCTGGCCGATATGGGCGCCAATGTGGTCAAAGTGGAACCGCCCTGGGGCGACCTGTGGCGCTACGCCCAGGCCGTGCTGCCCACCGAAGGCCGCCCTTTTCTGGCCTACAACCGCGGCAAACGCTCTATAACGCTGAACCTGTCCCGCCCCGAAGCTGCCGCCATCGTCCGCCGCCTCGCCCGCCAGGCCGACGTCATCCTCGCCAACAACCGCCCCGACGTAGCCGGGCGGCTGGGCATTGACTACGAAACCCTGGCCGCCATCAACCCGGCCCTCATCTACTGCGAGGGTTCCGCCTTCGGACATCGCGGGCCGGACGCCTACCGCCCCGGCTACGACATCATCATCCAGGCAATGTCGGGCATCGCCACCAGCGAGGGCAAGGTGACCGACGGCGTTCCGCAGCACATCGTCGCCAGCCCCCTGGTCGATTCCGCCTGCGGGCTGGCCCAGGCGTGGGCCGTGTGCGGCGCGCTGTTCGCGCGGGAACGCAGCGGCCACGGGCGCGGTCAAAAACTGGAAGCCTCCCTGCTGGGAACCGGCCTGATGATGCTGGGAATGCGCTTCGTCCGCATTGACGACCTGGACCGGGAACCCCATACCCAAATCCGCGCCTCCCTGGACGCGATGCGCGCCGCCGGCGTCCCTTACCCCGAACTGCTGGAAGTCTATCAGGCCCAGCATTTCCAGTCGCCGGGCAACATCTACTACCGTTTCTATCAGACCGCCGACGGGATGCTGGTGGTGGGCTGTCTCAACGAAGCCCTGCGCCGCAAGCTGCTGGCGGTCATCGGCCTGCGCGACATCCGCTTTGACGCCGGCTATGACCAGCATTCCCCCGAAGCCGCCGAGTTCGGCGCGCAGCTGATGACCGCCGCCGAAGCGGTGTTCCGCGCCGGAACCAATGACGAATGGCTGGCCCGCCTGGACGCCGCCGGCGTACCCGCCGGCCCGGTGCGCTTCGTTGAGGAAATGTTTGACCACCCGCAGGTAACGGAGAACAACCTGGCGGTGGATGTATCCCACCGCGATCTGGGCAGCGTGCGGATGGCCGGGCCGCTGGTGTCCTTCAGCGAAACCCCGTTGCAGGCCGGCGACCTGCCCGCCCTGGGCGAACATACCGCCGCCGTGCTGGAGGAGCTGGGCTACGGGGCGGACGAAATCGCGCGCTGGCGGGCTGACGGCGTAATCTGACCGTACCTGACCTAACCCCCGTTGCGTTGGGCAGCAGGGGCTGGCGCGGGATGACGGGGTTATAGCGCAACCCGAATACGATAGCCTTGGGGTACGGATTTAATAAATCCAATCGGGTGCGCTGCGTACGGACTGGACGTATTCCTCGTTTCCGGCTCTGCCGCTCTCCCATTCGCCATTGTCGTCAACCTCTCCCCATATGCGCCCGGCCAACTGGCCTGGCACTATGTGGGGCCAGTGCGTTGTGCGGCTGATGTGGTATTCAGCGGCAACAAAATGCGCCGACGGCTCAAGCGTAACCAAGTTTGGACTATGCCGGTGCGTCGGCATAGCCGGTAATTGCAATGCGCTACCGCAGTAGCGGCAGACCGCATTCCTCCCGTAAGTGGGGTACGCCCAGTCGCCAACGATCTCGGATGCTACGGTCGTTTCCAGTCGGGAGATTAACGCCGCGCTTTCGCTCACAGCGGCACCGACTTCATCCGAAAGCTCGCCCAGAAGTTTGCCCAACTTGCGCTGGGAGCATTCCAGGCCCGTGAGGGCCTTGCTGGTGCGCTTCCGGGAGCGAAAGCGGTAGACTGCCAGGACAACCACCAACACGGCAAGCACCGCAGAAGCTATGATTCCAATCGCGTACATCAGTGGTCCCCTCGCCGTTGAGCGAGATATTGCACAAGCTCAGTCAATCTCCTGTTTTGTGCCAGCAAAGAAGTGTTTTGCTGGCGAAGAAATTCTGCTTCCTTCTGCAAACCATCATTGATGGCCTGTAGGGCCTCAATCCGCACCGTGTTGGCGTTGTTATCGCGCCGTTGTTGCCATATTGACCAAATGGTCACCAGAATGCTGACCGATGTGACTAGTATGCTGATAAAGTCCATTGCAAAATACCTTGCATCAATGGCGGCTGTCCCACGAGTCACAAATCGAGGATCTCGTTTATGGCGTTGCGGTCGGTGTCAAGCTCTTGCAGTTGGCTATTGAGGCTTTCCCACTCTCGGTCGGACAGCTGCAAAAATACCTCGCGGTGATTGCCAACTCCGTCATGCCATGTCACATTTAGCGACAGAATTGGAATACGGATGGTTTCACCATTGGAAACCTGCGCCATTTTGACCCCCCAGGAGCCTCCGACGCCGGTGAAATGCGGGCCCGATGCGGTGATGTTTCGGGTCGCAATTGTGCGCTCGTAACCGCTCTTGAATGACAGGATGGCAACAATGGCGTCGCGGCGGCCTTCGTCAAGAAAAACCGGATTTTCCACGCGGGACGCAACCGCGTCGACTTGTGCAACAGCATCGGCGGCGTTCATTCGCAAGCTGCCAGTCCTGACGTACAGGTAATCAGCAACCCGCAAGATGTCCGATGCCGTGTCCAGCGCAATGCCAAACCGTTCATTCAGCTCATTATGTTGCTGATCCCCCAGAAACCCCTCCGGGCTGTCGCCAAGCTCGGCGATCGCCCAGAGCACCTCCTCGGGCTGGTTCAAAAACGACTTGAAGTCGCGCAAAAAAGGTCGGGAGCGCACCTCCCAGTCTCTAATCAGCTGTTGCGGGGTCACGATTATCGCGCTCCAATCTGCGAGTGCCGACAGCATAACGCCGGCGAGGGATGCTGTCAATTCCCAGATTCCGGCACCAGCCAATATGACGGGTTGCAATTCATCCCAAAGGCGATAGCGTTGGGGCGGTTCACCCGCCGCCGGCCAGGGCAAAGCGAATCAGGATGGCCGGCCGCCCCCGCTCCTGCTCCCGTCCCTCCGCCGGGCCCAGCGCCGCCCATTCCGCGAGGCGCACGCCCGCTATCCAGGCAATGCCCGCCGGCGTAACCACCAGCGGGATGCGCCGCCGCCAGCCCCGTGGAATGCCGGCGTCGGTGAATATATCCTGCAACTTGCGCCGGCCCGTCATACCCAGCGGCTGCATTCGGTCGCCGGGCCGCCAACCGCGGACGGTGGCGCCCCCGGACAGCGCCGCCGGCGCCAGATACGCCGCCAGCGGGTCGCCAGTGTCCACAGACGCCTCGGGCGGCAGGGTCACAGCCCGACAGGTGGCCTCCCAGCCGTCGCGCCTGGTAACGGCTGCCACGACGGGCCCGAAAGGCAGCGTCAGCCGGAACTCGCCGCCCAGCGCCGGATAGGGGCAATCATCGTTATCATCACCACTATCAGGGGGCGCCCACCGCGCCCGCGATGCCTTCGCCGGCGCGGGCCCCAGCGTCAGCCACTCCCGGCCGGCGCGGGCGGCGTATCCTCCCGGCAGGGACAGCGTCCGACCCGGCCCGTTGCCGGCGCCGGCGATGTTCGCCAGTTGTTGCAGGTGCCGCTCCGTCAGCCGCCGGGTGCTGCCGGTGACCGTTGCCCACGCCCGGCGCAGCAGCAGCGACCGCAGCGCCGGGTGGACGCCGGCCAGCGCGCCCCGGTTCAGCCGCAGCGTTCCGTCTGCGGACGGTGGTTCGGGGGCAACGGCCGGCCAGTGGGCGGCGGCCTGTTCCTCCATATAGTCCAGAGAGGCCGACGCCGTGCGGCCCAGGCGCGCCAGGGCATCGGCAATCTGCGGGTTCAGATGCTCCGACAGCGCCGGCATTATGTTGAGGCGCACCCGGTTGCGGGCGAAATCCGGCATATAGTTGGTGCGGTCATCCCGATAGTCTATGCCATGCGCCCGGCAGCAGGCGATGGTGTCGGCGCGCCGCAACGCCAGCAGGGGCCGCCACAGGCGGGGCAAGGGGGCGACGGCGAAGGCGCTGTCATTGACATTGCTATTGCTATTGCCACTATCATTGTCATTATCGCTACAGTCACTGTTGCGCCCGTCAGCGGCGGCGTGCGGGTAGGGCCAGGGGCTGATTTCCCGCATCCCGCGCAGGCCGTGCAGCCCGCTGCCCCGGGCGATGTGCAGCAGAACCGTTTCCGCCTGGTCGTCGGCGGTATGCCCCACGGCCACGGCGCTGGTGCCGGACGTCCGGGCCACCCGCGCCAGGAACGTATAGCGCAAATCCCGCGCCGCCTGCTCAAAGGAACTGACGCCGCGCCGCCGCTGGTACGCCGGCACATCGGCTTCGTCAACAGTGCATGGCAGGCCGTTCTGCGCGGCCAGCCGGCGCACGAAATCGGCGTCATCATGAGCCTCTTGCCCCCGGAAATCGTGAATCAGGTGGGCGATGTGGAGGCTGAAGCCGGCGCGCCGGGCGATGTCGCCCAGGATGAGCAGCAGGGCGGTGGAATCGGGGCCGCCGGATACGCCGGCCACAACCGCATCCCCGCGCCCCAGCCCGAGGCGCCGCGCCGCCGCCCGCGCTTCCCGGTACGCTTGCCGGTACGGGCGCGGATTTTCCCGCCGGCTGCTCACGGCCCGCCGGCCGGTTTGGGGTGTGGCGTCAAAGGCATTCGGCGACACGGGCTAGGGCGCCAGAGTGGATGAGGCAGGGCATTGCTCATCCGACCCGGCGGTTCCGGACGAACTGCCATCCGGCTGGAGCCCCCCGACGGTCATTTGCCGGCGCCGAAGGCCGCTCCGGGTTGAGCTTGAAGCTGCTTTCCGGCGTGGGCTCCCATATATTTTCAATCGGTACGCTTTCGGGAACGATAAAATCAACGTCCCCCCGTTGCGCCAGGCTAGGCAACACCGGCACCGGCACCGAAGCTATGAACCGAAACTCGCCGGCAACTTTGGGGTATGCTCCGGCCAGGTTGGCTTTCAGAAAAGCGCGCAAGGCGTCGCTTTCGCCGGCATTTGCCAGATTGATGACTACATTGACATAATCCGGATCATTTTCATACACGCGCCCGTTAATCTTTTCCGCCGCCTGGCGAACCGTCAGTTCGCCCAGCGTGTACCGAGTGATGACATTGTCCAGCAGACCCGCCATTTTAGGATACAGTCCCCCCGTGTAGCCGGAAACAAAAGCGGGATGCCGCGTTGCCGGCCCCAGCAGAGACGGCGCAATACGGGCGCTGACGGCAAAAACCACCGGCCCGCCGTAGGGCATAGCCGTGATGGTAGCGCCGTTGGCGCGTAGAAATTTCACAAAATCATCTTTATGCGCGGCTCGTACATTGAAACCGGCGTAAATTTCATCGGGCAACCGGAGGCCTGATGCCGTTCCGGTTGCGCCGCTGGCGCCGCTGGCTCCAGCGGCACCGGATGATGCGCCGGCCGTTTCGCTCAAAGCGAGGATGGTATAGGCGTTGTCGTTCAGTCTTGGCGTGCGCGAGGGAGTGGGAGTGCCTGCCGTCGTGGGTTCCGGGGTCGGAGTCGTCGCCGTATCAGCCATAGCGCCCGGAGCGCTGGTGGCTTCTGTCGCGGGCTCGGCGGTCGGTTCCGTGGTGGACGTGCTGGTGGCGGCTTCGGAAGTTGCCGTAGCCGTGGCTTCTGCCGTAGCGTCCGGTTCCACTTGCCCCGAGGCTTGCCCGCCCGGGGTGGCCGGCGCGCAGGCCAGCGCCACCAGGCACAGGGCAACCAGTCCCAATGCGGCGGTCAGAAAGGCAAGTTTAAGGGCGTGGCGGCGGCGCGACATAGCAAAATCTCCTTGCGGCGCCGGCGCATCCGGCGGCCAGTTGCGCGCAACCTGTGCCTATGCACCGGCGCCAGCCGGAATGACGGGTAAATATGACGACACGCCCTGACGGACACCGCCGGGCGGGGCCTGCTATCCGGCGGGCAGGATGCGCCGGCGGTTACCCGCCTTCCGCCCGCGCCTTCGCCATCACATCCACCAGCTCCCGCACCGAGGCGGCGGACGATTGCAGCGCCGCCCTTTCCTCATCGGTCAGGCTGATTTCAATGACCTGTTCCATGCCCCCCGCGCCGATCTTGACGGGAACGCCCACGCACAGGCCGTTGATGCCGTACTCGCCCTCCAGATAAGCGCAGCCCGGCAGTATCCGCTTCCGGTCCAGCAGAATGGCCTCCACCATCTGGGCAATGGCCGCCGACGGCGCGTAGAACGCCGAACCCTGCTTCAGCAGGGCCACGATTTCCCCGCCTCCTTCCCGTGTCCGCTGCACAATGGCGTCAATGCGTTCCTGCGGCAGCAGCTCCGTCAGGGGGATGCAGCCCACCGTAGTGTAGCGCACCAGCGGCACCATATCGTCGCCGTGCCCCCCTAGTACCATCGCCTGCACATCGTCCACCGATACATTCAGCTCCCGGGCGATGAAAGTCCGGTAGCGCGCCGTGTCCAGCACGCCGGCCATCCCGAAAACCCGGTTGCGGGGAAAGCCCGCCGTCTGATACACATTCTGCACCATGGCGTCCAGCGGGTTGGTCACCGCCAGGATGATGCAGTCGGGCGAATGCTTGACGATTTCCTCCGTCACGGAGGAAGTGATCCGCATATTCGTCAGCAGCAGGTCGTCCCGGCTCATCCCCGGCCGCCGCGCGATGCCGGCGGTAATCACCACCACATCGGAGCCGGCCGTTTCCGCATAGCCGTTGGCGCCGGCAATCAGGGCGTCGGAGCCGATGACCGGCCCCGATTCCAGCATATCCAGCCCCTTGCCCTGGGGCAGATCCTCTACCACATCCACCAGCACCACATCGGCGTACCCCAGCTGGTGGATGCGCTGGGCGGTGGTGGCGCCAACATTCCCGGCGCCCACTACGGTTACTTTGCTTCGCATCCGGTGAGTGTTCCTCCCTTGAGCAGTTCGGTCAAACAGTTCGGTCAAGCAGTTCAGTCAAGCAGTACGGTCGACCAGCGCCGTTGCGCCGCGCGCTGCTAGATTGCGTCAATAATGGCGTTCAAAGTGGCGCTGGGCCGCATGGCGCGGGCCGACATCCCGGCGTCGGGGCGATAGTAGCCGCCGATGTCCACCGCCTGGCCCTGGGCTTCCTCCAGTTCCTGGACAATCTCGTCCTCGTTGTCGCCCAGCTGCCGGGCCACCTCGGCAAAGCGGGCTTGCAGCTCCAAATCCTGGGTTTGCCGGGCCAGCATCTGCGCCCAGTACAGGGCCAGGTAAAAATGACTGCCCCGGGTGTCCAGCTCGTTCACCCGGCGCGACGGGGCGCGGCGGTATTCCAGATGCTCGCCAATGGCCTGATCCAGGGTTTCCGCCAGCAGTTTGGCGCGGTCGTTGCCGAACACCTCGCCGCAGTGCTCAAAGGAAGCCACCAGAGCGCAGAACTCGCCCAGCGAATCCCACCGCAGATGCCCCTCCTCCAAAAACTGCTGCACGTGCCGGGGGGCCGACCCGCCGGCGCCCGTCTCAAACAACCCGCCCCCTTGCAACAGGGGAACGACCGACAGCATCTTGGCGCTGGTGCCTAGCTCCAGGATGGGAAAGAGGTCGGTCAGATAATCGCGCAGGACATTGCCGGTTACGGCAATGGTGTCCTGCCCGGCCCGGCTGCGCGCTATGGTGGCCCGCATGGCGTCAACGGGAGGCATTGAGCTGATGTCCAGCCCGGCGGTGTCGTGGGTAGGCAGATACTGCTCCACCTTCTTGATCAGCTCGGCATCGTGGGCCCGCTCCGGGTCCAGCCAGAAAATGGCCGCCTGCCCGGTGAGCCGGGAACGGTTGACGCCAAGCCTGATCCAGTCCTGAATGGGGGCGTCCTTGGTCTGACACATCCGAAAGATGTCGTCCTGCTCAACCCTCTGTTCCATCAGCGTGACGCCCGATGCGTCCACCACCCGCATCGTCCCGTTGCCGGGCGCTTTGAAAGTCTTGTCGTGAGAGCCGTACTCCTCCGCCGCCTGCGCCATCAGCCCCACATTGGCCACGCTGCCAATGGTGGCGGGGTCAAGGGCGCCATGCTCCTGGCAATCCTCAATCACCGACTGGTAGATGGTCGCATAAGAGCGGTCGGGAATCACCGCAATGGTGTCGTGCAGTTCGTTGTCCGGCCCCCACGCCCGCCCGCCGTCGCGGATGATTACGGGCATTGAGGCGTCAATAATCGTGTCGCTGGGCACGTGCAAGTTGGTAATGCCCCGGTAGGAGTTCACCATTGACAGCTTCGGGCGACGGTCATAAACCGCCTGAATGTCTGCCTCGACTTCCGCCCGCTTGTCCGCCGGCAGCGCTTGAATCTTGGTCAGCAGTTCGGCAACCCCGTTGTCCGGATCCACCGCCAGTTGCGCCAGCTCCGCCCCGTGCCTGGCGAACACGTCCTGGTAGTACACCGACACGCAGTGGCCGAAAATAATCGGGTCCGACACGCGCATCATAGTGGTCTTCAGATGGAGAGAGAGCAGCACATCCTCGTCTTTGGCCCGGGCGATTTCAGCGGCGTAGAACTCCCGCAGCGCGCGGACATTCATCACGGCGCAGTCAATGATTTCGCCGGACTGCAACGGGATGCCGGATTTGAGGTCGGTCACGCTCCCGTCCGCGGCCACAAACCGGATTGTGGCCGCACCGGCCGCTGTGGTGGTGACGGCCTGCTCGCTGCCGTAAAAATCCCCCCGCGTCATATGACCCACGCGGGTTTTGGACACCGCCGGCCATTCCTGCATCATCCGGTGGGGGTTGCGCTTGCCGTGCTCCTTGACCGCCGTGGACGACCGGCGATCCGAGTTCCCTTCCCGTATCACCGGATTCACCGCGCTGCCCAGCACCCGGGAATAGCGCGCCTGAACCTGGCGTTCCGCGTCGGTCGCCGGCTGGTCAGGGTAGTCGGGAACATCGTACCCCTTGTCCTGCAACTCCGCGATGGCCGCCTTCAGCTGGGGTATCGAAGCGCTGATATTGGGCAGTTTGACCAGGTTCGCCGCCGGCTCCAGGCACAACTCGCCGCACATCCGCAGATAATCGGGGATCTTCTGCTCGTCCGTCAGGTTGTCGGGGAAATTGGCGATGATGCGCCCCGACAGGGAAATGTCCCAAGTCTCCAGCTCAATGCCGGCGCCCCTGGTAAAAGCCTGGAGAATCGGCAGCAACGAGTGCGTGGCCAGGGCTGGCGCTTCATCGGTTTCAGTGTAAATGATTTTGTTGGATTCCGGCATGGCCTCCTCCACCTTGACAAGTGAATCGCGCGGGCCGCCAGGGGTTGTTTCACTGCTGGCCCGGACGCGGCAATCGGACGCTGCTGATTCAGCAGAGAGCGGCTGAATGGCGCCGATTATACACCCCAACCCGCAGCAATGGTAGCCCCACATCATATGGTAGCCCCGGCGGGCCGGCTGCGTTAGCGCCGGCAGCCCTCATAATTCGGCAACCCCTCCCCTAAAATCATGGGATAATCCTGTAGCAGCCGGGCTGCCGGCCCGACCCAACCGGACGCCTCCTGCCCACTCCAATTGTCCGTCAATAGACCGGCTGGTAAAGACCCTGTCCAAACCCGGCGCCATCCGTTGCCCGGCCCCGCCGCCGGCGCTAAAATGCCGCCGGTTGCTTGCGTTCCGCCGCCGTCCCCATCCACCTCCGGCTCCCCCCGCCATCGCGTCGCCACGGATGCGCTTATGCCCGCCTTTGATGATTACCTGATTGTCAGCCAGCTGCCGGAACAGCCGGCCCCGCGGATGGTCATCGCCTTGCGCGGCTGGCCCGACGCCGGCGACGCCGCCACCGCTACCCTCAACTACCTCCTCGCCACCCTCGGCGCCGAAAAGTTCGCCGAAATCGACCCCGAGGAGTTTTTCAACTTCGTCCAGGAACGCCCCCGCGCCACCCGCAGCAAGGACGGCCAGCGTCATCTCCAGTGGCCGGCCAACGAATTCTACCTCTGGCCCGGAACAGCGCAGACCCCGCCGGCGGTGTTTTACCTGGGCTGCGAACCCCATTTGCGCTGGCGCACCTTCGCCTCGCTGGTGGGCGAGCTGGCGCAGCGCTGCGGCGTCAAGTCGGCGGTGCAAATCGGCGCCCTGCGGGACGCCGTGCCGCACACCCGCCCCATTCGCTACACCGGCTCATCCGGCGACCGCCAGCTCCAGGCTCACTTCAAGCGGGAACGCGTGGGAACTTCCAACTACCAGGGGCCCACGGGCATCACCCTGCCCATATCGGCGGCGCTGGCGGCGCGCAGCATCGCCTACACCTCCCTGTGGGGCCATGTGGCCCACTACCTGCACGCCGCGCCCAACTTCCGGGTCAGCCTAGGGCTGGCGCGCCGCCTGTCGGATTTGCTGCAACTGCCCATCGACCTGGGCCGCCTGTACACTATGGCCGACGCCTTTGACCGCGAGGTTGAAGGCGCCATCGCCGCGGATGAGCAGCTGCGCGCCTACATCGCCACTCTGGAGGAACGCTACGACAACGCCGCCGGGCGCTCCGCCATCCCCGACCCGGCCGCGCTGGTGCGGGATCTGGAACAGTTCCTCCGCGCCGAGCGCGAAAGCGGACGGAGCGAGTGACGCCCCGCGCCGCTTTCCCCGTTCTTTTCCCCCGCCGCCCCAGACCAACGGGAGGCCGACCTTGACCACCACCACCACGACCGTCTTTGACTGGCCGGAACGGATGCGGCAGCTGGCCGATTTTGTCGGCCTGGCCGATGACGACCTGGCGTTGATCCGCGCCAGCCGCGCCGTCCTGCTGCCCTGCGCCGACGAACTGGCCGCCGCCGTCTATGAACATTTCCTGGCCTACCCGGCCACGGCGCGTTACTTCTTGCATCGCGACGGGGCGGTGAACGAAACCCGCCTGGCGCGGCGCAAACACAGCCTGGCGCGCTGGCTGCGCAACAGCATTGACTTTGAAATCGACGACCAGTTCCCCGTCTTTCTGCTGGCAGTGGGCGTAGTCCACAGCAACCCGCCCCTGCCCGCCGGACGGCACGGCTCCGTTCCCGCCCGCTTTATGACCGGCTCCATTTCGTTCATCCAGACCCAAATCGCGGCCCTGCTGACGCGGGAAATGGACGACCCCACGCTGGCCGCCCGCACCGCCGTCGCCTGGAACAAAATGCTGATGCTGCAACTGGACATCCTGCTGGCCGGCTACACCACGGAAACGCCCATCCCGCCGGATCCCGCCGCCGTCCACACGGACGATTTTGAGGACGACGGCCCCGACCCCACCCGCCGCAACGGAGCGCGGCAATCACCCACAGGAGACCTGCTATGACCAAAGCGCTGGTAATCCAGGGCGCCGGCATGAATATGCGCGGCAAGACCCAAACCGAAATTTTCGGCACCCAGACCCTGGACGAAATCAACGAACAAATCCGCGCCTACGCCGAAAGCCTGGGCATTGATGTCACCATCGTCCACTCCAACATTGAGGGCGAGGTGGTCAACGCTCTCTACGATGCCTGGGAGGACGGCTACGACGCCTGCCTGATCAACCCCGCCGGCTACACCACCGCCCAAGGCCCCCTGCGCGGCGCCATCCAGCAGGTGCCGATGCCCGTCATTGAGGTGCACGCCAGCAACCCCACCGCCCGGGGCACGGTGTCCGCCGTGCTGCCCGTAAGCAAGGGCTGCGTCTATGGCTTCGGCGTGTACGGCTACTATCTGGCCTTGCAGGCGGCGCAGCATACGGCGGGCGGCTGACCAACGCCAAAAGCCGCCCGGCCCGGCGCATTGCTTACGCGGGGCCGGGCCGGCGCCGGATCAGGCCGGCGTCCGCCGGGGGACTACTCGCAGCGCAGGCAGCGCACATCCTTGAACACGGTGTCGTGGATGCCGGGGTTGGTAACCAGGTAGTCCATAACGATGCGTACCACCTTGCCCTCGTCGGCGATGTTGTACTTCTCTTTGGCGGCGCTGATGAGGCCGATATGATCGGCGTTGACATCAACGGTCAATGCGGTTTTGGTGCCGGCCATTTTGTAGCGCTCCTTTGCGAACAGCGGTTTGTGAATAGTTGGGTGGCGGTTGACATCTGCGAAAAGACGCTGGCCCGCGCCGGCACAGCATAACCGCCTATGGCGGCGTTATTCAACACCCGTCCCGCTGTTCCGTCGGCGTTTGTTTCGGCGGCGGTCGTTGCGCAACAACGCCGCCCCGCGCCGGGGGCCGGAGTCAATCCCGGTAGGCGACGGGGTATTTTCAGCACGTGCTGGTGATACAATTGGGGCCGGATTTTGCCATTGCCGGAGGTGATCCTATGGCCGCCGCGGGTCCCGGCGGGCTTCGGCATAGATGGCGGGGTCGGCGATATTGGCCTGGGCGGCGAAATCGGTCGGCGGGGGATAGGTGCGATCCTCTTGCAGCAGGGCCTCAAAAGCGCCGGTATTCTGCGTCAATCGTAAAAACCTCCGGGGCGATGCGCTGGCTGGCAGCCGGTGGATGGATGGCGGGGTGGCAAGGTGGCAGGGTGGCGGGATGTGGATGTAGCGGGGATGATATTAGCATATTGCCGTCGCAGCGTGGGGCGGCGGCGCGGCGAAAATCCCTTCGCCGGTCCCAACCCCGGATGCTGGACACCCGGAGCGGCGGCGGGCTAACATAGTTTGCCGGGCGCCGTCGCCAGGGTGAATGCGCGGCGCCGGGCTGCCTAATAGGGAAGGTGCGCTCCGATGTTGTTTCGCCGCGTTGCGCTGAAGTTTTTCTTGGCTACCATCGTCGTTGTGGCGCTCGTTGCCGCCGAAACCGTGGTGAACGCTCAGGGTCAAGGAACGCAGCCCCCGCCGGCCCCGCAGTCGCTGACCCTGGTCGTGGCGCCGGGGACTACCCGCGTGAGCACTTCCTGGGACGCAGCGCCGGGAGCCGATTCGTACCAGGTGCGCTGGCGACCGCGGCGCGGCAGTTTCGCCGCCGGCAACCTGGTGACCGTAGCCCGCCCGATGGCTACCCTGACGGTGGAGCAGGGCAGCTGGGTGGTACGCGTCCAAGCCTGCAATTCATCGGGCTGCGGGCGCCCGGCAACTGCGTCCGTGCGGGTCATCATCAACATACCCGGCCACGAAGCGGTTCGCAGCTGGACTGACGAGCGTGGGTTTCATCTGGATTGGGATCCGTTGCCGGGCCGGTATGTCGTAAAATATCGCATTGCCGACTGGGACGCCTGGCCGGCCGACCGCTGGTACACCTCACCGCCTCAATCCGAAGTGGGATATACGGAGCCCGTTATTGCCCCTGACAGCATTACTGCCGAGGAGAAGGCCCGCGCGGCGGAGTTTCTGGAAAAGCATCCTTTCCCGGCGGAAGGAGTCACTACCATCTATCGCGTGTTTTTCAACTGCGACGCGGCGGGAGAGGGCTGCGAACTGCTGGGACGTATGCCCAACAACACTCTGGAGAGTATCTATTCCGATTCGCCGCGGGCTCACGATGAGGCCGTCGGGGCCAGCGGCTCCGCGGCGAGCCCGGAGCTGCTGGGAGATCCGATGACCGGGATGATTCGGGATGACCTTACCATTACCTATGAAGTTCTTGAGGACGGCACAACTTGGAGCTGCGTGTCCCGGCCGGCCGAAAACCCCTGGGAACGGGCCATGGCCGGCGGTTCCGTAGTGAAATCGTGCCACAAATCGGAAATCGAGGACAAATATCTGTATGACCCGGAGGCCGAGTTTGAGGATGGCGCGCGTTGCGGCACGCGTCCGGCGGCGGACGACTCGGAGCGCGAGTATTTCGGGGATACGGTCAAGGTATGCAATTCGCACGATGACGCGCCGGAAACTGGCGATGACGCTGCCGCCGTAACCGGGCAGACGCATACCAGTACATATTTGACCCTGATGCGGAAGATCGGGGTTCCGTTGCATTTGGAGGGGCCTGGCCGCTGGGCCGATTGGGGCGCACAAGTTGGCCGGCTTTTAATGCTCTTGCTATGGGCTTGAGCGTGCCCGTGGGCATTAAAAATCAAATGGCGCCATCGTCCGGGGGCGGATGGCGGCGGGGTATTTGAACCGCCATCCGTTTCCGGCGTATCCATAATGGCCCTTCCGGCGCGTGCGTACCCCGGATTGCAGGGGCTTTCGGAAGGCGGCAAGGCGCCGGGTTTTCAGATTGACATCCGCAAGCGGCGCCGTTAGTATGCGGTAACTTTTTTACGCTGGCTCGCCGCGGGCGGTCAGCCATCCCCGAAATGTTTGAGGAGGAATTGTACCCGATGAGACTTGCCCGATTGCCCCGATTGCGTTTTTACCACCTGCTGGCGCCGGCGGCGGTAATTGCGATGCTGGTCGGCGTAGCCTGCGGTGGGGCGCAATCCCCCAGCGGGGGCGACACGGCCGGCAGCGCGCCGGCCGCCGCGCCGACTTCGCCGCCGGCCGCCGTGGGCGCCACTGCCACGCCGCTGCCCACCCAGGCGCCCGCCGCCGCGGTGGCCACCGAAGGTCGCAAGCTGGTGGTGCTCACCGAATCCTTCGGCAACGAAGTGTGGGATCCCAAGTTCGAGAGCGGCGACAAGCACCTTTGGCACTTCCCGCTGCACTCCCATATGATTACCACGGATGACGACCTACAGTTCACTTCCGATGGGCTGGCCACGGACTGGAGCGTTTCGGACGACGGGCTTACCCTTTCCTGGACGCTGCGGGACGACGCGGTGTTCCATAACGACGAGCCCGTTACGGCCGAGGATGCGGCCTGGTATCTGCGCTACATATGGGATGACGCGGCCCGCTCCGTAGTGCGGGTTCGGATCTGGAACCTCATTCAGTCCGAAACCGGCGAAAACTCGGACTATTCGGGCGAAAATACCGCGCGGGAGAAAGAGGGTCATGTCACCGTCACCGGCCCCAACGAAATCAGCATAACTTTCGTCCAGCCGACGCTGAACTTTTTCTCCAGCGTGAGCGAGTCCAACGGGGGCACGGGCGGGGCGATTATGTCCCAGGCTTACTTTAAGAGCCTGGGCGCGGACGAGGATGCGCGTTCCAAGGCGCTCATCGGCGAGCCTAACCCCGGCGCGGCCGGGCCTTTCGACCTGAAGACTTTCACTTCCGGCAGCAAGATTGTGTACGAGAAGCGCGACGACCACTTCATCCTGGACAAGCGCCCCTACCCCTTTGACGAGCTGGAGATCAACCTGGTTTCCGAAGCGGCCACCCGCAAGGCGGCTTTGCTGGACGGCAGCGCGGACATCTCGCCCATTGACCTGGACTCCCGGGAGGAGCTGGAAGCCGCCGGCCTACAGTTCCGCTTTGGCCCGGAATCCACCGTCATCTGGATCAACGCCTGGAACTGTAGCGAGGATGCGCCCCAGAATCTGGGCTATGACCAGAGCCGCGAACAGGACGACGATGGGAACTACATTGGCGACCCCGTGGGGACTCCGCTGATGTGCCAGGACAAGCGGGTTCGCCACGCCCTGGACTACGCCATTGACAAGGAAGCCATCCAGGAACTGGTGGGCGGCCCCGATGTGTTCCACATTGCCGGCACCGCCGCGGCCTCTCCTTCCGGCATTGGCTATCGGGCCAACGCCGGCCTGGATCCGTTCCCCTTTGACCCGGTGGAAGCCCGCCGCCTGTTCACCGAGGCGGGCTACAATGTTCCCGAGGCGCCCAACCCGGCCGGCGGCACCTTTGAGGCCGTAACCAACCTCAAAGACCCGGTGATGCCCGGCGGGGGCGACGAGTGGAATGTGTGGACCTGGGAAGCGGGCGCCACCGTGCCCAAGATGCTTCAGATTGTGGAGTTCGTGTGCGACGACTGGAGCACCTACCTGGGCCTTAACTGCAAGGTCAATGTGGGCGAGGAAGCGGCCATCAAAGACCGGCAGTACGGCGGCGAGATTCCCGGCCAGTATCTGGTGCGCTCCAACGAGCACGAGTATGATGTAGCGTCCAAGCTGGTGGGGCGTTTTGCCAGCCCGGACGGTTCCTACATCAGCTACGATCCGCTGGTCAAGCCGCTGGTGGACGCCGCCCTGGCCGCCACTACTCCGGCCACCCAGCAGGAAGCGTACTACGAGGCCCTGAAGCAGGCCCACGAAGGGCACTGGGACTTTGCGCCCGGCTACCTGGACGCGCCTTACGCCATTGGCGCCAACATCGCCGACTGGCGGCCGCGCGCCCTGCGGCCTTCGCCGAGCGCCCTGTGGACGGTGCGGTGGGCTAACTAGCCTGAACCGCCGCCGACCCACTGCCGGCGGCACAGGCCGGCCAACACTGCGGGGGGCAAGCTTGACGGCTTGCCCCCCGCAGCGATTCGTTCCGGGACGGATACCGCGCGCTGCGTTATCCGTCCTGACCCCATTTTCCGGCCCGGTTGACACCGCCGATTTTCTGCTATAATCCCTCCGTTAATAACCAGCCTCGGCATAACCAGCCCCGGCGACAGGTGGACATTTTGGCACGCTTCATCTTTTTCCGCATCATCCAGGCAATCGCAACGCTGGTGGTCTTGAGCGCGGCGGTGTTTTTCGGCACCGACCTGACCGGCGACGCGGCGCTGGCCATGGCGCCGGGCGATGCCCGCCCGAGTGAAATCGAGCAAATCCGCCAGAACCTGGGCCTCGACCGGCCGGCGATTGTCCGCTATTTTGACTACCTGGGCGGCCTTTTCGTAGGCGACTTTGGCGACTCTTACAACAAGCGCCTGCCGGCCCGGGAGCTGGTGCTGGCGCGGGTGCCCAACACGGTGCAGCTGGCCATTGCCGCTCTGTTCATTGCCATCGTCATCGGCATACCGCTGGGCATCCTTTCGGCGGTCAAGCGGAACAGCATTCTGGACCGGCTGGGCAAGTCCTTCGCCATTCTGGGAATGTCAATGCCGCAGTTTTGGCTGGCGATAATACTGATGTGGATTTTCGCCGTGCGCCTGAACCTGCTCCCCGTGTTCGGCAAAGAGGGGCTTGACCCGCGCTATTTCGTCATCCCGGCGTTTTCCATCGCCGTATTTACGATGGCCGGTTTTATGCGGCTCACCCGTTCGGCGATGCTGGAAGTGCTGGACAGCGAGTATGTGAAGTTCGCCCGCATCAAAGGGCTGGCGGAGCAGCTGGTGATTTTCAAGCACGCGCTGAAAAACGCGGTGATTCCGGTGCTGACTTTTGGGGGCATCAGCTTTGCAGGGCTGCTGAACGGGTCCATTGTGGTGGAAGTGATTTTCAACTGGCCGGGGCTGGGGCTGCTGATGCTGGAGGGCATTCGCACGCGGGATGTCCCGATTATCGAGGCTACCATCCTCGTTTCCGGTTTTCTGTACATACTGATGTCCACGCTGGTGGACATTGCCTACGCCTATGTTGACCCGCGCATCCGGTACGGCTAACCCAGCCGCCGCCGGCGCAACGGCGATTAGTCACAAGGAGCGACTCACTTGGCAACGCAAGACTTGGCCGCCCCGGCGGCTGCGCCCGGCGCCGTCGGGCGCGGGATACAGAAAGCCCGGGAACTCCGCCTGCCCTGGATACCGATCGTCATCCTGGCGTTGCTGGTGGTTGCCGCCATATTCGCGCCGCTGCTGGCGCCCCACGACCCGGAGGCTCTGAACAAGCGGGATCGCGAAGTGCCGCCGTTCCAGAACAGCAACTTTATCCTGGGGACGGACAAGTCCGGCAAGGACATCCTGAGCCGGCTCATCTACGGCGCGCGCACCTCCGTGTTCATCAGCCTGGTGGCCCTGGGCACCGGCGCTGTCATTGGCAGTTCCATCGGCGTGGTTTCCGGTTATTTCGGCGGGCGGACTGACGTCGTGCTGATGCGCCTGGTGGACGCCGTGCTGGGCTTTCCTACGGTGCTGTTAGCGCTGATTATCGTTGCCATTGCCGGCGGGGCGGGCATCGGCAATGTCATTGTGGCCGTGGCCGCCACCGTGTGGGCGCGCTTCGCCAGACAAGCCCGGGGGGAAGTGCTCAGCGTCAAGGAGCGCGATTTCGTAACCCTGGCCATTGTGGCCGGCGTATCGGCGCCGGTGATTATGTGGCGGCATATTTTCCCCAATGTGATCAACACTATCCTTATCGTCATCAGCCTGCTGGTGGGGCAGACCATTCTGCTGGAAGCGTCGCTGAGTTTCCTGGGGGTGGGGGTGCCGCCGGGCGACCCGGCCTGGGGGATTATGGTTTCGGAGGGGCGCGACCAGATTTTTGACATCTGGTGGCTGGCGCTGTTCCCCGGTCTGGCGATTACCATCGTGGTGATGGCAATGAATTTCTTTGGGGACTGGCTGCGGGATACGCTGGATCCGCGGTTGCGGCGGACGCGTTAGGGGGGCGGGCCTGCCGCCATTGCGCGCTCTCCGGCTGGCGGCATCTTTGATGCCGCCCCCCAGCGTGGCTACTCCAGAAAGGCCCAGGCCAGCGTAGCGATGCCCGCCAGCGCCAGCGAGGCCGCCCAGAGCAAATCCAGGTTAATCCAGCCCCGGCGCAGGAAGGCGACGCCGATGCGGTAATAGACGATGGCGGCGGCGGCCAGCATTGTGGCCAGCATTATGGCGGTGTGCGCCAGCAGGCCAATAACCCACCAGACCGGCGCATCGTCCAGCGACAGGAAGCTGCCGTGCTCGCCCAGGTCGCCGGCCAGGCCGGAGAGGGAAGTGGCGCGGGTGAGGGCCAGGGCGACGGGGGCTAGCATCAGGCCGGCGCCGTGGGCGGTCGCCATCAGAAAGGACCACGCCGCCAGGTCGCGCCCCCCGACATTCATCCCCACCCAGCGGGGGTGGCGGTAGTAGAGTATCAGGCGGACTATGCCAAAGCCCAGCAGGATGACGCCGGCCCCGACGCGCACCCACTGCAAGGGCAGGAAGGCGCCCAGGGCCAGCAGGGCCGCCAACACTACGGCCAGCGAGGCCAGATGCCCGGCGGCGATGTAGGCCGTTGCGGTGTACAGCTCCGCCGGACGCTGCCGTTGCAGCGCCAAGGCCACGGCGAACAGCCAGCCCATAGCCGGGTTGAGGCCGTGGAAGACGCCCAACGCCGCCAGGCCCAGCCAGGGGCCCAATGACGCCAGGGCGGCCGGGTCTGGTATGAGGGCGTGGAGCAGGGGTAGAGCTATTGCCAACGGGCCGCGTTCCTGCGGGCGGGGCGTGCGGTCACTGCCGGCCGGCGGGCAGGTCGGGCAGGTCGTCCATCAGCCAGCCGTTTTCGGTGCGGCGCGTGATGATGTCTTGACCGCCAATGCGGCTCCAGGCAACATCGCCGATGATGAGGGTGCCTTTGTAGATGCTGTCTTTCTGTTCCTCAGTGAGGCCTTGCAGCCAGGCGCGCATCGCAGATTCGGCTTCCTGCCGGGTGACTTCGACTTTCTGTCGGGTGGCTTCGGCTTCCTGCCGGGTGGCTTCGGCTTCCTGCCGGGTAGCTTCGGCTTCCTGCCGGGTAGCCTGGGCTTCCTGGGCCTTCTGTTGGGCGGCGGCTTCCGATTTCTGCCGGGCTTCGGCTTCGCGGTCGGCGCGGGCGGTTTCCCGTTTGCGCTCCCGCCGTTCTTGCAGGAAAAACATTCCGTCGTTACCTCCGGTTAAGGCCAGCGCGATGCCGGCGTTAAGGCCACATTGCCCGATGATGTCCAGCCGGATCCAGGGGGACAGCCCGGAATCGGGGTTGCAGAGCAGTATTTCGGCGGTTTCCATCGTACAGGGCAAGCCGGTTTCACGCCAGACCCACCACGAAGCGATGAATACCGCCGCCGAAGCGCCGGCGTGCGCCGCCAACGCCATGAGCCGTCCCCACCTGGTCATTGGATAATCAGCCTGCGCAGCTGGCGTCGCGCGATTGCGCGCCGGGCCGGCTACGGGAAGCAGAATGTGTCGGAGGAGGCGTCGCCGCCCTGGAGGCGGACCTGGTGGGTGCGGGAGGCGCCGTAGTCCACGAAGAAGTCGGGGTTGAGGCTCATCCCACCCTGCGGGTTGACATCAATGCGGGCGAGCCAGCCGTTGAGGCCGTCGGGGTAGAACTGGTCGTCCCAGGAGGAGTAGAGGGAGTTGGTCAGATAGACGCGGCGTCCGTCGCGGCTGATTTCCACCATCTGGGGGCCGCCGGTGAGGGCCGCGCCGTTGGGATGCGCCGCCTTGCGGACGACGCCGCCCATTTCCAGCTCGCCCGTAGGCACGGGGTTGAGGGGGTCGGAGACGTCGTATTGCAGCAGCTTGCCCGTGCCCCAGCAGGATATGTAGAGGAACTTGTCGTCCAGCGACAGATCAATGTCGGTAATCAGCGGCGGCACGGCGCCCAGAGGCTGCAAGGCCGGGGGCAGGACGGAAGCGTCGGCCGGCTCGGCGGGGATGGAGATGATTTTCTGGGCCGTCCACTGGTCGCCATCCCGGCGCCAGAGGAACACGGAACCGGACAAGTCCTCGGTGCTGACGACCACGCCGCAGAAGCCGTAATGCCGGGTGGGGTTGTGGGCCGGGCGGAGCTCCAGGGTCATCTGGTGCTGGGCGCCCAGGTCGACCTGCTGGCGGTGGGCACGGCGGCGCATATCCCAGAAATGCAGGACATGTCCGTATTTCTGGGCGACGATGTCCTCCAAGCGAGCGCCGTTCTCAAACATTTCGGGGGAGCCCCATTCGCTGGTGACCATGGTGTCAATGCCGATGTGCCACCAGAAATCGTAGGCCAGTTCCTGGGGGCCGCGGTCCAGTTCCCAGGGGCCGATGGGTTCAAAGGTGTAGTGGTCCAGCAGCATAATGCCGCCGGGCCGGTCGCCCTCGGCGGAGCCCAGGGCGCTGACATAGATGGCGTCCGGCCCGCAGTGGACGGTATGGGGGCGGGAGTAGCCGGCGCGCTGCACCTGTTCGGCCTCAATGGTTTTGACGATGCGAGGCCGCGCGGGGTCGGGCTGGGTGTCCAGGATGTAGATGCGGCTGCTGGCGAGGGTAGGCACTACCAGGTAGCGCCGTTCCAGATGGGGATGCGCGGAGGAGGGGCAGAGGGCGGCGCTACAGGCGTTCCAGCCGAAGTGGTGGAGCTCGTCGTCCAGATGGGGCATCGGGGTTTCGTGAACCACCTGGGAGTAGGACGCCGAATTGGGGTCGCAGTCCACCACGGTCATGGCGTCGGGCCGGCCGGAGCCGGGGTTGAGGACGGCCACATAGGCCAGCCGCTCCTGGGGGGCGGCCATCGCCAGCCGGGCCGAGGGGTAAAAGGTGGGGTCGGGGCGCCAGAGGGCCATGACATCAACTCCTGTGGGGGCGTGGGGAATGTTTGGTTCGGCGGCGGATTCCGACGCCGGATGCAGGCGCATTATGCGCCTTGTATATGACTATGCCATCCTAACGCAACAGCAGCGACAATGGCAAGGCGGGGTGGGTCAGGCGGCATTTCCAACCGGATGGGCCGGCTTGATTGCGCCATTGCGGGCGGCTCCGACAGGACGGGCCGCACCAGAAATCGTTCCCCGGGAAAGGGCAGTGGGAATGGGGGCGTGCCCGGATGGCCGGCACAGGCAGCCGGGCCGCGCCGGGCGTGCGTTTTAAAGCTCCCGCTTTTACACCGGCTGTTACATTCTCCGCTTACCACAGGGCGGCGCGCAGCAGGATGACGCCGGCGGCGACGATTGCCGCCAGGGCAGTGGCGACATACAGGGCCCGGGTGGCCCGCCCGATGTGGGGCGCCGACGGCTCCGGGGCCGGGTCGCCGAGGCGGTAGTGGCCGGCTTTTGCCAGGGTTACGCCCAAGCCGCCGGCCATTGCCGCCATCGTCCAGCCGGCGTTGGGCGATTCGGTGCGGCGGCGGTGCGCCAGCATTATGGGGACGGCCCGGCGGCCCGACATTCCCGGCAGCAGGGCTATCGCCAGGCACAGCAGCAGGGCCGCCAGGCGGGCGGGCAGCAGGTTGGCCAGGTCGTCCAGGCGGGCCGAGGCTTTGCCCAGATATTCGTAGCGGCCATGATAGCCGACCATGCTGTCCAGGGTGTTGAGGGCGCGGTAGGCGGCGGCGCCCGGCAGTCCGAACAAGGCAAAGGCCAGCAGAGGGGCAACGACGCTGTCGGTGATGTTTTCGGCGACGGATTCAATGGCGGCGGCGGCCATCTGGCCGGCGGTCAGGCAGGCGGCGTCGCGGCTGACCAGGGCGGACATTTCCCGGCGGGCGGCGGCGAGGTCGCCGGCGGCGAGCAACCGCCCGACGCGGGCGGCGACCCGGCGCAGCATCCGCACGGAGAAGGCGGTTTTGAGGAGCGCCGCCGCCACAATCAGATACGCCAGCGGGTGCAGGGCCGAGAGGCCGGCGGCGATGGCCCAGGCCAGGGCGCCCCACGCCGCCGGTAGCAGCAGCGCCATCAGCAAGCCGGCAAGGAGCTGGCCGGCGGGCGATCGCTGCGGGCCGGGGGCGATACACCTGACCAGGGATACGGTTTGGCCCATCCACACGGTGGGGTGCAGGCGGTTGGGCGGCTCGCCCAGCGCCAAGTCCAGCAGCAGGGCCAGCAGCAGAACCGCCAGGTCGAGGGGGACGGGCGAGGCGTTGAGGGCGGCGGCTACGGCATCCATAGTGGCGCCGGCGATATGTTGAGGGTAGTGGCCAGGGCGTTCATAGTGGCGCCGGCAATATGTTAAAGGGTGGTGGCTACGGTGCTCATAGTGGCACCGTCAGTATGTTGAAGGGTGGCTACGGCGTCTATAACGGCGTCGGCTATATGTCGAAGGGCGGTGGCTACGGCGTCCATAGCGGCGGATACCATCAGCCTGGCAAGTTTTGGACCAACCCGTTCATCGCTACCTTGTGGCTACGGCGTTTATAGCGGCGGATACCATCCGCCGGCCCATCCCCACCCCCATCCGTTGGCTACGGATGCGGCCAGGGCAATCAGGGCGGCGGTTTCGGCGAGTTCGTTGGCGGCGCCGTAGCAGTCGCCGGTGAGGCCGCCGCCGAGCTGCCGGGACAGGGCCAGGCCCAGCAGCAGCGCCAGCAGGGATACGCCGGCGAGTATGGTGATGCCGGCAATGCCGCCGGCGGCGGCGGCAAAGAGGACGGCGGTCAAGAAAGCCCACCCCGTAGCCAGCCAAGGGCGGCCGGCGGCGGCGAAAGAGGATCCGATGCCCTGCCGCCGTCCGTAGGGGAATGCGGTCAGCAGCAGTGTCATTGTCCAGCGGGCGGCGACGGGGAACAGGAGCAGCGCAGGCCAGACGGCGGCGATGCCGGCGATGCCGGCGTCTTTGCCGTCCAGCAAGGTTACCATGGCGCCGTATTTGAGCAGCAGAACACAGCCGGCCCCGGCGACGGCGAAGGCGCCGACGCGGGAATCGCGCATTATCTCCAGACGCCGTTCTACGGTGCGGCCGCCCCAGACGCCGTCGCATACGTCCATTAGGCCGTCCAGGTGGAGGAAGCGGTTGGCAACGGCGAGGGCCGCCACCAGCAGGGCCGCCGTCAGGGGCGGGCGCAGGGCCAGCAGGTCGCACAGGGCGGCGATGCCGACCAGCATTGCGCCGTAGAGCAGGCCGACGAGGGGATACCAGGCGCGGGAACGGGAGATTTCCCGGTCGGTGGCGTCGGCGAGGCCAACGGGCAGCAGGGTCAGAAAGGAGAGGGCCACCAGCAGGGGGGCATAGAGAGGGCGCACAATTCCGGTTGACCAGTGGTGGCGCATCCGAGACGGGCGGGCCGCCAGCAGAGGGGCGTAGAGAGGGCGCACAATGCCGGCGGCGCTATTGGTTGTCGTACTGGTCGCCGCTACTCGTCGGCGCGGTCGGACACGCCGGCTTCGGCGAAGGTCGCCATATCCGACAGGCAGCGGGCCGCCGCCTCGATGATGGGCATAGCGAGGGCGGCTCCGGTGCCTTCGCCCAGGCGCATTTCCAGGTCCAGCAGGGGCGTCAGGCCCATGGCGTCCAGCGCCGCATTATGGCCGGGTTCTACGGAGCGGTGGGCGGCAATCACGCGTTCCGCTACCAGGGGGCAGAGGCGCCAGGCGATGAGGGCGGCGGCGCCGCTGATGAACCCGTCCAGCACGACGATGCACCGGCGGGCGGCGCCGCCGAGGATCAGCCCGGCCATCATCCCGATTTCAAAGCCGCCCACTTTCATCAGCACATCAAACCCGTTGGCGCCGTCCGGCTGGTTGATTTCCAGGGCCTGGCGCACGATGGCGATTTTGGCGGCGAGGCCGGCGTCGTCAAGGCCGGCGCCGCGCCCGGTGACGGCGTCCACATCGGCGCCGGTGATGGCGGCGGTGATGGCGGCGGAGGGGGTAGTGTTGCCGATGCCCATTTCGCCGGCGGCGATGAGGTTGAAGCCCTTGTCGGCCATCCACAGGCCGGCCAGTCGGATGCCGGTTTCCAGGCAGCGGACGGCCTGCCAGTTGTGCATGGCCGACCCCCGGGCAATGTTGGCGGAGCCGAAGCCGGGTTTGAGGGTGGTCAGGTTGGGATGGAGGGGCAGGTTGGCGTTGACGCCGGCGTCGACTACGGTGAGTTCGGCGCCGGCCTGGCCGGCCAGGGCGTTGATGGCGGCGCCGCCGTTCAGAAAGTTTTGCACCATCTGCGGGGTGACTTCGGCGGGGTAGGGGGACACGCCTTCCGCGGTGACAAGGTGGTCGCCGGCGAAGACGATGATCTTTTTGCCGGCGATCTGCGGGACGGGCTGGCCGGTGATGCCGGCCAGTTGCACGGACAGGGTTTCCAGGCGACCCAGGCTGCCGGGGGGCTTGGTCAGGATGGCTTGGCGTTCCCGGGCGGCGGCCATGGCGGCGGCGTCCAGGGGCGGGACGGCGGCGATGGTTTCGTCAATCAGCCGGGAGTATATGATTTCCGGTTCCGTTTCGGTGGTCATAGATGGCAACCTCTTTTTCCGGTGATAGGCCGGGTGGTAGGCCGGGGTGGCGGGCCGGGCAATGTGGTCAGAACTCGATACCCGGCTGGGCCTTGATGCCGGCGTCGTAGGGGTGTTTGACGACGTTCATCTCCGTTACCAGGTCGGCGTATGCCACCAGCTCGGCGGGGGCGTGGCGTCCGGTGATGATGATGTGCTGCATTTCGGGGCGGGCCTGGAGGGCACTGATGACATCGGCGACGGGGAGCCAGCCGTAGTGCATGGGGTAGGTGAATTCGTCCAGGATGACTACGTTGTAGTCGCCGGCGGCGATGACTTCTTTGGCGTCCTCCCAGAGGGCGCGGGCCAGGTCGGCGCTGGCTTCCAGGTTTTGGGAGCGCCAGGTGAAGCCGTCGCCCATAGCGCGGACGGTTACGCCCATTTTGGCGGCGGCGCGCTGTTCGCCGAAGTTGGCGGTGGTGTGCTTGATGAACTGGAGCATTACCACATTGAGATCCCGGCCCCAGGCGCGCATCAGCACGCCGAGGGCGGCGGTGGTTTTGCCCTTGCCGTTGCCCGTGTTGACGATGACCAGGCCCTTGTTGATGCGGGGGCCGCGCACCGACTGGGGGCCGTGGCGTCTTTCCTGCGTGGTCATAGCGGGGTTCCTCCCGGCGGCGATGGGCCGCGATATGCCGGCTATTTTACGGGATGTTGTCAAAGATGCGCTGCCGGACCCGGAAGACGAAGCCGGGCATTACATCATCTCCGTGCAGGATTTCCGGGTCGTCCAGGATTTCCGGTTCCATTCCGGGGCGGTGGATGGTTACCTGGCGGCGGCGGGCGTTGATGACCCAGATGAGGCGGGCGCCGCCTTGCAGGTAGCGGCGTATTTTGTCGGCCAAGTCCGGGCCGCGGTTGGAGGGGGATACGAGCTCAATGATAAAGTCGGGGACGATGGCGGCGAATGGGGGTTGGCGGGCTTCGGGGGGCGAGGCGTTCCAGCGTTCCGGGGAAATCCACCAGGCGTCGGGGCCGCGCCGGGAGCCGTCGGGGAGGATGAAACGGGAGGTGGGGCCGCCGGCCAGGCCCCCGTGGCGGCGGGCTTGCAGGACTACGTCCGCCGTGGTTTCGGCTTCATACCAGTCAAAGGGGAAGCCAGTGGGGGGCATAATTTTCAGGTCTCCTTGAGCGGTGATTTCGTATTCGGCCTGGGCGCGGTTGCGGCCGGCGAAGCCCTCGAACCAGCAGTCCAGGCCGGGGCTGTCCAGGGACTGGCCGAATTCGGACAGGGGGAGCAGCAGGTAGCCGGCGTCGGCGGAACCGGGGGGCGGCGCCACCGTCACATCGTTAATGTCATCGTCATCAGCAGCAACGACGGCTTGGGGCGGCGCAACCGGGGGGGGGGCGGGCGGCGATGCGACGGCAGTAGTGGTCATCGTGGGGTTCCTTCCGGCGGCGGTGGGCCGGCTGAGGATATTTTACGGGCTGGGGCTATTTTACGGGGTGTTGTCAAAGATGCGCTGCCGGACCGGGAAGACGAAGCCGGGCATTACATCATCTCCGTGCAGGAGTTCCGGGTCGTCCAGGATTTCCGGTTCCGTTCCGGGGCGGTGGATGGTTGCCTGGCGGCGGCGGGCGTTGATGACCCAGATGAGGCGGGCGCCGCCTTGCAGGTAGCGTTGCACCTTGTCGGCCAGATCCGGGCCGCGGTTGGAGGGGGATACGATCTCGATGATGAAGTCGGGGACGATGGCGGCGAAAGGGGGCTGGCGGGCTTCCGGGGGCGAGGCGTTCCAGCGTTCCGGGGAAATCCACCAGGCGTCGGGGCCGCGCCGGGAGCCGTCGGGGAGGATGAAGCGGGAGGTGGGGCCGCCATAGCGGCCGCCATTGGCGCGGCCCCAGATGCCTACCTCAATCACCGCTTCGGATTCGTGCCAGTCTCCGGGGAAGCCGGTTGGGGGCATAATTTTCAGTTCTCCCTGGGCGGTGATTTCGTATTCGGCCTGGGCGCGGTTGCGGCCGGCGAAGCCCTCGAACCAGCAGTCCAAGCCGGGGCTGTCCAGGGACTGGCCGAATTCGGACAGGGGGAGCAGCAGGTAGCCGGCGCCGGCGGAACCAAAGGGCGGCGTCACCGCCACATCGTTAATGTCATCGTCAGCAACAACGACGGCCGGGGGCGGCGCGGCCGGGGCGGCGGGCGGCGATGCGACGGCAGTGGTGGTCATAGTGGGGTTCCTTCCGGCGGCGAGGCGGCGGCACTGCGGGATGCCGGCTATTTTACGGGTTGTAGTCGAAGATGCGTTCCCGGACGTTGAAGACGAAGCCGGGCATTACATCATCTCCGTGCAGGAGTTCCGGGTCGTGCAGGAGTTCCGGGTCGTCCAGGATTTCCGGTTCCGTTCCGGGGCGGTGGATGGTTACCCGGCGGCGGGGCGGATTGATGATCCAGATGAGGCGGGCGCCGCCTTGCAGGTAGCGTTGCACTTTGTCGGCCAAGTCCGGGCCGCGGTTGGAGGGGGATACGATCTCGATGATGAAGTCGGGGACGATGGCGAGGAAGGGGGGCGTGCGGGCTTGGGCGGATGCGGCCTGCCAACGGGCGGCGGACAGCCACCAGGCGTCGGGGCCGCGCCGGGAACCGTCGGGCATAATGAAGCGGGAGGTTGGGCCGCCGGCCAGCCCTCCGTTGTCGTCAGCCCAAACTCCGACGCGGATGGTGGCGCGGGCCTCATATAAGTCAAAGGGGAAGCCGGTGGGAGGCATAATTTTCAGATCTCCCCGGGCGGTGATTTCGTATTCGGCCTGGGCGCGGTTGCGGCCGGCGAAGCCCTCGAACCAGCAGTCCAAGCCGGGGCTGTCCAGGGACTGGCCGAATTCGGACAGGGGGAGCAGCAGGTAGCCGGCGCCGGCGGAACCGAGGGGAGGCGCCACCACCACATCGTTAATGTCATCGTCGTCAGCAACAACGACGGCCGGGGGCGGCGCAACCGGGGGGGCGGCGGGCGGCGATGCGGTAGCGGCAGTGGTGGTAGTGGTAGTAGTGGTGGTCATAGCGGCTGGTTCCTGCGCTGCGCTCTGATCTGTTGGCTTTGCTGGCGATGTCAGTAGGGGCGCGCTACGGGGGCGAGGCGGCGGGGGCGGCGCAGGCGGCCACGAAGCGCGGCGCCAGGCCGGGGCGGCTGCCCAGGTGGATATGGATGTAGGATGCCCAGACGCTGCCTACGCGGAAACCTTCGGGGCGGCCATCCTGGTTCAGGACGCGGTAGGCGGCGCGGGCGGCGTCGGGCGGTTCTTGCAGGACGGACCAGTGGAATTCGTGGCCCCGGACGGATTCGCCGGCGCGGAGCAGAGGGCCGTCGGCGCAGGCGGCGACCTCGCGGTAGCCCAGGTGGAGGCGGCGGCCGGCCATAGAGGATGTTACCGGAATGGCGCCGGCCATAGGGAAGCGGCGTCCGTCCAGGTCGGAGAGGCTGCGGCCCAAGTACATCAGGCCGCCGCATTCGGCATAGACGGGGCGGCCGGCGGCTATGGCGCGGCGCACTGACGCCAGCATACTTTGGTTTTGGGCGAGTTCGGGGGCGAAGAGTTCGGGGAAGCCGCCGCCGAGATAGACGCCGCCGGCGCCGGGGGGGAGGGCAGCGTCGTCCAGAGGGGAGAAGGGGGCGATTTCGGCGCCCCAGGCGGCCAGCAAGTCCAGGGAGTCCTGGTAGTAGAAGGAGAAGGCGCGGTCTTGCGCCACCGCGATAATGGCCCGCGCGGGGCGGGGTTCAGGGGGGAATGCCGGGGGCGGAGTGTCGGGCGAAAAGTCCGGGGAAACAGGGGGGGGAGCGCCGGCGGTGGCGGCGATGCGGAGGATGGCGTCCAGGTCGATGGTCTGCTCAATCTGGGCATTGAGGGCGTCGTACCATTGGGTGGCCACGGTGCCTTCCACGGTGGGGATGAGGCCGAGATGGCGTTCCGGCTGGGTCAGGTCGTCGCGGCGGGGGAGCCAGCCGATGACGGGGAGGCCGGTGGTGGCTTGGATCTGGGGCTGGCAGAATTCCAGGTGGCGGGGGCTGCCCACGCCGTTGAGGATGACGCCGGCGATGCGGAGGGCAGGGTCAAACTGCTGGTAGCCGAGGATTTCGGCGGCTACGCTGCGGGCGACCTTGCCGGCGTCGGCAATCAGGATGACGGGGGCGTTGAGGAGCTTGGCGAGTTCGGCGGTGGAGCCGTCCTCGTGCAGGGAGGAGTGGCCGTCGTAGAGGCCCATTACGCCCTCGATGACGGCGAGGTCGGCGCGGGCGGCGGCGCGGTGGAACAGTTCGACGGCCACCGGGTGGGGCAGGAGCCAGGTGTCCAGGTTGCGGGAGGGGACGCCACAGGCGAGGCGGTGGTAGGAGGGGTCGATGTAATCGGGGCCGGCCTTGAAGGGCTGGACGCGGCGGCCGCGGCGGGCCAGGGCGCCCATAATGCCGCTGGCGATGGTGGTTTTGCCCACGCCGGAGCGGACGCCGGCGATGACCACGGCGGGGGGCATATCAGGGATGCTCCCCGGCGGGGCCGTAGGCGGAGACGGGCAGGTGGATGGGGCCGGGGTATTTGTCCAGGAGGGACATAAAGAAGTTGTGGCGGGGCGGGTTGGTGGCGTCGTGGTCGGATTTGCGGAGATAGACGCGCATTGCGGGGCTGCCGTGGGCGTCGCGCATCCAGAGTTGGTAGGAGGGCAGGCCCTGGTCGTTGGTGGTGTGGATGAATTCGGCCTGGCGGATTTTGGACAAGTCCAGGTGGAGGTGGGTGCCGCCGGGCATCATCAGGGTGACGATGCGGCCGTCGGGGGTGAAGCGGAGGTCGTCGAATTCCATATAGACTTCGGCGGAGGCGGCACTGCTTTCCAGCATTACCACCACTTCGTTGAAGCCGATGCCGTTGACGCCGTCGCGGCATTCCTCAAGGATGGCGCGGAGCATAACGCCGGGTGGGTTGGTCATCTGAGCACCTCGTTGGGGCGGGTTGGGGGCGGCGGGGGCGGGGTTGCCGACAGAGCGTTCCTGATAGTCCAGCGGTTCCTGATTATGGACTGCGGGCGGCGGCAAGGCAAATGGAATCGAATCAAATCGGACGGGGCGGGGAAAGCGCGCCCCGGACGGGTCGGTGGAGGAGGGAGCCGGCCCGCCGGAGCGCGCGGGGGATGGGTGGTCAGGGCATAGGCGGGCGGGCAAAAGAAAAGCCCGGCCACGCAAGGCGCGGTCGGGTGGGGATGGCGCGGGGCGGGGTGGCCCCGGGTGGCGACGTCAAGTTAGGAGGGAGGGATGGCGCCGGTTCGCCCACTTTTCCGCGAAGTGCAGCTGGAACACGCCCGCGGGCAAGTCTCCTGGCTGATGGCTGATGACGACGGCTCTCCGCCTTCCCGCCCCGGGTTGGGGGGCAGTGGCTGTCGGCCGGCATCCTGTGGGGGATGTCGGGGGGAGAGCGTCTCGCCAATTACAGTGGCGGGACCGCACCGGATTCGCACCGGATTTCCTTATTCAGCCCGTGCGCCGCAGCCGACAAGGGCGGCGGGCGCGGGCCACCGGCGGGCGTAAATCGGAAAGTTCGGTTGTTAACGAGGCCAGCCTAGCAGATTGAGGGGGGCCTGTCAAACCGGGGTTAGATGGGGAGGAGTTGGGGGATTTGGAGGTGGGGGTAGGCGTCGGCTAGGGCCTGGCGCCATTGGGGGACTAGGATGATGTTGTGGTCGTGGTCGGTGACCAGGTGGCGCGGCTCGGGGGCGCAGCGGCAGAGGCGGCGGGCGGCGGGGGAGCTGGCCGGGTAGAGGTCGAAGTCGGTGGACATTGGGACGCCTACCAGGTTGTACCGCTTCAGGAATTTCTGGTAGTAGGGGAGGCGGGTGATTTCGCCGGCGGACTGGATTTCGCCGTCGGTGGGCGTGGTGGGGACGAAGTCGATGTCGAAGCGGAGGCTGCGTTTGGCGGGGCGGACCAGCTTGGGCCGGCCGGCGATGATGGCAAAGATGGCGTTTTTGAGGGAGGCCACGCGTTTCCGCATCTTGCGGATGGTCTGGATGGTGGTTCCCATCGGGGTGTGGCCGATGGGAACGCGGAGGCCGGTGGTGGAGTGGGGAGTGCGGCGATGGGGGCGGCGGCGGACGACGTGGCCGGCACTGACGGCGCTGGCGGCATTGCCGGCATTGCCGGCGTTGGCGGCGGCGCGGGCTAGGCTGGCGATTTTGTAGGCGGGCGTGGGGAGGTTGAGGACGGCGGCCAGGGTGTAGGTGTGCCGGAAGGTTCTCAGGTGGCCGCGGCGGAGGTGGTCGCAGAAGATGGCGTCGGTCAAGGCGATTTGGAGACGGCGGGTGGTGTTGTGACGCAGGCCGATATGCACCGCCAATGCCGTGGCGGCGTGGGCGGCGGCGCGCTGGATGGAGTCCACGGCGTCGGCCAGGCCGTCGATGAAGGGGTCGATGTAGTCCGGCGGGTGGGGGCCGGGGGTTGCGGGGGCGGCGATGGCGGCTTCGGTGGCGTTGTGGGCGTGGCGAAGCAGGGCATCGCTGCGGGATTGGTGGTGCTGGACGGTTCCCATATTAAGGAATGCTCCTTTCAGTTCATCGGGCTGGCGGCCGGTTCGCGGGCTGTTGGCGGCGGGTTGGCGGCTAACTAGCGGCGGGCGGCGGGCGGGCGATTGATTGATTGACTGGTGGTTCGGTGGCTGGTAGATTGATGGGCATCGGGGAAGGTCGGGCTATCCGGTTGGGTTCCAGGTTGTCGGCGCTACGGCCTGAGAGCGTGCAAAGTGAATTTCGTCCTAGTTTTCCGTGTCCCGGAGCGGCGGCTTTTGAGGGCTGTCGTTTCCGGCACGGGGCGGTGGTGACATCCGCTGGCTGGCACAGAACTACACGGGCCGTACAAGTCATACGGCGACGAAGCAGGACCAGCTGAAATTGGGTTCCGACAAGGGTTAGGCCGTGTTCCTGGAGCCCGTTTGGTTAGCCCGAAAGGTGTTCCCCGATGGTGGCGTGACGCGGATAGAGAGCTACGGATCGGATCCGGTGGGTGGGCAGTTGCTGGTGTCCGCTGTGGCGCCGGGCGCGCGTCCGCGTCCGGGATGCTGTGTGCGGATGGCGGTTGGGGTAGCGCTGTTCCCCTGGTCGCCGGGCGGGTTGCCGCATCCGGGTTTGATGGTAGCGTACGGATGTTCCGATTGTCAAGAGGGTATGGGGGCGGATTTTGGGGGAATTTTCGGGCGCAAGGCGGCGTCCAGCGAAACGCTTGGATGCCGGCGGGCGGTGGGGTGGCGGGTAGGGCAACGGCCCGGCCGACAGCTATTATCAGGCTGGAAACGCCTGGATGCCGGCTGGCACCGGAATGGCGGGTGAAGATCAGAGCACCCGACGGGCGAATAGCAAGCTACCTGATTGGGGACGCTGCCGCGCCGGGATGACGGGTGATTTGGGGACGGGGGCTAGGTTTCGCGGCGGCGGAGGGCCTGGCGGATGAGGGCGAGGCGGACGGCGGGCCAGGTGGCGGCGATGCTGGAGGCGGAGTCGCTGTGGGAGGCGGCAGTGTCGGGGACAGGGATGGAGACGGCGGCGGCGTTGGGAACTGGGGTGGCATCGCTGTGGGCGGCGGGGTTGGGGACGGGGGTGGGCGCGGATGATGAGGACGGCGGGGCGGGGCGGCCGGAATAGGTGCGGCGGGCGTAGGCGTTGACGATGCGGGCGATGGCCGGGCTCTGGTCGGGGAGGGCGGCGGCGAGGAGGGCGCCCCACTGGTGAGGGGTCTGGTGAGGGCGCGGCGGCAGCGAGGCCAGGCGGGCGAGGCGGCGCAGGCGGCGGTAGGCGGCGGTGGCATCGCGCGGAGTCGCCAGGAGCCAGCGCCAGAGGGCAACGGCGGCGGCGGCGAACAGCAGGGCAGCAGCGGCGATGCCGGCAGCCCAGGGCAAGGCGGTCAGGGCGACGGTTTGCCAGCCGGGGACAGGGGCGTCGGGGATGGGGACGGCAGGGTTGTCGAGGAGGGATTCGAAGTCCTCGCAGTCCTCCTCGATTTCGCAGGGGAGTTCGCCGGTTGCGGAGGAGGCGCCGGCGTCGAGGCCGGGGCGGGGCTGTGCGTCGGGGGGCAAGGCCAGGGGGATTTGGCGGCCGGGGGTGGGTTCGAAGGGTATCCAGCCGTAGCCGGGGAAATAGACTTCGGCCCAGCCGTGGCTGTGGCGGTCGGAGACCTGGTAGAGTCCGTCGGGGCCGATTTGGCCCCCGGTGTAGCCGGTGGTCATCCGGGCGGGTATGCCGATGCTGCGCATCAGGACGGTCATTGCGGAGCCGAAGTATTCGCTGTAACCCTGGCGGCTTTCAAAGAGGAAGTGGTCCACGCCGTCGGCGCCGAAGGGGGGCGGGTCGATGTTGAGGTCGTAGGCGAGGTTGTTTTTGAGGTAGGTTTCGATGGCGACGGCCTGGTCGTAGGGGGTTTGGGCGTTGGCGTCGGCAGTGATTTGGCGGGCGAGTTGGGCGACGCGAGAGGGCATATCGTGGGGCAGCCGGATGTAGCGGGACCAGAGCCAGGGGGCGTATTCGGCGGGGGCAGAGCGGAGGTCGGCGGGGGTGGCGGAGGATACGGAGGCGGTGAGCTGGTAGGGTACGCCGGAGTTGGCGGGGCCGCCGGCGGCGCGGACGGCGAGGACGTCGGGTTCGGCGGGGACGATTTCGCCGATGACGGCGTTGAGGAGGCGGCCGTCGTCCTGGCGGGTTACGGATTCCAGGACGAAAACGCCGGGGACGGCGGCGGCGATGGCGTTGGCGATGCGGGCGTCGGGGGCGTTGGCGTCGGCGGCCACGGCGTTTTGGACAGCGGCTACGGCCGACTGGAGGGCGGGGGGCAATTGGTCAAGGCCGGCGTCGGCGTAGGGGTCAATGACATAGCGGGGGGAGTCGAAGGTTTCAATGCGGACGTCGCGGTTGGCGCCGATGACCTGGCCGCCGGCGAAGAGGCTGCGGCTGTCGTAGTTGGGGATGACTTCAAAGGTGACATTGAAGCGTTCCTGGTGAGGGCTGGGGGCGTTGTATTGGGGGCGCCAGCCGGGTTCCTTGAGTTGGGTGCCCTCGGAGAGCCATCCTTCGTGGGTGTAGCGGGCGTAGGAGCGGGCTTTCCAGTAGAGGGGGACGGGGGAGTTGACCTGGAGGACAGGGGTGTCGGTGGGGTTGATGGTGCCCTGGAAGGCCATGGCGTCGCCCCAGATGCGGTAGGGCAAGGGGCGGCGGGCGGGGAGTCCGGCGAAGAGGCGGTTGAAGTCCTCCTCCCACTGGACGAGAGGGGCGCGGGTGTAGGAATAGACGGCGTTGGCGGGGGACCACTGGCCGCCGGTGGGGAGCAGGAAGGCGATGAGCAGGGCGATGATGGCGACGGCGGCGGTGTCGGTGGCGGTGAGGATGCCGAGGTGTCCGTCGTAGATGCGGCGCTGGGCGTCCCAGCGCTGGCGGGCGCGGACGGATTGGACCCATCCGACGAGGAGGAGGCCGGTGAAGAGGTAGAGGGCGAGATAGACGGCGGCTTCGTCGGGGAGGAAGGTGAGGTTGGAGAGGAGTCCGATGGCGCCGAGGGCGAAGACGCCCCAGAAGTTGCGGTGGCGGAAGAAGACCCAGCCGGCGAGGAAGCCGGAGAGCCAGGCGGCGGTCATCAGGCCGACGGCGAAGGGGAGTGGGTCGACGCTGATGCCGTCGTTGCGGGCGGCGGCGAGCCAGAGGGCCAGGCGTTGCAGGAGGACGGCGGCGGAGTGGATGCGGAGTTCGTCGGGGGCGGCGGCGGTCATCTGCCAGAGGATGACGGCGGCGCCGAGGGCGAGTCCGGCGGGGATGAGGAGGGCGGCCCAGAAACGCAAGCGGCTTAAGAGCAGGGCGGCGGCGACGGCGAGGAGCATTACCAGGACGAGGGACGGGGTTGGGGCCCAGTCGGCTACTTCCACGGACCAGACGACGATGATCATATTGAGGGTGAGGAGGCCGGCGGCGACCCAGCCGTCGGGGGGGCGCAAGGCGAGGAGGCGCGCGCCGAGGGCGGCGGCGAGGCCGTGGGGGACGGCGGGGGTGGCGCCGGCGCCTAGCGCGGAGGCCGGGGCGGCGGGGGGCGCCGGGGCCGGGGCGGCGCCGGGCGGAGGGGGGGCGCCGGGGGGGGGGGAAGTGATGGTTGCCATATTGGTGATTATACCCGGAATTGGGGGCGGTTGGCGATTGGGGGCGGGGATGCGGCCAGGGCTATCGCATATGGATTTTTCTCCGGCCGTCTTGCCGATATACCAAATTCCAGAAGCCACAAGGCAGCTGTATTCGTAGTTAAATTACGAATTCGGTCGTGGCTGTCCGCCAAAACCAAGCCCATATCAGGCGAAATGCTCCATATGTGATAGCTCTGGGGATGCGGCAGGGCGTGAGGGCATATTTGCTGTCGTTCCGGCGCAAACCGGGGGCTGCCGGGAACGACCGGATGCTAGGGCGTGTTGACATGAAGTGATTTTATGCTTGGCACACCAATTCCGACACCCGTGCTACGGAATGGCCTTATTTGCCAATCATATTTCGTCCTTTGATGCCGCTGATTGCAACGGAAAACGCCACGATGACACCGCCTGAATTTTGATGTCAACACGCCCTAGGGTGCGCCGGGATGGCGGGGTGAGCTACACCGGCGATAGAGGCGGGGTGGTGGTTACACGGCCGGATAAGAAACGCTACGGGGGCCGGGCGTAGGGCGTAGGGAGCAGCCCAATGGTTGCCCCCGACGCGCATTAAGGTTGGGCCGAGGGGGGCGCCGGCGTATGATAGTATCTGATGCCAGCAATGCCAGCCCCGCAACGCCAGTTCCTGGAGGCGTCTAAAAATGACTACCGTTACGGCCAACTCTGCCGGGCCTTACCCTGCCCCCGACATTGCCGCCGCCATCGCCCGCGCTTTGGACGCTGCCCGCGACCGCGCCCAGCCGGCGTTGGACGGCGACCGCACCGCTCAAAAATACGCCGGCATGGCCCGGGATTTCCGCGCCAGCGCCTGGGAACATCTGAATAAAGGCGACCTGCCCCAAGCGTCTAACAAAGCCTGGGGGCTGGTGGCGGAAACCGTCAAGGCCACCAGCGCGCACTATGGCGGCATCACTCACACCCACCGCGCCATTGCCGAAGTGGTTGACGAACTGGCGCGGCTGGCGGGAAACGCCGGCGATACGGAGACCCGGCGCTGGATCAACGCGGTCTTTCTGACCGCCCGCGGCCTCCATACGAACTTCTATGAAAACGAAATGCCCAGGGGGCAGGTCCGAGACGGCCTTGTCACGTGCGAGGAGCTTTCCCGGCGGCTTTACGAACTGTTTTGGCCGGCCGGCCATAGCCCCTAGACGCCGGCCCGGAACACAGCAGCGGCCCCGCAAAAGACGCCTCACCCAGCCGCCCAAGGCGATGGCATATAGATTTTCTCCGGCCATCTTGCGGATATACCGGATTTCAAAAGCTACAATGCGGCTGTATTCGTAGCCAAATTACGAATTCGGTCGGGGCTCTCTGCTGAAACCAGGCCAGTATCAAGCGAATCGCTCAACAGGCGACAGCCCGGGCAATCAGGCAGCGCGTGTGGGCGTATTCGCGGTCGTTCCTGCGCAAGGCGGAGTCTGCCGGGAAGGGCCGGATGCCGGATGCCGGATGCTGGGTGGCGCCGGGATGACGGGGTGATGGCTAGACTGCCAGATAAGAAACGCTGCGGCCGGGCGGCGGGCGGACGGGGCAAGCGGGCGGGCGGACGGATGGGATGGATGGGTGACAAGCGGGGGCGTTGGGGTTATGCTGGGGGTATGGTTAGCGATTTGTGGGTTATTGCCGCCGGGGGGTTGATTCTGGCCGGGCTGCTGGCGAGCCAGGGGCTGCTGATTGTGGTGGGCGTGGTGGTGCTGCTGGTTTGGCTGGCGGGGAAGCACTGGCCGCGCTACGCTTTCCGGCGGCTGTCGTACACGCGGCATTTGGAGCGGCGGCGGGCTTTTATCGGGGATGTGATTGACTACCGGATTACGGTGGACAACGGGAAGCTGCTGCCGATGATCTGGCTGGATATATCGGACGCTTTTCCGATGGGGCTGCATACGGCGGGGGCGTACCGGCGGGGAGTGGGGGCGGAGGCGGAGCTGGACCACCGGATTACGACGTCGCTGCTGCCGTACCAGCGGGTGACCTGGCATTACCGGGCGTTGTGCCGGGCGCGGGGTTATCATCGGATCGGGCCGGCGCGACTGCGGAGCGGTGATATGTTCGGCATCAGTTCGGCGGAGATGCAGGTGTCGGATGTCGAGTATGTGCTGGTGTATCCGCGGATTGTGGATTTGCGGCGGACGCTGACGCTGTGGGAACGGCCGCTGGGGGCCAGCCGGGGGCGGCGTTTGATTCAGGATGATCCGACGCGGTTTGTAGGGCTGCGGGATTACCGGCCTACGGATCCGCTGAAGCATATTGACTGGAAGGCGACGGCGCGGCACGGGAAGCCGGAGACGCGGATTTACGAGCCGGCGGCGACGCGGCAGCTGCTGATTGCGCTGAATGCGCGCACAGGGGACGCAGCCTGGCAGGGGAGCAACCGGCGTCTTTTTGAGCGGGCGGTGACGGTGGCGGCGTCAGTGGCGGCGTGGGCGAATGAGGAGGGCTATACTTTCGGGCTGGTGAGCAACGCAGTGGCGTCGTATTCCAGCAAGTGGCTGGCGACGCCGCCGGGGAGCGGCGATTTGCAGCTGGAGGCCACGCTGGAGGCGCTGGCGATGGCGGGGCCCTTCTGGGTGGCAGAGCTGCGGACAGCATTGCAGGCGGAGGCGGGGTCGCTGGCGGCAGGGGGGACGGTGGCGCTGGTGACGGCGCTGCTGTCGCCGGGGGTGGCGGAGGAGGTGGCGGAGCTCCGGCGGCGGGGGTGGCGGGTGGCGGTTTTCTACGCAGGGGACGGGGAGCCGAGCCGGTCGGGGGCGGCGGGGCGGCTGCCGGAGGATGTGCCGGTGCTGGTGGCGGGGGCGGCGCTGGCGCCGCTGGAGGAGATGTGGCGGGAGGACTGGGGTGGGTAGCGGGTGCGTAGGGAATGCGCCTCCCAAGGCTATCGCATATGGAGAGATTCGCTTGATATGGGCCTGATTTTAGCGGACAGCCACGACTGAATTCGTAATTCGGCTACGAATGCAACTGCATTGTGGCTTCTGGAATCCGGTATATCGGCGAGACGACCAGAGAAAAATCCATATGCGATAGCCTTGATGCGCCTCCGGCGGGGGTTGCTAACTGGGTCGGCCGGGGGTATGATGGTGGGCAGAGAGGGAGTTGCGATGACTACGCCCGAACATAATTACGACCATGACTTCCTGGTCGTGAGAGCCGTTGACATTCTGGCCGCCGCCCTAGGCCCGGTGGTGGCTGATATGATAACGGCCAAAGGCTTTGACCGTTACCGAGCCAGCGACAGCGGGGATCGTCTGCTGTCGACGCTGCGCGGCACCGCCGACGCGTCGGCGGTAATGTGGGCGATGCTGAAGCACTGGCCCGAAGTGTTCCAGTCCCACTTTGGGCATCCCGAGCATTGGCAAGTGCGCCAGCTCGTTCATAACGTGCTTTCCATTCGCAACTACTACGTGGGCCGGCACGATGACGCCAAGTGCGATTACGAACCTTATGGCGCGCTGGTCGAGATTGCCCGTCTGCTGCACCGGTTTTCTGCTGACGAAGCGGTGCAGCGGGTCAACGAGCTGAAGGGGGAACTGGGCAGTTTGATGTATGGGCAACCGACGGCTACGACGCCGTCAGCCGGCGGCGATAATGTTGTTGTGACCAAAGACGCGCTGGCGATGCTGATTGCCGACGCCGTAAGTCAGGAAGTAGCCCGGCAACTGCGCTCTGAACCCGGCCGCGTAGATTTGCGTGTGCCGGAAGGCGGCGCGTCACCCGCACCAAGCACGGTGCCCGCGTTGTCGCCGCCGACCGTTCCGATGGTTGGCGCATCCTCTGAAGCCGATGTTGCTCCGATGGCTGTTCCCGCATCTGCTGTCGGGGATACTTCTATTGTTAGCGCCGAAAACGTTAGGCTGGCCGAGGATGCTTTCAGCAGGGGCGTTGCCTGCGCTGATCAAGGTGAATATGATCGGGCCATAGAGAACTACACCGCCGCTATCGAGTTGAACCCGCAGTATGCCGAAGCCTACAACAGCCGGGGCCTTGCCTACTACGGGCAAGGGAAATATGGCCGGGCCATAGAGGACTACACCACCGCCATTGAGCTGGGCCAGGGGCTTGCCGAAGCCTACTACAATCGAGGCTTTGTCTTCTACATAGAAGCGGAAGGGGGATTGGACCGGGGCGTTGAATACTACGGACTAGGGGAATATGAACATGCCATAAATGACTTCACTGACGCCATTGAGCTGAACCCGCAGTATGCCGAAGCCTACAACAACCGGGGCCTTGCCTACGTTGGGCGAAGTGAGTATGAATATGCCATAGTGGACTACACCGATGCCATCAGGCTGAACCCGCAGTATGCCGAAGCCTACAACAACCGGGGCTTTGCCTACGCTGGGCAAGGGGACTATGACCAGGCCATAGTGGACTACACCGATGCCATCAGGCTGAACCCGCAGTATGCCGAAGCCTACTACAACCGAGGCTTTGCTTACGCTGGGCAAGGGGACTATGACCAGGCCATAGTGGACTACACCGATGCCATCAGGCTGAACCCGCAGTATGCCGAAGCCTACTACAACCGGGGCCTTGCCTACGCTGGGCAAGGGGATTATGACCAGGCCATAGTGGACTACACCGATGCCATCGTGCTGAACCCGAAGCTTGCCCAAGCCTACAACAATCGAGGCAATGCCTACAGCAGACAGGAAGAATATGACCGGTCCATAGCTAACTGCACCACTGCCATCTGGCTGAACCCGCAGAATGCTCAAGCCTACAACAACCGGGGCCTTGCCTTCGCTAGGCAAGGGGATTATGACCAGGCCATAGAGGACTACACCGATGCCATCAGGCTGAACCCGCAGGATGCCCAAGCTTACAGCAACCGGGGCGCTGCCTACCTCGGGCAAGGAGATTATGGCCGGGTCATTGCGGACTGCACCGACGCCATCAGGCTGAACCCGCAGAATGCCAGAGCCTATAACAACCGGGGCGTTGCCTACGCTGGGCAAGGGGACTATGACCAGGCCATAGAGGACTACACCGATGCCATCAGGCTGAACCCGCAAGATGCCGGAGCCTACTACAACCGGGGCGTTGCCTACCTTAAGCAAGGGGAATATGGCCGGGCCATTGCGGACTGCACCGACGCCATCAGGCTGAACCCGCATGACGCCAGTGTCTACATCATCCGGGTCCTTACATATGCCCAGCAAGAGGAATATGAACTGGCGATTGAGGATATTGACCAGGCTATCGTGTTGGATCCTGACGCCAATGCTTACAGCAAGGTTCGTGACTGGGTCATAGGCCTGCGCGACGGCAGCGCGGAGTACGACCAGGCTATTGACGATGATCCTGATGACCCGGCAAACTGGCATCTGCGCGGGCTGTACTACTCGGAGCGCGAGGAGTATGGACGCGCTGTTGACGATTACACCAAGGCGCTGGAGCTGGTCACAGCGGATGGGGATGCCGCCGAAATTTACAGTGACCGCGGGCTGGCCTGGGCCCGGCTGGGGGATGACGAGCGGGCAATGGCGGATTTTGACCGGGCCATTGAGGGCAATCCCAATTTGGCGGAAGCGTGGTACAACCGGGGGCTGGCGTGGCGGCGGCGAGGGGAGCACGGTAACGCGGTACTGGACTTTACCGCCGCCATTGGGGTCAGGGCGGATTACGCGTTGGCCTATTTTAACCGTAGCGTTTCGCACGGAGCACTGGGGAACAGGGAGCAGGCGACGGCGGATTATGAACGGGCGCGGGATCTGGGGTTCCAAGCGTAAGGTGCCGGGCGGGGGCGGAAAATATGCCGGGCGGCGTTGTTCGCCATTCGGGCGGCGATGCCGCTGACGATGCCGGCATTAACCCGGCACGCCGTACAAGTTGTCGTTGTTCGTTGTTCAGGCGGGGTTAGTGGGTGGGGAGGGGTGTGGCGCGGTGGGCGCGGCGTTCGGCGCGTTCCAGGTACCAGTCGTCCATGGTCATGGGGCTGCCTTTGCCGCCGCGGCGGGTCATTATGATTTCGGACATAATGCTGACGGCCAGTTCGTCGGGTTCCAGGGCGCCGATGTCCAGGCCGACGGGGGCGTGGACCTGGGCCAGGCGGGCGCGAGGCACGCCTTCCTGGAGGAGGCGCTGGTAGATCATCAGGGTCTTGCGGCGGCTGCCCAGGAGGCCGATGTAGCGGGCGCGGGTGGAGAGGGCGGATTCCAGGGCCACGTCGTCAAACCAGTGGCCGCGGGAGGCGACCACGATGAAGCTGTTGACATTGATGTCCAGATGCTTGGCCCAGTCGGTGTAAGGGGCGACGATGGTGTCCTCCGCGTAGGGGAAGCGCTGGGGGTTGGAGAAGTCGGCGCGGTCGTCCACGATATAGACGCGGTAGCCCAGGCGGTGGGCGAGGTCGGCGGTGGCTTTGCCTACGTGTCCGCCGCCGACCATTACCAGGGTGGGAGGGGTGGTGAAGCCTTCGACGAAGAGTTCGGTGTGGTCGTCGATGGCGACGGATTCGCTGGCGCCCACGGCGGCGACGCGGGCGGCGGCGTCCAGGGCGATTTGGTCCAGGGCGGGGGCGCCGATGCCGCCGGCTATGGAGCCGTCGGAGCGGAGCAGGAGTTTGGCGCCCAGGGGCGGGGGGGCGGGGGCGCCTTCGGCGTGGTTGGCGTTGTTGTTGTGGTCGGAGCGGACTACGGTGGCGAGGGCGGCGGGTTCGGCGCCGTCGTAGGCACCCAGGAGTTCGCGGGCGATGGGGGAGAAGTCGGCGGCGTTCCAGAAGGGTTCCAGGTAGAAGTACATAGTGCCGCCGCAGACGAGGCCGTCGCGGGCGGCGATGTCCTCGTTGAGGTAGTAGTCCTTGAATTCGGGGCCGGTGTGGTTGCGGAGGATTTCGCGGGCGGCGAACCAGATGTCGCCTTCCACGCAGCCGCCGCCGAGGGTGCCGACGGCGGTGCCGTCCTGGCGGACGAGGAGCATGGCGCCGGGTTTTTGGGGGGTGGAGCCTTTGGTGCGAACTACCGTGGCCAGTACGCAGGGGTGGCCCGCGTCCAGCTGGTTGACCGTTTCCTGAATTACGTCGCGCACGCCGTCACCTGCCTGCTGCCTGTTTGCTTGCGGCGGATTGGATTGATTGCCGGCGGCGGGGCCAGCATAACCGCTGGAGCCGCCGCCTATGGTGGCAATTATGATTATACCCTAAAAACGGGGCGGGATGAAAGGCGGGCAGGCGGGGCAGAGAGCATTCGACACTAGCGGCGGCAGTGGCAAGGGAGCGCCGGTATCGTGTATTATGGGGGCGTGGGCGGCGCGGGCCGAGGGCGGCCTGGCGTTGCGGGTTTTACGATACTGATTTTACCGGCGGTGTTGACGATGGCAATCAGCAAGCGGCGCGTTACCAGGCCCGTGTTTGTGGGCGGGGTGAAAGTGGGGGGCGGGGGGGCCATTACGGTGCAGTCGATGACGAAGACGGATACGCGGGATGTGCGCGCCACGGTGCGGCAGATTCACGAGCTTGAGGAGGCGGGCTGCGAGATTATCCGCGCGGCGGTGCCGGATATGGAAGCGGCGCAGGCGATGGCGGAAATCAAGCGGCAGATACGGATTCCGCTGGTGGCGGACATTCATTTTCACTACCGGCTGGCGCTGGAGTGCGCCGCGGGCGGGGTGGATTGTCTGCGGCTGAATCCGGGGAACCTGCGGAACGAGGGGCAGGTGCGGGAGGTGGCGGAGGCGGCCCGGGAACGGAACATTCCCATCCGCATCGGGGTGAATTTCGGGAGCCTGCCGCCGGTGGGGGGCATCGGGCGGACGCGGGGGTTTTCCCGGCATATGGATCTGGTGAACCGGCTGCCGAAGGCCGGGGAGGCGCAGGCGGGGGATTACAGCGTGGTGGATCATATGGTCGCCACGGCGCTGTGGGAGATCAGCCTGCTGGAGGCGCAGGATTTTGACCAGATCAAGATTTCGATGAAGGCGTTTGATGTGCCGACGACGGTGGAAGCCTACCGGCGGCTGGCGGAGATGACGCCGTACCCGTTTCATCTGGGGATTACGGAGGCGGGCACAGTGGCGGCGGGTTCCATTCGCACGGCGGTGGGGCTGGGGGCGCTGCTTTATGAGGGGATTGGGGACACCATCCGGGTGTCGCTGAGCGGGGACAGCGTGGAGGAGGTTACGGCGGGGTACGAGATACTGAAGGCGCTGAACCTGCGGGAGAAGGGGACGACGCTGGTGGCTTGCCCCAGCTGCGGGCGCGCGGATGTGGATGTGGTGAAGCTGGCGAATGAGGTGGACGAGTTGCTGAAGCGCAGCGACAAGAATATCAAGGTGGCGGTGATGGGTTGCGAGGTGAATGGGCCGGGGGAGGCGAAGGATGCGGATGTGGGGATTGCGGCGGGCGCGGGGCGGGCGATTATTTTCCGCAAGGGGGAAAAAGTGCGGGTGGTGCCGGAAGGGGAAATGCTGACGGCGCTGATGGAGGAGATTGAGAAGACGCCGGTCGAAGGCTGATACAATGGGATTATCCCGGATGACAGGAGGGTTCAAAATGACAGCGGCTCTTTTCGTGGCGCGGACGGTTTTCTTTGCCGCCGGCGCGATGTTCGTGATGGCGACCCTGTCGGCCAACGGATGGTACGATGTTCCGCTGCCTTTTGGGTGGAGCGCGTCCCGGTTGCAGATGCCGGCGCTGGGTCTTTGCGTGGTTACCGCCCCAATACTGATGACCTACGCGTTTCCTGCGCCGGGGAAAACGGGCACCCGACAGGAGGAGGAAGGGCCATGAACCGCATTGGGCGAGCGGTTGGAACCATTTGGCTCGCCATCAGGTTTTTATTAGGGACTGTTGCCGTAACTGCGATAGCATTTGCGGCGGTGGTGGGCTTGGCGTCAGCTGAGTTGCAGCAACAAAATGTCCAGGGGACACTGACTATCACCCTATTCACCGCAGTAGGGGTGATATTGGTGGCCGCTTCCATCGCAACCGCATTTCACTTGTGGTTGCATAATCAGATTCCCGCAGAGTCGCGGCCGGCAGATCCAAGACTGGCCAGCGCTTTCGAGAGGTATGTGGCCAAATTTGCCTGGATAATCGGCCCGATCACCGCCAGTTACGGGCTGATACGGGTGCTTGAGGCCATAAACTAGTTTGACGGCCGATTTGGGTTCCCGACGCTAACGGGAAAGGGGCTGCCGAATGACTACAATTCCCAACGCCTATGTTGCCAGCCGGAAAGTTGCGGAGCTGGAAGGGGAGGGCATACCGGCGCTGCCGGCGGAACGGGCGGAGCTGCGGCGGCATTTGCTGGAGGCGGTGGGGCGCATCCGGCCTACGCTGGAGGCGGATGCGGAGGCCAACGACGCCGGGGGAACGCTGGCGTGGACATCGGTGGCGGCGCTGTATCGCGAGGGGCTGCTGTCGCTGAAGGCACCCCGGGCGCTGGGCGGGCCGGAGGTTGACCCGCTGCTGTATCTGGAGCTGGTGGACGAACTTTGCTACATCAACCCCTCCGCAGGGTGGTGCGCCTTTATCAACGCCACCAGCACGGCGTGGCTGGGGGCCTTTCTGCCGGACGCCGGCGTGGAACGGGTTTTCGGCGGCGGGCGGATGCCGATCGCGTCGGGGTCGGTGATACCGCGCGGGCTGGGGAAGCCGGTGGCCGGGGGGTGGCGGGTGAGCGGACGGTGGCCCTTTGCCAGCGGGTCGGGCCATTCGTCCTGGCTGATGGCGGGTTTTCGGATTGCGCGGGACGGGGAGCCGGGGCCGGAGCATATGGTACTGGGTATGCCCACCGGCGAGGCGCATTTTCTGGACAACTGGCAGGTGATGGGGCTGAAAGGCACCGGCAGCAGCGATTTTGGGTATTTTCAGCACGTGCTGGTGATATAATTGGGGTCGGATTTTGCCATTGCCGGAGGTGATGCTATGGCCGCCGCCCGCTCCTACCGCGACGATCTCCAGTGCCCCCACTGCGGCTCCAACTGGCTGCCCAAAGACGGACGCTCCCGGGGCAAGCAAACCTACCGCTGCCGCCTGTGCCACTACCGCTTCACGCCCGACGGCAACCGCCACTACTACTCGGAAAAAGTCAAGGAACAGGCCATCGATATGTACGGCGAAGGCATGGCCATAGCCGCCATCAGCCGGGTTCTGGAGGTCAAGCTGGGCACCGTGTACGAATGGGTCAAAAAAAGTCCGGTGGGCCCTGATGATTTGGGCTTGGGTGACCATGCAGCGCCAGCGATGGGGTGTCGTGCCGGCCATATCTTTTGACGAGATGTGGACTTATCAGCAGGCGCGACATGGCAAGAAGCGGCAGGAAGTGTGGATCTGGACGGCGGTGATTGAGCTGCCTGACGGCCGGCGGTGTGTGGACTTTGAGGTGGGCGACCGCAGTGGTGAAACCTTTCTGCGGTTGTACGAGCGGTTGCCGGAGGCGGAGCGGTATTACAGCGATGACTACGGGGTGTACGGGAGCTGGCTGCCGGCGGCGCGGCACATAGTGGGCAAGGGCAAGCTGGCGAACCGGAACGAGGGATTGCATTCGGAGTATCGCGGGCGGTTGAAGCGATTGGCGCGGGCCACGACGGGCTACACGAAGCAGGTGTGGGCGCTGCGTGGTTCGCTGGCGTTGCTGTGTTTGCGTCCGCGGCGGGGCCAAAAATCCGATGCCAGCGCGTGTTGAAAATACCCGATTTTGAGCTGGACGATTATTTTGTGCCGGCAGAGATGGCTTTTGACCTGCTGGGTACGGATCCGCGCCGGGGCGGGGCGCATTTCTGGCTGGGGCGTCCGGGATTCGTTACTACGGATCACGCGGGCTTTGCGCTGGGGGTGGGCCGGCGGGCGCTGGATGAAATCGCGCGGCAGGCGGGTTCCTACCGGCGGGGGTATCTGACGGCGCCGATTGCCCAGCGGGGGGCACTGCATTATGAGCTGGGGAAGTGCGACCAGCAGCTGCGGGCGGCGGCGGCGCTGTGCCGGGAAGCGCTGGCGGAGGCGTGGGAGTTTTGCGAGCGCCGGGAACGGCCGGATCCGGAACGGCAGCTGCGGCTGCGGGGCGCCTGCGCCTATGCCACCGAGGTTGCGTGCCAGGTTACGGCGACCGCGTTTCGCTACGGGGGCGGGAATGCCATTTACAATGACCGGGTTCTGCAACGCTGTCTGCGGGACATCAACGCGGCGGCGCAGCATTTTATGGTGAACAGCAGCGCCTATGACAATCTGGGGCAGTTCCGGCTGGGTATGCCGGGAGTGAACCCGATGGGGTAGCCGGCGACGGGGCGACAGCGCGAGGTTGCCAGTATGGGGTTGCCAGTATGGGGGCACTGCGGCGAAGCGGAACCGCCGGGCGCGTTGGGGATTATGAGGCGGCGGCGTACCGGGCGGCGGTGGGCCGGCGGCGCGGGTTGGCGCCGGGGACGGGATGATTTAACGAGGCGGGCCGGGGCCGGCAAGGCGGGTATCGGAATGGGTGGCGGGCCGGGCCGGGTTAGCAGGTCGGGGCGTGGGGTTCCGGCGCCAGCATTTCCCGTAGCACGGCGGGGAGTTCGGAGACGGGGATGCCGATCCGGGCGGGGGATTGGGGCTGGTCGCGGCGGTAGATGTCCACGGCTTCCAGGATTGCGTCGTCGCGGCGGATGCGGCGTCCGACCAGGCCGATGTCGGCCAGGGCGTGGTTGGCGCAGCCGTTGGCGCAGCCGGACCAGTAGATGGAGACGGGGCGGGACAGGGACAGGCTGGCGTCCAGGGCGCGGGCGGTTTCGGAGGCGCGGGCTTTGGTTTCAATCTGGGCGAAGTGGCAGTAGTCAATGCCGGTGCAGCTGACGGAGCCGCGGGTTACGGGGGCCGGGCGGTAAGAAAGGTCTTGCAACAGGGGTTCGGAGGTCAGGTCGGCCAGGCGGGAGTCGGGGATGTTGGGGATAATCAGGTTCTGGCCGGGGGTGATGCGGATGGCGCCGTTGCCGTAGCGGTCGGCCAGGTCGGCGACGCCGCGCAGCTGCGGGGCAGTGATGCGGCCGGCGGGGACGCATAGGCCGGCGTAGTTGAGGCCGGGCTGGCGCTGGGGATGGAGGCCGATGTGGTCGGTACGGGTATCGGCGCGGGCGTCGGCGCCGGCGGGGAGCAGAGGGCGGGCGGCGCGGGTTTCCAGGGCGGCGCGGAACTTGGCGGCGCCCCAGTTGGCGAGGAGGAAAGCCAGCCGGGTTTTGTTGCGGGCGGCGCGGGAGCCGTGGTCGCGGAACAGCAGGACGATGTGGTTGCAGAGGTCGGCGGCCTGGTCGGGGGGCACGAAGAGGTCGAGGGGGACGGCGGGGGCGTAACCGCCGGAGCCCATTTTGCCGCCGACAGCTACGTTGAAGCCGGGCGTAGAAATGCCGTCGACTTCCTTGACGGCGGGCGTGAGGGCGATGTCCTGGGTATCGGCATGGACGCAGTTTTCCAGGCAGCCGGTAATGCTGACATTGAACTTGCGGGGCAAGTTGGTGTAGGCGCGGTTGCCGATGAACATAGCGGTGAATTGGTCGGCGATGGGGGAGGCGTCCAGGAGTTCGCGGGGGGTCAGGCCGGCGGCGGGGCAGCCGACGACGGTGCGGATGTTGTCCATGCCGGTTTGGAGGGAAATGAGTCCGACGGCGTCCAGGCGGGCCCAGATGTCCGGGGCCTGGGCGATGGTGAAGTCGCGGAGCTGGACCTGCTGTCGGGTGGTGAGGTCGGCGAAGCCGGCGCCGTAGTCGTGGCTGATGCCGGCCAGGGCGCGGAACTGGTCGGAGTTGGAGATGCCGTTGGTGATGCGGACGCGCATCATAAAGCGGCCCGGGGTTTGGCGGCGGAAGAAGATGCCGGCCCACTTGAGGCGGTCGCGGTCGGGCGGGGAGATGGCCTGCCAGCCGTGGCGGGCGAAAGCGGGGATGTCGCGCAGGATGTCCAGGCCGTCTTTTTCGGACTTGATGGCTTCGATTTTGTTCATTGTCGGCTACCGCACCTTACCTTGACGGGGTCAGGATTGTTGTTGGCGTGGCCCGTCGGGCGGGCATACTAAACGGGGGGTGTTGCGGCAGTGTTGCGGGGGCATTAATGGGCGGTAAATGCCGGGTTGCATTGGGGTTGCGGAATAACTTTGCGTTAACGCTGATTTTATCAATCAGTAACCTTGCGGCAATGACGGCGTAAAATATGCGTTTTAGTCTGGGGTTATCAACTTGATGCGGGGAGATGCCATTGTGCCTGTTCACACTCATTGTCCTTATTGCGCCTTCCAGTGCGGGATGACGCTGCGGGGGACGCCGGAGGCGCCGGAGATTGAGGGCGACGGGGCGTTTCCGGTGAATAACGGGGCGCTGTGCATCAAGGGGTGGACGGCCGGGGAGGCGCTGGCGCACCGGGAACGGCTGACGACGCCTTTGATGCGCGGGCGGGACAGGCGGCTGGAACCGGCGACGTGGGATGATGCGCTGGAGAGTATAGCCACAGCCTTCCGCAATACGCAAGCGGCCTACGGGCGGGATGCGGTGGGGGTGTTTGGCGGGGGTTCGCTGACCAACGAAAAGAGTTATCTGCTGGGGAAGTTCGCCCGAGTGGGGTTGCAGACGGCCAACATTGACTACAACGGGCGTTTTTGTATGTCGGCGGCGGCAGCGGCGGGCATCCGGGCCTTTGGCATTGACCGGGGGCTGCCTTTTCCGGTGGCGGACATTGCGGGCGCGGAAGTCATTCTGATGATGGGCAGCAATCCGGCGGAAACGATGCCGCCGTTGATGCAGTATTTTGAAGCGCAGCGGCGCAACGGCGGCAAGCTGATTGTGGCGGATCCGCGGCTGACGCTCACGGCGCAGAGGGCGGACTGGCGGCTGCGGCTGATACCGGGCAGCGACGCCGCCGTGGCCAACGGGCTGCTGCATATTCTGATACGGGACGGGCTGATTGACTCCGAGTACATTGCGGAACGGACGACCGGGTTTGAAGCGGTGAAGAATGCGGTGGCGGCCTACTGGCCGGAACGGGTGGAACGGATTGCGGGGGTGGCGGAGGGCGACCTGACGCGGGCGGCGCGGATGCTGGGGACAGCAAAGTCGGCGATGATATTGAGCGGACGGGGCGCCGAGCAGCATTCGCAAGGGGTGAACAATGCGCTGTCGCTGATCAATCTGGCGCTGGCACTGGGGCTGGTGGGGCGGCCTAACAGCGGGTACGGGTGCCTGACGGGGCAAGGCAACGGACAGGGCGGACGGGAGCATGGGCAGAAGGCGGATCAGCTGCCGGGCTACCGGCTGATCACGGATCCGGAGGCGCGGCGGCACGTCGCCGGGGTGTGGGGGGTTGAGGAAAGGTCTCTGCCGGGGCCGGGGAAGTCGGCTTACGAGATGCTGGACAGCCTGGGGCAAGAGGGGGGCGTGCGGGCGCTGCTGGTGATGGGTTCCAATGTGGCGGTATCGGCGCCCAATGCGGTTCACATTGGGGAACGGCTGGGGGCGCTGGATTTTCTGGCGGTGTCGGACTTTTTCCGATCGGAGACGGCGGCTTACGCGGATGTGGTGCTGCCGGCGGCGCAGTGGGCGGAGGAGTCGGGGACGATGACGAACCTGGAGGGACGGGTCATCCGGCGGCGGCGGGTTTTTGAGATGCCCGAGGGGGTGCGGGACGACATAGTCGTGATTGGCGAGCTGGCGGAACGGCTGGGGCGAGGGGCGTATTTCCGGTATGAGGATGAGGCCGAGATTTTTGCGGAACTGGGCCGGGCGTCGGCGGGCGGGGCCGCCGATTATGGGGGCATCAGCTACGCGCGGATTGACGCGGAGGACGGGGTGTTCTGGCCGTGCCCGGACGCGGGGCATCCGGGGACGCCGCGGATGTTTGGGGACGGGTTTCCCACGGCGGACGGACGGGCGCGGTTTCATGCGGTGCGGCATCAGGAGCCGGCGGAGACGCCGGACGGGGAATACCCGCTGCATCTGACCACGGGGCGCAACCTGGCGCAGTATCAGTCGGGGACGCAGACGCGGCGTATCGGGGAGCTGCGGGACATTGCGCCGGTTCCGCTGGCGGAGCTGCATCCGGTTACGGCGCAGCGCTACGGGGTTGGGGACGGGGAGGCTATCCGGCTGGCGACGCGGCGGGGGCAGGCGGAGTTCACGGCCCGAGTGACGCGCAGCATACGGGAGGATACGGTGTTTGTGCCTTTCCACTGGGGCGGGATGCAGGCGGTGAACCGGCTGACGAACCCGGCTCTGGATCCGGTATGCCGGATGCCGGAGTTTAAGGTCTGCGCGGCGCGGATTGAAAATCACGGGGGGAGCCAAGTATGACTATGACGATGAACAGGACCACAACGGCAACTTCAGGGGCAGGGGCAACGGCAAGCGCAGGGGCAACGGCGGGCGCAGGGGCAACGGCGGGCGCAGGGGCAACAGCGGGCGCAGGGGCGGGGACGGGGACGGGGGCGGGGACGGGCAAGCGGCGGCTGGTGGTTGTCGGCAACGGGATGGCGGGGGCCCGTTTTGTTGAGGAGATGGTGGCGCTGGGCGGGCAGGAGGAGTATGACATCATCGTGATTGGCGATGAGGACGGGGGCAACTACAACCGGATTTTGCTGTCCGGGGTTCTGTCGGGGGCGCACCGGGCGGAGGACATTTTCATCAACCCCACGGAGTGGTACGCGGCCAACGGGGTTGCGCTGCACGCGGGGGTGCGCATCATCGGGATTGACCGGAAGGGGAAGACGGCTTATGGCGCCGGGGGGCTGCTGCTGCCCTACGACAAACTGGTTATCGCCACGGGGAGCGTGCCTTTTGTGCCGCCGATGGACGGGCTGATTACGGACGAGGGGGCGTACAAGAAGGGGGCTTTTGTCTTTCGGACGCTGAATGACTGCCGGCAGATTGTTGAGTACGCCGGCGCCGGGGCGCAAAGCGCGGCGGTGATCGGAGGCGGGCTGCTGGGTCTGGAGGCGGCGGCGGGGCTGATGAAGCGGGGGCTGACGGTCAGCGTCGTTCACCTGATGGGGTGGCTGATGGAGCAGCAGCTGGATGCACAGTCGGGCGACTTGCTGCTGCGCCGGCTGGAGGATTCCGGGGTGGCGTTTCAGCTGGAGAAGCAGACTACCGGGTTGCTGGGGGAGGAATGCGTAACCGGGTTGCAGTTTAAGGATGGCAGCGCGCTGGGGTGTGATATGGCGGTCATCGCGGCGGGCATCCGGCCGAATGTGGATTTGGCGCGGATGGCGGGGCTGCACGTGCGGCGGGGGATTCTGGTGAACGACAGCCTGGCGTGCCGGAATGACCAGGACATTTACGCCATTGGCGAGTGCGCCGAGCACCGGGGCCGGATTTACGGGCTGGTGGCGCCGATTTGGGAACAGGCCCGGATTCTGGCGGAACGGCTGGCGCGGCGGGGCGGGGAAGCGGCGTACACGGGATCCCGGGTGGCGACGAAGCTCAAGGTTATGGATGTGGATCTGGCGGTGGCGGGGGACAAGGATCCGCTGGGTGATGACGATGAAGTGGTCACTTATGTGGAGCCGGGGCGGCAGGTGTACAAGAAGGTGATTGTGCGGGACGGCAAGGTCAAGGGGGCGATTTTGCTGGGGGACGGGGCCAGCGTGCCACGCATTTTGCAAGCCTTTGACCGGGAGGAGATGCTGCCGGACAACCGTGCCGAGCTGCTGTTTCCGCTGGCCGGCGGGGAAGGGCCGGCGGGCGGGGTGAATGTGGCGGAGCTGCCGGACACGGCGCGCATTTGCGACTGCAACGGCGTCAGCAAGGGGCGGATTATGGCGGCGGCGGCGGATGCGGGGCAGCGGGATATGGCTGCCGTTTGCGCCGTCACGCGCGCGGGGTCGGGGTGCGGGGGGTGCCGGGCGCAGGTGCAGGCGGTGCTGGACGCGATGGGCGGGGGGCCGGCGGAAACGGCGGCCGGCGGCGACAACGGGGCGCCTGCCGGCGACAATGGGATGGCGGCGGCGGTGTACGGGGCCGGCGGCGGCAGGGGCGGCGGCGGGGCGCGGGCGGCGGCGGGGCGACCCGGCGGGGGAATTGCGGCGACGCGGCCGGCGGCGCTCCGCGCGGTGGGCTGACCGGGCGCGGCGGCGCGGCGGCGGCGGGCGGACCGGGCGGGCGAGCGAGGGCAAGCGCTGATGGGAGGCTGCCACCGGGCTGGGTACAGGGGCTGTCCCCAGCCCGGCCCCGGTGGCCGAAGCGGAAACCATTGCCGGGCTGGGGACAGGGTCGTGTGCCATGAGTCAGCGTGCCGGCGTCCACGGAAACCGCCGCCGGGCTGGGGACAGGGGCTTGCTCCGGCGGGGTAAAACGCCGGCGGGGTAAAACGCCGGCGGGGTAAAACGATTGTCGACATTGTCAAAGGAGATGAGAAAATGTCATTGCCAGCGTCCGCGTTGGAGAACGCCAAAGCCACGCGCATCCGGCTGTTCAGTTTCAGCACGCCGCAGATGCGGACTTTCCACCTGACCTGGTTCGCCTTTTTCCTGTGCTTTTTCGGGTGGTTCGGCATTGCGCCGCTGATGGCGGTGGTGCGGGAGGATCTGCTGCTGACGAAGGCGCAGATTGGCAACACCATCATCGCGTCGGTGGCGATTACCATTGTGGCGCGGCTGGCGATTGGGTGGCTGTGCGACCGGATCGGGCCGCGGCGGGCGTACACGGGGCTGCTGGTCATCGGGTCGATTCCGGTGATGTGCATCGGGCTGGCGCAGAGCTACGAGACGTTTCTGCTGTGCCGGCTGGCGATCGGGGTGATTGGGGCGTCATTTGTGATTACGCAGTACCACACTTCGGTGATGTTCGCGCCGAATGTGGTGGGGACGGCCAACGCCACTACGGCAGGGTGGGGGAACCTGGGCGGAGGCGTAACGCAGATGGCGATGCCGCTGATATTCGCGGCCATACTGACTTTCGGCGCCGCCGAGTATCTGGGGTGGCGGATCGCCATGGTGATACCCGGGGCGGCGCTGCTGCTGATGGGGCTGGCCTACTACCACTTCACCCGGGACTGCCCGGCGGGGGACTACAAGGACTTGCGGGGCCGGGGGCTGATGCCGAAGGCGTCGGAAGTGAAGGGGTCTTTCGGGATGGCGGCGCGGGATTACCGGGTTTGGGCGCTGTTCGTCATCTACGGGGCGTGTTTCGGGGTGGAGCTGACCATCAACAACATTGCAGCGTTGTATTACTACGACCGCTTTGAGGTGGGCCTGGGCACGGCGGGCATCATCGCGGGCCTGTTCGGGCTGATGAATGTTTTCGCGCGGACGCTGGGCGGCGCGTTCGGAGACCGGATGGGCATCCGGTTCGGGCTCAAGGGGCGGGTGATGTTTTTGGGAAGCACGCTGCTGCTGGAGGGGCTGGCGCTGATTCTGTTCGCACAGATGACTACGCTGGCGCTGGCGGTAGGCGCAATGATTGTGTTCAGCCTGTTCGTGCAGATGTCGGAGGGGGCAACCTACTCGGTGGTTCCTTTCATCAACCGGCGGGCGCTGGGTTCGGTGGCGGGCATAGTGGGCGCCGGCGGGAATGCGGGGGCGGTGCTGTTCGGTTTGCTGTTCCGGGCGGAGAGCCTGAGTTACACGCAGGGGCTGATGATTGTAGGCGTGGCGGCGCTGTGCGCGGCGGCGCTGGTGTTTGTGGTGCGTTTCTCGCGGGAAACGGAAGCGGAGGAACGGGCAGCACTGCACCGGGCGCTGGCGGCGCGGCAAGGCGCGGGCAGGGCGGTGGTCGAGCCGGCGGCGGCGGACTGAACGGGGCTAGGGGCGGGCGCGGCGGCCGGCTAATCGGGCGGCGGCGGGGCCGGTGTGGTGATGACAGCGGCGGCCGGCTAATTGGATGGCGGCGGGGCCGGCCTGGTGATGACAGCGGCGGCCGGCTAATCGGGCGGCGGCGGGGCCGGCCTGGTGATGACAGCGGCAGCCGGCGTCCGTCCCCAAAGGAAAAGCGTAGGGAGCAAGGGGCAAGATGCGATGATTGGCGAAAGAGAGTTAGAGGCGCCGTTGCGGGCGGGCGGCCAGGGGGGAATGGCCGCCGGCGTGAGCGCCGTTATACTGGCCGGGGGGCGCAGCCGCCGGCTGGGGCAGGACAAGGCGCTGGCGTCTTTTGCGGGCGAGCCGCTGCTTTGCCGGGTTATCCGCAGGGCGGCGGGGGGCATCGGGGCCGGGGACGACGAGACGGTGGTGGTCGTAGGCGATGCGGGGCGGGCCGGCGTTCTGCCGCTGGGCGGGAAACGGCGATGGGTTGCCGACGCCTTTCCCGGCGGCGGGGCGCTGGGCGGGATTTATACGGGAGTGGCGGCCTGCGGCGGCGAGTGGTCGCTGGTGGTGGCCTGCGATATGCCGTTTCTGTCCGCGCCGCTGCTGCGGTATATGGCGGGGCAACGGGAAGGCGTGGATGTGGTGGCGCCGGTGATTGGCGGGCGGGCGGAACCGATGCACGCTTTTTATTCCCGGCGCTGCCTGCCGGCGATCAGAAGGCGGCTGGAAAGGGGGGAGCTGCAAATCTCCGGGTTCTATGACGAGGTGGCGGTGCGCTACATAACGGAGGGGGAGGCGCGCCGGCTGGATCCGGAGTTGTTGAGCTTTTTCAACATTAACGACGCGGCGGATTTGGAACGGGCGCGGGCGCGGACCGGATAAACGCCGGGCAGCAGAAAGGCATTGTGCTTTGGCCCGGCGGACAACCGGGGGCAGGCAATACACCGGATTGTCCGAACCGGCCCGGCCTGCAAAGGGCTGGCCCAACGCCGGTTAATGACCAGCGTCAGCCGATGCCAATATGGGCGTGATGCCAGGGCGGGCTTAATGCCGGTGAATGACCAGCCCGTCGGGGGAGGCGGGCTGGGGGCGCTGATGTCCGGCAGCAAAAGCCCGAGCCCGCCGTGGGGCGTCAGTCAGGCGCGCCGGGTTTCGTAGGCGGTGATGGCGTCCTCGCGCTGGAGGGTAAGGCCGATGTCGTCCAGGCCGTTGAGCAGGCAGTAGCGGCGGAACTCGTCCACCTGGAAGTCCACTACGATCTCCTCGTCGGCGTCGCGCACCTGCTGGGCTTCCAGGTCCACGGTGAGGCGGAAGCCGGGGTTGGCGCCGGCCTTGTCGATGATGCGGCGGACGTCGGTTTCGGGCAGGGTCAAGGGGAGCAGGCCGTTTTTGAAGCAGTTGTTGAAGAAGATGTCGGCGAAGCTGGGGGCGATGACGCAGCGGATGCCGAAGTCCTCCAGGGCCCAGGGGGCGTGTTCCCGTGAGGAGCCGCAGCCGAAGTTGGGGCCGGAGACGAGGATTTTGGCGTTGCGGTAGCCGTCCCGGTTGAGGACGAAGTCGGGGTTTTCGGCGCCGTTCTCGAGGTAGCGGTAGCGGTCGAACAGGTGGGGGCCGAAGCCGGCGCGCGCGATGCTTTTGAGGTACACGGCGGGGATGATCATATCCGTGTCCACATTCACGGCGTCCAGGGGGGCGACGACGCCTTCCAGTTGGGTAAAGGGTTCCATTTTGCGGTTACCTCATTGCGGTTGCCTTGTTGCGGTCGCTTTGGCGGGCAGAGGGGCGGAGGTCAGACCGCCCCCCGGATGGCGTGGTTAGAAGTCTCGCACGTCCACGAAGTGGCCGGCGATGGCGGCGGCGGCGGCCATTTCGGGGCTGACCAGGTGGGTGCGGCCGCCCTTGCCCTGGCGGCCTTCGAAGTTGCGGTTGGAGGTGGAGGCGCAGCGCTGGCCGGGGTCCAGGATGTCGGGGTTCATACCCAGGCACATAGAGCAGCCGGCGACGCGCCAGTCGAAGCCGGCGTCTTTGAATATCTGGTCCAGGCCCTCGGCTTCGGCCTGCATTTTGACGCGTGCGGAGCCGGGGACGACCATGGCGTACACATCGGAGCTGACCCGGCGGCCGCGGATGACGCCGGCGGCGGCGCGGAGGTCGTCGATGCGGGCGTTGGTGCAGGCGCCGAGGAAAACGCGGTCGATTTTGATGTCCTGGATGGGCTGGTCGGGTTCCAGGCCCATATATTCCAGGGCGCGGGCGGCGGCTTCGCGCTCGGGGGCGGTGGGGAAGGAGGCGGGGTCGGGGACGCGGTGGGTGACGGGGGCGACCATATCGGGTTTGGTGCCCCAGGTAACGAAGGGGGCCAGGTCGGCGGCGTTGATGACCACGGTGCGGTCGTAGGCGGCGCCGGCGTCGGTGGGCAGGTGGCGCCATTCGGCGATTTTGGCTTCCAGGTCGGCGCCTTGGGGGGCGTAGGGGCGCGTGCGGACATATTCAAAGGTGGTGTCGTCGGGGGCGATCATTCCGGCGCGGGCGCCGGCCTCAATGCTCATGTTGCAGACGGTCATCCGGCCGTCCATAGAGAGGTCGCGGATGGCCTCGCCGGTGTATTCGATGACATGGCCGGTGCCGCCGTTGACGCCGATGCGGCCGATGATGCCGAGGATGACGTCTTTGGCGGAGACGCCGGCGGGGAGGGGGCCGTCGACGCGCACTTCCATAGTTTGGGGTTTGAACTGGCGGAGGGTCTGGGTGGCGAGGACGTGTTCCACTTCGGAGGTGCCGATGCCGACGGCGAAGCAGCCGAGGGCGCCGTGGGTGGAGGTGTGGCTGTCGCCGCAGACGACGGTTTTGCCGGGGAGGGTGTAGCCGAGATCCGGGCCGATGACGTGGACGATGCCCTGGTTGGGGCTGAAGCGGTCGTAGAAATGGGGGAGGCCGAATTCGGCGGCGTTGCGTTCCAGGGCGTCCAGCTGGGCTTTGGAGATTTCGTCGGTGATGGGGCGGGAGAGTTCCCAGGTGGGGGTGTTGTGGTCCACGGTGGCCACGGTCAGGTCGGGGCGGCGGACTTTGCGGCCGGCCATGCGGAGGCCGTCGAAAGCCTGGGGGGAGGTGACCTCATGCACCAGGTGCAGGTCGATATAGATGAGGGAGGGCTGCCCCGGTTCCTCGTGGACGACGTGGGCATCCCAGATTTTTTCGAACATCGTTTTGGCGGCCAATGTGTTTCCTCCTGGGGCCGGACCTGGTTGGGCCGGACTGGCGCGGCGGCGGTCGTGATCGGGCGGGCCGGCGGCGGTATTATAGCATCATCCGCGTGGGCTATGTGTTGTGCTAAACTGGGGGCGCCGGGCGTGGATGCGCGGCGGCAGACGCAGCGGGCAGAGAGAGGAGCAGGCCAGTGCAGAATAACGCAGTTTCGCCGGGGGCGGGCGGCAACGGCAGGGGCAACGACGGCGGCGACGGCAGCGGGGTGGCGACGGCCATTGTGGCGGCGTCGGACATTGCGGGGCGCATTGCCGACAATGTGGCGGCGGTGATTGTGGGCAAGGGGGCGGTGATTGAGCAGGCGCTGGCGGCGCTGATTGCGGAGGGGCATATTCTGGTGGAGGATGTGCCGGGGGTGGGGAAGACGATGCTGGCGCGCTCGCTGGCGGTGTCCATTGGGGGCACTTTCGCGCGCATTCAGTTCACGCCGGATCTGCTGCCCAGCGATGTGACGGGGGTGTCGGTTTATAACCAGTCGTCGGGGGAGTTCAGTTACCGGGCGGGGCCGATTGCGGCGCAGCTGGTGCTGGCGGATGAGATCAACCGGGCTACGCCGAAGACGCAGTCGGCGCTGCTGGAGGCGATGGAGGAACGGCAGGTTACGGTGGACGGGGTGACGCATCCGCTGCCGGCGCCGTTTCTGGTCATTGCCACGCAGAACTCCATTGAGTACGAGGGGACATTTCCGCTGCCGGAGGCGCAGCTGGATCGGTTTCTGATGCGGATCAGCGTGGGTTACCCGCGTTTTGAGGAGGAGATGACGATAATCGCGCAGCAGGAGCATACGCATCCGATTGCGGAGCTGCGGCCGGTGGCGACGCCGCGGGAGGCGCTGGCGATGCAGCAGGCGGCGCAGGGGGTGTATGTGGACGGGCTGGTGCGGGAGTATTTGGTGACGCTGGCGGAGGCGACGCGGCAGCATAGCGACGCGGCGCTGGGGGCGTCGCCGCGGGCGTCGCTGGGGCTGTTCCGGGCGGGGCGGGCGCTGGCGCTGATACGGGGGCGGGATTATGTGCTGCCGGATGATGTGAAGGAACTGGCGGAGGCGGTGCTGGCGCACCGGATTGTGCTGACGCCGTCGGCGCGGATGCGGGGGGTGCGGGCGGAGCAGGTGGTGCAGGAGCTGCTGAACAGCGTGCCGGTGCCGGGGGCGGGGTAGAGACAAGTTAGGCGCAAGGATAGGATTGGTTGGGAAAGGTGGCGGGCCGGCGCGGCCGGCCGTCTTGTCCCCGGCAAAGGGCGCCTGCTAGAATCGCCGCTATCCGCCATCGGCCAGGGGCGCCGTCCGCCAAGGGGCTCCGGCGATGGCTTACGGGGGTGTAGCCTGATGCTTAACGGTTGCAATGTGGCCAACCGCACCATTTTCACCGGGGATAATCTGGACATCCTGCGGGGGATTAATTCGGAGTGCGTTGACCTGATTTATTTGGATCCGCCGTTCAATTCCAACCGGGCCTACGCCGCGCCGCTGAACAGCGAGGCGCGGGGGGCGGAGTTCAGCGACGTGTGGACGCTGGACGATATGAAGGAGGAGTGGATTGACGAGATTGAGCTGCGGCGGCCGTCGCTGTACCACCTGATTAACGGGGCGAAGCTGGCGCACAGCGAGAGGATGGCGGGCTACCTGACTTTTATGAGTATGCGGCTGCTGGAGCTGCACCGCGTGCTGAAGCCCACGGGCAGCATTTACCTGCATTGCGACCCTACGGCGTCCTATTATCTGCATGGCGTTATGGACGCCGTGTTCGGCTGGCAGCAGTGCCAGGCGGAAATCAGCTGGCAACGCACCTCGGCGCACAACGATTCGCGCAGTTTCGGCAATGTCCGCGACACCATCCTTTTTTACAGCCATAGCGGCCGGATAAACGTGGCCGACATCCGCGTGCCTTTAGACCGCGAGTACGTGGATCGGTACTACCGGCTGGAGGACGAGCGGGGGAAGTACCGGCTGGACAACACTACGGCGCAAAGCGTCAGCGACGGGGAAAGCGGGCAGCCCTGGCGCGGGTACAATCCGGGAGACAGCGGGCGGCACTGGGGCATACCGCTGCGGAGCGACTACGCCGAATGGATTGAACGGACCGCAATTCCCGGATACCGCAGTATCACCAGTGTGCTGGCGCGGCTGGACGCTCTGGATAACGCGGGGTTTATTCATTATTCGACCACGGGCGGTATGCCGTCGCTCAAACGCTATCTGGCCGGCACTAGCGGGCAGACGCCGTCCAACCAGTGGACGGATATTCGCCCGGTTTCGCGCTGGTCGCGGGAATATACGGGGTGGCGGACGCAGAAGCCGATACGCCTGCTGGAACGCATCATCAACGCGTCGTCCAACCCCGGCGACCTGGTGCTGGATCCCTTCTGTGGCTGCGCCACCGCCTGCATCGCTTCCGAAAGGCTGCACCGGCAGTGGATTGGCATTGACAAGGCGCCGCAGGCCGCCGAGGTGCTGAATGCGCGCGCCAAGCGGGAGTTGCAGATTCCGATGAACGGCGCCGATGAGCCGGCGTGGGAGGACTGGAGTCCGAATATCCTGCGGGAACCGCCGCGGCGGAATGACCTGGCCCGAGCGGTTCCCGCCGACCCGCGGTCGAACAAGGAGCTGCTGTACGCCAGCCAGAACGGGCGCTGCGCCGGGTGCCGGTACGAGCTGCCGTTGCACGTGCTGACCATAGACCACATTCACCCGCAGTCGCTGGGCGGGGCGGACGCGATGAGCAATTTGCAGCTGGTGTGCCATACCTGCAATGCGATCAAGGGGACCCGGGATATGGAGTATTTGCGGGAGCAGCTGCACCGGCGGGGGATTTTGTCGCTGTAAGCCGGGGACGGGGGCGGGGTTCCTTTCCGCAAATTCCAAGGCATTTTCGGCGGGGGCTTGCTTGACAGCTGGCAATTGTCCTGATAGCATTCTGCCACCACAACACTCGGCAGCCGGAGGAAACATGGACAGCTTTGAAGTGGTGGTTTGGCAGGACGAAATCTCCGACGGAACGCTGTGCTACGCGGCGTGGTGCCCGTCGGCGATCGGCGTCTGGGGACAGGGCGATACGGAGTCGGAGGCGATGTCGGACATCCTTTCGGCCATAGCGGCCAACGTACGTTCCCCCTGGCCGGCGGGGATGCCGGCTTTCAAGGCCGCCGATGCGGGAGCGGCCGAGATGGCCGACCTGCTGGCGGAGCTGGATGCCGAGGGCATTCTCTACCGGACGCGTCGCGCCGGCCTTGCCGACCTGCTGGTGGACTACGCCGAATCCGGCGCGCTAGCGGAGGTATAGTACGATGCCCAAGATAGCGGGTATCAGGACGAACGAACTGCACAGCTTGCTGTTGCGCATGGGGTTTATCGTTGACCGCCAAAATGACCACTGGCGCTTTTATCATCCCCGCTTGGGGTTGCGGACCAGAATATCCTTCGGTTCGCGGGAAATCCCCTCCGCTCAAATGGGACGCATCGTTACGGCGCAGTTGCGTATGTCAGCCGATGAGTTCCGGGCGGCGATGGACGGCGACATCCCGGAGCGTTTCACCAGCTCTGATTCTCTGATTTAGAGATGGACTGACCATCATCATCGCAACGATCAAGCAGGCGGTCCGGCAGCATCGCCGCAAGATTCTGCTGGGGCTGCTGCTGCTGGCGACGCTGTTTTATGCGCTAGGCACCGGGTTTGCCTTTTTTTACCGGCTGCTGTTCACGCTGATACTGCTGGCGGGCATCGGGTACGGGTGGGCGTGGCTGAACCTGCGGGGCATTGACTTGCGGCTGACGCGGCTGGGGACGCGCGGGCGGGTGGGGGACTATCTGGAGGGGCAGATCCACCTGGTGAACCGGACGCGGCTGCCCAAGTCGTGGCTGGAGGTGGTGGAGGATACGGATCTGGCGGAGCCGGGGGGGCGCACCATTGCGCTGGTCAAGGGGCAGCGGCGGGCCTTTCGCATCGCCACCTATCTGGCCCGGCGGGGCATTTATCGCACGGGGCGCATTCGCATTACGGCCCGGGATCCTTTCGGGCTGTTCCGGTTGAGCCGCACTTTCCGCAATGACCAGCCCTATACGGTGCTGCCGGAGACGACGCCGCTGCCGGATTTGGACCGGCGTTTTGCCAACCTGCCCAGTGATTCGGTCTTTTCGCGGCGCACGCCGGCGATTACGCCGGAGTCGTCGGCGGTGCGGGATTATGCCTACGGGGACAGCCTGCGCCGGATTCACTGGCCCTATACGGCGCGGATGAACCGGCTGATGGTCAAGGAGTTTGACATCGGGGTGTCGGCGCAAGCGTGGGCGCTGCTGGATATGGAACGGCGGTCGCACGCGGGCCAGCCGCCGGACAATACAGAGGAGCTGGCGGTGAAGGTGGCGGCGTCGCTGGCGCAGCATTGGGATGAGAATGCGGTTCCGGTGGGGCTGGCGGCCAACGCCGCGGATTTGTGGCTGCTGAAGCCCGACCGGCGGCCGGCGCAGCTGGGCATACTGATGGAAACGCTGGCGGGGGTGCACGCGGACGGGTCGCTGCCGCTGGAACGGTTTCTGTATGACCTGCGTCCGCATCTGACGGGGTTCAATACGCTGATGGTGATTACGCCGTCGCGCCGGCCGGAATGGACGGCGGCGCTGGCGGGGCTACGGCGGCAGGGGGTGAATGTGGCGGTGTGCTATATTGACCACACGGATTTTGCGGATCCGAACAGCGGGGAGGCGCCGGGGGTTACGGGACAGGTTGCGGCCGATTATCTGGCGCAGCATGATATACCGCTGTATCTGGTGCGGCGCGGGGGGGACATTAACCTGGCGCTGTCGCGTCCGCTGACGGCGGGCGGGGGGCGGCGGGGAGGCGCCGGGCGGGAGACGGGGGCGGCGAGTTCGGGCGGGGGCCGGAATGGCGGGGGTGGCGGCGAGGGTGGGCAGGGCGGTGGCGGCGGGCCAGAGGGCGGCGGCTAGGGCGCGGGGGCGGGGTGATGGGGCGGGGCGGCGCATTATCAGAAACGCTGTCGTTTTGATCCGCGGCGGGCGACGGCTGCGCCGGGGAGGGCGCAATAATATGCAACCGATACTGTCGCCCTGGCAGGATGCCTTTGAGGATTTTGCCCGTTCCATTCGCAAGGAGGCGGTTATCGTGGCCCCGTTCATCACGGAACAACCCCTGCGGCGACTGGCGTCGTTGCTGGATGACGCGGGTGGACGGCCCCAAATCAGTTTGCTTACCAACCTGTCGGCGGACAGCCTGTTGCAGGGGAGCATTGACGGGGGCGCGATTGCGGATTTTTGCCGGGCAACGCCGGCGACTACGGTTCGGCATCTGCCGGGGCTGCACGCCAAGGCTTATGTGGCCGACGAGCATACGGCTATTATTACTTCCGGCAATCTTACCGCGGGTTCCATTTACCGGAATTACGAGTACGGCATTCGCATTGACGAGCCGGCGCTGGTACGCAGAATAGCCGCCGATTTGCGGGCATATGGCAGGCTGGGGGCTGAAGTCTCCGTTGCGGAGCTGGACAATTTAGCCGATGTTGCCGAATCGCTGCGGGGCAAATACGCCGATGCGTTGCGGTCGGCGGGCGCCGGCGTCAGGCAGGAGTTCGAGAGGCAGATGGAAACCACACGGGAGGCGTTATTGCAACTGCGGGCCAGGCCGGGCGAAAGCGCGAATGCCATATTCGCGCGCACCATACTTTATGTTTTGAGCAACGGGCCGCTGGCGACCGAGGATATTCATCCGATGGTTCAGAATATACACCCGGATCTGTGCGATGACGGGATTGACCGGGTGATAAACGGCGTCCATTTTGGCGTGCGGTGGAAGCATCTGGTGCGGAGGGCGCAGCAGCATCTGCGCGACAGTGGGCGGATTGAGCGTGTTGACGGGAAATGGGGCCTGGTTCAGGACGAGTAGGATACGATACGGCGACGAGGGATAAGGCGACGAAATTGTTGGGCACAAGGTCTGTTGCCGGCGGCGGGGCGGCGGCGTTTCCAGTCAGACGGTGTGGCGCCGCGGCGGAGGTATAGGTTGCCAGGGCGCGGGGTTAATTTGGCCCATTTGTTCCTGAGACAGGGCCATTTCGGCGGCGATTTTGCGCTCCCATTCGGCGGCCCAGCGCTGGGGCAGGCGGGGGCGGGCTTCGCGCCAGGTCATGCGCTGACCGCCGGCGGAGGGGGTTTCGGCCGCCAGGGCTTCGACCAGAAAGGCGGTCATATCGCCGCCGTCCATAGCGTTCACCACGCGGCAGTCCAGGTAGCCGAAGCATCCGGCGAGCAAGGGGCTGCCCGTGACGCCGGTTTGATAGGGGATGCCGGCCAGCTTGTTGCCGTGGCGCCCGGAATGCATCCCCAGTTGCCAGACCAGGGGCAGCTGGTCATAGTTGAGGAAGTTGACGGCCATTACGCCGGCGGCGGCTACCAGGTGGCAAGTGTAGTTGGTGTGGTACAGCTGTACGATGAGGCGGGGGCGGTGGGGGACGATGGACGCGGGCGCGATGGCCACGGCAATCTGGGCGTTGACCGTAGCCCCGTAGCGGGTGGATACGGCGGCCAACGGGGCGCTCAACCCGCCGAGCAAGGCGCCGGCTACCGCCGGATCTATGTCCGGAACGCTGATGCCCAGGGGCGATGGCGGTGCGCCGGCTACTGCCGGATCTATGTTCGGCGTATTGATGTCCGGCGGTACTGGCGATGGGCCGGCTACTGCCGGATCTATGCCCGGCGCGACGATGCCCGGCGGCGTTGGCGGATGAGATGGCGGGTGTTTCATAGGATGGCTCATCGGCAAGGGATTGCCGGCTGGAAGAGGATGCGGGCGGGCCGGCGGAGAATGCGGGGCGATGTTTCGGATAAGGCCAGGGGGTTGCCGGCGGAGGCGGTGGCGGCGTGGTGGGCGGATCAGGCATCGGGAGGGTGGGGGGTTGCTTACCAGTCGGGCTGGGAGCTGTTGCGGTTGTCGTTGGTTAGCCGCATTTGCCCGGCGCCGTCGCCGTCCATATACAGGATTTCGGAGTTGCCGTAGGCATAGGAGACGAAGGCGATGCGGTCGCCCTGCTGGGACCAGACGGGCATCAGGTCGTCCTTGGTGTTTTGGGTGAGCTGTTTGCGTTCCGAGCCGTCGGCCAGGGTGGTGAAGATTTCCGTTTGGCCGTCCGTTTGGCCATCCAAGCGGGCGACGAAAGCGAGCTTGCGTCCGTCCGGGGACCAGGCGAGTCCGAATTCGTCGCGTTCCGTTTTGGCGAGGGCCGATTCGTCGGTGTCGTCGGCCCAGTCGTCGGATCCGGTGGGGCGGAGGACGTAGATGTCCCGCCCGTTTTGGGTTTGGCGGAGGAAGGCGATCCGGTCGCCTTTGGGGGACCATACGGGGCTGTGGTCGGCGCTGTCGGTGAGCCTGATGCGGTTGACGCCGTCGGGGTTGCGGAGGAGCAGGCCGTCGGCGTCGTCCTCGGTGAAGACGAGCCATTGGCCGTCGGGGGACCAGTCGCCGATGCGTTCGCGTTCGGGGGTGAAGGTGAGGCGGGTTTGGCGGGCGTCGGCGACGGCGGCCATATAGATGTCGTAGTCGTGGTCGCCGCCGGCGGCCGACATATAGGCGATGCGGGTTCCGTCCGGGGCCCAGACGGGGGGCTGTTCCGGGTCGATGTCGCTGGCCAACAGGGTGGTTTCGCCGGTTTCGGGGTCGTGCAGCATCAGGCGGGCGGCGGGCGGGCCGGCGTTGATCCAGGCCAGCATCCGGTATTCGGGGGCCCAGCGGGGGAAAGCGGCGGAGCCGGCGGCGGCGGATACCTGCCTGGCGTCGGCGTTGCCGGACATAGCCATCCAGATTTCGGTATTGCCGTCGCGGTCGGAAACGACGTAGGCAATGGGGGGCAGGTCGTCGCCGCCCAGCAGGCCGCCGGCGAGTCCGCAGCCGGCGGTGGCGGCGGCGATGGACAGCAGGAGGGCCAGCGTCAGCAATGCCGGGGACAATAAGGCCCGGGCCGGCGCGGGCCGGGGGCACGGGTTTCGCCGCAATGGCGTGGCTCCGATGACCGATTTTCGTTTCATATTCTGCCCCTTGCCGGCGCGGGCGCCACCGGATAGTCTGTTGCGGCGCCCATTATAGCGCATAGGCCCGGAGGCGCCGCCGTGTGAACGGGCGCCGGGTATGCTATATTAGGGGCATTCAGACCTATGACGGGGTTTTGACACGCCTTATGATCGCTGCCGCCGCCGTTCACGCCGCCGCCCGCACTGATGCCCGCACGGACGCCATTGTCGTCATTGACTTCGGGTCGCAGTACACGCACCTCATCGCCCGGCGGGTCCGGGAGCTGGAGGTATATTCGGAGATTATTCCCGCCACGGCCGGGCCGGAGGCGGCGGGGCATTTGAACCTGCGAGGCATAATTCTGTCGGGGGGGCCGGCCAGCGTGTATGACGCCGGGGCGCCGGCGATACCGGAGTGGGTACTGGAGTGCGGGGCGCCGACGCTGGGCATTTGCTACGGGATGCAGGCGATGGCGCGGCAGCTGGGGGGGCGGGTGGCGCCCGGCGCCGTCCGCGAGTACGGCCACGCCGATTTGCTGATTGGGGACGGGGACGGCGGCGGCGGTGATAGCGGGGGCGCAAGGGGCGGCGGTTTGCTGGCGGGGCTGGCGGGCAGCATTCCGGTCTGGATGAGCCACGGCGACCGGGTGGATGAGCTGCCGCCCGGAATGACGGCTCTGGGCCGCACGTCGAATACGGACTGCGCCGTCATTTCCGACGGCAAGCGGTACTACGGGTTGCAGTTTCACCCTGAGGTGCAGCACACGCCGGACGGGATGACCATTCTGCGGAACTTTGTGCGGGGCATCTGCGGGTGCGCGGGAACCTGGACGCCGGCCAATTTTGTGGTCGAGGCGGTGTCCCGGCTGCGGGCGCAGGTGGGGGACGACCGGGTGATCTGCGGGTTGAGCGGCGGGGTGGATTCGTCGGTGGCCGCCGCCTTGTTGCACCGGGCAGTGGGGCGGCAGGTGACCTGCATTTTGGTGAACAACGGCCTGCTGCGACACGGGGAAGCGGAGCAGGTGCAGGATACTTTCCGGCGCTATTTGGGGCTGGATCTGCGCTATGTGGACGCATCGGAGCGGTTTCTGGGGCAGCTGGCAGGGGTGACGGATCCGGAGGCGAAGCGGAAGACGATTGGGGCGGAGTTCATCCGGGTTTTTGAGGACGCCGCCGGCGAGCTGGGCGAGGCGCGCTGGCTGGCGCAAGGGACGCTGTACCCGGATGTGATTGAAAGCGAGACGCCGGAGAACCGGGCTTCGGCGCGCATCAAGAGTCACCACAATGTGGGGGGGCTGCCGGAGCGGATGGATTTCGGGCTGGTGGAACCGCTGCGGTATCTCTTTAAGGACGAAGTGCGGGCGGTGGGGCAGGAGCTGGGGCTGCCGGACGATATTGTCTATCGGCAGCCTTTTCCGGGGCCGGGGCTGGCGATTCGGATTATTGGCGAGGTTACGCCGGAACGGGTGGAGCTGCTGCGGGACTGCGACCGGATTGTGCTGGAGGAAATACGGGCGGCCGGGCTGTACCGGGACATTTGGCAGAGCTTTGCGGTGCTTACGGACAACCGGACGGTGGGGGTGATGGGTGACCAGCGCACTTACGGGTACGCCTGCGCGATTCGGGCCGTCAATTCGGATGACGCGATGACGGCGGACTGGGCGCGGCTGCCCTACGAGACGCTGGCGCGGATCAGCAGCCGGATTGTGAATGAGGCGCGGGGCGTGAACCGGGTGGTTTATGACATTACCAGCAAACCGCCCGGCACTATTGAGTGGGAGTAGCAGGAGGGGCCGGGCTGATGCGTATTCTGGTGGTGGGTTCCGGGGGACGGGAGCACGCGCTGGCGTGGCGGCTGGCTGGTTCCGGCGGGGTGACGGCGGTTTATGCGGCGCCGGGCAATTCCGGCACGGCGCAGGTGGGGACGAACTTGCCGGTAGATGATACGGATGTGGAGGGGATGGTGGCGGCGGCCGGGGCGCACGGCATTGACCTAGTGGTTATCGGGCCAGAAATGCCGCTGGCGCTGGGGCTGTCGGACCGGCTGCGGGACGCCGGGGTGGCCGCTTTCGGGCCCAGCCAGGCGGCGTCCCAACTGGAGTCCAGCAAGAGTTTCGCCCGCGCGGTAATGGACGCGGCGGGGGTACCCGGCCCCAACTACCGGGTTTTTGAGGACGCCGGGGCGGCTCTGGATTACATCAACGCCGCCGACCGGCCGCTGGTGGTGAAGGCGGACGGGCTGGCGGCAGGCAAGGGCGTGGCGATGTGCGCCAGCCGGGAGGAGGCGCGGGCGGCCGTGCGGGCGTGTATGGATGACCGGGTATTCGGGGAGGCGGGGGCGGTTATCGTCATTGAGGACTGGCTGCGTGGCGACGAGGTTAGCGTGTTCGGTTTTACGGATGGGGCCAGGCTTTCGGCGGTGGTGGCCGCCGCCGATTACAAGCGGGTGGGGGAAGGGGAGGCGGGGCCGAATACGGGCGGGATGGGGAGCTACGGGCCGCCGGGGTTCTGGAACGCGGGGCTGGCGGAACGGATACGCCGGGATTATATGTTGCCCGTAATCCGGCGGCTGGCGGAGCTGGGCAGTCCGTACCGGGGGGCGCTGTACTGCGGGGTGATGCTGACGGACGAGGGGCCGCGGGTGCTGGAGTTCAACTGCCGGTTCGGGGATCCGGAGACGCAGGTGATAATGCCGCGTCTGCTCACGGATCCGGCGCCGGTGATGCTGGCGTGCGCGGTGGGGGAGCTGGGGGCGGCGCCGGCGGCGATGTGGTCGGAACGGCCGGCGGTGGGGGTGGTGATGGCGTCGGCGGGCTACCCCGGGGCCTACCGGACGGGCTATCCTATTGCCGGGTTGTCGCGCGGCGGGGGCGGGTACGGCGACGGCAAGGGCAAGGGCGGGGATGACGGGGCCATCGTTTTTCACGCCGGGGCGCGGCGGGCGGAGGACGGCAGCGAGGCCGTGGTTACCGCCGGGGGGCGCGTACTGACGGTGGTGGGGTTGGGGGATACGGTAGGGGAAGCGCGAGGGCGGGCCTACCGGCGGATTGCGGGCATCGGCTTTGAAGGGGCGTTTTACCGGCGGGATATTGCCGGGATGGCGGCATCAGACGCGGGCGGCGGCTAACGGGCAGGGCGGCGGGATGTGGCCAGGGTAGTTCGGGCGGGCGGGGACATCGCAGCGGGCGGCGGCGGGTGGGTGCGGGTTGCGCGGCGCTGTCGGCCGGCGCTATGATGCGACAGACGCCGGGAACCTTGGGAACCGAGGAGTGCGGGCTGATGCCGTTAAGCGCAGATGAGTACCGGGCCATCATTGCCGACGACACCAAGCGCATCGTGGGTGACATTGCCTGGGAAGGCCGGCCCGCCGCCGCCTACCGAGGGTTCCTGGTGGAAGTGAATTCCGAATCCGGTCATTCCCTATCCATTAAAGGCTGGTACAATGCCGGCTCAAACAAGTTGTCGTATGCGCTCATCCATCGGGGCGCGGGTCGGATCCACGGCCTGGACTTGGGAGCAGAGCACACCAACCCGGACGGCGAGCCGGTGGGAGAAAAGCACAAGAACTACTGGCGCCCCCCCTACCGCGACAAGTGGGCCTACGTGCCTGATGACATCACCGAGCCGTGGCATCGCCCGGTAGCGGTGTGGGAGCAATTCTGCGCCGAGATACATCTGCGGCACGAAGGAAACCTGTCGGAACCCGGGGCAGTTCAGGGGGGGTACTGATATGAACAGCAACGAACTATGCTCGACCGTGGGCCGGTCGTTGCCGCCTCTGTTCGTATGTTCGGAGGCGGAGCCTGAGGGTGTGCGTGTCCGCACGCCGATGCTGTACCCGGACGGCGGCGTGGTGGATGTGTTCGTATTGCCGCGTGGCAACGGCTACGACGTTACCGATTTCGGGGACGCTTTGGGCTGGCTGTGGTTGCAGTCGGTCAGCCCCAGGCGCTCGGCGCGGCAGGAGGCGCTGGCTCGGGACGTGTGCCAGACGCTCCGGATTGAGCTTTTCAACGACCAGTTGACAATGCGCGGGGTAACGCAGGATGCGCTGGGGGAGGCGGTGATGCGCGTTGCCCAGGCCGCTGTGCAGGTTTCCGATTTGTGGTTCACCATCCGGAGCCAAGCTCTCCAAACTACGGCGGATGAGTTGGAGGAATGGCTTAACGAAAAAGGATTCCTTTCCAGCGCGACGTGGCGAAACAGGGGCGTTCTACCCGCGAATGGACGGTTAATTTTGAAACGCAGACCGATACCCGGACCGGGCTGGTTTTTTTGCTGGCTACCGGGTCGCGGGGTGCGGTGCATCGGATTACGGATCACGTGGTGGCCGGGTGCGTTGACCTGCATCATCTGAAAGAAAGCCAATCCAATCTGGAGTTCGTTTCGCTGTTTGACGACACTGTGGATGTGTGGCGGCCGGAGGACTTCAGTCAGGTGGATGCGTTTTCCCGAGTTGCCAGGTGGTCCGCGCCTGATGAATTCCAGGCAATTCTGGCGCCAGTCCGCGCCTAGCCTGAACATCTTACTGACCGGACAGGAGGTAAAGCAAGATGGCAGTCCACACCGTAAAGCTGGACGCCGGGTTGTCCTTGACGATCCCCGAAGCATTCGCGTCGGAATTGGGTCTGGGGCCGCACTCGCCCGTGGACATCTCGCTTCACGGCTCGGCCGTTATTGTCTGCGCCGCCAAGCAGCCCCGGGTGGAGTTGGACGCTTTGCTGGAGCAGGTGACCGAGCAGAACCGGCATACGGAGATCGACACCGGAGCAGGCGTGGGACGGGAAGTATGGTAATCCCGGTTCAGGTGGTTGGCGTGGCCGGCCGCTGCGCCGGCGCCGGCCGGAGTCGGGAAAGTATGCCTGGCTCCCCGCCGCTGGCGGAATGCCGCAAAGCGGGACCGCCCAATTGGGAACGCTGCACAAGGGGGACAGGGGTCTTGCCGACCGGCGGCGGTTATCGTATAGTGGCGGGCAACAGGCGCCCTTTTTCACATTTCACATTCCAGGCAGGCAAGGAGGAGCAAGATGGTAAAACCCAAGCAGGTCGGACACCTGGTGCTGAATGTTTCCGATGTGGGGGCATCCACCAAGTTTTACACCGAGATTCTGGGCTTTGACATTGCGGTGCAGCGGCCGGACGGGTCGGCGACTTTTCTCACCTGCGGGGAGATTCACCACGACCTGGCGCTGTTTCAGGCGCCGGCGGAGGCCGCGCCCTCCCGCAAGGGGAATATCGGGCTGAACCATTTCGCGGTGCAGGTGGAGGATTTCGATTCGCTGCGGGATCTTTACCACACGCTGCTGGAGAACGACATTGCGGTGGACCGGACCACGGATCACGGGATGACCGGCAGCGTGTATTTTGAGGATCCGGACGGGAACGGGATTGAGTTTTACTACGACAAGTTTGACGACCCGGCGGACGGGCTGGCGGAGATGCGTCGGCCCGGGCGTCAGAATACCGCGCTGGCGATCAACTGACGCAGGGCAAGCGGCGCGGGCAACTAACGCCGGCAACGGCAAGGGGCAGCAGTGAAGACAGCGGGCAAAGCGGCGCGGTTCCGGCGGCAGCCGGAATGACGAAGCAGCGGCGGTGAAATGTCAAGGCGGCCCAGCCAGCCCGTTCCGTAGAAAGTGGCGTCCGCCCGGCGGCGGACGCCACTTTTTTATGTTACGCCGGGCAACGCCGGCGGGCGGAAAGGGGGCGGGGGCGCTGATGGCCGGCGGGAGTTAGCGGGCCGGCGCCGTATCGTCATCGCCTTTTTATGTTACGCCGGGCAACGCCGGCGGGCGCAAAGGGGGCGGGGGCGCTGATGGGCGGCGGGGGTTAGCGGGCCGGCGCCGTATCGTCGTCGCCGGGCAAGTCCAGCTGGCCGAGGATGTCGGCGAGGGCGCCTTCGATGCTGGGGGCGAGGGGGATTTGTTCCTCGAAGGGCTGGTAGTGATATTCGCGGCGGATGCGGTCGATGTAGCGGCGGGCTTCCTCGTTGCGGTCAGCGATGCGCCGGAGGGATTCCAGGAGCTGGCCGGCTTCCTCCTCGTAGCGGGGGCGGAGTTCGGAGAGGTCGATGTCCAGGGAGTAGAGGGCGCGGAGTCGGCGCAAGATGTCGTAGAAGGCGCGGTGGTCGGTGGTGATGCCCAGTTGTCCGCCGCCGCGGCCGCTGAAGGGGAACATAGGGGCCATGGCGCCGACGCGCACCATTTCTACGTCGGGGCGCTGGAAGTGGGCGAGGCTGACGAGGGCCATGCCGACGGTGGGGCCCTGGCGCTGCTGGGAGCCGTAGCTGGAGAACAGCATACCGTGTTCGCGCATTACGGGTGCCATGGCGGCTTTGCTGTACACGCAGGAGATGCGGCGTTCCAGTTCCGGGGGGGCGGGGCCGTTGTAGCCTTCCACGGCGGCGACTTTGGGGTTGCCGAGGGCGGCGATGGCTTCGAAGAAGGCGTTGGCGTAGAGGTCGATGCGATACCAGGGTTCCACGCCGAGGAAGATGACCAGGCCGTCGCCGGCGTACCAGAAGCCGTTGTCCCATTCCATAGGTCGGCTGGGCAGTCCGTCGTTGAAGGCGGCGCGGGGGCGGTACATATCGTGGGAGCCGGCGATTTGGAAGGGGAAGCAGAGTTGGGAGATTGCGCCGGTCATGCGGCCGATGCGCCGGGCGGACTTTTTGCTGATGAGCCAGCGGGGCAGCCCGCTGGATATGTTGCCGCCGTCGGACCACTGGCGACGCCAGCCGGCGATGATGGCCCTGGTAGCAGGCAATTCGTCGAAAGAGGTCAGCGGTTCGGCCATAGTTTTTTGCTGCATCCGGCACGGCCGGCCCGGCTAGATAAGCTGGGCCGGGGTGAAGATGCCCTCCATATCGTCGGCGGTGGCCGGGGTTTGGGCCGGCTGTCCCAGGTGGGTGTCCATAAACCAGTACACCTGTTTGAGGTGATGGGTACTGTGGCTCAAGATGATGTTGAGGAGTTCCAGGACGGTGACTTCGCCGCCGTAGTGGGCGGGGACGACGCGGTCGAAGCCCGCGGAGTCGGCGCTGTTGAGGAAGGCGACGATGTCGGCGGCGACCTGGCGGGCGTAGTCGGCGATGTCCTGGGGTTGGGTCAGGTGGGCGAGGCTGTCGCGGCAGGCGCGCATATCCGCGGTGGACATAGAGCCGCGGGCGCGGCTGGTGCGGGCGAGCTGGGGGAAGGAGACGATATGCACCAGGGTGTCGCGGAGCAGTTCGGGGCGCCACTGTACGGGCTGGGCGAGTTGTTCGGGGGAGAGTTCGGCGCTGGCGCGGGCGGCGGCGTGCAGGATGCGGCGGTATTTGTCGGCCAGCCAGGCGGTGCGGCCGGAGAGGTCGATGGGGGCGTCGGCCAGGCCGAGGGCGGGGATGAGTTTTTTGGGGTAGTAGCCGATGATGACTTCGGCGCCGTCGATGATGGTGACGGGGGCGGAGAGGATGCCGCGGGCTTGCAGGTCGGCGCGGGCGGCTGCGTCGGTGAGCAGGTCGTGGTGTTCATACTGAACGCCGTTGGACGCGAGGAATTCCTCCAGGGTCCGGCAGCTGAATCAACCGGGGTTGGTGTAGACGTGGACGGAGCGGGCGGCGGCGGTGGCGGCGGTGGTCATAGCGAGGTTCCCCCTTGTTTCCGGTGGGCTGTTCCTGGGGCGGGGCGGGTTATTCGCCGGCGCGGAACCATTCGGATTTGCGTTCGGCGATCATAATGGTGGTGCAGTTGGTGTTGGCGCGGATGCAGTCGGGCATTACGGAGGCGTCGGCGATGTGGAGGTTTTGGAGGCCGTGGACGCGGCAATGTTGGTCCACGACGGCCATGGGGTCGTCGGCGCGGCCCATTTTGCAGGTGCCGGAGATGTGCTGGGAGGTGCTGACGGTGCGTTTGAGCCAGTCGTTGAGGGCGGCGTCGCTGGCCAGGTCGGCGGGGAGGGGATCCAGGAGTTCGTCGGCGACGTCCTGGTAGTGGTCGGTTGCCAGGAGGTCGACGCAGATGCGGACGGCTTCGCGCATACGGGAGAGGTCGAATTCGTCCTGGAAGTAATTATAGTTGAGGAGGGGCTGTTCGTGGGGGTCGGAGCTGGCGAGCTGGAGGTGGCCGGAGCCGACGGCGAGTTCCAGGATGCAGGTGAAGCGGATGCCTTCGGCTTCCAGGGGGTCGCCGGCGATGGGCGAGGAGAAGGAGGATTGCATGATCTGGATGTCGTTGCGGAGGTGGCTGCCGGTGGCGGTGTAGCGGAGGGCGACCTGGGTGCGGGGGGCGGCGGGGTCCAGGGGGAAGTCGTCCTTGACTTTGACGGGGACGCGGATGTTGGGATGGTCGCGGAGGTTCTGGCCGACGCCGGGGAGTTCGTGGATGACGGGGATGCCCATAGCGCGCAGGTGGTCGGGGGGGCCGACGCCGGAGAGGAGGAGGAGCTGGGGGGAGGCGATGGCGCCGGAGCTGACGATGATGTCGGAGCCGAGGACGGTGAATACTTCGTCGCCGCTTTCCACCTCCACGCCGACGGCTTTTTTGTCCTCAAAGAGGATGCGGCGGCAGGTGACGTTGGGGCGGACGGTGAGGTTGAGTCGGTGCCGGGCTTCGCGCAGGTAGGTGATGGAGGTGCTCATGCGCACGCCGTTGGGGTTGTTCATAGGGATGGGGCCGACGCCGCCGGAGTCGGGGTGGTTCATATCGGGGTCGTCGGGGTAGCCGGCGGCGCGGCAGGCGTTCCAGAAGGCGACCTGGGCGGGGAGCCAGTCGGCGCGGCGGTGGCGGCGGACGGGGATGGGGCCTTCGTTGCCGTGGAAGTCGTCGGTGATGTCGGTGTCGGTTTCCAGTTTGCGGAAGTAGGGGAGGCAGTCGGTGAATTGCCATTCGTCGTTGCCCATAGCGGCCCAGGCGTCGTAGTCCTCGGGGACGCCGCGGAGGAGCACCTGGCCGTTGATGGCGGAGGAGCCGCCGACGACCCGGCCGCGGGGGACGGGCATAGGGTTGTCCTGGCCGGGGTTGTTGGCCCAGAAGGTCCAGTTGTGGGGGGCGTTGATGGCGGATGCGGTCTGGTCGTAGCCGTATTTGAGGTCGTCGGGGTAGAGGTCAAAGTCGGGATAGTCGGGGCCGGCTTCCAGGAGGAGGACGGAACGGCTGGGGTCCTCGGTGAGGCGGGCGGCCATAGTGCAGCCGGCGGAACCGGCGCCGATGATGATTACGTCGTATTGCATTGTGGGCGTTCCTCCGGGGGGGATGGGGGCGGGAGGGATGTCGGCGGGCAGGGTGGTGGTAGATGATGACGATGGTGACGATGGGGAGGGCGCATTGTTCCGGGGCAGATTATCGCCGGAAATGGGGTTGCCGGCAAGGGGCGGAGGGCCGGCCCGATTCCCCAGGGCCCGGCCGGCCGGGGCCGGGCGGGATTGTTCCGATGCTGTGGCGGTCGGTTCTGGGCTCCAGGCGGCTATGGTGGCGCGGGCGATGGCTTCGTAGCGAGCCTTTTCGGCGGGGAAGTTCGGCACGGAACGCCATTCGCCGGCGGCGACAGAGGCTTCCAGGCAGCGCTCGTAATCGTCCAGGTCGTCGGGGAAAGGCCACGGGTCGTCTCCGGCAACTTCAATAGGGGGCACCACATCGCGAAATGAGATGCCGCGGGCGCGTTGCAGTAGAGCGTCTTTTTCGGCATCCCAGTAGTAGGTGGGCATAAGGCGGCCTATGCTGCCGAGGGCGGGGTATCGTCGTTCGGCGTGGGATTATCGCCGGGAGCGGGGTTGCGGGCAAGAGGGGTTGGGGCGCAGGGCGGGCCGGCCTTGGCGGCCCACGGGTAGGGGACATCGTAGGGGACGGGGCCAATGTAGCCGCCGCACTCGGCGTCTTGGAACGCTTTCCGCCAGTACTGCCGGCGGGCTTCCCGGTCGGGTTCCGGCAGCCAATCGGCGTTTTCGAAGGACTGCAACATCTCCCACTCCGCTTCATCGTAGAGGCTGGGATCGGGCGTTAGATCCGGCGTGGTCATAAAATTGTCTCCAGTTGTATGCCGGCAATTCCGGGCGAGTTCCGGCCGGGGCGGGGCGCAACGGAGTTGCATTCTATGTCGGGGCATCGTGCCAGGTTGCGCTTGGGGCTACTATACCATATAGCGGGGGACGGACATAGCGGGGGACGGGCCGCACAGGGAGGGGCGGGCGGTGGGCGGTTCCGGCGGGGTGATACACTGGCGGGCAATTCCGGCCGGCAGGAGGTTTGGTTATGGCTTTGACGCCCGAAAGGCGCGCCCGCAAAATCGCATCGTATGGGGGCGCTTATGAAAGGCTTATGGAGGGGCTGGGGGCATTTCCGCCCGAGATGTGGGATTTTCGGGATGAACACGGCTGCTGGAGTATCCGGGAGCATCTGATTCACATTGCCGACAGCGAGGCGAACAGCTACATTCGCTGCCGGCGGCTCATCGCCGAGCCGGGGCGGGCGCTGATGGCCTATGATGAAAACGGCTGGGCCGAGGCGCTGGGGTACGCCGAGGGGAGCGCGGAGGATGCGCTGGAGCTGTTCCGCGCGTTGCGGCGGCAGAGTTACGCTTTGATCAGGTCATTGCCCGAATCGGTTTGGGGCAACACGTGCTACCATCCTGAAAATGGCGATATGACGCTGGACGACTGGCTGCTGGTGTACGAAGCGCATATTCCCGAACACTTGGGCTTTATGCGGGAAAATTACGACGCCTGGTTGCAGTCTGGACAGGGGTAACGCCCGGCATTTCCGGCCGGCGCGGCGCCATTCGCCAAGCGGGAGGAATTGCGCTATACTGCGGGCATTGGGAAACTTGGAACCCGTGGTACGCAACCCCCGGCACGCAGCCCGCGGCACACAACGGCACGCAACCCGCGGCAGAGGAGAATCGCTATGCAGTTTGGCCTGCTTTACGAATGCCAGCGCCCCTTTCAGGGGACGGAGATTGACTGGAACGCGCTTTACAAGGAGACGCTGGAGCAGTGCGAACTGGCCGATCAGGTGGGGTTCAACAACCTGTGGTTTGTGGAGCACCATTTTCTGACCGGCTTTTCGGGGTCGCCGGCGCAGGACGCCATTTTCGGGGCGTTGAGCCGCATCACCAAGCAGATCCGCATCGGCTACGGGGTCTGCATCCTGCCCTATCATCATCCGGTGCGGGTGGCGGAGCGGGTGGCGCTGCTGGACCAGCTGACGGACGGGCGGATTGAGGTCGGCACGGGGCGTTCCAACGCCTACGAGCAGACGGGGCTGGGGGTTGACCCGCGCGATACCCGCAGCCTGTGGAACGAGTCCATCAGTATGCTGCCCAAGATCTGGACTTCGGAGGAGTACGAGTACGAGGGGGAGCACTGGAGCGTGCCCCGGCGGCGGGTGCTGCCGAAGCCGTTCCAGCAGCCGCATCCGCGTCTGTATCTGGCCTGCACGTCGGAGGACAGCTTCCGGCTGGCGGCGCAGAAGGGCATTGGGGTGCTGTCGTCGGCGTCCTACGCGGTGGAGGTGCTGAAGGAGAAGGTGCAGATTTACCGGGACGCGCTGAAGGATTGCGAGCCGGTGGGCGAGTTTGTGACCGAGTTCTGGGGCAACAATGTGCATGGCTTCTGCGCGGACGATGACGATTACGCGAAGGAGCTGGCGGCGGAGTCGATGAAGACCTTTTTCGGGCCGGACAAGCCCTATATTCAGGGGCGCATCAACGCCTATGAGGAGCTGCTGGAGGCGTGGGGCGGGGTTCCCGACCATCTGACGGCGGATTTCAGTCGCTGGCTGCGGCAGTCGGACGCGGAGCATCAGCAGCTGGCGCAGGATGTGGGGTTGTCGCTGGACAGCGGGCCCGGGGCGGCGCGGGCGGCGATTGCGCAGTTGGACGGCAAGACGCTGTCGGACCGGGGGGTGATCATTGCGGGCAACCCGGAGTCGTGCATCAAGACCTGCCAGATGTACGAGGACATCGGGGTGGATCAGGTGATGCTGATTATGCAGACGGAGACCATTCCGCATGAGAAGGTGATGGCGTCCATTGAGAAGTTCGGGAAGGAGGTCATCCCGGCGTTTCAGGGGAAGGGGAACGGGAACGGGGCCAGGTAAGGCGCTGGCCGGCCGGCGCCCTGACGCGCCGGCCGGCGTTTTCGCAAGCAGCGTGAAATGCCCCGCGCCGGCAAATTGACAGATTTGGGGGCGTGTGCTATTGTCATTGCGCTAGTGAAATTTTGCACACACGGCGGCGTTTTTGCCGCCGGCGAAGTCAACCGGGGGTTCACGATGGGGCTGCCGCCCTTTTCCGAGCAAGACACGCCGTCATTTGCCCAAGCGGGCGAGGAACCCGCTGTGAACAGCGCAATTCCGGCGCGCCGCCCCTCCGGTTCCCGTTCCCGCCGTGGTTCCCGCTGGCCGGCCTGGCGTCCGGTTACGGTCCTGGCCGTCATTGGCGGCGTACTGATGCTGGCGGCGCTGGGCTGCGACGCGGACGCGCCGCAGTCCACTTTCGGGGTGAACGGGCCGGTGGCGCGGGAGCAGCTGCTGCTGTTTAATGTGCTGCTCTGGACGATGGTGGCGGTGTTTGTGCTGGTGGAGGGGGCTCTGCTTTACGCGGCCATCCGCTTCCGGCGCAAGCCCGGCGATGCGCTGCCGCCGCAGACGCACGGGAATACCCCGCTGGAAATCACCTGGACGGTTATCCCCACCCTGCTGATTTTGGGGCTGGGCATCTGGTCGGTGTTCGTGTTGTTCAAGCTGGAGCCTGACGAAGCCATCCGGCTGGCGCGGGCGCAGGGGAAGGAGCCGCTTACGGTGCAGGCGGTGGGGCACCAGTGGTGGTGGGAGTTCCGGTATGAGGATGCGGACGGCAACGGGAAGGTGATCACCACTGCCAACGAGATGCGGGTGCCGGTGAATACGCCCGTGATAATGGAACTCAAAAGCGATGATGTGATTCACAGCTTCTGGATTCCGAAACTGGCCGGGAAGCAGGATGTGGTGCCGACGCACACCAACGAGATGTGGTTCCTGGCGGAGGATCCGGGGATGTATTACGGGCAGTGCGCCGAGTTTTGCGGCACGGCGCACGCGCAGATGAAGTTCCGGGTTCATGCGCTGGAGGAAGTGGAGTACGCGGCCTGGGCCGAGGGGTGGGGTACGCCGCCGCAGTTGAGCGCATCGGCGGCGGCGGGGCAGCTGGTGTTCCTCGGGGACGGGCAGTGCGTGACCTGCCATACGGTAGGCGCGGCGGACGCTGACCTCAATGATCTGGGCGAGAATGTGCAGCACGGGCGGATGCGGACTTTCATTGAATACACCCGGTGGCTGAACAAGCCGGCGGATGAGCGGATTGAGGACATCAGAGCGGGCGTGGAACCGCCGACGGCTTTTGCGGCGCCGAACCTGACGGATTTGGGGCAGCGGGTTACCATTGGGGCGGGGCTGGTTGACCTCAACCGGGAAACCCTGCGGCAGTGGATCCGGGATCCTGAATCCATCAAGCCGGGCAACCGGATGTCGGAACTGGCGGCTATCTACCAGACCCGGCTGGATCACCACGCCGATCTTTCCGAGGAGCAATTGAGCAATCTGGTGGAATATCTGATGGCCCAGGGGGCGTCGCCCGATTCGGCTACCGCCGGGCGGTAATTGCCGGACGATTTCCGAACATCGCCACCGTCTCTCGCGGTAGCAGACAAACTCCAGCAGGCAAACATCAGCAGTCAAACCCCAGGGCCGCTAACGCATTATCGCCGGAGGCAGCATCCGGGCGGCAGCGGAGGAACCGAACAAAATGGTCACTATCACCGGCGTCATCCCGCGCCCTACCACCTATACCGGCCTGTGGAGCTGGCTGACTACCGTGGACCACAAGCGCATTGCGGCGCTGTACGGGTTCACCGCCTTCGCCTTTTTCCTGGTGGGAGGCATTGAGGCTACCGTGCTGCGTTTGCAGCTGGTCACGGCCGACAGCTCTCTGGTGAGCCCGGACACCTTCAACGCGATGTTCACGATGCACGCCACCACGATGATTTTTATGGTGGTGATGCCGTTCGGGGCTACGTTTTTCAACTTCCTCATCCCGCTGATGATCGGGGCGCGGGATGTGGCGTTTCCGCGGCTGAATGCCTTTTCGTACTGGACATTTCTGTTCGGGGCGCTGCTGATGCACGGCGGTTTCATTGTGGGCGATGTGCCGGACGCGGGGTGGTTTTCGTACGCCAACCTGACGGCGGCGCCGTTCAGCCAGGGGCAGGGACTAGACTTCTGGGCATTGAGCTTGCAGGTGCTGGGGGTGGCGTCGCTGGCGGCGGGTTTCAACTTTGTGGTAACCATCATCAATATGCGGGCGCCGGGGATGTCGCTGATGCGGATGCCGGTGTTCGTGTGGATGACGCTGGTGACCAGCATTCTGCTGGTGTTGGCGTTTCCGATCATCACGGTGGCGCTGATTCAGTTGACGGCTGACCGGCAGTTTGACGCCAACTTTTTCAACACGGCCGCCGGGGGCGATCCCATCCTGTGGCAGCATCTGTTCTGGCTGTTCGGGCACCCGGAGGTGTACATTCTGATTTTGCCGGCGATGGGCGTTGTTTCGGAAATCATTCCGACCTTCAGCCGCAAGCCGCTGTTCGGGTACCCGGTGGTGGTTTTCTCGGGCATTGTCATTGCCATCATGAGCTGGGCGGTGTGGAGCCACCATATGTTCACGGTGGGGCTGGGCCCCATTGCGAACTCGGTGTTCACCATTACCACGATGCTGATTGCGGTTCCCACGGGGGTGAAGATTTTCAACTGGATCGGCACGATGTGGAACGGCTCCATTGACCTGAAGACGCCGATGCTGATGGCCATCGGTTTTGTGGCGCTGTTTATTGTGGGCGGGCTGTCCGGGGTATCGCACGCGGTGTCCCCGTCCGACTTCCAGCAGCAGGATACCTACTACATAGTGGCGCACATTCACTATGTGCTGTTCGGCGGGGCTATCTTTGGCATTTTCGCCGGCATCTACTACTGGTATCCCAAGATCACGGGCCGGATGTACAACGAGCTGATGGGCAAGGTTCACTTCTGGACGATGTTCGTGGGGATGAACTTGACCTTCTTTCCGATGCACTACGCCGGGCTCAACGGGATGCCGCGCCGGATTTACACTTACAGCTCCGGTTTCGGGTGGGAGCTGATGAATGTGCTGGCGACCATCGGGGTGTTCGTCATCATCGTCAGCATACTGATTTTCATGCACAACTTTTTCCGCAGCCTGAAGAAGGGGGCGCCGGCGGGCCACGATCCCTGGGACGCGCCGACGCTGGAGTGGAGCATTTCGTCGCCGCCGCCGGTGTACAATTTTGCCGCCATTCCGCAGGTGAAGGGGCAGGATGACTACTGGATTACGAAGCGGCAGGCGGAAGCGGAGGGGGAAACCGTGCCGGCGGAGGCTCATGTTGACCCGTCCAGCATACATATGCCCAGCCCGTCCTACTGGCCGCTGGTCACCGCCTTTGGGGTGGTCTGGATTGCCGGTGGCCTGCTGATTGACTTCGGCTGGGACTACATCAATTTCCCGCTGAGTTTTGTCGGCGGACTGATTACCGTCATTGGCGTCATCGGGTGGTCTAATGAACCGGCCGCCGAGGAACACGCTGAGGAACACCACGGGGCCGGGGGCGAGGGCGCTCACCACTGACCGCGCGGCGTGGCATTCGTCCGCGGCTCATTGTCGGTCACCCCAGCCCCCCCTGTACCCGTCCATTTCCAATGCCCAGGAGGCCCGCGTTGGCTCACGCAAACACCGGACACGTCCAGCCGGCCCATCCTCCCGCCCACGAGGAGGAGACCAGCACCGGCATTAACCACCGGAAGCTCCTGATGTGGGTTTTTCTGGGTTCCGACTGCCTCTTTTTCGGTTCCCTGATTGCCACCTATATGCTGTACCGGGGGCAGAGCATCGTGGGGCCGTACCCGGCGGACATCATTGATGTTCCCATTACCACCGTCAGCACCTTTGTGCTGCTGATGAGTTCGTTCACGATGGTGATGGGCGTGGCGGCCGCCCGCAGCGGCAACCAGAAGCGGCTGTTGCAGTGGCTGGTGGCGACCATCGTGCTGGGGCTGGGCTTTATCGGCTTCCAGGTGTACGAGTTCAACGCCTTCCGCATTGAGGGGCTGCGGTACGAGACCAACCTGTTCAGCAGCACCTTTTTTACGCTCACGGGGTTTCACGGCGCTCATGTGACGCTGGGCATCGTCTGGCTGGCGGGGCTGGCGATTATTGCGGCGCGCAACCCGGCGGGGCGGCCATCGGACCTTGATGTGGACATTGCCGGGCTCTACTGGCATTTTGTCGACATCGTCTGGATTGTCATTTTCACGCTGCTGTACCTCGTGGGCGGCTTTGACAAAGGTCCCGAGGTGGAGCACGCGGCGATGCAGGGCTGGCATCTGGTCGCGGGTCTCATCGGTTAAGTTACGGTTTCGGTTCCAGGCAGGAGGCACCCAGCAATGACCACCAACCCCGGGCAGGAAGGCGCGCGGTTTCCCCAGGAAGGGGGGACGCAGGAAGGGGGCGCGCAGGAAGGAGGGGCGCACGGCGGCGCTCATGCCGACCCCGGCATCAAGCAGTTCTTTTTCGGGCGGGTGCCCGCGGGCGTGCACGGCGGCCTCAAGCAGTACAGCGTGCTGGCGATTTTCCTGGCCGTGGTGACGCTGATTGAGTTCGTCATCATCCTGCCGGAGAACTTGCAGGGCGCCGCCGTTTCGCTGGCGCCGCTGATTATCCTGTCGGTCATCAAGTTTTTCTGCGTGGTGGCCTTCTTTATGCACCTCAAGTTTGAGCATCCGCTGCTCTGGCAGATTTTCGTGGCCGGGCTGGCCCTGGGGCTGGTGGTGGCGCTGTCGCTGGTGCTGCTGTTCGGGGTGTTTCGGCCCACGCCGCGGGCCTTTACGGAGGGGCGGGCGGAGCCTTTCCACCATCCTATTGACGAAAAGCCCCAATACGAGCGGCTGGTAGTGCCGACCCCGGCGCCGCCGGGGGCCGTCACGCCGCCGGGGACAGGCGGCGCGGCCGGCGGCGGGGACAATCCGGGGCTGGCGCTGTTCACCGGGCGCGGGGGCTGCACGGCCTGCCATACAGTGGAGGGGGTTTCGCAGGGCATTCTCGGGCCCGATCTGACCGGGATTGCCAGCGTTGCGGGCAGCCGCGTGGCGGACCAGTCGGCTGAGGAATACCTCCGCATATCCATTGCAGACCCGGACGCCTATACCGCCGGCGCCGCCGACGGCCTCAGCCAGGATTACCAGGCCGGGCTGATGATGGCCACGCTGGCGGGCATTAATCTGACCGATGAGGAGATCGATATTCTGGTGGAATACCTGCTGACCCTGCGCTGACGGGCCGGCTGCCGGCGGGCAATGGCAATGCGCCGCGCCGGTTGCCCAGTCGCCGGCGTCAGCGGGCGAGGCGGGCGTTGGCCGGGCCGGCAGCGGCGGGGACGGTAACCGACAAGGCGGTTGCCGTCGGCCCGGAACCGGACTGCGGGTTTTCACTACAGCCGGATTTTGACCGGGCGGCGTTGTCCTGACGCGCGCCGGGGCGGCCCTCAGAAGGACGCCGACGCCCTCAACATTTCGGATGCTATAAGCGCTATGTACGCTCAACCCGCCAATCGTTTTGCCGCCGCCGCGCTGTGGGCGGTCGGCATCATCGTAGAGTATTCGGTGCCGCTGATTTGCGGCGTAGTAGCCGGGCTGATTGCCGCCAATGCGGCGCCGCACTGGTACGAGTCGGTGAAGGAGTTTCATCCCTTCGCGGGCGTCGGCTTTGAGAAGGTTCTGGGGCATCATCTGACGGTGCATTTCATCCTCAACGGGATGTTTATGTGCCTGTTTTTTGGGATTGCGGCCAAAGAGATAACGGCTTCGGCGCTGCCCGGCGGGTCGCTGAACCCGTTGCGGCGGGCCATCAATCCGCTGGTCGGCACGCTGGGCGGGGTGTTCGGGCCGGCGGGGCTGTACCTGCTGCTGGCGTGGCTTCTGTATCAGAGCCTGCCGTCTTTTCCGTCCATTTCCGGTGGGGCCGCCGACGGGTGGGCGATACCGACGGCTACCGATATTGCGCTGGCGTGGCTGGTGGCGCGGCTGGTTTTCGGGGCGTTGCATCCGGCGGTGAACTTTCTGCTGCTGCTGGCGGTGGCGGATGACGCCATCGGGCTGGTCATCATTGCCGTGTTCTACCCGGATCCGGCCCATCCGGTGGCGCCGCTATGGCTGCTGTTCACGGTGGGCGGAATGGCGGCGGCGTTTATCATCCGCAGGCTGGGCGTGAAGCGCTGGTGGGTGTATATCATCGTGGGCGGGGCGCTGTCCTGGGTCGGGCTGGCCAAGGCCGGCGTGGAACCGGCGCTGGCGCTGGTGCCGATAGTGCCGTTTTTGCCCAGCCGGGGGCGCGCGGGACACGCCGGCGGGGAGCATAATCACGGACACCAGAGGGGCGGCGAGGCGGCGGCGGGGGGGCATAACGGCCACGGCCCGCTGGATCAGTTTGAGCACCAGCTGAATATCCCGGTTACCTTCGGGTTGTTTTTCTTTGCCTTTGCCAACGCCGGGGTGGCGTTCAGCAGCATTGGGCCGGTGACGGGGATGGTGCTGGCGGCACTGATAATTGGCAAGGGGATTGGCATCACGCTATTTTCGTGGGCGGCGGCGCTGGCGGGTTTCCCGCTGCCGGCGGGGATGCGGGTGCTGGACCTGCTGGTGGCCAGCATAATCGCCGGGCTGGGGCTGACGGTGGCGCTGTTCGTGGCGGGGAAAGCATTCCCCGACGGCTCGGAATTCAGCGACCCCGGCAAGATGGGGGCGGTGATCAGCATAGTGGCGGGGCCTCTGGCGATTCTGCTGGGGATACTGACGCGCGTGAGGAGAGAACCGGCGCGGCGCCGGCCGCGGAATGTGCCGACGCCGGATTAACTAACTCCCTCCTCCCCCCTACCTAACTTACCGGCCGGAACAAGGAGAGCAGTCTAATGGCGCAGATTGGCGTACTGACCCACCACTGGGCGAAAGCGGACCGGGTTGCGGAGGCGAAAGCTCTGCTGGAGCGGAACGGGGCGGCGCAGAGCCGGGCGCCCGGCTTTGGCGCCCGGCAGACTTTCGTTTCGCTGTCCGACCCGACGAAGATTTCCACGCTGGTGACTTGGGAAAGCAACGAAATTTACGATGCCTGGCGCGCCAGCCCGGAGCGGGCGGCGGCGATGGCGGGGGCAGAGGAGCTGTGGGCGCAGCCGCCGGAATCGGAGCGGTTTGAGATGCAGCCCTGACCACGGCGGGCTGCGGCGACTGCCGACGGGCGTGGGTCAGGGCAGCAGGGTTGCTACGGCAATCCGCTCCGCCAAGAGGTAGCCCATACGCGTGGCCTTGTCGGTATGATGCGCGGCGGCGACGGGCAGCAGAGCGCCTATGGCGGCGGCGGTGTCCAGGGTGTCGGCGTCAACCAGCAGCACCGGCACAGCGCGCCTGGCGGCTTCCACGCGGATGTATTCCGCAGGCTGGGCGCCGCCGGTCAGCACCAGGCAGCGGGTATTGCCGTCCGGCATCAGGCTGGCCATTTGTATGTCGGGGCGCTCGGCGCGGGTGATAACCGCCTGTTTGGGGTAGCGCCCGAAGTAGCCGGCGCCGGAGTCCATAATGTTGCCGCCAATCAAAAAGCGGTCAACCCAGGCGTCGCCGTCGGATGGTTCCAGTTCCCAGCGTCCGTCCAGGCCCTGCGCCAATTGGGACATCGTCAGGGCCAGCAGGGGGCGATCCTCGAGGATAGCAGCCAGGACGGGCACGCCGGCGGAGTCCAGTTCGGAGCGCAGCGCAGCTACCTGCCGGGTGCGGTAGGGGGGGGTACGGTTGATAATTACCCCGGCCAGGGCGTTCTCCAAGGGCGCAACGGCGGCGGATACGGTGGCGGCGGACAGGCCGGCGTCATAGTCAAAGATGGCGAGGAGGCGCGCCGCCAGGCGTTCCGCCAGGCCGAGAGTCCAGGGCGATGCGATGCCGGAAGCGGCCGGCTCCGGGTGGGCGATTTCCACCAGGGTATGGGGATGGTTGCCGGCCAGGGCGCGGACAGCGGCGGCGGCAGCGTCCAGCGCCGCATCGTCGTCTTTGCCGGCGGTGGTAGTGGTGGTTACGGGTATGTCGCCGTGGAATTGGCGGGCGAAATAGGCGGCGTCCGGGTCACGGTCGCCGGCGGGCGACAGGGGTTTGCAGACGGCAACGGCAACGGGGGCGGGGCCGGCGTCGGCGTCAAAACCGGCGGCCAGGGTGGCCAAGCCGGCGGCGATGGCGGTTTTGCCGGCGCCGGGGGTGTGGGCAGCAATCAGGAGGATGGACATAGCAGCTGGTTGGGGCCGGCGGGATGGCGATGGCGACGATGATGGCGATGGCGGGGTGAAGGGAGCGACGGGTTATTCCGCGGGCGCCGGCAGGGTGAATATGGCCTGGCCGCCTTCGGCGTGGGAGTGGTTGACGAGGGCGAGCAGGAGCTGCTGGTTGCTGCGGCGCATTTCCTCCCGGAACTCGCGGAAACCCTCCCGCATTTCCTCCCGAACCTCCCTGAAGCCAGTCTGCATCTCCTCCCGAACCTCCTTGATCTCCTGGAAGCCCGTTTGGAAGCCCGTTTTCATCTCCTCCCGAACCTCCCGGACGCTGGCTTTCGTCTCCTCCCTCGCCTCCTGGACGCTGGCCTTCATCTCCTCCCGAACCTCCCGAAAGCCCTTCCGCATCTCCTCCCGAACCTCCTTGACCTCCTGGAAGCCCGTCTTCATCTCCTCCCGAACTTCCTGGACGCTGGCCTTCATCTCCTCCCTCGCCTCCTGGACGCTGGCCTTCATCTCCTCCCGAACCTCCCGAAAGCCCGTCCGCATCTCCTCCCGAACCTCTTGCATATCCGCTTGCATTTCCTCCCGGAGTTCGCTGACGCCAGCCTGCATCTCCCGCCGGAGTTCGCTGACGCCAGCCTGCATCTCCCGCCGGAGTTCGCTGACACCGGTCTGCGTCTCTCCCCGGAGCTCGCTGACACCGGCTCGCGTCTCGTCGCGGAGCTCGTGGAAGCCCGTCTGCATATCCCTGGCGACCTGGTCGACTTTGGTCTCCAGGAGGTCGACTTTGACCCCCATCTGGACAACGCGGGTGGTCATCCCGGTAACCTGGACTTGCAGCTGCCCAATGTCCTGGCCATGCTGGTCGATCCGGTTGCTGATCTTGCCCATCCAGAAAGCGCCGCCGGCGGCGACCAGCAGGAATGACAGGACGCTGATAATCGCCGTGACGAGGGCCGGGTTATCGATAAGCATCAGTAGCGTCTCCGTGTCCGAATGCGGGGGGCGGTGGCAGCCCCTTGCGCCGGTGGCGGCAGCGGCGCAAGGGCCAGGCACAGGGGCCCGGCTAGTAGTCGTCAACCCGGTTTTCAATGAACATCGGGTCAAAGCCGGGGGGAAAGCCGGTGGTGTGGTCCCATTTGCCCATAGTCATATCGCAGCGGTGGAGGCTGGCGCGGTCAAAGTTGGCGCCGCGCAGGTCGGTCATAATCCACATTGAGTCGCGGATTTTGGCGGCGGTGAAGTCGGCGCCCAGCATCACGGCGCGGCTGACGTCGGCGCCGTTGAGGTTTGCCCCCTGCCAGTTGGAGTTGGTCAGGTTGGCGGAGCGCAGGTCAACTTCAATGGCGGTGGTCTGGCTACAGTTGGCGCCGGTGAGGTCGGTGTTGAGGAAGGAGGCGCGGTTGAGGCGCGACCACTGGAGCACGGCTTCCTGCATATTGGACTGCTTGAGGTCGGCCCAGAACAGGTTCACATTGCGGAGGATGGCGGTGGCCATATTGGCGTTGGCGAGGGTGGCGCCGCCGAGTTCGGCGCCGGTGAGGTCGGCGGCGCGCAGGTCGGCGCGAGACAGGTTGGCTTTGGCGAGGCGGGCGTCGGCGAGCAGGGCGCCGCGCAGATCCGCGCCCCGCAGATCCGCGCCGGCCAAGTTCAGGTCGCGCAGGTCGGCGGCGCGCAAATCCAGCACGGCGTCCGGGTGGGCGGCGCGCCACTGGGCCAGCGCGGCGGGGCCGGCGCGGACGATGGCGAGGTGTTCCTGATTCGCCATCTAGCCGTTCCCCGCCATCATTTCGTCTTCAACCTCAAAAATGCGTTCGGCCACGGTCATTTTGAGTTCGTTGACTTTGGTGTAGCCGGGGTATTCGTTGCCCGGTTCGTCGAAGCGGTCAAAGATTTTGGCGCCGTCCAGGTAGATTTCCAGGCGGCCCTTGTCGGCGGGGGTGAGTTTGACGGCGATGTCCCCCGCGTTTTGGGAGCGCCAGAATTCGGTCGCCAGCCACGTGGCGAGGCCGTGGTAGCCTCAAGGGACGCAGTAGATGATCTCCACTTCGACTTTGCCGAAATCGGAACGGGTCATTGTCATTCGTTCTGCTCCTGTCAGGCGGTGGTTGAGCAGGGGGATTCGCCCGGGGCGGCGCGCGGCCATAACTTTACCCGGCGGCGATTAGCGCGCTGGCCTGCCCGACGGCGGTTTTGTCGCCGTTCTGGTTTTCGCAGTGCATTTCAACGGTGACCAGAGCGCGGCCGTCGTCTTGAGGTTCCCGGCTGCGGACGATGCCGCGGACGGTGATGGTGTCGCCGTCCTTGACCGGGCGCAGGAACTTGAGGTTGACGTTGCCGGTGCGGTGGAAATCGTCGGGGCCGATGAACTTGCGCATAGCTTCGGTGCAGAAGGCGATGCTCATGCGGCCGGAGGCGATGGCGTAGGTGGTGCCCAGCTTGCGGGCGGCCAGGTCCGGGTCGTTGTGGATGTTGGCGCGGTTGAGGATGCCGCAAGCCTCAAACTGGTTGATGACTTCCTGGGTGATGCGCTTGGTGACGACGGGCAGGGTCGCGCCGTCTAGGGTTGCGGGTGCCATTTTTTACCCAACTCCTCCGGTTTCTTGATCTGGTAGGTACGCATTTTTTCGATGAGCCGCCCGTCCTCGTCCACGGCGGTGGCCTCAATGACGAGGTAGGGCTTGTCACGGCGGACGTACTTGTTGTGGATGCGGCCGGTAACGCTGATTTTCTTGCCGGGGATGGGGGGGTTGTGCAGTTCAATCTCGTTGCCGGCGTTGATGCTGCCGGTCTGGTCGTCGTAGGCCAGGGACAGCGAGGTGGCGTCGTGCTTGACGGCGATGGTGGGGAACACGGCGTCGGGGTCGTCGACCGCGCGGCGGTAGAGGTCCACCATTTCCTGCGTCAGCAGGTATTCGTAAGACCCCAGTTCCGCGCCGATTTGGACGGCGTCGTAATCGAACAGGGGCAAAGCGGGTTCGGGCATTGTTGAGACGCTCCACAGGATTGAGTAGGCGCGTTGGCCCCTGCTTACCATACCGCAGCGACGGGCTGGCGTCAATCTGCCGGGATAACGCCGGCCAAAGCGGGCGGGCGGGCGCATTGGCGATTTTCCTCCGATTGGAAACGCCGCCGCCCGGAAACGACGGCACCGGAAGCGCGGGGGTAGCGGGCGGCGGCGCCGGCGGCATATACTGGGCGGCGGCGGCGCTGCGCGGCCACTGCGCTAATTAATCAGACGAATCCTGCCCCCGCCAGAGTCCGGGGGATTGGGCAACCGGGTAGGTGGATAGACAGGCAATGTCTTTCGTACTTGACGAACACAACGCCGCCGCATATCTGGCCGCGCGGGGTTTGCTGGCGCCGGAGGCGGCGGCGAGGGCGACGGCGGTGGCCCTGGGCGGCGGGGTTTCCAACACCGTGATACGGGTCAGCGTTCCCGGCCCTTCGGATGAGCCGGGCTGGTCCGGCGAGTCTGACGCGGGCGGCGGGGCGGGCGCGGGCGAGACGGCGCTGGTGATTAAGCAGTCGCTGTCCAGGCTACGGGTTGCCGAGGAGTGGTTTGCCGACCGGGAACGCATCTACCGGGAGTGCGCCGCCATCAGGTATCTGGGGAAGGCGCTGCCGGCGGGGGGCGTTCCGCAGGCGCGGTACGAGGACCGGGACAACTTTCTGTTCGTGATGACCGCAGCGCCGCCCGGCGGGGTGAACTGGAAAGACGCGCTGTTGGACGGGCGGATTGATTCTGATGCGGCCGGGCAGGTTGGGGAACTGCTGGGGAGGATACACCGGCATTCGGGCGTAAGGGAGGATGCCGCCATCCCGCCGGAATTGCGGCAGTTCGCCGACCAGCGCTGCTTTGTCCAGCTGCGGATTGATCCCTATCACCGGGCGGCGGCGGCGGTTCATCCCGACCTGGCCGGCGTGATTGAAACCGAAGCGCAGCGGATGCTCAACCGTGGGCGCGCGCTGGTGCATGGCGATTACAGCCCCAAGAATATCATCGTGGCCGGTCAATCGGACCACCGGACGGGCGGGGCCCCGGAGGCAAGGGCGGCGTTTCTGCTGGACTTTGAGGTGGCGCATCTGGGGAATCCGGTTTTTGACCTGGCGTTTATGCTCAATCATCTGGCACTGAAGGCGATACACCGGCCCGAGCTGGCGCCGCAGTACAATGCCGCCGCCCGCGCCTTCTGGATGGCGCACCGGAGGGTGAAAGCCGCCGGCAACCGGGCCGGCGGCGCCAACGCTGACTCCGATACTGTCTCTGATACTGTCTCTGATACTGCCCCCGATGCCGCCCCCGATGCCGCTCACGACTCTGGCGCCGAGGCGCTGGAAAGGGACACGGTGCGTCAGATGGGTGTGCTGCTGCTGGCGCGGGTGGATGGCAAATCGCCGGTGGAGTACATTACCGACGGGGAACGGAAAGATTTCGTCCGGGGTCTGGGGCGGGCGATACTGCTGGGCAAGATGGCGTGGCTGGATGAGGTTCATAGCCGGCTGGCGGATGCGGCGGCGGCCTGATTTTCGGCAGCGCCGGGCCGGATCAGCGGGTTACACTATGGGCGGCGGCGTAGTACACTGGGCGGCGAGCGTTGCGCTGGCGGGCCAGCCGGCCGGCGGCTGCCAATGCCCGGATTGCGGATGCCCGGATGGACCGAATATCCTGACGGACGGGATGCCCCGGATTGAATGGCATCATTTTTTTGAGGAGATGAGAGCTTGCCCCAGGAACTGAACGCAGGGCTGGACGGCGCCGGCTTGCGGGTTGCTATTGTGGCCGCCCGTTTCAACTATGTCATCACCAAGAATCTGCTGGACGCCGCCGTTGATACCCTGGCCCGGTACGGCGTGCGGGACGGCGACATTGCCACGGCTTGGGTTCCCGGCTCGTTTGAGCTGCCCGCGCTGGCGAAAACTCTGGCCGAGTCCAAACGCTACGATGCGGTGATCTGCCTGGGCGCGGTCATTCGCGGCGAGACCAGCCATTACGATATGGTGTGCAACCAGGCGGCGGCCGGCATTGCCGCCGTGAGCCGGGAAACGGGGGTGCCGACGATGTTCGGGGTGCTGACCACCGAAAATATGGAACAGGCGATTAACCGGGCCGGGGGCAAAGTGGGCAACCTGGGCGCCGATTGCGCTCTGGGAGCCATTGAATGCGCCCGGCTGGTGCAGGCCATCAAGACCGGGTAGGATGACGGGGGTGGCTCGGCCCGGCATCGGGCCGGCGGGCCGGCCCCGGTGCCGTACCGCGCTTGCCCGACTGCCCGACTGACCGACTGCCCTACCGGCCGGCCGGCTGTCCCGCCGCCGTTCCGGTTGGGGCAGGCCAGCCCGGCCCGGCAAGGGACGGAAGGCGGCCTGCGGAAGGGCCAGGAGAAATGCATTATGCAAACGGAATTGGAGTTCAACCCCAGCTACTCGCTGCTGACCGTCAACCTGGCGCCGGGGGAGTCCGTGAAGGCGGAGACCGGGGCGATGGTGGCGCAGCAGGGGGTGGCGATGAAAACGGGAACGGGCGGCGGAGGGCTGTTCGGGGGCATTCGCCGGATGATAGGGGGCGAGAATTTCTTTATGAACACATTCACCGCCGAGGGCGGCGGGGGCTGGGTCAGCCTGGCGCCGTCGTCGCCGGGGGACATCGGCTCTTTTGAGTTGCAGCCGGGGCGGAACCTGTTCATCCAGTCCAGCTCTTTTCTGGCCTGCACCGAGAATGTGCAGACGGACACCAAGTTTCAGGGCTTCCGGGGGTTTTTCAGCGGCGAGAGCCTGTTTTTCATCCGCGCCTACGCCGAGCAGGGCATTGGCACGGTGTATTACAACTCCTTCGGCGCCATCAAGCAGGTGGCGGTGACCCCACAGGAGGAGCTGGTGGTTGACACCGGGCACCTGGTGGCGTTCAGCGACGAGGTGGAGTATTCCATCGGCAAGGTGGGGGGCATCGGTTCGCTGATTGCGGGCGGGGAAGGTCTGGTGATGAAGTTTCGGGGGCAGGGGCAGGTGTGGGTGCAGACGCGCAACCTGGCGTCTCTGGCCGACAAGCTGACGCCGTTTCTGCCCGACAAGAGCAAGTGAAGGCGGGCCGGCAAAGGGGCGGCCTACCCGGCGCATCCTGCCTTACCCGGCGCGGCGGCGCGCGGATACACGGACCACGGAACGGAGGCGGCAAGCAAGCTATGGAATTCGGAGTGACCATACCCAACAACTGGGGCATTGAGGACGCGTCCGCCGTCATCGCTTTCGGGCCGCTGGCCGAGGAGCTGGGGTACGATTCGGTGTGGGTGATGGACCACCTGTTCAACAACGGGTACATTCGGGAACGGCTGGATGACAAGCCCTACTACCACCCGATGGCGACGCTGTCGCACATATCGGCGCTGACTACCCGCATCCGGCTGGGGACTTCGGTGCTGGTGCTGCCCTACCATAATCCGGTGGAGCTGGCGAAGTACGCCGCCACGCTGGATCAGATGTCCGGCGGGCGGGTGACCCTGGGCGTGGGCGTGGGGGCGATGGCGCCGGAGTTTGAAGCCCTGGGCATACCATTGAATCGGCGAGGGGCGCTCACGGACGAAGCGATGGACATAATGCGGGAATTGTGGGGGAAGGATGACCCGCAGTACCACAGCGGAGGCTGGGATTTTGGCGACCTGAAGTTTGCGCCCAAGCCGGCGCAGCGGGTGGACGGGGCGCGGGGAGTGCCGCTATGGGTGGGCGGCAGCAGTCCGGGAGCCTTACGCCGGGCGGCGACGCGGGGCAACGGGTGGCATCCTTCCGGGGCGAGCACCGAGGAGTTCGCCATGGGACGCCGGCGGGTGCGGGAGCTGGCGGCGGCGGCGGGCCGCGACCCGGATGGGCTGGCGATGTCGGCGCGGGTTGAAGTGGAAGCGCACGGGGCGGCGTCGGGGCCGCGGGCCGTCGACCGGGCGCGCATCCCCGGCGATGACCCGGCGGCGATGATTGCCGGCATTGCCGCTTATGGGGAGGCGGGCGTGGAGCACATTGTACTGGCGCTGAACACCGGCGACGCGGGCCGCATCCGGGAGCTGATGGAGGTTATCGCGGCCGATGTGATGCCGCAGTTCCGCTAACGGCTATGGCCGTATTCGCCGGCCGGCCGGCCGGCGGAAGCCGGCGCCCGGGCCGCGCCGGCAAAGAAGGGATTTCCGCAGCGGCGGCATCCCGGATTCCGGCTGACGCCGGGATGTCGTCATTGGCATCAGCATTGTTTCCTGCGCCGGGGCAATAGCCGCCGGGGCAATCACCGCCGGGGACAAAGGGGCGGCGGGGAAAAGCAGGGCGGTAGCGCCGGCGGCGGCGGTTGGCGATGTGGCGCGATATGGTTTATGATTAGGCAACGCCGGCTTGGACGAGCCGCAATGGCACGGCCCGGCGGGGCCGGCGGAGATTGTCGCCACACAGGAGGGAGGAGATTATGGCTGCTTTGGAACTGGCTTACCGCGCCCAGACTTACAGCTCCGGCACGCACGGCCGGGCGATTTGCAACGCCCGCACCCACCACTGGGTGGCGGATGACGGCGGCGGCGATGCCGTCTATTCGGGGGAGCTGTTTCTTTCCGGCATCACCGCCTGCGCGGTGAATATGGTGGAGCGCATTGCGGTTTCCGATGACGCTCCGCTGGATTTTATGGAGGTTGCCGCGGAAGCGTACCGCGACCCGGAGGCCACGCCCGGCGACCTGACCCTTTACGCCGATGTGCGGATCCATTTCAAGATCTGGGGCGTGGACGATGACCAGGGCAACTATCTGGTGGATACCTGGAAGAAGCGTTGACCGCTGTACGGTTCGGTCGCCGTGGCGACCCCGAGCACTACGGTCACGGCCGAGTTTGTCGCCGAGCCCCGCCGGAAGCACGGCGGTTAGCGGCGGGTTGGTGCAACCCGTTCATTCATACCTGGCGCCGCCCCGGGGCTCTCCGGCGCTGTGGAGCTTGAGAGCGACGGGGCGGCGGCGATTTAGGCGCTCGGCCGCGGCCGGCGCAGGAGACCAGTCATAGAAGTTCTGCTGGCCATATTCGGCGCCGGCATTGGCGAGGACGCGGCCGAGCTGCTGAAGGATTTCGCCATTGCGCTGGCGATTGCCGCCGCCGGGCTGATGCTGGCCCGGATGGCGCGGCAGCCGCCGGTGCTGGGCTATCTGGTCGCGGGGCTGATTGTGGGGCCGTACACGCTGCCGACGCCCATCATCGGCAACCGGGATGTGATTGAGGCGCTGGCGGAGCTGGGGCTGGTGCTGCTGCTTTTCGGCATTGGCCTGGAGCTGGGCTGGCGGCGCATTCGGAACATCGGGTTGCGGGTGCTGGTCATCGGCGTGGTGGAAATCAGCGCGTTGACGATGCTGGGGGCGCTGATTTCGGACAAGCTGCTGGGCATATCGGGCGCGAGCAGCCTTTACCTGGGCGGGGCCATGGCCATCAGCAGTTCGGCGATTCTGCTGAAGTGGCTGCGGGACAACGGGAATATCCGTTCCCGGTGGGGGCAGACGGTGGTGGGCATTCTGCTGGTGGAGGATTTCGCGGCGGTGATACTGCTTACGGTGCTCTCCGGGGTGGCGACGACGGGGTCGGCGGACTGGGGCGGGGTGGGCTGGCTGGTGGGCAAGCTGGCGATTTTCTGCATGGCGGCGCTGGCTTTCGGGACGCTGCTGGGGCCGCGTCTGATGCATTGGCTGTCGCGGGCGGGTTCCGATGAAACGCTGCTGCTGGCGGCGCTGGGCTGCTGTTTCGGTCTGGGGCTGTGCGCGCAGCTGCTGGGCTTGTCCTCGGCGGCGGGGGCTTTTCTCATCGGCGTGGTCATTGGCGACACGGACGCCGCCGGGCGGGTGACGCGGCTGGTCAACCCGGTGCGGGATATGTTCGGCGCCCTGTTTTTCATATCCATTGGGATGCTGATTGACTACCGGACGCTGGATGATTACATACTGCCGGCGCTGGCGGTGGTGGCGGTGTTTATGGCCGGCAAGATGGCCGCCAACTTTATCGGTTCCATTCTGGCGGGGCGCCCGACGCGGACAGCGGCGCAGGTGGGGGCCACGATGCCGCAGATGGGGGAGTTTTCCCTGGCGATCGGGCGGGTGAGCGCCGCCGACACCCTGGCGGAGGTGGTGATCGGGCCCATTGTGGCCATTGCCACGGCGATTACTTCGGTGCTGGCGCCGCTTACGGCGCGGGCGGCGATGCCGCTGTGCGACCGGATTGAGAGGCATTCGCCGGGGGCGCTGCGGCAAGTGAACCTGGCGATACACCTGGGCATTGCCACTTTCTGGTCGGCGTTTTCGCTGCCGGGGCAAACCGGGCTAATGCTCAAGGTGGTGGTGCGGCGGATCCTGCTCAACATCGGCATTATTGTGATGTTCACGGCAGTGGGGACGGCGGCGGTGTACGCACTGCCCGAGCTGATGGCGGGGTGGCTGCCGGTGTCGCCGGAGCTGGTGGGGCTGGCACTGGGCGGGGCGGCGATCGGGATGAATATTCCGCCGACTATCGCCATCTGGCGGGAGTTGCGGATTCTGGCGCGGCTTACGGCGCGGGCTACGGAGCTGACGCATCCGGCGCGGCCGATACCGGGCCTCATCCGCGTGGTGGTGCTGGACGGGCTGGCGACGGCGCTGCTGGTGGTGGCGATACTGCTGCTGCTGCCGCTGATTATCCGGCTGTTCGCCCTGGGCGGGGTATCGGCGCCGCTGTCCATAGGGCTGCTGGCGGTGGCGGCGGCGGCGCTGGGGTTTGTGGGCTACCACATACACCGGGTGCTGGAGCCGGCGTTTCACGACACTTTCGGGGCGGAAACCGCGCCCGGCGCCGCGTCCCGGAGCGCCGCCGGGGGCGAGGCTTCAGCTTCAGCATCGGCGCGGGCGGACGGCGGGGCGGTCGCGGGCGCCAATGCCAATGCCAATGCCAGTGTCAACGGCAACGCGGGGGGGCGCGGCGGGCGGCGGGTTTCCGACCGGCCGGGGCCGCCCGCGGACGATGTGGAGACGCCACGGACGGCGCCGGCGGCGCGGGCGCGGGACGACGGCGAAGAGCCGGATGACCTGTGGACGATTATTGACGACCGCATCGCGACTCTGCCGCAGCGGAGGCCGCCGCGGGGAGAGGCGCCGGGCGAGCCGTCCCGGCGGCAGGACGCGCCGGCGCCCGGAGATGACTAGACCAAACCAGACTAGACCGGCTCGCGCGCCGGCGGCGGGGCAAGGCGCTACAATACGCGGCGGGCCGGGAATGAGCGCCGGCGGCGGGGGCAAGGCGCTACAATACGCAGCGGGCCGGGAATGGGCGCCGGCGGCGCTGCCGGCGTCCGCTCCGGCTGGCTACAATAGCAGGCGGGCTGGGAACGAGCGCCGGCTCCGGCGCGCCCGGCTCCGGCGAATTGAACCGTACCGAATGAACCGAACTGAATTGAGCTGAATTGAATTGAACCCGTCCGAAACCCTTTCGCAACCGGCAGGCTGACTAATGCGTATCTGCTCTTTTTTGCCCTCCGCAACGGAAATCGTGTACGCCCTGGGGCTGGAGGATCAGCTCTATGGGGTAACGCACGAGTGCGACTACCCGCCGGCGGCGCGGGGGAAGCCGTGGGTGGTCCGCAGCGTTTTTGAGGGGACGCAGCCCAGCAGCGGCGAAATCAGCCGCATCATCTCCGAGCGCCTGGCGGAGGGGCTGGGCATCTATCACATTGACCAGGAGATACTGGACGCGGCGCAGCCCGATCTGCTGCTGACGCAGGCCATCTGCGAGGTTTGAGCGGTGTCGTCCCGGCAGGTTGCCGAGTCCACCGCGAATATGGCCAGGCAGCCGGAAACGCTGTCGCTGGATCCGCAGTATCTGGGGGATGTGCTGGAGGATGTGCGCCGGGTGGGGCGGGCTACGGGGGCGGAAGGGAAGGCGGAGGAGGTGACGGCGCGGATGCAGGAGCGGATTGACGCCGTTACGGAACGGGCGGCGCTTGCGGACAACCGGCCCCGGGTGCTGCATCTGGAGTGGACGGACCCGCTGATGTGCGGCGGGCACTGGGTGCCGGAGATGGTGGAGCTGGCGGGCGGCGTCAACTGCTTCGGGGACAAGGAAACGGGGTCTTTCCCGCTGGAATGGGAGGCGGTGGTGGACAGCCGGCCGGAGGTGATTGTGCTGATGCCCTGCGGGTTTGAGGTGCCGCGGGCTTTGCAGGATGCGCCGCTGCTGACGGCAAAAGAGGGTTGGTCGGCGCTGCCGGCGGCGCGGGACAACCGGGTTTTCGCCATTGACGCCAGCAACTACACCAGCCGTTCCGGGCCGCGTCTGGTGACGGGGCTGGAAATACTGGCGGAGATGCTGCACCCGGAGCTGTTCCAGGGGCAGATACCGGAGATGGGGGCGCGGCGGATTTACACGGCCGGCGGCTAGTCCGGCCAGGCCGGCGGCATCGCGGCAGCAGGGTACGGGTATTGCGGCCGGCGGCGGCTAGTTGAGGCGCGGGCCGCGGAAGGGGCTGTTTTCGGCGGCCTGGTCGGCGATGATGCGGTTGGCCTGTTCCAGGAGGGTTTGGAGGCGTTCCAGGCGGGCGCCGGCGGTGGGGGTTTCCAGCAGGGACTGGCGGACATCGGGCGGCAGCGGCATACTGACGGCCAGGGCGGCGGCGGCGATGCGGGCCAGGTCGATAGGGTCGTCGGGGGCCGTTACCTCGCGTTCCCAGCCGCCGGACAGTGCGGTCAGGTGGCGCTGGAGGCGGATGTACTGGGTCTGCACTGCGGACACGGCGGCGGGGGAGATGTCGCCGGCCACTTCGTCGAGGTAGCGCACCAGGCCCACCAGGTGGGGGGTGGTCTGCACGAGTTCCAGCAGCTCAAAGCGGGTTTCGCCGCGGGCGAGGATGTTGAGACGGCCTTCCTCCAGGCGCTGGGCCTGGACGATGCGGGCAGTGGTGCCGATGGAGTGGGGCGTGGCAGGGGCGCCGACTTCGCGGCCCTCGCGGATGAGGAGGACGCCGAAGGGGGCGTTGCGATTGATGCAGTCGCCGATCATCGCCTTGTAGCGCTCCTCGAAGATGTGGAGGGGCAGGGGCATAGCGGGGAACAGCACCACGTTGTTCAGGGGGAACAGGGGGAGTTCGTGGTAGGAGCCCGGGGGGAAGTCGTCGGGGTTGAGGGTGTTCATAGTGAGGGGGAGTATAGCCGGGGGCGGGGGTGTTGGCAATGGTGGATTTGGGTGGCGGGGCGCGTGGGCGAACCAGCGTCCTGCGTCTGTCGCCAACCTCCAGCCGGTGGCGGATAGGTGTGGTCCTCCTGTATCAGGGCCTCAAGAGTGCCGGTATTTTGCGCCATTGCGAAAACCTCCGGTGCGATGCGCGTAACGGCATAAGGATGCGGATGTTGGGGACGATATTAGCACATCATCCTCCCGTTCGGGCACATCTGGCTGATTGACGGGTCGTCCCACTTCGCTGGTCTTACTTCTGGTAGTCGCGGCGCCATTCGGAGCGCGGTATCAGACGGTGTGCGTCCTGATTTACCATGTAAAACTCCCGGGTGGACTGCCTCCAGCCGCTACATCCAAAGCTTGGCACAGGTACCAAACCTGAATAGGTCGTGTAATAGCACACATCATTTTGCGTGCCTTCGTATGTCACTGCCATCTCGTGACAGTTGCCGGCAATTGGTGCTTTGGAAAAACCGCCGATGGAGACGAACTTGCGCGATGCCTCAAACCGTCCGTCTCTGGAAAAGGTGTACCACTTTTCGCCTAGCCTTTCATCGTCGACTCCGACGTAGCACCCTACAATTACTAGACGCCCACCGTCTTTCGCGGAGTCGCGATTGTGGGCTTCTTCTGTAGTTAGCACACGGGTTGACGAGATGCCGTACTTCCGATTCAAAGGCACGATGGGGGTTGCCGTGGGCTTTGGTGTGGCCGTGGGCTTTGGTGTGGCCGTTGGACGCGGCGGCGTATAGGTAGGGTAGGCCGTGGCAGTGGGTCGCGGCGTGTAGGTAGGGTAGGCCGTGGCAGTGGGCACTGGCGTCCAGGTTGGAAATAACGTGTAGGTCGGCAGTGGAGATTGCGTAGGGTAGGGTGTGCCGGTAGGGTAAGATGTGACGGTAGGCGCCGGCGTCCAGGTTGGAAACGGCGTGTGCGTAGGTAGCGGCGTATAGGTTGGTGCTGGGGTGTAAGTAGGCAGCGGTTCCGGATCGGGCGTAGTGCAGGACATCACCATAGGCGCGACCAGCAACAGCAGGCCAGTCGTCAACAGCGCAACAAAAATCCGTCGGGTAATCATCACAGCTCCTTTTGTGCAGGGTTCGTCAGCGGCGGGAATTGAGATACTCACTCGAAGCAGGTCATCTGATTAGCGTCCAGTGCTTCGATGAAGTCCTTCACCGAGTATGTCGCAGAGAGTTCAGGGTTGTCCGGGAGTTCCAGCGTAAATTCCGTTGCTTGCTGGGCCGCGATTTCGCTTACCAGTAAGATGGCCGATTCGTTGCGGGCGCGGAGCCGGTCAGTACGCGATACCCAAGTTCGCCATTCGACGGGGACAACTTTGCCGTCAATGGTGGTAAGCGAGTTTACTGCGCCTTGCCGCTCGCCGGCAGCGTTTATGATCAGCCGGTGGTTAAGTTCGTACGGAAATTTGAGGTTGGCCCTAGCCGTGATTTCGCTAGGTGAGTATTTGATGCAAGTATACTGCTGTTTCTTGTCCTTGTCATTGATTACGCTCTGGCTACTGTAACCTAGGTATGCTGAATAGGCAGTTCTACCTAGCAACCAGTCCCCCACCTTTCCATGCCAAGTAGGCACGATAGAGCCAGTCGGTGGCCGGGGCGTAGGGGTAAGACGTGGAGTATAGGTCGGAATGGGTTGCGCCGTATTTGTGGGCCGGGGCGTAGGGATAGGACGTGGAGTATAGGTCGGAATGGGTTGCGCCATGTTTGTGGGCCGGGGCGTGGGTGTGTACGTAGGCGCAGGCGTGTCCGTTGGGGGCAACGGCGTGCTGGTAGGCGGCGGCGTGAACGTGGCGGTGGGCGGCGCGGCGGTTGGTGCAGGCGGTAGAGTTGGCGTGTCCGCCGGCGTCGGCCTGGACGTTGGCGAAGGCGAGACTGCCAGCGTAGGCGTAGCCCCCGGCGTTGGCGTGGCCGTTGGCGACGGAGAGACCGCCGGCGTAGGCGTGGCCGTTGAAACAACCGTCGGCTCCGGTGTGCGACAGCCCGCTGCTACCAGAACGACAATCAGCGCAGCCGCCGCCAGCAGGGCGGCAAAAATCCTTTGGGTAGTCATAGCAACTCCTCTCTTTTCGGGATGGGCGCTATGCGACATACCGAGGGCAGGGTCTTTACTTGCCGCGCAGCCGGCGCAACTGCGCCGGCGCGGCCAGCAGCAGGGGGAGGCCGGGGCGGAGGCGGGGGCGACGTTCCGGTTTCGTGGTCATCAGGCTGGACATGGCTGACACCCTCCTTGCGAAGGCACAGGTTTTGGGTCGCTTGCCACAGCATCCCAAGCCCCGTCAAGATTCCGCAAGGAAGGCACGTGGCCCCCTGTGCGGCGAATCCGGGCGGGGTGCGCCCGGGGCGGGCGCAAGGCAAATCAGTTGGGATGCTGTGGCAAGGCAAAACTACCACTCCGCTGGTAGTGTGTCAACGGCGGCGTGTCAACGCAGCGCCGCATCGCATTGCCTTGCCTTATAATGCATACTGCATACCGCCGCCGGGCCGCAAGCAGCCGGCGGCGCGTTGCCGGAATGCTGTTCCCTGATGCCGTATCCGATGGAGGAAATGATGATGTCTGATGCCGCCGTCCGCGTCCGTTATGCGCCCAGCCCCACGGGGAACCCGCACATTGGGAACATCCGCACGGCAATGTTCAACTGGCTGTTCGCGCGGGGGCGCGGGGGGCGGTTTGTGGTGCGGGTGGAGGATACCGACCGGAACCGCATCACCGAGGGCGCGGTGGAACACATTCTGGATGGTCTGGAGTGGCTGGGGATAGACTGGGACGAGGGGCCGCGGGTGGGGGGCGCCTACGGGCCCTATTTCCAGTCGGAGCGGCTGGAGCGCTACCAGGCGGCGGCGGAGCGGCTGCTGGCGTCCGGGGACGCCTACCGGTGCTACTGCCCGCCGGAACGGGTGGCCGAACTGCGGAAAGAGCAGGCGCGCAACAAGCAGCGGGTGGGCTACGACAGTCGTTGCCGCCATCTGACGGATGGGGAACGGCGGGCGCAGGAAGCGGCGGGCAAGCCGTCGGTGGTGCGCTTTGCGATGCCGCAGTCGGGGGTGACCGCCGTTGACGATGTCATTCGCGGGTATGTGGAGTGGCAGAACGAGCTTACGGATGACTTTGTGCTGGTCAAGTCCGACGGGTTTCCGACTTATCATCTGGCGGTGGTGGTTGACGACCACGCTATGGAGATCAGTCATGTGCTGCGGGCGGAGGAATGGCTGCCCAGCGCGCCGCGTCATATCCGGCTGTACCGGGCGCTGGAGCTGCCGATGCCGCAGTTCGGGCATTTGCCGATGATCCTGGGTTCCGACCGGGGGAAGCTGTCCAAGCGGCACGGGGCGACTTCGCTGATGGAGTACCGGGACGACGGGTTTCTGCCGGAGGCGCTGGTCAACTTTATGGCGCTGCTGGGGTGGTCGCTAGACGGGGAGACGGATTTGATGGGCGTGGACACCATCCGGGAGCATTTCACGCTGGAACGGGTGGGCAAGCCGGCCGCCATTTTTGATCTGGACAAGCTGGTGTGGATGAACGGGGTTTATATTCGACAGCTGGACGATGCGGAGCTGGCGGAGCGCATCCGGCCTTTCCTGGAGCGGGAATACGGGCGGGACTGCCCGGAGGTGCTGCCCATTGACGGGGATTATCTGCGGCGCATTGCGCCGCTGGCGCGGGAACGGCTGAAGACGCTGGGGGAGGCGCCGGAGCTGCTGCGCTACTTTTTTGAGGAGCTGCCGGAGTATGACGGGGCCGCGCTGACGCCGCGGGGCATGGACGCCGCCAAGACGCGCGCGGCACTGGGGCGGGCGGCGGCGGAGCTGGCGGCGGTGGCGCCGGCGGATTTTGGGCAGGAACGGCTGGAGGCGCTGCTGCGGGCGACGGGGCAGGAGCTGGGGCTGAGCGGGCGGCAGTTTTTCGGGGCGCTGCGCACCGCGGTGACGGGTCGCACCGCCACGCCGCCGCTGTTTGAGATGCTGGAGGTTATGGGGCCGGAGCGGGTCGGCAAGCGGCTGGCGGCCGCGGTGGCGAAGCTGGATGAGGGGTAGGGCGGGGGCGGTGTGGGCGGTTTGCGATCCGGCGCTGGAGTGGATGATGGCAAATATGGCCTCACGCCCTGATGCGTTGCCGTCCGCCGGTTTGCCGGGGCGCGGCGTGAATAATAGAATTGTGGTGGCAGCGGCGGCATCCGCAAAGCCCGGACGCCGGGCTACCACAAAGCGACAAAGCAGAAAGCAGGGGGACGGCGCGCCGGATGGCCAGCGAGGGACGCCGGGTAATTGGCGCTATTGTGGCGGCCGTATTATGGCCGGTGATGACCGCGCTGGCCCGGCGGGAGCCGGCGGAGCGGGCGTCGATCTGGAGCCTGGGGCGGCAGAGCGCGCGGGTGTTCTTTCCGCTGGCGTTTCTGCTGTGGACGCTGGGGCTGGCCTGGTGCGCCTACGATACGCCGGTGGCGGTGGCAGTGGCAGCGACGGAGGCGGCAGAGGCGCCGCGCGTGTTATGGTATCAGGTAGCGGCGGATTACATTGAACGGACGCTGCGGCGGTTCGGGGACATCGCCATACCGCTGACGATAACCGCGATGATCCTGTCGCCGGTTCTAACTACAATCGGGAGGACGCTGATGACGCTATCGCAATGGATAACCGCCAACTGGGTGACGCCTTACATTCAGAAGGCGGAGGCCAGGGGGCGCGCCGAAGGCATTTCCGAGGGTATCTCTCAGGGTATCTCTCAGGGCATCTCCCAGGGTATCTCTCAGGGCGTCGCCAAAAGCAACGCCGAGTGGCGCGCTTGGCTGGAACGCAAGGATGCGGCCGAGGCCCAGGGGCGGGTTTTTGACGAACCGCCGCCGGATGACCGGGAATAAAGGCCGGCCGCCACCGGCCAACCGCGCGACAGGATGCTGGCAATGACGCTATCGCAATGGATAACCGCCAACTGGGTGACGCCTTACATCCAGAAGGCGGAGGCCCGGGGTGAGGCTAAGGGTGAGGCCAGGGGGCGTTCCGAAGGCATTTCCCAGGGCGTCGCCAAAAGCAATGCCGAGTGGCGCGCCTGGCTGGAACGCAAGGATGCGGCCGAGGCCCAGGGGCGGGTTTTTGACGAACCGCCGCCGGATGACCGGGAATAAAGGCCGGCCGCCACCGGCCAACCGCGCGACAGGATCATGACGCTATCGCAATGGATAACTGCCAACTGGGTGACGCCCTATATTCAGAAGGCAGAGGCCAGGGGGCGCGCCGAAGGCATCTCCGAGGGTCTCTCTCAGGGCATCTCCCGGGGCATCTCCCAGGGCGTTGCCAAAAGCAACGCCGAGTGGCGCGCCTGGCTGGAACGCAAGGATGCGGCCGAGGCCCAGGGGCTGGCTTTTGACGAACCGCCGCCGGGTGGCCGGGAATAAAGGCCGGCCGCCACTGGCCAACCGCGCGACAGGGTGCTGGCAATGACGCTATCGCAATGGATAACCGCCAACTGGGTGACGCCTTACATTCAGAAGGCGGAGGCCAGGGGTGAGGCCAGAGGGCGTGCTGAAGGCATTTCCGAAGGTCTCTCCCAAGGCATCTCTGAGGGCATCTCCCAGGGCATTTCCGAGGGCGTCGCGAAAAGCAACGCCGAGTGGCGCGCCTGGCTGGAGCGCAAGGATGCGGCCGAGGCCCTGGGGCTGGCTTTTGACGAACCGCCGCCGGATGGTCGGGAATAAAGGCTGACCGCCACTGGCCAACCGCGCGACAGGATGGTTGCCATGACGCTATCGCAATGGATAACCGCCAACTGGGTGACGCCCTACATACAGAAGGTGGAGGCCAGAGGCGAAGCCCGGGGCGAGGCCAGGGGGCGCGCCAAAGGCATTTCCGAAGGTTTCTCCCAGGGCGTTGCCAAGAGGAACGCTGAATGGCGCGCTTGGCTGGAACGCAAGGATGCGGCCGAGGCCCAGGGGCTGGCTTTTGACGAAACGCCGCCGGATGAACGGGAGTAAAGACCGGCTACCACCAGCCCCGTCGCGTCAGCCGCCCTGGCCCCCTTCCGGGTTGCCTTAGCCCTCCGTTGCCATAACGCTAACGGTATAGCCCGCCGCGTCAGCCGCCCTGCCCCCCCTTCCGGGTTGCCGGGCAAGCCGTTGCCCGCAGTGGGGGCAGGCAGCCGTTCCCCGTCAACCAGCGCCGCTTTCAGGCAGCCGCTGTCCGCAGTGGGGGCAGTAGCTCCCCCCGGCGGCCGGGGCGGCGGCGGGACCGGAATCGGAACCGTCAGGGCGCGGCGGCGAGGACGCGGCGGCCAAGTCGGCTTCCCACAATCCGGCGCTTAAGATGCCGGCGGGCAGCGCAAACAGCCCGATGCCCAGCACGGCGATCACCGCCGCCAGCGCCCGGCCGGCATCCGTCACCGGCACGGCGTCTCCGTAGCCCACTGTGGTCAGCGTCACCACGCTCCACCACATCGCGGCGGGGATGCTGGAAAAGACGTCGGGCTGGGCTTTGGATTCGGCGAAATACATCAGGGACGCCGCAATGGTGTGCACCGCCAGCAGGCCGGCTATGGCGGTGACCAGCTGTCCGGTTTTGAGCCGGAAGGCCAGGCCGAGACGCCGCCAGCCGTGAAAGTAACGCGCCAGTTTGACGGTGCGGGTCAGCAGTCGCACCGTGAGCAGGAACGACAGGTTGATGCCATCCCCATAGGCCAGCAAGGCCACGACGGCCGCCGCCGAAGGAATCAGGGCGGCGGCGTCAACCAGGGCCGCCGGGGAACGGGCGTAACGCCAGCGCTGTCGCCAGGGGCGGGCCTCCGGGTTGGCCTCGGGCGCGGCCCAGAACCGGAGGGCGTACTCCAGCAGGAATACGGCGACGGTGAAGTATTCCACGGCGTGGAACCAGCCGGCGTAGGCCCGGCTCAATTGGGGCGCCGTCCAGAGGATGAGGGAAGCCGTGTTGATGAGGATGACGGCAACCAGCGCGCCTTCCAGGGCGAAAGCGGCGTGGCGCCGGCCGGCGGCGACCGGGGTGAGGCCAGATGCGCCGGATGCGTCCGACGGTTCCAGCAGGGCGTGGACACGGCGGCGCAGAGGCCGCCAGGGCAAGGTTTCGGGCTGGGTCATAGCGCCAGGGGCGGAACGGGTATTGACGGGGTATTCGGGTTGCGGCGATGTCGGGGTAGAGGTAGGCGCCGCCGTGTCGGTTGGCGGAACGGGCATTGACGGGTATTCGGGTTACGGCATTCGGGCTGCGGGCATTCGGGCTGCGGGCATTCGGGTTACGGCATTCGGGCTGCGGCATTCGGGTTGCGGCATTCGGGCTGCGAGCATTCGGGCTGCGGGCATTCGGGTTACGGCATTCGGGTTGCGGCGTTCGGGCTGCGGGCGGGGGCACGGGGCGGCCGGCGAGGCAGGCAGAAATCGGGGGGCTTTTGCCCTTTGTAAAAGTGACAGGTTTGGGGGATTTTTTTGCTTGACGCCAAAAGCGGGGGGTAGTGTAAGGTTATGGGCGGGAAATTTCCCAAAAATCAGCAGGCCAGTTGAAAGTTTCAGCGCGGCTTCCGGCGATGCCCCCATACGGTAGGGGAAGGGCCGCTGCCCGGTTCCCGGGATGCCCCCAGGGATGTTCCGGATCCGTTCCGGGGAGCGGCGTACATCATAGCAGGCGCGCCCGCACTGCGACGCAGCGCGAGGCGAGGCCGGAAGCCGTAATTCAGAAGGGTTGGCAAAAGGAGTGGGGCGATGCTAGCTGCCGGCGCGACGATTATCTCGGACGGCGTGTTCAAGGTAGATGGGGGGGCGATTTTCGGCCGGATTCCCAAGATGATCTGGGAGGACCGGGTCAGCACGGACCGCAAGAACAGGGTTACGATGGGGCTGAATTGCCTGCTGCTGCGGTGCGGCGGCAAGAACATCCTGGTGGATACCGGGATTGGGCCCAAGGATAATATCCAGGACAAGGAGATGTACGGGCTGGTGCCCAGCCGGCTGATGCGGAGCCTGAAGGCCCTGGGGATGGGGCCGCGTGATGTGGACGGGGTGGTGCTGTCGCACCTGCATTTCAGCCACGCCGGGGGCGCAACCCGGATGGACCGGCAGGGGAATATGGTGCCGTCTTTCCCCAAGGCAACCTACTATATCCAGCGGGGCAGCTGGGAGGAGGCGCATCAGCCCTCGCCGCGCAACGCGGACGCTTTCCGGGCCTACGACCTGTCGCCGATTGAGGAACGGGGGCAGCTGGAGCTGCTGGACGGGGATACGGAGCTGTTTCCGGGGTTGAGTCTGCTGGTTACGGAGGGGCATTGCCAGGGGCATCAGATCGCGGTTTTCAGTCACGGCGGAGAACGGATTGCGTACCTGGGGGATTTGGTGCCAACGCCGCACCATCTGGCGCACACGGTGCTGTCATCCTTTGACGACGAGCCGGAGCGCATGGTGGGGCAGAAGCAGGAGGTGCTGGCGGACGCGGAGAAGCAGGGCTGGCTGCTGGTGTTTGCCCACGGGAACGAGACGCGGGCGGGCTACTGGGAACGGGGGCGCGGGGATATGGGCTATCTGCGCCCGGTGGAGATTTAGAGGGCGCAAACGGCCAGCTCCGCAGCCCCTGTGGTCATAAACGCCCGTCATTCCGGCGCCGGAATGACGGGCGATTTGGCGACACGCCCTGACGGCGTTGAGGCTGCGGGGGTACGGAACGATGGAACCGGGCGCCGGGATGGCAGCAGGGTACGAAGCGGGCGCGGGGTCTTAAGGCGCCGGGGCGCCCGGAGGCGGGGCGGAGGGCAGATTCAGGGTGGCGCGCACGTTTTTGCCGTCCAGCCGGTGGAGGCGGGCGGGGACGATGCGGTTGGCGAGGCTGACGCCGGCGTCGGTTTCGGCGGCGACGCGGATGTAGTTGTCGGTGAGGCCGCTCCAGAGCATTGCGCCGGGCGTTGCGGCGGGGCGGGCGGTTTCCCATAGCACGGGGCGGGTCCGGCCGAGTTGCCGGCGGCGGTAGGCGGTGAATCCGGCGGCGCGGATTGCCGCCATCTCCGTAGCCCGGCGGCGCTTTTCGGCGTCGCCGACCGGCGCAGTCAAGTGGTAGGCGGTAGTGCCGGGGCGCGGGGAGTAGGGGAATAGGTGCAGATCGGCGAAGTCCATTGCGGCGGCCAGGGCGAGGCTGGCCTCGTGATGGGCGGGGGTTTCGCCGGGAAAGCCGACGATGATGTCGGTGGTGACGGCGGCGTCAGGCAAGGCGCGGCGGACGAGGGCGACGGCGCGGCGGTAGTCGTCGGCGTCGTAGCGGCGGCGCATTGCCCGGAGGATGGCGTCGCAACCGCTCTGGAGGGGGATGTGGAAGTGAGGGCAAAGGCGCGGGTTCTGCCAGCAGGCCAGCAGGTCGGGGGTGATTTCGTGGGCCTGGAGGGATGATACCCGCAGTCGGGGCAGTTCGGTTTCGTTGAGGATGCGGTTGAGCAGGCCGGTCAGGTTGATGCGGGGCAGGTCGAAGCCGTAGGATCCGAGCTGGGTTCCGGTGAGGGTGATTTCCCGGTAGCCGGCGGCGAGGTGGGCGCGGACGGCGGCGATGAGGTCGCCGGCGGGGATGCTGCGCTCGCGGCCGCGCACTTTGGGGACGATGCAGTAGGCGCAGACCTGGTCGCAGCCTTCCTGGATTTTGAGCATAGCCCGGCTGCGGCGGAGGATGCCGGCGGGGGCCGCATTGACGGGGGAGTCGACAGGGGCATAGGTAGCGGTGGCGATATTCGTATCCGCATCCGTATCGGTATTGCCGGCGCCGGGGGCCGGGGTTGGGCGGGGGCCGCGCTGCCGGGCCAGTTCGGCGAGGGCCAGGGCGACCAGTCGGGGTTTGTCCTGGTTGCCGGCGACGAGGGAAATTTCGGGCATCCGGCGGAGTTCGGCGGCGGCGCGCTGGGGGTAGCACCCGGCGGCGATGACGATGGCCTGCGGGTTTTGGCGGCGGGCGGCGCGCAGGGCCTGGCGGGCTTTGGCGTCAGCGGCGGCGGTTACGGTGCAGGTGTTGACGATGACGATGTCGGCGTGGGCCGGGGCGTCCACCAGACGGCAGCCGGCTTGGGCGAATTGACGGGCCAGGACGGCGCTGTCGGCCTGATTGAGCTTGCAGCCGTGGGTTTCAATGGCGACGGCGCCGCCGCTGACGCCGTCGGCGGCGGTTGGCGCGGCGGGGGCGTCAGGGGCGTCCGGCGCGGGGTTATTGAGCAAAGGCAGGGGGAACGAAGGAACGGACGGGGCAATGGCAGTAGTCATAGCGTTTCACAGGGGCCGAAAGGCGGCTACCGGGTGGCGGGGACGCAGTGGCGGCGTGGTGGTAAGGCGTGGTTAGGCGTGGTCGTGGTCGTGATTTTCGGGGATGGCGGCGATGATGCGCTCAATGGCCTGGGCGAGGTCGTCCATAGTGATGTAGAGGTGGTCCACGCGGAGGGCGCGGTCGCGGACGCGCTGGGCGATGTCGGAGAGGGCGGCGAGGTGGTCGTAGGCGTCGCGGATGTAGCGGTCGCGCTGGCGGTCGCCGAATTGGTTGAGGAAGGCGCGCAGCTGGTCGTCGGTGTCGGCGGGGGCGCGATGGAGCAGGGCCAGGCCCCGGGCGGCGGTGGTAAGGCTGCCCCAGAGGAGTTCCTCGGCCTGGTTCCAGCGGCCGCGGCGCATTGCGGTTTGGGCCGATTCCAGCAGGCGTTGGGCCTGGCTACGGTGGCGGTTGAGGCGGGCCGACAGGTCGGGCGGGGTGGTGGCATCGGGAGGGGCGGCATCGCGCTCGCCGGCATCGGCGGCGGCGGCAGCATCGTTAGCGGCGGCATCAGAGGAAGCGGCGGGAACGGAATGAGGGCTGGTCATAGGGGCAGTTCCTGGGACGGGAGTTCCGGCGGCGGGGGTTGGCGGGGCAAGGCGGCGCCGGGTGGGGCAGATTGGATAGATTGCATTAAGGATACAGGAAATCGGGCGGCGACGGGGGCGGGCCGGCCGGCGGTCAAGGCTATCGCATATGGAGAGATGCGCTTGATATGGGCCCGGTTTCAGCGGACAGCCACGACCGGATTCGTAATTCGGCTACGAAGGCGGCGGCATTGCGGCTACTGGAATCCGGCATATCGGCAAGACGGCCGGAGAAAAAGTCCATTATGCGGCAGCCCGGCGCGGCGCCGCCGCTACCCGTTGACGCCCCGGTTGGGCGCACACTATAATGCCGCCCAAATTGTTGCGCCACGCAGTGCCGCGCCGGCCCGACATTCCCCCGGCGCATCGCCACCCAAGGAGTCGCCCAATGACCACGGCCATCCCCGAATCGATTCTGCATCCCGCCGCCCTGGTGAACGAACTCAAAAAGAACAGCATCTCTCATGTCGTCTGGCTTCCGGACAGTGAGACCAATTTCCTCTACCATATGATGATGGAGGAGCCGTCGTTGGATCTGGTTCCGGTGTGCCGCGAGGGGGAGACGATGGCGGTCGCCGCCGGGTTGTGGGTGGGCGGGGCCAATCCCGTCGTGCTCATCCAGAATACCGGCGTTTTTGAGGCCGGCGACTCCATTCGCGGTCTGTGCCTGGACCTGAATCAGCCGCTGGTGCTGCTGGTGGGCTATCGGGGCTGGACCCGGCGCGGGCCGACGCCGGACTCGGCCGGGCGTTTTATTGAGCACATCCTGCACGCCTGGGGCATCAACTACTACCTGGTGGAAACGGATGACGACGCCGACCGCATCAGCATCGCCTACGAGGAATCGCAGCGTCTCAACCGGCCCGTCGCCGTTCTCATCGGCACCGAGTTCGGCTCTTAGGCGGACGCGGACCAGCAGGCGTCGTCATAAGGCCGGCGCCCCCCGGCCCTTTCCGTTCCGGTCACCATTCAGGAGAATAACCCGATGATTAACAATACCGATGCCGTCCGCATCATTGACAGCAAGCGGGAGGATGCCGTCATCATCCCCACGATGAACGCGGGCAATGTCCGTTTCGGGCTGCCCAGCGTAACCAGCAACCAGCCCCTTGACCTGCCCATTTCCGGGGCGATGGGGAAGGCCAGCAATGTGGGCCTGGGGGTGGCGCTGGCGCGCCCCGAGCGCAAGGTGTTCGTGCTGGACGGGGACGGCAGCCTGCTGATGAACCTGGGGGCGCTGGTCACCGCTTCCACCAAGCAGCCCAAGAACTTCTACCATTTCCTCTTTAACAACGGCGTCTATGCCGTGACCGGCGGCCAGCCCATTCCCGGCTCCGATGGCGTCACTAACTGGGAGGAAATCGCGCGGGGCGCGGGGTACGCCGCCGTTTTTTCCTACGACAACCTGGAGGACTTCACGACGGGTATTGACGAAGCGCTGGCTGCGGAAGGGCCCGTTTTCGTGCATCTCGCGGTGGAGCCGGAGATTGAGAACACGCCGGTGCAGTTCCGCGTGCGGGCTTCCCGCACCCCGCAGCAGGCGTACAAGGAAGTTACCGAGGCTCTGGCCGCCCAGGACTAGCCGCGTGTCCCGGTCTCCGTGATAATGTGGTATGGGCGAGGGGGCTGCCTGCCCATACCATAGACGGACGGCCTTCGCCCACTTATGGTGGCGCGGCCCTGTCGGATTGTCGCTGAATCGGGAGATGAGGAACTATGGTTATCACTACTATTCGGGCGGAGGTTGACGAAGCCGTTCACGACGAAACGGAAGCCGTGCTGCGGGGCATTGGCATTACCCTGCCGGAGGCGGTGGCCATGATGATGCATCACATCGCTACCGAAAAGAGCCTGCCTTTCCCGGTAGATTGTCCGCACTGTCCCATCATCCCCGGCGAAACGACGCTGGCTGCTATGGCAGAGGCTGAGCAGGGGGATTTGCGCTCTTTTGAGAGCGTGGCGGAGCTTATGGACTGGCTTGATGAGGACGATTAGGGCTACCAGGTCATTTAAGCGTGACCGCCGGCGTGAGGAAAGAGGCGTTTATCGCAACACGCTCAACGTTGACTTGGCAGCTATAATTGAACTGTTGCGGGATGATGCGTTCATTCCTGAGCGGTTCAAAGATAATCCTATGCTCGGGGATTGGAAGGGCTACCGCAATTGCCATCTACACGGCGATATGGTGTTGCTCTACCGCAAAGTTGGCGATGACGCGCTCGAACTGGTACGACTGGGTTCGCACAGCGAACTCAGATTGAAGTAAGCATCCGGCCCACAGCTATGCCCAAACTGCCTTTTGCCAACTTTTTGGGGCGCCTGCTGGCATCGGCTATTGTGCTGGCCGGTTTTTACCTGCTCTGGCTGGGCTTGGTGGAGAGCAACGCCCTCAAAGCCGTGCCGGGCGGCCTGCTGATACCGGCGGGGCTTTACCTGATGGTGTCCGGGCGGCGGGAGGAAATTCGCCGGGAGTCCGACCGCCGGCCGCCGGGTGATGACGAATGATTCCGTCCCGCGCCGCCGTCCGCGCCATCAGCTACCACCGCCAGGATGCGCTGGTGGTGTCCACTTCCGCGGCCCTGCGCGACTGGCACCAGGTATCGGAGCGGCGGGATCTGGACATTGATCTGACCGATTGTATGGACCGGGCGCCGGCGGTGGGCCTGGGGTTGTCCATTGCCCAGCCCGGGCGCCGCATTCTGGTGCTGGACTGCGACGCTACTCTGCGGACTGACCTGGCCAGCCTGGCTACCATTGGCGAGGCCGCTCCCGCCAACCTGGTTCATTTCATCCTGGAGGACGCCGGACACGCGTCAACCGATGGCGTTCCCATACGCGGCCTGGAGCGGATTGATTTTGAGGGCATTGCGCGCAACGCGGGCTACGCCCACACCTGCCGTTACGATAACCTGGAGGAACTGCTGATCGGGCTGGAGGATGTTATGCGGCGTCCCGGCCCGGTTCTGGTGGCCGTCAAAGTTTGGCCGGAAGGGGAGGCGGCGCCGTTCCCGGAGCGGGGGATGGCGCAGGGGTGGGCCGAAGTACGGCGGGCTTTGGGCGCCGATGGCTAACCCCCGTCTCTAACTCTCGTCCCTGTCCCCGGCGGCGGGGCGCACCATAATCTGCCGCGCCACATTGTAGCCGATGGATATGCGTTCCACTTCGGTTTGTACCTGCATTACCCCCAGGTAGGGCATGGCTTCCAGCATCGTTATGCGGCGTTCCGGCACCAGCGCCGCGCCGCTGAGGAACTTGAGCAGCTCCGCATCCTCCTCCGGCACCCGGTCCACGATGTAGGTTTCGCCGCTGGCGGCGTTGTCCAGGGCAAGGGCGCCGGGGGTGGGGGACGGCGCGGTTCCGCTGCCGGGTATGGGCCAGCCGAAGGGGGAACGGGTGGGGTTGCCCAGGCGTTCCATCAGCCTGGCTTCCAGGGTTTCCGACATTCCGTGTTCCAGCTGGTGCGCCTCGATGTGGGCCTCGTGGAGTTCCATACCGAGCAGGCGGACTACCAGCCACTCGGCCAGGCGGTGGCGCCGGGCGATGTTTTCGCCTTCTTTCTGGCCCCGTCCGGTCAGCCGGATGCGCTTGTCGGCGCCGATGTCCACCAGGCCCTGTTTCTGCATCCGGCGCAGCATTCCCGCTACGGACGGGACGGAGGTGCCCAGGCCTTCGGTGGGGGGGAGCTGGCGCAGGGTTTCGGTCAGCTGCGTCAGCGTGGGGATTTCGGCGTCCTCCCACATTTTGTAGAGGGACAGCAGGTAGTTTTCGGTGACGGGCGACAGGCGCTCGCCGGCTTCGGGGGCCGGGGCGGGCCTGGCGGTTTCGGCGGCGGATTTGCGTGGGCGTGGCACGGCGTCTCCCCGGAGGCAAGGCTGGAGGATGGGCGGGTTTGATTATACCCTAAATCGCTCCGGGGAGGGCGTTGCGGAGACCGGTCTCAATGCGGCGAATCGGTTAGTTCGGCGAAAGGCGCCGGCCCGTTGGCGATGGCCTGGCCGTGGCTGAACGGCAGCAGGGTATGGCCGGGCTGTACATAGACCCTGACCCGCGTTCCCGGTTCCAGTCGTTCCACATGGGATTTCAGGGCCCGCACGCGGCGGCCCGAGGCGAGTTCCACCGTGTAGAGGTAGAAGGCGCCCAGGAAATCCCGCTGTACGATGACCCCGCCGCCGTTGTCGTCCGGGGCGATGTCCAGGCAGTCGGGGCGCGCCATAACTTGCAGATCCAGGCGCTGCGGCCAGGGCGAGGGGGCGGAGTCCGGCCAAGGTATTTGGCCGATTTCGCTGGCGAGGTAGGGGCCATTCGGCCAGGCGGGCAGGAAGTCGGCGGAGCCGAAAAATTGGGCGGCGAAGCGCGTTTGGGGGCTGTGGAACAGGGTCTCGGGGGGGCCGATCTGCTCGATGCGGCCATCTTGCATGACCAGGACGCGGTCGCCCAGGTGCATGGCTTCCTCTTGGTCGTGGGTGACGCAGACTACGGTGGCGCGGCGGGCGCGCAGGATGTGGCGCACTTCGGAGCGCAGCTGGGCGCGCAGGCCGGGGTCAAGGCTGGAGAAGGGTTCGTCCATCAGGATGAGTTCCGGTTCCGGGGCCAGGGCGCGGGCCAGGGCGACGCGCTGCTGCTGGCCGCCGGAGAGCTGGTGGGGGTAGCGGTTATCGTATCCCGCCAGCCCTACCATTTGAAGGGCGTCGGCCACGGCTGCCTTGCGTCCGGAGTTTCTGCGGCCGGGGCCTTTGCGCCCGGAGATTCTGGGGCCGGAGGCTTTGGGCAGGCCGAAGGCGACATTTTTCGCCACCGTCAGGTGGGGGAACAGGGCGCCGTCCTGGAACACCATACCCACGCGGCGCTTTTCGGGGCTTTGGTTGAGGCCGTCGCCATAGACGGGGCACCCGCCGATGCGGATGCGGCCGGCGTCGGGAGTGTCAAAGCCGGCGATGAGACGCAGGGTGGTGGTTTTGCCGCAGCCGCTGGGGCCGAGGAGGCACAGGATTTCGCCGCGCCGCAGTTCCAGGCTGACGCCGGCTACGGCGGTCACAGCGCCGAAGGATTTGGACAGGCCGGACAGGAGGAGGGCGCAGTCATCCGATACCGGAGAGGTACCGGCATCCTGCGCCGGGTTTTCAGATGGGACATACCGCATTTTCAGCCCGCATTAGCGTTGGCGCTAAATGCCTATTGAAAGCTGACGGCAGTCTATCTATTGCCGGCGGCATTGTCAACACGCCGGCGCGGCTTCGGATTCGGGTTCCGGCAGCGTTTCCGGCCCGGTGGCGGCTTGCCCCGGTTATGGCGCAAGGGGAATCCGGGGATTGTGACAAGGATGCCGGCGGGGGCCGGCGGACTTGCGGCGGCAGTGGCGCGGGCGGGCGTTGGCGGCAAGAGGGACAGCGCTATGGGTCGGTTTGCGGCCAAGGATGCCGTCGTATTGCGGCGGGCGCGGGTGGAGCCGGACGGAGATGGCGGCGTGTTGCGGCGTGTTGCGGCGCGCTATTGGGGCTGCCGGCGGGGCCGGGCGAGGGCGGGGGTGCGGTGGGCTGGGGCCGGCGGCGCAGTACGGGCAAACCGGCGTGGTGAACCGATATTAAATTGCGGCTATGTACGCACTTGACAAAGGAATTAGTATGCCTTTATATTCTATGCCAACAGCGGCGAATGACCCGGCTATCGGCTGACGCAAGCCGGGCGGATGGGGCCGCAAATCAAACCGGAACCGGCGGGCGCGCCGGGCCAGGAGGTATCGGAAAATGACGGAACGGCGGCAAGGACTTTTTCCCGGGATCCGGCTGATGCTGGCGATTGTGGTGGTGGGGACGCTGCCGCTGCTGCTGGCGGCCTGCGGCGGGGCGCCGGCGGCGCCGGTGGAGGTTACGCGCGTGGTTACCCAGCCCGGCCCCGAGGTGGAGGTTACGCGGGAGGTTGAAGTCACCCGTGTGGTCAACCAGCCCGGGCCTGAGGTGGAGGTCACCCGCGTGGTTACCCAGCCCGGCCCTGAAGTTACGCGGGAAGTTGAGGTTACGCGCGTGGTTACCCAGCCGGCGGCGGGCGATGATCCCGGCGAGCTGGTCATCTATTCCGGGCGCAGCGAATCGCTGGTTGACCCCATTATCCAGCAGTTCAAAGGGGCCACGGGCATTGATGTGCAGGTGAAGTACGCCGGCACCGGAGCGCTGGCGGCTACGCTGCTGGAGGAGGGCGGCAACTCGCCCGCCGATGTGTTTTACGCCCAGGATCCCGGCGGGCTGGCGGCGGTTGCGGAGATGATGACCCGGCTGCCGTCCGACATCATTGGAATGACGCCGGAGTGGGCGCGGTCGGAGGGCGGTCGCTGGGTAGGCATTACCGGGCGTGCCCGGGTGGTGGTTTATGGCACCGACGAGATTACGGAGGCCGACCTGCCTGATGACCTGTGGGGCTTTACGGAGCCGAGCTGGGAAGGGCGCGTGGGGTGGGCGCCGACCAACGGGTCTTTCCAGGCGATGGTTACCGCCCTGCGGGTGGGCTGGGGGGAGGAACGCACGGAGGAATGGCTGCGGGCGATGCTGGACAATGATGTGCAGGTTTATCCCAAGAACACGCCGCAGGTGGCGGCGGCGGCGGCGGGCGAGATTGATGTGGGGCTGGTGAACCACTACTATCTGTATCGGTTTATCGCGGAGGAAGGCGAGGATTTTGCGGCCCGCAACGCGCATCTGCGGGGCGCCGGGCCGGGGGCTATTGTGCTGGTATCCGGCGCGGGGATTCTGAAATCCGCCGAGAATGCGGAAAATGCGGAGGCTTTCATCCGCTTTCTGCTGAGCAAAGTGGGGCAGCAGTACTTTGCGGGCAACACCTTTGAGTACCCGATGGTAGCGGGGGTGCGGCCGTCGGTTCTGCTTACGCCGCTGGACGAGATCCGGCAGCCGGAGATAACGCTGGCGGATTTGGCGGATTTGGCCGGCACGCAGGCTTTGTTGCAGAAAGTCGGGGCGCTGCCGTAGCGGCCGGCAACGCCCCGTCCCCGCCCCCTTCCGGGCGCCTGGCCCGGCCGGTTCCTCCTCCCGGTCGGGCCAATTGTAATTAAGGATGGCGCCGGCTGGCAAGCCGGCATTATGGCATACGCGCCGGGGGCTGGCTGGAGGCGGGACGCCGGCCAGGGGCGCCGGGCGGATACGCCGTCGGGCCGGCGCAAGCGGGAAGCCGGGCAGCGCCGGGGGCGGATTAATTGCCGCAGCTACCGCAACCCGGATTCGGGCTGGCGCCGGAATGGCGACAGCAGACGCCGTATAATGGCGACAGCGGACGCCGGGCGATGGTGGATCACAAATTGACGACACGCCCGGGGCGGGTTCCGGCTACGCGGGCGGTTCCGGGGGGCGGTTCCGGGGGGCGGGGACATCGCGGCGGGCGGCGGTGGGCGGGCGGCGACAGGGCGGTTGGCATTGGAAGGCGGCTCCTTTCCGGCGGGCCAGGCGATTGGCGGTAGGCGGTAAGCAGTAAGCGGTAGGCAGTTGATGATTGACGGTCGGTTGACGGATGGTTGATGAGGGACACCGGGGGTTGTCCGGGCGGCCGGATTCCAGGTTGTCGGCGCTACGGCCTGAGAGCGTAACGCTTGGGGATTTCGTCATAGTTTTCCGTGTCCCGGACGGGACCGGCGACAAGCAAAAGCAGGTTCAGGGCCTGCTCCGGCAAGCCGGTTGGGTCAATCCGGCACGGGGCGGTGGTGACACCCGCTGGCTGGCACAGAACTACACGGGCCGTACAAGTCATACGGCGACGAAGCAGGACCAGCTGCATAGTGAATTCCGACAAAGGGTTAGGCCGTGTTCCTGGCGGGCCGGCCAGCCCGAAACTTTCCCCCGGTGTTGGTGTGAAGCGGTTGGCAGGCCGGTGGACGCCGCTGGCCGGCGGCGCCCACGCAGCCCTTCGATAGCGTGACGCGGTTAGTTGAGCCGTCGGTCGGTGGACAGGATGTCCGGTTGGGTTCACACAAAAGCGAGCCTTTTGCCGCCGCGCTGCCCGTCGTACGCCGGGTGTTGTGGCGGTGGCTGTCCGGTGTAGCGCGCTAGAAAGCTTTGCCGGCGGCCGGGCTGCTTTACCCACTTGCCAGCATAATGGTCGGATGTTCGGGGCGCAAGGGGCAGGGTGTCACTGACGGACAGCCAATTTTGGGGGATTTTGGGATCCTGCTGCGGAACTGGCGCTGAAGGATGGGGGAAGCCGGATGTTGCGGATGGGCGGGCTGCCGCCGGCGCCGGGGTGCGGCGTCGGGGATGCGGTATCGGGGGTGGCGGAATCGGGGCAATTGGGCAAAACCGGGAACCGCCGCCGCCCACTGCGCCGGGTATGGTGGTATAATGGGCGGTTGTTGACGCCGGCGCAACGGGCCGGCGTTGGTCAGGCATAGCTCACAGGAAGATTGATCCGCAGGCTACGCAACCCGCGGGGTACGCAACCCGTATGTTGCGCGCTGCGTGGCCCGCAGGCAATTGGAACCGCACCGCAGATATGACCCACTTTCTCCGCAACTGGCGTTTCTGGGCGGGCATTGTCGTCAGCGCCGTCCTGCTGGCGTTGCTGGTAGTCACCGTGGACCGGGCGGAGCTGTGGCAGGCGCTGAGCTCGGCCAACTACCTGTACCTGGCGCCGGCGGTGGGCCTGTATTTCGCGGGGCAATGGTGCCGGGCCAGGCGCTGGCGCTATCTGCTGGCGCCGGTGGCGCCGGTGGGGACGGGGCGGCTGTTCGCGGTGATCAGCATCGGCTATCTGGCGAACAATGTGCTGCCTTTCCGCCTGGGGGAGCTGGTGCGGGCGTTGTACCTGGCGCAGCGGGAGAAGGGGGTGAGCGCGCCGGCGTCCATCGCCACCTTGAGCGTGGAACGGCTGTATGACGGGCTGACCCTGCTGGCGATCGGCGTCGTGACGGCGCCGATACTGCTGGCGGCGGGGCTGTTCAGCGAGGCGAATCTGACCTATCGCACCAGCGTCATTCTGCTGACGGCGGGGGTGGTGGGCAGTTTTGCGCTGGGGCTGGCGGCGCTGACGGCGCTGGCGGTCAACCGGCGGGCGGGCGAGGCGCTGCTGGCGCTGACGCGGCTGCTGCCGGCGCGGTTTCATCCCATGGCGGCAGCGGCGTTGCAGGGATTTGTGGAGGGGCTGAGCACGCTGAACTCGCCGCGCAAACACGCAGCGCTGTTTCTGCTATCGCTGCCGGTGTGGCTGGCCGAGGGGGGCGTGTATCTGATTATGGCCTACTCGTTCAACCTGGACGCGCATTTTCCGTCTTTCGGGCTGCTGGCGGCGGCGGCCCTGCTGGTGATGGTGACATCCAACCTGATTACGGCGATACCGGGGACGGTGGGGGGCATCGGTTCCTTTGAGGCGGTGGCCACGCTGACGCTGATTGGGATGGGGTTTGCGGACGCCGAGCAGCGGGCGGTGGCTACGGCGTACCCGATTGCGGTGCACCTGCTGGCGTTGTGGCTGCCGGTCAACATAGTGGGGCTGGCGCTGCTGCTGTGGCACAATGTGTCGCTGCGGGGGCTGACGGCCCTGCCGGAATCATCTTTGCCGGAATCCCTCGGGCCGGAATCGGGTGCGCCGGAATCCCGTGCACCGGAAGCGCGGGCGCCGGAATCCTATCTGCCGGAGCCGCGTCCGATGCTCCGCAACCGGGCGGCACCGGATGAGTAGGCGAATGCGCGTGGGCATCATTGGCGGCGGGGCGGCGGGCCTGGCCGCCGCCTACGAGCTGACCAAGCGGGGGCATTTTGCGGAGGTGTTTGAGGCGGCGCCGTTTCTGGGCGGGCAGGCGTCGACCTTCGAGGTGGGCGGCGGGGCGCTGGAACGGGGGTATCATCATCTGTTCGTCAGCGATACGGATATGGTGGCGCTGATTGAGGAGCTGGGGCTGGGGGCGGAGTTGCAGTGGCTGGAGTCGAAGGTGGGGCTGTTTTACGATGGCCGCATTTGGGATTTTGCGACGCCGCTGGATTTGCTGCGTTTTGCGCCGCTGTCGCTGGCGCAGCGCATCCGGCTGGGGGTGTGGACTTTTATCTTGCAGAAGACCCGGGACTGGCGCAAGTTTGAGGGGGTTACGGCGGCGGAATGGACGCGGCGGAATATGGGGGAGGCGGCGTACCGGGTGATTTGGGAACCGATGCTGCGGGGGAAGTTCGGGGATTATTACGACCGGGTGAGCATGGCCTGGCTGTGGGGGAAGATTTACCTGCGGGTGGCGTCGCGGAAGGGGATGCAGAGGGAACGGCTGGGGTACCCGATGTGCAGTTTCGGGAGGGTGTTTGATGTCTGCGGGGAACGGATTGAGGCGCAAGGGGGGCGGGTGCATACGGGGGCGCAGGCGCGGCGCATTAATATCGCCGGGGGCGCGGCGGTTGGTTTTACGGCGGCGCTGGCGGGGGAGGAGGCGCGGGATTTTGAGTATGACGCGGTTATTGCCACCACGCCGTCCTACATCTTTACGCGGCTGGCGCCGGAGCTGCCGGAGGACTACCGGGCGCTGCTGGAGTCGGCGCAGTACCTATCCGCCGTGCTGATGATTCTGACGCTGGATCGACCGCTCACGGCCAAGTACTGGCTGAATGTGGCGGACCGTTCGCTGCCTTTTGTGGGTGTCATTGAGCATACCAATATGATTGACCGCAGTATGTATGGCGGGCGGCACATCGTCTATCTGACGAATTACCCCGACCGGGACAGCGAGCTTTATCGGAAGGACGCGGAGGAGCTGCTGGAGGAGTTCGTGCCGCATTTGCGGCGGCTGAACCCGGATTTTTCCCGGGAGTGGATTGTGGAGTACTTTCACCACCGGGTGGATGGAGCGCAGCCGATAATCGGGGTTAACTACGGGGCGCGGATTCCAGACCACCGGACGCCGTTTCGGGGGCTGTATCTGGCGAATACGACGCAGATATACCCGGAGGACCGGGGGACGAATTATTCGGTGCGGATGGGGCGGGAGGTGGCGCGGATGGTTTTGGGGGATGGGGGCGCGGGGAAAGTTGCAGGGTGATGCGACAGGCATCGGGCCGTTGTCCGGCAGCCGCGCAGGAGTCGGGCAAACCGGCGCGTCTATGCCGTGCGTTAGTCATAGATTTTTGGTATAATTCTTATAGAAATTTTGTCGCCTCGGCCGGATCGTTTTGCCTGTTATCGCCATTGCCGCCACCAGTTCTGATGGGCGCTGCGCCGATTATGCGGCCAAGGCCGTCAGCGCAGTTGAGGATGCCGGCGGGCGGGTTCGCATAGTCGGCGCGGGGGGGCCTCCGGGGGAGGCGCTGGCCGGGGCCGGGGGGTTGCTGGTGCCGGATGCCGCCTTTGACGGCATTGGCGGCGGCGCTGCCGAAGGCGACGCTGATGCCGGCGCTGATGCCGGCGTCCGCTACGGGCCTTTGCTGGCGGCGGCGCTGGCTGCTGATCTGCCGGCGCTGCTTACCGGGCGGGGGATGCATCTGCTTAACGCCGCGTTTGGCGGGCAGCCGGCGGCGGCGGTTGCGGCGAGGAATCATAACCACGAGGGACGGCATCAGATTTACCTTTCGCCCGGTTCCAAAGTCGCCGCCATCATCGGGGGGGCCGGGATGTACCGGGTGAACAGCCGCCACCGGCTGGGGCTGCGGGAAGCGCAGCGGGCGCCCCGGCTGATGTCGGTCGCTTACCAGCTGGATGACGGCGTGATTGAAGGGCTGGAAAGCAAGGAACACGGGTGGGTGATCGGGGTGCAGTTTCTGCCGGAACGGCGGGATGAGGTTCCCGCCGCTTTCAACAGTCTTTTTCTGGGGCTGGTGGAGCGCGCCGCCGCTGCCCTGCGGCCGGACGGCGGGTTTTCCTAACCCCGATGTCCGGCCCGGCGAAATCGCCCGCCGGCAAGGTGGAACGCGCCGCCAATGTCCTCCGGCCAGATGGCGGGTTTTCCTAACCCGTTAGCGCTGACCATCCCGCTGAACGCCACGATAACGCCACGCCAACTCACGCTGCCTCCGCTGCCTTTTCGGTCTGCCCAGTTTATGCCAGCGCGCCCGTTGCAACGGGCCCGCGGCCAGGAGAACCGCTCATGACTACCGCACCGCCGCCGCCACCCCCGCCGCCGCAGACCGGAGGCGACTACACCATCCGGCCCATTGAGGACGAGATGCGCGAGTCGTATCTCTCCTATGCGATGTCGGTGATTGTGGCCCGGGCCCTGCCGGATGTGCGCGATGGCCTCAAGCCCGTGCAGCGGCGCATTCTGTACGCGATGCATGATATGGGCATCCGTCCCGGCAGCCAGTACCGCAAGAGCGCGCGGATTGTGGGGGAGGTGCTGGGGAAGTTTCACCCGCACGGGGACGGGTCGGTGTACGATGCCCTGGTGCGTATGGCGCAGCTGTTTTCCATGCGCGCGCCGCTGATTGACGGGCAGGGCAATTTCGGGAGCATTGACGGCGACCCGCCGGCGGCGATGCGCTACACGGAGGCGCGGCTGGCGGGCATTGCCGATGAGATGCTGGCGGACATTGACCAGCAGACGGTTGATTTCACCGACAATTTTGACGACTCGCTGAAAGAGCCGCAGGTGCTGCCTTCGCGGATGCCGAACCTGCTGGTGAACGGTTCGGCGGGCATTGCGGTGGGGATGGCTACGAATATGCCGCCCCACAATCTGGGGGAGATTTGCGACGCCGTCTGTCATGTGATCGACCGGCCCAACTGCAATGTGGATGACCTGATGGCGCTGGTTCCCGGCCCGGATTTTCCGACGGCGGCGCGCATCCGGGGGGTTTCCGGCATTCGCGATATGTACGCCACCGGGCGGGGTCGGGTGATTATGGAGGCGGTGACGGAGATTGAGGAAACGCGGCAGAACCGGCAGCGCATTGTCATCAGCGAACTGCCTTACCAGGTGAACAAGGCCACGCTGGTGGAAAAAATCGCGGCGCTGGTGCGGGACAAAACGCTGGTGGGCATTACGGAAATCCGGGACGAGTCGGACCGGCGGGGGATCCGGGTGGTCATTGAGCTGAACCGGAATGCCCAGGCCACGGTGATTCTCAATAACCTGTACAAGCGCACGGCGCTGCGTTCCACTTTCAACGCCATAATGCTGGCGCTGGTGAACGGGCAGCCGCAGGAGCTGCCGCTGAAGGATCTGATCAGCCACTTCATCGCCCACCGGGAGGAGGTCATCCGGCGGCGGACGGAGTACCAGCTGGGGCGGGCGCGGGACCGGGCGCACATAGTGGAGGGGCTGCTCAAGGCCCTGGACGCGATTGACGCCATTATTGAGACCATTCGCGGCAGCCAGGATGTGGAGACCGCCCGCAACAACCTGACGCAGCAGTTTGACCTGACCGAAGTGCAGGCGCAGGCCATCCTGGATATGCAGCTGCGCCGCCTGGCGGCGCTGGAACGGCAGAAGCTGGATCAGGAGTATAACGAGCTGCTGCAAACCATCTCCCGGCTGGAGGATCTGCTACAGAACCCGCAGAAAATCCGCGCGGAGATCAAGCGGGAGACGCGGGAGGCCAAGCGGAAGCACAGCAACGCCCGCCGCACCCGGATTGAAGCGGACGAAGTGCAGGAGCAGTCCATTGAGCAGTTCATCGTCCAGGAGGATGTGGTCGTGACCCTGAGCCAGCGGGGCTACATCAAGCGGGTTCCGATTAATACCTACCGCACGCAGCGGCGGGGCGGCAAGGGGGTGCGCGGCACCAGCAACCGGGACGATGACGCGGTGATGCAGATTGCCGTCACGGACACGCATGGGCAGCTGCTGTTTTTCACCAACCGGGGGCGGGTGTATCCGCTGAATGTGTACGAGACGCCCAGCGACGCCGGGCGCACGGCGCGGGGCACGCTGCTGGTCAATCTGGTAAAGCTGCAACCGGGGGAGCAGGTGCAGACGATGCTGCCGGTGCGCCGGGGGGATTACAACAATCTGTACATTTTCGCCACGCGCAAGGGGCGGTTGAACGCCCTGCGTCCGGGGCAGTTGCAGAACCTGCGTCAATCGGGCCTGCTGGCGATGAAGATACAGGAGGGCGACGAGCTGGTGGCGGTGCGCCCGGCGCACGAAAACGCCGCGGTGATGCTGGTTACGGAACAGGGGCAGGCGCTGCTCTGCGCGGTGGAAAGCATCCCGGAACGCAACCGGAACGCAACCGGGGTCATCGGGATGAAGTTTCGGGGCAACGACCGGGTAGTGGCGATGGATGTGGTGAACAATCCGCAGGATGAGTTTCTGCTGGTGGTGAGCGACAAGGGCTACGGCAAGGCCACGCCGCTGCATAACAGCAAGGGGGAGGCTATTTACACGCAGCGGGGGCGGGGCGGGATTGGCGTCAAAACCTTTGCGGTGGACCAGGGGGACAAGCCCACCGGGCCCGTGGTGGACGCGAAAATCGTGGCCACCGCCGAGATGAACGGCGAGGATGGGCACGAGGTGTTTATTATCTCCGGACGGGGGCAGGTGGTGCGGATCAACCTGGCCGAGGTCAAGGTGGTGAATACCCGGCAGACGAAAGGGGTCATCATCTGGCGGGAACGGAGCAGCGACGACAGCGTGGTTTCCATTTACTGCTTCCAGGCCAACGATTACAGCCAGAGCGATCCCACGCGGGTTAACGGCAGCGGCGGCGGCGGCAACGCTACTCCCAGCGTGGATTCGGTGCTGGAGCAGGCGGAGGCGGTGGCCGCCGAGGCGGACAGCCGGTACGACAACGGCAGCGCTGCGGCCGGGGCGGCTGATGATGACGGCGGCGGGGCCGGGGCCGTGGGTGATGATGACGATGACGATGATGCGCCCGGGGCGCCGACCAACGGGCAGGCGCCGTTGCTGTAAGACGCCACCGGCAATCAATGCAGCCTGTTATGGGGCGCGCCGCCGCAGGGATGATGCTTGCGGCGGCGTACCGGCGCGCTAAAAAAGGACGGCGGCCAGGGGCGGCTATGATGTACAGGGGGCCGGCGGGGCAGCGGCGGCCGGGCAGGGTTGCGGGGTTACAGGCCGGCGAAGAAGTCGTCCGGGACGGTTTCGCCGGCGGCGACGGGCGGGTGGGCGCGGATGAAGTGCTCCACCCCGATGGCAGCGGCGGTCACGGCGCGGGGCGTCCGGTCGTAGGGCCAGTCGGGTTGCAGCTGGGTGAAGTGGCGCTTGATGCAGGCCATTTTGGCGTCCAGGCCGGCGGATACGTCCAGGGTCAGGTGGATGGTGGCCGGGTCGGCGCCGTCGTGGGCGCGGTCGGGCGGCGGCATAGGAAAGTCCACGCCGGCGGCCTGGAGGATTTCGGCCATCCGCACCCGGAAGCCGCGGGGACGCACACTGTAAAACAGCCGGTCGGTTTGGTGGGGCAGTATGCCAATGGCGCGGTGATGAGGGAAGGCGGCCTCGTCCGCCGCCAGGTGGAAGGCTTTGGTGGAATGCTGGCAGATGGCGATGTGGTCGGGATGGCCGTAGAGTCCGTCCATTCCGAAGGTTAGAATCACCTGGGGACGGAACCGGCGTATTTCAAACACCAGGCGGGCTACCACTTCGTGTTCGTCGGCCTGGACGAAGGCGCGGGGATGGTGGTTATCGTCCCAGCCGGCCATGCCGGAGTCGCGGTAAGACAGCACTTCGTGGGAGGCGATGCCCAGTTCGGCGACGGCCCGGGCCAGCTCGGCGCGGCGCACGGCGCCGATGGTTTCCCGCGTTGCCGAGCCGGGCTGGCGTATTTCGCCCAGTTCGCCGGAGGTGGCGGTGAGCAGACGGGCGGCGACGCCGCGCGCCGTGTGCATGGCGATTGCGCCGCCAACGGGGAACGCTTCGTCATCAGGATGGGCGAACAGGATCAGGAGACGATGGTCAGCCATAATCAGCCTTTGCCGGTGGGGTACAGGGCAGGTACGGGTTAGGGTTGCGGGCACCGCCGGATGGCAGTGGGCGAATGGTCATTTGCCCACTGCTCCGGCTGGCGGTGCGGCCGGGGGCGGTGTTGCCGGGGATGACGCCGCTATCCGATGGGGCGGCGGGTTACTTCGCGGTCCAACTTGCGGGGCAGCCATTGGCCGCCGCCGGCGGGGGCAGTCAGGCGGCCGTCCTCTACGGCTACGGCGCCGCGCATAATGGTCAGCACGGGCCAGCCTTCGATCTCGAAGCCTTCCCAGATGCTGTAGTCGCTGATGTGGAAGTCGTCCATAGTGAGGCGCTTTTTGATGGACGGGTCGATGAGGGTGATGTCGGCGTCGCTGCCGGGGGCCAGGGCGCCCTTGCGGGGGTAGAGGCCCATAAGGCGGGCGCAGTTGGCGGAGGTGATGTCCACGAAGCGCGGCAGGGACATACCCCGTTTGGAGACGCCTTCGCTGTAGGTGATGCCGACGCGGGTTTCGGCGCCGTTGTGGCCGCCGGTTACGTCGCGCACCGTCTTGCCGGCGATTTTGAGGTTCCAGTTGGTGCAGTATTCGTCGGTGGCCATAGTGTGCAGGCCGCCCCAAGCGATGCCCTGCCACAGCATGGCGGCGTCTTCGGGGGATTTGAGGGACGGGTAGGTGTGATACTTCATCCCGTTTTCCTCTTTGTAGTGGTTGGCGTTGAAGCAGGCGTAGTTGTGCAGGGTTTCGCCGTAGGCGGGGATGCCCCGGTTGCGGGCTTCGCCGATGGCGTTGATGCCCTCGCGGGCGCTGACATGGACGAAATAGACGGGCGAACCCGTCCATTCGGCCACGCGGAGCACGCGGCGGAAGGATACGTCCTCCGATTCGTTGCTGTGGACGAGGGGCATATTCCACCACTCGTTGCGTTCCTCGCGTTGCAGTTTTTCGTACATATACTGCACCATATCGTCGTCCTCGGAATGGACGAGGAGCATGGCGTCGTGGCGCTGGACGACTGTCATCAGGTCGTGCAGGTGGCCCATACCGACCTTGCGGGGTTCGCCGGACATTTCGGGCGGTCGGATGTTGGTGGTGAAGATTTTGACGCTGGCCCAGCCGTCCTCGATGTGTTCGTGCAGGGATTCCAGGGTGCGCTGGGGGATTTCGCCCAGGAGCATCAGGTGGTGGGCGTAGTCGGCATAGGAGTTGCCGCGCCAGGAGTTGGCGCGTTCCTGCATGGCTTCGGCGATGGTGTTGCCGGGGTGGTGGATGGCGAAGTCCAGCAGGGTGGTGGTGCCGCCGAAGAGGGCGGCGCGGCTGACCTGTTCCGGGGGTGCGGTGCGGAGGTTGCCGGGGCCCATAATGGGGGCGTCGATGTGGGCGTGGGGTTCGATGCCGCCGGGGACGACGACCTTGCCGGCGGCGTCAATGACGCGGGCGACGTCGTCGGTCATAGTGTTGGGGGCGGTGATGGCGACGATTTTTTCGCCCTGGATGCAGACATCCCAGTCGCCCACGCCCCAGGGGGTGACGACCTGTCCGCCGCGGATGATCAAGTCCAGCATAGTGTCTGTTCCCTCCGGTTGGGTGCGGGTTTCGGCGCTGCCGGGGGCGGCGTGGCGTGGGGCCAGGCCGTGCCGGCAGGATGGGGGCCAGTATAGCGCAAAACGAAAGCCCGGAAACGGGGCAGCGGCGTCAAGGGCGGCGCCGGGCCTGGTTTCGGGACGGCGTATGGCGGCTATTATGGGGGCGCATCGGAAACCGGCGGCGGCAAGTCGGGCAGCGGCGGCGGGGACGGGGCGGCGCGGTGGAAGAGGCCCAGCTGCGCCGCCCGATGCAGGGCGCGGGGAACCTGCACTACCGGCGGGCCGTTGCGCGCCAGGGTGATTTCGACGGCGTCGTCCGGCGTGACGGTTAACGACCGCTCGCCGTCCAGGGCGATGGTGCAGTGGCGGCGTTCCAGGGCTACCGGGGCGCCCTCGGACAGCAGCTCCCAGTGGGCGATGACGGCGGTGGCTATCATGCCCGGCGCCACCGGAGCCAGCACGGTGGTTGCGGGCGTGGCGGGTTCCGGCTCCGGGGGGGCAGCGGCGGTGTCCGCCGCTGCATCGGCGCCGGGCGGGGTTGCGGCGGAGGCCAGGCGGTAGCGCAGCCCCCCGACATCGGCCAGGGACAGGGGATGCAGACGGCCGCCGATGGAGGACAGGCCGATGCCGGCGGGCTCGGCGCGGGTCAGGAACACTTCGTGAACGGTGTCCAGATCCCAGATGGCGCGGGTGGCGACATAGCGCGACCGGGAAATGGCCACGTCCACCAGGGCGAGGTCGCGGTATTCTCCGTTGATGCGGATTTGCAGCGTCTTGCTGACAATTGCGGCGTACTGGAGGCCCAGCTGCCGGGAGGCGACCAGGCCGGCGGCGATGCCGGCGAGGGTGCCTTCGATCATCACGGGGAAGATGTTGTTGGTGCCGGTAGAAATGGCGACGATGGGCAGGCGGTTGGTGGCGGCGGCCACGGCCCGGTTGGTGCCGTCGCCGCCCAGGGTAATCAGGCAGCCCACGCCCAGGTCGGCCATCATAGCGGCGGCGCGCATAGTGTCGCCCTCGTTGTACAGGGGGGACATAGGCAGGAGCGCCACGGGCAGGCGGACGCCGGAATCGGCGGCGGCGCGGCGGCACAGGTTGCCGCTGTCGGGCATTGCCACGACGCGTTCCACGCCGGCGGACTGTAGGCCAATGAGGGCGCGCCGGACGGTGTTGACCTTTTCCCAATCCGGCACCACGCGGCCCTGGGCGACCAGCCGGCGAATATCCTTGCTGGCGGCGGGATTGGCGATGATTCCGACGGTGGACATAGGGGAAAGCCTTGCGCGGGGGCGGGCCGGTTTGCCGGCGTGTGGGGGACGGAGTTGGGCCGCTGCCGGGCAGTCCGATTTACCGGGTGGCCAATTTGGCCGGTTTGCCCGTAGTTCCGGGGACGGGCGGGGCCGGGAACGGGCGGGCCGGAGACGGCAGGGCGTGGACAGCCGGGCAACGGACGGTACTATACACTATGCCGCCATCCGCCACAGGCGGCAGTCCGACATTCATATACAGCTGCCATTCATATACAGCAGTCCGGCATTGCGGTTTTGCGACTACGCCGGCGGAACGGAACCGCCGGCGGCGGGTCGCGGGTACGGGTGGCGCCGACGGCCTTTGGCATATGCTGACGCGGCGGGGCGAAGGGATTATAATAGCGGTCATTGCCGGCGCGGCGCTTTCCCGTCCCGTCATTCGCCATCGCTCTGATGTGATGCGCTTGCGCCGCCGGCCGGGGTTTGCCAACCGACACGCCGTCGCAGGAGCCGATTCCGATGGACTCCGAACTTGCCTTCGCGCCCGCTACCGAGCTTCGCCGGATGATTGCCGGCGGGGAAGTATCGTCCGTTGAGCTTACCGAGCTGTTTTACCGGCGCATTGAGGCGCTGAATCCGCAGCTGAACGCTTACCTGGCGCTTTGCCCCGACCAGGCCCTGGCGGCGGCGCGTGCCGCCGATGACGCTGTGCGGCAGGGCGAAGACCTGGGGCCGCTGCATGGCATCCCGGTGTCCATCAAGGATTTGGAGCTGACCAGGGGCGTCGTGACGACGATGGGTTCCGCCCTGTTCCGCGACCGGACGCCGGATACGGATTCGATTGTGGTGGAACGCGTGCACGCCGCCGGGGCAGTCATCCTGGGCAAGACTAATACGCCGGAGTTCGGGCAGTCGGGCACCACCGAAAATCTGGTGAGCGAACCCTGCCGCAATCCCTGGAACGCGGGGTACACGGCCGGGGGCAGCAGCGGGGGCGCGGCGGCGGCGCTGGCCGCCGGGCTGTGCGCGCTGGCTACGGGCAGCGACGGCGGGGGCAGCATCCGCATACCCGCCAGTTTTTGCGGGGTTACGGGCATCAAGCCGACGCAGGGGCGCGTGCCCCGGTATGGGGGCTACGGCGGGCCGGCGGTCAACCACTTTTCCCAGTCCGGCCCCATGGCGCGCACTGTGGCGGATACGGCCCTGCTGTTGCAGGTTCTGGCCGGGCCGGACGCCCGAGACCCCAATACCATCGCCGCGGCGCCGCCCGATTATGCGGCCGGGCTGGCGGGCGGCGTGGCCGGGTGGCGCATTGCCTGGAGCGAGGATCTGGGCTATGCCGCCGTTGACCCGGAAGTGGCGCAGACGGCGCGGGCGGCGGCGCAGGTTTTCCAGGAAATGGGGGCCATTGTGGAGGAAGCCGCGCCCGAGATTGAAGGCGATCCGTTTCCGGCCTTTGCTACGGTGTTCGGCACGGCGTCCTATACCGCATACGAGGGATTTTACCCCCAGCGCCGGGACGAACTGACTCACTATGTGCGGAACACTTTTGAGGCGGCGGCGCAGTACACGGCGGCGGATTTGTCCCGCGCGCTGGCGTATGTTGACCGGCACAAGCGGCGGTTCGCGGACTTCTTTAATGATTACGACCTGCTGCTGACGCCGGCCATGGCCGTGACGGCATTTCCGGTTGGCGAGCATCCGGCCAGCATTGCCGGGCGGGCGGTTGACCCGTGGTGGGGCTATTTGCCGTTCACTTTTCCCATCAATATGAGCGGGCAGACGGCGGCCAGCGTGCCGTGCGGCTTTTCGGCAGCGGGGCTGCCGGTGGGGTTGCACATTGTGGGGCCGGCGGGGGGCGAGGGGCGGACGCTGCGGGCGATGGCAGCCTTTGAGGGGGCGCGGCCCTGGGCGCAGCATCGGCCGCCGGTATCCTGACGCCGGCAGAGTTTCTTTATTAGGTGGTTTAGCCATAAGCGCGTCGCTCCGGCGTAAGCCGGAATGACGGGTAAATGTCAAACCACCCGGTTGGAAACGCGGCCAAACGAAACGCAGCCCGCCATTCCCCGGCGTTGCCCGTTGGCGTTCCTTGTGCTAGAATTGCCGCCGGCAGCCTCGTCAATGCATCATCGCATCACCGGCGCCGCCTTTCGTGTCATCGTTATCGCTTTCAGAGTCATCGCCAATGGACTTGCGCCAAATGGACGACGCCACCCTCGCCCGCATCAGCGACGCCGTCAACAACCAGCCCCAGGCCACCGTGACCGTCCTTTCCTCGCTGCTGGCTGTGGAGGACGCCGTGGGCTACATCCCGCGGGAAGCCGTGGCCGCGGTGGCAGCGCGGATGGACGCCACCGTCAACGACGTGTGGGCGGTGGCTACCTTTTACCCCAATTTCCGGTTTGAGCCGCCGGCGGCGCACCGCATTGAAGTCTGCTGGGGGCCGTCCTGCCACATAATGGGGGCTACCGCCGTCATTGCCGCCGCCCAGAGCGCTTTGGGGCTGTCCGATGAAGGGGACACGCCCGACGGCAAGGCTACCCTGCGCTACAATACCTGCCTGGGCGCCTGCGCTCACGCCCCGGTGATGGCGGTTGACCATCATCTTGCCGGGCGCATTACGCCCGACGCCGCCCGGGCCCGCATTGCCGCCGCCCTGGACGCCGCCGCGCCTGTCCACTGAACCCGCAGCATACTCCCCCATCCACATACTCCCATACGCCGCACACTCCACTGCTCCTCTGCCGCCCGCCCCACCTTCATCCTTAATAAGGCCGTTGCCCTGTGACTACGCAGCAAGCCGCCAGCTACCCCGAAATCCGCGCCGAAGCCGAGCGGCGCTGGCAGGAGCTTACCGCCGGCGACCGCCCGTGGGTACGCATCGGCACCGGGCTGGCCGGCGAGGCGGCCGGCGGTTTTGAGGTGGTGGCCGCCGTCAAGGACGCCCTGCGGCGGCAGAATGTGGCGGCCAGCGTATCCGAGGTGGGCACGCTGGGTCTGTGTTTCGCCGAGCCGCTGCTGGATGTGCAGACGCCCGGCGGCCCCCGGGTGTTTTACCGGAATGTTACCCCGGAAGTGGCGGAGCGGGTAGTGGCGCGGCATATTGGCGGCGGGGTTCCGCTGCCGGAACACGCCATCGGCTACCTGGGGGACCGCGCGGCGGCGCCGGCGGGCATTCCCCATCTGGATGACCACCCGATGCGGGCCAGGGAGCAGCGCATTGCCCTGCGGAACGCGGGCCACATTGATCCCACCGACCTTTACCAGTACATCGCCAACGGGGGCTACGCGGCGCTGAACAAGGCGCTTACCGAGATGACGCCGGAGGCGACTCTGGGCGAAGTGCGGGCTTCCGGCTTGCGGGGGCGCGGGGGCGCCGCCTTTCCCGCGGGCGTCAAGTGGGGGTTTCTGGCCGGCAACCCCGACCCGAACAAGTACATCCTCTGCAACTGCGAGGAGGGCGACCCCGGCGCGTTCAACGACCGGGGCATCCTGGAAAGCGACCCGGCCACGGTAGTTGAGGGCATTACCATAGCGGGTTACGCCTGCAACGCCAACCGGGGGTACATTTTTATCCGGCATGGGCACAACCAGCCCATTGACCGCACCCGCGCCGCCATTGCCCAGGCTTACGAGCTGGGGCTGCTGGGCGAGAATATCCTGGGCAGCGGGTTTGCCTTTGATGTGGAAGTGGCCCTCACCGGCGATTCCTATGTCTCCGGGGAGGAGACGGCGCTGATGGAGGCGATTGAGGGCAAGCGTTCAATGCCGCGCTACCGCCCGCCGTTCCCGGCGCAGGTGGGGGTGTTCGGCAAACCGTCCAACATCAACAATGTCAAAACGCTGGCTTATGTGCCGGAAATTGTGGCGCGCGGCGGGGAATGGTTCGCGGGGATTGGCACACCGCCGGACCGGGACCGGGGCATCAACGGGAGCAGCGGCACCGCCATACTCTGCCTGTCCGGGAACATTGCCTATACCGGGCTGGTGGAAGTGCCCCTGGGCATGACCCTGCGGCAGGTGCTTTTTGATATGGCGGGCGGCGTACCCAACGGCAAGCGGATGAAGCTGCTGCAAACCGGGGGGCCGCTGGGCGGCGTGCTTTCCACCAGCGACGAGAACCTGGATCTGGCGCTGGATTTTGATGTGTTTCGCGCGGCCGGGGCCATCCTGGGTTCCGGCGGCATCATTGTGGCCGATGAGGATACCTGCGTGGTTGACCTGACCCGGAACCTCATTGCCTTCTGCCAGTACGAGTCCTGCGGCAAGTGCTTTCCGTGCCGCATGGGGATGAGCCACCTGCTGGAAGTGCTGGAACGCATCAGCCGGCTGGAAGGTAGCGAGGAGGATCTGGCCCTGATGCGGAACATTGGGGAAAATATGCAGGCGGGTTCGCTCTGCGGACACGGGCAGCTGGGGTTCAACCCGGTATCCTCCGCCCTGCGCTATTTCGGCGACGAATTCGAGGCGCACATCCGTGAAAAGCGGCACACCGGCGACTGCCCCGAGCAGGTCTTTTCGCCCCGTTTGACCCGCCGCTGAGTCCTTAACCGTCCGAATCAGCTCATCGCCTCATCTCATCGCCAATCCGGCGCGTCTCTTTGCTCCGGCAACATTGGTCCCGGCAGCATTCGCCTCCGGAGTCGCTATGCCTGACGACATTACCATCTCCATTGACGGGGTTGAAATCAAGACCCGGCCCGGCAAAATGGTGCTGGAAGCCGCCATAGACGCGGGCGTCTATGTACCCTATTTGTGCTACCACTCGGGGATGAAACCCTACGCGGCCTGCCGGATGTGCGTGGTGGCGGTGGACGGCGGGCGGGGCTTTCCCGCCGCCTGCACCCTGCCCGTGGCCGACGGCATGACCGTATGGAGCGAAACCGCCGATGTTCAGGAGCTGCGGCGTTCCGTGATGCAGATGCTCATCGCGGAGCATCCCAGCGGGTGCCTGACCTGCCACCGGGTGGAGATCTGCGGGCCGGCGGATGTGTGCCTGCGTCATGTTTCCGTCAACGACCGCTGCGTTACCTGCCCCAAAAACGAGCGCTGCGAATTCAAGGACACCGTGCGGTATCTGGGCATGGAGCTGGAATCGCCGATGTCCTATACCTACCGGGACATTCCGCTGGAAGTTAGCGATCCCTTCTACGACCGGGACTACAACCTGTGCATTACCTGCGGGCGCTGCGTGCGGGCCTGCGAGGAGGTGCGGGGCGACAGCGCCATCTGTTTCACGGAACGGTCGGGCAAGGCGCTGGTGGGGACTTCCTTTGGCACTTCGCTGCTGGAGTCGGGTTGCGAGTTTTGCGGCGCCTGCATTGATGTGTGCCCGGTGGGCGCGCTCACGGAACGGGAGGGCAAGTGGGAAAAGCCGGCCAGCGTACAGCGCACCATCTGCGGCCACTGCCCGGTGGGGTGCCAGATCAACCTGGAGTTGAACCAGCAGGGCAGGGTCATTCGGGCCGTTCCTGAAATCAATTCGCCGGCCAATCGCGGGCAAGCGTGCTACAAGGGCAAATTCGGCCTTTCCTGGGTTACCAGTGGGCAGCGCCTGCGCCGTCCCCTAATCCGGCGCAACGGGCGGCTGGAACCGGCGGACTGGGATGAAGCCCTGGAGGTCATTGCCGAGCGCCTGCGTCCGCACCAGAGCACGGGCGAAGGGTTCGGGCTGCTGGCGGCTCACGACAGCACCAACGAGGATCTGTATCTGGCCCAGAAGTTCGCGCGGCACGGGATGAATACCAACAACCTGGACCACTCCGGCAACACGCAGCCCGCCATCGCGGTGGAACTGGAAAATGTGCTGGGCTATCCCGCGGCCACCAATTCCTTTTGGGATCTGGAAAAAGCCGGCTGCATTCTGGCGTTCAACACCAACCTCACGGAAAGCCATAATGTGGCGGGCGTGCCCGTCAAGCAGGCGGCCCGGGCCGGAGCGCCGCTGATTGTGATTGATACCCGCGAAGTGGAACTGACCCGCTACGCCACGCTGTGGCTGCGCCCCGTCCCCGGCGCGGAACTGGTGCTTCTGGGCGCCATTCTCAAAACCATTCTGGACGAAGGGTTGACCGATGCCGCCTGGCTGGACGAGCACACCGAAGGCTACGATACCCTGGCCTACGAGCTGGAGCGGATTGACGATGACCTGGCAGCGGCAACGGGCGTGCCGGCGGAGGACATTGCCCGCGCCGCCCGGCTGTTCGCCGGAGCGGACAGCGGCGCTATTGTGTACGGAATGGACAACATTCCCGAGGCCATCCACCACGACTGCGTGGCGGCCCTGGGCGACCTGGCATTGCTGACCCGCAATGTGGGCAACGCCGGCGGCGGCATATTTCCGATGCTGCCGGGGGCCAACGCGCAGGGCGCCGCCGATATGGGCTGCGTACCCCACCGGCTGCCCGGCGGCCATCCGCCGGTGGACGACGAGCAGCGCGCCCGCATTGAAACCGCCTGGGGGCGGCCCCTGCCGGCGCAGCGCAGCCGGGGCCTGGCGGAAATGCTGGCCGCCGCCGGCACTGACATCAAAACGATGCTGGTCATCGGCGACAGCCCGAACTTCAGCAACGGCATTCTGAACGAGGAAGCCGGCGGCGACGGCCTTGCCGCCCTGGAACGGCTGGACTTTCTGGCGGTGATGGACACTTTCCTCACGCCCGTTGCCCAGATCGCCGATGTGGTACTGCCGCGCGCCACTTTCGCCGAGAAAGACGGCACATTCACCAACCTGGAACGCCGCATCCAGCGCATCCGGCCGGCCGTATCGGTGCGCAACAACGAAGCCAGGCCGGAAGGCTGGCTGCTGGCGCAGGTGGCGCAGCGGCTGGACATTGCCGGCATTGCCTACGATAACCCCGCCGCCGTAATGGACGAAATCGCCGGCGTCAACCCCCACTACGGCGGGGTCAGCTACGACCGCCTGGCGCGGGAGACCGCCCTGGTGATGCAGACGGGCGTGGAAGCACCCCGTCCTACCCAACTGCTGTACACGACGCGCGAGGAACGGGGCATTCAGTGGCCCTGCCCCGGGCCGGACAGCCCGTCCCAGCCCCGCCTGTACGCCGACGGGTTCCCCAACGGGAAGGCGGTGCCGGGGGCGCCCCGGTTCCGCATTGCCGCCCGGCCCGCCGCCCCCGATTTCCCGGCCCTGCTGGCGCCCGGACGGGTTCTGTTGCAGCGGGAACGGGAAATGACCATTGAGCCCGGCGCCCTGAACCGCATTGTCCGCGACGAAGAGGTTCGCCTGCACCCGGACGATGCGGCCGGCTGGCAGATTGCGGAGGGCGCGCCGGTGGCCGTGGTTACTGCCCGCAGTCGCATCACGGGCGTTGCGGCTCTGGACGACGCCATCCCGCCGGGGGTGGTGGGCGTCACTACCCTGTTCGGGCAGCTGGCGGTGGAGTTGCAGATGTCGGAGGACTTCAACCCCATGGCCCGCGTTCCCGGTCTGCAAATAGAAGCCTGCCGCGTGGAAGCTCTGCCCCGGTGACGGGCGACACGCTGTAGCACTGCCGGCCCGTCCACGCTCCTACATCCAAATATAACCGTTGCTCACGGAGTTGAAATGACCACTACCCTGTCCGCTGAACCGGCCGTTGTCCCGGCTGCCACTGCCGTCCGTCCCGACCGCACGGTCAATTTGCCCCGGGCCCGCCTGGTGGAACGGATTGACTACACCGATGACCTGATGGTCATCAAGATGGAACCCCAGGGCTTTGATTTCAAGTTCAAGCCCGGCCAGTATTGCACCCTGGGGCTGGACGGCATTGAACGCGCCTACTCCATCGTTTCGGCGCCTCACGAGCCCCTGCTGGAAATTTTCGTGGAGCTGGTGCCGGAGGGTGCGCTGACGCCGCTGATGTGGGGAATTGACATTGGCGACACAATGTCCATTCGCCCCCGTCCCAAGGGCATCTTTCTGATGGATCCGTCGGTTACGCAGCACCTGATGCTGGGCACGGTCACCGGCGTGGCGCCCTTCGTCAGCATCGTCCGCGACCATCTGCACTACGGTCGGCAGGGCCACCATTTCTATGTCATTGAGGGGGCGTCTTACCACGATGAGTTTGTGTACGACGTGGAGCTGTCGCAGCTGGCGTCGGCGCACCCGGAAGCGGTGACTTTCGTTCCCGCGGTCAGCCGCCCCGCCGAGGCGCGCAACGCCGGGTGGGCTGGCGAAACCGGGCGCCTCAACAACATTGTGGCGGCCCAGCTGGCCCGGTTCGGGCTGGAGCAATCGGAAACCCTGGTTTATGCCTGCGGGCATCCGGGGATGATCGAGTCCAGCCGGGAAATCGTAACCGCCGCCGGCTGGCGGTGGACCGAGGAACGCTTCTGGAAAGAATAAGTCCGGGCCGCAGAGCCTTTGCCGCAAAGACCTTGACGCAGAGACCTTGCCACAGAGGCCGCGCCGCCGCCCGGCTCCGGGCCGGAACGCCGGCGGCGCTAGCGCCCAAAGGTTGCTTGCGCCCGGTTCTGCGGTTATGCTGTCCGCAACTTGCCGCCGATGCCCGCCGGCCGGCGCGCCGGCCCCGCCCGGGGAGACTGAACTACTATGCGATTGCAGGACAAGGTTGCTATCGTCAGCGGCGGCGCTCACGGGATGGGCGCCGTGGAAGCCCGCCTGTTTGCCCGCGAGGGGGCGAAAGTGGTCATTGCCGACATTCGCGACGATGACGGACGCCGGGTGGAAGCGGAAATCAACGAGGCCGGCGGCGCCAGCCGGTATGTTCATACGGATGTGACCAGCGAGGACGCCTGGGCCAATGTCATCGGCGAAACTGTTTCCCGTTTCGGGCGGCTGGACATTCTGGTGAACAACGCCGGCATCAGCAGCCGCGCCGTCCCCGATGACGACAGCCTGGACGCCTGGGCCCGGATTATGGACATTAACGCTACGGGCGTTTTTCTGGGGACGAAACACGCCATTGAGCAGATGCGGCGGAACGGGGGCGGTTCTATTGTCAACATTTCGTCCATTGCCGGCCTGGTGGGGATGTTGAGCGGCCATCCCGCCTACAACGCATCCAAAGGGGCGGTGCGGATTTTCACCAAAGCGATGGCCGTCCGCTATGGCACGGAGAACATCCGCGTGAACTCCGTTCATCCGGGGTATATGCCGCCGATGATGGGCAACATTGCCACCGAGGAAGTGCGCTCCGGGCGGCGGGCGATGATTGAGGAACAGGTTCCCCTGGCCCGGGAAGGCCGGCAGGAGGAAGTGGCCAACGCCGTGCTGTTCCTGGCCAGCGATGACGCATCCTACATCACGGGCGCCGAACTGGTAGTGGATGGCGGCTTTACGGCGCGCTAGATCCTTCTTTCCTTCGGGCCGCGCTCTTTCGGGCTACGCCGGTATTTTTGAGGAATGCCCAAAATGTCCATTACTGAAGTCACCATCGTCCGGCGTTGCGCCCGCTGCCGCCACGAAGTGGGCGTGATAACCGTCAAGAAGGACAATATGCGTCTGATGGCGGCGGAGCCGATCTGGTGTGAAAGCTGCGGCGCCGAGGCGCCGGAAGTGCGGGAAATCGCGGGCCGGGAGGCGGCTATTGCGGCCGAGCAGGCGGCCTACCCGGCCAACCCGCCGGTGGCCGACGTGAGCGCCGCCGAATTCCGGCGGCGCCGCAGCACTGGAAGCGCCGGACACGCCGGCAGCGCCCATCCCGCCGCAACCGATTAACACCGCCGGAGCCTGCCCCTATGTTTGCCGACGACGCCATCCTACAGTTGCGCAGTCTCCTGGAATCGGGCGACGCCGATGCCGTTGGCGGCGGCTTTGACCTGGCCCTGGGGGCGCTGCTGATTGCCGCCACCGACGACCCCAATGTGGACATCGACGGCGTGCGCGCCAACCTGACCCGGATGGCGGAAGCCGCCCGGCGGACGATGCCGTCGGCGGCCACGCCACTGCAACAGCTCAACGCCATAACCGACCTGCTGTTCGGGCTGATTGGCATTGCCGGCGACCGGGACAACTACTATGACCCGCGCAATTCCTACCTGCATCTGATGCTGGAGCGGAAGCTGGGCATTCCCATTACGCTGTCGCTGCTGTGCATGGAAGTAGGACGGCGCGCCGGCATACCCGTGCTGGGCATCGGGATGCCGGGGCATTTTCTCATCCGGCACCAGGACGAAAGCGACTTTTTTGTGGACGCTTTCAACGGCGGCCGGCTGCTCAACCGCGAGGAATGCCTGGCCTTGCTGCGGCAGACGGCCGGCGAAAGCGCCCGGCTGGAACCCCACCACCTGGAACCCGTAACGCCCCGGGAAATCCTGGCCCGCATTCTCCGCAACCTGAAGGCTATTTACTGGGAGCGGGAGGAATACGAGCGCTGCATTACCGCCATCGGGGCGCTGATGGCAGTGTTGCCCGACCGGCCCGAGGAGCATCGGGACCGGGGGGTGGTGCACCTCAAGGCGGGCAACCACCGGGCCTCGGCCGCGGATTTCGCGGCCTATATTGACGCGGCGCCCAACGCCGCCGATGCGGATACCGTCCGCAACGCCCTGGCCCGTCTCCGGGAAGGCAGGCCCTAACGGCGGCGCGCCGGCCGGGATCATACCCGTCATAGTCTCTACCCCGAATGCCTATGCTCCGCTACATTATCGCCGGCGTGGTCGTTCTCGCCATCATTCCCGTGGTCTGGCTGGCGTGGTGGCTGTTAGCCCCCCTGTTTTCCGACACGGAGGTGAACGAAGCGCCGCCTTTCCCCCACGCCGCCAACGCCGTCATACCCGACGGGATGACGATGGAGCAGGTGGAACTGCTGATGTCGGACGCCGCTTCCGAGGCGGATAAACTGGAAGTGGATGCGATGCCGGCGGGCCAGACGGGTTCCGTTACGGCACGCCTGACCGGGGATTTTCGGGGCGCGGACGCTTTTCACCGGGGTTCCGGCACGGCCACCATTTACGAAGTGGCGGACGGGGAGTACACCCTGCGGCTGGACACTTTCCGGGTGACCAACGGCCCCGACCTGCGGGTGCTGCTGGCCAATGCGCCCAACCCGGAGGGGTACTCCGATTTGAACGCGGCCGGCTATGTTGAGCTGGGCAGGCTGAAGGGGAATGTTGGGGCGCAGAATTACGAAATTGAGGCGGGCTTTGACTTGTCCCGGGCGCAGAGCGTGGTTATATTTTGCAACCCTTTCCGCGTGATTTTCAGCGTAGCCTCCCTGGACCGGCCGCCGTAGCCAACCGGGTTGGCCCGCCGCTCCCGCCGGCGGGGGCGGCACAGCCGCGCCAACCGGCCCGCTCCCGTTCCCGCTCCGTCATTTCCGGCCGCCGCTCTTTTCCGGCGAACCGCGCGGCCGGCATCCCGTTTCTGCGGCGCAAGCCCGAACCCGGGTACGCTTTACAGACGCTCCGGCCGGCGGCGCAGAGACGAAAAGGCAGAACGCCCGGTTGGAAGCGCCGCTATCGTTCCCTTCCCTTCCGTCCCGGGTCACAACCCCCGCCGGGTCAAACCTCCGAAACGACCACGCTTGCAGGTGGCGAAATGGCTTACCTACCCATTGAGGACTACGGCATCGTCGGCAATATGCGGACTTGCGCGCTGATTGGGGTCAACGGGTCGGTGGACTGGTTCTGCTGCCCGAATTTTGACTCGCCCAGCGTGTTCGCCGGCATTCTGGACGACAAGAAGGGGGGCTACTTTAAAATCGCCCCGATGCTGGAAGATCCTCCGGTGCAAAAGCAGGTCTATTGGCCGGCCACCAATGTGCTGGTCACGCGGTTCCTGGCCCCCAACGGGGTTGCGGAGGTTATCGACTTTATGCCGGTTCCCACCGAACAGAACCCGCACGAGCATACCGAACTAATCCGCCGGGTCAACTGCGTGCGCGGCGTAGTGCCGTTCATCCTGGAATGCTATCCAGCCTTCAATTACGCACGCGACGAACATCGCGTTGAGCTCAACGAAAACGGCGCCGCCTTTATATCCGACCGGCTGGGGCTGCAACTCTCCACCCGCATCTTGCTGGAGAAAGACGTCACAGGCAACGGCGTGGTGGGCGCTTTCGCCCTGTCCGAAGGCGACTCCGTCACCGTTTCCGTGGGAATGCTGGGCGACGACACCTCCGATTACCACCCGCCTACTCCCGCCGAAAGCGAAGCCCTCTTTGAGGAAACCGTGGCCTACTGGCGGGGGTGGCTGCGCCAGTGCACCTACCGGGGTCGGTGGCGGGAAATGGTGGAGCGTTCCGCCCTGGTGCTGAAGTTGCTGACCTATGAGCCTACCGGCGCCATTGTGGCCGCCCCTACTTGCAGCCTGCCCGAGGAATTGGGGGGCGAGCGCAACTGGGACTACCGCTATACCTGGATCCGGGACGCTGCCTTTACCCTCTACGCGCTGCTACGCATCGGCTTTACCAAAGAAGCCAACCGCTTTATGCACTGGCTGGAAGCCCAAGTTGACGAGCGGGAGGACTGGCAGAATCTGCAAATCCTGTACGGCATTGACGGGCGGCGCGAGCTGGACGAAATCAACCTGTACCATCTGGACGGCTACCGGGGTTCCCGCCCGGTCCGCATCGGCAACGGGGCCTACGACCAGCTACAGCTGGACATCTATGGCGAGCTGATGGACTCGGTGTACCTGTTCAACCGCTACGGGGAACCCATTTCCCACGAGTTCTGGAGCAAACTGCGGCGGATGACGAACTGGGTTTGCGACAATTGGCATCTGGCTGACGAAGGCATCTGGGAAACCCGGGGCGGCCGCCAGCACTTTGTCTATTCCAAGCTGATGTGCTGGGTGATGCTCGACCGCGCCGTCCGTCTGGCCGATGCGCGCGGCTTTCCCTCGGAGCGTTTCAAATGGATACAGATCCGCGACGAAATCTACGAGGAAATCCAGACCAAAGGCTGGAACCGGGAGCTGAACGCTTTCGTCCAGCACTACGACAGCGATTCCCTGGACGCCTCAACGCTGATTATGCCGCTGGTGTTCTTTATGTCGCCCACCGACCCGCGGATGTTGAGCACCATTGACGCCATCAATCGCAGCCCCCGCCAGGGCGGGCTGGTGTCGGACAGCCTGGTGTACCGCTACAACGCCACGCAGTTTCACGATGGGCTGACCGGGCATGAAGGCACGTTCAATATGTGCACTTTCTGGCTGGTGGAAGCGCTGACCCGCGCCGGCTGGGGCGACCCGCGCCGGCTGGATCAAGCCCGCCTGATGTTTGAAAAGATGCTGGGCTACGCCAATCACCTGGGGCTGTACGCAGAGGAAACGGGGCCCAGCGGGGAAGGACTGGGCAATTTTCCGCAGGCATTCACCCACCTGGCGTTGATCAGCGCCGCCTTTAACCTGGATCGCGCCCTGGGCGAAAGATAGCCCGCCGGCAGCGCACTGTGCTACAATAGCGTACTGCCATCGGAGCCTTTGAGATGACTGTCGACACGCCCATCTACTCATTCCAGGACATCCTGCGGATACTGGAGCAGAACCCGGAGCTCCGGGAGGCGATGCGTCGCTATATCCTGGACGAGGAGCTCCGGCAGCTGCCGGCCGCCGTCCGGGAGCTGCGGGAGACCGTGGCCAACCTGGCGCAGGTTGTCCACGAGTATATGCTCGCCACCAACGCGCGCCTTGACCGCCTGGAGGCCGGACAGGAGGAGCTGAAGGCCGGGCAAGCCCGGATGGAAGCCCGGCAGGAGCAGATGGAAGCCCGGCAGGAGCAGATGGAAGCCCGACAGGACCGGATGGAAGCCCGACAGGACCGGATGGAAGCCCGACAGGACCGGATGGAAGCCAACCAGGAGGAGATGAAGGCCAACCAGGAGGAGATGAAGGCCAACCAGGAGGAGATGAAAGACGCCTTCGCCCGCATGGAACGGCGGCAGGACCGGATGGAGGGCCACCTGAATAACCTGCGCGGCACCGAGTACGAGAGGCGCGCGGCGCGGCGGGCCCGGCGCGCCGCCGCCCGCTGGTTGAACCTGTTCCACGCCACTGTCGTCCAGGCCATCACCGTCCCCGACAACAACATTATCCCCAACCTGATGGACGACGCCGTAGCCGCAAACCGGGTTACCCTGGAACAGGCCGATGACCTGGAACTGGCCGACCTCATCCTGGCCGGCAGCCTTACCGACGCCGGCGACGAACCGGCCTACGCCGTGGTCGAAGTATCCCTTGCCATCGACGAAAACGACATCAATCGCGCCCGGGAACGCGCCGGCGCCCTGGCCCGGGCCAGCGCCGCGCCCGTCGCCGTCAGACCGGCCGTCATCGGAACGGCCATACCCGACGAGGCCCGGCTCTACGCCGACCGGAACTCCGTCGCCGTTATCATCATCCCGGAGTGATGGCGAGTGTATCGGCGGCGGCAGACAGGGCCGTCTGCCGGCGCCGCTCCACTATCGCCCGCTGCGGATGTAATCGGCGATTTTCTCGCCAATCATAATCGTGGTGGCGTTGGTATTGGCGCGGATGCAGTCCGGCATAATGGAGGCGTCCGCCACGCGGATGCCCTCCAGCCCGTGCACCCGGCCCTGCTGGTCCACTACCGCCATCCCGTCCCCGGCCGGCCCCATTTTGCAGGTGCCGGAGATATGATGCGATGTGCCCGAGTTCCGCAGCAGCCAGTCGTTCAGCGCATCGTCCGAGGCCAGGTCGCCGTCCACCGGGTTCACCCGCTCCAGCAGGATTTCCCGGTAGGAAGGATGCTCCCCAATCTCAACACAGGTGCGAATGGCCTTTCGCATCCGCTCCAGGTCAAAGGGTTCCTGGTAGTAGTTGTAGTCCAGATAGGGGTAATCCAGCGGGTCGCTGGACTTCAGGCGCAGCTCGCCCTGGCCCAGGGCCAGTTGCAGGCTGGCGCTGATGCCGATGTAATTCTCCTCGTCGTTGATGACTACCTGCGCCGGCCGGTGTTCGGAAGTCATCAGCAGGGGCGTGATCTGCATATCGTTGCGGAGATAAGAATCCGCCACGGTGTAGCGCAGCCCCACCTGTATGGCCGCCGCCTGGACGTCGGGGCGTTCCCCGGCGGCCCGGAACAGCACGCACGCGGAGGGATGGTCACGCAGGTTCTGCCCCACGCCCGGCAGGTCGTGCGCCACCGGAATCCCCATTTCCCGCAGATGCTCCGCAGGCCCCACGCCGGAGAGCAGCAGCAACTGCGGCGAAGCCACGGCGCCGCTGCTGACGATAATCTCGCCCCCCTCAACGATGAACCGCTCGCCGCCGCTGGTCACCTCCACGCCCACCGCGCGCTTGCCGTCAAACACCACCCGGCACGCTGGCACATTCGCCCGCAGGGTAAAGTTGAGGCGGTGCCGCGCCAGGTTCAGATACGCCAGCGCCGTGCTGATGCGCACGCCGTCCAGGGTGTTGCGGGCGCGGGGCGATACGCCGGTGGACTCGGGGTGGTTCTGGTCCGGGTCGTCGTTGAAACCCAGGGACAGACAGGCGGCCTTGAAAGCGGTGGAATGGGGCAGCCACTCGTCGGGACGGTAGCGTCGCACGGGAATCGGGCCTTCGGTGCCGTGCCAGTCGTCCTGGAAATCGTGGTCATTTTCCATACGGCGGAAAAAGGGCAGCACGCCGGTATAGCCCCATTCCGCGTTGCCCCACTCCGCCCAGCGGTCATAGTCCTCCGGGATGCCCCGGTACAGCACCTGCCCATTGATGGCCGACGACCCGCCCGTGGCCTTGCCGCGCGGGATGACCAGGTCGGTCTGCTGCGCCGTCACCCGCGCGCGGTAGGCCCAGCTGTGGGGGCCGTAGGCGGAGAAAAATACATTGTTGCCCAGTTTCAGGTCGTCGGGCAGATGGTTGAAATCGGGGTAATCCGGGCCGGCTTCCAGCAGCAGCACGCTTTTGTCGGCGTCCTCCGACAGGCGCGTGGCGATAGTCGCCCCGGCCGACCCGGCGCCAACGACGATGTAATCGTATCGCATCAGAACCTCCGCGCGTTGCAGAATTGTCAGGCGACATAATACTAGCCCACTGCCCGGCGCGGGGCAAGCGCTCCCTCCGTCCGCTGCGGGTATGCCCACATCCCGTACACGCGCTGGCGCTGGACCGGGGCTCCCTCCGTCCGCTGCGGGTATGCCCGCCTATTCCTGTTATTGCGGCGGCGCGCCTGCAATCCGCGCCGGGCGCTGCCCCCGGGCGCCGGCAGGCACTGCGCCCATACCACAATGCCAACTTCCGACTGCCAACCGCCGGGCTGCCGGCCGCCGAACTGCCGCCGCCTAAAATCTGATGACACTTGCCCCGTTGCCAGCCGGCCCATTCCGGCGCTACCCTCAAAAGCGGGTAAAGCAGTCCCGGCAGCCGGCAGCTTTCTAGAGTGCTACACCGGCGGCCACCGCCACACCGCCTGGCGTACGACGGGCATCGCGGCGGCAACCGGCTTCGCTTTCGTGTCGACCCAACCGGACAATCCTGTCCGCCAAACGAATCAACCAAGCTATTCACGCCCACACCGGGGGAAATTCGAGCGGGCCGGCCCGCAGGAAAACGGCCTAGCCCTTTGCCGCCACCGCAGAAAGAATTGCATCGCCCGTTGTTGGCGAAATCAGCGCTATGATAGACTGACCCTCGTGACTACTGCCGTTAACGATAGCGATACTTTGGCCTATTGGCTGGCGTTGAGCCAGGTGCCGCGCCTGGGCGCCGCGCGTTTCCGTATGCTGGAATCCCACTTTAGCGGGGATCTGACGCGGGCCTGGCACGCCCCCGGGCGCGAACTGCGCGCGGCCGGCATCGGGCGCGCCGTAGCCCAGGCCATTGTCGACGCCCGCGACCGCATCAATCCCCAACAGGAGCGGCAGCGGCTGGCCGACGCCGGCCTGGCCGCGCTCACCTGGCATGACCACGGCTATCCGCCCCGGCTCAGGGAAACCGCCGATGCGCCGCCCATCCTCTACATACGGGGGACATTGCTGCCCGCCGATGAAACCGCCGTGGCGGTCGTCGGCACCCGGCGGCCTACCAGTTATGGCTACCGCGCCACCGCCGATCTCTCCGCCGCCCTCGCCACCAGCGGCGTCACCGTAGTCAGCGGCCTGGCACTGGGCATAGACGCCCGCGCGCACCAGGCTGCTCTGGACGCCGGCGGGCGCACCATTGCCGTGCTGGGCAACGGCCTGGATACCGTCTATCCCCGCGAGAACACCCACCTGGCGCGGCGCATTCTGGACGAAGGCGGCGCCCTGATCAGCGAGTTCCCCCTGGGCGTGCGCCCCGAAGCTGCCAACTTTCCCCGTCGCAACCGCATCATCAGCGGGATGACCCTGGGAACGCTGGTGACCGAAGCCAACGAAACCAGCGGCACCCGCTGGACGGTGTATCATGCGCTGGAACAGAACCGGGAGGTTTTCTGCGTTCCCGGCAGCATCTATTCCGACGCCAGCAAACTCACTAATCGCCTCATCCGGGAAGGCGCCAAATCCGTTTGCGAAGTCAATGACATTTTGACCGAAATCGGTCTGGACACCGTGGATCGCCAAATGTCCCTGGGCCTGGCCGGGGACGGCACGGCGGCGAATGCCGGCGATAATCGCCGCAACGGGCTTGACCCGGCAGCGTCCAATGTGGTTAATGACCCGGTAGAATGGCGTCCGGCTTCGCCCGCCGCCCCGCCCGAAACCGCCGACCCGGATGAAGCCGCCATCCTCCGGCACATTGCCGCCGAGCCAACGCACATTGACGACATTGCCCGCGCCGCCGACCGCCCCATTTCCGAAGTAAGCGGCCTGCTGACGATGCTGGAGCTGAAGGGGCTGGCCGAGCCGGTCGGAACCATGCACTACCGGCTAACCGGCTGACCAGCTAACTGGCTGACCGGCTGGCCGGACGTACGGCCAGCGAACTAACCCCCGTCCACCAACCGGAGACAAACTCACCCGATGCCACCCAAGACGGCCACTGCAAAGAGCGCCACTTCAAAAAGCGCTACTCCCAAGAACGCTTCCAAATCGCCGCGGGGCAAGCGCGCCGCCGCCCCAGCCGCCGGCAAGAGCAAGACCGCCGCCCGCAAGCCGGCCGGCGCGGGCAAAAAACCGGCCGGATCCGCTGCGGCCGGCACGCGCCGGCGCAGCGCCATCCCCTCCGCCAGCGGCAAGAAGCTGGTCATCGTGGAATCCCCGGCCAAGGCCCGCACCGTGGGCCAGATCCTGGGAGGCAGGTATGTGGTCGCCGCCTCAATGGGCCACGTCCGGGACCTGCCCAAGTCCACTCTGGGCGTGGATACCGAAGCGGAATTCAGGCCCAAATACTTGCCGCTGCGGGACAAAAAAGAGCTGGTGGACGACCTCAAAGCCGCCGGCGACAAGGCCAGCGACATCTTTTTGGCTACGGACCCCGACCGGGAGGGCGAAGCCATTTCCTGGCATCTCCAGGCCGCCGCGGGCTGGGACCGGAAGGACAAGCCGCCCAAGCGCGTCGTCTTTCACGAAATCACCAGGCAGGCGGTGGAGGAAGCATTCACCCATCCCCGCGCCATTGATATGCAGCTGGTGAATGCCCAGCAGGCCCGGCGCATCCTGGACCGGCTGGTGGGCTACGAAATCAGCCCCCTGCTCTGGCTCAAGGTCAAGCTCGGCCTCTCCGCCGGCCGGGTCCAGTCCGTAGCCCTTCGTATGATTGTGGAGCGGGAGCAGGAAATCGCCGCCTTTGTTCCCGTAGAATGGTGGTCGCTGGAAGCGGAACTGCACCGGGATACCGACCCGCCGGCGCCGCCCCATCTGTTCACCGCTACCCTCCATTCCCGCAAGGGCGCGCGCCGCAAGCTGGAAATCGGCAACGAGGACGCCGCCAGGGCCCTGGAAGCGGAGCTGCAAGGCGCGGCCTACGCCGTGGGCAGCGTAACGAAACGCCCCCGCCGCCAGCGTCCCGCGCCGCCCTTTATCACCAGCACCTTGCAGCAGGACGCGGGGCGCAAGCTGCGCTTTACCGCGCAGCGCACCATGGCCGTGGCCCAGCAGCTTTACGAAGGGCTGAACATCGGGGCCGAAGGCTCCGTGGGGCTGATTACCTATATGCGGACGGACAGCGTCAATGTGTCCACCACCGCCGTGCAGGAAACGCGGGAGTATATCCGCGCCCACTACGGGCGCGAATACGCGCCGGAACAGCCCCGGGCCTACCGCACCCGCAGCAAGAATGCCCAGGAAGCCCACGAAGCCATCCGGCCCACATCCATTCGCCGTACGCCGCAGGAAGTGGCCGCCTATCTGGACCGGGATCAGCTCCGGCTTTACCGGCTGATTTGGGAACGGATGGTTGCCAGCCAGATGGCCGACGCGATACTGGAGGCCACTACGGTGGACATTGACGCGCGGTGCGCCGCATCCGACGCCGTCTATCTGTTCCGGGCTACGGGTTCGGTGTTGCAGTTCGCCGGTTTCCGCGCCGTCTATCTGGAAGGGCGGGATGACGCCGCCGCCGGCAACGGGAATGGCAACGCCGCCGGCAATGACGCTGCCGCCGGGGGCGAGGATGACAACGCTCTGCCGGAACTGGCCGCCGGCAACGGGCTGCTCAACCGCCAGCTGGACGCCAACCAGCATTTCACCCAGCCCCCGCCCCGCTTTACCGAAGCAACCCTCATCCGGGAAATGGAAGAAAGGGGCATCGGGCGCCCCAGCACTTACGCTCCGACCATCGCCACCCTGGTGGAACGGGAATATGTGGAACGGGAACAGCGCCGCCTGCTGCCCACGGAGCTGGGGCGCACGGTAACCGAGCTGCTCAAGGAACACTTCACCACGGTGATGGATCTGGATTTCACGGCCAAGATGGAGGAGGATCTGGACAGCGTGGCGCAGGGTGAGCAGGACTGGGCGCCAATGCTCCGGGAGTTCTATGACCCCTTTCATGCGGCGGTGAACGCGGCGGAGAAGGCTTTCACGCCGGCCTGTGAAAAGTGCGGCCAGCCTATGGCCATGCAGATGGGCCGTTTCGGGCGCTTCCTGGCCTGCACCGGCTACCCTGAATGCCAGAATACCCGGAATATGCGGGACACCGGCGAGCGCCCGGCCGATGAGGCTTCCGATGAGGTTTGCGAGCGCTGCGAGCGCCCGATGGTCATCAAGACGGGGCGCTTCGGGCGCTTCCTGGCCTGCACCGGCTACAATGCCGCCGACAACCCCTGCGACAACCGGCGCAACATCGTCAAGAAAAGCGCCGTGCCCTGCCCCAAGTGCGGCGGCGACCTGGTAGAACGGCGGGCCCGCAAATCGGGCCGTCCCTTCTGGGGCTGCGCCACCTATCCCAAGTGCGATTTCCTCGTTAACACGGAACCCGTTGCGATGCCCTGTCCGCAGTGCGCCGGTATGATGGTGGAGGCGGCGCAGGGGAAGGTATCCTGCACCGTGTGCAAGTGGAAAGGCGACCCGCCGGCCGCCGCCGGGGAACAACCGGACGGCCTGGCGGCGGGCGCAAACGAAATCGCAGCGGAGTTGGCGAATGTTGGCGACTAGCAGCAGCGGGCAGCAGACGGACACGCCGCCGGCCGGAGCCGCCGGCGGCGCGGAACGGGAATGCGCGCCGGCCACGCCTGATTTGCTGGAACGGTACGCCCGGCATCTGTCCGGGCAGCGGGGCCTGTCGGATAATACCCGGCGGATTTACCTGGACGACCTGCATACTTTTCTGGCCTACTGCCGGCGGGTCGGGGGCAGCCTGAAGGATATGGAACGGCAGTTTCTGCGGGGCTATGTGGCGCATCTGGCCACGGTGGGGCGCACGGACGGGGCCCGTCCCCGGGGCTATGCCCGCGTCAGCATTGTCCGCAAGCTCACGGCCCTGCGGTCCTTCTACAACTTTCTGGTGCAGGAGGGCTGGTTCAAGGCCACCCCGGTGCCGTCCTCCCGCGCCTTCCCCGTCAAAGTGGAAAAGCCCCTGCCTACTTTCCTGAACAAGAACGAAGCCACGCGCCTGCTGGACGCGCCGGACACCGGGGAGCCGGCCGGGCTGCGCGACCGGGCCATTCTGGAAATCCTCTACTCCTGCGGGGTGCGGCTGGCCGAAATCCAGGGAATGAACCTGGGAGATATTTACCCGGAACGGCAGGAGATTCTGGTGCGGGGCAAGGGCGACAAGGAACGCTGGACTCTCTACGGGGAACCGGCGGGGCAGGCCCTGGACGATTATCTGACCGACGGGCGTCCCCACTTTGCGGGGACCAGCGGCGGCGATGAACCGCTGTTCGTCAATCGCTACGGCAACCGTTTGTCCCGGCGCAGCATTGAGAAAATCGTCCGCAACTATGCGGCGCGGGCCGGCCTCAAAGAAGGCGTCCATACGCATACCCTGCGGCACAGCTTCGCCAGCCATATGCTGGAAGGGGACGCCGATTTGCGGGTCATTCAGGGCTTGTTGGGGCATAGCGATGTTGCCACAACGCAGATCTACACGCACATCACCAAGCAGGAAGCCCGCCGCGCCTATATGACTTTTCATCCCCTGGCGTCATCCGTAGAGGCCGGGCGCGCGGCGGCGGCCGCGGCGGCCAATGCCGGCGATGATGAAGTTGCCGGCGGCGGCGTGGCCCGCGATAATGACGCCGGCGGCGCTGGCGCCATTGCCGCGGCCACCGCCGTTAAGGATGGCCGGGGATGACGGCGCTGCTGGTGTTGCATGGCCCCAATCTCAACGCGCTGGGCCGGCGCGACCGGCGTCATTACGGGGCGCTGACGCTGGCGGAGATTGACCGGCGCCTCGGGGAACGGGCGGCGGCCCTGGGGGTGTCGGTGGAATGTTTCCAGTCCAACCACGAGGGGGCGCTGGTGGATTGCTTGCAGGAACGGCACGGGCGCATTGACGGGGTGATTGTCAACGCCGGGGCGCTGACTCATTACGGCCTGTCACTGAAAGACGCTCTCGTTGACGCGGCGGTGCCGGTGATTGAGGTTCATTTGAGCAACATTCACGCCCGCGAGGAATGGCGCCGGCGGTCGGTGCTGGCGGACACGGCGCGCGGGCAAATTGCCGGGCTGGGCTGGAGAGGCTATACTGCGGCCCTGGAAGCGCTGGCCGGCATCATCGCCGACGAACGGGAAATGGACACCGGACGGTAACGCCCATCTCCGTCCGGCGGCCTTTCGGATCAGCAGCGCAGCGCACTCGCACCGACAACAAGGGGATACCGAGCATGAGCATCAACTTTGGCGACCTCAACAAGGGGATGGTCATTGAGCTGGACAACCAGCCGTGGCAGGTGATGGACTACGAGCGCCACAAAATGCAGCAGCGCGCGCCCGTCACCCGCATCAAGATGCGAAACCTGGTCAGCGGCGCGGTAGTAGAACGCACTTTCCAGCGTTACGACACCGCCTTCAGCCGGGCCGAGGTGGACAACCGGGAGACGCAGTATCTGTACACCGACGGTTCCCGGTACTATTTTATGGACCAGGAGACCTTTGACCAGCACGAGCTTACGGGGGAGCAGCTGGGGGAAACCCTGGGCTACCTGAAAGAGAATATGATGGTGGAGGTGGTGTTCTACAAGGGCAGCCCCATCAATGTGAACCTGCCTATCCATGTGGAGCTGGCGGTGGCGGACACGCCGCCGGCGTTCAAAGGCAACACGGCCCAGGGGGGGAACAAGCCGGCCACTTTGGAAACCGGGTTGCAAATCACCGTGCCGATGTTCATCACGCCCGGCACGGTGGTGCGGGTGGATACCCGGAACGGCACTTACTCGGAACGGGTTTCCTAACCCGCCCGCATCCCTGACCGTATCCCGACCGCCGCCATTCCCCGGCCAATCATCCCCCCGTTATGCGCCCGCCGCCGCCGGAGACCCAATGCTGTCGCCCGTAGTGTACTCGGTAAGCCAGGTTACGGCTTACCTTAAAGACAAGCTGGAGTCGGACAGCCTGCTGTCGCGGCTGACGGTGCAGGGGGAGATTGCCAACCTGCGTACCGCCGGTTCCGGGCATTCGTACTTCAGCCTGCGTGGGGATCGGGGCAGCACGCTGCGCTGCGTGATGTTCCGGGGCCGTTCCGGGCAGGAGTATCTGGGGGAAGGGCAGGAGGTGCTGGCCGGGGGCAGTTTCACTTTCTACGCGCCGGGCGGCGAGGCCAATATGCAGGTGAGCGTCGTGGCCCCGGTGGGCGCCGGGGCGCTGGCGCTGGAGCTGGCCCGGCTTCGCCAGCAACTGGAAGCGGAGGGGTTGTTTGACGCCGCGCGCAAGCGCCCTCTGCCGCTGTTCCCCCGGGTTATCGGGGTGGTGACTTCGCCTACGGGGGCGGTGTGGCAGGATATTCAGAATGTAACCCGGCGGCGGTATCCGCTGGCCGAGCTGCGTCTGTCGCCGGCGGCGGTGCAGGGCGATGGGGCGGCCGGGCAGATTGCCCGCGCCATCGGACGACTGAATGCGGAAAAGCGGGCGGAGGTCATCATTGTGGCCCGGGGGGGCGGGTCGCTGGAGGATTTGTGGTGTTTCAATGCCGAGGAAGTGGCGCGGGCCATTTTCGCCAGCGGCATTCCGGTCATTTCCGGGGTCGGCCACGAAACCGACCGGACGATTGCCGACGATGTGGCCGACCGGCGCGCGCCGACGCCGTCGGCGGCGGCGGAAGTGGCTACGCCTGACCGCCAGCAGCTGATGGCGAATGCGCTGGCCGGGCGACAGCAGCTGTCCGCATTGCTGCTGGGTCAAATCGACCGGCGGCGCAGCCTGACCACAGCGCAGCGGCAGCGGCTGGAACGCTGCGTTCCCGACATTGGCCGGCTGCGCCGGCAGGTTGACGACCTGGCGGAACGCAGCGCGGCGGCGGCGCGGCGGCGGAACGATGCCATGCGGCTGGCGGTTGGAACGCTGGAAGCGCAGCTGGTGGCGCTGAACCCGGCGGCTACGCTCCGGCGCGGATACGCCGTGGTGCGCCGGGCCGGGGACGGGACGGTGCTGACCGCGCCGGGGCAAGCGGCGGACGGCGAACTGCTGGGCATTACGCTGTCCGGCGGGACGATGGACGCCATTGCCGGTAGGTATGCGGGCGGCAGTGGCGGGAACGGGAATGGGCCGGCGCCGAGCCAGGCCGGGGCCGGCGCCGCGGCGGCCGGCGTGGCCAGTATAGAAAGCCAGAACGGCCCCCTGCGCGCGGCGCGGGGCGTGGCGCCAGGCCGTCGGCGCCGACGGCCGGAACCGCCCACGGCAATGCGCCCCCTGCTGTAACGGAGCGACGATATATGACCACTATGACCGGATCCGGGGCCGCCGAACCGTCCGCCGAGTGGCGGGCAGAGCTGTCCGGGCTGTCCTTCGAGGAAACCTATCGCCGGCTGGAGGAAACCGTGTTCCGGCTGGAGCAGGGGGAGCTGCCGCTGGCCGAGTCAGAGACGCTGTACCGCCAGGGAATGGAGCTGGCCCAGCGGTGCCAGCAGCTGCTTGCCGAGGCCGAGCTGCGGATTACGCAGGTGGGCGAAAGGCCGGATGGCGGCGCTCCGGGTATGGGGGCTGCGTCGGGCAGCGTTGGCGGCGACGAGTGGGACTTGCCGCCGCCGGTTGATCCGGACGATCCGTCGCTGTTTGAGGACGATGACGACGAGGCGCCTTTCTGACGATGCGCCGCCGGTGGGCGTTGGCAGGGTGTTATGCTGCGGATAGGCTGGTTTTCCACCGGGCGCGGGCCGGGTTCGCAAGGGCTGCTGCGTTTCGTCCACAATGCTATCGCAGAAGGGCGGCTGGATGCCCGCATTGATTTCGTGTTCAGCAACCGGGAGCCGGGGGAAGGGGCCGGTTCGGACGCTTTCCTGGCGCTGGCGCAATCCTGCGGGCTGCCGCCGGTTACGCTGTCGTCAAGGCGCTACCGGCGGGAGCACGGCGGGGGCAGTATGGCGCGTCATCGGATGGCATTTGACCGGGAAGTGATGAGGCTGCTGGAGCCTTACCGCCCGGAGGTGTGCGTACTGGCCGGCTATATGCTGATTTTCGGGCCGGAGATGTGCCGGCACTACCCGCTGCTCAACTTGCATGGGGCGCTGCCGGACGGGCCGACGGGAACCTGGCAGTCGGTAATCTGGCAGCTGATTGATGGTCGGGCGCAGCAGACCGGGGCAATGATCCACCTGGCTACGGATAAGGTTGACCGGGGGCCGGCACTGTCGCATTGCGTCCTGCCCATTGTCGGGAGGGAATTCGAGGCGGAATGGGCGGCACTGGCCGGGCGCGCAACGGCGGAAGTGCGGGCGTCGGAGGGAGAGGATAACGGCCTGTTCCGGCGCATCCGGGCGGAGGGCTACCGCCGGGAGCCGTATCTGCTGCTGGCAACGCTACAGGCGGTGGCCGAGGGGCGGCTGACGGCGCGTCCGGGGGAAGCGCTTGACGAGAAAGGGCAGCCGCTACCCGATACTTTCCCGTGGGGGCTGCCGCTTACGGACGCTGTTGAGGCAGCACTGGCAGGGCGCCCGGAACCTTTGAATTTGAAGTCGTAGTGATTAGAAATTAGACTATCAGAACTGTTAACCGGTCGGCTACGCCGATTTTCGGCGCGGCGTGGCGGTGGCGGCGTGCGCCAGCGCCGTTTTTATCGTCATATACCTTCCCCCGGCCCGCCGGTAGAGGCGCGGGGAGGCGTTCCCCAGCATGGCGTCGCCGTTGACGACGCAGCGGCCGATGTCGGAGATGGACGGCAGTTCGTACATTACTTCCATCAGGGCGTCCTCTACGATATGCCGCAGGATGCGGGCGCCAGTCTGGTAGGTGAGGGCTTTTTCGGCGGCGGCGAGCAGGGCGTCGTCGGTGAACTCCAGCTTAACGTTGTCCAGCCGGAAAAGCTGCTGGTACTGCTTGACGATGGCGTTTTTGGGTTCCACGAGGACGCGCACCAGGGCGTCGCGGTCCAGGGGCTGAAGGGCAGTGACGATGGGCAGACGTCCGACGAGTTCGGGTATGAAACCGAACTGGAGCAGGTCCTCTGGGGTGACCTGCTCCATTGGGGATTCGGCGGCGTCGGTTTTGTCGTCGGCGCGGTGGGAGTTATGCGCCAGGAAGCCCATGCCGGAGCCGGTGGACAGCCGCTTGCCGATAATTTCCTCCAGTCCGTCAAAGGCGCCGCCGCAGATAAAAAGAATGTTGCGGGTGTTAATCTGCAACATTTCCTGGTGGGGGTGTTTGCGGCCGCCCTGGGGGGGAACATTGGCGATGCAACCCTCGATGATTTTGAGGAGTTCCTGCTGTACGCCTTCGCCGGCGACATCGCGGGTTATGGAACGGTTGACGCCTTCCTTGCGGGCGATTTTGTCCAGTTCGTCAATATAGATAATCCCCTGCTCGGCGCGGGGGATGTCCCAATCGGCGGCCTGGATGAGGCGAAGCAGGATGTTCTCCACGTCCTCGCCGACGTAGCCGGACTCGGTGAGGGAAGTGGCGTCGCAGATGGCGAAGGGGACGTCCAGGGTGCGGGCGAGGGTTTCGGCGAGGAGAGTTTTGCCGGAGCCGGTAGGGCCAAGCAGCAGGATGTTGGATTTCTGGACTTCCACGTCGGGGGAGCCGGCTTCGTTGCGGATGCGCTTGAAGTGGTTGTACACGGCGACGGCCAGGGTCTTTTTGGGTTTCTCCTGGCCGATGACATAGGCGTCCAGGCTGGAGTAGATGGCGCGCGGCACCAGCGTGCGAGGGAAGGATGGCGCGCCCGTGGCTTTGGTTTTGCCGCTTGGTTGTTCCGTCCGGGCGCCGTCGCGGGGTTTGCGGGCGGCGCCGGGTTCGGGCCGGGGTTTGCCGCCGCCGCGCTCGGACACATGGTTCGCCAGTTCCAGGATGCAGTCGTAGCAGATGCCCCCGCGCGCCTGGCCGGGGGGGCGCATCAGCCGGTTCTGGGGGAACAGGCTGCCGCAAAAGGCGCAACGGTAACCGTTGCGGTTGCCGCTGGAGTTGCTGCTGCGGTGGTTGGCGGTAGTCATAGCGGGCAGGGGACGGGCGCGGCCGGCCGTGATTGCGGTTGCGGTTACGGTTCCGGGCAAGCAAGCGGGCGGGCTGACGACGATGGGCTAGGCGGCGGGAGCGATGGCTTCCGCGTCGGCGGCGGGCGCGCCGAGGATTTCGTCGGCGATGCCGTAGGCGATGGCTTCGTCGGCGGTGAGGAAAAAGTCGCGGTCGGTGTCGTCGGCGATTTTCTCCAGCGGCTGGCCGGTGGATGCGGAGAGTATGTTGTTGAGTCGCTCCTTGAGGCGGACGATTTCCTTGGCCTGGATTTCAATGTCAGCGGCCTGGCCCTGGAAGCTGCCGACATTGGGCTGGTGCATATGCACGGTGGAGTTGGGCAGGCAGTACCGCTTGCCCTTTTCGCCGTTGGCGAGCAGGACGGTGGCCATGCTGGCGGCGGTGCCTACGCAGATGGTGGAGACCTGGGCGTTGATCAGCCGCATAGTGTCCAGGATGGCCAGGCCGGAGGCGATGTAGCCGCCGGGGCTGTTGATGTAGAGGCTGATGTCCCGGTCGCGATCCTCGCGCTCCAGGTAAAGGAGCTGGGCAATGATGACGTTGGCTACCTGGTCGGTGATGGGCGTGCCGAGGTAGATGATGCGCTCGCGGAGCAGCAGGGAGTAGATGTCAAAGGCGCGCTCGCCCCGGGGCCCGGTCTCGATGACCATAGGCACGATGTTGGCGGGCGCGAGCAGCGGCGAGTCGTGGAAAGGAACGGCCATTGCGGTCTCCTGGTGAAAGGCGATGGGCGACGCCGGGGCCGGCGCAAGGGAACGGCTGCCGGGCTTCCGGGTGGGGGCGCCGGGAAGTCTAGGCGACGGCACGGGTCAGGGCGTCGGGCAGTTCGATCAGAACATGGTCAACGATGCCGTAGGCGACGGCGGCGTCGGCGTCCATCCAGTAGTCACGGTCGGAGTCGCGCGACACTTTCTCAAAGGGCTGGTTGCAGTTTTCGGAGAGGATGGTGTTGAGACGCTGACGCAGGCGAAGGATTTCCTGGGCGGTGATTTCAATGTCGGAAGCGGAGCCCTGGATGCCGCCCATTACCTGGTGGATCAGCACGGTGGAGTTTTTGGTGCAGTAGCGCTTGCCTTTGGCGCCGCCGGAGAGCAGCACGGCGCCCATGCTGGCGGCCTTGCCGATGCAGATGGTGGACACATCGGGCTTGATCAGCTGCATGGTGTCGTAGATGGCCATGCCGTCCAGCACGGAACCGCCAGGGGAGTTGATGTAGAGGTGGATGTCATCATTGGGGTTTTCCCAGCTCAAGTAGAGGAGCTGGGAGACCACGGCGTTGGAGATGTCGTCGTCCACCGGGGTGCCGAGGTAGATGATGCGCGCCTGCAACAGGAGGGAGTAGGGATTGAAAGCGCGCTCGCCCTCGGTGGTGGGGCGGATAATCCCCGGCAACATACCGGCCGGCAGAGCCGGCGTTGGGGGATTGGGTTGATGCAGCATTGGGTGGTCTCCTGATGATGGCCGGCGGGCGGCTACTGGTCAGGCCTGGGGCACCGGCTCGGATGCGGCCGGGGCCGGGGTATCGCCGCCTTCGTGGTCGGTATCGGGTTGGGCGCTGGCGTTGGCGTTGGCATCATCGGAGATGCCGGCGCTGGCATCCGCGTTCCTGTCCGCAGCCGTGTCGGAGGTTTCGGCAGCGATGCCGGCGCCATTATCCTCCTGGACATCCCGTTGGTCATCCCGATCCGTGCGCTCATCGTCCAGCTTGCCCTGGGTGATTTCGGTCAATCGTTCCAGCACGCGGCGGGCGTGGAGGGAGGAGCGGATGTTGTCGCGGGTTGAGGTGGAGTTGAGGAACTCGCGCATTGCCCGGATGTTTTCGTCGGTGGCATCCTCTGCGGTGGACGATTCCAGCAAGCGCTCCGATTCGGTTTGCACGTCGTCGTCCGATATTTCAATCTGCTCGACTTCGGCCAGTTTGCGGAGTATCAGACGGGTGGTGAGGCTGCGCTCGGCGTCGGGGCGCATTTCGGCCAGGTATTCGTCCTCGCTTTTGCCCATGAAGTTCAGGTAAGTGGCCATATCAAGGCCCTGCTGTTGCAGCATCCGCTCCCGCTCGGAGCGTATCGCATCAACTTCGCGTTCGTAAAGCAATGGCGAGGCGTTGACGATGGCGACCTGGCAGATGGCGGCGAGGCTTTTCTGCTCCAGTTCGTTGCGGGCGGCGGCTTCGGCCTGGGCCGTAAGGTTTGCCACTACGGAAGCGCGCAGGGCCGCGAAATCGTCATAACCTTCGCTCAAGGATCTGGCGAATTCGTCGTCCAGTTCCGGCACGTTTTTTTCCTTGACAGCCAGAACGGATACCTGGAAATCAACATCCCGTCCGGCGAAGGTGGGTCGGGGATAGTCATCGGGGACGCGCAGCGTAAATGCCAGTTCGTCATCCTCGGCCGCGCCCAGCAGATAGGAGGCAAAGCCGGGGAAAGGCAGGACGCTGTCCTCGGTGGGAATGTATTCCACGTCCTGTTCGTTGACTATGGTGTCCTCGCCCATAGTTCCCTGGACATTGATATTGAGGCGGTCGCCGTACTGAACGGGGCGTTCTACGGGTTCCCACACTACCTGCTGTTCCTGCATTCGCTGGAGGGCGCCGTCAATCTGTTCGTCGGATATGGTGACCGGCTCCTGGGGCAGGCGGACGGAGCGATAGTCGCCCAAGTCAACGCCGGGTTCCAGGGGGACGGTGGCCGTAAAGGAGACGACGGGGTCGATTTGCGTGACTTCGATGCTGGGTTCCGCAAAGGCGGCCACGGCCTCGTCGGCGAGGGCCTTGCTGAGGGTTTCCGGCACCATAAAGTCCAGCGCTTCCTGTATCAGGGCGACGCGTCCGACCATGTTTTCCACAACATGACGGGGGGCGCGGCCGCGGCGGAAGCCGGGGATGTTGACGCGGCCGACGGCGCGGCGGTAGGACCGCTCAAGGTACGGGTTTTCGTCCTCGGTGGCCATTTCCACCGTCAGCGTGACCTCAACGGGTGATGAGTTGTCCCATGTGACCTTCACCGGGGATACACTCCTGCCTGCGGCAATTGATTTTGCGAAAGGGCGCGCGGGCAGCGGCGAGGGCCGCCTGGCCCGAAACTAGGGGCAGTATAGCACAATCGGAGGGGCTGCGAAAGGCAAGGCGCCGGGCGGTATTTTCGAAGCGCGTCGTCCGGGAGCTTCCGTATTCGGGGGGCCGGTTTTGGGGAGGCGGTTGGAAAGGCGGCGCGGACACGGCAGGCGGTCGCAGCGGGCGCCGGCAACGGCTCTGCCCAAGCCTCCCGCAATCAAAAATGCGGGCCGCGTTATCATTATACGGCGTGCAATGCAAAACACCGGGCTGGCGCATCGGAACGAACGGGTTATAATAGCGGCCGCATTTCCCCTGCGGTGCGCCGTCGCTACCTGGCAAGCTCCGCCGCCACGAATGCCGGCAATCCCGGCTACGGCCGGCTTGGCCGTGGCCATAACACGCACAGGACTTTCAAGTAAGATGGAAAACAGCGAATCCGGCCGCGCCTTGTGGCGGTTTTCCGACGGGGCGGTATCAATCAGCGCCAGTATGCTGTTGTCGCTGCTGCTCGCCGGTTGCGTCTGTGAAGGGCTCCCGGTGCTGGGCTACCTGGCGGGGCTGACGCAGCGGGAGAACGGGGTTATAATAGTAGCCACCTTGCTGCTGTTCCCCACCACCTTGGGGATTTACGGAGTGTTTGTCATGTTCTTTGCTGCGAAAGAAGCCGTGGAGAGGCGCGCTACGCGGAGGGGCCGCGCGGAGGGCATCGTGGAGGGCCGCGCGGAGGGCATCGTGGAGGGCCGCGCGGAGGGCATCGTGGAGGGCCGCGCCGAAGGCATCGTAGAGGGCCGCGCCGAAGGCATCGTAGAGGGCCGCGCCGAAGGCATCGTAGAGGGCCGCGCCGAAGGCATCGTGGAGGGCATCGAGGAAGGGCGGCGCGCCGAGCGCGAGCGCATCGCCAGGGTGCTGGCCGAGTACGGAGTCGACGTCTTCCCTGAGTTCGCCCGCAAGCTGAACGGCAGCAACGAAGACGCCGAAACCAATTCCGCATAACCCCGTCCCCTCCATGAGGCTTTACGGAGTGTTTGTCATGTTCTTTGCTGCGAAAGAAGCCGTCGAGAGGCGCGCTACGCGGAGGGGCCGCGCGGAGGGCATCGTGGAGGGCCGCGCCGAAGGCATCGTAGAAGGCATCGAGGAAGGGCGGCGCGCCGAGCGCGGGCGCATCGCCAGGATGCTGGCCGAGTACGGTGTCGACGTCTCCCCGGAGCTCGCCCGCAAGCTGAACGGCAGCGGCGACGACGCCAAAACCAGTGCCGGATAACCCGGCCCCTTTTGCGCTAATCCGGTCCGGCTTTATGCAGAACGCCACCGCCAACCCCGGCGGCCCCCTGCGCGCCATCGCGGGCAAGGCGCCCCACTACCTCAACGCCATCAACATATCCGAATCGCTGTTCGCGATGCCTTTCGGCTACATCGGCATGACGCTGGCGTCCTACCACGCCGGCGGCAGCGGATGGCCAGGCTGGCACATATTCCTCTGGATTACCCTAGCCTTTCTGGGCGTTCGGACGCTGGGTATGTCGGCCAACCGCATCATCAACGCCCGGGAGGATGCGCGCAACCCCCGCACCGCCGGCCGGCACATTCCCGCCGGCATCCTCAAACCGCTGGAAATAGGCGGGATGGCCGCCGCCGGGGCCGTTCTGTTTTTCGTCGCCGCCTGGCAGCTTAACCCTTTGGCCCTGACGCTGGCGCCCGTGGCCGCCCTGTATGTGGTGTTGTACTCTTTCGCCAAGTATTACACCTGGCTATGCAGCCTGATGCTGGGCGTGGCCCTGTCCATTGCCCCTTCCGGCGCTTGGATTGGCGTTACCGGACAGCTAGACGGGCCTCCCGTCCTGTTGACCTTTGCCGTGGCGATGTGGGCCGGGGGCTTTGAGACCATCTACGGGAGTATGGACTACGACTTTGACCGGGCCAACAAAATCAATTCCATCGCGGCCCGCTTCGGCGTCCGCAACGCCATTCGCACGACGCGGGCACTGCATAGCCTGGCGGCGGCGGCGCTGCTGGCGCTGGGCATTTGGATGGAGCTCAACCTCTTTTACTTCATCGGCTGGACGGTGGCCGTGGCGCTGCTGGTGTACGAAAACAACCTGGTCAAATCGGGCGAACCGGCGAAAGTGGGGCGGGCTTTTGCGTTTAACAAGTACATCTCCACCCAGTTGCTGGGCTTTACCATTCTGGCCGTGGCCTGGCCCTACGGCGGTAGCGGCTTTCTGCCCTGGTAGAGAGCGTGCAATCAGGGAGCCGGCAATATGGACGCATACCCCGCAGCTACCCGCCCGGTAATCGTGGGCGTCAGTGGCGCCAGCGGCGCCGTCATCACCCGCGCGCTGATTGAGGAGCTGCTGGCGCGGGAACGGCCGGTGATTGCGGTTGCTTCCAACGCGGCCCGGATGGTGTGGCAGGAGGAGATGGACGAGTCCTGGAACCAGGCGGCGGCGCGCTGGATGGAACAGCCCCACTTCCGGCAGTATGCGGTCAGCGACCTGTTCGCGCCGATCGCCAGCGGCACATTCCCCACCGCCGGGATGGTAATCGCGCCGGCCAGTATGAACTCCGTAGCGGCGCTGGCGCATGGCCTCACGCCCAACCTGCTGCTCCGGGCCGCCGATGCAACCCTGAAAGAGCGGCGCCCTCTGACGCTAGTCCCCCGGGAAACGCCTCTCCACGCCATCCACCTGGAAAACCTGCTGGCGCTGGCCCGATTGGGGGTTACCATTCTGCCGCCGGAGCCGCCCTTTTACCTGAAGGGACTGGACATTGACGGCGTGGCCCGCTTTATCGCCCAACGGGCGCTGGTGTCTCTGGGCATAACCGGCGAGCTGCCTGACGATTTGCAGTATCACGACCGGGCGCGGTAGATTCGGGGGGCCGTTGCGACGGGGTCGGTGAAATGACGGGGCCGGCTTACTGCGGAAACTCCAGGTCCAGTGAAATGTCCAAAGCGTCCGGGGAATGGGTCAGGCCGCCGATGCTGATCAGGTCGACGCCCGTTTCCGCCACGGCGCGCACCGTGGCCAGCGTGATTCCGCCCGACGCTTCCACGGCCGCGCGCCCGGCGATGATGTCCACCGCTTCCCGCATCAGCTCGGGCGGCATATTGTCCAGCATAATGATGTGCGCTCCGGCGTCAACGGCCTCCGCCGCCTGGGCCAGTGATTCCACTTCCACCTCAACCCGGATGGTGTGGGACGCCTGCGCTACGGCGTGGCGGACGACTTCGCCCAGGGGTTCCGCGCGGATGGCGCGGGCCGCCAGATGGTTGTCTTTAATCAGAATGCCGTCGGCCAGATTCAGGCGGTGGTTCCAGCCGCCGCCCATGCGGACGCTGTACTTGTCCAGAAAGCGATGACCGGGGGCGGTTTTGCGGGTGTCCACAATGCGGGCGCGGGTGCCGGCCACGGCGGCCACATAGCGGCTGGTTGCAGTGGCGATGCCGCTCATCCGCTGCATAAAGTTGAGGGCGGCGCGCTCGGCCCGCAGGATGGACGCCGCCGCGCCGCGCACGCTGGCGATGTCCCGCCCCGGAGCCAGGGCGGCGCCGTCCTCCAGGCGCAGGACAATCTCCAGGTTGGGGTCAATGCGCCGGAATACGGCGGCGGCTACCGGCCCGCCGGCCAGCACGCCGTCCGCTTTGGCGCGCAAAATCCCGCTGCCAATGATGTCGTCAGGTATCAGGGTCTGCGTGGTGGGGTCGTTAAACGCCTGGTCCTCGGCAAGAGCGGCGTCAATCAGATTGAGGACTTCCGGCGGGAGTTGCTGGGGCATAGCGCTTCTCCGGGGCTTTGGCTTTGGGGGGATTAGTGCAACCTGGCGGCAAGTTTGCCACGCCTGCGCCAACCCCGCAACAGCCGCCGGCGGCGGGGCCAAAAATCCGATGCCAATGCGTGTTGAAAATACCGACCGATGGGCAGGCGCCATTGCGCCGGGGATTGATTTAGTTTATGGTTTGGGGGCGTGTCATATCCTTCAATCCTTCAATCCTCCGCAAAAGAGACGGGTAGTCGGACGGTACGGAGCCGGTTGGCGCCCGCCCCATCCTGCCCCGCTCAGGGAATGATCTGATAACTGCTAACTGCGCCGGCTATCACAGCGCCGTCCGTAAAAGCGGCGACAGCCATTCATTTCAACCGGGGCATAGCAATCGTGGCGGGGCAACCAAGGCAGGCTACCCGCAAGGAGCAACAATTTAAGGAGCAACGATTTATGGACTACACCAACCGACGGGAACGCTACCGCGCCGTCCTGGCCGGCGATGTCTGCGTGCATCCCGGTTCCGTTTTTGATCCCATATCCGCACGCCTCGCCGAGGATTTGGGCTTTGAGGTGGGGATGTTCGCGGGCTCCATCGCCAGCGGAACGGTGCTGGGCGCTCCCGACTATGTCATCCTCACCCTCACCGAATTCGCCCAGCAGATCTACCGCATCTGCCGCGCCGGCCAGCTGCCCCTGATGGTGGACGCCGACCACGGGTACGGCAACGCCCTCAGCGTCCGGCGCACGGTGGAGGAGCTGGAAGCCGCCGGCGTGGCCGCACTTACCATTGAGGACACCCTGCTGCCGATGCAGTTCGGCGGCGAAGGCGGGTTTATATCCCTGGAGGAAGGCGTCGGCAAGATGAAAGCCGCTCTTTCCGGGCGAACCGATCCCAACCTGGTGGTAGCCGGGCGCACCAGCAGCCTGCGCCTGGGCCGGGACGAGTGCATCCGCCGCGTCCGGGCTTACGAAGCCGCCGGCGTGGACGCCATCTTTCTGGCCGGGGCCAGTGCCAAAGAGGAAGTGGCCGCCGTCAATGACGCCCTGAACATCCCGCTGCTGCTGGGCGGCGCCGGGGGCGAGCTGAACGACAAGGAATGGCTGGGGCAGAACGGCGTCCGCGTGGCCCTACAGGGGCATCTCCCCTTCCAGGCCGCCATCAAAGCGGTGCACGATACCCTCAAGGCGCTGCGCGACGGCGTGGCCCCCGCCGACCTGCGCGCTACCCTGGCTTCCCCGGAGCTGATTGCCCAGGCCACGCGCAAGGATGACTACGACCGGCAGATTGCCGATTACCTGCGCTAGTCGCAACCGAGCCACCACTGCGGAAACATCCCCGGAGCATCCACCGAAACACCCCCGGAGGCATCACAATGGCATTCGTTTGCAACCACCTGCACCTGCGGAGCGAGGATCCCGACAACGCCGCCCAGTTCTATGTGAACAACTTTGGCGCCGTCATCGTATCCACGCGCCCGCTGTCCACCACCGTGTCCCACCAGCTGGAGCTGAACGGGCAGCCGCTGCTTACCGTGTCCGGCGAGGCCGAGGGCGAGAACGCCGTGGCCGGTTCCACGGAGCCCCGCTTCGGGCTGGACCACTTCGGTTTTGAGACCGACGACATCCAGGCCGCTTTTCAGCAGTTCAAGGCCAACGGCGCCAACATCATCTGCGAACCCTGGACGATGCCCTCCGGCAGCCAGGTAATGTTCGTGGAGGCGCCGGACAAGGTAAGCCTGGAAATCATCCAGCGCCCGGCCGCCGCCTGACGCGGCGCGGCCGCCCCACAGCCCGCCAACGGAGCAGAGGCCGAGGCGTCCGAATGGGCGCCTCGGCTTTTTGCGATGCTATAATGGCGACGCCAGCGATATTTGGATATTTTGAAGGATGATTATGACCACGCAGACTGTTGCCGCCGCCGCCGGACGCCGCAAGTTCACGGCGGACGATTGCCGCCAAATGCTTAAGGCGGGCATTTTGTCCCAGGAAGAGGATGTAGCGCTGATGAATGGCGATATTGTCGCCGGGCGTAAGGCGGCGCGCCGGCGTTTCAATGTGGACGAATACTACGCCATGGCCGCAGCCGGCGTCATCACCCCCGACGAACGGGTGGAGCTGCTGAACGGGGAGATCATCACAATGGCCGCAATGGGCAGCCGACACGCCGCCTGCATCACCGACTTCACCGAACTGCTGGGCGAAACGCTGGGGCGGCGGGTTACGCTGCGGGTACAATGCCCACTGCGGCTGAATGACGGGTACGAACCGGAGCCGGATCTGATGGTGCTACGCCGGCGCGCCGACTCTTATGCATCGGATCATCCCGGCCCGGCGGATGCGCTGCTGTTGATTGAAGTAGCCGACTCGAGCATAGGCTCCGACCGCCGCCGCAAGTTGCCCATCTACGCCCTTTTCGGCATACCTGAAGTGTGGCTTGCCGACTTGACTGCCCGGCAGGTGGAAATCCACGACCGGCCGACCCCCAACGGCTACGCGCGGACGCGATTCGCCGGAACGGACGGCGTATTGACGCCGGCCGCTTTCCCCGACATCGCCATCCCGGTTCGCGCCGTTATGCCCCGGTAACCCTTATGCCCCGGCAAGAGGATGATTATGGCCACGCAAATCGTAGCCGCCGCCGGACGCCGCAAGTTCACGGCGGACGATTGCCGCCGAATGCTCCAGGCGGGCATCCTGTCCCCGGAGGAGGATGTGGCGCTGATGAATGGCGATATTGTCGCCGGGCGCAAGGCGGCGCGCCGGCGTTTCAATGTGGACGAATACTACGCCATGGCCGCAGCCGGCGTCATCACCCCCGACGAGCGGGTGGAGCTGCTGGACGGGGAGATAATCACAATGGCCGCAATGGGCAGCCGACACGCGGCTTGCATCAGAAAACTGAACGAACTACTGGGCGAGGCGTTGGGGCGACGGGTAACTCGAAGCGTACAATGCCCACTGCGGCTGAATGAAGGGTACGAACCGGAACCTGACCTCGCGCTGTTGCGTTGGCGCGATGATGCTTACGCCTCGGCCCATCCCGGCCCGGCGGATGCGCTGCTGGTGATAGAAGTGGCCGACTCGAGCATAGGATCCGACCGCCGTCGCAAGTTGCCTATCTACGCCCTTTTCGGCATACCTGAAGTGTGGCTTGCCGACCTGACTGTCCGGCAGGTGGAAATCCACGACCGGCCAACCCCCAACGGCTACGCGCGGACGCGATTCGCCGGCACAGATGGCGTATTGACGCCGGCCGCTTTCCCCGACATCGCCATCCCGGTCGGCGCCGTTATGCCCCGGTGAAATGCGTCAGCGTCAGACCGTCTGCCCGGTAAAACGCCAGCTGGACAGCAGCGCGGCCGGCGTCCGCACCGCCACGCCGGCTTCGTTCAGGTTCAAATGCGTCCGGCGGGACAGGGCCTGGCAGCCGGCCAGGGCGTCCACATATCCCTGCGTAAAGCGCAGGTTTTTGACCGGCGCCGCCAGCTCGCCGTTTTCAATCAGAAAGGTGCCGTCCCGCGTCATTCCGGTCATCACGCAGCCCCGGTTGTGCGCCAGGCGGGTGTAGTAGAAGCGGGTAATGTACAACCCCCGTTGTACCGATGCGATCAGATCCTCGGCAGTCCGGTCGCCGGGACGCATAAAGAGGTTGCCGGCGGCCGGCCCGCCGGTGGCGTTGCGCTGGTGTCCGGTGGAAACCACGCCCGCTTTGGCGGCGGTATAGGCGTTATGCACCGGGCCTTGCGCCACGCCGTCCGTCACCAAGTCAACCCGTCGCCGGGGAACGCCCTCGGCGTCAAAAGGCACGGGCCAGCCCGTGGAGTCCAGGCCGTCGTCGCGGATGGACACCAGGGGACTCATCGCCGGCCGGCCGATGATGTCGTTCATCCAGCTGCGTCCGTCCTGCACCATCTGGGCGCCCATTCCGTAGGAGCTCAAGGCTTCCAGCAGGTCGGCTACGGCGTAATGCTCCAGCACGACGGGATACTCGCCCAGGGGCAAGGTTTGCGGATTGCGTCCGCGCACGGCTTTGCCGATGGCCTCGGCGGCGATGGCGTCGGCGTCCAGGTCGGCGATGCGGGAACCGCCGGCTTTGGCCCAGCCGGCGGAGTCGGCGCTGCGGGCGGTGACCAGCAGGCTGGCGAAAGAGCCGGCGTGCCAGGCATTGACGCCACGGGAGCTGACTACGGCCATTTCGGCTACGCCGGCGCGGCAGAAGCCGGCGGCTTCCAGCCCGGCGGCGGCAGCTTGGCGACAGACGGCGCCGGCAATGCCGGCGCGCCGATGGGCCGGGCAAAGGGCGGTGGCCTCATCATAATTGGCCACGGACGGGACGGGGGCCGGTTCCGGCAGGCCGGGAAAATCCGGGTCGGGCGGCATCAGCCGGGCGTATTCGGCGGCCTGCCCCACGGCGGCGGCCAACCCCGCCGGCGACAGGTTGTTGGTGACGGCGCGTCCCTGCCTTTGGCCGGCGGCCACGCGGATGTGGGCCACCGCATCCTGGTGCGCCACATTCTGGTGGATGCGGTTGTTGGCAAAGCGGGTGAGGGCCTGCGTGGTTGCCGTCAGATAGATGTCGGCGTCGGCCGAGGCAGGGCAGTGGCGCAAAGCGTCCCGCAGCAGCGGGCCGATGTATTCCGGGCCAAGCATATTTCGGCGGAGCGGCGATGTCAGGTTCCGCAACGGAACCCGTTTCCGGTTGAGGTTTTGCGGGTTTGGAACAGAGAAACGCTCCGTGCCAAACCCGCTGTCCACGCTGGCCGGCGGTGTTACAGGTTGCCCAGCGCCGCGTCCAGCCGGCCCACGCCCTCGTCAATCTCCGCCTCGGTGATGTTCAGGGCGGGCATTATGCGGACGGCGTTGGGGCGGACGCCGTTGAGCAGCACTCCGGCGGCTTCGGCATTGTCCATTACCTGGGGCATAATGTCCGCGTCAAACTGCACGGCGGCCAGCAGCCCCTTGCAGCGGATTTCCGTCACGAACCCGTAGCGGGCCTTCAGGCCGTTGAGCCGGTCTTTGAGGACGGCTTCCATCCGCTTTACATTGCCCAGGATGTCGTTTTCCAGCAGGTAGCGGGTACCGGCAGCAGCAGCGGCGGTAGTCAGGGCGTTGCCGCCGAAGGTGCTGCCGTGGTCGCCGTAGGTGAGGGCCATCGCGCGTTCCTTGGCCAGGAAGGCGCCAATGGGCACGCCGAAGCCCAAGCCCTTGGCCAGTATCATCACATCCGGCTCCACGCCATACTCCTGGTAGCCGAAAAGACTGCCCAGCCGCCCCATGCCGGTCTGCACTTCGTCCAGGATGAGCAGGATGTTGTTGCGGTCGCACCACTCCCGGAGGCGGATGAAATAGTCGTCGTCGGGGATGTTGACGCCGCCTTCGCCCTGCACGGGCTCGATCATCACGGCCACGGTGTTGTCGGTAGTGGCGTTCATCACCGCTTCCACGTCGTTGAAATCCACATAGGTGAAGCCTTCGGGGATCGGCTCAAAGAGTTCGTGGTAGTGGGGCTGTCCGGTGGCGGCCACGGCGTTCATAGTGCGCCCGTGGAAGGAATTGAGGGCAGTGATGACCTCGTAGGCGCCGTTCTTATGCAGCTTGCCGTAGCGACGGGCGATTTTGAGGGCGCCCTCGACGGCTTCCGCGCCGCTGTTGCAGAAAAACACCCGGTCCAGACACGAGTTTTCAATGAGGGTCGCGGCGATGTCCAGCTGGGGGAGGGTGTAGAACTGGTTGGAAGTTTGGATGAGGGTAGCGGCCTGCCGGGCGATGGCGTCCACGACCACCGGCGGGCAGTGGCCCAGGTTGTCCACGGCCCAGCCGGCCACGAAGTCGATATATTCCTTGCCATCGGCGTCCCAGACCCGGGAGCCTTCGCCCCGCACGATGACCACAGGCCGGCGGCGCACGGTCTGGGCGTAGTACTTCTGCTCGATGGCGATGTATTCGGCGTTGCTGGGCATAGTTCCTCTGCTCCCTTGCGTGTGTCGCCGCCGTAATCCGCTGCGGAACGGGCGGGCGGCGCGGCGTATAGAGCCCATTATACGCCATTTTGACCCGGCCGGCTTGCCGCACTTCGCCCCCGTGCTAGGCAACAGTTGGTATGCTTTCACTTGCCGCCCGGCGCGCCGGATTCCGGTTTCAGCCCGTAGCCTTGCCTTATTCCCCCTGCTGCCGGCGCTGTGTCCGCGGCCCCAGTCCGTAGAGGTCAATGAACCCTTTGGCGGCCGTGTGGTCAAACTCATCGGCGCGGTCGTAAGTCGCCAGACCGTAGTCGTACAGCGGACGGTCGGCGGCGCGTCCCGCCACTACGCAGGAACCCTTGTGCAGCCGCAGCCGCACCGCGCCGCTCACATAGCGTTGAGCGCTGTCCACATAGGCGTCCAAGTCGCGGCGGTGGGCAGTGTACCAGAGGCCGTTATAGACCAGCTCGGCGTATTCCTGGGCGAGCCGTTCCTTGAAGCGGGACTGCTCGCGGGAGAGGGTCATAGTTTCCAGGGCGCGGTGGGCGTTGTGCAGCAGCACGGCGGCCGGCGACTCGTACACCTCGCGGCTTTTGATACCCACCAGCCGGTTCTCGACATGGTCAATGCGGCCCACGCCGTGGGCCCCGGCCAGCCGGTTGAGGTGACCAATCAGGTCAACGCCGGACATCCTTTCCCCGTCCACGGCTACGGGGATGCCTTCCTCAAAGCGCAGTTCCAGATAGGCGGGTTCGTCCGGGGCGGCGGCGGGATTGACCGTCCATTCGTAGGCATCCTCCGGCGGTTCCGTCCAGGGATTTTCCAGTTCGCCGGCCTCGGCGCTGCGTCCCCACAGGTTTTCGTCGGTGCTGTATTTGCTGTTGGAGGGCGCGATGGGCAGGCTGCGCTGGCGGGCGTATTCCACTTCGTCCTCGCGGTTCATTCCCCACTCGCGGATGGGGGCAATCAGGGCCACGCCCGGCGCGAGGGTAGAGACGCCCACCTCAATACGCACCTGGTCGTTGCCCTTGCCGGTGCAGCCGTGGGCGACCGCGTCGGCGTTGTGCTGCCGGGCCACTTCGGCCAGGCAGCGGGCGATGAGCGGACGCCCCAGCGCTGTGGCCAGGGGATACTGCCCCTCGTAGATGGCGCCGGCGCGCAGGGCCGGCCAGAGGAATTCGCTGACCAACGCGGCGCGTCCGTCCACGGTCACGGCGTCGGAAGCGCCCACGGCATAAGCCCGCTGGCGGATGGTTTCCAGATCTACCATCCCCAGGTCTATGGTGCAGGTGATGACATCGGCGTTGTAATTCTCCCGCAGCCACGGCACGGCTACGGAGGTGTCAAGGCCGCCGGAGTAGGCGAGGACTATTTTCTGGCGGGGCATCGGATGGGCATCTCCTTGAATGGACATATCCCTGAATGGGCATCTCCTTGCGGCGACGGGCAGGGCGGAGGCGGGCGCTACCCGGCCCGGTGGCGGCTTCTTTCCGGTTTGGCTACTGCGCCGGGTCGGTCCGCAGCCGGTTGACATAGTTAACCAGGGTGAACACCCCCGAAACCTGCTTCACTGAGAACTCGGACCCCATCAGTCCGCCCAGACGACTGAACACATCCAGCCGGATGCGCCGTCCGTTGTTGACGATGGAACGGTCCCAGTGGGCCTTGACGCCGTCGATGGTAGCCATGGGCACGCGCGCCGAGTCGGCCGATACCGACTTGCCCAGGTAGATAAAATCCCGGTCGGCCCACATCATCCCGCGCCGGCAGGGGAAGGGGCCGACCATTTCGGGCGCCACCGGCGGCATATCCCCCAGCTCGGTAGTTTCCTCATCGGTATAGACATGGTGCAAATGCGCCGCCAGGTTAATCATTCCGGCGTACTGCAAGGCGCCGAAGCTGGCCCGCACCAGGCCCATCGGCCCCTGCACCATGATTTTGGTTTCGGCGCGGGTCGGATTTTCTTTGTAAAAATCCCAGTCGGCGATGATGTCCGATATATCGTTGAGCGGCAGGCGGAAGGACTGGCTGGTGTCAATGCCCGACTTGTGCAGGCAGCCGTCCTCGATCCAAACCAGCCCTTCCAGGCAGGGGATGGGGGTGAACTGCTGGGGGGCTTTGGCCCGGCCGGCGTTCTTTTCGGTGATGTCGGCGTCGCTCTCATACGACCGTCGCCGCCGGAAAATGCTCATCATTGTGGCGCCCCTCCTGCTGCTGTGCCTGGCCGGCGCCGGCCGGCAGCGGCGGCGCCAAATGCTGGCCGTCATTCTACCACCATATTGTGGCGTTAGATAGCGTACTCGGCCGGCGGCACATACCAATCGCAAGGAGCCGGTATGCAGCGCAGGCGGTTAGATGCGCAGCAACCCGGGCCGGGCGGGAATGACCCTGATGTTGGGGGGAACTACGGGGCCAGGCGCACCAGAAAGCTGGCCTCGCCCAGCGGCATACCGTCGAAAGCGATGGCGGCGATGTGCCGTCCCAGCCGGGTCACCGGGATGCGGAACGGCTTGATCCAGCGCTGGAAAAAGATGCCTTCGTCCCATTCCACTTCCTGGGGCGGCGGGCTGGACAGACGGGATCCCGGCGCGCGGATGCTAACCTCCAGGGTATGCCGTCCGGGGGTGGCGCCGGCGATGCAAAAGGCCAGGTGGGCGTCCACCTCCGCCAGGATGCGGGGGCCGTCGCCGGCGGGGGGCGGCGCGTCGGGCATGGGGATGTCCACCAGGTCGATAACGCCGCGAAAGGTCAGGTCATCGCCGGCGCCTTCCTCGGTTTCCCGGCAGAACAGGGCATATTTAAGGTACACTCCGCTAGGGTCGGTTGCAGTAGTCAACGGGCGGCTCCGCTTGGCCGGCCGGCGCGCGCCGGCGGGCGGTAGGGTTGTCAACGCTGATTTTAGCGCCGCCCGCATCCAACGGCAAAACCGGCCGGCGCCGCCCTGCCTCTGCCATTGCCAGGTCACACCGGACTGTGCCATACAATGGACGCAGGTTTCAGGGCTGCCGCCGGCAGCGCCGTCATTATCAGGAGGCGTAAAATGACCCTGACCGCCGACAAATTCGCCCAGGGGATGACCACCGGGCAGTACATTGAGAGCATCAAAGTCAACAAGGACCCTTTCTGCCGGATTCACGACGATGTGGTGGTTCCCGATGATGTGCTGGCCTACTTCGACGGGCTGGCGCAGCCGGTGAACCTGGCGGCGTTCACCGCCGACTGGTGCGGCGACGCCATGTCCACCACGCCGGCGATACTGCGCCTGGCTGACGCCAGCGACAACATCCGGCTCAGCGTGTTCAACCGGGACGACGAGCTGGAGCTCGCCAACAGCTTCCTGCCGGAGCGCCGGGCGGGCACGGTGCCGGTGTTCGTCCTGTTTGACGAGGCTATGGGCGAAATCGCCCGTTTCATTGAGACGGCCCGTTCCCTGGTGCCGGCCATTGACGCCATGGACGATATGGTTGCCCAGGCCGCCGCCGGCGACAGCGCCAACGCCGATGCCCGGCGGGAGGCCCGCGCCCGCCGCACTGCTCACCGGGTCAGCAAGGCCGCCGAATGGGGCGCCGTCATCCTCAACGAATTCCGCCAGACGGCAGCCGACGGGCTGGCCCTGCCGGCGGCGGAACGCCCCGCCGAGGGCGGCACCCAGTGGCCGCCGCCGGAACAGGAGTAAGCAACCAGATGTCCGCCGAAAACAGCGCAATCATCATCACAATGGACGATATGGCCGCCGTTTTTGCGGTGACCGACGCCTGCGGCATACACCGGGAGTCGGTGAGCGTGGAGCTGGCGCGGGAGGATCCCGGGGCCGTTGCGGTCGATGACCGGGGCCAGGTGGCAATCACGCTGCCGGCCAGCCGCGCGCCGGCGGATTATGCCGGCGTCATACGCCAGGAGCTGGAGGCGCGTGGCTACGCTTACCATCCCGGCCGGGCCGCTGCCGGCGAGGATGGCGGCGGCAACGGCCGGGATGTCGCCGCCGGCGATGATAACGATGACGATGATGACTGGCTGGGCGGACCGGCGGGCAGCTAGTAGCCCGGCTCCCGCCACTCGAAGGCCAGGGTGGCGTAGCGGACGAACACGGCGCCGCCGGGGCCGGCCAGCGGGCCGTTCATCGCCAGAATGGCGATGGTGATTTCGTCGCCGGGCTTGGGCTCCGTGGATACTACGACGCGCTGCGGCACATTGAATCCCTGCACCGTGGCGCGTTCCCGGTCGCATTCGCCGTTGATCCAGATTTCGCCGTAGTCGTCAATGCAGGATTCAAAGAGGCAGCGGGCTCCGTCCAGGGCGCGGCCGCCCACGGTTTCGGGCAGGGTGGCCTTGATGCGATACCAGACGAAAGAGACGCCCCGGCGGCGCCAGGCGGCCAGGTCGGCGCAGTCGTCCCAGCCGGAGTCGTCGTAGTCGGGGAGCCGGCAGGGGGAGCCTTCGGCTTCGCTGACGAAACCCTCGTTGGGCTGGCCGGGGACGAAGCCGTGGGCGCATTTCCACTGTCCGCCCACGGCGGCCAGGTCGGCGGGGTTCTGCAAATCCAGGGTAGCGCGGGGCATAATCGGTTCCTCCTGTGGGCGGTTATCGGTCATTTCGGGGCGACCATTGCCGGCGGCAAAGGGGGCGGGGCGATGGCGCCGTCCAGTTCGGGGTGGGCTTCCAGCAAGCGGTCGTACCAGGCGGCGAGGCGCGCGTACACTTCAATTTGCCCCTCCGCGTATCCCCTGGCATACCATTTGATGTGTTCGCCGCCGTATTCACCGGCGGATGGCGGGGCACTGGCGGCTTTGGCCTCGGCGCGGGCTTTGGCGTAACCGTCGGCGTAGCCTTTGGCCCCGGCCGCGTCTATGCGGGCCTGGATGGCTTTTTCCGCGCGCGCCTGTTCCTGGGCGGCCTTTTCGGCCCGCTCTTTCCGCTTGGCTTCCTCCTCCGCCCGCTCTCTGGCTTTGATCATTGAGTATATTACCATAACAGGCTATTGCCTCCTGCGCGCCGCCGGGCGTAGCAGCGTTTTCAGCTGGGTGGTTTGCTATTTCCGCGTCATTCCGACGCCGGCCGGAATCCGGAACCGGCGCCGGGATGACGGGTATTTTGACGACGCGCTCTGGAGAAGTGGACTGCCGGGCCAGTCGCCCGCGGGTTGTCGCACCGGCGGTTCGGTTAGTTCGCTTCGGCCTTCGCCCCCGAAATGGGCGGGGGTTCAATGGCGTCTTTCAGCTCCGGGTGGGCTTCCAGCAGCCGGGCGTACCACTGGGCCACTTCCGCTTCCTTCCCGGCGCGGCCCTGCTCAATACCTTCGGTGCGCCCCCGCTCAATGCCCTCGGCGCGCCCGCGCTTAATGCCCTGCTCAATTCCCTCGGCCACGCCCTCGGCCTTCATCCGCTTGCCAACGAAATGCGCGATAACCATGATGCTGTCAATGACCTCCGCTATGGTGACTACCGTGGCCGTGGACAGTCCAAAGGCCAGGAGTACATTGATGCCGATTGCCTGGTAAAGCTCGTAAGCGACGGCGTAGCCGCCGTTGACCAGCGCATCCCGGATGCCCCAGGCCGAGCCGCCCAAAGTCAGCGCCGCGTGCAGGGCCAACCCCCAGGGCGCCAGCCGGGGCGATATGCTCTCCAGCGGTATGCGTTGCAGGAAACCGGGCGGCCTCTGCGGATTCGCCATGCGCGCGCTCCTAATTTTGTACCACAAGGCGGGTGGCACTGCCAACCCTGCGGGCTTGACGGCGGGCGCGCTAGACGCCGGTAATGCGGATGCCGGCGTGGGCGCGGTGGATTCGGTTGATGTTGACCAGCAGCGGCGTAATCTGCTCCACATAGCGGGCGTTGTAGAGGGCGCCGGCATCCACCGGGCGCAGGTTGGGTATTTTGCGGGTCAGGGCGAACACGGCCGCTTTGGCGTCGGCGTCATCGGCGCAGATTACTACATCCTCGTCCAGGGTCGCGCCGGGCTTGAGCAGCTCCTCGGCGGATACATTCTGGAAAGCGGCCACCACCCGGGCCTCCGGGGCGGCGGCCTGGGCTTCCTGCGCGGCCGAGCCGGCGGGCACATCCTCGGCAATGGCGCCCACGCCCCGCTGGAAGCGCATCGGGGCAATGACCGTGGCCACCACCTTGCCGGCCAGCGCAGCGCCCACGCCGGCGATGGTGGGCGACATCCCGCTGTAGGGCATCGTCAGAAAAATGACATCGGACTGCGCCGCCGCGGCGGGGTTCACCGCGCCGGCGATGGCCGTCCCCGGCGCCAGCGCCAGCAGTTCGTAGGCCGCTTCCTGCGCCCGCGCGGCGTCGCGGGAACCGATGATTACCGCCTCGCCGGCCAGGGCCAGGCGCAGCGCCAGTCCTTTGCCTTCCGGCCCGGTGCCACCCAGAAATGCCAGCATTGTTGTCGTTCCTCCGGTAAAGTTTTGCGGAGCAGTATAGCATCGGCAGTATAGCGCGGCCGGACGCCGGGCCGGGGGCGCGATTATTAGGTCCGGCTGTGTTACAATCGGGGCGGCGCAATCCGCATCGGATTCCATCGCACCGCATCGCATCGCATCGCACCGCATCGCAAGGAGGACAGAGCGTTATGGCATTCTCACTCAACCATGTTCATCTCAAGACGCCCGACCCCAAAGCTACCGCCGACTGGTATGTGCAGAACCTGGGCGCTACCGTTACCGCCGAGACGGCCAACGGCGGCTTTCGCCTGGACTTGCACGGCCTGCCGCTGAATGTCACCGACCACATTGCCACGCAGACGCACCCGCAGAACTACGGCTTTGAGCACATCGCCATTGACGCCACGGACATTGACGGCGCCATTGCCGACCTGAAAAACGGCGGGGCGAAAGTGCTGGAGGAAACCACCGTGGGCGGCGGACGTCGGGTGATGTTCTTTGAGGGGCCGCAGGGGATTATCCTGGAAGTGCTGGAGGTGCTGGAGTAGGGAAAAGCGACAAGCGCGCCGGAGGCGAATGATCTACCATTCGCCTCCGGCGCGTCAGGGGCAAACAAAGGCGCCAGGAGGCATTAGCTATGGGAACTTTCAGCTGTCCTGTTAATGTGCGCGCTGCGGACGGCAGCCGCTCGGCTACGGTGGAGGCGCTGGTGGATACCGGCTCCACTTACACCTGCCTGCCCGACGCTTTGCTGCGCGATTTGGGGATAACTCCGCGCCGGCTGATCCGGACGGAGCTGGCCGATGGCCGCGTCGTGACGGAGGGGATTGGCGAGGCGCGCGTGAGGGTAGAGGGCGTTGAGGTCACAACCATCGTGATTTTCGCCGGCGAAGGCGCGCCGGCGTTGCTGGGTGCATATACGCTGGAGGGCGCGCTGCTGGCCGTTGACCCGGTGCAGCAACGTCTGTACCCAACCCACGCCTTGCGGATGTCAAATAAGTAGGGAGAGCCTCCCGATACCGGAACAAGATTTCCCCAATCGGGCACTCGGCAACTCTGGGAGTGGCGTGGATTTTTCCTCGTCATTCGTCAATGTCTAGGCATAGTCGTGCGACCTCGTTTAATTTACCGAGCTCGTCCAGCAAATCCTTTTGCGGAGCGAGTGACGTTTCGTGGCACAGTCGTGTTGCTTCTCCGAAAAGGTGTATTGCTCGTGTGACGCTTGAAGGAACGCTGTCATGCCCCGGAGGGTATCTTTGAAGGGCTTTTTTGGTCGTAGGCAAAGCCTCTTCGGAGAGAATTTTGCGCGTCATGTTGATGACGTCGTATGCCATCGGATGTATGTTATGCAAATCCACTTCATTGTCGTGCTTGCTGTTGGGTGCAAAAAGGTTCACGGCAAAGCCTAGTGACATGGCCTCGAGTTGCTGTCTGAAGGTGGACATTAACCAGGACTCTCCCCACCTGTGTATGGTTTGCAGCATGGTTTTTTTGATTGAATCCTGCCACTTGTCCCATGCTGAGGGAGATATGTACAAATTGGTATGATTCTGGAACAATAGCCCGGACAAGAATTGCTCGGGCACGTAATTCGCAATTTCCAAAATCTGCGGTATGACCTTGTTGTCCTTGTTCCAGCAAAGGATGGCGGTATGACCGCTATCCTTGTTAGGCAGAATTGTGGAGACGAAGAATCCATCGTCTCTGGTAAAATTGACGGTTGTGGCCGCCAGTATACGTTTGCCGCCTACTTGCATCTGAGTGTGCTGAACTGCATCGTAGTTGCTGGATATTAGAGCGTGCAGTATCTGTTTTTTGAATTTGCTGGCAAGGGTCTTGTGCATGGCAGCGTTAGCAGCCAGCGCGGACCACTCAGGTCGATTATGAATGTCCATGCTGGCAATGCTGGCCCTGACATATCGTGTATGTTCTTTAGCCCATTCATCATGGACAAGTGCGCGTAGTGCCAGTAGCAGAGGCACTTCCGGATTCGTTATATCAGGCTCCTTGTCGATTGGAGCGAAAACGTTGTCATGGTAATTGCAGGCCCACAGCCCGGTGGAAGCCGTTTTTGTTCTGACCGGGTAGATGCCTTTTCGGATATAGGATGATTGCAGTGTAGTATTACGAGGTATATCGAAGGAGTATACCCTGCTTTTGCCTGCTCTTTTGCCTGCTCTTTTGATCCTGCTTCCGAGCAGATCGATGATGTTTTTGGGCAACGAGTGGGCTATGGAGATTTTACCGCGCTGCCCGGACGTGTCGCAGTTTGCGGTGTCGTCGTCCCGGAAACACTCTCTCGGATGATCATAGTTATGCAGTGCTTTCACTTTTTCGTGAAAGCACCCTGGGGGGCACCAATTGCCGTGTGGATTCTTGGCCATGAGAGCCGTTCCAAATTTCGCACTGGTGTTCGGCGACGGGTAATGGGTCGTTGGGAAGTAAAGGTGACTGATTGGAACGTCATTCAGTCATAGCGTGGCTAGTCATCCTCAACCGCGTCGGCGTACTGGTTGTAGCCCAGTCCGCGCACGTGGGGCTCCTGGCACCGCAGTAGAAATCCACCGGCCAGGAAATCGGGCTGGTTGGCTTGGGTGGTCATAGCCGTATTCTATCACAAATCGGCGGCGTGTGGAGGGCGCCGGGGCAAGGGAAGTTTAGGGGGCTGCGGCCAGGCGCCAGGAGCTGTCGCGGCGCAGGGTGTGTAGCTGGGGGAGGAGCGGTTCGCGGGGCTGGGCCAGGGCGTCCAGGTAGAGGGTGTCCAGTTGGGCGATGACCTCGGGCGCGCATTCGTGGAAGTTCAGGCTGTCCTGCACTTTGCCCCTGGCGCCGGTGGTCAGCGGCTTGATGTTGGCCGGCTTGATGGCGGCAAGCAGTTCCTGCGCCAGCCGCCGCGCCCGGCGATGGGTTTCGTCATCGTCCAGCCAACCCTGCGGTATGGCCAGCGTGGCCAGCTCATGAGGATTGATGTCAAAGGCGTCGCCGAAGGCTTTCCACCAGGCATAGGCGGCGTGGGTGTTGGCGGCGGCAATCGCCAGTTCCAGATGCGCCTCGGCAGCTATGGGCAGCAAGCGTTCCCGGCGGTCGAGACGCCCGGCCGGCGCGGCCGTGATGAAGTACATCGCCGTGGGTGGGAAGGCCAGGGCATATTCGCTTTCGCCGGCCGGCCGCAAATCCCTGATTTTCGTCGGCGACGCCCGCATTGCCGACAGCAAGTCCTGGATTTCCGGCGTCGGTATGCGTTCCCATTGGGAATCGATGCGCTGGTCGACGGGCGTCTCCGGCCGCCGGATTACTGCTCCGGGACGCGAGGTCAGGTATTCGTGCCGTTCCGATTTGCGCCAGCGGTTGGTATCGCTGAGACTGACTGCCGGCGCGCCTGGCCCGGTGACGGCAGTGATGATGGCGGCGCGCACGCGGCTTTCGGCGTTGGCGACCGGGCTGTCGTGAAATATCTTGTCGGGCCGGTTGTCCTGGCAGCGCAGGCTGATGCGTTGGCAGCGTTCCTCAAACAGACGCCGCAGGTCATGCTGATCCTGGCCGAAGCACAGGGACAGCGGCACGACCAGCGTAACCACGCCGCCGTCGGGTTTGGCCAGCGCCAGACCCGCTTCGGCAATCAGGTTGTACAGGTCGTTGCCGGCGGTGGTGCGGTAGCGCTTTTGGTCGGTCAGGTGCCGCCGGCGGGCTTGCCGCTGCCGGTTCAGTTCCCGCTGGGCGGGCTTGCCGGCGTTTGGGGGCGCTTGCAGGTCTTTGTTGACGCTTTCGTAGGGCGGGTTGCCGATGACAATGTCAAAGCCCGGGCGGTTGGGATGGTAAAACAGCAGCCTGGGGTCGGTCTGCGCCGGCGGCGCGTCCGGGTCCAGCAGGGGATGTTCGGCAAAGGCCGCCGTTTCGGGGTTGGCCATCCGGCCCGGGAGGGCGCGGCGCAGGGCCCGGCGGGCGGTTTCGTCCTGCTGTCGCAAGGCGGCTTTGGCCGGCTCGTCGTGGGCCGACTGCCACTGCTCCCGGATGCTGGCCACCTGGGCCAAGGCGTGGTTGACTTCGGCGACCCGCTCCTGCAAGGTGCCGGCGCCCAAGGGCGACCAGTCCGGGTCGGCTACGGTGGCCAGGGTGTCGGCGCAGACGATTTTGGCTTCCAGGTTGGGCAGCGGCGGCGGCGTGATGCCGGTATCCGCGGCGTTTTCGGCGGCGATGATGGCGATGAACAGGCGCAGGCGGGCGACCTGCACGGCCATGGGATTGATGTCCTGGGCGAACAGCTGGCGGGCGATGATGTCGCGGGTTACGGCGGCGCCGTCGTCGGTTACGCCCAGCTTGCCCAGGGCGCCCCTGATGGCCAAAGTGCAGAGGAAGGGGAATTCGCCGGAGCCTACTGCCGGGTCGTAGATGGTCAACGCTCTGATGCGGGCAAGCAGGCGGTTGCGTTCCAGGGCCGTGGCCGCCGGGGGCCTGTCGTCGGCGGCGCCGAACAGGGCGCGCAGGTTGGGCCGCGTCCAGGCTGCCGGCGCGTGCGCGATGACGGCTTCGGTCAGGGCGTCCTGGACCATTTCCTGGGCCACGTCGGCCGGCGTGTAGTAGGTGCCGGCGGGCATCCGGTCCGGCGTGGCGCCGCCGTGCCGGGTAACGGCCACCAGGTTCTCGAACAGGTTGCTGAGCACTTCGGGGTCGATGGTCTGGTCGCTGCTGTGGGGGGTGTGCTCCGCTGCGGTCCAGTCGTATTCCGACAGGATGGTGAACAGCCCGGGCTCTTTGGGGTCGGTTCCGAAGTAGTCGGAGTCGGCCAGCGTCAGCAGGCCGTCGTCCTGGTGGCGGGCGAACAGGGAGCCGTTCAGAAACCGGGCGCCGGATAGCGCGCGGTGGATGGCCGGGTTTTGGTGCGTTTGACGGGAACCGGCGGGCTTGTTGAGCCTTTCGTAGAACAGGAAAGACAGGATGTTGCCGTGGTAGTCGCCGCCGGCTTCCCGGCGGGCGAAGGCTTCGTCAAAGGCTTCCGGCGGCAGTTTGCCGTCCTCTTTGAGTATCCAGGCGAACACGGTTCGGATGAGATGCCGCAGCACGGCTTCCCGGTAAGCCTGCTGCCGGGAGGCGTTGCCGCGGGCTTTGCGATACTGGCGCAGCGTCCAGCCGTTGGCGATCTTTTCGTAGAATTCCCGCCGGACGCCGCGGGCGGCCACGGCTTCCACCAGCGTATTGGCCATTACGGCGGTTTTCTTGTTCAGCTGGTCGTGGATGCGCTGGAGCGTGCGCAACGTCCGGGGCGCCGGGGTGTGGGGGTTGAACTCGGCCGTCATTCCGGTGTGGCCCTGGTAGCGGACGGCCAGGCGCGTGGCGGCGGGTTCCCCGTTTTCGTCCGGCTGGATCATCAGCAGTACGGACATTTTGGTGGCGACGGCGCTGGCGAAGGCGCCGGCGGCGATGGCTACATCGTCCCGGTGCAGGACCGTATCGCTTTCGTCGGCGGCGTCGGTGGCGCGCACCACCGCAGCGCAGACCGCTTCATGGGCGGTATCGCCCTGCTCCACCCGTATTCTGCCGGCCTCGGCATAGGCGTACTGCCGCCAGTGGTCCTGCTCGGCCTGGCCGGCCTTGCTGGACAGCCGGACGGCATCCCTGATGCTGCTGCGGCCGGTTTGGCCGGTAAGCAGTTGCAGGATGGCAGCGGGCGTTGCGCCGTCGGCAATGGCGCGACAGATGGCCCGGGCTTCTTTGAGGCTGCCGGACGGCGTGGCCGGAGCTGCGGCCGGCGCGGCGCCGTCAAGTATGGCCTTGATTTCCTGTAGATAGCGGGCGCAGGCTGCCGGAGTTTCGTCCAGCAACCGCCATTCGTTGACCAGCTCTATCCGGTCGTTTTCGTTGCGCCGGACGGTGTGCCAGATGTTGCCGTCGGTAAGGAAGCCGTAGGTGCCGGGCTGGCTGGCCGGGTGTCCGGTCATATAGCGGCGCTGCTGGTTTTTGGGCCGCTGGGCGCGGGGCTTGCCCTTGCCCTCCAGGTCATGCCCCAGGGGTTTGGCTTCCAGGACGGCGCGGGCCGGCCTGGCGCCGGCCAGGGCGGTGGGGGCGTCCCAGAGGATGATGTCGGGGCGGTTGCCGCCGGATTGTAGTTCCCGCCGCTGGTGTGTAACGGGGTATCCCAGGAAGGCCAGCGCCGGGTCGATGAGATGGGATACGGTGTCCTCCTCGCTGTAGTTGCCGAGCGTGGTCAGGTTTTTGCGGTTGGCGAACAGGGTAGCGGCGGTTTCCGCAGCCGGGTTGGTTCCGACGACGTCGGGGGCTGGCCCGCAGTTCCCGGTCGCTCGCGCTATGCGGGCCATCTCCTGGTAACGATTCAGCTCGGCCTCGTGGTTGTCGACCTGTTGCCACTCGCCGCGCGCGATGGATGCTTCCAGCTCACGTTCATAATCGTCCAGGTCATCAGGGAAAGGCCACTCGCTGTCCGGGACAGGATGCGCTGTATCCCTGTTCGGCTTGTTCCGGAAGGTCATCGCAGCCTCCTCTTTTTAGCGCAGATACTGACGGGTTGCTCTGCTGCTGGGGTAAGCAGTCCTCAGGAAAACGCCTGAGGTTGTTTCCTCGAAAGGCACGCGGTATGCGTAGTTGCCGATGCGGATGATGAAAATCCGTTGCCCGGGATGCCGCTCCGGGTTGTTGTGGCCGACGATGGCGAGCAGCCCGCCGTTTTCAATGAGGTAGGCGATCTGGTCAAAAGATATGCCGCGTTGCTGCCGTAGCAAGGCATCTTTGGCGGCATCCCATGTAGTAGTTTGGCATGGCGCTATGCTACCATATCTCCCAGCCGATTCGGTAGGAGTCGGCTTTGGGCGGTTCCGGCAGGCGGCTCGAGTGGGAGCCGGAATGACTTGTTCGCCACGGTCATTCGTCATTCGCTCCGGCCCGTCATTTGCTCCGGGCAGCAAGGGTGTATCAGTAAATCACCCCCTCCGCTTCCAGCCGCGCTATCTCCGCCGCCGGCATTCCCAGCAGCCGGCCGAATACATAGTCGTTGTCGGCGCCGATGTTGCGGTATTCGCCGAAAGCGATGGGCGTTTCCGACATCCGGGCGGGGATTGACCAGGCCACGCTTTCGCCCTCAACCCATTCCGTGGCCTTGACGCCGCGTTCCGCTTCCCAATACTGCGTATCACGGTAAAAGTCGCGGGATTGCAGGTGCGCGCTGTCGTGCAAATCCCGCCCCTGGGACACAATGGCGGCGGGGACGCCGGCGGTTTGCAGGGCATCCATCAGAGCGGCGGCGTCCCGGGGGCGGGTCCAGGCGGCGATGGCGGCGTCCAGGGCGTCCTCATGGCGGCGGCGGGCAATGCGGGTGGCGTACTCCGGCCCGGCGGCCCAGGCTGGGTCGCCCATCGCCGTCCGCAGCCGCTGCCACTGGTCATCGTCGGCGATGGAGATGGCGATATAGCGGTCGTTGTTCGGGTCGCCGGGTACGGGGGCGCAGGGATAGACATTGTGGGGGACGGCCCAGGCGTCCCGGTTGCCCCGGCGCTGGGGGCCGCGCCCGCCGTTGACCTGGTAGTCCAGCAGGGCCGGCCCGCAGGTGGCCACGCCGGATTTGAAAATGGACGATTCCAGCGTGGCCGTCTTGCCGGTAAGCCGGCGGCGCATCAGGGCAGCGATGATGCCGGCCGGCTGGAACACGCCGGTATGATAATCGGAGTAGGAAGTGTTGACCACGCCGGGCGGTTCGTCGGGCAAGCCGGTCATCAGGGATACGCCGGAGAGATGCTGCACCAGAATGCCAAAGGACTTGTAGGTGTAATAAGGCCCGTGCCCGCCCAGTCCGGTCTGCCACATAATGATGGCGTCGGGGCGCTGGCGGCGGATGGCGGGGAAATCAATGCCCCAGCGGTCCAGCACATTGCGCCGGAAGTTGGTCATAAAGACATCGCTGACGCGGGCCAGCTCCAGCATCAGATCGCGGCCGGCGTCGGTGCGGACGTCCAGTGTGATGCGGCGCTTGCCCCGCTGGTATTCGGGCTGGCCGGCGCCGCGCGACCAGGCGGGGATGAAGGCCATTTCGTCCAGCACCTTGTTGGTTTCCACCTTGATGACCTCGGCGCCCAGGGAACCGAGGATGCGCCCGGTAAGGGGCAGGGCCACATAAGGGCCGAACTCCACGACGCGGATGCCGGCCAGGGCGGCGGGAGTATTGGGAACGGCGGCGGTAGGCATCGGGCGGCTACTCCTCTCGGAAGCTACTCATCAGTGTAGCGGTCGAAAATCAGGCGGCGCACGGCGAAAACGAAGCCGGGCAGAACAGCATCGCCGGAGAGGGTTTCGGGGTTGTCCAGGATTTCGGGTTCATCCTGGCCGGCGCGGTAGATATAGGCGCGGCGGCGGCGAGGGTCGATGCCCCAGCCCAGTTTGGCGCCGGCGGCCATCCATTCCGCCATCTTGCCCAGGAAAGGCGGCAGCCGGTCGGTGCGGGAACGGATTTCCACCAGAAAGTCGGGCGCGCCGTTGATCGTGCCGCGCCGTTCCGCCGGTGTCAGGCTATCGTATCGTTCCTGGCTGATCCAAGCGGCATCGGGAGCCCGCACGGCGCCGCCGGGCAAGTGGAAGCCGATGTTGGCGCCGTAGCTCATGCCGCCGTTGCTGCGCCGCCACAGCGTAAGGTCGCTCCCGGTTTCGATTTCGTCGCGTGCGCTTTCTTGGGACGGCATTGGCATTATAATCAGTTCCCCTTCGGCAGAATACTCAAACTGCCAGAGTTCGTTGTCGGCGGTCATCCGGCAAAAGCGTTCCCCGAAATCGGGCGCGCGGTGGTCAATGCCCAATGCGGATAGGTTGAGGCGCAGTTCGCCCAGCAAGGGCCAGCCATGGGGCCGCTTGGTGTCCGGCTCCGGCGCAGCAATTTGGGGTTCCGGTTCCGGCGTTGGCGCAGTCGTCGGCAGCGGGGTGTCCGACTCCGGCGCAGCGGACGGCCGCGCGGTATCCGGTATCGTTGTGGTAACCATATCTAAATCCTCCATTCGCTGGCGGCGGCTAGATTGCGCCGTCGGCGCGCAGCCGGGCCAGTTCGTCCGCCGACAGTCCCAGCTCGCCCTGGTAGACGGCCAGGTTGTCCGCACCCAGGGCCGGGGCCGGTTGGCGGCGCGGCGCCACTTCGGCGCTGTGAAAGATGCCCAGCGGGTACTTCAGAGCGCCGAGGGCGGCGTCCTGGTGTTCAATGTCGGACCAAAAGCCGGACTGGGCCAGCTGGGGGTCGGCCAGCAGGTCGGCGATTTCGTTGACGGGCAGGAATACCAGGTTGCGCCGCTGGCCTTCGTGGAACAGCTCCTGCACGGTGAAGTTGGCGGCGAACTCCAGGAACAGGGCGGTGATGATGTCAATGTGTTCGGCGCGGTCCTGGTTGCCGCCCCGGTAGGCTTCGTTGAGGACTTCATCGTTGCCGGTTACTTCGTGGATCCAGGCGGCCAGGGCGTCCCACTCGCGGGGGGTGATGACGCCGGCGGCAATCCAGCCGTCCTGGCAGGGATAAGCGCCCAGAGGGATGACCAGCGTGGAATTGGTGCCGACGCGGGTGACATTCTGCCCCAGTTTGCGCCAGAGCAGGGCCGGGTGGGCGTCCGTGTAGTAGGTTATCAGCGCTTCCTGCGAGGATACATCAATGCGCTGCCCCTGCCCGCCGCCGGCAAAGTCGCGGTGATACAGCGCGGCCAGGATGGCCACGGCAGCGTACTGGGCGGCGGGATAGTGGCTGTGTTCGTTGCCCTGGCGCACGGGGGGTTCGTCGGGTTCGCCGGTAATCTGCATATAGCCGCTGGCGGCCATCACCACCAGGTCGTCGCCCTGATAATCGGCCCAGACGCCGGTATTGCCGAAAGGCGTAACGGAGGCCATTATCAGGCCGGGGTTGGTGGCGCGCAGGGCTTCGTAGCCCAGGCCCCGGTCGTAAAGCCAATGCCGGTGGCGGCTTTCAATGATGACATCGGCGTTGGCGGCCAGGCGGCGGAACAGGGCGCGGCCGGGTTCGGCTTCCAGGTCCAGGGTTACGGAGCGCTTGTTGGTGTTGTAGAACATAAAGTCCAGGCTGCGTCCGGCGTCGGGGATGTCGCCCGGGTAGGGCCCCAGGCGGCGGGACGGGTCGCCGATGGGCGGTTCCACCTTGACCACATCGGCGCCGTAATCGGCGAGCAGCCGCCCGCAGAAGGCGGCCCGGCGGTCGGTCAAGTCCAGAATGCGATAGGGCGGGATTAAATGTTCGCCGGTGTAGTCGTCAAAGCGAGGCATAGGCGCCGGTTCCCCCGAGGTTGTGCTGGCGGTCGTTGTGCTGGCGGTCAATGTATCGCCGGCGCCGGGCAATGTCAAAGCGGCGGGGTTATCGCCGGCCTTCAATTTGAGGTATAGTTGGGATGGGGAATAATCCGGCGGGCGCCACTGGCGCGGCGCCCGCCACTGCCCAAAATCGTTGCCAGGAGGCGTTGGATGTTTGTAGTGACAATGAGCTTGATTCTGATCGCCATAGCCGTCGGCTGGCATTTCAGCTGCAACGACCTGAGCGCGCTGTGCCAGACCAGCAAATCGTTCAGCATCGGCGCCGGCCTGTTCGGCCTCCTCGGCCTGGGGATGGGCATTTTCACCGTCGTGGAAGACCGGAAAGGGGTGGGACGACGTCAGGCGCCGTCCGAATCGCCAGAGGATGGTTAGCGCTATGTCCCTGCCCGGATTGGACAATGCGCTGATTCTCCTACTACCCGTAGTCGCGGCGGTTCTGGCCAGGGGGTTTGCGGAATACCTCTTGCTAACCCGGAGCCATCCCGTGATAGCAGCGCTGTCGAAAGCCGTCAAGGCGGCCGCGATTCCTTTTGCCGTGGCCTTCTATGTTGCCTTGATTACGCGGCAGATACAGATGGGGATGTGAGCAGGGAGGATACGCGTGATGAGCACGATGCACCCTACCGATATAAACGCCGCCCTGATTAACTTGGTACGCAAGCGCAATCCCGCCTGGTGGCAGACGGCCGCCATCGGGTTGACGCCGGCTTTGCGCACCATCCTGGCGTTGCAGGATACGCGGGCGCTGCCGGCGGCGTCCGACTCTGCCCTCGACGACGGCGGGCACCGGCCGGCGCTGCTGCTGGTGGCCGGGCTGCGGGGCAATGCGGCGGACACGCCCCGGATACTGGCGGCGCTGGATCGTTTTGTCCAGTCGGCTGCGGCGGGGGCATCCGGCGTGGTCCTTTCCGCCATCGTGGCCGCCAACCCGGACGCGCTGGCCGGCGGCGACTGGGAACCGGCCAGCCGGCAGCGGGTTGACCTCACCGGCGGCTACCCGCCGGCGGGCGGGTTTTACTTTGACGAAACGGCCCCGGAACGGCGCTACCTGTGGCGCTGGATTTGCTACCAGGCGCCGGATTTGCTGGTGGAAGTCGCCCTGCGGGATGACGAGGGCGCGCCGGCCCGGTGGGAAGCCAACGCCGCCGCAACCGGCGGTTCCATAGGCCGCGCCCTGGGAGCCGTTCCCGCCGGCGGCGATGATTCGCTGGCAGCGGCGCTGGGACGGGCGGCCGACGACGCGCCGGGAACGATACCCGCCCTGCGTCTCGCTGTCCACTGGACGGGGCTAACCGAGGCTTTGGCCACGCTGTGGGCGGCGACGGGGCAGGATGGCGAAGCGGCGGCGGCGCCGGCGCGCCTCGCCCTGGAACAACGCCGCGGGCGCGCGCCGCTGGACATTGCCCGCATCCTCGCCGGGCGCTACGGACACGCTCTGGATCCCATCAACTATACCCAGGGGGTAGGCATCAGTGGGCGCGCGCAGCTGGCGGCGCTGGACGCCGGGTATCCCGATCCGGCGGACGATCTGGCCGGCGTCATTGGGCCTATCATCTCCGACCCGGCGGCGCATTTGGGCGATGCGGGTGGAGCGGCGCTGGCCGGCGTGGTCTGGGCGGCGGATTTATATGACGCCACCGGCGACCGCCGCTATCGCGACACGCTGCTTTACGCCGCCGACCGCTTTGCGCCGCGTGGCCCCGGCCAGGCGCCGGCGCCCTGCGACCCGGATTTCAGAGTTGAGGATATGTTCTATGCCGGGGCTATGCTCGGCCGGGCTTTCCGCAGCGGCGGCGAGGCCCGCTATGCTAACCTGCTGGCCGATTTTCTGCTTGACGGCGGCGATGTTCAGGAGGACAACGGGCTGTTCCGTCACGCGCGTTCCGCCCCGTTCTACTGGAGCCGGGGCAACGGGTTTGCCGCCCTGGGGTATGCCGAAGCGCTGACTTGGCTGCCGGCGGAACACCCGGCGCGCGCCGAGCTGCTGTCGCGGCACCGCCGCCATCTGGATGCCCTGCTGCGCCGCCAGCAGCCCTGGGGAACCTTTGGCGAACTGGTGGATCTGCCGGGCGCCTGGGGCGAACTCACCGCAACGGCTATGGTGGGCTACGCCCTGGCGCGGGGGCTGCGGATGGGCTGGCTGCCCGACGCCGCCGGTGGGGGCTATGCGGCCGGGCTGGCGTCCTGCTGGCGGGCGCTGACGGAGCGAATTGACGCCGGCGGCGGCGTGGTGGACGGCTGTGTCAGCACCGGCGTGATGCCTGACCGGCGGGCCTACTTGCATCGCGCGGCCGTCAGCGGCCACGACGACCGCACGGGCAGCCTGGCGCTGTGGTTCGCCTGCGAAATGGAACGGCTGCGGAGCGCCGGAATGGACAGAACGGAATCATCCCCGTCGCCAGCGGCGCCGGCGGCGCAGAACTGAATGCACGTCCTGATTATTTACCTGGCGCGGCGTCTGCCCATCTACTATGGCTGGGTGGCGCTGGGCGCGGCGGGCAGTAGTATGTTCGTCCGCAACGCCGCTGGCAGTCTTACCTTTGCCGTCTTTGTGCCGCTGATCGCGGATGAGACGGGGTGGAGCCGAGCGCTCATCGGCGGCGCGGCGGCGGTGGGCGGGCTGCTGGCTACCGGGGCCTCGCCGCCGGTGGGGTGGGCTATCGACCGTTTTGGAGCGCGGCCGGTACTGGGGCTGGCGCTGGTTATTCTCGGATTAAGCACCATTGCCCTGGCCTGGCTGTCGGCGCATATCGCCATCTTTTATGCGGCGCTGGCGGTGGGCCGGATTATGTTCAGCAGCCCCTTGAATGTAGGCGCGGCCACTGTGGTGGGGCGCTGGTTTGTGCGGCAGCGGGGGCGCGCCACCGGCCTGCTGTTCCTGTCCCATTCCGGCGGCATGGCGGCGTTCCCGCTGGTGGCGACCTGGATCAGCGCCGCCTACGGGTGGCAGACGGCGTGGATTGTGCTGGGGGCGATGGTATATGTCATTGCCCTGGCTCCAGTGGCGCTGCTGGTGGCCGAGCGTCCCGAGGATGTGGGCCTGCTGCCCGATGGCGACCCGCCATCGTCTGCCCCGCCGGCCGGCGCGACATCGACCGCCTCTGCCGTCACCAGAGGCGGCCGTCGTCCGGCTGCCGCCACCGCATCAACCGGCGGCGAAAGGCAGTGGGGGGCCCGCCAGGCGCTGGGGACGCCCGCCCTGTGGGTGCTGGCCCTCGGCACAGGGGCTCTGTTCCTGCTCCAGTCCGGCACTAATGTATATCAGGCCGACTTGCTGCGCTCCCGGGGCATTGACCTGTCGCTGGCGCAGTTGAGCATCGTAGTCAACGCGGCCGGCACCGGGCTGGGCAGCGTGCTGTGGGGGCGCGTGGTGGAAATGATGCGCGTATCCTACACCTACGCTATCGTGGCCCTGGTGATGACGCTGGGGCTGGGGCTGTTCGTCATCGCGGACACCGTGCTGCTGGGGTTCATCGCGGCCGGGGTGTTCGGAGTTGCCGTAGCGGGGATTCTGGTGGTGCCGCCGGTGGCCTACGCCAACTTTTTCGGGCGGCAGTCGCTGGGGACGATAAGGGGCCTCACGGAGCCGTTCACATCGCTGGGGCAGGCTATCGGGGCGGTGTCGTCGGGGCTGGTGTTCCAGTTTGCCGATGGCGACTACACGCTCGCTTTCGTAGCCTACGCCGCGCTGGGGGGGCTGACGGCGGCGGCGCTGCTGCTGGCCCGGCCGCCGCGGGCGGCGGCGACTACGGGTTAGCGGAACGAGGTGGGGCAAGGTGTGTCGTCAAATTATAAGGATTGAGCTACGCCAGATCCGGAAATTGGGTGGGCCGCGTCAAGAGTGCCATCAGCAAATGGTTGCGGAAGGCGCCTGTGACGGCGCCACAGTTGCCGCCGTATGGAACGCTGGAACCGGACAGGCTGTGGATGCGAACCCGCCGGGGGCGTACCGAATTGAAGGCAATCCGCAACGCTGCTGCGGGGCGGCGTTGGGGGCTTTTGGCGCTTGGGCCGAAGTGATTGACCTGGCCTGGCAGTTGGGGGCGCGTTTATGCGACGCCGTCAGTTGCCGTCCCGTTGGCTGCATCTGATGGGGTGTTGCCGGGCCACGGGGTGTCGCCAGGATCAGATTGACTATGCGGACGACGGCTCAGGCAACAGGGTAGATAGCACTGTGACGCCATGCTCGGTCTGATATGTACCAAGCCATGTATAGGGCCGTTCCTGGTCTGATCAAATTTGTGCGTCATAAGGTCAAAATCTTTGGAGTAGCCCCGTTCGTAACGCCCATAGACCATATTGGCAATCAAGTCGGCAATTTGGAGAAGGCGGCTGTTCTGCGATAAAGTGAACAGCGGGATGTCAAGAACGTTGTAGATTTTGTTCCATCGGGTGCCTTCGGCAGCAAATCGGCGGCTTACTGCTTCCAGCCGGTTCTTATCTTGGGAATCGGCGATGACTATCAAACCTTTATTACGCTGTTGACGTTCCCGGTACAACCGATTCAGGTAAAGGTCAAAGCGCGCTATCATCTCTTCAAGGGATCGCTCGTAGGGATTCTCCTCATCGGAGAGCGCGGTTTTTTCGATGATGACAGCGAACAAACGTCCGCGCGTCTGCTGTGCCGCTTTGTACAGACCTGCCAGCAGCTTGCGTCTGCTTGAAGGAGACAGCCTATCGAAGGGGGCATCGACTCTTTGGGTAGCAGGGGCACGCAAAGGCGATGCGTGGAATCGCACACTTTCCCGAACGTCAGGGAAGTACTGAGCCTGCAAGCGATTGAGTGCCTCAGCAGGCCAGTAGGCGTTGTGTTCGTACACTGCAACGCCCGCCAGTACGAAGTGGCGGGCGTCAGAGTGGGTTCCCGCTTCATCCAGGTACAGCAAGTACATGGCAACTACTCAAAAACCTATAGGGAACCCTGAACGCGGCCGGGCGGCAGTTGCCTGTAGCAGGACTGCACAGCAAACCCGAGTGTAGCGGTCCTCCCAGCCAACCCTATGATAACGGATGGCGGAACGCTTGTCAATGCTGGCCGGCGGCTATGCTTGTATCAGATGCGGACGGCTTTGGTTACGGCGGTGGAACCCACCTTCGGCCCCCAGCTGGGGATTACCGAGGCCATATTGGACTCCTCGCCGCCGGCGAATATCACCAGAATGTCATCCGGTTCGGGTATCAGCGCAACCATTTCGGCTTCGTCGCCCGGCTCCACATCGCCGCGCAAGACCAGCCCCCGCTTCAGATCCGCCACGGAGCGCCGGATGTTGGCGTGGAGATACTCCCGGATGCGGTCTTTGGTCCAGTCGCGCCACAGATTGCTGTTGCCGGCGAAGGTCACCACAATCTGTCCTTGCCTGATGCCTACCGACACATCGCCCACCGAGCCGGAAGTGGACATTGATGTCCCCAGGGACGAGGCCACATCCGCCATTGCGTAGAGGATGGCCTCCGGGCGGCCCACGGCGCGCACCTGGCGGGGGCTTTCGCCGGCGAACACCGTAACCGCGCTGTCGCCGGGAGCGAAGCCCCGCTCCAAGTGCAGCGGCGTCCAGTGGGTTTCGCCTTCCGCCTCGGCGATGCAGTAGGTATATTTGCCGGGGTGTCCGATAACGCTGCGGTCGAACAGGCCGGGGATGGCGGCGCAGGCGTTCATCAGAATCAGCCGCATGGCCCGCCCGATGGTGCCGTTGGCGCGGTTGCCGGGGCCGAACAGGTTGTTGCGGCTGTTGAGGCCAATCTGCGGCGCCACCGGCCCGTTGACGATGCACAGCGTGGCCGCGCCGCCCATACTGGACGACGGGCCGACCAGGTTGAACACCGGGTCCAGCATCGCTTCGGTGGCGGCCAGCACCACGGGGAAATATTCGGGCAAACAGCCGGCCATTACGGCGTTGGCGGCGGCTTTCGCCACCGTGATGATGCGGCGGCGTTCCGGCAGCTCGCCGATGACGTCGTCGGGCGCGCGGCCGGCATAGCCGACAAACTCGGCCACGCGGGCCAGAGTGGGCGGGACGACGGGCAAGCCGTCGCTCCAGCCCAGTTCGTAGCCGCGTTCAATGGCGCCCAGGGCGTCATCCCAGGTGGCGGTAGTGGTGTCGGTGAAAGTGGCGTTGGTAGCAGTCAATTCGGTTGCTCCGTGGGATGGCAGGCAGCGGCGATGGTTAGCAGGCACCGTATGAAATAGCGCACTTCCTGCTGCTTGGCAAGAAGTTCTACTTCGGAGATAAATCCTTTGTCGGAGTCGGCGTGTATTTGCATCGCCACTTTCAAGTACTCTGTCAGGTCGGAGTTGCCGGTTTCGGTCGCCAGCCGGCGAACTACGGCGCGCTTATGCTGATACTTGCCGTATTCTTGCTCCGTGAGTATGGCAACAGCATTGACGGAATGCTTGACCGCAGACCACAGGATTTCGGATGCCTGCCAGCGCTTGCCCGCACTGCCCAGCCATTCGGCGGTCTGCAAGCAGGATCTGGCTTCGGCGATGTGTTCGTTGCGGGTCAGCATCGGTTGGCGATCTCCAGGATTTCCTGCATACGGTCGGCGAACTCGGTGGCAGTGGGACGGCAGAACAGGAACTCGTCGAGTTCCAAAAAGTCGTGGGCGGCATTATCGCGGAATATGCTGGCCGCGCTGTATTGCAGCTTGATTTTCCCGTCGGCTTTTTCCTGCTGGTCCAAGGCAGCGATTGACGCCAGGATTTCGTCGTCGGTGTCATGGGGGAGGCCGCGCTGTTTGAGGGTGAGTGCGGCAGACAACCGGACGGCGGCCCACAATTCCGCCGAGCTTTTGACGAGCTCAATGGTCATCAGCTCCCGGTCGGCGGCGTCCAGGTGTTCTTTGACCGCCCGGTTCAATTTGACGGTTTGGTTTATGGCGGAGGTGGTCATATTGGCTTCTCCGGTGGACGGTTATGGCGGCGAGAGTTCGGTGTCAAACTGGGGCAGCGTTTGCGACCGCCCGGCCCGGCGGCGGCGCGGAACGGGCGGCGTTGGCATTCATTTTAGCATACCGGCGCATCGTACCACGCCTCCCATGCCGTTTTGCGAGCAAGCCAGCAGTTATAGCCGCGTCCGGCCGGTTTCCCTGATTTTACCACCGTGACAGAGGGGCGACCTCACGGCCGCCCCTTGCGGTTCCCGTCCCTACGGCGACGGAAGAGCTATCGGTTCCCGCCTACGCCCGCGCGTACTTGGAGAAGCTGCGCAGCTCCTGCGGCGGGTCCATATGGCTGCCCCGGATGGTGTAGGACACCTCGGCCACATACACCGCCCCGGTACTGTCCACGGCAATGCCATGGGGGGCGATGAACTGGCCGGGGCCCTCGCCCTCGTCCTTGTCGCCGAACATACACACCCGGTTGCCGTTGCGGTCGTAGATGGTCACCCGGTGCCCCAGGCCCGGAGCGTCGTCCACGCCGCCCATTCCGTTCAGCTCGCCCACATAGATGTGGCCGCCCCAATAGACCATCGAGTCGGGACGGTGAATGTTGTTCCACATCTCCAGGAAATTGCCGTCGGTGTCAAACAGCTGGATGCGGTGGCACTCCCGGTCCACCACATACACCCGTTCGTCCTCGTCAAAAGCGATGTTGTGCGGGCGGATGAACTGGCCGGCGTCAATGCCCGGCTCCCCCCAGGAGAACTTGTGCTGCCCCTCGGGGCTGTACACATGGATGCGGGAGTTGCCGTAGCCGTCGGAGATGTAGATGTCGCCGTTGCTAGGGCGGATGGCCGCCGAGGTGGGACGGTTGAAAGGCTGGCCGCTCCAGCGCGGGGCGGGATGGTTCTTTTCGCCGATTTCCATCAGCTTTTCGCCGGTGACGCTGAACTTCTGGATGGTGTGGATGCCGTCGTCGGCGGCCAGCAGGGTATCGTCGGCGGCGCTGTAATACAGCCCATGGGTGCGGTTGGCACTGAAATGGCCCTGTCCGAAAGACCGCTGGAAGTTGCCGTCCTTGTCAAAGACCATAATGGGGTGTTCGCCCCGGGTGAGGATAAACACGCGGTCGTCGCCGTCCACGGCCACGCCGGGGCATTCCAGCAGCCGCATTCCTTCAGGCAGCTTCAGCCAGTCCGCCACAAAAGTGTACTGGAAATCGCCTTCGCCGTAAGTTGCGGGCATAACCCTTCTCCTTGCCGTTGGTGGATGATGGTAATGGTGATGATGGTGTTAGTGATTGATTTGCAACGACAGGCTGGCAGTATCCTTACTGGGAATGGTGTCGGAGTTGCTTAGGTCGACACATCCGGGGCGGCGTTAGGATGATCCGGTCATCAGACGTGATAAAGAGGCTGGAATGCGTCGATTCGCGGCAGTATCGTCGCTGGCATTATATCAAGGCACTGAGGCAAAGGCATCATTCAATGACATGATAAATAGCTTCGGCAATTTGCTCTATGAAATCAACGGCACCATCGACCATTATCGCGTCAATGGGCCACCTCATCATCGGGTACGATGGGTTCATATCTGCTTCATGAGCGATTTGGTTTCTACGGTTAACAATCATACGAAGCCTTTCCGTTATATCTACGGGCTTTGATCCAATATGACGCGCCACTTCGTTCCATAGCTGTACGTCTGAAATCAGACGCACAGCATCGGCTATATTGCGAGGATTCTGAAAACTCTGATGTCCATGCTGATTCCTGATCTCTTGTTCCAACCATCCGTCCTTGCCGGGATCTGCAATGCCATGCAACGCACTGGTAATGGAGACCCGAAATCGCTCAAAACCCGGAGGCGGAAGGCGATTGCCCCGGTAGATATCGAGAATTCCCAGTCTAGTGAGCTCATGCACATAGTGATCAAGTGCACTGACCGCAAGGACGAGCTCCGCCCGCCAGATGTCCGACAGGTCTAGGGCACCGGTTGTCTGCGCAGACAAAGCCGCCGCAATTGAGCCGAGATTGCGGGCACGCGCAATATTCACATTGAATTGATCAATCGCGGCGCGCATATTACGACTGCCATTCAGACAAGCTGATGACCCTCTCAGCCAGTTGGTCAAACATACGATTGAGATCGTCTCTCTGCTTTTTCATCTGGTCCAGTACAACTCCAGTACCGCCCAAATCGGTCTCAGTAAGCGCAAAGACTGGGGTTTGCACTTCTTGCGATTTCGCGATAAGGGAATTGAAGTCGGGAATTGTTGCCAAGCAACAATTCAAACCCATTCCGGTTGATGTGTATTTGAACGGCGGAAGGGCCATGCCGCTACTTTCCAATTTTGGAAGCAACTCCCACTCTACTTTGTGGTTGATTTCGTCGACCCAGCTCTGAAAGCTACTGGCCGGTGCACCTCCGCGAGGGCGATAATTCTGTATTATCGTCCCCAAAAATTGAGGAGAGACCTCAGGGAACGGATAAGCGGCATTCCGCAATATCTCCATCGACGCAGCGTTCCTTGACCAGCTACGCCAGTTAGGAAGGACATTGCAAAGGGAATCTATCGCCATCACCGAATAAAAATCCGGGTTGGTGGGGACAATGAAATACTCGCTGGTCATCAGCAAGTTCCGATTGAATGAACTCAAGCTGGGGTTCATATCAATCAGAATGTAATCGGCCTGGAAATTTTCCGCAGTTTTCCGCAAGAGGGCTGAAATAGCTCCGGGCAAATTCTGCAAAGTTTGTATCGATCCTGAAAGTTCTTGCGCTATCCCCAGAGTAACCTCGTACTCGGAAAGCCCAATGTGGCCGGGCAACAAGAACAGACCTTCCTGACCTAGCACGGAAACGCAGTCCACGGCCTGCAAGGGGACAGGCTGAGATTCGAAAGCCGGGGCCAAGCCGGCCTTCAAGTTGCGATCCTTTTCGCTCCTGTAGAACCGCTCCAGCTCGGTAGGGCCCTTGTAGCCCAGCACCAGGCCGGTCAAGTTGGCTTGCGGGTCGGTGTCAACTATGATCACCCGCTTCCCTTTGGAAGCGAGCATCCAACCCAAATTGAAGGTCGTGGTAGTTTTGCTTACCCCGCCCTTGTGATTGAACAGCGCAATCCGCTTTTCCATTTCGCGCTCCTCCATCCCGAAATTGTGGGACGATTGTAAGCCTCTCGAACGCTAAAGTCAAGGGCTGATGCCTACTCGCGCGTACCCACTTTGGGTTGGCACTTGCCACAGCCGGCGGCTCCGGGTAAGTATCAGGACAGCTACCATCCGATACCCCGGGAGCCGCCGACCTATGCCATGGTATCACCACATCGCCGCCTTTCTCCACCACAACCTGCCTCAAATGCGCGCCACCAGGCGCGCCAACCTGGCCCTGCTCACCGCCGCCATCCTCAACCGCCGCGCCCTCTCCCTATCCGAACTGGCCCGGCCCTGGATGCCCGGACTCCCCCAAAGCCACCATCAGCGCAAAAAGCGCATCTTCCGCTTCCTTTCCAACCCCCGCTTCGACCCCATCCAAACCCAATGCGCCCTGATGCCCGCCATCTGCCACCTGGCCGGCCTCAAGGGCCAAACGCCCATTATGATTGACTGGTCCGACCTGGGCCGCAAGCGCAACGGCCTTTTCGCCGCCGTCTGCTATCGCAAGCGCGGGCTGCCCTTGCTCAGTTGGGCCACGACCGTCGACGAACTGACCCCGTCTCAAAACCGGCTGGAAGAGACTTTCATCGCGCGCCTGCTGCGCAATCTGCCTGACAACATTCGTCCGCTGTTGCTGGCCGATAGAGGCTTCGGACGCGCCAGTCTGCTGCGTTGGATCCAGGAAATGCCCCGCCACACTGGCCGCACAGTGGACTATGTGGTGCGACTCAAAGGCAATGTCCACATCCAGACTGCCGATGGCTATCAGGGATTGCTGCGGAAGTATCCCCTGCGTCCCAATCGCTATGTGTTTCTGCCTGGGGTCCGCTATCGTTCCGATGGGGCAGTAACGGTGAACCTGGTATTGTACTGGGGCCGGGGGCATCGGGAACCCTGGTATTTGGCGACATCGCTGCCGGACGCCAAGGTGGCGGTGGCGCAGTATCGCAAACGGATGCAGCCGGAGCAGTACTTTCGCGATGGCAAGCAGTATTTCGCGCTGGATCGGGGAACGGCAACAACGACGGCGCGGCTGGGGCGTATGCTGGTGGGGCTGTTATTAGCCTGCTGTTTGCTGCTGTTGGTGGCGCGGCGTGCGTCGTGGCGGTTCCGGCGGCGGGTGTGTTCGTGGGGGAAGCTGGGGCTGCTGCGGCTGGGGATGGAATGTTATCTGGCTACGCCGGAGCCCCCGCCTAGATGGTTCGGCTTGCCCCACACCTGAAAGTGGGTACGCCCGAGCTGATGCCTAGTATAATGCCCATTGCCTCCCGCAAATACCGCCCGGTGTGCGAACCCGGCGTCGCCGCCAGCGTTTCCGGAGCGCCGCAGGCCAGCAGGCGGCCGCCCTTGTCCCCGGCGCCGGGCCCCAGGTCAATTACCCAGTCGGCATTCTTAATCAGGTCGAGGTTGTGTTCAATCAGCAAGACGGAGTTGCCCTGGTCAACCAGGCGGTGCAGGACGCGCAGCAGGGCGGCGCAGTCCTCAAAGGAAAGGCCGGTGGTGGGTTCGTCCAGCAGGTAGAGGGTGCGTCCGGTGGCGCGCCGGGACAGCTCCGTAGCCAGCTTGACCCGCTGCGCTTCGCCGCCCGACAGCGTGGTGGCGGGCTGGCCGAGCCGGATATAGCCGAGTCCGACATCGCGCAGGGTTTGCAGCCGGGTGCGGATGCGGGAATAGTTCCAGAAAAAGTCCAGCGCCGTCGCTACGGTCATTGCCAGGACGTCGGCGATGGACTGGTCGCGGAGAGTTACTTCCAGGGCTTCCCGGTTGTAGCGGCGGCCCTGGCAGATTTCGCAGGGGACGGTTACATCGGGCAGGAACTGCATTTCAATCTGAATGTAGCCCTCGCCCTGGCAGGCTTCGCAGCGTCCGCCCTTGACATTGAAGGAAAAGCGGCCCGGCTTGTAGCCCCGGATGCGCGCTTCGGGCAGGGTGGCGAACAGCTCCCGGATGGGCGTAAAGGCGCCGGTGTAGGTGGCCGGGTTGCTGCGCGGCGTCCGTCCGATGGGCGACTGGTCGATGTTGACCACCTTGTCAATATGCTCGATGCCGGTCACTTCGTCGTGTTCGCCGGGGCGGTCGCGGCCCTGGGCCACGGCCTGCGCCAGCCGTTTGTACAGGATGTCGTACATCAGCGTGCTTTTGCCGCTGCCGGAAACGCCGGTGACGCAGCCCAGCAGCCCCAGCGGAAACTCCACATCAATGCCCTTCAGGTTGTTGGCGCGGGCGCCTTTGACGATGATGGACTTGCCGTTGCCGGGGCGGCGTTCCGCCGGCGAGGGGATGCGCTTGCGCCCGCTGAGGTAGGCGCCGGTAAGGGAGGCTTCATTCGCCATTACTGCGGAGACATCGCCGGCGGCGACGATTTGGCCGCCGTGTTCGCCGGCGCCGGGGCCCAGGTCAAGGATGTAATCGGCGGCGCGCATCATGGCGTCATCGTGTTCCACCACGATAACGGTGTTGCCCATATCCCGCAGGCGGGTCAGCGTTCCGATGAGCAGGTGGTCATCGTGGGGATGCAGGCCGACGGTAGGCTCGTCGCAAACATACAGCACGCCGGTGAGTCCGCTGCCGATCTGCGTCGCCAGCCGCACCCGCTGGGCTTCGCCGCCGGAGAGGGTGCGGGCCGTGCGGTTCATCGTCACATAGTCCAGCCCGATGCCGTCCAGGAACCGCAGACGCCCCTCAATTTCCTTGAGGATCTGGTCGGCGATGGTCATCTCGCGGGGAGTCAGGGTAGCGTTGAAAGCCGGCGTTGGGGCGGCGGCGGCCTTGCTCCCGTTGCGGCGGCTGCGGCGGCCTTTGGCCGGGGCCGCGCCGTTGCCATTGCCATTGCTGCTGCCGTCGCCATTGCCGCTGCCACTGGCGCCGCCGGCGAATATGTCGTCCAGGGACAGCACCGCTGCGGGAGCGTGCCCCTTGCCGTTGCTGCCGTTGCTGCTGTCATTGCCATTGCCGCCGGCGGCAGCAGCTGAGCCGGGCGGAACGATGGCGCGCAGCCATTGCAGACCCCGCCCGATGGTGAGGCCGGTGACTTCCATAATGTTGCGCCCGCAAATCAGCACGCCCAGCGCTTCGGGACGCAGGCGCGCGCCCTGGCAGGCGCGGCAGGGGCGCTGCGCCATATAGCGCTCAATTTCACTGCGGGTGTGGTCCGATTCGGTGTCCCGGTAGCGGCGTTGCAGGTTGGGGATGACGCCCTCGTAGGTAGTGTTCCAGGTGTAAGTGCGCCCCCGGCCGGTGCGATGGCGCACGGATACCTGCTTTTTGCCGGCGCCGTACAGGATGATGTTGACCTGTTCGTCGGTCAGCTCGCGGATGGGGGCGTTGGGCGAAAAGTCAAACTCGCGGGCCACGGCTGCCATCATACTGGCGTACCAGACATTGGAAGCGCCGGCGCGGGACCAGGGCACGACGGCGCCTTCCAGCAGCGACAGGCTGCGGTTCTGGATGACCAGCGCCGGGTCGACTTCAAGCTGGTAGCCGAGGCCAGTGCAGACGGGGCAAGCGCCGTGGGGGCTGTTGAAGCTGAAGGTGCGGGGTTCTATTTCGGGCAGGCTGACGCCGCAGGCCACGCAGGCGAACTGCTCGCTGAACACCAGGTCGTCGCCGTCCGGCCGGGCCACAGTGAGGACGCCTTCGCCTTCCCGCAGGGCCGTTTCCACCGATTCGGTAACGCGGCTGGGTTCGGTGTCGCCGCGGATGATGAGGCGGTCAACCACGATGTCGATGTAGTGCCATTTCTGCTTGTCCAGGGTCAGGGCGTCGGTGTCCTCAACAAGCATTATTTCGCCATTGACGCGGATGCGGACGAAACCGGCGCGGCGGGCGGCGTCAAAGACATCCCGGTGTTCGCCCTTTTTGCGGCGGACTTTGGGGGCCAGGAGAGTAATGCGGGAGGCTTCGGGCAGGGCGAGGATGGCGTCCACAATCTGCTGCACCGTCTGGCGGGCCACGGGGTTGCCGCACTTGGGGCAGTGGGGCTTGCCGATGCGGGCGAACAGCAGCCGCAGGTAGTCGTAGATCTCCGTAACGGTGCCGACGGTGGAGCGCGGGTTGTGGGAAACGCCCTTCTGGTCAATGGAAATGGCCGGCGAAAGCCCTTCTATGTAGTCCACATCGGGCTTGTCCATACGGCCCAGGAACTGGCGGGCGTAGGCGGAGAGGGATTCCACATAGCGCCGCTGCCCCTCGGCATAGATGGTGTCAAAGGCAAGGCTGCTTTTGCCGGAGCCGGAGACGCCGGTGATGACCACCAGCTGCTCCCGGGGGATGGTGACATCCACGTTTTTGAGGTTGTGCTCGCGGGCGCCTTTGATGTAGATGACTTCCTGCGGCATTTGGCGAATCCTTTGGCATTACATCAGGATGGTGAAACCGGCCTGGGCGAAATGGCGGTCGTTGGTGAGGGCTTCGCTGATGCCCCGTTCCTCCATTATCTGGAAGCTGGCGCAGTCCACTAGGCCCCATTGCTGGTCGGGGCGGGCGTTGTAGTAGTCAACCGCGTGCCAGAATTGCTGAGTGCGCAGGGGGACAACCCGGATGTTGGGGTTGTCCGCAATATCGCGCAAGAGGTTCACCGCCGCCCGTCGCATGGCGGGTCCGAATTCCCCGAAAAAATTCAGCGCCTCTACCAGGGTCATTTCGCTGGTCACCACTGGGCGGCCGCGTAGTTCATCTTGCAGCAACAGGGCCAAATCGTGCCGAGCGTCCTGCGCGTGAAGCAGGGCAATCCAGTAGCAAGCGTCGGCAAAGACCGGGCGAATGGGCGTCATTCGTCCACCTTACGCCGGCCGTACAAGTAGTAGTGCATATTTGTGGCGGCGTCCGCGGGCACATCCGACCAGTCGACGGATTTGCTGATTGGCCCAATCCGCTCCCATAGGGAACGGGCGTCGGCGTATTCAGGCGGAATCACCCGGTCCGTGAGGCGAATGTCCACGCTCACAATTCGTTGCAGTTGGCCGGCGCAGAAATCGCCTGTGCCGACAATTTTGAGGGGATAGCGGCCTTCGTGGTGCATACCCTCGAGATGGCCCCACTGCCAGGGCTCCACGGCGGCCAGAATCCTGGAACCGTCCGGCAACAGCAGCCGGTAGGCGCCGCTGTGGTCCAGGTTCATTTCCATTGATTGCACTTCCGCCACCACCGTTACGGGGTGGCGCCCGTTTTGCTTTGACATAGTGGCCCCCTCTGTCGCGCCGGCCTTGCCCTGCCGGCAATGATTTTACCACCGGCCGCCGGGGCGCGGCAGGGCCGGTATCGGCCGGCTTACATCAGGATGGTAAAGCCGGCCTGGGCGAAATCGCGGTCGAAGGTCAGAACCTGGTTTATGTCGTTTTCCCGCATCGCCAGAAAGCTGGCGCAATCGGTATGTCCCCACCGCTTGTCCCGCCTGGATTCGTATAGCGCCAGGGCTTGCCGGAACCGCTCGGCGGTTTGGGTCAACACGGTTACTCTGGGATCGGTGTACATCCCCCGCACGGCTGTGGCGACAATGTCGCGCTGCGTTGGCCCCATCCGGCTGACGCTGTTGAGCAGTTCGGTAAGCACCATTTCGGTGGTTACGATACAGCGGTCGCCGATGGCGGCGTCGGCGCGCACTGCCGCCTGGTGCCACTGGTCGGTGCGTATCAGCAAGCCAAACCAGTAGGATGTATCGGCGAAAACAGGCGTCATTCCTCACCTCGCTTGGGCGCTCCGTACATATAGTGGTCCATATTCTCGGCGAAATCGGGGGGGAACTTGGCCAATTCCTCCTCCGGTATGAGCTTGCCGGCCTCGATGAACACCTGCGAGATGGTGAGGTTGGTGGTGTCAAAGGGCAGCGGCGACGGCTGGCGAATCCATTCCGGTTTGTGCGTGTCAACGCGCAGCACGCGCTTCAGCTTGCCGTCCGGCCCAAAATCGCCCAGCCCGGATATTCTGATCAGCTCGTAGGCGTGGTGCAGCAGCGCCATAGCGACGCTGAACTCGTGCCTGGCGTCAAAATTGACGGATATGGTGGAGCCGTCGTCCAGGCGGAGCCGGCAGACGCCGCCGCCATCGTCGCCGTCGTTCAGCGTGACGGCGCGCACTTCGCCCACCAGTTCAACGGGATGTTGTCCAACCTGCTTTGCCATTGCGCGCCTCCTCCTGCCGAAATTCGGATTGGCTACTCTAATTCTACCAGCGGGTCGTTGGCGTTCACCGAGTCCAGGGGCTGCACAAAAACGGTTTTGACGACGCCGGCCCGGTGCGCCCGGATGCTCTGCTCCATTTTCATAGCCTCCACGACGCACACTTCGTCGCCCGCGGACACGGCCTCGCCGGGCCGCACCAGCACCGACATCACCCGCCCCGGCATCGGCGACCGCAGAATGTCGTCGTCAACGGCGGGCGCGCCGGAACCGGGCGGAGACGCCGCTGCCGGGGCCGGCCCGGCGGGCAAGACGGGCCGGCCGGCCGGCCCGCCTCGGCGCGAGGGCGGGGGCGCCAGCGCCGGGCCGGCCTCCGTTTCAATCTCAACGGCGAATGTTTCGCCATCCACGACCACCAGCGCCGGAGATTGGCTCAAGTCGCCAACTTCTACGGTGTGCCAGTGGTCGCCGATGCGTACTCTTATTGTAGTGGTCAATTTGGTCAGGACGCGCTCCCCAGCCGGGCGCGCAGGAGTTCCCGCCGTCCCTGTATTCGCCAGTGGGCGCCGCCGTCGTTGACCGGCGCCGCGGGGTGCGCCGATTGCGCGGCGGCCGCGGCGGCCACGCCGATGACCGCCGCCAACGCTTTCGGAGGCAGTCCTTTTGACGATGCGGGCGATACTGACACAGCGGGAGTCGTTGCGCTTCGGGCTTGTTGTCGTTGCGCTTGCCTTCGTTCCATAATGGCGGCCAGGCTGCCGGTGTGGTAGTTCCCGGAGCTGAATTCGGGGCTGGCGAGGACACCCCGCAGCAGGGGTATGTTGGTCGCCACGCCTTCCAGCCGGAAATCGGACAGGGCCTGGTCCAGGGTGGCGATCGCGGCGGCGCGGTCGCTGCCCCAGGCCATCACTTTGGCAAGCAGCGGCTCGTAGTGTAGCGAAACTTCGTAGCCGGCGCAAAGGGCGGTGTCCACCCGGATGTTGGCGCCTCGGGGAATGTCCAGGCCGGTAACCACGCCGGTGTTGGGCAGCAGCGTATCGGGGTTTTCAGGATACACGCGGGCCTCGATGGCGTGGCCCCGCGCCGTGATGTCCCCCTGGCGCAGGGCGAAAGGCATTCCGGCGGCGGCCTGCAACTGCAACTCCACGATGTCCTGCCCGGTGAGCAGTTCGGTTACGCCGTGCTCCACCTGTAGGCGGGGATTCATCTCCAGAAAGTAGAAGTGGCCGTCGGGCGTCACCAGGAACTCTACGGTGCCGGCGTTGGTATAGCCGGCTTCGCGGCCCAGCTGGCGGGAAAGGCGGCCCAGCTGGGCGCGCACTTCGCCGGGCAGTTTGGCCGCCGCCGGCGTTTCCTCAATCAGCTTCTGGTTGCGGCGCTGGATGGAACAGTCCCTTTCGTAAAGATGCAGCGCGCTGCCGTACTGGTCGGCAATCAGCTGCACTTCAATATGCGAGGCCCCCTCCAGATAGCGTTCGTAGAACAGGCTGGAATCGGCAAAGGCGGCCTGCGCCGTCTTGCGGGTGCGCTCAATGACGGGTTCCAGTTCCGCCATATTGTGGACGACATGGATGCCGATGCCGCCGCCGCCGGCGGTGGCCTTGACCATCATCGGAAAGCCCAGTTCCCAGGCCCTGGCGATGGCTTCGTCGTCGCCTACGGGTTCCTCGGTGCCGGGCATCACCGGGAGACCGGATTTGCGGGCGACGCGGCGGGCGGAAAGCTTGTCGCCCATCTGGCTCAAAACTTCCTCGCCGGGGCCGATGAACACGATGCCTTCGGCTTTGCAACGGCGGGCCAGTTCGCTGTTTTCGGAGAGAAAACCGTAGCCGGGGTGAATGGCCTGGGCGCCGGTCGCGCGGGCGGCGTCCAGTACGGCGTCAATGTTGAGATACGAATCGGCGGCCGGCGCCGGGCCGATGCGGACGCTTTCGTCGGCCAGCCGGGTGTGCCGGGCGTCCCGGTCGGCATCGGAATAGACGGCCACGGAGGCCACGCCCAGCCGGCGGCAGGTGCGCATAATGCGGACGGCGATTTCGCCCCGGTTGGCAATGAGAACCTTGCTGAACATCCCCACCTCTCGGGTAAATGTGGGCCGGATGACGGTTTTGCCATCATAGCGGGATGAGGGTTTGACGCCGATTTTTACGCCTTTGCCGCCGGGCGAGTCAACGAAATCGGGCGCGGGTTTCGTGTGATTGCGCGGCATCCAGAAAGACTTGCGACTGCACCGGCCGGTCAATCCAGTACTGGTGGGTTGCGGAGAGGATGGCCTGCACTTCCCGCCGCGCCGCCGGCGGGATTTGCAAGAATGGCAGCTCGGCGGCGGACGGGGTGCGATGCAGCAGCCGCAGCACTTTGAGGGCATTCAGCGACAGAGGACGGACAATGACATCGGGCGGCGCGCAATCGGGGCAGAGCGCGCCGCCGGCGCCGGGAGCGTAGCGGTGGCCTTCCGGCAGCAGGGTCTCCCCACAGGCTGCACACTGGTAGAGTTCGGGCAGAAAGCCGGAAAGGTTGAGCAGTTGCAGGTCAAAGTAACGCAGGGACAATTCCGATTGGGCATCGTAGTCTTGGGCATCGTTGTCATCTTCGTTGCCGTTGCCTCTGTCGCTGCTCCTGTCACTGCTCCTATCGTTGAGGGTATGCAGGGTTTGCACGGCCAGGTTGAACAGTTCCCGGTTCGCCGCGGCCACGGGGCAGAAAGCGTCCAGCAGTTCGGCCACATAGAGGCCACGGGCGGCGCGGTCGTAGCCAGCCTTGAGCCTGGGGAAAGCGTTGATGACCTGGGCTTCGGCTACGATGTCCAGGTCTCTGCCGCGCGTCAGGGCCAGTTCCAGCAGGGTCAAGGGCTCAAAGTGGCCCATCAGCTTGCTGGTGAGGCGGCGCGCGGAACGGGCCAGCGCCGGCAGCTTGCCGCGCTCGCCACTGTAAATGGTCGCTACCAGGTCGGCTTCACCCATCGGGGTTTTGCGGAGGGTGAGAGCCACGGTGCGGTAGGTATGGGGCAGGGTCATTTTATCTTGCCGGGCGTTCCGGTTTGCCGGACGTTCCGGGGGAACGGCCGGCGTGAGGCTATCCGGCGTCCGGCTCGCGCCGGCAGGAGCGCCAATGCCCGGCGTCGATACAGCGCCGGAGTTGCCGCGACCGGGCAATTATTCCAGCGGGTTGCGCCCAGCGAGAGCACGGGTGAGGGTAGTTTCGTCGGCGAATTCCAGCGAACCGCCGACCGGCAGCCCCAGAGCTAAGCGGGTGATGCGAATGCCGCTGCCAGCGAGGCGGCGGTTGATGAAATCGGCGGTGGCATCGCCCTCCAGCGTAGGGTTGGTGGCGACAATCAGCTCCTGCAACGGGTTGTTATCGTCGGCTTGCAGACGCTGGAAAAGCTGAGGCAGGTGAATGTCCTCGGGGCCAATGCCGTTGAGCGGAGAAAGCGCGCCGTGCAACACATGATAAAGCCCCCGGTAAGCGCGGGTGCGTTCCACGGCTACCAGATCGCGGGATTCCTCAACGACGCAAATCTGGTCGTGGTTCCGCTGGGGGTTGGCGCAGATAGCGCAAGGGGAAGCGTCGGTCAGGTTGCGGCACTGGTCGCAGAATACGATGCTGTCCTTGACGGCGATGACCGCGTCGGCGAGGGCGCGCGCTTCCTCAACCGGGGCGTGGGCGATGTAGTAGGCGATGCGCTGGGCGCTTTTGGGGCCGATGCCGGGAAGCCGGTGCAGTTCGTCAATCAGCCGAGTGAGGGAACGGGTAGTGCCGGGGCTGGGGTCGGTAAGCATAGCGTTCACGCGCCGGGCCCCGGCGCAGTTCGGGCAATGCGGGGCCGGGCCGGGCGGACGGGTTACCAGCTTTCTGAGGCAGCTTCGGAGGCGTCGGCGTAATCATCGTTTTCGGGCCGGGGCGCCATCCGCAGCGTGATGATTACCGACACGCCCTCCCGGTCGGCCCGGGCTCGCTGCGGCGCGGCGATGACGCCGCCTACCACGGCGGGGATTGCCGGCGCATCCTGGATGGCGGCCAGAGTTTGCGACCGTTCGCGGGCGCGGGCAATGTCCCGGTCGTTGATGGCGGTTGATACTTCAATGACCACATAGCATTCCTGCCGGTCGGTTTTGCGGCGGCCCCGGATGATGATGTCGGCCAGCTCCAGGTGGGCGCCTTCGGTGGCGGAAATAATGCCCTGTTCCTCGGCGTCGTCAATGGAGTCTTGCAGTTCCGGCCCTCTGGCGACGATTTTGCTCTGTAGGATGCGGACGCGGTTCAGGCCCAGTTCACGGCTGGCGATGCTGACGATGTTGGCGTGGACTTCGCGTTCCAGTTCGGCGCCGACCAGCCGTCCGATGGTTCCTTGCATTCGAGTCTGGTTGGCTTTCAGTTCGGCGTGCCCCGCTTCCAGGCGAACCTGCCCGGCCTCCAGTTCGGTTTGTCGGGCTTCCAGACGCTCCTGGCCCGCTTTCAGTTCGGCGTGCCCCGCCTCCAGGCGGGCTTGCCCAGCTTCCAATTCGGTTTGTCGGGCTTCCAGACGCTCCTGGCCCGCTTTCAGTTCGGCGTGCCCCGCCTCCAGGCGGGCTTGCCCGGCTTCCAACTTGTCCAGACGCTTGTTGGTCGCCGCCATAAACTCCGCCAGGACCGTTTCCAACTTGTCCAGACGCTTGTTGGTCGCCGCCATAAACTCCGCCAAGGCCGTTTCCAGACGGATCTGCCCATCCCGCAAACCGATTTGCCCGGTTTCCAGCTGGTCCAGACGCTTGTTGGTCGCCGCCATGAACTCCGCCAAGGCCGTTTCCAGACGGATCTGCCCATCATGCAAACCAACTTGCCCGGCCTCCAACTTGTCCAGACGCTTGTTGGTCGCCGCCATAAACTCCGCCAGGGCCGTTTCCAGGCGGGCTTGCCCGGCCTCCAACTGGTCTAGACGCTGGTTGGTCGCCGCCATAAACTCCGCCAGAGCCGTTTCCAGACGGATCTGCCCATCCCGCAAACCGATTTGCCCGGTTTCCAGCTGCTCGAAACGGCGGTTGGTCGCCGCCATAAACTCCGCCAGAGCCGTTTCCAGGCGCGACTGCCCGTCCCCCAAACTGGCCTGGCCGGCCTGCAAACCGGACTGCCCGGTTTCCAGCTGCTCGAAACGGCGGTTGGTCGCCGCCATAAACTCCGCCAGGGCCGTTTCCAGGCGCGACTGCCCGTCCCCCAAACTGGCCTGGCCGGCCTGCAAACCGGACTGCCCGGTTTCCAGCTGCTCGAAACGGCGGTTGGTCGCCGCCATAAATTCCGCCAGGGCCGTTTCCAGGCGCGACTGCCCGTCCCCCAAGCTGGCCTGGCCGGCCTGCAAACCGGACTGCCCGGCTTTCAGGTCGGCAATTTCCGCGGCCTGCTGGGCAAAACGGTCGTTGGTGGCCTGCACGAAATCGGCGACCAGCCGGGGCAGGTCCAGCAGATCCTGGCCCAGCAGCACGGCGCGGACCGTATCCCGCCACTGGGGCTGTTCGTTGAGGATGCGGGTGAAGTCCGCGATGTCGGTCATCGTGGTAGTCATAGCGTCATCATTATACCCTGATACGCGCCGCCGGGAACGACAATATGCATCCGACTTTTCGCTATTCGCCGGCGGCAATTCGCGAGCCGGAGGACGCCGTTCCGGCCGGTGGGCTACCGGGTGAGCAGCCGCGCCACTTCGTCGCCGACCTGCTGCGTGCCGGCTGAGCCCCCCAGGTCGGCGGTTAGCGTGACCCGCTCATCAAGTATCCGCAGAGCCGCATCGTTGACCCGACGCGCCACTTCATTTTCGCCCAGATGATCCAGCATCATCGCCACTGCGAAAATCGTCGCCAGCGGGTTCGCCAGCCCTTTGCCGGCGATGTCAAATGCCGCGCCGTGCACCGGCTCAAACATTGAGGGATAACGCCGCTCGGGGTTGATATTCGCGCTGGGCGCCAGCCCCATGCTGCCCGTCACCACCGCGGCGATGTCCGACAGGATGTCGGCGAACAGGTTGGAGGCCACGATGACATCAAAATCTTCCGGCCAGCGCACCAAGTCCATCGCCGCCCGGTCCACCAGCAGCGACTCCGTTTCAATCTGCGGATATTCGGCGGCTACCTCGGCAAACACCTCGTCCCAGAATACCATGCTGAACGCCTGGGCGTTGGACTTGGTGACCGAGGTGACCTTGCCCTTGCCGCCCCGCCGCGCGCTGTGTTCAAAAGCGGCGCGGATGATACGCTCGGTGCCGCGCCGGGTGAACACGCCGCTCTGGATGACGGTTTCGTGGGGCGTGCCGGCGTACAGCCGCCCGCCCACCGGCGCGTACTCGCCCTCGGTGTTCTCCCGGAAGATGACCATATCGATGTCGCCGTCGGCTTTGCCGGCGATGGGCGAGGCCACGCCGGGATACAGCACGGCCGGGCGCACGCAGATTGCCTGGTCAAATTGGCGGCGCATCGGCAGCAGCAGCCCCTGTAGGGTGATGTGGTCGGGGATGTCGGGGTCGCCCACCGCGCCGAACAGCACGGCGTCATAGGGCGCCAGCTGCGCCAGCCCGTCCTCGGGCATCATACGCCCGGTCTCCCGGTAGTAGTCGCTGCCCCAGGGAAACTCGGTGGCGTGAAAAGACAGGCCGTCCGTTTGCGCGGCCACCGTTTCCAGAACCTTGCGCCCCTCGGCCATGACTTCCGGCCCGACGCCGTCGCCCGCAATTATCGCCAGGTTGTATTCGGCCATAGTAACTAACGCCCTCCGCTGCGGCGGTGTCGCGCCGCCGGATTTGGGGCGCAGTTTATACGCAACCGGCGGGATTTGCCAGAGCGCTACGCCAAAATAGCGCTACGCCAGGATGTTGTTCAAATGCGGTGACCCCGGGCAAAGCCGGCGCTGATATTGGCGCTGCCCTGCAACAATGCCAGAGTAGGGCAAAGTCCGGCGGCAGACCTGGACAAACCGCAGCGGAGGGAAATTGGCTTTATGGGGCTGATCAACCGGGGTGATTACGGGCGGTTATTGGGGAGCATATTGCCTGGTGTATGTGGCCGGCGTGGCGTTCCTGATGTACCATTTCCGGTATGAGTTGCAGTTCCAGGAGACCCTGCAGCGAGATAGTCGTTGTGGTTAAGACAGCTCATGCGGTAGTCAGCAGTGCCGGTGGCAGCATCCTAGGTTACGATGTCCTCGCACTGCATCTTGATGTTTCCGGCCTGTTGATTTGCGAGGGGGTATAAGTTTGGGCGTCAGTTTGCATTGGCGCCAGGCTGACCGCATATATTGTGGCAATGGCGATTATCACGACAAGGTCGGAGCCGGCGAGGGTGGCACAAGGTTTGATCGAGTTTTGTCCTCTATTATCAGGGCGGCGGCCATTGGGGTTGCGGAAGCGGCTTGCCGCAACGGACTGGCGGCAGACGTTGGCGTCTAGTCTGGTACCAAATAACTGCCTTCTATCTGATACCGATGGACTTCTCCGACAGCAAAGGTGGCCTCGGTTTCGGGGGCCATATTGACTGCCACCGATACGGCGCGGCTGGGCTGCCCGGCGAACCGGGCGATGTAGCTGGCGTTACTGGCACAACCGACCGGTATTTAATTACCTGCGGCGGCTGGGCTATGCCCCCCGGATGTACGGCAGCTGATTGCCACCCACTGGCATCCCGACCACATTGGCGGGATGGCCGGCCTGCAACGGGCCACGGGCGCCGCGGCGGCGGCCCACCGGATCGAGGCGGCGGCTATTGCCGGGGCGCCGGGGGCGGCCATTCCGCATCCGGCGCCGGCGCAGCATCGCTGGCTGCGTCCCATCCTGTGGCCTGTACTGACGCCGCTTTCGCCGCCGGAAACGCCGGCGGCGAAAGCGGCGGTGCGGAAGCTGGCGGAGCTGGATTTTGAGGTGATCTGCTTCGGCCACTTTCAGCCGATGCGGCGGGGGGCGCGGGCGGCCCTGCGGTCGCGGGCGGAATATGTACAGTGGGTTTTTTCAGCGCGCGCTGGGTCTGGCGGACGATGAAACGGCGCGGGCGGGCCGGGCATTGCTGTTTTCTTTCGCCTGCCTTTCGGTAGGCGGGCTGCTGTTGCTGTGGGGTTCCCGGATCGGGAACCTCTACTTGGGACTGGCCGGCGTGGCGACGATACTCCTGGCGGAGTTTATCTGGGTAGCGCTGGGGGCAACGCTGCTTTGGAAACTGGCGCGCCTCATTTGGGGCGATTATCGCGCCGGGTAGCGGGGAATGCCGATGACGCGCTAACTTGCCCCGGATCTCCGGCCCGCAAATCGGGCGGCGGCCATCGGCAGGGCTATCGCATATGGAACGATTCGCTTGATCTGAGGCCGGTTTTAGCGGACAGCCACGACCGAATTCGTAATTCGGCTACGAATGCAGCCGCATTGTGGCTTCTGGAATCCGGTATATCGGCAAGACGGCCAGAGCAAAAATCCATATGCGATAGCCCTGCGGCCATCGGCGGCTGGGATTGACTTACGAGATACGAACTGCTATAGTTAACATAGGGATTGGGTACGACGCGGGGCAGATGGATGCCGATTATCCGCACGGATGCGAGTATAAATGGGCAACCGTTCATCGCGATTGAGAAATTGGGGCACGGCCCTACAAAGGAGTTCTATCCATGGAACAATTGGAAATTTCCGAAGCCACCAGACGTGAGATTTTCGATCTCTTGACGCTGTCCGACACGCAACTATCGGGCAGGCTCCAGGAGGACGAATTTCTGGCCCGCCTCTATGATCTCAGCCAAATGCCCAGCAAAGATACGAGGTTTCGGTCCGCGTCGGGTGAAATTCACCAGCATCGGGTCAATTGGCATGATTGGAACGATGACTGGATTTTTTACGACCAGAGGTTCAACCTTCAACGTTGCCCCGACGTAGAATTCGCGCGGTTCCTTTGCGAAACTGTTCATCCTGCTGTAAGGCCGGACGAAGATGAAGCTCGTAACCTCGTGGGCGAATACAACAAAAAATTGGCCCGCGACGGATGAAAAATCGTGGAGGCTGAGAAAATTTCTGGGAAATCTCGTTTCATTCTCCAGAAAGTTGGACAGCTAGAGCAAGTTTTTGACGAACCTGTCGGCTGGGAAAAGGTAAAGCGACAAATCAGGAATGCCTATGACCAGTTGCAAACAGCCGAGGCAGAGGAGCATTTCCAATCTGTCGGGCTTTGCTGCCGCGAAGCTTTGATTTCGGTTGCCCAAGAGGTGTACGAGCCGTCGAAACACGAGACCCTAGATGGAGTACCCCCCAGCCAAACCGATGCCAAGCGGATGCTAGAAGCATTTTTCTCTGCGGAACTGTCTGGGAAAACCAATGAAGACGTCAGAGCATTCGCAAGGGCGTCTCTTCGTTTGGCACTTGCCTTGCAACACGACCGAGGTGCAGATTACCGCACCGCGGCTATTTGCTTGTCGGCAACCATATCGACGGTCAACATTGCAAGTATAATTGCCAATCAGCAATTGGGTATCTGAGTATGACCCGGATATGGCCTGAATGGCGGTTCCTCCGGAGTGTACTGGCAGAGATTCTAGTAATAGACTCGATTGCCAACCCTGACGCGGGGAACAGGTGCCCATCCGACCGCCAGGGTCAGGTACTGGGTCACGGTCCGCAAGGGCAGATCGGCTTCCAGAAGTTCCAGCAGCGCCGGCAGGAGAATGCGCGCCAAAATTGCCCGGGCAATCGCTATGCCCAAGCCCAGCGCCAGGGGCTTGGGCATAGCTTTCAGCAAGGCGATAAAGTTATTGTCCATAGCGGGGCGTCCGCCGGGCCGGCCGGCGCCATCGTCATAGTCCGCTTCCCCTTAGGGTATCGGGACCGCGTCCGGGCGGGCGGGTTGAGGGTTGCCCGGACGGGTTGGCGCTGATGCCGGGTCAGCTCCGGGTTTCCCCTTCGCCGGCGGCGCTCCGGCTGGCGACATTCCCGCCGCCGGTGGCCCCGTTGCCGCTGCCGCTGCCGTTTCCGCCGCCACGGCCGCTGCCGCCGCCGTCCTGCTGGTTCATTCCGCCCATGCCCAGGAAGGGGGACAGCATTGAAGTGAACTCCATAGGGAAGATGAACTTGGTGGACGGGCTGCTGCCCAGAGACTTCAGGGTTTCAAAGTACTGTAGGCTCATCGTCCGCCCGTCCACCGTGTTGGCCACGTTGTAGATGCGTTCCAGGGCCACGCTGAAGCCCTCGGCCCGCAGGACCTGCGCCTGCTGGTCGCCTTCGGCTTGCAGGATTTCGGACTCCCGCTGGCCCTGGGCGCGGAGGATGGCGGACTGCCTTTCGCCTTCGGCCAAGTTGATTTGCGCCTGCCGCTGGCCCTCGGATTCGGTGATTTCGGCGGTGCGGATGGCGTCGGCCGACTTCTGGCGTTCCATAGCCGCTTTGACGCCCGGCGGCGGGTCAACTTCGTTGATTTCCACCTGCGACACCTTGACGCCCCAGCGCTCGGTCACCTCGTCCATCCGCACCTGCACGTCGTCGCGGATGCGTTCCCGTTCCGACAGAGTGGTGGCCAGATCCATGGCGCCGATGACCGACCGCAGGGTGGCGAAGGCCAGGTTGATGACCGCCGCCTCGAAGTTCTGCACCTCCAGCACGGCGCGGTTGACCTGGTCCTCCATCACCCGGTAGTAGATGACGAAGTCCATATCCACCACCACATTGTCGGCGGTGATGTACTTCTGGGTAGGCACGCGGGTCACGCGTTCCCGCAGGTCAACCTTGGTGCCGCTGTACAGAACGGGGATGAGGAAGTGCAGCCCCGGGCGCCTGGTGCCGATGTAAGTGCCGAAGCGCTGCACCACCATCCGCTGGTACTGCTGGACTACAATCAGTCCGCTGGCCATAATCGTTTGCCTCCTTGTCCGCTGCCGGCGGGCATTCGCCGCCGTGCCCTGATTATATCCCTATTCCTGGCCTTCGGGCGTGGGCATTTCGCCGATGGCTGCTACCGTCAGGGCCAGACCCTCCAGGCTTACCACGCGCACGCGGCGGCCGGCGGGGATATTGGCCCCGTCGTGGCTTACCGCCGACCAGGTTTCGTCGTGCAGGGCCACAATGCCCCTGGGTTGCAGCGCCGAGGTCACTAGGCCGGTCTGCCCAATCAGGTGTCCGGCGGCGCTGCGGCCGTCGCTGTCGGGGAAGCCGCCGCCGGCGCCGGGCGCTGCGGCGCGCCGTCCGCCCAGGCGGGACATCACGGCTTCGTAGGCCAGATAGGCCGCCGCCAGCGCCAGGACGCCGCCGACGCCCGCCAGCAGCCACACGCTGACCGATATTTCGGGGAACCCGACCGGCACGCTGCCGCCGCCGAAGCTGCCGAACAGCAGCACCCCGCCGATAATCAGGCTGACGACGGCGCCGATGCCCAGGGCGCCGAACCCGGAGACGAAAATTTCCAGCGCCGCCAGGGCAATCGCCAGGACGATGAACGCCACGCCGGCCCAGTTGAAAGGCAGGTTGCCCAGGGCCAGGAAGCCCAGTCCCAGGCAGATGACGCCGGCCACGCCCGGCCCGATCATCCCCGGCGTCATCATCTCGAACACCAGCCCCAGGCTGCCGATGCTGATGAGCAGGAAGGCGATGTTGGGGTTGGCGATGAAGTCCACCAGCCGTTCCCGCCACTGCATTTTGAGCGGGCGCAGCTCGGCGTCGGCCGTATTCAGGGTGCGTTCCCCGGCGGTGGTAGTTACCACGCGCCCGTGCACGGCGGCCAGGAGTTCCATCCGGCTGCCGGCGATGAGGTCGATGACGCCCAGCTCCAAGGCTTCGTTGGCGGTGTAGGAGGCGGCGCTGCGGACGGTTTGTTCCAGGGCGTCGGCGTTGCGTCCGCGCTCGGCGGCGATGGCGCGGATTAGAGCGGCAGCGTCGTTGGTGACCTTGTCGGCCAGGGTTTCGCCGATGTCTTCGCCGGAGCCGGAGACGGGCGTTGCGGCGCCGATGTTGGAGCCGGGGGCCATGGCCGCGAGGTGCGCCGCCGCGGTGATAAAGGCGCCGGCCGAGCCGGCCCGGGCGCCGCGGGGGGACACGAACACGGCCACCGGCGTTTCCGCTTCCAGCAGGGTGGCCACTATATCGCGGGCGCTGTCGTAAAATCCGCCGGGGGTGTCCAGCTCAATGAGCAGCAGTTCGGCGTTGGCGTCGCCGGCGCGGGCCACGGCGCGGGCGATGTAGCGGGCCTTGACGGGGGTGATGGTATCGTCCACACGCGCCAGCAGAACGGTTTCGGACTGGGCGGCGGCCGGGTTGCGGGCGGCGAACAGGCCGAACAGGCCCAGGCCAACCAGGGCCAGGCACAGGCTGACGACGGCGCAGCGTCGGATTTGGGCGGCGCGCATTGCACTGGCTCGCTATACCGCAGATTGGTTAATCGGTTGGTTGATGGATGGTATGGATGGAAGGAAGGAAAGGCGGTGGCCGGCGCCGGGCGGGGCGCTGCGCCGCCCGGCGCGGCAACCTCGTCTTTCCGGGCCGGCGGCGCCAATCTTATCCTATCCTAAAACTGCCGCGCGCGGCTATGGCGCCGGCCTGGGTACGGGCGGCGGCTTTGGGCGCGGGCTACGGCGGCGGGGCGTAGCTGCGGCGGCGGGGCAACGGAATCCGTTGCCGCATTGAATTTATTGATTGTATCGGCGTCATAATATGCTGCCATCCGTTATTGACCGTATATTGCGGCGTTGTTACAATGGCGTCAAACGGCCGCAGCGTCCCCGCGGGCCGCCGGAGCGCCGGCCAGTCCGGCGCGGCGCGCCCAGTCAAAAAGGGAGGAGATTATGGTTACGACCTTCAACGAAAACCTGTTTTCTCCCGAAGTCGTGCAAGACCCCTATACGTACTTCGGGCGAATGCGGGAAGAGGATCCGGTGCACTGGAACGACCCCTACAAGCTGTGGGTCATCACCAAGTACAAGGACCTGGTCTGGGTTACGCGGCACCCGGAGGCTTTTTCCTCCGAGGTGTTCCACCGCGATCCCCTGCCTCCGTACCCCAGCATCGACGAGTCGGATATGGGGCTGTACGAGGATGTGCGCCAGTTTTTCAGCCAGTGGTTCATCCAGCGCGACCGCCGGCAGGTGACGGTGCACGAGGAGGTGCGGGAGCAGGGCGGCCCCGACCATACGGATATGCGGAAGGTCATCCACGGCTACTTTACGCCCAAGGCGATGGAGCTGTGGCGCCCGCTGGTGCAGTCCGCCATCAAGCAGCTGCTGGACGAAGCGGAGGAACGGGGCAGCATGGACGTGATGCGCGACTACGCTACGCCGCTGCCGCTGCTGGTCATCGCCGCGATGATGGGCATTGAGACCTACGACCGGCAGTTCATCCGCTCGCTGGCGGAGAAGCTGCTGTTCATCGGGCGGGGCAACGCCGACCGGATGCAGCCCCTCACGGAGGGCATCACCGAGTTGCAGGAATACCTGCGCCCGATGGTCAAGGAGCGGCTCAAGAACCCCAACGGCGACCTGCTGGACAAGATGACCGACGCCGCCCGGACGACCAACGCCGCCGGACAGCGGATTATGGACGAGGAACAGGTGGTGGCTAACGCCATTCTGCTGCTGCTGGCGGGGCACGAGACCACCATCAACCTCATCTGCAACGGCACCCGCGCCTTTATGACGCACCCGGAGCAGTGGGAGCTGTTCAAGACCGACCCCGCCGGCCGGATGATTCGCGCCACCGAGGAATGCCTGCGCTACGACCCGCCCGTCAAGTCCATTACCCGCATCGCTGGCGACAGGGTGGAGCTGGGCGGCAAGACGATCAACAAGGACGAGCGGATGCGCTGGTTTGTGACTTCGGCCAACCGGGATCCCGAGGTGTTTGACCGCGCGGACGATTTTGACATTGAGCGCTACCCCAACCCTCATGTGGCCTTCGGCAGTGGCATTCACCACTGCCTGGGCGCCACGCTGGCGCGGCTGGAGGGGCAGGAAGCCTTCAAGGCCATCGCCGAGCGGTTCCCGAACCTCAATATGAACTGCGACCCCGACGACCTGACCTACACCTCCAGCATCACCTTCCGCACGCTGGAGCGGCTGCCGGTGAACCTGTCGTAGCTCAACAATCAGAGTCAAAGAAGCCGGCGGCGGGACGGGTCAACACCGTCCCGGTGCCGGCTTTCACTTGACACCAGGTCAGCGATGCCGCTAGGATAGAATCGCATCAGAAATCACGGCCTTCGGGCTGTTGAATGCCAACCTGGGTACACCACGCTCCCCAAGGTGGTTAGCTCCTTTCCGGGAGCGGATGCGGCCCTGTAATGGGCAACGAAAGAGCGGGCTGTCCCCGTCTTGGAGGTTCCAGGACGGGGATTTACATTTGCTATGCAGGAGATTTGAACGATGGCCACTGATACCACCAACCGCCGGAACTCAAACATCGCCCCGTCGTGGAACGCGGCAGCCCGCAAGCATTACCGGGCCGCGGTTCGTTTATGGGCTTTGGCGGAACGCTTGCGCGGTGAACAGGAAATCGAGGCGGCAGCGGAGCTGCTCTATATGGCGGCCAAGCGGACCATCAACGCAGTAGCCAACAGCCGTTCCCGCAACCCAATCAGTACCCGCGCCAAGTACCGGCAACTTAAACGCGTGGTGCAGGACACTCCCCAGGGCGAGCGGCTGTTGCCATTGTGGGACGCCGCCTATCGTCTCCATACCTATGCAGACCAGACGCCGGATCGCGAAACCCTGGACCGGGACTGGCGGCTGGCGGCGCAGTTTATCGCCGGAATGCTGTCAATACTCTTGACCGACACCGCCCCCTGATGCGCCGGACGGATGAGCGTAAAATCTCCCGGTCAAACCGGGCCGATTTGACGCGGTCGTCCCCGACAACGCCGCCGGGGCGCCGGCCGGCTGGATTCCAGAGTGCCGCCCGCCATTGGCATTGCCCGGCCCAATCCGTATAATGGGGCGCATCGCAACGCGGGTGGGCGCGTGTCGCGCGTCGCCTGTCGCCCGTCTCTCTCACCCCACCGAAGCCGGAGGTTGCTACCAATGGTCACTACCTTCAACGACAACCCCTTTTCGCTGGAAGCCATCTACCAGCCCTATGACTTCTACAACCGGCTGCGGGAGCTCCAGCCGGTGTATTACAACGAGGAGTTCGAGGTCTGGATGGTCACCTCGTGGGAGCACCTGGTTTGGGTGACCCGGCACCCGGAGGCATTTTCGTCCAGCGTGTACGCTCGCGACGTGCGGCCCCCGAACCCGGCCATTGATGAGGACGACATGGAAATCTACAACTTCATCAAGAAGTGGCAGGTTTCCCGCTTCATCCAGCACGACCAGAAGCGCTACAACCCCGAAATCTCCGGCCCCGACCATGTTGATATGCGGCGGGTGATGCACGGCTACTTTACCCCCAAGTCAATGGAGATGTGGCGCCCCCTGGTGCAGTCCGCCATTGACGAACTGCTGGACGCCGTTGAGGAGAAGGGGCGCATGGATGTGATGGCCGACCTGGCCACGCCGCTGCCCCTGCTGGTCATCGCCAGGATGCTGGGCATTCCCGACAGCGACCGTCCGAAGCTGCGCGAACTGGCGAAAGACCTGCGCTTCCTCAACCGCGAAGGCCCCGACCGGATGGGCCCCCTCTCCCGCGCCGTGCAGAACTTGCAGGACTACATCGCCCCGCTGGTGGCGGAACGGGTAGAGGCCATTGAAAAGGGCAAGCCCTACAACGACCTCATTTCCGTGGTGGCGCAGGGCGAGGTCAACGGCATTTTCAACCGGGATATGACCATCAACAATGTGATGCTCCTGCTGTCGGCCGGCCACGAAACGACCATCAACCTCATCTGCAACGGCGCCCTGGCCTTTACGCAGCATCCCGACCAGTGGGCCATCCTCAAATCCGACCCGGAGGGCAAGACTGTCCGCGCCACCGAGGAATGCCTGCGCTACGATTCCCCCGTCCGTTCCATCCAGCGCATCGCGATGGACGACATTGAGCTGAACGGGCAGACCATCCGCAAGAACGACCGCGTGCGCTGGTTCATTCCCGGCGCCAACCGCGATCCGAAGGTGTTTGACCGCGCCGATGACTTTGACGTTGAGCGCTACCCTAACCCTCATGTGGCCTTCGGCAGCGGCATTCACCACTGCTTGGGCGCCACGCTGGCGCGGCTGGAAGGGCAGGAGATTTTCCGCAACCTGGCCAACCGCTTTGAGAGCCTGGAGCTGGAAATCCCCGTTGAGGATGTCCAGTACGACCGCGTGCTGACCTTCCGCGCCGTGGAAAGCCTGCCGGTCAAGGTCACCAGCGCCCGGTAAGCCGGCCCGAGTTCACGCCCGCTACCCCGGGCCGCGCGGCCGCGGCCCGGGGTTCCCAACAGGCATAAGGGCAGCCGCGCCGCTCAGTAACGCGGCGCGGCTGCCCGTTTCCGAGTTCAGCAACGACTCCGGGGAACCACCCCCGGGAAGCCCTCGCATACTCCGCAATCCCGGCCGGCGCCGATGCGGCGGGGCCGGGCGCGGCCAGGCGGTCGCGCGTCGCATACCCCCGTCCGGCATTTGAATTACGGCATCGCTTGTGATAATTTTACGCTTGCCGCACCACGCCCGCCAGCCATTCCAGGGGGTTAACCCATGTCTGCCGCCAACCCCGTACACGACGACCTGTTTGCCCCCGAAGTCATCCGCGATCCCTATGCCTACTTCGGCGCCTTGCGCGCCGCTGCTCCGGTGCATTGGAACGAGCAGTACCGGCTGTGGGTGGTAACGGGCTACGAGCGGCTGGTCTGGACGGCGCGGCATCCCGAATACTTTTCGTCGGAGGTGGCCTTGCGGGATACACAGCCGCCGGCGCCGTCCATTCCCGAGGAGGATATGGAGCTGTTCGGCGCTGTTCGCAGCTGGCTGGCGGCGCGTTTCACGCAGAACGACGGCGCCAGGCACAAGGAAAAGCGCAAGGTAGTGCACGGCTTTTTTACCCCCAAAGCGATGGAAACCTGGCGCCCGCTGGTGCGGCAGACGGTGCGGGAACTGCTGGACGACCTACAGGGCGCCGGCCGTATGGATGTGATGCACGATTTCGCCACGCCGCTGACTTATGGCATCATCGCCGGCCTGATGGACATTCCCGCCAGCGACCGTGCTTTTGTCAAGGAGCTGTGCGGGCGGATGTGCGGGTTTGACGGCAACGAACCGGATCGGGTCCGCCGCTTTGCCGAGGGCGTCCAGGCGGTTACCGATTACCTGGCGCCCATCGTGGCGGAACGGGTGCGGGATCCCGGCGACGACCTGCTGTCCGTCATCTGCCGGGGCGAGCTTATGGGGGCGTACACCCGCGATGAGGTGCTGGCCAACGCCCTGTTGCTGCTGGTGGCCGGCCACGAAACCACCAACGACCTGATTGCCAACGGAGCGCTGGCCTTCGCCAATCACCCGGCGCAGTTTGACCTGCTGCGCGCGGACCCGGACGCCCACATCGTCAACGCCGTGGAGGAAGTTCTGCGCTACGACTCGCCGCTGAAGTCCGTACAGCGCATCGTCACGCAGGATGTGGATCTGGGGCACGGGCAGCGGGTCGGGGAAGGCGACCGGGTGCGCTGGGTAATATCCTCCGCCAACCGGGATCCGGAAGTGTTCGCCGCCCCGGACGACCTGGACATCACCCGCAGCCCCAATCCTCATGTGGCCTTCGGTAGCGGCGTTCACCACTGCCTGGGGGCTACGCTGGCGCGCCTGGAGGGGCAGGAGGCTTTCGCCGAACTGGCGCGACGCTTTGAAGGTCTGGAGCTGGAAGTTGACCCGGCGGAGCTGGAATACCTGCCCAGCATGGGGCAGCGCACGCTGCTGAATCTGCCCATCGCCACCCGGTAGCAGCCGGCTGCCGCCGTCGGACTGCTGCGGTCCGTCATCCACCGTTTCCCGGAAAGTCAATCCCGATCCGCCCGAATACACCCGAGGAGGTTATCCCAATGGCCCGACAGCTGAAAATCACGGTGGACTACAATGTCTGCGTGGGCAACGCGATGTGCGAGACTTTCGCAGTGAATACCTTCGGCCTGAACGACGACCGGCAGTCGTACGTGAAGGATCCGGCCGGCGACCCGGAGGAGACGATCCTGGAGGCGGCGGAGAACTGTCCGGTGACGGCGATTACGGTTGAGGATGCGGAGACGGGGGAGATCCTGTTCCCGTAGCGCTGCCTTCGTCCCGGCGGCGCCAGGCCAAAGGTTTGAGGAAGCTGCCGGCATCGCGCCGGGGAACTCCTATGCTGTCTGATTTTCGGAGAGCGGCCAGGGCGGTTACGGTAGCGTTGCTTTGGGTAGCTACCAACGCCTTATGGCCGTCGCAAGGGCAGGAACGGGAGTCGATCTGGAGCGTAAGCAAGGCGAATGCCCAGCTGTTTTTCAGTTTGACCTTTGCGCTGTGGACGGCGGCGCTGACGCTTTTGTCCCTGGATGAATGGGCGAAAGCGCCGCCGGCGGCGACGCTGCCGGGAGTGGGCTATTTTGTTGAAACCGTCCTGACCAGATTCACCAAGTTCGGACTGGGGCTGACGATGGCAAGCATCCTGCTCACCGTCGTTATTGCCGTTATATGGAGGCTACTGATGGCGCTGGCCGATGTCATCAACCGCAAGTGGGTTGAACCGCAGAAGGAAAAGTATTTTGCCGCGCGGAGCCGGGCAATACGGGAGGACGCCCTCGCCAAGGGGCGTGAGGCGGGACACGAGGAAGGGCGCGAGGCGGGACGGAAGGCGGGACACGAGGAGGGGCGCAAGGCGGGACGCGAGGCGGAACGCATCGCATGGCGCGACTGGGTGAGCCGCCGGGACGCCGCCATCGCCAGGGGCGAACCTTTTGACGAACCGGCGCCGGACGAACGGTAGCCGGCCGGCGCCTTTGCCGGCGCAGCGGGGCGAGGCGGGGCGAAGCGTCATTCGCCCCCCTCCCCTATACCTGGGCGATGACTTCCTCGCCGAACCGCCGGATGATGACGGCCGGGTCGTGGCTGATGGCAGTTATCTGTAGCGTAGCCACGCCGGCGTCCGCAATCTGCCGCGCTTTGGCCCGGCATTCGGCCGGCGTCCCCGCTATGGCGAAACGGTCGGCCAGATAATCGGTAACGCCCAGTTCGTCGGACAGGGCGGCGTTGCGGGTCTCTCCTACCTGCTCGTGCTCGGCCGGAACATATTCCCCCTGTATCGCCAGCATCGCCTCGCGCAATTCCGCCGGCACGTGCTTGCCCTCCAGGGTAAAGCGAAAAGCATGGTGCGCGCTGGCGGCAAGGGCCATCTTGATTTCGTCAATGGCGGCGGCGCGGTCGTCAGCGATGTTGCACTTGGCGAAGGCCCAAACCTGGGTTTCGCCGGGCGGCTTGCCGGCGGCGGCCCCCTCGCCCACATCCTCGCTCTCGCCGGCGCGGATGTGGGCCACGGTGTCGGCCAGTATGGCCGGCGTCAGCCCGGTGTGAGTCATCACCCGGTCGGCGATGGCGCCGGCCGTCCGCAGGGTGCGGGGGCCTTCGGCGGAAAGCATTATCGGAACCGGCTGGCGGCTCCAGCGGACGTGGCTGTGGCGGCCCAGGTAATCGGCGGTATCGCCGGCCAGCATGGCGCGCACGGCGACAACATATTCCCGCAAGGCGCGCAGCCGGGCCGGGCGCAGCCCCAGGTTGAGGATGGCGGAGTCGCCGGTGCCGATGCCCAGAAAGGCCCGCCCGCTGGACAATTCCTGCAACGATGCGATGGCCGAGGCCATCACCGCCGGGTGCCGGGTCAGCGGGTTGGCCACGGAGGGGCCCAGATGCACGCGCTCCGTTTCCAGTGCCGCCACCGTCAGGGATACGAACAGCTCCCGGAACAGGGACTGCGAATCGGCCACGCCGATGTAGTCAAAGCCGACGGCCTCGGCCAGGCGGACGTGCTTGCGGAAGGAATCGTAGGATGTGGGGAGCAGGGTTACGCCGTATTTCAAGGTTGCAATTGCCTCCGTGGGCTGGCATCGGGCGGGCAGATTGGTTGGGCAGACAGATTGACCGGGCGGGTCAGGTTGCGGATTGGGGCCGGGCATTGCTATGCCGCTTGCGCTGTGGCGTCGTCTGACGCCAGTTCGGCGGCGTATGCGGAAGTGCGGACGGTTTCATCGCTGACATCCAGAGCTGGGAAGGCTTCCTCATCGCCGACCACCAGGCCGGCGAAACGGCGGCCCTGCGGCACGACGCTCCGGTCAAAGGAACCGATGGAGTTGTTGTAGGCAGTGACCGCCGAGTCAAGCCGCCGGCCCACATTCTGGTAATGGTTAATGAAGGTAAGCATCCGCTTGTGCATTTCCTCGCCGGCCTCTTTGACCTTGGCGGCATCCTCGGCGAGGCGAAACTGCTGCCAGCCGTTGGAGATGGCCCACAGCATAGCGATCAACGATGCCGGGGTAGCGATGGCGACGCGGCGGTTCATTGCGTATTCAACCAGGCCGGGGTTGGCGTTAAGCGCGGCCGACAGGAACTGGTCGCCGGGAACAAACATCACCACAAAGTCCAGTGAGTTGTCCTCTTTCGCGCCGTAATTTTTGCCGACCAGGCTATCCACCTGACGCCGCAGGGCGGTGGCGTGCCGGTCGTAGGCGGCCTGCGCCGTTGCCTCATCCTGCGCCTGGCTGATTTCCAGGTAGGCCGCCGTAGATGCCTTGGCATCCACGACAATACTGCGCTGCTCCGGCAATTTGACTATCAGGTCGGGGCGGTCCTGGGAATTGCCGGTCGTTTGCTGTTCGGCAAAATCGCAGTAATCGGTCATACCGGCCAGTTCAACTACGCGGTGCAGTTGCAGTTCGCCCCAGTTGCCCACGGCGCGGTTGTCGCCCTTGAGGGCGCTGGCCAGTTTGGCGGTTTCGCTGGTGATTGCGCCCACCTGCGTGGTAAGCGTTGCAATCTGCGGGTTGAGCTGGGAGTAGCCTTCGGACAGAGGTTTGACCAGTTCCTGGAACTGCTGGTGGCGCTGGTGGAATTCGCTCTTGGCCGATTCCAGCGTCTTGCCCCAATTCTCCTGCGCCAGCTCCAGAAACTGCTTGCTGTTGTTTTGCAGGGCAGTGGTGGCCGTGTTCCGGAAGGTTTCGGACAGCTGCGAATACTGGTCGGACAGCGGCTTGACCAGTTCCTGGAATTGCTGGTGCCGCTGGTCCAGTTCCCGCTGGGCGGTTTCCAGGGTGACGCCGAAGTTTTCTTTGGCCAGGTTCAGGAACTGCTGGTTGTTGTTCTGCAATGCTTCGGCGGCGGTCAGTTTGGCGGCCTCGCTGAATTGGGTCTTGGCCGATTCCAGCAGCTCGCTGGCCGTAGCCGTCCTCTCCAGCCGGCCGTTCAAGACGTATATTTGGGCGTTGAGGCCGGCTACTTCCTGGGCGTGGCTGATCTGGGCATCGGCGGCCGCCTGGTCGCGCTCCGCTTGCAGAGCGGCAAGGGCGGTCTGGTGGGCGACCGACTGGGACGCCAGGCGGCTTTTGGCGCGGAACTCCTGCACTAACCAGCCGGCCGCGCCGCCGACCAGCAGACCGATGATGACGCCGATAATCCATTCCATCTGACAAAACCTCCGGTTGGCAAAAGCTCGGGGTCAGCGTGCCGCGATTGTAGCACAACCGGCCGGGGCGCGCCGGCCAGCCGCCACCGGACAACTGCATTGAAAAAGCGCCCGCAGCGGTATATTCTGCGTCGCGCCGGCTGGAGCCTGTTGCCATATTCGCCTTCGTTCCCGCTTCCGACGGAATGACGGGTGATTTGGCGACACCTCTTAACGAATATACTGCCCGGCCATTTGGAACCTTTGGGGCAGATGAAATGAGCGGTATGCTGAACTTCCTGCATTTTGCCCGGCAGTTGCTAACTTGGGTGGTGGCGGCGGCGTTGGCAGCCGCTGCCGGCGCCGCTACGCTGGCCGCGCTGCTTGTTTTGGCCCTGTCCGCCTGGAGTGGACAATTGGAGTGGCCGGATGTATGGCTCATGGCGCTCAACGGGGCGCATTTTTTGCTCGCCCTGGTCACCGCGGCGCGAGCGCTAGATAGGACAATCTTTAATATGTCCGATTCCTTTTGGCCCCGAGGCCCGCTGTTTGCGACGCTGGCCGCCGGCCTGGCGACAACACTTCTGATATTGGGGACAACAGCCTTCGCGCAATCGCCGCCGGCTACGCCGGGGATATGGCCGCTTATGTTCCTTATGACCAATATCCTGACCGCGGCATCTACCGCCTTTGCAGTGACGATCACGCCCCAATTGCCGTCGCCGGCGTCGGGAGCAAACCGATGGTCGGTTTATGCTCTCTACTTCATCCATATCGTGATTGTAACGCACACCGCAGCCGTAGTCGTAACCCTGTCAATTGCGTCAGAAACCCCGGAAAACCGGACAGTATTTCAGCTTTTCGTTTGGACTGAGCTGGCCGGGGCCTTGCTCGTGCTGGCCGCGCTGAATTGGCGTAAAACCGACCATAAGCTCGCCGTATCCGGGGCTGTGGCGTCGGCGCTGGCCTTTGCCGTGTCCTGCTACCATACGCTGCCATTTTACGGGCGGGAGATGCCGGCCGGCGGCGAGTTTGCGGTTGCCGCCACCGCCGTTCCGCTGCTGCTGTTTCTGGCAATATTGTGGCGCCGCCGGCCTCTTTCGGAAACGGTAACTTGACTGCCAGCCGTCGCTACGGAGGTTTGGCAATGACTACTACCGCCGCCGCTGCAATTCTTGCGGCTCAACTGCCTGCCGCCGAGCTGCTGACGCTGTCCAACGACGGCAACCGCTACGAACCAGCGCAGGGCGAATTGATAACAATGCCGACACCCGGCTTTAGACACACCGTTGTCGCCGCCCATCACCGGGCCGGCGGCGGTACCGCCGGGCTACAAAACCGCATTGACAAAAGCAGGCGTAGCAGTGGTATATTCGGCGCAACGCCCCCGGATAAAGCGGTCAGTCGGCGCCCACATTTTACTGGTGTCCCGGTTACTTGTGTCCCGGTGACTGGCCTGATACGGCGCCGGATAATGCCGCTTCATTAGTTTCAACGGTGCCCGGCCCCGGAGAACGAACGATATGCCACCCGCCAGCGACAATTTCAACGCCATCAACCGCGGCGTGTACATCGCCGACAACTACGATTTTCTCACCGCTCTGAATACCGAAAGCGTTGACCTGGTGTGCATTGACCCTCCCTTCGCCAAAAACGAAACTTTTGGCCGGAAATCCTCGCGCGCCAAAGACCCGCTCAAGCCGCCGCTTACCGAGGCCGAGCGTGCCAACGAACTCCGTCTGCTCCAAAGCTGGGGCATTAACAGTCCGGCCGACGCCGACCAGGCGGGCATCAACTGGCCCGAAACCGCGTACAAGGATTTTTGGAGCTGGGAAACCGACATTCACGAGGAATGGCTCATTAACCTGCGCGCAACCCGCCAGCCCATTGCCGACCTCATCGCCGTAACCCGGCGCACTCATTCCGAAAGCGTGGCCGCCTATCTCTGCTATATGGCCGTCCGTCTGCTGGAAATTCACCGCATCCTCAAACCGACCGGCAGCCTGTACTTGCACTGCGACCACACCGCCAACGGCTACCTGCGCCAGTTTCTTGACGCCATTTTCGGCCGGGCCAATTTCAGAAACGAAATTGCGTGGTGCTACAATAAGTGGGCCAATGCCGCAATGTCATTCCAGAACAACCACGATACCATACTGTTCTACACGAAGGCGGATGGCTACACTTTCAACAAGCAGTATCACATCACCAGACGCAAGCAGGTATCCATCGACCGGGGTTGGGAAACCAACACCGTACAGGGCGGCAAACGCCAGATTATGGTGTACGACTGGAACAAGGCTAATGCCGAAATCGCCGGCAAGCCCACCGGACACTATGACCGGGTCATAGATATGAACCGGAAGCCGCCCGGGTCCGCTATTCCCGACTGGTGGGAGGGCATTCCGTACCTCAATTCGCAGGCCAAAGAGCGCGCCGGCTACCCAACGCAGAAGCCGGTTGCGCTGGCGGAACGCATCATTGCGGCCAGCACCAACGAAGGGGATATTGTGCTGGACTGCTTCGCCGGCTGCGCCTATGTCGCCGTGGCCGCGGAACGCTTGCGCCGGCGTTGGGTCGCCTGCGACATCCAGCCCCGGGCCTGGACCGTATTCAAGCGCCAGTTTAATAAACCCCAGCTGGCCTTGCTCAATTGCCACGACCTGACCACCGGCCAGCAGGTTCTGTCCGACGCTCCCGTCGTCACCATTCACGGCCCCGGCGAGCTCCCCCGCCGGGATTGCCGGCCGGGCGAATCGCCGGATGACGAGGCAGCCATCCCGGACATTCAGCTCCCGGAACCGAAGTTTAAGATACCGGCCAGCCTGATCCCGGAGCAGGAGATGCTGGCCCTGCTTCTGGAGCTCAGCGACTACAAGGCGTGGTGCTGCGGCTTTGCCAACAGGATGCCCGACGGCGCAATCGTCAGGACGACGCGGAACTTTCACCTGGATCACATCGCGCCCAGGAGCAGGCGCGGCACGGGTACCAGCAACGAAATCCAGAACCGCGCGCCAATGTGCCCGGACCATAACATTCGCAAAAGCAACCGCCGCATTGCGCTGGCCGAATACCGCGCGGAAATCGCCGACGCCGGCGATATGCTGGTAAATACCGTTGACGAGTTGATTGACCTGGACTACGCTTTTCACCACGCCAACCGGCTTTACCTGGAAGCCGACCGCCGCCGCCGCAATCCGGCGCGGAGCTGATATGAGGGGCAAGCCATGACTACTGCCACCGCTGCGAAACTGCTTACCGCCGCCGAACTGCTGGCGCTGCCGGATGACGGCAACCGCTACGAACTGGCGCGGGGGGAACTGATAACCATGCCGCCGCCCAGCTTCAGGCACGGCGTAGTTGCCAGCAACCTCGGCTTTTTCATCAGCGGCTTTGTCCGCGCGCGCAACTTGCCGTATGTGACCAGTTCGGAGGCTTCCGCCTATATTGAGCAGAACCCGGACACGGTGCGCGCCGCCGATTACGCGCTCTACCCGCGCTGGCGCATTCCATCCCCGCTACCGGATCAGGGCTACATCCCCGGCCTGATTCCCGAGCTGGTGGTGGAAGTGATTGCGCCGGGCTATGGCGGCGCCCGCGCCGCCGGGCGGGCGCGAATGTGGCTGGACGCCGGCGTGGCGCTGGTGGCAATGGCCTACATCGCCACCAGTGTCATCGTTACCCACGCCAGCGACGGGACAGAACGGCGTTTTGCGGTGGGCGATGCCCTCACCCTGGAGCCCACGCTGCCCGGTTTCACCTGCCCGGTGGCCGATATTTTCGCGCTCTGAAGGGGCAGCGGCCGGATCAAATGCCGGCCGGCGCCGCGCGCTACCACATACCGCTGGAGATTTGCGTGTTGGCCGTATCGGCGGCGACCCCTACAGCGGGATCCCGGCCGCCAGCGCCCGGCCCCTGCACGCGGGCCATCTTGCGCTGATGCCGCGCCTGCGGCGTGTCGGTAATCGTAACGGAGTTCGCCGCGCGCCCGGCCAGCCGGGCAATGGCGGCAGCGATGCGTTTCATAGCACACCTCTCAAATCAAATCGGTCTGTGCCACGGGTTGGTTCAGCGGTAGCGCAAGCGCGGCCCCACCGTGGCCTGGTAGCCCTCAAAGTTGCGCCGGGTTTCGGGGATGCTGTCGCCGCCGAATTTTTCCATAAAGGCATCGGCCAGCGTCAGGGCCAGCATCGCCTCGCCAATGACGCCGGCCGGCGGGGCCTGGCAGACGTCGCTGCGCTCGAAGTGGGCCTGCACCGGCTCTCCGGTGTCCAGGTCAACGGAGGGCAGCGGGTTGTGCAGCGTGGCGATGGGCTTGATGACGAACCGGGCCACCAGCGGCGGGCCGCTGGTCATCCCCCCCTCGGCGCCGCCGGCGCGGTTGGTGCGGCGCTGCCAGGGGCGGTCGGGGTCGGTTACGGGTTCAATGACATCCTGGAACTCGGAACCCCAGGCGTCGGCCAGTTCCCAGCCGGGGCCGATGCTGACGGCCTTGACGGCGTTGATGCTCATCAGCGCCTGGGCGATTTTGGCGTCAATCTTGCGATCCCAGTGGACATGAGACCCCAGCCCGATGGGGACATTTTCGGCAATGACCTCGACCGTGCCGCCCACGGTGTCGCCGGCGGCGCGGGCGGCGTCCACTTCGGCCATCATCTTGACGGCGGCGGCGTCATCGGCGCAGTGGACGGGGGATTCCTCCACGGCGTCCCAGTCGATGGCGTCCAGTTCCGGGGGGTTGGCGCGGATGCGTCCGATGGAGATGACATGGCTGTGCAGTTTGATGCCGAACTCCTCCAGCAGGCGCATTGCCACGGCGCCGGCGGCCACGCGGCCGGCCGTTTCCCGGGCCGAGGCCCGTTCCAGGGAGTTGCGGACATCGTGAAAGCCGTACTTCATGGCGCCGGGCAGGTCGGCGTGGCCGGGGCGGATGCGGGTAACGCGGCGGTTGCGGCCCTCCTGCGACGGGTTTTCAATGTATTCCACGGCCATGGCTTCCTGCCAGTTGACCCAGTCGCGGTTTTCCAGCAGCATACCGATGGGGCTGCCCAGGGTGCTGCCATGCCGGACGCCCGTTTGGATGTGGGCGTGGTCGCGTTCAATTTGCTGGCGGCCGCCCCGTCCGTAGCCCCGCTGGCGGCGGGCCAGGTGGCGGGCGATGTATGCCTCGTCCAGCGGCAGGTAGGCCGGCACGCCTTCCACAATTATCATCAAGCCCTGGCCGTGGGATTCGCCTGCCGTGAACCAGCGTATCATCGTGAATCTGCCTCCTGTTGCGGGTCAGGCTCCGGTGCTTGGTTGCAGGCCGGAGCTCATCAGGGCCCGGGACTCATTGCGGCCCGGGCCGCGGCCATCATCACCGCTACGGGCGCCGGGCGTTCCAGCCAGAGCTCAAAGGACGCGGCGCCCTGATAGACCAGCATGGCGATGCCGCCCAGGGTGGGCGCGCCGGCCTGCTGCGCCGCCCGCAGCAGCGGCGTCAGCATGGGATTATACACCAGGTCGTACACCAGGGCGGTAGCGGGTATCTGCGCCGGCGTCAGGGGCGAGGCGGTTGCGTCGGGGCCGTGCGTCATACCCAGGGAAGTGCAGTTGACGATCAGGTCGGCGGCGGCGGCGGCGGCGTCCAGGGGAGGGCCGGGTTCCAGAGGCATTGCCGTGGCCGGCGCGCCGGCGGCCCGCGCCGGTTCCGCCAGGGCTTCGGCCCGGCGCCGGGTGCGGTTGGCGATGTGCAGCCGGCCCACGCCGGCGCGGATGAGAGCCTGAACCACGCCCCGCGCGGAACCGCCGGCGCCCAGAATCAGAATGCGGCGCCCGGCCGGTTCCAGCCCGCCGGCTTCGCGCAGGGCGCGCAGGAACCCGTAGCCGTCGGTGTTGTAGCCGGCGAGACGACCGTTGCGGCGCACGATGGTGTTGACGGCGCCGGCTTCATCCGCCCGGTCGTCAATCTCGTCCAGAAAGGGCATAACCGCCTCTTTGTGGGGGACGGTCACATTGACGCCGTAGGCGCCGTCGGCGGCGCGCAGGCCGGCGATGAAATCGGCCACGCCCGGCGGGGGAACCGCATAGGCCCGGTATGCGGCGGGTATGGACAGGGCGTCCAGCGCCGCCTGGTGGAACCGGGGCGATATGGAGTGGGCAATGGGCCAGCCGATGATGCCGAGGGCGGAATCCATGCTCATAAACCAAACGCCGTTGTAAGGCCGGTTGTTAACTGACGATGGCGACGAGGGCTGCGCCTCGCCGCCATTATACCGCTTTGAGGGTGGCGGTGGCGCTGATTAAAAGCGCCGGCGCAGGCTGCGACGCCGCTCCCAACGCCGTTCCCGGCGCGCCAGGCGAGTCTGGATTTCACGCCGCTCTTCCTGCTCCTCTTGCCGCTCCGACTGCCGTTCCCGGCGTTCCCAACGGTGCGCCCAGCTGGCCTCTCGGATGGCCGTTTCCGTGGCGTCGGCGACTTGCCGACGGCTATGCCTGGCCCGCCAGGCTTGGCGGCCGACCTCGCGCCTGAGTTCTTCCTCAAAACACCGCCGCAACTGCCGGCAGGCAAAGTTGACCGCCCGGCGCCCGGTGTCAATGACATGGGGCATTCCGAAAAACCCGTGCATCACGCCGGGGAACTCGCGATACCGGACGTTGTGGCCGGCTTCTTCCAGCGCGTCGGCATAATCCTTGCCTTCGTCGCGCAGCGGGTCAAACTCAGCGGTGATGATGGTGGCGTCCGGCATAAAAGAGCTGCGATGCAGGTTCGCCTTGAGCGGCGAGGCGTAGATGTTGTTGCCGTTGACCTTCGGGTTGGGCAGGTAGTGGTTCCAGAACCACTCCATGCTTTCCCGCTCCAGGAACAGCCCCTGGCCGTTATTCCGGTAGGACGTGTTGTCAAAGTCGTCGTAGTCGGTCACCGGATAGACCAGCAGCTGATGGTCGATCAGCAGCGGCAGTTCCGCTTCCGCCAGGCAGACGGCCGCGGCCAGGTTCCCGCCGGCGCTGTCGCCGCCCACGGCAAAGGCGCGGTCGGAATCGCCCAGTTCCTCGGCATTGTCCATTGCCCAGATGGTGGCGGCCAAGCAGTCTTCAAAGGGAATGGGGAACTGGCATTCCGGCGCCAGGCGATAATCCACCGACACCACCACGCAGTTGGCGCCGGCGCACAGCTCCCGCGCCGTGGCATCGGCAGTTTCCAGGTTGCCGATGACCCAGCCGCCGCCGTGAAACCACACCAGAATGCCCCAGGGGCCATCCCCTGCCGGGGTGTAAATCCGCACCGGAACATCGCCGGGTTCGGCGCTGATTTTGTTGGGGATGGTACGGTTTTCCACCTGGCCCACTTCCGGGCCGGCGGGGCGGGGGCGGTTGTCCATCACCTCCCGGCACTCCGCAACGGTCATTTCCTGGAAAGGCTTCAGGCCCAGGCTGTCGAACTGCGCCAGCACGCCCTGCGCCTGCGGGTCGAGCAGCCGGCGAATTGCCGCCGTCGGGTTGTCCTTCCGGCGGTGTTTCCGGGAGTACTGTTGCAACGCCCACTCCCGGTCAACCGACAGGAATTCGCAGGCTTCCTCAATCGCCACCACAGCGGCGTCAACGGCGCCGGACATACCGAAAAAGCCGTGGATCATCCCCTCGTACTCGTTGACTTCGCCGCTGCCGATGGTCTCCAGCAGGTCGCCGTACTCGTTGCCTTCGTCGCAGAGCGGGTCGTATTCGGCGGTGATGATCAGGGCGCGCGGCAGCTCCGGCAGCCGGGCGGCGGCTTCCGCCGGGTCGTCATCCTCGCCCACATTGAACAGGCGAAGCGGGCACGCCAGCGGATTGTCGGCATCGGCCGGATCCGCCAGATACTGGTCCCAGTACCAGATCATCGTATCCCGTTCCAGGTTGTAACGCCGGCCTTTTTCCTGGTAGGAATCGGTGTCAAAGTTGCGGTCCAGGGCGGGATAGACCAGCAGCTGCTTGCCGATGGTCACAGCGCCGGTCTGGGCGGCTTTGATGGCTACGGCGGCGGCCAGGTTGCCGCCGGAGCTGTCGCCGCCGACATTGATTTCCGCGCTGTAGCCCAGCAGTTCGTCCGCGTGTTCCGCCGCCCAGAGGGTAGCGGCGTAGCAGTCGTCCAGCGGGCCGGGGAACTTGGCCTCGGGGGCCAAGCGGTAGTCCACCGATATGACCACGCTGCGGGAACCGGCGCAGAGACGGCGGGCAGTGTCGTCCGCCGATTCCAGGTCGCCGACCACCCAGCCGCCGCCATGAAACCAGGCCAGGATGGGGTAGGGGCCGGATTCGGCGGGCGTGTAGATGCGAATGGGCAACGGGCCGCCGGGGCCGTCGATGATGCGGTTTTCCACATTGCCGACTTCGACGATCTGCCGCGCGGCGTTGAGGCGGCGCTGCCGCTGCCGGGCGTTTTCGCGCGCCTCCTGGGGCGTAACGGTGTGCGCGGGGCGCAGGCCGAGGTCGCGGATGTTCTCGAGAACCTGCTGCGCTTGTGGGTCCAGCGGCATAATGCCTCCCAGTTTGGTCGGGCTGCTCTGCTCCCGAACGCAAAACGCTAAAACCGTTTCCCCCTTCGGAATCGGGGGATTTTCGCGCTTATGTCTATCACAGGATTACGTCGACTGTCAACTGCGCGCGGCGCAAGGCATTTTCAGAGGGCGCCGACGGCTGAAAATACCCGGATAACCCGCGCCCGGAAATGGCCCCCCGACGGCGCCCCAGATGTGGTAGAATGTTTTGTCGTTACGGAAATTCCCCGGAGGCCGAACTGCGCCGTGATTGACCGCTACTCCAGGCCCGCCATGAAGCGGGTGTGGTCGGACGAAAACAAATATCGCCGGTGGCTGGATGTGGAGCTGGCCGTGTGCGAAGCCTGGACGGAGGACGGCGTCATTCCGGCGGCGGATATGACGCGGCTCCGCGGCTCCGCTTACGACCACGCCCGGATGCTGGAAATTTTCGCCACCACGCGCCACGATGTCACCGCCTTTCTCCGTTCCATCACCGAAACCCTCGGCCCCGAAGGGCGCTGGCTGCACTACGGAATGACCTCATCGGATATGCTGGACACGGGCCAGGCCCTGCAACTGGTGGCCGCCGCCGACCTGCTGCTGGCGGAAATTGACGCCGCCAGCGCCGCCGTGCGGGAGCAGGCCCTCCGGCACAAGGACACCCTGATGATGGGGCGCACCCACGGCGTGCATGCCGAGCCCATCACCTTCGGCCTCAAGCTGGCCCTCTGGTGGGACGAGCTGCGCCGCCAGCGGGAACGGATGGCGGCGGCGCGGGAATCGGTGCGCGTGGGCAAAATCTCCGGCGCCGTGGGCACCCACGCCACCATCCCGCCGCACATTGAGGAACGGGTCTGCCAGCGCCTGGGGCTAGAGGTGGCCCCCGTTTCCAACCAGGTGGTGCAGCGCGACCGCTACGCCCATTTCATTACCACCGCCGCGCTGGTGGCGGCCTCGCTGGAAAAATTCGCCACCGAAATCCGGGGAATGCAGCGCACCGAAATCCACGAGGTAGAGGAACCATTCGGCGCCGGGCAGACCGGCTCCTCCTCAATGCCCCACAAGCGCAACCCGGAACTCGCCGAGCGGATCTGCGGCCTGGCCCGCACCATCCGCGGCAACGCCATTCCGGCCCTGGAAAATGTCGCCCTGTGGGGCGAGCGGGACATCAGCCATTCCTCCTCGGAACGCATCATCCTGCCCGACACCTGCCTGATGCTGGACTATATTTTGAGCGTCTTTACCCAGGTGGTCAGCGGGCTGCGGGTCAATGCCGACCGGATGCGGCGCAACCTGGAAAGCAGCCGGGGGCTGGTTTTCAGCCAGCGCGTCCTGCTGGCGCTGGTGGAGGAAAAGGGGCTGGCCCGGGAAACCGCCTACGACATTGTGCAGCGCAACGCAATGCGCGCCTGGGACGACGGCAAGGAACTGCGCCATCTGCTGGAATCGGATCCTCAGGCGGCGGCCCACTTCGCGGCCGGCGAAATGGACGCCCTCTTTGACTACGGGTATTACACCCGCTACATTGACGACAACTTCCGGCGCATCGGCATTTTGCCCGCGCCGGCCGCCAATGCCGGCTGACGCCGGCCGGCCCCCGCTCTGACTGCCAGCCAACGAACCGCCAACCAGCGAACCCCTAACCAACGAACCGCCAGCCAACGAACACGGCCCGCCGGAAACTCTGGACACACTGATGATTACCGAAACCCGCATTCCCAACCGTCTGCACCGCGGCAAAGTCCGCGACACCTACCGCCTGGACGACGACCTGCTGCTGATGGTGGCCACCGACCGCATCTCCGCCTTTGATGTGGTTCTGCCCACCGCCATTCCCGGCAAGGGCGCCGTGCTGAACCGGATGTCCGCTTTCTGGTTCCGGCAGACGGGGCATATTGTCCCCAACCACCTGGTGGCGCTGGCCGATGCGCCCGAAGCCGCCGCCTACGCCGGCAATCCGGTCATTGCCCATCCCGCCTACGCCGAGGACGGCGTGGCGGGGCAGGCGATGATCGTCCGGCAGGCGCAGCGCATTGACATTGAGTGCATTGTGCGCGGCTATATTACCGGCTCGGCGTGGGGCGAATACCGGCGGCAAGGCACCGTCTCGGGGCAGCCGATGCCCGCCGGGATGGTGGAAGGCGACCGCTTCCCCGAACCTCTTTTTACGCCCACCACCAAAGCGGAGGAGGGCCACGACGAAAATATGACCGCCGGGGAAGTGACGGCAATGGTGGGCGACGAACTGGCGCAAAAGCTGGCGGACACCAGCAAGGCCGTCTATCGCCATGCCCACGACTACGCCAGAGAGCGGGGCATCATCCTGGCCGACACCAAGATGGAATTCGGCCTGGTCAACGGCGAGCTGATACTGATTGACGAGCTGCTGACCCCCGACTCCAGCCGTTTCTGGGACGCCGAGGGCTACGCTCCCGGCCGGTCGCAGCCTAACTACGACAAGCAGTTCGTGCGCGACTGGCTTACTGACCAGGGCTGGGATCAGGAGCCGCCGGCGCCGGAGCTGCCCGCCGATGTAGTGGCCCGCACCGCGGAACGCTACCGGCAAGCCTACCAGCGGCTGGCCGGCGAAACGCTGTAACCCAGCTCAGATTAACCGAACCGAACCGCCGCCGGGCCGCCGGCGGGCACCACTGCAACTGCCGCTACCCCGCCATTGCGACTGCGATTATGCCTCCTTCCCGACACCGCCGCCTGCCGGCCGACCGCCGCGGCCGCCGCCGCACCCTGCCCGTAGCCGCCTCCGGCGGGTTCAACAACCGATGGCTGCTGGTGGCCTTCGCCGCCATTGCCGTAGTGTTCGTCATCGCCCTGCTGGTGCCCGTGTTCCTGCCCCTTATCGGGGGCGGCGGACGCGCCGGCACGGGCAGCGCCGACGCCTATATTCCCGGCATCGGGCGGCAGATTGAAGTCGCCGGCGACGCGGCGCATTTTCCCGACAATCTGGACATCACCGCCGTGGTCCCGGAGGGCTATCTTACCGTTGACCCGGATGACCCCAGTGTCGCCATTCCCCCCACTTCGGGCCGCCACTGGGCTCGCTGGGCATCCTGCGGTTTCTACACGGAACCCGTGCCGGATGAACGCATCGTCCACAATATGGAACACGGCAACATCATCGTCAGCTACAACCTGACCGACCCCGCCGAAATTGACGCCCTCAAGGCGGCCTATGAGTCCATTGACCTTACGGCGGCCTGGGGCGTGGCGCGGCCTTACGACGGCATTGCGGAAGGCGCGGTGGCCCTCACTACCTGGGGCGTGGTCGACGGGCCGATGGTTGGGGTTGACGCCGAACGTATGGGACGGTTTTTTGACGCCTACGCCGGCAAGCTGGGGCCGGAGTTTCCCAACGGCGCGCCCTGCACCCAGGGCGGCGTGATGAACCCCGCCGGCTAGACGCATGGCGTCCGGCCGGGGGGTGATTGCGTCATTGGGTGGCAATAACCGCGTCGCTATGAAACTGCGCCTGAGGCCGGCGGCGTTGCTGGCCGCTACCGTAATCCTGATGACTCTGCCGGCCTGTGGGGGCGGAGCGCCGGAGGCGCCGCCATTGCCATCTCCATCGCCGGCGGCGATGACGACGGCCGTCGCATATATCCCCGGCATCGGGCGGCAGATTGAAGTCGCCGGCGATGTGGGACATTTTCCCGACAATCTGGACATCACCGCCGTGGTCCCCGAGGGGTATCATACTGTTGACCCGGATGACCCGAATGTCGCCATTCCCCCCACTTCGGGCCGCCACTGGGATCGCTGGGCATCCTGCGGTTTCTACACGGAACCCGTGCCGGATGAACGCATCGTCCACAATATGGAACACGGCAACATCATCGTCAGCTACAACCTGACCGACCAGGCCGAAATTGACGCCCTCAAGGCGGCCTATGAGGCTATTGACCTTACGGCGGACTGGGGCGTGGCGCGGCCTTATGATGGCATTGCGGAAGGCGCGGTGGCTCTCACTACCTGGGGCGTGGTTGACGGGCCGATGGTTGGGGTTGACGCCGCCCGCATTGAACGGTTTTTTGACGCCTACGCCGGCAAGCTGGGGCCGGAGTTTCCCAACGGGGCGCCCTGCACCCAGGGCGGCGTGCCATAATAACCGCGCTGCTATGAAACTGCGCCTGACGCGGGCGGCGTTCCTGGCCGCCGCTGTAATCCTGATGACGCTGCCGGCCTGCGGGAGCGGAGTGCCGGCAACGCCGCCCGCGTCATCGCCATCGCCGGCGGCAACGCCCTCCGCAGCGTCTGCCGCAGCGCTATTGACGCCGGCAACATCTACGGCGATGGCACCGACGGTTGCGGCGTCGGCGACAACACCGACCTCAACCCCGGCGCCAACCCCGACCGCCGCCGGCGCCGCCACGCCCGCCGGCGCGATAACGGCGGGAACACCGGGCATAGCGGCCACCTTTGCGCCCCCGCCATCCCCATCTCTGCCCACGGCGGCGCCCACCCCCGTTGCGCCGCCGCCGGCGTCGCCCACCCCGGCGGCGGTGGCTATTGACCAGGTGCCGCCCACCGACGGCCCCGTCCGCGTGGCAATTATGCCCAGCCGCGACCATTTCGCGGCCACTTTACGCATTGCCGACGTGGAGCCGGAGGGCTACAACACCATTCCGCCCACCTCCGGACGCCACTGGGACGCCTGGAGCGACTGTGGCTTCTACAACTACCCGCTGCCAGATGAACTGCTGGTGCATAACCTGGAACACGGCAACATCGTCATCAGCTACAACCTGGCGGATGATGTCGAGGTTGCGGAGCTGCGGGCCGCCGTGTCCGCGGTTCCGCTGGCGGCGAAGTTCGCCATCGTCCGCCGCTACCCCCGCCTGCCGCCGGGGATGGTGGCGCTGGCCGCCTGGGGCGCGCTGGACCGGATGCTGGGCGTGGACGCCGGCCGCATTGCCGGCTTCTTTGAGCAGTACCCCGGCACCGCCGGCCCGGAGTTCCCCAACGGCCTGCCCTGCACCACCGGCGTGCGGATGACGCCGTCATCGGGGGGTTAGTAGCCCCGGCCCGCGCAAACCGGCGGCGGCCCGGTTATGCTATGCTAAAGGGCAAGCAACGCCCGGCAGATTCGTTCCCGGCAGGTTCGTTATGGAAAAAGTTTTTATCTATTGGGACAACTCCAACATTTTTATCAGCGCCCGCGAGGTTGCCATCGATCGGGAAGGCGACAGCGCCCGCTACCGGGTGCGTATCCACTTTCGCAACCTGCTGGAACTGGCCCACGCCGGGCGTGACATCGAGCGCGCCGTGGCCGTCGGCTCGGTACCGCCGGAGCTGCGCTATGTGTGGAACCGGCTGGAAAACGAGGGTGTAACCGTGCAGTTGCTGGAACGGGGCAGTGTGTCCGGCGGAGAACAGGGCGTTGACCAGATGCTGCAAACCGCAATGCTGCGCGACGGCTTCCGGTACACCGGATCCCACGGCAATGGAGACCCCGGCATAGTGGTGCTGCTCACGGGCGACGGCGCCGGTTTCTCCGACGGCGTCGGTTTCCACGCCGACCTGGAGCTGATGCACAATCGCGGCTGGCGCGTTGAAGTATTGTCCTGGCGGCACAGCTGCAACCGCCGGATGCGCGAGTGGGCGGAGCAGAACGGCAAGTTCATCGCCCTGGATGACTTTTACGACAGCGTCACTTTTATGGAACCGCCGGCCCCCGGACGGCCCATGGCCGACCCCCGCGACGCTGTTCCGGTTGACCTGGCCCGCCGTCCTTAACCCGCGCGGACCCGCCGGCGGCGGGAACGATAAAAGTGCCGGCGGCGCTTTAACCTAGCCCGTCCGTTATTGCGGATGACTTGCTCCGCAACGACGGACGGGCCGATTTACGCCCCAACGGCGTATTCGCCGGCGGCAACCGGGGCCGCCGGCCGGCTCCCTTGCCCGGGCTACACCTGCCGGTACACCTCGCTGCCGGTGGCCTTGAACTCGCCCGCCTTTTCCTGCATCCCAAGCAGCAGCGCGGCGCCGGCGTCGCCGATGCCCTTGCTGCGCGCGTATTCCCGCACATCCTGCGTGATCTTCATGGAGCAGAAGTGCGGGCCGCACATTGAGCAGAAGTGGGCCACTTTCTGCGCCTGCTTGGGCAGCGTTTCGTCGTGATAATCCCGCGCCGTGTCCGGGTCCAGTGCCAGGTTGAACTGGTCCTCCCAGCGGAACTCAAAGCGCGCTTTGGACAGGGCGTTGTCGCGGATCTGCGCCGCCGGGTGGCCTTTGGCCAGGTCGGCGGCGTGGGCGGCGATCTTGTAGGTGATGATGCCTTCCTTCACATCCTGGCGGTTGGGCAGCCCCAGGTGCTCCTTGGGCGTCACATAGCACAGCATCGCCGTGCCGTACCAGCCGATCATCGCCGCGCCGATGCCCGAGGTGAAGTGGTCGTAGCCGGGGGCGATGTCCGTCACCAGCGGCCCCAGGGTGTAGAAAGGCGCCTCGTAGCAGTCCTGCAACTGCTTGTCCATATTCTCCTTGATGAGCTGCATCGGCACATGACCGGGGCCTTCGATCATCACCTGCACGTCGTGTTCCCAGGCGATTTTGGTCAGCTCGCCCAGGGTTTCCAGCTCTGCGAACTGCGCGGCGTCGTTGGCGTCGGCGATGCAGCCGGGGCGCAGGCCGTCGCCCAGCGAAAAGGCCACGTCGTACTGCTTCATAATGGCGCACATTTCCGCAAAGTGTTCGTAGAGGAAACTCTCCCGGTGGTGGGCCAGGCACCACTTGGCCATAATGGAACCGCCCCGGGAGACGATGCCCGTGACCCGGTTGACCGTCAGCGGCACATAGGCCAGGCGCACGCCGGCGTGGATGGTGAAGTAGTCCACGCCCTGCTCCGCCTGCTCAATCAGCGTGTCGCGGAAAATTTCCCAGGTGAGTTCCTCCGCCTTGCCGTTCACCTTCTCCAGCGCCTGGTAGATAGGCACGCTGCCCACGGGGACGGGGCTGTTGCGGATGATCCACTCCCGCGTTTCGTGGATGTTGCGCCCGGTGGACAGATCCATAATCGTGTCCCCGCCCCACCGGGTGGCCCAGGTCATCTTTTCCACTTCCTCCTCAATGCTGGAAGTGACCGCCGAGTTGCCGATGTTGGCGTTGATTTTGACCAGAAAGTTGCGCCCGATAATCATCGGTTCCGATTCGGGATGGTTGATGTTGGCGGGGATGATGGCGCGGCCGGCGGCCACCTCCTCGCGCACGAATTCGGGCGTCACCACCGCCGGCAGGTTGGCGCCGAAGTTCATTGCCTTGAGGCTGCCCATCAGGGGCGTGCCGAAGAACTCCTGCCGGCGCATATTCTCGCGGATGGCGATGAACTCCATTTCCGGCGTGACGATGCCCTGCCGGGCGTAGTGCATCTGCGTCACATTGCCGCCGGCTTGGGCGCGGCGCGGGCTGCGGATGTGGCTGAAGCGGTAGGGCGCCAGCGCCGGGTCGGCCAGCCGTTCCCGACCGTATTCCGAAGTCAGATACTCCAGACGGTCGGTGTCGCCCCGCTCCTCAATCCACCGTTCCCGCAGGGGCGGCAGCCCCCGGCGGACATCAACGGCGACATCGGGGTCGGTGTACGGCCCGGAGGTGTCATAGACATACACCGGCGGGTTCTTTTCCACGCCAGCGCTGGAATGAGTGTCGTCCAGCGTGATCTCCCGCATCGGCACGCGAATGTCCGCGCGGCTGCCCGTTTCGTACACCTTGCGGGAGTTGGGGAAGGGGCGCACCGATTCGGGATCGACCTGCGCGTGTTCGCTCAACAGCGTCCTTTCGATGATGGTCGTCATTGCGGTTCCTCCTTGCTGCCGGGCCATGTCGTCAGTCGTCAAGTGAATGGATTTTTTGGTCGTTCCGGCAATGCGAGTCAGTCAATGCGGGTCAGTCAATGGAGGTCAGTCGCCGCCGCCGGTGGCCGGCTCGTCAATCGGGCGCACGCGGCTATTGAGGATGCTGAAGTCGTACCGGCGGGACGGCGCCGCCAGACGCATACCCCAGATCACGGCGGCGGCAATCACCGTGGACACCAGCAGCGCCGCGGCGAAGGCAAAAAACATCTGCCCGCCAAACGGCGCCGCCAGCGCCCAGGGTGAAAGCAGGTCCGGCTTGGGGTAGTACAGCGCCCCAACGAGGATGCCCGCGCCGCCGGCCAGCAGGACGGCCCAGCCCGGCATCCGGCCGGAGTACAGCCCCGCCAGCATCGGCGCGGCAATGGCGGCGCCCAGCAGGTCGGCAATCAGAAACACATACAGCACGCTGTACCCTTGCGAGGCGACGATGATGGCCGGTATCGCCACAATCACCGTAACCGCCCGCGCCAGCGACAGCAGCGCCTCGCGCCTCACGCCCACGCCGGCCAAGTCGGCGGCAATGCCGCTGGCCAGGCCGTTCATCAGCGTGTCCAGCGTGCTCATGGCCAGCATCAGGGCGCAGATGAGCATCAGGAAGTGCATCCACAGGGGGAACAGGTCGGTGGCCAGCGCGAACAGGGCGGCGGCTACCTGGGGGTACTGGAACGGCGCCACGGAGCCGTTGCCCACGGCGGCGATGCCGGCCATGCCCATTACGAAAGTGAGGGGGATGGCCACGGCGGCGGCGCCCCACAGGCTGCGGTTCAGGGCGCGCCGGCTTTCCACCGTATAGACCCGCTGCCACATACCGGGATGGAAGGCGTTGGAAGCGATGATGCCGATAATCAGCACGATGGCAAAGAAATAGCTGTCGGCGCGAGTCAAGGAAAGGGCGCCGGCCGGCCCGGCGGCGGGCCAGACGCCGCGTCCGGTTACCAGTACCGCCGCCACGATGACCAGCAGCAGCAGGGCCGGCATCAGCACCCAGAACTGGATGCGGTCGGTATAGATGGACACCCGCAGGCCGCCATAGGCGGTGTAGGCAATTACCACCAGGCCCACCGCCACCGCCGTGGCCCACGCCGGCGCGCCGGTGAGGATGCTCACCGCCGCCGTGATGGCGGTCATCTCCGCCGTGATGAATATGCCGATGACGAATATGATGACCACGAAAATGGCCACGAAAGGCGCCATGCCGAAGCGATGCCGCACATACTCGGTGATGGAATGGCCGTTGGGCATCACCTGCCGGATGCGCGGGCCTACGAACATAAACATCACCGGAATGCCGGCCATGCCCAGGGCGTAGCCCACCAGGGCCACGATGCCGAAGTTGGCGCCGGTTTCGCCGGGGCTCAACAGCACCCAGGTGCCGAACATTGACGCCACCAGGGTGGCGATGCCCACATTGACGGGCGCGTGGTTGCGGGAGACGGTGTAGTCCTCCGCGCTCTGCCGCCCGCGCCGCCAAGCGTAGGCCACGCCCAGAACGAGGAACACGGCGCAGACGATGACCAGAGTGATGATGCCAAGAGTAGGGTCCAGCATAGGTTGGCCTCAATGCCGTCCAGGGCAGCCCGATTGGGCGCTGGCGGGGAAAGCGGTGTGACGGGTGACGACGCAGGTGGGAATGGCGATGGCGGTGGTCGTGGCGGCCATAGAAAATGCCGCCGGGCTTTCAGCGTTTCCGGCGGCAAGCGTGGGTGCGATTCCAATTCCTACGCCGGCATTACCCGGGTCAGGTGCCTACGGTCGGCGGCTGTGCGGCCGCCCTCTCAGCCTGGCAAAACCAAGCTCCCGCCAGAAAGCGTATTCGGTTGTGCGGCTAAAATAGCACACCGAAACGGGGCGGTCAACCCGTTGTCCTGACTTGGGCCGCGTTAGACTTGGGCCGCGTTTCCCATCGGGCGGCTTGATCCTGCCCCGTCATCCCGGCGCCGGCCGGAATCTTGACACCGCCCGCCGCCCCTGTCTAAACTGCCCACCGCTAGGATTATGGCAACCGCCGGGATTATGGCAACCGGCAGGAGGTTACCCCCAATGACGGCCCGATACACCCACCCCCACGCCCCCGTCTCCGCCGCTATGGTGGACGCCGCCCGCCGCTGGCTGGCCAGCCTGGACGCCCCACGCCGCAGCAAGGCCACCTACCACTACCTGGACGGCGAGCGCATCTTCTGGTACTACCCGCCCCTCAACCGACACGGCCTGCCTCTGCGCGATATGGACGACAACCAGCGCGCCCTGGCCCTGGAACTCCTGGCCACCGGCCTCACCGACGAAGCCGGCCAGCAGGCCCGCCTGATCATTGAACACGAGGACGTCCTCGGCCCCCTGGAAGCCGAAGCCGGCCACGCCACCTGGCCCCGCGACCCGCAGCTCTACTACTGGACGGTGTTCGGCGAACCGGGCCGCGCCGAACCCTGGGGCTGGCGCGCCGAAGGCCACCACCTCTCCGTGCATTACAGCGTCTGGGGCGACCAGGTCATCGCCGTAACCCCCTTCTTTTTCGGCGCCAACCCCGCCGAAGTCCGCAAAGGCCCCAAAGAGGGACTCCGCATCCTCTCCCGCCGCGAGGATCTGGCCATCGATCTCATCAGTTCCCTGGACGCCGGGCAGCGCGGCAAGGCCGTCATCCACGACCAGGCCCCCTGGGACATTTTGGGCTACAACAGCAGCAAGCAGGCCGTGCATAACGACGAGGGCCTAGCCGGGCGGGAAATGAACGGAACCCAGCGGGAAATGCTGATGGCGCTGATTTCCGAATACGTACACGGCGTACCCGCCCCGGTCGCCGCGGAACGGATGGGCAAAATCCGCGAAACCGGCCTGGACGACTACCGCCTGGTCTGGGCCGGCGGCCTGGACCGCAGCCGCGACCACTACTACCGCATCCACGGCGGCCAGTTCATCGTGGAGTTTGACAACATACAGAACGGCGCCAACCACATCCATTCCGTGTGGCGGGATGTGGAAAACGACTTCGCCCAGGACGTCCTCCGCGACCACCGGATGCTGTACCACATCCTCTAGCCCCCGCTTTCATTCCGGCCCGGTTTGACGCCACCGGGCAGCTGGATAAGAGCCGAAAGGCCCTGACCGGTGAGTCAGGGCCTTTCGGCTTTGCTCCGTGCTATTGCCCTGGGCTATTGCGCCGGGCAAACGCCGGATTGAATGAGCGCCTGTAGGGCTGATCCGGAGGATGTCGCACAGAGGTCGCTACCGGCCGCCTGCGTCCGGATGGGGATGCGGAACAGCCGCACTGTTTCGTGGTCAAAGTACAGGTTCACCGCCAAGATGGCGGTGCTGGCCGTCGCCGGCAAGTCCCACGTGTAGCATTGTTTCCCACTCCTGCCAGGGGCAATGCGGTTGGGTGTTTCATTGTGTAATGGAAAATGAAACCCGATGCCAGCGTCGCTGTCAATTACGACAGTTGATCCGGCATATTGAGCCGTCGTAAAGTTGTAATGATTCCAGACGGTTCCACAGGTGCGTACCCACTGCCGCCCTTCGAACGGGGTGTATCGCTGGCCACCGCGTGAGAATTGTACGGTCGCCGGGGTTGTCACTTCATCCAGTCGGTAGCTGAGACCGCCGCTGTCAGCCTTGTCGCCGACTTCCAGGTAGCCATCGCCAACGGGCAGCCCGGTGATGGGACACATTGCGCCATCGCCCCCGGTGGGCGCGCCGGGTCCGTGGCTGGTTGGGCAAGGCGTCGGCGTGGGCGCCGGCGTCGGTGTTGGCGTCGCCGTCACCGCGAACTTTTGTATCCAGCTCGACGGCCAGTACATTTGGTTGCCGGCGTCCACGCTGGCCACAATGAACCAGTACTCCTCGCCCGGCGTCAGCCGCGTAACCCGGTAAGACCGCACCGATGACGGCACATCCGCGAAGGTAAAGCGCTGCAACCAGGTGTTGCCCGCCGCCAGATAGTCAGCGTGGTTCAGCCAGCCCACCCGGTAGCGGTTGGCGCCGGCGGCGGCGTTCCAGGTAACGATGACCTCGCCCGGCGTTCCGGTGTTCCGCGCCTGCTGATTTGCGGGGGGGGGGGGGGTAGATTGGGCCACGGCGGCCGGCGCCGGCGTAGCCGTCAGGCTGGCCGCGAACATTGCGACCACGGCGACAATCACGGCCACGGCGCTGGCGGCCAGGAAGGCAATGCGTTTCATCGGGCTTCTCTCCTCCGGTGGCGGTAGTTTTGGTAATGATAGCGACGATGCCCGTCGCTGGCGGATTTTAGCACGGAATTGCCCGGTATGCTACATACTGCCGTCCCCCGGAAACCCCTCAAATGACAACCGCCTCTAGCCCGCGCCGTCAAACCACCCGGCATCGGCGCCAAACCGGGGCAACCGGATAAAAGCGGCAGGCTCCCGGCGCGCCGGGAGCCTGCCGCTACCGCTTTTTACGCCGGCGGCAGCCTACTGCGGGATGGGCTCCATCGGATGGTTGCCGATGTACACCGGCCGGGAATCGTCGTAGATGTCCCCGGACGTCGACTCGCCCATATTGACAATGACGCCGTCGTTGGCTACGGCCGGGTCGGACGCCGGATCGTACGGCGCCAGGTCGCCGGCGGGAACGTACCGATCTATGGGCCGGTCCATAAAGACCGCGTCCGCGCCGGTTTCCTGCGCCGCGGCCGGCTCCGTGCCCATGGCGTCGTAGAGCAGCGCGCCGCCGGCTACGGCGCCAGCCACGGCCAGCGCGCCGACAGCGGCCGCGGCGGCCTTGGGCAGTTTGACGTTCGTGAATTTCATTGATGTACCTCCTTGTCGTCTGGGGTGGTTATTGCCGGGCAGGCGTGGGCGCAGTGCCAGGGCGCTTTTCTTGCCGGTAGATTGGGACTATGGAATGTTCACCTGCCACATAACTCCGGCGTTGTTATCGCCACTCCGGAACATCAGCGGCCTCAAGTGCACTACCGCGGTGCTGGCGTTGCGCGGGATGTCAAACAGGAAATCACCCCCGTTGCGATACTGCTTGTTCGGTGGAATTTCATGACCAGCGTTCCAGCCGTATGCAATGCCGGCGTCAGTTTCCACCATATACTCTTGCCCGTCGTTCATAGGAACGGTGTAGTTGGTGCCGTTAGCGGCATGGATGTTGACCATCAGCCAGCGTCGTCCATGCGGCGGCCCGTCGCGGCTGCCATCCGCGAATTCGATCGTGCTGGGCGTCGTAACGCTGCGGACGCCAAACCTGAAACCGCTCCAATTCACAAAATTGCCTGGCGTCATCTTGGCGCCCGGCGGCAAATGGCTGCCGCTGCCGGCGGGACAACTGCTGCCGGACGGCGTCGGCGTCGGCGAACCTCCGCCAGTAGGCGCGCCAGGACCAAAACCGACGCTGGGACAGGCCGTAGGGGTCGGCGCCGGCGTGGGTGTTGGCGCCGCCGTCACCGCGAACTTTTGTATCCAGCTCGACGGCCAATACATTTGGTTGCGGGCGTCCACGCTGGCCACAATGAACCAGTACTCCTCGCCCGGCGTCAGCCGCGTAACCCGGTAAGACCGCACCGACGACGGCACATCGGCGAAGGTAAAACGCTGCAACCAGGTGTTGCCCGCCGCCAGATAGTCAGCGTGGTTCAGCCAGCCCACCCGGTAGCTATTGGCGCCGGCGGCGGCGTTCCAGGTAACGATGACCTCGCCCGGCGTTCCGGTGTTCCGCGCCTGCTGGTTTGCGGGGGGGGGGGGTAGATTGGGCCACGGCGGCCGGCGCCGGCGTAGCCGTCAGGCTGGCCGCGAACATTGCGACCACGGCGACAATCACGGCCACGGCGCTGGCGGCCAGAAAGGCAATGCGTTTCATCAAGCTTCTCTCCTTTGGTGACAATGGCGACGATACCCGCCGCTGGCGGATTTTACCACAGAACTATCCGGCCAGGGCAACTGACAACCGTCCGTCTTTCTGCTACCATTGCCGCCATCCTTTGCCCCGCCTCAACTGCCCCGCTTCAACGGAGACGCCCCAGCCCTATGCCCAAAGTACTGATTACCGACAATGTGGCCGCCGCAGGCATTGACCTGCTCCGGGAACGGGTTCCCGTTGACATCAAGCGCGGCCTTCCCCCCGACGAACTGGTCGCCGCCATTGGCGATTACGACGCCCTGGTCGTCCGCAGCGAAACCCGGGTCACCGAGGCTGTCATCGCCGCCGGGCGCAACCTCAAGGTAGTGGCCCGCGCCGGCATCGGCGTGGACAACATTGACCTGGACGCCGCCACCCGCGCCGGCGTGGCCGTGGTCAACGCCCCCGTGGGCAATACGGTGGCCGCCGCCGAGCATACCATGGCGCTGATGCTGGCGCTGGCGCGCAATGTCCCCCAGGCCAAACGCCCAGGGCCCACCGGACTTTTTTGACCCACCCGTACACCGTCTCCAGATTGACCTCCAAAACCCGGCTGATGGCGCCCACGGCCATGCCTACGCCGTACCTATCAATGGCCTGTTCCTTGACTTGTTCCTGGTAGTGGTGGCGGTTGCCGTCGGGAGTGAAGCGGTAGTGGCAGAGGCGGCAGCGGTAGGTTTGTTTGCCCCGGGAGCGTCCGTCTTTGGGCAGCCGGTTGGAACCGCAGCGGAGGCGCTGGAAATCATCGCGGTAGGAGCGGGCGGCGGCCATGGGAGCGCCTCCGGCAATGGCAAAATCCAGCCTCAACTATATCACCAGCACGTGCTGAAAATGCCCGGCTGGCGCGGCGTTGACTGTTTTCGCCGCCGCCGCTAGAATAGACCCCAGCAGCGGCGGCGCATCGCCCGTCCCGGCGCCATCGCCATCGCCGCTGCGCCAGCCAGTGCCAGTCCCGTCAAGGAGGTGTCGCCATCGCCAGGCAGTACAGGGTCAACGAGCAAATCCGCGTCCCACGGGTACGAGTAATCGGAGAAAATGGTGAGCAGCTTGGCGTAATGACCGTGTCCGACGCCCTCGCCAGGGCGCGTATGCACGACCTTGACCTGGTGGAGGTGGCGCCCAACGCCGACCCCCCGGTCTGCCGCCTGCTGGACTACGGCAAGCTGCGCTACCTCTCCTCCAAAAAGGAACGCGAGACCCGCAAATCCCAGAAAAGCAACGAACTCAAGGAAGTGCGCTTCCGCCCCAACATCGGCAGCCACGACTTCGACGCCAAGCTCCGCAAGGTGCGCCAGTTCGTCGGCAACGGCGACAAGGTCAAGCTCACCGTCCGCTTCCGGGGGCGGGAAGCCGTCCACAAGCAGCACGGCCTCTCCCTGCTCAAGCGCGTCGCCGACGAACTGAAAGACGACATCCGCCTGGAGCAGGAACCCTCCATGGAGGGCCGCGCTATGTCCATGGTGCTGATACCCAGCCCCACGGCCACGGCCCGCGCCGAGCGCAGCGAACCCGCCGCCGCGGTGGCCGCCACTACGGAATAAGGTACAATGCCCAAGCTCAAAACCCACAAGGGCGCCAAAGCCCGCATCCACATCACCGGCTCCGGCAAGCTGATGCGCCGCAAGCGGATGAGCAGCCACCTGCGGCGCAAAAAGCCCAAAAAGGTGACCCGCAAGTACGCCCAGAAACTGGCCTTCGACCAGGCCGACGTCAAGCGTCTCACCCGGCTGGTGCCTTACGACGCCTAACCGCCTGCCGGCCCCGGCCGGCTACCCGCCGGCCCCGACCACCTAACCGGGAGAGCACACCGTGCCGCGAGTCAAACGGGGCGTGACCAAACGCGCCCGCCACAAGAAAATCCTCAAAGCCGCCAAGGGCTACCAGGCGTCCTCCGGGCGCAACTACAAGTGGGCCAAAGAGGCGGTAATGCACGCCTGGAGCCACGCCTATCGCCACCGCCGCCAGCGCAAGGGCGACTTCCGCCGCCTGTGGATCGTCCGCATCGGCGCCGCCAGCCGGCAGCACGGCGTCACCTACAGCCAGTTCATGCACGGCCTCAACGCCGCCGGCATCGAGATTGACCGCAAGATGCTGGCCGACCTGGCCGTCCGCGACCCCGACGCCTTCGCCCGCCTGGTGGAGATTTCCAACGAGGCCGTGGCCGCCTGACGAAGCCGGCCACTACCGAATTGTCATAAGGGCGATGCCGAAGCATCGCCCTTGATTCAGCCCGTATGCCCTGTGCCGGGAAAATTGCGGAACGCTTTAGGCCAGTCTCAAACCGTGTTCTGCGAACCTGCGGAAATCATCCGCATTGCTGGTCGCCAGCGGCGCGTCATCCCCCAAAGCCGATGCGGCTATCATACAATCTACCATCGTTCCACGCCGGCGCCCGGTTGCGTTGAATAAACGAGCGGCAGTTGCCGCGTGCGCGGCGGTAAAGTCTCGGGGCCTGCCCAGTATTTGAGACGCAATCCCCAATTGGCTCGCCGGAACCGGACCGCAGAGAAACTCGGCCCAGGCGACCGCATTCACCGCCAGGATTTCATCGGATGCTACCCAACCATCCAGTATGTCGGCTTCCGGCGAGTTAGCCGCCAGCGCGCTGATGAGGAAACTGGTATCCAGATGAATCATTGGCCACCTGCGGGGCTGCTCCGCCGCATCGCCTGCGCCTCCCGCGCCCACGCGTCAAAGTCAACCCCTTGCGCCGACAACGATGCCCGCAGTTCGCGTAGCGCCTGCAATCCCTCCTCCGGCGTAAAGGTGTCCGCCGGCGGTAGTTCGGACTCGCGTGCCGCCATCAGGATCGCTCGGCGCAAGGCGTCCGCCGGCGTCGTCTGCCAGCGCTGCGCCAGGGCCGCCAGCGTCGCCGCGGTTTCTGCGTCCAGCGAGCAATTGAGATTCGTATTGTCAGCGTTCATAGGGGCATACTGATTTGACTGTCAAGGTTCTGGCGCAAATCTACGGTAGCGTTTCGTTTTAGGTGATTTGGCTGACGGGCTGTCATTCCGGCGCAAGTCGTAGTCCAGAAAGTACGCTTGGATCCCGGCCGGCGTCGGAATGCCGAAAAGTTAAACCACCTGAAACGAACACTACCATTCTATGGAGCAAGAGGGATCGTATGCGGGTCGTTATACTCATCGATGAAAGTGCTGCCGGCAAATCCGTAGCCGCCCGCCGCCGCATCAGCGTCACCCGTGAAACCGCCCCAGCAGCTTGTGCAACGCTTCCGCTCCAAACTCCAGCGCCGATACCGGAACCCGCTCATTGGCCGCGTGTATCGTTTTCAGAAAGTCAAAATCCGCCGGCAGGTTCATCGGCATCCACCCGTAAGTCTGGATGCCCAGCGTGGCGAAATGCCGCCCGTCCGTCCCCGCCGGCATCAGCATCGGCGCCGATACACCCTCCCCGTCCTGCTCCCGGATGATGCCCGCCAGCGTGTCAAACAGCCCCAGATCCAGCCGCCACGGCTTGGCCTGGAAATTAACCGCTCGCAGCTCAATATCCGGCCCGGCGATGTCCTGCAACTCGCCCAGCAAATCCTCCGGCGCATAGCCCGGCAGCATCCGGCAGTCCAGGTTGACCGTTACCTCGCTGGGAATGACATTCGCCTTTTCGCCCCCGCTGATGATGGTGGCGTTGGCCGTGTGCCGGAACAGCGGCTCCATCTCCTGCCCCGCTGCGCCCAGCCGCTTCAGCATCGGCCCCGTGAACGCCGGATTGAGCAGCAGCCGCAGAAACCCCTGGTCCGGGCAGGGCAGGCTGTCGCTCATCGTTTCAACCATCATCCGCGTCACCGGGTGAATGTGAAACGGCAACGGCGTCCGGTCCAGCTTGACCAGAAACTGCGCCATCCGCGTCGGCGCGGTGTCGCGATGCACCAGCGAGCCGTGTCCGCCCGGCCCCCGCGCCTTCGCCTCCACCCGACAGCCCTGCTTCTCCGCAACCTGCACCATATAAAACTTGCGCCCCCGGTGCGTTTTGCTGAACCCGCCGAACTCGCCGATGGCGTAGCGCGCCTCCTCAAACCGCTCCGCCCGGTTCTCCACCAGCCACCGGGCGCCCGTATGCCCGCCGGCTTCCTCATCGCTCACCAGCGCCAGGATGACATCGCCGGGCAGGGCCGTCCCCTCCCGATGCGCCCGCAGAAAAGCGTCTAGCATCATCGCCACGCCGCCTTTCATATCCAGCGCGCCCCGGCCCCAGATATAGCCATCCTGGAGACGCCCCTCAAAGGGCGGAACCTCCCAGGGCTGCGCCGCCGTAGGCACAACATCAAGGTGGCCGTACAGCAGCAGGGGCGGCGCATCACCCCGGCCGCGCAGCCGGCTGACCACATTCACCCGCTCGGCGTCGTCGCCCAGCAGTTCGGCGGCAATGCCGGCGTCATTAAGCAAATCCCGGCACCAGACGGCGCACGCCCGCTCGTTCCCCGGCGGGTTAGTGGTATCGTGCCGGATCAGCGCCTGCAAAATGCCGGCGGCGTTGGGCGGCGTCCCCCCGGTTGGCGCTCCGTCGGCCATAGCGCTGAAAGTTCCGCCGGACGGCAGGGCAGTACGCAGAGCGACTAGAAACGACTAGACAGGAGTCAAGTCCCGGTCATCGGGGCTGTCGTCGTCGCTGTCCCGGTCATTGCCGCCATCGCTGCCGCCCCCGCCATCGTTGCCGGAACCGCCGCCGGAGCTGTCGCCGTCCGCCAGATTGATCTCCAGCCCCTGTAGAAACTCCTCAATGCTGGACGGCAGCGGAATGTCGGCCGGCGGCGGACGATTGTCGCCCCCGTACTCGTTGTCGTACAGCTCCTCAATCCGGGCCAGCACGCTGCGGTCGGGCAGCCGCCCGTCGCGGGGCGACAGCTCGTCATACTGCCGCTGCCCCCGTTCCGGCTGGGCAATGAAATCGGGCAGATTGTACAGACGGCAGAGCAGGTTCATCATCCGCGCCGTCCCCTGGAAATCATCGTCCAGGTTCAGATACTGGGGCAGGTGCACCACGAAAGCCCGCGTTTCCAGCCCCATCCGGGTGGCCGTTTCGGCAATGGTGTAGGTAATGGTGGTCGGCCCCTCGTAGTTGCTGGGGCGGGCCCCGGCGATGCTGTAATCCCGCGCCACATTCTCCCCGGAACCGATGCCCGACACCACCAGCGGGCGGGTGTGCGGCACCATATCGTACATCCCCCCCACCAGGGCGTACTGCTTGACGCCAAAATAGCGGACGATTTCCAGCAGGGCCTCGGAATAATCCTCGCCGTAAAGATGCGGTTCCAGCAGATGGGCGGTAATGAGATGCTGCCCCTCCTCCGGGTTGGCGTAGCGGACGATGGTGTTGGGGATGGTCACCTCCCGCTTGCCGCTGACCAGATAGGAGCGCGGCCGGTAGCGGGTAAAATCGTAGAACCGCCCCGGCCGATGCAGACGGCCCAGCTCCTGGCTGCGGAGATGCCGTTCAATCCGCCCCAGGGACAGGCTGCCCACATTGCCCACGTCGATCCAGGGCCGCAGAACCACCAGCATATGGGGGTCGCGCAGCTCGGGCACGGGTTCCGCGATGTCAAATTCGCCGATTCGCATAATTGAGCCTTACCCTAACACCCGCCGGGGGCAGCGTCAAGACGCCCGCCGCCCTCGGTCAGGGCTATCGCATATGGATTTTGGTGAATTGGGACAGGATGCTGATGAGATAGCCATCGTCCCAACCCGCCCGCTTCAGCTTGCCGCGCATTGAACCTTTGCTCGCCTCCAACCGCGCCAAATTCAACGCCAGCTTCCGCAGCAGCGCCAGGTTCTCCGCGCAATGCCCCTTCCGGTTCCGCGCCTGATCCTCGTGGCAGGTCACATCCAATACCCAGTGCAGCCGATTCTCAATCCCCCAATGACCCCGCACAATGTAGTTGAACCGTTCCGCCGTGCACGCTTCGCTCAGCAGATAGTAGCGGTCTTGTTCGCTCTCGGCCCCGTTCTGCCGCCGGATAGCAGTCACTTTGCCCACAGCAGACAAACCCGGCCACTGATGCGTTTCTTGCAGCCAAGCCACATCGGAACTGACGCTGGCAATGCGGGTTTCAATACGCCCGTGTCCTTTGCTGATTTGGACATCCTGGGCCAGGGGCGTGGCCGGGTCGTCCAGAAACAGCTGTACGTCATCCCGCAGACTGCCCTGATTGCCTTTCAGAGCCAAGGCATAGTCGCCGCCTTGCTCAATCACCTGCTGCGCCACTTGACGCTGGCAATGCATAGCATCAGCAGTAACTACTTTGCCGCGCAGAGTCAGCATTTCCAGCAGCCTGGGCAAGGCCGTAATCTCGTTAGATTTGTCATCCACAGCCAATTGCCCCAACACCAGCCGCTGTTCCTCAGCCCAGGCGCTGACCAGATGCAGCGGGGAGAGTTGCTCGGCGCGGTCGTAAGAGCGGCGCAAGGTTTTCCCGTCCACCGCCAGTATGCCTTCGCTGCCTTCGGCGAACTGCCGCATAAAGCCGATGAACCACTGCTGGAAAGTGGCGGGATCCAGCATCCCCAGGAGGCGGGAGAAAGTATCGTGGCTGGGGATGCCGTGGTCCAGTTTGAGGAAGGATTGGAGGAGTTCCCGTTTGGCGTGGCCGAAGAGTTCCATATCGGTGCAGGTCTGGCCGCCGCAAAGCATAGTGCAGAAGGCGATGACCAGGATGTCGTGGAGGGAATGGCGGCGGGCGTTGCTGGCGCGGGGGTCGTCCAGGGCGCTGAACAGGTCGGCGGACTCGGTCATGGCGGCGTCACCTCTGCTTCTGCTTCTACTTCGCTTCACGCCAGGCGGCGTTGGCCGCTATCATACCGGACGCCGCAAAATCCATATGCGATAGCCCTGGCGGCACCTGGCCCGGTTACAGCAGCGCGCCCCTGCGGTACCGGCCCGAATTCGTGCCACCGACCCGTTACCATCGGCTCTAGCGCCAGCAGATGCTGCGCCATCTGGCAAAGCCCTTCGTCAAAGTCCAGCTGTTCGCACACCGCCCGGTCTATCGCCAGCCGCGCCGGGCGGCGACGCGCGCGCCGCATTCAGCTCTATGTTCCAATCTACTTGAGGACGGTTGGCACAGCTTGATCCAGCTTGCGATGCAACAGGGAAATCAGGGTAAGGTAATCGGCAGCATCATCAGCGCCTTCCCAAAGTATTTTGGGTTGGTGCGCCAGACGGTTCCGTACCGCCCCGATGCAACCTTCAAGCAATGTCGCAAATCCTTTCTGGTCGCCCTGTTCCAGTTCCGTGCGTAGCGTGTTGAAAGCAAAGATCGGTTGCTTGCCGCGAAAGGCTTGCTGCACAAGGCGCGTGCCATCGGCGTCGACCCCGGACATTTGAATACGCTCCATCAGGCCCTCGCACGCCTCGCACACTGCATCGAAGACGTGCAGCTGCGCCGCCTATGACGCCACCAGCGTTAAGGCCCCGGCAGGATGCGGCGAATAAATCGTTCTGTAGCCGGCCAGCCTCCGTTCTCCGGCGCTGACCCGTTGCCCTGATCAGCTCACCGCAGATACGTGGGCAGTCTGTCAGCGCCGGGCGTCAGCAATGGATGCCCGCCGCCGCCTCGTGCTGCTCGTCGGCGTGGTATGACGACCGCACCAGCGGGCCGGCGGCGATATGCTTGAACCCCATGGCTTCGCCGTCCAGACGCAGTTCCTCAAACTCCGCCGGCGTGTAGAAACGGTCAATGGCGATGTGCTTGATGGACGGGCGCAGGTACTGCCCGATGGTCAGCAGGTCGCAGTCCACGGCGCGCAGGTCGGCCATCGTCTGCCGCACTTCGTCCTTGCTTTCGCCCATGCCCACAATGATGCCCGACTTGGTGGGCAGAGCGGGGGACAGTTCCTTGACGCGGCGCAGCAGTTCCAGCGACCGGCGGTAATCCCCCCGGGGGCGCACCCGCCGGAATACCCGTTCCACCGACTCGATGTTGTGGTTGAGCACCTGCGGCTGCGCCGCCGTCACTGTCGCCAGGGCGTCATCGTTGCCGTCAAAATCGGGTATGAGGGCTTCCACCCGGCAGCCGGGGACGGCGGCGCGCACCTGCTTGATGCAGGCGGCAAAGACGCCGGCGCCGCCGTCGGGCAGGTCATCGCGGTTCACCGAGGTAATGACGCAGTACTGCAACCCCATCCGCTTGACGGTGGCCGCCAGCCGGAAGGGTTCGCCCAGGTCCAGGGCATCGGGGCGTCCGCTGGTTACGGCGCAGTAGGCGCAGGCGCGGGTGCAGATGTCGCCCAGGATCATAAAGGTGGCGGCGGAGCGTTCCCAGCACTCGCCGATGTTGGGGCAGCGGGCCTCCTCGCAGACGGTGTGCAGTTGGCTTTCGCGCATCAGCTGCTTGAGCTCGATGTAGCGGGGGCCGCCGGGCATCGGCACTTTGAGCCAGTCGGGCAGGCGGGGGCGGATGGGGGCGGGGGCAGTGGTCATGGCGGGCTCCGGTAGGGGCGGCGGGGTAGCATTGCAGCCACGGTTGGCGCAGTCAGGGCGCGTCGTCAAGTGCATGATTCTGTTTCATTATTCCCGTGTGGCGGGAATGACAGCAAGTGTCAACACGCACTAGAGCCAACAGCAGCCGGTTTCGTTTTGGCGAGTTCGCTGCGACCCCAGGCCCATATGGCGCTCTCCTTGGGCAAATCGGCGCGCTTGAGGTAAATCTCCTTGTCCCTAACATTCTGGATCTGTAGGCCGGTCAGGGTAAGCCGGTTGCTTTTCTTGCGGTTGCACTTGGCGCATAGGGCGCAACGGTTGTCCAGTTCGTCGGTTCCGGGATTGTTCAAATCCCGCGGCGTCAGGTGATCCAGCTGGAAATCGCCCGTGTCCACCTTGCCGTTAGGGTAAGTTGGCGCCGGCTTGCCGCAGCCGGCGCACTGGTAGAGCCAGCGGGCGAAGTACTTGTCCAGCATCTCGTCGTAAGTGAAAGTAGTCTTGGGGCGGGTAGTGGGGCGGTACGGCGTGGCAAAGTCGGGGGCAGTTTCGCCGGCGTCGGTGCGCTGCGGCGGCGTGGTTTCCAGGCGCATCGCCCAGCGGTTGGCGGCCAGCGCCTTCTGGAACTTCGCTTCGTCATAGACGCCATCATCGTCGCTGCCCGGAACTTTACGGACGGCAACGGCGGCGTTTTTGCTGTCGGTGTCCAGCAGACGGTTGAGGACGTGGACTTTGGCCATTGCGGCGCGGTCGATGCCGATCCAGCGCCGCCGCAATCCTTGCCCCATATTTTCGCAGGCCACCAGCGTGGTGGCGCAGCCGGCAAAGGGATCCAGCACCACATCACCGGGGTTGCTGGAAGCGGCGATGATGCGCTGCATTAGAGAGATGGGTTTTTGAGTCGGCCAGTTCGTGCGCTCTGCGGATGAAGTGTTTAGTTGCAAACCGTCCTCCACCCACAGTGAGCCAATGGCAGAACCAGGTTGCTCATCAAGGTAGATGCGACGGTTCTCGCCTGTGGTTTGAAACCTCCGTCCCCAAGCTAGACGATACAATCGTCCGTTCTCATCTGTGAATTTGTACTTCTTTTTAACCTCGTCCTGAGATATAGGATCGTATTGGACATTGAACCGTGCCGAGGCAGATTTACCATAGAAAAAAATCGTTTCGTGCTGTGTAGAGAATTTCCTTGTGGCATTGTTTTTGCGTCCAGCATATTTCCGCCATACGATTTCGTTGCGAAACCCTGGTTTGCTGTTTGTACCAGTGCCAAAGATAGCATCCATCGCCATGCGAATGTAGCCGTTGGCGCTATGGTCGCAGTGCAGATAGATGCTGCCCGTGGGCTTAAGGATGCGATGGCATTCCAGCAGCCGCACGGATATGAAACACAGGAAAGCCGCAATGCCGTCATCATGGGTAAGCCGCGCCGCTTCAATGGTAGCGACCAGTCCGTTGTAGCGCGCCGCATCACGCCGCGCCTGCGCCCCCTTTTGCGATTCGGCAATCTTGCCCAACGCCTCAATTTCCTCCAACCATTCCCGCTGCACGGCGCGCAGGCGGCAATCCGCCGGGCAGGCGGCAGTGTGCGTGTGGCCGTCGGCCCAGTACCACTGGTCAGGGTACTTGCCGGCGCTGCCGGACATATTGCGCCGCTTGTTGAACGGCGGGTCGGTGGCGATGAGGTCGACGCTCTCGCTGTTAATGCCTTGCAGGATGGCAAGGTTGTCGCCCTCAAAAAAGGTGCGGTCGGGTACATTGAGTTCGGCCATAGCAGTCATTCCTTGTTGGCAAGCGAGGCAAGGTTGCGGTGCCTATGGTAGCAAACACCTTGTTGCAACGTCAACCGCTGCCCCGTATGCACAATAGCGCCCGATAAGCACATCCGGCCGGCTATAGCAGCTGCGCCAAGCGGTGGTTCGCCCGGCGCTTTTCGGCGCCGCGCCTGGTCAAGTGGGCGCGCAGTTCGGCAATGCTGGCCGGCATAATGTCAACACGCACCGGAGCCAACAGCAGCCGGTTTCGCTTTGGCGAGTTCGCTGCGGCCCCAGGCCCGGATGGCGTTCTCTTTGGGCAAATCGGCGCGCTTGAGGTAAATCTCTTTGTCCCTAACATTCTGGACTTGCAGGCCAGTCAGGGTAAGGCGGTTGCTTTTCTTGCGGTTGCACTTGGCGCACAGGGCGCAACGGTTGTCCAGTTCGTCGGTTCCGGGATCGTTCAAATCGCGCGGCGTAAGGTGATCCAGCTGGAAATCGCCCGTGTCCACCTTGCCGTTGGAGTAAGACGGGGCTTGCTTGCCGCAGCCGGCGCACTGGTAGAGCCAGCGGGCGAAGTACAGATCCAGCATTTCGGTATCGGTGAAAGTGGTTTTCGGCCTGGTAGTCGGGCGGTACAGCGTGTCAAAACCGGGAACCCTTTCGCCGGCGTCGGTGCGCTGCGGCGGCGTGGTTTCCAGACGCATCGCCCAGCGGTTGGCAGCCAGCGCCTTTTGGAACTCCGCTTCGTCATAGACGCCGTCATCGTCGTTGCCCGGAACTTTATGGACGGCAACGGCGGCGTTTTTGCTGTCGGTGTCCAGCAGACGGTTGAGGACGTGGACTTTGGCCATCGCGGCGCGGTCGATGCCAATCCACCGCCGCCGCTGCCCTTGCCCCATATTTTCGCAGGCCACCAGCGTAGTGGCGCAGCCGGCAAAGGGGTCAAGCACCACATCGCCCGGATTGCTGGCGGCGGCGATGATGCGCTGCATCAGCTCAACGGGCTTTTGCGTGGGCCAGCCGGTATGTTCCCGCCCACGGGCGCCGGCAACGTCCGTCCAGACATCCTGTAGCTTTACGCCCTCGTTGGGGTCAAGATATTTCTTGTACTGAAAGGGCGAGGTGGGCGTGGCCTGCACCAGCAGATCGTTCCGATACAGTTCCTCCATATGTTCCGGCGCAAACCGCCAGGCGCGGGTGATGCCCCGGAATTCGTAAGGCTTGTTGCCGCCGGTTTCGTTGGTGCAGGGCAGCGTGCGGTACTGTCCCCGGTGGTCAAACTTGTTGTACGCCGACTTAATGTATTCGTCGGAATAGGGCGTATATTGTATGTTGTACCGGGCGGCCTTGGATTTGGCGTACCAGAATATGGTGTCGTGGGCGCGGCCCATCTGCTGCCGGCCCAGATTGTGCCGGTCCTGGCGGCGCAGCCAGACGATTTCGTTGCGAAAGTTGTCTTTGCCAAAGATGGCGTCCATTGCCATACGGATGTAGGCGTTGGCGCTGTGGTCGCAGTGCAGGTAGATGCTGCCCGTAGGTTTGAGGATGCGGTGGCATTCCAGCAGCCGCACCGACAGAAAGCAGAGGAACGCCGCCACGCCGTCGTCGTGGGTAAGCCGCGCCGCCTCAATGGTGGCGACCAGTCCGTTGTAGCGCGCCGCATCACGCCGGGCCGTTGCCCCCTTTTGCGATTCGGCAATCTTACTCAACGCCTCAATTTCCTCCAGCCATTCCCGTTGCACGGCGCGCAGACTGCAATCCGCCGGGCAAGCGGCAGTGTGTGTATGGCCGTCGGCCCAGTACCACTGGTCGGGGTATTTGCCGGCGCGGCCTGACATATTGCGCCGCTTGTTGAACGGCGGGTCGGTGGCGATGAGGTCAATGCTTTCACTGTTGATGCCTTGCAGAATGGCAAGGTTGTCGCCCTCAAAAAAGGTGCGGTCGGGTACATTGAGCCTGGACATAGCGGTCGTCCCCGGCGTTGCCGGGCAAGCCGGTTCCGATCCGGCCGGGCTTTCTTGCGGCGTGCCGGAGCGGTAAAAAACGCCCCGCTTCGCCTGCGACCAGTCCCTTACTTCCAGCGCGTCCGTGGTGTCAATCTGGTCGTCCGTCAAGGCGGCCAGGACGACCAGTTCCTGCCGCTGTTCCAGGGTAAGGTCAGAAATCTCTTTCCTCATAAGGTCTCATTTACCCCCGTCGCTCCAGGTGTACAATCGGCGCCAAACCGGCAAACCCCGGCTTTACAGCAGCTGCGCCAGGCGGGGGTTCACCCGGCACTTTTCGGCGGCGATGATGGCGTCAATATCCCGCGCGGCGGCGTCCGGGTGGCCGTTGCGGTTGACCACGCGGTAGTCAAATTCGTCAATGCGGGCCACTTCCGCCGCCGCTTCCTGTATCCGGCGCTCTATGGCGGCGGCGTCCTCGGTGCCGCGCCCGGCCAGGCGGGAACGCAGTTCGGCGATGCTGGCCGGCATTACGAATATGGTTAGCGCCTCCGGGATGATGCGCCGGATGGTGGCCGCCCCCTGGACATCGATCTCCAGTATCACATCCTTGCCGGCAATCAACGGGTCGCGCACCTGCCGGCGGGGAACGCCGTACCAGCGGTCATAAACCCGCGCCGATTCCAGCAGTTCGTCCCGCTCCCGCATCCGCAGGAAATCGGCTTCGGACATAAAGATGTAATCCTGGCCGTCCCTTTCGTCGGGGCGCATTGGGCGGGTGGTGGCGGTTACGGCGAAGTGCCAGGGACGGGGCAACTGCCGCAGTTGCGCCAGCAGCGTGCCTTTGCCCGACCCGGACGGCCCCGATATGACAACCAGCAGCGGCGGGGCGGGGCTGGCCTGGGGCAGTTCGGCGGCGGCGTGGGCGGGCGGCATCATCGTCACTCCGGTTGGCCGGGCGGCGCCCCGGCCGGCGGCTCCCCCGCCAGGGACGCCAGGTGTTTCCAGAATGTAGGGTAGGATACGGCGGCATCGGCGGCGCCGTGAATGACGGTTTCGCCCGATGCGGCCAGGCCGGCGACGGCCATGGCCATGGCCAGCCGGTGGTCGCCGTGGCTTGCCACCGCCGCGCCGGCCAGCCGGCCCGTGCCGTGGATCAGGATGCCGTCCGCGCGCGGTTCCAGCCGCGCGCCCAGCCGGGTCAATTCCGATACGGTGGTGGCGATGCGGTCCGATTCCTTGACGCGCAGTTCGGCGGCGTCGCGGATGAGGGTATCGCCGGCGGCGAAACAGGCGGCGACGGCGAGGACGGGCAGTTCGTCAATCATAATGGGGATGATGTCGCCGCCCAGGTCAATGCCGCGCAGACTGCCCGATGAGGCTACCACGTCGGCGACGGGTTCGCCGCCCTCAACCCGCCGGTTTTCCAGCCGCAGGGCGTCGCCGGCGCCCATCATCCGCAGGGCGTCAATGATGCCCGCCCGGCTGGGGTTGAGGCCCACGCCGGTGATAGTAACGCGGGCGTTGGGGTGAATCAGGCCGGCCACCATCCAGAAGGCGGCGGAGGATATATCGCCGGGGACGGCGACATCGACGGCGTTGAGGCGGGCGGGATGCAGGGTGAGGGCCAGGCCGTCGGTTTCGACTTGGGCGCCCATTGCCGTCATCATCCGCTCGGTGTGGTCGCGGGACAGGGCCGGCTGGCGCAGCACGGTGGGGCCGGGGGCAGAGAGGCCGGCCAGCATCAGGCAGGATTTGACCTGGGCGCTGGCTACGGGCAGATCGTACTCAATGGAGCGGAGGCTGCCGCCCCGTATCGCCAGCGGCGCCAGCGTATCCCCACCGCGCCCCATAATGGCGGCGCCCATCCGCTGCAACGGCTGCACGATGCGGCCCATAGGCCGGGAACGGAGCGACCCGTCCCCGGTGATAACCGACAGAAAATCCTGCCCCGCCAGCAGACCGGAGAGCAGGCGCATAGAGGTGCCGCTGTTGCCGGCATCCAGCAAATCGGCCGGTTCGTCCAGGGCGGGGCCGGGGCCGGCGACGCGGAAACTGCCCGGTTCGTCCAGCGGCTCGATGGCAACGCCCATCGCGCGGAGGCAGTCGGCGGTGGAACGCACATCGGCGCCGTCGGAAAGGCCGGTTACGGTGGCCGTTCCCTGGGCGATGGCGTTGAGAATCAGCGCGCGGTGGGAGACAGATTTATCGCCGGGGACGGCCAGCGTTCCCGCCAGGCGTTCCGGGCTGCGGACGGTTTGTGGCACGGCAATTCACCTTTAATTAAGGTTTCCGTCAATCAAGGTTTCGGGTCTGTTCCGGCCCGAGCCGAATGGCGGTGTCCGACCGGAACCGGCCGGATGGCGGTGTCCGACCGGAACCGGCCGGATGGCGCGGCGCGGCGGGCCGGCTGCGCCGCGCCATGGCAACGGGCGGGTTATGGATCAGGGGCGGCCAGCGGGCGGGGAACGGCGGTCATCCTCGCCCATCATCATCCGGCGGGCCCGGCTGCCCCACCGCCCCAGGAACATCTGCCCCATTGACTCGCCGAAAGTGGGGTACTCCGGCGTGTTTTCCTGCTCCCGCGCGCGAGGGTTGACCTCGCCGGCCAGCCACTTGGCGCGGGCCAGGCGGGCGTCCTCAAACAGGCTTTCCACCTGGGCCGTGGCCGCGGCGTCCGGCGCTCCGCCGTCCTCGCCGGTGTCCAGCAGCTTGCGGTATTCGTAAAGCTCCCGGATAAAGGCGTCAATCCAGGCCACGATGGGCTGGGAATTGCTGACGCAGATGTCCCGGTGCATGGTCACATCGCCCGAGGCCAGCCGGGTAATATCGCGGTAGCCCGAGGAGGCCAGCTGCCCAATGTCGGCCCAGTTGGCCGATTTGCTGGTGCAGCCCACCAGGGCGGTGGAGAGCACAAAGGGCAGGTGGCTCACTGCCGCCACAAAGCTGTCGTGTTCGTCAACGCCGATGAAGTAGGGTTTGGCGCCCACGGCCTCGGCCAGGGTGGTGATTTCGCCGACGGCGCGCCGGCTGGCTGTGGGGCTGGGAATGACGCAGTAGGGCTTGCCGGCGAAAAGGGTTTCCTCGGCGTGCTCCGGGCCGGGGGTTTCGCGGCCGGCCATAGGATGGCCGCCGACGAAATCCACCGTGCCGGGCAGCAGTTCGTCGGCCCACTGCAACACCTGGCCTTTGGTGCTGCCCACATCGGTGACCACGCAGCCCTCCGGCAGATAGGGGGACATACCGGCCATCAGGTCGCGCATCGCCAGCACGGGGGTGGCCAGGATGATGATGTCGGCATCGTTAATGGCGTTGCCCAGCCGGTTTTCGACCCGGTGGAACGCCTGCCGGCGGGAGGCGCCGGCGCGGGCGCTGTGTTCAGCGTCGGTGCCGACTACGGTCAGGTTGCGCAGGGTGGAGGCCCGCAGCGCCAGCCCCAGCGAGGTGCCAATCAGCCCGGTGCCTATGATGGTAACTTGTGCCACAGGTCAACCCGCCCTTTACGAAAGAAGATGCGCCTAGTGTACATCATAAAAAGCGGCGGGTAAAACCGCCGCCGGGCCGCGCCGTTGCGATGCGCGCTGGACGACCGCAAAGGGCGTAATGCGCCCGCACTGCCGGCGCCGGCGCCCGGCGTTTGCCCCCGGCACCCGCAAAGCATACAATAGGGCCTGCTTCCGGCGCGCCCGCCCGTATAACGACACCGCATCCTCATCCTGCACCAAGCCCGGAGCAAACGGACGGCCTCCCATGCGAATGCCCGGACAACGCCGCAGCCAGGAACCCGACGTAGTCGGACAGCGCGCCGGCCTTTTCGCCGAATCCATCCGCGACGGCGATATGGACCTGGCCTGGTCAATGCTCTCCAAAGAAACCCGCGGAATGCGTCTGGGCGTCTGGGCCACCCGCCTGAACATTGATATGCAGGACGCCTACCGCGCCGCCTACGACTCCGGCCACCCGATGCGGGCCTCGCTGCTGGACGATTTCCGCGCCACCGTGCTGCGCGGCTGGGCGCTGGAGGATTTGTCCGACCTCGCCACGGCGCCCACCCGTTATGTGGACGACACCCACGCCTTCGTCTTTTTGCCCGTAGGCGTTCCCGACGAAACCGTCGTCCGGCAGAGCCGGATAATGTCCGGCCTGACCATACCGATGCTGTACGAGGACGCCCAGTGGCAGGTTGACCTGCCCGGCTGGCGGTTCTACCAGCGTCCCGGCCCCGGCCCCGGCCCCGGCGCCGGCGGCAGTGGCAATAGCGGCGGCGGCGGGCGTGGCTAAACGGGCTGGACGCCGGCGCCGGCGGCATCAGGGCCAGGATATGCCGGCACCGCCGGCGGGCGGGGACGACAGCCCCGGGGCCGGCGACGGCCTTTGCTGCGCCCTCTGCCGGCGCGTGGTTGACCGCACCACCGTGCATCATCTGATACCCCGCGCGCGGGGCGGCAGCCATGGGCCTACGGCGCGGCTTTGCCCGACCTGCCATCGCCAGGCGCACGCCCTCTTTTCGGAAACTACCCTGGCCGAGGAGCTGTACAGCGTGGAACTGCTGCGGGCCAACCCGCGCATTGCCGCTTTCCTCAAGTGGATGCGCCGGCAGCGGGGCGCATCATTTGCCGTGCGCCGGGCGCGGGAACGCGGGTAAGCAGGTAGGCAGGTAAGCGCGGGGCTGTTGTGTTGGCCGCCGTTGCCCGCGCCATCATTGCTATCTGCTATCATTGGCCCCATCGCCCGCCGCCCGCACCGGAGGCCGGTATGACAATGCCGCCGCCATTCACATCCGAACAGGTAACCGATGCCATTCGCCTCGGGCTTCGCCCCGGCTCCCGGCCCGCTGCTTTGTCGCCCGATGATGCCCACGAGAAAGCGAGCGCCTACCGCGCCAGCCAGGTCATCTACCGCCAGCACACCGCAGAAAGCCTAGCGCGGGGCGATTACCGGCAGACCGCCGAAAAATCCTGGGGCGCCTACACGCAAACGATCAAAGCCATCGCCGCCGACCATCGCCTGCTGATAACCACCCACGGCAATCTCCTGCGCGCCGCCCACAGCTTGACCACCCTGGCCGGCCAGGCCGACCCCAACCACACTGCCTTTCTGACTACGGCAATGGGCCTGGCGCACAGTCTGCATACCCATTTTTACGAAAACGATCTGCCCGACGAAGCGGTGCCCGCCTATCCCGACCAGGTCAGCGCCGCCATCGATTTGTTGCAACAGCTGTTCCCCGCCCAGGCGCCCCGTTAGCCGGTTCAATCAACCGCAAGGCAACCGTAAGGAAACGGATTATGACCGCCGCCACACCGCCTCAATTTACGCCGCAGCAGGTAGCCGACGCCGTTCAAACCGCGCTCCGTCCGGGCCGCCCGCCCGTTGCCCTGTCGCCCGGCGATGCGGCCGACAAGGCGGCCGCCTACCGGGACAATTTGGCGCACTACCGCCGGCACGCTCAAAAAAGCCTGGACGAAGGCGATTACCGGCAGGCGGCCGAAAAATCCTGGGGCGCTTACTCCCAAACGGTCAAGGCCATTGCCGCCGAGCGCCGGTCGCTTATACCCGGCCATGCCGGCATTCTGCGGGTATCGGAACGGCTGTCGGATCTGGTAGACCAAAGGGGCTACGGTGATCTGGCGATCACCTTGCGCCGGGGACTGGTCGCCGCGCGCGCTCTGCATACTCATTTTTACGAAAACGATCTGCCGGGCGGGTCGGTAAGGGTGGCGGCGTATGATGTTGCGACCGCCGTCGTCCTGTTGCAGGATTTGTTTCTCGTGGCGCCGCCTGACCCGGTCAACCGGGGCTGCTGATGACCACGCCGATCCTGACGGACGCCGCAAGGGAAACGGGTTATGACCGCCGCCACACCGCCTCAATTTACGCCGCAGCAGGTAGCCGACGCCGTTCAAACGGCCCTCCGTCCGGGCCGCCCGCCCGTTGCCCTGTCGCCCGGCGATGCGGCCGGCAAGGCGGCTACCTACCGGGAAAGCCTGGCGGTAGGCGACTACCAGCAAGCGGCCGAAAAATCCTGGGGCGCCTACACGCAAACCGTCAAGCCCATTGGTGCCGACCACCGTCTGCCGGTACCCACCCATTCCGGCGTTCTGCGCGTATCGGGGCGGCTGACCGACCTGGCGAGGCAGTCCGGCGACCGGAATACTGTCACCATCCTGACCAGAGGATTAATCGCGGCGCGGGCTTTGCACACTCATTTTTACGAAAACGATCCGCCGGACGGTGCCGTAATCCTGTCCAGCGCGGATGTGGCCACGACTATTGACCTTCTGCAACGACTGTTCCCGCCGGAGCCGGCCCGATGACTACCGCTACAACCGCAAGCGCAAGCGCAACTGAAACCGCCGACGCCGTCATCATCGGCGGCGGCGTGATGGGTTGCAGCATTGCCTGCAACCTGGCGCTTGCCGCCGGCCGGCATGGCATCCGGCGCATTGCGCTGCTGGAACGGGATACCCTGGGCAGCGGCTCCACCGGACGCAGCAGCGCCGCCATCCGTATGCATTACTCCACCGCAGTCAACGCCGAACTGGCCTGGCGCAGCTTGCGGATTTTCCGCAACTTCGCCGACCTCATCGGCGGCGACTGCGGCTATACGCAGACCGGCTATCTGGTGTTCGCCGGCGCCGACGACCGGGACGCCTTTCAGCGCAACATCGCCGTCCAGCAATCCGTGGGCGTGGCCACGAGGCTGATCAGCGCGGCGGAGGCGGCGGAGCTGGCCCCCGGTTTCCGCGTGGACGATGCCGCCGCCATCGCCTACGAACCCTATTCGGGCCATGCGGACGCCTCCGCCGCCACCTATGCCTACGCCACCCGCGCCCGCGCCGAGGGCGTGTCCATCCGCCTGCAAACCCCCGCCGCCGCCGTTGAGACCACGCCGGACGGCAGCCGCGTCGTGGCCGTCCGCACCGCCGCCGGCGCCCGCATCGCCACCGGCATCGCAGTGGTCGCCACCGGCCCCTGGACGCCGCGCTTTCTGGCCGCCCACGGCATTGCGGTTCCGCTGGTCGCCACCCGCCACGAGGTGCTTCATTTCCGCCGTCCTCCGGCCGTCGCCCCGCTGCATCCCGGCGGCGCCGACATCTCCAACCGCATCTACTTCCGCCCGGAAGGGCAGAACCTGATTCTGGTGGGCAACGGCAACCATTCCGACATTGTGGACGACCCCGAAGTGTTCGCCCAACGGGCCAGCCCCGGCTTTATCCGCGACATCTGGCCGCGCCTGGCCCGGCGCATTCCGTCCGTCGCCGATGCCGAACTGGCCGCCGGCTACGCCGGGCTGTACACTAATACCCCCGACTCGCATCCGGTGCTGGACCGGGTGGACGGCGTGGACGGCCTTTACCTGTGCAGCGGCTTCAGCGGCCACGGCTTCAAGCTGTCGCCAATGGTAGGCGCGCTGATGGCGGAGCTGATTGGCGAAGGCCGGGCGATTACGATGGACATCAGCCCCCTGCGGCTGGCCCGCTTTGCCGAGGGCAACCTCAACCGCGCCGGCTACGGCTTTGATGTGCTGGCGTAGTTTTTATCCCGGCCCGCCCGCGCATTTGACCTTGCGGACAGGGCTGCCCGCTTCCACTTGAGAACAAACACCGGAGAACAGCCGCCGTGATTGCCAACGCGAATGCCAACGCGAATGCCAACGCGAATGCCAACGCCAGCGCCAATGCCGCCGTATCCGTATCCGGTCTGTCCAAGCATTTCGGACGGGTGCGCGCCGTTGACGAGGTGACGCTGGACATTCCCGCCGGGGGCGTGTACGGGCTGCTGGGGCCCAACGGTTCCGGCAAGACGACGCTGCTGTCCATGCTGGCCGGCTTTCTGCGCCCCACCGCCGGGACCATAACCCTGCTGGGGCAAACCGGCGCCGCCGGCCACCGCGCCGCCCTGCGGCATACCGGCGCGCTGATTGAACGCCCCCTTTTCTGGCCCTACCTGTCCTGCCGCGACAATTTGCGCTGCCTCCAGGGTCTGTACGCCACCGGCGGCGGCGCGGCCGAAATTGACGGCCTGCTGGCGACCGTAGGGCTGGCGGGCAGCCTGGCCGACCGCAAGTTTGGCGCCTGTTCCACGGGCATGAAACAACGCCTGGGCATTGCCGCCGCGCTGCTGGGCAATCCGGCGCTGCTGATTTTTGACGAGCCGACCAACGGTCTGGACCCGGCCGGCATTATTGAAATCCGGGAACTGGTGCGCAGCCTGGCGGCGGGCGGCGGACGCGCCATCATCCTGGCCAGTCACCTGCTCAACGAGGTGGAGCAGGTCTGCGACCGGGTGGGCGTGATGGCGCGCGGGCGACTGCTCTATTCCGGCCCGGTAGCGGAGATGGGAGCGCCGGCGCAAGCGCTGGTGCGAACTACGGACGACGACAGGGCGGCAATGCTGCTGCGGGCGGCCGGCTGGCAGATTAATGACCGGTCTGCGGAGGGGCTGGCGGTGACCGCCGCGCCGGGCCGGGAGTGGAAAATCAGCCGCGATCTGGCCGCAGGCGGCGTTTATATCGCCGCTATGCGGCCTATGGGCGGCGGGCTGGAAGCCGGCTTTATGGAAGTAACCGCCGCCCTGGAAAACGAGGCCGTCTGACCGGCCGGCGGTCAAGCGGCGGGCGAATCAATCGCGCATCCGGGCCACCCGCCCGCCCGCAGGCGTCGGCCGGCCCGGATGCGTTTGCCGATGCGCTTTGCAGCCCAGCTCCAGGGCAAAGTCAATGGGAGGGCGCATCGCTTAATGCTGCACCAGCCCCTCCTCCATCATCGCCGCAATGGCCCCGTCAAAGGCGTCAATGGTGAAGTCAATGTCGGCTTCGGTATGAGTGCCGGAGAGGACGCCGCTGGTGCGGGACATCAGGTCCACGCCGCGTACTTGCAGGGCCTGGCGCAGACTGCGCTGGATCTGGATGGGCTGGTCTTTCAGCCGGGCGGCGTCCAGGCCAGCAATGCTGCGGGCGCCAAAGTAGAGATGGAAGGTGGACGCTTCGCCGTACACGGTGGCGTTGACTTCGCGGCGTTCCACTACTTCGCGCAGACCCGCGCGTAGCCGTTCCGCCATGCGGTCGGCCTGGTCGTTATACTCGCCGGCGGCGACCAGCCGCAGGGCGGCGTTGCCGGCGGCGGCGGCGTAGGGGTTGGCGTTGAAAGTGCCGCCGTGCAGCACGCGCTCGTAGCGGTCGTGGCGGCTGTCGCCCGTCTGGTGCATTACGGCCATAACTTCGTCCCGGCCGGCCACGGCGCCGCCCGGCAGCCCGCCGGTGAGGATTTTCGCCATCGTGCACAGGTCGGGGTCCACGCCCAGTCGCTGCTGCGCGCCGCCCGGCGCCCAGCGGAATCCGGTGATGACTTCGTCCAGAATCATTACTACGCCGTGCGCGCGGGTCAGGCGGCGCACGCCATCCAGAAAGCCTTCGGGCAGCGGCACGGTGCCGTAGGATGCGCCGGAGGCTTCGGTGATGACGCCGGCGATGTTGTCATCGCGGTTCAGGGCGTTTTCCAGCGCCGCCAGGTCGGTGGGCAGGACGATGACGGAATCGATGGCGCCCTGGGGAATGCCGGTGGACGCGGGCACGTCAAAGGGCGGCAGGTTGCCGGGCATTACATAGTCGTGCCAGCCGTGGTAGTGGGATTCCCAGCGGACGATTTTTTCTTTGCCGGTATAGGCGCGGGCCACGCGCATTGCCAACATAGTGGCCTCGGCGCCGGAGCCGACGAAGCGCACCTTGTCGGCGCAGGGCATCAGGGCGCAGACCCGCTCGCCCCATTCCAGCATAGACTCGGTGGGCGCGCCGAAGTGGGAGCCGTCGCCCAGGGCGGCGGCGAGGGCGGCGGTCACCTCCGGGTGGGCGTGGCCCAGCAGCAGCGAAGCGGAGCCCATTCCGTAGTCCACATACTCGTTGCCGTCGATGTCCCACTTGCGGGGGCCGTTGCCGCGGGCGATGACGATGGGGAAGGGGTCGGAGGTATAGCCGTCGTGTCCGGGGCTGCCGGAGGGGAAGCGGGCCTGGTAGGCGGGTTGCAGTTCCCGGGAGCGGGGGTTTTTGCGGATGTACTGTTCCTGGATGGTTTCGGCCATAATTGCGCTCCTTTTCGGCAAAGCGTCGGGGGCCGGCCGGCAGCGTGAGAGCCGCCCCTTGCCAAGCCATAATACCACTTTCAGGGCCTGCTGACGCGCCGGCGGCGGCGATTTTGCCGGGCCCGGTGCCGCTATCATCCGCATTCGCCCGCCGCCGGCGCTACCCGCGTTAAGGTATTTTCAACACGCGCTGGCATCGGATTTTGGCCCCGCCGCGGACGCAAACATAACACGCCAGCGAAACTACGCAATACCCGTACCGGCTTCGTGTAGCCTGTAGTCGCCCGCGCCAATCGCTTCAACCGCCCCCGGTACTCCGAATGCAAACCTTCGTTTCCAGTTCGCCAGTTTCCCCTTCCCCACTATGCGCCGCTCCGCCGGCAACTATCTACCGTACACCCCGTAATCATCGCTGTAGTACGCCTCCGGCAGCCTCGGTAGCGTTTCGTTTTAGGTGGTTTAGTTATAAAATAGGGGTACAATGTCCACACTACCCTCCCACCGGAGGTGCGTCGCTATGGGACTGCTGGACCGCCTGGAAACCCAACTGGAACGCCAAATCCCCGTCCAACTCCAAACTGCCCTCCAACAGGCCCTGGATGACTACCAACCCCTCTGTGACCATTGCCGCCTGGCCATGCACCGCCATCATCGCTAGGCCCGCGCCATTGCCACCGGCTACGGCGAAGTCTGCCGGCAAATCCCCGTGTTCCGCTGCGGCCAGTGTCGCCGCATGACCGGCGGCATGACGCTGCTGGGCCAGGAAATGCGCCACCAGCGGTTTTCCAAAAAACCGTGATGCCGCCATCAGCCTGGCCGCGCAGGGATTGAGTTACGCCCGCACCGGGAAGTGGGTGGGCTGCGTCGAGAGTACGGTCTGCAAATGGCTGCGGAAGGCGCTTTTGACGGCGCCGCAGTTGCCGCCGGACGGAACGCTGGAACTGGACGGGCTGTGGACGCGAACCCGCCGGGGGCGTGTCGAATTGAAGGTAATCCGCAACGCTGCTACGGGAACAGCGTTGGGGGCTTTCGGGCCCTGAGCGGAGGTGATTGACCGGGCTTGGCAGTTGGGAGCACAGCATCCGAAGCATCTGGTCAGCGATGGCGATGGGGCCATTGCGGCGGGGATTGAGCTGTCTATGGTGGGGAAGCGCCGCATCAGTTGTGCGCGTTTCACCTGCTGCGGGAGTACCGGCGGAACATTGGGGTGGCGGGTTATGCGGCGGCGCGGCGGCTGTTGGATGCGGGTAGTCTGACGGAAATTGCGGGCGACGGGCGACGGGGCGTCATACTGGTGCGTGAAGGCGTTGGTGAAGGGGTTGCCATTTGGCGACGGGAGGTAGGCGTCGCATCGGATGCCGCCATGTTTGGAGCGTCACGATCGGGAGTTGCGGCGGCGGGAGCAGTTGGGGATGCTGTGGACGGAGCATAACCTGCTGACGTTGCTGCAAAAGCAGGGCCAGCCCAACCAAACCACCTAAAAAGAAACGCTACCGAGGGGCGCGGCGCACTTGACGCTGCTTGACCGGAAAGTCTAAACTTTACGGGGAACACGCTTGTCGGCCGCGCCGCGTCCGGCGAGCCAGGTGGGAGAATTATCATCGTTATTCACCAGAGCAACGGCAGCGCCGCGTTCAGTGAGGACGTAGCCCTCTTTATTGACTGGGAGAACTTCAAAATCAGCCTGGCGACCCGCGGGCATACCCCGAATGTCTCCGCGCTGAAGGAAGAGGTTTCCAACCACGGGCGCGTGGTGGTCGGCAAAGCGTACGCCGACTGGGTTTCGCGCGCCCCGGAGCTGAAAGGCGCCAGCCAGTTTATCCACGACCCCCCGTCCCTGTACGCCGCCGGCATCGAGCCGGTGTACGTCCCAACGCGTTTGCCCCTGCGGGGTTCCTACCAGCCCGGTCGCACCGTCAGCGTGAAAAACAGCGTTGATGTGAAGATGACCGCCGACTGCATCGACACGGCCCACAATTTCCCCAACATCAACACCTTCGTGCTGGTTTCGGGGGATTCCGATTTCATCCATGTCATCAATTCCCTGCGGGCGGTGGGCAAGCGGGTGGTGGTGGTGGGCGTTTCGTGGGCGACATCGCGCCGGATGGCCGACCATGTGGACGGGCTGATTTTTTACGACAGCGATGTTGACCCCATAGAGGTGGAGCCGCCGCCGGTTCGGGAGCCCTACCAGCGGGGGGGACGCCTGCCGGCGTCGCCACCCCCGCCGCCCCTGGCGAACCCCGGACGGCACCAGCTGCCGGAGGTCATCCGCGCCATTGAGGATGTCATCCGCACGGAGCGCGCCGCCGGCCACCGCCTGCTGCTGACCTCGCTGAAGCAGCGTCTGGTGCGACGCATTGCCGGGTTTGACGAGCGCAAGCTGGGCTTTACGGGCTTTAAGAAGCTGATGCTGCGGGTGGCCGCCGAGGGGAACATCAAGATCCGCAGCGTTGACCTGGTGGACTGGGTGCTGATGGCCGACGAGCCGGACCCGGCGCCGGAAATCCACGACCGGGATGATGATGACCATCATAACGGCAACGGGAATGGCAACGGCGGGATGGGGGACATTGACGGCGTGGCGCCGGAAGGCGACGACGCGGCGGAGACGGCGGGCGCAATGCCGGCCGCCCCCACGCCGCCGGCCTCCGGCCGGCGCCGGCCCCGCATCGGGAACGGGCGGAGCGGCGATACGGCCCGGGGTGCGTCCATCGGCGACGCTGATGCGGCCCCCGGGTCGCCGACGCCGGCTACCGCCCCAGCAGCGCCGGCGCCGGCGGAGTTTGAACCCACTGCGGCGGAGCTGGCCGAGGCCGTGGCGCAGCTGGATCTGCCGGCGTCCAATGACCCGGACGGCCAGACGGACCGGGTGGCCGACCTCATTGTGATGAGCTATACCCTGGAGGAGCGGGATGGCGTTGATTCCATAATGTTCAACGCCCTGTGCAACGAAATCAGCCAGGCGCTGGCGGCGGGAATTGCGGCCGAGGATCCGATGGTTATGGCCCACTGGGGGGTGGCGGGGGTTGCGTCGCGCACGGCGATTACGCGGCTGGTGCGGGGGCTGGCGGGCCACAAGGTTTTTGAGTACCGGAACATCAGCGCCCGGGATCCGGAGACCAACCGGGTGCGGCGGCGGCGGGTGTTCGGCCTGAACCGCTACCACTATCTGACCGATATGACCTTGCTGGCGCGGCTGGGGGCGCCTTATGAGGCGGCGCGGTCCGCGGCGGATGCCAGTGACCCCAGGGTGAGAGGGGCGGCGGCCGGAGTAGCCGCCGACGTTCCCGGAACCGCCGGCGATGCCGGCGTTGACGATGTTGGCGCTGTCGATGCCGTCGTTGCCGATACCGGGGCTGACGCCGCTGCCGGCGGGGACGCCGAAGGAGACGGGCCGGCCCGGTAGGGTACAGGGACGGGTTGCCTAGCCGAAAAATGCCCGCAGCCCGCCGTGCCAGGCGTCGGCCAGCTGAGTCAACGGCAGGTCAAAGAACCCGTCAAAGCGCAGGCGGTCGCCGCCGGTTTGCCCCAGGAGCAGGGCGGCGGATTGTTCGGCGGCGGCGGCCCGCATTACCGCGTCCAGCTGTGCCGGTTCTATGGCTATGATGATGCGGGAGGGGGCTTCGCCGAGCAGGGCGGCGTCCCACCGCCTGGGCATAGCGGCGAGGAGGTCGGCGGCGGCGGTGAATCCTACCGGCGTGGCTCCGGTGATTTTTCCGTCGCCGAGCAGGCAGGATTCGGTCAGGGCTACGGCCAGGCCGCCGTCGGAGCAGTCGTGGGCCATCAGCGCCGTTCCTTGGGCGATGAGGCGGCGGCAGAGGCGCTGGACACGGGCTTCGCGGCTCAGGCGAATGTTGGGGCGGCCCTGGACGCGGTTGTGTATCTGCGCCAGATACTCGCTGCCGGCGAGATCGGAAGCGGCGGTGGTGAGGCGGTCGGCGCCCAGGAGGACGACGGCCAGGCCGGGGGCGGGGAAGCCGGCGGCGCAATGGCGGTTGATGTCCTCGAGCAATCCAAGGCCGCCTATGATGGGCGTGGGGAAAATGGCGTCGGCGCCGCTTTCGTTGTAGAGGCTGACATTGCCGCTGACCACCGGGATTTTGAAGTATTCGCAGGCCCGGGCTATGCCGCGGATGCACTCCTCCAGCTGGTAATAGACTTCGGGGCGTTCCGGGTTGCCGAAGTTGAGGCAGTCGGTCAGGGCCAGGGTCTCGGCGCCCACGCAGGACAGGTTGCGGGTTACTTCGGCTACCGCCAGCTGGCCGCCGCGGTAGGGGTGCAGGTAGCACTGGCGCCCGTTGCCGTCGATGGCCAGGGCGATGCCTTGCTGCGTGCCTTTGACGCGGAGTACGGCGGCGTCGCCGGCGCCGGGGGGGATTACGGTGTTGGTTTGCACCTGGTGGTCGTACTGCCGATAGACGGGCTGGCGGCTGGCGATGTTGGGGGCGGCCAGTAGGCGCAGCAGGATGGGGCCGGCTTCGTCGGGCGGGGGCAGGCGAATGGGGGCGAGCTGCACCAGGCGTCGCCTCAGGGATTCGGAGGAGGCTTGACTGCGCCGGCGGTAGCGGGGGGCGTCGGCCAGGGCGGCGATCGGGGGGGCGGCGATGACGCTGTGGCCGTCGGTGATGCGCGCAGCGGGTTCCGCGGTGACGGAGCCGATGATGTGGCAAGGTATGTCCCAGCGCTGGAACACCGCGCGGAGGTCGGGGGCGTGTTCGGGGGCGGCGGCCAGCAGCATCCGTTCCTGGGTTTCGGAGAGCATTACTTCGTAGCCGGTCATGCCGGATTCCCGGCGTTGCACGCGGCTGATGTCCAGGTCAATGCCGCGTCCGCCGCGGGCGGCGGATTCCACGGCGGCGCCGGCGAGGCCGGCGGCGCCCAGGTCTTGCAGGGCGTGGACTTTGCCGGTGGCCAGGGCTTCCAGGCAGGCTTCAATGAGGGTTTTCTCCAGGAAGGGGTTGCCCACCTGCACGGTGGGGCGGCGTTCCTGGTTGTCGCTGTCATCGTCCGCAAAGGCGCGAGAAGCCAGGCCGGAGGCGCCGTGGATGCCGTCCCGTCCGGCGCCGGCGCCGGCGAGGAGCAGCAGGTGGCCAGGCGTGTCGGCGGCGGCGCTGGCGAGGTCGTCGATTTTGGCGATGCCCACGCACATAGCGTTGACCAAGGGGTTGCGGGCGTAGGATTCGTCAAAGCCGATTTCGCCGGCCACGTCGGGGACGCCAATGCAGTTGCCGTACCAGGCGATGCCGTCCACCACGCCGCGCAGCAGCCGGCGGTTGTCGGGGTCGTCCGGGGGGCCGAAGCGGAGGGAGTTGAGCAGGGCGATGGGGCGGGCGCCCATGGCGAGGATGTCGCGGACGATGCCCCCCACACCGGTGGCGGCGCCTTGCAGGGGTTCTACGGCGGAGGGGTGGTTGTGGGATTCCACCTTGAACACGACGGCCAGGCCGTTGCCGATGTCGATGGCGCCGGCGTTTTCCGCGCCGGCCCGGGACAGGACGCGTGGGGAGCGGGAAGGCAGCATTCCCAGCAGAGGTCGGGAGTGTTTGTAGCCGCAGTGTTCGCTCCACAGAGCGCCGAACATCCCCAGTTCCACCGGGTTGGGTTCCCGGCCCAGCAGAGCTACGATGCGGCTGTACTCGGCGGTGGAGAGGGCGATTTCGTCCAGTATTTCTTTGCTAACGGGCATAATACCAGTCCGGGCCTGGCGCGCGGTTGCTTGCGCCGGTTAGGGGTTGGAAATGAATGTGGGAATGAATGCGAGCGCGAACCTGGTGTACGGAAGCGCCGTCCTTATGCTATGCCTATCGGCTCGGCAACATCGGCAAGCAGTTGTCGCTGGATGTGGCCGCGCGCTGGCGGGGTGAGGTTGGCCTGTTGACCGAAGAGAGGCAATCCTGCCGGCCTGCCGTTCATCCGGCCGCCCATCCTCATAGGATGCCGGCCGCCATGTAAAATCGGCATAGCGGGTTCCAGCTCAATCCGGCACAGGCAGTTCGCATTTCGGGCAATCCGCATTGGCGGGGTGATTATACCGGATTATGGCGTTAACCGGGGACGCCGGAATGCCGTTGCCAGGGGATTGATGCCCAGAGGGATTGTTGACATCGGGGGCGGTTGTTTGGTAGGCTGTATAGGCGCTTTGGGGCGCGCTTGTGGCCCGCTAGCTCAACTGGCAGAGCAACTGACTCTTAATCAGTAGGTTCTCGGTTCGACCCCGAGGCGGGTCACCACAAAATCAAGCCGCTTGCGCGTCGCCTGCTTCCGGGCAGCAGCCGGGGCGGTCAATCGCGCCAGCAACCCAATTGCGCCGTCCATCAAACGCCTTGCGTTGCCCATCAATCGCCCGCGCTTTCGTTCGTCTATCGTCCGTTGACAATCGTCCATTGACCGGGGAAGTGTCGGAATTGGCAGACGAGCATGGCTTAGGACCATGTGCCTCAGTGCGTGTGAGTTCGAGTCTCACCTTCCCCACCACGCGTTGGGCGTGGCGTCAGCCGGGGCAGTCGGCAGGCTGTCCCCTCTAAAATAAGGAGCCATCCTGTGGATCCCCTGCTGGAAGTCAAAAATTTGCAGACCTACTTCTTTACCTACGAAGGGGTAGTGAAGGCTGTTGACGACATCACCTATGAGGTACTGCCCGGCGAAACGCTGGGGCTGGTGGGGGAGAGCGGCTGCGGCAAAAGCGTAAGCGCGCTGTCGCTGATGCGTCTGATTCCCGATCCGCCGGGGAAAACGGTGGCCGGGGAGGTTATCTTTGAGGGTGAGGACATCCTCAAGGTCGATATGGACGATATGCGCCGGATCCGGGGCGCCAAGATGGCGATGGTGTTCCAGGAGCCGATGACTTCGCTGAATCCGGTGCTGACGCTGGACCGGCAGCTGACGGAGACCATCCAGCTGCATATGGGGAAGTCCCGGGACGAGGCGCGGCGGGACGCCGTTGACCTGCTGGCGCAAGTGGGGATTCCCGACCCGGAGCGGCGGATTCGGCAGTACCCGCACCAGTTCAGCGGGGGGATGCGGCAGCGGGTGATGATTGCCATGGCGTTGAGTTGCAACCCGCGTCTGATTATTGCGGACGAGCCGACGACGGCGCTGGATGTGACCATCCAGGCGCAGATTTTGGAGCTGATGAAGTCGCTGACGCAGAACCTGGGGGTGGCGCTGATTGTGATTACGCACAATCTGGGCGTGGTGGCGCGGTACGCCGACCGGGTCAATGTGATGTACGCGGGCAAGATAATTGAGCGCGGCTCGGCGCTGGAGATTTACACGAACCCGCGGCATCCTTACACGGTGGGGCTGCTGGATTCGGTGCCGCGCCTGGACCAGCGGCTGACAGACGAGGCGGGGAATGCGGCTAAGCTGGTTCCCATTGAGGGGCAGCCGCCGGACCTGGTGAATTTGCCGCAGGGCTGCTCGTTCCGGGCCCGGTGTCGCTGGGCGGTGGAGAAGTGCGCCACGGAGACGCCGCCGCTGATGCCGGCGCCAAGCGCGCAGGGCGACGAGCCGCACGTTTCGGCGTGCTGGCAGACGGAGATTCTGGGGGCGCAGGCACTGAGCTACGCAATGGGCGGGGCGGCGGCGTGAGTAGGCGTTGCGGGCGCCTTTCGCCGGGCGGCGCGCGGCCGGACGATGCGGCCGGTTGGCTGTTCCGGGGCGGGATTGAGCCGGGCTGGCCGCGGATTGACATTATGGCGCCGGCAGCGGACGATGGAAATGCGAGTACGGTCCGGCGGGGGAATGGCGTTTCGCGTTAGCCGGCCGGCGCCGGCGCGGTTGCTTTTCCAGTTGCTTTTCATGGAACACATTACGAGGTAGCTTTACGATGACCACTGCCCAGATGCCCCAGACCGCGGCCGCGGCGTCAGCGCCGGCGCAGGAGGATGTCCTGCTGGATGTGCGCGATCTGAAAATGCACTTTCCGGTGACCTCCGGGATTTTGTTCCAGCGCGCGGTGGCGCAGATTAAGGCGGTCGACGGGGTGACTTTCACCGTGCGCCGGGGGGAGACGCTAGGGCTGGTGGGGGAGTCGGGCTGCGGCAAGACCACGACCGGGCGTTGCATTCTGCGGCTGTACAAGCCGACGGCGGGGGAGATTCTGTTTGACGGAACGGATGTGGCGCAGGCGCGCACCGGCCAGATGCGAGCGATGCGGCGGCAGATGCAGATCATTTTCCAGGATCCGTACAGTTCGCTGAACCCGCGAATGACGGCGGGCAATATCATCGGGGAACCGCTGTCGGTGCACGGGTTGGTGAATAACCGGCGGGAGTACCGGGAGCGGGTGGCGGAGCTGCTCAACAATGTGGGGTTGAATCCTTATATGGCCGACCGCTTTCCCCACGAATTCAGTGGCGGACAGCGGCAGCGCATTGGGGTGGCGCGGGCGCTGTCGGTGGACCCGGCGTTCATTGTCTGCGACGAGCCGGTCTCGGCGCTGGATGTGTCAATCCAGGCGCAGATTATCAACCTGCTGGAGGATTTGCAGGAGCGGTACGACCTTACCTATCTGTTCATTGCCCACGACCTGTCGGTGGTGCGGCACATCAGCGACCGGGTGGCGGTGATGTACCTGGGCAAGGTGGTGGAGGTTGCCGACCGGAATGCCATCTACGAGAACCCGCAGCATCCGTACACGCGGGCGCTGCTGTCGGCGGTGCCGATTCCCGACCCGGTGCTGGACGCGCAGCGGGAGCGGATCATTCTGTCGGGCGAGGTGCCCAGCCCGTTGAATCCGCCCAGCGGGTGCGTGTTCCATCCGCGCTGTCCACTGGCAACGGACGACTGCGCGCGGGTGACGCCGGAGGCGCGGGAGGTGATGCCCGACCATATTGCGGCGTGCATTCATGTGCCGGGGTATGGTTCCTACTGATTTTGGACGGCGATTCGGGGGAAGCCGTGCCGGCGGCGTTGTGCTATAATTCAAAGATGACGGGGTTGCGGGGCAGGCGGATGATGGCAACCGACGGGGTTGCGGCAATGCGGAGAGGTGCCAGAGTGGACGATTGGGCGCGACTGGAAATCGCGTAGGGGTTAACAGCTCCTCGCGGGTTCGAATCCCGCCCTCTCCGCCAGTTCAGTTGCCGCCGGCGCGGGGATAGAGGCAAGGCGACGAGGCGGCAGTTTGACACGGGTCAATTTTCGGGGGATGGCGCAGTATCGTCAGGGGAAGTGCCGGCCGGGTTGGCGTCGGGATCGAGCCAACCGAAGCGGCGAAAGCTGATGCGTCCGGCAGGGCTGAATGCGATGCCTTCCTCAATGAGCAGTTCCCGCTGGAGCAGCGCGCCGGGGCCGGCGCCGCGGGGGCTGATTTTGCCTTGGGCGTTGATGACCCGCTGCCAGGGAACATCGGAGCCGGGTTCCAGAGAGGACAGGCAGTAGCCGACCATGCGGGCGGTGCAATCGCCGGCGATCTGGGCGATTTGCCCGTAGGTCGCCACCTGCCCGTAGGGGATCTGGCGCACTATGGCGCGCACGCGCTCGGATACCGGGGGCGGCGTGTAGTCAGGGGGCAACATTTCGTCGCCGGCGGCTGGCGGCGGCGTTGGCATTGTGCGTGGCAGCCGGGTCAGGCGTTGTCGGACGGGCGAGCAGAGGCCGGGGCCAGGTTGGTTTTGAGGGCGCCGGCGGCCCAGGCCAGGGCGGCCATTATCATCAGCGGGTTCATTATCTGCCAGACTACGGTTTCGTTGAGGAAGTAGGCGTTGACGAAATCGACTACGGCCAGCGCGGCGGCCAGGACGGCGCCGATGCGGGCGGCGGGGCGTCCGCTGCGCCAGAGGGCGACGGCGGCAACGCTGGCAAAGGCGATGAACAGAGGATTGGCGACTTCCCAAACATTGCCCCGGTGGTCGCCAAACCAGGCGCTGTTGTAAGTATTGACGAATACGAACAGGGCATAGACGCCCAGGGCCAGGCTGCGGGTCCAGGGGACGCTACGGGTGTTAAGCCAGAGCCACCAGACGCCGGCAAAGGCCATCAGCAGGGCGCCGAGCTGCCAGAGCCGCCAGAGCCAGTTGTCCACGCTGGCGACATCGGGGCGGTCGACGAGGGCATAAGTGGCGTTGGCCCAGGCAAAGAGGGCCACCGCGAGGAACGCGGCGGCGGCGATGGCCTGGATGCCGTTCAGTTCGCAGCTGGTCCAGAGGTTTCGCATAGCAGGGGATGTGTCTCCGGAGGGGGCGGGCGTCGGGGCGATACGGGCATCGCTCCCCGACGCCGGGGAATGGGCCGGGGTTGGGCTGCTACCAGTTGACGAGGCCGGGTTTCTGGGCGCGCCAGCCGTCGTCGGAAGGGAACACGGTTTCCATTTCCACGCGACCGAGGTCGCCGTCGAACATATGCTCAACGGCGGAGCGCCAGGCGGTGTAGTGGGGCTGTTCGCGGTGGGTGGCGTGGGCGGCGCGGTCGGCATAGACCTCGTAGAGGTAGAAGCGGTTGGGGTTGTCGGGGCTGCGGAGGATGTCGAAGCGGAAGCAGTTTTCCTCATCGCGGACGCTGCCCTGGCCGTCGCCCAGGCTGGCGGCGGCGAACTGGTCGGCGTAGCCGTCCTTGATGTTGATGGTGACGAAAATGGCGTACATTGGCGATGGCGTCTCCTGTTGGCGATTGGCGGCCGGCGCCGGCCGGCGGCGAGGGGTATTATAGCAGAGTCCATGGCAAGCGGCGGCGGGGTTGACGCCGGCGGCGCCGGGAATGATACTGGCGGGGGCGATAGGCTGGCTGGCACCGCCCATCGTCAAATCGCAGCTGGAGGTTGGCTTTACGATGCCCGCAACGATGCCCGACAAAACCCCCGAAGTGTTTGATTACCTGAAGCAGTGCGCCGCCAAAGGGCGTACTGCCCCTTACGGCGAAATCGCAGATGAGGTTGGACTGCCGGAGGCTCTGTGTGTCATGCCGCGCCTCGACTACATCCGCGACAAAATCTGCATCCCTCGGGGGTTGCCCTGGCTGACCGTACTTGCCGTCAGCCGCAAAACCAGGCTTCCCGGCCGCGGCTGGCTTCCCGACGGTGCCACCCGAGATGACTACCTGCTCGCCTTCCTGGGCGACATGGTACGCCAAGTCTTGGATACCAACTGGTCGGAAATCAAGATTGAAAACCGATCGTGACCAACTCACGAATGTCCATCAAGCAAGGAGACTGTACTATGCAACTGGGAGCGATTTTCCCGCAGACCGAAATCGGGGCCGACCCGGCCGGGGTGAAGGATTTTGCCCAGGCGGCGGAGGCTTTGGGCTACGAGCACCTGCTGGTGTTTGACCATGTGCTGGGGGCGGACGCCAGCCGGCGGGCGGAATGGAACCGTCCGTACAGCAGCGTGGATCTGTTCCACGAACCCTTTGTGCTGTTCGGCTATCTGGCCGCCGTTACGGAAAAGATTGAGCTGTGCACCGGCATTATCATCCTGCCGCAGCGGCAGACGGCGCTGGTGGCGAAGCAGACGGCGGAAGTGGATGTGCTGACCGGCGGGCGGCTGCGGCTGGGCATCGGCGTGGGCTGGAACGAGGTTGAGTACGAGGCGCTGGGGCAGGACTGGGGGAACCGGGGGCGGCGCTCGGCGGAGCAGGTGGAGGTGCTGCGCCTGCTGTGGACGCAGGAGGTGGTGAATTACGAGGGGCGCTACCACCGGATTACCCACGCGGGGATTAATCCGCTGCCGGTGCAGCGTCCGATTCCGGTGTGGTTCGGCGGCGGCGCGCCGCAGGTGGTGCGCCGGATTGCGCGTATGGGCGACGGCTGGTTCCCGCAGTTCCAGCCGGACGCGGCGGGGCAGGAGCGGATTGGGGAGCTGCGGGCGCTGGCGGAGGGCTACGGCCGGAAGGCGGCGGACATCGGCATTGAGGGGCGGGTGGCGTTGGCGGACAGCGACAATGCGGACGACTGGAACCGTCTGGCGGCGGCGTGGGACGAAGCGGGGGCCACGCATTTGTCGGTCAATACGATGCGGGCCGGTCTGAAGGGGCCGGACCAGCATATTGACGCCATCCGCCGGTTCCGGGAGGCGGTTGGTTAAGGGGCTACGGGAGAGAGAGCGCGACGGCGGCGGTTTCCCGGGAAACCGCCGCCGAATTAATGGCTTAAGGCCGGATGAGACGACCGGCCAGGCCGGGGCTATTGGCTGGCCGCCGCCGGCAGGTCAAACCGGACGATGTTGGCCAGGGTGTAGCCGCCGTCGGGCAGCAGGACGATTAGCAGCGCCACATAGGTTTGCCCCGCCGTCCGCCCTGCGCAAGTGTAGCTGGAAGCCTCCAGGCCGGGCAGCGTGTCCAGGCAGTAGTCGGTGTCATCGGTAGCGTTGACCACCACCGCCACCTGTGACATCCCTGCCGCCGGCGGCGTCCAGGACAGCTCAATCGTCCCCGGAGCATCGCCTACCGAAGCCGCCAGGTCCAGCACGGTGCCGGGGCGCAGGGCGTAGGCGGCCGCATAGGCGGCCTGGCCCGTTACGCCGGCGGCGCAGACCCGGTCGCCGAGGTCCCGGGCCCCGGCCAGCTCCGTCCAGCTGCCGCCGGCGTAGCGCAGCAGCGTCAGGATCAGAGCCGAACCCGCCTCGGCCCGCAGCTCACTGGACACCGGCAGGCAGATTTCCAGGCCATCGTCCGGCGCATCGGATACCGAAACGGCCACAGCCGACCCGATGCCGAAACCGGCGCCGGTGGCTACGGTAGGCGTATCGGCGGCCGGCGGCGATACGGTGGCGGTGGCCGCAGTTCCCGGCGGCCCATAGACGCTTACGCCGGCCGGGGCGTCGGCGTTGACCGGCAGCGGCGCCAGCGTGTCGTCCACCGATGCCAGCACCTGGCCGGTTTGGCCGGCGTACCCGCCGCCTTGCGCCGTCATCCGCAATGTAGCCAGCTCATCGCCGCCGCCGCCGTCCGCGCGGGTGATGACCAGCACCGCCTGCGGCGTAGCCCAGTCGGAAGGCGTAAATACCAGCGAGGCCGGGCGCACGGTCACATCGGGGTTGTCGCTGGCGATGGCAACGGTGACATTGCCCGACGGCTGGGCGGTCAGCGATACGATGTAGGCGCTGATGCCGTTCTCCGACAGGTTCAGTACGGTGGGATTTATGGCCAGCCCCGCCGTGTCGCCGTCGGTTACCGACACCGCTACCGATACGGCCGGGGCGTCGGCGTAGCGCCCGCCCGACGCCGTGTGCGTCAGCGTGGCCGTATCATCGGCGGCATCGGCATCGGAAGCCGCCCGGACGGTTACCGTCTGCGCCGTGGACCAGTTGCGCGTCGTAAATGCCAGTTCCGCCGGCGATGTAGTCACCTCCGAGTTGTCGCTAACGATAGACACGGACACATTCCCGTCCGGCTCCGTGGCCAGGGCAACGGTGTAGTTGCTGCTGCCGCCCTCGGCAAGGCGCAGCGTGGTTGCCGACACCGACAGCTCCGGATCGGGCTCCGGCGTAGTGTCATTCACGGTCACGCCCACCGTGGCAATCACATCGTAGTAATGCGCCCCGTTGGCCGTGTGCGTGATGACCACATTTTCGTCATCGCGGTCATCATCAGATGCGGCGGTTACGGTAATCGTCCTCGGCGCCATATCCAGGGGCTTGAGGGTAACCTCAGTGGGCGAAACCGTTACCGCCGGGTTGTCGCTGGCAATGGCGATGGTCACGGCGCCGGTGAGGATGCGCGTGTCCAGCTCCACCGTGTAAGTCCCCGAACTGCCTTCGTCTATCGTCAGACTACGCGGCACAAAGGCCAGGCGGGGGGGCACGGCGCGCCGCACCGTCACCGTGTAGGTGCACGGCTTGATGCCGTCGTTCTCCACCGAGCAGGGCGTCTCCTCAACCGCCTCGTCGGTAGTTTCGCCGTCAGTGGTCTCGCCATCCGTTCCGGCGCCGCCGTTCATCGTCTCAGCGGGCGGCGGCTCCGGCGGCGTCACTACGATGACGATTTCGTTGCCCCGATACTTCAGCGGAACTTCCACCTCGGCGCCGCTGGCTACCGTCTGGCCGTTGAGGGTCATCGTGGAATTGGGCAGGATGCGGGGCGTTACCGTGACGCTGGCGATCTGGTTGGGCACGCTGGCGCGGTACTCGTAAGCGCCGCTGACGAAAGGCGGCCCCAGGCCCACCGCCTCCCCCTCCGGGTCGGCCAGCGCCAGCGACAGCAGCTGGTTGGAACGCACCGCAATGACGGTGACCGTCACCGTATCGGTTTCCGTCACCCCCGGCGTGCCCGTCTTGGATACGGCAAGCGTGAACTCCAGGACGGTGTCGGTCGCGAGGCCGACGGGCGCCGTGAAAGTAGGCCGGGCCGTATTCCCCCCGGAAAGGGTTACGGAGCGCCCGGTAGTGTCCGTCTGACTCCAGGCGTAGTTGACGGTTCCGCTGCTGTTCAAGGCGCGGCTGCCGCTGCCGTCCAGCGTGACCCGGGCGCCGGAATATACCCGCTGGGGCGCGCCGGCCTCGGGCGCCAGCCGCTGCTTGCCCACATCAATATCGTCGTACTTCAGTACCGGATAGTCATCGGCGGCGCCGAAGTGCCACGGGTCATCGTTGCCCGCGACGTCGCCGGTAGCAGTGTCTTCGTCCACGTCGATGTTCCAGGCGGCGTAAATGGTGCCGGCGTACTCGGTGGGCATTTGCAGAGCGGTTGTGGCGTGGGGGGTGCCGCCGGTGGCCAGATTGGCGGTGGCGGTCTGCCCGGTGCCGCTAGCGGTGTTGTCCCAGTAGGTATTGGTGAAAACTTGCCGGCCGCCTACGCTGGGTTGCGAGGTGGCGTCGCCCGCCAGCCCGCCCAGATCGTTGTTGCTGCCACCGCTGGCGGACACCGCGCCGCGGGCGTAGCTGGCGGATATTCGGGCGTAGCCGGAGCCTATATCAACGTGGCCCACCAGGCCGCCCAGATTGTTGTTGCTGCCGCCGCTGGCGGAGACCGCGCCGGCGGCGTAGGTGGCGCGTACCTGGACGTTTTCTCGTTGGGTTTGTCCCACCAGGCCGCCCAGATTGTTGTTGCTGCCGCTGGTGGATACCCGGCCGGTGGCGTAGCTGGCAAATATGGTCGTCCCGCCACTATGTATTCTCCCGACCAGGCCGCCCAGATTGTTGTTGCTGGCGGTGGCGGCGGCCGAGACCGCGCCGGTGGCGTAGCTGCCGGCAACTATCGCAGTGTTTTCCATACTTCCCACCAGGCCGCCCACGCTGTTGTTGTTGCCGGTGGTGGTGACCGCGCCGGTGGCGTAGCTGCCGGTCACGGTGGTGCCGCCGCCGGTCATCGTCCCGACCAGACCGCCCACGTCTACAGTGCCGTTGCCGCTATTGGAGACGGCGCCGGTGGCGTAGCTGTCAATAACATCGACGCCGGCAGCCATCCGGCCCACCAGACCACCGATCTGTTGGCCGGTGGCGGTGGTGACCGCGCCGGTGGCGTAGCTGTCGCTGATCCGGCCGATCTGTCCACCTAATGTGACAAGAGCCCCGGCCAGACCACCCGCGTCGTAGTCGGAAGTCACCGTTCCCGCGGCATAGCTGCGGAGCACCGTGCCCGAGACCGCACCGACCAGACCGCCGGCCGTGCCCCAGGCCCCCCCGATGGCCGCGGCATCGCAGGTAGCGTAGCTGTCGCTGACGGTTCCGTCGTTGAGACCCGCCAGACAGCCGGCGTAGTTGATGTTGACTCCCGTATTGGTCTGGCCGCCGGCAACCTGGCCGCCGGAGACATAGACGCGGCTCACGGCGCCGCCTCCTCTGTTTACCCAACCGGCCAGGGCGCCGTAGTAAATGAAGGTGCCACCGCCGCTGCGCGTGTTTTTGACATAGGGGTTCACCAGGCCCAGGTTGCGAATTGTGCCGGTGGTATAGGAGAACAGGCCCACATATCTGCCGTCATTATCGCCGGAGGTGTCCAGGTTGATGTACAGGTTGGAGATAGTGTGCTCGTTGCCCTCCAAAGTGGCGGTAAAGGATGGTTGGGTGCTAACGGCTACATGGCCGCCGATGGGGTTCCAGCCGGCGCCGCCATTGTAATAATCATCGCCGGCGTCGCCGGCGCCGTTGGTATGCGTGCGCCCGTTGCCGTTGGTGTCAAAGTTCAGGTTCTCCCTCAGCTCGTACCCCGTGCAGGTGGCGGCGCAGCCCATCCCCGCCTGTAGGCCGGGAAACGCGGCGAGGTACTTGACGGCGGCGGCGCCCACTATGCCGGCGCCATCGCCGTTCAGGTCATAGCGGATGGCGTCCAGCTGCGCCAGCTCAGTGATGTCAATCAGGTTGTCGTTGTCGCTGTCGTAGTCCAGCGCCGCCGGCCGCGTGGCCAGCTGCGCCGCGATGCCCGGCGGTTCGCGGTTGTGTTGCAGGATCGGGTACTGGGCGCTGCTGCCGAAGTGCCACGGGTCATCGTTGCCCGTTACGCCGTCCACATTCACATTCCAGCTCATATAGATGTCGTCGGCGGTGGCGCCGTAGGCGGTGGGGGCTTGCAGCGCGGCGGTGGTTTTGCCCTCCGGGGCGGCGTCGCCGGTGTCGTCGTCAACGCCGGTGGTGGTGGTGTCCCAGTAGCTGCTGGTGACGGTAGCGGTTCCGACGCCCACCAGCGGGTTGGCGGGCGTTGCGGTGGTGGTCAGCGCCGGGCCGGCGTAGTAGCTGGCGGTGATGCTGCCGCCGTCGTGCCGGCCTGCCAGTCCGCTGCTGTGAATGTTGGGGGCCGTGGTGGCCGTGGCCGTGACGGCGGCGGTGGAATAGCAGGCGGTGATGGCGCCGCGATTGCGCCCGGCGAGGCCGCCGATGTTGATTGCCCCGGAAACCGACCCGCTGGTCCAGCTGGCCGCAATGGCGCCCCGGTTGTCGCCCACCAGGATAGCGGTCTGATTGCTGCCGCTCACCGTGGCGTCCTTGACGCCCACATTGCGGATGGCGGCGCTGCTGCCGGTGTTGCCGAACAGGCCATTTTGCTGGGCAGTGCCGCTGATGTACAGGTTGGAGATGGTGTGCCCGTTGCCTTCGAAAACGGTATTAAAAGGCTCTATAGCGCCGATACTGCCGCCGTTGATCGCCGCCCAGCCGGCGCCGCCGTTCCAGTAGGCATCGTCGCTGTCGGCCATGCCGTTGCCGTTGGTGTCAAAGTCCAGGTCGGCCATCAGCTCGTAGCCGGCGCAGACGCCGGAGGGGCAGCCCATTCTGCCCCCGCTGCTGGTGTCGCGGTTGGCAAAAGCGCTGTGGTAGGCAGTGTAGCCGGCGATGGTGGCCTGGCCGTTGCCGTCCTGGTCGTGGCGGATGGCGTTCAGCTGCGCCAGGGTGGAAATTTCAATCAGGCCGTCGTCATCGGTATCGTAGTCGGTCCAGTGGCTGGAAGCTTCGCCGGCCCCCGGCGCGACCAGCAGGCCGCCGGCAATAACCGCCAGCAGCAGCAGCGCCGCCGCCAGCGCCGCCAACCGCAGGGGCAGAGCCCCAAACCGCAAGGGCAGAGCCGCCCGTTCGGCGGCGCGGGGCGTCATTTTGCCACCCCCTGTTGCGGGGGGGGGGGGGGGGGGTAGCAGCAGGCCGGGTAAGCCGGCGGTTCAGCTTCAGCATCGCAAAATGGCTCCGTAAGCGCGCGGCCAAATGCGCCGCCATGATATGCGGGTAGGGTAAGGCAGGATAGTACAATAAGCGCCCCACCGCCGGCAACAGGGGCAGCCGGCTGGCGGGGCATCTTTTGCGGGGCTGCTGGGCGCCGGACCGGGGGCTAGGGGTTGGGGTTGTGGCCGGCGGGCCAGAACAGTTCGTAAAGCTTTTCCGAAAGCTCCTCGCACAGCATCAGCCCGTCCAGGACCAGGTCCTCCGGCATTTCGTTTTCATAGAAGTTGATATGGAGTCTGCTGGCGGTCATAAAGATGCCGTTGATCCAGCGCCTGGTTTCCATATCGCCGGCGTTTCCGACCAGCCGGGCCAGTTCTCTAACCACTTCGCCAACGGCGTGATGAGAGTGGATGAAGCCGCCGTGGTGAGCGCTGATGGCCTTGACGGTTTCGGCCACCAGGCCCCACGCCTTGTTGGATGCCTGGGCCAGGTCGCCCTTGTCCAGATGCTCCCAGGCGCTGGTGCGGAACTCCTGGGCCATGCCGGCGTATTTTTGGGCGGTGCGGCGGGCGTCCAGGCGCGGCTGGGGGCGGTCGCGGGCGGCGTCCAGGCCGCGGGCAACGGCGGCGGTGGTGTCGGGGGCGGGGTAGGGGGCGGTGGCGGTGGTCATTTGGATGCCTCCAGGCGCCGGCGTTGCGGGGCCGGCATTAGATACTATCATACGGCGGCGCGCCCTCCCTCGGGCCAGAACAGTTCGTAAAGCCGCTGCGAAAGCTCCTCGCAGAGCATCAGCCCGGCAATGACCTCATCCTCCTGGTCCCTGTCCTCGTAGAAGTTAAAGTGCAGGCTGCGGGCGACACGGAAGGAGTTGTTAATCCAGCGCTGAGTTTCCAGATCGCCGGCGTCGCCCACCAGTCGCGCCAGCTCTCTAACCACCTGCCAGACGGCGCGGTGGGTGTGAATGATGCCGCCGTGGTAGGCGCTGATGGCCTTGACCGTTTCGGCCACCAATCCCCACGCTTTGTTGGACGCCTGGGCCAGGTCGCCCTTGTCCAGATGTTCCCAGGCGCTGGCGCGGAACTCCTGGGCCATGCCGGCGTACTTCTGCGGGGAGCAGTCGGCGTCAAACTCGGGGTCGGGCCGGTCGCGGACGGCGGCCAGGCCGCGGGCGACGGCGGCGGTCAGGTCGAGGGTAGGGTAGAACGCGGTGGCGTTGGCAGTGGCGGTGGTCATTTGGATGCCTCCAGGCGCCGGCGTTGCGGGGCCGGCGCTAGATACTATCATACGGCGGCGCGCCCTCCCTCGGGCCAGAACAGTTCGTAAAGCCTTTCCGAAAGTTCCTCGCACAAGAGGAGGCCCTCGCGAACCAGGTTCGCCGGCGTTTCGTTTTCATAGAAGTTGATATGGAGTCTGCTGGCGACCATAAACATGGCCCTGAGCCAGCGCCGGGTTTCCGTATCGCCGGCGCTTTCGGCCAGCAGCGCCAGTTCGTCGATCACTTCGGCAATGGCGCGGTGGGAGTGGATGATGCCGCCATAGTGGGCGCTGATGGCTTTGACGGTCTCGGCCACCAGGCCCCACGCCTTGTTGGACGCCTGGGCCAGGTCGCCTTTGTCCAGGTGCTCCCAGGCGCCGGCGCGGAAATCCTGGGCCATGCCGGCGTATTTTTGAGCGGAGCGGTAGGCGTCCAGGAACGGACTGGGGCGGTCATTGACGGCGGCCAAAGCGCGGGCAACGGCGGCGGTGATGTCCGGGGCGGGGTAGGACGCGGTGGCGTTGGCAGTGGCGGTGGTCATTTTGATGCCTCCAGGCGCCGGCGTTGCGGGGCCGGCGCTAGATACTATCATACGGCGGCGCGCCCTCCCTCGGGCCAGAACAGTTGGTAAAGCCGCCGGGAGAGTTCCTCGCACTGCATCAGGCCGGTTCGGACATCATTCGCCGGCGCTTCATCCTCGTAGAAGTTGGTATGCAGGCCACGAGCCACCATAAAAGAGATCCTAATCCAGTCCCTGGTCTGCGTGTCGCCGGCGTCGCCAACCAGCTGCGCCAGCTCGCTAACCACCGACCAGATGCCCCGGTGGGTGTGGATGATGCTGCCGTGGTGGGCGCTGATGGCCTTGACGGTTTCCACCACCAACTCCCACGCCTTGTTGGATGCCTGGGCCAGGTCGCCCTTGTCCAGATGTTCCCAAGCCTTGGCGCGGAAATCCTGGGCCATGCCGGCGTATTTTTGAGCGGCGCTGTCGCCGTCCAGGCGCGGCTGGGGCCGGCCGCGGGCGGCGGCCAAAGCGCGGGCGATGGCGGCGGCAATGGCTGGAGCAATTTCGGGGGCGGGGTAGGGCGCGGTGGCGCTGGCCGTGGCGGTGGTCATTTGGATACCTCCCAGGCGTCGGCGTTGCGGGGCCGGCATTGTACTGGCGCTAGATACTATCATACGGCGGCGCGGCGCAGCAGCCGCAAAACCGCCAAGCCACGGAGAGGCAAGCCGGCGCGCAGACGGCCATTGCATCAGCCGAATGCCAACCAAAGCGAGGCATAAAAACGCAAACTATACATCATTCCGAATTATGAGCACCCTCGCCGTATTCGGAGCCGTCGTGTGGACTCTGAACGAGATGCCGCCTTGAGGCAGACCGGGCCGGCCGGCGGTTGCCCGCCCATCCGTGTCTTTCTTTATTGCGGGATGCGGGGATTGTGGTAAATTAGCCCCCGTCGCTTTGCGCCTGGCGCCCGATGACACCGCCGGCAGCTTTCGCCGGCCGGCAACTTTGACGGGAGGTGGCCGCTGATGCCCGATTACCAGCCCAACATCGTTCTTTCCAACCCCGATGAAACCTACCGCGTAGTCGGCACCCGCCCGGTGCGCCACGACGGGCCGGACAAGGTGATGGGCCGCGCCCGTTACGCCGCCGACATCCATCTGCCGGGGATGCTGCACGGCAAAATCCTGCGCAGCCCTCACGCCCACGCCCGCATCCGGGGCATTGACGCCAGCCGCGCTTTGGCCCGGCCGGGCGTACACGCCGTGGTCACCAGCGCCGATTTCCCCGCCGTGTCCGCCGAAATCAAAGACCAGGAGGAAGGCGCCACCGTCAACTACGGCTTTTACAGCCGCAATGTGATGGCGCGGGAAAAGGCCCTCTACCGCGGCCACGCCATCGCCGCCATCGCCGCCGATTCGCCCCACCTGGCCGAGGAAGCGCTGGCGCTGATTGACGTTGACTACGAAGTTCTGACGCCGGCGCTGACCGCCGCCGCCGCAATGGCCCCCGGCGCGCCCATCATCCACGAGCGGCTGGTCACCCTGTCCAGCCCGGCGCGGCGTTCCGGCGGCTGGGCCGAAGGCGAAACGGGCGACGGCTCCAATGTTTCCAACCATTTCCAGTTCACCCTGGGCGACCCGGAAGCGGGCTTCGCCGCAGCCGACGCCATCGTAGAACGGGAATACCACACCCGCCAGGTGCATCAGGGCTATATTGAACCCCACTCGGCCACCGCCCGCTGGAACAACGACGACACCGTCACCATCTGGGCCAGCAGCCAGGGGCATTTTGCCCTGCGGGACCACGCCAGCCGCATCCTGGGCGTGTCGGTGGGGCAGATGAACATCGTGCCGATGGAAATCGGCGGCGGGTTCGGCGGCAAAGGGCAGGGCGGCTGCTACCTGGAACCCGTCGCCGCCGCCCTGGCCCGCAAGACCGGCCGCCCGGTCAAAATCGCCATGAGCCGCGCCGAAGTGTTCACCGGCACCGGCCCCACTTCCGGCTGCCAGATCAAGGTGAAAGTGGGCGGGACGCGGGATGGCCAGTTCACGGCGGCGCAGGCCACGCTGATTTACGAAGCCGGCGCCTTTCCCGGCTCCCCCGTTCCCAGCGGCTGCCGCACAATGTTCGCGCCCTACGACGTGCCCAACGGGTTCGTAGAAGGCTACGATGTGGTCACCAATGTGCCCAAGGCGGCCGCCTACCGCGCGCCCGGCTCGCCGGCGGCGTCCTTCGCAGCGGAGCAGGCCATTGACGAGCTGTGCGAAAAGCTGGGCCTGGACCCGGTAGAGTTCCGGCTGCGGAACGCCTCTCAAGAGGGCAGCCGGCAGATTGGCGGCCCCACTTTCCGGCGCATCGGAATGGTGGAGATTTTGCAGGCTACGCAGGAGCATCCGCACCTGGCGGCTCCGCTGCCGGCGCCCTCGGCGCCCGGCCGGGTGACGGGACGGGGCATCGCCGCCGGCGCCTGGTTCAACGGCACCGGCCCGGCCAGCGCCGTGGCCAGCGTGATGCCCGACGGCACCGTCAGCCTGATTGAGGGTTCGCCCGACATCGGCGGTTCCCGCGCCGCCATGGCCATGCACCTGGCCGAGGCGCTGGGCCTGCCCGCCGAGCGCATCAAGCCGTCCATCGTGGACACCGACAGCATCGGCTACAGCAGCGGCGCCGGCGGCAGCGGCGTCACCTTCAAAATGGGCACCGCCGTCTATCAGGCCGGCGAGGACGTGCGCCGCCAGATGCTGGAACGCGCCGCCCGCATCTGGGATGTTCCGGTGGAGGATGTGGAGTACCGGCCCGACGGTGCCCTGGCGCACAAGTCCGACGACGCCCTACGGATGACCTTTGAGCAGCTGGCGCGGCGTCTCAACGGCGCCGGCGGCCCCATCGTGGGGCGGGCCACCGCCAACCCGCCCGGCGTGGGCAACGCTTTCGCCGTCAATATCGCCGACGTGGAGGTCGACCCGGAAACGGGCAAGGTTGACCTGCTGCGCTTTACCGCCGTGCAGGACTGCGGCAAGGCCATTCATCCCGGCTATGTGGAAGGCCAGATTCAGGGCGGCGCCGTGCAGGGCATCGGCTGGGCGCTCAACGAGGAATACTGCTTTGACGACGCCGGCCAGATGCTCAACTCGTCTTTCCTGGACTACCGGATGCCCACCGCCCTGGACTTGCCGATGATTGACACGGTCATCGTGGAAGTGCCCAACCCCGGCCACCCCCTGGGGGTGCGGGGCGTGGGCGAGGTGTCGCTGGTGCCGCCCATGGCTGCCATCGGCAACGCCATCGCCCGGGCCACCGGGACGCGGCTGGAAAGCCTGCCGATGAACCCCGGCGCCGTGCTGGAAGCCCTGTGGGCGCAAAACGGCGGGTAACGGCGGGCGTACGGCGCATCGTAGGCAAAGGCTGGCGGGGACGGATGGCAATTCGTCTCCGCCAGCCCACGCCCGGCAAGATACATTCGAGCGATTGCGCCCGCGTTATCCACAGGTATAATGCCAGCTGCCATCGCCGGCATCGGAATGCCGAAAAGTTAAACCACCCAACCGGAAACGCTGCCGCCGGGATCAAAAGTGTTGGCGATGCCCGTCTGTCCGTAGTACAATGCCCGCCCGCAGCGCAACCTGTTTATTGAGGTGTGTCTTATGACCTCCAGGCACAATGACCACCACGACCATGCCGGGCATGGTCACGATGACCATGCCGGCCACGACCACGCCGCCCACGGTCACGATGACCACGCCGGCCACGACCACGCGGCCCACGGTCACGATGACCACGCCGGCCACGACCACTCCGCCCACGGTCACGATGACCATGCCGGCCACGACCATGCGGCGCACGGTCACGATGACCACGCCGGCCATGACCACTCCGCCCACGGTCACGATGACCACGCCGGCCACGACCACTCCGCCCACGGTCACGATGACCACGCCGGCCACGACCACTCCGCCCACGGTCACGATGACCACGCCGGCCACGACCACTCCGCCCACGGTCACGATGACCACGCCGGCCACGACCACTCCGCCCACGGTCACGATGACCACGCCGGCCACGACCATCACGACCACTCCCACGACTTCCGGGACGCCAGCCGCCGCAGCCTCATCATCTCCCTGTCCCTGATCGGCTCCTATATGGTTGCCGAAGTGGTGGGCGGCATCCTCTCCGGCAGCCTGGCCCTGCTGGCCGACGCCGCCCATATGCTTACCGACGCCGGCGCCATCGCCCTGGCCCTGCTGGCCCACTGGCTCTCCAACCGCCCCGCCACCATCGAGCGCACCTTCGGATTCCATCGCACCGAAGTGCTGGCCGCTATGATCAACGCCCTCAGCCTGTGGCTGATTACCGGCTGGATCTTTTTCGAAGCCTACCACCGCTTCACCATCGAAGGCGTCGATGTCGACGGCTTGCCGATGCTCATCGTTGGCTCCGTGGGCCTCCTGGTCAACATCGTCGCCGCCTGGGTACTCCACGGCGCCTCCTCCCACAGCCTCAATGTAGAGGGCGCTTTCTGGCACGTGATGGCCGACCTGCTGGGCTCCGTGGGCGTGGTCATCTCCGGCGTGCTGGTGTGGGCCTTCAACTGGGACATTGTCGACCCCATCGCCAGCATCATCATCGGCGTGCTGGTGCTGCTCAGCTCCTGGCGCCTGACCCTCCGCGTGTTCAAGGTGCTGCTGGACGAAACCCCGGCCCACCTTGACCTCTACGCCCTCTGCCACGCCATCGAGGATACGCCCGGCGTAACCCTGGTTCACGACGTCCACGCCTGGACGGTCACTTCCGGCTACGACGTGTTCACCGCCCATGTCCTGATTGACTCGGAGCATCCTGCCGCCCGGAGCGGGTTTGACGCCATCCGCGCCCGGCTGCTGCGGATTATCCACGAGGACTATGGCATTTCCCATAGCACCTTGCAGATGGAGAGTTCCCTGGCCGGCTGCATCGAAACCCACCACGTGGGCCATTTGGAAGCCAGTTCCCGCGCCGAAGCGGTGGCCCGTTAAGCCGCCCCCGCGTTCCGTCCGCCGCCCATGTCGCGCCGCGCCGGCGCGCCGGGGCCGGCGGCGGACTGGCGCCGGCGCGGTTGGCTTGATATTGCGCCCGGTTATTCCTACAATCCGCGCCCCGGCCGGCTTGCGCCACCTCGCAGCGGTCGGAAACAAAGCCGGGCAATCCGCAATGCCCGGCGCTCAAAACTACTAAAACAAGGAGTTGCTGATGTTTGCGAAAATCCGACAATCGCCTTTGCCGATCCCGCATCCGCTGGCGTGGTCGCTCCTGGCGCTGGCCGCCTTGGCCGTCGTCGTGGCGCTGGCCGTCGGCGGCGGGGCCGGGGCTGTCGACGCCGCGCCGCCGGCCCAGGCGCCGTCCGGCGTCACGGCGACCCGCAGCGCCGACGGCGCCTCCGCCACCCTCAACTGGACGCCGGCGTCCGGCGCCGAACTCCAGTGGGTTTATGCCGCCCAGAAACTGGACCCCGGCGAACCGGACACCTACTGGGGCCAGCTCGGCATCGACACGGACACCATCAGGATCCACGGACGGAACCTGCCCGGCGATACCCGTACCCTGGAAATCACCGGCCTGCACCCCGGCCGCGCCTACCAGTACGGCATCGCCACCCGTACCACCAACGCCGCCGGCCAGCAGACCTGGAGCGCCTGGCAGCGCTACAACGACATTGATACGACCAGTTGTTACAGCTCCGGCGCCGTGCCGGACGCCGCCAGCAACCCCGGCCTGCTGGCCGACTGCCGCACCCTCCTCGGCCTCCGCGACGCCCTGCAAGGCGCCGACATATCCCCTCGGCTGAACTGGTCGGCCGCCCGCGCCGTAGCCGACTGGGATGGCATCACCGTTGACCAAACGCCGCCCCGGGTCATCTATCTGCGTATGGACAACCGGCAGCTGACTGGCGTGCTCCCGCCGGCTCTGAGCCGTCTCGACGCCCTGCAAACCATTTCCCTGCCCGACAACGCCCTGACCGGAACCATTCCCCCGGAACTGGGCCGCCTCGCCAACCTGCTTTTCCTGAACCTGGAAAAAAACGACCTGGAAGGCGGCATTCCCCCGGAACTGGGCAACCTGTCCCGGCTCCAAAACCTGATCTTGAGCAATAACCACATCGGCGGCCATGGAATGGGCGTCCCCCCGGAACTGGGCCGGTTGCGCAACCTGGAGTCCCTGCAACTGGACGACAACGAACTCCACGGGGACATCCCGCCGGAACTGGGCAACCTCCCCAACTTGGAAACATTGATCCTGTCCGACAACCTGCTGCACGGGACAATCCCCCCGGAACTGGGCCGGCTCACCAGCCTCTTGACCCTGTCCTTGTTCGACAACCACATCGAAGGCTCCATACCACCCGAACTGGGCAGCCTGTCCTCCCTGCGCCATATGGCCCTGGGCAACAACCGGCTGCGGGGCGCCATACCCCCCCAACTGGGCAACTTGCCCCAGTTGACCTCATTGCTGCTGCACGACAACCGCCTCGCCGGCGCCATACCCCCCGAACTGGGCAACCTGTCAACCGTGTTCCTGTTGTACCTGAACGATAACCGCCTGACCGGGGAAATACCGCCGGAACTCGGGCAGATGTCCCGGCTGACCGCCCTCTTTATCTATGACAACGACCTGACCGGGTCAGTGCCGCCGGAACTGGGGCAGCTCCCTCTGCTCACCGTGCGCCTCGCCGGCAACAACCTGACCGGCTGCCTCCCCGCAGCCTGGCAACGCATCAGACCCGACCTGCACGACTTTCCAGCCGCCAGCCTCCCCTTCTGCGCGGCGGAGACCCCGCCGGCGCAGTAACCCCTCCTCGCGGTGGCCCCGTTCCCGAAGGAACCGAGCCCTTCCCCCCGCCGGCGCAATGCCGCCATAGTCCATTGCGCCGGCGGGGAAGCCCCTGCATCCCGTTTTCCTACCCACAACCACATCACATCGCGCTTGGCATTTTGAGCGCTGGAGGGACAACTTATGCTGGCCAGAGTCAGCCGATCATTTCTGCCGTTTCCCCGCCGCGCCGCCCGGTTGGCCGTGGCGCTGGCCGCCTTGGCCGTCGTCATGGCGCTGGCCGCCGGCGGCGGGGCCGGGGCTGTGGACGCCGCGCCGCCGGCCCAGGCCCAGGCGCCGTCCAGCGTCACGGCAACCCGCAGTGCCGACGGCGCCTCCGCCACCCTCAACTGGATGCCGGCGACCGGCGCCGAACTCCAGTGGGTTTATGCCGCCCAGAAACTGGACCCCGACGAACCGGACACCTACTGGGACCGGCTCGGCATCGACACGGACACCATCAAAATCCACGGACGGAACCTACCCGGCGATACCCGTACCCTGGAAATCACCGGCCTGCACCCCGGCCGCGCCTACCAGTACGGCATCGCCACCCGTACCACCAACGCCGCCGGCCAACAGACCTGGAGCGCCTGGCAGCGCTACAACGACATTGATACGGCCAGCTGCCACACCGCTATGGCCGTGCCGGACGCCGCCAGCAACCCCGGCCTGCTGTCCGACTGCCGCACGCTGCTGGGCCTCCGCGACGCCCTGCAAGGCAACGCCGCGCGCCGCCTGGACTGGTCGGTCGCCCGTCCGGTCGCCGACTGGGATGGCATAACCGTAGCGGGAACGCCGCCCCGGGTCGTGTCCCTGGATCTGGACAACCGCCGCCTGACCGGAGCGCTGCCGCCCGCCCTGGGCCGGCTGGACGCCCTGCAAACCCTGGGCCTGCCCGACAACTCCCTGTACGGAACCATCCCGCCGGAATTGGGCAACCTCGCCAGGCTGGAAATCCTGGACTTGCACAAGAACGACCTGGAAGGTGCCATTCCCTCCGAGCTGGGCAACCTGTCCCAACTCAGAGAACTGTACTTGAGCAACAACCACATCGGCGAGGACAACTCCAGCATCCCGCCCGAGCTGGGCCGGCTGCAAAACCTGCAACATTTATTCCTCTTCAACAACGAAATCCACGGGAGCATCCCCCCGGAACTGGGCAACCTCGCCAGCCTGCTAACAATGCACTTGGCCGACAACCTGCTGCACGAGGAAATCCCCCCGGAATTGGGCAACCTCGCCAATCTGTCGGAACTGCACCTGTACGACAACCACCTGGAAGGCTCCATACCCCCTGAACTGGGCAATATGGACTCATTGACCCAGCTTGACCTGCGCGACAATCGGCTGGAGGGCAACATACCGCGTGAATTGAGCAACCTGTCCAGTCTGATACAGCTGCAATTGTCCCAAAACCGGCTCGACGGCCCCATACCCCCGGAGCTGGGCAACCTGACCTCACTGGTGCTGTTGTCCCTGGACAACAACCGGCTGCAAGGCGAAATACCGGCCGAGCTGGGACGGCTGACCGGGCTGCTTGCGCTCCAACTTCAGGCCAACGACCTGACCGGGCCGGTGCCGCCGGAGCTGGGGCAGCTGACCGGACTGTTCGCCGTGCGCATCTCCGACAACAACCTGACCGGCTGCCTGCCCCCCGGCTGGCAAAGGTTCCCCCCTACCGCCTCCGACGTCAACCTCACCGGCCTCCCCTTCTGCCCTGAGGAAACCGCCCCGGCCCCATAGCCCCGGCGGCTGGCCGCGCCGCGCTCCCCGCATCTGCCGGCCGGCCCCTCGCTCCGGCGGCCGGCCGGCAGATGCGGATAATGGCGTAAAGGCGCCGGGAGCAGGACAGAGGGGAATAAAAGCAATGATGGACGGCAAGGCGACCACGACCCCAAACGCGGCGTGGACTCCCACCGGCGTCCTGCTGGGCAAGGCCCGCCAGGCGCGCATTGATGACCCGGCCGGCGCGCCCCGGGCGCTGCTGGCCGCGTTGCAGCAGCGCATTCGGGAACTGGATCCCGATGCCGGCGACCTGTGGGCAGCCGCCCGGCGCATCGCCAAAGCCAGGGAGGATACTTCCATAGAAGCCGGCTACTGGAGCGCCATGGCCTTTGAACAGGACTGCCGCACCGGCCGCATCCAGTATGATGACGAGGACTGGCAAGCTGCCCTGGAATTCACTGAAATCACCATGAGAATGCTGGAACGACCGTGACCGTGATCAACCTGTCGGCGTCGCTGTATTGCCGCATTGCGGAGTCGCGCCTGACCGAAGCCGGGAGCAGGCGCGCTCAATCCGTTGCCGGCAATCATACCGACACTGGCGCAATTTGGCCCGGCTCCATAATCAACAACACAAACCCAGCTTGCCGGAAAACGATTTCCGCCGCGAGCTGCATTATGTTGGCATTTTCTTGACGCTGCTCAGCGACCTGCTGCCGGATGAATTGCGGCTGGCCCCGGAAATTTGGAGCTGGATGGCCGACGGCTAACCCGGATCCCGGCAAATGCCCCCCGGAGAGGAGTTTCACCCCTAATGAAAGCGCTACGAATTGAGGAATACGGCGGCGTTGATGTCCTGCAATGGCGAGACGTCCCGGAACCCGTGGCCAGCCCCCACCAGGTGGTCATCAAGGTGGACGCCGCCGGCGTCAACTACGCCGACATTATGCGCCGCCAGGGCAACTACCCCGGCCCGGATCTGCCGGCCACCCTGGGGCTGGAAGCGGCCGGCGTCATTGCCGCCCTCGGCTCCAATGTGAACGACGGCCGGCTGTCCGTAGGGCAAAGGGTGATGGCCATGGGCCCCCAGGGGCAGGCGGAATATGTGGCCGTCAACGCCAACTTCGTCTTTCCCTGCCCGGACGCCATCGACCCGGTGCACGCCGGCGGGATGCCCATCACCTTTCTCACTTCCTACCACCTGCTCAAAACCCGCGGCGCCATGCAGCCCGGCGACACCGTGCTCATCCAGGCCGGCGCCTCGGGCGTTGGCACCGTGGCCATCCAGCTGGCTAAAGAGTGGGGCGCGCGGGTCATCGCCACGGCCTCGGCCGCCGACAAGCTGGACCTGTGCCGTTCCCTGGGGGCGGATGTCGCCATCAACTACACCGAAGTTGACTTTGAGGACGAAGTGAAGTCGCTTACCGACGGGCGCGGCGTTGCCCTCGTCCTGGAATGCGTGGGCGGCGAAACCCTGGAAAAGTCGGTGCGCTGCGTGGCATCCTACGGACGGCTGGTGAGCTACGGCAACGCCAGCGGACGCCCGGCCAACCTGGCGGCGGCCGACATTACCACCCTGAACCGCACGGTCATCGGCTTCAGTATGGGCCGTTCCCCCATCGGTTCCCTGGACCACCAGGGGGCGATGGACGAACTGGCGCCAATGATTCAGGACGGACGCCTCAAGCTCATCGTCGACCGGGTTCTGCCTATGTCCCGGGCCGGCGAAGCCCACCGGCACCTGTCCAACCGGGGCACCCGCGGCAAAGTCATCCTGACGCCCTGACCGCCGCCCGGCAGCCGGCCCGGCAGATTGGGGAGGAATGAGGAATAATGAGGAATAATGACGATGAACGCCGCCGACCGTTACGCCGCCGTCTATGACGCCGCTTTGCAGGCGCAGCGCTTCGCCGACCACAGCCGCCCCGGCGACCACTGGGCGGACTGGGCGGATCTGTTCCGCTTTGACCCGACCCAGCCCCTGCCGGGCAACCTGGGGGAGCTTGCCGGCTATCTGCGCCCCGATGACCGGATGGTTGATGTGGGCGGCGGCGCCGGTCGGGTATCGCTGGCCGTCGCCGGCCGGGTCAAAGAGGTTCTGCTGGTGGAACCGTCGCCGGCTATGCGCGCCCGGTTCGTGGCTACCCGCGACGAACTGGGCATCGCCAACGCCCGGGCGTTGGCGGGGCGATGGCCGGACGCGGACGCCGCCGGCGATACGCTCTTTGTGGCCGATGTCACCTACTTCGTGCGGGACATCGTTCCTTTCGTGGCCAAGTTGCGCGCAGCGGCGTCCCGGCGGGTGATGATAACCCTCTGGCATCCGGCGCCGGGCGATTTTGACGCGGAACTGCGGCGCATCGCGCTGGGGGAAGCGCTGCCGCCCTGGCCGGGGCTGCCGGAACTGGCGCCGGTCTTGTGGGATATGGGCCTGCTGCCGGAAATCCGCCCTATGACGGCCCCGCCCTGGTGGGCGCCGCGCATTGACGGCAGCCTGCCCCCGGCGGAAGCCGCCGAGCAGGCCATCGACCTCGCAATGGGGCGGCTGGAACGGGACGACGCCCGGACGCGGCAGGCGATAGCGGACAATTTCGACCGCCTCTTTACCCGCAACGAGCCGGGGGAGCTGCGGCCCCGCTGGCTGTGGCGGCCCCGGGAAGTGCTGTTGACCTGGACTACCGGGCGGGAAGGCAATGGCGATAGCGATGACTGACGCCGTCCGGCACATCCGCATTGTGGTACTATGACGGCGGGGCCAGCAATCGCCCGGAGCAGCACAACCCGGAGCAGCATTACCCGGAGAGGTATGATTATGAGTGTCACTTTCCAGCCCAGCGCTTACAGCGACCTGGTTGACCGCGACCGGGGGATGGTCAGCCGGGAGATTTTCGTCAACTCCGACATCTACGCCGAGGAGCAGGAGCGCATCTTTACCCGCGCCTGGCTGTTCGTGGGCCACGAAAGCCAGGTGACCAAGCCCGGCGACTTTTTCATCTCCTCAATGGGCGAGGAATCCGTCATCCTCTGCCGCGACCGGGCCGGCGAACTGCACGTATTCCTCAACTCCTGTATGCACCGGGGGATGAAAGTCTGCCGCTACGATGAGGGCAATACGCCCATCTTTACCTGCCCGTACCACGGCTGGAGTTTCGCCACCGACGGCGCGCTGGTGGGCGTGCCTTTCTACAAGGACGCCTACCACGAGGAACTGGACAAATCGCAGTGGAGCCTCATTCGCGTCCCCAAAATGACGAACTACAAGGGCGGCATCTGGGCCACCTGGGACGCTGACGCCCCCGACTTTCTGGAATACATCGGTGACTACCGCACCTACCTGGACATCCTCTTTGACGGCTGGGACGGCGCCGAGGGCGGCACTGAAGTCATCGGCGGCATTGAGAAGTGGCTGGTGCCCAGCAACTGGAAGTTCCCCGCCGAAAACTTCATCGGCGACCGCTACCACAACATCAGCCACCGCTCCGTGGACCTGGTGGGCATCGGCCCCTCCGGGAGTGGCCGCCGGGATACCAACGAAAGGAACGGCGCGCGGGCGCTGGACATCTCTTTCCCGGAACGGGGGCATGGCGCTATCGTCTTCCTCCGCCCGGAGGACGCCCAGCCGGCGCCGTCCTATCAGAACGACCCGGCGATCGCCGACTATTTCTACCGCTCGGAAATCGCGCGCAAGGAACGAAAGGGACAGCTGTGGCGCATTCTGGGCGGCCCCGGCACCATCTTTCCCAATATGTCCTACCTGCCGCGCCAGCCCCGCAGCATCGCCGTCTGGCACCCCCGCGGCCCCGACCGGACGGAAGTCTGGCGCTGGTTCCTGGTGGACAGCTCCGCGCCGCCGGAAGTGAAAGAGTTCCTGCGCCAGTACTACATCCGCTACTCCGGCCCCAGCGGGCTGACCGAACAGGATGATATGGAAAACTGGAACTACGCCCATGCCGCCAGCCGGGGCGCCATGGCCCGCCGCCACCATTACAACTACCAGATGGGCCTAGGCTACGCCGTAACCGACTTTGCGGACGGCGGCCTCCGCATCCCCGGAACGGTGCTGGATGTAACCAAAGCCCGCGCCGGCGAACAGAACCAGCGCGCCTTTTACAGCCGCTGGGCCGACTTTATGGCCGCCCGCGACTGGGACGAACTGGCCGGCTGGCGCCAGCGCAACGGCAACGGAGCCGCCGGCTCGCCACGCCGGGGGGCATAGCGTATGGCCGCAACCACCAATGACAACGCCCTGGCCCGCCTCCTGCTGCGGCAGGATGTGGAAGCGTTCCTGTACCACGAGGCCAACCTGCTGGACGACCGCCGGTATGACGACTGGCTGGCGCTGCTGGCCGACGACATCCGCTACTGGGTGCCGATGCGCCGCAATGTCAAATTCGGCGAGCTGGAACGGGAGTTCACCCGCCAGGGCCAGGACATCAACTGGTTCGACGAGGGCAAGGAAACGCTGACCCAGCGCGTCCGGCAAATCCAGACCGGCGTCCACTGGGCCGAGGAACCGCTGTCCCGGCTGGCCCATCTGGTAACTAATGTGGAAATCCTGGACGCTGCGCCGGCCGGCCCGGATGCCGAAAAGGTATCGCTGCGCTGCCGGTTCATCATCTACCGCAATCGGGTAGAGACGGAAACGGATCTACTGGTAGGGCGGCGCGAGGATACCCTGCGGCGGGTTGACGGGCAGTGGCGCATTGCCTCCCGGCAGGTTTTCCTGGACCAGAATGTGCTGCTCGCCAAAAACCTGACTTTCTTTTTCTGATTCTGATGACGACTTTCAGAACATCCCCCGGTCGGCCTGACCCCGACGCCGTAGCCGTAGCGCAGGCGGTGTACGAACAGACGCAGCCCTTGCAGGCCGTTCTGTTCGGTTCGCGCGCCCGCGGCACGCACCGCCCGGACTCGGACATTGACATCGCCATCATCACCGCCGAGGCGGTCGCCGAGGATGACCGGGATGCCTATGACCGCATTGCCGAGCAGGCCGCCGCCGGCCATCCCGAAGCGCCTTCGGCCCATGTGGCCTTCCTGACCGTCGCCAAGTTCCTGGATGAACGCGTCCGCAAAAATACGGTAGCCAACAACATTGCCCGGGAAGGCACGCCCGTGATACACGAGGAATCCGCCGGATACAGCCCCGGCTTTGAGGAGGACACCGTCAACTGGTCTGATGTTGACGCCAGGGCGAAAGACGCTCGGGATGCGGTCAACGATCTCTATGCTTTGGTGAGCAGCCCCAAATCGTCCGAGAAGGGCGTAGGATATATGGCACAGCAGTGCCTGGAACACGCTTACAAAGCGCTGATCGCCAGCCGGGGCGAAAGGTATCCTACCGGCGGCCGCGACGGCCACAACCTGCGGATACTGGCCGACCGGGCACAGGAAGTGATGGGGACTGATTTCCGGGTTCCGGGCCGGGAATGGCAAGCCCTTACTTCCTACGCCGGCAGCGGCCGCTATGCCGATGAGCAGCCCCCACTGGGCGACCGCCAGCTGCTGTATCGTCAAATATCCGCCGCCGTTGCGGAGCTGCTGGAGCATATTCCCCCGCACGACCCGGCGTAACGCCGCCGGCAACAGGAAAGGAAAAAATAGCAATGGCGGACATCGTAAATCTGATTGAACTTGAGCCGGGCCAGCGAGTGGGGCTGCATAACGCCGCCACCGCCGAAGTGGTGTCCAACCCCAAAGACGGCGTCTGGCTGTTCGTCCGCTACCTGTCCCATCCCGACGACCCGGCGCAGGCGGGCGTCGAGGATATGGTATTCGCCCAGGATGTAGTCGCCCTGCTGCCGGAGCCGGAATGATGACCGTTGCCGCTACTACCCCTGTCGCCGCCAACCCCGCTGCCGCTAGTACCGGCGAAACGACGGGAACGCCGGCCGCCGTTCCCGCCCACGACGAAATCCTGGCCGCCCTGCACGCCGGCTACCGCGCCATTGATGACGGCGAAGGCTTCTATCCCGGCTTCAACGGCTGGCTGGAATCCCTGGGCTACCGGCAACGGCCGGACTGGCCCTGCACCTGCCCCGACGGCGGGTATCGCGGGCATCTGCCGGAATGCCGCTGGGTACGCAGCTGACTATCTAGCCCCCGGCTATCCATTACTGGCCACCTTATGGAGTACGCAAAATGTCGCAGCAAATTGTTGATCTGATGGAAACCGTCTGGCAGTCCGTTTCCGCCCTGTGCGACGATTTCACCCCCGCGCAGTGGGCCGCCCCCACCGAATGCCCCGGCTGGTCGGTGCAGGACCAAATCTCCCATCTGGTGGGCAGCGAGTGCCGGCTGCTGGGCCGCCCGGCGCCGGCACACGAACCGGCGGACACTTCCCACGTCCGCAACGACGTGGGGCGCAGCAACGAAGCGCTGGTGGACTACCGCCGGCAGTTCAGCGGCGCGCAGGTGCTGGCCGAGTTCCGCGCCATTACGGCAGAACGCCGGTCCGTCCTGCGGGCAATGACCGCAGCCGATTTCGCCGCCGAAACCGACAACCCCCTGGGGCGCGGCCCCTACACCGACCTGCTGGCGATTCGCATCTACGACGCCTGGGTTCACGAGCAGGACATCCGCCGCGCCCTGGGCATTCCCGGCCACCTGGACGGCCCCGTGGCCCGGCACGCCTACGGGCGCACCGCCATGGCGATGCCTTTCGTGGTGGGCCGCAAGGTCAAGCCCGCCGATGGCGCTACGGTTGTCTTTGACATCGCCGGCGCGGTGGGCGGCGTCATCGCCCTCAATATGGATGGCGGGCGGGCCTACCGGATGGACGCTGCGCCCGCGTCGCCCACCGTGCGCTTGGCGATGGACCTGACAGCATTCAACGCCCTGGGCACGGGGCGGTGGCCGGCCGATGTGGCGCTGGCCGGCGGCTCCGTAAGCATCGCCGGCGACCGGGAGCTGGGGGAGCGTATTGTTGCGGAGATGAATTTTATGATATGATGCGGCGACGCAGCCGGGTGCCAACTGGCGCTCGCCCACAGCACGTTCCGGCGGTGGCGTACATTCGCGCCGAAGCCGGCGCACGCCGGCGGATTCGCGCAATTGGAGGATGAATGATGAATAAGCCCACTTACAAAGGCAACGCCGGCCACCTGATGCAGCACTGGACGCTCTGCGAGATGCTGGAAGTCGCCGCCCGCAAGGGCGTGACCAGCTTGAATTACATTGACGCTTACGCGATGGCGCCGCTGGCTACGGAGAGGCAGGACAAAAAAGATGCCCACTTCAACGATGTCAAAAACTGCTGGCCGAAATGCGGCGAGACGGCCTACGACCTGGCATGGCACCAACTGGCGCCGTACGAAGTCGAAGGCTACCCGAACAGCGCGGCTTTTGTGAAGCAGGTCTGGAAAGGCAATTTCTCGATGTCGCTGTGCGAGATAGATGAGCCGACCATCGATGAGATAAAACCTTGGCTTCAGTGCGTTGATAAACTGGCAAGGTGCAAGAGGGCCAAGCTGTTTTGCGGCGACTGGCGGCACAGGTTTAAGTGCGCCCTGCGGCGTCCCACCGACGTGGGACTGGAGGGTGGGGCACTGACGCTGGTTTTGTTCGATCCATATATCTGTAGCAGTCACAAGAATGCTACGAAAAAAGATTCCGGGAATATCTATATCGAAGATATAGAGAAAGTGATGCGCGATATGCCTGCTCTGGATGGTGGCATCTTGATACAACTGTCAACGTACAGTGCCATGAACAACCCGCATGAGGCTGTGATTTTATCAACGCACCAGGTTCTGGCGGAAAATGGTTTCCGGTTGCTTGCGGTGGTGCGGCTTAACGGACACATGATGTCTATGGTGTATGGACGCAAAGTATCATCGTGGGCGGCTGAACTGGCTGACCTTGGCGACCGCTTCGATAAGTGGATTGAGGTATTCTGGCCCAATCGGCAAGTAAAGCCTTTAGGCTTGGATTGGACGAAACTATGATGGCGGCGCAATTGACGCGCGCGGATGCCCCGGTGGCCTTCGAGTGGGCGGCAGCCGAGCATGGTTGCCGCCAGCGCGGGATCCAGCTGGTGGTCGACGCGCACGATGTTGCCATCAGGGGCCGGCAACGCTACGAAATTCGCCTGGTCAAAGATACCAGCGGTTCCAGCCCCGGCTACCCGTGGGCGGTTTTCTGCCCGGCGCTGGATTTGATCAGTGCCGGCAGCACCCCCTGCGATGCGCTGGAAATGATTGCCGACGCTGTCAACGAGGCTCTGGCTGATGGCGCTATTCCGGGACACAGCCAGGACAACAGCGCGCTGGACGCCCTGTATCAGGAACTGGTACAGACCGGCTTGCCTACGGCTGAAGTAGCAATCTGGCTGCCCGACCCTGATGACGGTTACACCAGGCGTACATTCGCGCCCAAGCCGGCACACGCCGGCGGCATTCGCAAAATTGGAGGATAAAAATGCCTACTTACAAGGGCAACGCCGGCCACCTGATGCAGCACTGGACGCTCTGCGAGCTGCTGGTCACCGCCAACAAGCACGCGGCCGGCCTGAATTACATTGACGCTCACGCGATGGCGCCGCTGGCTACGGAGAAAACTGGCAAACCCGGTCTGGGCAAAGATTACCTTTTCGACCTGGCAGAAAGCCGCCTGCCGAACCTCGGAGATTCGGCGGTAGCCTACGGGCGGGCGTGGCATCAGCTCACGTCCGGGCATTGTCCGCCGCGCACAGGCTACCCGAACAGCGCGGCCTTTGTGGAGCAGGTCTGGAAAGGCGATTTCTCGATGCTACTGTGCGAGATAGATCGGGCCACCTGCCAAGAGATAGAACGTTGGCGCCAGCGCGTTGAGAATTCGAAAAAGTGCAAGGGGACCGAGCTGTTTTGCCGCAAGTGGCAGGAAAGATTCAAAAATAAGTTGCCGAGACCCACTGACGCGGGACTGGAGGGCGAATCTCTGACGCTGGTTTCGTTCGATCCGTACAAGTGCGGCCACAAGAACGTTGACAATGGTAGTTGGGAGAATGTCTATCCCAAAGACGCACAGCTGGCTGTGGACGCGATGGACAAACTACAGGGAGGTGTCCTGATACAGATGTCTACGTACACCGCTAACGGCGGCAGCTCACACGAGCGCGTGATCGCATCAATGAAGCAGGTTCTGGCGACAAAGAATTTTCGGTTGCTCGGGGTGGTGCGGCTTGACGGACACATGATGTCTATGGTGTATGGACGCAATGTGTCATGGGGAGCTGAACTGGCGAGCCTTGGCGACCGCTTCGACAAGTGGCTTTCGGTACTCTGTCGACGCTGGCAGGCAGCGCAACGCCTGGAATGGGAGAAACTATGACGGCGGCGCAATTGACGCGCGCGGACGAGTCGATGACCTTCGATTCAGTAGATGGCTTTGCCCATAAACCTGTTACTCCGGCGAAAGCCGGAATGGCGGATCAAATCAAGCCACCTGAAACGGAACGCTATCTGCGGAGCATTGGCACTCCGCATCGGCTGGCGTTTCTCATTCTCTATGGGCAGTCTTTATGTAATCGCCACGCCCATCGGCAACCTGGAGGACATCACGGCCCGGGCGGCGCGCATCCTCGCCTCGGCGCCGGTGGTGGCGGCCGAGGATACCCGCGTAGCCCGGCGTCTGCTGGCGCATCTGGGCGCGCATCCCCGTCTGGTCAGCTGCCACGAGCACAACTGGCCGCGCCGCCTGCCGGAGTTGCTGTCCGCCCTGGCCGGCGGCGATGATGTGGCGCTGGTCTGCGACGCCGGCGCGCCGGCCGTCAGTGACCCCGGCGCCGGCCTGGTCGCCGCCGTGGCCGCCGCCGGCTACGATGTGGTCAGCGTTCCGGGCGTCTCGGCGGTCACCGCGGCGCTGGCTGTGGCCGGATTTCCCGCCGACCGCTTCGTATTTCTGGGCTTCCTGCCCCGCCGCCGGACGGAGCGCATCGCTGCCCTGTCCGATGCTGGCGAAAGCGGGCAGACGCTGGTGATTTTTGAAGCACCCCATCGCCTGCGCGCCACCCTGTCAGATCTTGCCGCCGCCCTGGGCAACCCGCCCCTGGCGGTATGCCGGGAGCTGACCAAATGGCACGAGGAAGTCTGGCGCGGCGCGGCGGCGGATGCGGTTGAGCATTTCACGGAGCCGCGCGGGGAGTTCACCATCGTTGTCGGCCCGCCATCCGGGGCGGCAGCGGCAACCCCGCCGCCGGCCTCTGCCCCGGAGCCGTACCTGGCCGTTGCGGCCGCCCGCAGCGCCCTGGCCCAGCGCCGGGACGCCGGGATGCGCGCCCGCGACGCCGTCGCCGAGGTTGCCGCCGCCGCCGGCTTGCCCCGCCGGCGGGTGTACCGGCTGTGGATTGAACTCTCCGGGCCGGAGCAAGGTTGACCGACCGGGCGCGACTCTCTGGCGCCATCCCGCCCGCTCCGGCCTCATAGGGCATAGCGGCGCCGGCGGGCCAACCCCGTTCACGGCCCCAGCGCCGCCCAGGCCGCCGCCAGCTCCGCCGGCAGCGGTGCCCGATGCTCCGACCATTCTCCCGTCGCCGGATGATAAAACCCCAGCCGCGCGGCGTGCAGAAACTGCCGCCCCGGGCCTTCGCCGCCGCTGACTCGTCCATAGACTGCATCGCCCCAAACCGGATACCCCAGGTAAGCCAGGTGCGTCCGGATCTGGTGGGTGCGCCCCGTTTCCAGCCGCGCCTGTAGCAGCGTGTAGTTCGCCCGCCGTTCCAGGGTATCGTAATGCGTGCGCGCCGGGCGGCCGCCGGCGGCAACCGCCATACGCTGCCGGCGGCGCGGGTCGCGGGCAATGGGGGCGTCAATGATACCCGACGCCGGGTCGACCCGGCCCACTGCCACCGTCAGGTATTCCTTGAGCATCGTCCGGTTCTTGAGCTGCTCGGCCAGCTGCTGGTGCGCTTTCTGGTTCTTGGCGACCACCAGCAGGCCGGAGGTATCCCGGTCCAGGCGATGGACGATGCCGGGGCGCAGTTCGCCGCCTACGCCCTTGATGTCGGGGCAGCGCGCCAGCAGCGCATTCACCAGCGTGCCGTCGGGATGGCCGGGGCCGGGATGCGCCGGCAAGCCGGCCGGCTTGTCCACTACCGCCACATCGCTATCCTCATAGACGATGGACAGCGGCAGGTTCTGCGGCCTCAAATCGGCCGGGGACACCGGCGGCGGCGCTCTGACGATGACCACGTCGCCATCCCTTACCCGCTGCGCCGGCCGCGCCGCCGCGCCATTGACGCTGATCAGCCCCCCGGCCGCCAGCGCCTGCAACCGGCTGCGGGACAGGCCGGCCGCCGCCAGCCGGGGCTGCCCGGCCAGCCAGGCGTCCAGCCGCGCCGGCCGGGGCTCGGCCCCCGCCACGAACTCGTAGCGCTCAACCCCGTCGGCGGCAGCAGCAGCAGCGGCAGTGGCAGTGGCAGCGGCAGTGGCAGCGGCAGTGGCAGCGGCAGTGGCAGCGGCGGTCATCGGGCCGCCAATCAATCGGGCCGCCCGAACAGCGCCACGGAGCAGGTAAAGGAACCGGGCCGCCCGCCCAGGTTGTGGGTAAGGCCCAGGTCGGCTTTTTGCAGCTGCCGCCCGCCGGCCTTGCCCTGCATCTGCTTATAGACTTCGTAAATCATACGAATACCGCTGGCGCCAATGGGATGCCCGAAACACTTCAACCCGCCGTCGGTGTTCACCGGCAGGTCGCCTTCCAGCCCGAAGGCCCCGTTGGCGACATCGGCGCTGGCCTGCCCGCGCGGGCTGAAGCCCAAGTCCTCCATAATAATCAGCTCGGTGATGGTGAAGCAGTCGTGTACCATCGCCAGGTCAATTTCGGCGCGGGGGTTGGCGATGCCGGCTTCATCGTATGCGGCGCGGCTGGCGCGGACGGTTTCCGGGAAGTAGGTAAAATCCCAGTCGTTCCGCAGTACGCCGAAAGCGCCCACCGCCAGCCCCAGCCCCTTGACCAGGATGTAGTCGTGGCGCAGCGTGCGGGCAATCTCCGGCGTGGTGATGATGGCCGCCGCCGCCCCGTCGCTGACCCCGCAGCAGTCATACAGACCCAGGGGCCAGGCAATCATCGGGGCGTTGATGACCTGTTCCTCGCTAACCTCCCGCTGGAAGTGGGCTTTGGCGTTCAGGGCGCCGTTGTGGTGATTCTTGGACGCAATCTGCGCCAGGGTGCGCTTGCCGTCGTCGTAGTCAATGTCGTAGTGGTGGAAGTAGCGGGTGGCGGCCATGGCGAACTGCGCCGGCGGCGGCGTGGGCGGCTCCACATCGGAACCCGGCCCGGCGGCGATGGCCAGGCCGGAAAAGCCGCTGTCCTTCAGCTTCTCCACGCCCATAGCCAGGGCGATGTCATAGACGCCGGCGGCCACGGCGTAGCAGGCGTTGCGAAAGGCATCGGTGGCGGTGGCGCAGGCATTCTCCACGCGGGTGATGGGGATGTAGTCCAGCTTCAGCGCCTCCGCCAGGGGCTGGCCGGTGCGGAAGCTGCCCACGGTGCCCAGCCACGCCGCCTGGATGTCGTCGGCCGCCAGCCCGGCGTCCGCATAGGCTTCGTAGGCGGCCTCTACCATCAAATCGGTAGCCGAAGCGTCCCAGCGCTCGCCGAAGCGCGTGCAGCCCATGCCGACTACGGCCACCCGGTCTCTGATACCGCTCATATCGTCCCCCCCGAAGTTTGGAACCTGTTGTTTCGGCCTGTTGTCTATGATAGCGACAGATGCCGGCGCCGACGCCCGGCTTTGCGGCGCTGAATCAGCCGGCGCCGGAACACTTTTGCACTGCGCCCTGGTAGTTCAGCACGGGTATGATAAGCCCGTGTTTGCCGACGACAAGCTTATTGAGGCGCAATAGCCCGCCATCTTTGGACACCAGCGCATCCGCCGACGCCGCTATGGCCAGTTCAACGAACGGAACATCCTCAGGCGGCGTATCTTTGGGAACGAGCGGCGGTGGATCCGGAATGACGACCCTTTCGCAGTGCGCCAAGTAGCGGCCTTCCAAAGCGACGCGTTGCCCGTCCGCTATCGCCGCTTTTGGCGCCAAGTCGGTCAATTTGCGGTTCAGCTCCCGGGCAGTACGAGCGCTAATCAGGGGTATGAAAGCGCCGCGCTCCCACTCGTAGCACAAGCGGTTAGGTTTAAGAACCTCAAAAATCGCCACGCTGGAATCCAGAACCATCCGCAAAGCGGGGCTGGCACGGGTCATGCGATTTCCGCCAGCAGGGTTGCGATGTCCTCCTCGTTGAGGTCAACGCCTTGCGTGGCGTCGTGCGCCGGAATGGGCTTAAGCATAATGATGTCATCGGTGGCGGCAACCAGGAAGGGCGTGAACCCCGGCCCGAAGTGGTCGGCAACCGCGCCGGCCAGTTCCGCATAAGGCAGGTGGTTGAGCCAGATTACGGCCCCGGACGAGTACCAGTCCTGTCCTTCCGGGTTGTCGGCCTGCTGCGCCAGTTCGGCAAGCCGGTTGACGCATTCCAGGGTTTGGCGCGCAGAGCGCGTGTCGGCGCTGGGCATTTTGTCTCCCTCGGTTTTCTGCGGAGCGTTGCGGTTGACACTGATATTGTAGATTCGTTAGCCGGCCTGGTCAATCTGCCGCCGTCCTTGCGACTGCCTTGCGCCGGGATGAGCGCCGGACGGCGCAGCCGGGCCAACGTCCGGGCAATTTCTGATACAATCGGCTACGGTCAGACTGGTTCATAAAAACGCTGCTATGGGGCCGGATAATCCGGCGATTACTGCGGCCGTCAGCAGCGGCGAGGCAAAGGAGCGCTCACCATGGCAACGGCTACCGACCCCATCTGCCTGATGCAGGTGGACACCGCCAACCCCAACGGCGGCCGCAGCGAGTACGAAGGCCAAACCTACTACTTCTGCGCCCCCGGCTGTCGCATCGCTTTTGAGCGCGACCCGGAGGGCTGGGTTTCCGGGCGCAACCGGCCCATCGCTATGGAACCGACGCCAGCGCCATCCCAGCCGCTGACCATCGTGCGCCGGCTGTTCCGCCGCGGCCAGTAGCGGCAGCGGACGCCGGCGGCAGCGCGGCCTGGCGCCGCTGCCTTCGTCGTAGCGGTCAACACGGCGTCAGGCGTTGGCGCCGCAGCAGCGCTTGTACTTGCGCCCGCTGCCGCAGGGGCATTTGGCGTTGCGGCCAATTTTGTGGCGTCCGCCGCGCGCCGCCACCGCCGTGGCCCCGCGTCCGCCGCCGGGGGCCACCGCCGCCATCGGGCTGACCGGAGCCCGCGCGCCGCGCCGACCGCCGGGCAGGTTGCCGCCCCCGGCGCCGGCCGTAATGCCACCGCCGTCGTCAGCCGTGGGGCCGGCGTTGCGGTTGGCTGCCATCTCCGCCGCCGGGGCCGGCGGGACAGCAGGGGGGCTTGCCGGGGGCGGGGCGGCCGGCGCCAGCGTCACATGAAACAGGGTATAGGTAACGTCGCGCCGCATCTGGCGGTCGAGTTCGGCAAAGGCGCGCTGCCCTTCGGCGCGATAGACCGTCAGGGGGTCGCGCTGGCCCACCGCTTGCAGGCCAACGCTGGTGCGGAGGTTCTCCATATGGGTGAGGTGGTTCACCCAGTGGGTGTCAATGGATTTGAGCGACAGCAGGCGCACCAGCGTGTCCATATCATCGTGGCCCAGGGCGCGGGCTTTGGCTTCGTAGAGGGTGGCGGCGTGTTGGCGCAGGAGGTCGGCAACCTGTTCCCGGCGGTGGGCGAGGATCTTTTCCGCCGTGTCCAGTTCCGGCGGCGGCGGGCCGATTTGACGCAGGGCGGCCAGGAAAGCCTCCGCGGGCCAGTCATCGGAATGCCGGGATTCCAGGTGCGTTGACACCAGGTCGTCAAACTCGCCGCCCAGCATATCCAGGGTGCGGTCGCGCAGCCCTGCGCCGGCCAAGATGCGGGAGCGCTGTTCGTAGATGCGCGTGCGCTGCTGGTTCAGCACATCGTCAAAGTTGAGCAGGTGCTTGCGAATGTCAAAATGGTGCCCCTCAACCTTGATCTGGGCGCCGGTGACGGTTTTGGTAATCAGCTTGCTTTCCAGGGGTTCGTCGTCGTTGAGGCCCGTCCAGGACATCATATTTTTGATGCGGTCGCCGCCGAAGCGCTGCATCAGCTCGTCCTCCAGGGCCACGAAAAACTGGCTGCTGCCGGGGTCGCCCTGGCGGCCGGCGCGGCCCCGCAGCTGGTTGTCCACGCGGCGGGCTTCGTGGTGTTCGGTGCCGATGACATGGAGGCCGCCCAGGGCGATGACGCGGTCGTGCTCATCCTGCCAGTCGGCGCGGTCGGCGTCGGCGCCGCCCAGCACGATGTCGGTGCCCCGGCCGGCCATATTGGTGGAGACGGTAACGGCGCCGGCCCGGCCGGCCTGGGCGACGATGTTCGCCTCCTGTTCGTGGTTGCGGGCGTTCAGCACCTGGTGCCGGACGCCGCGCCTGCGGAGGCGTTCGCTCAACGCTTCGGAGGTTTCAATGGAAGTGGTGCCGACCAGCACCGGCTGGCCCGATTCGGAACGGGTGGCGATGCTGTCCACCACGGCGCGCCACTTGCCTTCGGCGGTGGGGAAAATCAGGTCGGCGGTATCGTTCCGCGCCATCGGCTTGTTGGTGGGCACCGCCGCCACTTCCAGCCCGTAGATCTTGTAAAACTCGTCGGCTTCGGTGACGGCGGTGCCGGTCATCCCCGCCAGCTTGTCGTACATACGGAAGTAATTCTGCAAGGTGATGGTGGCGTAGGTGACGCTTTCCCGCTGGATTTTGATGCCCTCTTTGGCTTCCACGGCCTGGTGCAGCCCGTCGGACCAGCGGCGCCCGAACTGGAGCCGGCCGGTGAATTCATCCACGATGACCACCTCGCCGTTCTGCACCACATAATCCTTGTCCCGGATTTTTTTCACCTGGGCCACGACGGCGTTCTCAATGTAATGCACCAGATGGAAGTTTTCCGGGTCGTACAGGTTGTCCACCCGCGTCCAGCGTTCCATCCTGGCGATGCCGTCCTCGGTGAGGGAAATGGCCTGGGTGCGTTCGTCGATGGTGTAGTCGTCGTATTCCTGTAGGCGGGGGGCCAGGCGGGCGAAGGTGTAGTAATGCTCCACGGGCTGCTGGGCCGGGCCGCTGATGATCAGGGGCGTGCGGGCTTCGTCGATGAGAATGTTGTCCACTTCGTCAACGATGGCGAAATGGCGGCGTCCGCCCTGCACCTGGGTAGCAACGGTCAGGGCCATATTGTCGCGCAGGTAGTCAAAGCCGAATTCGTTGTTGGTGCCGTACAGGACATCGGCGGCGTAGGCGTCGGCGCGGGACGCCGGGGCCAGATGGCGGTAGCCGCCCCGGTTTCGGCCGGCGCCGGCGCTGCCGCCGGCATCCCCTTCGGCGGGGTCGTAGCGATAGGCGGCATCGTGTTGCAGGCAGCCCACGGACAGGCCCAGGGAGTGGTAGATTGGCCCCATCCAGACAGGGTCTCGGCGGGCCAGGTAGTCGTTGACGGTGACGATGTGAACGCCCCGTCCGGTTAGAGCGTTGAGGTAGGCGGGCAGGGTGGCCACCAGGGTTTTGCCCTCGCCGGTTTTCATTTCGGCGATTTTGTTCTGGTGGAGTACCACGCCGCCGATGAGCTGGACATCGTAATGCCGCTGCCCCAGCGCGCGCCGGGCGGCTTCGCGGACGACGGCGAAAGCCTCGGGCAGCAGGTCGTCCAGGGCGGCGCCGTCGTCCAGACGGCGGCGGAACTCGCCGGTTTTGGCGCGCAGGGCGGCGTCGTCCAGCCGGCGGATGCCGTCCTCCAGGCGGTTGATTTGGGGGATGAGGTGTTTGGCGATTTTGGCGGCGGCGCGCTCCGGCGTGTCGCCGACGATTTTCTTGAGCAAGGAGACCATAGGGAGAAACCCTCACGCCGTCCGCCGCCGGCCGGCAACGGACGGGGCGCGCGCCGGAGGGCGGACGGGGCAGTATGCGGTATGCGGTTACGGGCAGAGTATAGTATAGCAAAGGTTGAGGCCGGTATGCCGACAACGCCGGCGGCGTCCATTAACGGAAGAGACGGCGGCGGCGCTACGGCAGCCGGCGCACCCGCCGGAGGGTGGCTACGCAGACCAGCGCCAGGGCCAGGCCAACGGCGCCCACAATGGCAATGGCCGTGGCAGGATCTGTGGCGTCGGAAAGGGCGCCTACGGCCAGGCTGGCTACCACCAGAAAACCGCGGTCAAAGCTTTGCAGGCTGGTCAAGCGCCCCCGCAGGCGGTCGGGGGCGATGGTCTGGATCAGGGTGCCGCGGGTGGTGCGGAACACGGCCTGGCTGAAGGCCATCAGGGCGATTACCAGGAAGGCCAGCGCCATCCAGTGGGAGTAGGCGAACAGGATGCAGGTCAGGGAGCTGGCGACCGCCGCGCCCAGCACTACTTTGCCCTTGCCGAATACGAAGCCGAAAGAGGCCATAAACAGCGCCGCCAGGAACCCGCCCACGCCGGTCACCGCCAGCAGGTAGCCGCCCACATCGGCATCCCGCCGCATCACTTCGGTGGTGAACACGGGGAACAGGAACCAGGCCGGATGCAGGATGATGTTGGGTATTGCCGACAGCAACATCATCTGGAACAGGGCGCGCTCGCCGCTCCATACATAGCGCAAGCCCTCTACCATATTGGCCAGGGCATTGCCCCGCTGCCGGGCGTCGCCGGGGCGGTAGTAGGGCGTGCGCATCGGCCAGAGCATCAGCACGTTGGCCAGGTAGAGGCCGGCTTCCATAGTGAAGTTCCAGAAGAAGCCCAGGGTGAAAATCAGAATGCCGCCGATGAAGGGCCCGAAAATGCGGGTGCCGGTGATGGTGAGGACATTGGTGGCCAGGGCGTTGCCCAGTATTTCCCGGGGGACGGTGGCGGCAATCAGGGCCTGGCGCATAGGCTGGGACACGGAATGGCAGACGCCGGCCAGGATCACATACAGGTAGGCGTGCCACACGGTGACGCGGCCGGAAAGCACCAGCAGGGCGAAGGCGAAGGCCAGCGCCGCCATAATCAGCTGGAGGATGATGACCAGCCGGCGGCGGTCGAAGCGGTCGCTCAACACGCCGCCCCAAGGGCCGAAGACCAGTCCGGGCAGGGTGTTGATGCCGCCTACGGTGACTACCAGCAGGCCGGCTACGGTGGAGCCTTCGGCCAGATCCCGCACCAGCCAGCCCACGCTGAGGAGCTGTAGCCACTGGGCGCTGTTGGCGAAGAAGTTGCCGCACCAGAGCAGGCGGTAGTTGGGATAGGCCAGCCAGGCGTCCAGGGTGCGGAGGCGCGGCAGTCGTGGGATGCGAAGAATGTCGGTTTCCTGCCAATGGCGGCGGGGCGCGGACGCGAGGGCCGGGTATGGGTAAGGCCGGGCGCGCCACCGGACGCGGGTGGGCGGCATTATAGCGCAGAGGGGACTGCCGCCGGCAACGGGCGCATCCGAGAGGGCGGCGTTGCCAGTCGGGTGGTTTGATATTTGCCCGTCATTAGGGCTTACGCCGTAATCCGGGCGTTTGCAGTGGACTGCGGCTGGCGCCGGAGCGACGGGCTGATGGCTAAACTACCGGAAACGAAACGCTATCATCCGAAACACAATGATGCGGCCTGGCAAGATCAGGGTATCGCATCATCAGAGTATCGTATCAGCGCAGGCGGCGGACGCGGGGGAGGGTGGCCAGGCAGGTTAGGGACAGGGTCAGGCCGGCGGCGCCGATGGCGAGTATGGCCAGTTGGGCGCCGGTGAAGTCGGCCAGCATTCCGACCAGTATGCTGACGCCGATGAGGAAGGTGCGCTCGTAGGCCAGCAGGGCCATAGTGCGGGCGCGGTAGCGGTCGGGGACGATGGTCAGCACGAGGGCGCCCTGGGTGGTGCGGAAGTAAGCCTGGAAGAAGGACATTATGGCCAGCATAGTGAATGCCGCCCACAGCCAGGATGAGTAGGCAAACAGCATAGTGCTTATGGAGCTGAAGGCGGCGGCGGCCAGGAGCAGGTAGCCGCGCCGGAAGGGGAAGCCCCAGGTGGCGATGCAGAGGGTGGAAATGAGGCCGCCCACGCCGGTTACGGCCAGCAGGTAGCCGCCCATATCGGCGTGGGCTTGCAGGACTTCGACGGTGAACAGGGGCAGCAGAAACCACAGGGGATGCAGGATAGTGTTGGGGACGAAGGACAGCAGCATAATGTGCAGGATTTCCCGCTGTTGGCGCCACAGGTGCCGCAGGCCGTCGCGGATGTCGGCTATGGGGGATATGCGCCGGGCGGCGGGGCTGCCATCGGGTCTATCATCGGGGCTACCGGGGCTATCATCGGACGGCGTGGCGGTGGCGGTGTACCTGGTGCGCATAGGCAGCAGCATCAGGATGACGCCCAGATACAGCGCCGCTTCCAGGGCGAAGTTCCAGTAATAGGCGCCCAGGTAGGCGATCAGCAGGCCGCCGGCGAAGGGGCCGAAGATGCGGGTTCCGGTGATGGTCAGGGTGTTGATGGCGTAGGCGTTGACCACCGCCGCGCGGGGGACGGTGTTGGAAATCAGCACCTGCTGCATGGGCTGGGTGATGGCCAGGAAGGCGCCGGAGACCAGCACATAGGCGTAGGCGTGCCAGGGCCGGATGTAGTGGCTGCTGACCAGGAAGGCGAAGGCCAGGGCCAGCAGGCCGGCCAGCAGCTGGACGATGATGACCAGCTTGCGCCGGTCCAGGCGGTCGCCGAGGACGCCGGCGAGGGGGTTGACGACCAGGCCCGGCAGGGTGTTGATGGCGCTGGCCGACAGCACCAGCAGGCCGCCGACGCCGGAGCCGGCGGATAGGTCTTTGACCAGCCAGCCGATGCTCAACAGCTGGAGCCATTGGGCGGTGAAGGCGCAGAAGTTGGCGCACCAGAGGAAGCGGTAGTCGCGGTACGCCAGCAGGGCGTCCAGGGTGCGCGGGCGGGGCAGTCGGCGTGTGGGGCGGAAAATGAGGCTATCCTTGAAGGAATCAGAAAGGGAAGGCTCCCGGAAGGGAACCCGGCCCGCAACGGCACTATGGCGGGGGCGTAGGCGGCCATATTGCGCCCCCGGGCGCCGGCTTGTCAACCGCGGAAACGGGCCGGGCGGCGTTTCCGGTTGGTATCCGGCCGACAGCCGGGCTATGCGGGCGGGGGGGTTAGAGGGGGAGGAGGTGGGGGATTTGGAGGTGGGGGTAGGCGTCGGTTAGGGCCTGGCGCCACTGGGGGACGAGGATGATGTTGTTGTCGTGGTCGCTGTGCAGGTGGCGGGGCTCGGGGGCGCAGTGGCAGAGGCGGCGGGCGGCGTTGCCGTGGTTGGGGTGGAGGTCGAAGGCGGTGGACATTGGGATGCCTACCAGGTTGTATCGCTTCAGGAATTTCTGGTAGTAGGGCAAGCGGGTGATTTCGCCGGCGGACTGGATTGCGCCATCGGTGGGCATGGTGGGGACGAAGTCGATGTCGAAGCGGAGGCTGCGCTTGGCGGGGCGGACCAGCTTCGGGCGGCCGGCGATGATGGCAAAGATGGCGTTTTTGAGGGACGCCACGCGTTTCCGCATCTTGCGGATGGTCTGGATGGTGGTTCCCGTGGGGCTGTGGCCGATGGGGACGCGGAGGCCGGTGGTGGCGTGAGGGGTGCGGCGATGGGGGCGGCGGCGGACGACGTGGCCGGCATTGGCGGCGTGGCCGGCTTTGGCGGCGTGGCCGGCATTGGCGGCGGCGCGGGCTAGGCTGGCGATTTTGTAGGCGGGAGTGGGGAGGTTCAGGACGGCGGCCAGGGTGTAGGTGTGGCGGAAGGTGCGGAGGTGGCCGCGCCGGAGGTGGTCGCAGAAGATGGCGTCGGTCAAGGCGATTTGGAGGCGGCGGGTGGTGTTGTGGCGCAGGCCGATATGCACCGCCAGGGCCGTGGCGGCGTGGGCGGCGGCGCGTTGGATGGAGTCCGCGGCGTCGGCGAGGCCGTCGATGAAGGGGTCGATGTAGTCGGGCGGGTGGGGGCCGGGGGTTGCGGGCGCGGCGATGGCGGCTTCGGTGGCATTGTGGGCGTGGCGAAGCAGGGCATCGCTGCGGGCCTGGTGGTGCTGGACGGTTCCCATAATAAGGAAGGCTCCTTTCAGTTCATCGGGCCTGCTGCTGGCTGGTCGTTGGCGGCGGGTTGGCGGCTAACTAACGGCTGGCGGCGCTGGCTGATGGTCGGTAGTTGGCAGGCGATTGACTGATTGACTGGTAGTTCGGTGGCTGGTAGATTGAGGGCATCGGGGAAGGTCGGGCTGGCCTTTGGGTTCCAGGTTGTCGGCGCTACGGCCTGAGAGCGTGCAAAGTGGATTTCGTCCTAGTTTTCCGTGTCCCGGAGCGGCGGCTTTTGAGGGCCGGCAGCCCGGCACGGGGCGGTGGTGACATCCGCTGGCTGGCACAGAACTACACGGGCCGTACAAGTCATACGGCGACGAAGCAGGACCAGCTGAAATTGGGTTCCGACAAGGGTTAGGCCGTGTTCCTGGAGCCCGGTGGTGGTTGCCCGAAAGGTGTTCCCCGATGGTGGCGTGACGCGGATAGAGAGCTACGGATCGGATCCGGTGGGTGGGCAGTTGCTTGTGTCCGCCTGTGGCTTTGGGCGCGCGTCCGCGTCCGGGGCGCTGTGGCGGATGGCGGTTGGGGCAGCTGTTCCCCTGGTCGCCGGGCGGGTTGCCGCATCCGGGTTTGATGGTAGCGTACAGATGTTCAGGTTGTCAAGGGGGTATGGCGGCGGATTTGGGGCGATCTTGGGAAATTCGCCGCTTTGCCGTTCACCCGCGATTTGGCACCGCTGCAATGCGGTTGGCCCGGGGCTTCAGCACCGCGTACAGGGCATCGTTCACCGGCGTAGGCACCCCGTGTTCCCGGCCCATTCTGATGACCGTTCCGGTCAGGCCCTCCAGCTCCACCGGGCGGCCTTCGGCGAAGTCCTTGGCCAGGGAGGCCATTCCGGTGGCGGGGAAATTGTCCAGGGCGTTCATTGACCATTCCAGGGAGTCCGGCTCCAGAGGGGCGCCGGCGGCGGCGCCGACGGCCAGGGTCTCGGCGATGGCGGCGCGGATGGTCGCGCGGGTTTCGGGGATGGCGCGCAGCTCGCCATAGGCGCAGCCGCTGGCGGCGCAGACGCCCGCCGAGCCGGCCAGGTAGGCGAACTTTCGCCATAGCATTCCCGTCATATTCGCCAGCAGTTCCACGCGCCAGCCGGCTTCCTGAAAAACCGCCAGCAGCATTTCGCCACGGGGCGTAATGCCCGGCGTCCGTTCCCCGAAAGACGCCGCGCCGGGGCCGCCCTGGGTGACTACGCCCGGTTCGCTGATGCGGCCTTCCAGATAGGCGGAGCCAATCAGCACCCGTTCCGGGCCGTACTCGGCCGCCAGATGGTCGCCGTTGTCAATGCCGTTTTGCAGGGTGAGTACGATGGTATCCGGCCCCACCAGCGGCGCAATGGCGCGGATGGCGGCGGCGTTGTCGTACATTTTGACCGTGAATAGAACCAGCTGCGGGGCGCCGGCCAAGGCTGGGTGGTCGGTGGCGTGGCCGGGGACGGTGAAGTCGCCGTCGTTGTCGCTAATAACCCGCAGGCCGCGGCGGCGGATGGCGTCCAGGTGGGCGCCGCGGGCGATGAAGGTTACATTATGGCCGGCGCGGGCCAGCAGGCCGCCGAAGTAGCCGCCCACGCCGCCGGCGCCCATAACCGCAATGTCCATAAGAACAGCCTCCGTAGGAACAGCCTCCGCAGGAACAAGCTCCGTATGCCGGCCGCGCGGGGCGGACAGCCCGCCTGGCTCCGGTCAATGCGCCGCAAGCGGGCCAATGACGGGGGCAAAGGCGAAGCAGCCGGGCCGCGCGGGCGGACGTCGTGTGGTCGGGTTAGCGGATGAGGCCGTACACCCGCTGAGGTTGCAGGGTTACGATGACGGCGTCCTGGGCGACCATGGCGCGGTCGTATTCCGCCCAGTCGGGGTGCTCGCGGTCGCCGCAGGCCATAAAGGCGGCGCGCAGCTTGAGGCGCATTTCCTCGGCGGCGGTGTTGCGGTAGTCGGCGAGGGTGGCGATGCCTTCCACGACGGCGAACTGGCGCCAGTCGTCGGCGACGGCCGTCACATTGCAGCGGTTGTCGCGGCGGAGGTTGCGCACCTTGTAGGATGCGCCGCGCACGGCCACAAAGACGGGGCCTTCGTCGCCCGCAAAGGGGGAGACGCCGCAGACTACGATGCTGGTTTGGGACGAGCCGTCGGGGCGAAAGGTGTTGATGACGCCGCGGTGATTGCCGGCAAAGAACTGCCGTACGTCGTTGAAGTCCATTGGATTGCCTCCTGATTTTGGTTGCGGGCCGCCGGCGGATAGTATGCCGGGGTTGCCCATTCGCATTGTTGTGGTTACGGCTGTGATTGTACTTCATAAATGACCAGGTCGCCGGCGGAAAACGCCTGGGTCAGGCGGTTTTCGGCGGTCCAGCGGGCCATTCGGCCGGCGGTATCGGCGCCGTAGGAGTGGAGTTCGCGGGGGCCGAGGATGACCCAGCGGACGGCGTAGCGTTGGAGCAGGCGGGTTACTTCGGAGCCGTCATCGCTTTGGTAGATGGCGGCGACGTCCTGGCGGCGGCCGGCGAAGGCGTGGTCGTCGCCGCGCCACTGGCGTTCGTGGCCTTCCCAGCCGATGACGGTGGGGCGGCCGGTGGCGGCGGCGATGCGGCCGTAGTCGGTGTAGCCATCGCCGACGGCTTCTACGATGCCGCCCGGCGGGGCGTTGCGTTGCAGCCAGCGGATGGCTTCGTACTCGCCGGGGGCGGAATGACGGAGGTAGTCCAGGCCGGACAGGGTGTTGTCGGACCAGGATGCGCCGTCCTGCCCCCACCCGGTGCGCTCAATGATGGCGGCGGCAGGGTAGTAGGCGGAGGCGATGACCAGCAGGGCGGCCAGGGCCGGCCAGGCGAAGCGCATTGTTTGCCGGAGGGGAAGATGGAGGTAGTGGCGGAGGCGCGCGGGCGCCCGGTGATCCGGGCGGGGAAGGCCGGGGAAGGGAACGGCGACAATGTAATAGACGCCGACAGCGGCGGCAATGCCCAGCAGCAGCCAGGCCTGGTAGTAGATTTTGAAAACGGTGTTCATCCGGTTGCCGAACTGGTCGGCGATGTGGAAGAGTTCGGCTGTGGCGAGCAGGTAGAAGCCGGCGGCGGCGAGCAGCAGGGCGAAGGCGAAGGTTGGGGCTGGGGTTGGGGCCGGCGCCGTATCTGTATCCGTATCGGTATTGGCATTGGAACGGGCGGCGGCACTGGCCAGGGCGCAGTAGGCGGCCAGTCCGCCGGCGGCCAGGAGGGGGAGGGCCAGGGTCAGGCGGCCGGCGAGAATGCCGTCGGCCAGGTTGATGGCATCGTAGCCGGCCAGGGAGACCCGGATGGCTACGGCCAGCAGCCAAAGGATGAGGGGGGCGAGGCTGACGGCGGCGACGGCCAGGGCAAGGTTCCGCAAGGGCGCAGGGGGGCGGCCGGCGGCCAGGGCGGCGCGGGCGACCAGGCCGGCGGCCAGGATGGCGGGGGCGCCCATCACCAGCAGGAAATGGGCGGGCCGGGTGGCCGGGCCGGTTACGGGCAGGATGCCGGCGGCCTGGCTGTCGAAAGAGAGGTAGAAGGGCAGGTAGAGGAGTATGCCGGCGGCGGTCAAGGCGAGGGCCAGGGCGGCGGCGCGGGCCAGGGCAGCGGGCAGGCGATTGCCGGCGGCGTACCAGCAGAGGGCGGCGGCGCCGGCGGTTACGGCGATGTAAAGGGGGAAGTCCCAGGCGTTGATAAAGGCCAGGGCGCCCAGGGTAAGGGCCAGGGCGGGGGCTTCGCAAGGGCGGCGGCGGAACCATTCCAGGCCCGGGGGGACGGGGGATTTGAGCAGGGCCAGCGCCAGGCAGAGGGCCAGTATGGCGAAGGGCAGTGCCGAAGCGTGGGCGTGGAGGTCGCCCAGGAGGAAGCTGAAGAAGGGCATTTCGGTGATGGTGTAGTCCAGCGAGGCGCCGCTTTCGGAAAGGGTGTCGATGATGCGGCTGCCGCGCCACCACCACCAGTAGCCCTGGGGCAGCCACCCGGCGGCGGCCTCCGGGGCGGCCAGCAAGCCCTTGACGCCGAGCCATTCCCAGAAAGCGGCGCTGCCCCAGCCTCGGGCGTAGGCGAGTTCCAGCATACCGGAGCCGTTGCCGAGGAATACGATGGCCAGGGCGGCGACGAGGGCGGCGGACAGGGCAATGGCGAAGCGGGCGCGGGCGAAGCGCAGCAGGTTGTAGATCAGGCCAACGAGGCCGGCGGCAAGCAGGGCGGGTATGGTGGCCATGGCCAGGTTATAGGCGGCGTCGGTGGGTACGCCGGCGAGGGTGGCGAGCATGGCGGCGATGAGGTGGCCGCCGTAGTAGTAGGCGATGGGGTGTCCGGCCAGCCACTGGTCCTGGGGGGGGAAGCGGTCGGCGTGGACGACGGCGTTCATAATGCCGAAGTCCATTGGTTTTTCGGTGTGGTTGATGGCGGGGGCTTCGCTGATGAGCAGGGCCCAGAAGGCGAATACGGCCAGAAAGGTGAGCTGGATGGTGATGATTAGAGGCCAGCGGCGGCGCAGAAAGTCGGGCAGTTCGGCGCGTTGCCGCCAGGCCAGGACGGCGGAGCCGATGCCCAGCAGGATCAGGGTGGCGCCGATGCCCAGTTGGGAGTTGGGGATAATGCCCAGGACGCCGCCCATCCAGGTGGTCCAGGCCAGCGCGAGCAGGGCGAGGACGGGGGCGACGGCGCAACCGCGGTCGGGCAGGCGGCGCATTACCAGGTGCGCGGCCGGGAAGCCCAGCAGCGTCAGGGCGAACAGGGCGGCAAGCCAGGCGATGATGTCCAGCACGGGGATGGGGCCGCGTTAAGGGGTGTGGTTATATTCGCCGTGGCGCCGGGGAAAGCCGGCAGCCGGGGCGCGCCGGGGGCGGTTCAATGGCCGTCGACGCCGCATTCCGAGCCCGGGTTGCGGGTGGCGCCGGAGTGGCGGAAACAGACACGGGGCGGTTGGGATCGTGGATTGACTGCCGGCCGGGGCCGGGGGCGCGCAATCGTCAGGCGGCGGGGCGATGGTCAGGCAGCGGGGGCGAGGAGGGCGTCCACGAAGTCGCCGGCGTCAAAGGGGGTGATGTCGTCCAGCCCTTCGCCGGCGCCGATGAAGAGTATGGGCACGCCGAGCTGCTGGCGGATGGCGAGGACGATGCCGCCGCGGGCGGTGCCGTCCAGCTTGGCGAGGAAGATGCCGGTGCAGCCCACGGCGTCGGTGAAGGCGCGGGCCTGGGCGAGGCCGTTGTGTCCGGTGGTGGCGTCCAGGGTGAGGATGACCTGATGGGGCGCCGCAGAGTCCAGGGAGTTGATGACGCGGCGGATTTTGCGGAGTTCGTCCATCAGGTTGTGGCGGGTGTGCAGGCGGCCGGCGGTGTCGATGATGAGGATGTCGGCCTGGCGGGCTTTGGCGGCCTGCCAGGCGTCGTAGGCCACGGCGCCCGGGTCGGCGCCGTGCTGGTGGCTGATGACGGGGACGCCGGCGCGCTGGCCGAGGATTTCCAGCTGTTCCTCGGCGGCGGCGCGGAAGGTGTCGGCGGCGGCGAGGAGAACTTTTTGGCCGGAGTTGGTGAAGTGGCGGGCCAGTTTGGCGATGCTGGTGGTTTTGCCGACGCCGTTGACGCCGCAGACGAGGATTACATAAGGCGGGGCGATGGAGTCGTCGTCCAGCCAGGCGGCGGGGTTTTCGGAGGCGGCGAGTTCGGCGGCGATGAGTTCCTTGAGGCGTTCAAAGGCGCGGGCGCCGTCGGCGATGCGTCCGGAGCGGACTTCGGAGCGGAGCCGGTCCAGGGCGGCGGATGTGGTGTCGTAGCCGACGTCGGCGGAGATGAGGATTTCCTCGATTTCGTCCCAGAGGGCGTCGTCGAGGCGCGCCGAGGCGAAGAGGCTGCGGATGCGTCCGAACCAGCGGTCGCGGGTGCGCTTGACGGCGTGGTCGGTCTGCTGTCGGTTGGTTTCGGCGCGGTTGCGCTTGAAGATGGAGAACATAACGGGGGCAAGGTTAGCAGGGGGAATGATGGAGCGCAAGGGCCGGCGGGCCGGGGGCAGGGCTATCGCATATGGAGAGATTCGCTTGATATGGGCCTGATTTTAGCGGACAGCCACGACTGAATTCGTAATTCGGCTACGAATGCAGCTACATTGTTGCTTCTGGAATCCGGTATATCGGCAAGACGACCAGAGAAAAGATCCATATGCGATAGCCCTTGGCCGGGGGGCGGCGTTTGCGGTCAGGTGGTATGTTTTTGCCGTCATTCCGGCCGGCTTTCACCGGCGAGATGGGCGGCATCAAACCGCCCAAAACGAAACGCTACCAAAGAGCCGGCGATGTCCGGATCCGGGCCAATGTCCGGTTCCGGGCCGGGAATGCCGGCCCGTCCGCCGTTCTAACGCAGCGACCGCTCCGATTTCAGCCCCCGCGTCCCCACGGTGCGCCCCGACACCAGCCACAGCGACCGTTCGGCGATGTTCGTGGCCCGGTCGGCGATGCGCTCCAGGTCGTGCGCCACCCACAGCAGGTAAGTCGCCCGTTCAATCGTGCGCGGGTCGGAGAGCATATAGGTCAGCAGTTCCCGGTAAATCTGGTTGTACAGGTCGTCCACGGCGTCATCGTCGGCGCAGATTTTCCGCGCCAGCCATTCGTCCCGTTCCGAATAGGCTTGCAGGCTCTCGTGGAGCATTTTCAGCGCCAGTTCCCCCATCCTGGGAATGTCAATCAGCGGTTTGAGCAGGGGCTGGTCGCCGATGCGGAGGCAGATTTTGGCGATGCCCTCGGCGTAATCGCCCATCCGTTCCAGCTCCACGCCGATATGCACCGCCGACATTACCGCCCGCAGGTCGGTGGCAATGGGCTGCTGCGTCGCCAGCAGGGCCACGCACTTGCTTTCCAGCGTGTCCTGTAGCCCGTCAATCCGGTCGTCGGCGTCAATCACCTGCTGCGCCAGCGCGATGTCCTGCGTCTCCAGGGCCGCCAGCGCCTGCTGCGTGGCCTGGGCTACCAGCCGGCCCATCTCCGCCAGATCGCTCTGCAAGTCGGCCAGGTCGCGGTCATAATCGGAACGCAGCATAGCAGTGCCTCCTGGCGCGTATCCGGCGCAAAATCGTTAACGCCCGTCCGCGCGCCGGCCGGAGTGACGATGAATATGACCGCACGCCCTAGCCGAACCGCCCGGTGATGTACGCCTCGGTGCGTTCATCCCGGGGGTTGGTGAACACCGTCCGGGTGTCGCCGAACTCAATCAGATGCGCTACCCGGTTTTCGTCCGGCATCAGAAAGGCCGTGCGGTCGGAAACCCGCCCCGCCTGTTGCATATTGTGGGTGACGATGACGATGCTGTACCGCTTTTTCAGCTCCTGCATCAGCTCCTCAATGGCCAGGGAGGCAATGGGATCCAGAGCCGAGCAGGGTTCGTCCATCAGAATCACGCTGGGCTGCACCGCCAGGGCGCGGGCAATGCACAGCCGCTGCTGCTGGCCGCCCGACAGCGCCAGCCCCGAATCCTTAAGCCGGTCTTTCACCTCGTCCCAAAGGGCGGCGTTCCGCAACGATTCCTCAACGATGTCGTCCAGGCGGCCGGCGTACCCGTTGATCCGCGGCCCGAAAGCCACATTCTCATAAATGGACTTGGGGAACGGGTTGGGACGCTGGAACACCATCCCGATCTGGTAACGGATCTGCGTCGGGTCCGATTCCGGGGCGTAGAGGTTGTAGCCCTTGAACCGGATTTCCCCTTCCATTCGGAAGGAATCCACCAGGTCGTTCATCCGGTTGATGCAGCGCAGCATCGTGCTTTTCCCCGCTCCGCTGGGGCCGATGATGGCGGTGATTTCGTGCTCCGGCACGTCCATGCTCACCCCTTCAATCACCCGGTTGCTCCCGTAAAGGCAGGCCACATCCAAGAAGCGCACCACGGGAGAGGCGGGGGCACCCGCCGGCGCCGCCGTTTCCGGCGTCGTTGGCGCGGTGGTTGCGGTTGGCGTTGGCGTCATCATCGTCGTCATCGTTCTTGGCCCCTTTACCCCTGGCGCCGGCTCTGTAGCCGGTTCCGCAGCAGTATCGCAAAGGCGTTCATGCTCAACAGGATGACCAGCAGCGCCACGATGCCCGCCGCCGCCAGCTGGTGAAACTCCTCCTGCGGCTTGGAAATCCACACATAGATTTGAATGGGCAGCACCGTAAAGCGGTCCAGCGGCGAAGTGGGGGCGAAAGGCACAAAGGACAGGGCGCCCATAATCACCAGCGGCGCCGCCTCGCCCATAGCCCGGCTTACCGCCAGGATGATGCCCGTCAGGATGCCCGGCATTGCCTGGGGCAGCGTCAGCCGCCACACTACCTGCCAGCGGGTTGCCCCCAGCGCGTAGCCCCCTTCCCGTATGGAGGACGGCACCGCCTTGATAGCCTCCTGCGAGGACACAATCACCACCGGCATTATCAGCAGCGCCAGCGTGAGACCCGCCGCCAGGGTGCTCTTGCCCAGGGCGAACAGGGCCACAAAGATGCTCAACCCCAAGATGCCGTACACTATGGACGGCACCGCCGCCAGGTTCTGGATGTTGGTCTGTATCAGCTCGTTGAATCGGTTTCGGGCGGCGTATTCCTCCATATAAATGGCGGTGGACACCCCCACCGTGAAGGAGATGAACGCGCAGATGACCATCACCCACAGGGTGCCGACAATGGCCGGGAACAGCCCGGATTGCACCGCCTTGCTGGACGGGGCGTCGGTAAGCAGCGTCCTGATGGACGCCCCGTCCAGGTTGAACCACGCCCAGGCTTCCGTAAGCACGCTGTAGAGCAACGCCGCCAGCATGGCCAGCGCCAACCCCACCGCCGCCAGGCAGAGTCCCTGAAAGACGGCCGCGCCGCGCCGGCGCCGCCGCATCCGCCGCCGGTACTCCGGCGGCGTTGGCATCAGCATGGGCATCGCCATTATTCGTACACCTCGCGGAACTTTGTCACCACCGCCTGGCTGGCCAGGTTCATCAGCAGCGTAATGATAAACAGCGTAATGCCCACCGCAAACAGCGCCTGGAACTGCGCCGTCCCCGGAATGGCGTTGTCGCTGAAATTCGTGGTCGCCATAAAGCCGGTCATAGTGTTCACCGGCTCCAGGGGGTTAAAAGTCAGCTTTTCGTTCTGCCCGGCGGCAATGAACACAATCATCGTTTCGCCCACGGCGCGGGACATAGCCAGGATGAAGGCCCCCACAATGCCCGACAGCGCCGCCGGCGCCACCACCTTGGTGGCAACCTCAAACTTGGTGGCGCCCAGCGCATAGGCGCCTTCCCGCAGGGAGTTAGGCACCGCCCGCATGGCGTCCTCGCTCAGGCTGGACACCATAGGCAGGATCATCACCCCCATCACGATGGCCGCCGACAGGGCGTTGAATATGCCGACATCGTCGCCGAACCACCGCAGCGCCGGCGTAATAAAGAACAGGGCAAAGAATCCGTACACCACCGTGGGGATGCCGGCCAGCACTTCCAGCGCCGGCTTGGTAATGGCCTGCATCCGGGGCGGCGCGTATTCGCTGAGGAAAATGGCGCTCAACAGGCCCAGGGGCACGGCGATGAGCATGGCCAGGACGGCGATCATCAGCGTCCCCACCAGCAGGGGCCAGATGCCATAGGAACGAGGCACCAGCAGCGTCCGCCACTTGGTATCCGTAAAGTAGCGATACCATCGCACCGACTCCGGCACGGCGAAAGAATCGGTCTGCAACGCCGCGCCCGGCCCCGCCGCGGAGCGCGCCGCCACGCTGACCCGGTACGACCGTCCCGGCGAGGCGTCGGCAATCACGCAGGAGTTCCGTTCCGGCGGCAGGTTTCCGCAATCCGACAAATCCGTATTCAAACGGGGCTGGATGTCAACTTCGTACCCGGCCGGCAGCGCGCCCGTGGCCGGCGGCAGCCAGTCGACATAGATCAGCGCATCGGTAGTCGCCCGCACCGATACCTGCGGGACGCTACCCGGCGCCAGCGCATTGGCAGCGGCGGCGCCGCCATCCGCCCCAATCGGGCCGGGCGTTCCGGCCGGGCCGGGCGCGGCGGCAAGGGTGGTCAGTTCACTGCGCTTTTCCTGGTAGAAATCGGTGGTAAAGAACCGCACCCCCTCAAAGAGCAGCACCGATACGATGCCCACGGTGGTCAGCAGCGACACCGCGGCCAAAAGAAAAAGCGCCCACTTGACGATACGCTCAAGTAGGCGCTTGCTGCCATGGGCGGTTAGCGGCTGGCCGGCGCCCGGAACGGCCCCCGCCGCCGGTTTGCCGCCGGTGAGTTTGTCAATGAGCATAGCGCGGTTCACCTGCGAATTCGGCCGGAGCCGTCATCCATTGCGGCCCGGGCCCGGGGCAAAGCAAGGCAATTTTGCCGTCTAATCGCCGCGCGCTGCAAGGCGCATTGGGCGCAGGTATAATAAACCAGCCGGCGCCGTCCGGCAACCCGCATTTCGCCAATAATCAAAATAGCCGCCCGGAACAGCGCTGCGCTGACTCAGCGTTCCGCCGGCCCCGGCGCATCAAGCCGCAATTCCGGGTATCCTGCCACCCTGCCGGCGACGCCGCCGGCGCTGGACTCCGACGCCGGCGAGGGAGATGATTTTGAGCCAGAAACTGCAATTGAGCGTGGTTGACCAGTCGCCGATGCGCGAGGGCAGCCACGCCGGCGCCGCCCTGCGGGAAAGCATCCAGCTGGCGGTGGCCGCCGAAAAGCTGGGCTACCGACGCTATTGGGTGGCCGAACACCACAACCTGCCCAACTTCGCCGGCACCGCCCCGGAAGTGCTCATCGGGCAGATCGCCGCCCATACCAGCCGCATCCGCGTGGGCTCCGGCGGCGTGATGCTGCCCCATTACAGCGCCTTCAAGGTCGCCGAAACCTTCCGTATGCTGGACGCCCTGTATCCCGACCGCATTGACCTGGGCATCGGGCGGGCGCCGGGCAGCGACCAGATTACGGCGGCCGCCCTGGCCTATCCCAGTATGCCCAAAGACATTCGCCACTTCCCCCAGCAGGTGCGCGATGTCATCAACTATATGCGCGGTTCACTGCCCGACGACCATCCCTTTCACGAGGTGGCCGCCGCCCCCGATGAGGCGCCCGGCGGCGCCCCGGAGGTCTGGCTGCTGGGGTCGCGGTACGAGTCGGCGTTTATGGCCGCCCAAATGGGCCTGCCCTTCGCCTACGCCCACTTTTTCGGATTGGGCGCCGATGACGGCCCCCGGATTGTGGCGTCCTACCGGCAGAACTTTGAGCCGTCGCCGTATTTGTCCGCGCCCCGCGTCAACATCGGAGTGCAGACGCTGTGCGCCGAAACGGAGGCCGAGGCCCGGCGCATCGCCGCCAGCCGCAACCTGGGCCGGCTGCGGTCGGTAACCGGCCGCGCCAAAGGCATTCCTTCCCCCGAAGTGGCCGCCGGCTACAAATACCTCGCCAACGAATGGCAGTTCATCCAGCAGTACCAGCGCAACTGCGTGGACGGCGACCCGCAGCAGGTCAAGGCCGGCCTGGAACGGGTGGCGGCGGATTACGAAGTCAACGACTTGAGCATCGTAACCATCTGCTACCACTACGCCGACCGGCTGCGTTCCTACGAACTGGTGGCGGAGGTCTGCGGGCTGGAGCCCGTGGCGGCGCCGTAGCCGCGGGTTCCCCCGGCCGGCTTTGCGCCCTATGCCCTATGCCCGGCGCCTTATGCCCCCAGCTTGGCCGCCAGGTCCACAAAGTTATCCGCCACCACATTGAACGACGGGTCGGGCGTCGGATCCGGCGTGCGGTCGGGGCCGTGTTCGCGGGGGCGGGGCACGAAAGCCGTCCGCAGGCCCACTTGCGCGGACGCCAGCAGGTCGCCCTGGTGGGCCGCCACCATCAGCACCTGCTCCGGCTGCAAGCCCAGTAGTTTGACGGCGGTTCCGTAGCTCTCCGGGTCGGGTTTGTAGTGGCGCGCCACCTCGGCGCCCAGGATGCAGTCCCAGGGCATCCCGCCGTTTTTCGCCATATTGGTCATCAGCGCAATGTTCCCGTTGGACATGGGGGCGATGATGAACCGCGTCTTGAGGCGATACAGCCCCGGCACGCTGTCCGGCCAGGGGCGCAGGTTGTGCCAGAAATGGGTGACGGTCATCTTTTCGGCGTCGTTCAGCCCGCCGATTTCAAACTCGTCCAGCGCCTCGTCCAGGGACATCCGGTGCAGGGCGTCCAGGTTGGTCCAGGGCAGTTCGCCGTGGCGCACCTTGTCCATATAGGGGCGGTATTTCCCCCGCCAGGCGTCGGCAAAGGCGCCCCAGTCCCGCTCAATGCCCTTGATGCGGCCCAGGTTGGCGCACTGCTCAATGATGCTGGAACGCCAGTCCACCACCGTGCCGAATACATCAAAAATGCAAGCCCGGATGTCCAGGCCCGTGGGTGTCGCTGCCATAATCCTAGTCGTCTCCTTGCCTTGCTGGCCGGGGGCGCCGGCGGGCGCGCCGCCGCGTGGTTGCGACGCTATCGTAGCACATCCGCGCATCCGCCACATCCGGCAAACCCAAGCCGGCAAGAGGACGCCGGGCCAAGCAGGACCGGGCCGGGCGCGCTTACCGGGCAGTCTGTCGCAGCGGGCTCCCGGTCACCCGGCTTACCGAAGTGACGCCCCGTATTCCCTCCACCCGCGAAAAGACCCGGTTCAGCTCCGGCAGCCCCTCAATATGGATGGTCAGCTCCAGGCTCACCGTAGCGTCGTCATTCTCGCGGGTCACAACCCACGCCATATTGATTTTATCCTCGGAGAGTTTAGTGGATACATCCCGCAGCAGCCCTACCCGGTCGATGGCCTCAATGCGGACGCGCACCGGGTAAAGCTCCCGCTTCTGCCCCCAGGCCACCGGCACCAGCCGTTCCTGTTCGTCCTCGTTGCGTACATTGACGCACTCCGACTTGTGGATGCTGACGCCGCTGGTGCGGGTGACGAAGCCGATGATGGCGTCGCCCTGTATCGGGTTGCAGCACTGGGCGATACGGGTAAGCAGGTCGCCCACGCCCAGCACGGATATGCCCGAGGTGGGGCTGTCCAGACGCGCCTCGCCTTTCAGGGTAGGTATCCAGGCGGCGGCGGCCGCCTCGGCGCTGCGCCGCTGCGCCAGCCGGGACGCCAGGGCCGAGTCGCTCAACTCGCCGGAACCCACCGCCGCCAGCAGATCGTCCATTTTTTCGTAGCCGCACAGTTCCAGGGTTTCCCGTTCCGCCAGCTTGACGCCCATTCGCCGCATTTCCCGCTTCAGCAGGTCGCGGCCCCGGGTAATGTTGGCGCTGCGGGCCTGGCGGTTGAACCAGCTGCGTATTTTCTGCCGCGCGCTGTTGGTCGCCACATAACCCCGCGCGGGATTGAGCCAGTCGGGGGACGGGCCGCGCCCCTTCTTGCCGGCCACCACTTCAACCGTGTCACCGTTCTGCAAGGGGGAGTCCAGCGACACCAGGCGGCCGTTGACTTTGGCGCCGGAAATGCGGTGGCCCAGGTCGGTATGAATCTTGTAGGCAAAGTCAATGGGCGTGGCGCCGGCCGCCAGCTCTATGATGTCGCCTTTGGGGGTATAGACGAAAACCTGGTCGTGGAACAGATCCTCGCGCACCGATTCCAGAAACTCGCCCGTATCCGGGGTTTCCCGCTGCCATTCCAGCAGCTGGCGCAGCCAGGTCATCCGTTCCTCAAAGCGACCGTTATTGCCGTTGGTGTTGGCGCGTTCCTTATAGCGCCAGTGGGCGGCCACCCCGTACTCGGCGATGCGGTGCATCTCGTGGGTTTTAATCTGCACTTCCAGCGGATGGCCGCCGTCGCAGATCACCGTAGTATGGAGCGCCTGGTACATATTCTGCTTGGGCGTGGCGACATAGTCGTCAAACTGCCCCGGCATAGGGTTCCAGAGGCGGTGGGCCACGCCCAATGCCGTGTAGCAGTCGGGAACGTCGTCAACGATGACGCGCAGGGCGTAGAGGTCATAAATGTCGCCCAGTTCCTTGCCGACGGCGGCGTACTTCTCAATTTTTTTGTAGATGGAATAGATGCCCTTGGGGCGTCCGATGACTTCGGCCGGCACCTTGTTTGCGGAGAGCTCCGCCCGCAGCCGGCGGGCCACTGCGCTGACATAGGCTTCGCGCTGGGAGCGCCGCACGGCCAGCATCCGGGAGATTTCCCGGTATTTGGCTTCGTTGAGATGACGAAACGCCAGGTCGTCCAGCTGCCATTTGATTTCCCAGATGCCGAGGCGATGGGCCAGAGGGGAATAGACATCCAGCGTTTCCTGGGCAATGCGGCGGCGCTTTTTTTCCGAAAGGGCGTCCAGCGTCCGCATATTGTGCAGGCGGTCGGCCAGCTTGATCAGCACCACGCGGATGTCCTCGGCCATGGCGACCAGCATCTTGCGCAGGCTTTCGGCGTACAGGTTTTCGGCGGACGCGGTTGCCTTGCCGCCGCCGCCGGCGGCCGGGCTGCCGCCGGCGCTGCCGCTGCCGGGTCGGCTGCCGTTGCCACTGCCGTTGCTGGCCGGCGGGCGGTAGTCAACCTGCGCCAGCTTGGTGACCCCGTCCACCAGCCGGGCCACATCGGGGCCGAACCGCGCCTCCAGCTCCGAAAGGGGAACGGCGCAATCCTCAACTACATCATGCAGCAGCGCCGCCTTGATGGTGTCCGGGTCCAGATAAAGGTCGGCCAGAATCGTGGCCACGGCCAGCGGGTGGACGATATAAGGATCGCCGGAGAGCCGCATCTGGCCGGTATGGCTGTATTCGGCAAACTCGTAAGCGGCGCGAATACGCCCAACCTGCTCCCCATCGTCCACATATTCCGATACGCGGGCGATTAAGTCCGTGGAATCGCTGGCGACGGCGACCATAAATACCCCCCTCCTGGCCTGGTTGCCACCCGGTTGTCCCCTCGGGTTGCCCCTTTTGCCTCTCTGATTGAGACAGGCGAGCAACGCGGCGCGGTTGACCGATGACGGAATAATACCCAATCCGGCGCAACGATGTCCATAGCCTTGCCCCCGTTGTGCGGCGCGTTTCGGTTTTCGGAATGCGCGCTTTCCGGCGCGCCGGCTCCGGCGCCGGTTGACGACGTGTCCGGTAATCACAGACGGCCTCCGATATGCCCGCCCAGCTTGCGCGCGGCGCGGTGACCGATTCGGAAGGCGAAAAACGCCGCCGGCGGCGGACGCCGTTCCCGCAGCCGCACGCTGGCGTCAATCAGGCTGTCCGCAATCTCATAATCGCGCGTTGCCACATCCAGCACCAGATAGCGGTCAATCTCCTGCGGTTCCACCTTGTGGCGCAATTCCGCATCATAAATGGCCTGGGCGCGGGTCGCCAACTCGGTGCGCGGGTGTTCTGTCGTTGCCATTGCTTGCTCCTTATGCCGGCGTCATTGCGAATTCGGCGCGGGCCGTGCCCGTCGCCGCCGAAGGTAGTTTCAAGTAGCGGCACAGGGCAAAAATCCGATGCAAAAGCGCCAGCCGCCAACGCAAGAGCCGCGGGGCTTTGCGGGTCAGAAACGCCGCCCGCTCGGGCGTCGGCAGACCGGCGACATAATCCAGAAAGGTTGCCACGGCGTCGGCCAGCTCAAGGCGTACCTGCTCCAGGTTCTCGCCTTGCACAGCGATGTCGTAGTCAACGCAGAGGGCTTCCCAGGCGCCGGGCTTGCCCCAAGCGTAGCAGGTTGCCTGACGCATCACAACTGCTCCTTTCTTTAATTGGCGCCGGCCGGGCTGCCGGCCGGCTTGATGACGATGACGCATCTACGGGTCAATCAGCGCGCCGGGGTTGAGGATGCCCCCGGGGTCAACGGCGCGCTTGGCGGCGCGCAGCGCGGCGGCGAAAGCGTCCGGACGCTGGCCGTCGTACCAGGGCCGGTGCGTCCGCCCCACCGCGTGGTGGTGCGTAATCGTCCCCCCGGCGGCCATCACGGCGTCCGATGCGGCCTGCTTGATGGCGGCGTGGGCCTCCAGCTCGCCGCCCACCGGCCCCAGCCCCTCAAAGGTGTAATACGGCGCCGGCCCGTCGGGATAAACATGAGTGAACCGGCAGGACACCCGCCCGCCGCCGCAGGTCTGCCGCAGGGCGTCCTGCAACGCGCCCCGCACCGTTTCGTCCATTGCCGGCCAGCGTTCCCAGGTTATCGCCGTTTCCAGCGTCTCCGCAACGATGCCGAACCCGATGGTGGCGTTGCGCTCGTAGGGGGCGTTGATGAACGAATTGCGCCAGCTGCCCACCGCGCCCTGCCGCCCGGCGGCGGCGTCCGTTCCCTCGGCGGCGTCTGCGATGACGATGGCGTCCTCCGCAATCATCCCGCCGGCGTCCCGCGCGATGGACACCGCCTGGCGAATGTTGTCCCCCTGGGGCAGATCCGCCGATTCGAACCCGATTATCAGCAGGGCTTGCCGCCCGTCCAGCCCGGCGAAATCCTCGGCTTCGGCCGGATCCAGCATCCGCAGGTTGGCGGGCCACTGCTTGGCCTGGGCAATCAGACGCGCCCCTTCCGCGGCCGCCGCCATCCCGCCGTCAAAGACCACGCCGGCCGAGGCCCGGTAGCGGGGCCGCGCCTGTATCCGCAGCCACGCCTCGGTGATGATGCCCAGAATGCCCTCGCTGCCGATAACCAGGCGGTCCGGCGAAGGCCCGGCCCCGCTGCCCGGCAGCCGCCGCGATTCCCAGATGCCCGCCGGCGTCACCATCCGCGTCGCTTCCACAAAATCGTCAATATGCGTGTGGTTGGTGGCGTAATGCCCGCCGCTGCGGGTGGCGATCCAGCCGCCCAGCGTGGAAAACTCAAAGCTCTGCGGAAAATGCCGCAGCGTGAACCCGTGCGGACGCAGCTGCGCCTCCAGCGCCGGCCCCAGCGCCCCGGCCTGGATGCGGGCGGCGCGGGATATGTCGTCAACCTCCAGCGCCCGGTCCAGCCGGGTCAGATCAATGGTGACCACGGCGTCGGCTTCCGGCGGCTCCACCCCGGCCACCACGCTGCTGCCGCCCCCGTAGGGTATCGCCACAATGTTGGAATTGGCGCACCAGTCCAGCGTGGTTACGACTTCCGCTTCGGTGCGCGGGTAGGCGATGACATCCGGCGGGTTCGGAAAATCGCACTTGAAACCCCGGATGCGGTCGCGGAAACTGCGCCCGTAGGTATGCGCCGCCCGGTCGTGGTCGTCGGTGGCGCAGAACTCCGCCACCAGCGGGTGAGGCAGAATACGCGGCTTGCGGAGGTTGAGGTCGGCGTCCGTGGGCGGCGTGGGCGCCGGCCGCGCGGCCCCGTAGCGACGGTAAATGCGCTCGGCCATAGCGGCGTAATCGGCCGGCGAAGGCTCGCGGTCGGTGTTCCCCCAGGCCCAGAAACTGCGGCGCGGCGGCATATCATCCCCCTCAACTCAACAGGAGCAGGTCAACAGGAGCAGGTTTTATGCCCGCCATTATAGCAGGATAAAGGCCGCCGCTAACGGGCCGGCCGCCGCCCCGCCCGTCCGCTTGACGCCGGGTTGACGCTGGACGACGCCATCAAAAAAGCCCGCCGCTGCGGGTTGAAACCCGGACGACGAGCCCGTCTGAAAACCGATGGTCGGGGTGAGTGGATTCGAACCACCGACCTCCACGTCCCGAACGTGGCGCGCTAGCCACTGCGCTACACCCCGACTATGCGGCTATTATAGCACAGCGTGGGGCGGGTTTGACAATCCATTTCCGGCCCAAATCCGTAAGAAATCACAATTCCCCCCAAGACAGGAGCGGCGATATGGTCATTCCGGCCCAAAACCCCTTGCGCTGGCCGCGCACTCTGCCGGGCATCGCGCTGATTTTCGGACTGATTTTTGGACTGATGGCGGTGGCATTGAGCTGCGGCGGTTCCGCCGAGTACGCGGAGAGCGCGGCCGCGCCGGCTCCCGGCGTCGGCCAGTCAGATACTGCGTCGGACATCTCGCCCGAACTGTTGGCGCAACAGCTCGGGGCGTCCGGGGGTGGTAGGATTGAGCTGGGGCCGGCAGGGGCGGCCGGCCCGGCCGGGCCGCAAGGGGGCGCCGGCCCGGCCGGGCCGGCCGGCCCGCAAGGCGGCGTCGGCCAGGACGGCGCCGCTGCGGCGCTGCCCACTCCGGCCCCGGAAATAGTCGTGGAAACCGCCCGAGCCGCGAGCGAAGCGGGCCAACCGTCGTCGACAGCGCCACGCCGGGGCGCCGCCACGGACGACGGAGCGTCCGACAGCGCATCATCATCATCCCTGTCGGCGCAAACCAACCCTCAAACCGGCCGCCAGCTCATCGTAGAAGCCTGGATCAGCCTGCAAGTGGACGCCATTGACCCCCTGGCCCGGCAGGTGGAAGCGCTGGCGGCCCAGCGCGGCGGCTGGGTGGAATCCGCCGACATCCTGGGCGAAGGCGGCTACCGCAGCGCCGCCATCCACATCCGCGTGCCCGCCGAAAGGTTCAACAACGCCATGGAAGCCCTCCGCGCCCTCGGCGTAGTAACGGACGAAGGCATTTCCTCCGCCGACGTCACCGACCGGCTGATTGACAACGAAGCCCGGATGACCGCCTGGCGCGCCCAGGAGGAACGCCTGATTGCGCTGCTGGAAAACGCCGCCACCGTTGAGGACATCGTGGACATTGAAAAGCGCATATCGGAAGTCCGCGCCGACATTGAGCAGGTGGCCGCCACCCAGCGCGACCTGCAAAACCGGGTCGCCGCCTCGCTGATCCGCGTCAACTTGCACCTGCCGCCCCGTTTCGCCTCCGACCCGCCCACCGGCCAAATGACCCTGGCCGTGGGCGACCCGCCGGCCGCCGGCGACGCCATCATCGCCCGCGTGAGCGCCCGGAACGGCTACATCGGCCAGAAGCGGGAATATCGCCAGGGCCAGGGCGACGCCGTGGAACTGACCGCCTTCGTCAAGTCAACCGACCTGGCCGCCCTGATGGACTACGCCGCCACCCTGGGCGAAATCGTCGACCGCCGGCTGGACTCCGTAGGCCCTTCACCGGACAGCGACGTGCCCAACGCCCGGCTTTCACTTGCCATCCATTCCAACGTCGACTCGGCGGCGGCGCTGTCCCTGTCGGCGGTGGATGCCATCGCCGTGGCCGGGCAAATCCGCGCCTATGCCGAAGCCCGGGGCGGCTATGTGGAAACCTGGGCGGAAGTGCGGCAAGAGGATAGCGACATCGTCAACCTGGAAATGGTGGTCAAGGCCGCCGACCTGCGGGCGGTAATGGACTACGGCGCCACCCTGGGCCATACCGAAAATTGGGAATACCAGGCCGCCGGGCAGAACCCGGACGACGCCGTCCCCAACGCCCGCCTGCGTCTGTCCGTGTACACCGGCGGCACGGGCCTGAACGACCTGGAACTGGGCCTGACCATCGGCGGGGCCGCCATCGTCATCGTCGGGATTGCCGCCGCCGCTGTGGTCGCCCTGCTGTTGCGCCGCCGGGCTGCCGGCCGGCGAACTGCCGGCCGTTCCGGTACGGATGCCGGCGCCGGGGCCGGCGGCATCAGCGCCCGCCGCCAACCCCTTGCGCCTGACGCCGCCGCCGGTGACGCGGACGGGAACGGGAACGAGCGGCCGTAGCGCCGCTGCCGTTGCTGCTGTTGCCAATGCTGCCATTGACGGAGGATGAAGCCGGCGCCGTTGCCTTTCCCGGCGCAACCGCTGTCGGGGGCGCCGCCTTGGCCGGCGCCCCTCCCGCTGCCATCGCCTCCTGCATCTCCGCAACGAAGGCGGCGACCCGGCGCAGCGCCCGCCCCAGCCGCGCCACTCCGAAATCGGCGTCGCCCACCGCGCGGATTTCCAGATCCCGCCGCCCGACTTTCACGCCCGGCCCCATCCGGTTCTGCAACGCCTGCCGGGCGTCGCCCACGGGGCTGCGGAACACCACGGTGATGATGCCGTCCCGGCCGCCGGCAATGGACTCCGCGCCGGCGGCCGCGCCCAGACAGCGCAGGTCGGTTATCGCCAGCAGATTTTCGGCCGGCTCCGGCAGGGGGCCGAAGCGATCCTCCAGGTCGGCCTTGACGGCGGCGATGTGGGCGCGGTCGGTGAGGCGCGAAAGCCGCTGGTAAAAAGCCAGGCGCGCCGGCAAATGGGCAATGTAATCCGGCGGGATGCCGGCCGGCAGCGGCAGGTCAATGCGCGGCGGCGTCAGTTCCGGTTCCGGCGCGCCGCCCTTGCCGTTGCCGTTGCCGTTCAGATTGACGCCGTCGCCGGCAGCCTGCCGGCTCAAATCGGCCACCGCCTCGCTCAACAGCTCCGAGTACAGGTTGAGGCCAACCGCCTGGATCTGCCCGCTCTGGTCTGCCCCCAGCAGGTTGCCGGCGCCCCGGATTTCCAGATCGCGCATTGCGATGCGGAAGCCGGCGCCCAGCTCGTTGGCCTCCAGAATGGCGTGGATGCGCTGCCCGGCGGCGTCCGTAATTTCCCGGTCGGTGGGAATCAGCAGGTAGGCATAGGCGCGGTGGTCGCCCCGGCCCACCCGGCCCCGCAGTTGGTACAGCTGCGCCAGCCCGAAGCGGTCGGCGCGGTCAATGATGATGGTATTCACATTGGGCATATCCAGGCCGGCTTCAATGATGGTGGTGCAGACCAGCACATCCGCTTCCCGGTTGGCGAAAGCCACCATCACATCCTCCAGCTCCGCTTCGGGCATCTGCCCGTGTCCCACCAGAAAGCGGGCTTCGGGAACCAGCCGGGCCAGTTCGTCCGCCGTTTCGTGAATGGTGCGGACGCGGTTGTGCAGAAAAAACGCCTGCCCGTCCCGTTCCAGTTCCCGGAGGATGGCTTCGCGCACCGGCTCGCCCCTGTCCTCGGAGATGAAGGTTTTCACCGGCAGCCGCGCTTCGGGCGGCGTAGTGATGACGCTCATATCACGGATGCCGGCCAGCGCCATGTGCAGCGTGCGGGGAATGGGCGTGGCGCTCAAGGTCAGCACATCCACCTCGGCGCGCAGCTGCTTGAGGCGTTCCTTGTGCCCCACGCCGAAACGGTGTTCCTCGTCAACGATGACCAGCCCCAGGTTGTGGAAACTCACATCCTTTTGCAGAATGCGGTGGGTGCCGATGACAATGTCCGCCCGGCCCGATTTGGCGGCGGCGACCACTGCGGCCTGCTCGCCGGGGCTGCGAAAGCGGCTTAAAACCTCCACCTTGACGGGATAAGGCGCCAGCCGTTCCCGGAAGGTGTCGTAATGCTGCTGCGCCAGTACCGTGGTCGGCACCAGCACCGCCACCTGCATCCCTTCGTTGACCGCTTTGAAAGCGGCGCGCAGGGCCACCTCGGTCTTGCCGTAGCCCACATCGCCGCAGATGAGGCGATCCATCGGCTTGGCGATTTCCATATCGTTTTTGACTTCATTGATGGCGCGTATCTGATCGGGCGTTTCCAGGTAGGGGAACGAATCCTCCAGATCCCGCTGCCAGGCGGCGTCGGGGCCGAAGCGGTAGCCGGCCGCCGTTTCCCGGGCGGCGTAAAGACGCAGCAGTTCCTCGGCGATTTCCCGCGCCGCCCCCTGGGCCCGCTCCTTGATGCGCTGCCACTCGCTGCCCCCCAGACGGGTCAGCGAGGGCGGCTTGTCCGTGGCGGCCACATAAAGCCCCAGCCGGTCCAGCTGTTCCGTAGGCACATAAAGACGGTCGTCGCCGGCGTATTCCAGCACCAGGTACTCTTTCTCATCGCCCGCCGTTTCCAGCTTGGTAACGCCGGCGAACTTGGCCACGCCGTGGTCAATATGAACCACATAAGCGCCTGGCGCCAGGTCGTCCAGGGACACGGCTGCGCCCAAATCCCGCCGGGTCTTGGCCGGACGGTAGCTGCGCTGCTTGACGGCGCCGAAAAGCTCGGCGTCGCTGTACACCGCCACGGCCGGGCTTTTCCCGTCGCCCTCTTTCCGCCAGCCCTTGCGCAGGGCGCCGTTGAGCAGATAAACCCGCCGGGCGCGGGGACGCGCGGGCAGGCTGTCCACCAGATGCGCCTTCACCCCGGCCTGCTCCAGCAGTTCGCTGAGCCGGGCGGCGTGCTGGCTGACGGCCACCACCGCGCCGCCTTCGGCCACCAGATCCGCCGCCTCGCCGGTGAACCGGTCCAGCCCCAACTTCCCATCGGAGCGGGACAAGTCGGACGGGGACAAGTCGGACAGGGGCAATGCCAGCCGGCGGGCGTCGTCCTCGTTGCCCCAGCGCTCCAGGCTCACCGTGGCCACGCCGGCGCTGTCCATCCCCCGCCGCAGGGTAGCCCAGTCGGTTGACGGCGACGGGAAGCCGTAGGGCAGGTCGCCACGCTGCTGCCGGCTGGCCCGCTGCTGTTCGTACCGGGCCTCCTGTTCCTCGGCTTCGGCGGCCAGACGGGACGGCCGGTCCAAAACCACCACGGCAGCCGGCGACAGATAGTCGGCCAGGGTGTGGGCGTTGAGCAGGCCGTTGTAGAAAGCCAGGGTTTCGGGGTTGGGGGCAGTGAGCAGCGTCGCCAGTTCCTCCTGGCAGCGGGCCACCGTGGCGGCGTTGCAGGCTGACAGGTCAATCCGGCTGCGGAGTTCGTCAAAACGGGCGGCGTCGCCCAGTTCCGGCAGCTGCTCGCGGGCCGCGATGACGCTCACCGCATCGGCGCCGGGGTTGCCATCCTTATCCCCATCCCCATTGGCATTGACCTCGGCAAGGGCAATGGAACGCTGCGTTTCGGGGTCAAAGCGGCGGATGGTGTCAATTTCGTCGTCCCAAAGCTCCAGGCGGTAAGGCAGTTCTGCGCCGGGCGGGAATATGTCCAGGATGCCGCCGCGCAGACTGAAACTGCCGGGGGATTCCACCTGCGGCTCCCGGCGGTAGCCCAGCTGCACCCAGGCGGCCAGCAAGGCGTCCGTGGCGGGTATCCGGCCGCCTTTGACCAGCCGCGCGCCGCCGGGCAAAGCCGGATGCCGCCCCAAGCACAGGGCCGGCGGCAGCGTCAGGCGCAGGGCGGCGGATACGGAGGCGATTACCAGCGGCGGCGGCCCGCCGGCGGCGGGTTCGCCGGAACTGGTTTTGCCAGGGACGGTTTCGCCGGCCGCCGCCGCGGCGCCCAGAGCCGCCAGGGCGGCCAGCCGCCGGTTGCCGGTGCGGGCATCCACCGCCAGCCGCTCAAAGGGCAGCGCCTCCGGTTCCGGCAGCAGGTGAACGGGCGCGTCGTCGCCCAGGTAAGTCAGCAGCTGGTCGTAACGATGGCGCGCATCCTCCAGCCGGGGCGTCACCACCAGCATAGGCCGCTGCCGGAGGTGCCACAGAGCGCCGAGGTACAGCGGCTGGCGCTCGGGATCAACGGTAAGCGACGCCCGGGCCCGGGGGCTGGCGAGGTCGCGAAAATGACGCTGCACCCAAGGCTGGGCGCCAATCAGGGAAAGCAGTCCGGTAAGAGCCATAGTCCTCCGTAGGGCAGAACGCGTAGGGACGGAAACGACGCGTGGCGGTCGTGGTCGCAATCAAATATCAGAGCGGCGCGCGCCAGAGGCATTCGCCCCGATGGGGGCGGGCCGGTCAGCAGGTAGAACCGGGTTGCGCGGTCCGGCGGCAGCCCGGCATTCAACTGCCCTGTCGGGAGTTCCGGGCCGAATGCTGTCCGCATACTGGCCGGCCGTTTTGGCGCTAACGGCCTTTGAGCTGGCCTCCCGGCGTGAAATCATTCGCCAGCCAGCGGACGAAGGTGCCGGCGTGATGGATGTACGTCTCTTTCGTTTTGGGCCTCAGGTCCGTATCATCGACCTCGTTCCGGTATCTTTCCAGCGCGTCCTGCACTTCTTGCAACGCCGCCGGGCTGATTTTTGACATCTCGCTTCTCCAAAAGTCGCCGTCTGTCCGCCCGTAGTCCGTAAAGGGATCTACAAGATCGCACAGCATCAGGTCGGCGTAGGATTCCCGCCGCCGTATCAGCCGGCTTTGCCCGTCGTTCACCAGCACAATGGGCGGGCGCGGGTTGAGATTGTAGTTGCTGGCCATTGACGGGCAGTAGGCCCCGGCGGCGGGTATGGCGATGACATCGCCGGCCGCCGGCGCCGGCAGCAGTATGTCGGAGGCCAGCACATCCCCCGACTCGCAGTACTTGCCCGCAATGGTAACGGTGGCGTCCGGCTCCGCCCCCGGCCGGCTGGCCGACAGCGCTTCGTAGCCTGCCTGGTACAGCGCCGGCCGGATGTTGTCGCCCATACCCCCGTCCACGCTCACATAAGTGCGGACGCCCGGTATTTCCTTGATGGCGCCAATGCGGTACAGCGCCACGCCCGCCGGCCCGATGATGGCGCGCCCCGGTTCCACCACCAGACGGGGCAGTTCCATTCCCAGCTCGGCGCAGGTTGCCGTCAGCGTGTCCACAATGGCGGCGGCGTATTCGGCGGCGGCCGGCGGCCGGTCGTCCCGCGTATAGGCGATGGCGAACCCGCCGCCGGGGCTGAATTCCTGCAAGTCAAGCCCCTGTTCCCGCAGCCCGGCGGCGAACCGCAGCGTCAGGTCGGTAGCCGCCTGGTAGGGTTCCAGCTCAAAAATGGGCGAACCCAGGTGAAAATGCAGCCCCCGCAGGTTCAGGCGCGGCGCGGCGATGGCCTGCAAAACCGCCCGTTCCGCATCCCCGGTCTGGATGGAAAAACCGAACTTGGAATCAATGATGCCCGTAGTGGTATAGGCGTGGGTATGCGGGTCAATGCCCGGCGACACCCGCACCAGAATGTCCTGCGTCCGGCCCGCCCGGGCGCAGATGTTATCCAGCAGCTCCAGCTCGTGAAAGCTGTCCACCACGATGCGCCCGATGCCGGCGGCCACGGCCTCCGCCAGCTCCGCCGGCGTCTTGTTGTTCCCGTGAAAATACACCTTGTCCAGGGGCGCGCCGCCGGCGATGGCCACGGCCAGTTCCCCGCCGGATACCACATCCAGCCCCAGCCCTTCCGCGGCGAAAATCCGCGCCAGCGCCGGGTTGATGTACGCCTTGGAGGCGTACACCGCCTGCGAATTGGGGTAGCGGGCCGCGAAAGCGCCGGCGAACTGCCGGCAACGCGCCCGCAGCGTGGCCTCGTCCAGCGCATACAGCGGCGTGCCGTACTGCTCCGCCAGCTCCAGGGCGTCGCAACCGCCAATGGACAGATGGCCGGCGGCGTTGGCGGCGGCGGTATCGGGCAGGACATGAGCCAGGCGGGAGAGCAGCATAATGACAGAACGCTCCGGTGAGGTTGAAATGGCGGTCATCATAATTTATCATACCGGCGCGCCGGATGGCGCTCCGGGTTTGCGCCAATCTTGATGACATCTCCGCCCGCCGTCGCCAAACGAATCCGAAATCAGCCGGAAATGAACCGCCCCAATGCGCCATAATTTGCGTGTGAAAATCGGAAATGACGCGGAAATGAACGGGTAATGACCTCGGCAGGCATCATACGCTACCGGATCCCCCGGCAGTGGGCCGGCTATAACGCGGCGGCGATTTTGGATTTGCTGGTGGCGGCCAAAACCGCCGCCGGCGTCCTCCATCGCCTGCCGTACCTGAACCGGTGGATTGAACAAATCCACGAGGAGCAGCTGCGGTTGGAAGCCGCCGGCACTTCCCGGATTGAGGGCGCCGAATTCACCCGGCGGGAGCAGGACGAAGCCCTGGCGCCGGAAGCCGCCGCCCGCGCCGATTTGACGCACTCCCAGCGCCAGCTGCGCGCCGCCCATGCCACCTACCGCTGGCTGCGTTCCCAGCCGGCCGACCGCCCGGTTACAGCCGGGTTAATACTGGAAACGCACCGGCGCATCGTGGCCGGCTGTGATGACGACCACTGCGAACCGGGCGCGCTGCGGCCGGCCGGCTGGAATGTCACTTTCGGAACCCCAAGATTTCGCGGCGTAGAAGGCGGCGCTGACTGCCGTTCCGCATTTGACGGTCTCGGCCACGCCATCGGCGGGGAACTGCGGCGGCACGACGGCATTATACAGGCGCTGGCCGTTCATTACCATATCGGCGCTATGCATCCCTTCGGCGACGGCAACGGGCGCACCACCCGCGCGGTAGAAGCCTTTATGCTGCGGCGGGCCGGCGTCAGCGGTCTGGTGATGGTCAGTCTGTCCAACTACTACTACGAGCATAGGGACGAATACCTGGCGGCGCTGGCCGCCTCCCGGCAAGCGGAACACGACCTGACGCCGTTCCTCCGGTTTGCGCTGCCCGCGATAACGGAACGCTGCAACGCCGTCGCCGCTACCATCGTTGATCATCACAGGCGCGAGCTGTTCCGGCAATTCTCCCGGTCGCTGTTCAGCAAGCTCCGCAACCCGCGCCGCCGGATTCTGGCGGAACGGCAGCTACAGATCATTGAAGTGCTACTAGAGTCAGGCGCGGTTGTCAGCGCATTCAATCTAGTGGTTCTGACTACGCAACATTACGCCAATCTCAAGTATCCCGGTCGCGCGTGGGTACGGGATATAGTTGGGCTGATGGAACTGGGAGCCATCAGGATGAATGATGAGAGGGAGATTGAGGTCAACCTGGACTGGCCGCAGCAGTTCGCCGAATCGGAACTGCTGGAACGCTACGAGACAATGCCCGCCGCCGTATCCGCCACCCACCCGGCAATGTCCATCCTGTCCCAGCTGCTCGGCCGCCGTCGCTAGACTGGCCGGCCGACGCCGGAAACGGCGCCGGCCGTCATAGCCACGCACGCCGTTCCCAATGCCGGCGCGCCAACCCTGGCCTGCTAACCTTCAATGGACACCAGCGTCAGGTCAAAGGTCAAATCCTTGCCCGCCAGGGGGTGGTTGGCGTCCAGCGTAACCGCATCCTCCGTCACCGACACAATGGTGAAGGTGACCTTGCCGCCGTCCTGCTGCTGCCCCTGCACCCGGGTTCCCACCTCCAGGGGCATATCCTGCGGAAACTCGTCCCGCGGCGCCCGTATCACGCCATCGGCGCGGTGCACGCCATAGGCGTCGGCGCAGGGAATGCGCACCGTCTTGCTTTCGCCGGGCGTCATGCCGATGACGCCGTTCTCAAAGCCGGGGATAACCTGCCCGTTGCCAATGGTAAATGACAGCGGCGTGCCCCCGTCCGAGGTGTCAAACATCTCCCCATCGTCAAGGCGGCCGGTGTAATGGACGCGCACCCGGCTGCCGCGCTGTGCGGTTGCGGTAGTCAATTCCCTCTCCTTGCATCGTAGGTAGCGAATGGGATAAGTAGCGAGTAGGGTAGGTGGCGAACCGGGCGGCGACACGCCGGCGCGCTGCCGGAAGGTCGCAAAATTGCCGAACCGCGCCGGCTCCAAACCAACTCCGGCCCTTCCGGCGCCGGCCGGAACGCAAAAGCGCGGTCAAGACAACGCCCAATTCCCGCTGCGGTGCCCATCCTACCACATCAGCAGCCGATCATCCGCCGGCGGATACGCCCGCCATACCGCCAGCCCGACGCCGGCCGCGCCGCCGGCGGCCATAGCCGCGACTACAGGGACACCGCCCGCCAGCGGTCAAACTCCGGTGGCAACAACGCCAGCAATTGTTCCGCCGTCATACCATACACATCATAAGTCATATACAACTGGTTCAGCACATCCAGCAGCCGGACAATGCCGCCGGGTGGCCGCTGATTCTGCCCGCCGGCTAGCGCTCCGGATTTGAGACTGCGTGTCAGCGGGTCGGCGTAAAGACGGTGCGCCAAATCTACAATTCCCACGGCGCGAAACATCTCCGGCGCGCCGGACAGCCGGTCGGCCAGTTGCCTCAACGAATTCACCGGCTCGTCCAGCAGATACCAGGCCGTTTCGCCGTGCCTGATATAAATCTCCCAGGAAAGCAGCAGGCGATGGGCAAAATGACGGCGCGCGCCCCGGCCAGTTTCGTCGGGGTCGATGACATAGGCGACATCCGGGTTGCGGCCCAGCCGGGGGTTGCCGTCGGCGTCAATCCCCACTACCTGATGAAAATAGAACATACCCAGCCACGACCAGAGGCCGGCGTTGTTGGCAATGTTAATGTTGGCGTTGCCCAGGGGCGCCAGCCGGTCGGCAAGGTAGGCGCCGGCTTCCCGGCGTGCTGACGGCAACGCCGCCAAACCGGCGCTCCCCGTGTGCTATAATGCCATTGGTGCCCCCGTGTGCTACAATGTCGCCAGTGTCGGTAAAGCGTCAACCGAAGCAGGAAGGTCTCGCCACAATGACTGCCCAAACCCTCGGCAAGCTGCACGAGCAGACCGCTAACAAAATCATCGCGGATTGGCTCAACGCCGCCGGCCGTAGCTGGACTGCCGCCGGGGAACGCCGCCAGGCCCTCATCGGCAACAACCGCCGGCCCGACATCACCATCCGGCAAACCGGCCGGCGTCCGGTGGTCATTGAAAGCGAATTCGGCAACCCCGCCGTCGCCGACGCCAGGAGCCGCTTGGGCGAAACCCTCGTCGGAGAAACCCACCCATTTACTGAAGCCATCGCCATCGGCATCAACGCGCAGTGTGAATACGACGATGACGGTGATTTTCGCCAGCGGCTGGACAACAACGAACCTATCCTGACCATCCAACTGGTGTTGGGAGAGAGCCCGGAACACGCCGCCGTGTGGCCGTCCCAACCTATGCCCGCTACGCCGGCCGACTTGGCCGCCTATTGCGAATATGCCCAAGTGCCGCAATCCATCATCGACCGGCAAAGCGCCAACATTGCTGCCCGCATCGCCGCCACCGGAACCCAGCTGCTACAAAGCGTGTGCGCCACCGCAAACCTGGCCGCGCCCACGCTCCAAAGGCTATATGAACTGACCGGCGTCCGCCACCGGCCGTCCAAGCCCAAAGACCCGAAAGCCTGCCCGGACAAGTGCGACCACAACGCCCAAGCCGCCAACACAGCCTGCGCCGTTTGGCTGATTGCCATTGATCTACAGAACGACCTGGCTGTCCATAGCCCGGCGTTGCAAACCAGGGAGTTGGTCACCACGGATGCCATCAAAGCCGGCGCCAACGGCGTCCTGCTGCCCGGCGATCTCCTCCGGGCTTGGCAAGTCATTGAAGGCGTCAACTATCTGCCGGTAATGGACACTGCCACCGCCACGCTGCAAGCCGTGCCGGTGGGCAACGTCATCTCCGACATCTTGGACAGTCTGGCCAATCTCAGCGCGCAGCTCAACGCCCTGCACGCCAAGCACATCTACAACTTCGCCGGCGAACTCTGGCAGCGTCTGGTTAGCGACCGGGAGGAACGGGCCGCGCACTATACGCGCCCCGAAATCGCCGAAATGCTGTCGACGCTGGCCGCCGAACGTTTCTACAATTTGCCTGCGGAAAAGCTGGCCGGCTTGAACCTGTGGGACGGCGCCTGCGGTACCGGCACGTTGCTGGGCGCCGGCGAACGATCCCTCCGCCGCCGGTATCTGTTGCGGGGCGGTCGCGACCTCGACCTGCACCGCAAACGGATGGAAGAACACATCTACGCTATGGATGTGAATGGCATTGCCGGCACTCTGACCGCCAAACGCCTGACCGACTTGGAGGTGACGCAGGATTACGCACACAGCAAAATTGCCGTTGTCACCCACCAGGCCGGCAGTCTCTACCTGCTGGACCGGGGGCTGACCACCATCACCGATTACCTGGGGCAAGGTGGGCGCAGCGGCGTAACCACCGGGCTGGACGGTAAAGCCGGCCCCTTCGGCATCAACCCCGGCGGCGTCCATTGGGCCCTGATGAATCCCCCTTACAGCCGGCCGAAAAGGGGGCAGGGAATGGCCACCACCGGCTTGCCGAGCCTGCGCCGAAAAGCTGCCAGCGCGCGCCAAAACGGCCGCGGCTATGCTATGTCACACGGGCAGGCGGGTCTGGCTAGTGACTTCAGCAACGTTGCCAACATTCGCCTGGCGCCAGGTGGAGTGTATTCCTTTGTACTGCCGCTCACCGCTGCCCACGCTGAAAGCTGGCAATCTTACCGCGCCGAAATGGAAACCGATTTCGAGGACATCGTTGCTATCGCGAATGTTGGCGCTACTGACCATAGCATGAGCGCCGACACGCATATGAACGAAATGCTGGTCGTCGCCACCAAGAAACAGCGGCGGCCTAGCGAATGGCAAAGGACGACTGTCACCGCCGTGAATCTGCACAGTCCGCCGGCGACGCTGGAGCAAGGCTACGCCATTGCTAAAGCTATTGCCAGCATTCCTGCTAACTACGCACAGGGGAACATCCTCCATGGCAACTATGTCAAAGTTGCCACGATTAGCCCGGGATTCCCTTGGTTCGCCTTGGGCAACGCCAATACGGAACTTACCGCAGTTGCTGCGGCCTTGCTGAACGGGCGCTGCTGGCACCCCCAAGCCCTCGCCGCGGCAGATCTGTCACTGCCCATAGTCAACTTGGACAACATCGCTGCCAGCGGTCCCACACAGCATTTGATTGGGTATCCTAAAGGCGGCGACCCTATTGGAGCATTCGAATGGTCGCCGCTTGCGGAGTGGAAAACGCCTGCTACACATACGGCGATGTGGGCAGCAGACTCCGAAAGTCAAACCACCATAGCTGCCAGACCCACGCACGGGGGCCAACCGGTGAACATAGCGGAAGCGCAGAGGATGAATAACCTCAAAAGCCGGTATATGATTAGCCGGCAACTGCGCTGGACGTCCCAAGCCGTCGCTTTTGCCACAACCGCAGCTCCGGTTCACGGCGGAACGGCATGGAATGCACTGCAAAACCTGCCCGCCTCTGTCGGGCAAGCCTGTGCGTTGTTTTTCAACAGCACTTTCGGAGCCATTATACGCAGTTGCTATGGTCAGTCCACTCAACCCGGCCGCGCTCGCCTTCAGGTTAAAGCAATCGCCGGCATCCCCTGCCCAAACTTCGCCGCCAATGATGCCGCCGCTCAGCGCGCCTTGACCATCGCACAGCGGGAATTCCTGCATTTGTCCCAACTGCGGTTGGAGCCTTTTGCCTACTGCTTTCGCGATGCCAACCGCCACCGCATTGACGATGTGGTTGCCGAAATGCTGGGCTTGGATCCGGCTTCGGCGGGGGTGCAAGAGATGCTGGCCCACTGGCGCATCCTGTTCGCCAGTGAACCCAATATCAATGGCCGCCAGAGAGCCATCCTGGATGCCCTAACCGAGTACCAAAATGCCGTAGCCCCAGTTGCTGGGCCGTAGCGCAATCCCCATGTGTTAGGATAGGGCGCACTTCGTTACCCGGAGGATTGCTTGGTGACTACGCAGCAGCCCACGCCCATCCATCAGCCCATCCGCATCGGACTCATTGGCGCCAACATCCACCAGGGCTGGTCCCCCCGCGCCCATCTGCCGGCCCTGGCCGCCCACCCCGACTTCCACCTGGCCGCCGTCTGCACCACCCGCCAGGCGTCGGCGGACGAAGCTATGTCCGCCTATAATGCCGCCAGCGCCTGGGACGACTACCACCGGATGCTGGCGGACGCCAATCTGGACGCCGCCACCATTTCCCTGCGCGTCCCCCGCCATTACGAACCGACTATGGCGGCGCTGCAAGCCGGCAAACATACCTTCACCGAATGGCCCCTGGGCCGCACTACCGCCGAGGCCGTTGCGATGGCCGACTGCGCCCGGCAGCAGGGCGTCCGCACGGCCGTGGGCTTGCAGGCCCGCGCCAACCCCGCCATCGCGCACCTCCGCAACCTGGTGGCCGACGGCTATGTGGGGCGCGTGATGACCGGCCACGTTCGGCTGATGCGCGACGGCGTTCTGGCCCGCGACTCCGGCCGCACCTGGCAGCGGGACAACGACCTGGGCGCCCACACCCTCACCATCGCCTGCGGCCACACCATCGACGCCCTGTGCAGCGTCGTGGGCGACTTCGCCGCTGTGGCCGCCGTGGTCAGCACCCAGGCCGCCGTCTGGCATGAAACCGACACCGGCAAGGACTTGCCCGTAACCGCGCCCGACAATGTGCTGGTCAGCGGCAGCCTGCAAAACGGCGGCGTGGCCTCGGTGCAGATTGGCAGCACGGCGTGGGCCGGCAGCGGCTACCGTATGGAAATCTACGGCGACCAGGGCACGCTGGTGGCGGTGTCCACCGACTCGCCGCAGCTACAGGAGGTAAGCATCCGGGGCGCCCGGGGCAGCAACGATTTGCAGGACATCGCGCCCGCCGGTGAGCTGCATCCGGCGCCGGCAATGCCCGCCGGCGCCCCCTACAATGTGGGCCAGCTGTACAGCCGCTTTGCCGCCGCCATTCGTGGCGCCACCGGCATCCGCGCCGCCGCCGCCGCCGCCGACAATGTGCCGCTGCCCGACTTCGACCACGCCGTAACCCTGCACCGCCTCATCGACGCCATCCGCCAGTCCAGCGACGAAGGCCGGCGCGTCGCCGTGGCATAAGCGACCGGAACCGCCAAGCCGCCGGATGGTACAATCGGGTCAGTCCCGGCCAGGAGGATGCGCTATGACTACCGCAATCGACACTGATATTCAATCCGGCATCCGGTCCGGCATCCGTCTGACCCTGGCGGAGTTCCTGGACTTGCCGGAAATGGAGCAGCGTTGCGAACTGATTGACGGGGTTCTGCATATGGCCGCCTTCCCGATTCCCGACCACCAGATCCTGACCACCCTGTTGACCAGCTACTTGTCCCTCCAAATAATGGAAACCGGGCTGGGGATTGTGCTGGCGCCTACGGGCGTCGTGGTCGCTGTGGACAGCGTGGTGGGGCCGGACATCATCGTCATCCGGGCGGAACGCGCCCATATAATCGGAGCGACCGTCATCAATGGCGCGCCCGATATTGTAGTGGAAGCCCTGTCGTCCCACCGCAACCGGGATCTGGTAGAGAAACGCCGGCTGTACGAAGCCGCCGGCATCCCCGAATACTGGCTCGTGGACGGCGATGCCGACACCCTAACCGTACTGGCATTGGGGCCGGACGGCAGCTACCGGGAACGCGCCATCCTCACCGCCGCCGACACCCTGACCACGCCCCTGTTCCCCGACTTCAGTCTGCCCCTGGCGCAACTTTTTAACCACCCGGCCCGGCCGCGCCGCTAACCCCCGCCATCTGTAACGCCGTCAATTCCCCCAGGCACAAAGAGGCTGCGCTATGACCACCGCGATTGCCACCGCAATCCGGCCCGGCATCCGCCTGACCCTGGCGGAGTTCCTGGACTTGCCGGAAATGGAGCAGCGCTGCGAACTCATCGACGGAGTTTTGCGAATGGCCGCCTTTCCGATACCGGACCACCAGTTTCTGGCGCTCGTACTAGCCACCCGTCTGACCCAGCAAATCACGGAGGCAGGGCAGGGGATTGTGCTGCATGAGACCGGGATAATCCTGACAGACGACACTGCGGTAGGGCCCGACATCACGGCGCTCCGGGCCGACCGCGCCGACATCATTGGCGCGCGGGCAATTAACGGCGCGCCGGACATCGTGGTTGAGGTATTGTCGTCTAACCGGCGCGCGGATCTGGTTCGCAAGCGCGAACTGTACCAAGCCGCCGGCATCCCCGAATACTGGATACTGGACGGCCACGCCGACACCCTCACCGTACTGGCGTTAGGAGACGATGGTATCTACCGGGAGCGCGCCATCCTCACCGCCGTCGACACGCTGACCACGCCCCTGTTCCCCGACTTCAGTCTGCCCCTGGCCCAGCTGTTCCACCACCCGGCCCGGCCGCGCCGGTAAGCACCGTCGCCATCTATAACGCCGTCAATTCCCCCAGTCACAGAGAGAGGCTGCCCTATGACCACCGCCACCGCCATCCGGCCCGGCATCCGCCTGACCCTGCCGGAGTTCCTGGACTTGCCGGAAATGGAGCAGCGCTGCGAACTGATTGACGGGGTTCTGCATATGGCCGCCTTCCCAATTCCGGACCACGAATTTCTTTCGCTGCTGTTGGGAACTTATCTCAACCAGCAAATCCTGTTCGCCGGCGCCGGAATCGTGCTGGGGCCAACCGGCCTGCTACTGGCCGAAAACACGCTGGTGGGGCCGGACATCATCATCATACGCGCCCACCGCACCGGCATCGTCGGCCCCGCGTTGATCGACGGCGCCCCGGACATTGTGGTTGAAGTCCTGTCCACCAACCGGCGTCACGACCTGGCCCGCAAGCGCGCCCTGTACCAGGCGGCCGGCATCCCCGAATACTGGCTCGTGGACGGCGAAGCCAACACCCTCACCGTCCTGTCGTTGGGAGACGACGGCAGCTACCGGGAGCGCGCCATCCTCGCCGCCGCCGACACGCTGACCACGCCCCTGTTCCCCGACTTCAGTCTGCCCCTGGCGCAACTTTTTAACCACCCGGCCCGGCCGCGCCGCTAACCGCCGGCTCGTCGCAACGGACCGGCCGGTTTCAATTCCGCCCTTGCCATTGCCCGGCAAGGCCGCCCCGTTTCCTTGACAACGCGGCCCCTCATTCGCTACTATAATTGCGTGGGGTTAATCGCCGGCGCAGCGCCCCGCGCCGCCGGCCCGTGGGGATATAGCTCAACTGGGAGAGCGCGGCGTTCGCAATGCCGAGGTTGCGGGTTCGAGCCCCGCTATCTCCACCATCCCAACCCCGCAACCCTGCCCCTGTAGCTCAGTGGACAGAGCGGCGGCGTCCTAAGTCGCGCGGCGGGGGTTCGAGTCCCTCCAGGGGTACCACCAGTACCACACGCTGTTCAATCATCCCCGGCCACTTCCCTTCTGCCTGCCTGACTGGCATCGGCCGGCGCCCCCGGGCGCCGGCTTTCCCTATGCCCGCCGCCCGCCGCGCCCCCGGCCGGGCAATGGCCAGGCGATGGCCAGCGGCGGCACGCCTCCGTCCGTCCGGCATCAGACCCGGTTCATCCGCCGCACCATAGGACGATAAAGCCAGCCCGCCACCGATATGACCAGCAACGCCGTCGCCCCGCTGCTGATGGCAATCGACCACCCGTACACCTGCGCCAGCCAGGTCAGCGGCCACGCCCCCAGAAAGTGAAACACCGGCGCCATCTGCATCATCGCCATCATCCGCCCCCGCATCTCCGGCGCCGTGGTCAGCTGCATCAGCGAACTGGACACCGGCCAGAAGCCGCCTATGCTGGTCGACCCCACCAGCGCCACCAGCACGCACGCCCCCCAGAACCACGGCGTCCACGCCATCGCAATCAGCCCCACGCAGCACGCCGTAACCTCAAGGTACATCAACATTCCCTTGCCTTTGCGGTCGCCCCAGCCCGCCACCACCATTGACCCCATAAAGGCGCCCCCGGCCCGGCACATCATCAGCGCCCCCGTCTGCACCGAATTCAGCCGCAGATACTCCTGGGCAAACCCGGCGATTACCTGCATATACGCCATTCCGAAAAATCCGAAAGACGCCGACATTATTATCAGAACGGCTGCCATCGGCGTGCGGACGGAGTGCGCGAAACCCCCCATCAGGTCGGCCACCGGCGACGCCCCCGTGCGCCGCCCCGGCGCCGGTTTGGACATCGCCAGCAGGAACAATATCCCCGACAGCACGCTTACCCCGTTGAGGATTATCGCCGACCCCGTGCCCATCGCGGCGATAAACCAGCCCCCGGCCAGCGGCCCGATCATATTCCCGATCTGCCCCACCGAGGTGTGCAACGCCACCGCGTTCATCATATCCTCGCGCGGCACCAGGTCGGCGGCCAGGGCGAAACGCGCCGGCATCTGCAACGCCATCAGCCCGCCCAGCAGAAACACCGCCACAAAAATATGCCACACCGCCACCAGGTTCAGCGCCGCCAGCAACCCCAGCGCCAGCGTAACCAGGCCAATCCCCAGCACGCAGACAATCAGAAACAGCCGCCGTTCCACCCGGTCGGCAATGACCCCGCCCGCGAAGGTGAAAAACAGGTTGGCGACCCCGAAAATGCTAACCGCCAGCCCCAGCAGCGTTTTCTCCCCCGTGAGGTCCAGTATCAGCCAGCCGATGCCCAGAAACTGGATGCCCTGCCCGAAGGACTGCACCCCGATGTTCAGAAAGAACCACCGGAAATCCCGGTGCCGCAAGGCGGAAAATACGCCCAGCCGCCCGGAAATCAGAGCCACGGCCATGCGGGATAACTAGCGGCGGCCGGCCCGCGCCGGGGCTACGCGCCGTCCGGACCGGCCGCCAGCAGCCGGTCGGCCAGCCCGTGAAAATCGGCCACCTCAAAATCCGCCTGGTACGGCGATTCCTCCCGGGGCAGGCCGTAACGGTTGACATACACCGCCCGGAAACCGCACGCCCGCGCCCCGGTGATGTCAAAAGAATGGGCCGCCACCATCATAATCTCCCCCGGCTCCTTCCCCAGGATGCGCGCCGCGGTGCGATACACCGCCGGGTGCGGCTTGAAAACCCCCGCCTTCGCCACCGATATGATGTCGTCAAAGGCAATGCCGATGTTGTGCTGCGCCAGTCGCTCCAGATACGCCTGCTCCCCGTTGGACAGCGCCGCCAGGCGGTAGCGCCCGCTGTCCGCCAGACGCTGCAACCCGGCCACGGCGTCATCATAGGGCCGCAGCTCATCGTACACCGTCATAAACTGCGCGATGTCGGCCTCGTCAAAAGCCACCCCGTGCCGCCGCAGGCAGTAGATGAACGCCCGGCGGCAGGTTTCCCGGTAGCCGCTGTGTCCCAGCATAAACAGGTTGTCCTGGTACTGCTCAATGCGCTGGCGGTCGCGCCATTCGCCCCAGAACTGCGCCGCGCCCACGGACGAGTTGCGCGCCGCCAGAAAGTCGCCGGCGGGCCCGGCCAGGCTGCCGCCCAAGTCCAGAACGGTGCCGAAAATGTCAAAAGCCAGGGCGCTGACCCCGGCCACAGGGTTCGTAGGCATAACGGAGATTCTCGCTGGTAATGATAGTGGCGCTGACGCCCGCGGCCGGCCCTTGCCGGCTGCATAGCGGGCTCCGGCAATCGGGCTCTGGCAATTATGGAAGGCTCCGGCAGTATGGAAGGTTCCGGTGGCCGGCGCCGCGCCGGGGGCTAGGCGGGCTTGATGTTCTCAATGTTGGTCTGGTCGATGTTAATCTGCCGCTTGACGCTGTCGAAGTACACGATCAGCCAGGTGGCCGGCCCCACCGCCCGCTTGTCCCGCACCTCGCCGGCGTCGCCCGCCGCAATGCTGCGGACGGACGAACCCACCGGCGACGCCATCACCTCGCGCACCTCAAAATCGTTGACCGCCTCCACTTTCATTCCCTTTTCGTACAGGTCAAAACTCATTGCGGTTGCCTCCTGTGGTTTCCCCCCGGTAGTCGCGCCCCGGCTGGCCGGCAGCGCCATTTCCTCCGGGCGACAGTGCGCCGGCTGGCGGGCAGTGTACGGGGGCAAGGCGGCGGTGTCAAACGGAAGCGCAACGGGAGCGGCGCGGGCCGCCTGTCTTTATCGGCTTCGGCCATCCCGGCTGGCGCCGGCATCCGCATCGCCGCCATCTGCCGCCGCATCCCCCCGCCGAAATTTAAAATTGCCCGCCTTTTATGACACCCGCCCCCTTGCGCCCTGAACACCTGTACTGCTAACCTCAAACACGGATGCGGCAACCCGCCCGGCGGCCCGGGGAACAGCTGCCCCGACCGCCATCCGCCACAGCCCCGGCGCGGACGCGCGCCCGGCGCCAAAACGGACACCAGCGATGCCTACTCCAATCCGAAATCGACGTCGTACCACCATCGGGGAAACCATTTCGGGCTAACCAAACGGGCCTCCAGGAAACGGCCTAACCCTTGTCGGAACCCTATTTCAGCTGGTCCTGCTTCGTCGCTGTGTGTATCATACGGCCCGTGTAGTTCTGTGCCAGCCAGCGGGTGTCACCACCGCCCCGTGCCGGAAACGACGGCCCTGAAAAGCTGCCGCCCCGGGACACGGAAAACTAGGACGAAACTCACGCGTTACGCTCTCAGGCCGTAGCGCCGACAACCTGGAAACCCCAAGGCCCGCCCGAGCCTTCCCCGATGCCATCAATTTGCCAACTGCCACTTACCAACTGCCAATCGCCAACTTATCGGAAAGGAGCCGACTTCCCATGAAAACCTTCCTACCCCCACCCGCGCGCCCGCCGCCCCTTGCCGCGCCGCCATCCCCGCCCGCCGGAACCCCCTTGCCGACCGTAACCGCCTCGTGAAACAAGGCGCGTCGGCGCATCAGGGCCCGTCGTCAAAGTCATTTTGCCGTCGCCCCGGCGGCACGGCATAGCATAAGTCACCCGTCAGTCCGGTGAAAGCCGGCATCCGGGCATCCTAACCGCTTGCTGCTCCCCAGCAACAGGCGCTTGTCCCGGATGTCGGCCCCACCCGGAATGACGGGCGATTTTCACGACGCGCCCCGGGTAGTTTAGCCATCAGCTCGTCGCTCTGCGGTTGCCTCTGCCGCCCGGCCCCGGCCCTTGCCCTTGCGCATTCCGGCCATAGCGGCTAACTTGGCGGGCAGCAACGGATTCCCCCCGGAGGTCTGCCCAATGCCCAATCCACGCGCCGACTTTTCGCCCATCTTCGACCGCCCCCGCCTCGCCCTGCCCGACGGCGCCCGGGTGGCCGTCTGGTTCATCATCAACGTCGAGGAATGGGACCTCGGCCAGCCTATGGCCCGCACCGTCCTGCCCTCGCCCCAGGGCGCCCCCGTGTCCCCCGACATCCCCAACTACTCCTGGTTTGACTACGGCCTGCGCGTCGGCTTCTGGCGGCTGCAACGCGCCCTGGACGAACATCGCCTGCCCGCCACCATCAGCCTCAACGCCGCCGTCTGCGAACATTACCCGGCGCTGGTCCAATCCTGCCTGGCCCGCCACTGGGAACTGCTGGGACACGGCTACACCCAGCAGGTGCTGCACAAGGAACCCGACGAGCGCGCCACCATCCGCAAAACCGCCGCCGTCATCCGTTCCTTCAGCGGCCACGCCCCCCGGGGCTGGATGGGGCCGGGCCTGGCGGAAACCCACCATACGCCCGACATCCTGGCCGCCGAGGGCTTCGAGTACGTCGCCGACTGGGTGAACGACGACCAGCCCTACGAAATGCGCGTCAAAAGCGGACGGCTGGTGGCCTTGCCCTACACCGTGGAACTGAACGACATCCCCATCTACCTGGTGCAGCATCACTCCGCCCCCGAGCTGTACCGCCGCGCCAAAGACGCCCTGGCTACTATGCTGGACGAGGGCCAGGAATCGGCGCGGGTAATGGCCATATCCCTGCACCCGTACATCACCGGCGCCGCCCACCGCATCGGCCATTTCCGCCGCCTGCTGGAACACATCACCCAGCAGGATGGCGTGTCTTTCTGGACGGGCAGCGGCATCCTGGACTGGTACAACGGGCAGGTCGGCTACTCCGGGTAGATACAACCGCCGCCCCGCCTTGCTGCCCGGCAGCCCGGCCCGCCGCCATCCGTCATTCATCCCGCCTGTTCCACCGCTATTCCACCGCGTGCAACCACCCGTCGGCCGTGCGGACATACAGCCGGCCGTCCGCGTAAGCCGGCGGCAGCTCAATGGGCGCCCCCAGCTCCAGCGTCCACAGCGGTGCCCCGTTGTCCCGCCGCAGCGCGTACAGCCTTCCGTCGCGGGCGCCGAAATAGATCCGGTCGCCCACTACAATGGGCGAGCTGACAATCCCGCCGCCGGCCTCAAACCGCCACGCCTCGGCATCCCCGGCAACGTCCCGCGCGTAAAAACGCCCGTCGCCGTCCCCCAGGTAATAAACGCCCTCGGCCACCGCCGGCGATGCGATGATGCCCTGCGTGGCCCGTTCCTCGGGGGCAAACCGCCGCAGCTCCCCCCGCTGCGCCGGCGCCGCCGGCACGAAAGGTACCTGCCAGAGCCACAGCTGGAACCAGGTCCGCTTCAGCCAGTACAGGCCCGGCAGCCCCTTGACGCCCGCGTCAATAGCGTACAAGGCCCCGCCGGACGGAAAATAGATTACATCGTCCGTAGCCACCGGCGGGCCTGTCGCCGAACCCGCCGCAATGTACCGGAACCGCCGCCGCCCCTGGTCGGCGTCAATAAAATACAGGTTGCCCTCATCATCGGCGGCGTAAAGCCGCCCGTTGCGCGCCGCCGGCGTCGTCTTGACATTCCCCCGGATTTTGTGCCGCCACAGCTGTTCCCCCGTCCGCGCGTCCAGCGCGTAGATGATGTTGCCCGCCGAGGTAATATAGGCAATGCCGTCCGTCACCAGCGCCGACGCCACAATCGGCAGCCGCGCCTTGAACTCCCATACCGTCGCCCCGCTGCCCGCGTCCAGCGCCAGCATCTTGTGGTTGGTCAGCCCGGCGTACACCAGGCCGTTGTTGCCCACGGTCAGCGCGTGATCCACCGGCCCCGGCGCCGGGATTTCCCACAAAACGGCGCCGCTGCCGGCGTCCAGGGCCATTGCCTTGAAATGCCCCCCGGCGTAGATGACGCCCCCCGCCGCCAGCGGCGCCGACCGCGTGGGCGGCCCCAGATCCTGCGACCACAGCAACCGTCCCTCCGGTTGCCCCGTTGCGCCCGCCGCATACCCGTTGAGGTCGGAACGATACCCCAGCATCGTCCACTGCCCCGCCGCCGACGCCGAACTGGCCGCCGTCGTGGGCTGCCCCACAAACCAGCGCGCCGGGTTGGGCAGGCTGAACCAGAAGATCCAGCCCACCACCGCCACCAGCGCCAGCGCGCCCGCGGCCATGGCCGGCTTGGCCAGCCGCATCCGGTAGCGGCGGCGCGCCGTGCGCTGGCTGCGCTCAATCCAGCCGGGTAGCCCGGATTCGCCGGCGACAGGTTCCGGGCCGCTCGCCGGTTCCGGGCTGCTCACGGGTTCCGGGCCGCTCATCAGACCGCGCCTCTCCGCCCGGCCGGAACGCCTGTCCGCCCCGGCCGGCGGCGGCAGCGAAATGCCCGCAACGCCCGCCCCCGCCTACACATTGCGCTGCTTGGGATCCAGACGGTCCCGGAGCCAGTCGCCCAGCAGGTTCACCGACAGCACCGTAAAGAGAATGGCCAGGCCGGGGAAAAAGGACACCCACCAGGAATCGATAATCAGCTCCCGCCCGTCGGCCACCATCACCCCCCAGGCCGGGTTCGGGCGGGGAATGCCGGCCCCCAGGAAGCTCAGCCCCGCCTCCAGCAGGATGACGAAACCCAGCTGTAGCGTGGCCAGCACAATTATCGTATTCACCAGGTTGGGGAATATGTGCCGCAGCATTATGCGGAACTGCGACGACCCCGCCACCCGCGACCGGGCAATGAAATCCTGCGTCTTGATGGCCAGCGTCTCCCCCCGCACCAGCCGCGCGTACCGCGACCACAGGAACAGGCAGACCACTATCAGCACATTCTCAATGCGCGGCCCCAATGTGGCGGCCAGCACCAGCGCCACCAGCACCAGCGAAATCGACAGGGACATATCCACCAGCCGCATCACCACCGTGTCCACCCAGCCTCCGAAATAGCCGGCCAGTATGCCCAGCACTGTGCCGATAACCCCCGAAACCACGATGGCCATCAGCGACACCACCAGCGCCAGCCGCGCTCCGTGCACAATGCGGCTGAGAATATCCATGCCGTTCTTGTCGGTGCCCAGCAGGTATCTGGCCTGCCCGCCGGGCTTGACCACAATCTGGATCTGGTCGCCCAGTACGGGCGCCGCGCCGTCCGGCTTGCCGATTACGGTGGCGTCCCCAATGCGCACCTGCCGTTCCGCATCCGACAACTTGACTTCGTTCTGCCGGTTGTCCCGGTTGACCCGCTCCACTACCGTGCGGACGGACAGCACATCCCCCGACCAGGCCGGCGGCACCAGCCGGTCGGCCAGATCGCCCCGCCTGGGGTTGTGGGGCGCGATCAGCTCGGCGAAAATGGCGGGGATGATGAGGAAAATCAGCAGCATCGCCACCGGAAACAGGGGCAGCCGCCGGGCTTCCTGCAACGCCTTTTTGATGCGCCCCGGGCGGGGCGGGGCGGCGGCTTCCGCTGCCGTCGCCGGCGCGGCCGGAACCGGAGCCGTGGTCGTCGCCATTGTCTAATCCTCCCCCGGTTGCGCTTGCGCTGACGCCGTTCCGTATTGCGCCGTCCCGCCGCCTTTACTGCGCCGCGCCTCGTTCCGTTCCCGCATTCCGTAAGTTCGTCGTTCCTTCGTTCCCTCGTTCCGGCGCCCTTCGCCTAGTTGTAGCGAATGCGCGGGTCCAGGTAGGCGTACAGGATGTCCACCACCAGGTTGGCGAATATGTAGATGGACGACCCCACGATGACCACCGCCTGCAACAGCTGGAAATCCCGCCCCCGCACCGCGCCCACTGCCAGCTGCCCCACGCCGGGCCAGGAGAACACCGTCTCCACAATCACCGTCCCCGTGAACAGCGACCCGATGATGATGGCGAAATAAGTCAGCGGCGCGATAAAGGCGTTCCGCAGGCAGTGCTTCCAGATCACCTTCCACTCCGGCACGCCCTTGATGCGCGCCAGCTTGACAAACTCCGTATCCAGCACATCCAGCATCGACGACCGGATCAGCCGCAGCAGCGCCGCCACCTGGAAAAACCCCAGCGTGAAAGCCGGCATAATCATATGGTCAAAGCCCCCCTTGCCCGAGGACGGCAGCCAGCCCAGCTGCACCGCGAACAGCCACAGCAGCATAATCCCCAGCCAGAAACTGGGCACCGACTGCCCCAGAAAGGCAATAGCCTTGCCCTGGTAGTCCAGCCAGCTGTCCTTGCGCGCCGCCGTGATCACCCCCAGCGGCACGCCAATGACCACCGCGATCACCATCGCCAGCCCGCCCAGCTGCAAGGTGGCCGGGAAGCGATCCACCACCATCCCCATCGCCGTCTGCCCCCCGAAGGCGTAGGATTCCCCGAAATCGCCCTGTATGGCGTTGCCCAGGAAAGTGAGGTAGCGCATATGCAGCGGCTTGTCCAGCCCCCACTTCTCCTTCAGCGCCGCAATGTCCTCCGGCGTGGCCTCCCCCATAGGCAGCATCACCGAAGTGGCGTCGCCCGTGATGTTGGACAGCATAAACACGATGATGCTCACCAGCAGCACCGCGATAATGGCCTGGCCGACGCGGAATATGATGAACCGCTGCATTGTCCGCCCTCCGTGTTGACGCCTGTCGCGCCGCCCGCCCGGCGTATCGGCAACGCCGGCTACGGCCGGCGGCCCCGATCGCCGGCGCCGGCCCGCTTACTTGACCGCTTTGGCGTGTTCCAGATGCCCGAACACGCCGGTAAGACTGCCGAACTGGTACTCGGCCACCTCGTCCGGGTTCACCACCAGCGTAGAGCGAATGTTGACGATGGGAATCGTGCGGTAGGTGTCGTAAATGTCATTCCCCATCATCTGCGCCAGCCGGTTGCGTTCCGCCGGATCCGTTTCCTCCAGCAGCTTGTGATAAACTTCATCGTACAGCGGAGCCTCAATGTAGGCCACGCCGCCCGACGGCAGCCCGCTGGTTTCGCTCACCTGCCCGCCGCCGGCGTAGTAGTAGATGCGCGCGTTGGCGTTGATGGTGCGGATGGTCTGGCGCACCGGCAGAACGAAGTGGGCATCATGCTGGTCCCGGAAAGCGTCCAGCGCCCGGGCGAACTCCACCTCTACCAGCTCCACATCAATGCCAATGTCCTCAAACGACTGGGCCACCGTCTGCGCCACCTCAATCGTTTCCGGCAGGCCGGGCAGGCTGCTCTGCCACACCTCCAGGCTGAAGCGGTTCTGCCCGTTGTCGCCGGGGAAACCGGCCTGATCCAGCAGCTGCTTCGCCAGCTCCGGGTCGTACCCGTACTTTTCGTCAAACTCATCCGACCAGCGCGGGTTCCACCCTTCCAGCGAATCGTGAAAGATGGTGTTGTACATCGGCTCGCCCCGCCCCTTGAACAGCTCGTTGATAATCTGCTCCCGGTCAATGGAGCGGTTCATCGCCTGCCGCACCAGAACGCCGGTTTCGCCGGGGGCGTTCCAGGGTTCCGTGTCCGGGTTCCAGTTCACCTCGGTGACATAGTACTGCCCGAAGGGAATGATGGTCAGGCCCACGGACGGCAGGGGGCTTTCAAAGATTTCCATGCCCTCGTCCACGGCCTGCTGGTGCAGCACCTTAGGCACATCCACCATATTGGCCTCCCCGGTGAGCAGCATCGCCAGGCGCGTCAAATCCTCCGGCGCCGTGGTAATCCGCAGCCGCTGGAACTCCGGGTTCACCCGCCAGTGGTCATAGGGAACGGCTTCGTACTCCGTGAATTCCTTCAGCTCCCTACGCGCGAACTGGTAGGCCCCGGTGCCGGCCGGCCCGCTCTCGAACATGGCGTCGCCCTCGGCTTCGTGCTGCGCCGAACTGCGCACGGCGGCGCAAGGCACCACCAGAATGTTGAACCACCAGGACGCCACATCCACCTGCGGCTGCGCCAGCCGCATCGTAAAGGTGTAGTCGTCAACCACATCCATATCGCCGGCGGCGATCATCTCGGTCATCGAATCGGCGCCCATAAACCGCTTCAGCGGCGCCTTGCAGCCCGCCAGGGGATCGGACATCTGCTGGTCAATGGTCAGGATGACGTCCTTGACCGTGAAATCCCCGTGTCCGAAGTGGAACTGCACGCCCTCTTGCAGCCGGAAGGTGTACTCGCTGGCGTCGGCGCTGATGTCCCACTCTTTCGCCAGCTGCGGATACACGGTGGACACGCCCGTCGCCGGCGATATGGTGGTCAGGTTTTCCCACATCGGCCGGAAAGGCAGATGCCCGCTGCTGGTCGCCAGCCAGGGGTAGAAGGTGTCCTGCGGCAGGGGCGTTACGGCCAGATGGAGATACTTTTCGCCTTCGGCGGTCGCCGGCGTCGCGGCCGGTTCCGGCGTGGCGGTGGGGCTGCTGCCGGCGTCGGCGGCCGGCGCCCGGGTTGGCGTGGCCGCGGCGCCCGGCGCAGCCGAATCCTGCGCCGGCGCCGGGGCCGAACCGCCGCAGGCCACCGCCACGACCAGCGCGAGCATCAACAGGAGCGGCAGGACAATGCGGATTCCGCCATAAACGCGAAGGATTGCCATACTGATACCTCCCTTACGAGCGCGGCCCGGCAAGCATCGGATAGCCCTGTCCTGCCCAACATTACCATTGCCAAATCGCAATGTCAATTATAGGATTGCGTAATAAACGCCGGGCGTCAAAACGCCGGCGCCAGCCCGGTTACGCCGGTTGGCAACGGGCGCCCTGTTCCATTCACCGGGTTTGCGGCAAGCCCCCAAACGCCCCGTCGCCCCATTCGGCAAAAGCGCCGGCGGCAAAATCCGGCATATCCAGGCGTATCGGTGTAAAATGCTCCCCGCGCGCCGCCCCGGGCAGGTTGCCGTACCCCGAACCCGTCGGTTGACGCCATCCCCGCCTGCCGGGTATATCTGTGGCCGGCGTCCGCCATTTGCCCTTTGCCGGCGAAACCCGGCAATCCGGCTCTGCTCATCATCCCGCCGCTCATCATCATCATCCCGGTTATCATCATCCCGCCGCTCATCATCACGGAGGTATTCCCTACCTATGGCCGAACTGAGCCCCGCCCGCATCCTGGCGGAACTGAAAAACAACGGCGTCACCCATGTGGTCTGGCTCCCTGACAGCGAAACCAACTTCCTCTATGTGCTGATGCGCGATGAGCCTACGATTGACCTGGTGCCGGTGAGCCGCGAGGGACACGCTTTCGCCACCGCCGCCGGGCTGGCCGCCGGCGGCAAAAAACCCGTCATCCTCATCCAGAACACCGGGATGATGGAATCGGGCGACTCCCTGCGCGGCTGGGGCCTCGGTATGAACACGCCGGTGGTGATGATGGTAGGCTACCGGGGCTGGACCCGCCACGGCGTCATCAACGACACCGCCGCCTTCTACACCGAACGGTTCCTCCACGCCTTCAACATCAACTACTATCTGGTGGAGTCCGACGAGGACGCCGACCGCATCTCCATCGCTTTCGCCGAGGCCCGGCGGGAACGGCGCCCGGTGGCCGTGCTGGTGGGCGACGAATATCACGGGTTCAATGTCAGCCGGTAGCCAGCTCAATCCGGTTCCGGCGGCGCGGCGGCAAACCGGCCGGCGACCACCGGGCAGTCAGGCAATCGGGCCGGGCAATCCGACAATCAAGCCGGCTAATCAGGGGGAAATGTCAAATGATGAAAACGGCGGAAATGCTGCGGGTGTTCCACGAAAAGCGCGGCGACGCCATCGTAATACCGGGACGCGGCGGTCGCTTCTGGGTTGAGATGAGCGAACAGCCCAACCGCGACCTGCCGCTGGGCGACCCGGCTATGGGCGGCCACGCTTCCTTTGCCCTGGGCCTGGCCCTGGCCCTGCCGGAACAGCGGGTGGCCCTGTTCGATTCCGAGGGCGACGTGCTCATGGGAATGGGCGCCCTGTCCACCATCGCCGAAAAGGCCCCGTCCAACCTGTACCACTTTATGCTGGACAACGGGGTCTATGCCACCACCGGCGGCCAGCCGGTGCCTAACGCCGAGCAGATGGCCTACGATACGGTGGCGCAGGGCTGCGGCTACCCCACGGTCTACGCCATCGACAACCTGGAGGAATTCGAGAACCGGATTGACGAAATCCTGGCCCAGCCGGGGCCGGTGTTCGTTGCCCTCAAAGTGGACCCGGAGGTCATCAACGAGCCCATCAACCAGCGGCCCCAGTGGCAGCGCAAAACCCGCAACCAGGCGGTGGCCGATCTGCAAGCCGAGCTGGGCATAACCCCGCCGGCGTAAATCCCCGGCGCCGGCGTGGGCGCCCGCGCCGCCGTTGACCTGTGCTAAAATCCGCCCCGGATCTTCCGCCGGAATGTTATACCGGGTTTGTGAACAATGCCCCCCAAAACCGCTAACGCCGCTGTCGCCGCCAAAACCGGCCGGCCCGCCCGCCGCCGCGGCCGGCCCAATGGCGTCGCCATCTCCGACGCCATCCGGTTGCTTACCGACGAGTACGGCCCCTTCGCCAACGAGCCGCGCCTGGAGCCGGCCCACGAGCTGGTGTTCACCATCCTGTCGCAGCACACCTCCGACCGCAACTCGGAGCGCGCCTTCCGCGACCTGATGCAGCGGTTCGGCGCGCTGGAATCGGTAGCCGACGCCGACGCCGCCGACATTGAAGCGGCCATCGCCGGGGGCGGCCTGGCCCGGGTGAAAGCCCCGCGCATCAAAACGGCGCTGAACCGCATCCGGGAACTGAACGGCGGCTCCCTGGACTTGTCCTTTCTGGGGGAGATGCCTATGGGCGAAGCGCGGGACTGGCTGCGGCAGCTGCCCGGCATCGGCCCCAAATCGGCGGGCATCATCCTCTGCTTCTCCCTGGGAATGCCGGCTATGGCCGTCGACACCCACATCTACCGGGTCAGCCGCCGGTTGGGGTTCATCGGCCCGAAAGTCAATGCCGACAAGGCCCACGAAATCCTGGAAGCGGCTATGCCCCCGGAGGATGTCTATCCCTTTCACGCCGCCCTGATTACCCACGGACGGCGGGTATGCAAAGCCCAGCGCCCTCTCTGCGGCGCGTGCGTGGTCAGCTATGGCTGCCCGTCCCGCGTTGAAACGGCCCCCTTGCCGGCGGCCAATCGGCCCGATACCGCTGCCGATACGAATACCGACCGGCCCGACGGCCAGGCTCCCGGACGCCGGCGACGCCGCGGCGATACCGCCGCAACGCCGACCCCCGTCCCGCATACGCAAGTCGTCAAGGAGCTACAGCCGTGAAAATCGGAATCATCAATGTAACCGGATACGCCGGTTGCGAACTGGTGCGTATCCTCCGCCACCATCCCGAAGTGGAAATCGCCTCCGTCACCGGGCGTAGCGCCGCCGGGCAGCCCCTGGGCGCCGTCTTTCCCCACCTGGACAATATGGATCTGGACATCGCCGCCGAACTGGCCCCGGGCCTGGATCTGGTCTTTTCCGCCCTGCCCCACCAGGCCAGCGCCGAAGCCTGCATCCCCCTCCTGGAACAGGGCGTCCGGGTGGTGGACATATCGGCGGACTTTCGCCTCAAACAGGCCGCTGTCTATCAGCAGTGGTACGGAACGCCGCACCCGGACGCCGCCTGGCTGGAGGAAGCCGTGTACGGGCTTACGGAGCTGAACCGGGACGCCGTGGCCGGCGCCCGCCTGGTGGCGAATCCGGGCTGCTACCCCAGCAGCGCCATCCTGGCCCTGGCGCCGGCCATACAGCACGGGCTGATCGACGGCGACATCATCGTGGACAGCAAATCCGGCGTCTCCGGGGCCGGCCGCGCCTTGAGTATGACCACCCACTTCTCCGAGGTCAACGAAAATGTGATGGCCTACTCCGTCAACGGCCACCGCCACCTGCCGGAAATCAGCCAGGAACTGGACGCTATGTCCGACGCTCCGGTCAACCTGACCTTCCTGACCCACCTGATACCGATGACCCGCGGGATTTTGAGCAGCTGCTACGCGCCGCTGCGCCCCGACCTCGCCCGCGCCGACGGGGCCACGGAACGCATCCGCCGGCTGTACTGCGACTTTTACGCCGGCGACGAATTCGTGCAGGTCACCGCCGCCCCGCCGCAGACCAAGCAGACCCTGGGCAACAACCAATGCCTGCTCTACCCGGTGGTGGACGCCCGCGCCGGGCGCCTCATCGTCATCAGCTGCCTGGACAACCTGGTCAAGGGCGCCGCCGGCCAGGCCGTGCAGAATATGAACCTGATGTGCGGCTTCCCGGAAAATACGGCGCTGGAAGCGCTGGCGGTGTATCCCTAGCCGCCATTTTGTGGTACAATCACTGGGCGCGTCGCCTTGCGACGGCGCGCCAGCGGATGCCCCGGTCGTCTAGCCAGGTCAAGGACGCCACCCTTTCAAGGTGGAGATCATGGGATCGAAGCCCATCCGGGGTACCAGCCCAGCCGGGCCGGGGCGGTCGCGGATTTAAACCGCGCCGCCCCGGCTTTTTTGACGCCCGGGCCGGCCGCATACCCCTTATCGCCGCCCCGGATTCCCGCCGCCCCCGGAACCGGCGGCATTATGACGCCCGCCGCCGGGGTTGCCCGCCGCCGGGGTTGCCCTTCATCGGAATTGCCCGCCGTTCCGCTTTGCCGCCGCAATGTTCCGGGGCGGCATCGGCAGGTTTCGGGGCGGCGGCGGCAAGTTCCGGGTTTATTGTATTTTGAAAAATCGTCTAACTACGCACTGCCCATCGTAGGCGTGCGCCGCCGCCCCTTTGCTACATTCCGATACGCACCGGAACGGGGCCGGCCGTTGCAGTTCGCCCGGCCCCCGGATGATTTATCTACCCGGTGATTTATCTACCCGGACAGAGCAAGGGCAGGTTACGGAATGGCGACGGCGCTGGCAGCGGCAATTGGAACCCGGCCGATTTTCGGCCGGGCCAGCGGATTGCCGCCCGGCGCCGCAATTGACCCGCCGGCGGAATCTTGGCGCGCGGACACCGCCAGCGCGCCGGCGCATCATACCCCCGTAATGGCGGCGGAGACGGTGGCGCTGCTGGCGGCCCGGCCCGGCGGCGTGTACCTGGACGGAACGCTGGGCGAAGGCGGCCATACCCTGGCCCTGCTGGAACGCGCCCGTCCCGATGGCGTAGTAATCGGCATTGACCGCGACCCGCGCGCCCTGGCCGTGGCCCGGAGCCGGCTTGCCGACTACGGTTCCCGCGTGATAACCGCCCACGCCAGCTATGCCGATATGCGGCGCATCGCATCGGAAAACGGATTCGCCGCCGTGGACGGCATCCTGCTGGATCTGGGCTTCTCGTCGCTTCAAATTGACCGTGCCGGATACGGGTTCTCCTTCCAAACCGACGAACCCCTGGATATGCGTTACGACAACACCGCCGGCGCCACGGCGGCCCACATCGTCAATACGATGGCGGCGGACGAACTGGCCGACCTGATTTTCCGCTACGGCGAGGAACGCCGGAGCCGGGCCATCGCCCGCCGCATCGTAGCCGCCCGCCCGATTCTGACTACCGGACAGCTGGCGCAGGCCGTGGCCGCCGCCGGGCCGCGCCGGGCCGGACGGGGACGGCACCCGGCCACCCGCACCTTCCAGGCGCTACGCATCGCCGTCAACGGTGAGCTGGAGCACCTGGCCGCCGGACTGGCGGCGGCGCTGGAACTGCTGGCCCCCGGCGGCCGCCTGGCGGTCATCAGCTACCACAGCCTGGAGGATCGCATCGTTAAAAGGTGGCTGGAACGGGAAACGGCGCAGTGCCTCTGCCCGCCGGAGCTGCCGGTTTGCGTCTGCGCGCATCAGCCCCGCCTGCGGGCCCTGACCCGGCGGGCCGCCCGCCCGGCGGACGCCGAAAAATCGGCCAATCCGCGCAGCCGCAGCGCCCGCCTGCGGGCCGCCGCGCGCATTGCGGACGCCCCGCCGTCCCCCGTCGTCTGACGCTGTTAATTTTCGGATAAGTCGCACAAGAGGGATTTACCTGATGGCAAGGGAACCTGTTTACGCCGCCATAGACATCGGCACCAGCAAAATCATCGCCGTGGTCGCCCGCATCGGGCCGGAGGGCGAACTGCGTCCGATGGGCACGGGGCTGGCGCCTTCCCTGGGCGTCCAGCAGGGGGTCATCGACGACCTGGACGAAGCGAAGGAGGCGGTGCGCGACAGCCTGGGCGAGTGTCTGCGCTATATGGGGCGCAACCCGGTAAGCGACTTTTTCGCCGTGGTCAACGGCGACCACCTGATTGGCAGCAACGCCCGCGAGATGCTGGAGGCCGGCGACGAAATGCTGACCGTCACCGAACACCACCTGCGTTCCCTCATCGCCGGCGCCTCGGGGATGGCGCGCCAGCAGCTGGACACCCGCAACGAACAGGTTCTCCACATCATCCCCCTCCGCTACCGGGTGAGCGGAATGGCCGGCGTGCGGAACCCCACCGGGCTGAACACCAGCGAACTGCATCTGGAAGCCCATGTAGTGCGGGGGCAGACGGCCCTGCTGGCGGACACGGCGCAGGCCCTGCAAGCGTCCAAAATGCGAGTCGAGGGAATGGTGGCCCACCCCCTGGCGTCGGGAGAGGGTGTGCTGACGGCGGACGAGCGGGAGATGGGCGTGGTAATGGTGGACATCGGCGCCGGCACCATCAAGGTCGCCGCTTACCGGGACGGAACGCCGTTTTTCTCCTCCGTGCTGCCGGTGGGCGGCAACCAGTTGACCCGGGATCTGGCCGTGGCCCTGCGGGTGCCTTACCAGGCCGCCGATGAAATCAAAATCCAGCACGGCCACGTTCTGCCCGACGAGCTTTCGCCTACGGACGAAGTGGTAATGCCGGCCACCCAATCACAGCCCAAACGCGTGGTGCGGCGGCGGGAACTCTGCGAGCCCCTCTACCTGCGGGCGTTGCAGATGCTCAAGCTGATTTACGAGGAATTGAGCCGCGCCGAAATTGAAACGATGCCGCCGGGGGGCGTGGTGCTGACGGGCGGCGGCGCGCGGATGCCGGGCTTTGCGGAAATGACCGCCCGGGGGCTGCGGACGAAAGTCCGCATCGGAACGCCGCTCTGGTACGCCGGGCTGCCCGATACGCTGCGGCAGCCGGAATACGCGGCCACGCTGGGCGCGTTGCAGTGGGCAATGAAGCATCGCAACCGGCCGGAAACGGGCGGGCGCATCCGGGGCGAGGGCGACCGGAAATGGTCGGCCGGGTCGCTGCTGCGGCGCCCCTTCGCCCGGGCCGGCGCCGCCCGCAACCAGAGCCAGCCGGCGGAAAGCGAATAGGCCGGCCGGAACATCCGGCGCCCCCGCGGAACCGCCCCATTAACGCCGGCGTCCTGATGGCTACGGCCGGCGGCCCCGGTGGCGACGATTGATTAACTGAACCGGACACGACGCTTCCAGCCCCCGCCGGGCAAAGCAACTTTGGACAACGAACACGGCAGGAGGAACTGCGACGATGATATTCCCCGATAGCTCCGCCTCATGGGAACCCGCCGGCGGCTTCGGCGACGAAGACGGTCTGTTTCCCGAAATCGGCCGCGGCGTGCCGCTCATCAAGGTAATGGGCGTGGGCGGCGGCGGCTCCAATGCGGTGAGCCGGATGTACAAGGATAAGCTGCCGGTGGTTGAGTACTATGCGCTCAATACCGACGCCCAGCATCTGGCCCGCTGCGACGTCCATTACCGCATCGCCCTGGGCCGCAACCTGACCCGGGGCCTCGGCGCCGGCGCCCAGCCCGAAATCGGCCGCCAGGCCGCCGAGGAATCCCGCTCCGAAATTGAACAGGCCGTGCGCGGCGGCGATATGGTCTTTGTCGCCGTGGGAATGGGCGGCGGCACCGGCACCGGCGCCGCCCCCGTAGTGGCCCAGATCGCCAAGGAAAGCGGCGCCCTGACCATCGCCGTGGTCAGCCGGCCCTTCGGCTTCGAGGCCCACACCCGCCGCCGCAACGCCGAGGAAGGGCTGGACCGGCTCCGCGAAAATGTGGACACGATGATCGTCATCCCCAACGACCGCCTGCTGGCCCTCAACGAGGAACACTCCGACTCCTACTCGTGGGAGGATGCCCTGAAGCTGGCCGACTCCATCCTCCACCAGGGCATCAGCGCCATTGCGGAAGTGGTCACCGTCCCCGGCGAAATCAATGTTGACTTTGCCGATGTCAAGACCATCCTCACCGGCGCCGGGCAGGCGTGGCTGTCCATCGGCCGGGGCCGGGGGCAGAACCGGGCCCGGGACGCGGCGCGGCAGTGCACCGAAAGCCCCCTGCTGGATATGTCCCTGGACGGCTCCCGCCGCATCCTCTTTATGCTCACCGGCGGCAACAACCTGTCGCTGCTGGAAGTGCAGGAAGCGGCGGCCGTAGTAGAGGGGATGGCCGACCCCAACGCCAACATCATATTCGGCACCAACAAAGACGCCCGTCTGGACGATGAAGTCAAGATGACGATGGTGGCCGCCGATTTCCCCGCCGCGCGCAGCGAGGAGCCGGAGGACGACATCGCCAAGCTGCTGAACGATATGGACATTCCCGACCGCCGGGACTACGAACTGCCCACTTTCTTGCAGGGGCGGCCCAATCCCCGGCGGGGGTTTTACCGCTAGCGCCTCCATAGCGGCAAAACCCGACACAGCCCCCTTGTCCTTTATGCGGACGAGGGGGCTGCGCTTTGGGGCGGCGCGGGTCGCCGCCGGCGTCACGCCCCGAACTAGAACGAAACGAAGCCATCGCGCGCCCGGCCCAACGGGAACCGGGCGCGCGCCCTATGCTATACTGCCGCCATTCCAACCCGACGGACGGGCGCGCGAATGACATCTACAGCTGGCGCTGGCACAGCGCTGCACGGTTCCCACTGGCGGCAAGCGATGGCCGGCGCGGCGGCTTATCTGGAGCTGTACCGGGACGCCGCCAACGCCCTCAATGTGTTCCCGGTGCCGGACGGCGACACCGGCACCAATATGCTGCTGACGCTGCGCGCCGGCATCGCCCCGCCGGCGGACGCCGGCGGGCGCTCCGGCCCCACCAGCGATACCGACACTGACATCGACGCCGCCGGCGTTGGGGTAGCGGCGGAGTCGGTGGCCGGCGGCGCTTTCTGGGGCGCGCGGGGCAACAGCGGCGTCATTCTGTCGCAGATGCTGCGGGGGCTGGCCGACGGGCTGGCCGGAGTTGACGCCGCCGGCCCGGACGCCATCGCCGGCGCTCTGGCCGCCGCCACTGCCGCCGCCTATGGCGCCGTCAGCCAGCCGCGGGAAGGCACTATGCTGTCCGTAATTCGCGGGGCGTCCGAAGCGGCGGGAACGGCGGTGGCCGGCGCTGCGGGGGCAGATGCGGGGACAACGGATGCCGTCGCCGTCTGGCAGGCGGCCTACGACGGCGCCGTGGCCGCCCTGGCCCGCACGCCGGAACAGCTGCCCGTCCTCAAGGAGGCCGGCGTGGTGGACTCCGGCGGCCTGGGCGTGGTCGCCATCATCGGCGGCGCCTTGCGTCACCTCCGGGGCGATACCGGCCCGGCGTCCGACCTGGGGCTGCGCAACGCCGACGGAGCGGTTATCAACCCCGCGCAAACGGAGTCGGTGTCCATTGCCGACGACTTTCTGGAAGCCCACGATGATATGGAGTTCGGCTATTGCACCCAGTTCGTCATTCACGACGACGGTCAAGGCGAAGGTCTGGCGGTAGAGGCGTTGCGGGCCGGGTTTGACGCCATCGCCCAATCTACCGTCATCATCGGCGGCGGTGCGGCGGTGCGGGTTCACATCCATACTGAAGATCCGGGGGCGGCGCTGTCTTACGGCATCGGATACGGAGCGCTGGACGAAATCAAGATTGACAATATGAGCTTGCAGAACCGGGACTGGGCCAGCGGCCACCGGGAACGGGCGCGGCCGGCGGAAATCCGGGCCGGCGCCGGCGTAATTGCCGTTGCCGCCGGGCCGGGGCTGGCGGCGCTGTTCCAGGACGCCGGCTGCGCCGCCATCATCCCCGGCGGGCAGACGCTGAACCCCAGCGCCGGCGAAATCATTGACGCGGCGCGGCAGGCCGGCTACCGGGAGGTCATCGTCCTGCCCAACAACGACAATGTAATCCTCACCGCAAAACAGGCCGCCGCCGCCACTGCCGCCGGCAACGGCGACATCGCCCTGCACGTAGTGGCGACCCGTTCCATGCCCCAGGGAATGGCGGCGATGCTGGGGTTCAACCCGGAGGTTGCCCTGGCGGACAACCTGGCGAATATGGACGCGGCCGGCCGGGCCGTGGCAACCCTGGAAGTGACGCCGGCGGTGCGCGCCGCCGCCGTGGACGGGCGCGCCGTGGCCGAGGGGCAGTTTATGGCGCTGCTGGACGGCGCCCTGGCCGCTCTGGGCGATACGGCCGAAGCGGCGCTGCGGGCCGCCTTGCCCCACTGCGCCGTGGCCGACGACGGCATCGTTACCCTGTACTGGGGCGAGGGAACGGACGCCGATGCCGCCGCCCGTTTGCAGGAACGGCTGGAAGCGGATTACGCCGGCGTTCAGGTTGATGTGTACGCCGGCGGGCAGCCGCACTATCCCTATCTGGCTTCGGTGGAGTAGCAAAATGGCGGTGAAAATTGTCAGCGACAGCACGGCGGACATTCCCGACGCGCTGGCGGAGAGCATGGATATTACCATCGTGCCGGCCTATGTCCTGCTGGGCGATGAGTCGTACAGGGAAGGGGTTGACCTCACCCGGGACGAGTTTTACGACCGGTTGCAGAGCGGCACGCGTCTGCCCAGCACGTCGCAGCCCACGCCGGGGGATTTCGCGGAGGCTCTGACGCCGCTGGCGGCGGCGGGGCACCAGGCGGTTTGCATCACGGTGCCGAAGGGGTTGAGCGGCACCTACAATTCGGCGGCGCAGGCGGCGCAGCAGTTTGACGCCGGCGCGGTGACGGTCATTGACGCCAACACGGCCTCGGTGGGGCATCTGCTGCAAGTGATTGCGGCGGCCGAGGATGCCGCCCGGCCCGGCGCTACGGCGGAGTCGGTGGCGGCGGCGGCGAGCGCGCGCGCCGAACAGGGCTGCGCCTACTGCGTGGTGGACACGCTGGAATACTTGCAGAAGGGGGGGCGCATCGGCAAGGCGCAAGCGTTTATGGGGTCGCTGTTGAAGGTGAAGCCCATACTGAAGGTCGCCGACGGGGAGGTGCTGCCCGTGGACCGTCCCCGCAACCTGCGGCGGGCCTTAGCGCGGCTGGCGGAGCTGACGCGGGCCAACGGCGCGGCGTCCAAGCTGGCGATAGCCTACACCACCGACGACCAGCCGGCGAAGGACTTGCAGGGTATGCTGTCCGACGTGGCCGCCCCGGAGAACTGCTATCTGGTGCAGATTGGCTCGGCCATTGGCACTCATGTGGGGCCGGGGGCAGTGGCGGTGGCCACGCTGGCCTAGCGGGCCCCCGCCGGCGGCGGCGATGTCGCTGATCAGAAACCGGGAGCAGGAGCAGTAAAATCCGGTAGAAACGGGATGATTGCCGGCTGCCGCAATTCCGAATTACGGCGTCACAGAAACCGACACGGGCGTTCCGGCCGGCATATCCCCGGCCGCGTTTTGCGCAATGACCAACCGCCGCATTGAAAACGAACCCCAGTGGCGTGATGCCCTGCGTAAAATCCTGGCGCTGGAGGCGCATAAGGGCTTTGCGGACAACGCCGTCAGCGGCGGCCTAGTTCGCTTTGTGGCACGGTGGGAGGGCGAGCTGCGGGAATGCCTGGCCGGCGACGACAAGGCCATTGCCGCATTGATTGAGCAGCCCTACCGCGGGCTGGACGATGCGGGCCGGCGGCGCTGGGTTGCCGCCTGGCAGCAGGCGCTGGATGGCGCCCCCGTCCAGGATTTGCCGCCGCCGGCGTCCGAAAGGGCAGCGCCAACGGCAACGCCGGGGCCGGCGGCAACGCCATCGGGCGCGGCAAGTCCCGGCGGGCCGGGGCCGGCGCCGGCGGACAAACCGGAAGCCTTGCCCCCGCCATCGGCATCGCCCCCGCCATCGGCGCCGCCGGAATCGGAACGGGAAATCCCGGACGCCGCCCCGCCGGTTCTGCCGGGGTGGGCGTCGCCGGCGTGGCCGGAGGCGGCCGGCGGCGCGCCAACCCGGCGTCTTGCTTACGCCCGGCCGGAACCCGCCGCCACTCCCGCCGGCAGTCTGGACGACCCGGCGCGCCAAATCCGGCGTATGGACGCCAAAACCGTGGGCGGCCTGGCCGCCCTGGGCGTCCACACGGTGCGGGATCTGCTGTATCTGCTGCCGCGCCGCCACGACGACCGGGCGGATGTTACCGCCATCAGGGACATTTATCCCGGCGGCAATTTTACTTTGGAAGGGGAGCTGGCCGACCTGCGTTCCGCCAGCGTGGGGCAGCGGCGCATACAGCTTACGGAAGCCATCCTGCGCGATGATACCGGGGATATTGAGTTGCAGTGGTTCGGGCAGGGGTATCTGGCGCGGACGCTGCGGGTAGGCAGCCGGCTGGTGGTTACGGGCAAGGCGGAAACGAAGCAGGGGCGGCTGACGCTGGCGCCCGGCGACCACGAAATCAGCGCCGCCCGCCAGCCGGCCCTCAACACCGGGCGCATCGTTCCCATCTACCGGCTGACGCAGGGGATGACGGCGCGCAACCTCCGCAGCCTGACCTGGCAGGCCATTGTGGGCTATCTCAACGCCGTGGTGGACCCGCTGCCCGACGCGCTGCTCAACCGCGCCGGGCTGGTTGGATTGCCGGAGGCCATCCGCGATGTCCATTACCCGCCCGATGCCGCGGCGGCGGAACGGGCGCGGCGGCGGCTGGCCTTTGACGAAATCCTGTCGTTTCAGCTGGCGATTCTGGGACGGCGGCGGCACCGGGAGCGCGACGCCCGAGGCGTGGCGGTCAAGTATCAGCCGGCCGCCGTGGACGGCTTTCTGGGCAGTATGCCGTTCACGCCCACGGGGGCGCAGCTACGCTGCATTGGCGAAATCACCGGCGATATGGCGCGGGGGACGCCGCCCATGAGCCGCCTGCTGCAAGGCGAAGTGGGCAGCGGCAAAACCCTGGTGGCGCTGGCGGCGGTATTGGCGGCCGCCTCGGCGCAGCGGCAGTCGGCGCTGATGGCGCCCACGGAAGTGCTGGCGGAGCAGCATTTCCGCACGGTGGGGCAGTTGCTCAGCGGGTTTGCCCAGCCCTGGGCGCAGGACAACCTGCTGTCGGCATATCTGCCCAACCTGCCGCGCCCCTTTGCCGTGGGCCTGCTGACGGGCAGCACGCGGGCCAAGCCGCGCCGGGAAGCGCTGCGGATGGCGGCCGAAGGGCATCTGGATCTGCTGGTGGGCACGCACGCGCTCATCCAGGAAGGCGTGGAGCTGCCCAACCTGGCGCTGGCGATCGCCGACGAGCAGCACCGCTTCGGGGTGGAGCAGCGGACGGCGCTGCGGGGGCGGGGCGCAGAACAACCCCACGCCCTGATGATGTCGGCCACGCCGATACCGCGCACGCTGCAACTGACGCTGTACGGCGACCTGGATGTTTCCACCATAGACGAGCTGCCGCCGGGGCGCCAGGAAATAATGACGCGCATTGTGCCGGAGGACAAGCGCCGCGCCGCCTACGGGTTCGTGCGCCAGCAGGTGGCGGCCGGGCGGCAGGCGTTCATCATCTGCCCGCTGGTTGAGGAATCGGAGAAGCTGGACGCGCGCGCCGCCGTGGACGAGCACAAGCGGCTGGCGCGGGAAGTGTTCCCCGACCTGCGGCTGGGGCTGCTGCACGGGCGGATGCCGGCGCGGGATAAGGACAAGGCGATGCGGCAGTTCCGGGACGGGGCGCTGGACATTCTGGTGGCTACGGCGGTGGTGGAGGTGGGCATTGATGTGCCCAACGCCACGGTGATGCTGATTGACGGGGCCGACCGGTTCGGGCTTTCCCAGCTGCACCAGTTCCGAGGGCGCGTGGGGCGGGGGGAGCATAAGAGCTACTGCCTGCTGCTGTCGGAATCGGATTCGGAACGGGCGCGGGAAAGGCTGACGGCGTTGCAGACCTACCGGGACGGGTTCCGGCTGGCGGAGATTGACTTGCAGATGCGGCGGGAGGGCGACATTTTCGGCACATCGCAAAGCGGCGACCAGACGATGCTCCGCATTGCCAACATTTTTGACCAGGATCTGCTGGCCCTGGCGCGGCGGGAAGCGCTGCTGATTATGGAGGCCGACCCGGAACTGACGGCGCCGGAACACGCCGGCATCGCCGCGGAACGCGACCGCTTTCTGGAACGCAGCCAGGCGCACATCAGCGACTGAATGGCTGGCGTCCGCCGGCCACCGGAGCGCCGCCGGCGTGCGGGCCGGGCTTATTTGAGCAGGGCGGCGCGGTCGGCGGCGACATTGCGGAAGCGGTAGCCGACGTTCCAGATGGTTTCCACGAACAGGTGGTCGGGATCCTCTACTTTGGAACGCAGGCGCCGGATGTGGACGTCCACGGTGCGGGTGCCGCCCAGGTAATCGTAGCCCCAGACCTGGTTGAGCAGGGCTTCGCGGGTATAGACGCGGCCGGGGTTGGAGGCCAGCAGGGTGAGCAGCTGGAACTCCTTGTAGGTGAGGGAAATGCGCCGGCCGGCCATATTGACTTCGTAGCTGCGCGGGTCAATGGTGAGCTCGCCCACGCGGATGACCTGGTCCGAATTGCGTCCGTTGCGGCGGAAGACGATCTGCTTGACGCGGGCCAGGAGTTCGGCGGCGTCGGGCGGGGCGGCGATAAAGTCGTCGGCCTGGAGCGCCGGGTCATACTGGCCCAGGGCGGCCCGGTCGATGAGCAGCAGCGTGGGCAGCTGCTGCCGGTCAATCTGTTCAATTACGGACTGGGCCCCGATGCCAACGGCCGCCAGGTCCAGGGCCACCACGTCCGGGCGGGCGGCGTGGGCGGTTTCCTCCAGGTCGGCGAGGTCGCTGGCGGCGCGGCAGAAGAGGCCGGAGGACTCGATCCGCTGCGCCAGCGTGGTCATCCCCGGGCCGGGGCGGGTCAGTAGAAATACGCGGTACACTTGTGGTCATCCCGTCCGCCGGGCGGCGGCGTTGCGGGGCGGGCGGCTCCGGCAGGGCCAGCAGATTATAAGGGCATACTGGTCGTTGCGATTCCGGCGCCGGGCGGCGATTCCAGCACAGGGCGGCATTGCGGCGCGGCGGCTGGTGGCGGGTACGGCGGGCGTTGCAAAAAGCGCGTGGCTACAGCCGGGGCGAGGCGTGGTGGGCGACCACCAGCCAGTCGTCGCCCTGGCGGACAAAGATGTTGGTGGCCAGAATGCCGAAACCCTGCGCCTGGCCCTCCACGACGCTGGTGATGCTTTCAATGCAGGTGACGAAGCCGCAGCTGCCCTCGACGGCGATGTTGACATAGTGGATGTTGAAGTGCATCAGGGCGGCGCCGTTGAAGATGCCCTGCCAGGAGCGGCGGATGTCCGGCCAGCCGACGATGGGCTGCCAGCCGGGATGGACGCACAAGGCGCGTTCCGACTGTTCCCAGACGGCGTCCATCTGCGCCAGGTCGAGGGAACCGAAGGCGTCGTAGAAACGCTGGTTGGCGGCGCGCAAGGCGGCGATGGCGGCGTGGTGGGGGAGCATAGTCAGACCTGACAGCGGCGGGGCGGGGCGTGTTGGGGGCAAAAGGCGGGGGCGAAGGGGATCCAGCAGAGGCCAGTTTAGCATACCGGAAGGGCCTGGGGGCGGCGTTCCGGTCACCGGGTATTGTCCGGTTGCCGGCCGGGGCAAGGAAGGCCGTCTGGCAACGGGGGGCGTCCGGGGTTATAATGGCGGGCAACCGGACGCTTTTTTTGATGCTTGGATTTGCGATGACTACCGCCTCATTTGTGGACCGACTTGGCGCCGCCGGCGCAGCGGCGCGCAGCCTGCTCTGCGTGGGGCTGGATGTGGACCCGGCTGCAATGCCGACCGCGGATGTGGCCGGGTTCAACCGCGCCATTGTGGACGCAACGGGCGACCTGGCGTGCGCCTACAAGCCGAACCTGGCGTTCTACGAGGCGCTGGGCATACCGGGCTGGCGGGCGCTGGAGGCTACGGTGGCGCATATTCGCGGGGCGGCGCCCCATGCGGTCATCATCGGGGACGCCAAGCGGGGCGATATTGGCAATACGGCGGCGGCCTACGCGGCGGCGATGTTTGACGGGTGGGGGTTTGACGCCGTTACGGTCAACCCCTGGGGCGGGATGGACACGGTTGCGCCCTGGCTGGAACGGGCGGAATACGGAGCTTTCATCTGGTGCCGGGGGTCTAATCCCGGCGCGGGGGACTGGCAGGATCTGATTGCCGGGGATGACGGGGAACCCGTGTATCTGCGGGTGGCGCGGCGGGCGCAGGAACGGGCCGGGGCCGGGAACCTGGGGCTGGTAGTGGGAGCCACGGCGCCAGAGCAGCTGGCGGCGGTGCGGAAGGTTTGCCCCGATATGCCGCTACTGATTCCGGGCGTAGGGGCACAGGGGGGCGATCTGGAGGCTACGGTGCGGTATGGGGTGGATGCGAAGGGGCGCAACGCCATCATCAATTCCTCGCGCGGCATCATCTACGCCTCGTCCGGGCCGGATTACGCGGAAGCCGCGCGCAAGGCGGCCGCCGCTATGCGGGATGCGATTAACCGCACGCTGGATGATATGGGGCTGGGATGGCAGTAGAAATCAAGGCGGCGGAGCTCCGGCCCGGCGATCTGGTGCGGCTGAAGAAGCCCCATCCCTGTGGCGGCTACCTCTGGCGGGTGAACCGGGCCGGGGGGGACATCGGGCTGCGGTGCGAGACGTGCGGGCATCATATTATGACGCCGCGTTTCCGCATTGAGCGGCGGATCCGCGCGGTGACGCGCCCGGATGGCGGCGGGCCGGCGGGGGTGCCGGCCGCGCCATCCGAGTGATGATGCCGGCGCAATCCTTCATGGCGCGATCCTTCATGGCGCAATTCCTCCCGGCGCAACCAGTTTCGGGGCGACCCGTTCCGGGGCAACCTGTTTCAGGGCAACCCGTTTTGGCGACGGTCGCCCGGTGATGGGCCGCCGCGCCGCCGCTTTGCGGGGCCGTTATCGCGGGGTGTCCCTGCTGTGCGTCATCGTGGCGCTGAACAGCTTCGGGATGGGGGCGATTGCGCCGGTGCTGCCGCTGTTTCTGGAGCGGGAGTACGGGGTGACGGCGGCGGAGGTGGGGATTGCGGTAGGGCTGTTCGGCTTCGGGCGGCTGGTGACCAGCCTGCCGGCGGGGTATCTGGCGCAGCGCTACGGGCGGCGACGGGTGCTGGGGCTGGGGGCGGCGATCAATGTGCTGGGGGCGGCGATGGTGGCGGTGTCTTTCAGCTACGGCTGGCTGACGGGATGGCGGTTTGTATCGGGGTTCGGGGGCAGCATATTTTTGACGGTGGCGACCATCTACCTGCGGGACGAGGCGACGCCGGAGACGCGGGGGCGGCTGTTGAGTTTGCAGGAGTTGAGCATCCTGGCGGGGCAGACGCTGGGGCCGCTGCTGGGCGGGTATCTGGCGAATGGGTGGGGGTTGCGGGCGCCGCTGTACGCGCAGGCGGCGCTGATGGCGGCGTCGCTGGGGGTGATTCTGCTGTCGCTGCCGGAATCGCGATGGCGTGAGGAAGCGGCGGCCGCCGCGGCGGAAAGCCGGCGGGCATCATGGTCGGGGCGGCGCGGGGGCGGGCAGGGGCAAGGGCGGGGCGCGATGAGGCGGCTGATATTGAGCCCGGCGTTTATTTTCGTGGGGCTGTTCGCGCTGATGATAGTAGCGAACCGGCAGGGGGCGCGGTTCAGCGTGATGCCGCTTTACGGGCGGCAGAAAGGGTTCGGGCCGGAGGAGCTGGGGTTATGGATCAGCGTGACGCATTTTCCGCAGTTTTTTACGACGATGGCGTCGGGGTATCTGTCGGACCGCTTCGGGCGGAAGACGCCGATTCTGCCGGCGATTGCGCTGCTGTGCCTGGGGATTGGCGCCTTCGTATGGGCGGGCAGTTTGTGGCAGCTGTTGCTGTCGGGAGTTCTGCTGGGGATGGGGGAAGGGCTGGGCAGCCCGGCGGGGACGGTGTTTTTCGCGGATATATCGCCGCCGGGGATGGAGGGGGTGACGATCGGCTTGCTGCGGACCTTCGGCGGCGTGGGGACGATCGCGGGGGCGCTGGCGCTGGGGGCGATTGCGGACTGGGCGAGTTTTGCGTGGGCGCTGTGGGTGGACGCGGCGATTCTGGCGGCGTCGGGCATCGGGCTGATGCTGCTGGTGCGGGAGACTTACCGGCGGCGGGGCGGGTAGGGGTAGGGCAAGGCCGGCGTCCCGGGCGGTGGCGGGATGCAAGGCCGGCGTCCGCCGGGAGAGCACAGGCACAGGTGGGGGCGCGGGCCGGGACGGGTGCGGTGGATTACAGGCGGGCGTGACGGCGGCGGCGATGGCGGCGGGGCCTACGGGGCCGGCGGCGGTCGATGTTGAGGAAGGCCCAGGCGGCGCCGTCGCGTCCGCCCTGCTGGTCGACTTGCGCCGCGAGTTCGTCCATAGTGTCGGCGACCAGGAGTTCCCATCCTGGGGTCAGGGCGACGTATTTGCCGGGGTATTTTTGGAGCAGTTCCGGGGACAGTTCCGAAAGCCAGCCGGCGCGGGCTTCATAGTCCAGGAAGTGGGCCAGTTCCTGTGCCGGGGTATCTGGGGTATCGGGGGCTACCTTGAGGGGCGGTTTGCTGCTGATTATGACCATCGCCGGCCTCCGTTGCTTTCCGGGCGGGTTTGGGGTGGCGAATGGCACTATAACGAAAGGGGCGGGGAGTTTGCTACGGATTCCGTTGCGGCGGTTGGGGGATTTTGAGGCGTGGCGAACGGCGCGGCGGCGGGATACGGCTATGCAACGGCGGATGGTTCTGCCGGGGTATGGCACTGCCGGGGGATACGACTAGGGAGGGGCGGACGGCGGCGGGAGGGCGGCGGCGGCAGCGGCGGCGGTTGCCGGGTGGGGCGAGCGGACTTTGAGGAGCAGCAGGCCGCCGATGACGAAGAGCAGGGCGCTCATGCCGAGGAGGGCGGTGTAGCCGTAGCCGGGGCCGAACCAGACGGTTACCAGGTCGGGCAGGGGGCCCATAGCCTTGGCGGCGGCGGCGCCGACGAGGGTGCCCAGGTTGACGATGCCCATATGCTGGGCTTCGCGGCCGGGGGTGGTGAGGTCGTTGGCGATGGCCCAGTGTACGGTGAGGATGACGCCCACGGCGCCGCCGACGACGCTGGCGACCAGCACGGCCAGCAGGTAGGTGTTGACGAACATCATCCCCAAGGTGCCGGCGACGACGACGATGACGCCGGCGGTGAGGACAGGGCGGCGTCCGATGCGGTCGGAGAGCCAGCCGGCGGGGTAGGTGGTGAGGGTGAGCATACCGCCCACGCCGATGATGGCGACGCCGAGGGCCTGGGCGGGGTTGTCCACTTGCACCTTGTCGCGGAGGAAGAAGAGGCCGTAGGTGGTGAAGATGACCACGGCGGCCAGAAAAGCGCTGCGGGAGGCGACGAACCAGGGCAGGTTGGGGTGGAGTCGGGTGAGGTCGGTGGCTTCGGGGAAGGCCATATTGGCGCGGTGGAATGATGCGATGCCGGCGGCGCCGGCGGCGTGCATCCGGCGGAAGATGGTCAGGGAGCTGACGCCGGCGGTGAGCATAATGACGGCGGCGAACATTGCCAGGGTGGCCCAGAGCCAGGGTAGTCCGTCGGGGCGGGCGTAATGGCCGACCATAAGGCCGGCGGCGAAGAGTACGCTGGCGCCGCCGGCGGCTTCCAGGAGGGTTTTGATGGAGGAGGCGACGCCCATTCTTTCGTGAGGCACCAGGTCGCGGATGCTGGCGAGGTAGGGCGAGTAGGCGATGCCGGAGTTGGTCTGGATGAAGACCCAGGTGACGAGCAGGCTGGCGTAGTTGAGGGGGGTGGCGAGGGCGACCAGTCCCATGGGGATGCAGATGGTGGCCCAGAGGAGGTAGGGCAGGCGGCGTCCGATGCGGGAGCGGGTGCGGTCGCTGGCCCAGCCCACGGGTACTTGGGCGACGGCGGCGGCCAGGAGTCCGGTGAGTCCGACCAGTCCGAGGAGGGTGTTTTTGGCGGCGTGGGGGGCGACTTCCAGCACCAGGACGGGGATGACGACGGTGTCCATAGCCAGGATGAATCCGGCCAGGCCGAAGCTGTAGGCGTTGAGGCGGATGAGGGCCAGCTTGCCCCAGGAGTGGGGGGCGGGCAAGGGGGCTTCCGGCGGCGGCGCGGCGCGTGGGGCGGACGACGTAGTATCAGCGTTCATAGTGGCCGTTATGAACCGCGCGGGGCGGCTGGCGGGCAAGGGCCGGCGGCAGGGCGGCAGCGGGCCGGTGCCGGGTTTTGAGACCCGGCGCCGGCCCGGCGATGGCGCCGCCCGGAAACAGCCGTCAGGATGTATGCAGTCTGCGGGACAGAGTATATGCCAAAAAGGGGGGCGGGGCTATACGGGATGGCGCAAAGGCTGCGTTTCCGGCTGACGGCGGAATGACGGGGTGGGGGGTTAGAGGGGGAGGAGTTGGGGGATTTGGAGGTGGGGGTAGGCGTCGGCGAGGGCGGCGCGCCACTGGGGGACTAGGATGATGTTGTGGTCGTGGTCGGTGACCAGGTGGCGGGGTTCCGGGGCGCAGCGGCATACGCGGCGGGCGGCGGGAGAGTTGGCCGGGTGGAGATCGAAGTTGGTGGACATTGGGACGCCTACCAGGTTGTACCGCTTCACGAATTTCTGGTAGTAGGGGAGGCGGGTGATTTCGCCGGCGGACTGGATTTCGCCGTCGGTGGGCGTGGTGGGGACGAAGTCGATGTCGAAGCGGAGGCTGCGTTTGGCGGGGCGGACCAGCTTGGGGCGGCCGGCGATGATGGCAAAGATGGCGTTTTTGAGGGACGCCACGCGCTTCCGCATCTTGCGGATGGTCTGGATGGTGGTTCCCATGGGGGTGTGGCCGATGGGAACGCGGAGGCCGGTGGTAGCGTGGGGGGTGCGGCGATGGGGGCGGCGGCGGACTACGTGGCCGGCGTTCCCGGCACTGGCGGCGTGGCCGGCGTTGCCGGCATTGCCGGCGTTGGCGGCGGCGCGGGCTAGGCTGGCGATTTTGTAGGCGGGCGTGGGGAGGTTCAGGACGGCGGCCAGAGTGTAGGTGTGGCGGAAGGTTCTCAGGTGGCCGCGGCGGAGGTGGTCGCAGAAGATGGCGTCGGTGAGGGCGATTTGGAGGCGGCGGGTGGTGTTGTGGCGCAGGCCGATGTGGACGGCCAATGCGGTGGCGGCGTGGGCGGCGGCGCGGCGGATGGAGTCCGCGGCGTCGGCGAGGCCGTCGATGAAGGGGTCGATGTAGTCCGGCGGGTGAGGGCCGGGGGTGGCGGGGGCGGCGATGGCGGCTTCGGTGGCGTTGCGGGCGTGGCGAAGCAGGGCATCGCTGCGGGCTTGGTGGTGCTGGACGGTTCCCATATTAAGGAATGCTCCTTTCATTTCATCGTCATCGGGCCGGCTCGCTGGCTGGTCGTTGGCGGCGGGTTGGCGGCTAACTAACGGCTGGCGGCGCTGGCTGATGGTCGGTAGGTGGTTGGCGATTGATTGACTGTTGGTTCGGTGGCTGGTAGATTGATGGGCATCGGGGAAGGTTCGGGCGGTTCCGGTTGGGTTCCAGGTTGTCGGCGCTACGGCCTGAGAGCGTGCAAAGTGAATTTCGTCCTAGTTTTCCGTGTCCCGGACGGACTGGCGACAAGCAAGATCAGGCGTGGAGCCTGTTCCGGCGAGCCGATTGGTCAATTCGGCACGGGGCGGTGGTGACATCCGCTGGCTGGCACAGAACTACACGGGCCGAAAGATACATACGGCGACGAAGCAGGACCAGCTGAAAATTGGGTTCCGACAAGGGTTAGACCGTGTTCCTGGAGCCCGGTGGTTAGCCCGAAAGGTTTTCCCCGATGGTGGCGTGACGCGGATAGTGATAGGTGGACAGGGTTGTCCGGTTGGGTCGACACGAAAGCGAGCCGTTTTGCCGCCACGGTGCCCGTCGCGCGTCGGGCGGTGTGGCGGTGGCAGCCGGTGTAGCGCGCTAGAAAGCTTTGCCGGCGGCCGGGGCTGCTTTACCCGTGCACCAGCATAATGGACGGATGTTTGGGGGCGCAAGGGCGCGGGTGTCATAAATGGCGGCGATTTTTTAAATTCCGGCGGGCGGATTGGGCATAGCGCCGGGATTGAGGGATGTCGGGCGCCGGCGGAGGCCGGGATCGGCGTGGCCGGGCGGGCGGTTGCGGCGGGCCATACGACGATACTGCCCGCAGCGGAACACCGGGATTTGGAGGCGGACTTCGCCGTAGCCGGTGGCAATGGCGCGGGCATAACGATGGTGGCGATGCATGGCCGGGCCGGATGCGCTATAATTGGGGCATCCTTACTATCAGGAGGTGCGGTCTTGATTCTCAACGAAATTACGGCGGCCGTTTCGTCTCAACTGGATCAGCAGTCTGCGCTGGGCGTGCAAATTACGACAGTCAATGATGTACCTGAGACAGGCCCTGCGAGCAGGGGGCTGTGGTTTCAGATACCGCAGGTCACGGCCGTGTTCGCGGATCTCAAGGGATCTACCGCGCTCAATGCCACCGACGGCCCGAAGGACGCGGCCTTTGCCTACACCTATTTCATCAGGGCAATGACCGTGACATTGGACAGGTTCGGTTCCAAATACATTGACATACACGGGGATGGAATTTTTGGGCTGTTCAGTGGGACGGGCTCCAGGTTCCAAGCGGCAGCCTGTGCCGTGACGATGCGAACCCTCACCGAGAAACAAGTGGCCGTCCGATATGCGGATGACGCCTCATCGGATTGGAAGCTAACCGCAGGAATCGGTATTGACCACGGCACCCTGCTTGTCCGTCGTCTCGGTTTGAGAGGGACGAAGGCAAATGAGGTATGGGCCGGCAAGGCGGTGAATACGGCCTCAAAGCTCAGCTCATTGGCAGGGCCCAATCAGGTGGTAGTATCTGAAAGGGTATTGGCGCAATACCAAGGGGCATCAAAGCTGCGACAGCGGGCATTGCTCTGGAGCTGTGGTTGCAATGGCAGGTCCAACCAAGGTGGGTTGGCAGTTGCTGCCGGCCAAACTTCCCATCTTTGGGAGAGAATGACGGTTCCAAGGGATATGGGGCTGGATTTCGCCCACGCGTACCGATTGAAGTCCGCTTGGTGTCCTGCACACGGCGCCCAACTCTGCGAAGCGATAGTTACCGGGCGACGACCTTCTTAAGGTGGAGCTATGGAAGAGCGCCTGAAATCCCACTACGAATCGTTGCAGCGCGCAATCGGGTTCACCAGAACCGCCGACCGGAAAGCGGCGCCGGTTATCGCCCTGCAAGTCGCCCTTGCCGGCGTTTTGGCGGCAAGGGCGGAATCACTGGCGCCTATTCTTATGCAATGCCACTGGGATGCGGAGAGGATAGCGCTTGTCTGCGTCGCTTCTCTGTATGGCATTTCTACGATTGCGTCTGTCGCAACCGCCGTATGGGTGTATATTCCCGTATATCCCAAAGCTGATGGTTCCCTGATCTACTTTAAGGACATTGCCGCAATGCCTTATCGGCAATTTGAGGAACTTTCCATGCAGATGACGCCGGAGGAAATTGAGCGGCAGTTGCTGGCCCAAATTCACCGGGTTTCCGGGATTGCCAGCAGGAAGATGCGCCGGGTAAGCTGGGCTTTCGCATCGGGGGCAATATCAGGCGCATTGGGGATTGCGCTGTTGGGCTGGGGGAGCTTCCAGTCCGCGAGTCCTTAAGGCGTCAGCGCCAGCGCCGACACCGGCGCTCCGCTACCGCCCACCAGCGGCAGCCGCCCGATAACCAGAGTAGCCCCCGCCGGCGGCAGCCGGTCCAGGTTGTTCAGACATTCCAGCGCCAGCCGGGGCTGCGCCAGCGTCATCCTGCTGACCGACAGCTCCGCATCGGCGCCCGCGTCTATGCCGGGAGTATCGGCGCCCAGCCCGGCTACGCCGCGCGCTTCCAGCAGCAGCCGGGCGGCGTCCGGCCCAAAACCGGGGGTATGCATCACCCCGTTGCCGTCGGCGTTGATGAACCGCGGCGGGTCGCCCCAGTAGCGATGCCAGCCGGCGTACAGCAGAACCATAGCGCCGGCCGGCGTGGTTCCGTGCCGCTGTTCCCACCGGGCGATGTCATCCGGCGTCAGAGCGTAATCCGGGTTCTCCGCCGCCGCCCGGCTGATGTCCATAACCACGGCGGGAACCACCAGTGCCGCCGGCGACAAATCCTCCGGCCCGGCGCCGTCAGCATAAAATGCCGCCGGCGACGACAGATGCGTTCCGCTATGCTCCCCCATGGCAAACCGGCGCAGGTAATAACCCTGCCGGGCAATCGTTGCCACCGCCTCAAAAGCGACGGGCGGGTCGCCCGGCCACAGCGGAATGCCGGGGTGGATCCGGTGCGTCAGATCCACCACCCGGCGGTAGGTAATAGTCTTGGCAGCCGGGCGGCCCATTCCAACCGGCACCCGGTCAGGCCGCCCGGCGCAGCCTGTCCCAGGAATCGCTCCGGGACTCGCCCGCCGCCGGCATCGGCGCATCGTACGCCGGCATAATCCCTTCCAGCTCGGCGATATGCCGGTCCACCCAGCGCATCGCCGCCTTGAAGCCGGACACCGCCCCCAATTCCGCCAACTGCCCCGCCGGGTTGCGCCCGTAAATGGCGTAGCAGATGCCGGGGATTTCCCCGTGGATCAGATAGCCCCGGTAGCCGATCTTGCGACCGGCCTCCGGGATGGCGGCGGTGGTCAGGGCGGTGGTCTCGGCCAGGACGCTGCTGTGGACGCTCATCGTCATCATCAATTCTCCGTGGCGCCGGATCCGGCGCGTTTGTGTTGCTTATATGTTCGGGCAAACCTATGTTCCCCGTCAATAGACGGCGGTACAACTTTTCCGATTTTTCGTTCCGATTGCGCCAATTTTCCGCGCCGTGGCTCCAACCCGCCCCGGGGCGGGCGCCGGCCGGCCATTCCTTCCGCTCCGGCGCCGGCAAAACCCGGCGCCGCCGTTACCCTTGCGGAGACCCTACCCCGGACGCATCGCCGCTGAATGCCGCGCCGCCCGCCGCCTCAACCAGAAAGGTTTCTACCGCAACGGCCCGCTGCTCCGATGTTCGCAAATCCCGCACCACCACCGTGCCGTCCCGCACCTCGTCCGCGCCCAGGATGAGCGCCGCGCCCATCCCCAGGGCGTTGGCCTGCCGCATCTGCCCCCGCAGCGCCCGCCCGCCATTGGCCAGTATCGCGCCCACGCCCGCCGTCCGCAGCCGCCGCGCCAGCCGCACGCCCGCCAGCCGGGCCTCCGCGCCCACCGTCGCAATCAGATACTGCGGCGAGGGCTCCTCGGCCACCGGCGTTTCGGCGCGTTGCAGGTTGAGTATCAGCCGTTCCAGGCCGCTGCCGAACCCGATTCCCGGCGTGGGCCGGCCGCCCAGCTGCTCCATCAGCCCGTCATACCGCCCGCCGCCGCAGACAGTGGACTGGGCGCCGCCCACCGCCGGCTGGAGCTCAAAAACCGTGCGGGTATAGTAATCCAGTCCGCGCACCAGCCGGTGGTCAACCCGCGCCGGAATGCCCGCCGCCTTCAGATAAGACTGCACGCTTTCCCAGTGGCTTTCGCAGCCGGCGCAGAGGCACTCCACCGATTTGGGGGCGTCGTTGCCCAGGGCGCGGCAGGTTTCTACTTTGCAGTCCAGCAGCCGCAGCGGGTTGCGTTCCAGCCGCTGCCGGCAATCCCCGCAGAGGTGGGCGCGCTGCCCTTCGTAGTAGGCTTTCAGCGCCGCCATATATTCGGGCCGGCACTCCGGGTCGCCGATGCTGTTGACCAGCAGCGACAGATCGGAGAGGCCGATGTCGTGCATCAGCGTCCACGCCAGCTCAATCACCTCGGCGTCCACCGACGGATCCCCGTCGCCGATGGCCTCCACGCCGAACTGGTGATGCTGGCGGAATCGCCCCGCCTGGGGCCGCTCGTAGCGGAACACCGGGCAGAGGTAGTACATCCGCACCGGCTGGGGGCGGTTGGACATCCCGTGTTGCAGGTAGGCGCGGCACACCGGAGCGGTGCCTTCCGCACGCAGCGTCAGCTGGTCGCCGCCGCGATCCGCAAAGACGTACATCTCCTTTTCCACGATGTCGGTGCCTGCGCCCACGCCGCGCACGAACAGGCCGGCGTCCTCAAACATCGGGCTGTCAATGCGGCCGTACCCGAAGCGGCGCGCCACGCTGACGGCGGCGTCCTCAACATAGCGCCAGTACTTCTGCTCCGGCGGCAGGCGGTCGGTGGTGCCTCTGGGGGCTTGAAAAGCGGCCATAGTAGGCACAGGTTACGCCAGACGCCGCCGGCGGTCAAGAGCGTTTTCCGGCACGGCCCCGGGCCGGGGGACTACGCCGCGCCGCTTGGCCAGCAGGGCAGCCGCCGCCAGCGCTCCGGGAAGCCCATCCGGGCAGTGGCGATGCGGGGGTATTCGTCCAGCAGGGCCAGCAGGCGTCGGGGCCAGCGGCCGGCCGGGCTGATGATGTCCATCAGGCCGGCGATGATCACCAGCCGGTTGTAAAGCCGGGCCGGCTGGCTGGGGTTGCAGCAGGCGGCCCAGGCGCGGGGTATCCGAAACCCGGCGGGCAAAGTGCGGTTCCACAGCCGGGCGTGATGCGCGCAGACATTGCGGAGTATCGTCATATTGTGCAGGAGCGATACCAGTACAATATGGTTAGTTCGGTAATGACCAGCAATTGCGCTGCGTATGGACTTGACGGATATAGACTGGTACCATTTGGACAGTTGCCCGAAGGACATTGCTTCGGCCACTTCCCAGATGGGCGCAGCGTCCCAATTCGTCGCCTCGGGGCGGGCGATTTGGAGGTAGTTCCGTTTGAGTTCGGCCAGATTTCCGGTGTATTCGCCGGGGACGAACAGGGCCGGGTTCAGATGCGCCCGCGGGCCGCCGTTGGGGTCGTTGGACAAGTAACGCACCCACTGGGCGCGCACCGAGACTTCGATAACGCCGAGGGCGTCGGCGAGCAGCGCGCGCAGCCGCCGGTCAAAGTCATAGCGGGCAATGACCTCGGGGAAGGTGGTTCCCTCCCTGAAAACATAATCGCCGGCGCCGCGCGGTATGGCAAAGGGATGCCAGTAGCTGCGCAGCCGGTAGTAGCCGATGTGGCGGAGGCAGTGGGCGGCCTGTTCCCGGTCCGGGATTGCCATCCCCTGTTGGGCCAGGCGGTCTAGCTGTTCTGAAATGGACATCGGTCTTGGCTTGCCGGCACCGGCAACGCCGCCCGGCGCCGGGTTAAAAAATGCCCCCCCCTGGTCCGCCGTTCCGATGAGAGGCGTGGGGGGTTCTGTTGTCAACCATAGTACAGCCTGGCGCGCGCCGTGTCAAGGGGTTTTTGCCGCCCTTCGGTCGGGCCCTTTCTATTCCCGCCGGCAACGCCGCCCGGCGCCGGGTTAAAAAATGCCCTCCCCTGGTGCGCCGTTCCGGTGAGAGGCGTGGGAGGTTCTATTAGCGGCCATTGTAAAGCCCGGCGCCTGCCGTGTCAAGGGGTTTTTGCCGCCCCTCGGCCAGAGCCTTTCTGTTCCCGCCACCAACCCGTCTGCGGCTGGGCAGAAATTATGGGGGCGGGTTTGCGGACCCGCCCCCATAGCATTCGTCTTGCTGCCCCGGTTGCTAGCCTGCCGGGCGGTTAACGGCGGATCAGATAGACAATAACGCCGCCTACTACCACCAGGGCTACCGCGCCGGCGATTATTCCCGCCAGCAGCAGCAGGTTCGGCCCGCCGGCGGCGTCATCCGCCGCAGGCGGCGGCGCCGGCGGCGGTGCCACCGTGGGCATCGGCGGCGGCGGCAAGGGCGTGGCCGTGGGCGCCGGCGTCGGGGTGGCCGTGGGGCGCGGCGTGGCCGTGGGCGCTGCCGTCGGAACCGCCGTGGGCGTGGGCGCCGGCGTGGCCGTGGGCGCTGGCGATGGCGTGGGCAGCGGCGTGGCCGTGGGCGGAACCGGCGTGGCCGTCGGGTTTGGCGTCGGCGTGGGCGGCAACGGCGTCGCCGTAGGAACCGCCGTGGGAACCGGCGTCGGCGTCGGGGTTGGCGTAGGCGTGGGTGTCGGCGTGGGCGTCGGAACCGGCGTCCGCGTGGGGCTGACGCTGCCACCACCGCCGCCACCACCACCGCCGCCGCCGCCCGAGGCCACCGGCGCCGGCGTCGGCGTTGCCGTAGGCATCGGCGTGGGCGTGGGCGTCGGCGTAGGGGTAGGCGTAGGCGCCGGAGTGGGTGTAGGCGTGGGCGTTGCCGTGGGCATCGGCGTGGGCGTGGCCGTCGGCGCCGGCGTGGGCGTGGCCGTGGGCGCCGGCGTTGGGGTGGGCGTCAGCGTGGGCGTGGGCGTGGCGGTGGGCGCCGGCGTGGGCGTTACCGTGGGCTGCGCCACCGGCGTGGGCAGCAGCGTGGGCCGCCGCGTGGGGCGCGGCGTGCGCGTAGGCTCCGGCGTGGGCGTGAACAACACCTGCTGCGGCGCCCAGTCCCCCCGCACCAGCACCGTCGTCGGCGCCACATCCGGCCACACCTCATCAGCCGGATTGTTGCTGCTCGGACTCACCCCCGTCAGCCGCACCCGCTTGTCCGGCCCCACGCTTTCCCCGGCCGTAACCGTCACCGACCCGCTGCTGGTCGTGTCCCCCGCCGCCACCGTCAGCGTGCGGTTGGCCGACAGCGTGTAGTAGTCGTCCGCCGCCGTGGCCGGCGGCACCGGCGCCGCCGCCACCGCTACCGTCACCACCCCCTCCGCCGCATGGTTCAGCTGCGCCGTGATCGCGCTGACATTGCCCAGCAAAATGCTGGACGGCGCCGCCATCAGCCGCACCAGAATGATGGACTCATCGTCAATGATGCGCACCGTGGTGTCCGAGTTGACCGTGGCGATGGTCTCGGCGGTATTGTTCGCCGCCGACGCCGATACCTCCACATCCTTGTGCTGCGTTTGCGCTTCGTCATTCACGCTGACAATCCGTACCGTCGAGCTATCACCCGCGCTGTTCCAGGCGTTGGCCGGAATGATCAGCATATTGTTGTTGTTGCTATCCAGCTCGTATTCGGAGGCCGTGGCCGGCGACACCGGCGCCGCCGCCACCGTAACCCTGGTCTCCGCCGTGGACCGCTGGGACAGCCCCGCCGTGATCGTGCTGGCATTGCCGGCCGTGCCGCCAAAATCCGGGTTTTCGTGGATTTGGACCGGATCCGCCGACAACAGAACATCGGTAGGGTCGTCGTCGGCGAGCGTAATCTCAAGGTTGGCCGGGTCGGCAAACAGCGCCAGATCGGCTACGCCCGGCGCCCCGGTGCCCGTGACGGTCAGCTCGACGAACTCATTCAGGTTGTCCCTGGTGTTCGCCGTCGGATCGATGGTAATAGTCTGGGCGGCGGTGGTCTCGGGACTGGTGATGAGGGCCGTCGACGTAGCCCGCGCCTTGCGCGGAATGTTGAAGGCGGCGGAAGTAGCCGAAGTGAACCCCACCGGCTCGGTGCCGACCTGGTTGTCCGGCACGGTGCCCGCGGCCGTCAACCGCAACCCCGAAGCCGCCGGACTGGTGTTGCGCACAAACCACGCCGCCCACTCCGCGCCGGGGGCCAGCCGCGCCGTCGCCGTGTAATCCTGGTCGGCGGCGCTCTCCCCCAGACTGCCGGTGGGCGTCCAGGTCAGTATCACCCGCCCCCGCAACGAATTGCCTCTCAGGTCGATACGCGTTATATGCGGACAATTGGGTTGACATATACGAGCATCATACCCCCCCGGGGCCAACCCCGAGTTGGCGAACTCATCCGGGATCTCCCCGGTGAGCTGGTTGTTTTGCAACCATAGCCACCTCAGTTCAGTCATATTCGCCAGCGAGCCGGGAATGCTGCCGGTCAGCTGGTTGTCATTCAGAAGCAGCACCTCCATATTCCTCAGGTTCCCCAGCTCGGTGGGGATGCCGCCGGTCAACAGGTTCACACGCAGCCGCAGTTTCGTCAGATTAGTCAGCCTCCCCAGCTCGGGGGGGATGTTGCCGGTCAGCCGGTTGCGATACAGATTCAGAGTTTCCAGGCTACTGATATTCCCCAACTGCTCAGGGATGGCGCCGGTCAAACTGTTGTCCTCCAACGCCAGTGTTTTCAGGCTCCTCGAGTTGCCCAGCTGCGCGGGAATCGCGCCGCTCAGCCCGGGGTGGTCGTTGTTCCGCAACGCCCCCGTGCCGTACCGCAGCCCGTTGCCATATGCGGCCACAAATTCCAGATTGGGCATATTCCCCAGGCAGCCGGGAATCGAGCCGGTCACCTGGTTGTTTGATACATCCAGGGCTCTCAGGGTGGTCAAGTTGCACAGGGCGCCGGGTATAGACCCCGAGATCCCGGTGGTCTTTGCGTAATGGGGGGGGCTCGTCAAGCCGTTGTTTTCCAGACGCAGCTCCTGTAGGGCTGCCATGCTGCCCAGCGCATCGGGGATTGCTCCGGATAGCCGGTTGTTGTGCAGATGCAGCTCCTGCAAAGAGCTCATGGTGTTCAGATCCCCGGGAACTGCTCCGGTTAGCCCGTTGTTGTTCAGATGCAGCTCCTGCAAAGAGGTCATAGTGCCCAGCGCCCCGGGGACTGATCCGGATAGCCCGTTGTTGTTCAGATACAGGCCAACCAGCCCGGTCATATTGCCAAACTCGGCGGGAATTGATCCGGACAGTCCGTTGTAGGACAAATTCAGGCCCTTCAGGCTCGTCAGATCGTCCAGATCCGCGGCCGGGATCGTGCCGGTCAACCCGTTGTTGTTCACAAGCAGATATTCCAGACTGGTCATACCCGCCCAGTTCAGTGGCGGGGTTGAGGTGGAAGTGGGGATTGCGCCGCCAAAGGCGTTATGCCCCATAGTCAACCGCTTCAGGCTGCTCATGCTGCCCAGCCAGACGGGTATGCTGCCGCCGCCGTTGAGCTGGTTGTAGCCTAACTCGCCGCGGCGCGTGGTTTCCAGCAGCAGATGCGTCAGAGTGCCGCTCAGGTTGCTCAAGTCCGGCAAGAGGCCGCTCAAACGGTTGTCGGACAAGTCCAGTATGATCAAGCTGGACATATCCGCCAGCTGCGCGGGCGGGGCGCCGGTCAACTGGTTCCAGTTCAGACGCAGCTCCTGTAGGTTAGTCAACATGCCCAGGGAGCTGGGGATGGTGCCGCTGTAGGTGCGGGGGGTGTTGCCGTCCCAGCCCAGCTGGTTGTAGCTCATAATCAGGTGGGTCAAGCCATTCAGATTCCCCAGATCTGTGGGAATGGCGCCGTACAGGTTGTTGTTGTTGATCCGCAGACGCGTCAAAGTGGATGGGTCGGCGGCGGCCCGGCTTCCCGCCGGCTTCCCCATATTGCCCAGCCCGGTGGGGAGGGCGCCGGTGAACCGGTTGTGCTGCAACTCCAGATGCACCAGGGCGCCCAGATTCCCCAGCTCCGCGGGGATGCTGCCGCTCAAGGCGTTGTTGTTCAAATACAACCACTTCATGCCGGAGGCGCTGCCCAGCCCGGTGGGGATGCTGCCGCTGAACTTGTTGTTCGCCAAATCCAGATGCGTCAGGTTGGTGGCGTTCCCCACTCCGGTGATGGGGCCGGTCAACTCCTCGTTGCCGTCCAGCCTCAGATCGGTCAGGGTGGTGATCCCCAATACCGCCGCGGGGACATTGCCGGACAGCCCGTTGCGACTCAGGCGCAGCACCGTCAGCCTGGCGCCGGTCAGATCCGAGGGGATGGCGCCGGTCAGCTGCTTATAGCCGGTGATGGCCAGCTGATCCAGCGTCTCCAGGTCGCCGAAGCTATGGGTCGCGCTGGCCGCCGGCAGCGTCCCGTTCAGGCGGACCGCAGCCGCAGTGGTGGTGCCTGAGTGAAGGATGATATTTTTCACCCGAATGGAATCCGGATGACCATTGTTGTTGCCGAAAACGCCGGTAGCAGTGCAATCCGGGTTATTCCGGTCCGAGTAGTCGTAGCAGAATTGGCCCGACCCAAAGTTGGTTCGCCAGTACTCTACCCTTAAGTTGGGGTCGTTGTAGGTATCGAGGCCCTCCCAGGTAGTAAGGGTAGGGTTGCTGACCGTTTCCAGCATGGACACGTTCCGGCTCCAGTTCAGGGCGCCGCCGGTTCCTTTCAGCGCCTCCGCGATGTGCAGCAGGGCGGTGCAGTCCTGGACGATTTTCGTGGTGTCGCTGGGCGGGGGAATGTTCTCGCCCCAGCCGTGGGCCACGGCCGGGTCGTCTTTGGTGCAGGTGAGGGCGGTGTTCTGGGCGGCGGCGGGGATGGCGCCGAAGAAGATGGCGGCGGCCAGGCCGGCGGTGGCCAGGAAGACGGCGGCGATGGCGGCCGCCGTGGTGGCCGCCCGCCAGGAGAACGGGGGAAGTGGAATGGAGCGCCTCATCATGGCCGTGTTCGTAACCTCGTTGGCAGTGGTGGCGGTGGCAGCAGCAGCAGTAGCAGCAGCAGTTCCAAAGTTGGCCGCGAGCGGTGGCAAAGGACCGTTGCCGGAAAATTATACACCCCCCCCCCCCCGCGTGGGGGTTATTTGGGGGCGGGATTTGGGGGATTTTTTGGGGGGGCATCGCCGGCCGCCGGCGTTGGCGGGCCGGGGGCGTTGGCCCGGCCCGGCGGGCCGCCTGCCCGAGGCGGGCCAACGGGGCGATGAAGAAGGGCGGCACACGCGTACTGCTGTGCCGCCTGCATTGTCGCGCGCGGCTGGCCCTAGCCCTTGCCGTTGCGCAGGCGTTCCTCGGCGTCCCGGTCCAGCACCAGTTCCCCGGTAGTCGGGTCGCGCCGCGCGTAGCGGGAGAGGATGGCCTCCATCCGGTCCCTCTCTTCGGTGTGCCCCTGAGTGAGGCCCTGAGTGAGGCCTTCGGTAAGGCCCTCGGCCCGGCCTTCGGTGCGGCCTTCGGCTCGGCCTTCGGCTCGGCCTTCGGCCTTCGCCCGGTTCCACGCTTTGGGTATCAGCAAAACCATGCGTCCGGTCACCTCCACATTGATTGCCACGAACAACGCCGTTCCCCCCGCCACCGCAAAGATGGCGGCCAGTATAAACAGCTGGTGCAAATCCAGCTGCCCGGGCCCGGCGACCAGGAACGGCAACTCGCGCCGGAAATGGCACGTCAAATATACCACACCGAGCGCATAGACCAGGTAGTACGCCACCCAGTAGCCGCCGGTGATTACCCGGTTCATCAGATTCATAAGGCCGGTTGCCCTCCTTTGCGGTTCGTCTAGATAAAGGCGACCACGCGGGCCGCCTAGCCGCCCGCGTGGTCGCGCCCGGATGACCCGCCGTGCGGCCAGGGGCTGCCTAGCCGTTGCCGTTGCCGTTGCCGTTGCGCAAGCGTTCCTCGGCGTCCCGATCCAGGATGAGGCGCCCGGTCTCCGGGTCGCGCTGCGCGTACTGGGACAAGATAGTCCGCACCCGGTCCCGTTCCTCGGCCCTGGCCTCGGTGCGGCCTTCAGTGCGGCCCTCGGTGCGGCCCTCGGTGCGGCCTTCGGCCCGGCCCTCCGCCCGGCCCTCGGCCTTCGCCCTGTTCCACGCTTTGGGTATCAGCAAAACCATGCGTCCGGTCACCTCCACATTGATTGCCACGAACAGCGCCGTTCCCCCCGCCACCGCAAAGATGGCGGCCAGTATAAACAGCTGGTGCAAATCCAGCTGCCCAGGCCCGGCGACCAGGAACGGCAACTCGCGCCGGAAATGGCACGTCAAATATACCACACCGAGCGCATACACCAGGTAGTACGCTACCCAGTAGCCGCCGGTGATCACCCGGTTCATCAGATTCATAAGGCCGGTTGCCCTCCTTTGCGGTTCGTCTAGATAAAGGCGACCACGCGGGCGGCTAGGCGGCCCGCGTGGTCGCGCCCGGCTGACCGGCCGGCGGCAAGGTTGTCCGCGGGCCGCCTGGCCCTAGCTCTTGCCGTTGCCGTTGCGCAGGCGTTCCTCGGCGTCCCGGTCCAGTACCAGTTCCCCGGTAGTCGGATCGCGCCGCGCGTAGCGGGAGAGGATGGCCTCCATCCGGTCCCGTTCCTCGGTGCGGCCTTCGGTACGGCCTTCGGTGCGGCCTTCGGTGCGGCCCTGAGTGAGGCCCTGAGTGAGACCCTGAGTAAGGCCCTCGGTGAGGCCCTCGGCCCGGCCTTCGGTGCGGCCCTCGGCCTTCGCCCTGTTCCACGCTTTGGGTATCAGCAAAACCATGCGTCCGGTCACCTCCACATTGATTGCCACGAACAGCGCCGTTCCCCCGGCCACCGCGAAGATGGCGGCCAGTATAAACAGCTGGTGCAAATCCAGCTGCCCGGGCCCGGCGACCAGGAACGGCAACTCGCGCCGGAAATGGCACGTCAAATATACCACACCGAGCGCATACACCAGGTAGTACGCTACCCAGTAGCCGCCGGTGATCACCCGGTTCATCAGATTCATAAGGCCGGTTGCCCTCCTTTGCGGTTCGTCTGCGGCTCGTCCGGCGCTGCCGCCGGACTTTGCCTTACCATAGCAATCGTCGTCAAAGGGTGTCAATTGTGGCGTTCTGCGGCGCGGGCGGAGCGCTAGCCCTCTGCATCGTTCCGGCCGCGTTCATGGTGGTGTCAATTGTGGCGTTCTGCGGCGCGGGCGGAGCGGCGGCCCCAATTCGGGGATATATTCACCCCGCACGTGCAGGAACTGGTAGAATAGGATGCGGGCGGCGTTGCCGGCGGCGATTGCTCCGTTCCGATACCAGTCCGATACCAGGAGGAACCGATATGGGGACTTTCAATGTCGAGCTGACGGTAAGTCCGGTCGACTTTTCCGCCGGCGAAAGGGTGACCGCGCTGGTGGATACCGGCGCCACCTGCTCAATGATACCGGCCAGCGTGCTGCGCCGGCTGGCCATCGCGCCGGTGGAGACGGTTGAATTTGAGCTGGCCAACGGCGAAGTCGTTGAGTACGAAACCGGATGGGCCGGCTTTTCCGCCGCCGGCAAAGTGGGGGTGGCGCGGGTCATTTTCGGCCCGGATGACGAGTGTCTGCTGGGGGCGACGACGCTGGAAGATCTGGCGCTGATGGTCGACCCGGTGAATTTTCGCCTGGCGCCGACCCGGAGGTTGTTGAAACGGGGATTTCAGGCCAACGGGCGCCGGCCGGCGTAGCGCGGGCGCGCGCCAGTGGGCGTATAATGGTTTTCAGGAGGCAATCAAAAATGGGCGCATTCACAGTTCAAGCGACGGTGGGCAACCTTGATGCGGCGGAACAGGAACAGGTTGAAGCGCTGGTGGACACGGGTTCCACCTTTTCGGCGCTGCCGGCCAGCCTCTTGCGCCGGCTGGGCATTGCGCCGACCCTAACCCGCCGCCTGCGCCTGGCCAACGGCCAGGTTGAGGAAGATCAGGCCGGAACGGCTTGCTTTGCCGTCAACGGCAGGGATGGCGTGGCTATGGTCGTCTTTGGCCTGGAGGATGTCTATCTGCTGGGGGCGACCACGCTGGAATCCCTGCTGTTTGTAGTTGATCCGGTCAACAAGCAGCTGATTCCGGAGGTCGGCCTGCTGATGCGGGGCGGCGTCAATGACATCTGCTGACGGGACATCCGCTGACGGGACATCCGCTGACGGGACACCCGCTGACGGGACACCCGGCAACGACAATTACTATGACGAGGCGCTGGCGCTGGCTTACGCCGCCGGCTGGACTGATGGCCTGCCCATCGTCCCGCCCACGGCGGCGCGGGTGGGCGCCTTTCTGGACGCCGCCGGCGGCCGTTCCCCGCTGGAGCTGGTCGGCGAAATCCCCCCGCGCGGGGGGCGGGCCACCGTGGCCAAGCTGGCCGCCAACGCGGTGATGGCCGGGTGTCGCCCCGAGTATTTTCCGGTGGTGATTGCGGCCATAGAAGCGCTGCTGCGGCCCCGGTTCAACCTGGCGTCGGTGCAGTGTTCTACGCACATTGCCACTCCGCTGGTGGTGGTGAACGGCCCGGTGGCGGCCCGGATTGGGATGAATGGCGGCGGCAACTGCTTCGGGCAGGGCAACCGTGCCAACGCCACCATCGGGCGGGCCGTCAAGCTGGCCCTCACCAACCTGGGCGGCGCCCGGCCCGGCGATGAGGATCGCGCCACTTTCGGGCATCCCGGCAAGTACACCTACTGCATCGCCGAGAACGAAGCGGAAAACCCCTGGGAAGCCTACCATATTGAGCGGGGCTACGCCCCGGAGCAGTCGGTGGTCACCGTGCATCCGGCGGAAGCGCCCCATAACCTGAACAACCACGGCGCCGACAACCCGCGCGATTTGCTGACTACCTTTGCCGTCTCAATGGCCATACCCGGCTGCAATAACATTCATGTGATGGGCGATGTGCTGCTGGCGCTGGGGCCGGAGCACGCCGACATCATCGCGCGCGCCGGGTGGAGCAAGAACGACGTGCGGTCGTACCTGTACGAACTGGCGCGGCAGCCGCTGTCGCTGCTCAAGCTGGGCGGCATTCACGGGCGGCACGCCCATCGCAACACCCTGTGGCCCCGCTGGATTGACCGGGATGACGACCAGGCTATGGTGCCGGTAGTGCGGCGGCCCGAGGACATTCATATCATAGTGGCCGGCGGGCCGGGGCGCCATTCCCTGTACATCCCCGGCTGGGGTTCGCGGATAACCTCGGCGGCGGTAAAGGAATAATCCGACGGCAGGGCCGGCGCGCCGGCCCGCCCGATCAGTCAGGACGCCGCCCGCCCGGCCAGCGTTCCCAGATAGGCGGCGGCCAACCCGAACAGGACATTGGCGCCTATTGCTGCGGCCGCCCTCAGCCATTCTCCGCCGGCCAGCAGGCGCACGCCATCGTAAGCCAGCGTGGAGAAGGTGGTGAATCCGCCCAGCAGGCCAACGGTGGCCATTGCCCGCAGCTCAACGGGCAGCAGCTCGGCGCGGGCGAGGAACAGCGTGGCCAGCAAGCCCAGGGCGAAAGAGCCGGCGATATTGACGGCCAGGGTTCCGACCACCGTGTCCGCGCCCAGATAGTGCGCCGCCAGCCGGCCCACGCCGTAGCGCAGCGTGGCGCCGGAGGCCCCGCCGATGGCGACCAGTATCCAGACCATTTACGCCCACACGCCCCGGCGTTCCAGCGTGCGCTCGTCCAGTTCAATGCCCCAGCCGGGCAAGTCCGTCAGCGTCAGCGTTCCGCCGGTTATCGTAGGCCGCTGCGTGAACAGCTCCGCCCAGACGGGATCCCGGTCTGCCGTCGGAAAAGTTTCACAAATCTCGCCTACCGACAGCCCGGCCACGATGTGGCCGTGCACCTGCGGGTCGTGATGGGGCGCCAGCCGCACATTTTCGGCGGCGCACAGCCCGGCGATACGCAGACACTCGGTGATGCCGCAGTTGCGGGTGCTGTCGTACTGCATCACCCGCACGCCGCCCCGCCGGATCAGATCCCGGGCGTCCCAGCGCGTGGTCGCGTTTTCGCCCGACGCAATGGGTATCGTGGTGGCCGCCGCCACCCGGCCCAGGCCCTCGACCCGGTCGTACCAGTGGACGGGTTCCTCCAGCCAGCGAATGTTGAGGGGTTCCAGCATCCGCGCGCCCCGGATGGCGGTGTCCACATCCCAGCCTTCGTTCACATCCACCATCAGGTCAATGTCGTGGCCTACGGCGCTGCGGACGGCGCTGACGCGGGCGTAATCCTCGGCCAGGGTGGCGTGGCCGATTTTCAGTTTGATGGCTTCGTAGCCCAGATCAACATAGCTTTCGCACTCCCGCGCCAGGTCGGATACGGTCTTGCCCTCCTGGTAGTAGCCGCCGGTGACATAACAGGGCGCAGTGTTGGAATGGCCGCCCAGCAGTTTATAGACGGGCAGATTGGCCGCCTTGCCTTTGATGTCCCACAGGGCGATGTCCACCGCCGCCAGGGCCGTTAAGATCTGCGGCCGGCCAAAACCGGACGCCGCCCAGCCGATGCGATGGCACAGCCCGAACATTTCGTCCCACAAGCCTTCGTTGTCCCGCGGATCGCGGCCCAGCAGCATCGGCTTGAGCAGGTCGACCACGGCGCGGGACGCGCCGGCGGCATAGATGGCGCCGGCGGCGTCCTGCCGGTAAATGCCGGCGAAGCCCTGGCCGGCGCCGTGGGCTTCGCCGATGCCGTAGTAGCCGGCGTCGGTATGGACGCGCGTCAGCAGCTCGCTGACCCGGCCGATGGGCCGCAGCGCCGTCCAGAACTCCCGCTCCGGCGCCGGCCAGACCAGGGCGATGGCTTCCACATCGGTGATTTTCATTGCGGCCTCCTTCCCTCGGGCAAGTGTGGTTAGCGGCGCAGCCCCTTTGCCCGCAGCATCCGGTCCAGCCATTGCCGGTCACTGCCGGAGAGCGGCTCCTCCAGATCATCATTGTAGTTGACATATCTGCCGTAATAGCTGCGCAGATAAACGTCGTCCACGATTTCCCCCAGCGGTATGGTCGGTTCCTCATCGCCGCGCAGCAACGGCGTTTTCACATCCGGTATGCCATCCGACAGTCCAAAGGGATAAAGGTCGGCATTGGGGCGAGACGGCCAACGGCTGATCAGGATGCTGTAAGGCGCGTCGCCGTCATAACCGCCGATGGGCATCGGCCGTCCGGCGCGCACCAGGTCAATTTCAATGAGGTGCGTTGCGCTGCCCAGGATGCGTTCCCGCTTGGCGATGTACTGCTGGCGGCTGTATCCCGGCCGTTTGTTAGTGGGGGAAAGGATTTCCAATACGGCGACCGGCGTGTCCCGGTTGCGTTCCGTGATTTCAAGATACCATTCGTGAACCGGGTAGGTTTCCGGCACAACAACGGCGACCGCCTGCCCATCGGCAGTGGCGGCGGGGCCTTCGCGGTCGGAGCCCCCGCCGCCGGCAATGGTGATGTCGGGCCGCGCATAACGCTCAGGCGGCTCCTCCGGGAGATTTTGCCCGATGGCAATTCGCTCCTCCATAACCACCCAATACCGGAAAGGCAACGCTTGCCGCAGAAAGTAATGCATCGCGTCGATTAGCTTGTTATGCACTTCGGGCCACAGGCCGGCCGTTTCCAAGTAAGGGTTCATCCCCGGAAACGGGTTGACAAATTGGTCAGCCACAGTATTTGCCCTCCTTTTTCTGTCGAGGCTCTTCACCGGCGCAGCCCCTTTGCCCGCAGCAGCCCGTCCAGCCAGGCCCGGTCGGCGTCCGACAGCGGCCCTTCGGGGTCCCGGTTGTAGTTCACATAGTTGGCGTAGTAATCCTCCCGGTAGAGGTTATGCAGCAATTCGCCCAGCGGGATTTTCGGTTCCGCATCGCCCTCCAGCAGCGGCACTGTAACATCCGGTATGGGGGATTGCAGGCCGAAAGGGTACAGCGCCGCCCGGGGGCGCAGGGGCCAGCGGCTGACCAGATGGCGGTAGGGCGCATCGCCGTGGTAGCCTTCCGCCGGCATTGGCCGGCCCCGGCGCACCAGGTCAATCTCCACCAGGTGGACGGACGACTCAAAGATGATGCCGCGCTTGTCCTCATACTGGGCGCGGCCGACTCCGGCCCTTTTGTTGCTCGGCGAAAGGACTTCCAGGATGGTCACGGTCTCATCCGCGTCCGCGTTCCGGTCTGATATGGTGATGTAGAACTCGCGCGTCGTTTCGCGGAAGGGCAGCGTCACTACTACCGAACCGGCGTCCATTTCCCGCACGGCGACGGCGGTTGGCAGCGGTTCCCCGCCGATTACGGCAAGGTCCGGCTCGATGTAGCGGTACGGCGGCCCGTCGGGCGCCTCTACCCCAATGCCCAGCCGTTCCTCCATTATCACCGAATAGCGGAACGGCAGCGTGCGGCGGAGATACGATTTCATCAGCGCAATCAGGCTGTTGTGGACTTCCCGCCACAGTCGCCTCGATTCCAGGTAAGGGTTCATCCCCGGAAACGGGTTGTCAAAGGGATTTTCCAGGCGTGTTGCCGTACTCATAAGCGATGCCCCCTTAACCTGGCGTCAATGCGGCAGGATAGCCGGCGTCCGATGATACCTTGTGGGGAGCGATTACGCCGAACCGCCGTCGTTCCCGCGGTCAAACCGCCCCAGCCGGAACAGCCTGATGTCGTGTTCCGTGGCCCCATGCTCCGCCAGGTCGGCCATTATCTCCCCCACTACGCTGCAAAACTTGAAGCCGTGGCCGGAGAAGCCGGCGGCCACCGACACCTGCGGATATTCCGGCAGGGTGTCAATGATGAAATGCTCGTCCGGCGTGTTGGTGAACATACAGGTTTTCAGGGCCAGCGTGGGGCCGGCGGCTTCGGGGAAGTAGCGCTCCGTGAACTGCCGCAACGCCGCTTCGTCCCGCGCGTTGGGTTCCCGGGACATCGTATCCGGGTCAACCTGCTCGCGGAAGTGGTTGAACATCCCCAGCTTGAAACCGGGAATGCCGTAGGACGGGAACCCGTAGAACCGCCCTTCCGCGACTTCCATCCCGAACACCGGGAAAGTGTCCGGCCGGAACAGCTCTGGGCGGTATGGCGCGAACCAGGCCAGCACCTGCCGTTCCGGTACGGCGTGGGCGGCGACCTGGGGCGCGATTTTGCCGGCCCAGGCGCCGGCGGTCACCACCAGCCGGCGGGCGGCGTAGGCATCCTTGTCGGTAGTTACGATGACGCCGCCGCCGGCGGTGGGTTCCCAAGCGGCGACCGATTCCCGTCCGTGAACTTCGGCGCCCGATTCCAGGGCGGCGGAGACATGGGCAACAATGCAGCGTTCCGAGAGGACAAAGCCGCCCTGCTGTTCGTACAGCATTTCGGCATCCTCGGGCAGTTGGTAGCCGGGCCACTCCCGGTTGACTGCGGGGCCGGACAGCATCCGGTAGGGCAGGTTGTGCTGGCGCACCGTGGCCAGCGAACCCTCCAGCAGGCGGTTGGCGCCCACGCCGCCGCGCAGGCAGCCGGTGCTGACCAGCAGCCGCTCGCCGGCCCGGTTTTCCAGCTGCTGCCAGAGTTCGTAGGCGCGGTACAGCAGCGGCACATAGGACGGATCCTCGTGGTAGGCCAGCCGTATCATCCGGCTGACGCCATGGGACGACCCCATATCGTTGGGGATGTCATACCGCTCCAGCCCCAGAACGCGCCAGCCGCGCCGGGCGAGATGATAGACGGCGGCACTGCCCATACCGCCCACGCCGATGACGATGGCGTCAAATTCGCGCATCATAGTTCCCTCAAATCCGGGTTTATCCGGCAAATCCGGTTTATCCGGCCCATTCCGGCAAGTTGCCCTCACGACCGGGGCAGCGGCGCCCCCGGCGTGGTCATCCGCAGGCTGTACACCGAGGTGCGCGCCGTGAACAGCATTGTGCGGAAGTCGGCGCCGCCAAAGGCGCAGTTGGCGGGTATCTCCGGCAGGCGGATGATGCCCAGGTGTTCGCCGTCGGGAGCGAATACCCACACCCCGCCGGAGCCGGTGCAATAGACGCGGCCGGCGGCGTCAACCTTCATCCCGTCGGGAACGCCGTCCTCGGCGGAGGCCATGCTGCCAAAGACGCGGCTGTTGCTCAACGAACCGTCGGCGGCCACATCGTAGGCGCGGATGAACTGGTTCTCCTTGACCTGCCCGCCCCAGTACTGGTCGGCCGGTTCGCCCAGGGCGCGGGTGTTGGACACATACAGCGTCCTCTCGTCGGGGGAAAAGGCAATGCCGTTGGGGTAGTCAATGTCGGTGGCCGGGGCGGTGACGCTGCCGTCGGGGGCGATGCGCTGGATGAGGCCGGGGAACTCAATCTCCTGCTGCTCCGGCGGCACGCGCCCGCTGGGGTTGGTGAAGTAGATGCTGCCGTCGCTGCGGGTGACAATGTCGTTGGGGCGATGCAGGCGCTTGCCATCCCAGCGGTCGGCCAGCAGGGTGACGCTGCCGTCGGCTTCCATACGGGTGATGCGGCGGTTGTCGCCTTCGCACATCAGCAGGCGGCCTTGCAAGTCAAAGGTCATCCCGTTGGTTCCGCCGCTGGGTTCGCGGATGATTTCCGGGGCGCCGCCGGCGGGCGACATCCGGTGGATCACCGGGGGATCCCGGCGCAGGTCAACGAACAGCCAGTAGCCGTCGGGATGCCACAGGGGCCCTTCGGTAAAGGCAAAGCCCGTGGCGAGTTGCAGGGCTTCCTGGTTGGGTTCAACGATGCCGGGCAGGTATTCGGTCATAGTATGCCTCCTAATGGTGAGGGGAACAGCGAGGGTTCCCCCGGTGTGCAAGTCATGGTCGGATGATCACTCGGATAACCGGGGGTATCCCGAGATCCATGCCCATGAACCCGAATGCTGGCACGAGTTTGTCATTTTTGCATCGCTTGAGCTCCGTTGGGCAGAAAATCTCACCTCGCTCCGGGTTCCGTGGGTCCCATACGGCATCTCTTAGTACTTTGACGTCACGAGTATGGGAACTCTTGACGCCCGGAAGTTTGAATGACGCAAACCCCTCGTACAGCCTTACGTCGCGCTGAATGCCGCAAGCAGCCAGTGTCTGAAGCAGGTAGCCTGTAGCGGTGATCAAGCCCAGTGCTGGCTGCTTGTGCCAAGAGCGATTTTCCCCATCCTTGATGTCACAAGCGCGAGGAGTGGGGTTGCCGTGCTGGTTGAAGGTCACCGAAAGTGGAGCTTCAAGAACCAGATTCAGCGGCAAAGGAACGCCCTGTTGGGCTCTGTTCTTCGCCAGATTTACCGACTCACCGAAGGTAGCGTTTTTGGGCGTGGGCTGTTCTTCCGTGTCTTTTTCAGGCTGTTCCAGAACACCGCACGTTCGCTTATCCGGCGAGAACCCGATGTCAATGAACAACCACTCGCCCTCACGGTTGTAAATCTCCTCGACGGTTCCCGCTCTGATGTGCTTTGCCATTGCTGGTTCTCTTTGCCGATTGTCCGGCTTTTCTTTGAACGACTTGCCGATGCGGGTAGGCCCGACATCAGGACGGCAAATGTGCCAGGTACTGCTCCGCAAAGTCCATCCCCACCAGGTCGCTGAACGCCGTCATCAGGCGGTGCGTCACCGGCCCCGGCGCGGCGCCATCGCCCACCTGCGCGCCGTTCACCGCCGACACCGGGCAGATGCACAAGCTGGTGGAGGTCAGAAACGCTTCGTCGGCGGTGTAGGCGTCATACAGGTCAAGGTCGCATTCCGCCGTGGGGATGCCCAGGCCGGCGGCCAGTTCCAGCGTCTGGTTGCGGGTTACGCCTTCCAGCACATACTGCGACTTGGGGGTCATGGCCACGCCGTCTTTCACCAGAAAGACGTTGCTGCCCCGGCCTTCGGTGAGGTTGCCGAATTCGTCCAGCAGGATGGCCCAGGCGTCGGGGTCGTCGCCGTGGGCTTCCAGTTCGCCCAGAATCAGGTTGAGGTAGTTGTGGGTTTTGGCGCGGGGGCTGAGGAAACGGGGCGGGATGCGCGGCACCGACGGCGTGCTGATACGCGCCCCGTCCCGGTACAGCGGAGCGCGGGCGGCGAAGGGTATGGCGTGGCTCTCGATGATGACGGTGGGCGTGACGCCGCCGGCCCGGTTGGGGGCCTCCACGCCCCGGCTGATGCGCTGCATCACCCACATATCCTGGCCCGGCGGCAGCAGCGGGTAGTTGTGGGCCACCACCGCTTCGGTGGCGTCGGTCAGCTGCGCCTTGCTCAGTCCGCAGTCAATCCGCAGGTAGCGCAGGGAATTGTACAGGCGGTCGATGTGCCGGTCGAGGCGAAAGGTTTTGCCGCCAAAGGTGCGGGTGGCGTCAAACACCGCATCGCCGTACAGAAAGCCCCGGTCGTAGATGGAAATGCCCACCCGGCTGGCCGGCGTCATCGTTCCGTTGTGATAAACAATCATTTCGTCAGCCATCACTTGCTCCTGCGTCGGCGCGTTGTATCCGAAACCCGGCCTGTTCCTCCATGGGCAGCACAATGGCGGCGCCGTCCAGATCGCCCAGTCCCTGCTCAACCGCTTCGTGGAACAGGCGGTAGGCCACATCCCCGGCCGGGGTGGGCGTGTCCAGATCCCGCGCCAGATCCTGGATCAGCCCCAGGTCTTTCAGAAAGACGCGCAGCTGGGTTCGTATGCCCTCAAAATCCCGGTCCAGCATCGCCGGGGCGTTGCGTCCCAGGATGAAGCTCTGCCCCCAGCCGGAGTTGACCAGCTCAAAGACCAGGGCCGGGTCGGCCCCGGATTTGGCGGCCAGCAGCATCGCTTCGGCGGCGGCCACCTTGTGGATGCCCACCAGCAGCTGGTTCACCAGCTTGGCGGCAACGCCCGCGCCGGTGGGCCCGACGTGGCGCACTACGGCGCCCATAATCTCAAAGACGGGCTGGGCCCGGGCGTAGGCTTCCGCCGGGCCGCCGACCATAATCGTCAGGGCGCCTTCGGCGGCGCGTTCCGTGCCGCCGCTGATGGGCGCGTCCAGGAACATTGCGCCTTTCGCTTCGGCGGCGGCGGCGCAGGCTTTGGCGGTGGCGACGCCGACGGTGCTGTGGTCAACGATAATCTGGCCGGGCCGGGCGTAAGGCAGCGCTTCGTCCAGCAGCACCTTTTCGCAGGTCGCCACATCGGGCAGGCAGGCCAGCACAATGTCGCAGCCGGCGACTACTTCAGCGCTGCCGGCGGCCGCCCTGGCCCCGGCGTCGGCGATCTGCCGCACCTTGCCCTGGCTGCGGTTGTGCACAGTAAGGTCGTAGCCGGCCCGCAGCAGATTGTAGGACATCGGCAGGCCCATACGGCCCAGGCCAATAAAGCCGATTTGGTCAGTCAACTTGTCATCTCCCCGGAGTGTTCCGGAATATCCCCGGAATGTCCCCTAATGCTTGGCTGACGCCCGGCCGGGTCAGATTTCCCGGAACTCCGGCTCCGGTTCCTCAAGGTAAAAATTGTTCGCCCACAGGTCGTCGATGATGGCCTGGTCGCCCTCGGAAAGCGGCGGCGTTGCTACAGCGTCGCTGTATTCCTTGAGCTCGTCCAGAGCGGTAAAGTTGGGCAGCACGCTTACGATGGTGGGCTGGTGGAGGACGAACTGGATGGCGGCCTGGCTCATGGTGCGACCCGTTTCCTCGCCGGCCAGAAACTTCACCTGTTCCACCTTGACCAGAGCCTCTTTGAGCCACTGGTGCCGCCGGAAGGAACGGTGATCCGACTCGTCAAACTCCGGCGGGGCGTCGTAGCGCCCGGTGAGCGCTTCGGAGGCGTGGGGGACGCGGGACAGCAGCCCCACCTGCTCTTTGGCGGCGATGGGGAAAAAGGCTTTGGCCGGATCCTGCTCCAGGATGCTGTAAATAATCTGGACGCTGCTGACCTGCCGTTCCTCCATACTGGCCTGGCCTTCCTCAAACCAGCCGATGTCGGGGCCGAGGGCAGAGCCGTAGTAGCGGATTTTGCCCTCGTGCCGCAGCGCTTCCAGCGTCTCAAACACTTCGTCCTGCTCAATGGCGGCGATGCGCGGGTTGTGCAGCTGGTACAGGTCAATGTAGTCGGTTTTGAGCCGGCGCAGGGACTGCTCGCAGGCGAAGCGGATGAAGTCGGGCTCAAACTTCTGGGGCCGTTCCTGGTGGCCGACGCGCGGCGTGGTCTGGTCGTAGATGTCGTAGCCGAACTTGGTGGCGATGATCATATCGTGGCGGCGGTGGCCCATAAACCTGGCGAGGATTTCCTCGCCGTAGCCGTCGCCATAGGTGTCGGCGGTGTCAAAGAAGTTGATGCCCAGGTCGAGGGCTTCCTCCAGCAGCTGGCGGCGGGTTTCCTCCGGGATGCGGCCCCACCAGTTGGTGGCCACCGTCCAGACGCCGAAGCCGACTTCGGAGAGGAGCAGGTCGGTGCGGGGCAGTTGGCGGTATTTCATAACGGGCGCGTCCTCGCTTTGGGGGTAAGTAGCGGCTACATAATATCAGATTACGGCGGGATAGACGTCATCGGGGGCCACGGCGGCGGCGAGGAGGGCGGCGATGGCGATGTTATTCGGAGGGGCGACGCCGTAGATGCCGGCGTGAGAGGGGTCACGGGTTTCGCCCAGGGCGACAATGCGGATGTTGGCGTCAGGGCAGCCGGCGCGGCAGATTGCGACGGCATCGCCTACATTCAGAACGGCAAAGCGGGCGGCGCGGCGGAGTTGAAAGCCCTTGGCGGTCAACGCCCGCCGGACGCCGGCGATTTGGACGGGGCGGTCGGAGTCGTGAAAATACTCCAGCCAGTTGGCGGACAGATATGCCTCGCCGGGGCGCGGCGTAAAAGCGGTTTCAATCAGCTGCCCGTCCATTCCGATGTCGCGGGGGCGGCAATAACGGGCGACGTGGTGCGTTGGGGCCAGTTCGCGCCGGCCGGGCTGTCGCTGTGCCAAGAGAACCATTCCTCCGTTTCCAGTAGTCGTTCCGCGATCAAGGCGCGTCTGCCAACTTCGCTGCCATTGTTGAGATCAGCGAAATGCCCGGCGGATTTGCGGGCGGCGTACATCACGGTGTCGGAGTTCATAAACCAGAGGCTGACGCGACGAAGGTCGGGGAAACGCCAGACGGCGCAAAGCCACCCCTCCGGCGCGCAACCCAGATCCACCTTGCCATCCGGTGACTCCACCGTCCCGAAAAACGCCAGAAACCCCAGCGCGCTTTCCAGGGTAAGCGGGACGTCGCCCTCGTCCAGATCCGCATCCGAGGCGAACCAGGCGATGCGCGTCGCCAAATCGGGGCGGCCCCAGGCGCGCAGAATGTCGCACACCTCGGCAGTGGAACCGATGGCGGCGAGGGCGTCGGCGGAAAGGGGGCGGGGGATGATGCGCTCCTGTGTAATCATATCCGATTATCCTTTGGCCGGCCGGTGTCATATTCTCAAAACGAACAAGCGGTCCTCAACCAGCCTTTTGACTGCGGCACGCCGGGCAACCCCGGCTTCGCTGTTCCTGATGCGGATCGGCTCGCCGGCAATGCCGGTAGCGTCAAATCTTACCCGGTCAACATCCAGGAATGTAACTGTTGCGCTGCGGCGGTCGTCAAACTCCCATTCGGCGGTTATCAGCCCTTCAGGCGTTGTTGTCAAGCTGATGTTGCCATCAGACTCTACCGTGCCCAGAACCATCAGAAAGCCTTTGAGACTGCCCAAATCCGGTAGCGGGTTCCCGCTGGCGCCGCCGGCGTTGTCAGACAGCAATTCAATGCTGTCTGACAGGTCAGGATAGCCCCATTGGCGCAATGCATCACATACATTAAGGACTGACGGTAAGCGGTTGATTGCGCGTTTTGCGGCCGGCAGCGACAGCAGTGGCGTCGTCGCCGAACTGTACCGCACCAGCTTGTCCCAATCAATAGCGCCATTGGGGTCGCAAAACTGCTCGGTGAACTCCTGCACAAATCGGTTGACGACCGCGCCATAGCGTTGCGTAAAGTCGTCGTTGCGCTGCCTGGCGTTATGCCCCAGCGGCTCGATTATGCGAGTGTACAAATTACGGTCGCCGGAAACCAGCTCCCAGAAATCCTGCCCGCAGTACTTGAAATAGCCGCCTTTGTCCGGCCTGCTATCCCGTCCGTAGCAGCAGCCGTTCACGGCGACAACCCTTGTGTTCAGGTTGCCCTGCCGAATAACGCGGGTTGCCGTTCTGAAATCGTCGCGCATATCTTTGATTTGGGAACTGTTGCCCCAATTAGGGCCGGATTTGATGGAAATGATGTACCTGGCACCATCCTGGACAAACTCCAGGTCGATTCCGGTGATACCCGATTTCCAGCCGCCGCAAACCTGCTCGGCAACATAAATCGCCAAGCCTTCCAGAAAATCCCCGAACAGCGTTTCCTCCTGCGAGCTCAAGTAAGCGTCCAGTAGCGATTTGACCAAATCGCCGGCTATGACCAGATTCTTGCTGCGAAACAGGTACGGATTTTTGGCCAGCAACTTGGTCAAATTGAGATTGACCAGGGATTCCAGCCGCTTGTCGTGAAAGGTGCCGATGTGCGCCTCCACATACGCCGTGATTTGCGCGTCAGTGATGGCGTTCATAATGCCAGCCTCGCATCCTTAATCAGTTGCTCACGGAGCGCCTGATAATAGGGCTCGTGCTTTTCAATGCCGATGACTTTCCGGCCCTTGTCCAGGGCGGCGAAGGCGGTGGTGCCGGAACCGATGAACGGGTCAAGCACCGTATCGCCGGCGTCGGTGAACAGGTCAATGAACCATTCCGGCAGCCAGTAAGGGAACACGGCGCTGTGGTTGCGGTTGCCGCACTCCGTGGCGCGGTGCAGGACATTGGTGGGATACACCATATCCCGCCCGAGCCAGTTCTCCACCTTTTTGCCGAACCCGCTGCCGACTCTGGACTCATCACGCACCCGGTCGGTTTCGCTGAGGTTTCGCATCCGGTTGTCGTACCAGTCGCCCACCGGCACCATCACGGCTTCCTGGTTCATCTTGAATTTGCGCTGCTTGTTGAACTGCAACAACCGTTCCCAGGAATCGCGGAAGCGGTTGGGCCACTTGCCCGGGTAGCAGTTTTTCTTGTGCCAGACGAATTCCTCCGTCCAGAGCCAGCCCTGCTGGCGGCGCATTTCCAGTATCAGCTCGATGACATGGGTGTGCCGCTCTCCGTTGACGGCCGGCTCTTTGATATTGAGGACGAAGGTGCCGGACGGTTTCAGCGCCCGGTACAGCTCGGCAGCGATGGGCAGGAACCACGCTACATAATCGGCCGGCTTGACGCCGCCGTAGCTGGCCGCCCGCTGGTTGGCGTAGGGCGGCGAGGTGACGATGAGGTCAACGGACTCGTCGGCAACTGTCGCCAGCTCCTGGCGGCAGTCGCCCAACAGCAGGACGGCGTTGGCGGTTTCGGTTGCGTTGGTCGCAGTCATCGTTCAGATGTTCAGGTGGAGCATTATGATCTCGCCCCGCCAGGGCAGATCGTCGACCCACTGCAACAGCCGGGCCCGGTCAGCGGCGTCAATCCTCTTTTTGACTGCCCAGCCGTCGGCGCGCCGGAGCAGGGCGTCCCGCTCAAATTCGTAGAACGCGTTGCCTTCGCCGGTGGCATCCCAAGTCGGGAAGTCGTCGTCGAAATCATCCATGTCGATTCCGATGTCCGGCTCTGCCATGAGGTCCTGCATAAAGCCGTACATCGGCTGGTCGGGCCGTTCCAAGTATTCAATTTTGACGACGCCGATGTCCAGTCCCATTGTTGCCACCTCCAATATTGGGGATGGCCACAGGTTTAGCGGACCGGGGCGGCGGGCGTCAATGGGCAGGTGTCACCAAAAATAAATCCCCCCGACCGGAATCAGCCCAGCCGCTCCGTCACCGCCGCCGCGTCGCCGACGGCGCTCCGCACCGCCGCCAGCATCTCCCCGAACCGCGCCTCGTCCACCACCGGCTCCGCCGCCCCCAGCCGCACCGTGGGGATAACATCCACCCACGACTTGCAGCCCCCGTACTCCGGCAGGAACGGCGCCGTGGTCGGCGTCTCCATCCGGTACACCCGCAGCAGCATCACCGTCAGCGGCGTCATCGGCTTCCAGCGCAGGCGGGATTGAGCGTAGCCGTCCGTCCAGATGTGATGGGGCGCCAGGCTGTCCACCGTGCCTTGCCCGTCAACTTCCAGCAGCGCCTCCACCCGCGCCCAGTGGGTAAAGGCAACGGCGGCGTCATCGGCGGGGTGGTCGGCCAGCAGCCGGCGCAGGGCGGGCCGGTGGCTGTCCTTCAGCAGATCCTCCCGCTGGTGCAGGTAAGTGGGATAGAGCAGGAATTCGGGATGCACCACGCGGAAATCCTTGCCTTCCTCGTGGATGCCGCCCTTGCGCAGCATCATAATCTGGTCGCCGTCGGCCAGCGCCTTGATGGTGATGGCCCATTCCTTCAGGGCCACCTGGCAGGTTGCGGGAGTAGTCATTGCGTCAACCTCCTCCGGTAGTCTTTGCCCGACAGTCTTTGCCCGGTATTCGTCCGATGACCCGCCCGATTTGCCGGGCTACGCTGCGGCTGCCGGCGCCGGGCGTCAAAGGGCGGCGGCCCGGGCCGGGTTTCACCGGCCCCGGCGGCAGAACTCGCCGTAGTCGGGCACATCCTCGCCCAGCACATACAGCCAGTAGTAGGTTCCGGTGTCGCCCATATACTTGAACTGCTTGCGGATGTCTTTCAGCGCGGCGTAAAAATCGGCGTGGGCGCGCAGATAGTTGCGGATGTCGCCGCCGTATTCCTCCTCCAGCTCAATCAGCCGCCGGGCGTTATGCACCGTGGCGACAATCTTGCGGCGGTTGCGGATGATGGACGGGTCGGCGGCCAGCGTGTCAATGGCTGACTCGTCCATCGCGGCCACGGCGCCCACATCAAACCCGTGAAACCCGGCCTGGAAGCCGGCCCACTTGCCGTCCACTACCCGCCACGATATGCCGCTCTGGAATACCGCTTTGGTCATCACCTCCAGATAGTCGTTCAGACTCTGCGGAACCACCTGCGCCGGCGGTTCCCGATCCAGGGGATATGCGCGCTGCGTGGCCATTGGGAATGCTCCTTTGCCGTTTTACTGCAAGGGGTTCTGTTGCGAAGGGCTTTGTTGCAAGGGGTTTTGCTGCGAAGGAACGCCGCCGGGCGCGGCGGGTATGTCCAGCCCCAGCAGCCGGCTCAAATTGGCGGTGGTGGTTTCCGCCACTTCCGCAACCGATACGCCTTTCACCGTAGCCAGGCACTGGGCCACTTCGGCCAGGTGGCGGGGTTCCGTCCAGTTGTGGCGATACTTTTTGAAGGGCTGCGGGTAGGCGTCCGTTTCCAGGACAATATGCTCCAGCGGAATCTGCCGCGCCACTTCCCGCAGCTCCGGCAGCCGGGTCAGCGGCCGCGCCAGGGAGATGAAAAACCCGCCGTCAATGGCGGCCCGCGCCGTCGCCAAATCCCCCTGAAAATAGTGCATCGCCCCGCCCACTTGCCCGGCGTTCTCCTCCCGCAGCACCCGGAACACCGCCGGGTGCGATTCCCGCGAGTGAAAGATGATGGGCAGCCCCAGGCTTTTCGCCAGATGAATGTGCGCGCGAAACACCTGCTCCTGCGTATCGTGGTCGGGCGATTCGGGCAGATAGTCCAGCCCCACTTCGGAGACGCAGACCACCCGCGGGTTGTCCCGCGCCAGCGCTTCCAGCCGGGCGTACATCGCATCGTCCACCGGGTCGCGGGCGTGCATCGGGTGGATGCCCACCCCGGCGTAGAACATCGGATGCGCGCCGGCCAGGGCGATGCAGCGCTCCGTGGACTCAATAGTCGTGCCGGCCAGCAGGATGCGGCCCACGCCGGCGTCCTGCGCCCGCTCCAGGATGGCGGGGATTTCGTCCGGGGCGAACTGTTCGTACTGGTCCAGGTGGGTATGGGCGTCGCAGTAAATGGGCGCTGCGGGCATAGGGGCGGCCTCCCGGAAAGCCGGAATCCGGCAAAAAGATTTCGCTAGCGAGTATAGCATCCGCGCCGTCCCGGCGCCGGCGCGGGCCGGACGCCGCCGGGCGGAAGGGCGTCTTTGGCCTACTCCGCCAGCATCGCGTCGGTGATTTCGGCCAGCTTGTCGCCGTCCAGCACGCCGACCCATCTGCGGTGCAGGCTGCCGTCGGGGGTGATGAACAAGGTAGCCGGCAGCCCGGTTACGGCCAGCTCCCGCGTCACATTGCCGTCCTCGGTGTAGCCGGCCGGGTAGGTTACAGCCAGCTCGTTGAGCAATCGCCTGGCGTCATCCGGGCCGCCCAGGCTGAAAAACTGCCCCAGGTCAACGCCCACCACCAGCGCGCGCCCGGCGTATGCGTCGGCGAAAGCCTGAAACTCCGGCATTTCGGCGCGGCAGGGCGGGCAGAGGCCGGCCCAGAAATTGAGGATCACGGGCTGCCCCCGCAAGTCGGAAAGCCGCAGGGCTTCGCTGCCGCCCACGGCGTCCGCCCCCTGGTACAGCGCAATCGGAAAATCATAGACGGGTTCGGAATTGGCGGTAGATGCGCCGCAGCCCGCGCCGGCGACGACTGCCAGCGCCGCCAGCAGCAGCAATGGCGCCGCCAGCGCCCGGCGCATTCGCCGGCGAACAACGGCCTGTTTTGGCCGGAACCGGCGCCGGCCGCTCATAACGCTTTCCATAGACGGGTAGCCTATCATAAGATGGCAGCATATCATAAGCCCCCGCCGGGCGGTAAATCGTCGCTTGTGGCGGATTGGGGCCTTTTGAATTTCCGGCGGCACGCCGCGCCGCGCGTAACATAGCATAGCGCCAGCCGGGCAATGACAGGAGTCCACGATGACGCTACCCGATTTTGCCTCACCCCGTTGGCAGCGCCGTTTCCGGCTGCTGGCGGCGCTGGCGCTGGTGGTCATTATCCTGGCGGTGGTCTGGAAACTGCTGACGGTGCTGCTGCCCTTTCTGATTAGCGGGATCGTGGCCTATCTGCTGCTGCCGCTGGTCAACGCCGCGGAGCGTTATGTGCCGGGGCCGCGCCGCTGGCCGTGGCTGCCCCGGGCCGCCGCCGCCGGACTGGTGACCATTACTGCCATCGCCATCGTGCTGCTGATTGTCGCCGTAGCGGTGTTCCAGGCGCTGACCCAGACCATTAACCTGGCCAATTATGCGCCGAACTTTCTGTCGGAGTTTCAAGCCATCTGGCAGGAGGCGCGGGAATGGTACTACGCGCGGGTTCCCGACAACATCCGCAGCTTCATTGACCCCAGGTTGTCCGACCTACAGAACGCCCTGGCCACGGCGGCCCTCAACGCCGCGCAAAGGGTAGTGTCCATTGCCCGCAGCGGGCTGTCGCTGGTCATCTCTCTGGCGGCGGTTCCGCTGATTCTGTTTTACCTGCTTTATGCGCCCGGCAAGTTGGGACAGGGTGCGTTGCGGCTGGCGCCGGCGCCGCTGCGGGACGATTTGGCCGCCATCGGGCAACTGGCCGGAGAGTCCGTGGGTTCCTACATACGGATACAGCTGCTGATGGCGGTGCTCGTGGGCGTAGTCATTGCCCTGTCGCTGTGGGCGTTGGGGGTGCCGCGCGCCGTGATCCTGGGCATCATCGCCGGGCTGGCCGAGCTGGTGCCGGTGGTGGGCGCCACCATATCGCTGGTGGTGGCGTCAATAATCACCCTGCTGTCGGAGCCGCGCCAGGTTCCCATCGTGATTGCCTTGTACCTGGTGGTGCAGACCCTGCAAAATGTTCTGCTGTCGCCCCGGTTTCAGGGGCAGGCACTGGAGCTGCATCCGCTGGTCATTGTGCTGGCGTTGGCCATAGCCGGTTCCTTTCTGGGATTCTGGGGGGTATTGGTGGCAACGCCGCTGACGGCCGCCGGCTACCGCGCGCTGCGCTATGTAACCCAGGAATGGCAGAATGCCGGCAACCCTGCGCCGGACGATGCGCCGGTGAAAAGCGATACGCCGGCCAGCATTTAGGCGACTGGGGAAAGTTGGGCGCTATTGGGGTCAGCGCTGATTCCAGCGACGCCGATTCACCAGACGCTGTCTGGTGAATCGGCGTTCCCAGAGATACAGATTCCGCAGACAGTGTCTGCGGAATCGGCCAAGCCAAGCAAAACGCCCGCATCTGCCGGATGTTGCGGACTGAGAACCCCCGCTTGTAGCGGGCCGTCAGGTCATCGGACAGCCCCCGCATCAGTCCCGCCCGCCCCGTACCCGGCGTGGGTTGCGCTGCCTTATTCGCGCTCCACGATGCGACTGTCGGCATTTACGCCAGCCGTCGTTCCGCTTCTTTCAGTTCATCCTCAGTGAACAGACGGCGCCACGGCTCCTGAAGTACCAAATACTCCACAGTCAGGTCCGGCCGCCCCATTTCCCACAGGCGCTCGAAACCGCTCGACGTAATATTGCCGCCTAGCAATCGCTGCGCGGTTTGCAGACCTCCGAGTTCATATACCATTTGCAGGAAACGGGTCGGGCGGTACCCCAACTTTTCCGCCTCGTCGTAAATATTCAGCATCGCTTGGTCGAATTGCGATTGTAGGTTCATCTCAAACGGCTCCAATCATCAGGGCAACTGGCGGATACCTTGGTTTGCGGCACAGCCGCCCTGCCGTCACCCCGACGCTGTAATTTCGTGCGACCAGGTAAGGCCCTGGTCCGGCTCGTCAATCAGCCGCCACTGGGGCAGCATAAAGCCTTCCGCCACAGGCTGGAAAACCGCTTCCACCCGCTTGCCGATGCCGACCTTCTCCTCCTTCTCCATATTGAAATCGGCGTCCACCAGGTTGCCGGTGATGCGCAGGCCGTCGTATTCCCCCGGCTGGCCCCGCTGCTCGTCCAGCTCCACCAGCACGATGGCGAAGGGCGTCAAATCCCGGAAGCTGGGAATGACGGTATGGGCCACCACCTGGTAGGAGTAAATTGTCCCCTGGCCCGAAACCTGCTGCCATTCCCAGTTGATGGCAGCGCACCAGGGGCAGGCCGGCCCCGGCTCGCCGCGCAGCAGGCCGCAGTCGGCGCATTTTTTGACCACCAGGCGGCCTTCGCCGGCCGCCTCAAAGTAACCCTTGTATTCCGAATCGTTGTCGGGGATGCTCAAAGTGATGCCCCGGTAGGTGTAGTTCGCCATTGTCGTTCTCCTGCTGCGGCGCGTCTGTCGGTTCAGCTCAACACATTGCCCAGAATCAGCGCGCTGCCCACCGCCGGCGTGCCCCAGCCCATATTCATGCTGATTTTGGCGTCGCGCACCTGGCGGCAGCCGCCTTCGCTGTAATCGTAGGTGTGCTTCCCCTCGGCGGCGCCGGGGCAGTAGTCATCCACCGTGCCGCGCAGCTGGCGCACATTCTCAATGACCATATTCATCCCGTGGGTGTAGCCCTCGCACAGGTGGCCGCCGCTGAGGTTGTTGGGCCGCTTGCCGCCCAGGTTGATGATGCCGCTGGTCACATAATCCTTGCCCTCGCCCTTTTCGCACCAGCCGTAGTCCTCGAACTGGAGCAGGACGGTGTAGGTAAAGGCGTCGTAGCAGCCGGTCAGGTCGACATCCTCGCGCGTGACGCCGGCCAGGTCAAAGATGCGCGGCGCGATATAATGGCCGGCCACCCGGGAGATGGGGCCATGCTGGTAGTGGAAATCGCCGCCCGGCTTGGTGCCGCGCCCCTGCACCGCCTTGATGTAGATAGGCTTGCGCTTCAGGTCTTTGGCGCGGTCGGCGGAGGTTACGATGACGCAGGTGGCGTTGTCCGTTTCCAGGCAGCAGTCCAGCAGATGCGCCACCGGGCGGATAATCCAGCGGGAGTTCATCACATCGTCCACGGTGACCCGGTGTTTCATCAGCGCCTTGGGGTTGTTGGAAGCGTGATTGGAATGGGCCACTTTGATGGCGGCCAGATCCTCGCTCTTGACGCCGTATTCGGCCATATGGCGGGTGAAAGTATAGGCAAACTGCTGGACGGCGCTGATGAGGCCGTAGGGCCGCTTCAGCAAATCCGGCCCGCCGATGGGCGCCGCGGCCCGCGCCCCGGTGCCGCCGATGCGGACATTGGAATACCCGTTCATCGACCGGAAAATGGCGACCACATCGCACATCCCGGCCTCAATGGCCCCGATCGCCAGCCCCACCAGCGCCTCCGTGGACGACCCGCCGCCGGAGCAGTCCATATAAAAGTTGGGCCGGATGCCCAGGTCATACTGGATGGCAGTGGACGGGGTCGAATCCCCGCCGTGGTAGGAAAGCATCCCGTCCACCTGGTCGGGTGTCAAGCCGGCGTCGTGCATGGCGTTGCGGATGGCCTCGGCGCCCATCGCGCGGGTAGTTCGCCCCGAAGCGCGGCTGTATTCCGTTTCGCCCACGCCCACGATGCAGTATTTGTCTCGCGGATTGCCGGCCATAGCGTTCCCTCCGATGGCGGTAAAGCGGCAAGTTGACCTGCGCCGCGCGCCAACCCGCCCGGCGCAGTGGAGCTACGCTAACACGGCGGCGGCCGATGTTCAAGCCGATGCCTCGGGTTGCCCGACTTTGGCTTGGCGACGGACGACATAGATAACGGCGGCCACTTCGCCAACGTTGAGCAGACCGATAATCGTCCAATAGATTATGGAAACAGTGACGTAATCAACTTTGCCAGGGCCGCCGGGCAGGATCGGTTGCAGGATTGCCCAGGCGTTGTCGGCGTTGTCATGGCTGTGACCGGCGGCAGTCGTCGGTCATGAGGTGGCGGCCTCCGGTTCGGCATTGCTGGCGGAGCCATTCTAGCGCCAAAAATGCGTTTAGTGACACGGCCTGATGACAACCCCGGTATCCGTGCGCGTATGATAACATAATGTACAAAATGCGGGTCGGGCCGCGGCCGGTTGTCGTCGCCGCCTGATGCCACCGCGGGCGAGGATGCCAGATGACCACCACGGGTGTACCGGAACTGGTCCCGGCCAGGATGCTGAACGAATTCGCCTACTGCCCCCGGCTTTGCTACCTGGAATGGGTGCAAGGCGAATTCGCGCACAGCGCCGATACCAGCGACGGGCGTTTCCAGCACCGGCGCGTTGACCAACCCACCGGCAACCTGGCCTTGCCCCCGTCCCCGTCCGATGCCGATGACGACGCCGACGCCGGCGACAAGATTCACGCCCGCTCCGTGACGCTTTCCGATGACGCGCTGGGCGCCATCGCCCGCATTGACCTGGTGGAAGCGGACGGCAAATGCGCTACGCCGGTGGACTACAAACGCGGCGCGGTTCCCGATGTTCCCGGCAATGCCTACGAACCGGAACGGGTGCAGCTGTGCATTCAGGGCCTGCTGCTACGGGCCAGCGGTTACGAATGCCGGCAGGGCATCCTGTATTTTGTGGCTTCCCGACGCCGGGTAACCGTTGAGTTTGACGATGACCTGGTGCGGCGCACCAAATCGCTGCTGGACGAAACCCGCGCGATGGCCGGCGCCGGCCGGATACCCGCGCCACTGGAGGACAGCCCCAAATGCCCCCGCTGCTCGCTGGTCGGCATCTGCCTGCCCGATGAGGTAACATTCCTCAAGGGCAGCCGCTATGTAGCGCGGCCCGACGACGTGCGTCGTATGGCGCCGGCGCGGGACGATGCCCTGCCGCTGTATGTGCAAACGCAAGGGGCAATGGTCGGCAAATCGGGCGACGAACTTACCGTCAAAAGCAAGGGGGAAGTCATCGCCAAAGCGCGGCTGCTGGACGTGTCCAGCGTGTCGGTGAGCTACCGCCGGATAATGGAAATCCAGGCGCGGCTGCTGGGGCGGCATCTGCTGGGCGAACTGCCGGGATACCCGGCCTTTACCACGCGGTGAGGTGAACTGCGATGCGCAACCGGCATATCGTGGCCTACGATGTCAGCGACCCGGCGCGGCTGCGTCGGGTGCACCGCAAGATGAACGGGTTCGGCGACCCGTTGCAGTATTCCGTTTTTGCTTGCGACTTGTCGGCCAAAGAACGCGTCCTTATGGAGGAAGCCCTCACCGAACTAATCAACGTGCGGGAGGATCGGGTGCTGATAATCGACTTGGGGCCGGCGGCCGGCCGGGGCAACAATGTAGTTAAGACGCTGGGGCGGCAACTGCCACCGGCCGAGCGGGATGTTATGGTGGTTTAACGCCAGGAAGTCCGTATCCTATTCACTTGACAGTATAAAATAGTGCCATACTATATTTACCGAGAGCAATCGACCGAGCATAAGCCGGCGCAATTGAAGGAAGCTGTCTGGTAGTTTTGGATCGCGGCTACTGCCGACGCAACCGTTCCAACAAAAGGGACAGCACAATAAGAACCCGCAACGGAGGTTAGGATGGAACTTGACTTGCAGACCTTGTAGCAAGCGGTGGCCGGCCACGCCGCCGCTTTCCGCTACGTTACCCGATACCAGCCGGCCGGCGGCCCCGGCGACAAGGTGTTTCCCCCTACCTAAATCATTGGCCACGACGCGGTTCAAGGCAAGAAAACCTCCAGCCGCATTGACCCCGCCAGTATTGCCCGTATCCCCAGCCCCATATACGAGCGAAAAGACCAAAGCGACGAGCATCCGACCTGGACACTGGAACGGGAGCAAGCAGCCGGCGGCAACCGTCCCCGTACACTGGGCAGGGACGGGCGCCCGTCCGAGGCCAACCATGGCAATGTGACGCCTACCATTGCGGATGGCGGCTTTACCATCAGCGAAGCGGTACAGACCACCACGCTGTCGCTGGCCGCAATCCGCCGCCTGCGCTTTCCTTTGAACGGCGCCGCTGATTCCGACGCCGGCGTTGACAACGCCGCCCGAACCGCGCTGGCCGCATTAGGCCTGGCCGCCGGGACACTGGCGCGCGCTGACACCGACCTGCGTTCCCGCTGCCACCTGCTGCCCCAAAACCCGGTGGTCTGGGAACTGCTGGACCAGCCGGGGCAGCCGCCCGCCGAATTTCCGCTGGACGCGATGTCCGTTCTGCAACTGCTCAACGACGCCATTGCTGACGCCAAGGGCAATGGCCTGCCCTGGGCGAGCCTCATATCGCTGACCCCGTCGGAAGATCTGCTGGAACTGGTCAAGCGCAGCCAGGATCTGGACGCCCAGTCGCCGGAGCAGGACTGATACTGATGCTGGCTATCGCAATCAACTATCTGAACGGGCAGGTGAAAGCGGCTACCTACAACTCGGCCGGCGCGGCGGTGGAATGGCCGCCGCATCCCGACCGAGTGTTTATGGCGCTGGTGGCCGCCTGGGGGGAAACGGGCCAGGACGACGCCGGAGAACAGGCGCTGCGCTGGCTGGAAAGGCAAGGCGCGCCGTCCATCGCCGCCGGCGAATGTCATCCGCGCCAGCCGGCCCGGCATTATGTGCCGACCAATGACGACCGGCCGCCGCGTGAACGGCTGCATCTGCTGCCGGAACGCCGCAGCCGGCAGCCCCGGCAGTTTGCTTCGGCGGCGCTGGACAACCCCGTGGCCCATATCATCTGGCCGGATGCGCAGCCGGACGGCCACCTGCCGGCGCTGCGGCGTCTGGCCGCCGGCGTTGCCAGCGTCGGGCATTCGTCGTCGCTGGCGCAGGTTTGGGTGGACGACAACCCGCCCCCGGCCAACTGGCGGCCGGCGGATAGACCCGGCGGCTACCGGATGCGCGTTCCCTACGGCGGACGGCTGGACGACCTGACCACCGCCTACGCGCTGGGGCAAAGGCCGCAAGCCCGCCGCTGGGCCGGCTACCGGCAAGACGGCGCAACGGACGATACGGAACATCCCCACAGCGTTTTCAATGATGACCTGATCGTGTTTGAGACGACCGGCTCCGGCCGGGATCTGCGGGCCGCCGGCCAGCTTACCGCCGCTTTCCGCAACCTGATTATGTCCCATTGCCCGGAACCGATACCGGAATGGGTCAGCGGACATACGCCGGACGGCGGACGCAGTGAACAGCCGCACCTCGCCCTGATACCGCTGCCTTTCGTCGGACGCCAACACGCTGACGGGCGCATTATGGGGCTGGGCATTGCTCTGCCTCGCGGCGTGCCGGACTCCGCAGCCCGCCGGTGTCTGCACCCGCTGTTCGGCTATGACGACAACGGCGATCTGAAATCACACATCATCCTGCAATGCCAGTGGAACGAAACCACGCTGCGACCGCCGGAACCGGGCGCCGGCCCGCAAGCGCGGTACAACCTGCGGGCCGAAACTTGGACGCGCCCGTCCGATACCTGGCACACGGCAACGCCGGTGACTTTGGACCGCTATTACAAGGGGCCGGACAAGGTCCGGCTGGAACGGGAGAATGTGGCGGAGCAATGCGTCCGCATTGGGCTGCCGCCGCCCCTGGCAGTGGCGCTGGGGCCGGTATCAATGCTGGAAGGCGCGCCGCCGGCCCGCGAGTTCCCCCGGCTGCGCCGCCGCAGCGACGGCGGCGAATGGCAGCACACCCACGCCACCATCAGATTCGCCGCGCCGGTGCGAGGCCCGGTAATCATCGGCAGCGGACGCTACCGGGGCTATGGCCTGTGCCGCCCGGCATAGACTGACACTGATCCGGAGGGTACTATCAGAATGAGCGCCACCGTGGACAACCTCACTGCCGCCGATTTCGGGCCGTTCTTTCAGAAGCTGTGGGCAGCCTCACTTTGGGCATCCTGGGCATCTGCGGGTGTAACCGCCCCCTTTCGGGGGCGGCACAATTGAAGCATTTGTTGCCGCTGATTCGGCTGCGATTCCGACCAGTGCTAACCGTTCCCAAAAGGGGGCGGCACAATTGAAGTCGCGCACCAGGCGGCGGTGATAGTGGCGTCGTCCCGGCGCTAACCGTCCCCGAAATGGGGCTGGGATGATATGTCAACGGTTGCCCCTTCCCCGCCACTTGGCATACAAGAACTAACCGCTCCCGAAAGGGGGCGGCACAATTGAAGCGACTAGGATCATTTTGCCCACCCTCCGCTTAATGAGTAACGATGAGTAACCAGGAATGGCGTGCGCAGCAACGCGCTATGCCGGCAATGCGGCATCCAGTTTGGCGATTTGCCAGATACACGCCCTAACCGCCCCAAGCGTTTATAGACGGCTTGAGGCGCTTTGCAGGCGCCGGCGAATATGCCACCTCGCCGCCCTGCCTTGATCAAGCCGGCATCCGCCGCCGCCAGCATCGCAAGTAGGCATAGTGTAGGATCCTTGCCTGCGGAAGCGTCCCCGCGCCGGCCAAGTACGATGGCCATGCCGGCGTTGCGGCGGGCGTCTCATCCTGCCGGGTTGATGGCCGGCCGTTGCTGCCTCGCCAGCAGCGCCGGCGGTTTCAGCCACGGCGACGCCTCTGTCGCTACGGAGGCGGCGGAGTCCAGTACCAGATCCGTTGCCGCCCGGAAGCCGGCGCCGGCGGTTCCAACGGCGCCACATCGCCAAGTAACCACAGCCAGCGGCCCACGCTGAAGTCCCCGTAGGGATCCACGGGCAAAACCGGCCCTTCTTTGGTGCGAACATATTGCGGCCGCCGGGCGTCGGCGCCGGCAACCTGGCGCGCGGCCTTTACGGTGGCGCAAGCCACTACGGCCCCTTTGGGGATTGCGCCCGGCCAGCCCTGCCCGTAGTGAGCGCGCAGTGCCGCCACCACGGCGCCGCCGGGATTGGGGTCTATCGTCCGGCCGGCGTGGATGGCGAGCCGGCGACCGATAATTGCGCGCGGGGGCGGCCAGGAACGGGTTTCAATGGTCTTTATGCCCAGGGCAATGAGCGTGGCCCAGGGCTGATGCAGGGTGAGCGCGGGTATGCTGGCGGCGGACATATTCTTTCTGCGGTCTGCGGCCACCGCCGGCTGGGGAATGACCGCCGCGCCGGCGCGTAGGACGGCAACGAAAAAACGGCCCCAAACAGGAGCCGTTCTGCCCGATTTTACCCAAAATGGCGACCCGGAGCGGATTCGAACCGCCGATCTCTGCCTTGACAGGGCAGTATGTTAACCGCTACACCACCGGGCCGCACCGAAGCGCGCTGATACGCTGGCCATCATTATAGGGCGGGCAACCGGCTTTTGTCAAACCCGCCCGGCACGATTTTGCGGATTCGGATGCAACCAGCCTGCCGGCGCTATGCGCAGCGGCTCGCCCGGCTACCAGAGCGGCATCTGCTGCGCCCGGTCGGCCGCCGTGGCATTCTTGCCCAGATGGGCGGCGGCATAACCCCTCCGGCGCAACTCCGCCGCCAGGTCGGGCATTCCGAACACCGTGTACACCCGCCGGGGCCGAACCGCCGCCACATATCCCAGCAGGTCATTAAAGTCGGCATGGTCGCTGTAGGGAACGCTGGCGTCGCCGGGACGCCCGCCTCCCCAGGGCCTCCTCGGGCCGGCGGCCCAGCCCGTCAGCTCCAGATAGCGCGCCGGACGGCGGCCGCGCGTCTCCGGTATGCCGGCGATTTGTTCCCGCGTCTTGCGGCCCGGCGGGAACAGCAGCGTTTCGCCATCATTAATCCGGCCGTCAAACTGCCGGTAATCGCCGGGGAACGCTACCCCGGCATCCTCGTACTTGCGGGCGATTTCGTACACTTCCGCGGCGCAGGCCACCCGAAACCCGGCGGCCAGCAGATGATACAGCGCCTCCTGCGCCTTGCCCAGCCGCCAACCCAGCGCCACCGGCAGCGCGCCCTGTTCCAGCCACCGGGCCACCACCCGCATTGCCGTGGCCACGGCTTCCTCCTGCGGCGGGAATACATAATCGGGATGGCCGTAGGTGCTTTCAATAACCAGCGTATCGCAAGGCACGATGGCCAGCGGTTCGTTGACCGGCGACGGCTGGACGCGCAGGTCGCCGGTGTAGAGCAGCCTTTCTCCCGTAGCCCGGCGCGTTACCAGCGTCTGGGCCGAGCCGAGGCAGTGCCCCGCCGGGTGAAGCGTAAGCGTGTACTCCGCCGTCTCCAGCGGTTCCCCGTATTCCAGCGCGACAGGCTCGGAACGGCGCAGGTAATCGTCCAGCAGCCGGCGCGTCCCGTGGGTCAGCATCGGCCGGCGGTGGCGGGCGATGTGGTCGGAATGGGCGTGGGAAATTGCCGACGCCTCCTGCTTGCGGAGCGCGTCCAGCCACAGATCCAGTTCCGGCAGATAAATCCCCCGGTCAAAAATAACTTCCACCGTCATAACGCCCCAGCCGCCGGTTGCGGCGGCGGCCATTATAGCACTCCGGGCCGCCCTGCCGGCGTGGGTCATAGCGCCGCAAGCGCCGGCGCTAATAGAGAGGCAGTATGGCGGCCGGCCCTATTTGACAATCGGGGCGTTTTGCGCTTACCATCGCCTGGTACAACAAGAAAGAGAGGGACTACTATGCCTAGACTTAAACCAAACGACGTTCCCCTCACGCCCGAGGAAAACGCCCGTATCAAGGCCGCTATTGCCGATGACCCGGATACCTTTGAGCTGGACGCCGACTGGTTCGCGCGCGCCCGGCCGGCCCGGGAAGTAGCGCCCGAACTGGTGGAGCAGTATCGCCGGTATCGCGCCGCGCAAGCCGGCCACGAGTACCTGATCGGCAACGCCCTGGTCTGTGGGGACAACTTGGATGTCCTCCGGGGACTGCCGGACGAGTGCGTTGACCTGATTTATCTGGATCCGCCCTTCAACAGCAACCAGTTCTATGTCGCCGCCTTCGGCGACAAGGGGATGGTGCCGGCCCAGCTCCGCGACGCCTGGCGCTGGACGGAGGGAACCGAAAAAGCGTTTCAGCGCCTGCCCCACGGCCGGCTGCTGGACTGCCTGCGCGGCATCATCCTGCAAACCGGAGAGCAATCCCCAATGGCCGCCTACTGCGTCTTTATGGGGCGCCGCCTGGCCGAAATGCGGCGCGTGCTGAAACCCGCCGGCAGTATCTACCTGCACTGCGATCCCCACGCCAACGCCTACCTGCGTATCCTGATGGACGCCATCTTTGGCGAAAGTCAGTTTCAGAATGAGGTGGTTTGGTCATACCGCACTGGCGGCGTGAGCAAACGACGTTGGCCGCGCAAACACGACACTTTGCTGTTCTACACCAAGTCGGACCAATACCGGCACAACCCGCCGCAGGAACGCCTGTATTATGACAAACCGTTTTTCAATCCCCAAACCGACGCCGACGGCAATTATATTGCCGACGTGTACATACGGGACGTTTGGGACGACATAAAGCCCGTCATCAATGTATCCAAAGAGCGCGTGGGCTACCCCACCCAAAAGCCGCTGGCATTGCTGGAGCGCATCATCAAGGCGTCGTCCAACTACGACGATTTGGTGCTGGATCCCTTCTGTGGCTGTGGCACGGCGGCGGATGCGGCGGCGTCATTGGGCCGCAAGTATCTGGGCATCGACATCAGCGGCATTGCCGTGCGCGTAATGCAGCAGCGGCTGGAATCCCGCGGCTACGCCGTGCCGCCGGTGGTTTATGGACTGGAATGGAACGACTTTGACTGGGCGGAGTTTGAACGCCGCGCCCTGATGAGCCGCGATGACGCCGAGGACAGCATCCCCGGCTGGGCGTGGGCCGAGGACAAGGTAGCCGGCCTGCTCAACGCCGTGCCTAACCAGCGCAAGCAGAACGACGGCGGCGTGGACGCCCGCTACTTCGGCGCGCTGGACCTTGACCGCAACGAGGGCATCATCGTTCCGATACAGGTCAAAATGCACGCCTCCGGTCGCCCCGTCGGCCGCCCGGATCTGGACCGGCTGCTGGGCACGCAGACGGCAATGCGGAACCGGGGGTTGCACGCCCCGATGTCCTTGATGGTCAGCCTGTACCCGCCGCCGGAATCGCTGCGGGTGTTCGCCGCCCAGCAGGGCCGGGTCACGCTGAACACGCGGGAAGCCGGCCGGCGGGAATACCCGGTGATGCAGGCCCTCAGCGTACAGGAAATGCTGCAAAACGACGCACGCCCGGCGCTGCCGCCGGTGGACCCGCGCTCCCTGGTGGGCAACACCCAGGACAGGATGGTTCTGGCGGAGTAGGCACCGCGCCGCCGGCCTACTCGCTGCCGCGCCCTCCGCATCCGGCCGCGTCCGCGGGATTTCTGTCCCCTTGTGATTGCGATGAAGGCGCGTTGGGGGCATTATTCTTCCGAAGGTTCGCCTGGGTGCTCTACAAAAAGAACCCCGGATTGCTCCGACAAACGAACCAGGAGAGACACTAGCAAGGTGGCCCCCAATTGATAATGGCCGTAACCGTCATTGGGGAGGCCCATATAAGCGTAAGTTGGGGAAGCCCCGTTGTCTTTGAGGAACTGCACTATTGCCGGGATGCTCTCCTCTGCATCCGGCATTATAAGTACATCTACTTCTGCGGCCGGTTGCGTCGCCTGCCCGGAAACTCCCTGAGCCGCTGATTGCGCCTTCTCGTATTCCAGCGCAAGGTAAAAGAGCCTGGAATCCAATTTAGGGTTGTCGTGCTCGTCCGGATGCTCTAATGGCCAAGGAGTTCCGTTGTTGATCAGGAAAAGGGTTGGAGTCGGCGCCGGGGTAGGCGTTGCCGGCGCCGTAGCCGCGGCCCCAGAGACGCCGGCATCAGGAGTAGATGACCCGTCCGGATTCGCCGCGGCTGGAGTGCTGGTCGGCGTGGACATAGGCGTAGGCGTCGCGGTTGGTATATCGTAAATTGAACCCGCCGTGTAACGCGCCTCTGCCGGCACCGGATATTTTTCAATCCACATAGCTACCACGCCGGCCATGCGAGCCAGCGTAGGTATCTGGGCTACCGGCACAAAAGCCACCAAATCCCCTACCGGCCGGTAAATCTCCGCCATGTCCCGCTCCGCAAATACCATCACCGCGCCCTCGCTATCCAGAAAATTCTTCACGGCGTCGTAGTTGTCGCCGCCCTCAATGCCAATTACCAACCGGGCGAAGGTCGGGTTGGTGTCCTCATCCGGCATCAGCCCAGCCTCATACTCGGCGGCAAGGACATTGGGGCCACTGCTCAAATTCGGATATGGCAGTGGCCAAGCCTGGATCTCATTTACGCCTGAGTGAGCAGCCAGGCTGGCTACCAAGGATACCGGGACGGTGGCATCGATGTCGCTAGTTCCAGGCACCGGCGAATGGGCGATGTCGTGGCTTTCCAGAAAGGCGGTTACCTCGCCCCGTTTGGAGGCGTCATAGACAAAGATTTGGACGGCAAGGGTTTTTGCCGGCGCGGCCTGGCCGCTGGCTCCCTGGGCCTGGGCGGTAGCCTGTCGGGTCGCCTGCCCCTGTACGTATGCGCTTACTATCGGGCCTAACCGCGCTGCGTCGGGCTCTGATGTCGGGGTAGGTGTAGGCGCCACCGTGTCTGTTGGCGTTGGGCGCGGGGCGGGAGCGCTGGTGGCTTCAGTACCGGCCTCGGCTGTCGGTTCCGGCGTGGGCATATTGGTGGATTCTGCATCTACGGCGCCGCCCACTGCGCCGCCTTGCCCCGCCGGGGCGCCCGGCGCGCAGGCCAGCGCCACCACGCACAAGGCAACCAGCCCCAATGCGGCGGTCAGAAAGGCAAGTTTAAGGGCGTGGCGGCGGCCCGACATAGCAAAAAAGCCCCCGGGCGGCTAAATCCAGCGAGGTATGGTGTCACAGTACGGCGCGGCGGAGTGGGTGTCAAGCAATCCTGCCTTGCCGGGTAACGCTCGGCCCTCCGGCCAACAAGCGCCGTCGCCATCCCCGGCCCGGCCGCCGTTTGCCAACAATGCCGCCCATACGCCATAATGTCCGTCATCCTGCATCCCGCACACTTTGCCGCAACAATTGGCGGCGGTGACACGCGGATTTTCCGGGCAAGATGGCACACGCCTTCCCCTACCGCCGCCGCAGCAACCTTCAGACGGACAGACGGACGGTCGCACGGAAGCCTCCCGCCATCTGCCGTCCCCCAGGAGTCCCCCTATGCCCAGCCACTCCACCCCCACCCTGTTGAGCCACATCGCCCGGCATCATACCTTTGGCCGCGAGGACGTCGCCACCACCGCCCTCGCCTTCATCCTCGCCCGTTCCGAAGCCGCCCGCCGCGCCTTCGCCGATTTCTTGAGCGACGGCGCCGATGCCCCGCCTCTCATCGCCAAAGTGCAAGCCCAGCGCGCTCTGCCCAACGGCGCCGGCGCCGCCCCCGATCTGGCCGGCCTGGACGAGGACGGCAACCGGCTGGCATTCGTCGAGTCCAAGTTCTGGGCCGAACTGACGCCCGCCCAGCCCGTTGCCTACTGGGAAGCTCTGCCTGCGGATGCCCCGGCCACCCTGCTGTTTCTGGCCCCGCCCTACCGGGTCAACCGGAGTTCCCTGTGGGACGACTTGACCGGACGGCTGCACGAGGCCGGCCACACACTGGACACAACCCGGAACGTCGACAATCTGAAAATTGCCACGGGAACGGCGCAAGACAGCCACCGTCGCCTGATGCTGGCCACTTGGGGTTTGCTCCTCGACCGCCTGGCGCAAGCCACGCTGAACAGCCAGGACCAGCGGGCCAAATTCGAAATCGCCGAGTTGCAGGGTCTCGCTGACAGCATCATCACCGGCGACTCCCGGCCGGATGACGGATTTAGAACCCTGATACTCGCTGTCGTTAGGGATGTCGTGGCATCAGGATGGGGCAACATCAGTCATCTCGGAGTAGGTAAAGGCGTTGGTTTCTACACCCGGAGCTTCCGGCTGGCCGGCGCGCTGGCCCAGCTAGGCACCAGCGACAATATCCGGGATGAAATGCCCGATACGCCTCTGAGACTGTCATTCTGGAGAGGCAAAACAGCCCCCTACCAGGTTTCTCTCGACGAAGTGCGCCAACGGCTGGGAGATGAGGGCCAACCCGGTAAGGGCAGGCGCAGCCACGAATTCTGGGTTCCCATAGCGTTGCCGCCGGACGCCGGCCTGCAACCGGCCCGCCACGCCGTCGCCGACGAACTCAAGCGCATCGCCCGCCTGATTGACCCTGACGGCCCAACCTACCAGGATGCGCCCAATGCCTGAAGCTCCCCTGAGATCCAAGGACAGACTTGCTATGACCACGCCAACTACCCTGTTCGCTCAAATCCTGCCGATTTTCACCAACCAAACCGAGCGGGTCGCTACCGAGGCGCTGCGCCATATCCTGCTCCAATCCGAGCCGGCGCGCCAGGCCCTGCAAAGTACGCTGCTGTCCGCCGGGGTAGCCACCGGCCCGCTTACGCGGTTCCAAACCGAGGCCAGCGGCGATGGCGGGGAACGCGTTGACCTGGTTTGCGGTGATGAAAACCAGGTGGAACGGGTACTCATCGAAGCCAAGTTCTGGGCCGGACTTACCGATAACCAGCCCAACGCCTGCCTGGCGCGTCTGCCGCAAACGGGCCCTGCGGCGCTGCTGTTCATTGCGCCCGCAGAACGCATGGAAACCCTGTGGCCGGAGCTGTGCGGGCGGGCGCAACAGGCGTATCAGACCACCGGGATCGTTGAGACCGGCGACTTTCGGAGCGCCGACATCGATGGCAGCCCGCGCAAGCTGATGATGACCAGCTGGCGGGCTTTGCTGGAACAAATGGAAGCCCGCGCCAGCGCCGCCGGCGACGCTGCGGCAATGGCCGACATCCGGCAACTGCGCGGCCTGACCGAACTTATGGACGCCGACGCTTTTCTGCCCCTCCACTCCGATGAGCTCGGCCAGGAATTTCCGCGCCGGATGCTCAACCTAGTCAGGCTGGTAGATGACGCCACACAACGGACAATCGCCAACCCCTGGGCCGACGCCGGCGGCCTGAGAGTTACACCGCAGTGGTACGGCTATGGCCGGTATTTCCGTCTTGACGGGGCAGTGGTATGGTTTGGAATCAACTTCCAGTACTGGGCGGGAAGCGGTCAAACCCCGCTATGGCTGCAACACCAGCCGGATAATGTGTGGTATCCGGTTATCTTGCCCACCGGCGTCGAATATGCCGCTGTGCTGGACTCGGTAGTCGCCCAGATCGACATAATCGGACAGCATATTAACCCGGAGCGCAGCAACCAATGACTATGCAACCGCAACGCGACTTCATCGGCTACGGCCCCAACCCCCCGTCCATCCGCTGGCCCCACAACGCCCGCATCGCCATCTCCCTGGTCGTCAACTACGAGGAAGGCAGCGAAGCCTCCCTCCTGGACGGCGACGACCACCACGAAGCCAACAACGAAGTCCCTTCCCCCGTCCCCTCCGGCCAACGCGACCTGTTCAACGAATCATTCTTTGAGTACGGCAGCCGCGTCGGCGTCTGGCGCCTCCTCAACCTGCTGGACCAATACGGCGTCAAGAGTACCTTTTTCGCCTGCGCCCTGGCGATGGAACGCAACCCGGCGGTGGCCCGCGCCGTGGTAGAACGCGGCCACGAAATCTGCGGACACGGCTACCGCTGGGAGGAGTATCACACCAAATCCCGCGCCTACGAAGCCGAAGCCATCCGCAAGACGGTGGCATCGCTGCAAGCCACCGCCGGCGTGCGCCCCGTCGGCTGGTTCACCCGCTACGGCCCCAGCGTGAACACCCGCGAACTGGTCGCCGCCGAGGGCGGCTTCATCTACGACAGCGGCGTTTTCAACGACGACCTGCCCTACTATACCGAGGTGGCCGGCAAACCCTGGCTGGTATTGCCCTACAGCTTTGAAACCAACGACGCCCGCTTCTGGCGCGGCGGTCTCAACAGCGTGGGCGATTTCTACGAATACCTGAAGGATACCTTTGATGTCCTGTACGAGGAAGGCGGCGCCCACCCCAAAATGATGTCCGTAGGCTTGCACTGCCGCATCGCCGGCCGCCCGGCCCGTTCCCGCGCCGTGGCCCGTTTCCTGCGCTACGCCCGCAGCCATCCCGGCGTCTGGTTCGCCCGCCGCGACGAAATCGCCCGCTGGTGGCTGGAAAACTACCCGCCGGGGACGCTGCCGTAGCGCGCCGCCCCCGGCGGGTAGCCATCCGAATCAAGCCGGCCCTAAACCGCCGGGCCGTTCCCTTCCGGGCGCTTGCCCCGGCCTACTGCCCTACTGCCAGCTGTTTTCCCGCACCACGGAGAAAACCGCCCCTTCGCTGTCTTTCAGCACCGCAAAGCGCAGAAAGTCGCCAATGTCCCTGGGCTCCACCACCACGCCGCCGCCCAGCTCCCGAGCCCTGGCCGCCGTGGCGTCCACATCGTTGACCCCGAAATACACGCCCCAGTTGGGTGGCACCGGCCCCCAGTCCTCCCCAATCTCAATGATGCCCGCCGCCGGCCGCTCGCCCGCCTTGAGCATCGTATAGTCAAACCCCGTGTTCGGATCCTGCTCCGCCGTCACGCCCAGCACCGCCTCGTAAAAGGCGCTGGCCGCCCCCGCGTCGGTGGTCGCCAGCTCAAACCACGCCAGCGCCCCCGGCTCGTTGATGATGGACGCGCCGGCGTGTATCAGCGGATACCACAGCCGCAAGGATGCCCCCTGCGGATCCTGGATAATGGCCATCCGCCCCACATCCAGCACATCGCTAGGCTCGAGGATGACCTTGCCGCCGGCGTTGCGGGCCCGTGCCAGCGCCGCATCCAGGTCGTCAACCGTCACATACACGCTCCAATGGGGCGGCAGGTTTTCATCGCCGGGGCCGTATTGCGCCGAAGCGCACACCGCCTGCCCCTGGTGCGAGTATATCGTGTACACCTGATCCGGCCCCGCCGGATGGTCATCGTAAGTCCAGCCGAACAGGCCGGCGTAAAAATCCTTCGCCTTCTGCCCGTCGCGCGCCAGCAGATCGGCCCAGGACGGCGAACCGGAGGGATATTCGGTCATTTCGGGCATCAAACGCCTCCCGCGTGATAAATTGCCCCGCCAGCATAACAGGCGGGCGGCAACCCTGTCCGTTGCCGCCCGTCAGCAAAATCGGCGGATTCTGCCGCCCGCCGGCCGGGAATGACCGCCGCCGTTCCCCGCCCGGAAACTAGTCGTCCGCGGCTGCCACCGCCGCCTCGACCTTCATCCCGTTCTGGAACGCCGGCATCACTTCCTCGGCGAACCACTGCAACTGCTCCAGGATCACCGACTGCGGCGTGCCTACCGGCTGCCCCACCTGCACCCGTTGCAGGCCGGGGTAGCGTTCCTCAACGCCCTTCAGCTTCTCAATGATCATCTCCGGCGGCCCCGCCAGCACGCTGCCGTTCTCAATGGCGTCCTCAATAGTGGGCAGCCCCGCGTTGGGCGCCACTCGCGGGTCGCTGATGTCCCGGATCTGCTGCTCCGTCAGCCCCCGGGTGAGACGCAGCGGCCCGAACATTTTGAGGTTTTCCTCGTAGTACTTGCCCGCCTGCCGCGCCGCTTCCTCAACCGTGGGCGCAATCTGGAAATGGAAGCCCACCGCCAGATCCTCGCCCAGCTCGGCTTCCGGCTTGCCGTGCCGCCGCAGCGCGTCCCGGTAGGCGTGCATAATCCCGTCCATCGCCCCGCCTTCCGAGGAACCCCCGCCAATGACGCCCTTGATGCCCATCTGCGCCATAAACTCCAGCGCCCGCCCGGTGCCGCCCTGAATCGGCTGCCAGCACTCCACCGGCAGCGTCCGCGGGCGCGGCACCAGCGTCAGCTCCTCCAGCTGGTAGCCCCGGTAGGGAACCTCCGGCGGAAAGTTGTAATGCTTGCCGTGATGGACGAAAGACCGCTCGTGGAACGCCTTGAAAATGACCTCCACCTGCTCCTCAAAAAGCTCCCGGTTGGCCGGCTGGTCCAGCAGCGGCGAACCAAAGGACTCCACCTCCCGGGTATGGTAGCCGCGCCCCACGCCGAAAGTGACCCGCCCTTCGGTCATAATGTCCGCCATGGCGAAATCCTCCGCCAGCCGCAGCGGATGCCACATCGGCGCGATGTTGAACCCGCACCCGAAGCGCAGCCGTTCCGTAAGGTGCGCCAGATGCACAATGAACATCAGCAGGTTGGGGATGCATTCGTACCCCTCCGGCTGGAAGTGGTGCTCCGCCATCCAGAAGGTGTCGTACCCGTTCCGGTCCAGGCACTGGGCAATGGCCACGCCCTTGTCAAAGGCCGTCGCCAGGTACTCGTCGGAAAAAGACCGGTCGTTCACCGCCGTGCCGCCGTAGCCCAGGTTGTCCATATCAACATGGCCGGCGTACAGACTGTCAAAAGTCGTAATCATCAAATGCCTCCGCGCGATGCGAAATGCGCGCGGCCAACGCGCGCGGGGCCGGGTTGCCGCCGCCGCGCCTCGCCGCCCGCCGGATGGATGAATTGCCCGCCGGATCAGCGCGCCGCGCCAACCCGCCTCGGAACGATGCCGCCATTCTATGCCAACGGCCCCGCCCATTCAACCTTGCCCGGCCCCTTTCCGGGCCGCCTTCCGTTGGCGCGGAATCGGGTGGCTGGCGTGAATTGGCGGATTAGGATTGGGTAGGATTGGGATTGGAGCTGCCGGGTCGTCGCCGGCCCTTCCGGGCGGCGCGGGGCATCGCCGCTCCCGCCGCCGTGCTATAATGCGCCCCAACCCAATCCCTTCCCCAATGGAGCGCTTCACGGATGATAAAGCGGTTTTCCGTCCTCTATGTCGGCCAGATTGACCTGGACAACGTCGGCGCCGACGGCACCCCCGCCGACCGCCGCCGCTACGCCAACGAACAGCTGGCCCAGGCTTACGACCACGCCAACGCCCTCGCCCAGCATATGGACCAGCGCGGCTTCTACTGTATGTGGATGGCCGAACATCACTTCCAGCACGAAGGCTACGAGTGCATCCCCAACCTCATCCTCATGGGCGTCCACCTGGCCGGCCAGACCAAAAACCTCAAATTCGGCCAGGCTTTCAACATCATCCCGATGTGGCACCCCCTCCGCATCGCCGAGGACTTCGCCATGGCCGACATCCTGACCGGCGGACGGATGATCTTCGGCGTCGGGCGCGGCTACCACTCCCGCGAGGTGGAAACCTTCGGCTCCCCCGTCATTGACAACGACGCCAACCGCGAACTATTCCTGGAGCAGATGGAAATCATCCTCAAAGCCTTCAACGAGGAATCCTGGAGCCACCAGGGCAAGCATTACACCATCCCCCCGTCCGTCCCTTATCGGGGCTACGACCTGAAAGAAATTACTATGGTGCCCCGCCCCGTCAACCGCCCCGTGGAAATCTGGCAGCCCATCGCCAGCGGCCGCACTCTCAACTACATCGCCGAGCGCGGCGTCAAGGCTATGGTAGCCCTCACCGGCGAACTCTACGCCGCCCAGATGATCGCCCAGTACCACGACGCCGCCACCGCCGCCGGCCGCGACATCCCCCTGGGCGGCGATATGGCCCTGGGCTTCGGCTTCTACATCGCCGGCAGCCGCGCGGAGGCTATGGAACGCGTCCGGCCCTTCCACGACGAACGCTACAAGTGGTTCGCCCCCTTCGGCTTCGTCCGCTACACCGACGAACAGGGCCGGCCCTGGGGCACCCCCGGCGCCCCCGCCCGCACCCCCCGCATCGAGGACGGCGTGGCGCAGAAAGCCTGGTTCTGCGGCAACCCCGACGACTTCATCGCCTTCCTGCGGGAAATTGAGGACAAATACCCCGGCCTGGAGGACATCGTGCTCCAGTGGCCGGAGGGTATGCCCTGGCGCGAATTCAAGGAACAGCTCTCCATATTCGCCTCGGATGTAATGCCCGCCTTCGCCGGCCGGGAGTAGCGCCGCAGCAGCAGTTGCCCGCCGAAAAGCAGCCCACGCCAGCAACCGGGGCCGCAGCCGGCGGATGAGTCGACCGACCATCATAGTCACCAGGGCATCCCGCGCCCACCGCCGCTGCTCGCACCCTGCCCACACGGGAGGTTTCCAATGACCACCGCGCCCAGAGTCCACCCGCCGCCGGCCAGCGACTACGCCCACCTGGAGCCAATGCCCGACGCCCCGCGCACTTTGGACGATATGATACACGCCAAGCAAATCGCCCGCGCCGACCAGACCCTGGAAACCTGGCTGCGCCGCTACGCCGACGCCGCCGTCAGCGGCGAAATCTACCTCTGCTTCAACCGCGCCGATCATCCCAGCACCTGGCTCTCTCCCGACTGCGTCATCGCCCGGGGAGTCGACCCGGAGCACCTCGCCGTCTCCAACGGCTACATCATCAACGAAATCGGCAAGCCGCCCGACCTGGTGATTGAAGTCGGCTCCCGCAGCACCGGACGCCGCGACTACACCTTCAAGCGCGGCCGCTACGCCGTTTTCGGCGTGGGCGAATACTGGCTCTATGACCCCAGCGGCGGCGCCTACTATCCCTTCGCCCTGGCCGGCTTCTACCTGGTCAACGGCCGCTACGAACCCTTCGCAATTCACCACGACGACGGCATCGTCTGGGGCCACAGCCCCTTCCTGGGCCTGGACCTCTGCTGGGTGGACGGCGACCTCCTGTTCCGCAACCCCGCCACCGGCGAATTCCTGCTGACCCAGCCCCAGTTGCAGGAAGCCTTCGAATCCACCCGCGAGGAACTCATCGCCACCCAGGATGTGCTGGCCGTGGCCGAAACCCGCGCCGCCAACGCCGAAGCCATCGCCGCCGTCGCAACCAGTCGCGCCGATCACGCCGAAACCCGCGCCGACCACGCCGAAGCCGAAGCGGAACGCCTCCGGGAAATCCTGCGCCGCCTCAAAGACCGAACTTCCGACGCTCCCGACACTCCCGACGCCACGCCGGAGCCGCCGCTTGGCTAACCCGGAACACATCGCCGTCGCCCGCCGGCGCGCCTTCGCCCTCGCCCGCTGGCGGGCCCGGTTCTTCCAGAGCCGCCCCCGACTGGACCTCTCCGGCGCCTACTTGAGCGGCATCCGTATGCCCGGCGTTGACCTCGCTTTCGACGACCTGTCCGAAATCGACCTCACCTCCGCCGACCTGCGCCACGCCGACTGCAACGGCGCCCGCCTGCGGCAAGCCTACCTGACCCGCTGCAACCTCAACCGCGCCAACTTCACCGACGCCCACGCCGCCGGCGCCGTCTTTACCCGCTCCGACCTCCGCGGTAGCCGCTTCATCAATGCCGACCTCCGCGGCGCCGACCTCTCCAACTGCGACCTGGCTTTCGCTACCCTGGCCGGCGCCAACCTGGCCGGCGCCGACCTCACCGAAGCCGACCTCACGATGGCCGACCTGACCGACGCCAACTTAAGCGGCGCCCGCCTCAACGCCGCCTGCCTGGACATCGCCAACCTCACCCGCTGCGACCTCCGCCGCGCCGCCCTGGTGCGCGCCCGCCTCGACGGCGCTCTGCTCCAGGACGCCGTGCTGGATATGACCCTGTTCGCCGACTGCGATTTGAGCACCGCCCTGTGCCTGGACACGCTGCGCCACGAAGGCCCCAGCATCATCGGCGCCGATACCCTGGCCCGTTCCGCCGCCGGCGCCATCCCGGAACTTTTCCTCCGCTCCGCCGGCGTTCCGCCGGCCTTCATTGACGGACACAATGCCCGGCTTGCCCCCGCCGTGCCCCACCGCCGCATCCTGCTGATTGCCGCCACGGCCGACGCCCCCATCGCCGCCTGGCTGGAAACCGAACTGCGCCGGCGCGGCCTGCAATGCTGGCATCTGCTGGCCGATGACGAAAGGGGCAGCGGCCATGCGGGAAGCCAACATACGCCCGCTTATCCCCCGATGAGCCGGTTCCCCAACTACGACCGCGTGGGCCTGCTCTGCTCCCGCGCCGCCCTGGAAAGCCCGGCCTGCTGGCGCCTCTACCAGGAAATCATGCAGCGCCAGGCCGGTTCCGCCGCCCGCCGCGTGTTTGTAGCCTCCCTGACCCTGGACGACTGCCTGGCCAACCCGCCCGCTGATGACGCCTTGTACCGGCAACTGCAATCCGGCCCCACGGCCCGCCTGCGCCCGCGCAAAGACCGTCAGGCCGGCTACCGCCGGGACTTGCCCGCCATCGCCGCCACCCTGACCGCAACGCCCGCCCCAACCCCGCCGCAGTGGCCCGATGCGCCCCCAGACGCCGAAACTTGCTGACCAGCGCATCGCCCTCCGCATTCCCACTGGCAGCTCCGTTCCGATACTATCACCCTCGCCCCTATCAGTGCGGATGGCCGGTAACATCCCCCGCTGCCGGCGCGTATTCCACGGCAATATCGCTGCCCAGCATCAGGCAGGCTTCCCCCCACTGCCGCCCGTCGCCGGCGTCCCATTCCGAAGGCGGTTCCGCCGGCTTCAGCCGGATGCCGTCGCCCCCGCCGTAAATCAGCGTAATCACCCCTTCCCCCGAATCCTCCGCCAGCGCCGCCCGCGCCGGGCAGGGCGCGCCATCCTCCCACCCGGTTACATCGCACCAGACATCGTTGCCCGCCGGATCCGGCGCCAGGACGCGCAACAGCCGACGCGGTTCCGTGAGCAGGTCAAAAACCCGGTTCAAATCCATCGGACTGTTGCCGTCGGCGACGACTTCAACCTCGTAAAGCACAGAAACCAAACCCCCGTTGCGGCGAATCGCCGGAACGGACGCCCGGCGTTGCCGCCCGATTATAGCGCCCTGAACATATAATCCGGAACAGGTATTTTCAGCACGTGCTGGTGATATAATTGGGGTCGGATTTTGCCACTGCCGGAGGTGACCCCATGGCCGCCGCCCGCTCCTACCGCGACGATCTCCAGTGCCCCCACTGCGGCTCCAACTGGCTGCCTAAAGACGGACGCTCCCGGGGCAAACAGACCTACCGCTGCCGCCTCTGCCACTACCGCTTTACTCCCGACGGCAACCGCCATTACTACTCGGAGCAAGTCAAGGAACAGGCCATCGATCTGTACGGCGAAGGCATGGCCATAGCCGCCATCAGCCGGGTTTTGGAGGTCAAGCTGGGGACGGTGTACGAGTGGGTCAAAAAAAAAGTCCGGTGGGCCCTGGGAATTTGGGCCTGGGTGACCATGCAGCGCCAGCGGTGGGGCGTTGTGCCGGCCATATCTTTTGACGAGATGTGGACTTATCAGCGGGCGCGGCGCGGCAAGAAGCGGCAGGAAGTGTGGATCTGGACGGCGGTGATTGAATTGCCTGACGGCCGGCGGTGCGTGGACTTTGAGGTGGGCGACCGCAGTGGTGAAACCTTTCTACGGTTGTACGAGCGGCTGCCGGAGGCGGAGTGGTATTACAGCGATGACTACGGGGTGTACGGGAGTTGGCTGCCGGCGGAGCGGCACATAGTGGGCAAGGGCAAGCTGGCGAACCGGAATGAGGGTTTGCACTCGGAGTATCGGGGGCGGTTGAAGCGATTGGCGCGGGCGACGATGGGGTACACGAAGCAGGTATGGGTGTTGCGTGGTTCGCTGGCGTTGTTGTGTTTGCGTCCGCGGCGGGGCCAAAAATCCGATGCCAGCGCGTGTTGAAAATACCTCGGAACAGGTATTTTCATCACGTGCTGGTGATATAATTGGGGTCGGATTTTGCCATTGCCGGAGGTAATGCTATGGCCGCCGCCCGTTCCTACCGCGACGATCTCCAGTGCCCCACTGCGGCTCCAACTGGCTGCCCAAAGACGGACGCTCCCGGGGCAAGCAAACCTACCGCTGCCGCCTCTGTCACTACCGCTTCACGCCCGACGGCAACCGCCACTACTACTCGGAACAGGTCAAGGAACAGGCCATTGATATGTACGGCGAAGGCATGGCCATAGCCGCCATCAGCCGTGTTTTGGAAGTCAAGCTGGGGACGGTGTACGAATGGGTCAAAAAAAGTCCGGTGGGCCCTGGGGATCTGGGCCTGGGTGACCATGCAACGCCAGCGGTGGGGCATGGTTCCAGCCATATCTTTTGACGAGATGTGGACTTATCAGCGGGCGCGGCATGGGAAGAAGCGGCAGGAAGTGTGGATCTGGACGGCAGTGATTGAGCTGCCTGACGGTAGGCGGTGTGTGGACTTTGAGGTGGGCGACCGCAGTGGGGAGACATTTCTGCGGTTGTACGAAAGGTTGCCGGAGGCGGAGTGGTACTACAGCGATGACTATGGAGTGTACGGGAGCTGGCTGCCTGCGGAGCGGCACATAGTGGGCAAGGGGAAGCTGGCGAACCGGAATGAGGGATTGCATTCGGAGTATCGGGGGCGGGTAAAGCGATTGGCGCGGGCCACGACGGGGTACACGAAGCAGGTGTGGGTGTTGCGCGGTTCGCTGGCGTTGTTGTGTTTGCGTCCGCGGCGGGGCCAAAAATCCGATGCCAGCGCGTGCTGAAAATACCCCGGAACACATAGTATTGACACCGGCCCCTCGTCCGGCTACTATAATGCCAGCGCGCGCGCTACACGGGGAGCTGGCGGTGCCCTGTACTCGCAACCCGCCACAGCGAGGTGGAACTCCTCCCCGCGGCAGGGCGCAAGGGCCAATTTCGCCGGGTTTGATGTTGACGGCCGGGTCCCACGCGGCGCAGGCTCGTGAACCCCGCCAGGGCCGGAAGGAAGCAACGGTAAGCGATGCCCTGCGGGCGCCGTGGGAGCGCCTGACCGGAGTCAACCCCGACGATACGCCCCCAGGCCACAGTCAACGGGAGGTGCGCGAGCGCCCGGGGGCAGCCACTAGGGCCGCCCCCGCGATTTTTTAATCCCGCCGGCCGGTGTAAAATACCCCCCCGGCAACACAAAGCGACCGCGCGCCACGCTGGTGCCCATACCCACTCCCGACCAACCGATGCTATGATACCCCCTACGCCAACTCTGCTCGCTCCCCCGCCTACGCCGGCAGCGGCGGCGCCAGCGGCAGATCCACCGCGCCGCCGCCCCCGCAAATCCCTCGGCCAGCACTTCCTCGCCGACGCCGCCCTCGCCAACCGCATTGTGGCCGCCGCCGCCCCCGTCCCTGCCGACGCCATACTGGAAATCGGACCCGGCGCCGGCGTACTCACCCGGCGCCTGACGCCCCGCGCCGGGCGGGTCATCGCCGTGGAGCTGGACGCCCACCTGGCCGCCGCCCTGCCCCAGCGCCTGAATTATCCCCGCAACCTGGCCGTCATCAATGCCGACGCCCGCGCCCTGGACATCGCCAACGCCGTCGGCGGCGCCGGCGTCCCCTACAAGGTCGTCGCCAACCTGCCTTACTACGCCGCCGCGCCTATCATCCGCCGCTTCCTGGAAACCCCAACGCCCCCGTCCCTGCTGGTGGTAATGGTGCAGCGCGAAGTCGCCGCGGCGATGACCGCCGCTCCGGGCGCAATGTCCCTGCTGTCCGTAGCCACGCAGTTCTACGCCGTCCCCTCCGTAGTAGCCCAGGCGCCGCCCCGCGCCTTTCGCCCGCCGCCCAAAGTATCCTCAACCGTAGTCCGCTTGCTGGTGCGCCCCGCCCCGGCCGCCGCCGTTGCCGACGCCAACGCCTTTTTCGCCACCGTCCGCGCCGGCTTTGCCGCCCCGCGCAAGCAGATCCGCAACTCCCTGATGCTGGGCAGCGGCGCGCCCCCCGACCGCGCCACCGCCCTGCTGGACGCCGCCGGCATTGACGCCCAGCGCCGCCCGGCCACCCTGACCATCCCCGAATGGGCCGCCCTGGACGCCGCCTGGCCCGGCGACTTGCCCCGCCAGCGCCAGCCTATCCGGTGACCGCCTATGCTCCTGCCCCCCGACGCCGTCCAAATCCCGGCCTACGCCAAAATCAACCTGACCCTGGAAATCACCGGCCGGCGGGATGACGGCTACCACAACATCGCCACCATCCTGCAAACCGTCAGCCTGGCCGACACCGTCACCATCAGCCCGGCCGCCGACTTAACCGTTGACTGCGACCGCCCCGAACTGGCCGGCGAGGCCAACCTGGTCTGGCGCGCCGCCACGGCCCTGGCCCATTACGGCGGCGTCATCCCCCGCGCCCGCATCGGCATCGTCAAGCGCATCCCCGTCGCCGCCGGGCTGGGCGGCGGCTCCGCCGACGCCGCCGCTGCCCTGCGCGTACTCAACCGGCTCTGGCAGCTCAACCTGCCCCCGCCCGAACTGGCCGCCCTGGCCGCCGACGCCGTCGGTATGGACGCCCCCTTTCTGCTCGCCGGCGGCTGCGCCCTGGCCACCGGGCGGGGCGATGCCCTGGAGCCTCTCCCGGCCCAACTGATGGCCACCCTGCTCATCGTAACGCCCGCCGCAACCATCCCCGACAAAACCGCCACCCTGTACGCCGCCCTTGCCGACGCCGATTTTACCGACGGCCGGCGCAGTCGCGCCGTCTTTGCGTCCAACGAACTGACTACGGCAATGCTGACCACCAACCGCTGCCACAACGCCTTTACCCGCGCCGCGCGGGAAATCTTTCCCGGCCTGGCCGGCGTAATGGACGAGACGGCCGCCGTAACAATGTTCCCGCCCCGTCTGTCCGGCGCCGGCCCGTCCCTTTTCGTAATGCCATCCTACGAAGCCGAGCGCAAAGCCGTCGCCGATGCCTTGCAGGATACCGGCGCCGCCACTTGCCTTGTCCGCACCGTCATCCCGGCCCTCGCCGCCCCGCCGCATCGCCTTGCCTTCGCCGGATAATTGCCCCCCGCCGGGTAAGAACCGTCGGATAAGCAACCCGTCGGGCAAGCAACCCAACCCGGGCCGCCGCCCGCAACTCCGCAGGAACGATGCCCCTCAGGAACAATGCCCCTATGGACATCCTCGCCGTCATCAGCATCCCCTTTGACCCCGACATCATCCGCCGCGCCGGGTTCGTCCTTTCCTGGCACGGCTTCTTTACCGTCGTCGCCGTCGCCGTCGCCGTCTATCTCACCTGGCGCTGGGGCCGGCGCGACGGGCTCAACGGCGACGCCATCCTCTCCGTCGCCACCTGGTGCATCATCGGCGGCATCATCGGCGCCCGCATCCTCCATGTCATTGATTTCTGGGACGATGTGTACCGGCACGACCCGGTGCGCGTCATCTACTTCTGGAGCGGTGGCATTGCCATATTCGGCGCCTACCTGGGCGGCTTCGCCGGCGGGGCCGCTTATATCCTGTTGCGCAACGCCCCCTGGCTGCACCGCCTTTGCGATAACTGGGCGCTGCGGTGGACGGGAATGCACCGCCCCTTCCCCGAACTGCCCTCGGTGGCCCACTTGGCCGATGTCGCCGCCCCGGCCCTGCTCATCGCCCTGGCCATCGGGCGCATCGGCGATGTCATCAACGGCGAGCACTGGTCCAGCTTTACCGACCTGCCCTGGGGCTGGGTGTACACCGACCCGGACAGCCTGGGCTGGGGACGGCCCCCCTCCCACCCGGCGGTGGCCTACGAGCTGATTTTCTGCCTCCTTTGGGCCGGCGCCCTCTGGCTGCTGCGCGACCGCATCCGCCCCCGGGGTATGCTTTTCGCCCTCTTTTTCGCCGGCTACTCCACTGGGCGGTTCTTCATCTCCTTCCTGCGCGAGGAGCGGAACACCTACATCTTCGGATTCAACGAGGCGCAGCTGGTGGCGCTGGCCATAATGGCCGTCACCGTGCCCCTGCTCATCTACCGGGCCCGCCTGGCCCGCCGCCCGGCCCGCACACGCGCCGCCGGCCGCCGGAACGAATAGCCGCCGCTCATTCGCCCCGGCGCCCGGCGTATGCCGTTACCGATGGTTTAAAGCCGGCTTGCATTCGCCCCGGCGCCCGGCGCATACCCGCCGGCGCCTTTCCGTTGCGCCGGGCGGACAGGCCGGCAAGCCGGCTGCACTACGCCAGTGCCCGCGCGAAAATCGGCGCCAACTCCACCGACACGCCGGGCATCGCCGCCAGCGTAAGCGTATCCCCGGCCCCGTACACCCGCGCCGGCCGCGCCGTCGCCCTGACCCCGTCGCCATCACCATCCCCGTCCCCATGGCCATCGCCGTAGTCGTACCCCGCATAAACCGCCACTGTCCGCGCCTCCAGATCAACAATGACCACCTCCCGCACCCCGGCGCGCAGATAGACCGGCAATTTCGCCCCCAAATCCCGCCGCCGCGTGGAATCGGACAGTATCTCCACCACCACATCCGGCGCCCCGAAAGCCCCCAGCCGTTCCAGGATGTCCCGCCGCTCGTTGGACACAAACAGCAAATCGGGCTGGTAGGTATTGAACTCGTCAATATGAACATCGTAGGGCGCCGGCACAATTTCGCCGATGCCCAGTGCCCCCACCTGCGTTCCCAGCGCCAGGCTGAACTGGAACAGAAAAATTTGATGGGCGAGGATGGCGCCGGACATTTCAATCAGCTCCCCGTCAATCAGCTGGTAGCGCACGCCGCCGGGCACGGGCGGCGTCAAGCGCATATAATCCGCGTTAGTCAACTTGACGCCGCCCGCCGCCCGCCGTTCCTCCGCCGCCGGCGTTGGCGCCCGTGTCCGCGCAGGTGTCTGTTGTACCATTGCCGCAGTTCCTCCATTCCTTCGTCCGTCGCCCGCCGCTGCTGACACTCCCGGCTCTTACGCCGTCCCCAGAGCCCGCGCGAAAATCGGCCCCAACTCCACCGACACCCCGGGCATCGCCGTTAGCGTCAGCGTATCCCCGGCACCGTACACCCGCGCCGGCGCTGTTACCCTGTCCCCATCGCCATCGCCGTAGTCGTACCCCACATAAACCGCCACCGTCCGCGCCTCCAGGTCAACAATAACCACCTCCCGCACCCCGGCGCGCAGATAGACCGGCAGCTTCGCCCCCAAATCCCGCCGCCGGGTGGAATCGGACAGTATCTCCACCACCACATCCGGCGCGCCGGCAATGCCCTGCCCGTTCCGGTCAAAGATATGTCGCCGCCCGTTGGATACAAACAGCAAATCCGGCTGGTAGGTATTGAACTCGTCAATATGAACATCGTAGGGCGCAATGCGAACCTCGCCAATGCCCAAATCATCCGTCTGTATCAGCAGCGCCGAGCCGCAGCGCAGCGCAAAGACCTGGTGCGAATCGCTGGCGCCGGACATTTCAATCAGCTCCCCGTCAATCAGCTGGTAGCGCACGCCGCCGGGCACGGGTGGCGTCAACCGCATATAATCCGCGTTAGTCAGCTTGCCGCTGCCCGCTGCCCGCCGTTCCCCCGCCGCCGGCGTTGGCGCCCGTGTCTGCTGTACCATTGCCGCAGCTCCTCCATCCATTCATCGTCAAGCGCCAAGCGCTGGGCCGGCGCGGTTGCGTCCAACTGATACTAACACACCCGCCCCTTACGGCGCCCCCGTCATCCCCAGCGCCTGTCCCGAATCCCGGCGTCACCCGGAATGGCGGGTGATTTGGCGACACACCCTGAAAGCCCGGCCAGCGTAAAAGCCGGAACTCCCGCCGCGCGTCGACGGCCCAAAAAGGAAATCCCGCCGCCCCCGCAAAGTTCCCTTCCTCCAACGCCCGGCGCTGCATCGTGGTATGATGCCCCTGCGCCCCTCATCGCCCCCGCCCGCCGGGAAGCCGCCGTGCTGATTGACCTCCATAACCACACCTACCCCAAATCCGACGACAGCTTCCTCGCCGCCGACGAACTGGTGGACGCCGCCCGCGCCGCCGGCTTGGACGCCGTCTGTCTCACCGAACACGACGAATTCTGGGACGCTGACGCCGCCGCCCGTCTCACCCGCCGCCATGGTATCCTGGTGCTGCCCGGCTCCGAAATTAACACCGACGCCGGCCACGTACTGGCCTTCGGACTCCACCGCTACCGCTTCGGTATGCACAAGCCGGCGTTCCTGCGCGCCGAGGCCGACCGCAACGGCGCCGCCCTGATTGCCGCCCATCCCTACCGCCGGCGCTTCCTCGCCGAACCGGGCCAAGACCCGGACGCCCGCGCCGAAATGCTGCAACGCGCCGCCGCCGACCCGTGCCTGGGCCTCTTCGACGCCATCGAATCCTGCAACGGACGCGGCTCCGCCGCTGAAAACCGCTTCGCCGAGGACTTGCGCCAGCGTCTGGCCCGGCCCGGTTGCGGCGGCAGCGACGCCCACCGGCCCCATCAAATCGCCACCGCGGCCACCCGCTTCCAGCGCCGCATCACATCCCTGGACGACCTGGTCGCCGAAATCAGGGCCGGCCGGATGACGGCGGTAAATCTGGCCGCCGCCGCCACCCCCGCTAACCCTAACCCATCTCTCCCGTCGGAGGGCCGGCAATGACGCCCCTCTTGCAGGTTGAGGATCTGCGGGTGGAGTTCCGCGCCCCCAACGGCGCCGTCCGCGCCGTCAATGGCGTATCCTTTGCCCAGGACGAGGAGGAAATCCTCTGCATCGTGGGCGAAAGCGGCGCCGGCAAAAGCGCCCTGGCCCTGGCCGTAATGGGCCTGCTGCCCGACAACGGCGCCATCGTGGGCGGCCGCATCCTGTTTGATGGCGTTGACCTGGTATCCGCCCCGGAGGAACTCCGGCGGCAGTTGCGCGGCAAGGCAATGTCCCTGGTGTTTCAGGACGCCCAGTCGGCCCTCAATCCGGTGCAAACCGTAGGCGCTCAGCTCACGGAGGTCATCATTACCCACTCGGCGCTCAACCGCCGCGCCGCCGCCGGCGTGTGCCGGGAAATGCTGCGGGAACTGGGCGTCCCCGACCCGCGCCGCATAATGTCCGCCTACCCCTTTACCCTCAGCGGCGGCCAGTGCCAGCGCGTAATGCTGGCCATGGCAATGGTAATGCGTCCCCGCCTGCTCATCGCCGACGAAGTCACTTCCAGCGTCGATGTAACCCTGCAAGCCGAAATACTGGAACGACTGAAGCAGTTGAGCCGCGATTCCAAATCGGCAATACTGATGATAACCCACGATATGGGCATAGTGGCGAATATGGCGCGGCGCGTAGGCGTAATGTATGCCGGCCATCTGGTGGAATACGCCGAACTGCTGCCCATATTCCGGCAGCCGCGCCATCCATACACCTGGTCGCTGCTGCAAACCCTGCCTCGCCTGGATGCCGCCGGCCGGCGGCTCGCCACCCTGCGCGGCGCGCCGCCCGACCTGATTAACCCGCCGGAGCAATGCCCTTTCGCGCCCCGCTGCCCCAAGACGCTGGCCCGCTGCCGCGCCGAACCGGCGCCATCCCTGGCCGAAATGGCCCCCGGCCAGTGGGCGGCCTGCTACAACCCGGTGGTTTATCACTGACCAGGCTGGGCTGCTCCATCCTGTCCCAAATGCAACGGCGTAATGGCAACGCTGCCGCCATCGCGGAAATCCACGGTAAGGCGGCAGCCGGTAAGCAGAGCGCTGCCTACCAGAGGAGCGCCGTCGATTTCGTGAACCACCGCGGCGCGCGGCCTTCCAAACCACTGGACTACTGCGCCGTAAATCTGCACAGTTTGACTGCCATGCGCCAGGTTCACCGTCCGTTGGCCCTGGTGAGACAGACCAAGTTCCCGAACCAGCGGATTCGGCAAGGCCAGCATACCTGTGAACCCGGTATCGACAACGGCATCTACCATCCTGAAGTCTGTGCCGACGCCGGCCACGGCGACGGCAATGTGCGGCTCCCAGAGGATAATGGGGCCTGTCCTTCGGATTAGCCTGACCGTCCCGTTAATCACGGCTTTTCACCCTGCGCGGCAGCTCGCGCGGCGCTCCGTTGAAACCGCAGGTCGCCTCAAACCCCACCAGCTCGCCCCAGGTATAGGCGTTGGGCCGCCGCGCCAGCAGCCGCAGCGTGGCCGTAAGGTCATCCTCGCCGATTTCATAATCGCCGCTGTGAATGTCGATGACCACCATCCAGCCCCAATGCTTTTCCTCCATTTCATCCCGGATTTCGTCGTACATCGCCCGCCCGATGGCGGCGGCACTGCCAGCTTCAAACTCCATATCCGTTCCTCCTTGATTTGAATAATGCTGGTGGCCCCATCTTACAAAACCATCACGGTATTGTCCAGTCGGTGGGGCATTCCCTACAGGGCTATCGCATATGGATTTTTCTCCGGTCGTCTTGCCAATATACCGGATTCCGGAAGCCGCAATGCAGCTGTATTCGTAGCCAAATTACGAATTCGGTCGTAGCTGTCCGCTAAAACCAAGCCCATATTAAGCGAATCGCTCCATATGCGATAGCCCTGGCATTCCCTGCCCAAGCTGTCGCAGCTGACGCCTTTATCTCATAGCGCGGATCCGCCCCCGTCACCCGCCCATAGCCAGATCAGCCACCAGCAGCTCCAGCGACACCGCCGGCTCCAGCCGCCCCTGCTTGATGGCCAGGTCGCTTTCCAGCACCCGCCGGTACTTATCGGATATGTCCGCCAGCGACATCCGCCGGGCCTGCCCCAGCGTCTTCCGCACCACAAAGTCCGAGTTCGTTCCCATCCGCCGCCCCATTTCCTGCTGGGGAACCCCCCGGTCGGCCAGATCCCGGGCCAGCGCCAGCAGCCGCAGCTGCCGTTCAATCATTGCGATGATGTACAGCGGTTCGCGCCCCTCCTGCATCAGCTGCATCAGCAGCCGCAGGGCTTCGGCGGGGTTGCCGGCCATTATGAAATCCACCGCCGCGAATATGTTCGCTTCCTGGGCGTAAGGCACCACGGCGCGCACATCCGTGTCGGTAATCGCCCGCCCCACGGCGTAGAGCGACAGCTTTTCCAGCTCCCGGTCCAGCGTCCACAAATCGTTGCCCACCATCTCGGCAATCGCCTGTATCGCCGGCGGGGTAATGGACGCCCCCTTGTCCTCGGCCCGCCGTTTCACCCACTGGTTGAGGCCGCTGCCGGTGGGAGCCGTCTGCTTGTGAACCTGGCTGTGCCCGGACAGGGCGCGCAGCAGCGGGTTGCGGTCGGAAATGTCGCCGTCAATGAATATCAGCAGCGTGCTGGCCGGCAGCTGCGGAACGGCCTCGGCCAGGGCGTCCCATCCGGTGCGGCTGCGGGTGGCCGATTGCCGGCGTCCGCCGCCGCCACTCCGGTTCCGGCTGCCGCCGCCCCCCCGGCTGCCGCCGCCGGCGCTTTCCTGCGTCCCCAGGGCCCCCTCAATCTCTACCAGCCGGATAGCGTCCAGAAAGGGCAGCGACTGGCAGATTGCCAGCGTCTCCTCCGGCCGCGCTTGCGCCGCCGCCACCCGGTGCCGGTTGGAGTCAATCAGGTCCGTCGCCCCGGCGTCCCACTTGATGCGCCCCAGCGTCTCCGCCGTCAGAAAGGTGTCGCCATAGACGACGTGGGCCGGCATATCCCACCTCCCGGCATAATCATAATGCGGCGGCGCGGCGCAACGGCCGGCGGGGTTCAGTTTTCCACCAGCTCGGTCAGTACGCCGAATACCGAGCGGGGATGCACAAAGGCAATCGTCCCCGACAAGCCGTGCCGGGGTTCGTGGTCAATCAGCGACAGCCCGTTGGCGGAGAGTATCCGCAACTTGTCGCCAATATCGTCCACATTCAGCGCCAGGTGATGCAATCCCTCGCCCCGCCGCTCAATAAAGCGGCCCACGGCGGATTGGGGCGAGGTCGGCTCCAGCAGCTCCAGCCGGGTCTGCCCGATTTCAACCAGGCAGGCCCGCACGCCCTGGCCGTCCAGCTCCACAACTTCGGCGTCCGGCGCCCCGAAGTTGGCGCTGAAAAAAGCCAGGGCGGCGTGAATGTCGTTGACGGCCACGCCGATATGGTCAATGTAATTGACGGCGCAAACTTCGGTCATCGTTGTCCTGCTCCGTGTTGTCCTGCTCCACGGTTGTCCTGCTCCACGGTTGTCCTGCTCCACGGTTGTCCTGCTCCCCGTTGTCCTGCTTCACCGCCGGTGGCGGCTCGGGCGTGGCTGGCCCGCCTCTTGGCTAGACGGGATACTGCGCCAGCGCCTGCCGGGCGATAATCAGCCGCTGCACTTCCGAGGTGCCTTCGTAGATGGTAGTGACGCGGGCGTCCCGGAATATCCGCTCAATGCGGGATTCCTTGAAAAAGCCGATGCCCCCGTGGATCTGCATCGCTTCGTAGGCCACATTGTTGCACATCTCCGACGCCACCAGCTTGGCCATGGACGCTTCGTTGATGAACGGCTGCCCGGCGTCCCGCAGCGTAGCGGCGTGCATTGTAGCCACCCGCGCCGTGTGCACCGCCGTCGCCATATCCGCCAGCTTGAACTGAATCGCCTGGTGCTGCGCCAGCGGCCGCCCGAAAGTCTCCCGCACCTGGGCGTACCGCATCGCCTCCTCAAAAGCCGACTGGCCGATGCCCACGCACTGCGCCGCAATGGATATGCGGCTGGAATCCAGAATGTCCATTGCGTAGCGGAAACCCATTCCTTCCGCGCCGATGATGTTCGCGGCGGGGATTTCCGCATTGTCAAAGACCACCTCGCACGTGCTGGAAGCGCGGATGCCCATCTTGTTGTGCTGCGGGTTGATCTGCATCCCCGGCGTGCCCGCCGGCACAATAAAGGCGCACACGCCCCGGTAGCCCTGCGCGCGGTCCTGGTTGGCGAACACCACCAGCGTCTCCGCAACCTCGGCGTTGGTAATGAACTGCTTGGAACCGTTCAGCGCCCAGACGCCGTTGCGCCGCACGGCGGTGGTAGCCATCGCGGCGGCGTCGGAACCGCTGCCCGGCTCCGTGAGCGCCCAGGCGGCAATGCCTTTCCCCGACGCCAGCGACGGGATGTACCGCTGCTTCTGTTCCTCGCTGCCGAAGCGGGCGATGGTTTCCACGCCCAGGCCCAGGTGAGCGGCCAGAGTCACGCTGGCGGCGGCATCGGCCCGCGCCACCTCCTCAATGGCAATGGACGACTGGCGGAAGCCGCCGCCGCTGCCGCCGTAAGCCGGGTCAATGCCAATGCCCGGCAGCCCGATGCGGGCCATCCCCTGCCAGTTCTCCCAGGAAAACCGGGCGCTTTCGTCCAGCTCGGCGGAGCGGGGCATCAGCTCGCGCTCGGCGAAATCCCGCGCCAGGCTTTGCAGCATTCGTTCTTCTTCATTGAGCACAGCGTCAATCATAGCGGGCCTCCGGGATGAGATGATGCGGAGCAGGCCGGTGAGCCGGCGTTCCCAGTTTATCACACGACGGCCGGCGGTTCGCATTCACCCGATGCCCGCCGCCGGACAATCGCAATAAACCGGAACCGGCGCCACAAGCCGGAACCGGGCTGAAATCCGGCGCCACAACCACCCGCTAATTCCGTTTTGCGCCGGCATAACCGCCGGTTACACCGCTAATCGGCAAACGCCGCCGTGCGCCTCGCCCTTTGACGATTGGTGACCGCCTTGCTAAACTATCGCCGCCCGCCGCTAACGCATCTGCGCCTGACTACGGCGCGGGCATTGTCGTGCCGGGCGCGCCCGCCGCCGGCGCCTTCCCGACCGGCTACCTACAGCGGCGGCTGGCCCTTGCCGCCGCCATCCCATCTGCGCCATTGCGCCAAACCTAAGGAGACCCCCTACGGCTTCCGCATCGCAAAATCCCCGTTACGAGGCGCACGAAGCCCCGCCCCTGTTGAGCACCCTGGGCTCCGGCGCCCAGTTCAGCCTCATCGCCTCCTCCACGCTGCTGGTGACCCCGGTCATCGTGGCCAAGGCATCGGGGCTGGGCGACGCTTACCTCATTTGGATGGTCTTTGCGTCGTTGCTGTCGGTGGGCCTGGCGACCATCCTGCAAGTGCGTCGCCTGGGGCCCGCCGGCGCCGGCGCCGCCATGCCGATGTTCACCGCCGCCTTCACCATCCCCTTCTGCATCACGGCGGTGGCCGACGGCGGCCCGGCCACCCTTACCGCCCTGATTATCGTCTCCGCAGTGGTGCAGATCATCGTCTCCCGCTGGCTGTTCATCCTCCGGCGCATCGTAACGCCCACCGTAGGCGGCACGGTGATGATGATACTCTCCGTCACGCTGGCTTCGGTGGTCTTCGGCCTGCTGGACGATGCGGCGGCGGCCCAACCCGTCGCCGCCCCGCTGACGGCCCTGGCCACGCTGGTCATCGTCGCCGGCCTTACGCTGCGCTTTTCCGCGGCCCTGCGCCTGTGGGCGCCGGTCATCGGCATCGTGGCCGGCTGCATTGTGGCCGCCGCTATGGGCATCTTTGACTTCGCGCCGGTATTGAACGCCCCCTGGATCGGCGTCCCCCAGAGCTGGCCGGGCCTGGAGGCGCCGCCGGACTTCGGCGTCTCCTTCTGGGCCTTGCTGCCGTCCTTCCTCTTTCTGGGCCTGATTATCTCCATACAGGCCAACGGCGAAGCCATCGCTTTGCAGCGGGTGTCCTGGCGGGACGCCCGCGCCGTCGATTTCCGCCAGGTGCAGCGTTCCCTGGCCGGCTCCGGAGTCGGCAACTTTCTGGCCGGCATCGCCGGCGCCGTGCCTATTATCATCCATCCCGGCATCGTTTCCTTCACCCAGATCACCGGCGTGGCCTCCCTGCGAATGGGGTACTTCATCGGCCTCGTTTTTATCATCCTGGCCTTCCTGCCCAAAGTTTCCGGCCTGCTCAGCGCCATCCCCGGTCCGGTGATGGCCGGCTATCTCGTCGTGGTAACCGGAACCCTGTTCGTGGACGGCGCCCGCACCGTCATCCAGACCGAACCCAACCGGCAGAAAGTGGTCGTGGCCGGCGTCTGCTTCTGGCTCGGCGCCGCCTTCCAGTTCGGCCTCTTTGGCCTACCCGACCTGGGCCCGGTGTGGGGCAACCTGCTCAAAAGCGGCGTCACCACCGGCGGTTTCGCCGCCATCGCAATGATCCTCTATGTAGAACTGACCGGCCCCCGCAGTATGCGCTTCCAGTCCCGCCTGCATATCGACACCCTGCCGGAACTGACCGCATTCCTGACCCGCTTCGCCAACCGCCGCGGCTGGGACGACGCCATGAAAGACCGCCTCAGCGCCGTCGCCGAGGAAACCCTGCTCACCCTGGCGCCACTGGATCTGAACTCCTTTGCCCTGCCGGATGATGATGACGATCAAACCGACCCGGAAGCCGAGGCGGCGGAGGAGCGACGGCTAGTGGTCGTCGCCTCCAGCGACGGACAGATTGCCGACCTGGAGTTTATCGGCAGCGGCAACGAGGAAAACATCGAGGACCGCATCCGCCAGCTACAGCAGTACGACACCCAAACCCCCGACGAGGAAGAACTGTCCCTGCGTCTGCTGCGCAGCTACGCCCTGTCGGTGCGGCATCAGCAGTACCACGGCGTGGATGTGATTTCCGTGCGCGTGGGCCGCCCGGCCGGCTGACCGCCGCGCGGTTGCCGGCAAGATGCCCGCCCCCCGGATGGTTGCCGGCCGGATAGTTGCCGGCCGGATGACTACAGGCCCGATGGTTACAGGCCCGATGGTTACAGGCCCGATGGTTACAGGCCCGATGGTTACAGGCCCGATGGTTACAGGCCCGATGGTTACAGGCCCGATGGTTACAGGCCCGATGGTTACAGGCCCGATGGTTACAGGCCCGATGGTTACAGGCCCGATGGTTACAGGCCCGATGGTTACAGGCCCGATGGTTACAGGCCCGATGGTTACAGGCCCGATGGTTACAGGCCCGATGGTTACAGGCCCGATGGTTACAGGCCCGATGGTTGCCGGCCGGATAGTTGCCGGCCGGATGACTACAGGCCCGATGATTACAGGCCGGACGAAGGTTCGTACTCCCCGAACTCCCGCCGCAGCACGGCGCAGATTTCCCCCAGGGTAGCGTACTGCTCCACGCACTCCATCATCGGCGGTATGGTGTTGTCGTCCGGGCTGCGGGCCGCATCGGCCAGCCGGCCCAGGCTGTTCTGCGCCGCCTCATTGTTCCGTTCCCGGCGCAGCTTTTGCAGCCGCGCCACCTGCTCGGCAGCCGCGGCGGCATCCACCCGCGGCAGCCCGGCCACCGGCGGCGTCTCCGTAACATATTCGTTCACCCCCACCACTACCCGCTCGCCCGCGTCAACCTCCCGCTGGTGCCGGAAGGCGGCGTCGCCAATCTCCCGCACCTGAAAGCCCTCCTCAATGGCGGCCACCGCGCCCCCCAGGTCATCAATGCGGCGGATATATTCCAGCGTGGCCGCCTCCAGCCGGTCGGTCAGATTTTCCACATACCAGGAGCCGCCCAGGGGATCGACCACATCCGCCACGCCGCTCTCGTGAGCCAGTATCTGCTGCGTCCGCAGGGACAGCTGCGCCGATTCCTCGGTGGGCAGGCTCAACGCCTCGTCCCGCGAATTGACATGAAGCGACTGCGCCCCGCCCAGCACCGCCGCCAGCGCCTGCACCGCGCTGCGGATGACATTGTTGTCCGGCTGCTGCGCCGTCAGCGTCACGCCGGCGGTCTGCGTATGAAAACGCAGCATCATTGAGCGGGGATTCCGGGCGCCAAATCGGTCCCGCATAATCCGCGCCCAGATGCGCCGCGCCGCCCGAAACTTGGCGATCTCCTCAAACAGGTTGTTCTGCGCCACAAAAAAGAACGACAGCCGCGGCGCGAAATCGTCCACCGCCAGCCCGGCGGCCACCGCCGCCTGCACATACGCAATGGCGTTGGCGAAGGTGAACGCCAGCTCCTGCGTCGCCGTCGCCCCCGCTTCCCGCATATGGTACCCGCTGATGCTGATGGTATTCCAGCGCGGCACATTCTCGGCGCAGTACCGGAACACATCCACCACCAGCCGCATCGACGGGCGCGGCGGGTAGGCGTAAGTTCCCCGCGCGATGTACTCCTTCAGAATGTCGTTCTGCAAGGTGCCGCTCAACTGCGCCGGCGCCACGCCCTGCTTCCGGCCCGCCGCAATGTACAGACACAGCAGCGCCGATGCCGTCGCGTTAATGGTCATTGAAGTGCTGACCCGGTCCAGCGGTATGCCCTCAAACAGCGTTTCCATATCCGCCAGGGAACAGACCGGAACGCCCACCTTGCCCACTTCCCCCTCCGCCAGCGGGTGGTCGCTGTCGTAACCAATCTGCGTGGGCAGGTCAAAGGCCACGGAAAGACCCGTCTGCCCATTCGCCAGCAGGTAGCGATACCTTTCGTTAGTGGCGGCGGCGGTGGCGTAGCCGGCGTACTGCCGCATCGTCCAGACCCGCCCCCGGTACATATTCGGCTGCACGCCCCTGGTATAGGGAAACTCGCCGGGATACCCAATGGCGTCGTGGTAATCCCGCGCCGCCGCTATGTCGCCGCCACTGCCGCTGCCGCCGTCATAGTCATAGCCGGCGTCATCATCCGGGGCATACACGGCGTCCAGCGCGAGACCGGAGTCGGTTTGAAACGACTGCCGGCGCTCGCCGAAACGCTGCGTAACCCGCGCCAGGGTAGAATCCTGCCATTCCTGCTTGCTGGTGGACATAGTTGGCATCCTGCGCTGTGCGGCCGCGGTCGGTGCGGTGTCGGTGTCGGAACTGCCGGTTTGGCGGCGCTATTTTACCACTATTATGCCCGGCGCCCATTATGCCCCGGCGCCATGCCCGGCGACAGCGCAAGGACATTGCGCCGGGCGCGCCGGACGAAGCCCGGCAACATCGTCCGGCACTATCCGTCCGGTACTATCCGCCCGCCGTTCCGCTACGATACCCGCCGTTCCCATCCTTCCTCAACCTCCGGCAACTCCGGCGGAAACTCCGGCGCTTCGCCAGCATCCCGGTTCCCCGCTTGCGGCGGTGGCAGGGCCGGCGCCGTTTCCGCCGGTGTTGCCGCCAGATGCAGACGCAGCAGGGCCGCCACTTCCTGCTGAATGGCTTCCTGGGCAAAGGGATTCACCTCGCCCATCTGCCGGAACTTGCGGTAACGCTGCTTCACCAGCTTGCCGGTGGATATGCGGCTGGTCTCCGCCAGATGCTTGTAGATGGCATACTCCAGGCTGGCCGCCGCCTGGCGCGGGTCATTGTGCGCCCCGCCGGGAGGTTCCGGCACCACCTGATCCACAATGCCCAGCTCCTGGCAATCCCGGGCCGTAAGCATCAGCGCCTCCGCCGCCTCCCGCGTCAGATACCGCTCCCGCGCGGGGCCGCCCACGGTGTGATGCAGCGATATGGGCGAATAAATGGCGTACTGCTGCATCAGAATGCGGTCGGACAAACTCAACGCCAGCGCCGCTTCATTCCCCGCTTCGCCGATGACCACCGCCGCCAGCGGCGTGCCCGCGTCCAGCATCAGCGACAGGCTGCCCGCAATGGCGTTGCCCACGCCCTGCTCCTCCGACTCCAGCCGCGGATCAGCGCCCTGGGAATCGATCAGCGTAACCAATGGCAGATTGAAACGGGTGGCCAGGGCGATGACCCGCTGCGCTTTCCGCAAACCCTCCGGGTGGCTGTGATAGCGTCCGCCCTCCCCGTCCCGGGCGTGGCGGCGCTGCTGCCCGATGGCCGCCACCGGATGCCCCCGCAGCAAGCCAATTCCGCCCACTACGGTGCGGTCATCGCCGGACACCCGGTCGCCGCAAATCTCAAAAAACTCATCCAGAATGTGCCGGATATAGTAGAGCGCATCGGGCCGTTCCTCGTGGGTAGCCGCTTCCAGCGATTCCCAGGTTTCCGTATCCTCCACCGCCGGCGCCGCCAGCCGGGACACGGCCCGGCGGCTCAACCGGATGCTCTCCGGCGTCACCAGCAGCCGCAGCAGCCGGCTGATGCGCTGCCGCAGCCGTTCCCGGTCCACCACATTGTCCAGCAGCCCCCGGCGCAGGTGATGCTCGGCGGTGTGCGCGTCCGGCGGCGGCGGCCGTCCGCTGGCCTCAATCATCGTGCGGATGGGCGAAAGCCCGACCACGGAACCGGGTTCCGCGATGATGATGTCCGCCAGGTTGGCGAAACTGGCGTAAGCCTGCCCGGTGGACGGATTGGCGAGCACGGCGATAAAAGGCGCGGACGCCGCCCGCAGGCGGTTGACCGCCGCCACCGTTTTCGCCATCTGCATCAGCGACAGCACGCCTTCCTGCGTGCGCGCCCCGCCCCCGGTGACCAGCGCCACCACCGGCAGGCTGCGCCGCGCCGCCAGCTCAAAGGCCAGCGCCACCTTTTCGCCCACAATGCTGCTCATGCTGCCGCCCATAAAGCCGTAGTCCAGCACTACCAGCATCAGACTCCGCCCGTCAATCTTGCAAATGCCGGTGACGGCGGCTTCGGTCAGCCCGGTGCGATCCTGGCTTTCCGCCAGCTGCTCATCGTACTCCGACGGCGCCCTTCCGCCGGCGGCGGCCCCGGCGCCGTTCCGCCGCCGGCTGCGGCTGGAAAACGTCAGCGGCGACACCGAGCGAACATAACGGTTCTGCTCCCGGAAACTGCGCCGGTCGGCCAGCAGCTCAATCCGCTCCCGCGCCGACAGCGTGTAGTGAAAGCGGCAGTAGGGGCAGACGCGGTACTGCACATAGGCCGCCGTGTCGCTGATGGGTTCGTGGCAGAACAGGCAATGGTCGTGCCTTGCCGACAGGTACATCTCCTGTAGGTCGTCATCGTCCCCGAAAAGATGAACCAGAAAATTCGTCAGATTGCGAACCGGCATCCGACCCTCCTCGCGGATGGCCGGAAAACGATGCGGCGGCGTTTTCCGGTTCCCTTCCGCAATTGCCGTCTGCTTGCGATTACATTGCCCTCCTTATTCTACACAATCCCGGCCGATTGTGTCACATCCCGCCAGGCCCTGGGTAGCGTTTCGTTTTAGGTGGTTTGGTTGAGCAGCCCCTGCTTTTGCAGCAGCGCCAGCAGGTTGTGTTCCGTCCACACCGTCCCCAACTTCTCCCGCCGCCGCAAATCCCGATTGCGCCGCTCCAAACGCGACGTCGTCCGACGCGCCACCTGCCCCGTCGCCAGATGGCGCAGCCCTTTGGACAACGCTTTCTCGCACCAGTAACGCGCTACCCCATCCGTCAAGCGCATAATCCGCCGCGCCCATTCCCGACCTTCCGCCAGACTGCCCACGTCCAACAGCCGCCACGCCGCCGCAAACCCCGCTACCCCAATGTTCCGCCGGTACTCCCGCAACGGGTGAAACGCGCACAACTGGTATGGCGTATCCCCGCCATAGACCAGCTCAATCCTCGCCGCGATGGCTACATCCCCATCGCTGACCAAATGCTCTGGACGCTGCGCCCCCAACTGCCAGGCCCGGTCAATCACACTTCGGCCCAAGCGCCAAAAGACCCCAAGGCCGCCTCCCCAACAGCGCGGATTACCTTCGGTTCGGTACGCCCCCGGCAGGTTCGCGTCCACAGGCCGTCCAGTTCCAGCGTTCCGTCCGGCGGCAACTCCGGCGCCGTCAAAGGCGCCTCCGCAGCCACTTACAGACCGTACTCTTGACGCAGCCCACCCAGTTTCCGGCGCGGGCGTAGCTCAATCCCGGCGCGGCCAGGCTGATGGCGGCGTCACGGTTTTTTTGGAAAACCGCTGGTGGCGCATTTCATCGCCCCGCAGCGTCATGCTGCCGGCCATGCGACGACACTGCCCGCAGCGGAACCTGGAAATGAACAACCGGCTGCTCAATATGCTGGAACGCCGCAACGGACACGCCAACGGCAATGGCGCATCCGAACCGGCCTGACTACCCCAAACCGGAAAGAAAGACGGAATGCCTCCGGTTCCGGCGCGGCGTTGAGCACGCAGACGAATGCGGTTTTGCCAATTTTGGCAGCGTAGGCATTCAGAGATGATGACGGCGTGCGTGGCCGGGCTGCTGGTCTGGTAGAATAGCGTTGGCGCGGCGTGTCCCGCCGGCGGATCGGCGCCTCGAGGGCGTCCAAAAGCGCGCCAACGGGAGTATAATCACAATGCGATTGCGCTTTACCAGGCTCGGCGCGGCGTACTTTGCGCTGATGCTGTTCGCAGTGGCGGGAACGCTGTATGCTACCATCCGCATCTACACCGATGCGGGCCGGGATCTGCCTGATGTCTATTCGGCTTGCCTGGGGCATACGGCGGCCGTCATGGGGATTTTCGCCATCATAGGAGCGGGCGATATGTTTTTCCGCTTTGAGGAATCGAAGGAGCTACAGGAGGAGCGGCGGAATCGGGAGGCGGATTTGCAGAAAGCCGCCGCGGCCAGCGATGCCCGGCTGGAGCGTGCGCTGGCGGGTATGCGCGAGGAACGGGAGTTCCACCAGGCGCAGCGGGAGCAAGAACGCGCCGAGGAGCGCATCCGTCGTGAGGATGAGCGCGCCCGGTGGGAGCAAGAACGCGCCGAGGAACAGTCCCGGTGGGAGCAGGAGCAAATCCGGCGCGACCAGGAACGCGCCGAGGAACGCGCCCGTTGGGAGCAGGAACAGGCCCTGCGCGAGCGAGAACAAACGCAGCGGGAGCAGGAACGGGCGCAGAACCAGCAGTTGCTGGCTAACCTGATGGCGCAGAACCTGGAAATGAACAACCGGCTGCTCAATATGCTGGAACGCCGCAACGGACACGCCAACGCCAACGGCGCATCCGAACCGGCCTGACTACCCCAAACCGGAAAGAAAGACGGAATGTTCCCGGTTCCGGCGCGGCGTTGAGCACGCGGACGAATGCGGTTTCGCCAACTTTGGCAGCGTGGGCATTCAGAGATGATGACGGCGTGCGTGGCCGGGCTGCTGGTCTGGTAGAATGGGGTAGCTGGCGGCGCGGCGCGTGCCGCCGGCGGATCGGCGCCTCGAGGGCGTCCAAAAGCGCGCCAACGGGAGTATAATCACAATGCGATTGCGCTTTACCAGGCTCGGCGCGGCGTACTTTGCGCTGATGCTGTTCGCAGTGGCGGGAACGCTGTATGCTACCATCCGCATCTACACTGATGCGGGCCGGGATCTGCCTGATGTCTATTCGGCTTGCCTGGGGCATACGGCGGCCGTTATGGGGATTTTCGCCATCATAGGAGCGGGCGATATGTTTTTCCGCTTTGAGGAATCGAAGGAGCTACGGGAGGAGCGGCGGAAGCGGGAGGCGGATTTGCAGAAAGCCGCCGCGGCCAGCGATGCCCGGCTGGAGCGCGCGCTGGCGGGTATGCGCGAGGAACGGGAATTCCACCAGGCCCTGCGGGAACAGGAATGGACGCAGCGGGAGCAGGAACGCGCCGAGGAGCGCGCCCGTCGTGAGGAGGAGCAGGCCCGGTGGGAGCAGGAACGCGCCGAGGAGCGCGCCCGGTGGGAGCAGGAACAGGCCCTGCGCGAACGGGAACAGACGCAGCGGGAGCAGGAACGGGCGCAGAACCAGCAGCTGCTGGCTAACCTGATGGCGCAGAACCTGGAAATGAACAACCGGCTGCTCAATATGCTGGAACGCCGCAACGGACACGCCAACGGCAACGGCGCATCCGAACCGGCCTGACCAACCCGAACCGGAAAAGGAGGAACCCGAATGTATGTAGTGAGGCGCATTTTCAAGACCAAGCCAGGCGAGGCCCGCCGCGTCGCCAGTCTGTTGCAGAAGCAGGCGCAGATTTATCACGACGCCGGCCAGCGCAGCGAGTTCAAGGTCTATTTCAACGGCGCTACCGTCCCCGGCGAAACGGATGTGGTCGTGCTGGAATGGACGGACGAGGCGCTGATGTCCCCGATGCGGGGCGGCCACCAACTGCCGCCGGACGCCCTGGCAATGGGCGCGCAAATCCGCCCGCTGGTGGAAAGCAACCGCATTGAGTTTATGGAACTGATGACGCCCGACAAGATGCTGGACGTCTAGCCGGCGCCAATCCGGCCGGAAACAGGAGGCGCGATTGTGGAAGTGCAACAGGTAGCCGATATTCTGCTGGCGCGGGGGCAAACGGTGTCCGTGGCCGAGGCGTGCACCAACGGCCTGCTGGGTTACACCCTGGGTAGGATTCCGGGGGCGTCCCGCTTTTTCCCGGGCGGCGTCATCGCCTACACCGGCGGCCTGAAGGAGAAAATCCTCGGCGTGCCGGACGAACTTTACGAAACGGCCGGCAGCGTCAGCCGGGAGATGGCTATCGCCATGGCCCGGGGCGTGCGGGAACTGACGGGGACGGATTACGCCCTGTCCACTACCGGCGTAACCGGGCCGGCGCCGGGGCGCAGCGGGCTGCCCATCGGAACTTTCTGGATTGGACTGTCGGTGAAAGACGGGGACGATGCCGCCATTGAAATCCGCGTCGGCGGCGACCGGGACGCCACCAAACACGGCGCTACGCAGGCCGCCATCAACCTGCTGGGCAGTCATTTGGCCGGCTAATCATCCGGCCGACCGGCTATCCGGTCGGCTGACGCCGTGGAATGCAACCCCACGGAATACACCCGCAACTTTGAGGCGCTACCAATGAAATTCGGAGTTTCCCTTTCCGCCATCGCCCAGCAGCCGGCTGGCGCCGATATGCAGCAGGCTTTCGCCGACATCTGCGCTTATGTCGGCGCGGCCCGCGACTTGGGCTTTGACCTGGTCTATCAGGGCCAGCATTACCTCACCGACCCTTACCAGCAACTGCAAACGATGCCGCTGCTGGCGCGCATCGCCGCCGAAGCGCGGGGGATGGGGTTGGTGGCAACGCTACTGGTGCCATTGCACCATCCCGTTGACCTGGCGGAACGCGTGGCGACGATGGATGTCATCACCGGGGGCAATTTTATCCTCTCTGCCGCCCTGGGCTACCGGGATGAGGAGTACGACAACTTCGGAGCGCCGCGCCGCACGCGGGTCGGACGCTACCTGGAATGCCTGGAAGCGATGCGGCTGCTGTGGTCGGGCGAAAGGGTCAATTACGACGGGCAGTATTTCCGGCTGCGGGACGCCCGGCTGATGCTGCGTCCGGTGCAGCAACCGCACCCGCCGGTGTGGGTGGCCGCCAACAGCGACGCCGCTATCACCCGCGCCGCCCGGCTGGGCTACACCTGGTATGTCAACCCCCACGCCAGGTTTGACACCATCAGCCAGCAGGTGGAGATGTACCACGAAGCCGCCGGCGCCGCCGGTTCGGGCGCGCCGGAACGCCTGCCCATCGGACGGGAGGTGTTCGTGGGGCGCACCCACGAGGCAGCTTTCGCCAGCGCCGCCCCCTATCTGGGCGGCAAGTACGAAGCCTATGCCCAGTGGGGGCAGGACAAGGCGTTGCCCGGCGAGGAGAACTTCAGGGAACCTTTTGCTGATCTGGCGCGCGACCGCTTCGTCATCGGCAGCCCGGATGAGGTGGTAGAGGAACTGACCCGCTACCGGGAGTTGGGGATGTCCCACGGGTGTTTCCGAATGATGTGGCCGGGTATGCCGCTGGCGGACGGCATCGCCAACCTGGAGCTGTTTGCGGAGCGGGTGGCGCCACACTTGCGGGAGGCATAAAGCCATCCCTCAGCGCAGACGGGCAATGATGTATCCGATCAGTCGGAAAATCGAAACTATAAAGTAAGCCGTCAGCGCCAGGTAAATCGTATAGGCGACTACGATTGCCAGCAGCAAGGTATTCTCGCCAGCGAGGATGACTATTGTTCCGGCGTATCCGAATAAGGCGGTTAGCGCGCTGGCAATGGAAATCAGTCTGCTTCGGCCCGTTGCCAAAGCCGGAAATACGGCGGCAAACAGAATGCTGGCTGCGATGAGCAGTAGCGCAGTGCCCTGACCGGGCTTAACCCAGTCAGTGGGAAAGGTATCGATTGTCGGAGCGACCAGTATGGCAATGCCCAATACGGCCAGCCCGACAACCCAGATCCACCCCATCCGCTCCCAGTCTTGGGAAGTCATCGCAAGCGCTCCGGTATTTGGCTATCCGTCCCGCGGATCGACCAGTGTATCGCTGGCGCGCCACAAAGCCCTTGCGGCCAGAACCGTGCTGACCAGCGCCATCAGCGACGCCGGCGCCAGTACGAACCACACGAAAGTTGTGCCGCCAACCTGCAACGCCAAGCGCAGCGCGTCATAGATTGTCGGGATGCCCAGCATCACAGCCAGCGTTATCCCGATGGACAAAATTATCGGAATTGAGGTAGCCAGCACGCGCAGCCGGGTGTGCCTGCTGACCGAAATTGATATGCTTGCCATCTTGCTGGCTCCTCAACGGTGGTCGTCGCGCCGGGGCGCGACGGCAATGTGACGCCGCATCCTGATTATACCATTGCGCTAACCGGCGCGCAACGTCTGCGCCGTTTCCGCCGCCGCCGCAATGCGGCCCCAGTCATAGGGCATCGGTGCCATACGCGCCTGGCGCCACATTGCCGACTGGTCGGCGTAGTGAGGGCTGCCGGGATGGCCCGACGCGCCCAGGGGCACGGCCCACAGGGAGCGTTCCCAATCCGCCGTGTCGTAGGCGTAGCGGAACACCGACAGGCTGCCTACTGTGGCCAGATCGGCCGGCGCGTAGGAGCCCGCCAGTGGCGTGTCCCCGTCGCCGCCGTAGGCGATTTCCGGCGGATCCAGCGCTTCTGCCAGCTCCGGCATCGCCAGAGACAGCGGGTGTTTGGGGCGCGCCCGGTGCGCTTGATCCCAGCGCCACTGGCCGGCGTCCCCGCCCAGTTTGGCGGTTAGCGTCCGCACCGCCTCCGACAATGCTTCGGCCAGTACGGCCGGCCAGTCGGCGCCGGCCGGCAGCAGGGCGGTATCGTTGGCGGCGATGGCGTCCGTGATCAGATTGCGAAAGCGGTTGAGGAACATACCCCGTCCCCGGTCCACGGGCTGCCAGGTCAGCGCCGCCAGGTCGTGGCCCAGGTTATGCTCCAGCAGACGCCAAAGCAGGGCGTCGCGCATTGCGCTGTAAATGGTGGGCGCGACGGCGCCGGCGTCCATTATGCCCGTCCAGTTTTGCAGCCGCGCCAGCGCGGTGGCCACGGCCGGGTCGCCGGGCGCGGGCAGGCCGGATAGGGCAGCGAGCCAGGTTTGTGCCGGCAGGGATACCCGCTCGGCATGGATGCGTCCCATATCGTTGGCCGCCGGGTTGGGCAGACTACGGATGCGGTCGGCAATCCGCATGGCTCGGTAGCCGGGGGCGAAATCCATGCCGATGTAGTAGGGATAATCGGCGCCCACGGGGCGGTTGTTGGCAGTTACGATGCAGCCCTGCGGCGGGTTGACGCTACGGGGCATTTCGGCGAAGGGGATGCTGCCCTGCCACTCGTGCTGCCCGTTCCAGCCCGGCACAGGCAGCGGCGCGGGGGCGTCGCCGGGCCGGCGGGGGATTTCGCCCCGGCACTGGTAGCCGATGTTGCCGTGAATGTCGGCCATCAGCAGGTTGTTCACCGGGTCAACCCAACCCTGCATCGCATCGGCCAGCTGGACGACGCTGTCCGCTTCCAGCATTGCCGGCAGGATGTCCGGCCACGGGTCGCCGCCGTCGGCGGCCGAGTAGCGCAGGGCGAGGGCGGCGCCGGCCGGCGGCTCGCCGGCGACAACGGGGCCGTGATGCGTGGCCCAGGTGCGTAGCGCAACATCCTCGCCGCCGCGCACTTTGATGACTTCATCCCGCACCTCGGCGTGGCGCCAGTCGCCCTGCCACTGGTAGAGAGAGGGGTCGGCGTCATTGAACCGCTCAATGTACAAATCCTGGTAATCGCCGTTGGTGTGGGTAACACTCCACGCCACCCGTCCGTTATGTCCGAAATGAGGGAAACCCGGAACGCCGGCGAAAGATACGCCAATGACATCAAAGCGGTCGCAGGCGATATGGTTTTGATAATAGACGCCGGGAACATCCAGCCCGCGGTGGCTGTCGCCGGCCAGGATGGGGCGGCCCGTAGCGGTGTGTTCCCCGCTGATGACCCACGAGTTGGAACCGCTGTCGGTTTCGCCTATCAGGTTCAGGTCGGCGGCGCGTTCCAGCATCTGCCGCAGACCCAGGTCAACCGGGCCGTCGTAATCCGCGCCGGCGGGGATGATAACGGGCTGCCCCGCCGGGTAGGACGGGAACAGGGCGGCGGCGCGTTCGGCGCCCAGGGCGCGGACCAGCCGGGCGCGCCAGGCCTTGCCCTCAAAGACGCCCATAAAGATGTGCCGCACTTTGTAGATGGCCAGGCTGTGCCAGGGCTGCCAGGCTTCGGGAACGATGCCGGCGATGGCGTACTCAACGGGCCGGGGGGCGTCGCTGCCGATGAAGGCGTTGACGCCGGCGGCGTAGGCGTCCAGCATCGCGCGGGCGCGGGGGCCGGCGGCTTCGTAGTCGGCGCGGGCGGCGTCCTCCAGGCGGAGGCGGCGCATTTGCCGGTCGGGGCCGAGGGCGGTTTTGCCGGCGACTTCAGCCCAGCGTCCCACGGCGCGGCGGCGGTCGTATTCCATGGCCGAGAGGCGGTCCTGGGCGGTGACGAAGCCCTGGGCGAACCAGGCGTCGTGTTCGTCGGCCGCCCGCGCGTGGGGGATGCCCCAGGCGTCGCGCCAGACCTGGACATCGCGATGCAGGCCGGGCAGGGTCACCGCGCCGTCCAGGGGCGGCAGGGCGGCGCGCCGGGCGGCGGCGTCCGGAAAGGCAGAGGGGGCGGCGGGGGCGGAAGCGGCGGCGGGAGTGGTCATAGTGGGTAACGCCTCGTTCAGGGATGCTGCGCTGGCGGGGGAGGATTGGGGATGCCGCCATCATAGCGCAGAAACGCCGCAATGTCCGCCGCCGGTCACTGCGGAGTGGCGCATTGCCGGCACAGCGGGCGAGGGAACCGGGATCGGATGATGGCTGCGCCAGGCAGGTTTGGGTTCCGCCGGGTTCGCGTTGCGCCAGCCGCGGCGTTTCGGCGTACAACAAAAGACGAAAGGACAAACCGGCGTCAACGCGGCAGCTCTGCCTGATGTTGCCGTTCGCTCGTTTTGTCCTCCGGGCAGTGTATGACGGTTGCGTCGAGCCGCCAACCGTTGCCAGGCCCGTTGGCTCTAGCTGATCAATCTGATAATAGCATCTCGGACTGCTTCCAAATCCTGATGGCGGATCGCTCCTGTATAATCAGTCAGCTGACGCTCGTGCGTTGATATTGAGCGCAACTGATGGGCGCGGACAAACCCGGGAACCCGGCCCACTTCAGCGGCAACAGGTATGCGGTAAGGAAATGTAGCAGGATGCGCGCGGTTTTCAGCAAGGGCAACCACTGCCATTCCGTTGCGGTGGTTATAGTGCAAAACCAACGCGTACCTCTGCTCAACGCCGCTTGTGAGACCCGGGACGTTGGCCGTCCATATACTGCCTGGAGTCAATTCATTTGCGGCATCGCTGCCGGCAAAGTATAGCCATTCCGCGATTTTGTGCCGAGCATCGTCCATCTCCGCGTCGGTGGCGTAGCCCTCAACGGATCCTAGTCGTTCGTTGCCAACCGTCTTAATCTGAAGCAATGATGCCCAATTGCCGGCACTGGAGATATGGACGTACCGGCGGCTATGGCGTTTTGGCTGCGGCGTGCGAGTGGTCGGAGTCGTCACCGCTATCCTGTTAGCGTGATTGAAGTCATCGCTGCTGAGTACTAAAGCGCACCGGTAGTTTGACAATTCGGTGCCCTTGCTTGACCCAAAGTCACACCAACGGATTTGCCCCCTCAGTATGCAGGCCATCGCGCTACCTCCTCGTCAAACCCTGCGTCGGCCAGACGGACATCCTCGGCAATCCGGTCTTGGTCGGCATAAAGCGACCAGTCAATGGGGGCCTGTGAATTCCGGCGCTGGTCAATTTCCGCTACCCGGTAGGCGGCGTAAGCGAGTTGGTAAGCATCGCAAAAGGCGAAACAGAAGGCCAGCTTCCAGTTCGGAAAGTTATACTGAGTCAGCAGATGATTCATCCGCTTCATCTGCTGCATCTTGTTGCCGAAGAGCCACGCATCTAGCAAGGGCGCAATATCGCCGGCGGCGATGACGTGTTCCGTGGCCAATTGATGCATACGCGCGCGCGCCGGGTTGTTGATCCACTCCTCCGATAGCAAGGCAACGTTGTCCAGATCACACGGTTCAAAACCGTTGGCGGCCAAGCGGTCAAAGCGGGTGTCCGGGTCAAGATGCAGCATCTTGTCCAACGCAGTGGCATCATCGACAAGGTCAAAGCCGAATTTGGCCGGCGTGAAATTCCCGTCGACTTCTTCCGGCTGGAGCGTGAATTCCTGCTCACCAATGCCCGGCTCCCACGCGATGTCAAGGGACAATGCCGGCATCATACGAAAGTAAGTATGCATCGCGTGCGTAGTACCGCTGTCCTGAGCCGTAACCATGGTAGCTACCTCCGGTTGTTGTGATTGCTCGCCATTGCCCTTGCCGTTTTTGGGCTTGGGCGGATACTACACGGCGCGCGTACCGTTGTCAAGGACTTCACATCCCTTAGGGTTATTCAAATGGACTGGCGCCCTCGCTGGCCCGTGGCTGGCGCAATCCATTGACGCCGAATTAGGGTTGTTCAAAGCTTGGGGCATTCCATCCCTTGTTGCCGATATTATCGCATCTATACGGGATTTCTGCAACCGATACGGCGTTGCCTTCGCGCCGGTCTGCTGTTGGCGGTGTGCGGCTGGCGTGCAGGATGCGGTTGCACAGATTGAACTGGGATCTACTGCCCCCGGTATTCGGCCAAGGCGGCGACGATTTTGCGCTGGCGGCCGTTGACATTGGGCTCGGCGGCAAAGAGGGCGCGCCAGTAGGCCAGCATCTCCGGCACCGCCGGGTCTGCGGGATCCAGGCCCAGCATTTCGGCCACTACGCTGTCGATGCGGTGGCGGTTGGCGTCCTGGAAGCAGTAGGCGAAGGGTTGCAAGGGCAGTTCCGACAGCTCCTGGAAATGCTGGTCGGCCAGCGCGCGGGCGTGTTCCGCCTCGGGGGTATCGGCGTGGAACGCCGGGCAGGGCAGGCCGGGAATGCCTTTGACCTGCAACCGGGCCCGCGGCCCCCGTTGCCCTGATTTGGCGTAGGCATTGAGTACCAGACATCCCAAAACACTGTTCAGGAACAGCGCCGCGGCCTTGTTGGCCGATGCATCCCCGCCTTGCAGCGCATTCCAGGCCGAGCCGCCGTGCGCCGGAGCGCGGGTATGCGCTAGGGACAATGCCTGTGAAGTCCAGCTGATGTTACGGTTCAAATGGAACCGGCTGCGACAGGTTACCATTTGCTGCGCCAGCTCGAACCGCACTATCTGCCCCCCGTGAGTAGGTTTGGCAAGGATGGCGGTTTGTTCTTTGGCATCCGCCGCCCACATTGATTGCTGGGGCGGCGCGACCGGCAGTTCGTTTAGAGGAGTCCACTCAAACGCGCCAATCGGGTCGGCGGCTCCTTTGGGATGCCCGATGCTGTGATGCGTCGGGCCGGCCCCGGCAATGTCGCCCAATGTTGCCATAGGCAAAGCCAGTTGGCGCGTGGCCAGGGTTGTCGGGTCAAATGCCTTGCCATCCAGCAGGGCGGCCATAACCATCGTCAATGCGTTATTGCTGCTGCCCACGGCGCCCCAGGGCAGCCCGGCGCTTTCCTGCCGAAACCGGGTATAGTTGCCACAGGATAACATTCCCTGCTGACCGGAGTCTGGTATGGCGGCGATTTCCCGCGCCATGGCGTAGCCTTCCGCCAGCGTGGCGGGCGCGGCGGACAGGTTGACGCACAGGATTTCCGTAGGCTGCCACCGGGCCGGACGCCGGTCGCGCTTGGTGGCGACGGCCAGCATTTCGCTCATCCCGGTATCGGCGCTCATGCTTTGCAGTTCGGCGGTGGACACATTGGCGATGACCACGATGTCCTGGAAGTCCTTTTCCAGTTCGGCGCGCCAGGCTTTCCAACTGCCCGAGTGGGCGGCGGTAAGCGGCAGGACGTGCGAGTACACGCCGCCGGGCGCCAGCCGGATGTTGCTCAAATTGCCGAAGTCGCTGGCCAGGCCGGCTTGCCCGTTAGACATCAGGTACTGGTATTTTCGGGCGGCGGCGCGAGGGCGCTCCAAGCCTTTGGTAGCCTGTTGCCGTCCCCGGCGGGGACGGTTGTAGGGCGGGTTCATCAGCGACCAGTGGATGCCGCCGAGTGGCACATGGATGTGGCCCAGTTCGCCGCCGATGCCTTTCGTAGGCGTGGCGTTGCGGTAGCCCAATACATTGGACACGCCGGTGACGGTAGGGTCCAGCAGTGTCAGGGAGCCCGCCGGGTCGGTGATGACTACGATGTTGCTGCTGGCGTAGTCCTGCTCCACGCGCAGATCGGTCAGCCGCTTGGCGGTCAGCGTGCCGGCGATGCCGTTCACGTCCATAGCGTAGATGTGGCTTTCCATACGGGACTTGTGCAGGCCGGGCTCGTTGCCGCCCCGGGCCAGGTACTGGCGGCGGAGGGCGCGCTCGCCGGCGCCGATCAGGGTGCCGGTGCCGCTGGCGGCGTCCATAATTTTCAGTTCGGCCAGCTGTGGCGCCGTCCGGCCGGCAAAGCGGTCGGCGGCTAATGCCGACAGCAGCTCGGCGATTTCGGGCTGGGTGTAGTGGGCGGCGCGTTCCTCCCGGTCGGGGACAATGCGCTGCCAGAGTTCGCCGGCGAAGTTGTAGATGTGCTTGGCGTGCAGGGCGTTGAGCTGGACGCTGAGGGCGTGCAGATGTTCCAGCACATCGGACAAGCCGTCGCCCATAGCGCCGGCGGACAGGGTGTCGATGGCCAGCTCAATGACGGGCAGGTAGTTGACGACGGCGATGATGCGCCATTGGGCCAGCAGGTCGTCGCGGGTCAGGCGGTTGAGCAGGGCGGTGTCTTTCAGTTCGCCGGTGGCTTTCAGGTTGCGGGCGCGCAGGTCGGCGCTGTACTGGGCCAGGTCGTTTTGCAGGTCAATGGCGATGAGCCAGATGGCGGCGGCGGTGCGGGTGGCCGATGCGTCGTGGTCGCAGCCGGTGAGCTGGCGCAGGGCGGCCAGGGTGGCGCCGGCGGCGCTGGTTAGCGCAATGCCGTCCAGCAGTTTCTGGCCGGCGGCGTCAATCTGCCGGGCCACGCTGGCGCTTTCCTGGTCAATGACCGACTGCGGCACCTGCGCGTATTCGCAGTAGGCGGCCAGGTCGTTGGGAGTGGCCGGCAGGGGCCGGTTGGGCCAGACCTTGACCGTGTTGTCGCCGGCCTGGGAAACCAGTTGGACGGTCAGGATGGGCTCGTTGTCGTCCAGCCGTTGGCGGAACTGTGCCTCGCTGTCGTGCTTGCAAGCGGCGGCGATGCCCACGGCGATGATTTCGGTGAAGGGCCGGGTTTCGTTCACCAGCGTTTTGCCCAGCCGCTTTTGGGCGTCGGCGACGGCCGGGCTGGGCTTGTCGTCGTACTCGCATTCCACGATGACCGGCATCCGTCCGCCCTCGGCGATGACGATGTCGGGGCGGTCGTTGCTGCCGATGATGGTGCGCGTGCGCTCCCCGAGGGCGTGCCACTGGCGCCCGGTGTTGTTCAGCCACTGGGCGATGATGGTGTTGGCGTTTTGTTCGTGGAGTCCGCCGGTGGGCTGGCCGGGCATAATTGTCTCCTGCCGGGGCTGGGTGGGCTGTTGGCGCTGCGGGGGATTGGGGCCCGGGTTTGATGGTATGGTAGCGATAGGCGGGCGGCGGGGCAAGCCGCCGGCGTCATTCTGAAAGTGGCTACGCGCGGGCGACGACTACGTTTGACATAGTAAAATGCTACCGCTTATAATGCGGCGCCATCAGAGGCTGGTATAGTGCAGTGCGGCGAGGGGCGGAATGCGCGTCCTGTGGAAATTGGCCCCGCCTGGAAATCGCCCCGTCTGGAAATTGGCCCCGCCGCAATGCTGCCCGGCAAGGCGCCGCAAACCGCACTTGTGATGTCGTTACGGTACGGCTGTTGTTGTGGCACGGCCGGCCCCAACGCGCCGGAGGGCGGGTATTCCAACCGGCCGGCATCGTCGTAACCCATTACTCACTGCCCACTATAAACAAGCGCCTATGGCTGCCAAGTACATATTCGTAACCGGGGGCGTGGTCAGCTCCATCGGCAAGGGCATCTGCGTTGCGTCTATCGGGCGCATCCTGAAAAGCCAGGGCCTTGCCGTCACCGTGGTCAAGCTGGACCCTTATCTGAATGTGGACCCCGGCACGATGTCTCCCTACCAGCATGGGGAGGTTTTCGTAACCTGCGACGGCGGCGAAACCGACCTTGACCTGGGCCACTACGAGCGGTTCATTGATGTGGAACTGACTCGCGACAGCAATGTCACCGCCGGGCAAGCCTATGTGGGGCTGATTACCCGGGAACGGCGCGGGGATTTCCTCGGCGGCACCATCCAGACCGTGCCGCACCTTACCAACGAAATCAAAGACCGGCTGGTGGGGCTGGCCGCCAAATCCGGCGCCGATGTGGTGGTGGTGGAAGTGGGCGGCACCGTGGGCGACATTGAAGGGCTGCCCTTTCTGGAGGCCATCCGCCAGATGCGCAACCTGGTCGGGCGCAACAATGTTTTTTATGTGCACTTGACCCTGCTGCCGTACATATCCGCATCGGAGGAACTCAAAACCAAGCCTACCCAGCACAGCGTCAAGGAGCTGCGCAGCATCGGCATCCAGCCCGACGCCCTCATCTGCCGCAGCGACAGCGAAGTGACCCGCCCCATACAGGAAAAGCTTTCCCTGTTCTGCGATGTGGAAACGGAAGCCGTGTTCCCGATGCCCACCGTGGGCAACGTCTATGAAGTGCCGCTGATAATGGAACAGTTCGGCATGGGGCGCATCCTTTCGCAGGCGCTGGGGCTGGACGGGCAGTGCGAGCTGGGGGAATGGCGGACGCTGGTGGAGCGGATGAATTCCGCCCGGGATACGGTGTCCATTGCCGTGGTGGGCAAGTATGTGGAATACCCCGATTCCTATATGTCGGTGCGGGAAGCTTTGCGCCACGCCGCCGCCGCCTGCGGCCTGCGCGCCGAAGTGCGCTGGGTGCACTCGGAAGCGGTGGAACGCGACGGCCCGGACGCTTACCTGAAGGATGTCAGCGGCATTGTGGTTCCCGGCGGTTTCGGGCCGCGCGGCGTGGAGGGCATGGTGGACACCAGCCGCTACGCCCGCGACAAGGGCGTGCCTTATCTGGGCCTTTGCCTGGGGATGCAGGTGATGGTGATTGACTGGGCGCGGGATGTCGCCGGCCTCAAGCGCGCCAATTCGTCCGAACTGGATCCCGACTGTGAACACCCGGTTATTGATATAATGAATGGGCAAATCGGCGTCACCGACCTGGGCGGCACGATGCGGCTGGGGCAGTATCCCTGCGTTCCCCAGGGCGGCACGCGCGCCGCCGGGGCCTACGCCGCGCCCCAGGTGATGGAGCGCCATCGCCACCGCTACGAAGTCAACAACCGCTACCGGAAGAAGCTGGTAGCGTCCGGTATGATGATGAGCGGCTTGTCCCCCGACGGGGCGCTGGTGGAAGCCGCCGAAATCCCCGACCATCCCTTTATGGTGGGCGTGCAGTTCCACCCGGAATTCCGGTCCCGCCCCAACCGTCCGCATCCGCTGTTCCAGGCCCTGATTGGGCAGGCGCAGCGCACCATCCGGGAGGGCCGGCAGCTGCCTCTGCATCGCCCCGGCTGGTGGTCATTCACCGCCTGATTTTGACGCCAGGAGCAGGATACTTGTGAAACTTTTTCTGGACACCGCCAACATTGACGAAATCCGGCAGGGCGCCGAGCTGGGCGTCATTTCCGGCATTACCACCAACCCGTCCCTGGCCGCCAAAGAGGGCATCGGGGGGGCCGCCGGCTACCGCGCCGCCGTGCAGGAGATCGCGGACCTCATTGACGGCCCCATCTCCGTGGAAGTAGTCAGTACCGACGCCGCCGGGATGATTGCCGAGGGCCGGGACATTGCCGAGTGGATTCCCAACCCCTGGGTCAAAATACCCAGCACCGCCGAGGGATTCAAGGCCATCAGCGCGCTGGCGCGGGATGGCATCAAAATCAACCAGACACTGGTGTTTTCCGTCAACCAGGCCCTGCTGGGCGCCAACGCGGGCAGCGCTGTGGTTAGCCCCTTCGTGGGCCGTCTGGACGACATCGGGCAGGACGGAATGGCTCTGGTGCGGGACATTGTGGCCGTGTACCGCGCCCAGGAGATTGAAACGATGGTGATGGCGGCCAGCATCCGCGGGGCGCGCCACTGCGTGGCGGCCGCCGCGGCGGGCGCCGACATTGCCACCATCCCCTACGGGGTACTGACGCAGATGATTAAACACCCGCTCACCGACGCCGGTTTAGCCCAATTCCTCAAAGACTGGCAGCAAGCATCCGGAGGCTGACACTATGGTCCGCGCGCGACCGGCCGCAACGGCCCCGCCTACCCGCCGTCCCCGCCGCCGTCCGCCCGGGGCGCCCAACGGCAAAGCTCCGCCCGGATTGGCCGACGGGCTTCCGCCCCCGGCCATCCCGGACGCCCCGGAAGGACAGCCGGTGGACATTGCCGAGTTGTCCACGATGTCCGTTGCGGGGCTGCTGGAGCTGGCCCCTGAAGTTGGCGCCCGCACCGACGACGCGCCGGCGGACGGCAACCGGGAACTTCTGCTCAACAAAGTGCGCCTGGCCGCCGCCAGCCGGAACCGGCTGAAGGCCACGGGCGTGCTGGAAGTGATGGACGCCGGGCATGGGCTGATGCGCTCCTTGCAGTACCCGCCCATTGCCGGGGACGCCTATGTGGAGCAGGCGCAAATCCGGCGCCATAACCTCAAGACCGGGGACACCATCACCGGCCTGGTGCGTCCGCCCAAAGACCGGCAGCGCCGGTACGACTACGAACTGGTACGCCCGACCGAGATCAACCTGCTGGATCCGGAGGAGCAGAAACCCGGCGCGCGGCGCATTTTCGAGTCGCTGACGCCCATTTTCCCCAACGAGCATATTGCGCTGGAACACCCGCAGGGCGGGTTGCCCTCGCGGATGATTGACCTCTTTGCCCCCATCGGGCTGGGGCAGCGGGGGCTGGTGGTGTCGCCGCCCAAAGCGGGCAAGACCACCGTCCTGCGGCAGATTGCCGCCGCCATCACCGAAAATTGGCCCGAGTTGCTGCTGATGGTAGTGCTGATCGGCGAGCGGCCGGAGGAAGTCACGGAGATGCGCCGCGCCGTGAAAGGCGATGTGTTCGCCTCCACCTTTGACGAATCCGTTGAGGAGCAGTGCCGCGTGGCGGAGCTGGCCGTGGAACGGGCCAAGCGGATGACCGAGACCGGGCTTGATGTGGTCATCCTGCTGGACAGCATTACCCGGCTGACGCGGGCCTATAACCTGGCGCTGCCCACCTCGGGGCGCACAATGTCCGGCGGCATTGACCCGGCGGCCCTGTACCCCGCCAAGCGGTTCATCGGCGCGGCGCGCAATCTGGAGGAGGGCGGCTCCCTGACCATCATCGCCACCTGCCTGCTGGACACGGGCAGCCGGATGGACGAAGTGATTTACGAAGAGTTCAAAGGCACCGGCAATATGGAGCTGCATCTGGACCGGCGGCTGGCCGACCAGCGTTATTTCCCGGCCATTGATGTGGTGCGCAGCGGCACCCGGCGGGAGGAGCTGCTTTACGATGCCGACGCCGTGCCGCAGATCTGGCTGCTGCGCCGGATGGTGACGCTGGCTTCGGGCAGCGACCAGGCCAATATGGGGGATGCCACCAAGCGCGTCCTGGAACGGCTGGCGCGCACCCGCACCAACAGCGAGTTTCTGACCAGCCTGACCAACAATAAGGACGCCTGACCGCAGGCGGCCGGGTTCCGGTTTCCCCGGCTCGGTTCATCCGGCCCGCTGCCTTCGGGCGGCGGCTACGGCAACAGGCGGGCGGGGCACCCCGCCGGGATTTCTGTGCGGGGCGTCAATCCGTCTATGTTGCACCCTGACCCGGCCTCCGGCGTCGTAGCAGCAGCGCCACTACCAGGATGGCCGCGCCCAGGGCGGCCAGCGCGCCCAGGGCAATCAGAGCGATCGCCAGATAGTTGTTCCCGCCGTCGTCCGGGGCTGCGCCGGTGGGCCGGTCGCGCACCACCGTTTCGCCCTGAACCGCGGCGGTGATGGTGGCCTCAATGCTGGCGCCGTCAATAGTGGGCAGCGGCGTGGGCGTGGCGGTGGGCGGCGCCGGGGTGTCGGCAGGAACCGGCGTGGGGGTAGGCAGCGGCGTTGCGGTGGGCACCGGCGTGGGCGTCGGGGTGGGGGTAGGCAGCGGCGTTGCGGTAGGAACCGGCGTGGGCGTAGGCACGGGCGTCGGCGTGGGTGTGGGCGTGGGAACGGGCGTTGCGGTGGGAACGGGCGTGGGCGTCGGCACGGGATCGGGCAATAGGGTTACGACCGCGAAGGCGCCGGTTCGCTTGTCATCAGCATCGCGCACGTACATAGTGAGGAGGCGCTCCCCGTTGCGAGTTTCCTCCTCGTGGAAATCCTCGGGGATGACGGTTTCGCCGGTGAACCGCCCGGCGCCGTCGGAGAGGAAGGCGCTTTCGCCGTCAAACCGCAGATTGGGCCCGTTGGGGAGCTCAACCGTGTAGCCGTGAATAAACCGTTTCAACCCGGTTACCACAACTTGGAAAGGCTCGCCGATGCGCAGGGATTTGAGGCTGGCGGTGATGCCCGGCGGTTCCACCTCAATTTTGAGGTCTGAAGTGAGGCTGGGTAGGGGGTGCCCATCAATGGAGACGCTTACATTGATGCGCTGCCCAGGCTCCAGGCGGGAGGAAACTTTGTAGGGGCAAGTCCATTGACTGCTTTCGCTGTAGATGTTGCACGCCGTGCGGCCATTGACTGCCAGCACGACGCGCGGGCTGTTGTAATAACCCCGCTGGGGCGGGAAGTGGCGGCCCCGGATGGTGATAGTGGCGCCGGCGGTGATAGCGCCGTCGACCTTGTCCAGGGACACCGAGGGCTGGGCGATTTTGACCTCCGCTTTGGCTTTTACGCCTTCGCTGTCGACGATTTCCAGGTTTTCGGCGCCATCGCTGGTCAGGAACTTGTTAATCAGGTCGGCGGTGATGCGCCCGTTGCGGTCGGTGACCGCTACCGGGGCGTTGAAGCGTCCCCGGTGGACCTGGGGGCAATCGCCGGTGTCGTAAATCCGGTCGCCGTCCAGAAAGGCCAAGCTGACACCGCCCAGACTGACCATGCAGACCATATCGCCGGACAGGTTGTCGGCGGAGACGAACAGGCTTTGGCCCAGGCCGGCGCCCGTCGCGGCGAGGCCGCTTACCGACAGCTCGGCGTCTTTGATCGTGACACTGGCCTGGGCGGAGGCGCCGGTTCGGAACTCGACGCGGACGGAGACGACGCCGGCCACCCTAGGCGGCAGGGTGACAGTGAGGCTGCTGCCGGATAGTCGCCACTGCCGGTTGTCCAGCCGTTGCCCGCCGACGAATACGCTATCAACCACCAGGTTGCTGCCGCCGCTGATACGCAGGGAAATCTCGCCGCCGGGGCGGACTTCGCCGGCGCCTACCACGGCCAGGCCGGCTTTGATTTCAATGTCAATGGAGGTTCCGCTGTGCACGCCGGCGCCGTCAACGGCGCAGATCTGGTATTTGCCCGACCTGGGGAACAGGGCGGTGGCGATGTCCACAGCCAGGGTAAAGCGGTTGCCGGCGTCAACGGTGGCCAGGTCGGCGCTGTTCCAGTTGCCGGTGCGGTTGTTGCAGGCTACGGAGCTGGTACCTTGCTGGATGTAGAGGTTGACGGTAAGGCCATCGGTGAACCCGGAACCCCGGAACTGTGCGGTTTCGCCGTAGCTGAATTCGTCATCCCCGACAACCTCCAGGGCGGCGTCGACGTTTATGGTATCCGTGAATTGCCGCCCGTTATCCCATTGTATGGTTACCTGGTATCCGTCGCCTTCGGTGGCGGGTTTGGCGGGCAGGCGCAGGCCGCGCAGGGCGACGCTTACCGGGAAGCCCACACTGGCGCAGGCGCCCGGGTCGCTGGCGCCGATGGCACGCCAACCGGCGCAACCGGGCAGGACGATTTCGTGGGGTTCGTTGGCTTCGTCGCTGCGGGTAATGTCGGCGTACTGGAGGTTGAAGCGCTGGCCGGCGCTGAAGCGAATGCTATCCTTGTTGAAGCCGGCGGGCAGCCCAATGTCGTGGTGCAGAGTGATGGTGATTTCGCCGGCCAGGCTGCCGTCGGCGTCCGGGGCGCAGCCCGCCGGCGTGAATTGCAGGGTGAGGTTAAAGGTATCGCCCGGCGTGGTATCGCCGCCCTGGTTGGCGTTCAGACTTTCGCAGGGCGTCGGCATTTGGGGAATGGGCAAGGCAGGGGCTGCGGCGGCCGGGCGGTAGTGGTCGGTGGTCACCGCCGTGGCGGTGGCGCCACCGCCGCCCAAGAGCAGGAGAACGGCGACCAGCGCAGCGGCTACCACAACGCCCGCAAATCCGGTCATTCCGGGCCGGCGGGCCGGACGGTCGGGCCAGGCGCGGCGGGCGGAGTGGCTGATGTGGTGGGCAAGCCGGCGCATAACGCTTCCTCAATTTGGTATGGGGGCTAATCCCGCTGGTATGGGGGCTGGTCCCGGTTGGGTTGCCGATAACGGCGCCGGCAAAGGGCCAACACCGATAGGGCCGGACACCGGGGCAAGGGGCATTATACGCCGGAATACGCCGCTGCGCTTTCATCGGATTGGGGGTTGCCGGTGATTGGGGGCTGCCGGTAGCGGGCTGTGGGCGCCGGAAAATGGAATGCCCTCCGGCGGCAATGCTGCCGGAGGACAAAGGGGCGCGTTTGGGCTGGCCGGCGGGTAGCGCTTCTTTTCAAGCGGTTCAGCTATCAGCGCGTCGCTCCGGGGCAAGCCGAAGTTCACTGGAAACGCCCAGATGCCGGCTGGCGCCGGAACGACGGGTAAATATCAAAATCACCCGATTGGAAACGCTACCCGGTTAGGTCGGAGCATAGACACCGGGCCGGCGCTTGCTTTATGCTGTGCCGCCATATGGGGCGCCGGCGACGGCGGGCAGTTTGCCGGGCTGTGGCGCGGCGCAGCGTGGCGCAATGCGGCACGGTTGCCGGCGCCGATTTTGATCCTGCCTGGGGAGGGCTGCTTTATGGTGGACTATGCGGCGCTGTTTTCCCGCAATATGCCCCGCGCGGTAGCGATGCCCGCCGGGGCGGATGCGTCGGCCAAGTATCTGTTTTCCATCACCAATGCGGTGCCGGAGGTAATCGACTTTAAGGCGTACCTGGCGGCGGTGGGCGCCGGGCTGGAGTCGGGCGGCCCCAACGCTTTAGCCGGCTACCCGCCGCCGGGCGGCCATACCGGGCTGCGGGAACTGGTGGCGCAAAGGCTGTCCGCCAACCGGGGTTTTGACGCCGATCCGGCCGATGTGTTCATCTCCGACGGGGCCGGCGGCGCCATCAGCATCCTGCTGGAAGCGTTTATCAACCCCGGCGACGCCATCCTGGTGGAGGAATTCACCTATATGGGCAGCCTGCGGATGATGCTGGAACGGGGCGCGGAACCCATTCACATCGCCGGGGACGATGACGGGATGACGCCGGCGGCGCTGGATGACGCCCTGGCGACGCTGGAACGCAACGGACGGCGGGCGAAGTTCGTCTGGCTGATTCCGGTGTACCAGAATCCGCTGGGCTTCACGACGCCGGAGACGCGGCGGCGGGAACTGCTGGCGGTGGCCCAGCGCTACGGGGTTCCGGTGCTGGAGAACGATTCTTACGCCGATTTTCGGATTGACGGCGCGCCGCTGCCGCCGTCTTTCGCCGGCATCAGCGCCGGGGACGATGTGTTCTATGTATCGTCGTTCACCAAGCTGCTGGGCTGCGGGCTGCGGGTAGGTTTCGGGACGCTGCCGGCGGGGGCGCGGGCGGCGCTGCCGCCGGCGGGCGCCGGGAATATGCCCCGCCGGGGAGTAAGCCATCTGGCGACAATGCTGGTGTACGAATACCTGCGGGAACACGAAGCGGCGCATATTGAGGCGGTGCGGCAGGCGTTGCAGGCGCGGCGGGATGCGATGCTGGGGGCGCTGGCGCGGGACTTTCCGGCCTTTTGCGAATGGACGCAGCCGGCGGGCGGGATGCTGGCGTTCGTGCGGCTGCCGGAGGGAGCGGATACCTGGAAGCTGCTGCCGAAAGCGGTGGCGCGGGAGGTCAAGTACAACCCCGGCGGGGTGTTCCGCGCCGACCGGCAGCGCAACAACTGCCTGCGGCTGGCTTACAGCCACAACACGCCGGCGGAGATCACGGAGGGCGTGGGCCGGCTGGCGGAGCTGTTCCGGGCGGAAGGCTATTTTGAGGGGTAGGCCCTTGGCGGGGGCATAAGGGCATAGGCGGCTGGAAAGCCCGGCGCAGTCTCAGCGGCTTGACGGCGGACGATCCGGCGCTATACTGTACCTGCGCGCTGACTACATTATTCTGACCCTGTGGCCCGGGCGCCATCTTGCTGACGACAGGCCGCGCCGGAGGTATGTTGTGTTACCCAAGTTTCGCGTGAGTCTGGACGAGGCGACGATGGTTTCGGGGGACGCGCTGAAGTCCACCGTGGCCGCCGTGTTTGAGAAAATGGGCGTGCCGCCGGAGGATGCCCGGCTGGGCGCCGATGTGCTGGTTCTGGCCGACCTGCGGGGCGTGGATTCGCACGGCGTTTCCAATATGCTGCGCAGCTATGTCAGCGGCTACACGGCCGGGCAGATCAACCCGAAGCCCGAGCTGCGGATTGTCCGGGAAACTCCCGGCACCGCCAGCATTGACTCCGACCGGGGGCTGGGCATCATCACCACGCCCAAGGCGATGGAAATCGCCATCCGCAAGGCGGGCGAAGTGGGCGTGGGCATGGTCACCATCGGCAACGCGCGGCATCTGGGGATGGCATCCTACCATGCGATGATGGCCCTGGAACACGATATGATTGGCGTCTGTATGACCAGTTGCCCGCCGTCGGTGGTGCCGACTTTCGGGGCGGAGCCGCGTCTGGGGACGAATCCTATTGCCATTGCGGCGCCGGCGCGGCACGAGGCGCCCTTTGTGTTTGACGCGGCCACCAGCGCCGTGGCGGGCAACAAGGTGGGCATCGCGCGGCGGCTGGGCGTCCGGCTGGAGCCGGGCTGGCTGGCGGACGCCGAGGGCAACCCGATAATGGAGGAGGCCGATCCGCCGGACAACTACACGCTACTGACGCTGGGCAGCACCCGCGAGCTGGGTTCCCACAAGGGCTACGGGCTGTCCTGCATGGTGGACATCCTGGCCGGCGTACTCACGGGCTTCGGCTATGGGGCGGTTCCCGGCCGGCCCAACTTCGGCCACTATGTGGCGGCGTACAATGTGGCCGGGTTTGACGACCCGGAGCATTTCAAGGACCAGATGGACGAATGGCTGCGGATGATGAAAAGCACGCGTCCGGCGCCGGGGGAGGAGCGGGTGCTGGTGGCGGGGCAGCCGGAGGCGGAGATGGAGGCCATCCGGCGGGTGGAGGGCATCCCCTTGCACCAGGAGGTGGTGGAATGGTTCCACGACACCTGCGGGGAGCTGGGGATTGACTGTCCGTTCTAACGACGTACGGCAGCCTTGCTCCGCCATCCGGCATAAGGCGCGAAGAAGCGCGGACGCGGCCAGTTAACGGGGCGCCGGGAGTGTCGCCATGCCGAGCGCTATGCAAATTGAGGGCATTGAGATCAAGAACTACCGTCTCTTTCGCAATGTCGCATTGAGCAACCTGCCGCGCATGGCGGTGGTGGTGGGAGCCAACGGTTCCGGCAAGTCCACGCTGTTCGACGTGTTCAAGTTTCTCAAGGACGCCCTGGCCGACAACGTCGCCAGCGCAGTGACCAAGCGCGGGGGATTCCGGGAACTGGTCAGTCGCGATGCTGATGGCCCGTTCGAGATAACGGTCAAGTTTCGGGAAAGCGGCGGACGGTTGGTCACCTACCAACTGGCGGTGGGCGAGCAGGCGCGCCGTGCGGTAGTAGAGCGCGAAGTTCTCAGCTATCGGCGCGGGCAGCGCGGCCGCCCGTGGCGGTTTGTGGATTTCAGTCAAGGCGCCGGCAGGGCAATCACCAATGAGGCGGCCTATGGGGAAGGCGGGGCGGTAGAGCAACGGGAGGATTACACTTTGGACGACCCCAGCATCCTGGCAATCAAGGGCCTGGGGCAGTTTCGGGGTTTTCGTGTGGTTTCCGAGTTCCGCAGTTTGATTGAAAGCTGGTATATCTCCGACTTTCACATCGCCGAAGCCCGTCCCAGCGCGGACGCCGGGTACGCCGAGCATCTCAACACGCGCGGCGACAATGTAGCGTTGGTTGCCCAATATCTTTATGAAAACCACCGCGAGCGTTTTGACCAGGCGTTAGCGGCAATGAGCCGGCGTGTGCCGGGAGTGCGCCAGGTTGAAGCCCGGCCCACCCTCGACGGCAGGCTGGTATTGAGTTTTCAGGACGGCAGTTTCAAAGACCCGTTCATCGCCCGCTACGTATCGGATGGCACCATCAAGATGTTTGCCTATCTGATGCTACTTTACGACCCCAGGCCGCATCCGTTGCTGGCGGTTGAGGAGCCGGAAAATCAGCTTTACCCGGAGCTTTTGATGGAATTGGCCGAGGAGTTTCGGGACTATGCCCGGCGCGGCGGGCAGGTGTTCGTATCTACCCACTCCCCGGATTTTTTGAATGGCGTCGAGCTGGACGAAATCTTCCGGCTGACCAAACAGAACGGCTTCAGCACGGCGCGCCGCGTGTCGGAATCCGAAACCTTGCGCCGTCTGGTTCAAGAAGGAGATCTGCCCGGCGTCCTTTGGACGCATGGGCTGCTTGATGCGGAACTGCCATGAGCAGACTGGTATTCCTGCTTGAGGAACCATCAATGAAAGACTTGCTGGAAGGCTTGTTGCCCCGGGTCTTTCCGAACCTCGATTTCCTGTGTATCCCCCACCGGGGCAAAACCGACCTGGAACGCAGTATCCCGCGCAAGCTACGGGGCTGGGGCAACCCTGGAGACCGCTTCGTTATCGTGCGGGACAACGACGGAGGCGATTGTCTGGAGCGCAAGGAAAACCTCCGCCAGCTTTGCCAAGCGGGCTACAGGGACGATGTCCTGATACGAATCGTTTGCCAGGAACTGGAATCCTGGTACATTGGCGACCCGGACGCTTTGGCCGCTGCTTTTGGCAACGACGGGTTGCGCGGTATCGGAAACCGCGCCCGCTACCGCGACCCGGATGTCATCGCCAAACCCTCGCGCGAGCTCCGAAGACTGGTTCCAGGCTTTGGGAAAAGCAGCGGCGCGCGCTTGATGGCCAACCACCTGACCCGCAATGGCAATCGCTCGCGCAGCTTTGCCGTTTTCCTCGACGGCGTCGCCAACCTGCATGGCGCCGTATAACTGTGTTCAGAACCTCCGGCGGGCGCCGCAATTGTGTCGCCGTCGCCGCCGTTACTCCTTAAGCGCCGGTATTACCTCTTTGCCGAACAGCTCAATGGAGCGCATTGTGTCGGCGTGCGACAATTGCCCGCCCTGGGCCTCCAGCAGCAGGGAACCTACGCCCAGCTCGTCCCGGATGTGGCGCAGCTTTTTGATGACGGTGTCCGGGCTGCCCACCACCAGGTGATACCGCTGCTGCAATTCCGCATAGGACAGTTCGTGCAACGGCGTGGGCCGGCGCGCGGCTACGGCCGCGGCGCCGGCGCGGGAGGCATAGCCCGGCGGCGACCAGTATTCCCGCGGCCCCCGCAGCGGGTAGTTCATCCGCCACAGGAACGCCCGGCCTGCTTCCTGCGCTTTGGCGTCGGTGTCGTTGACATGGCAGCAAATCATAAAGGCGAACTGCTCCGGCCCCGGTTCCCAGCCGTCGGCGGCGGCGTGTTCCCGGTAGCGGGCGAACAGGTTTTTCGCCACCTCCAGCGGCGTCAGAAAGGCGGCGTAGGTGTAGCGATGGCGCGCCGTCCATTCCACCGTCTTCGGGCTGCCGGTGCCCGGCACCCACACCGGCGGATGGGGTTTCTGCACGGGCAGCATCCACGGGTTCACTGCCCGGTAGTGGTAGTGGGTGCCTTCCCAGCGGAATGGCCCCGGCGTGGTCCAGGTCTTGACCACCAGGTCGTGGCATTCCTCGAACCGCTCCCGGTTGTGGATCGGGTTGGTGTTGTTGGCCCAGGACTCAATGCCGATGCCGCGCACGAAGCCGGAAATGATGCGCCCGCCGGAGATGACATCCAGCAGGGCAATTTCCTCGGCCAGCCGCACGGGGTTGTCGGAAGTGGGCAGCATATTGCCCAGCATCAGGATTTTGGCCCGGCTGGTGATGCGCGCCAGAATGCCGCCGGTGATGTTCACTTCCACGTCCATACACGACGGCGTGTTGTGGTGTTCGTTAATCATCAGCCCGTCAAAGCCCATTTCCTCGGCATACTGGTATTCGTCCAGGTAGCGGTTCAGCAGGCCGGTTGCGGTGGGCTGGTCGAAGTAAGTGTTGGGGAAGGTGAGACGCATTGAGGGATACTTCTCCGCTTCCGCTTCAGGGAACTCGGCGTAAGGCATTTCGGTAAAGTAGAAAACGTCCATCGGCTGGGGCTCCTTTGGGCTGGGGTCAGGCGCCGGCGCGGTTTCCGTCGCCATCGCCGGCGCCGTTGCGGACGGCGGACAGGAAGCCGGCAAAGCTGGGGCTGCGTTGGGCGATGGTGTCAGGTTCCAATGCCGATGCGATTTGGCCGGCGATCCGGGCGGCATAGGCGCAGCCGGAAAGCAGGTTCTTGAGATGCTCTTTCGGGTTTCGGATGCGGTCGGGTTGTGTGGTGTCAACGCTGCCCAGCGCCCGGCCACCGAGATATGCCCGCAGGTTACGGTCATCGGCAAAAAACCAGGCTTCCAGATGCCACTGCGCGTAGGCGTACAAAACGGCGGCTTCAAAGTGTTCGCCAAGTCGTTGCGACAATCCCGATTGTATCGGTCGCAGAACAGTTTCAGGCAGTTTGCCGTCGGCGTCAACCAGTATTACATACTTGTCCGGGGCGGGCAAGCTATACCGCTCCGATTCTATTATGCGGTACGCCTCGCGGGCCGTAATCGCGCGATGCTTGGGCGGGATGCTGACATCTACGGCGATGCCATAGTCCCGCAGGCGCGCGGTCAAATGCGGCAGCGCCAGCCGTTCCGTGTTGCCGGAGGCGATGACCAATACACGCTTAAGCATTCCGGTTAGCCTCCGAACCCTTTGGTTTCGTGGTACTCGCCCAGGCCGAACCCGGACGCTTCCAGCCCTTTGCGCACGCCCTCCGGGTCGCGTTCCTTCCGGATGATGGCGCCGAGGTGGTCATCCCGCTTGACAACGCTCACTGCCGCCGGGTCGTCCAGGTAGCTGAGCAACAGGGACGAGTGGGTAGTTATCAGAAACTGCGTACTCTCCCGTGCGGAATGAATGTGCGCAACCAGCGCTTCAAGCGCCGTAGGGTGAATGTAGTTCTCCGGTTCCTCAATGCCGATGAGCTTCGTTCCCGGTTGCCCGTACAGCGCGGTCATCAACGCTAGTACCCGCAAACTTCCACTGGAAACGCCCATCTGATTGACCGGGAATTGCAGTCCGGGTTCGCGTTGCACAAAATAGAAGCGATCCTCCGCTTCGCGAGGTTCAATCTCATCAGGAAGTCCTACAATTGACCGCGTCGCTTCTACAACCTGGTCAAGGACTTCAGGGTGTGCATTCCGAAGGTTATACAGCGTTTCGCCCAAGTTGCGACCATAGGGGTCAAACCCGACGGCGTTGGGCAGGTTCCAGTCGCGTCGTAGCAAGAAGGGGCTGGGGTCAAAGAAGCTCCACTGACTCACAAATTCAGCGACTTGGCGCGCCGGGAACGAGGCGTCAGCAGAAGCTGCGGCCAAAGCGCAAACGGATGCTCCTTGCAGGAGCTTGACCGATGCGGCCTCCTCTCCCGACCACCATGAACCACGGCCGGATTCGGCGCGCAACAGCTCAAGGCGAGGAGACCCTCGCGGCGTTTCATATACCGATTCCGCCACGGTAAGGTCGTGCCCATGCCGCTCCAAAGCTACCGACCACTCAAAGTTCCTCTCACCTTCCACAGTCACGGTGAGATCGACCCGGTCGGCTTCTGCCCCTTTCCAAGCCAGGTTCAGAAAGCCGCCACGCGAATAGACGGGCCCGCGGAAATCGCGCCCCCGGACGGCTTCGCTGAGCAGGCGGAGCGCATCCAGGATGGCGCTTTTCCCGGTGGCGTTGGCGCCGATGAACAGCGACAGGTCGCCCAGCTCAATGGTGGCGTCCCGTATGCTGCGGTAGTTTCTGGCGGTAAGCGACCGGATTTTCATCATCGTCCCCTTGCTGGGCGGCAGAGCGCCCCGCTACGGGTCAAGTATATCCCGCACCAGACATTGGAAGCCGGGAATGACTTCCCCGCCGTCCAGCAGATCATCCTCCCCCAGTATAACCGCCGCGCCGCCCAGCGGGTGCGCCGCCACCATACGCTGCGCCGGATAGACGGCCCAGACCATTGCTACGCCGTAGGCGTGCCACATGGCAATCCGGTCGGCGACTTCCCCCGGGCGGTGGTTGGGCGACACAATTTCCACCACCAGGTCGGGGATGACTTCGTAGTAGCTATGGCGCACTCTGGCGTCCAGCGGCAGGGTTTCGGCGGAAAAATAGCCGACATCCATCTCCCTGACCGTGTCGGGATCGCGCTCCAGGAGGACGCCGCCATCGGAAGCTGACACCCGCCCCAACCGGCGGGGGCGGACGTGAGCCCAAATTGCGCCGGCCAGGGCGGCGGCGACTTCGCTGTGTTCACCGCTGGTCGACATAAGTTCGTGTAAAACCCCCCGTACCAGTTCGCCCTTGACGCCTTTGCGGTGCAGGCGCAGCAGGTCGGCGGCGGTCAGCAGTTCCTGTCCGACAGTTGCCGTTATCATCGTCGTACTCCGTTAGTCCCGGTTTGGCATCGGCGCGGCGCCGGCCGGCAAAGAGCGTATCGGAACCGCTGCGCTTTTTGGGCGCAGCGCATACGACGGTCACATTGCGCCGGCTACAGGTCAAGTATATCCCGCACCAGACATTGGAAGCCGGGAATGACTTCCCCGCCGTCCAACAGATCATCCTCCCCCAGTATAACCGCCGCGCCGCCCAGCGGGTGCGCCGCCACCATTCGCTGCGCCGGATAAACCGCCCAGACCATTGCTACGCCGTAGGAGTGCCACATCGCGACCCGCCCGGCCACTTCCCGCGGGCGGTCGTTGGGCGACACAACCTCTGCCACCAGGTCGGGAATGACTTCATAGTATCCCCTAACCTTCACATCCAGAGGCAATTTTTCCGCGGCGATATAGACGACGTCCGGTTCCCGCACCGTATCCGGGTCTCTCTCCAGGCGTACGCCGGCGTCGGAACCGCTTACCCGCCCCATACGGCGCGGCCGGACATAGGCCCGGATTTCCGCGAGCAGCGCGCCGGCAATTTCGCCGTGTTCACCACCGGATGACCTAGTTTCGCGCAACTCCCCCCGTACCAGTTCGCCCTTGACGCCTTTGCGGTGCAGGCGCAGCAGGTCGGCGGCGGTCAGCAGTTCCTGTCCGACAGTTGCCGTGGTCATCGTCGCCCTCCATTACGGACTTGGCGCCGGCACGACGCCGGCCTAGAAAAAGGCCAGCGCCGTCCGCACGAACTCGTCCGGCTTTTCAATCTGCGGCGAGTGGCCGCAGTTGGGAATAACCGTGGCCTGCGCCCCGGCGATGGCCTGCCGGTACAGCTCCGCGCACTCCACCGGCACCAGGTTGTCGCGCTCCCCCCACACGATGTGCGTGGGGATGCCGACCCGCCCCAGTTTGGCCGGCAGGCGCGGGTTGTGCATATAGGGGCGCCAGGTCAGCCGGATGGCCATCTCCCGGTCGCGTTCCGCCATTTCCGCCTGTTCCGGCGTGGGGGCGCTGCCGAACAGCTCGTCCCATTCGGGAACCTGCGCCGGGTCGTGGTACGCCAGCTCCCGCACCTGCTGGGGGCTGATGATAAAGATGTCGGCAATCTCGCCCTCTTTGGGCTTGATGCCCGCCGCGCCCACCAGCATCACCTTGCGGAAAGCGTGGCCGGTCATAGACAGCATTTCCGCCGCCAGCCAGCCGCCCATAGAAAAGCCCATGGCGCGCACGTTTTCCAGCCCTTCCTGTTCCTGATACCAGGTATAGAAGCAGGCCAGATCCTGCATAGTCTCTACCCAGTCCGGGCGCTCGCTCTTGCCGTAGCCGGGATGGGAGGGCAGATAGACGGTGAACTTTTCGGCCAGGGCGTGGGCGTAGCGGCGCGGGCCGGCGTTGCCCCCGGCGCCGTGCAGCGCCAGCAGTGGCTCGCCGGCGCCGCCTTTATAAACCTGCAACCGGCAGTCGGCGACCGAAATCGTTTCCTCGGTGAAGTTTGCCATTGTTGATCATCTCCTTGGTCCGGTAGAGGCGGGTGATTATTCGCTTTTATGCTGCGGCACAGGCTGTCCGGTCAGGCCAGCCTTTCCAGAGTTGCGATGAAGTCTGCAACCGGCTCTTTGGCGTAGCGGATGTGGGCAGCATTGAAAATACGGTCGCCGTAGAAGCCTTGATGAAAAGCGGCCGTCATATAGTACTGCCCGGTCAGGCGTTCCGGGGCGCCATCGTTAACCAGGCGTACAACAGTCGCCTCGAGCAGGATATGGCTATTGTGGGGCCATTGCCTTTGGGCTGCCAAAGCTTTAATGGCGTATGCCGCCGCTCCCCATAATGATTCGCAAGCCAGTTCCAACTCGCCCTGGTCCAGCAGTTCGTCCACCAGCACCAGAAAATGGTGGCTGCGTTCCCGGTAATGTTCCGGGGCGCGCTGGGTAGTCATCAGTTCATACCTTCCAGCATTCGAAGGAGATCTATGACCGGCCCTTTGCAGTGGCGAATGCCATCCGCGCTGACGGGCAGCTCCCATTCCCGGTCAATCCGGTCGAAGCTGTGGGCGATAAAGAAGTTGGTGTTCAGGTCAATGGAACCGCCCTCGTCCTCAATCAGGCGGATGATGACCTGGCCCAGGTCGCCGGGGGCGGCGCCGGGCCAGCCGCGCCGGGCGGCGGCGGCCCGCACGGCGTGGGCGGCGGCGTCCCAGAGGGCCTGGGACGCCTGTTCCAATGCGCCCGCGGCCAGCGCGGCGTCAACCTGGGCCAGGGAACGCCGACTCTCCGCACGGTAACGGGCCACGGCCACGGCGTCGCCGGCGGGTTTGGCATCGGCGCGCGGCGCGGCAATGCCGGCGGGACTGGACATAGCAATCATCCTCCGGGGCGGGCTGCCGGCAGCGTGGGCAGGTCACCGGCGGGGCAGTCGGTCAGATTGATGTCGATAACCTCTCTGACCCGCGCCAAGGCTTCCTTTGGTGCGCGTCCGTCCAGCGCGCCGTCCACACCCGGCGGGAGGCCGTTGGCCACTATGACCGCAGGGGCGGCTTGCCAGCCGTTTGTTGCCGCCGGGCTACATCTGACTGCGTCGCTCAGAAGGCGTGGTTTCCTCCGCCTCCCTGTCCCCGGTTCTCCCTTGCCGGCGCGAGAATACCGCCAAGAGTATTACAATAGCTGCGATCAAGACTGCAACGGCGATGATGATGGCAATCCACATCCACAGGCTCACGCCGCCACCGCCGGCAGGTGCCACCTCCAACGCAAGTACCCGGTCGGCAATTTGTGGATAGCCCTCCGCCAGAAGCTCGCTGGCCAAGGTGATAACGGCGTCCGGGGTGGCACCATCATCGTCCGCTTTGGCAATGCGCCCGTGGGCAACAATGTAGGCGTTGCTGGCGGATTGTATGTTTTCCTCAAGGCGGTCGCTGGTGCCGTCGGCGGTAGTCACAGTGACTTCCAATAGACGCAGGGATAACGGGATTTGCACATCGTGATGATAGCCATCCCCCACGGAACGGCTCTTGCCGCTGCGCGGCGTTGCGCCATTATGTTTGATGATAACCCGGTAACCGCCTACCAAACCCGGTATTTCGGTGTCGCCCGGATGCAGGATTACCCTTCTGGGGGAGCCGGGTTCACGGGTAATCTCCACTTCAGAGTTCCAGCCAATCAGTTCCGATGCTACCAGCAACGTGGATTCGGTCGGCGTGTTGAGCCGGAATTCGCAGGAGCCGACTACTGCGGTTTCCTGACTGACGTAGCCGCCGGAGTCGGTCTCAATCCGGCTGTCCCCCTCGCCGTCCTGGTCGTAGTCAAGCCAGAAAGAGCATTCCTTGTCAGCGATGTCCACGGAGCCGTTGGCCTGGAACGGCCCAGCGGCATTGAGCGGCATAGGCGACGCCGGCAACGTCAGCAGCACCGCTGCCAGAAACAGGCCGGCAAACGCGGCAGCCAGCCGGCAATAGCGGCGTGTGATAGCGGCGGTCATTATGCGGTTCCCCCTGCTACAAATGTGCGGGCCGGCTGGCCATTCACGCCGGGTTCGGCAACAGGCGACCGCGGCGTTTCATTCGACAACAATTCGGGTGGCGGCTTTATACCGTAATAACGGGCGTATTCCCGCCAGCCTTCCCGGTCGCCGGTAAGCTTGTCGTAATTCTCCTTGAGTTCCTGGTAGGTGCTGATGTCTTTGAAACCGTCGTCACTGTTGACGCGCGCCAGCGTCAGAATGCTATACTCCACTGGCACATCATAATCCCCGTCGCTCAACCGCCACATCAGAGTCGCCGGCTGTGTTGGCCTGTCATCGCCAGACTGTTGACGGGGGATGACCTTGTTCAGGTCAAAAAACAGCTCCGAAAACGCGCCGGGAACGCCGCGCCGGTCAGCGGCGATGAAATAGTTCAGGAACTCGCGTGAGGGCCGGAAACCGTTATTGCTGTCGCGGCTGCCGTCGGCAACTGATATGGACATCACTTCGTGATAAAACGCTTCGGAATCGGCCTCCACTGGGTCACAGTCTTTCCGAGTCAGAACCTCGCGGCAAAGTGTGGTGAGCCGCCCTCGCACATCTGTGACGCCGGCGTCCCCCAGTACGTCGGCAATGGGCCCGGGTATGCCGTTGTCCCGCTGTATCAGTGCCGCTTGATGCCGCTGTTCCTCCGGAAGCACCAGGTTGATGCAGAAAAGGTCGCTCCGGGCAATAATCCTTTCGGGATCAGTGCGGACTTCCAAGTAATTGAGTTGGTCGTCGTGCACAGCCCGTTCGAGCAATCCTTTAAGCTCCTCCAGTGCCTTTTCTCGATTTCTCGTCAGAAGGTTATTCCACTTGCCTTTTATATCAATGCCGGCCATTTTGTCAGCTTGCCCCGCCAGATCCTGGAAGTGTTTCTTGACGATGGCATTCTGTTCGTACTGTAGGCGCGGTTTGATGTCATTGTCGATGCGATACAGCAAAGCGTCTTTGCGCACCACGACCGATGCGTTTTCCCAAGCTTCCGGGTCGCGATGCCAGGGCAAAGTCACCTGGTAGGTGAGATAGCGGCTGGCGTGTTCGTAAGACAGTTCCGAGACCACGTGCGCCAAGTGAGCGTTCCAGCGCTGCCCCTGCTTTAACTGTACGGTGGCCTCAGGTTTGTCACCACCGCCGGCGCCATTGAGCAGGCAGGCAGTGACTTGCGCCGCGGCCCGGTCAATAGCCTGCCATATTACCTCCGGCCCTGACGCAGTGGGCAACCTAGCCGTACCACCGTCAAAAACGATGTTGATGTCAAAGCACTGGTGCCGCTTGGTATCGTTTTCCTGTTCCGACAGAGGCACGCCTGCTATCAGTTCCTGGCGGGCGACATAGCCGCGGAAAGCGTTCTGAACCGCCAGCCGGTCCATCCCACCGGAACCTCCCGAACCTATCGGCGGACAGAGTTCAACGCCCCACACGACCAGTTCATCGGATTTGCCTTCATTTTTGAAATGTTCACGCAACGCCGCGCCCAAGTACATACCGACGGTTCCCGAAGTCGGTCCCTCCGGGCAGTAGGGAATCACCACGGCCAGCTGGTAAGAGCTTGTCAGTCCGTTCACGGCCTTGTAGTGTTCCCATATATTTTCGGTGTCCCGGCAGATTGCGCCCAGCTGCCGGCGGCACCACACGCCGAGCTGCGCCGGCGAGTCCGCCAGCTCGGTGGCTTCAGCAGCCAGAGGATTTTCCAGCAAGAGCAGGCGACGGTTCGGTGCAGTATCCGCGTCCATGGTTATGCCAGGCGCCGATACGCCGATTCCAAACAAGGATTGCCAGCTCCCTTTTACCCGCTCCCACGTCATCGCGCGCAGCTCGTCGATCTGGTCCTGGCTGTGGTCAATCGCCCACGGCGCGAGTTGGGGGATACCCTGCGCCATGAGCTCGTCCACGAAAATCGGCAGGCTTTCCAGGCCAGCCTTGCCGGCGGCCATTACCCGAGCTGCTCCGATAGCCATGATGCCCTCCTCTCGCTGGTGAAATTGACTGCTGAAATCATAAATCCCAAAATGCCTGTCGTCAAGGATGGCGGGCATTTTGGGGTTTATTTTTGAATTTTGGTACTACTTCTGCTGCTGATGAGGCTGGCCGTAGTCGCCCCGGCCTATTCGCCATCCCGCGCTGTCCCCGCCGGTGGCTTCCAGGCCATCTATGGCGAGGGTATTGGCGTCGCCGGCGGCGTTGTGCCACCGGCTGCCGGAGCCGTCGGCGCGCACCGACCACACCGCCTGCGCAGCGGCGTTGGGGGCCGGCGTCCAGGCGAGAGTAACCGCGCCCACGCCGGGGCCGGGCTCCACCGTCAGCCCGGCGGGGTTGCCCAGCGGCCCCGCCTGCGCCTCCGCTGTTGCCGGCACGACGGCCAACGCCGCCAGAACCGTCACCAAAACCACTGCCGCCCACCAGAACGCCGGCCGTATCCGGCTGGACATTGCCCTGCTCATATATCCTCTGCTCCCGGCCCGGAGGCGCATCAAAAAAACTGCGATGGGGCTACACTAGCGGCGCGCCGGCGGCGGCGTCAACCCCCGGTGCCCCGGCTGGTAGCGTTTCCATTCCGGCCTCGCGCGACCCACTTTGCATATGTCGGGCAAACGGGGTCAGCCGGCGCTTACTCCCGGCTGAGCGCCTTCCTTTTGGAACGGGTCGGTCAGCTCCAGTTCCTCGCCGATTTCCCGCAGGGCCGGCAGCACCTCCTGTCCCATCAGCTCCAGGCAGCGCATAGTGTCCTCGTGGCTGATGGCACCGTCGTTGGTCCACACCGCCAGGATGCCGGGGCGCATAAAGCTCAGCACTTCCCGCAGCTGGCTGATGACCGTATCCGGGCTGCCGATGATCCAGCGCCGCGAGTCCAGGATGGCGTCGTACTGCGCGCCGTCCAGGCCGCCCACCCGGAAGGGGTCGCTGCGTATCTGCTCGCGCAGACGCAGGAAGCGCGGGTCGTTGCTGCGGCTGCCGTAGCCCACCGGCGAGGCGTAATCCCGCGGCAGGGGAATGCGCCCCACGCCAATGTTGCCCACCATATACCCCTTGCCCACATCATACGCCTTTTCGTCGGTGTCCTGCACGTGAATCCGCACCAGGTAGCCGAAGTTTTCCGGCCCCGGTTCGTAGCCGTGTTCGCGGGCGGTTTCGGCGTAGATGGCCTTCATATCCTGCGTCCCTTGCGGGTCGGTTTCCAGGAAAATGTAAGGATAGTTGCGCTCGGCGCACCACACCAGCGTCTCCGGGCTGCCGGTGCCGGGTATCCAGATGGGCGGGTGCGGCTTTTGCAGCGGCGTCTGGAAGGGATTGACCACGCGGAAGTGATAGTGGTTGCCCTCCCAGCGGAAGGGGCCGGGGGTAGTCCAGGTTTTGAGCACCAGGTCGTGGGCTTCCTCAAACCGTTCCCGGTTGTGCAGAGGGTTGGTGTTGGTGGCCAGGCTCTCCACGCCGGTGCCGCGCACGAAGCCCGACACCAGCCGGCCGCCGGAAATCATATCAATCTCCGCCAGTTCCTCGGCCAGCCGGATGGGATTGTCAAAGATGGGCAGCGGGTTGCCCAGCAGGACGATTTTGGGCTTCTGGGTAGTGCGCGCCAGGATGGCCGCCTCCAGGTTCATCGTGGCGCCCAGGCAGGTGGGGGTGTTGTGATGCTCGTTGAGCATCAGGCCGTCAAAGCCCACTTCCTCCGAGTACTGGTACTCGTCCAGGTACATATTGTAGAGGATGTGCCCTTCCTGGGGGTCGAAGTTGGCGTTGGAGAAGGTGAGGCGCACCGCCTGGTTGGGGGAATTGCGGACATCCTCCTCGGTGTAGTTCACATAGGCGCGCTCGGTAAAACGCATCAGAAACATAAGGCGGCCTCCTGCCTGGGCGGTAGCGCGGCTGCGGCGGACGAACAATGCGCGCGCGCGTCAGCCCAGCACAAACCGGGCCTGTTCGCGACGCAGCAGATCAAAAATCGAAACCCATTCTACATCAAGTCCGTCGCAAACGACCGGAATGAGGGCTTTGCTCCGGTTCGCCGGGTTGTTGCCTTCTACGGTTACAACGGTATGACCTTGCGCCAGGGCGTAGGCAATGAGGTATGGATCCGCCCCGCCGCCAAAGAAATCGTTCCGCGCCGCATTGCGGTAAAATTGGCTGCCGTCATTGCGCTGGCGGGATTGCACCCAAGCAACGATACGCCTGAAAGCTGCCACCGTTGCCGCATCGCCGGAAGGCAGGAACAGGCCGCGCACTTCCGGCCGGGACGCCCACTGAGCGAGGTCATCCTGTTTCGCCTGAATTTCGGTATAGACCCGGTCTATGCTGATAACCCGGCCGGCTTGCCCCTCTGCTTGTAGCCAATCCCAGTACGCCGGGCAGAAATCCCTGCTGTAATAAAGATTGTCGGCTTGAATAAAGCCGTTGCTGTCCACGACGTAGGCCATCGGGCTAACATCCTAACTGCGCGCGCAGTTCGTTGAAAGTGGCCGTTTTTTTGATGCCGAGGAGCCCGTAAGCGTCCCGGTACAGGGTTTCGCCGGCGGCAGCGTTTCGCACCACCGCTAGCGCGAAGCGACGACCTACCCGCGCCATCAGTGTCGGGTAAAAGTTGCCACCACTGCCTGACTGGGGCCGAATCCGTTGCCGCTCGGTATCATAAGCCTGCTCAAATTCGTCATCGGACAGCCGGCCGGCTTCATAAAGACAGCGCAAGACGACCAGACTGCTAACCTTAAAACGACGCCGGATATTTTGGATTTCATCTACCGGGTTGCTGCCGGGTGGCAGGATTTGCTCCAGTTCTGCCAGCGGCAGCAGCAGTTCTGCCGCCACGCCGTTGCACCACGCTTCCACACGACGATCCGGCGCCGGCCTTGGGCTGGCATCGGAGAGAGCCGATACCCCGTGCCACAAGTGCGCCAGTTCGTGGGCCAGCGTGAACATCTGCGCCGCCCTGGCATCGGCATTGTTGATAAACACCAGCGGAGCCAGATCGTCGCACAGCGCAAACCCGCGAAACTCCTGCGGTTCCAGCTTCCGTCTGGTATTATTGCCCACAATGCCGCTGACCATCACCAGTATGCCGGCGTCCTCAACCTGGTCAATAAAATCCCGCATGGATTCCTCCCAACCGGAGTGCCGGCGCCACCTATCGGTGTCCAGGTTCAAATCCTGCCGCATCCTGGCGGCCGTCTCCCCGGCCGGGCTGTTGAGGCTTGCCGAGCCGATAAAGGCCAGCGGCTCCTCTCCGATGGACAGCGCATACTCGCGATACCAATCCTGCCGCCGCTGGCAGATGTAAATGGTGTCCAGCAGGTTGGCGCTGGGATGTCCGACGCCCTGGCCGTCAATGGTACGCAGGTCGGGGATTGGCATTTCCTCATCCGGCGGTTCCGGGAGGAACAGATAGCCCACGGGCACATAAGTGGCCCTGGCGAAATCCTCCAGCTGATGGAGGGTAGGGGCTGTTTCGCCCCGTTCCCAGGCGTCCAACTTGACGAATCGCTGATGCAGCGCCGCCGGGTCTTTGCCGGAGCGCGCCATCGCCCAGCGCAACACGACCGGCGCCACCGGCACGCGGGCGGTGGCGCGCTGACCGGCGCTGGCGGATGCCGGCGCCGGCGTTGCGGGATGGTTGTCGGCGGCAGCATTCATAATCGCTCGGGACAGGAACAGGCAGTTTGACCGGACCACTGCCCCACCAATAATATCACGGGATAGCCACGCCTTGCGCTGCGGCCGTCAATCCTCATTCCGGTCAAAGGGCGGGTCAATGCACACCAGGTCGATGCCGGCGTCGTTGAGCGAGCGCAGATCCCGGCGACTGGCGCGCCCTGGCAGCCCTCAACGGCCGCCAGGACTGCATACCCCCTTCGCTTTGGCCGCGCGGCACAGCAGGCGGGGCAGTTGGGCCCGGGAGCGTTGACAGGCGGCCCGGCGGTTGTAGAATCGGCACAGTGCCTGGCCTTTCAGGGGCGCCCAAGATGAACGAAGCCACTGCCCGCATTAAAATCAACCGGATGCTGAAAGCGGCCGGCTGGAAGTTCTTTGACGACGACAACGGGCCGGCCAACATCCGTCTGGAACCGAATGCAGCCCTGTCCCGCTCCGACCTGGACGGACTGGGCGCCGATTTTGAGGGCAACCCCAGAGGGTTCGTCGACTTCCTGCTGCTGGACGACCGCGGCTTCCCGTTGGTAGTACTGGAAGCCAAGTCGGAAGCGATAGAACCCCTGGCCGGCAAGGAGCAGGCCCGCCGCTACGCCCGCGCGCTGAACTGCCGGTTCGTCATATTATCCAACGGCAACCTGCATTACTTCTGGGATCTGAAACGCGGCAGCCCCCACATCATCACCGCGTTTCCGGCGCCCGACTCGGTAGGCCGATACCGGCGGATTACGCCCAACCCGCAGCGGCTGGTGGACGAAAGAGTTGACGACGACTATATCGCATTGACGCAGTACGCCAGTTATGCCGCGCAAGCCGCCTGGCGCAACGCCGCGGAACGCCCCGGCTTCATCCGGGAGCGCGGGCTGCGTTTCCTGCGCGACTACCAGCTGCGCGCCGTCCACGCCTTGCAGCGGGCCGTCCACGCCGGCAATGACCGCTTTCTGTTTGAAATGGCTACCGGCGCCGGCAAAACGCTGGTAGCCGCCGCCGTCATCAAACTGTTTCTGCGGACGGGCAACGCGCGGCGGGTTCTGTTCCTGGTGGACCGGCTGGAACTGGAAAACCAGGCGGACAAGGTGTTTCGCGATCTGCTCGCCAATGACTTCACCGCCGTGATTTACAAGGAACGGCGGGATGACTGGCGGCGCGCCGAAATCGTGGTCACTACCGTCCAGTCGCTGCTGTTCAACAACAAGTACCGGGATCTGTTTTCGCCCACGGATTTTGACCTGGTGATTTCGGACGAAGCGCACCGTTCCATCAGCGGCAACGCCCGCGCCGTGTTTGACTATTTCGTGGGGTACAAGCTGGGGCTGACCGCAACGCCCCGCGACTACCTGCGCGGCGCGCCGGCAGTAGCGGCAGCAGATGACCCGCGCGCAAAAGAGCGCCGGCTGCTGCTGGACACCTACCGCACTTTCGGCTGCGAAAGCGGCGAACCCACTTTCCGCTACTCACTGGTGGACGGCGTACGGGACGGCGTGCTGATCAACCCCATCGTAGTGGACGCCCGCACCGACACCACTACGCAGCTGCTCTCCCAACAGGGTTTCCGGGTTGCATTCACCGACCAGGAAACCGGAGCTGAGGGCACGGAAAGCTACGAACATCGGGACTTTGAGAACCGATTCTTCTCCGCGGACACCAACCGTCTCTTCTGCCGGACCTTTCTGGAAAACGCCCTGCTGGATCCGGTGAGCGGCGAAATCGGCAAGTCGGTTGTCTTTGCCGTCAGCCAAAGCCATGCCGCCCGGCTGACCAACATATTCAACGAAATCGCCCACCTGATGTATCCCGGCAAGTATCAGTCGGACTTTGCGGTGCAGGTTACTTCGCAGGTTCCGGAAGCGCAGCAGCTCGCCATCCGGTTCGCCAACAACAACCTGCTGGGCGCCGGCAACTTTCTGCCGGAATATCGCACCAGCAAGGCGCGCTTGTGCGTCACCGTAGGAATGATGACCACCGGCTACGACTGCCCCGACCTGCTGAACCTGGGCCTGTTCCGGCCCGTCTTTTCGCCCACCGACTTTATCCAAATCAAGGGGCGCGGCACCCGGCGCCATAACTTCCTGGACCTGCTGCGGAACTCCGGCCGGCAAGACGAAAGCCGGCAAGACGAAAGCCGGCCGGCGGACACCGGAACCGCCGAAAAGACGGCCTTCAAGCTCTTTGACTTCTTCGCCAATTGCGAGTATTTTGAGACCGAATTCAACTACGACGAAACACTGGCGCTCCCCCGCCAGGGCAGCGGCGGCGACAACGGCAACGGCAACGACGCCGGCGGGCCTCATCCGCCGCCCGGCGTGTACATCCATCGCGGCGCCGACGCCCTGGCGTCCATCAGCGAGCGGCAGATTGGCTACCAGGGAATGCGGATTGACCGGATGTTCTTTGACCGCTTTGCCGATACTGTGCGGAACGACGCCTTTATCGCCCGGGCGGTGGATGACGGGCAATGGGACAGCGTGATTGACTATGTGAACCGGGAAGTGCTGAACCGGCCCGAGGATTACTACACGCTGGAAAAACTGCGCCGCGCCGTCGCCGCCGACCGCCGTTTGGACATTAAAGAGATACTGTCACTGGTCTTTGAGCTGATACCCAGGTTCAAGTCCAAAGACGAACTGCTGGATGAGGAGTTCGCCAAGTTCGTCGCCGACCGCCGGGTTGAGGTTGACGCCGCCACCAGCCTGCCGGCAATGCGCGCCTTCTTCAAATCCTACGCCGCCAGCAACCGGATGCGGGACATCATCGACCGCCGGGAGTTCACCGACCTGGCCACCAACCCCGAATTCAACCTGGAGCAACTGCGCCAGGTGCCGGAGCAGTACCGCATCGCCATACCCGAATACATTAAGGGTTACATATCCTTGAACCAGTTCGCCGCCTAGGAGGTTGCTATGCTGGACGCCGTTACCAAGCGCCGCATTGACACTGCGCGCAACATTCTGGTGGGCCGCGTGCCCGACCCCAAAAGCCAGGTGGAGCAAATCACTATTGCCCTCATCTACAAGTTTATGGACGATATGGACGCCCAGAGCGAGGAACTGGGCGGACAGCGCAAGTTCTTCGCCGGCGACTTTGCCCACTACGGCTGGGCGCAGCTGCTGCGCGCCGGCCTCGGCGGGCAGGAAATGCTCAACCGCTACGCCGAGGCCATCTACCGGATGCCCGAAAACCCCGGCCTGCCGCCCCTGTTCCGCAACATCTTCAGCAACGCTTATCTGCCCTACCGCGACCCGGAAACCCTGCGCGAGTTTCTCAAGGTCATCGACGAATTCAGCTACGATGACTCCGAAAGCCTGGGCGACGCTTTTGAGAGTCTGCTGGCGGCGCTGGACGCGCAAGGCGACGCCGGGCAGTTCCGCACGCCCCGCCATATTATTGACTTTATCGTGGCCGTTATTGACCCTAAAAAAGATGAAACTATTCTGGATCCCGCCTGCGGCACGGCCGGCTTTCTAATCTCCGCCTACAAGCATATTCTGGCCGCCAATACCGACGCCAACGGCGCCGTTGCCCTGACGCCCGACGAAAGGCGGCGGCTGGCCGGCAACCTGCACGGCTATGACCTGTCGCCGGATCTGGTGCGCCTGTCGCTGGTCAATATGTATCTGCACGGGTTTGCCGACCCGCAGATCTATGAATATGACACCCTGACCAGTGAGGAACGCTGGCAGGACTTTGCCGATGTGATTATGGCCAACCCGCCCTTTATGTCCCCCAAAGGCGGCATCCGGCCCCACCAGCGCTTTTCGGTGCCATCCCGCCGCAGCGAAGTGTTGTTTGTGGACTATATTGCCGAACATCTTACGCCCGGCGGACGGGCCGGCGTCATCGTGCCGGAGGGCGTCATCTTCCAGAGCCAGCGCGGGCACACGCAGCTGCGCCGCCTGCTGGTGGCGGACTATCTGGTGGCCGTAGTGTCGCTGCCCGCCGGCGTGTTCCAGCCCTACAGCGGCGTCAAAACCTCCATCCTGATACTGGACCGGACCCTGGCGCCGCGCGCGCACGGCATCGCCTTCTTCAAGATTGCCAGCGACGGCTACGACCTGGGCGCACAACGCCGCCCCGTTGCGGACAACGACCTGCCCACCGCCCAGGCCGAGCTGACCGAATACCTGCGCCGGGTGCGGCAGGGCATAGCGCTGGACGATTACCGGCCTACGCTGGGGCTGGTGGTGGACAAGGAGCGGATTGCGGCGGACGGAGAGTATGGCTTGAGAGGGGAGCGGTATCAGCAGGATAAGCCGACTGCTGCACAATGGCCAATGGTTGAGTTGAATAAAGTCGCAACGATAGAAAGCGGCTCGCGCCAAAAGGGCGGTGCCGTCGGCGAGGGCATTCCCAGCATCGGCGGCGAGCAGATTGCGCCGGATGGTTCAATTCGTTTTGACAAGATGAAGTTCGTATCCGAAGCGCATTTCAGTGGTATGAAAAAAGGCATACTGCAACTCGGGGATACTATGCTGGTCAAAGATGGCGCGACTACCGGAAAATGCGGGTATTTCGCTTACGATATGCCGGCGGCGGTAAATGAGCACGTCTTTATCATCCGGGCGCAGGACGGCATACTGCCGTATTACCTTTACTCAATCATCAGCAGTAACGGCTTCCAGGAGATTTTGCGCCCGTACATCAAGGGCATTATCGGCGGGATTAGCCGTGAAATCGGCAACATCACAATCCCATTGCCGCCGCCGGAGATGCAGCGGGAGCTGGTGGCGGAGATTGAGGGGTATCAGCGGGTGATTGACGAGGCGAGTCAACTCATCAAGCAAACTGAAGCAGAGATTGACGTGGCAATAGAACGTGTGTGGGAACGCTGAACGAAGCTTGGTACGTCATCGCGCACTGAGGAGGTTCCAGATGGCTAATATAGCACTGCATTTGGGGTCCGCTGGACTGACCATTGCACTGTTCGTAGGGGCTGTGCTCCTGGCAATGGAAGGCAACGATGCTTGGGGAAAGTTCTTTGTCATCGGGACTTACCTGGCAACCTGGAACACAGTTCATGCAGTTACCCGCCGCGCTGCGTCATTGCTGATAGAACGTTCCGATGGTCGCTATGCCATTGGGAATATCCTGATGGTGTATGGTGCAGGCTTCTTACTGTCAGCAGGCATCACTTGGGCGGTCGCCTCACGGCTTATCAAATTCGTCGGAGTACCGCTCTAGACGCCCAGCGTGACATTGCGGCCATACCCATCGCCCTGTCCGCCGCTTGCCGTCCAGCAGGCCATAGTGTCCGAGCTGGAAGCGGAGGCTGCGGCGGTAGAACAGGCGCGCGGCTTGGCGGAACGGATGGCGGGCCGCATCGCGGCGGCGGTAGGCCGTGTGTGGGGCGTAGGTAAGTAGGGTACGGCAATTGGCAAAATTGCCGCAGATTATGTCAAATAAATAGTTGCAGAGCAGGGCAGCGATGGGGTATACTGCCGCCTATCTGGCAATCGGAATGCTGCCTTTAGGAGGACTGGAAATGCCTGAAAAGCGGTTCAGGGTCAATATCTACGATGTCGGGCCCCCGGAGGGGATCCCGTTCAGCACGGCGGTGGACAACGCCATTGCACAGCCGCCTGGCATGAGGTATCGAGTGGCAAACGGAAAGGGGCGGCGGCTAGAGCACGACGAGCGCCGGGATGGTGTCTATCTGCTGAACTTTCTCACGTTTGAATATGCTGGCCCCGGACGGTCCAGGCCGGTAACGCCAGCTGAGCTTATCGATCTCGACCCTGACGAATACTTCACGCACGACACGGCCATTCTGTACGATCCGGAGACTGCCTTGGCATTTGTTGAGTCCACTCTAGGGGGAATGGGGTCGGGTGCCATTGCCAGCTATTTTGAAGAATTTGCCGGCGAAGGAACGTACCAGTTGTCCCCAAGGCTGGACGACGAAGCAGCGGCACGAGCGCGTGGCCATCAAACAATCCGCAATCTCTCCATCCGCGTAGGAATGGGGCCGATCACAGATGCAGACCATGATGCTGGTATGGGGGTACTTAAAGCCTTTGGCGAAGGCTTTGGTGCCGGGCATATCGACATTGTGCTCAAGTCGTTACCCGAGAGAAATCGTTCACTCATCCCCGGTCGAGTTTGGGAGGCAATAGATGCAATTCTCAACTCCGGAGGTGATCATACAGTCACTCAACTAAAAGTTACGGGCAGAGAGCACGATGATGAAGGGTACGAGGTTATCGACCTGATTCAGCATCGCGAGAAGAGAGACCGTATGCTTCCGGTTGATCCAGCGACGCGCAAGGTTTCTCACGAGGTACGCTGGAAGGCTCTCATAGACATTCGGCAGGAATTTCTCTCCAATGTCGGCCAGAACTGAAAAGGTGCTCCCCTTCTGCGTAGCGGCGATTGCAGCCATGCTGGCTGCAATCGCTGTGTTCGCCTGTGCCTTTGGCCCGGTGTCGAAGGCGCTTCCTGCCGGCACGATGACATTCGGCATCGTCGTAGCCGGGTTCGCCGCGACGCAGCGCAATATGCTGCTGGGTATGCGCGGTTCTACCGTGCTGCGGGTGGCCCTGCGCACCGGGTACCACCACGACATCCTGGCCTATTTGATGCACTGCGTTTACGCCGGCCTGTTCGTATCGGCCGTGTCCGTCGCCGGATTTTTTCTTGGCGGCTACGCCCTGCTGTGGCAGGCTTGGGTAGTGCTTATGACTTTCGCAGTCGTGCTGGTTCTGGCGTTGATCTGCCGAAACGAGATTTTGATGGCCCGGGTTGTCAAGCGCTTTCTAGAGGATCCGGGCAACCGCTCGGGTTAGCGGTTACTGCGGTGCTCCGTTGGAGTTTGGATTGTTCCAGGAGGTCGCGCAGTTCGGCGGCGATGTCCGCCGGGGGCTCGCCGGCCAGCGCTTTGCTGGCCAGCCGCTCAGCCTGGCGAAACTGCCGGCAGTGAAACGCCATCCACCCGGCGCTGCGGTGCAACACCGAGTAGGTCGGCTCAACGAGCTCGGGCAGCTCGGCAATGGCGGCCAGCTCCAGCTCCAGGGCCTGCTCAAAGAGGGGTATGGCGGCGTCCGGGTCGGGGCCCATTTGCGCCATAAAACCCTGGCCGACGAAACCCATTGCGCGGTGGTGAAAATCTCTTGAAGTACTCATCTTACGCGGATTTCAGCCACGGGTCGGCTAAACTCAACTACAATTACATAGACGGCAGTTTGTGAATGGTCGGATTGATTCGTTTGAACAAGTTTTTCCCTGACCCGTCTCGCGATCGCGGCGTCGCTGCCGCTGCGGATGCCTGATACTTCCAATCGCGCTTTGCGTTGAAAATAAAAATCGGGATCCTCTCCCAGCCAGAAGTCGATGCCTGTTCTCGAGGTTGCGGCTTCAACAACCGAGTATGGCGTTTCGTTCTTGGCCAACAAAATAGCAACGGCTTCCGCCCCCATTTCAGTGGCGCGATTGTGCTGCCATATCGCGTTGTCTCCGCTGGCGGTAGGCGTCCAGTTTAAACGATAGCTACTGGCGCCGTCCGCATTGCCGCGGACAGCAAGGGCAACGCCGGGCGTGTGGTTCTGCGATTCCAGGCAAATGGCCCCGGCTTGCGCCCAGGCGGCGCCGATGCCGCCAGGATAATCAGTAGGCAGGTCGTTCAGGTCCAGCATTGACGGCATCCGGCGCAGTCGGCGGGTTGAGCGGGCGTCTTGGACGCTGCCCGCCGCCCGATTATAGCGCAAAAAGAGGCCGGCGCAAGTGGGCGCGTGATTTGGCCGGGCGGATGGCGTGGCCGGAACCTCGGCGGTGGCGGGCCGGGTTTGGGGCGTGGGGCAATAGGGGCAAGGCACGTCCGGCTTGCGGCATGAGGTCGCACATCTGCTGCCGGGTCATACCGGAGCGGGCAATGTACACGCCGACAACGCGGTTGCTCGGCAGGGCGGACTGGCAATCCTTATTCCGGTTTGCCGCCGGCAACCGCGCAATCCGTTGTGCTACAATGCCGGCAATTGCCGATGCCGGCGCCACGCCGCCATCGCAAACCGCCATCGCAATCGCAGTCACAAAGGTGCGTTATGCCCATCTACGAATACCGCTGTCGCCAGTGCGGCCAGCGCCAGTCCCGGCTGGTGTACAGCTGGACGCCCGCCGGCAGCCTGGCCTGCGCCCACTGCGCCAGCCCCGACCTGGCCCGCCTGGTCTCCGGGTTTTCCTTCCACCGTTCCTGGGGCGAAAGCCTCAACTGGATGCCCGACCACGCCGCCGCCGACCTGGACGACACCAACGCCGGCAGCATTGACGCCCATCTGGGCCGGATGAGCCAGGCTATGGGCGGCCGCGTCACCCCCGATTTCCACCAGCACCGCCGCGAAATACGGGACACGGAAGCTTGACATTGCGGAGCGGATAGGGAACAGGTAGGCAAAACTGACGCCGATAGCCGTACATCATATAGGCGATATTTCAGTTTTATGCCTCTGAAGCCAGCCGCCGCCGCCGACCGGTTGCCCCCGCTGAATTTGAGGCTTGCGCTATGCCCATCTACGAATATCGCTGCCAGGAGTGCCGGGAAGTTTCCGCTTTCCTGGTGCGTTCCGGCGGCGCCGCCGCCGCCTTTACGCCGGCCTGCCGGGCCTGCGGCAGCTCCGCTGTGGCCCGCCGTATGTCCACCTTTGCGCTGGGCAAGACCACCGCCGGCGTCCACGAAGCGCACCCCGCCGGCAGCCCTAACCGGGATTACTACCGCGACCCCCGCAACATCGGACGTAACATAGAGGAATCCTTCGCCAAACACGGCGTAGCGATGCCGGACTCCGTCCGCCAGTCCATAGACGCCGCCCGCAGCGGCGAAGCGCCCCAGGGAATCGACCTGTAGAATAGGAATTGGCCCGTGACTACTCCCGAACATCACAACGCTGCCGCCGGCATTCCCGCCGCCGGCATTCCTGGCGACGCCGCCGCCCTGCTGCCGGCCCTGCTGGGCTGCCTGGAAAGCGTCCTGGCCACGGACGCCGTACCCGAAGGTTTGACGCCCGGTGAAATCGGCTGGCTGGACAGCGGCCGGGCCGGCCGCCGCCCCGAGCCCGTATCCGCCGGCCTCGCGCCGGACCGTTACGCCGCCCTGGCCGGCGCCGGCGCGGCGGCCGGCTTGCTGGAAGTTGTCGCCGGCGCCGGCGTCGTCAGCGCCGACGCCGCCCTCCAGCTGCGCCGCGCCCTGGACGACGCCGTGGCCCGCATCGGCGCCGCCCTGCGCCGCGCCCAGGCCCATCGCATCCACGGCCTCTATGTGATCATTGACCCGGAAGTGACCAATGGCCGCGACCCGCTGGACATCGCCCGCGCCGCGCTCAACGGCGGCGCCCGGATGCTCCAGATCCGCGACAAGCTCCGCGACAAGGGCGAACAGCTGCCCCTGGCCGTTGCCCTCCGCGACTTGTGCGCCGCCCACAACGCTCTGCTGATCATCAACGACCATGCCGACCTGGCCGCCGCCGTCGGCCCGGAACCCGTGGGCCTCCACGTAGGCCAGACGGATCTGCCCGTAGCCGAAGCCCGCAAAATCCTGGCTCCCGGCCAGATGCTGGGGCGCTCCAACCGGGAAATTGACCTGATTGTGGAATCCCAGCGGATGGGCGCCGACCATGTGGCCTTTGGCGCAATGTACACCACCACTACCAAGCAGGTGACCCGCGCCCCCCAGGGGCCGGCGCGTCTCAAGCAGGCCCGCGCGGTGGCCAGCGTTCCTCTGGTGGCCATTGGCGGCATCACGGCGGACAATGTGGCTCCGGTAGTTGCGGCCGGCGCCGATGCCGTCTGCGTAACCGCCGCGGTGGGCCGGGCGCTGGATCCGGAAGCCGCCGCCGCCGCGCTGGTCGCCGCCATCGCCGCCGCCGGCGGCCGCGTCTAGGATGTTTCCGCTATGCCCACTACGCCTACCACGCCTACCACACCCGCCACTACGCGCTACTCTCGCCGGCTGGCGGACATATCCGCGCCGGCCATTGCCGAGCTGGCCGCCCGGAACCGGGCCCGGGAGCAGGCTCTGGCCATTTCCCGCCGGGTCATCCGCCATTCGGCCAACGCCATCCGCGCCGTGCACCGCAACGATTTTGACGCGGCCCGGCGGCTGATTGCCGAAGCCGGCGGGCTGCTGTCCGAAACCCGGAGCATTCGCGCCGACAACCCGGAAATCTACCACGCCGGTTTCCTCGCCGACGCCCGCAAGGAGTACGCCGAAGCGAACATCGCCCTGGCGATTATCGCCGGCGAGGACATCCCCGACGCCGGCGCCCTGGACATTGACCCGCCGGCCTACCTCAACGGGATGGCGGAAGTGATCGGTGAACTCCGGCGCTACATCCTGGACGCCCTGCGCCGGGACGAAGCCGCCCGTGGCGAGGAACTGATGGCCGTGATGGACGAAATCTACGGCATCCTGGTTACGGTAGATTTCCCCGAACCCGTAACCGGGGGCCTGCGCCGCAGCGCCGACGCAATGCGCGGCGTCCTGGAACGCACCCGCGGCGACCTCACCATATCCCTCCAGCAGCGCCGTCTGGAGCGCAAGCTGGCGGCAATGGCAGGATAGCCGGCCGGCGGCGGCAGAGCCGGGCGGCGCTGCGCCGGGCGGCAACTGGTGGTATGATGTTCCAAAACTGGCCTGCGGACGTTTTGTCCCGGCCTGAATGCGGTCGCGGCGCTGCCGGCGGCGACAGCGGGAACGCGGCATTAATATGGGTTACAATAACGGGCAGCGGGAACTTGCGCCGACGCTGAAGCGCAGCCGTTCAGAGAGGATCAGGCACTTTGCCCTCTTTGCGGCGCTGCCGGTGGGCCTGGGGGCGCTGGCTGGCGGGGTTACTCTGGCCCTGCCGGGCGACCCCGGCCAGGCTTTGCGCGATGTGTTCAGCGCGGCCTACATCAACGGAGTTGCCGCCATTACCGTAGCGGGGGTTTTGCAAATGTGGTTCACAATGGGCGAAACGCAGCGCGCCGACTATGAGCAAGCGCGGGCCGACTGGGAACGCGCGCGGGCCGACAATGAACGGGCCAAGCGTGAGGAGGAGGGGGCCAAAGCCGAGGAGGAGCGGGCCAAAGTCTATGAGATGCGGCTTTTGTTAACCGAGGAGCGGAGCAGGACTGCCGCCATCGAAGCCGCCCGCGCCGCGGTAAAAGCCGCATCCGCAACGGTCAGCATTATCTCCGGGGAGCGGGCCAGAGCCGATGCCGCCGCGGCCAAGGAACGGGCTCAAGACGAAGCGGCCCTCGCCGCCGCGGCCGGCGACGAACGCGTTGAATTGCAACGCGAGCAGGCCGGCCGCGAGGGCCGGCGCGCCGAATACGCGGCGCAAGTTAATCAGGAACTCCTCCATGCAATGCGCAATCTCAACGAGTCGCAGCAGGTGCTCAACCGGCTGCTGGCCGACCGGAACAACGGCCACTCCCGCCAGTAGCCGGCAGCCGAAGCCGCCCCGAACCTTCTGCCGGCGATGGAGCAATATGACCAGTCAAGCCCTCACCCCCCAACCCGCTGCCCCCTACTGCGTGTTCTGCGAAATCGTCGCCGGGCGGGAACCGGCGCGGATTCGCTACTTGGACAACGACATCATCGCCTTCGTCAACCGGCTAACCTGGGTGCCTATAATGCTGCTGGTGATGCCCCGCCGTCATATGTCGCAGCTGGAAATGTGGAGCAGCGGCATTATGAACCGCCTGGGCGATGTGGCCGTCAACCTGGGTTGTATGTACTGCCCCAACGGGTTTCGCATCCTCTCTAATTTCGGCTACGATGGCCTGCAAAGCCAGCCCCACGGCCACCTGCACGTCATCGGCGGACAATACCTCGGCCATTACGCCTGACGCGGCGTCCGCCCCGCCCGGCGCCGGAACATCTTTCGCCGCCCGGGCTGCCGGCTATCATCCGTCATCGCCATCCATTATCGCCATCCGTCATTCCAAGGAGACCGCACTGCAATGCCTGAAACCGTACGCTACGAAAAGACCGGCGCCGACAACCATGTCGCCGTCATCACCCTGAACCGCCCGGAGTCGTCCAACGCCATCAACCGGCAGCTGCGCCGGGAGTTGCAGGAGGTTATCAGTCACTTTGACCACGCGGACGATGAGGCGTGGGTGGCGGTGATTACCGGCGCCGGGCGCAATTTCTGCGCCGGCCGGGACCTGAAAGAGCGGGCCGCCGACAACGCCGCCGGCGTGCGGGCCCGCGCCGAAAACAGTATGTCGCCCAACAAGCCGCATATGTGGGAACGCCCGGCCAAGCCGCTGGTGGCGGCTGTCAATGGCGCCGCCGCCGCCGGGGGCTGGTCCATCGCGCAGATGTGCGATGTGCGCTTGGCCGCCGAGGACGCCCGGCTGGGCATCACCGAAACCAAGTGGAGCCTGATGCCGCCCTTCGCCGTGGAACTCACCAAAATGATCGGCATCGCCAATGTGCTGGAACTGGTGATGACCGCCGACCTGCTGCCGGCGCCCCGGGTCAAGGAAATGGGCTTTCTCAACAAGGTCGTGCCGGCCGGCGACCTGCTGCCGGAAGCCGTCAAGATGGCGGAAAGCATCGCGCAGAACGCCCCCCTGGCGGTGCGTACCATCAAGGAACTGGCCTACGACAGCCTGGATCTGTCCATTGCCGAAATCAGCGCCAGAACCTATGTGGCCTATGACCACATTCTGACCACCGAGGACAGCAAGGAAGGGCCGCGCGCTTTCGCCGAGAAACGCCGCCCCAACTGGCAGCTGAAGTAGGGCCAGGCGGCGGCGCGGCTGGCGGACCGGGCGTCCGGCGGCAGACGGCGGACAATGCCGGCCGGAGTGTACCACGCTCTGCGCCGGCTGGCGCCGGTAGCCCTGGCGGGAATGTTGGCCGTGGGCGGACTGGCGCTGCTGTGGTGGTTCCTGGAGCCGGCCGCCGCCCGCCTGGGCCTGCCGGCGGAGCAACGGCTTGATCTGGTGCGGGTGTACCTGCTGGCGGTGGGCGGCGCGCTGCTGATCTGGCAGATTGCGGTCGCCAATCGCCGGGCATCCTCCGCCGAGCGGGTCGCCGAACTGACGGAACTGGGGAACATCACCGACCGCCTCAACGCCGCCATCGCCAACCTGGGCAGCGACAACTCCGTCGTCAGGATTGGAGCCCTGTACCAACTGCGCCATATCGCCATAGACGCGCCGGACTACCGCCGCACGATATATGGACTACTGATTGCCCACCTGGCCGGGATTTCCGATTCCGTACCCGATGCCGCGCAACTTTCCGGTCAGCCTGCCGTAGAATACGAAACGGTTTTGCGGATGATACGGGGAATAGACGACGCCGAAGGGGTTTTCTATGAAGAAGCGGAAGCAGCGGAAGATGGCGGCTGACCTCAGCCGGCTGAAATTCCAGGGTATGCTGCTGGACAAATCGGACTTCAGCCGCAGCAAGCTGATCCAGTCTGATCTGAGCCGGGCCATTCTGTGGGATTCCCGCGTCAATGACGCCGACCTGCGGCAGGCCAAACTGACCGCCGCCGATCTGCGGAGCGTTTCTTTCATCGGCAGCGATCTGCGGGAAGCCAACCTGGACGGCGCCAGGATGGAGTCGGTTGACGCCAACCGCGCCAACTTCGGCCAGGCCAGTCTGGTCAACGCCAGCCTAGTTTCCGCCAATCTGCGCCACTGCCGGCTGGAAGGGGCAAACCTGTCCGACGCTGACCTCGCCGGCGCCGACCTGCAATTCGCCACCGGCTACACGGCGGCGCAGCTGGCCGCCACCCGTTCCCTGTACCAAACGGCCGGCATCGACCCGGCCATCGCCGCCGAACTGCGCCTTGCCCACCCCGGCCTCTTTGACCCGCCGCCCGGCTTCGCCGCCGCGGCAACGGAGTATCGCGCCGCCGGCGCCGCCGGCGACTACCGCCCGTCCTTTTTACAAATCCTGGCCTCTCTTTTCACCGGGCGCAAACACAAGCACAAGGAGCCATCGCTATGACCACTATGACGCTGCCCAGGAGCAAGACCGTAACCGCCAACGGCATCAACCTGCACTATCTCGACTGGGGCACCGAGGGCGCGCCCCCGCTGGTTCTGCTCCACGGCCTGCGCGGCCACGCCCACGTCTGGGACGATGTGGCCGAAGCCCTCTGCGGCGACTACCACGTGTTCGCCCTGGACCAGCGGGGCCGCGGCGACACCGACCACGCCCCCGGCGGCGACTATTCCATAGACGCCTTTGTGGCCGACCTGGCCGGCTTTGTGGACGCCATCGGCCTGGACCAGTTCATCCTGTTCGGCCATTCTATGGGCGGGCGCAACAGCATGGCTTACGCCGCCCGCTATCCCCACCGGCTGGAACGGCTGTGCATCGTGGACATCGGCCCCCGCATTGAACCCGCCGGCGGCAACCGCATCACCGGGGAGCTGCGCGACCTGCCGCCCGAATTTGACACTTTTGAGGATGCCCTGGCCCATGTCCAGACCGGAAACCGTTTCGCCGCGGAGCGGGTAATGCGCCGCCGCCTCGCCGGCCAGACCCGGCAACTGCCCAACGGCAAAATCGGCTGGAAGTTTGACCCCGCCATCCGGGAGCAGCGCATCAACGGTACCGCCGCGCCGTCCGTCGACCTCTGGCCGGCGCTGGAACGGATAACTTGCCCCACCCTGCTGGCGCGCGGCACGGAAACCGATTTGCTCACCGTGGCAACCGCCCGGCAGATGATTGACGCCCTGCCCCAGGGGGCTCTGGCGGAAATCGAACGGGCCGGCCACATGGTCTTTGAGGACAACCCGGCGGACTTCATCGCCGCCGTCAGGAACTGGCTGGCCGGCTGATGCCGCCGGCCGATCCGGATGCGGCCCCGGACGATGCCAAACGAACACCGGCATAGCGCGGCGGTGGGCAATGTGTTTGCCGCCGCCGCAATTCTGTTTGCCGGTTTCCAAATCCGAACCGGCCTCCCCGTATCGGAGGGTAAATCCGATGGTTTCCGTTGCCGAAAAACTCTACACGGTGGGTGAATTCCTTTGTGGTACAATCCCATCGTCGGAAACGGCGCGACAGGGAAGCGGCCCCGACAGGTAAAGGTGATAGATACCCGGGCGCAAGGCCGGCGGACGCACATTGGGGGGCCGGACGCTTTGTCTTTGTGGAGGTAAAAAACATGGTTGCCGCTGCCGAAAGGCTGTACACGGTGGAGGAATTCTGGACGCTGCCGGAGGATATGACCGACGGCTGCGAGCTGATTGACGGCCGCTTGGTCAAAAAGCACGTCTGGGATGGCGAGGGCAAAGGCATGACGCCGCCGATGTACAATCACGCCAGGGTAGCTGGGCGCGTTGACCGCCGTATCGGCGCCTTCGCCGACCAGCACGGCTTGGGCGAAGTGTTGCACGGACCGGCTATCATAGTTGGTGCCAACCGGGAGCGGATGCGGAAGCCTGACCTGGCTCTGTTCGTGGGCGAACCGCCTGTTGCTGCGGAAGCGATCTACTACCTGGTTCCCGCCTTTGCCATTGAAATCATATCGCCGAACAACACCGCTGCCGATATGTTCAGCAAGGTTGAGGAATATCTGGCGGCCGGCGTGCGGCTGGTGTGGCAGATGTTCCCGGAGCGCCGCTCCGTCATTGCCTTTGCGCCGGACCAGGCTGCGGTGTTCCGCCCCGGCGACACTATCACTGCCGAACCCGTGCTGCCCGGCTTCGCTTGTGCTGTAGATGACCTTTTCCCGTCGTCTAGCTTGAGCAATCACGCCGCACCCAACGCAGATTCCCCCTCAAAGAATCGCACTAATACCGGGGTGGAAATTGCAATGGATACCATTAACGCCTGTCCAACAAATGAGTCAGGGGAGTACATATGCCCGCTCCATGGTGCTACCCTAATGCAGACTAATTGGCCATCGGCACGGAGAGAGGGAATCATCGCATACTATTGCCCTTCAAAAGACGATGGCCCACGTTGCACTCTTTCAATTTCGCCGCAGTTAGGCGTCATCAGGCACGTTCAGGATCACCGCGGTGAAATTAATCCAAAACAATTACTACAGCTGGCAAAGGATTGGACAGGCCAATGACTGCGGATGAAACATCCCGTCACTGATTTATCCAGATCCACTCCATGAGCATCCGCTCACCGCTGTGGTACAATCCGGTCATCCAACACGCGCGGGCGGCACTGCGCCGCCGAGGTACGCCATCATGAAAGTCTCCTTCTTCCACCTGATGCCCTACCAGGACCTGCCCGACGATTTCGCCCAGCAGCACCATTCGGCCTGGGTTGACCTGCCCAACGAAAATTTCGACCCGGACAAGGGCAGCCGGTACTACGCCGACTATATCGACCAGCTGCGCTACGCCGACGCAGTGGGCTTTGACGGCATCTGCGTCAACGAACACCACAACAACGCTTACGGCATTATGCCGTCGCCCAACCTCATCGCCTCGGTGCTGGCGAACACCACCAGCAACGGCGCCCTCATCGTGCTGGGCAACAGCTTGGCGCTGTACAACCCGCCCGTGCGCGTGGCCGAGGAAATGGCCATGCTGGATGTCATCTCCGGCGGGCGGCTGGTGGCCGGCTTCCCGGTCGGCACCTCAATGGACACCACCTTTTCCTACGGCCAGGTTCCCATCACCCTGCGCGACCGCCACACCGAAGCCCACGATGTGGTGATGCAGGCGTGGACGCAGCGCCAGCCCACTATATTCAACGGCAAGTACAACAAGCTGCGCTACATCAGCATCTGGCCCCGCCCGATGCAGGAACCGCACCCGCCGGTCTGGATTCCCGGCTCCGGCAGCCTGGAAACCTGGGACTGGGTGCTGGACCGGGACTATGTGTACTGCTACCTGTCCTACTACGGGTATCTGCGCGGCCACAACATCGTCAAGGGCTACTGGGAGCGGGTTGCCGAAAGGGGCGTGGACGACAACCCCCACCGGCTGGGCTTCCTGCAACTGGTCTGCGTCTCCGAAACCGACGCCCAGGCGGAGCAGGACTACGAGCAGCACGTCAAGTACTTTTACGAAAAGATGCTGCGCGTCTATCCGCCCTTCGCCGAATCGCCCGGCTACCGCTCGCTGGACTCCATCCGCAAGTCCCTGCGCCCGCAGATGGGCGAGGAAGCCCAGCGCGCCGCCACCGAAAACACCTGGCAGGATTACATCCGGCAGGGCCATGTCATCGGCGGCAGCCCCGAAACCGTGCGGCAGAAGCTGACCGAAGCCTGCGAACTGCTCCGCATCGGACACCTGATGGTGCTGCTCCAGATCGGCAGTATGCCGCCCGAACTGGTGCGGAAGAACACCGACCTGTTCGCCACCGAAGTGATGCCTTATGTGAAGGATCTGTTCACCGACTACGATGACCCCTGGTGGCCGGAGAAGCTCAAGCAGCCCGCCGCCGGCGGCGCCACCTGCTAACCCCGAACCCGGGCGGGGACGGTTGTTATGCCGCCCCCGCGCACTTTCCGTCATCATTTTGTATGAGGCAACCCGATGACTTATACCAGCGATGACATCGCCGCCGCCGTGGCCCGCGCGCTGCGCCGCGACCCGCCGCAGCCGGGTGACGCCGGCCGCACCCCGGAGAAATACGCCCGCCTCAGCCGGGATTTCCGCGCTGGCGCCTGGAAACACCTCCGGGAGGATGGCGACTTGCCGCAAGCCTCCAGCAAGGCGTGGGGGCTGGTCGCCGAAACCGTCAAAGCCATCAGCGCCCACCACGGCGGCATCATTCACGCTCACGGCTCAATCTGGCTGGTGATGCGGGAACTGGCGGGGCTGGCCGAAGCCGCCGGCGATTTGGAAGCGCGTAACCTGATTAACAACGCCTTCCGCACCGCGCGCGCCCTCCATTCCAATTATTATGAGGATGAGGAAACAGCGGCAGAAGTTGCCGATGGCCTTGTGCTGTGTGAGACGCTGTCGCAGCTGCTCTACCAAACGTTCTGGCCCGAAGGCGCCGACGCCTCTGATTAGTGAACCCCCCATCGCCGGCGTCCGTCGGCAAAAGGCAACCCGATGATTTACTCCGCTAACGACACTGCGGCGGCGGTCAGGCGCGGCCTGGCATCCGTGCGCGACCGGCCATCCCCTAATGACGCCAGCCGGTCGCCGGCAAAGTACGCCCGCATGAGCCGTGATTTCCGCGCTGGCGCCTGGAAACACCTCCGGGAGGATGGCGACTTGCCCCAAGCCTCCAACAAGGCGTGGGGGATGGTCGCCGAAACCGTCAAAGCCATCAGCGCCCACCACGGCGGCGTCATCCACACCCACCGCGCCATCTGGAGCGTGCTGGAGGAATTGAGCGCCCTGGTCGGACAATCTGGCGATGCCGACACGGAGACTTGGCTCAACAACGCTTTCAGCGTCGCCCGCTACCTGCACACGAACTTTTATGAGGACGAAGCCTCGCCGGCGCGCGTCGCCAGTGGCGTGCGCCTGTGCGAACAGCTGTCGCAGCGGCTGTACGAACTTTTCTGGCCCGAAGGCGTCACTGCCAGCGATCGTTAACCCCGGCGATGAGGAGCGCACCCGCCATTATGAACGCCAAACTACAGCAGGGCGACCGTCTGCCGCCCCTCGCCCTCAACCTGATTGACGGCGGCGCTCTGTCGCTGCCGTCCGACCTGTCCTCCCGCTACCTGGCGCTGCTGTTCTACCGGGGCGTCTGGTGACCCTACTGCGCGCGGCAGTTGGCCGCCTGGCAGTCCCAAAGCGCCGCGCTGGCCGCAATTGGCCTCCGCATTGTCGCCGCCAGCGTGGAACCCCAAGCGGCGGTGCAGGAAATGGCCGCCAAAGCGGGCGTAACCTTCCCCATGGCCTACGGCGTCAGCCGCGCCGACGCCAACCTGCTGGGCGCCTGGTGGTCGGAGGACCGCGGCGGCTACATCCAGCCCACCGAGTTTCTGCTGGGGCGCGGCGGCGTAGTGCTGGGCGCAATGTACGCCAGCGGCCCCGTCGGCCGCATCAGCCCCGACGAAGCCACGCACTTCATTGCCAGCCGGGAACGCCGCCGCCAGGCCGGCCCCTGATCCGGCCGGCGCCGCGGGCGTTCAGAGAATCAACATCGCATCGCCAAAGGAATAGAAGCGATATTCGCGGGCTACGGCTTCCCGGTATGCCGACAGGATGGCCTCCCGGCCGGCGAATGCCGACACCAGCATCAGCAGAGTGGAACGGGGCAGGTGAAAGTTGGTGACCATCGCGTCCACCAGCCGGAACGGATGCCCCGGCAAGATGAACAAATCGGCGTCCCCGGTGGCGGCTACGATTTCGGTACGCCCCGCCCGCCAGGCGTCCTGCGCCGCCTGTTCCAGCGTGCGCACGGTGGTGGTGCCTACGGCGATGACGCGCCCGCCCGCCCGCCGCGCGCCATTGACGGCGGCGGCAGTGGCGGCGGGCAGCTCGTACCATTCGGTATGTATCCGGTGCGCCCCGGCGTCCTCGCCGTGCACCGGACGAAAAGTGTCCAGCCCCACATGGAGCGTTACCCACGCTATGGTCGCCCCCCGGGCGCGAATGTCCCGGAACATCCGGTCGGTGAAATGCAGGCCGGCGGTGGGAGCCGCCACACTGCCGGGTGTGTCCGCATAAACCGTCTGGTAGCGTTCCGGGTCGGCCGGCTTTTCCTTGATGTAGGGCGGCAGCGGCATTTCCCCCAGACGATGCAGCGCCGCTTCGTCGGAAAGACGGACGGTGCGGAGACCGTTTTCGTGGGTTTCCAGCACCGTAGCCCGGATGGTTTCCGATGCCGCCCCGGCGCCTTCCAACCCGGCGCCTTCCGGGCCGACGACTTCCGGGCCGATGATAACCTCGGCGCCGGCGCGCAGCCGCCGGCCCGGACGCCCCAAAGCCTGCCACACCCCCGGCTGCTGCCGCCGCACTAGCAGCAGCTCCACCCGCGCCCCGGAACGGATTTCGGCGCCGTACAGCCGGGCCGGCAGGACGCGGCTGCGGTTGAACACCATCAAATCGCCGGCCCGCAGATAATCGGGCAAACTGCGAAACCTGCGGTGCTCAATAACGGCGCCGCCCCCGGCGGCATCGGTATCGGCGGCAGCGGCAGCGGCATTGATGTTGATATTGACATTGCCGCCGCCGGCGGGCCGGCGCAGCGCCAGCAGCCGGGACGCGTCCCTCGGCTCGCACGGCGTCTGCGCGATGCGCTCCGGGGGCAGGTGATAGTCAAAGTCGCTGGTGCGTATCATTCCGTAAGGCGGGCGCCAGGCGGCCCGGATTGCGCCGGCGTAATGGCGTTACTAGATGGCAATGCTATGGGACACAATGGCGGGACGCTGCCGGGGCCGGGACTTGCGGCCCTATGCCGCTATGCTATCACCTCGCCGTCAATCCCTACCACACCCCGCGCTGCCAATCGGCGCCCCAAATCAGCCTGGCGCGCTGGAAATGCGGCGATGATTCCGATGTCTTGGCGATGCGGGCCGGGCCGGTTGCCCAGTCCGCTGCGGGAAAACCCGCTCCAGCGGAAAAGCCCCGGCACTCCGAAGTACCGGGGCTTGACGGTTTCCGGTTGCGCCGCCGTTGCTATTCAGCAAGCAACGCAACAACGCCTTACTGCGGAACGGGAATGCGCCACAGTGTAGGTTGATTGAAAGCAACTCGTGAAGCATCGGTTGTGTAATATCCCGGTTGCGCTGCCAAAATCGCGGTTTCAGCATTTTCCGGGATCTCAAAAACCATTTCGGTCTGTCCTTGCGCTAAAGGACCAGCGCCTCGCGAACCGCTGGCGTTAAACGCAATCCCGGCGTCTGTATCCAGAATGAAGTCGAATCCAGGATACAGCACCCAATCCTCAAGCAGGCTGAAATTGTTGAGAAACACGGTCAGTTTCAAAAAACGCCGGCCCGGTTTATTCGGAATGGTGTAAGGTTCATCGCTGATGATGAACCTATGCTGACCAGGTTCCAAAATCTGTGCACTTTGCACAGTCAGTGAACCAATGCCGTTCCAGATTTTGCGGTCTCCAATTTCCTTGTACCCCTCGCCAATGGGCAGGCCGGTGATGGGGCACATAGCCCCGTCGCCGCCGGCGGGCGCGCCGGGGCCGTGTCCGGCCGTGGGGCAGGGTGTAGGCGTGGGCATCGGCGTGGGCATCGGCATTGGTGTCGGCGTCGGCGCCGCCGTTACCGTGAATTTCTCAATCCACTGCGCCGGCCAGTACATCCGGTTTTGAGCGTCCACACTGGCCACAATGAACCAGTATTCCTCGCCGGGCGTCAAGCGGGTAATTTTATACTCCCGCGCCCGCGGCGGCACATTGGCGAAAGTGAACCGTTGCAGCCAGTCGCTGCCGGCGGCAAGGTAGTCATTGTGATTGAGCCAGCCGACGCGGTAGGAATTCGCGCCGGTTGCCATCCCCCAGGTCACGATGACTTCGCCCGGTTCCCCGGTGTTCCGCGCCTGCTGGTTCGGCGGCGGACGCACCGGCGCGGGCTGGGCGTGGGCCGTCGGGGGCGGGCCGGCCGCCGGCGCCCCGTAGCCCCAAAAGGCCAGAGCGATGACGATGATGACGGCCGCGGCGGCAACGCCGGCGAAACCGCCACGGTAGCGGTGCATTGCGAACATAAGCGCCTTCTCCAAAGCGTGACAGGAGCCCCAAAGGGGCAAGTTGCTGTGGAAACGCCGCCTTCGAGCGGCGCGGCGGCGCGCGTCCGGAGGCAATCTGCCCCCGGAAACGCGCCGCGGGAGAAGGCGCCCGGCTATTCCAGCCGGGGCGCGGAACCCGCCAGGTCGGAAGCCGTGCTTAATGCGATCCGGCTGGGGCGGGTCAGGGCCGGCGTCAGGCCGTGCGGGCCGGCCAAGAAGGCGGCCACGCTGCCGCCCAAGGCCGCCGGCAGGCTCATTGCCACGCTCCGTGTGAAGCGCGCCATCGGCGGCGCCGCCAGGGAACGGTGCTGCAAGAACCCGGTCAGGCGCGGGCCAATGCCGTAGCAGAACGCCGCCCCGAAAAAGCAGATCAGCCAGAGCTTGGCCACCACGCCGGACAGGCTGGGCGCCGCCCGGTCGATAAAGTCCAGCCCGAATTCCACTGGCGGCAGCCCGACCGAAGCCCCCAGCCCGCCCAGCAGAACGGCAAACGCTATCAGCAGTACGATGGGCCATACCACCGAGCCGAAGGCCAGGGCATTGAGCAGCTTGCGGGTATCGCGCTGCCGGGATTTGGAAAGATGGACATACATAATCAATTGCGGGCCGCCCCGGCGCCGGGGCAGCCCAGCCTAGTGTACAGCGCCGGGGGCAGCGCAAGCAACCCGCCGGCGCCGGGCGGCACCGGGCGGTGCCGGACACGCCATCCGCGCCGCCCGCCCCAAATTGACCCCATCGCTGGGCTGATGCTATGGTACAATCGGATGCCCAACAGCCAGCCCACGGCAAACAAATTTGAACCGCATCCTGGCGCGCGCCGATTGATTGCGTCCCATGCGCCGGACGGATGAAAGGGAGAAATCAGTATGGACTTGACCATTTCCGTGCTCAAAGCCGACGTCGGCTCCATCGGCGGCCACACCAAACCGTCGGCGCGAATGATGGACGCCGCCCGCGCCGCCGCCGACCGTGCCATCCGCAGCGGCCTGCTCATCGACGCCTATGTGGGGCATACCGGCGACGACATCTGCATCACCTCCACCCACACCCGGGGCGACAACGACACCGCTGTCCACCAGTTCGCCTGGGACACCTTCATCGAAGCCACCGAAATCGCCCGGCAGTACGGCCTCTATGGCGCCGGCCAGGACCTGCTCGTCGACGCCCCCTCCGGCAACATCCGCGGCGCCGGCCCCGCCGTGGCCGAAATAACCTTTGACCACGACCCGGTAAAGACCAACCCGCTGCGCCCGGCGGAATCCTTCTTTGTGCTGGCCGCCGACAAGTGCGGCCCCGGCGCCTACAACCTGCCTATGTTCCTGGGCTTCGCCGACCCCATGTACTGCGCCGGCCTGATGCTGCCCCGCCTGGGCGACGGCTTCACCTTCAACATCATTGATATGGACAACACCGCCGGCGACAGCCTCATCTCCCTCAACGCCCCCGAGGACTACTACAAGATCACCGTCCTGCTGCGGGACAACGAGCGCTTCGCCATCGAGAGCATCGTCTCCCGCTACTCCGGCCAGACCGCCGCCGCCGTCTCCGCCACCCGGCTGCACAACATCGCCGGCAGCTACACCGGCAAGGATGACCCGGTGGCCGTGGTCCGCAACCAGGGCATTTTCCCCGCCCCGGAGGAGCTGATTTCCCCCTACACCAAGGCCCACTACATTGGCGGCGACGCCCGGGGTTCCCATGTAATGCCGCTGATGCCCGTCCCCATCAACACGGCGGTGACCGGGATGTACTGCCTGCCCCTGGTGTCCTGCGTGGGCTTCAGCATCAACGGCGCCGGCAAGTTCGCCGAATCGTCCACCGACTTTTTTGACAACCCGGCCTGGGATTACACCCGCCAGGTGGCCCAGGAAAAGGGCATCGCCATGCGGTCGCAGGGCTGGTCCGGCGCCGCCATGCTGCCCTACGGCGAGCTGGAATACTCCGGCTTCCGGCAGAGCATCGGCGACCTGGTGGCCCGCTTCGCCATCCGCGCCAACGGCAGCCAGCCGGCCGGGGCCGGAGCCGCCGCAACAGTCGCCGGCGGCGCCGACTAGACGCCGCGGTCCGGCCACCGGAGGGAAAAACGCGGCGGAGGGCGAAACACCATTCGCCCCCCGCCGCTACTTGTCGGACTGCGCCGCCGGCCGTTTAACCGGCGAAAATCCCGTTGCGCTCAAAAATCGCCGCCAGCTCCGCAATCCCCGCCGACACCGTTTCCGCCGTCGGGTGCCCGAAACACAGGCGCGCCATATTCGCCCCGTTGCCTTCCGGCGAGAACATCGTGCCGTTGTAGTAACCCACGCCTTCCCGGAACGACTGCTCCTGAAAGCCGGCCAGATCGGTGCCTTCGGGCATCGTCAGCCACAGGTACAGCCCGCCCTCCGGCCGCGTCCATTCGGCGCGGTTGCCGAAGTGTTCCCCCAGCGCCGCCAGCATCGCGTCCCGCTTGACCCGCAGCGCCCGGTTTTCGTCGGCAATATGCTCGTACATATGGTTGCGGAGGTATTCCGCAACCGCCAGGGCCGCGAACTGGTTGACGCCGCCGGACTTGAAACTCAACGCCCGCTGCCGCACCGCCTCCGGCGCCACCAGATAGCCCATCCGCACGCCGGGCGCAATGATTTTGGACATTGAACCCACATACAGCGTCTGTCCGCTGTCATCCTGGCCGTAGATGGAAGTCACATCCTCGCCCTCAAAGCGCAGGTCAACATAGCAGTCATCCTCCAGCACCGGCACCCCGTGGCTTTGGCAGACTTCCAGGGCGCGCCGCCGCCGTTCCAGCGTCATCGTCCAGCCCAGGGGGTTCTGGAAAGTGGGGATGGTGTACAGGAACTTGACCCGCCGGCCGGCCGCCGTCTGCGCCCGGATGGTTTCGTCCAGCGCTTCCGGGATTATCCCCTCGCCGTCGCACTTGACGCCCACCACCTGCGCGCCCCACAGCCGCATCTGCCGCATAGTGCCCAGATAGACATACTCCTCGGTGAGCAGCACATCGCCGGGGTCGGTAAATGCCTGGACGAGCATATTGATGGCTTCCCCGGAACCGGAGGTGAGGACAATGTCCTCCGGCGACACCGTCATCTGCCGGTCGCGGCGCAGCTTTTCCGCCACCAGCTCCCGCAGCGGCGGGTAACCGGCCGCCACCGGATAGTAGGCCAGATCCCGCCCTTCCCGTTCCAGCGCCGTCCGCAGCGCGTCCGCCAGCCCGTCCAGCGGCAGCGTGTCCGGATCGGGGTAGGCCACAGCGAAGTCATACCGCGCATGGCGGTTGGCGGCCCGCGTGGTGACGGGCGCATTGGCGGCGAACAGGCCGTCGTAATTAAACTCGGTCATTGGGGTTCTCCTCCTCATCGTCAGCATCGGAAAATTGGCCCAGCCGGGCTTCCAGCCGCCGCAGGCGTTCCTCGGCGCGGCGCCGGGCGGCGGCTTCGGCATCCCGCTGCACAATGGCGTCATCCCGCTGCACAATGGCGTCATCCCGCTGCACAATGGCCTCGTCCCGCTGGGTTTCGGCCTCGTTCCGGGCGGCGGCTTCCGCATCCCGCTGGGCAATGGCGGTATCGGTCTGCGCGCGGGACTCAATCAGATCGGGCAGATACTCCCGGGTCGACGGATCCCAAAAACGCAGCCGCCCCATTTCCCAGCGCAGCTCCAGATCCAGGGCGGCGCTGTAGCCCCGGAACCCGCCGCCGGCCATCCGATATATTCGTATGGGCCGGTATTCCCCGTTCACCAGCCGGTCGCCGGCCAGAGCCGCATCGTGAAAATCGCCCCCCGTAGGGTCAAAGCGCCAGTACTCCACCACCCCGTAGGTGGCATACAGAACGCGCTTGACCGTGTAATCCCGCCTCCCGGTGGAGCGGGAGGCCACTTCCAGCACAAAATCGGGCGGCTTGCCCACTTCGCTGATGATGTAGCCGTTGGCGGCAATAATTTCCGCCGGCGGGACGGGCAGGTTAAAGGCCACAATGCAATCCGGCGCCGGGGCGCCCCGCGCCTCGCCGGCGTGCCGACACAGGTAGCCCTCCTGCATCACCAGCGCATTGCGGAACTCCCGGAAGCGTGCCTCCAGGATGAGATGGGCGCGGGCGGTGTAAGGCGACTGGGATGCCATAGGACGCTGGGGCGGGTCGGGCAGCTGCGTAAGGCGGTGGCGGCGGGTCGGGGACGGCGGCGGCGGGTAAGGCAGTGCGACGGTTGGGGTGGTCATAGCGTTGGCCTCGCGCCGGAAGAAAAATCGCGGGTCGGCCGGCAAGCCATCATAGCATAGCACAGCGCAACGCGCCGTGTACCCGCCCGGCGCTCCGGGCGGGCCGAGCCGGCCGATGCTGCGACTCCGGCAATACCGCCGGGATTGCTATAGGAGGTCTGTTGATGTAGGTAACCCCCGGCAGCTCCGTAATCGGCAAAATCAGCCCTGCCGGGATAATCTGAAATCCGTGACGCTTCCAAAATCGTCAGGATAAGTCAGCCGTAAGTTGTGGCGCGCGAGCAGGCGCCGGACGTTAGCGTAGCCCTCCGGCGTGGCTTCCACTATTACGACTATGCTCCCCAAACCTATGCCGGGATTATTGGCCTTTTTGACGGCGTATTCAACAACCATCTCGCCAATTTCGTTGTCCACTTTTTCATACAACACGCCTACGAAGGCATGAAGCGTTTCCGGCTGTCGCGAAAGAGCGGGCAGCAGCGCTGGCGGCATATCAGCCGAAATAACCCAGTTAACCGCGCCGCGCGGCTGAAAACTCTCCGTTATCGCGCCACCGTTAGCTTCCAGAAAACTCCGCGTAGCTTCCAGGTTAAGGGTAGAAATGCTCGCGTCAATCAATGGCGGCAGGGCAATGGGCGGGATAACCGGAGCCGACGAACCGACTCCGGATGCGCCGGATGCGCCACTGATGGCGTCGTCCGCAACAACGGCCGCGGGGGTTGGCGCGGACAGAAACCTTACGACGGCCCCGGTACGCACCCCCAGCTTTGCCATATCCGGCGTTACTGGCATGGTTGGGGGCGGCTCCGGTGAGGGCAGCTCCGTGGGAGTGGTTTCCGGCGCCGCCGCGCTGGTCGTCCCCGCGGTAGCCGACGGTTCCAACGTCGGCGTGTTCGTTGCGGCGGTGGTGGCCGTGGCCGTTGCTTCCGCCGTAGCGTCCGGTTTCACCTGCCCCGAGGTTTGCCCGCCCGGAGCAGCCGGTGCGCAGGCCGGTCCCGCCACCAACAAGATTGCCGCTGCCGTAGCAACCATAGCCAGCAGGCCCAATTGCCGGGCAGTCCGGCGTTTTGGCGTCATTATAGTCTCTCCCTGTTCGCATTGCGGCACCGGCGCGGTTGCCGGTCGGCGGCGGCATTACTGCGGCAAGCCCCGCCGGATGGCTGCCTCCAGCTCTGACAGGAGCAGCCTCTCACCGGCAGCGCGCGCCACTGCCAGATCAGCGGCCGGCTGCCGACTCCTGATATGCTCGGCGGGAATGCGCCAGGCTGTGCTGCCGTCCACTACCCAGGCTTGCAAGCCAAAACGCCCCCCGCCTTCGCCCCCAATAGCGTCCAGTTGCGTCTGGTTATAAAGAAAATTGTCATTTGGAGCATCGGGATAATCCGATGCCTTCACAAAACTTTTCCAGATAAAAATCACATATTCCGCACCGGAATCCAAATATACATTGGGGTAAAGGGAGCGCGGCGGGGAAATCAGCTCGTAACCCGCCGGCAGGTCGCCGTAGTATGTAGTTACGGCAGTAATCGGCGTCCGCATCAGTCCATCCCAGTTAGAGAAAACCGGTTCCTGATAGGGAGGCCATGCTACGCTGCGCGAAACTTTGATATGACGGGTGTCGCCGGCCTTGACGCGGGCGACTATGTCATATCGCCCCTGCATCTCCCGCGCAAACTGCGTTACCTGCTCGGTTAGTGGCAGCGGCGTTGGGGTAGGGGTAGGTTCCGGCGTAGGGGTTTCGGCAGCGGCCTCGCTGGCCTGCTGCGCCTGCGCGGTGGCTATATTCGCCGCCAGCGTGGCTCCTACATCTTCCAAAGTAAGCGGGGGAGGCGCGGTAGGCCAGACGAAGTCGTCAGGCAAAGCCGTAGCCGAGGGCGCGGCCATGGCCGTAGCGAGTTCAGAGGGCGAGGTATCATCTAAAATCCAGATGGTCGGCGTGGGTGTGGCCATATTCGCCGCCAGCGTGGCGCCGACATCTTCTATGGTAAGCAGGGGACGAGCGGTAGGCCAGACGAAGTCGTCAGGCAAAGGCGTGGCCGAGGGCGCAGCCATAGCCGTAGCGAGTTCCGAGGGCGAAGCATCGCCAATAATCCAGATGGTCGGTGTGGGCGTAAGCGTAGCTTGGCCTTCGCCGGCCGGCGCCCTATTCTGCCCGGCCGGCGCGCAGGCCAGCGCCACCAGGCACAGGGCAACCAGCCCCAATGCAGCGGTCAGAAAGGCAAGTTTAAGGGCATGGCGGCGGCGCGACATAGCGAAATCCCCTTGCGGCGCCGGCGCATCCAGCGACCAGTTGCGCGCCAGTGTACACTATGCGGCAATGCCCGCCCGATTATTTCCCCCACGCTGCCCGCCTCCCACTCCGCCAGCGGCGCGGCCCGCTCCGCCGCTTCAAAACTGAAATTGCAGCGTAGTCGTTACTCCGTAATTCCCCGGCGTATGGCAGCCTCCAAATCCGATAAAGGCAGCGTGTCGCCTCCTGCCTTCGCTGCTGACAGATCGGAGCCGGCCGGCCCAATTATCAGATGCTCGCGCGGGATTCGCCAAGCCTGCTCGCCGTCCAAAATCCACAACTGCGCTCCGAATTGAAAACCGCCTGGCCCGCCCATGGCGTCAATCTGTGCCTTGTTGTAACAAATTGGCCCCCCCTGAACGCGCGCCCCGGAACATTCTGCGCTATTCTCGCTGGCGAAGAAGTTGCGGATAAAGAGAACATACTCCTGCCCGGCCTCCGGCGCCGCATTCGGCGCTGACGGCGGCGTAACCAGATCGTAACCTGCGGGCATAACCCCATAGTATGTAGTGACGACCGTGACTGGTGTCCGGGTCACACTATCCTCTCCCCAGGGCTTTGTATTGTGTGGATATGCCAGGTTGTCAGGGATCGACACATTGCGACTGGCCTCGGCTTTGACACGGGCTACTACGTTATATCGCCCCTGCATATCCCGCGCGAACTGCGTTACCTGCTCGGTTAGCGGCAGCGGCGTTGGGGTAGGGGTAGGTTCCGGCGTAGGGGTTTCGGAAGCGGCCTCGCTGGCCTGCTGCGCCTGCGCGGTGGCTATATTCGCCGCCAGCGTGGCGCCGACATCTTCCGCAGTAAGCGGAGGAGGGGCGGTAGGCCAGACGAAGTCGTCAGGCAAAGCCGTGGCCGAGGGCGCAGCCATGGCCGTAGCGAGTTCAGAAGGTGTGGTATCATCTATGATCCAGATGGTCGGCGTGGGTGTAGACGTCGCCTCGGAATCTCCACCAGGCGTCGCCAGCTCGGCCGGCGACGGGGTATCTCCCAGCCACCAGATGGTGGGCGTGAGAATGGGCGTAGGCGTCGCCCCGGAATCGCCGCCCGGCGCCGCCGGGAAAGGGGAAGCGACCGGCCCGCAGGCCCCGGCCAGCGCCAGCCAGCAGGCGACAATCAGCCCTGCTGCTGTCGTCAGCAGAGTGTATTTCAGGGCGGTTCTGCGCTTTGCCGTCATCATAGCTGCCCGTCCTCGTCGTCCCTATCCTTGCGCTGCGCCGGGGGATGGTGCGCGGAGCTTGGGCCACCACCCGGATTGTCGGCGCGCCGGGCCCGTTAGTCAACCGCCCGGAATGGCGCTGTGCTGGCCGGATGCGGTGCTGACCGGATGCGATGGAATGTCAGCACACTAGACCCCACACGCCACGCTGGCCGCGCCGGCCGCGCGCGTTCCCGAAACCGGCCCGCCCGCCCCGCCGCCGCCCACCCATCCGGGCGCCCCGTTTGACAGAGCCGGCGATTGCGGGTAGCCTTGCTTGTGAACCTACGCACAATCACGGTCGTGAACTTATGAATGCCAACCCCCGCAGCAGCCAACTCAAAACCGCCCTCTCCCGCCGCATCCTCGTGGTGGACGGCGCCATGGGAACCCAAATCCAGGCCCGGGGCCTAACCCCCGACGACTTCGGCGGCCCCGAATACGAGGGCTGCAACGAATACCTCAACATCACCCGGCCCGATGTGATCGACGCCATCCACCGCGCCTATCTGGACGCCGGCGCCGACATCATCGAGACCAACACCTTCGGCGCCACTGCCCTCGTTCTCGGCGAGTACAACCTGGCCGACCACGCCCGCCGCATCAACCGGGAAGCCGCCGCCATCGCCCGCCGCGCCGCCGACGATTACACCGCCGCCGACGCCCGCAAACCCCGCTTCGTGGCCGGCGCCATGGGCCCCACCACCCGCGCCATCTCCGTAACCGGCGGCGTCACCTTTGACCAACTGGCCGCCGACTACCACCAGCAGGCCGCCGGCCTCATCCAGGGCGGCGCCGACGTCCTGCTGCTGGAAACCAGCCAGGACACCATCAACGTCAAGGCCGGCCTGGAGGGCATCGACCGCGCCCGGGCCGAACTTGACGCCGCCGTCCCCGTGGCCGTGCAAGGCACCATTGAGCCTATGGGCACCCTGCTGGCCGGCCAGGACGCCGAAGCCCTCTACACCTCCCTGGCCCACCGGGAACTGCTGTGGGTCGGCTTCAACTGCGCCACCGGCCCCGAGTTTATGACCGACCACCTGCGTACCATGCAGGACTTGTCCCGCTTCGGCATCGCCTGCATCCCCAACGCCGGCCTGCCCGACGAGGACGGCAACTACAACCAAACGCCGGAGCTGCTGGCCCGCGCCCTGACCCGCTTCGCCGACAACGGCTGGCTCAACATCGCCGGCGGCTGCTGCGGCACCGGCCCCGAACACATCCGGCAGATCTCCGTCGCAATGAACGGCAAGACGCCCCGCGCCGCCGCGCCGCCCCTGGAAACCCGCGTCTCCGGCATTGAAGCCGTGGTCGTCAACGACGACACCCGCCCCACCATCGTGGGCGAGCGCACCAACGTCCTCGGCAGCCGCCGCTTCAAGCGACTCATCGCCCGCGACCGCTTCGAGGAAGCCGCCGAAATCGGACGCCGCCAGGTGCGCAACGGCGCCCACATCCTGGACGTCTGCCTGCAAGACCCCGACCGCGACGAAACCGCCGACGTCATCAAGTTCCTGGACCAGCTCAACCGTCGCGTCAAGGCCCCCATAATGATCGACTCCACCGACGCCGCCGTCATTGAGCAATCCCTCAAACGGCTGCAAGGCAAGTCCATCATCAACTCCATCAACCTTGAGGACGGCGAGGAACGCTTCCAGCGCGTCGTCCCTCTGGCGCGCCGCTACGGCGCCGCCCTGGTCGTGGGCTGCATTGACGACGACCCCGACCAGGCCCAGGCCATCACCAAAGAGCGCAAGCTGGAAATCGCCCTCCGCTCCCACCGCCTGCTGACGGAAAAATACGGCGTGCCGGAACAGGACATCATCTTTGACCCCCTGGTGTTCCCCGCCGGCACCGGCGACGAAAACTACGTCGGCTCCGCCGCCGAAACCATCGCCGGCGTGCGCCTCATCAAAGACGCCCTGCCCCGCGCCAAAACCGTGCTGGGCATCTCTAATGTGTCTTTCGGACTGCCCGCCGCCGGCCGCGAGGTATTCAACTCCGTCTTTCTGTACCACTGCACCCAGGCCGGCCTGGATCTGGCCATCGTCAACTCGGAGCTGATGCAGCGCTACGCCATCATCCCCGAGGCGGAACGCCGTCTTTCCGAGGATCTGATCTGGAACCGGGGCGACGACCCCGTAGCCGCCTTCGCCGCCCATTTCCGCGACCGCGCCCCCCGCGCCACCGCCGCGGAACGCCTGGCCCTGCCCCTGGACGAAAGGCTGGCCCGGTGCATCATCGAGGGCAGCAAAGAGGGCCTGGCCGCCGACCTGGACCTGGCTCTCCGGGAACGCCCCCCCTTGGCCATCATCAACGGCCCCCTGATGGCCGGCATGGACGAAGTAGGCCGCCAGTTCAACGCCAACCAGCTCATCGTCGCCGAAGTCCTGCAAAGCGCCGAAGCCATGAAGTTCGCCGTGGCCCACCTGGAACCCTATATGGAACGCAGCGACGCCGCCACCCGCGGCCGCGTCCTGCTGGCCACCGTCAAGGGCGACGTCCACGACATCGGCAAAAACCTGGTGGAAATCATCCTCTCCAACAACGGCTACCGCGTCATCAACCTGGGCATCAAGGTGCCGGCCCAGGAGCTGATCGCCGGCTATCGCGAGCATAGCCCGGACATCATCGGCCTGTCCGGCCTGCTGGTCAAATCGGCGCAGATGATGGTGGAAACGGCGCAGGACTTCCGCGCCGCCGGCATCAATGTCCCCGTCCTGGTGGGCGGCGCTGCCCTCTCCAACCGCTTCACCCGCCTGCGCATCGCCCCCGAGTACGGCGGCATGGTCGCCTACGCCGCCGACGCCATGAACGGCTTGGCCCTCGCCAACCTGATCCAGGACGCCGACGAACGGGAACGCATGGCGGCCCGCCTGGCCTCGGAAACGGCGGAATTGCAGGCGGAAGCGGCGCGGCGCTAGAGCTATTGACATTGCCCCAATGGCTCTGCTATCGTGGGCGACCACGATCATTGTATCTCAAACAAAAGTACCTCACTGCCGGAGGCGTCTTATGCCCGCTTCAACCCACAATCTTACATTCAACGGCTGTATGATGCAGCGCGGGTTCTGGCTCTACGTGTGGAGAATCACTACAGCCGAAGGCAAGGAATTGCTATACGTTGGCCGCACGGGGGACAGCTCATCGCCACACGCATCTTCGCCCATCCAGCGTATGGGAACGCACTTTGCGAAAAACAGCAAAGCGAACACGATGCTCTCCCTCTTGGAAGGAAAGGGAGTCACGCCTGAAACGTCTAGGTTCGAGATGGTATCCCGCGGGCCTTTGCTCCCGGAGGGCAAATCCGAAGATCACGGTAAGCAAAGGGATAAAGTCGCGGCCTTGGAAAAAGCGCTTGCCGAGGCGTTGCAATGCGGTGGATATACAGTACTCAACACTGTCAACAGCAGGAAACATCTCGCGCCTAGCCTTTGGCAAGAGGTTAGCGAAGCATTCGCTGAACATTTTGCACATTTGTGCCGGGCCGGCGAACATAAAGTGTGCCGGTCGCAAAAGGAGGCGTATCCGATAACGACCACGGAACCCACGCCAAGCGAAGCCATTCCTCGGAAAACCATGGCTCAATTCACCGCGGCCCACGTTCGACTGCTCAAGGCTGCTCCTAACCTGGTCAAGGACTACCCTGACCAGTGGATTGCTTTCGCGGATGACGGCGCTGTGCTGTCCGGCAAAACCAGCCAGGAACTGATTGAACGCATCAAACAGGCAGGTATGCGCCCCGGCGATACCCCTATCAAGTTCCTGAATACCCAGGTAAACGGGTGGATTCTGTGATTAAGGCAACCCGAATCGTCACCGGGCAGGACGTCCAAACCTATGCCGAAGCCGGTGTAGCCATACCGTCGCTCAATGTTCACGACTATGTGCAGTTCCTTGTGGACACCGGGGCCACCGCCACTGTGCTGCACCCCGCCGACTGGCGACGCCTGGGCATTACCCCGGAAGCGATAGCCGATGCGCCCCAAACCAGACTCGGAGGCATCGGCGGTTCCGCCGCATTCCGTACAGCGGAAGCCACCGTTACATTTGACGACCCGATTACCGGGCATCAATATGCATACCCGGTGACAATCTGCCTGGCAGTTGAAACGGACTACAACTACGGCCTGCCGTCGCTGGTAGGTATGGACGTGATGCGCAACTGGCTCTCCAGCCACCTCGACATAAGTGCCGGCCTGGTATACTATTTCCCACTGTGAGGATAATGCATCGTAACCGAACTGCATCCCGTCCGGCTTATCGTTGAAACATTGGCAAGCTGAACATAGAGATAGCTGATACCAAAAGCGAGGACGAAATGGCCGAAAAGAGGGTGGCGCATTCGGAACTGGAACCCACCGTTCTATACTACCCCGACACGCAGACCCTGTTCATTGAAAACGGCAGATCGCGCGTGGAAGGCGAACACATCGCCAAAGGCGTAATGGTGTTCTACGCCGCAACAACCGGCGCGGAACTTGACCACGCCGTCTCGGCGCTAACCATAGAACACGCCGAAACCACCCTCAAGCCCTTCGTGGACGCCATCCTCGCCAAGTACGGCGCAACGCCCCATTCGCCGCCGGAGCCGGCCCTATGAATATGACTGCCCACACCCCTGTCAATGCCCCTGTCGTCCCCCCGCTGGACGCCTCCCCCCCACCCCCCGACCTGCGCCTCCACGTCCTGCGCGACTACGACCTGGACGAAATCTTCGGCTACATCAACCCGCAGATGCTCTACGTCCGCCACCTCGGCTACCGCGGCCGCTTCAGCGAAGCCCTGCAAAACCAGGAACCCAAAGCCCTGGAACTCCGCCGCCAGGCCCAGCGCGTGGAGGACATTATGCTGTCCCGCTCCGACATCGCCGCCAGCGCCGTTTTCAAATTCTTCCCCTGCCGCTCCCAGGGCCAGTGGCTCGTCATCTACCGGCCCGACGGCGCAACCGAACTGGAACGCTTCTACTTCGGCCGCCAGCAGGCCCGCGACGGCCTCTGCCTCTCCGACTACGCCCGCCCGGTTGGCCACGGCCCCAACGACTATGTGGCTATGTTCGCCACCACCGTCGGCCCCGGCGTCCGCGCCCTCGCGGAACGCTGGAAAAACGCCGGCCGCTACCTGGACTCCCACACCCTCCAGGCCCTGGCCATCGAATCCGCCGAAGGCTTCGCCGAACTGCTCCACAAGCGCATCCGCAGTATGTGGGGCATCGGCGAACCCTCCGGCCTAAAACTCGGCGGCGCCGCCGAACTGCGCGACCTGTTCCGCGCCAACTACCGCGGCAAGCGTTACTCCTTCGGCTATCCCGCCTGCCCCCGCCTGGAGGACCAGGCCAAGCTCTTTGCCCTGCTCAATGTAACCGACAACATCGGCGTGGAACTCACCGACGGCTATATGATGGACCCCGAGGGTTCCGTATCCGCCCTCGTCTTTCACCACCCCGACGCCAAGTATTTCAACCTGGACGAAGCCGACATCGCCCGCCTGGAAGCGGAAATCGCCGCCCTGCCCGCCAACTAACCCGTCGCCCGGCAGCAAACCGGTGACGCGGCAGCGATTGAACCGCCGCCCCGTCACTGCGCCGTGAATCCTCCGTCCACCACCAGCTCCGCGCCGGTAATGTAGGATGCCTCATCGCTGGCCAGAAACAGCGCCGCGTAGGCCACCTCCTCCCGCCGTCCCGTGCGCCGCATCGGAATGTTGGCCGTCATCGCCGCCCGCGTCGCCGAACTGGCCGAACCCCCCGCCATCGGCGGCATCAGGCCGGGATGCACCGAATTAACCCGTATCCCCGCCGCCGCCCAGCGCACCGCCGCCGATTTCGTCATCAGCCGCACCGCCCCTTTGGACGCGTTGTAGCCCATATGAATGAAATCCTGCCCCACAATGCCGGAAATGGACGATATGTTGACGATGCTGCCCCCGTCATCCTGCCTTTCCATCACCGCAATAGCGTGTTTCATCCCCAGAAAGACGCCCTTGGCGTTAATGTCCAGCAGCCGGTCCCAAGTGGTCGTCCCCAGGTTGTCCTCCTCATCGTACCCGGAGATGCCCGCATTGTTCACCAGAATATCCAGCCGCCCGTGCTTGCCCGCCGCGTCGCCGGTAACTTGCCGCCAGTTGTCCTCATCAGTCACATTCAGGCGGACGTACTCCGCCGCGCCCCCGGACGACGCGATTTCCTCGGCCACCCGCTGCCCTTCGGCGTCCCGAACATCAGCGAGAATGACCGCCGCCCCTTCCTCGGCGAACAGGCGCGCTTCCACCTCGCCCATCCCCCGCGCCGCGCCGGTAACGATGGCAACCTTGCCTTCCAATCTGGGCATCGCTAACCTCCTTGCTTGACTTGTTCCCCCGGTGAATTGTCCCCGCTACCCCTCCCCAAAGCTGGCCGGATTATAACAAATGACGCGCCCCCAAACTATCGCCGCCGCTGCGCCGCCCTCTGAAATCGCCGCTTGCTCCCCTAGTCCCAGCGACATCGCCGCCGTCATTGACATCGGCTCCGGTTCCGCCCGCGCCGTAGTCATGCAGGCGCATCCCGGCGGCGGCATCGAAATCCTCGCCCAGCAGAGCGTCGCCCTCAACCTGATGAGCCACCTGGACGCCAACAGGATGCTCGACGCCGCCGGCGTCGCCGCCACTCTGGACGCCCTGGCCGATTTCGCCCTGGTGTCCCGCGCCTACGGCGTCGGCGTCATCCACGCCGTGGCCACCGCCGCCCTCCGCGAATCCGGCAACGCCGCCGCCGTGGCCGCCGCCGCCCGGCGCGCCGGCATCCCCCTGCGGATTATCGACGGCGCCCACGAAGCCGCCTACTGCTTCATCGGCGCCATCCACGGCCTCCCCGTCAGCGATGGCCTGCTGGCCGACATCGGCGGCGGCAGCGCCGAAATCGTCCCCTTCCAAAACCGCACGATGCTTGCCCCCCGTTCTCTGCCCCTGGGCAGCCTCCGCATCGCCAACCTTTTCCGACTCACCGACCGTCCCGCCCCCGCCGACCTGCGCGCCGCCGGCGAATACGTCCGCGCCGCCCTGTCCGAAGCCGAAGTGCCGCCCTTGCCCGCCGGCGCTGCCCTGGTCGGCTCCGGCGGCTCCGTCCGGCTCCTCTCCCGTCTGGCCCGCAGCCGCGAGGAAATCTACCCCATCATCAAAATGCACGGCTACCGCATCGGCAGCCACGCCCTGGCCGGCCTCCTCCACACCCTCTCCGGCCTCACCCGCCGCCAGCGCGCCGGTATGCTGGGCATGAACCCGGAACGCGTCCATTCCATCGTCGGCGGCGCCGTCGTCGCCCACGCCCTGGCGCAGCACACCGCCGCCGACGGCATCCTCGTCTCCGGCCAGGGCCTCCGGGAAGGTCTGGCCCGCCACCCGGCCCCTTTGCCCCCGCTCCCGGCCCCGGACTTGGCGCCGACCTCGGACTCGGCCCCCAACTCGGCGCCGGCCCCGACCTCATCCCCGGCGCCGGAAAGCATCCGCCTGCCGCCCCTGTCCGCCGTCCGCCGCGACGCCACCATTGACCTGTGCCGGCGCTTCGCCCCCCGTTTCGCTTGCCGGGGAGAACGCCGCGCCGCCCTCGCCGCCGCTATCGCCGCCGCCGCCTGGCCGCCGCCCGGCCCCGCCGACCTGCTGCCGCCTTTGCGCTGCGCCGCCCGTCTCCTGGACATCGGCAGCGCCGTTGACTTCTACAACCGCGCCAACCGCGCCGCCAGCCTCGTCGTCCGCGCCGACCTGCCCGGATTCACCCACCGGGAATCCGCCCAGATCGCCGCCATACTGCTGGCCTCCGAAAACGGACGGCTGCCCCGCCGCTTCCGCAATTGCCGCCTGCTTTCCCCCGACGATATGCAGCGCCTGGCGCAGGCGGCAGTTATACTGACGCTGGCCGACCACCTGGACTGCCGTCTGCCCCCGGAACTCCCCGCCGCCGCCGTGCGCGTCCACCGCCCCCAGGGTACATTGACCGGTACATTGACCGTACGCACGCCGGGCTGGTCGCCATCATCCGCCCCCGGCCTGTCGCAACGCTGGCAGGAAACCTTCGGCGAAACCATCCGCGTCACCACCGCAAGAGGCAACGAACTATGACCACTACCCTGCAAGCCCGCCCCGCCCCGGCCTACAAAATGGGCGACCGCTACGGCCAGCATCCCGACGACGGCCAGTATCCGGGCCGGCTCATCATCGTCGAGGGCATCGACGGCTCCGGCAAAAGCACCCAGATCGACCTCCTCGGCAAGTGGCTCCACAGCCGCAACCTGGTGACCGCCTTCACCGAATGGAACTCCTCCCCCATCGTCCGGCGCACCACCAAACGCGGCAAATCGGAAAACCTGCTCACCCCTATGTCCTTCAGCCTGGTCCACGCCGCCGACTTCGCCAGCCGCGTGCACGCCCAGATCCTCCCCGCCCTCCGCGCCGGCGCCATCGTCCTCGCCGACCGCTACGTCTACACCGCCTTCGCCCGGGACTCCGTGCGCGGCGTCGACCGCGACTGGCTGCGCCGCATCTACTCCTTCGCCGTCCAGCCCTCCCTGGCCCTCTACTTCAAAGTGCCTCTGGACGTGTCCATCCACCGCATCAACACCGGACGCGAGGAACTCGGCTACTACGAATCCGGCCAGGATATGGGCTTCTCCGGCGACCGCGAGCAATCCTTCCGCATCTTCCAGGGCCGACTGCTGGACGAGTACGAAGCCATGACCGAGGAATTCGGGCTGATGACCATAGACGCCACCCAGCCCATCGCCGTCCAGCAGCAGCAGGTGCGCCACTATGTGGAACCCCTGCTCGCCGACGCTATGCCCATCCACGGCCAGAGCGTCCCCGAAGCCTTGAGCCGCGCCGGCCTCGCCGGCCGCTATGTCAAACCCCCGATGTCCCGCCGCCTCACCGAAACGGAAGTCTCCGACCTGTAACCACTGCCGCCCAACCTATCGCCAACCACGGCCCGACACCCTTCCCCCGGGCCGGCCGCATCCGGCCGTCGCCGCCGGGGTTGTGCCGGCAGCGTTTCCGTTCCGGTGGTTCAGCCATCCCCCGTCGCCCCGGCGCCAGCCGGAACGACGGGCCAATATCAAACCGCCCGACTGGAAACGCTGCCCATTGTGACTGGGCCTATGGTTAGGGCCGTGATTAGGGCTATGATTAGGGCTACGATTATCGGGTCTGTATGATTATCGACGCCCACTGCCACATCGTCCCGCCCGACTTTGCGGAACGGCACCACGAACTGGCGGCGCGGGACTCCACCTACGCCGCCCTTTTCCCCCAACCCGGCGGACGCCTGGCCGACGCCACCCGTCTGCGGGAAGCTATGGACGCCGCCGGCATCGCCCGCGCCGTCGCCATGGGCTACGGCTGGACCGACCCCGCCGTCGCCGCCGCCGTCAACGACTACCTGCTGACCGCCGCCGCCGACCATCCCGACCGCATCGTCCCTTTCGTATCCGTCAACCCCGCCTGGGGCCACGCCGCCATCCATGAAGCCGCCCGCTGCTTCGGACGGGGCGCCGCCGGCATCGGCGAACTCCACGCCGACACCCAGCGCTTTGACCTTACCGACCGCGCCCTGATGTCCCCCCTGATGGCCCTGCTCCGGGAGCGCAACCTGCCCATTGTCATCCACGCTTCCGAACCCGTCGGCCACATATACCCCGGCAAGGGCGCTACCACCCCCGACATCCTCCTCCGCTTCGCCGCCAACTTCTCCGACAACCTCATCATCCTGGCCCACCTCGGCGGCGGCCTGCCCTTTTACGCCGCAATGCCGGAAGTCGCCGCCGCCCTCGCCAATGTCTGGTACGACACCGCCGCCCTGCCCTATCTGTACCGTTCTACCGCTGTGGCCGCCGCCGTGGCCACCGCCGGCGCCGACCGCATCCTTTTCGGCAGCGACTACCCCCTGCTGCCGCCGCGCCGGGTCATCAACCGCGTCCGCAAAGGCATACGCGACGCCGGCCTGGACCCGGCCCGGCAGGACGCCGTCCTGGGCGGCAGCGCCGCCGCCCTGCTGGCCGCCGCCACCTTGCCCGATTACCTCCGCCCCGGTCTGGACATCGTCCTCATCGGACTGAACCCCTCGACCCGTTCCGTACGCGCCGGCCGCTACTTCGCCAACCCCCGCAACCGCTTCTGGCCCGCCGTGTCCGCCGCCGGCCTGGCCGGCCGCCCCGTCGGCCCGGCCGACGACGCCGACCTGCTCCGGGATGGCATCGGCTTTACCGACGTCGTCAAGCGCGCCACCCCCCAGGCTGCCGACCTGTCCGCCGCGGATTACCGCCGCGACGCCCCTCGGCTGCGGGAAAAGCTGCTGCGCTACGCACCCCGCATCGCCTGCTTCCACGGCCTGACCGCCTACCGCGCCTATCTGCGCTACGCCGAAGGCATCCCCCGGCCCGGCCACATCGCCCTGGGCCCGCAGGAACGCGCCATCGGTCGCAGCCGGGTTTTCGTGCTGCCCAACCCCAGCCCCGCCAACGCCCGCTACTCCCTGGCCGACCTGGCGGAATGGTATCGCCGCCTCAACCACTGGCGCGCCGCCCTGCCATCATAAGTTGAGTATGAACCGCGCCCGCACTTCCAACTCCGGCTCCAATTCCGGCCCCGGCCCCGGACTCAATCCTGAACCGGTGCGCGCCTTCATCGCCCTGCCTCTGCCGCCGGAATGGACGGCGGCGCTGGCCGCAACCGTCGCCCAACTGCGTTCCAGCATCCCGGCCGGCGTCGTCCGCTGGGCCAACCCCGATGGCATACACCTGACCTTGCAGTTTCTGGGCAATACCCACGCCCTTCTGATACCGGACATCATCGCCGCCCTGACCCGTCATCTGACCGGCCCTATGTCCGGCCCGACCGCCGTCCCGGCCCCGCCGGTTCTGACCCTCTCCGGGCTGGGCGCCTTTCCCTCCGGGGACCGGCCGCGCGTCATCTGGGCCGGCGTGTCCGGCGACCTGCACGCCCTTGCCGCCCTCCGCCAATCCGCGCTCCACGCCACCTCCGAACTGGGCTGGCCGGACGACAAACGCCCTTTCCGCCCCCACCTCACCGTCGGTCGCGTCCGGGATCACGCCACCCCGGCCCGGCGCCGGGCGGTTGCCCACGCCATCGCCGCCCGCGCCAGCGCCGGCAGCCCGCCCCCGGCCCGCCCCTGGACGGCCGACTCCGTGCATCTTTACCGCAGCGTCCTCGCCCCCGCCGGCGCCGTCTATACCAGCCTTGCCGAGGTCAAAATCGGATGACAACCACCATAACCACCTGCATCACTCCTCTAGCCCCCTACAACTTCGCCCTGACCGCCGGGCAGCCCAACTATTCCCGCGACCAGCCCTTCAAAACCGAGGACTATGTGGACGGCGCCTACATCCGGCTGCTGGATCTGGGCGACAAAACCGCCCTGGCCACTTTGCGGGACGCCGGCAGCGTGGACGCCCCCCGCCTGGCGGTGGCACTGACCGGCCACAACCTGACTCCCGCCGACGCCCAACGCGCCGCCGACCGCCTGACCTGGATCCTGGCCGGCGACCAGGATCTGCGCCCTTTCTACGCCGCCGTGGCCGGCGACCCGGCCCTGTCCGGCGTAGTGCAGGAGTTCTACGGCTACCGCGCCACCCGCGCCCCGTCCGTCTTTGAGGCGCTGGTGCAAGCCGTTATGGGGCAGCAGATCGCCGCCGCGGTGGCCCGCGTCGTCCGCAACCTTATGGTGCAGCATTACGGCATCCGCGCCGAAATCAACGGCCAGGAATGGTACGCCTTCCCCCGCCCGGAAACCCTGGCCGCCGCCGAAATCGCCGACTTGCGGCAGCTGAAGTTGAGCCTCCGCAAATCCGAATACATCCAGGGCATCGCCCGCGCCGCCCTGGACACCCCCAACGGCTTTGAAACCCTGCACGAACTGCCCGACGCGGATGTCATCAAGCAGCTCACTGCCTTGCGCGGCGTGGGCTACTGGACTGCCCAGTGGGTGCTGGTGCGCGCCCTGTCCCGCCCCGACGGGTTTCCGGTCGGCGACTTGGCTCTGCGCCGCACCGTCTCCCGCCTCTATTTTGACGGCGCGGAGATTACCGACAACGACCTGCTGGCCTTTTCGGAACGATGGGCGCCCTGGCGTTCCCACGCTACGGCCTACCTCTTTGCGGCCCTGCGCGCCGGCCGCGTCGCCGGTTCCTAGCCCGCGTTGACATTGCCGCGCCGCCGCTGCGCCATCCCGGCGTCGCTGCTGCGCCATCCCGGCGTTGCTTCTGCGCCATCCCGTAGTCGCTGTTTCGTCATTCCGGCGTCAGCCGGAACCCACGCGCTTTTGCCGCCATTTTCGCCGCCGCCAACTGCCGGGCCTAAACCCCGAACCGGCGACAGTTTGAAGCGGCAAAACCGCTGCTCCGATGCCCTGACACAGGTTCTCGAACTGCGAAATGTCAACCGGCCCTAGCCGATGCCGGTGCCCGGATCCGCCGGTGATTCGCCGCGCAGCTTTGCCCGCAGCCGGCGAATGCGCTCCTCCGCCTGGGCCGCCCGCGCTTCCGCATCCTGCCGGGCAACAATTTCGGCAGCGGCGCGCTCTTCCGCGTCCTGCTGGGCGACCAGCGCAGCCACTGCTTGCGCCTCCGCATCCTGCCGCGCCGCCCGCTCCAAAATACTCTGCCCCTCCGCAACCTCCCGCGCCATCCGCGCCGCCGCCAGCTCCGCCACTGCCTCAACCGGATCCAGCAGATATGCCCTCGTCTCCGGATCCCAAAACCGCAGCCGGCCCTCGCGCCAGTGCAGCTCCAGCCCCAGCGCCGGGCTGTAACCCCGCATCACCCCGTCCGGCCCGGTGACCACCTCCGCCCGCCGGTAGGCATTCCCAAAAAGCAAATCCCCCGCCAGCCCCGTATCGTGATACCGCCCCCCGGTGCGGTCAAAACGCCAGAACTCCCCCACCCGGTATGCGGCGTAAATTTCCCGCTTGACCGTGTAATCCCGCCGCCCGGTGGTCGGCGACGCCACCTCCAGCACAAAATCCGGCGGCTTGCCCAGCTCGCTGATGACATACCCGTTGGCAATATCCTCAATCAGCTGCGGCGGCACGGTCAGCCCGAAAGCCACCAGGCAGTCGGGGTGAGGCGCCCGGCGCAGGTCGCCGGCGTCATAGCACAGGTAGCCTTCCCCGGACACCAGCACGTCGCCCCGCTGCCGGTAGTGGCCCCGCAGGGTCTGGTCGGCGCGGGCAATGTGCGGACGCTGCTGCATGGCGTAGGGCGATTTGGGCGGGTCGGGCAGTTCGGTGAGCGTAACCTGCCGGCCCGAGGGCAAAGATCTGGTAGTCATACCTGGGCCTCGTTCCTTCGCCGGTAGTCTGGTCGGTCGCCAGTGGTCGGCGCCGATTATAGCCTATGGCGGCGCTGCCTTGTCGGCCGGGCCTTATCAGCCGGACGCCTCATCAGCCGGACGCCGCCGCCGGGCGGCCTAACGCAGCATCCGCATCAGCCCTTTGGGGTTGCTGGAAAACTGCTTCATCAGCCGCTGCGTCTGCTTGAACTGGTTCAGCACCCGGTTCACATCCGACGGGTTGGTGCCGCTGCCCAGGGCAATGCGCCGCCGCCGGCTGGCCTTGATAATCTCCGGATGCTCCCGTTCCTCCGGCGTCATTGACCGGATAATCGCCTCAATCTTCCGCAGCTCCGCTTCGTCCACCTGATCCTGCAACTGCTTGGACTTCTTGCCCATGCCGGGCATCATATCCATGATAGACGCCAGCCCGCCCATCTTTTTGACGCCCTGTATCTGGTCCAGAAAATCCTCCAGCGTAAAGCCGGCCGTCCGCATCTTCCGTTCCAGATCCCGCGCCTTCTCCCCGTCCACCGCCTCCTGCGCCCGCTCGATCAGCGTCATCACATCGCCCATCGCCAGAATGCGGGACGCCATCCGGTCTGGGTAAAAAGCCTCCAGCGCGCTGCTCCGTTCCCCGACGCCGATGAACTTGATCGGCACCCCGGTCACTTTCGTGATGGACAGCGCCGCCCCGCCCCTCGCGTCCCCGTCCATCTTGGACATTATCAGCCCGTCCAGCCCGATGCGGGCGTGAAACTCCTGCGCCGCGTTCACCGCATCCTGCCCCGTCATCGCGTCCACCACCAGGATGGTCTGGTGCGGCGATACCGCCTTTTTCACCTCCTCAAGCTCGGTCATCAGCTCGTCGTCAATATGCAGCCGGCCCCCAGTGTCCACAATGGCCCAGGTATGCGCCAGTTCGGCGGCCCGTTTCACGCCGCCGGCGGCCACCTTGGCCGGCGTATTCTTCGCCGGCGCTTCCGCATAAACGGGAACTTCCACCTGCTTGCCCAGCGTTTCCAGCTGCGAAATGGCCGCCGGCCGGCGCAGGTCGGCGGCAATCAGCATCGGGCTGTGATTTTGCCGCTTCATCTGCAACGCCAGCTTGGACGCGGTGGTAGTCTTGCCCGAACCCTGCAAACCCACCAGCATCAGCACCGCGGGCAGCCGGCTGGACGGCGTCAGACGATGGTCGCCCGCGCTGAGCATGGCGGTCAGCTCATCGTGAACGATTTTCACCACCTGCTGCCCCGGCGACAGGCTGGTCATCACCTCGTTGTCCAGGGCGCGCTCTTTCACGGCGGCCACAAAATCCCGGGCCACCCGGAAATTGACATCCGCCTCCAGCAGGGAACGCCGCACCTGCCCCAGGGCATCGTCAATGTCCTTTTCGGTAAGGCGGCCTTTGCCCTGCAACCGGCTGAAAATCCCGGTCAGGCGCTCGGTAAGATTGTCAAACATAGCGGTTCACATCCCGTAGGGAGAGCTTTGAGGGAAGGCTTTGCGGAGCGACCGACGAGCCGCGCCGGCCGGCGGCGCCGGAGCCGCGCGCCCACTATCATAGCAGATGGCGCCGGCTGGCATACAGAGTCCGCACCGCACTGCGCTGCCGGCAGTGCCGGGGCGTCATTATGGACGAGAAGCAGGGAAAGGCATACAGGCGCCGGCGCGCGCAATCAACCGCATTTGCGCCCACAACAAAATAATTTGACCACACGACCTAGCGTTCGACGCCGATAACCCCCGGAATACGCCCCCAGCATTTCAGCGCCCCGTCCCCGCGCGCCCCGCAACTGAATGCGCCGCCCGCCGCCACAGCGACAAACTCGCCGGCCAGCGGTTGGGTTTGTATCGTGCGGTAGTAACGACTATGGCAAGGGCCGTCGCCTTCCGCCGGCGTCAGGCAGTCGCTAGCGGCCACCGGCAGCGCGTAATCGGGAAACCCGAAGTGGCCCCAACATACGGCCCGGCCGCCGCGCCGTATGCCGCAGGTATGCCACCGGCCGGCGCTCACGTCGACATACGCCCCCGGCGGCGGCGGCGGCGGCCGCCCCGCGTCGCTTTCGCCCCAACATTCCACGCCGCCATCATCCGCCCGTATGCCGCAAGTGTGCATATAGCCGGCGCTGACGGAACGGAACCGGCCGCCGGGCGCCGCCGCCTGCCCAATGTAATCGGTGCGGCCGGTAAGTCCGCAAGTTGGCATACAAGGTTGAGCAGCGGTGTGATCGCAGGAGGTGCAATACTGATAATACCCGTAATTGTCGCCCCAGCACACTACCTGCCCGCCGCGGCGCACCCCACAAGCGTGCCACTGTCCCACGCTCACCCCGGTAAAGTCGCCGTAAGACGGCGGCGTTGTCGGCGGGATATGCTCGTGGGTTTTCAGAACGGGCCCGCTATGGTGCCAGCAGCGGACGGCGCCCCGGGTCGTCACCGCGCAGGCATAGTATTCGCCCACGCTGACCGCCCGGAAACTTCCCGGAATCAGGACGGCGCTTTCCGTATCGCGGGCAGAGTCGCACAGCAGCTTGTGGTCGGCGCGTAATCCGCAAACATAAGCCGCCGCGGCGCTGACCGCCACATAGCCGCCGCCGGGCAACGCCAGTTCCGGGATCCGGGATGGATGATCAGGTTTGAGGCATACCACGGTTCCGCCGGACCGCAAGGCGCATACCCGGTAGGGGGCGGCAGAGACGGCGCTAAAATCGCCCGCCGGCGCCGCGCTTTGCCCATCCGCGCTTGGGTCATAAGGGTCATCCCGGCGGCACTCCAACCCGCCTTCCGCCCCCGACGCGCAAGTGTACCCCAGCTCCACCGGCAGACCCGGCGGCGTGGCCGTGCCACTTTCATCATAACCCCAGCATCTGGGGGAACCGTCCGGCCGCAAAGCGCAGGTGTGCAACCTGCCCGCGTCTATGGCTGCGAAAGCGCCCTCCGGCGGACTGGCTTGCCCGTAGTTGTTCAACCCCCAGCACACGGCGGAACCGTCAGGCCGCAAAGCGCACGTGTGCTCGCCGCCCGCGCTGATCGCTCTGAAAACCCCGGGCGGCGGTGTAGCCTGACCCTCCCTGTTCGAGCCCCAGCACGCCGCCGTGCCGTCAGTATGCAGCCCGCAAGCGTGCCGTTCACCGGCGCTGACACTCTGGAAATCGCCGGCCGGCGGCTTGGTTGCGCCGAAACGATAGTCCCCCCAGCACTGCGCCGCGTAATCCTGTCTTATCCCGCAGGTATAGTCATTGCCCGCGCTGACCGACCGGAAAACGCCGTCCGGCGGCTCCGAATGCCCCGGAACATCGCCCGGAACGTCGGTGTTCTTGCCCCAGCATTCCACCCTCCCGTCCGTTCTGATTCCGCAGGCGTGCTCAACCCCCACGCTGACCGATTGAAACTCCCCCTCGGGCGCGTCCATTTGCCCATAGTGGTTGTTGTAGCGCCGGTCGCCCCAGCAGCGCGCCTCTCCGTCCTCCCGTACTCCGCACGCATAAGCCCCCACGCTGATGGCGGAATACCGGCCGCGCGGCGGCGAGCTGCCGCCGCCCCAGCAGACCACCACGCCGTCCGTCCGCAGCAAGCAATTCTGGAAGCCGGCGCTGACCGCCGAATACCGGAACCCGGCCGCCAATTGGTTCAGCATCGGCGTGGCTGTGGGCGCCGGCTTATGCGTTGGCGTTGGCGTTGGCGTTGGCGATGGCGATGGAGTCGGAGTCGGAGTTGGCGTCGGCCCCGGCGTAGCCATTGACTGCGTCGGAGACCTCGCCGGCCCCACCGCCGGCAGAGACGCCTCGCCTTTACAGCCCGCCGCCGGCAAAACGCCAAGCAAACCGGCCAGCAGCAGAACCCAAAGAATGGCCGGCGACTGCCCAGGCATAATTTCCCTCAACCCGCCCCGGGCGACTGCCGGCCGGAACGCTGCTAACGCCCTCATCATACCTGTGGCTGCGGCCCCCTAGTAACCCACCGCCTGCCCGTCCCCCCGCGGATCCGAAGCCCCCGTCAGTACCCCGCGCCGCCGGTCCCGCGCAATCACCTGAACCACCCCGTTATACGCGCCCAGCGGGTTCCGTATCACATTATGCCCCATCCGCCCCAGGTCGCGGATGGTATCCTCCGGCATACCCGCTTCCACCCGCAGCTCCCCCGCCCGGTTCACCGTAGCCGGATCCGTGCCGGGGAAGCTGTGCCACCGCGGCGCTTCCACTGCATCCTGCGGACGCAGCCCCCCGTCAATCAGCCCCGTCAGTATCTGTATGCCGCATTGCGGCTGGAAATCGCCGCCGGGCGTCCCGCCCACAATCGCCGCCGCCCCGTCCTGCGTGGTCAGGTAGCAGTTCAGCGTATGCATCGTCCGCTTGCCCGGCGCGACGACATTCGGATGCCCGTCCTCCAGGCTGAAGCCCCGCCCGGCGCGGTTGTTGAACAGCACCCCTGTCCCCGGCGCCACCACCCCCGACCCGAACCCGTTGGACAGGCTGTGTATCCAGCTCACCGCGTTGCCCGCCCCGTCCGCCACGCAGAAATAGGTCGTGTCCCCCTGCCCGTTGACGGGAACCAGCGGCGCCGCCTCCGCGCCCGCCTGGAACGGATGTATCTGCTCCCGCCGCAAATCGGCGTACTCCGCCGACAGCAGTCCCTCCAGCGGCCAGTCCACAAAATCCGGGTCGCCCGCCAGACGGTTCCGGTCGGAATAGGCGATCTTCTTCGCCTCCACCAGCAGGTGAATGGCGTCCGCCGAATTCGGCGTCATTGAACTCAAATCGTGTCCGCCCACAATGTTCAGCATCTCCAGCAGCAGAAACCCCTGCGACGGCGGGCGCGTCTGATAGACCCGATGCCCCCGGTAGTTGACGCTGATGGGCGCCCCCACCTCCGCAAAGTGGCGCGCGAAGTCGGCCTCTGCGAACAGATCCTGCCCCGCCGCCTGGTTCAGACCCGCCACCATCCGCTTCGTCAGCGGACTGCGGTAGAAAGCGTCCGCCCCCCCCTCGGCCACCGCCCGGATGGTTGCCCCCAGCTCCGGGTTCGCCAGCGTTTCCCCTTCCCGGGGCGGGCGTCCCCCGTAAGCCAGGTAAATGTCGGCGGTGGCGGTAAAGCGCCCCAGCAGCTCGGCGTTATTGGCGAACACCCGCGCGATGCGCGCCGGCGCTGGGAAACCCTCCTCGGCGTATTTAATCGCCGGCGCCAGCAGTTCCGCAAAGGGCATCGTGCCGAAATTGTGGTGCATCGCCTCCCAGGCCGCCGCCTCCCCGGGCACGGACACCGAATGCGGCCCGGCGATTGGCATCAGCGCCAGCCCCTGCTTGCGGTAGTAATCCGCTTCCGCGCCGGCCGCCGCCACTCCGCTGCTGTTGATGTTGGTCACCACGCCGCTGGCGGCATCGTAGGCCAGGATGAACGAATCGCCCCCCAGCCCGCACATCGGCACAATGGTAACGCACTCCACCGCCGCCACCGCCAGGGCGGCGTCAAACGCCGTCCCCCCGTCCTGCAAAACCCGCAGCCCGGCCGCCGCCGCCAGCGGCGAATCGGAACAAACTATGCCGTTGCGGGCGTGCACGGCGCTCCGCGTCAGGTTCGTAATGGACATCAGAAACCTCCCCTTTTTGCCGGCGCGTAAATAAGCCAGGTTTGCGCCCGGCCGCCGCCATAATGTACGATGCGCCCCAAACTGGCAACCCCGGCTCTCGCCGGCCGGGCGCTCTCCAAGCCGGATCTGTACGAGGTAAAACGCGATGAACGCCTCAAACGCCACAATGATGCCGATTTCGGATTTGAGTTTCGATCGCAGAAACCCCCGCCTCGTTGAATTCGACCTGCCCGCCAACGCCACGGAGTCGGAGGTCATACAGCTCCTTTGGGAAGCGATGGCCGTCCGCGAACTGGCCCTATCCATTGCCGCCAGCGGCTACTTTCGGAACGAACCCCTGATCGTCGCCTCTGAAAACGGACGCAATGTGGTCATTGAAGGCAACCGCCGCCTGGCCGCCGTCAAGATCCTGCTGGACGATGACCTGGCCGAAACCTTGGCCGCCAATGTCCCCGGCATCACGGGCGTGGCCAGGGCGGCCCTCAATGAGCTGCCCTACCTGCGCGGCGACCGGGAAAGCACCTGGCGCTACCTCGCCTTCAAACACATAAACGGCCCCGCCAAGTGGAGCAGCTACGCCAAATCCCAGTACATCGCCGACGTGCACCGCCGCTTCGGCGTGCCGTTGCCCGACATCGCCCGGCAGATTGGCGACGCCCACGGAACGGTCCAGCGGCTGTTTCGGGGCCTGGTGATAATTGAACAGGCGGAACGGCTGAAAGAATTCAGCCGCGCCGACCGCTGGCGCGGGCATTTTTCGCTCTCGCATCTGTACACGGCTTTGGGCTATCCGGGCATCAGTTCTTTCATCGGATTGAGGCCGGTTGATGATGACGAAAACCTCGAACCTGTACCGCCGGCGAAGCACAGCGAACTTGGCGAACTCTGCTTATGGCTGTACGGCAGCCGGAAACGAAATGCGCCCCCTCTCATCCGGTCGCAGAACCCTGATCTCCAGCGTTTGGAAGCGGTAGTCAGCGACACGCCGGCGCTGGCCGCTTTGCGCGGCGGCGCCAGCCTTGAATCCGCCTACGAATTGAGCCGCCCGTCTCCCAACGTCTTTGTGGAAGCGTTGGTAGCCGCCCGCCGGAACCTGCAAAAGGCCCACAGCGTCCTCTCCGTCGGTTACGACGACTCGGAGGAACTCCTCCGCATCGCCGGCACGGTAGCCAACCTGGCCGACGACCTGTATGCCGAAATGGAACGCCAGCGCCAGCCCGCCCGCCGCCAGCGCCGCATTTCCGAGGCCGGGTAATGTTCCGGTGGCCGGGGATACCATCCCCGCGCGCCGACGCCCACGAACTGGCCGATTTCGCCGAATTGTCCGCCCGGCAAGAGGGCAGATTTTCTTTGACTGCCCTGACCCGTATCCTGGGCCGTCTTGACGAAAACGACCATTCCAACGGCGTCAGCATAGACGATCCGGTCGGCAATGCTCCGGTCAGTAATGCTGCCGAAGCCGCCTACGCGGAGCTTGAACAGCGCGCCGAAACTTGCGCCCACGCCTACCCCTTCGCATTAAGCCGCTCCGCCCAGACCCTATCCTTCACTGGCGCAACCGCCAACGACAAGCATATCATCTACCAGTATCTGTTGCTGGCAACCCGGTTGAATATGAGTTCTGACCGCCGTCATACCGACATAGATGGCACGCGGCTTTGCGAGGAACTTGCCGCCGAAATAGCCCGCATCTATCTGGGCGACCGCGCCCGTAGCTTCGTGTTCGGCGCCGCCAGCCCACAACCCGGTTTCCGCAGCAGAGTTGCTGACCTTTGCCGTCAATTGGGCGAGGGCGGCGGTTTCGTCAACCGCAACAGAGGACGCCTCACCGCCCGGGACGGCAACCTGGACGTCGTTGCCTGGAAACCTTTCGCCGACCGCCGCCCCGGCAAGCTGATCCTTTTCGGCCAGTGCAAAACCGGAACCAGTTACCGGGACTCCCTTGCGCAGCTCCAGCCGGACGCATTCTGTAGAAAGTGGGTGCGCGACCCGCTGGCCCTTGCCCCGGTGCGCGCTTTCTTTATCACGGAAGCTTTGCCCTGGAGTCTCTGGCACAACGCCGTTGCCGACGCCGGTTTGCTTTTTGACCGCTGCCGGATTATGGATTTTGCCGATGGCGTCAACCGCGCCGTCCTGGCAAGCCTGACCGCCTGGACTACGGCGGCGGCGCAAGCCAGCGGATTGCCGGGCGGCGGCCCTTGACGGAACCTAACCGCATCTAACCGGAACGGGTTATGTCCCGTTGCCCCGTTGCCCCGTTGCCCGCCGGCGCCTGAATCAACCCCGGCGGCGCGGCCTCGTGCGGTGCATTGTATAATCACGCCCCACCGCAACCCCCCGCCAGGAGCTCCCCATAATGACCCAAACCCCGTCCCCGTCCCCCCGCTTCCCCGCCCCCGGCAGCGGCGGCCTGGAACCCCAAAACCTCTTCTACCCCGAGGAAATCGCCCTCGCCCTCCGCAACCGCGGCCTCCCTCTGGAAGCAATGCGCCATCCCCTGACCCCCACCGGCCTCCACTACCTGCTCATCCACTTTGACATCCCCGCCGTAGCTCCCGACCACTGGCGCCTGGAAATCGGCGGCCTCGTCTCCCGTCCCCTTTCCCTCTCCCTGCCCGACTTGATGGCCCGCCCCGCCGTGGCCACTCCCGTCACCCTGGAATGCGCCGGCAACGGGCGCGCCCTCCTCTCCCCCCGCCCCTTGAGCCAGCCCTGGCTCCACGAAGCCATCGGCACTGCCCGCTGGACCGGCGCTCCCCTCCGCCCCCTGCTGGACGAAGCCGGCCTCCACCCCGACGCCGCCGAACTCGTATTCACCGGCCTGGACGAAGGCGTGCAGGGCGACCAGCGCCAGTGGTACCAGCGCAGCCTCGCCATCCCCCAGCTCGCCGACGACATCCTCCTCGCCTGGGCAATGAACGATGAACCCGTTCCGCCCCAGCACGGCTACCCCCTGCGCCTGGTCATCCCCGGCTGGTACGGTATGGCCAGCGTCAAATGGCTCCACCGCATTGACGCCATCGCCGGACACTTTGATGGCTACCAGATGGAACGCACCTACCGCTACTCCCACGGCCCCGACGACCCCGGCGACCCCGTTACCCACATCCGCGTCCGTTCCCTGATGATTCCCCCCGGCATACCCGACTTTATGACCCGCCGCCGCCTGGTGGACGCCGGCGAAATCCTGATTACCGGACGCGCCTGGGCCGGCCCCGCCGCCGTCGCCCGGGTTGAATTCAGCCCCGACGACGGCGCCACCTGGACCGACGCCCAACTCCTGCCCCCCGTCGGCCCCCGGGCCTGGCGCGAATGGCAATGCCCCTGGAACGCCCGGCCCGGCTCCCATACCCTTATCGTCCGGGCTACCGACGACCGCGGCAACACCCAGCCCGTAACCCAGCCCTGGACCCAGCAGGGAATGGGCAACAATATGGCCCAGCGCGTCCCCGTCCTCGTCGAATAGCCAACAGAATAGCCCGCCCCAGCCCGCTCCCCCCGCCGCGTCAGCCGCCATCCCGGAACGCCTGCAACGCCTGATCGCCCTACCCCACAAGAGGCCGGCTTGACCAGTTTTCGGGAAAATGATAATTAAAATTGAAAATCACGGCGGTGCATTTGACATCGCCCCCCGCAACGGGTATAGTGCCAACCCAGCAACGCAGGTCTGCACGCACATCAACCTGCTGCCCTTCAGCAAGGAGGCCAAATTTGAGTGCAGCCGCGCTAACCGCGCACCGGCAGCCGCCGGAACCCTACTCAACGCCGCCCCCCGCCGGGGTGCGCGCGTCCCATAACGCTTTCGCCAGCGGAATGCATCATCGCGCCCGCCCGCCCATAATCCGCGGGCGCAGCAAGCACTGCTTGCCCTGCGAGCCTTAGCTTCGCACACCGCCACGGGCTGCGGGATTAGCGCCCCGCGTCAGCGCCCGTCCCCTTTCTTTGCCTCCGGGCCTCGCCGGCGGGATAGTTCTGCCCGCCGCCACTGGCGCATATCCGCCAGGCCCTTGCCGGCCTGCGCGCCCCCGCGCCGCCCTTATGCCCGGAGCGATGCCCCACACGGCCACAGCGGTTTTGGCCCGCCGCCGTCACCCGGCGGCCGCCCGGGGCGTCACCGCAACCATACAGGACTCAACAAGGAGCATTGCCGAATTATGCGCGAACTCTTGAGGTCTAAAATCCACCGCTGCTGGGTCACCGGCTCCAACTTGGAGTACGTCGGCAGCATCATCATCGACCGCGAGCTGATGGAAAAAGCCGACATCTGGGAATTCGAGAAGGTCGTCATCTGCAACGCCAACAACGGCCACCGCTGGGAAACCTACGCCCTCCCCGGCGAGCGCGGCAGCGGCACCATCTCCGTCCAGGGCCCCGGCGCCCGCCTCTGCCAGAAGGGCGACTGCCTGGTCATCCTCTCCTACGAGGTCACCGACCACCCCGTAGAACCCCGGATGATCCTCACCGACGAAAACAACCGCTTCCTGGAATACATCGAAGGGGCAATGTATGCCGAACCCGTTGCCGCGCTTTTCTGAGCGCGATACCGAAGCCTACTACGACGCCGAGGACGCCCTCTACCGTTCCTTCTGGGACGCGGAGGGCAGCCTCCACTGGGGCATCTTCCACGACCAGCCCCCCACCGCCGCGCCGGACGACGCCCCGGAACCCGACCCGGACCACGCCCCGGACTCCGCCGCCGCCGTCCGCGCCGGCTTCCTCGCCGCCTGCCAGCGCCTCAACGAGGTAATGCTCGCCAACGCCGGCATCAGCCCCGCCGCCCGCGTCCTCGACCTGGGCTGCGGCAACGGCAACACCGCCACCTGGCTCTGCCGCGCCACCGGCGCCCAGGTCACCGGCATCGACCTCAGCGGCGTCCGCATCGACAACGCCATCGCCGCCTTGGCCAATGCCCCCGAACTGGCCCACCGACTCGCCTTCCAAAAAGCCTCCGCCACCGACCTGCCTTTCCCCGACAGCGCCTTCACCCACATCTGGAGCCAAGCCACCATCTACCACATCCCCGACAAGGCCAAAACCCTCCAGGAAGCCTACCGCGTCCTCCAACCCGGCGGCGTGCTGGTCTTCGACGACCTCACCAAACCACGCCCCGACATCAGCGCCGACGCCCGCGCCTTCGTGTACGACCGCCTCCTCTTCGACACCGACTTCTCCTTCTACTCCTACATCGACGCCCTGCGGGAAACCGGCTTCCGCGTCCTGGAAGCCCGCGACCTCTCCGCCCACCTGGCCCGCAGCTACGATTGCCTCTCCCAAATGGCCACCTCCGCAATCAACCCGGAACGACAGGAACGCTTCTCTGCCCTCGCCGACGCCTACCTCAAAATGGTCGCCGCCGTCCGCAACCACGAACTGGGCTGGGCCCAATACCTCTGCGTCAAATAACCCGGCCCCGGCTTGGCCCGCGCCGGCCTGACCCGGCCCGACCGCCCGCCGCCGGCCGCCCACCCTCCGGGAGTCACCTCTGCTTATGGAATCCAGCCACCGCTTTTCCGAACAGGAAACCGAAGCCTACTACGACGCCGAGGATGTCATCTACCGCTCCGTCTGGGACGCCGACGGCAGCGTCCACTGGGGCGTCTTTGACCACGCCAACGGCGCCAACCCCGGCGCCAACGCCAACGGCAGCATCCGCGACCAATTCCTCGCCGCCGGCATCCGCCTCAACGAACTGATGGTGGCATACGCCGGCATCAACGCCGCCTCCACCGTCCTGGACGTCGGCTGCGGCAACGGCGCCACCGCCACCTGGCTCTGCCGGCATACCCACGCCCAGGTCACCGGCATCGACCTCAGCGGCGTCCGCATCGACAACGCCCGCGCCGCCCTCAAAACCGCCCCCGAACTCGCCGGCAAACTCGCCTTTGAAAAAGCCTCCGCCGCCGAACTCCCCTTCCCCGCCGGCGCCTTCACCCATGTTTGGAGCCAGGCCACCATCTACCATGTCCCCGACAAGGTCCAGGCCCTCCAGGAAGCCCACCGCGTCCTCCAACCCGGCGGCGCCTTCATCTTTGACGACCTCATCAAGCCCCGCCCCGACATCAGCCCGGCGGCCCGCCAATTCGTGTACGACCGCCTGCTCTTTGACACCGACTTCTCCTTCTACTCCTACATCGCCACCCTGCGCGACGCCGGCTTCCGGGTCTTGCAGGCCCGCGACCTCTCCTCCCACCTGGCGCAAAGCTACTCCGCCCTCTCCCGCCTGGCCGCCACGGCCCAGGGCCCCGACGGCTACCGGGAACGCTTCGACTACCTGGCCGACGCCTACCTCAAAACCGTAGCCGCCATCGACAACCAGGAACTCGGCTGGGCCCAGTACCTCTGCGTCAAACCCCGGTAGCCCGCCGCCCGCCGCCGCGCAACCACAACCACGCCGGCGCCGATGCGCGGCAATCGGCAATCACCCCGTCCCATCGCCCCCAACGGAGCCCATTCATATGCCCGAACTGGCCCACATCAACGCCCCGGAACGCGTGCAGTGGATCTACTCCTCCGCCAACAACGACGAACTGGCCGCCCGCTACGACCTCTGGGCCCAGGAATACGACGACGACCTCGCCAACACCTTCGCCTGGCTGGCCCCCCGCATCGCCGCCGAAGTCCTGGCCGAACACGTCCCCGCCGGCGCCAAAATCCTGGACGCCGGCGCCGGCACCGGACTCGTCGGCCTGGAACTCCAACGCCTCGGCTACACCGACATCTGCGCTATGGACATCTCCCCGGGTATGTTGGCCCAGGCCCGCGCCAAAGGCTGCTACAACGACTTCCGGCAGATGACCCTCGGCCAGCCCTTGGGCTTTGACACCCACGCCTACGATGCCGTCATCAGCGTGGGCGTATTCACTCCCGGCCATGCGCCCCCCAACTCCTTTGACGAACTGGCCCGCGTCGCCAGACCCGGCGGCCACATCATATTCAGCCTGCGCCCCGACACCCGCCTGGAACTGGGCTTCCGGGAACAGCAGGAGCGGATGGAAAACGCCGGCGTCTGGACGCTGGTCACCGCCACCGCGCCCTTCCGCCCCCTCCCCAAAGGCGAACCCGAAGTAGAACACCAAATCTGGGTGTACCGCGTCAACTAGCCGACACCCGCCGGCGCGGCCGCCCGGCATTCAAACCCGGCGCCGGCGCCAACGTCGGCGTGACGGACTACTGCGCCGCCGGGGTGGGAACAGCCCACCCCGGCGGCGCATTTGTCATCCGCCGCCGCCCGCGCTTCTGACGCCCTAATTCAGCGAATGCCCCGACTTGCCCGGCCCGTTGAAGCGGCCCGCCAGGTCATCCAGGTCGTCCCCCGAATCGTTATGCTCCCCCCGCAGCACGCAGTGCCCGCAGACCTTGCACACGGGATGAAGCCCGTTAAACTGCGGATGCGGGTTAGAGCAGAACCCCGCGTTAGGATTCTGGCAGCGCGGACACCCGTCGCAGGAACGGTACCCGCTGCCGGAACCCGCCCCCGTCTGCGTCTCCGGCCTCGTCAGCGTAGTCACCATCGAAAATATACCTCCTGGGGGACGATAGGCTTGGCAGGTATTGCCAGTCCGGCCGCGTGGCGGCTCCCTGCAAAAACTACTCGTCGCAGAACGGCAACCCCAATTTGTCCAAATCGTTGTACAGCCCGACATTCCGCAAGGCCGTCGGTATCGACCCCGTTATCTGATTACCACCGAGGAACAAAAACTCCATCTTGGAAGTGCTTCCCAACCGTGCGGGTATCTCGCCGCCCAATTGATTGCCAGAGAGGAACAGAGCATCCAACTTGGGGAGGTTGCCCAGCTCTGCGGGTATATCGCCGCTTAACTGGTTGTCAGAGAGACACAGACTATTCAGGTTGGAGAGATCCCCAATCTCTGCTGGTATCTCGCCATTCAGCTGGTTGCTATCTATATTCAAGTGTTTCAGTTCCGCGAGGTTGCCCAGCTCTGCTGGTATCTCGCCATTCAGCTGATTGTCATAGAGATTCAAAAGTTCCAGTTTTGCGAGGCTACCCAGCTCTGCCGGTATCCTGCCGCTCAGCCGGTTATTCTCGAGATACAGCTCTTTGACATTGCCGTAGGCGTTAGTAGTGACGCCGTACCACTCACCCAGCCGCGCATCGCTCAACCAGTTGGTGTTGTCACCCCAGTTGTCGCCGTCCGTAGAGAGGTACAGTGCGATTAGGGCAGCCCGGTCTTCAGCTTCCTGGTAGGGGCAGAACGGCAGACCCAAATGCGCCAAATCGTTGACGGCTACATCGCGCAGAACCGATGGTATGCACCCGGTTAGCTGGTTGCCCGAGAGCCGCAGAACCTTCAGCGTAAGCTCGTGGAACTCCAGAGGTATCTCGCCCGTCAACTGGTTGTCGTCGAGGCGCAACGCCTCTAGTTCATATAATCTACTCAACTCCGCAGGTATACTGCCTGTCAGTTGATTGCCGCCGAGATCCAAAACATTCAAGGATCCGATGCTACCCCACTTCGCAGGTATCTCGCCAGTTAAATCGTTTCCGTCGAGATGCAACTCATTTAGGCGGGTAATACGCACCAGTTCCGCCGGTATCTCGCCCGTCAGCTGGTTGTCACTGAGGTTCAACAAGTTCAGGTAGGCAAGATTGCCCAGCTCCGCCGGTATCTCGCCGATTAGCCCATTGTTCTGAAGTGACAATGTATCGACACAACCAGCACACCTCCCGCCCCGGTTGTTGTCAATTGTCTTGACACCGTACCATTCGTCCAGCGGCGCGTCGGTTAGCCAGTTGGTGTTGACTTTCCAGTTGTCGCCGCCAGTAGCATGGTAAAACGCCACCAGAGTTGCCCGGTCAATATCTTCCTGCACGAAGCAATCAAATAGACGCTCAACTCTGTTGCGTGCCGATCTGATAATCGCCTGCCGGTCCGCCGGGGGGCCATTGTCCAACTCGGCCAATTCCGACCGCCAGTTGTCCAAATCCGCAAGGAGCCGGTCTTTCCATTCGTTGTACGCCCGGGCGATCTGCGCCGCCCTCTGCGGACGCTCCTCATTCGGCAATCCGTGGATATATTTCTCGAACCCGGCATCCAGCGCGTCTTCGTCCGCCAGCTCCGCCTCCCGCTGCTCAATCCGCCCACGCAACGAGCCGCGAAACCGGGCGTGCCTCCTTGCATCGGACCTAGCTTTCCGCTGCCGTTCCTCCTCCAGCAGCTCACCCAGCAGGGCAGCCAAGCGGTCGTCTAGGCTGTCATTGGCGGCAACATCGGCGGGCGGCATTTCATCCTCCGGTTCCCGAATCTAGGGTAGTGATAGTGTATCCAACGGCGGGTTGATAGGCAAGTGCCCCTGGATGCGGGCATCTCAGTGGCAAGGGTCGTAAACCCTGTCGTGAGCGTCTGTGCGCTAGGGTCGTATCCCCTTGCCCCATCGCCTCAAGAATACCCCCCCGGCCGCTCAATGTCAAAACACAACCTCGCCCGGCACCGGAAAATCCTTGATAAACGACTTGGCGTAGGACATCCAGCCCCCCTGATACGGACGACTGGTCTGCCGTATGTAAAAATCCATATCGTCAGAGTTCAGCGCATTAAGCAGCCGACTCATATCAACGCCCGGTTTGGGCTTGACGCAATACCCCGAATAGAAAGTGGCGCCCGCGTTAGCGCAGCGCTGGAAGTTAGGCCGCCGGTTCATCCCCGAAGTCAAAATCTTGTCCCCAAAGCCGCTGCCAATAGACACCTGTCGCCCGAAAGCGTACCACCGCGCCGGATCGCAGCGTCCTTTGTCCCGGTTCAGCAGCCGTTCCTTGTACGACAACAGCCACCAGTAAGCCGCCGGCGCCTGCTCGGCAATATAACCTTCGGCCAGCAGCCGCCCGTCAGCGTCATAGGGAAATATCACCGTCCGGCGCATTGTGTCTTGCCCATCCTTGATTACCGACGCTTTGACAATATCGCGTCGTATCCAGGACTCCACCCCCGCCAGGTCAGCGGCCTCGGCCGGCAGGATAAACACCCGGTCCGCCAGCGTCTGTATCCCCACGTGTATATCGGCAACCTCCCCCAGCTTGGGCCCGCGCCTTGCCAGTTCCCGCATCCGTTCCCGTTCCGCCGGGGTTGCCGCTACCCAGGCGGCGGCCGGGTTGCCCGCGTCCAGCGATGCGTAGCCCCCGTCCCGCCAGTCCGCGCCGTCATACTTTGACACCGGAATATCCCCCGGAACCCCCTCTTTAACGATGATGGTTATGGCGGTATAGGTAGTCGCCTCCGCAAAAACCTGGTGCTCGCCAAAGTCCATAATCTGCCGGACTCGATGCCCTGCCGCCAGCATCCGCCGCAAGCCCGCCCCGGCGTCCGACCGCAGCCATCCCGACGGCGTGATATAACCCAGCGCCCCGCCCGCGCGGAGCAGTTCCAGCCCCAGCTCGTAAAACACCAGATAAAGATCGGTAGCCCCCCTGACCACATTCCACCGCCCGGCTATGCGCCCGCGCCCCTGCCGCTCCAGATGCTGCACCCGGACATAGGGCGGGTTGCCCACGACGTGCGTAAAGCGTCCGCAATCGCCCGCGAAAGCCTCCCGATCCAGAGCGTTCCGAACTTTCAAATCCCATTCTACCCGCGCCCCGGGGTAGTATTGAGCCAATACGTCGTCCAGCCGCGCCCGGCACTCGGCAATGGCCTCCCGGTCAATATCGTAGCCGGCCATCCGCCCCAGCGCCGCCAGCGCTTCATCCCGGTTCAGACGCCCCAGCAGGCGGTGGGCCGTGCCGGCCAGAAACGCCCCCGCCCCGCAGGCCGGGTCGCACACCGACACCGTCGCCAGCTCCCCCGCCGCGCGCGGCAGCGCATTATCCAGTATCAGGGCGACAATCTCCGGCGGAGTATAAACTACGCCGTGCCGCTTGCGATGGGAATAATTGTTCACGGCGACAGATGCCTCAACTCAATGCGCCTGGCCATACGCCGGAAAAACAGCGACACGCTTAAAGCCCCGCCCAAATCGGCGCAGCCCGCAGCGCTGATGCCCATATCAGCAGGATCCGCCACGCCGGTTATCACATCCGCGTCTATGTCCAGTTCCACAATGCCAATCGCCATCTCTTGAGGAGCGTGCAAATGCTCGTGATCGGCGCGCAACCGGGCGTAACGCTGGACGTCATGCTCCCTGAGTGCCTCTAGGCGCACAACCTGACCGCTTCTGTCCTTGTAGGGTATCGGGTTAGTGACGCAAAACAGGTTCCCGTACACAATGTTGCGCCGCCGCAGGTTGGCCGTTTCCCCAATCTGCTGCTCCAGGTAGTTGATGGAGTTCTGCCAATAGTTGGATATGACGAACTTAACGCTTACTACCGCCAGCGCCTCGTCCGCCCTGGAGACCAGTACGTCCACTTTTTTGTCATAGTACATTCCGGCCACGCCGGCCTCCCGCGCGCTGTCCGGGGATTGCCCGGTGAAATTGTACCCTTCCCCCAGTTCCCGCATCAATTCATCCTGCACCCAGCCGTGCAGGATTTTGGTTTTCGCGTTGGAACGGACGCCATGCCGGGCAACCATCCGGTAGGATTCCTGCATCGCCCGCAGAAACCGTCCTTCTATATCATCGCGCTGCATAACGCCATTCCCCCGGCCGCAAGCAGTAGCGTGCGCGCCGGCCCTCGCCCGTCGCCGGCTATGCGCCGGTCGCCGCGGTAAGCGCCGACCGGGGCGCGCCGCCCCCTACTCCCGCGTCTCCATCGGCAGCCCCTGCCCCATCGCCTCCAAAACGCACGCCTGGCACCGGTCCCCCTCCTGGTGCCCCGTCGCCGGCCAAATATCCTCCCCCCTCAACCCGCACAGGAAAAACGGCTCCACCTCCTCAATCCCCAGGCTCTCCAGATAATGCGCAAACCCCTGCCGCCGCGGGTTGTCGTACCACCACGGCGTCAGCGTCCGCGCCAGCGCGTGGATCCCCTCCTTAAAATCGTCCGCATAATCCTCCGCCCGCTCGGGAATGTCCACCAGCCACCGCGTGCCCTTCGGCCCACCTTCCCGGCTGGCCGTCAGCTTCCCCTCCCGCACATTCCGCCGGATCACATCCTGCGACACATTGAGCATCCGCGAAGCTTCCTGGATGGTAACGCGGGGCATAACGGCAGCGCCTCCTCAACAAAAAAACTGGTCATCGCCAACGCAGCGCCGTCAACAGGAACACCGTCAACGGCACAGCATCAACAGCGACGCATCCTTGCGCCCCCTTTATACCACCAACCCCGTCCCCCCGGCAAGCCGGCCCCCGGCGCCGGCAGCGTTTCCAATCGGATAGTTTGACACTTGCCGTCACCCCGCCGCCGGCCGGCATCCGGGCGTTTCCAGTGAATGCCGGCTTTCGCTGGCGCAACGAGGGTAGCGTTTCCAAAGGGTAGCGTTTCCAATCGGAGGTTTGACACTTGCCGTCATCCCGCCGCCAGCCGGCATCCGGGCGTTTCCGTGAATATCTGCTTTCGCCGGCGCGACGCGGGCAGCGTTTCCAATCCGATGGTTTGACACTTACCAGTCATCCCGCCGCCGGCCGGCATCCAGGGGTTCCAGTGGACTTGGGCTTTCGCCGGCGCGACGAGAGTAGCGTTTCCAATCCGATGGTTTGACACTTGCCGTCACCCCGCCGCCGGCCGGCATCTAGGAGTTCCAGTGGACTTGGGCTTTCGCCGTCGCGACGAGGGCAGCGTTTCCAATCCGATGGTTCGACACTTACCCGTCACCCCGCCGCCAGCCGGCATCCGGGCGTTTCCAGTGGCTGCCGGCTTTCGCCGGCGCAACGAGGGCAGCGTTTCCAAAGGGCAGCGTTTCCAATCGGATAGTTTGACACTTGCTATCACCCCGCCGCCCCCGCAACCGCCGAAACCGCCGCTGCTACCGTTGCCCCCGCCCCTCCGTCGTCTCCCCCGCCCCCCGGCGCCCCCAGCAGCGCCACGATAACCGCCCCCACCACATACACTCCAACCATCAGCGCCAGCCCGCCCACGATTACCCCCTGCGGTAGCCGGTTCCGCCCCCACAGCATCAGCCCCCCCCACAGTATCAGCGCCGCCGCAATCCCGCCGGCCACAAAATGCTCCGGCGCCGAGTTGTTCAGCACAATCCCCTGCCGGTAAAACGGATCCGCAAACGACAGTATCGTCACATTGAACACGCAGCTGCCGTACAGACCCGCCACCCCCAGATCCGCCGCACCCATCCGCGCCGCCGCCACCGTCGCCGACGCCTCCGGCATCGTGGTCACAATGGACACCGCCAGAATCCCCAGCACCCCCGACGATATGCCCGTCAGATCCGCCACCCGGTCCACGCTCTGCGCCAGAAACACCCCGGCGATTATCACCCCCACCGACACCAGCCCGAACATCACCCACGCCCGGCTCAGGCTCATCCCGGCGTCCTCGTCCTCATCGTCCCCCCCGCCCGGACTCCGCTGGTACACAAACCACATCCCGATCAGATACACCCCCAGCAGCACAATGGACGACAGCCCGATCTGCCAGATGTGAATCCCGATCTTCAGCCCTGCGAACAGCACCGCCAACCCCGTCAGCGCCGCCGCCAGCACAATCAGATACCCCTGCTCCGGCGCCACCCGCTGCAAAAACCGCCGCCCGCCGAACACCAGCGCCACCATCCCCATCGTGAACATATTCACCATATTCGCCCCCACCACATTCCCCAGCGCCAGCTGCGGGTTGTCAATCCGCACCGCCGTAATGTTATTGGACAGCTCCGGCAGCGACGTCGCCAGCGCCACCAGTATGCTGCCCACAAACAGACGCCCCCACCCCGTCAGCGTCGCCAGCGCGTCCCCGTAGCGCGCCAGCTGCACTCCCAGCAAAACCACCACCACTGCGCTGACCAGAAAAATCACAATGGCGATGGGCAGCCCCACGCCCCCCAGCAAATTGAACATAATCCCTCCCGGCGTATCCGCCGTCCTCCGGCGTCAATCCTTATCCCTTGCTCATCCTTATCCGTTGCCCGCTGATTGCCGATTGCTGATTGCCGACTATTGATTGCCGATTACTGATTGCCCGCCGTCGGCCCTGGCGCGCCGCCCGGCCCGCCGGCATCCTTCCCTCAACCCGCCCGCGTCGCTACCCGCCGGCATCAGCGCCCCCCGCCGCCATTGCCCGCCCGCGTCCCTGCCCGCCGGCCCCATCACCCGATTGCCCCCGCGATCCGGTCGCCCATCTCCGCCGTGCCCACCGCCTGCTCCCCCGCCCCGGCAATGTCCGCCGTGCGTACCCCCTGCTCCAGAACCGACTCCACCGCCCGTTCCATCGCCGCCGCCTCTTCCGTCAGCCCCAGCGAGTACCGCAGCATCAGCGCCGCGCTCAATATGGAACCGCACGGGTTGGCGATGCCCCGCCCGGCGATGTCCGGCGCCGTCCCGTGTATCGGCTCGTAAAACCCCGGCGTCCGCGCCCCTGCCTGCGGCGTCCCCGACAAACTCGCCGACGGCAGCAGCCCCATCGACGCCGCCAAAATCGCCGCCTCGTCCGTCAAAATGTCCCCAAAAGTGTTCTCCGCCACAATCACATCATAAGCCGACGGCCGCAGTATCAGCTGCATCGCGCAGGCGTCCACCAGGGCGTGCTCCAGCGTCACATCCGCATACTCCCCCGCCAGCCGCGTGGCCGTCGCCCGCCACAAACGCGATGTCTCCAGCACATTCGCCTTGTCCACCGAGGTCACCTTCCCTCGCCGCCCCCGCGCCAGCTCAAACCCCACCCGCAGCACCCGTTCAATTTCCGCCTCCGTATAGCGCATCGTGTCCACGCCCACCACCCCCTGCGGCGTTTCCGTCCGCCCTTTCGGCAGCGCGTAATACAGCCCGCCCGTAAGCTCCCGCACCACCACCAGATCCACCCCCTCCAGCACTTCCGGCTTCAGCGCGCTGGACGCCGTCAGCTGCGGATAAACCTTCACCGGACGGATGTTGGCGAACACCCCCAGCTGCGCCCGCAGCGCCAGCAGCCCGTCCTCCGGACGCGTCGGCGCGTCCGGGTCGTCCCACTTCGGCCCGCCCACCGCACCGAACAGCGTGGCGTCGGCTGCCCCCGCCAGCTCCCGCACCTCATCCGTGAGCGGAACCCCGTGCCGGTCAATGGAAATGCCGCCCACATCGCCGTACTCCAGCCTGAAACTGTGCCCAAACGCCCGGCCCACTGCCGCCAGCGCCTTCACGCTTTCCGCCGTAACCTCCGGCCCGATGCCGTCCCCGCCGAGCGCCGCGATGTTGAAATCCATAAACCTGAACCCCCGGCTCCTGTCAAAATCGCCCTGTGCGGAGCCCGCCGGCCCCTTCCGGGCGCCGCCAGTATAGCCTATGCCCGCCCCCGTATCAAACCGCCCTCGCCCGCCCCCAATTCCGATTCCAAAATTGCCCAAAATCGCTGACACCCCGCCCCTTGCGCCCCCAAACATCCGTCCATTATGCTGATGCACGGGTAAAGCAGCCCCGGCCGCCGGCAAAGCTTTCTAGCGCGCTACACCGGCTGCCACCGCCACACCGCCCGACGCGCGACGGGCATCGTGGCGGCAAAACGGCCCGCTTTCGTGTCGACCCAACCGGACAACCCTGTCCACCTACATCGGGGAAAACCTTTCGGGCAACCACCACCGGGCTCCAGGAACACGGTCTAACCCTTGTCGGAACCCAATTTCAGCTGGTCCTGCTTCGTCGCCGTATGACTTGTACGGCCCGTGTAGTTCTGTGCCAGCCAGCGGATGTCACCACCGCCCCGTGCCGGATTGACCAATCGTCTCGCCGGAGCAGGCCCTGAACCTGCTTTTGCTTGCCGCCAGCCCGTCCGGGACACGGAAAACTAGGACGAAATTCGCTTTGCACGCTCTCAGGCCGTAGCGCCGACAACCTGGAACCCAACCGGATAGCCCGACCTTCCCCGATGCCCTCAATCTACCACCCACCCAACCACCAGTCAATCGCCTACCAACCACCGACCACCAGCCAGCGCCGCCAGCCCGCCGTTAGCCGCCAACCCGCCGCCAACGACCAGCCAGCCGCCGGCCCGATGAAATGAAAGGAGCATTCCTTAATATGGGAACCGTCCACCACCACCAATCCCGCAGCGACGCCCTGCTTCGCCACGCCCGCAATGCCACCGAAGCCGCCATCGCCGCACCCGCAACCCCCGGCCCGCACCCGCCCGACTACATCGACCCCTTCATCGACGGCCTCGCCGACGCCGTGGACTCCATCCAGCGCGCCGCCGCCCACGCCGCCACGGCCTTGGCCGTGCATATCGGCCTGCGTCACAACACCACCCGCCGTCTCCAAATCGCCCTCACCGACGCCATCTTCTGCGACCACCTCCGGCGCGGCCACCTGAGAACCTTCCGCCACACCTACACCTTAGCCGCCGTCCTGAACCTCCCCACGCCCGCCTACAAAATCGCCAGCCTCGCCCGCGCCGCCGCCAATGCGGGGAACGCCGGCCACGCCGGCAACGCCGGCCACGTCGTCCGCCGCCGCCCCCATCGCCGCACTCCCCACGCTACCACCGGCCTCCGCGTCCCCATCGGCCACACCCCTATGGGAACCACCATCCAGACCATCCGCAAGATGCGGAAACGCGTGGCGTCCCTCAAAAACGCCATCTTTGCCATCATCGCCGGCCGCCCGAAAACTGTCCGCCCCGCCAAACGCAGCCTCCGCTTCGACATCGACTTCGTCCCCACCACCCCCACCGCCGGCGCCATCCAGTCCGCCGGCGAAATCACCCGCTTACCCTACTACCAGAAATTCGTGAAGCGGTACAACCTGGTAGGCATCCCAATGTCCACCGACTTCGACCTCTACCCCAACCACGGCAACGCCGCCCGCCGCCTCTGCCGCTGCGCCCCGGAACCGCGCCACCTGGTCACCGACCACGACCGCAACATCATCCTCGCCCCCCAGTGGCGCCAGGCCTTCGCCGACGCCTACCCCCACCTCCAAATCCCCCACCTCCTCCCCCTCTAACCACCCAGGGCGTGTGGGCAAATAGGGATTCTGGAGGTAAAATGGCGTTGCCATCCCGCTGTTCCACCATCAGCGGGGTCCTTTCCAATGTCCAATACCGATACCACCACTGCCGACGCCCCTCAGTTTGGGGGCACTGCACACCATAAATGACCACCGCTATCAGCAGGTGATGGCCATTGGCGTTTATCGGTTAAGTTCGTACCGAATAGCTTCGCGCAGTTCGGTAGTTACTGCAATCTCGGATGCCGGATATTGATAGTCTTCCGAGATTGCGATGGCGGCTTTGCGCATGGGGCGTAGCGTCCCCCTTTCCCAAAAGTGCGGGTCGGTCAGAATCTCCGACGCTGTGGCAATGACGACATAAGTTGCTGCTGGAGTAGTTCCAGCGCAGTGCTGGTGCCGACGCCGCCCATGCGCAGGGTGCTGGTGCTGGTTTTCGGCACGGCGCACCTTTCCCGGCATTGCCTTGCCGATGACGAGGGTGCGGATCATACTTGCAATCTCCGGCCGATTGTGGTATGATACGGATCGGTCGATGCCGTAAATCTGGCCCGGAGGTTAAAGATAAGCCATGTGGGATCGAGCTTCCATTAAATTAGGTAGATAAACTTTACCCGAAGGAGGAATTATGTCACGCATATCCAGTATAATAGCAGTAGCCACTGAAATTACTAATTTAGCGACTGCGATCACCAAATTAGCGACTGCGGTCTTAAAGCTTACTGGTGCGGTTGCAATGTTAGCGGCAGTGCTAATATTCATACTATCTCTTTTATAAACCAACCTAAGGCCGCCGTGTATCTGGCGCGGCGGCTTTAATCCTTCAGACCACCCCGTCCGCCCGCAGCCGCTCCAGCTCCCCCGCATCCACCCCGCACAGCTCCCCCAGCACGCCCGCGTTGTGCTGCCCCAGCGCCGGCGCCCCCGCCACATCCGGGAGCGCCCGCCCGTCAAACAGAACGGGGAACCCGACCACCACCTCCGCAACATCGCCGTAGCCATCGCCATGCCCATCGCCGCCCCCCGCCACAATTTCCCCCGCCACCGCGGCGTTCCGCATCGGCCGCAGCGTCCCCCGTTCCCGAAAATGCGGATCGGCCAGTATCTCCGCCACTGTGCGGACGGGCGCGCACGGAACATCCCCCGCCGCCAGACACGCCAGCGCCGCCTCCCGTGTCATCCCTCCAATCCGTTCCTGCACCGCGGCGCGGGCCGCGGCCGCGTTTTCGGAGCGAACCTGATACCGGGCAAACCGGACATCCGCCACCAGCTCCGGCGCCCCGATGGCGTCGCACAGCCGCCGCCACTGGTCATCACTGGCGGCGGTGATAATCACCGCCCCGTCCCTGGCCTGATACTGCCCCGTCGGCCCGCTGCGGCTGTTATTGCCCGTCCGCAGCGGTATGCCGGCGGCAATGTCCTCCTCCAAATTCTCCATCAGCATCAGCGCCGCCAGCGTATCCATCATTGAAACATCCAGATACGCCCCCCGCCCCGTGCGGTCCCGTTCCCGCAGCGCCGCCAGAATGGCCGTTGCCGCAAACATCGGAGTAACCAGGTCGCCAATGTAAAACCCCACCCGCGTCGGCGGCCCCTCCGCCTCGCCGTTGATGTCCATCAGCCCGCTCATCCCCTGTATCTGCGGGTCGTGAGCCGGCTGCCCCGCGTAAGGCCCCGTCTGCCCGTACCCGGATATGCTGGCGTAAATCACCCCGGGGTTCACCGCCGCCACCTCGTCATAACCCAGCCCCAGCCGGGTCATCGCCCCCGGCGCCAGGTTCTCCAGCACAATATCCGACTGCTCCGCCATCCGCAAAAACAGCTCCCGCCCCCGGGCATTCTTCAGGTCCAGCGTAACGCTCTTGACCCCCTGGCTGCGCTTCAGAAAGCGCGTGGCAATGTAATCCGCCCCCGGCGGCTCCGCCACAATGCCCTCCGGCCCCGCGAATGGCCCGTTCCCCCGCACCGGATCGCCCCGCCCCGGCACCTCCACCTTGATGACCTCGGCCCCCAGCCGCGCCAGCGTCATACTCAAAAACGGCCCCGCCAGAAAAACCGTAACCGCCAGAACCCGCAAATCCCGCAACGGTCGCATAATCCTGTCCCCCCTTTCGCTTTCGCTTTTGCTGTGCCGGAAACGCCGCCCGCCCTTATGACCGGCGCGTCCGCAGTGTATCACGGCGCCGCGGCATAGGCGCGCTGCGCCGGAGATTCCGGTATAATCCCCCTTGCTTGCGCCCGGCCCGGCCCCGGCGCTACGGCAACCAACCGACCAGCGCCCATTAGTCAGGACAGGAGGACAGGATACAATGAGCGACCTGGACACCGCGGCGGAACAGGACGGCCCCTTTGCCGCCCTCCTCGGCATCTGCCCTGGCCCATCGTCCGCCGGCGTCGGTACGGCCCTGATGACCGTCGCCGACCGCCACCGCCAGCGCGCCGGCGTCGTCCAGGGCGGCATACTCGTCGCCCTCGCCGACTACGCCTTCGCCCGCGCCTGCCGCACCGTCCTGAAACCCGGCGAACACGCCGTCACCGTTGAACTGAAACTGAACTTCATCGCGCCGGCCCGCCACGGCGAACTGACCGCCCGCAGTAGCATCAAAAGCCGCGGCGGGCGCATCATCGTAGGCGATCTGGAAATAACCGGCCCCGACGGCGAACTCATCGCCGCCGGCCTCGGAACCTATATGACGGTTTATGACCGCGCCGCCGCCACCCCGCCGACCCCGGCCCCCTGACCCGGTTGCCGGACCCCGGCTGGTTGACCGCCGGTCGGTTGCCGAACCGGACGCCGGCGGTTATAATCCGACCCATACGGAGGTGTCCCCTTGCGCATCCCCATGAAAGTTGACTATGGCGTGCGCGCTCTGGTGGAACTGGCTATGCGCTACGGCGACGGCCCGGCCCCCACAGCCACCATCGCCGCGCGGCAGGGCATCCCCGAACCTTACCTGGAACGGCTGATGTCCACCCTCAACAAGGCCGGCTTCGTCCACAGCCGCCGCGGCCCCCAGGGCGGCCACCTCCTGGCCCGCCCCCCTTACCGCATCAACCTGTACGACATCATGCAGGAACTGGACGGCAACGCCTACCCCCTCAAATGCCTCTCCCTGCCCACCGATTGTATGTTCGCCGACTGCTGCGCCCAGCAGGAAATCTGGCACTCGGTAGAGGAAACCATCCGGCAGGCCCTGGAAGCCACCACCCTGGCCCACCTGGCGGAACGCCAGAGTGCCCTGATCATCCACCACGCCGGAGCCGCCGTGCCCGTCGGATAACCCCGGTCAGTGCCGCCGGGCCGGCCGGCGGCAAGCCCGGCTATGGCCCGGCTTCCATCATCGCCGGCCCCAGCGGGAACAGCAGGAGCTGGAATCCCCAAAACCCAAAATGCCCTGAAATTGCCCCGTCCCGGCGCTTGACAATCATCGTTGCCGGCGATAATATCTATTCTATGCGCTGGGGGTTGCGCGAACCCTCACCCGCCCAGCCCGACGGCATCCCGCCGTCGTCACCGCAGGAGGTTTAAAATGGTTTCGCTGGTAACGCTGAACCATTGCTGGCACTTCCCGAACTGCCGCCCTGCCGTCGCCGCAGCAGCGCTGACCTGCTAACCGGCCCGGCAGGGCCTCGCCTTCCGGCGCACCACTAAGGCCGGCCTCCGATGCAAATTGGAGGCCGGCCTTATACTTGTCCGCCCCACAGCCGGCGCCTTGCCCCCCGGCTGCCGGAACGCCCCGCCCGCCCGCCGGCGTACACCCGCCTGCCCCGCAGCCCTTGACGCCAACCCCGGCCGTCCGGCAACATATTAACTTAATCTGGGCGGCCGGCGCCCATTGCCGCATTGCCGCCGCCGGGGAACCGCCGGCCTGATTGCCGCCCGTTGCGCCACCCGGCATTGCCGGGTTCCCCCCGACCGCCCCCGGCCCACGGCAGTACACAGGAGCGAAGCACCTTATGATGTCCGACCACGCCAACGCCAATGCCCCCCTCGCCGCAGCCGATTTCGCCGCCCCCGCCGCCAACGACTCCGCCGGCAGCGAACCCTCGCGCCCCGGCTATGCCGTCGCCTCCGGCGACAATATCACCCTGATGGCCAGCAAGATAATCCGCGATGTACTGGTCACCCGCGGCCGCTCCATCAGCCGGGGCGACCTCTGGCGGGCCGTGGAAATGGCTATGGGCGACCGTTCCCCCGATGTGGACGGGGTCCTGAAAAGGGACTGGTTCAGCAACCACAACACCGGCCGCGGCCAGTGGGACATCACCGAAGCCGCCGCCGCCGGCTCCTCCCCCTTCACCGGCCCGGGCAACGTCGTCAACCTGGCCTCCGTAGTCGACTACCTCCGGATCTGTCGCGGCGAGGCCCCCTACATTGGCGATGTGGGCGACTTCATCAAGATCTGCCGCCCGGGTACTGAACTGGACGCCGCCCGGCTGCTCCAGAGCAGCCGCGCCCTGGAATAAGGCGCGCTCATTTTGAGACCCCGCCCCCTGCTCCGGGCGCCGCCGATCTAACTACGCCGCCGCCCGGATGCCCAAATCCGGCCCCGACCATATCGCCATAATGTGCTGACAATACCCCGCATCCTCGTCATCGGCAACGCAATGCCGGAAAAGGTGCGCCGCGCCGAAACCGGCGCCACCCCCCTCCGCCTGGGCGGCGTCGGCGCCATCACCGCCCGGGAACTGCTCCGCTGCGGACTGGACGATGTCACGCTGCTGGCCCCCGTCAGCTCCGACGCCCCCGGCCGGACGGCGCAGGAACTCCTCCGGCAGCAGCCCTATGCCGTCATTGCCGCGCCCGCCCGCGCCACCGTTGGCTACACCCGCGTCCTGACCACCGCCGGCGAACCTCATGAACTGGACGCCGTGTACCCCACCATCGCCTGGTCTGAAATCGGCCCCGCGGCTGCGGACGCCCTGGCCTCGCCCTACGATTGGGTCGCCGCCGACTGCAACCTGGACGCCGACGCCCTCGCCGAAATTGCCCGCCGCGCCCCGCCGGGACGACTGGTCATCAACGGCACGGCGCCCGACCGCTGCGACCGCATCCTGGCCACGGCCGCCTACCCCAAAGCGGCGGTAACCCTGAACCGCAGCGAAGCCGCCGTCCTCCACCGCCTCGCCCGTATCGGCGCCGGCGATGCGGAAGCGTTGCGCCGCCGCCTCAACGCCCAATGGCTGCTGGTCACCCGGGACGCCGCCGGCTGGCTGCTGGCCAACGCCGCCCGGGTGTCCCGCCACCCCGCCGCCCCCGTCCCGCCGGACACCGACTTTATCGGCGCCGGCGACTCCGCCACCGCCGGCCTCCTCTACGCCCTGGCGTCAAACCGCCCGCCCGCCCCGGAAATCGCCGCCGCCATCGCCCGGCGGCTGGAGTACAATCGCCTGCCGGCGCTCTAGCCGCCGGCCGCCGCCGGAATGCCGGCCGGTGTCAACCCAAACCGGCCCAACCAGGAGGAACTCCCAATGCCCCGCATTACTGCCAAGCCCCTGCGCTCCGTGCTGTTCGTCCCCGGCAACAAGGAGGACTGGATGCGGAAAGCCCCCCAGTACGGTGCCGATGCGCTTATCCTTGACCTCGAGGATTCCGTGCCGGAGCGCGATAAGGAAGCCGCCCGCCCGCTGGTGGCCCGGATGATCGACGAACTGGCGGCCCGCGGCCAGACCCTGTTCGTCCGCGTCAACCGCCTGGAAACCGGCCTCACCGGCTTTGACCTGGAAGCCGTCGCCCGCCCCGGCCTCTACGGCATCCTGCTGCCCAAAGTGGAAACGCCCGCCGATGTGGTGGAAGCCGACATCCTGCTGCGCTACTTTGAGCGCAAGGCCGGTATGGAGCTGAACTCCGTTTGCATTGACCCCGGCCTGGAAACCGCCTCGGGCATACGGATGGCCTACGAAATCGCTATGGCCTCCCACCGGGTGGAGCATATGGGCGGCAGCGGCGGCAAGGGCGGCGACACCGCCCGCAGCATCGGCTACCGCTGGACTTTGGCAGGAACCGAAACCCTGTATCTCCGCAGCAAGGTGCTCATTGACAGCCGCGCCGCCGGCGTCTGCTGGCCCGTCAGCGGCGGCTGGTTCGACATCCGCGACCTGGACGGCCTGCGCTATTGGGCCAACAACCTGAAGGCGCTGGGCTACACCGGAATGCACCTGATCCACCCGTCCCATGTGCCTGTGGTCAACGAGATTTTCACCCCCACCGCCGCGGAAATCGCCTTCTGGCAGGGCCTGCTGGACGCTATGGAGCAGAGCCGGCGCGAAGGCACTGCTGCCGTAACCTACGCCGGCGATATGGTGGACGTCGCCCACGAGGAAACGGCCAAAGCCATGCTGGCAATGTGCCGCAGCCTGGGGCTGGTGTAGTCATCGCCAATTCCACATCCGGCGCCCGCCGCACCCACTGACGCCGGCCGCCCCCGGAATGGCGCCGCCCCGCCTATAATGTTGCTCCACCCCGACCGGAACCGCCATCAGCGGGCATCACAACAACCGCCGTCAACGGAGCGCGATACACAATGCTGCGACGATTTTTCCGCCGCCTCTGGAACCTGTTCGGCTACGACGCCGATTTCTGGCGTGGCCCGATGCTGCTGGGGGGCGCGCTGGCCGCCGTCACCTGGACGGTGTGGTACTTTACCAAAACGCCTTGTCTCGGCGATAATGCCGCCAGCGGGCTGTGCAACGACAGCCTCCTGGCCGCCTATATCAATGTGGACATTATGTCCCGTTGCACCGCCGCCTGGCTGGGCGCAACCACCCTCACTGGAGGCATCAACGCCATTATGCTGGAACGGGAACGACAGCGCACCAACGAAGCCCAGCAGCAGCTGGTTGAGGAACGCAAGCGTTTTGACGAGGAACGTCAGCAGGAACGCCAGCGCTATGAGGAGGAACGCCAGCGCAACAACGAAGAACGTCAGCAGGAACGCCAGCGCTATGAGGAGGAACGCCAGCGCAACAACGAGGAACGCCAGCGCTATGAGGAGCGGATTGAGGCGCTGCTCAACGAAAATCGCGCGGAACGGCAGCAGCTGATGACTATGGTTGCCGAGTTTATGGCGGCGCAGCGTCAGCAGAACAACGGCAGCAACAGCAACGGCGGCAACGGGCAACCGTAAGCGGCGGTTGCGCCCCTTATCCGCCTTCGCCCGCCCGGTCGCTCCCACTGACGCCGGCCGCTGCCGGAATGGCGCCCGCCCGTCTATAATCTAGCCCCGGCCGGAACCACCACCGGCGGGCATCACAACAACCGCCGTCAACGGAGCGCGATACACAATGTTGCGACGATTTTTCCGCCGACTCTGGAACCTGTTCGGCTACGACGCTGATTTCTGGCGTGGCCCGATGCTGCTGGGGGGCGCGCTGGCCGCCGTCACCTGGGCGGTGTGGTACTTTACCAAAACGCCCTGTCTCGGCGATAATGCCGCCAGCGGGCTGTGCAACAGCAGCCTCCTGGCCGCCTATATCAATGTGGACATAATGTCCCGTTGCACCGCCGCCTGGCTGGGCGCAACCACCCTCACTGGAGGCATCAACGCCATTATGCTGGAACGGGAACGACAGCGCACCAACGAAGCCCAGCAGCAGCTGGTTGAGGAGCGCAAGCGTTTTGACGAGGAACGCCAGCGCAACAACGAGGAACGCCAGCAGGAGCGCCAGCGTTTTGACGAGGAACGCCAGCGTTATGAGGAGGAACGCCAGCGCAACAACGAGGAGCGCCAGCGTTATGAGGAGCGGATTGAGGCGCTGCTCAACGAAAATCGCGCGGAACGGCAGCAGCTGATGACTATGGTTGCCGAGTTTATGGCGGCGCAGCGTCAGCAGAACGGCGGCGGCAACGGCGCTGGCGGCAACGGACAACCGTAAGCGGCGGCTACACCCCTTATCCGCCTTCGCCCGCCCGCAGCACCCGTTGCACCTCCAGTCGCCCGGTAACCAGCGCCAGCCAGATTACCGTAACCCCGCACACAATGCCCAGCGCCGCGTAGGCCAGCGCCAGCATCCGCCAATCGGTTTCCAGCGTCAGGGGCGGCGTGGCCCGGACTCCGCCCTCGGCCACCTCCAGCGCCGGCAGCAGCGCCGCCCCGATTTGCGCCCCGGCCCAGGTTCCTGTCGCCACGCCGGCGATGACCACTATCGCCAAATTGAACCAGACTACGCCATTAAGCTGCCCCCGGCTGCTGCCCAAAGTCCGCAGCAGCGCAAACTCCGTCTGGCGTTCCCGCGTGTCCAGCCAGCAAAAGAGGGCAATGCCCGTGGCGCTCGCCAGCGCCAGCGCCAGAAACATTATCACCAGCAGCCCGCCCCAGCCCGCGTTGGTCAGCGGTTCCCGCTCCCGCAGACGCGCTTCCTCCGCAGCTATGATGACGCTGCCGACGGTTAGCCCCAGCCCGGCCAGCCGGTCCACCACAACCTCCGCGGCCCGGCCCGGCGCTACGACATCCCCCTCGGCAAAATCGCCGGCCACCCACACCTCCCCGGCGCCCCCCACCGCCCGGCGGCTGTGGCGGTTGGCGTAGTCCACAAACCCGCCCAGGTCGGTGATCACAAAAGGTTGCGCGCGCGGGTCGACGGTGGGGAAAAAGTCGGCCACGCCGGCAATGACAATGGGCAGCGCAAAGGTGGACATCCCCAGGCTGATGCGGTCGCCGACCTCCGCCCCGGTAGCCTCCAGAATGCCGGGACTGACGATGGCCGGCAGCGGCGGCTGCGGCCCCCCCGGACGCAGGCCGGGCGCGCCAATGCCCCCCGGAGCCCAGCTAAAGACCGCCGACCCGTCCGTTCCCGGCCTCGCCACATTGCGACTGGTCTCCAGCGAATACAGGCCGGGGCGCACATAATCCTCAATAATATGCCAACCGTCGGCGGCGCTGAACTCCGCTACCGGAACATCCCCGTCGGGCGTGTGCGCCGTCAGACCGCTGATAAACACCACCCCGGGCCGGTCGCCGCCGGTGCGCCCCACTATCTGCAAGTTAATCAGCGTATGCGGCGGACGGTCGATACGCGCCCGCGTATCATCAGCGTTGCGAAACCCCGGCCGCCCGGAATGCAGGGCCACCTCGCCGGTCAGCTGCTGCCATTGGTGGCCGCTTACGTCCCCCAGCGGAATGTCGTAATGCCGGCCGGCGTCGTCTCGCAGGCGCGCCGATACGCTGATCAGGCGGTTCTGCAAGCCGCCGCTCCGCGCCCACAGGGAAAGGCCGATGGCGCCCGGCGGCAGCGCCAGGCCCGCCGGCGCCTCGGGATCCGGCGCCAGCCTGGCCATCAGCTGGGGCAGAGCGCTGCCGGCCGCGAAATCATCCCGCCACCACGCCACTTCCGCCAGCCGTTCCGATTCCACGCCCAGCACGGAAATCCGCTGCGAGCCGAACCCTTCGGTCAGCAGGCTGCCCTCCGTCCGCATCACCTCGGCGGCGCTGGGCCATGCTTCCGACGCCCCGGTGTAGGCGCGCGTCGTCCGACCGCCGTCGTGCAGTACGCGCAGATCGGCCCCGGCCTCGTAGCGCACCCGGTCATTCTGGCTTTGAGACAGCGTGGCGGAAAATGCGCTGCCCACTACCCCCAGCGCCGTGGCCAGCATCAGCAGGGCGACCAGGCTGCCCGGCGCAATGGGGTCGCGGGCAATGCGCCGCAGCCCCTGCACCAGCCATCCGGGCCCCAGCGGCCCCACCACCCGCGCCAGCAGAGCCATCGCCAGCGGGAACAGGCGCATCACCAGCAGCCCCAGCGCAATCAGCCCCAGCGCCGGCCCCAGCAGCAGCGCGAAATCTATCTCCAGCTCCCGGCTGCCCAGGCTGCGCGTTAGTACGGCGCCGCGCCGGGAAATCTGCCACCACAGAAAAGCGATGACCGCCAGCGCCAGCAGGTCCAGGTAATAGCGATGAACAAAAGGCGTCCGCGCCGGCCGCGCCCCCGACTGCCGGAACTCTACGATGCTCTTGCGCGCCGCCGCCAGCGTGGCCAGCGACAGCACAATGACCGCCAGCGCCGCGCCGGCCGCGCCCATCCCGAAAGCCGCCCAGGACAACGAAACCGGCGCCCCCGACGACGCGGCGTCAAACACCAGCCCGCCCAGAGCGTCCGCCAGCAGCGGCGATAGCAGCGCCCCGGCCACCAGCGCCGGCCCCGCCAGCAGCAGCCCCTCCACCAGCGTCAGGATTCCGATCTGAAGGGTAGTCGCCCCCCGGCTTTTCAGCATCGCGATCTCGGCAGCCCGGGCGCGAATGACCATGCCGGCCGTTATCGTCAGATAATAGGCCAGTATCCCCGTCACCAGAAACACCATCAGAAACAGGGGGATACGCGCCAGCAGCAGCCGTTCCTCGTGCTCCGCCAGTATCCGCGCCAGCCCGGTCGACGTGCTGCCGTTGGGCAGTTGGGCCGCTACATCCCGCCGCACCCGGCGCAGGGCATCCTGCAACTCGTCCACCCGCTTGGCCGGAATGCCCTGCCGGTCAATCTGCAAAAACCACGCCGAACTGGTGTAGATGCCGGGGTAGCGGCGCCCCACCTGCTGTCGGATCGCCTCCTCCGACGCGAACAGCGGTGCCAGCGTCCAGTCGTCATCGTGATACGACAGCAGTTTCTCCCGGCGATACCAGTATTCGTCATCGGGATTCTCCGGCTCAATGACACCCACGATGACTACTTCCGTGGCCTTTTGCCCATCGCCGCCGGTAGCCGGCGCCACGCTGAAGCCCTCGCCCAGGGGTATGCCCAGAAAGTCAAAGCCCACGGTGTCCACGGCTACTTCAATAACAATCCCGTCGGTGTCGCCGGTGGCATCGTCATAGCCGCCGTCGCCGGCAACGCCCGGCCAGCGTCCGGCCACCAAGCGGCCTTTGCCGTCCGTCAGGCCCGAAAGGTATTGTATGCGCCCCCGCGGACGCACATCGTTGGGCAAGTCCAGGTTGGGCCGCCCGGCGAAGTAGAAAGTCGCCGTCTCAATCTGAAAGGAGGCCGCCCCCACGGCGCCGCCCAGGGGCGGCAACGCCCGCTGCTCCACAAACCGGCGTGAAGTGAGATAGCGGTCGCTGGCGGCGGTGGCCGTGCGCGGGTCGTCCAGGTCGTTGAACACCCGCACCCAGACGTTGACGGCGCCGGGATCGGCATCCGCCAGGGTGCGCCGCAGGGCCGTTTCGGCCAGCAGGTCGTTGAACACCACCGCGCTGGACAGCAGCAGCACCGCCAGCGTCACCCCCAGCAGCACCGTCAGCTCGATGCGAAAAGAGGAGGCCAGCCGGCGCCGGGCCAGCAGATAGCCGAGGTGTAAAATTGCGGTCATCGTTGTATAGACTGCCGGGGACAGGCTGCCGGGGATAGACTACCGGAGACGGGCTACTGTGCCTATGGCGCCGGCTGAACCCGGCCGCCGTTCCCTGTGCCGGGGCGTGTCGTCAAATCACTCGCCATTCCGGTGCCAGCCGGAATCCGGGCGCTGTTGCTGCCACTTTCGCCGGCTCCCGCACTGCGCAATGCCAACCGGCCCCGGCGCCACGACACCGCGAGGGAAAAAGCGGCGCCGGGATCTGCCGCATAGCCTCCGCCCGGCCCCGGCGGATTGTCGCCGGGCGCCGGAGGGCGATGACTGCTCTGCTCCGGCGTCCGTAACCCATCCGGCCGCCCGGCGGTGGCTAGGCAGTGCGCTCAGCGTAGTCCGCCCGGGCCCGGTCCAAGGCCCGCGTCCGGCCGGCCTGTAGGGTTTCGTGCCGCTCGTAAGCCCACTGGTTGGAAGCGATCGTAGCCTTGGCCGAACCCTGGAAGTGCGGCATCACATGGCGGGCGATGAGTTCGTAGCTGTGCAGCATATGCTCCCGCGCCGCCCAGTCCACCGTCTGCACCATAAACGCCCCGAACCCGCCGCTGCGTTCCTCCAGCCGCTTGATGCCCTCAATGCAGTCATCGGGCGTGCCGATAATCCAGGCGCCCCGCTCCGCCATCACATCAATGATCTTCTCCGGCGGCCCGTCCACCACCCGGGCCCGCCCCATGGTGTGCTCAAAGTATTCCTGCTGGTAGCGGCCGGCGCCAATGCGCGCCTGCTCAAAAGCCTCCTTGCGGGTGTCGGCCAGATGAACGGGCAGCACCAGCCGCCATTCAAAGCGATCCACCGTCTGGTTATGTTCCGCCGCCGATTCCTCGCAGATGTCCCACAGCTCCTTCAAGTCGGCGCCCTGCGGCATCTTGGGATCCCGGGGCGTGGTGATGGTCAGCACCGACGCCCCGTGCTTGCCGGCCAGCGACACGCCGGACGGCGTCTGCACCGAGGCCACCGAAATGGGCATATGCGGCGTCTGGTAGGGCCGCAGCTGGAGCATCGCTTCCTGCAACACGAACCAGTCGCTTTCGTGGGAAATCGGCTCCTTTTCGGTGAACAGGCGCATAATCACGCCCAGGGCTTCGTCCATCCGCAGCCGCTGCTTGGTGGGGTCAATGCCCATCATATAGGCGTCGCCCGGCAGCGCGCCGGGGCCAACGCCCAGCATCACCCGCCCCCGGGTCATATGATCCAGCTGCGTCATCCAGTTGGCGACCATAAAGGGATGATGATAGGGCAGGCTGACCACGCCGGTGCCCAGCTTGATGTGCTTGGTGCGGTCGGCGGCCACGCCGATAAAAATCTCCGGCGAGGAGATGATTTCCCAGCCGGCGCTGTGGTGTTCCCCAATCCAGGCTTCGTCAAAGCCCAGATAGTCCAGCCACTGCACCAGCTCCAGGTCGCGTTCCAGCGCCAGGGTCGGGTTTTCGCCCGCCCGGTGGAACGGGCCCATAAAGATGCCGAACTTCATACGGTCGGGTAGCGCCATTGGGAAACCTCCTCCTTGCCGCCACTGGGTGGACGGCGCCGGGCCAAGTCGGACGCGCCTGCCCCGCAACTCCCGTGGTTGCGGGACGACGCGGCGCCGGCGCCGCGCCGGCTCGTGAACGATGATGCCCACAATATCCGATGATGCCCGCATTATATGGGCGATGCCCGGCGGCGGCAAGCCGGCGGCGCATTAGGATGGCGCGTTGGGGCGCCGCCGCGCTTCCATCCGGGCGGCCTGCTTTGGAAATGCCGTCCGTCAGCCGGCGCCACCGCCGGAACGGGGCGGTATGACCACAGCCATCGTCCGGTTGGAAATCGTCCGATTGGCAAAGGACGATGGCATTACACGGCCGGCGCGGCCGGCCGGGCGCACCCCGCCGCGCCAGGCAAGGCCGCCCGCCCGATGCTACCGTTCCAGCTGCACCGGGTTCCGCAGTATGCCGATGCCGCTGATGTCCACCTCGCAGATGGCGCCGTCCGCCATATCCGAGGTCGTGCCGGGCGTGCCGGTAAAGATGCAATCCCCCGGCTCCAGCGTCACATAGCGGGTGATGAACTCAATCATCGTGGGCACATCAAAAATCAGGTGCGCCGTGCTTTCGTTCTGCTCCTCGTTGCCGTTGACGCGGGTACGCAGATGCTGGTCGGCGGGGTTGGCTTCCGTTTCAATCCACGGCCCCATGGGCGAAAAGGTGTCGGCGGACTTGGCCCGCCACCAGTCCGAATTGTTCTCCCGGCGGTCTTTCTGCTGCCAGTCGCGCGCGCTGACATCGTTGCCGCAAGTGTAGCCCAGCACATGGTTGAGGGCATCCTCTTTGGACACATTCCGGCAGCGGTCTTTGATGACCACCACCATTTCGCCCTCGGCGTCAAACCGCTGCACTTCCCGGGGCCGGATGATGGCGTCATCCGGACCGATGACGCTGGTCGGCGTCTTGTGGAAAATCATCGGGTATTCCGGCGCCGGCCGGTCGCCTACGTGGCTGGTGTAGTTCAGCCCCATAGCCAGGATTTTCCCCGGCGCCACCGGGGCCAGCAGCCTGACCTCCGCGAGGGTATGGGTGTGGTCGGTGAGCTTGAGCGGCGTAGCAAAGATGCTGCCGTCAATGGCGGTGACATTCTGGCCGTCGACGACGCCGTAATGTTCGGCGCCGTGAGCGGAGTAGCGGGCAATCCTCATAACCTTGCTGCCTCCGAAAACAGGGGGGTAGGGATGATTTGACGCCGCCTATTGTACCACCGGTTGCCCGCCGCCGCCCGCCATTGCCGCTTTTCCGTCATACCCTGACGCATACGTGACTTGCGCCCCCGCATCGCCCTGGCGCAATTGGAAAATCACATTCCCCGCGCCCGCCCGCGCCGGTAGCGGGATGATAAAATGGAGGCCCCGCCGTAGGCTGCCCAGCGCGCTATGTGAGGAAGGAATGGCTATGCCCATAGCTAAAGATCAGTCGGCGACCGCCAGCGCCCGCTTCGCCGCAACCATCATCAACAGGGCCGCCGACATCGTAATCCAGGCGCCCCGACCACCGAGCGGCGACTACGCTTTCGCCGCTCTGCAACAAGCCAGGGACGAATGCCTGGCCAGCGAAGGCAGCAAGGCGAACCAGTTCCGCGCCTATTCGTTTCCGCAGCTGCTGAACGATCTGGGGCAGCACATCCGGGGCCGCTACCCGGCATATTCGCAGTCAATTGCCCCCATAGGGGAATGGAGCCGAGCCACGCCTCCTGAAACCGTGGCCGCCGCCCTGAGCGCAGCCGTCGGAACAATCAGCCGGCTGATAGCGCAGCGCGCCGCTATGTCCAGCCGTTTCGAGATGATGTCCGACCAGGAAAGCGCCGACTACAACCTTATGCGCAAAGCGGCCGCTTTGCTGACCCGGCATGGCCTCTCGGTCAACATCGACTGGGAACGAGAGGATACCGACAGCCCGATAGGCTACCGCGCAACCGTTGACGGCGTACCCTGGGCATTCGCGCTTGCCCAGCTTCGCAAAGACCCCAATCGGGGGTACTTCGGGAACACCGTACACCCTAACGCCAGGAAAACCTTCGCCGGGAAATTCCAAAGCCCGGGCGAGACGCTCCCTCAGATTCCCCGGGGAGCGGACATTCTCCAGCAAGCCTTGAACCAGGCCGTGCTGCGCGGGAGGCAAGAGAGCAAGCTTGCCGCGCTTAATGGGGCCGGATACTGCCTCGTCATACAAAACTGGCAGTTCATCCTGGCCCCCGATTGGGAATGCATCTCCCTCCCTGACCTCGCCGGTTTCGACGCGGTTCTGATACTGCACCAGGAAACCGGCGTCACCGGCGCTGAAGTGTGGCAGGTACTGCGATCAACCGGCTTCAACCCGCCGCTAACCGGCCAGAATGTAGCTGACCTGAACGACATAGCCGATTTCAAATTGCCCGGCTGGAGAGCCAAAGCCGTGGCGGTTCAGTCCGCCTGGGAGCAGCTGGACGAACTCAACCTTTCCGAAGCCGACTTGCGGAATGCGGTACCAAAGGCCCGGGGCAAACCGGATGTTTAGCTTGCGGGTCGTGTTGGACACCAGCGTCATTCTGATGCCCATAACCCGCCCCGCCAGTGGCCACGCCTGGATACGCGAAGCCTGGCAGAACCGGACGCTGCTTCCTTTGACCAGCGACGATACCGAGGCGGAACTCGTCAGAACTCTGCGCAACCACCCCAGGCTCAACCTCAACGAGCCGCAAGTTGCCGCAATCGCCGGTCTATACCTCGCCCACTGCCGGAAAATCGCCATACCGTACCCGCCGCCCCAGACACCCCCGTGCCGCGACGCCACCGACCAGCCCTTTCTCACCCTCGCTTACCAGGCGCAAGCCGACTATCTGGTTACCGGCGACGATGATCTGCTGTCCCTCCGGGACGAATCGGACATTCCGATTATCAAACCGGCCGACCTGCGCGCGATAATCGCCTTCGGCTGACACTGCTGCTTGCCTACCCCCCCGGCACAATCGCCGCCCCCGCCGCCTCAATCAACCCCAGCAGCGGCGCCGGGTACACCCCCAGCCAGGTCACCACCACCACGCCGACGCCCATCGTCGCCAGCAGCAGCAGCGACGGGCGTTGCAGCGGCGCAATTTCCGGCGTCCCCCCGTTATGCCCCTGGGCATCGTGAGCGTCTCCATCCGCATCCCCGTCCCCATCCCCATCGTGAGCCGGGGCCGCATCCCCGGCGGCGCGGGCCGGCCCGATGTACATCACCCGCAGCACTTGCAGATAGTAGTACAGCGAAATCAGGCTGCTGAATATGGCCACCCCCGCCAGCCAGAGCATCCCGCCGTCGGCCACCGCCGCGAATAGGTAGAACTTGGCCGTGAACCCCGCGAATATCGGCAGCCCCGCCAGTGAAAACAGCCCGATGGCAATGGCCGCCGCCGTGTAAGGATGCCGGTCGGCCAGCCCCGCCAGGTCGGCGATGTCGTCCCGCCCTTCCCGGTTGTAGTAGGCCGTAATGCCGGCGAACACCACCAGATTAGTCACCGCATACGCCACCAGGTAGAAAATCACCCCCTGTGCCGCCAGCGCGAAATCGCTGCCCAGTACCGCTACGCCGGCCAGCGCGTAGCCCACGTGTCCGATGCTGCTATAGGCCAGCAGCCGTTTCAGGTTCCGCTGCGCCAGCGCCACCAGGTTGCCCACCAGCATCGTCAGCGCCGCCAGCGCCGCGATGACCACCTGCCATTGCCCCCACCAGTCCGCCGCCGGAACCACCGCCTCGGCGAACAGCCGCAGCGTCAGGGCGAAAGCCGCCGCTTTGGAGCCAATCGCCAGATACGCCGTCACCGGCAGCGGCGCCCCTTCGTAAGCGTCCGGCGCCCAGGTGTGGAACGGCGCTGCGGACAGCTTGAACCCCAAACCCGCCACCAGCAGCGCAATGCCCACCCACAAAACCGGACTGGCCGCCGCCGGCCTCGCCAGTTCCGCCGCAATCCCGGCGAAATAAGTCGTCCCCAGCGCGGCGTAGATGTTGCTCAACCCGTACAGCATCACCGCCGAGGACAGCGCTCCGATGATGATGTACTTGATGCCCGCTTCGTTGGAACGCGCCTCCCGCAGCCCGTAGGCTACCAGCACATACAGGCTGAAGGACAGCAGCTCCAGTGCGATATACGCCGTCAGCAGTTCCCGCGACATCGCCATCAGGTTCATGCCGAGGACGCTGAACAGCAGCAGCCCGTAGAACTCCCCCCGGCGTTGCAGCCGCGCCCGCCCGTAGTCCACCGACAGGGCGATGATGCCCACGCCGATGGCGCAGAAAAACACCTTGAAAAACAGGCCGAACCCGTCCACCACTACCAGCCCGCCGTACAGCGCCACGCTGTCCGCCGGCCGCATCAGGATGGCCAGGGCGATTACGCCTAGCAGGCCCGCCGCGGCCAGCCCGGCCAGCCACTCCTTGCGTTCCTCCGGCAGGAACAGGTCCACCGTGAACACCAGAAAGGCCAGCCCCGCCAGCGCAAACTCCGGCGTCAGCAGATGCAGGTTGGCGGTCAATCCGGCGCTCATAACTGGCCTGGCCTAAAAAGACGCCAGGGCGCCCGCCACGCCCGTGTTGATGACCCGCAGCAGCGGCGCCGGCCACACGCCTACCGCAATCAGGATGACCACGAAAACCCCGCCCACGCCCTTCTCCACCGGGCTGGCGTCGGTCAGATGCTCCCACCGCGGATCGCCCTCGCCAAAGAAAGAACGCGCCAGCAGCCGCAGGATGTACACCGCCGTTATCGCCGCCCCGATGACCGCCAGCGCCGCCAGCGGCAGGTAAGTGCGGAACGCTCCCGTGAACACCATAAACTCGGCGATGAACCCGCTCAACCCCGGCAGGCCCAGCGACGCCAGCCCGGCAATGGCGAAAAAGAAGGTGGTTACGCCCATCCGCTTGATCAGGCCGTTGAGCACCATTGAATCCCGAATGTGCGCCCGCTCGTAAATCGCCCCCACCATCGCGAACATCAGCGCCGTCATTATGCCGTGCGAAAACATTTGCAGCACCGCGCCGGCCAGCCCTACCGGGTGCAGCGTGGCAATCCCCATCAGAACATAACCCATATGGCTGACGCTGGAATAGCCGATGACATACTTCAGATCATTCTGCGCCAGCGCGGAGATGGCGCCGTAAATGACATTCACCGTGCCCAGCCCGATCAGAACGGGCATCCATACTTCCGCCCCCTGCGGCGTCAGGATCATTCCCACCTGGATAATGCCGAAGGCGCCCAGCTTCATCAGCACGCCGGCGTGCAGCATACTCACCCCGGTGGGCGCGGCCACATGGCCGTCGGGCGACCAGGTGTGAAAGGGCCACAGGCCGGCCAGCGCCCCAAACCCGATGGCGAACAGCGGGAACACCCACACCTGCATTGTCCGCGTAAACGCCCCGTCCTGCTGCAACCGCGCCAGTTCGTCAATGTTGAAAGTCGGCGCGCCGGCATTGGACGAGGCAATGTAACAGGCCAGTATCCCAATCCAGATGAGCACGCTGCCCGCCACCAGCATCAGCATCAGTTTCATCGCCCCGTACTCTTTCGTCCGCAGGAACGCCCCGAAGTCGGTGCTGCTGCCCCATACCCCGATGAGCAGATACATCGGCAGCACCGCCAACTCGTAGAAAAAGAACAGGAAAAACAGGTCGCGCACAATGAACACGCCGTACACGCCCGCCCCCAGCGCCAGCAGCAGCACAAAGAAATCCCGCGTCCGCCGCCGGATGGTCTGGCTGATTAGCGCCGCCCCCAGCAGCACAATGCCGTTCAGCAGCACCAGCGGCGCCCCGATGCCATTCAGCCCCAAATCCAGGCTGATGTTGAGCGGATGCCCAATCCAGGCGTATTCCCGCGCGAACTGGACCCCCCCGGCGCCGTAGTCGTAGCGGATGAATACGGCAATGGACAGCGCCAGGCAGATGGCCGACACGAAAACGGCGAACTGCCAGGCGTCCCGGGGCCGGTCTTTGGGCAGAAACATCGCCAGCGCCGCCCCGGCCAGGGGCACCAGCGCCAGCAGCAGCAGCGATACCGAATCGAAACTGGCCATCATCAAAACCGCTTGCCGCCGGCTCGCCTACACCGACGAGCGCAGCCACCAGAAAATCGCCAGGCCGATGACGCCCAGCGCCACCGCCAGGGCGTAGGAATAAACATGACCGGTTATATGGAAACGCAGCGCCACGCCGGCCTTGCGCACCAGGTCCGCCGGGCCGTTCACGCCTACATCGTTCACCACTGCGCGGTCAAAAAACGCCAGCGCCGCCGCCGTCGTCAGCACCGCCCGGTCAATCACCCACTGGTAGGCTTCATCAACATAGTAGCGGTTCTCCACTACCCGCAGGGCCGGGGCCAGCCGGCTCCGCCAGGGTTCGTGCGACACCGCCCGCCGCGCATACACCAGCCAAGCCAGCGCAAACGCCCCGGCCGCCAGCAGAATGGAGATGATGCCCAGCGCGATGTTAAAGTGAAACCCCTCGGCGTGGTCGTAGAAAACAAAACTGCCGAAGCCCCCGAAAGCGCCCGGCCAGTCAAAGGCAATCCAGCCGAAACCGACCGCCAGGATGGCCAGTATCGCCATAACTCCCGTCATCAGCGCCGGCGATTCGTGGGCATGATGGCTGTCCTCCCCCTCCGGCCCAAAGAACACCACGAACATCGCCCGCGCCATATACAGCGCGCTCAAAAAAACGGTTAGCATCGTCAGTACGATGAAAATCACGGGCAGGTTGCCCGCCACCGCCAGCAGGATTTCGTCCTTGCTCCAGAAGCCCGACAGGATGGGAATGCCGCCCAGGGACAATGCGCCGATGGAAAACACCGTCGCCGTCAGGGGCATCGCCCGCCGCAGTCCGCCTACTCGCCGGATGTCCACATCGCCGTGAGCCCCTACGCCGTGCATCACGCTGCCCGCCCCCAGAAACAGCAGGGCTTTGGCGAACCCGTGCGCCATCAGGTGGAACACCGCCGCCGTCCAGCCCAACGCCCCCAGCGACAGCATCATCAGCCCCAGGTGCGATATGGTGGAGTAGGCCAGGATGCGCTTCAGGTTGGTGGACACCAGGGCAATGGTGGCGGCGCCCAGCGCCGTAACCATCCCCACACTGGCCACCGTCAGCAGCGCTTCCGGCGAGGCGGCGAATATCGGATAGGCGCGGGCCACCAGATAGACGCCGGCGATAACCATCGTGGCGGCGTGGATCAGCGCGCTCACCGGCGTAGGCCCTTCCATAGCGTCGGGCAGCCACACATGAAAGGGAAACTGCGCCGACTTGCCCATCGCCCCCAGCAACAGCAGCAGGGCCGCCGCCGTCGTTACGCCTTCGCCTAGCGCGCCGGACGCCGCCGCCGCAAAAGCCTCCGTCATACTGAAACTGCCCACATTCACCCACAGCAGCAGAATGCCGATCAGCAGCCCCACATCGCCAATGCGCGTTACTATGAAGGCTTTCTTGGCCGCCTCCCGGGGCCCCGGCTGCTCAAACCAGAACCCGATGAGCAGGTAGGAACACAGCCCCACCAGTTCCCAGGCAATGTACAGCAGCAGAAAGTTGTCGGCCAGGGCCAGGGTCAGCATAGCCGCCACGAACAGCGCCTGCCAGGCGTAGTACCAGCCGAAGCGCGGGTCGCCCTTCATATACTCCAGCGAATACAGCTGCACCCCCAGCGCCACGAAAGTAATCAGCCCCAGCAGAACGACCGTCAGCGGGTCAATCAGCATCCCCCACTCCAGGCTGATGGCCCGGTCCACATCGCCGGCCGCCGCGCCGGGGATGCCCGCCTCAAACCAGCCGATGCCGAACTGGCAGGTCAGGGCGTGGGTAATGCCGCTAACGGCGCAGGCCGGGTGCGCTTCCGAAGCCCCCAGAAACGCCGCCGTGACGACAATCCAGACCACGAAACCGCCGGCAATGGCCAGCAGGCCCAGCGGCGCCCCCCGCAGCGGCAACCACCGCTGCCCGAGGATAATCAGCGGGCAGGCCACAAAGGAAAATACGGGTATCAGAAAGGCCAGCGGCATCGTTCCGGTTCCGGGCGCAGTGCGGGCGAAGCGCAGCTTCACCACTTCAGCAGGTTGATTTCGTCCACATTCACGGTGCCCCGGTTCCGGTGCATCCGCAGGATGATGGCGAAGGCCAGCCCCACCTCGGCCGCCGCTACCGTGATGACGAATATGGCGATGATCTGCCCGTCAAAAGCCTCAAACCGCCCCGTGCCGTTGAGGTAAGACGCCGCCGCAATCAAGTTGATGTTGACCGCGTTGAGCATCAGCTCAATGGACAGCACAATCAGCACGGCGCTGCGCCGGGCCAGCGCTCCGTACAGCCCGATGCCGAACAGCGCCGCCGACAGCAGCTGGAAATACAGCAGCGGAACCATCAGGACGCCCGGCCCCCGCCGCCGTTGCCGTCGGAAGTCGCGGCCGTAGCCGCCGCGCCGCCGTCCGCCGCGTCGTTCTGCTGCCGCGCGATGATGATGGCGCCAATCAACGCCACCAGCAGCACCAGCGAGGCGATTTCAAAGGGCAGCGCCCATTTGGTGAACAGCGCCGCCGCCAGTCCGGTAAAGGCCGGCGCCTGCGGCCCGCCGTCCGCGCCCGGCCCGCCGTCCGGCGCCAGCCAGAAGGCGGCCGCCAGCGTCCCCGCCAGTATCGCCGCCGTGAGCAGCGCCAGCGGCCACTGCCGGTTGTCCGTGATACGCGGGTACTCCGAGGAGCGGGTCAGCATCACCGCAAAGAGAACTACTATGGTGACGGCGCCCCCGTAAATCAGCGTCTGCACCAGCGCCAGAAACTCGGCGAACAGCAGCAGGTAGGCTCCCGCCGCGCCCAGCAGCGACAGCAGCAGAAACAGGGCGGCGTGCACTACATTGCGCGTAGCCACCACGCCCACGGCTCCGCCCAGCGTGAACAGGGCCACGATGACGAACAGGGCCAGCCCCACGATTATTCGCCCTCCGCGCCGGCGGGACGACGGGCCGGCGTCATCGGCGCCGGCGCCGGGTATGACGCCAAAGACGAGCCGCCTCCGCGGCGGCTCCGGCAGTGTGGCCGTGATGGTTCTGATGACGACATTGCGAAATTGGCCCGTTCCTTGTTCCGGGTTCCGGGAGCGTCCTGGCGGCGCCTTCCGTTTTTACCGGCGCGCAATTCTGCGCCCGCAACTCCGGGCGGCGCCGGAATTATTCCACCGGGGAAATTGGCGTCGCTCCTGCTGCCGGCTGTTGGCGGCGTCGCTCCGGCGCGCTATGTTAGCACAGCCTAGATCGACTTGAGCAGCGTGCAGGTGGCACATTCGCAGTCCGGTTTGTGCTTGCGGACGGGTTCGGCAACCGCCGGGGAGCGTCCGCGCGCCTTGCCGGAACCGCCGGATTTGGCGCGCTTCTTGCTTTTGCCCGCGCCGATTTTGCCGGCAGCCCGGCCCTTGAGCTTGCCGACAATTCCCTTGACCCGGCCGCCGGGGCCGGCGTCGCCATTCCCCTGAACCCGGCGCCGCACGCATTCCACACAGGTGCAGTACTCCGGGTGACGGGGCGACAAATTGCGGAAGCGTTCATCCTCTCTGGGCAAGTTGTTCCTCGGCGCGTGGGCGCATTATGGGGGGTGTTGGGGCTGTTGGATCTGTTATTGACGGGCGGCGGCGGTGGGCGCGCCGGTCAGCCGGCGTCGCCAACCTTGTCGGCTGACTCGGCGGCCGCCGCCTTTGCCGCGTCGGCCTTCTGCTTGGCGAGCACGGTCGGAGGGATCCAGCCGGTGACATCCTGGTGCTTCTTGCCAATTTGCAACAGGGCCGGCAGGTCGACCCGGTCGCCGTTGCGTCCGTACGTGCTCATCTCGTGCTCGTGGCTCATCACGATGGCGTCGAAGTTGCAGTACTCCACGCAGATGCCGCACAATATACAACGGTTGAGGTTAATTTCAAAGTAATCCACGATTTTCCGACGGCGGCTTTCGCCCTCGGCGTGCTTGGGGTTGTCCATCATGCTGGCGGACATACACTGCGTGGGGCAGTTGCGGATGCAGACCATGCAGCCGGTGCAGTAGGGCTCGCTGACCTCGCCGTCCCAGGTGAGGGCCGGGAAGCCCATAAAGCGGGGCTGAACCGGGGTGGCCTGCTTCGGATACTGCCGGGTCACCGGCTTCCGCAGCCCGGAGACGGTGGAAGCCAGCGTGAGCATCATTCCCTTCAAACTTTCCAGCATAGCTATTCGCTCCCGATCCTGTGCGCTGCCAAGCGGTCCAGGTCAGCAAAGATTTCAGCCACCGGACACGAAAACCCCGGCAGCGTCGCCTCCAGTTCCAGCGTATCATCCGCCGTCAGCACCCGGATTGCGCCGTCAGATTGCCGCATTGTAACCTCGCGGTGCCGGGCGTCAATCAGCAGCGCAACCGCCACCCCCTGGCGCAAATACAGCCGGGCCTTCGCCACCACATCCAAATAGGCGTCGGTTGGCGAAACCACCTCAACCGCGATGTCCGGGTAGCCTTCCCAAACGCCGGGCTCATCATTGAGGTCAATCTGTAGCCGTTCCAGCGCGGTTATGTGCAAATCAGGGATCCTGAAATTGGCCCGCGACATTCCCAGTCGAAACGCCGCGCCCACCCCAACCAGGTAGGGCAACCCGGCGCGGTCAATGTGGCTGCCAAACAGGCGGCCGATTGTGTAGATAACTGCCGAATGGGAAACTCGCATCGGTGGCAACTCCACGGGCTGACCGTCGACCAGTTCGTACCGCTTGCCGTCGTCGGTCCAGCTGCGCGCCTCAATATCCGTGTCATCCGGCTCCGACGGCATCCGGGCGGCCGTTTCGTCCCATACCGCGCCGGCCGGCGCGGCGCCGTTGCCGGCCAGCTCCGTTGCGGTATGAACCCGTTCCGCTGTGGTTGCGGTGGTCATTATAGCCTCCCATCCTCGCCGGAGGTAGTTGCCGCCACCGCTGCCCTCCGGTCCAGCACGGCGAAAATATCGGCCACCGGGCAAGCAAAGCCCGGTATTTCCGGGTCGCCGGTCAGTATATCGCCAACGCCGAAAACCCGCTCCGGCTGGCCGGGGCGACGGATGCTTACCGTACGCGGGCCGGGATCGGCAATCCATACCGCCCGGGTGCCGTTAGCGAAGTATTCCACCGTCTTGCGCGCCAACGCGGCCGGCGTGTTGCTGGGCGATACCACCTCAATGGCGACATCGGGCGCAAAAGCGGGATAGCCGCCGGTGTCCTCATCATACGCCGCCATCCGTTCCCAGGATGTCACGTGTACATCAGGGAAGCGCAGGGTGTAGGGATCAAGCTGAAAGCCCGTGCTTACCCCCGCGTCCAGCGGCAACCGGAACGCGGTTATGTGAGTGCGGAGCAATGCGTAAATATGCCCGGTCATTCTGCCGTGCCGAGGCGCGCCATCCATATCGACCAGCTCTCCGTCCACCAGCTCGTAGCGATGGCCGGGATCCGCCGGCATCGCCTCAAATTCGGCAACCGTGATTTTGCGCGTTTTGGTAATCATTGCGAAGCACCGCTTTGGGGGTTAGGCGCCGGCCCGACGCTCAAAAGCGTCCAGCACGGCGAAAATATCGGCCACCGGGCAGGCAAAGCCCGGTATTTCCGGGTCTCCGGTCAGTATATCCCCAACGCCGAAAACTCGCTCCGGCTGGCCGGGGCGACGGATACTGACGGTACGCGGATCCGGGTAGGCAATCCATACCGCCTGTGTGCCGTTGGCAAAGTACTCCTCCGTCTTGCGCGCCAACGCCGCCGGCGTGTTGGTTGGAGATGCCACTTCAATGGCAACATTGGGGGCAAAGTAAGGAAATGCGCCCTCCGCTTCGTCGTAAGCCGCCATCCGTTCCCAAGTAGTTACATGGACGTCCGGGAACCGGAGGGTGTAGGCGTTGATGCGAAATCCCGTTGCGTTGCCTACGTACAGCGGCAGCTCAGTGGCCTTTATGTGGGTTCCAATGAACCGTGCCAATTCGGCGGCAACTATGCCGTGCTTGGGCGCGCCGTCCATATCAACCAGCTCTCCGTCCACCAGCTCGTAGCGATGTCCGGGATCTGCCGGCATCGCCTCAAATTCGGCAACCGTAATTTTGCGCGTTTTGGTAATCATTGCGCCGCACCGCTTGGGGGTTAGGCGCCGGCCCGACGCTCAAAGGCGTCCAGCACGGCGAAAATATCGGCCACCGGACAGGCAAAGCCCGGTATTTCCGGGTCGCCCGTCAGTATATCGCCAACGCCGAAAACCCGCTCCGGCTGGCCGGGACGACGGATGCTTACCGTACGCGGACCGGGATCGGCAATCCATACCGCCCGCGTTCCGTTAGCGAAATACTCGGCGGTCTTGCGCGCCAGCGCGGCCGGCGTGTTGCTGGGTGATACCACCTCAATGGCGACATCAGGCGCGAAATGAGGGAAACCGCCGGCGTCCGCGTCATACGCCGCCATCCGTTCCCAGGATGTCACGTGTACATCGGGGAAGCGTAGGGTATAAGGGTCAAGCTGAAAACCTGTTGCGACGCCTACATTCAGAGGCAGGCCCGCGCTTCGAATCTGGAACCTGAGCAACAGGTAAATTTCCCCGGTGACCGTGCCGTGCTTGGGCGCGCCGTCCATATCAACCAGCTCTCCGTCCACCAGCTCGTAGCGATGTCCGGGATCTGCCGGCATCGCCTCAAATTCGGCAACCGTGATTTTGCGCGTTTTGGTAATCATTGCGGCGCACCCATTTTGAGAGGTCAGGCGCCGGCCCGACGCTCAAAGGCGTCCAGCACGGCGAAAATATCGGCCACCGGGCAGGCAAAGCCCGGTATTTCCGGGTCGCCGGTCAGTATATCGCCAACGCCGAAAACCCGCTCCGGCTGGCCGGGGCGACGGATGCTTACCGTACGCGGGCCGGGGTCGGCAATCCACACCGCCCGCGTTCCGTTGGCGAAATACTCCTCCGTCTTGCGCGCCAACGCCGCCGGCGTATTGCTGGGCGACGCCACCTCAATAGCGACATCAGGCGCGAAATGAGGGAAGCCGCCGGCGTCCTCATCATACGCCGCCATCCGCTCCCAGGATGTCACGTGTACATCGGGGAAACGCAGGGTATAAGGGTTAATCTGAAAGCCGGTGCATACGCCCACGTCCAACGGCAGCCCGGCCGCATCTATGTAATCCCTGAAAAGGCCGCCGATCCAGAGGGTCATCCTGCCGTGACGAGGCGCGCCGTCCATATCAACCAGCTCTCCGTCCACCAGCTCGTAGCGATGGCCGGGATCTGCCGGCATCGCCTCAAATTCGGCAACCGTAATTTTGCGCGTTTTGGTAATCATTGCGTCCGCCCTGGCTTTCAAAGCCGCCTTTATGATACCAGCAACAGCCGTCAACGAAGGCAGCGTTGCCGCGCGCTTTAGCCGGCGCCGGCCCCCCGCTGGCGCGCCGCCAGCCGCCGCCGCACCTGCGCCACCCGCCGCGCCGGCGCCGTCATCCGCCGGTAGATTATCCACCCGGACACCGCCAAACCCGCCGCCGACAGCAGCGTCAGACTCCACCAGGGCCAGCCGTAAAAACGGTACACAGCCGCAATCACCACCGTGTAGAACGACAGCGGCACCATCACTTTCCACGCGAAGGCCATCAGCTGGTCTATTCGCAGGCGGGGGAAAGTGCCGCGCACCCAGAACACCACCAGCACCACTGCGTAGGTCTTGAGCAGGAACCACGCCACATCGGGCAGCCCCGGCCCGCCCCAGCCGCCCAGAAACAGCAGCGTCGTCAATGCGGCAATGGCGAATGTATTAATGTACTCCGCCAGGAAAAACACCGACCAGTGCGCCCCGCTGTATTCCACAAAAGGCCCGCCCACTACCTCGCTCTCCGCGTGGTAGATGTCAAAGGGCGTGCGCCCCACCTCGGCCAGCCCGGCAATGAAAAAGATGACGAACCCCAAAGGCAGCACGACCAGGTACGGGTAGGATGACTGGCCGGCTACGATTTCCCGCAAATCCAGCGACTGCGCCAGGATGGCCACGGCCGCGGCCACCAGAACCACCGGAATCTCGTAGGAAATCAGCTGCGCCGCCGACCGCAAACCGCCCATAATGCCATACTTGTTGGCCGACCCCCACCCGGCCAGCACCAGCCCCAGTATGCCGATCACGGCGAAGGCGATGATATAAAACAGGCCCAGGGGCAGGTTGCGTATCACCGCATTGTCCCCGCCGGGTATCGTTACCCAGATCACGAAAGCCGATACCGCCACAATTACCGGCGCAATCCAGAAAATGGCCTTTTCCGAATCGTCGGGAATGATGTCCTCTTTGATGATGAGCTTGACGGCGTCGGCGATGGGCTGCATCAGCCCGAACCGCCCGGTGCGCGTCGGCCCGTAGCGCAGCTGTAGCCGCCCCAGCGCCTTGCGCTCCAGCCAGGTCATGGAAAGCACGATGAGCGACAACGCAGCGAACATCGCCGCCAGCCCCAGCGCGCTCCAGCCGATGTCAATCAGAAAGCTCACCGATCCACCTCGCCAAGCACTATGTCCAGGGATCCCAGCACCACCACGCTGTCCGCCAGCCAGGTGTCCACCAGCAGCCGGCGCAGCGCCGAGAGGTTGCAGAAAGACGGCGGACGCACCTTGACCCGGTAGGGACGATCAGCGCCGTCGCTGACCAGATAGACGCCAATCTCCCCCCGGGGGTTTTCGGCCCGCGCATAAGCTTCGCCTGCCGGCGGCCGTATCAGCCGGCGGCCCAGGGGCGACGCCACCGGGCCCTCGGGCAGCTGCGCCATCGCCTGCTCTACAATCCGCAGCGACTGGTACATCTCCTGCACCCGCACCCAGTGCCGGTCCCAGCAATCGCCGTCCAGCCCCACGGGAATGTCAAAATCAAAGCGGTCATAAACCGAATAGGGCTGCGCCTTGCGGACATCGTATTCGTAGCCGCACGCCCGCAGCATCGGCCCGGTCAGCCCCAGCCCGATGGCTTCATCGGCAGTGATGGGGCTGACGTCCTTGAGCCGGGACAGGAAAATTTCGTTGAAAGTCAGGATTTTATCGCTCTGTTCCACATCCTCTCGCAGCAGGGGCATCAGCTCGGCCACCAGCTGCCGGAAATTGTCCGGCACATCCTCCTTCAGCCCCCCGATGCGGAAGTAGTTATGCATCAGCCGCGCCCCGGACACCGCCTCAAACAGCGCCTGCACCCGTTCCCGCCCCCGAAAGGAAAACATCACCGGCGTCATCGCCCCCGCGTCCAGCCCCATCGTCCCCACATAAAGCAGGTGGCTGGCAATGCGGTTCAGTTCGCACAGGATGACGCGGATGTACTCGGCCCGTTCCGGTACTTCCAGCCCCATCAGCTTCTCAACGGCCATGCAGTAGGCCAGCTCGTTGTTGAAATTGCCGATGTAGTCCATCCGGTCGAACAGCGTTACCACCTGGTGGTACTGCTCGCCCTCGCACAGCTTCTCGGAGCCGCGATGCAGATAGCCGATGTGCGGCTCGACATCAACGATTTTTTCGCCATCCACCCACAGCACCATCCGAAATACGCCGTGGGTAGAGGGATGCTGCGGCCCCATATTGAGCAGCATCTCTACGGGCTGGGAACCGGCGTGTACGCCAGCGCTGTCGCCGGCGGCCGGTGTAGCAACGATTGGTTCAATCATAATAGCTCAATAGTATAACGACGCGCCCGGCCCGATTTCCAGCCGGCGGCAAAGGCAATTCGCCAGGCGGCCCCGGTTCAAATCGCCCCTTCCGGCCCGGCGCCGCCGTCCGCGCCGCCGCCGCCGCCAAAGGGCGACCCGATAAACCGGATGCTGGGCTGCGGCGGTTCCACCTGGCTGCTCATCCAAACCTCCCCGTTGTCGTAAAATCCCGCCTCAATCAGCGCTTCCTCCAGGATGCCCAGGCCGTCGCAATCCTCAAGATAGTCGGACACGCCACGCCGCAGGGCCGTTCTGGCTTCGTCCCGCGTATCGCCAAAGGCCGTCACCTCCAGCTCCGGGCAGTGGGCCGCCCACCCGTCCCCGGCGCGGGATTCCTCAATCCGGTACACAATGCGGTCCATCGTCCGCCCCTACCCCGAAACGCCCTCGCCGTTGACGTCGTTGAGGCGGTCATCCTCGTCGCCGCCGTCCCCGGCCACAAAGCGCAGGATGATTTCGGCGTCATCGTCCAGGCTGTCCAGCCCCAGCGCTTCGCCCAGCCGGTCGGCCGTATCCTGCCGTTCCAGCCAGCCGCGCATCGTCAGCGTCAGCGCGTCCATCGCCGCCCCGGGCGTGTTGGCGATAACTTCCAGCCCTATGCCGGAACCGTCCACAGGTATGGACACCGGCTCGCCCTGGGCATCCTCCGTTTCCAGTCTCGCCACGCCGGCCACGAACTTGCCGCCCTGCCGGATGACGCGCGCCGCCAGGGTTACGGGGGCGACCGGAACGGGGGCATCGTCATTCGGCGGCGTCATCGCCTAAAACTCCCGGTATTCGTAAAAAGGATATTCCTTCCGCCCCGGAAACCCCTCAAACTCCGGGTACAGCAGCAGCGGCGACAAATCGGGATGCCCCTCAAACACCACCCCGAACAGGTCGTGGGCCTCCCTTTCGTACCAGTCGGCTGCCGGCCAAACGCCCGACACCGACGCCAGGGCCGGCGCATCGTAAGGCACCGCCGTTCTGATGACCAGCGTCCGTTCCTGCGCCAGCGATTGCAGAAAATAGACCAGCTCAAACCTTTCCCGCCGGTCAACGCAGGCCAGGCAGAGCAGCATCCGGCAGTCCAGTTCCCCGTCGTCCCGGCAGGCCCGGCAGACGGCCACGATATGCTCTGGCGGCGTGGTCACCTGCGGCAAGTCGCCCAGCGCGCCCGCCGTCGGCGTCCACTGCGCCAGGACGGCCATTGCCCGCGCCAGCGTGGCCCGGCGCGGCGGCGACAGCAGCGCCACCGGGTCCGGCGGCGGCGCGGCATCCTCCGCCGGGGCGTTACGCCGGGCCCGGGGCGGCATCGCGGTCACCTGCGGCGTTGGCGTCAGCGCCGGCGCTGGCATTGGCGTCGGCCATAATCTTTTCCTGCAACTTCAGTATGCCGTACAGCAGCGCTTCCGGGCGCGGCGGGCAGCCCGGCACATACACATCCACCGGGATGATGTGGTCAACGCCCATCACCACCGAATAGGAGCGGTAATACGGGCCGCCGTTGGTGGCGCAGCTGCCCATGGCAATGACCCACTTGGGCTCCGGCATCTGTTCGTACAGCAGCCGAATGGGCTCCGCCATCTTTTTGACCACCGTGCCGGCCACAATCATCACATCCGACTGGCGGGGCGAGGGCCAGGTGACCACGCCGAAGCGGTCAAAATCGTGGTGCGCCATATAGGTGGAAATCATCTCAATGGCGCAACAGGCCAGCCCGAAGCTCAAAGTCCACAGCGACGACTTGCGCGCCATGGCAAAAAGCTGCTCGGTGGTGGCGGTGACGACCCCGGGCACGCGGCCCTCCGCCGCCTGGCTGAGGCGGCTGGGGCCGGGACGGTTGCCGGCGCCGAGGATGACTTCGGTAGGCCGGGGCGGCATCGCCAGCGGAGCTATGGCGTCGCCGGGTTGTGGTGTTGTCAATTCTGTCGTCATACTTAATCCCCAGGTTTGAAGTACCGGACGGGGTTTCGGGCGCCTTTCGGCAGGAAGTGCGCCGGCGTCCGTTTCCCTACGTACTGCGACCAAACGGACGGTTCCGCGGGATGCCCACTGAAACCTTTCCTGCCGGGTAATTCGGAATCATTGTGCCATTCTGTAGGCCGAAACGCCCCAACGACCTCCCTTCCGTCTCGCGCCAGAACCAGCTTCCATGATCCGTCCTCGTTTTTGGCCCGATTGAGGTTTATTTTCCAAGCCCGGCAGACCGCTTCGTAGGCGTCCAGGCCAGTGGCGAGTTGCCTGGAAACGTAGATGAGAATCAAAGGCTCCCCGACCGTGAATTCCTCCGGGCCGGCCGTCGTTGGCGTCATTTCTGCCATTCCAGCGCCCCCTTGCGCCACCCGTAGATGACGGCGAAAAACAGCATCCCCAGAAACAGCAGCATGGCGTAGAACGGAATCGGGTTGCCCACCGCCTTTTCCTGTAGGAAAACCACCGCCCAGGGGAACAGGAACACCGCTTCCACATCAAAGATGAGGAACAGGATGGCGAAAATGTAGAACCGGATGTTGATGTTGGACCAGGCGAAGGGCGTCGGCGGGATGCCGCATTCGTAGGTGGTCAGCTTGACCGCCGACCGCCGCCGCGCCGACAGCAGGTGAGACCCGGCGAACATCGCGCCGATGGCCGCCAGCGCAATGATGACGGCGATGACCACCGTCGTCCAATTGAGAGCGTACTCAAACATTCCGTTCTGCTCCTGGCATCGGCGCCGTGTCCTCAAAAATCAAACTGACCGCGCCGGGATGCTGACCCGGCAGATCCGCGTTCGCGATGCCGGACAAAGCGCCAATGTAGTGATGAATACCGCGCCCCGTCACCGCGTCGTCAAAAGCGCGCGCATAGCCGCCAATCACCCGCCCATCGGTGCAATCCGCGCCGGCGGTAAGGCGGGAAAGGCGCCACCCCTCCCGCTCTGCCCCCGGCCCGGCATCGGCCAGCAGCGTAGCCAAATGCTCAATATCAAAGCCGACGACGTTGCCGTCGGCGTCAACATCAGCATTCAGCCCTTCCCGGATTTCGTAAGTCGCCACGCCGGGATTTCGCATAAGCTCGCTGTAAAGGCTGTCGGTTTCCGGGTAGTAGTGCAGCTCCATTATGTTGCTCTCCGGCAAACGCTGCTGTCAATTGCCGCGCAGCGCCGTTGAGGATACATCCGCCCGGAACCGGCTTTCCGGTATGTCCATAAACAGCGGCTGGAACCCCTCCGGCACCGCCACATCGGCCAGCGTGCGGAACGCGCCCCCGGCGTCCCTCCGGCCGGCCACAGCGAACCGGCCGCCCCGCGCCCACATTTCCGCCAGCGCCGTCAGCATCGCCGTCTCCGCGCCGCCGTAGTAGCGCGGTTCAATCAGCCGGGCGGCCGTGTCCCAGCCGATGACGAAGCCGCAGCCCGGAAAAAGTTCCGCTTTCTTGCGGAATGTCTCCGCTCCGGTCAGAACCACAGCGCCGACGCCGCGAAACTGCTCGGCCCGTCGCCGGGCTTCGGCAACCGACAGGGGCGGCTTGTCCACATTGACCACCGACAGCTCGTAGGCCACCGGGCAGCCCAGGGCGTCGCCGCCGGCCGCCGCCAGCTCAATGTGCCCTTGGTGCAGCGGGTTGAAAGAGCCGGGTAGCAGCGCCTGCGGCGGGTCGGAGTCAACTGCCATCCGCCCGTCGGGATGCACCGTTACCCAGCGGACTGCGCCGTCCCGGAGCCGGCCGATGGGGTCGCCGTGTTCCGTCCTTTCGGTGCGTAGCGGCTCGGCGGCGGCCAGCCCCGGGGGCAGCTCCCCGTCCACGCCGCAGGCCCGCGCCAGCGCGCTGATCACCAGCCGGCTGACTACATCCTCCTCGCCGTCCCGTTCCCGCCGCCCCTTTTCCAGAACCACCGCATCGGTAGTCACCCCGTTGTCGTCCCAGGCGGCGATAAAGACGCGATGCTCGCCCCGCTTGGCGCGGTCGGTGGCGATGGTAGCGGTGGCGCCCAGCCCGATGATGGGCGCCTCGTTTTCCCGCAGGGCCATTCCCCGCTGCCAGGCGGCCTGCGCCATCCTTCGCGCCGTATCGGGCGAAACCGTCTGCGCCGGCGCGTATCCGCCCAGAAAATCGGTCATCGCCCGGTAGCCGTAGGGCGTCCGCGTTTCCAGAACTGTCCGCGATGCGCCGCCCACGCCCAGCAGCCAGGCCAGGGCATAGTTGCCGGCGCCGGCCACCGCCACCACCGCCTGTTCCGGCGTGCTGTGGATGCGAGCTACTGTGGCGGCAATTGCGGCGTCCATAGCCGGCTTACTCCCCCGCATCATCCGGGTCGTCCATATCCAACAGGATGGCCATCGCTTCCGGCGTCAGCGTTACCGTTACCGCCCCGCTGGCCTCGTCGCGCGTGCCGAAACGCCGCAAGGTTTCGCTGATGCGCCGGCGCTCCTGGCGGCGACCCTGCTTGACGCCCTGCTGGCGACCTTCCTCAACGCCCTGCTGGCGGATCTTCGCCCTGATGTCAGACCTTTTCTCAAACAATTTTCTCACCCGGTCAAAAGGCCCGACCGGCTTTTGCTGGCCGGTTTCCTCAAGAATCGCAACCCGCGTCCATTGGCTGCCGGCCACCATACCGGTGGCGCGGCGTCCATAGCCGGCTTAATCTCCCGCCTCATCCGTGTCGTCCAGGTCGAACAGGAGGGCCATCGCTTCCGGCGTCAGCGTTACCGCTCCGCTAGCCTCGTCGCGCGTGCCAAAGCGCCGCAAGGTTTCGCTGATGCGCCGGCGTTCCTGACTCCGACCCTGGCGCAACCCTTCCTCAACGCCCTGCTGGCGGATCTTCGCCCTGATGGCAGACCTTTTCTCAAACAATTTTCTCACCCCGTCAAACAGCCCGGCCAGCGGTATCACAAAGGCCCAGTAGACCTTGGTGACGGCAATCTCAAAGTAGAGGCATGCCCTGGCCTCCGACCCGGCGAATTCCGCCAGAATCGCCACGCACAGGCAGCCCGTCAGCGTAAAGCCGCCCACCTGCCACCAGATGCCCCGTTCCGACAGTTCGCTGGGCAATTCCGACGCCTGCATTATACACCCTCCTGCTATCGGTTTGCTACCCGTTGCCGCCCGCTTCGGCGCAGTCAGAGCGCCGGCAAACCGGGCCGCGTTTCCAACACCGTAGTTTAACCTTCCGTCCCCCCGGCGCAACCCGCTGCCCGGACGCGATTTGGGGATGCCGGCTGGCTTTGGGGATGCTGGCTTTCGCCGGAGATGCCGGCCGCTGCCGGCCGGAACGAAAAACGGCTATACCCCGGCGGCCTGTGCTATAATGCCCCCAACATCCTACCATTGCCACCACCCCACAAGGAGGCCAACTATGCCCGCAACAACGGTCCACCGCGACGAGGTCTATGAAGCCCTCCGCACCGTCTATGACCCCGAAATTCCCGTCAACGTGGTCGACCTCGGCCTGATCTACGACGTCCAGGTCAGCGACGCCAACGACGTTTTCGTCCAGATGACCCTCACCTTCCCCGGCTGCGGTATGGGCCCTCACATCGCCCAGCAGGCCGAATGGGCCGTGCAGGATGTGGAAGGCGTCGAGGAAGTCAACATTGAACTGACCTTCGACCCGCCCTGGTCGCCGGATCTGATCAGCGAGGAAGCCCGCAATATGCTGGGCATCTAGCCGCGCCGCGGCGCCCGCCCGCCCGTTGCAACCACCCCCGCACACCCCGGAGAGAAACCGCACGATGGCAACCCCGCAGCAGCCCAACGCGCAACAGAACGCCCGCCTGCAGCAAATCCGACGCCAGTGGGAACAGAAGCGACAGATCACTGACCGCCTCGCCCCCGTCCGCACCAAAATCGGCGTGTACAGCGGCAAGGGCGGCGTCGGTAAAACCACCGTCGCCTGCAACCTGGCCACCACCCTGGCCCGGCAGGGCGAGCGCGTGGGGCTGCTGGACGTTGACATCGACTGCCCCAACGTCACCCGCGTTATGGGCGTCCTCGGCCAGCCCGAATACCGCGACGGCCAGATCACCCCGGCCCGGGAACACGGCGTCAAAGTCGTCTCTATGGCCTTCTTCCAGGAAAACGAGGACGAAGCCATCATCTGGCGCGGCCCGATGATCCACAACGCCATCAACCAGTTCCTGCAAGCCACCGACTGGGGCGACTTGGACTATCTCATCGTTGACCTGCCCCCCGGAACCTCCGACTCGCCCCTCACCGTCATGCAGACCCTGCCTATGGACGGCTTCGTGGTGGTCAGCACCCCCCAGGAGCTTGCCATCATTGACGCCAAACGCTGCATCAATATGATCCGCAAACTCAACCTGAACGTCGTCGGCATCGTGGAAAATTACTCCGGCGACATTTTCGGGGCCGGCGCCGGCCAGCAGCTTGCCGAGGACATCGCCGCCCCGTTCCTCGGCAGCCTCTCCCTCCGCAGTTCCTACCGGGATACCAGCCGCCCCACGGTGCTGGTCGACGACGCCGTCGACGCCGAATACGCCGCCGTTGCCGAACAGCTCCGCGCAAGCCTCAAAGCCCACGGACTCGAAGCCTAACCCTCAATGCCGAATCCGGGCCGGCCGGCGTGCGCGGCGGCGATGCCGGCCGGCCCGGCAAACGGAGGCCACTTATGGCATCCCGTAACGCGCCGGCCCGTCAGCCCGAAACCGGGGACACGCCGCCCGCCAACCCCCTTATCACGGACTGGATGAACGCCGTAATGGTCATCCTGACCGGCATATCCGGCATCGGCCTTCTGGTGGCAACAGTCGGCTTGTACCTGCTTAAAAGCGACCTGCTCCTGCTGGTCGGAGTTTGCGTGGTGACCGCGGCCGGAGTGGGCTGGGCCGTTGCGGCCGTCCTGCTGATTTACCACATAACCGTGACCTTTATACGCCGGTAAGGTGCCATTCCCGCATAAAGCCAACAGGCCAATAGCGCGTCATTCCTTGTGACCGCCGGGCCGGTTGAGACCGGGTAGCCCCGTGCCGGGGCAGCGTCATACCGCCCCGGCGTCACCCCTTACAGCCCCAGCGCGTCCGCCAGCCGCCGCCGGTGAAACTTCGGGTCGCCCAAAAACTGGTACAGCGTGCGCGACGCCGTCGTATGCAGCGTCAGCCCGTACTCTGTAGTGCTCCCCACCCCGGCGTGAACCTCGTGAGCATGGTTGCAGGCGTTGTAGTACGCCGCGCTGCTCACCGCTTTCGCCAGATGTATGCTGTCCGCCGCCGCCACCCGTTCCGTGTCCACCTTCCACAGCGCCTCATAGGTAGTCCAACGCGCCGCGTCCAGCTCGTTCACCAGGTTGATGATGTGATCCTGCACCCGCTGGAACCGCCCGATGGGCGTCCCGAACTGCACCCGCGTCCGGCTGTACTCCACCGACATCTCATAAACCCGCTGCGCCCCCCCCACCTGGTAGGCGCACAGCAGCGGAATTGCCCGCGCCACCGCCTGTTCCAGCGCCGCCCAGCCGCCGGCAAAGGGGCTGTCATCCGTCATCGCGCGCCCCGACAGCACGGCCGAACGCTCAATCTGAACCCCGTCCAGTCGCACCTCCGCCAGATTCCACGCAAACCCTTCCAGCCGGCGAATCGACACCCCCGGCGCATCGGCCGGCGCCAATGCCAGCCCCACCTGCTGCCCGTCCTCGCCCCGCACCGCGCAAATCAGGTCGGTGACCGCCGCCGCGTCATACACATACACCTTGACGCCGGAAATGCGGTAGCCGTCCCCGTCCGCCGCCGCCACGCTATGCACATCGGCTTCGTCCCACTGGTAATCGGCTTCCGTAATCGCCAGCGCCACCGTGCGTCGTCCGGCGGCCAGCTCCGGCAGCAGCGACCGTTTCTGCGCCTCCGTGCCGGCTTCCAGGATGGTCAGTGCTCCCAGCGCGCCGCTGCTCAAATGCGGCCCCGGCGCCGGCCCGCGCCCCAGCTCCTCAAAAAGTACGCCGGCGTCGGTGAAAGAACCGCCCTCGCCGCCGTACTCGGCGGGTATGATGATGCCCAGCCAGCCGGTGGCCGCCAGCTTCTGCCAGGGCTCCGAAGGCGCCGTCTGCCCGGTGGCCGCCAGCTCCAGCAGCGTCTCTTTGGAGTACTCAGTGTCCACAAACCGGCGCGCCGCCGCCTTCAGCATTTCCTGTTCTTCGGTGAGGGCCAAGTCCATCGGTCAGTGTCTCCTCTTGCGGTACGGTAGTTCCGCCGCGACAAGTTCGGCCCGTCCGGACCGCATTCCGTTCCTCGTGTGGCTTCAGTTTTTGCCGGCGGTTCGATTTTGACAGGTCTCCCGCCCCGGCGCCATCCGGGGCTTCGTCCGGGGCTTCATACGGAATACAGCGGAGCGGCGCCGACGTCCGCCGGGTTTTCATCCTTCCCCGGCGTTCTGCCCGCGCCGCTCTGCTGGACACGCCCATACCCGTTAGGGCAGCTCCGGCGTCCGGCCCGGCGCTCCCAGTGCTTCAGCGCCGGCCGCGCGGTCGGTTTAAAAGCCGCCCGGGTCGCCAGCCCGGATCATCAGTCCGGATCTCCGATTGCAACCCGCAGCCAAACGCTTCGGGCCGTCGGATGACGCCGGCCGCCCCATTGCGCCGGCGTTACGCCAGCGCCCCGGCCCGTTCCCGCTGCTGCCGCCCGATGCCGATGCGCCGCGCCATAATCACCTTCTGAATGTCCGTCGTCCCCCCCGGATGAAGCGCGATTATGGCCGCCCGCTGGTGCGCCTCAATATGCCCTTCCCCGGCGCCCCATTCCGCGTCCTTCGTCAGCGCCGCCGGCCCCAGGATGTCCAGTATCCCCGTGGCGATCCGCAGCCCCGACTGCTTGCGAAAGTACGACGCCTGCGGCCCTTCGTAGGTGATCTGCGCCCCGCTGTGCCGCATCCAGTAGTTCCGCAGCTGGAACAGCCGGCCAATCTCGGCGTCAATGTAAATGTCCACCAGCCGCTCCCGCACATCCGCGTCTTTGCTCAACGGCTGTCCCCGCCGGTTGTTGTTCCGGCAGTAGTCAAAAATGCGATCCACAATCCAGTTGCGCCCGATCTTGCCGCCGGAGCCATGTTCCAGCTCCAGGTGCGTGGTCGCCACCTTCCAGCCCTCGTTTTCGCCCCCAATGAGATTCCGGGCCGGCACGCGCACATTGTCAAAATAGACAATGTTCTTGACGCCGGAACCGGCGCCCGATTCGCCCGCCGACGACAGCAGTTCCATGGGGAACACGCTGATGCCCGGCAAATCCGACGGCACCATAAACCAGCTCAAATTGTGATGCCGCTCCCCCTCCGGATCGGTGCAGGTAATCGTCCACATATAGTCGGAGCCGTGCGCGCTGCCCACATAAACCTTCTGCCCGTTGATGACATAGTCATCGCCGTCCCGCCGCGCCGCCGTCCTGGCGTTAGCCAGATCGGAACCCGCCTCCGGTTCGGTCAGCAGCTGCCAGGTGCGGATCTCGCCCCGGAAAATCTGCGGCAAAAACTCCCGCTTCTGTTCCTCCGAACCCCACACCAGAATGGAATTGCCCCCCAGCCGTCCCCCGGAATCGTAGTACGGCGGCAGCGACAGGTTGTACCCGTCAATTTCCTCCTCCAGCACCACGGCGTGGTCCACCGTCAGCCCGCCGCCGCCATACTCCTGAGGCGCGGTGGGCCACAGCCAGCCCTTCTGCCCCAGCCGGCGCCCCAGCTCCCGGCGCAGTTGGTACTGCTCATAGGTAAGATCCGACGAATCAGCCGGATGCTCAATCCCCGCGGGGATGTTCTCCACCAGCCAGGTCTGCACTTCCGTGCGAAAGGCTTCCTGCTCCGCCGTATAGCGAGGTTCAAAGTCCATAATAATGCTCCCGGCAAACCGGCCGGGCCGGCCGCCGGCGCCACGCGCCGCCGGCCCGGCCGGCAGAAAGGGTGAATGGATTCAGGCGCAATTATGCCCCATACGGCGGGGCTAGGCAACTATGCCAAGCGCCGCCGCTGCCGTTGCGAACCGGCCCTCGTTCCTGTTCGTTGCGCCATTGCCGTCGTTGTATCCGTGGTATGCCGCCTCCGTGGCACGCCCAAAATTGCGCCGGGGCGGCCCTTCCGACCGCCCCGGCGCGTTGCCGTTCCCGGCTTCGGGCTGCCGCTACGCCACTTGCACGCTGGCGCCGGCGCCCTCCAGCTTCGTCTTGATGTTGTCGGCCTCATCCTTGCCCACGCCCTCCCGGACGCGGGTTGGAGCCGACTCCACCAGCTCCTTGGCCTCCCGCAGACCCAGGTCAGTAACCTCCCGCACCGCCTTGATCACATTGATCTTGTTGGCGCCGTAGTCGGTCAGGGTAATCGTGAACTCCGTCTGTTCCTCATCGGCGGCCCCGCCGGGGGCGTCATCGGTGACTACGCCCGCGGGAACTGCCGCCACCGCCATCGGGGCCGCCGCCGAAATGCCGAACTCCTCCTCAATGGCCTTGACCAAATCGGCCAGGTCCATCACGCTCATGCCCTTGATGGCTTCCAGAACTTCCTGATTGACTGCCATAATCGTTGCCTCCTGCTGTTTTTCGGATGCGATGACCCGTTCCGTTTCTACTCGGACGCCTCGGCGGCCGGCTGCAACTGGTCAATGCGCGCCTGCAACACATAGGCCAGGCTCCGCACCGTCCCGTTCAGCACGCTGAGCAGGCCGTACAGCGGCGACTGCATATTGCCCAGCAGCTGCGCTACCAGCGTCGGCCGCGGCGGCAGCGCGGCCAGGCGGGATACCTCCGCCGGCAGCATCGCCACTTCCCGGTTCACTACGGCTCCGTTGATTGTCACCGCCCCGGCGGCGTTGGCCGCATCGGTAATCGCTTTGGCCGCTATCGCCGCGTCGTCGTAACCTACCGCAATCGCCGTCTGGCCGGTGACCATATCCTTGAGCTGCGGAATCGTCGCGGCGTCCGCCGCCAGATTGAGCAGGTTGTTTTTGACCACCACCAGCTCAACCCCGCCATCACGCAGGCGCCGGCGCAAATCCACCATCCGGTTGGCGCCCATGCCGGTGTACCCCGCCGATACGACAATGGAACTGCGTTCCAGCTTGTCCTGCAACTCCGCCACCCGGTCGATTTTTTCCTGGGTCGGCAATGCTTCCCCTCCTTCCTTGCCCTTTGCCTTCCTTGCCTTAAGCAAGAGCCGGCGCAGAGCCCGTGATGCTGATTCCAGGGGTTTCTGCCGGCGTCCTGGCGGCAGTCGGGCCGCCGCCCCGCCAAGCAAAAACCCTGCGCTATTGAGACGATCAGCGCAGGGTGCACGGCGTTGCCCCGACAACGACAACCCCGACCTCAAGCCGGCGTCGCCCCGTCGGACAATCCCCTTGCCACTTTCGCCTCGGCGGGCGGCGATGACGAACCGCCATTATTCCCGTCAACCGGATACCCGCTGTCTCAAGCGCAATGCTCGGCTATTCAATTGTAGGGTCCAGCATAGCACCTGACCGCGCCAGTGTCAAATGCTGCCCCGGGATTCGCCGGGCTACCCAAAACGCCCCGGCCTAGCGCGGCGGCCGGGCCTCGCCTCGGCCGCCGCAACCCTACGGCTTCATCGCCTGCAACACGCCCGTATCCACCGGAATCCCCGGCCCCATGGACGAAGTGATGTACGCCGACCTGATGAATGCGCCTTTCACCGCATCCGGCCGGTGCTGCATCACCGAATCCATAAAGACCGTCAGGTTGTCCATCAGAATGTCGGTCTCAAAAGAACGCTTGCCGAACTGCCCGTGAATAATCGCCGTCCGGTCCGTGCGAAACTCCAGCCGCCCGGCCTTGGATTCCTGGATTACCCGCGGCAGGTCCCTGGTCGGCACCAAGGTTCCCGTGCGCGGGTTCGGCATCAGCCCCCGCCGCCCCAGGATGCGTCCCAGCCGGCCAATCTTGGACATCACCTCCGGGATCGCCAACCCCACATCAAACTCCAGCCAGCCGCCCTCAATCTGCGCAATCAGGTCGTCATCGCCCACATAATCCGCCCCCGCCTGCCGGGCAATGTCCGCGGCCTCGCCGGTGGCGAACACCAGCACCCGCACCTGCTTGCCCAGGCCGTGAGGCAGCACGGTAACCCCGCGCACCTGCTGCTCGGCATGGCGCACATCCGCGCTGGTACGCAGATGCACCTCCATCGTCTCGTCAAACTTGACGCTGGAAATCTCCTTCGCCAGGTCAATCGCCTCCCGCGGCTGGTAGATAGCCCCTTCCGGTACGCGCTCGGCGACATCGTTATAGCGGCGGCTGTGCTTCGGCATCGCGCGGTTCCCCCTTTCTGTGCCTTGCCCCTGCGTTCCTTCCCTTTTGCCTCACCCCTGACCGTCATCGTCATCATCGGCAACGGCAATGCCCATACTGCGGGCAGTGCCGGCAATGATGCTCATCGCCTGCTCCACCGAGTTGGCGTTGAGATCCTTCAACTTGTCCTCGGCAATGCTCCGCAGGGCCTCGCTGGTGATAGTGGCCCGGATGGGACTGCGCGCGTCGCCCTGCCCCTTCTCCACGCCCGCCGCCCGGCGCAGCAAATCCGAAGCCGGCGGCGTCCGGGTCACAAAAGTGAACGAACGATCCTGGTACACCGTCAAATGAACCGGAACGATGGTGCCCGCCTGGGCCGCCGTCCGCTCATTGTATTCCTTGACGAAGGCCATAATGTTCACGCCGTGCTGGCCCAGCGCCGGCCCCACCGGAGGCGCCGGCGTTGCCTTCCCGGCCTGCAATTGCAGTTTGATGACGGCCATTACTTTCTTTGCCACTGGGCGGCCTCCGATGCTGACACTCATCCCCCGGCCGGGCGTCGGCCAAGGCCGGGGTTTCCGAAAACGGCGGACGGGGCTAGACCTAGACCTTGTCCACCTGCGTAAAATCCAGCTCCACGGGCGTTTCCCGGCCGAACACCGAAATCATCACCGTAACCTGCCCCCGGTTTTCGTCCACTTCCTCAATCCGGCCCAGCATATCCGCAAAGGGGCCGTTGGATATGCGCACCATATCCCCGGGCAACATTCCAATCACCGCCCGCGGTTGCCCGGAAGCGGCGCGATCCAAAATCTCGGTCACCTCCCGGTCGTCCAGCGGCACCGGCCGCGGCCGGTCGCCTTCCTCCTCCTCCGCCGAAATAAACCCGGTCACCCCGGTGGTGTTCCGCACCAGGAACCAGGCTTCATCGTCCATCACCATCTGAACCAGAATGTAGCCGGGAAACAGCTTCCGCTGCTTGAAAGTGCGTTCCCCCTTGTTGCGGATAATCTCCTCTTCTTCGGGAACTTCCACCCGGATGATCCGGTCGTCCATCCCCAAACTGTGCCGACGCAGGTCCAAATTCTTTTTGACCGTATCCTCCTGCCCGGTGTACGTATGCACGATATACCAACGCAGGTCGGCCACAGGTTGCATTGTCGTCATATCCCGCCCGCAATTCCGTTGCTTCGGCTATTGTCGCGTCGCGCCGGCGCAAGGCGGAGGCAACCCGCATCCTGCTGGCGGCTGCCCCCGCCGCGTCCTCCCGGTACTGCCGCCGGCGTCTTACAGGATGTAGCGGGTGAAAAGCTCGGCGAAACCGCGGTCCAGCAGCCCCAGGAAAAACCCCATCAGAGCGGCCAGGATAATCACCACGACCGTAAGCCGCGCCGTCTCCTCCTTGCTCGGCCATACCGACTTCCGCAACTCGGAAACGGTCTCCCGCAAGAAGCCAATCGGCCCCACTCTCCCCACCGCGCGGGGAGAAATCGGCGCCGGTCGTCGCCCCGTAGATGCCCTGGCCACGGCTCCTTACCTCACTTCCCGGTGCACCTGGTGCCCCCGGCACCGGCTACAGTACTTCCGCAGCTCCATACGCGTCGTATGGCTGCGCCGGTTCTTGATCGTGGAATAGTTCCGCTCGCGGCAATCCGTGCACTGCAAGGTGATGATTTGCCGGGCGTCGGTGGACTTGCGCGCCATCGGGATCACTCCAGCAGCTTCGTGAACACGCCCGCGCCCACCGTCCGGCCGCCCTCGCGTATGGCGAAGCGCAGCCCTTCCTCAACGGCAATGGGCGTAATCAGGCTGACGGTCATCGTGATGTTGTCCCCGGGCATCACCATCTCCACCCCTTCCGGCAGCGAAATCTCCCCGGTAATGTCGCTGGTGCGAATGTAAAACTGCGGCTTGTACCCCGTAAAGAACGGCGTATGCCGGCCGCCTTCCTGCTGGCTCAGCACATACACCTCCGCCTCGGCCCGGCGGTAGGGCTTCATGGAACCCGGCGCTACCAGCACCTGCCCCCGCTCCACCTCGTCCCGGTCCACCCCCCGCAGCAGAACGCCCACCGCATCGCCCGCTTCCGTAGTCCCCAGCAGCTTGTGGAACATCTCCAGCCCCGTCGCCACCGTCTTGCGGACATCGCCGGAGCGGATGATCTCCACCTCCTGCCCCACATTCAGCTGCCCCCGCTCCACGCGGCCGGTCACCACCGTCCCCCGCCCCTTGATGCCGAACACATCCTCAATCGGCATCAGGAACGGCTGGTCGGTCACCCGCTGCGGCTGCGGAATGTACTCGTCCATCGTCCGCACCAGCTCGCGCACGCTGGCCATATACTCGGCGTCCCCTTCCAACGCCTTCAGCCCGCTCACCCGCACGACCGGCGTATCGTCGCCGGGAAAATCGTAAGTGCTGAGCAGCTCGCGCACCTCCAGCTCCACCAGCTCCAGCAGCTCCTCATCGTCCATCATATCCACCTTGTTCAGGGCGACTACGATGGAAGGAACCTCCACCTGGCGGGCCAGCAGAATGTGCTCCCGCGTCTGCGGCATCGGCCCATCGGGCGCCGAAACCACCAGCACCGCGCCGTCCATCTGGGCTGCGCCGGTAATCATATTCTTGATGTAGTCGGCGTGACCGGGGCAGTCAACATGGGCGTAGTGCCGGTTCTCGGTCTCGTATTCCACATGGGCAATGGCGATAGTAACGCCACGCGCCTTCTCCTCCGGCGCGTTGTCAATATCGTCCATATCCCGGAAACTGGCATTCCCCTCCTCCGCCAGCACCCGCGTGATGGCGGCCGTGAGGGTGGTCTTGCCGTGGTCAACGTGACCAATAGTACCCACGTTCACGTGCGGTTTCGTACGGTCGAAGGTTTGCTTGGCCATAGTGGGGAGTTTCTCCTTGCTCCTTGTTCGGTCTGCGTCTCTACGCTCCCCCGGGAGCGAACCCGGCGGGACGGCTTGTCGACATCATCCGGCTGTCGGCCCATCCTGGAGCCCAAGGGCGGAATCGAACCGCCGACCCCGTTCTTACCAAGAACGTGCTCTGCCTCTGAGCTACTTGGGCGCAATGCTCCGCTGCCGGTCTGCACTGGTTCGGAAAATGGAACCGAAGCCACCATAGCGGCTGTGGTGGAGGGGGCAGGATTCGAACCTGCGAAGCCCTTCCGGGCGCCAGATTTACAGTCTGGTGGCTTTAACCACTCACCCACCCCTCCAGGTCGGCATTCCATTGTACCAGATTTTTAAGAGCCCCAGAGGGGACTCGAACCCCTACCCTGCCGATTACAAGTCGGCTGCGCTACCAATTGCGCCACCGGGGCGCTCAGGTCAGCAATGACGAGGTCGGGCAACCCGCGGCGCCAAAGCCTCAACACGGCCCCGGCAACCCCGGGGCTATCCGGTTTTCGCCAGCTGCCAGACAGGTTACGGAAAATCCGCCCCGTTGTCAATACGCCCCGGCAAGGCCATTTTGACGATTTTTCAAAAAAACAGCGCCGCCCCATCCTGCTCCGGGCCGGGGCAAGCCGGCCGGCGCGACGACGCCGGCCGGAAACCGGCGCCGAACCCGTTCCCAAACGGCCGCCGACCGGCGGGCCGCCCGCCGGCCCAAACTGCTCCGCCCGGCGCGCCCTAGTCCAGGATGAAACCCTCGTACCCCTTGGCCGCCACTTCCGCCCGCTTCGCCCGCATCACCGGCGCCGTGTCCGGCGCCGTCAGCAGAACCCGCGCCTTGCCGGGAATGTTCGCCCCCACAAACCACGAATTCGCCTGCGTCCGCAAAATCCTGGCCCCGTCCTCCTCAATATGCCGCCGCCACGCCTCCTCCGCCTCCGGCGTCGCCATAATCCGCCGGCGCCCGCTGTCCCGCACATAGGCAATGGCCTCCGTCACCCACTCCACCAGCGGCTCCGCCGCCCGCACAAAGTTGCCCACCGATGCCGCATTCACCGTGAACAGGTTCGGATAGCCCGCGCTGGACATCCCCATATAGGTGCGTGGCCCGTTGGCGAACTTCTCCTTCAGAACCTCCCCGCCCACGCCCTCAACGTGTATCTTGTTCAGAGAGCCGGTCACCGCGTCATAGCCCGTGGCGAAAATGATGACATCCAGCTCAAACTCCCGCCCGTCCTCCAGCCGCAAACCCGACGGCGTGATCCGCGCAATCGGCGCCGCGCGCACATCCACCAGCGTCACATTCTCCCGGTTGTACACCTCATAGTACCCGCTCTCGCAGGGCAGCCGCTTGGAGCCAAACATATGGTCCTTCGGCGCCAGCAGCTCCGCCACCTCCGGGTCGTGAACCCGCTCCCGGATTTTGTTGCGGACGAACTCCGCATAATCCTCATTCGCCGGGCCGGGCATCATCACATCGTAAAAATTGGACAGCCACTTCTTGAAACCCGGCTCCGCCCACAGCCGCTCGTACTGCGCCCGCTTCTCCGCCTCCGGCACCTCCAGCGCCGAACGCGGGTCAAACAGATGCATGAACGACCCCGCCGTCTCGCCGCACCGCCGGAAAATCTCCGGGTAGTGGCCCTTGATGTACTCCTGCGTCTCCGGGTCGATCACCGAATTCCGCAGCGGCACGCAGTAGTTCGCCGTGCGCTGAAAGACGGTCAGCTGCGCCACCTCGCCCGCAATCTCCGGTATCAGCTGCACCGCCGTCGCCCCCGTGCCGATCACCCCCACCCGCCGGCCAGCCAGCCGCATCCCCTCCTTCGGCCAGCGGTTGGTGTGGCACCATTCCCCTTCGTAGCTCTCCAGCCCCTCAAAATCGGGAACATACCGCGCCGAGAGAATGCCAATGGCGGTGATGACAAACTGCGCCCGCGCCTTGCGCCCGTCGTCCGTCGTCGCCTCCCAGCGGTTGGCCGCCTCATCATACACCAGCGACGCTACCCGCGCCCCGAAGGTAACGTCCCGCCGCAGCTCAAACTTGTCCGCCACATAATTCAGGTAGCGCTCGTTCTCCGGCTGCGCCGAGTAATGCTCCTTCCACTCCCACTCCTGCAACAGCTCCTCGGAAAACGAGTAGCCGTAAGTGTAGCTCTCGGAATCGAACCGCGCCCCGGGGTAACGGTTCCAGTACCAGGTGCCGCCCACCCCGTCGCCCTCCTCAAACGCCTGCGCCGAAAACCCCAGCTGCCGCAGCCGGTACAGCGAATACAGGCCGGTAACGCCCGCCCCGATGACGATGACATCGGTCTCGTCAATTTCGCCGGCCCGCCCGGCCGCAACCGGCGCCTTATCCTGTGCAATCACCATTTCCTTAACCCTCCATTGCTTGCCACGCCTTGCTTGCTACGCCCTGCGAGGAGCAGACGGGCCACAGACAGCGTCCGCCCCGGCAGCAGCCCAAAGCGGCGGGGCGATTATATCGCAACACAACGGATCTTGTGTATCCCTTCACCGAAAGCGCAAATTGCCGGCAAGATGCGCCCTTTGGCGATAATAACGCCCGCCGCCGGGCGGCGCTCGCGCCTCTTTGCGCTATAATAACCCCGCCTTGCCCCGCCGGAGCGCCGCTGTCGTCCGCTGCCGGTGCTGCCTTTCCCATCCCGCCGGCGCCCCGCCGGCAATACGACACGGAGGACACTATGACCGCAAACCCGCCCAAGAAAGGCGACGGCCTGCTCCTGGTATTCAGCGCCGTCGCCCCCGAACACGACGCCGAATACAACCGCTGGTACAACGAGGAGCACATCCCGGAACGCCTCTCCATACCCGGCGTGCTGGACGCCGCCCGCTACCTGGCCGTCCAGGGCGGCCCCAAATACCTGGCCTGCTACGAGCTGGACTCCTATGAAGCCTGGCATTCCCCGGAATGGCAGCGCTGGCTCAACAACCCCACCCCATGGTCCCGCCGGATGTCCCCCGGCGTCATCGGAACCGAATACATCCGCAACCTGTACCGCCGCATCCACCCCGAAACCCTGCCGCCGGAAACCGCCCGGGCCGGAATGTCCCCGGTCATCCTGGTCGGGCGAATGTCCGTCCCCGACGCCCTGGAAGCCAAATTCAACCACGCCTACAACAACGAACGCCTCCCCCTCTGCCTCTCCATCCCCGGCTACATCCGCGCCCGCCGCTTTGAAGCCACGATGGGCGCCCCCCGGTATGCCACCATCCACGAAATGGAATCTCTGGCCGTAGCCGAAAGCGAGGGCTGGGCAAACTGGCGCACCGCCGTAACCCCTATCTGGACCAACGAAGTGCGCCCCAATATGACGCACGAGGCCGGCTCCCCCGGCGTGTACCGCCGCATATTCCCCGAATAGCCAATTGCCACCCGTAAAGCCGGGCGGTAAAATAAGGGGCATCAGGGATCCCCGAGGCGCAATATGACAACACCCAACACGCAAAGCCCACCCGCAGCGGACGCGGGGCCCCGGCCCGCCGCCGGCCAGGACGACCGCCGCCGGCCGCCGGTGTCTTGGCAGGAATACACCCTCGCCGGCGCCGTCATCGCCACTACGGCGGGAACGCTTATGGTGCTTTGGGGCAGTGCGCAGGACAGCCTGGCCTTTCTGCTGTCGGGAGCTGCCCTGTTCCTGGCCGGCTTTCTGGGCTGGGTGGGGGTGTTCACCTACCTGACTTGGCAGCTGATCCGGTGGCTGGTGCCCCTGCTAGTGGCCCGTCTGCGGAAAAGCGTCCGCAAGACCCTGCCAAACGGTAGCCACAACGATGTAAAAACCTAACAGTGCCAACACGATAGCCGGCAGGCATACCAGCCAGAGCATCACAGACTGGAGGCGATCGGAGGAAGCTCCCCAAGGCAGCCCGTACCCGCGGAACGCGCGCAAAACGCCCAAAGCAAACGCCGCCATAGGTTGCGCCACCAGCATAAGGACGACAATCGTCCTGGCGAAGGGGGGCAAGTAGCCGATTATTTCCGTCAAATGTTCCATAGCCTCACGTGTAAAGCGATGACCGCAGCGTTGCCCCCAGCAGTACTTGCCCCCCGTACTCATAATTCGCCGGCAGCCCCGATATATGCTGCCCGCTCACCCGCAAATCCCGGAAAAACCGCTCCAGCCCCACCGAGCGGTGAATAGCGTTGGTGCCGGCCACATTAAACAGCCGGTCCACCACAGCCACCGACCGCCGGATGGCGTAGGCAATCGCCAGCCGCGCCCGCACCGCCCGCGCCGGCAAATCGGAACGCCCCGCTGCCTGCGCCTCCCACATACCGCCTACCGCGTCCAGCGCGTAAGTCCGCGCCCCGTCCAGCATCGCCTCGCATTCGCCGAAGGCAATCTGAACATAGTCCCGGTCCCGCAGCAGCGCGGGCGAGTTCGTCGTCCCGGCGCCCGTCGCCAAATCCCTGAAAGCGTTCATCGCCCCCCGCGCCATGCCCACCGCATTGGCCGCCGCCAGCGTCCAGCTGATTAGAATGGCATTCTGCGGCGGGTGATACAGCGGCCCGCTGTGATACGCCGCGTCGCCCCGCGCGTAGGTATGATGCGCCGGCGCAAAAACCTCTGCGAACTCGCAGTCGTGGCTGGCCGTCCCGCGCATCCCCAGCGTATCCCAGGTATCCAGTACTGTCCCCGCCGCCACCGGAACCACGGCCACGCGGGTTTGCGGGCTGCCGTCGGCGGCCCGCAGCGGGGCGTTGCGTTCATCCAGCAGCCGGCAGTTGAGAAACAGCGCCGTCGAATGGTCAATCCCGCTCAAATAATTCCAGCGCCCGTTGAGGACATAACCCCCCTCAACCTGCCGCGCTGTGCCTTCCGGACGCGCCGAACCCGACCCCAGAATCTCCGGTGGCTCCCCGAACAACTCGCGCGCCGCATCAACGGTCAGACGCGCTACGGCGGAGGTAATCGCGCTGCCGTTGAACGAACACCACCCGGCCGAACCGTCCGCCTGCGAAATCGTCTCCACCACCCGGAACGCCGTAATCGGATCCGCCTCCGGCCCGCCCAGGGCTGCTGGCACATAAAGCCCGAACAGCCCCGCGCCCGCCATCCGCGCCGCCAGCTCCGGCGGCAGCCGCCGCTCGGCGTCAATCCGCTCCAGGTTGGCCGTAATCTCAGGAACCAAACTTTCGGCAGCGCGTACCAAATCAGCAGCCATCGGGCGACTCCAAGCATCAGGTTTATCCGCCGCATTATAGCCGGAACCGCCCCGCCGCCCAACCGAAAATCCCCGTCGCGCCGTGCCCGCCGCGTTCCGGTTCGGGCGGCTTAAATAAAAGAACCCGTCATCCCGGCGCCGACCGGGATGACGGCTCTGCGGCTTAATCGCCGCCGGGCGCGTATGCCCCCAAACTACCGCCCCCGCAGGCGCGGATCCAGCGTATCCCGCAACGCATCCCCCAGGAAATTGATGGCGAACACCACAATGGAAATAGCCAGGCCGGGGAACACCGCCAGCCACGGCGCATTGCGGATGTATTGCGATGCCCCCTCGGTGAGCATCCCTCCCCAGGTAGGCACATCCGGCGGCACGCCCACTCCCAAGAAACTTAACGACGCCTCAATTACAATGGCCAGCCCCAGGGTAATCGTGCTCAGCACAATGTAACTGGCAATTACATTGGGCAGAATGTGGCGCAACATAATCCGCCAGGGACGGGCGCCAATCGCCTGCGCCGCCAGCGTGTAGTCCAGTTCCTTGATGCTCAACACCTGCGACCGGATGACGCGGATTGCCCCCGGCAGCAGTATCACCACCAGCGCCGCCACAATGTTGTTGATGGACGCCCCCAGCGCCGCCATCAGCCCCAGCGCCATGATGATGGCCGGGAACGCCATCAGCGCATCCACGATCCGCTGTACCACCAGATCCAGCACGCCGCCCACATAAGCGCTGATGATGCCGATAATCGTCCCCAAGGTGATGCCAATTAGCACGCTGAGGACGCCCACATACATTGACACCCGCGCCCCGGCAATCACCCGGCTGAACACATCACGCCCCAGGTCGTCCGCGCCCAGCCACGCTGTCCGCGAAGGCGGCGCAAAGGTATCGTGGGTCAAATCCAGCGGATCATGGGGCACAATTACCGGCGCGAAGATCGCCGCCAGCACCGTCAGCAGGATGATGGCCGCGCTGATGCCGCCCAGCGGTTTGGTGCGGCAAAACCGGATGATGTTCCCATGCCAGGTCGGGCGCGAACGCATATCCTCCAGCGCGCCGTCGGCGCCCACTGCCACATTGGGGGCTTGCGTAGTCATAGTTAGCACTCCAACAACCGAATGCCGGCCAGGCCGGCGGGAACGACAACGGCAACAGCAGGGCCCGGACCGCTAGGCATAGCGAATGCGCGGGTCCAGCCATCCGTACAGCAGGTCAACCAGCAGGTTGATGATGACGATGGACACCGCCACAATAACGATGATGGCCTGTATCGTGGGAAAATCCCGCTGAAACACGGCGTCAATCAGCAATTGCCCGATGCCGGGGATGAGGAAGATCCGCTCGATAATCACAGTCCCGCCAAACAGACGCCCGAACTGCCATCCTGAGATGGTCAGGATGGGCAGCACGGCGTTTTTCAATCCGTGCCGGGAAAGCACAATGCGCTCCCGCAGCCCTTTGGCGCGGGCTGTCCGCATATAGTCCTCGCGCAGGATTTCCATCATTGACGAGCGGGTTACGCGGGCTATGAACGCCATGTCATAGAAGCCCAGCGCCAGCGCCGGCAGCATCATCTGCTTGAGGTTGTTCCACGGGTCATTCCAGATGTTTTCGTAGCCCAGCGGGGGCAGCCACCCAAAGGCGCGTATCAGCAGCAGCGTCAGCAGGATGCCGCTGAAAAAGGTCGGTATGGAGATCCCCACCAGCGTAAAAACGCGGGACACATAGTCAATGGGGCTGTCCGGCTTAATGGCGGAAATCACCCCCAGCGGCACAGCGCAAATCACCGCCAGCGCAATGCCCAGAATCGCCAGCTCAATCGTCACCGGGATGCGTTCCCCAAGCCGGTCCATCACCGGCCCGTTCCACCAGAAGGAAGTGCCGAAATCCCCCCTCAGCAACCCGCCCATCCAATCCAGATACTGGACGACCAGCGGCCGGTCGGTGCCAAGCTGGCTCCGCAGTTCCTGTAGTTCCTGCTCGGTGTAAGAGGCATCGTCCGCGCTGAGGATCGCCAGCGCCGGGTCGCCCGGTATCAGGCGCATCACCACAAAGACGATGACGGTCACCAGCAGCACCGTAGGGATAAACAGGCCGATGCGTTTAATCGCGTACTGTCTCATCAGAACACTTCAAAGTCCTTTTCCGGCTGGACTTGCGCCTCCGCGCGCTTGCTTGCTCTGGCTTGACCGCTAACGGTCAAGCCAGTAGTCCTCGTACTTAAAGAAGTACTGCACCGTCGTCGGGGGGCGAAAACCTTTGATGTCCCGATGAACAATCCAGAAAAAGCGGTTCCAGCCCAGATTGACCCAGTGGTTGTCTGAAAAGTCAACCAGCCACAGCTCGGCTTCCTTGTTGATTTCCCGCCGCAGATCCGGATCCTGTTCCACCTTCTGCGTCTCAAACCAGTCCTCCACCAACGAGTGCGTCCAGTCGGTGTAGTTCCGGGTACCGCCCTTGTTGTAGATGCCGCCGTAAAGCGCGTCCGGGTCCAGCACCACCATCCCTTCTCCCTGACAGGCAATCTCCCAATCCCCGGCGGCGTCCGGCGACCGTGAGGTGCCGTACTTGGCATATCCGGCGGCGCTGGGCAGGGTTTCAATGTCCCCGGTAATCCCCAAGTTCTGCTCCAGCTGCTGCTTTAGCACCTGGCACTGCTTGGGGTAACCCGCCACCTGCCGCGCCGTGTAAGTCACCTCAAAACCGTCAGGATAGCCCGCTTCGGCCATCAAACGCTTGGCCTCTGCCAAATCCTCCTGCCCGCCGGGGCTGTCCTTCGGACGGATGCCCGGCCAAGTGTAGCAGGTATCAAAATCGTGTCCCATGCCCCCGAGCGGACAGGCGATGCCGGCCGTGCTGTCCCAAATCTTTTCGTTTAGATCGTCCCGGTCAACCGTTAGGTGAATCGCCTTCCGAACCTTGGGATCGCTAAACGGTTCCCGTTTCACATTCATCATCAGTCCCCAGTTGCCCGAAGGTGGAAACTCATGCATCACATACTCACCGCCCATCCGCTGCTCCAGCTCCAGATACTCCCGGGGCGTCAGATTGGAAAAGCCGCCGTTCATCATATCTATGTTGCGGCCCTCAATCTGCGCCGTCAGCGTGGCCGTGTCCACTATGATGAAATGCTCAATCCGGTCAAAATAAGGCTTGCCGGATTTGAAGTAGTTCTCGTTGCGGTTCACAATGTAGGAGTTGCCCGACGAGTACTGTTCCAGCACAAAAGGTCCAGAGCCAGAATTGTGCTTGATGATGTTCTCCGACAAGTTCAGGTCAATGCCTTGTTCCAGCAGATGCCTGGGCAGCACTTTCACATAGTCCACTGCCATGAACTTGATGAATGCGCCGGAAGGAAAGCGCAAATCAAATTCAACCGTCCGGTCGTCAACGGCCCTCACTACCGCATCGGGGTTGGTAGGCGTGCAGTCGCCGCCCTCCCGGTCTGCTACTTCCAGCGGCGCCGCGTATTGCCGCCACAGCCCGGAGCGCCCCGCCGGATGGCACGGGTTGGCGTAGCGGAGAAAGCTGTACGCCACATCATCCGCCGTCAGCTGCTCCCCGTCGTTCCACTGCACATTGTCATGCAGGTTAAAGGTATAGGTCAGTCCGTCTGCGCTCACCTGCCAGTCCGTAGCCAGGTCGCCCTCCACCTGGTCCGTCTCCACGCTGTTGTACTGCACCAGCTGGTTGTACAGCTGCGAGTAGGAAATTACGCTGGACAGCGATGCCGAGCCCAGCGGATCCCAGTCCTTGGTATCCGCGTAGGCCGACATTCGCACCGTTCCCCCTTGCCGGGGCGGGCCGCTCGGCGTGGGCGTGGGCGCGATGCGCGCTTCGTATTCCGCTACCGGCGTATTCGTCGGCCGGATGGTAGCCTGTGGCGGTGGCGTAAAAGTAGGCGTCGGCGCCGACGCAGTAGCGGCCGCCGACGCCGGCGTCGCCATCATCGCTGCGGTAGCCGCCGGCGCGCCGGGTGCCGCCGACCCTCCCACGGCGGTGGGCGCGGCCGCCGGCGCAGCCGGCGTCTCCGCCCCTCCGCAGGCAATGCCCGCCAGCAGCGCCACGCTGACCGCAATGCCGGCCAGCAACGCCGGTTTCACGCTCGTTCGCGTCATCTCACACCTCCGGTGGCAGGGGATACGGCGGGAAATGTCCGTCAGTTTGAGTGCCTTGGCCCCGGCCGACCGTCTAGCGGTCCAACCAGATGTCCTCGTGCTTGAATCCGTACTGCACCGTTTGCGGCGCCGCAAATCCTTTGATGTCCCGGTGCACCACCCAGAAGTTCTGCCCCAGGGTCAGGCTTACCCAGTGGTTATTGTGGAACTCATGCAGCCACCGCTCCGCTTCCTTATTGATTTCGCGGCGCTTTTCCGGGTCCAGCTCCACCTTCTGCAACTCAAACCAGTCGTTGACTTCGGGCGCTTCCCAGTCGGTGTAATTGCGGGTGCCGCCCTTGAGGAAAATGCCGCCGTAGATGGCGTCCGGGTCCAGAACCGTCATTCCGTCGGCCTGGCAGCTCAACTCCCAGTCTCCTTTGGCGTCGGCAGGCCGGGAAGTGCCGTACTTGGCGTAGCCCGCCGCGCTGGGCAGCACTTCAATAGACCCCCTGATGTTCAGATACTCTTCCAGGTCCTGTTTAATCACCGAGCATTCGTCGGCGTAGGTGCCTACCTGCCGGACGGTGTACTGCACCTCAAAGCCGTCGGGATAACCGGCATCGGCCATTAGCTCCCGGGCGCGCTTGATGTCCTCTTGTCCGCCGGGGGTATCTTTCGGACGCATACCCGGCCAGGTAGCGCATTCCTCCAGCGAGTTGGCCATGCCCACCAGCGGGCAGTGCCCTCGCCCGGCGCCGTGCAGACCCCGCGCATTGTGCTTTTGCCGGTCCACTGCCAGATTGATGGCCTGTCGCACTCGGTGGTCAGTGAACGGTTCCCGCTTTATGTTGATCATAAAGCCCCGCGTTGCCCCTCCGAACACATCGTGTGCCACATACTCGCTGTTGGTACGCTGCTCCAGAGCGTAATACTCCGGCGCAGTGAGGTTCATCGTGGCCGCATTGGCCATATCAATTTGGCGCGCTTCCACCTGCGCCTGCGCGGTGGCCGGCGTGGTGATGATGTAGTGCTCAATCCGGTCCAGGTAAGGCCGCCCTTCCTTAAAATAGCCGGGGTTCCGGTTGACGAAATAAGAGTTCCCCGACTGATAGGATTCCAGAACGAACGGGCCGGAACCGGAGTTGTGCTTGATGATATTCTCCGCCAAGTTCAGGTCAATACCCTGCTCCAGCAGATGCTTGGGCAGAATCTTGACATAATCAATGGCGAGAAACTTGATGAACGCGCCCGACGCGAAAGCCAAGTTGAACTCAATGGTCTGGGGGTCAATGATCCTCATCGCTTCATCGCCGTTGGTCGGCGTGCAGTCCCCGCCATCCCGGTCGGCAACTTCAATGGGAATTGTGTACGTGCGCCACAGGCCGGAGCGCCCCCGGCTATTGCAGGGGTTGCCGTAACGCATAAAGGTGTGCAGCACATCGTCAATCGTTAGCGGCATCCCGTCATTCCACTGCACCCCATCCCGGATGCGGAAGGTGTACACCGTGCCATCCTCGTTGAGGCTCCAGCTTTCCGCCAGATCGGGAACGACTTCGTTGGTGTTGGTGGTGTCAAACTGCACCAGCTGGTTGTAAAGCTGCGAGTAGGAAATGACGCTGGAGGTTGAAGCCGAACCAAGCGGATCCCAGTCTTTGGTGTCGGCATAGGCGGCCATCCGCACCAAGCCGCCCGGCTTGGGCGCGCCGCTGGGCAGAGGCGTCGGCGCGGTGCGGGCCACTACGGTAGGCGCCGGCGTGTTGGTAGGACGCAGCGTGGCCTTGGGCGGCGGCGTAGCTGTAGCCGTCGGCGGCGTGGTGGGCTCGGCCGGCGCGCTGGTGGCAGCGGCCGGCGCGGAGGCGGTGGCCGCTGGCGTGGGGGAAGCGTCGCTGCCCGTATCGCCCGGCGCCGCCGGCGCTTCGGCCCCGCCACAAGCGACGCCCGCAACCAGCAAGACAGCTACCACACCGGCAAACAGGGTGCGCTTGAATCTCCTCAGCATCGGAGTAAGTACCTCCTGGTCGGCTGATGCCGGCATCATGGCGCGACGCCCGACGGGTAGGCGGTGTCGCAAATCCAGCATCGCCCGGCTATCCTAGTGGCATAAGCGGCACTTTGTCAAGCAATATGACCGTTATCAACAATATAGCATACCGTAAATTACGATATGCGGTTATATTACGAAACAGCATACTAGGCTGTGTCCCCCAAATCGCCCGCCATCCCGGCCCGCCACCCAATCCCCCCGCTGGAATTTAAAATCACCGCCATTTATGACACCCGCCCCCTTGCGCCCTGAACATCCGTCCTGCTAACCTCAAACACGGATGCGGCAACCCGCCCGGCGAACAGGGAACAGCTGCCCCGACCGCCATCCGCCACAGCCCCGACGCGGACGCGCGCCCGGCGCCAAAACGGACACCAGCTATGCCTACTCCAATCCGAAATCGGCGTCGTACCACCATCGGGGAAACCATTTCGGGCTAACCAAACGGGCCTCCAGGAAACGGCCTAACCCTTGTCGGAACCCAATTTCAGCTGGTCCTGCTTCGTCGCTGTGTGTCTCATACGGCCCGTGTAGTTCTGTGCCAGCCAGCGGGTGTCACCACCGCCCCGTGCCGGAAACGACGGCCCTCAAAAGCTGCCGCCCCGGGACACGGAAAACTAGGACGAAACTCACGCGTTACGCTCTCAGGCCGTAGCGCCGACAACCTGGAACCCAAAAGGCCAGCCCGAGCCTTCCCCGATGCCTTCATCTTGCCAACTGCCACTTACCAACTGCCAATCGCCAACCCATCGGAAAGGAGCCGACTTCCAATGACAACCTTCCTACCTCCAACCGCCCGCCCCCCGCCCGCCGGAACCGCCCTGGTAACCGGAACATCCACGCCAATCAAGGAGCGCCAGTGAATTAAGGCCCCTCGCCAAGCGCATTGTGCCGTCGCCAACGGCGGCATCGCATAACCCCCGTCAGTCCGGTGCAAGCCGGCATCCGGGCATCCTCACCGCCCGCCTGCTCCGCAGGCCATGGGCGCTTGCCCCGGATTGCCGGCCCCTCCCGGACTGGCGGGCCATTTCACGACGCGCCCCGGGTGGTCTGGCCATCAGCTCCTCGTTCCGGTGCCAGCCGGAATCCACTGGAAACGCCCGGATTCCGGCTGGCGCCGGCACGACGGGTAAATACAAACCACCCGATGGGAAACGCCGCCGTCAGTCCGCGTCGCTTGCCAGCCCCCAACCGCCCTCGCTACAATGCGGCGGCCCGCAGTTCGTATGCCCGCCGCGCCCTCCTATGCCCCTTCCCTTCCTAACCGCCCTCTGGCGCCGCCCCCTGCTGCTATCCTGGCCCGCCCCCGACGCGGCCCTGCTTCCCTTGCTGCCCGCCGGCCTCTGCCTGGACCGCTGGCAAGGCAGCGCCTATATCAGCCTGGTCGGCATCGGCTTTGCGGACACGCGGGTTTTCGGCCTGCCCGCTTACCCCCGCCGCTACGCCCAGGTGAACCTCCGTTTTTATGTCCGCCGCCGCCGGGATGCCGGCTGTCCGGCCCCGGGCGTGGTCTTCATCCGCCAGATTGTGCCGCATCGCATCACCGCCGGCGCCGCCCGCATCCTCTACGGAGAGCCTTTCGCCCGGCATCCCGTAGTCTGCGCAATCGCCCCGCCCGGCAGCGACGATGGCGGCAGCAGCGTTGCCTACCATTGGCAGGACGCCAACGGACGCTGCTGCTCCTTCCGCGCATCGGCGGCGTCCGTCGCCGGTGATGGAGAGATCTATGGAGATGTAGATAGGGGTGGCGCCGCCGCCCCCGGTTCCCTAGCCGACTTTCTGACCGCCCGCTATTGGGGATACAACGGCAAACCGCACGGCCCCACCCGCGCCTACCGGGTAACCCGTTCCCCTTGGCGGCTGCAACCGGCGGTAGCCGCGGCAACCGCCGCCGACTTTGCCGCCGAGTACGGCCCCGCCCTGGCGGCCGCAATGTCCGGCCCGCCCGCCTCGGCCCTGCTGGCCGACGGCGGCCGCGCCCGGATTCACCTGCCCCGCCGCTTGTGATAACCGCCGGCCCGCTGGTAAAATGCGCCCCGCCGCCAGCCCGGCTCTGCGCGGCTCTCAACCAGCCGGCAACCTGCCGCCTGCGCCACCCTTCTGCGGAGTCCCTTCGTGACCGACCAGCCCCTCGTGGCCGACCGACCGCCCCGCGCCGCCGCCCATCTCTACCCCGATACGCTGGACGCCATTGAGGAATGCTACCGGCGGGGCTGGACGGACGGCCTGCCCGTGGTTCCCCCCACCGCCGACCGCGTGCAGGATATGCTGGACGCCGTGGGCCTGGCGCCGGACTTCACCCTGGGCGAGGTTCCCGTCCGCCGCCGCGCCTTGACCGCCGAACAGGCCGCCGCCAACGCCGTTATGGCCGGCTGCCGCCCCGAATACTTCCCCATCGTCCTGGCCACCCTGCGCGTCCTCTTTGACCACGACCCCAACTGCATCCACGAGGTCTCCGCCGTCACCAACTCCACCGGCCTGCTGACTATTGTCAACGGCCCCATCCGCCGGCAAATCGGGCTGAATTGCGCCGACAACCTGTTCAGCCCCGGCCACCGGGCCAACGCCACCATCGGGCGCGCCCTGCGCCTCATCTTCATCAATGTCTTTGAGCAGCGGCCCGGCGTGCTGGACCGGGGCTGTATGGGCAGCCTCACCAAGTTCGGCGTGGTCATCGGCGAGGACGAGGAAACCAGCCCCTGGGAACCCTTCCATACCGCCGCCGGCTACGCCCCCGACCAGTCCACCGTAACCGTGGCCACCATCCAGGACCCCTCAATGCACGGCAACCGCTACGGCGCCACCGCCGAAAGCCTGCTCGATTCCATCGCCGACGGTATGGCCTCCCACGGGCTGGGCATCTACTTCGGGCGCGGCATCAAGTGGATCTGGGTGGTAGGACACTGGCATTCCGAACTCCTGGGCCGCTTGGGCTGGCGCCGCCGGGATCTACAGGAATACCTGTACGAACACGCCTGGCGCTCCGTAGGCGACCTGAAGCGGCTGGGTATGATGAACGGCGCCGTACAGCCCGGCGACGACCACCGGCGCCACCTGACCGTCGCCAGCCCCGACGACATCCTCATCGTCAAGGCCGGCGGCGACAGCGGCATCTACAGCGAACTGATTATGAACTACTACGGCGTTCCCGCCGTAACTGCCCCCGTCGCCCCGGCGCTATGAAAACCCGTTGTTTCCCCGAATCGTTTTGCCGTCCGGTGAATGCCGGTGATTGCCGATACCGTCGGTGACTGCCGATACCGATCGATGAACGCTGGCCGGCAAATGCCCGTCGCCCCGGCGCCGGCAACAACCCGTCATTGCTGCCAAACCAAACATCGTCGCCGCCCGGCCCCGTCATCCCGGCGTCGGCCGGCAGCCCGCCGGACAGGAGAGCGAAAATGACCACCCCAGCCGCCGCCCCCGGCGCCCCCACCGTCCGGCTGATTGACCCCACCGGATTTGACCCCGGCGCCGCGCCGTTGCTTATGGCCGCCCGCCCGGTTGACCTGCGCGGCGGCCGCCTGGGCCTGCTGGACAACTCCAAAGCCAATTCCGACGCCATCCTCTGGGCCATCGCCCGCCTGCTGGACGATGAGTTTGAGTTCGCCAACATCTACTACGCCCGCAAGCACAACGCCTCGCTGCCGCCCCATCCCGAAACGCTGGCCGACCTGCATCGCAACGCCGACTTCGTCATCGCCGGCGTGGGCGATTGAGGCGGCTGCTCGTCGGGCAGTCTGCACGACGGAATTACTCTGGAACGCCAGGGCATCCCCGCGGCCACCATCATCACCAGCGTGTTCGCCACCACCGCGCGCGCCTACACCCGGCTGATGGGCGTCCCCAACTTCCCTTACCTGATGTGCCCGCACCCCATCACCAATGTCAGCGGCGACGCCCTGCACGAACGCGCCCGCGCCCTGGCGCCAGCCGTCCGCAGTTTGCTGATCAGCGGCGCGCCGGCGGGCGGGCAAGTCCGTTAGTTATGGCCGGCTTTGGCGACATACTCCGCCGCGTGCGCCGCCGTTCCGCCGAAACGCCGGAACCGGGCGCGGCGGATCAGGCGCCGCCGGCGTCCGAACCGCCCACCGCCAACGATGCCGTCGACGCCGGCGCCCGGTTCCGGCCCTCAATCACCGAACCGCCGCCGTCGGCAGAGCCGAGGGCAGTGCCGGCGTCCGAACCGCCCGCCGCCAACGATGCCGGCGATGCCGGCGACGCCGGCGTCCGGCTCCGGCCCCCAATCACCGAACCGCCGCCGGCATCCGAACCGCCCGCCGCCAACGATGCCGGCGATGCTGTCGACGCCGGCGCCCGGTTCCGGCCCCCAGTCACCGAACCGCCGCCGCCGCCAGCGCCGGAGTCCTCCGCACCCCCCGTTGCCCCCGGCAACCCGGCGGCCGGGGCAAGGGATTGGGACGAACCGCCGCCCCGCCCGGCCGCCAGCTCCGAATACGCCGGCCCGCCGGAACCGCCCACATTGATTGCCGGCGACGGGCCGGCCACGCCGCCGCCGTCCACCCCCGCCGGGCCGTTGCTGTCCCCTCCGGAACTTGCGCCATCAGACTTCGCGCCCCCGGAACTCCGACCGCCCGAACTCGTCGCGCCGGAAAACGCGCCACCCGAACTCGCCTCGCCGGAACTTGCGCCCCCGGAACTCGCGCTGGAACACACCCCGATCACCGCTCCCCCTGCCCCGGCTGGCATCCCGGACCGCGCCGGGGATGCTCCCCTCCCGCCTCCCCCCGGCGCCCCGGATGACGCCGGCGACGCCGCTGACGACGATGCCGGCGCGGACGCGGGTGCCGGTCTCGCGGACGCCGCCGCGTCCGATGACCCGATGCTACTGATTTGCCCTTACTGCGGCCGCCCCGAACAGCGCGTCGGCTCCCGGTGCGAAAGGTGCAACGGCGTAATCGTACGCCTGCCCGTCTGGGCCCAGCGGCGACGGCGGAACTGGCTGTCCCGGCGCCTGTCCTGGCGGCGCATCATTGCCGCCTGCTTCATCGTGCTTCTGATCCTGTTTGTGGTGTGGATCAACTACCCCTTTGCGCCCAACCCCGTCGTCCTGTTCAAAAACATTCAAACCCAGATGACCATTGACGACAGCCCCGGCGCCTGGTCAGTGGCCGGCCGGGACTTGCGCCACAGCCGGAATGTGCAACTGGGGCCACCGCCGCCGCAGGGCGTCACAGCCTGGCAAAGCGTGGTTCTGTACCCTCTGAACTCGGAGCCGGTGGCGCGGCGCAACGACATATACGTAGGCTCGGCCGACGGCATCTACCCCCTTAAGGAGAGTAACGGCAACCGGCGGGAGGAGTGGGAAGGCAGCACGCCGGGGCGCGTCACCGCCGCCGCAGCGGTAGCGGATGACTCCCTGTTCTTTGGCAGCACCGACCACACCGTGAACTCCTGGAACGCCCTTAATGGCGATGTGCGCTGGAGTTTTCCCGCTGATGACACGGTGGAAGTAGCGCCCGTCGTTTCCGGTGGTCTGGTTTATATCAGCTCTGGACGGGGCCAGTTGTACGCGCTGGACGCTCATAACGGCGACCTGATCTGGCAGGAACAGCTGGACAGCAACGCCAGCGCGGCCGTTGCCATTCATGACGGCAAGCTGTTCGTCGGCGACAAACGGGGCATCTTTTACATCCTGTCGGCGCGCACCGGGCAGGAGCGTTTTCGCTACCGCACATCCCGCGCCGTCAGCGGCTCCCCGGTCGTCTCCGCAGACGGGCAGCGGGTCTATTTCGCCTCCGGGGGGCAGCTGTACGCCATCGACGCCCAGGCCCGGGAAGTCCCCGGCTTGTACCAGTTCAAGCAAATCTGGGCGCAGCTGTGGCTGTGGCAGGTTCCCGGCGTGCCTCGCCCCAGGGGGCAGCAGGGCGACATCTGGCGCTTTACCCCCGACAACCCTCTCCAGGGCATATCAAGCAGCCCCGCGCTGGCCGAGGACGATGACAACGGCCACAAAATCCTCTACGCCGGCGCCCATGACCACTATCTCTACGCCCTGAACGCCACCCACTCGGCTGTCGATGACCGCCTGCTTTGGACTTATGAGGCTGAGGAGGCCATCTGGGCTTCCCCCCTGGTAGTAAAAGACCGGGTAATTTTCGGCGACGTAGCCGGCAATGTGTACTCCGTGGACCGGATAACCGGCGAACTGGACTGGCGTATAGATCTGGGCGCCTCCGTGCGGATCGCTCCCATTGTGAGCAACGGGCTGCTGGTGGTGCGTACCGATGATGGCGTCATTCACGGGATTAAATAAATAACGGCGCGGCGCGCTGGCGCCGCGCCGGCAGTCGCTGTCCGTTTGCTTGCTCCACATACCCGCCGGGTGGCGCCCATATCCAGCGCCGCCCGGCCGCTGATTTCAACCTGTGGCGCGCGCGCGGGCGGCAGATTGCCGGGCCGGCCGCCGGGTGCCTCACTCGTAGATAATCAACACCGCCACGCCGGCGGCATCAGCCCGCTGGCGGTCGATGTCATCAACAGCGTTGCCGATTGCCACCGGAAGGGCCCTTTGCCCCGTTGCGGCGGCCAGCGCGCCGGCCCGCCGTTCCGCCCGGAAAATATCATCCCGGTCTAGGGTCAACGCCACCTCAATGACCGCGTACACCGGCCGGCCGTCGCCGCGGTCAAAGCCGGCAATGATAATGTCCGACCGTTCCAGATCGCGCCCCTGCTCCTCGGTAATGACATTCCGGTCACCCTCGGCGTCGGTCAGCAGGTCGGCCAGCTCGTTGTTGTCCGGGGTGAACTCCCCCAGGAGGACGCGCACATTGCGCATATTCAGGTCGCGGCGGGCCGTGAGGGCAATGAACCGGGTAATGCGGCGCTCGTACTTGTCGCCTCGCAAGTTGTTGATGGTTCCGTCCATACGATTCTGCCGCGTTTCCATCCGGGTAATTCTGTTCTCCATCCGGACCTGGCTTTCTTGCATCCGCGCCTGGCCTTCCTTCAGCTCCCGCACATCGGCTTCCGTACGCGCCTGACCCTCCTTCAGCTCCCGCACATCGGCTTCCGTCCGCGCCTGGCTTTCTTGCATCCGCGCCTGGCTGTCCTTCAATTCCTGCACATCCGCTTCCGTCCGGGCCTGGCTGTTCTTCAGCTCCCGCACATCCGCTTCCGTCCGGGCCTGGCTTTCTTGCATCCGGGCCTGGCTGTTCTTCAGTTCCTGCACATCGACTTCCGTGCGCGCCTGGCCGTCCTCCAGCCGGGCCTGGCCTTCCTTCAGCTCCCGCACATCCGCTTCCGTGCGCGCCTGGCCGTCCTCCAGCCGCGCTTGGCCCTCCTTCAGCTCCCGCATATCCGCTTCCATGCGGGTCTGCCCTTCTTTCAGCTCCCGCACATTGCTTTCGGTAGCAGCCTGGCGCCGGTTGGATTCCTCGGCGAACCGGGCCAGCTGCTCCGGCAGAGCGATCAGCTCCGGCGTCAGCAGCCGCACGCGCAGATCCTGCAACCACTGCGGCTTTTCGTCCAGCAGGTCCAGCAGATCCTGGTAGGTGTTGATTTCCGCTGTCGTCATAATGACCCGCCCCTGTGGTCAGTACAGGTGGCACGACACCCGGTGCCCCGGCGCCGCCTCTTTCTCTACCGGCGCTTCCTCCGAACACTGGGGCATCGCAAAGGGGCAGCGCGGGTGGAACCGGCAGCCCGACGGCGGATTAATGGGCGAAGGCACCTCCCCTTGCAGCACAATGTCCTCCCGGATCAGATCCGGGTGCGAAGGCAGCGCCGCCGAAAACAGCGCCCTGGTGTACGGATGCAACGCGTTGTCGTACAGCTCCTCCGTGTCCGCATACTCCACAATCTGCCCCAGGTACATCACCGCCGTCTGGTGCGCCATATAGCGCACCGTCGCCAGGTTGTGGGCAATCAGCAGGTAGCTGACATTGTACTGCTCCTGCAAGTCTTTGAGCAGATTCATCACCTGGGCGCGGATGGACACATCCAGCGCCGACACCGGCTCGTCCAGCACAATCAGCTTCGGGTAGGACACCAGCGCCGAGGCCACCGCAATGCGCTGCCGCTGCCCGCCGCTGAATTCGTGAGGGTAGTTGTTCGCCTGCTGGGAATGCAACCCCACCTGCGACAGCACCTCCGCCACCCGTTCCTCCTTCTCCTGCTTGGTGACGCTGCGGTTCACCACCAGCGGCTCGGCCACAATGTCCCGCACCCGCATCCGGGGGCTCAGCGACGACCACGGATCCTGAAACACCGCCTGCACCGTAGTGCGGTATTCCTGCAACTGCGAACCCCGGAAGGCGTTAATGTCCTCCCCCTCCAGGAGGATCTCCCCTTCCGTAGGCCGTTCCAGGCGCAGCAGGAGCTTGCTGGTGGTTGTCTTGCCGCAGCCCGATTCCCCCACCAGGCCCACCGTTTCGCCCTGCTTGATGCTGAAGGATATGCCGTCCACCGCCTGCACATAGCCGATGGTTTTCATCATAATGAGGCCCTTGGTGACCGGAAAGTATTTTTTCAGGCCGCGAACTTCCAGCAGGTTGTTGTCCGTAGCGACTGCCATTGTGTCAGGCCCTCCTCGGCGTTGGTTCTTGCTATCACTATAACACGGGCGGCGGGGCGGCGGGTTCTAGCCGGCGCTGCCCGTGGGGGGAACGAATTCCTCAATGGGCTTGCCCTGCCACTCGGCGTCCAGCGCAAAGCAGTCAGCGTGATGCCCTTCGTCCAGCTGGTAAGAGGGCGGGTAGGCGGCGTAGCACTGCTCGTTGACATACTCGCAGCGCGGCGCAAACCGGCAGCCCTCCGGCAGGTTGGACAGCAGCGGCGGCTGGCCGTCAATGGAATACAGCCGCGCCACCCGTTCCTCCAGCTTCGGCACCGAGTTAATCAGCGCCTGCGTGTAGGGATGCGCCGGACGACTGAAAATGTCCCGCACATCGCCCTGCTCAATGATCCGTCCCGCGTACATCACCGCCACCCGGTCGCACATCCGCGCCACCACGCCGAAGTCGTGGGTGATAAAGATGATGGCCAGCCCCGTTTCCGCCTGAATTTCCTTCAGCAGGCGCAGGTACTGCAACTGGATGGTCACATCCAGCGCCGTGGTCGGCTCGTCCGCGATGATAATCCCCGGCTCGCAGGACATCGCGATGGCGCCCACTACGCGCTGCTTCATCCCCCCGGACATCTGGTGCGGGTAGTCGTCCAGCCGGCGTTCCGGCGCCGCTACATTCACCTTCCGCAGGGCGTCCACGGCGCGAGAAATCATCGACCTCTTGTTCTCCTTGTGGGCAATGCCCAGCGCCTCCCGCAGCTGGTTCCCGATGGTGAACACCGGGTTGAGGGATGTCTGCGGGTCTTGCAGGATCATTGAAATCTGCCGCCCCCGGACATCGCGCATCTCATCGTCGCTTTTCTGTAGAATGTCGTCCCCGTTGAGGACGATCTGTCCCTCCACAATGCGCCCGGCCGGCTTCGGCACCAGCCGCAGCAGCGACAGGGCGGTCATCGTCTTGCCGCAGCCGGACTCCCCCACAATCCCCAGCGTCTCCCCCCTTTTCAGGTTGAAGCTGATGCCGTCCACCGCCTTGACGATGGCGGCGCGGGTGAAAATGTAGGTCTTGAGGTTGTTCACCTCAAGGATGATGTCGCCGGCGGCGGTTCCGTTGGCGGCGGTTCCCCTGGTAGTGGATGCGGTTGCTGTTGCGGTCGTCATAGCCTAAATGTTCCTCAACTTCGGGTCCAGGCGGTCGCGGAGCCAGTCGCCCAGCAGGTTCATTGATAGTACGGTAAGCACAATGGCAAGGCAAGGGAGCAGAAAAATCCACCAGGCGGTGGTGATCAGGTCGCGGCCGTCCGCCACCATCACCCCCCACGCCGGCGTGGGCGCCGGAATCCCCGCCCCCAAAAAGCTCAGCGTGGACTCCAGTATGATAACATGGCCGACCTCCAGCGTCGCCAATACTACCACCGTATTGACCAGGTTGGGGAATATGTGCCGCATCATTATGCGGATGTTGGAAGCCCCGGAAACCCGCGCCCGGTCGATGAAATCCTGCTGCTTGATGGCCAGCGCCTCCCCTCGCACCACCCGGGCGTAGCGCGCCCACAGCAGCACGGCAATGACGATGATCACCGTGGCGAACCCGGCCCCAATGGCCGCCACCAGCACCAGCGCCAGCAGAATGGTCGGGAAGGCCAGCTTGATGTCCACAACGCGCATAATGATGGCGTCCAGCTTGCCGCCCCGGTAGGCGGCCAGCATCCCCAGGACCGTCCCCAGGCCGCCGCCCAGCAGAATCGCCAGCGAGGACACCAGCAGCGACACCCGCGCCCCGTGCATGATGCGGCTCAAAATGTCCCGCCCCTGCTTGTCCGTCCCCAGGGGGTAGGTCATGGAGCCGCCCTCCCGGGCCTGGTACCGGATGACATCGCCGGGGTCCACGGCGCCATCCTCGCCGCCGGCCAGGAATGTCGCCTCGCCCCGTTCCACCTTCCGCCGCGCGTTGGTGAGCCCGATTTCCACATCCAGCCGGTCGCGGTCCACCCGCTGCGCCACCGTGCGCTCCTCGTAGCTTTCGGATACCCAGAAGGGCGGCAGCTTGGCATCGTTCAGAACGCCGATGCGCGGGCTGTGGGGCGCCAGCTGGCCCGCGAAAATGGCCGGTATCACCAGCAGAACAATCAGCACCGCCAGTGGTATCAGGGGAGCTTGCCGTACCGCCCGCAGGACGCCGGCAACGCGCCGCCCCGTCCCCGGCGAGGCCGGCGCCAGAACTTCGGGATTGGTCATTGCCGTAGCCATTTTGCGCCTCCCCCGGCGGCGCGCGCGCCGCCGCCCTTTCTAGGTGTACCGGATGCGTGGGTCAATGTAAGCGTACAGCACATCGACCATAATGTTGATGAACACGAAAGACGCCGCGAACAGCAGCACCACCGCCTGCACCACCACATAGTCGCGGAAAACGATGGCGTCAATCACCAGCGCCCCCAGCCCCGGCCAGGCGAACACCGTCTCAATAACCACCGACCCGGTAATCAGCACCGCCCCAATCAGCCCGAAATAGGTCAGCGGCACAATCAGGGCGTTGCGGAAGCAATGCTTCCAGACCACTTTCCACTCCGCAACACCCTTGATGCGCGCCAGCTTCACATATTCCGTGTCCAGCACTTCCAGCATTGACGACCGGGTGAGACGCATCAGCGCCGCCACATTGTAGTACCCCAGCGCCACCGCCGGCAGCGCCATATAGCGCAGCCCGCCACTGCCCGAGGTCGGAAACAGGTCCAGCTGCACCGCGAAAACCCACATCAAAATCAGCCCCACCGCAAAGGTAGGCGCCGACTGCCCCAGGATGGCGAACAGCTTCGCCGCGTAGTCAAAAGGCGTGTCCTTCTTAATGGCCACCATCACGCCAATGGGAAAGGCGATGGCGGCGCTGACCAGCAGCGCCAGGGCCGACAGCCGGATGGTGTTGGGCAGCCGTTCCATAATCAGCTCCCCGGCGGTGGCATTGGGCCACGCCAGCGCCTCGCCCAAATCACCCCGGAACAGCTTGCCCAGATATTGCAGATACTGCATATGCAGCGGCTTGTCCAGCCCCCACTCCTTCTTGGTCAGCTCAATCTGCTCCTCGGAGGCTTCCTCCGGCAGCAGCACATTGAGCGGATCGCCCGAAACCCGCGCCAGCGCGAAGGTCACCGTGCTGATGACAAAAATTGCCAGCAGCCCCTGGGCCACCCGGCGCAGAATATAGCGTTGCATCAGCCTGCCCCCTTTGCCCTGCGGTCCGCTTGTCTGCCGTTATGCCGCCATCGCCCGCCGGTCATCCCGCCGGCCGCCGCCGGGCAACGGCAATACTCCGGCGGCGATACCCTGGCGACAATGCTCCGGTGGCAATGCCCCGGTAGCGATGCCCCGGCGAGAAACAAGCGGACGGATTTCCGGCTCGCTTGCCCCCGCCGGCAAAGCCCCCGGCGTCAGTAGCGCACACCCTTGATGTGTTCCAGGTCGGTGAACTGCCCCCCGTAAGGGCCGAGGTAGATGTATTCCTCTACCACTTCGGGGTCAATCACCACCTGCACCGACAGGGTATGCAGCGGTATGGACGCCACCTCGTAGAACAGCTCGTCCGACACCGCGTGCCAGTGCCCCAGCTGTTCCTCAAAATTCAGCGAATTCAGCGCGTTGTAGGTGTTCTGCCACGCCGTGTCGCTCACATAGAACCGCATAAAGCGCTCCGGGCTGTAGGCGAAGTGCACCGTCGGATGCGGCGGTTCGGCGTAGCCCCGGAAGGGATAGACGCAGCAGTTCGTGGTCGCCCCCCGGTACTCCTGCCGCCAGGCGGAAAACTCCATCTCCCGGATTTCGGTCTGCAACCCGATGTTTTCCCACATCGCGGCGATCGCCACCACATAGTCCTTCATCTCCGGCAGCCCGCTCATGGTGTAGCTGACGATTGGCACCGTGAACCCGTTAGGATAGCCGGCTTCGGTCAGCAGCTCCTGCGCCCGTTCCGGGTCATACCCGTACAGCTCCTCCCAGGAATCCTCCCACTCCGGGTTATAGCCGGCGTATTCGCCCCCGAAAGCCTCGGCGCTGGGTATCAACCCGGCCACCCGCCCCTCGGCGCCCTGCCCGTCAAAGATGTTTTCCCGGATGGCGTCCCGGTCAATGGCCTTGTTCATCGCCTGCCGCACCAGCTTGCCCGCATCCCCCGGCGCCGCCCACGGCACCGTGGGGTCGTAAGACGCCGCCGAGTAGGGCTCAAATTCCGGTCCCTCTTTGGTGGCAAAGTACAGCCCGCCGAACACCATCATGCTGTTGACCGCCGTAACCTGGCTTTCCGCGATTTCCAGCCCGTTGTCCAGCGCCTGCCCCACCAGCGCCCGGTCGATGGTCGCCAGATGCGCTTCCCGCGCCAGCATCGCCGCCAGCCGCGTGGACGCCTCCTCAATGATCTTGATTTCAATGGAATCCCAGTCCGGATCCACCCGGTAATGGTCCCCCGGCGCCCGTTCCCACAGCCAGCCAATGCCCTTCTCAAAGTTGGCGAACTGGTAGGGCCCCAGCCGCGCCGGCCCTTCCGCCAGCAGCGTGTCCTCCCCCGCCGAGCAGTACCCCTCCAGATGCGGCGCCACCTCCGGGAACGCTTCGTAATCCGCCGCTCCGTTGGGACAGCCCGTGTCCCACTGCGCCTTGCTGGTAATGGGCAGGCCCCGGTAGCCCGAAATCCAGTAGTCAAAAATCAGCTCCGGCCGAGCGCCCATATTAATGTTGATTTCCTGGTCGCTGACCACTTCCGGCACCGCCCGCGGGTTCGTGCGGAAATAGTCGGAATACGACGCTCCGCAGGCCGGGTTGGTGTAGTAATTCAGCGAATTCACGATGTCGTCAGCCGTGAACTCCCCGTAGCCGAAGTGGAAATTGACGCCCGGACGCAGCTTGAAATTCCAGGTGCGCCCGTCCTCGCTGACGCTCCAGTCGGTAGCCAGCTGCGGCTCCAGCGCCCCGGTGTAGCGGTTGGCGTCCAGCAGAAACTCATGCGACGGGCGGTGCTGGCTGGTGGCGCTGCCGGTGACATCGCAGTCCATAATCCCCTGCCGCGTCTGCTGCGAAAACAGGAAAATCAGATCCTGCGTCTGTAGCGCCCCCGCCGCCGCCGGCGGTTCCGTAGGCGCCGCCTGCGGCACCGGCGTGGAAGCCACGAAAGAGGGACGCGTGGGCGCCGATGTCGCCGCCGGCGGCGCGGCGGTTGCCGTCGCCGCCGGGCCGGATGGCGCCGCCGTCGCCGCCATGGCCGTAGGCTGCTGCTGCCCCGCCGGGGCCGGCGCCGCGGCCGTCGTCGGGGCAGCAGCAGCCGACGGCGCGGTTTCCTCCGCCGCCCCGCCGCACGCCCCAACCAGCAGGGCCGCCACCAGCGCCACGCCGGCGACAATCACGGTAGGCATTCGGTGCAAACTGCGGCTGGTCATAGCGTCCACCTCCGTTTCGTATCGATTGGTTCAAACGAATTGCCCACCGGCGGCGACGGCCCTGATGCCGCCCCCGCCCGGTTCCCGCGCCCTACACATTCCGCAGCCTGGGATCCAGCCGGTCCCGCAGCCAGTCCCCCAGCAGGTTCATCGACAGCACCGTCAGCACAATGGCCAGGCAAGGGAACAGGAAAATCCACCAGGAACTGGTAATGACCTCCCGCCCGTCCGCCGCCATCAGCCCCCAGGCCGGCTGCGGACGCGGTATCCCCGCCCCTAGGAAACTCAAAGTCGCCTCCAGGATGATGACATGACCCACTTCCAGCGTGGCCAGCACAATCACCGTGTTGAACACATTGGGGAATATGTGCCGCCCCATAATCCGCAGATTGGACGCCCCCGCCACCCGGGCCCGGTCAATGAAATCCCGTTCCTTGATGGCCAGCGCCTCGCCCCGCACCACCCGCGCGTAGCGGGCCCACAGCAGCAGCGCAATCACAATGACCACCGTGCTGAACCCCGAACCGATGGCCACCACCAGCGTCAGCGCCAGCAGAATGGACGGGAACGCCAGCTTGATGTCCACAATCCGCAATCTGGTCCCGGTCCAGTGCCTTGTTCATCGCCATGCGGACCAGCTTGCCGCTTTCCCCCGGATCGTTCCAGGGCATCATCTCGTCCCGCGCCGCCACAATGTTGTAGCTCTCCCGGATCGACTCCTGCTCCTCGGCGGACACATCCGTGGGCACGCCCTTGTCGCCGGTGGCGAAGTACATCCCGCCAAAGATGGCGAAAGTGGTCTGCGCCGTAACCGAGCTGTCAAAAACTTCCAGCCCGTCGTCAATGGCGTCCTGCAACAGCGCCCGGTTGATGGCGGCAATGTGGCCCTCCCGCGCCTGCATAATCGCCAGCCGCGTCGCCGGTTCCCGCACATCCTTGATCTCAATTTCCCGGAAGTCCGGGTTCACCCGCCAGTGGTCGTAGTCCACCCGTTCCCACAGCCAGCCTTCGCCTTCCGAAAAGCTGCGGAATTCGTAGGGGCCCGTGCGCGCCGAGTTCTCATAAACCGCGTCCCGGCTCTGCTTGCAGTACCCCAGCGCCGCCCCGGCCTCGGTCTCCCCGTAGTCCGCCTCCCCGTTGGGGCAAGCCTGATCCCACTGGGCCCGGCTGCTGATGGGAACCCCGCGATAGCCGGAGAACCAGTAAAGGAAATCCACCGCCGGCCGCAGCTGCATATGAATGTTGATTTCGTAGTCGTTGATGACCTCAACCTCGCTGCCCGGATCCGAGCGGAAGTAGTCGGAGTACGACGCCCGGCACTCCGGGTTGGTGTAGTAATTCAGGGAATGCACCACATCGTCGGCGGTGAATTCCCCCCACCCGTGCTGCCAGGACACGCCCTGCCGCAACTTGAAGTTCCAGGTGCGCCCGTCCGGGGTAATGCCCCACTCCGTGGCCAGCATCGGCTCGTAAGAACCGTCCAGCCGGCTGGCGTCCACCATAAACTCCGCCGACATCCGGTAGTTCACCACCCCGGAGCCGGTCACCTCGCAGTCCAGCATGGATTCCAGCGACGGCGGGTCCAGCACGGCAATTAGCCGGTCGGTGACCAGCTCGCCCTCGCCCGTCTCCACCGGCGCCAGGGTTGGCCGCGGCGTAGCCGCCAGCACTGAAGCCCGCTGCGTCGGCGTGGGCGCCAGCGTGGCGTCCGCCGGCGCCGGCGTATTGGTCGCTCGCACCGGGGCGGGCGCCGGCGTGTTGGTCGCCGCCGCGGGCGCCGCCTGCTGTCCCGCCGCCGGCGCTTGCGTAGCCGCGGCCGGCTGCGCCGCCGGCGCCACATCCTCCGTCGCGCCGCCGCAGCCGATAATCACCGCCGTAACGGACAACGCCGCCAGCAGAGCGAACACGGGAAATCTCAGAAACCGTCGATACATTCTCAAAACGCCCTCCGCTTCAGGGTAGATTCGCTAACCGCGCGCCGCCGGCCCAGGCATCCTCCTGCCGGCCGCATCGTTAGCCGGCGCAATATAGGCAGCATCCCCTATCATAGTCAATCAGTTCCCAATTGAAGGCAATGTACGATTTTCGCCGGACAATGCGCCTGTTATTCAGCATCAGCGTTAGTATATTGCGGATTATAGCGTAATAACCGCCATAATGCGGCGTTTTTCGTAACCACAGGCATTATATCGGCAAATAAATGATATGCTATGCCGTGATATATCACGGGCAATGATAATGATGATAGCGGCGCAAGACGATGCCGGGTGGGAGGCAAAAAAGGGGCAAGGGGGGCGATACTCGGCTCGCCCCCCTTGCCCCTGACCTGGCGCCGGTTTGACGGCGTTCCGGCGCAGGAGCTGATGCCGGCGTCACAGGACGGCTTCCGCGATGCGTTCCACTTCGTCCAGCGCGGCGGCGGTGGTGGTATCGGGCAGCCGCACGATGACGCGCCCGGCCCCGGCAGCCGCGAAACGCCCGATGAGTTCCCGGTCGGCCGGCTGCCCGAACACCGTGATGCCGATGCCCGCCGGGTCGCGCCCGCTGGCTTCCGCCAGCTCGTCGATGGCGGCGCGCCCGGCGGCAATCTGCTCCGGCGTGGCGCCCGTGGGCATCCAGCCGTCGCCCCAACGCGCCACCCGCCGGAACACATTCCGCGCATTCCCGCCCAGAATCACCGGCGGCCCGCCCGCCTGGGCCGGCTTGGGGTTGCACTGCACCGGCGGGAAGTCATAATACTGCCCGTGATACTCCGCCGCATCCTCCGTCCACAGGGCGCGCATCACCTCAACCGCCTCCCGCGCCTGCGTCCAGCGGTGGTCAAAATCGCCGCCCATAATTTCCGTCTCCTCCCGCAGCCACCCCGTGCCGATGCCCAGCAGGAAACGCCCCCCGGAAAAACGGTCCAGCGTGGCAATGGCCCCGGCCAGTACCAGCGGGTTCCGCTCCGGTAGCAGCGTAATGCCCGTCCCCAACTTGATGCGCCGCGTCACCGCCGAAGCCCGCGCCAGCGCGATGTAGGGGTCGGCCATATCGCTCATATAATCGGGGATGGCGCCATCGGCCGAGCCGGGATACCGGGACGCCGGGTTGACGGGCATCACCGGATGCTCCGGCAGCCAGATGGACTCAAAGCCCAGGGCCTCCGCTTTGGCGGCGATGTCCGCCACATCAATGGAATGGGTGGAGATTGACATATTAAGCCCGATGTCCATAACCGATAACCTCCGCATCAGCGCGCCAGGGACGGGCCACGGGCGCCAGCAAGCCGGCGCCAGCGAGATTTGGAACCCGCGCGAGATGGAACAGCGAATGAAACGCAGCCGCGTTGACGACATTGCCGCCGGATAGTAACACACCCCGCCCCGGCGCGCCACATTGGATGAGGATGAGGTAGCGTTTCGTTTTAGGTGGTTTGGTTGATCAGGCCCTGCTCTGGCAGCAGCGCCAGCAGGTTGTGTTCCGTCCACACCGTCCCGAACTTGTCCCGCCGCTGCAACTCCCGATTGTGTCGTTCCAAAGGCCACGTCGTCCGATGCGCCGCCTGCTCGTCGCCAAAGGCGCAAACCCTTGCGACAACGCCTTCTTGCACCAGTTATGAAGTCCTGGACGGGCTGATGCTGTGCGAGCAGCTCTCCCGGCGGCTTTACGAACTGTTCTGGCCCGAGGGCGCGCCGCCGTGTGATAGTATCTAATGCCGGTATAATGCCAGCCCCGCAACGCCAGCCCCTGGAGGCATCCTAAAAATGACCACCGCCACTGCCAACGCCACCGCGCCCTACCCCGCCCCCGACATCGCCGCCGCCGTCGCCCGCGCCCTGGCCGCCGCCCGCGACCGACCCCAGCCGCGCCTGGACGTCAACCGCACCGCCCAAAAATACGCCTGCATGGCCCAGAATTTCCGCGCCGGCGCCTGGGAGCATCTGGACAAAGGCGACCTGCCCCAGGCGTCCAACAAGGCGTGGGGGCTGGTAGCCGAAACCGTCAAGGCTATCAGCGCTCACCACGGCGGCTTCATCCACTCCCATCACACCATTGCCGAAGTGGTTGGTGAACTGGCCCGGTTGGTCGGAAACGCCGGCGATACGGAAACCCGAAACCGGATCGGCTCCGACTTCCTGACCGCGAGCAGACTCCATATCAACTTCTATGAAAACGAAATGCCGGAGGTCGTGGTCCTGGGCGGCCTCATCTCCTGCGAGGAGCTTTCGCAGAAGTTGTACGAACTGTTCTACCCCGCCGGACACAGCCCCTAGCCGGCGCCCCGGCAGCCCCCCCAAACACGCCCCGCCCAACCGCCGGCCCCTATTGCCGGCGGTTGGCCGCATAGTGTATCATCCCTACGCCTTGATTGACCAACAGGCGCGCCACCCCGCGCGCCTACTTTTGCTGTGCACTCACGGAGCCGAACTACAATGCTGAACCTGAACCCCAGCCGCCGCCGCCTACCTGCCCTACCCATTTCTACCCCCCCCCCCCCCCCCCCCCCCGCAACAGGGCTCGCAAAACGGCCCTGCGCCTCACCGCCCTGGCGTTGCTGCTGGCAACGCTGGCAGTAGTGGCCGGCGGTCTGCTGGGCGCGCCGGACGCCGGCGAAGCCTCCTCCCACTGGACCGACTACGACACGGACGACGACAGCCTCATCGACATCACCACGCTGGCTCAACTGGACGCCATCCGCCACGACCTGGACGGCAATGGCGACCCCACCTCCGGCGGCGCCACGGCGTACAATACCGCCTACCCCGACCGCGACACCAGTAGCGGCGGACGAATGGGCTGCCCCTCCGGAGCCTGCATGGGCTATGAACTGCGCGCCAACCTGGACTTTGACACCGATGGGGACGGCAGCACCCATACCAACGGCACGGGCGACGACGGCGATACGTACTACACCACCACAACCGGCACCGGCGCCGGCTGGAACCCCATCGGCGGACACGTAGCCGCCAGCCCCCAACCATCCTTTACCGCCACTTTGGAAGGCAACGACCACACCATTTCCAACCTGTACATCAACCTGAACACCTCCGGCGATGACGACGGCAGATATGTGGGCCTGTTCGCCAACATCGGCAGCAGCGGCACAATTCGCAACCTGGGCCTGGTGAACCCCTATCTCAAAAACACGCGGAGCGGCGACGGCACCCTTATCTACTACGGCGCGCTGGCCGGACTTAGCTCCAGCGCCGTGAGCCGCGCCTATGTCTCCGGCGGCCAGGTTACCGGCGGCCAGACCAACACGGGAGTAACCAACATCAACTATGCCGGCTGTCTGGTGGGTCGCAACGACGGAACCGTTAGTGACAGCTACGCTACCTGCGATACCACGACCATCGGGGGAGATTATGGCACGGCCGGCGGCCTGCTCGGGCGCAATAACGGCACGGTGCGCCGCAGCTATGCTACGGGAGATGTAACGTCCGACTATCAAGCGGGCGGCCTGGCCGGTTATACTTGGGGTGGTAGCTCCCAGATAATCGACAGCCACGCCACCGGCAATGCCTCCACTACCGGCGATCAGGCCGGCGGCCTGATCGCCCGGCAGGGCAACGGCGCCGATATTATTAACAGCTACGCCACTGGCGATGTCAGCGCCGCCGGCGACGGCCATGCGGGCGGTCTGGTGGGAGAGATGTCCCACACTGGCACGAACGTGACCGGCAGCTACGCCACCGGCAATGTCTCCGCCACCAGCGACGACAACGATCTGGGTGGCCTGATTGGGCGCGTGGCAGTTGGGATTGTGACCGGCAGCTACGCCACCGGCAATGTCTCCGCCAGCGGCAACAGCAACAATCTGGGCGGTTTGGCCGGATACTATGCAAATGCCAATTCCCGTATACGCGCCAGCTACGCCACCGGCAATGTCTCCACCACCGGCGACAGCAGCAATCTGGGCGGTCTGGTGGGATATATGCACCGACAGTCTTCCCGTACACGCGCCAGCTACGCCACCGGCACGGTCTCCTCCAGCGGCGGCAGTACCAACGATCTGGGCGGACTGGTGGGCCACATTCAGATGCAGACCAACTGGCCTACCGTAGTTGCCAGCTACGCCGTCGGCGCGGTCTCCGCCACCGGCGGCAGCGGCAACGATCTGGGCGGACTGGTGGGCGGCACCAGCGCGGCAAGCGGCCAGCAGACTACTAGGACCGTTTTCACCACCACCTACTGGGACAACACCGCTGCAGGCACCGGACAGAGCAGTAGCGCCACTCGCGCTGCCGGCGGCAGCGGCCAAGCCACAACCGCGCTGAAAATGCCTGACGAGTACGGAACCACCGGCCTTTACGCGGCCTGGAATATAGATGTGGACGAGACCGGCAACGCCAACGACGACCCGTGGCACTTCGGCGGCACCTCGGATTACCCGATACTGAAGTTCGGCCACGACGCGCCGAGCATCGCCCGGCAAACCAATGCCCAGTATGCGGCGGCCGAGTACGATACGGACAACGACAACCTCATTGACATCGCCACCCTGGCGCAGCTGAATGGCATCCGCTACGACCTGAACGGCGATGGCCGCAACACCGGCGACGACGCCCTGGCCTACGCCGCCGCCTTCCCGGGCGCAACCAAGAGCATGGGCTGCCCCGCTGCCTGCATCGGCTACGAGCTGCTGAACGACCTGGACTTCGACTACGACGAGGACGGCAGCACCCACACCGCCGGCACGATTGACAGCGGCGACGCCGTGGCCGCCACCGCCGCCTACTTCGACAGCGCCACCGGCTGGACGCCCATCGGCGGCCACACCAGCAGCGCCGCCCCATTCACCGCCATTTTCGAGGGCAACGGGAACACCATCGACAACCTCTATATTAACCTGGCCACTACCAGCGCCACCGACAGCGTCTATGTGGGCCTGTTCGCCGACATCGGCAAACCCGCCGGCACGTCCCCGGTCACGCCCGCCGAACCCGGCATAGTGCGGAATGTGGGCCTGGTGGATCCCTATGTGCTGAACACGCGCAGCGGCGCCGCCAACCCCTTCACCACGGTCCGCACCGGGGCGCTGGCCGGGCGCAACAGCGGCGGCGGCACGGTCAGCGGCAGCTGGGTTTCCGGCGGCGCCGTCAACGGCACCCAGAACACTACCGCGGAAACGGTCTATAATTATGCCGGCTGTCTGCTGGGCTACAACGGGGGAACGGTCACCGCCGCTTACAACGCCACCTGCGCCACTACCGCCACTGGCAGCGATGACGCCAACGACGAAGCCGGCGGCCTGATTGGGTGGAACCAGGGCGCGGTCAGCCGCAGCTATGCCACGGGTACGGTGGCGTCCGACTTTGTGGGCGGCGGCCTGATTGGGGAAAACACCACCAGCGCCGGCGCGGTGGTGACCAGCTACGCCACCGGCGCGGTCACCGTCAGCGGCGCCAACGGCCGGGCCGGCGGTCTGGTGGGGCAGGCCGGCAACAGGGGCTCGGTGGCCGCCAGTTACGCCAAAGGCGCCGTAACCGCCAGTGGCGCCGGCGCCAACAGCGTGGGCGGCCTGATTGGGCATCTCGTCGGCGGCGGCGCGGTGACGGCCAGTTACGCCGCCGAAGGCGCCGTATCCGCCAGCAACAACGCCAGCGGCGTCACCAACCGCGTGGGCGGGCTGGTGGGCCGGGTGGAGGGCGGCACAACTACCATCACCGCCAGCTATGCCACCGGCGCCGTCACCGGCGCCGGCACCGGCGGCGCCACCGACAGCCTGGGCGGCCTGGTGGGCACCTCGGGCAACAGCGGCGCCGTAACCAACAGCCACTGGAACAGCGATGCTACCGGCGGCACCGGACAGTCGGCCAGCGCCGGCGGCGGCAGCGCCAGAACCAGCGCCCAGCTCATAGCCCCCACGGACTACGGCGCCACCAGCAGCGCCACCTTCTACAGCTGGAATGTGGATCTGGATGGCGACAGCAGCGCCGATGACCCGTGGGACTTCGGCACGACCACCCAGTACCCGGTAATCAGCTACGGCGGCATCAGCCTGCGCGCCCAGGGCCGCACGCCGGTGGACTACGACGCCGACAACGACGGCCTCATTGACATCGACAGCCTGGCCAAGCTGAACGCCGTCCGCCACGACCTGGACGGCAACGGCCAGCAGGACGGCGGGACGGGCGACACGGCCTACAACGCCGTCTTCGCCAACCGCGACCGCAGCGCCGCCGGCCTGATGGGCTGCCCCCTGGCCGACCACGACGACGATGCCGACACGCCCCAGCAGGCCCACTGCACGGGCTACGAGCTAATCGCGGATCTCACCTTTGACACTGACGCCAGCGGCGGCATCGCCGCCGGCGATGATTACTGGAACAGCGGCGCGGGCTGGGTTCCCATCGGCGACAGCACTGCGGGTTACAGCGGCGTCTTTGAGGGCAACCGCCGCGCCATTGACTACCTGTTCATCAGCATCAGCGGCGGCACCACTCTCACCAGAGTCGGGCTGTTCGGGCAAGTGGATGCGGACGGCGCAATCAGGGGCGTGGGCCTGACCAACGCCAGCATAACCCGCTCCAATGTTGCCACCGGCGGCATCTACGCCGGCGTCCTGGCGGGGGCCAACTTTGGCGCCGTAAGCGCCAGCAGCGCCGCCGGCAGCGTGTCCGTCAGTGACCCCTCCACCACCAGCTCCTATGCCGGCGGCCTGGTGGGGCATACCGGCAACGGCAGCGCCATCAGCGCCAGCTGGGCCAATGTGGCCGTGGCCATCGACAGCGATGGCGCCCGGGCCGGCGGCCTGGTGGGCGATAACCTGGCCGGCAAAATCACCGCCAGCCACGCCTTCGGCGCCGTAACGGCCAACGACAGCGCTGACGGCCAGATCGGCGGCCTGGTGGGCCGCAGCGCGAACCTGGGTTCCGGGATGGGGGCGGTGCCGGGCTCCATCACGGCCAGCTACGCCTACGGCGCCGTCACCGCAACGGGAACCGGAACTAACCGGGCGCTGGGCGGGCTGGTCGCCAGCGGCAACGGCACGGTCACCAACAGCTACTACGACAACACCGTCAACTCCGGCGCCACCTTCACTTCCGGCGTTACCTACGGGCGGGCCACCACGGCCCTGCAAGGCCCCACCGAGTACGGCACGGGCAGTACCGACATCTACGCCAACTGGAACGTAGACGTGGACGGCGCAACGGGCAACGATGACCCGTGGCACTTCGGCACGGCCAGCCAGTACCCCACGCTGAAGTACGGCGGCTTCTCCCCGGCGGCCCAGGGTTCCAGCGGCACGGACTATGATACCGACAGCGACGGCCTCATTGAAATCACCACCCTGGCCCAGCTGGACGCCATCCGCCTGGACCTGGACGGCGACGGCCGCCCGACTGCCATGCTGTCTTACCGTTCCGCCTTCCCCGTCGGCGATGTGGGCAGCGACGCCGAGATGGGCGCCGCCGGCCGCATGGGCTGCTCCCACAGCGAGCCCGTAGTTAATACGTGCCTGGGCTACGAGCTGATGGGCGACCTGGACTTCGACACCGACGGCGACGGCAGCACCCACACCGCCGGCGTGGGCGACCCCGGCGATGACTACTACAACGCCGGCGCCGGCTGGGCCCCCATCGGCGGCCACGACGCCGACGCCCAGCCCTACACCGCCATTTTTAACGGCAACGACAACGACATCGAAAACCTGTACCTCAACCTGGACACCGACGCCGCCAACGCCGGCGTGCTCGTGGGCCTGTTCGCCGACCTCACGGGCACGGTCCGCAATGTGGGCCTGACGGATCCTTATGTCAAAAACGCGCGCAGCGGCGGCGGCTTGTTCGTCCGCACCGGCGCTTTGGCCGGGCGCAACAACGTGGGCGGCATAGTGCGCGACAGTTCAGTCACCGGCGGCTCGGTGACCGGCGACCAGAGCGCCGGCACACCCATCAGTATGGTCGGCTGCCTGCTGGGCTACAACGCGGGCGCCGTGCGCGACAGCAGCGCCAGCTGCGCCGCCACCGCCACGGGGGCGGAGGACTCCCCGTCCTCCCGGGACCAGGCCGGCGGTCTGATTGGGGAGAACGCCGCCATCGAGGTGAACTCGGTGACCGGCGCCGGCCTCATTGCCAACAGCCACGCCACCGGCAATGTGACCGCCGACCGCGTCGCGGGCGGCCTGGTGGGGGACAGCACGACCGGCGGCCGGGTGACCGGCAGCTACGCCGAAGGCGATGTGACCGCCACCGGCGCCAACGGCCGCGCCGGCGGCCTGCTGGGCCGGATCCGCGCCGGCACCGACGTGTTGGACAGCTACGCCATCGGCGATGTCCGCGTCAGTGGCAGCAACTCCATCGCGGGCGGCCTGGTGGGGAAAGCCCAAAACGCCGGCACCACGGTCACCGGCAGCTACGCCACCGGCGCTGTAACCGCCAGCGGGGCCGGCGTCCGCAACCTTCCCAATCAACTGGGCAACCTGCTGGGCGGCCTGGTGGGCGAGCTCACCACCGGCGCGCAGATCACGGCCAGCTACGCCACCGGCGCTGTGACCGCCACCGCCGCCGCCGACAACAGCATATTGGGCGGCCTGGTCGGGCATATGTCCGAGGCCGACACGCTGGTGCTCGCCGCCTACGCCACCGGGTCGGTCACCGCCAACGGCGGCGGCACCAACAATGTGGGCGGCCTGCTGGGCGAACTCGACGACATCGAGAACAATATCGATTCCAGCTACGCCATCGGCGCGGTGTCCGCCACCGGCAGCGGCCTGGGCGTGGTCAACAGCGCAGGCGGGCTGGTGGGCGCCCTGATTTCGCCCGCCCTGGCCAGCCAGGTTGCCAACAGCTACTACGACAACACCGCCGACGGCGCCGGCCTGATGGTCAGCCCCGGCGGCGGCTCGGGCCAGACCACCACCGCGTTGCAAGGCCCCGTCGGCTACACCGGCATTTACTCGGCTTGGAACCGGGACCTGGACAACGCCGACACCGACGACAACCTCGCTACCGGCGGCGACGACCCGTGGCACTTCGGCGGCAGTTCGCAGTACCCGGTACTGCAACACAACCGCGGCCCGCTGGACATCGCCCGCCAGCTCACGCCCGTCCCGACGCCGGCGGACTACGACCTGGACAACGACAACCTCATTGATGTGGTCAACCTGGCCCAGCTCAACGCCATCCGGCACGACCTGAACGGCGACGGCCGGGGTCTGCTCGGCGCCGCCGCCGCCGGCTACCTGTCCGCCTACCCCGGCTACGCCGTAGGAATGGGCTGCCCCGCCACTTGCGCGGGCTACGAACTGCGCGCCAACCTGGACTTCGACACCAACGGCGACGGCATGGTGAACGCCAGCGACGAGATCGCGGACTTCCGCACCATCGGAGGCACCTACTCCGCCACTTTCCAGGGGAATGGGCATACCATTTCCAATATGCAAATTACGAACAACGAGCTGGGCCACAAGGGGCTGTTCGGGGAACTGTCCCCCAACGGCAAAATCTACGCGGTGGGGCTGATTGAGCCGGTGTTGTCCAACGGGGGCGGAGCGAACGGCCGCTTCGGCGCCCTGGTGGGCTACAACCTGGGCGCGATTTACGCCTCCTGGGTCCGCGGGGGCGCCGTCTCCACCAACCTGGATGACACCATACTCGGCGGGCTGGTGGGCAAGAACGGCAGCTCGGTGTCCGGTCAGAACGACTACGGCAAGATCTACGCCAGTTACTCCACCGCCACCGTTGCCAGCGCCGGCCATGAGTTCATTGACTCCGGCGGGTTGGTGGGCAACAACCTGCGCGGCACGATTGTCGCCAGCTACGCCGCCGGCGCGGTGACCGGCAGCGGCGCCAACTCCGAATACGGCTGCCTGACGGGCGTGGCCAGCAGTTCGGGCATTCCGCCGGTGAGCAGCGTCATCACCAGCAGCTACTATGAAGGAACCGGCGAAGGCCGCGTCTGCACGCGCGGCGGCGCCGGAATGTCCAGGAGCAGCCTTCAGCTACAGGAGCCGACGGGCTACACTGCCGGCGGCATTTACGCGAACTGGAATGTGGACCTGGACAATGCGGATAGCGATAACGACCTCGCTACCGGCGGCGATGACCCGTGGGATTTCCGCGTGGGGCATTACCCGGTACTGAAGTACGGCAGCGCCGCTGATCTGGTTGCGCAGCGTCCGCTGCTGGCCGAGGCCGGCGCCGCTGTGGCGGCTTACTCCGGCCAGACGGTGACGCTGGACGGCAGCGGCAGCCGCGCGCCCAGCGGCGCCACTTATGCGTGGACGCAGCAAGTGCCCGACGGCGCCGAGCCCGACGTGACCATCACCCGCGCCAATACGGCCTCGCCCACTTTCCTGGCCCCCACCGGCTTGACCAGCGACACCACGATGACCTTCCGGCTCACGCTGACCGCCGGCGGCCGGTCGGTGTACGACGAGGTCACGGTCAGCATAGTCGCCGTGCGCCCCAACCAGCTGCTGTCCCTGACGCTGACCGACTCGGAGGGCGATGCGGTAGGGCTGGCCCCGCCTTTCGTCAGCCTCCGCTACGATTACAGCGCCAGCGTGGCCAACCAGATCGCCAGCGTCACGGTGACGCCCGGTGTCCTGGAAGGCTCCACGATGACCCTCAACGGCCAGGCCGCAACCAGCGGCGCCGCCGTGGAAATCCCGCTGAAGTACCGCGGCAACCAAATCACCATCATAGTAACCCCGCCGGAGCCGGAACCGGACGAAACTACCGACGGAGAGACGACCGACGGCGAAACCACCGATGAGACGGCGGCGGAGACGCCCTGCTCGGTGGAGAACGACGGCGTGAAGCCATGCACCTACACGGTAACGGTCAACCGCGCCGTGCCCCCGCGCCTGGCGTTTGTCCCCCGCAGCCTCACTATAGAGGAAGGTAGCACGGGAACCTACACGGTGGAGCTGGACACGCGCATCCTCACCGGCGCCGTCACCATCGCCATCGCCAGCAACAACCCGGATGTCACGGTGTCCCCCACGGAAGTCACCCTCCGCCCTCTGGACATGGCGCCGCGCACGATAACCGTAACCGCCGCGTCCGACGCCGACCGCAACGACGAAACCGCCACCCTGACGCACACGGCCAACGGCGCCCACTACTATGACGTCGTCGCCACCGTAGGCGTAACGGTGAACGACACCACCGCCCCGCCGCCGGCGCCCGACCCGGCCCTGTCGGTGTCGGCCACAGCATTGCGCCTGGCCGAGGGCGGCAGTGGTTCCTACACGGTGGCGCTGGCCACGCGGCCCGACGACAATGTAACCGTAGCAATCGCCAGCGACAACGCCGATGTGACCACCCGCCCGGCATCGCTAACTTTCACCACGGCCAACTGGTCGACGCCGAAGCGGGTCACCGTAAGCGCGGCCTCCGACGGCGATACCGCCAACGACGCGGCCACACTGACGCACACGGCCTCGGGCGGCGGCTACAACGACGCCCCGGCGGTATCAGTAGCGGTGTCCGTAACCGACGACGACACGGCTGGCCTGTCCATCACCCCCACCGTTCTAAACCTGATTGAGAACGGCATCAGCGCCTACATCGTATCGCTGACCGCCCAACCCAGCGCAAATGTCACGGTGTCCATCGCCAGCGACAACCCCGATGTGACCGTGCGTCCGACGGTGCTAACCTTCACGCCGGCCAACTGGGCTACGCCGCAGGCGGTCCTGGTCATTACCCGCGCGGACGCCGGCGGCGGGGACGAGCTGGCCACGCTGCGGATGACGGCGCGGGGCGGCGGCTACGCCGGCCAAACCGGCCAGGTGTTGGCCTCCGTGGACGACACGCTGGCGCCGCTGCCGGCCGGGTCGGTAACGACCGGCCCGGACGCCCCGGCCGGCGTAAGCGTCTATGGGCCGCCGGGAACTACGGCCCGCGCCACCGTATCGCCGCCCGCCGCCGACACGCCTACCGTAGCCACCGGCGCCGGCTTCGGCATCGGGCCGGCTGTGGCGGTTGCGGTATCCGGCGCGCCGGATGATGGCTTGGAAATCTGCCTGCCGGTGTCCGCCGGCCTGCGCGCCGAAGCGGGTTCCGCCCTGGTGCTGACGCTGCTACGCTACGCCGCCGGCAGCTGGACGGAACTGGCCGACGCCCGCGACCTGGGCGACCGGGTGTGCGCCGCCGGCGTAACGGGCCAAGCCGCTTACGCAGCGGCCTACGCCCTGCGCCCCGGCACGGTGCTGGACCTGGCGGCATCCGTAGGCGATACGCCGGGAACGATAGCCCTCTCTTGGACACCCCCGGCGGCGGGCACAGCGCAGGTGGCCGTAGTAGTCAATGTCGCCGACGACACCGACTACTGCCTGGACACGCTGCCCGGCCTGGACGCATCCACCTACACCTGCGCGGGGCGGACGGCGGGGCAAACCTATGTGGCGCTGCTCATCGTGCTGCTGCCCGACGGCGGCTACACCCTGGCCAACATCGTCCGGTTTGACCTGCCCGCGCCGGGCAGCCAGTAATTCGGCCAGGCCGGCCGTCGCACCCGGGCTGGCCGGGCGAACAGAAAGCGAGCCGCCGCCGGGGGATTTGCTCCCGGCGGCGGTAGCGCATCCGGCATTCGCTGTTGAACTTGGCGCCGTCTATTCTATTTGCGGGGTTGTGCGCTGCCAGGACTGCTCTGCGCTGTGGAGCAGCTGCTGAACGTAAATTGCGCCAATAGCGATGTTGCGTCGCAAGTCTTGTTCTGAATTTGTCAGGTGATAGAAATGGTTGTGCAACTCGCGTTGGCCTATGTTCAGGCATTGGGCGATTTGATCTTCTGTGAAGGGGCTCCCGATAATACGGCGGGCCGCAGCCGTGAACGTGACCTTGGTATTGGGAGCCTGGTGCGGGTTGCTGTACCGATCCGAGAGTTGCGCTTCGTGTTCCGGGTCGGCCGCGCTGACGGCGTGGACGGTAGCTCCCCAAATTAACTCGCCGGCGACGAGGTATTCTCCTTCGGCGTTCAGCGTTGCGGCCCGGGCGGCGAGGCTGCGCGCTGCTTTCAGGTGTGCCTGGCGGTCCATAAACGCTCCTTGTTGGGGTGCGCGTTTTTGAGGTCGTTGATCAGCCCTTTGACGGCGGTCAGGTAAAGAGCGTATTCGTCCTCGTCCCAGTAAAGGGCGCAGTCTCCGTCAGGCTGCTTGGCGAGAGTTTCGGCGTGTTTCCGGAAGGAGAGCGCCACGCGGAAGCCCGCGGTGAACTCAGGTATGGGCAGCAGATTTTTGCCCGTGAGGTCGTAGTGCTTGTGCCATTCCTCCAGGGGGAACGGCGGATTGTCCAGCCAGATGAGAAACTCCCCGGCGTCGGCGTCGCTGGCGCAGGGGGCGTTGTGCCGGGCCGCGGCGTCCACCGTCGCCGCGAAGGCGGCTTCGTAAGCCAGCCGGGAGCCTTCCTTGAACCGGCCGGCGGCGATGGCGGCGGCGGCCTGCTCGTAGATTTTCGTAGGCGTGACCATATCCGAATTCCTTAATGCGCGGAAATGCGCGGATTTCAATCATAATAGGGGAGGCGGTTCCGTACAGTCAACAGGCGGTGTGGGCGTTGGCAGCGTTTCCAATCGGATTTGAGGCGGAACGGCGACTTGTTAGGGCGTGTCACTAAATTATTTTGGCCCACAGCGCCAAAGCGCGTATCCGGCAAATCGCCAGGTATGACGCCGCATTCTTCGCATAACGCGTCGCCACTCCGCGCCATTCCTTCAACTTGCCAAAACCATTCTCCACCAAATAACGCGCCTGGTACAACGCCACATCATACTCCCGCGCCACCTTCCGATTGCGCTTCGGCGGTAGCGCCGGCGCCATCCCGCGCGCCCGCGCCGCCGCCAGCACCCCATTGGTGTCATAACCCCGATCCGCCAGCAGATACTCCGCCGCAATGCCGTCCAGCAACGCCTCCGCCCGGGTACAGTCGGCCACCGTTCCCGCCGTAGCCAGATCCGAACCGGCATTCCGTGGGCGTCCACCGCCAAGTGGAGTTTGGTGGTCAGCCCCCTTTGGCGCGTCCTACCGCCTGATTGCCTCCTACTGCCCCCGTGCCATGCTGATGCACTTTGACATAGCTGCTGTCAATCATCAGCCTCTCCAAGTCTGAGTCGTTGGCCAGGGTGTCCAGGAGTCGCTGCCAAGCGCCATCTTTCTGCCAGTTGCGGAAGCGATTGTAGGTAGAACCCCAGTGTCCGTAGTCGGATGGCAGGTCGCGCCAGGGTGCGCCATTGCGCAGGACCCAGAATACGCCGTTGATGAAGCGGCGGTTGTTCAGGGGCGGGGCGTCCCACTTTGCCGGGGTTGCCGGGTAGGATGGGTTCCAGATTTCCCAGGCGCGTCGGAGATGTCGTGGCGGTGATAGGCGGCAGTCGTGGTCATGGGAGTAACCTCCGGTTGGGCATTGCTTGGCAGAGCCATTATAGCGCCAAATCTTCAATTTAGTGGCACGCCCTAGGGCGTGCCACTAAATTATTTTGGCCCACAGCGCCAGGGCGCGTATTTGGCAAATCGCCAGGTACGACGCCGCATTCTTCGCATAACGCGTCGCCACTCCCCGCCATTCCTTCAACTTGCCAAATCCATTCTCCACCAGATGGCGCGCCTGGTACAACGCACGGTCATACTCCCGCGCCACCTTCCGATTGCGCTTCGGCGGTATCACCGCCTCCATCCCGCGCGCACGCGCCGCCGCCAACACACGGTTGGTGTCATAGCCCCGATCCGCCAGCAAATGCTCCGCCGCAATGCCATCAATCAATGCCTCCGCTTGAGTACAATCGGCCACCGTTCCCGCCGTGGCCAGCATCCGAACCGGCATTCCGTGGGCGTCCACCGCCAAGTGGAGTTTAGTAGTCAGCCCCCTTTGGCGCGACCCACCGCCTGATTGCCTCCCACCGCCCCTGTGCCGTGCTGATGCACTTTGACATAGCTGCCATCAATCATCAGCCACTCCAAATCGGGGTCGTTGGCCAGAGTGTCCAGGAGTCGCTGCCATGTGCCGTCCTTCTGCCAGTTGCGGAAGCGATTGTAGGTAGAGCCCCAGTGTCCGTAGTCCGGGGGCAGGTCGCGCCAGTGCGCAGTACCCAGAATACGCCGTTGATGAAGCGGCGGTTGTCCTGTGCGGGGCGTCCCACTTTGCCGGGGCCGCCGGGGAGGAGCGGTTCCAGTGTTTCCCAGGCGCGGTCGGAAATGTCGTGGCGGCGATAGGCGGCAGTCGTGGTCATGGGAGTAACCTCCGGTTGGGCATTGCTTGTCGGAGCCATTTTAGCTCCAAACCCCCAATTTAGTGACACGCCCTAGTCCGCAGCCGCTTTTTACGGAGGGGGCGATGCGCCGCCGCCTTCCCCCCGCCGACCGTAGTCGCCTTCGCCCCAGCGCGCCACCCGTCGCCAGACCAGCGCCAGCGCCCCCACGCCCAGCAGCATCCCGCTGACATCCGTCGCCGGAAATGACCACCAGACGCCCCAAACTCCGAAAACCTCCGACAGCGCGAATACCCACACCAGCAGCATAATTACCCGCTGCGTAATGGTCAGCGCCACCGACGGCCAAGCCTTGCCCATTGCCTGGAACGCGATGGAACTGACGAACTCTATCCCCACCACGGGCAGCGCCAGCAGCGCCACCCGCAGCGCGGCGCCGGCCTCCGGGGGCAAGGCGTCGCCTTCCGCAAACAGGCCGATGATGCGCCCCGACAGCGGCAGCAGCGCCGCCGCCATCAGCGCCCCGGCCGCCGTTGCCCCCAGGCAGCTTTGCCAGATGGCCTGCCGCACCCGCCCGTAGCGCCGCGCCCCGTAGTTGTAGCCGGCCAGCGGCAGATAGGCCAGCGCCGCCCCGATAAACGGCGCCAGCGCAAACTCCAGCGCCGCATTGATGACCCCGAACAGGGCGATATACCCGTCTCCGCCGGGGTAGGCGCTCAAAATGTTGTTGATGACCACTACCACCACGGAACGCGCCACCTCAATGATGCAGATGGGCGCGCCCAACGCCAGCGTCTCCCGCACCAGCGCCGGACGGGGCCGCAGGGCGTCCGGCGTAATTCGCAGCGCGCTGCGGCCCGACAGGTAGAAATACGCCGCATAGCCCGCTGCCAGCCCCTGGGCCACCACGGTGGCCGCCGCCGCGCCGGCCACGCCCCAGCCCAGCGCCACGATGAACAGGGCGTCCAGCATCACATTGGCCACGGCGCCGCCGACCAGTACCGCAGTGGCCGCAATGGGGCGCCCCTCGGCCATAAAAAGGTTGTTGGCCGTCATCGTCAGCATCACAAACACGCTGCCGGGCAGGACGATGACCAGATACTGCCGCGCGTAGCCCGCCGTGTCGGACGACGCCCCCAGCAGGTCTATGATGGCGTCCAGCCGGGCCAGCCCCGCGCCGGCCAGCAGCAGATACGCCGGCAGCAGGATGGCCAGCGCCGCCCCGATGACGCGGGACGCCTGCCGGGCGTCGCCGGCGCCCAGAGCCCGGGAGGCTACGGACATCCCGCCCAGCCCGGTGAGCAGCCCCAAGCCCACGGCCATCATCTGCGCCGGAAAGGCCGCCGACAGCCCGCTCAGCGCGTCCACGCCCACAATGTTGCCCACAAAGGCCCGGTCCACGATGCTGTACAACGCCATCACGATGACGGCGAGGGTCGGTGGAAAGGCCATCTGCAACAGCAGACGCCACATCGGGGCGCGGCCCATAGCGTGGGCGGGCGTGGGCGTGGGCGCGGTCTCGGCGGCGGTCATTTCATCGTCCGGCGGCGCGAGGCTGGGTAGGCGGCATAGAGGGCTATAATCGGGGGCGTGGGTTAGCATCCGCCGGAACGCCGGCGCAACCGGAGCCCCCGCGGAAACGAGAGTTTAGCAAGCGCGCCCGGATTTCGCCTGACGCCGTAGAGACGGATTTGCGGCCAAACCGCCGCCGGATGCGCCATCTCTTGCCATCCCCTGCGGAACGGCTGGAACTAGAGGTTGGGGAACGCCGGCCGCGCTGTCCTTTTAGTTCGTTGTAAGGGCAGCTGGCGGTTAACGAAACCCGGTCGGGACGAAAAATTGTCAAGGACAATTTTTCGTCCCGACCGTACAATGGAACTCCGGGGATTAAAATCCGCAATTTTTGACTTCCAGGAGCCGCTCCGATGACCATCAAAACCGCCCGAACCCTGACAGGGATGGCCTTGAAAAAGGCTGTACCGGCGACGATTGCCCTGCTACTGGCGGCCGTGGTGGCTCTCATTGGCGCGCCCATGCCGGTTATGCTGGCCGACAGCAGCAATGGTGCGGAAACATCCGGCGTGGCTCCCGGTGGTCTGTCGGCTACTTTCAATAACGCCGGCGACGCGATCCAGTTGAGTTGGACGCCTGGTCGTAACCCGGCGGCGGGTTACGACCAGATTGTACAGATTAGGGATGCCGGCATTATGCCCCCTGAGTGGACTGGCTTGGTCGTTTCCCCTACGGACAACAGTGCTATTGTCCCGGTGGAAGGCGTTTTCCGGTCCGGAACCACCTACATTTTCCAGGTGACGGCAGCGACCGGCACGGCTCCGATCACCTTTGCTGTTAGCAATGCGGTATCACTGCTAGTGCCGGACGAGGTGCCGCAGCAGCCTCAAATCCAGCATCCAGAACCGGAATCGCAATCTCCGCAAGCGCAACAAGAAGTTCCCCAGAACGAGGAGGAGGATGAAGCTACAACCGCACCGCAAGCGCGCAAGCAGCCCAGCAATCTGGTTGCGACCTACGCCAATGGCCGAGTCACTTTGGCCTGGCTGCCGGGAACGAACCGGAACTATGTCAAGCAAATCGTGAAACGCCGTGTGGCCGGAGTAACTCCCGTTGTTTGGACAGATGTTGTGGTGGGGACTGACATCTCTACCTATGCCGACATTGGCATTACAGCGGGGGAGCGATACATTTACCGGATTCGCGCAGAAAAAATAAACGGCGTCGGCTCACTCAGCAATCAGGTGTCTATCTCGATTCCGGGAGCGGTCAATACGCGCGAAGCCACGGACTTGTCCGTTGCCTATCATGATGTGATCTCAAATGACAACTACACAAGGTATCAATACATATCTATCACTTGGACTGCTCCGACTCATCCTGCTTTCAATAGGATGCAGACGAAGCGGCGTGTAGCCGGTGTTACCCCAATCGCCTGGACCAACGAGTCACTTGTTATACCCCTTTGGCCGGGGGTTACTAGATACACTCGAATAGATTTTGATCCTGCCAAAGGAGAGACTTACATCTATCGTGTAGACTCGTTCAACAGGGCCGACAAAGTCAGGACCAGTGCGCCAGTGCGGATAACCATTCCCGAATAATGGCGTCGAGGGCAACTAGTCTCAATGACTAGAAAGAAGGAGGTAATACAAATGATCGCCAAAGGATTTAGGCTGCTGGCGGTTGCCGCTTTGCTGGCGGTACTCGTTATGCTGCCCTTCGCGGGAAACGCCGCAGCGCAGAGCGGAGGGACTGGCTCTGTCCCCATTGCTCCCAGCGGTTTGACAGCGGCTTACGCCGCTACCACTGGGTATGTTGTTCTGGAATGGACTCCGGGAGAGAACCTGCCGGCAGGATATTCCCAACAGGTAGCTCAGCGAGACGCCAGCGTTACCCCACCGGAGTGGAGCGCGTGGGTAGTTTCCGACACTGCCACCAGCTTCAATCTGCCATCCGCTGTTGGTGGCTTTTTGCCTGGCAAGACTTATGTTTTCCAGGTTGGAGCGCTGATAAGCGTAGATCCGCCTCGTTACGGGACAAGCAACAAAGTGTCCCTTACCATACCTGTCCCGCAGTCCGCTGCCAAGGAAGGCAGCTCGGCTCAGCAACAAACCGCCACACCACCGCAGGCCACCGCAGAACTGGCCGCGCCCGCATCGCCGCCGGCCCAGCGCAACCCCAGCGCGCTGTCGGCATCGGTGTCCAACGGCGTTGTCACACTGACCTGGACACCGGGGACGGACTCGCGCATCGTCAGGCAGGTGGTCAAGCGGCGGGAGCCGCGGAAAGGCTGGACGAATGTGGAGGTGAGCGTGTCCGCCAACAGCTACACCGACGCCACGGCGCAGTCCGGCAAGCGGTACATCTATCGCATCCAGGGGCAGCGGAGCAACGGGCGCGGCGGCATCAGCAATGTGGCCCGCGTCACCGTGCGCTGACGACCGCTGCCGCAACCAACCATCCAGCAATCAACCGGCTCTTTGACCGCCTTACCGGGTTCCACCGCCACTGGGTTTCGCTGACTTTCCGCCCTCATCGGGGCGCCGGGACAGGTTCGCAGCCTGTCCCGGCGCTTTCGCTTTGGGAAGCTACCGTCACGCCGGCGCCGGCCCCCTCGTAAATCAGCGCGCCGCCCCATACGGCCCGGCGCGCGCCACGGACGCAATTTGACACCGGCACAGGGGGATGATAAGTTTTCATCCGCCCGAAATCCCGCATTCTAACAGGGGGAACTGCTGCCCGATGCCCGTCCGTATCTGTGTGCTCGCCAAACAGGTCGTTGACCCCGAAATGCCGGCCGCCGCCTTTCGCATTGACCCCGAAGCGCGGCAGGTAACGCCGCCGCCCAACATTCCGCCGGTGGTCAACGGCTTCGACGAAAACGCCGTTGAGGCCGCCCTCCAAATCAAAGACGCCCAGGGCGCCAACATCACCGTCATCTCCTCCGGCGCCTCCTTCGCCCTGGACGTGATGAAAAAGCCCCTTTCAATGGGTGCCGACGAACTCGTGCTGTTGCAGGACGACGCCTTCGCCAACTCGGTGGACTCATTTTTCACCGTGCAGCTGCTCGCCGCCGCCATCACCAAACTGGGCGGCTTTGACCTCATCATCTGCGGACGGCAGGCTTCCGACTGGGACAACGCCCAGGTGCCCCTCGGCGTGGCCGAAACCCTGGGGATGGCCTGCATCACCCTGGGTAAAAAGGTAACCCTGCCGGACGACCGGAAGGTGGTCGTAGAACGCCTGGCCCCCGACGGCTACGAAGTGGTGGAAGCCGACTTGCCCGCCCTGGTTACCGTCAGCAACGAACTGGGCCAGCCCCGCTATCCTACCTTGCGCGGCATTATGGCCGCCACCCGCAAACGCCCCACCGTGTGGACTGCCGGCGACCTGCCCCTGAACGACGGGCAGCTGGAACCGCGCCTCGCCCTCCACGACCTCTTTATCCCCCAGCGCGACCAGGAATGCGAGGTCATCGCCGGCGATGACGACGTGGACGCCGCGCGCAAGCTGGCTCTGAAACTGCGCGAAGACCGCCTCATCTAGCCGCCGCCATGCCCGGTATCGGTATCCCGGGCCCAATGACGCCCCTCGCGCCCGATTCCCGGCCCGGCCCAACCCGTCATTGCGCCCAACCGGAACCCCGTCCCGTCGCCCGCCTTTCCCATCGGAAATAACGCCTCGGCAATGATGGCCCGCGCCAACCCGGACCAACCCAACGGAGACGACTCCCAATGGCAGATGCTACCGGAATCCTCGCTTTTGACGCCGCCGCCGACGGGCAGCTGGGCGCCGCCGCCCAGGAACTCCTCGCCGCCGGGCGCGCCCTGGCCGATACCTTGGGCCAGCCCCTCGCCATCGGCCTGATTGCCGCCGACTCCGGCGCCGCCCCCCAACAGGCCATCGCCCACGGCGCCGACACCGCCTACGCCGTAACCGCCCCCGCCCTGTCCAATTACCACCCCGACCTGTACCTCGCCGCCATGCAGGCGCTGGCCGCCGAAGCCAACCCCAACATCATCCTCATTGCCCGCAACAACGAAGGCCGGGAGCTGGCGCCCCGCCTCGCTTTCCGGCTGGGCGTAGGGCTGGCGCAGGATTGCCTGGAAGTATCGGCGGACGCCGCCACCGGACGCCTGCTCGCCAACCGCCCCGTCTATGGCGGCAGCGCCGTCGCCGTGGTCAGCTGCACCCGCACCCCCCAGATTGCCGCCATCCGCCCCAAAACCTACGAACCCCTGGACGCCGACGCCGCGCGGCAGGGGCAGGTAGTAGCCTTTCCGGTGGATATTGACCCGTCCGCCGCCCGCACCCGCCTGCTTGATGTGGTCAAAGAGGAAGCGGAGGGCATCAAGCTGGAGGACGCCCGCATCGTGGTCTCCGGCGGCCGCGGGCTGGGCGGCCCGGAGCCTTTCGCGCAGCTGGAGGAGCTGGCCGGCCTGCTGGGCGGCGCCGTGGGCGCGTCCCGCGCCGCCGTTGACTCCGGCTGGGTGCCGGCCAACTACCAGGTCGGGCTGACCGGCAAAACCATCACCCCCGACCTCTACATCACCGTGGCCATCTCCGGCGCCAGCCAGCATATGGCCGGCTGTAGCGGCTCCAAAGCCATCGTGGCCATCAACAAGGATGCGGACGCCAACATTTTCAAAGAAGCCCGCTACGGCGTGGTGGGCGACTGGGAGAAAGTCCTCCCTGCCCTGACCGAAACGGTGCGGGAACTGACCCAGTCGTAGGCGAAGCGGCAAAGGCGCGCCGGGTGTGGTGCATTATGAAGGCCATATCAATCGTCATCGTGGCTTGCGCCATCACACTGGCAACCGCTATGATAGTGTCAGCGGCGTTGCGGCCCGACAGTGAACCGATGTCTGCGGTTGAGCTGGCCCTCTGGCAAACCCTTTCTTTGTTCTTGGGCTTATTTGGCTCTTACCTGTTCGGCAGACATTCGTCTCACCAGGCAGCGCGTAAAGCCTTGCGTCCCTATGAGCGGACGGCTTTCCGCCGTGTGCTTGATCTATATGGCAGCCTGGAACGACTGCTGACCCGTATTGGGCACTACAACGAGCAAAGCCCCGACCAGCGCCTGGAAATAATCCATGCCATCGTTGCTGAGCAACTGGAAACGGGGAACTTTGCGCTGGAAGACTGGCGAGATATAATCTCGGAAGACGTGGACGAGATTATAAAACGCTGGCAAGCGCAGCTGCCTCCGCGGAGGTCCGAAGATGACGACGCAAGTTGAGCCAATCCGCGGCAAAGTCGCGAAGGTTATCAATAGCCGCCAGGTTGCCCTGAACATCGGTCGCAATCACGGCGTACGGCACGGTATGCGCTTTGACATCACCGAGCCTGAAGGGATGAGCATCAAAGACCCGGACACCGACGAAGTTCTGGGTTCCTTCTTGGCGCCCAAGACGCGGGTGAAAGTCATCCATGCTGACGACAGATTGTCCGTCGCCATTACTTACCGCGCCAAAAATGTCATGGTACGCGATTACGACCCCAATGCCCGCACCATTCTGGGGACTGTCCGCCTGTTCCAGCCGGCCAAATTGGAACCCCGGTTCGAAACCCTGGATGTGCCCTTTGGGTTTAGCCCCGCCAACGGAGAATCACACCGGCGCAGCAGCCCGGTTGCCGACGGCGACCCGGTAGTGCAGGTTATCGACATTGGAGACAGCGACGACTGGCGGCTGTTCTAAAACCCGGCGCCAAGCCGCCGTTGCGCCCCTGCCCGGCCTAGGCCCCGGCCCCTATTCATCCCCGCCCCGGCCTGCCAGGGCGAAAGGTTCCCGCGCGAACACCCGCCGCACCATCGGCTCAAAAAAGTCCAGCGGCAGCGACTCATACGCCGGGTCAAAAGACGCCTGGTCCCAGCGGTGGCAGAAATCTACCGCATCCTGATACCAGGGATGCTCCCGGTAGCGGTCGCGGGCGTTGCGGTCATCGCCAAAATGGTGGGCGTAGTAGTAACTCTGGAACAGCCCATGCTGGCGGATAATCCAGTAAGTGCGCTCCGTCACATACGGGCGCAGCACGGCGGCGGCCAGCTCGCTGTGATTGTGCGGCGACAGCAAATCGCCAATGTCGTGCAGCAGGGCGGCCACTACCATCTCCTCCTCGGCATCGTCCCGGTAGGCGCGGGTGGCGCATTGCAGCGAATGCTCCAGCCGGTCCACCCGATACCCGGCCAGCGACCCGGCCAGCCCCCGCAGCTGCGCCAGCGCCCGGTCGCCAGCGCCGGCCGCGAATTCCGCCTCCAGCCGCGCCAGCAGCTCGTAATCCGCCCGCGTGCCGGCCGCCATGCTGGTGAAAGACACCGTGTCCATACCTGTGCCTCCATCGTGTAAGATGGGGCAAATTGTATCACCGGGAGCAGCTATATGAGCAAAGGGAAAGCGCTGGACGGGCGGGTCGCCCTGATTACTGGCGGCGGGCGCGGCATCGGCCAGGCCATCGCCCGCGCCTACGCCGACGAAGGAGCCCAGCTGATGCTGGCGGCGCGCACCGCCCGCGAGCTCCACGACACCGCCGGGGAAATCGCCCGCCGGTCGGGACGCCCGGTAGGTACTGTCGTCGCCGATGTAACGCGGCGCCACGCAGTGGATAACGCCGTCGCCCAAACCGTCAACAGCTACGGGCGCATTGATGTGCTGGTGAACAACGCCGGCAACGCCGGCGAAATCGGCCCCCTCTGGACGTTGGACCCGGAGCGGTGGGCCAATGTCCTGTCGGTGCATATCCTGGGCGCTTTCTACGGCTGCCGCGCCGCCATCCCCCATATGCTGGCACAGGGCGGTGGGCGCATCATCAATATGGCCGGCGTGGGCGGCCCCAACGACACTTCCTACGACGCCGCCAAGACTGCCATCGTCAATATGACCGAAAACCTGGCGGCGGAACTGGCCGGCGCGGGCATAACCGTCAACGCCATCAGCCCCGGTTCCATCCACACCCGTATGTGGGAGGAAGTCCGCGATATGGCGCTGGCCGCCGGCGATGCCGAACTTTACGAAAAGGGCGTGGCGGTCACCTCTGGCGGTGGCGCGTCCATTGAACGGGCCGCCGCCCTGGCGGTGCTGCTGGGCAGCGACGCCTGCGGCCACCTGTCGGGCCGCCTGATCCGCGCCGCCACGGACGCCTTTGAGAACATCCCGGCGCGCATTGACGAAATTATGGCGTCCGAAGCCTACCTGCTGCGGCGAGTCCAACCGACGCCGGATTAGGGCGTGCGGTCAAAGCGGCGGCGTTGCTGGACGGCATTGCGGCGGAGCATCTGCTGGCGGCTCGGGGCTACGACACCGATAAAGTTGTGGCGGCGGCGCGGGCGCGTGAGACGTATCCGGGATAGCGCTAAACTGGACACCGACTGGCGGCCTGCCGCCTAGGGTAAATCCCCCGTCGGCGGGCCGCCTTCTTGGTCGTTCCGAAGCCCGGATATAAGGCCGGGCCGGCGGAACTACTGCCCGACCGCCGCTGGCAAGTCAAACCGGACGATGTTGGCCAGGGTGTAGCCCCCATCCGGCAGCAGGACGATGAGCAGGGCCACATAGGTTTGCCCCGCCCTGCGGTCGGCGCAGGTGTAGGTGGACGCGTCCAGGCCGGGCAGCGTGTCCAGGCAGTAGTCGGTGTCATCGGCGACGTTGACTACTACCGCTACCTGCGCTGTGCCGGCCGCCGGGGGCGTCCAGGAGAGGGCTATCGTCCCCGGATCCGCGCCTACGGACGCTGCCAGGTCCAGCACTGTGCCGGGGCGCAGGGCGTAGGCCGTTGCGTAAGCGGCCTGGCCCGTTACGCCGGCGGCGCACACTCGGTCGCCCAGGTCGCGGGCGCCGGGCAGCTCCGTCCAAGCGCCGGCGGCGTAGCGCAGCAGCGTCAGGATCAGGGCGGAACCCGCTTCGGCGCGCAGGTCGTCGGATACGGGCAGGCAGATTTCCAGCCCATCGTCCGGCGCATCGGATGCCGATACCGCCACAGCCGGCCCGATGCCGAAGCCGGCGCCGGTGGCTACCGTGGGCGTGTCTGCTGCCGGCGGAGATACGGTGGCGCGGGCCGCAGTTCCCGGCGGCCCATAGACGCTTACGCCGGCCGGGGCATCCGCATTAACCGGCAGCGGCGCCAGCGTGTCGTCCACGGAGGCCAGCACCTGGCCGGTTTGGCCGGCGTAGCCGCCGCCTTGCGCTGTCATCCGCAGCGTGGCCAGCTCGTCCCCGCCGCCGGCGTCGGCGCGGGTAATGACCAGCACCGCTTGCGGCGTGTCCCAGTTGGATGGCGTGAAGGTTAGCGCTGTCGGGCGCACGGTGACATCGGGGTTGTCGCTGGCAATGGCTACGGTGACATTGGCCGAGGGCTGGGCGGTCAGCGATACAATGAAGGCGCTGATGCCGTTCTCAATCAGGTTCAATACGGTGGGGGTGATGGCCAGGCCCGCCGCGTCGTCGTCGGTTACTGACACTGCTACCGATACCGCCGGGGCGTTGTTGTAGCCTCCGCCGGAGGCGGTGTGCGTCAGCGTGGCAGTGTCGTTGGCGGTGTCGCCGTCGGACGCCGCGCTGACCGTGACCCGCTGCGCCGTCGACCAGTTGGCCGTGGTGAAGGACAGCGTCTCCGGCGATGTGGTTACATCGGCGTTGTCGCTGGCGATGGTTACGGTTACATTGTCGTCGGGGCGCGTGGCCAGGGCTACGGTGTAGGCAGCGCTGCCGCCCTCGGCCAGGCGCAATGCTGTGGCCGACACCGACAGGGCCGGGTCGGGCGCCGGCGGCGGGGCGGTGGTGTCGTTCACCTTTACGCCGACGGTGGCGATTACGTCGTAGTAGTGGGCGCCGTTGGCCGTGTGCGTCAGGGTGGCGGTTTCGTCGTTCCGGTCGGCGTCGGACGCGGCGGTTACGGTGATGGTGCGCGGCGCCATATCCAGGGGCCTGAGAGTCACTTCCGTAGGCGATACCGTAACCGCCGGGTTGTCGCTGGCGATGGCTACCGTTACGGCGCCGGTGAGGATGCGGGTGTCCAGCTCCACCGTGTAAGTGCCCGTGCCGCCTTCATCTATAGTTAGGCTGCGGGGGACGAAAGCCAGGCGAGGCGGTACGGCGCGGTTCACCGTCACCGTGTAAGTGCATGGCTTCTCCCCATTGTTCTCCACCGAGCAGGGCGTCTCCGCCGCCGTTTCATCGGTGGTTTCGCCGTCGGCGGTTTCGCCGTCCATCGTTTCGGACGGCTCCGGCTCCGGCGGCGTCACTATGATGGTGATTTGGTTGCCGCGGTACTTCAGCGGAACTTCTACTTCGGCGCCGCTGGTTACGGCCTGGCCGTTGAGGGTCATCGTGGAGCCGGACAGGACGCGGGGCGTTACCGTGACGCTGGCGATTTGGTTGGCTACGCTGGCCCCGTAGTCGTAGCGCAGGCTGAGGAAGGATGGGGCCAGGCTCACGGCATCGCCCTCCGCATCGGTCAGCGACAGGGACAGCAGCTGGTTGGGGCGCACCGCAACTACATTGACCGTAACCTCGTCAAACACCGTGGCCGTCCGGCCGCCCACCGTTCCGGTTACGGTCAGACGGAACACCAGCGCCTGGTTCTCCGTCAGGCCGGTGGGCGCCGTAAAGGTCAGCCGCGCGGTATCCTGCCCGGAAAGAGTCAAGGTTGCGGGGTCAAGGCTGTCGGGGTCGGTCACCGTCCAGCGGTAGGGCGTGGCGCCCAGCGTGGCGCCGCCCAACGCGCGCCCGCTGCCCTCCACCGTAACCGTCTGCCCCGAATAGACCTGCACATCGGCGCCCACCGTAGCCTGCAACGGACGCTGCTTATCCACATCAAAGTTGCCGTACTTCAGCACCGGGTAATGCCCCAAGCGAATATCCCACGGGTCATCCCGGCCCTGGGCGTCGCCGGTAGCAGTGTCATCGTCCAGGTTGCGGTTCCAGTTCTGGTAAATGCCGGTGTAGCCGGCGGGGCTCTGCAACTCGACGGTGGTCTTGCCTCCTGTGGTGCCTGTAGTTTGGCGGTCCCAGTAGCTGTCCGTGATCGCAGGCGCCGGGATACCGCCAGCGGTAATGACTATGCCAACTAATTGCCCCGGGGTGCCGGTGCCGTACGTGCGGCCGGCGCCGTAGCTGTACGAGATGGAGCCGGCGTTAGACTGGCCGGCCAATATGCCTCTTATAGCGGGGGTGGTTACAGTCAGCTGAACTTCGGCGGTAGAGTAGGAGGCGATAATGGCGCCGGGACTGGGGCCGGAGGTGGCGAAATGGCCGTTAAGCAAGCCAACCATTCCACCGATAACCGATGTTCGGTTTTGAGCCTTGCCCGTGACATAACAGCCGATGATGGTGCCGGAATGGGAACCGACCAGGATGCCGATAAAGCCGGCATTGGTGCCAACAAATGCGTTGGTGAGGCCCAGGGTTTCAATTCTGCCTTTGGCGTCGGTTCGCCCGAACAGCCCTACGGCATGAGTGCTATCGAGAGTCCGGTTGATGAACAGGTTGTCGATAGTATGCCCGTTGCCCCGGAAAGTGCCGGAGAAAGTCAGGGTGTGGGAGGCAGTGGTGGATGTGGTTCCGATGGGATTCCAGCCGGCGCCGCCGTTGTTGTAATCATCGCCGTCGTCGCCCGCGCCCCCGGTGTGGGTGCTGCCGTCCCCGTCGGTGTCAAAGTCCAGGTCATTCCGCAGCTCGTACCCCGTGCAGGTAGCCTGGTCGGGGGTGTCGGCGTTGCTGTCGTGGTCGGTGAGCGGGCAGCCCATCCGGCCGGCGGCGCTGCCGTCCCGGTTGGGGAAGGCGCTGCGGTAGCGCGACGCGTGGGAAGCGGGAGCCCCGTCCCCGTTCAGGTCGTACCGCACCGCGTCCAGCTGCGCCAGCGTGGTGATGTCAATCAGGCCGTCGTTGTCATCATCATAGTCAACTATTGTCCGGCCCTGGGCGGTGGCGGCAAGGGCGCCGTAAATCAGCGCCGGGTACTCGCTGTCAGCGCCGAAGTCCCACGGGTCATCTACGTTGGTAGCGAGGTTGTTGTCGCTATCCGCATTGTCCGCGTCGATGTTCCAGGCCGAGTAAATGTCGGTGTAGTCGGTGAGGCCTTGCAGCGCGTCCGTGGTCTGGGCGGCGCCGCCGGCCAGATCGGCGCTGGTGGCCTGTCCGGTAGCCTCCGTGTCCCAATAGACGTTGGTGAAAACGGGGCGGGCGGTGGTGGCCACGGCGCCCACCAGGCCGCCCAGAGTGTTGCTGCCGCTGCCCGTGGTGGACACCGCGCCGGCGGCGTAGCTGGCGGCGATTCGGGGGTAATTGCTGACCGAGGTGTCGGCATAGCCCACCAGGCCGCCCAGACGGTTGGTTCCGGTGCCGCTGGCGGACACCGCGCCGGTGGTGTAGGCGGCGCGGATCTGGGGATTGCTTCTGTTGATCAGCCCCACCAGGCCGCCCAGATTGTTGGTTCCGCCGCCGCCGCCGGACACCGCGCCGGTGGCGTAGCTGGCCCCCAGGCCCGTGGTCGCCCCGGTCAGCCGCCCCACCAGGCCGCCCAGACTGTTGTTGCTGCTGGCGGCGGCGGCGACCGTGACCGCGCCGGTGGCGTAGCTGCCCGTAACCGTGGCGCCATCCCCCACAAACCCCGCCAGACCGCCCACCGCGTTGTAGTTGCCGGTGGTGGACACCGCGCCGGTGGCGTAGCTGCCGGTCAGGGTGGAGCCGGGACTGGTCATTTCCCCCACCAGACCGCCGGCGTCGTTCGTATTGGTGGCCCCGGAGCCGCTGCCGCTGCTGGACACCGCGCCGGTGGCGTAGCTGTCCACAATATCGGCGCCGGCGTTGTTGAATCCCACCAGCCCGCCGGCCTCGCCATGCCCGGTGATGGCGACCGCGCCGGTGGCGTAGCTGTCGCTGATCCGGCCGGTACTCCGGCCCGAAAATCCCACCAGGCCGCCCGCCTGATAGTCGGACGACACCGCGCCCTCCGCATAGCTGCGGAGCACCGCGCCGCCCCGGTTGTACCCCACCAGGCCGCCCACCACGCCCCGACCGCCCCCGGCGGCCGTGGCGGCGCAGGTGGCGTAGCTGTCGCTGACGGTTCCCCCCTGGCTCCGGCCCAGCAGACAGCCGACATAGTTGCTGTTGCTTCCCGCGTTGGTCTGGCCGCCGGCAACCTGGCCGCCGCGAACCGAAACGCGGCTCACGGCGCCGTCGCTGTGTCCGGCCAGGGCGCCGTAGTAAATGAAGCGGCCGTCGCCGCTGCGCATATTTTTGAGGTAGGGGTTCACCAGGCCCAGGTTGCGAACTGCGCCGGCGCTGCTGATGTTGGCGAACAGGCCCACGAATCTGCCGTCCGTATCGGCAGAGGTGTCCAGGTTGATGAACAGGTTCTCAATGTCGTTGCCGTTGCCGTCCAAAATGGCGGTGTAGGGTTGGGCGTTGGCGTCGTGGCCGCCGATGGGCTGCCAGCCCACGCCGCCGTTGTAGTAGTCATCGCCGGAGTCGCCCACGCCGGCGGTGTGGGTGGCGCCGCTGTCGTTGGTGTCAAAGTCCAAGTCGTTCATCAGCTCGTAGCCGATGCACGCCAGCGCCGGGTCGGTGGCCGGGTCGTTGTCGTCGTCATAGGCGCAGCCCATGCGCCCGGCGGCGCCCATTTCGGCGTCGCTGCCCACATCGCCCAAGGGGAAGGCGGACAGGTAGTCGAGAATGCGGGTCGTGGGGCGCCCGTCGCCGTCCAGGTCCAGGCGGATGGCGTCCAGCTGGGCCAGGGTGGTGATTTCAATGAGGCCGTCGCTGTCGGTATCGTAGTCCGTGCCGCTGGAACCCTGCGCCGCCGGGGAGAAGCCGCCGTACTTCAGCGTGGGGTACTGGCTGGCCGTGCCGAAGTGCCACGGGTCATCGTTGCCGGTTACGCCGTCCACGTCTACGTTCCAGTTTTCGTAAATGCTGCCGGCGTCGTACCCGGTGATGCTTTGCAGTTCGGCGGTGGTCTTGCCCTCGCCGCCGCCGGCGCTGGCGGTCAGGGTGGTGCCGGCGGCGGTGTTGTCGTAGTAGCTGTTGGTGACCCGGGCGGCGTTGGTGCTGCTGGCGACCAGGCCGGCCAGCGTGCGCGTGCCGGTTCCGCTGCCGCTGACGGCGCCGGTGGCGTAGCTGGCGTCAATGACGCTCAGGACATCGGGGGTGCGAAGTACGTTATCCTGAATGCGCCCGACCAGCCCGCCGGCATTGGCGCCATTGCTGTCGGTGACGGTTACGGCGCCCATAGCGTGGCTGGCGACGATCTTGCCGCCGTAGCTGTCGCCCGCCAGCCCGCCGGCCCGGACCATGGGGGCGTTGACGGCCACGGCGACATTGGCCCAGCTGGCGTTGATGGCGCCGCCGGTGCCGTTCTGCCCCACCAGCCCGCCGGCGTAGGAGTTGCTGGAGGCGGTGGAGGGGGCGGCGGCCGATACGCTGCCGGCGGCGCTGCTGGCGGTTACCGCGCCATAGTTGTTCCCCACCAGGGCGCCGGCGTAGATGCCGCCGTTAGGAGCCGCCGCCCGGCTCACACTGGCATTGGTCAGGCCCACGCCTCTGATGACGCCGGCGCTACCCAGTTGTCCGAACAGCCCGACGCGGAGCGGCACAGTGGCGCCGCCGCCGCTAATGTTGATCAACAGGTAGTCGATGGTGCGGCGGTTGCCCTCAAAGACGCCGCTGTAATCGGCGTTGCCATCGCCAATAGGAACCCAGCCCGCGCCGCTGTTCCAGTAATCATCGCCGGCGGCGATGCCGCCGCTGGCGTCAGTGTCAAAGGTCAAATCCGCCACCAGTTCGTAGCCGGTGCAGTGGGCCTGCTCCGGCGTCATCTCATCGTCATCGTGGTCGGCCAGGGGGCAGCCCATCAGCCCGGCGGCGCTGCGGTCGCGGTTCACAAACACGGCGTTGTAGGCCGTGTCGGAGTGAACGCCGTTGCCGTCCAGGTCGTAGCGGACGGCGTTGAGGCGCGCCAGGCTGTCGATGTCAATGAGGCCGTCGTTGTCGGCGTCGTAGTCCACCGGCGTGCGGTCCTGGGCGGCCAGGCTGATGCCGCCGTAGCTCAGTACCGGGTAGTCGCCGCTGGCGCCGAAATCCCACGGGTCGTCGCCGCCGGAAATGGGGCTGTTGTCGCCATCGGCATTGTCCAGGTCCACATTCCAGCGGTAGAAAGTGGCCGTGGTCTCCGTGGAACCGGGGTAGTCCGTGGGCATTCGCAGCTGGGCGGTGGTTTTGCTGACATTGGACTCGGCCGTGAACATATTGACGGTGATGTTCCAATGGCTGTTGGTCACCGTGGCGCTGTTGGTGATGTTGCCCACCAGCCCGCCTTCGTTGTTGGTGCTGCCGCCGCTGGCGTCCACCGCGCCGATGGCGTAGGCGACGTGGACGTTGGTGCCGGAGCCGTCGAGGGCGCCCACCAGCCCGCCGGCGTTGTTGATGCCGCTGCCACTGGCGACCACCGCGCCGGTGGCGTAGGCGGCGCGCACCGCCGAGCCGGATATGGCGCCGCCCACCAGTCCGCCGGCGTCGGCGTTGCCGCCGTTGGCGGTGGCGGCGCCCTTGGCGAAGCAGGCAATCACGGCCGTGTTGGCATTGCTCAGCTCTCCCACCAGACCGCCGGCCCGGCCGCCGGAAACGCTGGCGGTGGCGGCGCCGGTGGCGTAGCTGGCCGTGGCCGTGCCCCCGCCGGCCATGGCCCCGAACAGGCCGCCGGCGTAATTGTCGGCCATCACCGTCCCCGTAGCATAGCTGCGCTGCGTAGCGCCTTCGCTCTGCCCGGCCAGGCCGCCGGCGTAGTCCCGGGCGATGCCGGTGGCGTTGCCCGTGGCGCTGGCGGCGCAGGCGTCGGCGTAGCTGTCGTTCACGGCGCCCAGGTTGTAGCCCAGCAGACAGCCGGCGTTGTTGGAAACGAAAGTCGTGGAGGTGTTCTGGGTAGCGGCAACGGAGCCGCCGGAGACATAAGCGCCGTTGATCGTGCCGGCGGCGCTGTTGCTGCCGGCCAGCGCCCCGGTATAGACATAGGTCATGCCGCTGGCGGCGGTGCGCGTGTTGGCGACATAGGGATTCACCAGGCCCACATTCCGCACCGCGCCGGGGGCATTGGCCGCGCCGATGCCGGCGAACAGGCCGACGTACCGGCCGGCAGTGGCGGCGCTGGTGGACAGGCTGATGTAGAGGTTGTCAATGGTGTTTCCGTTGCCCTCAAAAATGGCGGTGTAGGGCGATGCCGCGCTGCTATGCCCGCCGATGGGCGTCCAGCCGGTGACGCCGTCGCTGTCGTCGCTGTCGTCCACGTCGAAGTAGGTGGCGGCATCGTCGGCGTCGATTGTGCCGCTGCTGTGGCTGCCGTCCCCGTCGGTGTCAAAGTCCAGGTCCTCCATCAGCTCGTAGCCTGCGCAGGTGGCCGGGCAGCCCATGCCTTTCGTCAGGGCGGGAAAGGCGGCGGCGTAGCTGACGGCGCCGTCCCCGGTGGCGCTGCGCCCGTCCCCGTTCAGGTCGTGGCGGACGGCGTCCAGCTGGGACAGGGTGGTGATGTCAATCAGGTTGTCGTTGTCGTCATCGTAGTCCATCGGAGTGGGCGGCGGGGAAGTCTGCTGCGCGATTTGCCGCGCCACGCTCAACGCATCGTGGCCGAACTTTAGTATCGGATACTGGGAACTGCTGCCGAAGTGCCACGGGTCATTGTTGCCCACATTCCAGGTCGAGTAAATGCCGGAGCCGTACTCCGTAGGCATTTGCAGGTTGGCGGTGGTCTGGCCGCTACCGCCGCCGGCGCTGCCCACCCCCGGGTTAACAGTAGAGTCCCAGTAACTGTTGGCTACCGTGACGCTGGCGCCGACAGAGCCGACCAGAGCGTTGTTGCCGGATGTGGCGCCCGTGGCGTAGCTGGCGGTGACGCTGGCAGATTCGCCGAGTCGGCCCACCAGGCCGCCCACTAACTTGGTGCCGCCGCCGCTGACGGATACCGCGCCGGTGGCGTAAGTGGCGCTGGCGCTGACACTAGCGCTGAGCCGGCCCGCCAGGCCGCCTATGTGGACGGTGCCGGTGCCGCTGCCGGATACGGCGCCGGTGGCGTAGCTGGTGGTCACGGGCCGGGAGGACACATTCCCCGCCAGGCCGCCGGCCCAGACATCGTTCCCGCTGGCGGATACGGCGCCGGTGGCGTAACTGCCGGTTACGGACCCGACCGTGGTGCCCACCAGGCCACCGGCATTCGCCTGGCCGCCGCCGCCGCTGGCGGATACGACGCCGGTGGCGTAACTGCCGGTTGTGCTGGCGCCATTGGAGAGCACCGCTCCAACCAGTCCGCCCGCCGAACGGTCGGCGCTGATATCTCCCGTAGCATAGCTGTCCCGAATCGCGCTGTCGCTCCGCCCGACCAGGCCGCCGGCGAGGTCGCCACCGAAATACGACCCGGTGGCAGTGGCGGCGCAGCTGGCGTGACTTGTCGTCACCGTGCCTCCGTTGTAGCCAATCAGACAGCCCACCAGGTTAGCATCATTTCCGCTCCCGCCGTTCTTGGTGCCGGTGACGGAGCCGCCGGCGACCGCGACGCCGCTCACCGTGGAGCCGGAATTGTTGCGTCCGGCCAGGGCGCCGGTGCGGGTGAAAAGGGCGTAGCCGCTCCGCGTGTTGCTGACATAGGGGTTCACCAGGCCCACATTGCGCACCGTGCCGCCGCCGGCAATGTCGGCGAACAGGCCCACAAAGGTAGCGGTGCTGGTAGTGTTGGTGTCCAGGTTGATGTACAGGTTTGATATGGTGTGGTTGTTGCCCTCGAAAGTGGTGGTAAAGGTCTGGTGCGTGGTTTCATCGGCCCCGCCGATGGGGTTCCAGCCGGCGCCGGTTCCGGTGGTGGTGGTGTAGTAGGCATCGTCGTCATCGCCCGTGCCGTTGGTGTGGGTTGCGCCGTCGCCGTCGGTGTCAAAGTCCAGGTTGGCGGCGAGTTCGTAGCCCAGGCAGGGGCCGGGGTCGGTGCCAGTGTCGTCGGTGTCGGGGCAGCCGTGGGCTTCCGAGCGGCCCGGAAAGGCGGCGGCGTAGTCGGCCGCGTTGGCGGCGGTCGGATCTCCGTCGCCGTTCAAATCCCAGCGGATGGCGTTCAGTTGGGCCAGGCTTTTAATTTCAATCAGCCCGTCGCTGTCGGTGTCGTAGTCGGTGACATCGACATTTACCCGGTGGGATGCCGAGGCGGCCACGGTTTGAGTAAAAGTGATGGTGGGATGAGCGTCGGTGTGGGAGTAACTGCCGCCCAGAGCGCCGGCGGCCACGGTAATGCCGTTGGCGTCTGCGTCGTCGTCGGCCACCGTGTAGGTGAAGTCCACATAGGTGTTAGTACCGCCCGAAGGCAGGTCAGGGGCGGAGGCGGTGCGGCTGGTACCGCCCACGTTGATGGTAATGGTGGCGCTGGAGTGGGCGGTGATGGTTTCGGCGCCGAAGGTGACGCGGATGATGATGTCCTCGCCGGTGTGATACTGCGTATCCGTGCCGGCGGAGGACTGGATGGCGATTGCGCTGACGGCCAGGGCAGTGGCGGCGGCCGGCGGCGTGGGCCCGGCCAGCATCCCGCCGGCCAGCAGGATGGCGGCGAGGAGGAGGGCCAGGGCGGCGATGCGGGGGGTGGTGGCGGCAGTGGTGGCGCGGGCGGCCGTCCGCGCAGCGGCGCGGGGCGTCATTTTGCCACCCCTGTTGCGGGGGGGGGGGGGGGGGGGGGGGCAGAAGCGGGTAGGCGGCGGTTGGGGTTCAGCATCGTAATATGGCTCCGTAAGCGCACGGCGCGGCCGGGTGCGCCGCCATGATATGCGGTTAGGGCAGAATAGTACAATAAGCGGGCAAGCGCCGGCAATGGGGGCGGGCGGGCCGTCGGGCCGGGGGCAAGGGGGCGTCTAGGGGCTGTGGCCGGCGGGGTAGAACAGTTCGTAGAGCCGCTGGGAGAGCTGCTCGCAAGTGACGATGCCGTCTTGGACTTGCTCCTCTGGCATTTCGTTTTCGTAGAAGTTGGTATGGAGGCCACGGGCGGACAGAAAGGCGGCGTTGATCCAGACCCGGGTTTGCGTATCGCCGGCGCTGCCGGCCAGCCGGGCCAGTTCTCCGACCACTTCGGCAATGGCGCGGTGGGAGTGGATGATGCCGCCATAGTGGGCGCTGATGGCTTTGACAGTTTCAGCTACCAGGCCCCAAGCTTTGTTGGACGCCTGGGGCAGGTCGCCTTTGTCCAGATGCTCCCAGGCGCTGGCGCGGAAATCCTGGGCCATGCCGGCGTATTTTTGGGCGGTGCGGCGGCTGTCCAGGCAAAGCCGCCGGCAAAACTCCTCTCAAAGCAACGGCCCGGCTCGGACTTCATATCTGGTGCGTGAGGCGTTATCGCAATGGTTGCGTCATTTGGCGACGGGGCAGGAGCTGATCAACCAAACCACCTGAAACGAAACGCTACCGCGCTTGGCGGTATCATTGACAATGCCATCGTTCGCGCCCATCCAGACGCCGCTGGCGCCCCTACAAAGTGGGCGGTCGGGACTCCCAGGCATTAGGGCGCAGTCGGGCAGGTTCAGTACCAAGGTGCACATCACAGTGGACGGGCTGGGCAATCCTTTGCATTTTATCCTGACGGGAGGCCAGGAGAATGATATTGCCCAGGCCGAAGCGTTCTGTCCGGCTACGCCGGCGAGTATGTGATTGCGGACAAGGGGTACGATGCCCAGTGGCTGAGGGAGTGCATTGCGGAGTTGGGATGACAGCTGTGTGCCGGGGCATTTCAACCGGAAGGTAGTAACCCTGCACGACCCGGACCTGTACAGGGAGCGTCATTGGTGGAGTGCTTTATTGGCAAAGCGAAGTGCTATCGGCGGGTGTTCACCAGGTCTGAGAAGTTGATCCGGCGCTACTTGGGGGTTTGGCATTTTGCGGCGGACCTCATCCGGCTACGCTGAAATATCAACACGGCCTAGCGAGTTGCTCGGCCAGTTTGGGGGGAACCGCGTTGCCTATCATCCGTGCTACGGTGTCCATTCCTTCGGCATGGAATTCGTAGTCCGGCGGGAACGACTGTAGGAGGGCGCCTTCATGCAAGGAAAGCCCGCGGTCCTGTTCGTAGTGGCCGAAACGCCCGTTGGATACGCTGTGAAAGCGGGTGGTGATGGTCGGCGCCGGCCGGTACGGGTGGACGCGGGTATAAACGTCGCCGAATCCGCGTTTGCCTTTAATGTCCAGGCGGCGGTGGCAGGGCAGTGCCAGCTCATCGGAGAATCCGAAGTTAGGCTCGCCTGGAGCCACGGCTTGAAGGCGGCGGCGGTTGATGTCGGACAGGTTCCGGCGCTGATGGTTCGGGATGTTTCCGTCCCGTCCGCCGGCGGGCAGAGGAGGGAGCTTGCCTATGATTTCTTTGGTCGTCGGGGGCTTGTTATCGGATCCGGGAGGAACGGGCAAGTCCATGCTGGCCCGCTCCGACCGGGTGGTTTTGGTGGCCATTATAATGGCGCGGCGGCGGCGTTGCGGGACGGCGAAACGGGATGCATTGACCTCGGCGGCGCCTACCCGGTATCCCAAGTTGCGCAACTCATTTTGGAAGTTTTTCCAAACCGGGCCGTGCACGCCGCGCTCGATGCCGGCTACATTTTCCGACAGTACCATGTCGGGCCTGAATTCCCGGATAAAGACGACGGCTTGAGCGAGCAGGTCGCGGTCCCGCTTCCTGCCGGCGATTCTACCTGCCATCATATTGGGCTGGACGAACTTGGTGAACGATTGGCACGGCGCGCAAACGGCGAAAAGCAACGGCGGCGCATTGTCGCATTGAGCTCGGCGGCGTGCCACCAGTTCGCGCAGCTCGTCCCGGATTTCGTCCTGTTCGCCGTCCGGGTATTCGGCCGAGCGCGGGAACATATCCTTTAGGATGAACTCCGGTCCAGCGTGGTCCAGGAAGCGGTTCCGGTTGTTGCGCTGGTAGGTTTCGCGGCAGGCGGCGTCCTTGTCGATGCCGGCGATTACGTACCCGCCGGCGTCAATCAGCCTGCGGGCGCCGCCGCCGGCGCCGCAGTAGAAGTCCACGGCCACAAAATCGGGCAAGTTGGCTTGGGTAGTCATGGCTGTATATTATCACAGAGCGGCGCCAGGTGGAGGGTGCCGCGTAAGGTTATTCAAAACTCGGGATCCCATGGATCACATTGCGAATTTCTTCACTTTCGTGGTGATTTCCGCGAGTGTGGATTTCGGCCTCATCGCGCCGGAAATGGTGTATATTGCGCCCTGTCCGCCATAGGGCCGGCAGCCGCGCGGCGACGGTTTCAGCGCGGCAATTTCGCCAGTGAGGAATGGCAACGATGAAAGCGATAGTCTTGGGATTGGGCCTGGCTGTGGTTCTGGCGGCCGTTATCGGATTGAGTCTGGTGCCTTCCCCGAACGGGGCGCAGGGGCAGGGGCAGCAGGGACGGTAGCGCCGGCTAATGTCCGGGCGGCAAACGGCGATACTCCCGGCTAGGCGGTGGTGAGGTGGGATGCGGTGGCGGACGCGGCGTATTACCGCATCGGCTGGGTGAATATGGAAACCTTCCAGGCGGTGCAGGCGGAAGACCGGCGGGAATGGCTGGACGTGTTCGCTTTTCACGATGTGGTCAACCGGGGGCAAACCGCCCAGACCCTTTCCGATTTGGAACCGGGCGTGCAATACGACTTCATTGCGGCCAGCGTTGGGCATCGCTTTGGCAACGCAGCCGGCTGGTCGAACTGGACTTACCTGACTACGGCCGACCTGGACTTTGACACCGACGGCAGCGGTGACCCCGGCGCCGGCGATGCTCACTGGAACGAAGGCGCGGGCTGGCTGCCTGTCGGCGATCCGGAGACGCGGTTCCGGTACAACGCCGTTTTTGACGGCAACGGGCATACGAATGCCAATCTGTTCATCCGCTGGGCGGAAGCTGACCACAGCGGGCTGTTCCGGGCTACCGGAGAGGATGCCGGCATTCGCAATAGGCGGCTGACCGAGATCAGGGTGTCGGGCAAAGGTTGGGTCGGCGGGCTGGTGGGCAGCAATGGCGGCAGCGTTTCCGGCAACAGCGGAATTGGGGGGCTGGCCGGTTACAGCAGGGGGAACGTGTCCAGCGGCGGAGGCAGCGTCAGCGGTTTAGTTGGGAGCAATCAGGGGACAATTGCCGACAGCTACGATTCCGGCGCGGTGACCGGCGAAGGCAGTTATGTTGGTGGCTTGGTCGGTTCCAGTCGCAGCGACAGCGCTATTGCCGGCAGTTACGCCACCGGCCGTGTAACTGGCAATAGCGATGTGGGCGGTCTGATTGGCAATCGGCATTTCATATTCGTCACCGACAGCTATTGGGACACCCAAACTACCGGCCAATCCCGTGGCGACGGTGGCGCGAGCAAGACCACGCGGGAGTTGCAGGCTCCGACCGGCTCCACCGGCATTTATGCCGGGTGGAACGCGGACTGGTGGGACTTTGGCACCTCCCGCCAGTACTCGGCGCTGAAGTACCAGGCATGGATGTTGCGGGCAACGGCAGTAGCCCGCGCCTTCTGGCACCCTAGCCAGCCTGGCTAGGTTGCGGGTATTGAGCAGACTGCCCGTAATATGCCGGTGGAGGCGGCCGCCGGGATTGCTGGCGGTAGCCGCCGGGAAAGGCGTCTCCGGAAAAGGGGCCTTCGGAAAAGGAACCTCCGGGCAGCGACGAGGCCGGGGCGGATACGCATCCGCCCCGGCCTCGTTTTCGCCGCCGGCGCCATCCGTCCGGGCGCGTCGTCAAAGCACCCGCCGTCTACGGTATCAGTTTCCGCATATACATATACGGGCGCCGTATTCATCTCCAATTAGATCATCAGGCGTTCCATGCTCGATGAGCTCTCCTTCCTTGCCCAGCTTGCTGCGCCAACGACCGTTTGACGTTTGCAGCGCGGCGTGAGTCCATAACCTTTGCTTGCCGTAGAGCGCGACTTTTTGATATTTTGGCTCCAGGCGCGGGCCGCCGCATTTTTTAAATCCCAGCTTCCTGAAAAGGACGGCCAGATCAGCGGTGGTCGGCCCCCGCTTGGCATCGGGATGCCAGTAACTGTTTGGATTGTCGTCTTCCCAGTGCTAGCTGGTATCTCCGGCCGCATAGGCGATGCAATTGTACTGGTCCGATGGCGGGCAGATAACTTCGTACTCTCCTTCCCGCAGGTTGGGGAAAATTCGGATCAGATGCGTCGCGTGGTTAGGCGTAGCCATTGCGCTTACCCCACTCCAGCCACTCCGCTATCACCTCGCGAATCTTTCCTTGCGCCGCCGGGTCGACGCCGGTAATGCTGCGGAGGGCGGGCAGCCAGCAGTTCGGATGCCTCTCCAGGCGTTCCAGAATCCAGGGCACCACCGCATCGCCCATCTTGACAACCTTCCGGTACGCCGGATTTGTGACTATCCAGTGGGTGTTGGAAACATATACAGATCTCTGTTCCAGATCTTCGGCAAGTTGCCGGAAGGTTGACTTGTCCGCTGATGCCTCCGCGCCGACCGGGCCGGGCAGAGCCGGCAGCAGCCGCACTATCTCCATCGTCTTAACGCTGACCGTCGTAACCCGCTTCACCAAATCCACGATGTAGCGCGGGTTGCCCTGCTCCAGGCGCCAGTCGTTGGGGTCATTGACAATGCCGCTGTCTTTGTCCGTTTTCACCTGGTAGCGTTCCAACAGCCAGCGCAGCGCCGGGTACTGGCCGATGCGGTACTCCCAGGCCTCCTCCGGGATGCCGGACAGCGTGATGCTGCCGTTGTAGATGATGACGCTGCGGTCGTCCGCCTTGCCCCGCTTGCCCAAGCGCATTTTGCTGACCCGGTAGAAATCCGGCCCCTCGGGGTTGGCGCCGGCGGCCCAGGTTTCGGTCAGCGGGTATGGTTCGGCGGTTTCGTAGTTCAGATGCAGGTCGGCCAGCGCTTGCCCGGCCAGCGCGAACTTGCGGAAGCCGTCCGCCGCGCCGGCCAGCGGGATGCGCGCCGCCTGCCTGGACAGGTCGGCGGCGTACTGCTGCCGGTAGCCCTGATGGTGCAGGACGCCGTAAGCGTAATAGAACAGGTCGTCCTCGCTGATGCCGTCATCGGCGTAATGACGGCGGAACTTGGCCAGGGCGGCGGCGCTGATGTTGCTCACCCGGTCGTAATGCTCCGCCGGGTCTTTGCTGAGCAGATTCCCCTCCCGGTAAGTCCAGCGCGGCAAGTACTGGCTGGTGCCGCCCAACAAAGAATAGTTGGGCAGGACGTCGGTCATCAGGCAGGAAATCAGCGAGTTCCGGGACTTTTCGCTGACCGCTATGCCCAAGTTGTCGGCGTCCTTGGCCGGATAAACCGGATACTGGCGCACGCCACGCTCGTTGAAATTCCTTTCGAAGTACACGCTCTGCTTGCAAAACGGGCGAAATACTCCGGTGAATACCCGTTCCGGTTCGTAAGCGAGTACAACTCCGCTGCGCGCTTTGCGGAGCAGATCTCCCGTCCAGCTGAACTTGGCCGGATCAGTGTCGGGTTCGGCGACATTGACCTGGCTGTTGTAAAACGCGACCATTGCCTCCGAGTTCCGAACAGTTTTGCTTTCGCTGAAATTGTAACACCAAGGATCGCGTCCCGTTACAATCCCAGGGATGTTGCGATTGAAAACGCCGCCCTCGCCGTACAGGGGAAACAGATCCTGGAATCCGGCGGAGCGCTGGTTAATCCAGTCGCCATGTTCATTGGGGACGATGGTTTCCCACTCGGTAGTGGCAAGACTGGAATCAGCCAGGATTTCCAGCTTGGCCTCCCGCGACAGGTAGTCGCCGATGTCCCGGTAATGGACTACGCCGTCGCACGTTGCGCCCGGCTTTTTCACCAGAATGATGATAGTGACCCGGGTTTGCGTACCGCCGCCGAACACATTGTCCTTTTCGCGCCGGCGGAGTTCACCGGAAGTGCGGGCGTTCCCGCGCAGATTGTAGCAATAGACCTTGGTGAATTCCTGAACCAGGCATTTGCGGAGCCCGTCGCCGCCGTCGCTATCAATGAAGCCCCCGTTGGTGATGAATGCCACTATGCCACCATCGGGGCTGTCCGCAATGCGGTCGGAGGCCCACCGGATGCCTTGTATGTAGGTGTCGTACAGGCTGCGCTGGTTTTTGCCGGCCGCCCGCGCGGCATAAGTGTCGCTGATGCGCTGGCGCAGGGTTTCGTACACCCGGTTTTTGTTGTCATCATTTTCACTCTGCTGCCCAATGGACCAGGGCGGATTGCCGATGATGACGCGAATGTCCTGCTTTTGCTGGCGTTCCAGCCGGGCGTTGTTGTGACGGGTAAAGTCGGCGGACAGCGCCGGCACCGGGCCGTACTCGGCGCTCTCAAAAGTGTCGGTCAGCACAATGCCCTCAAAGGGCGTGTACTGCGCCGCGCCGGCCAGCTCGTGGTAGGTGGTTTCAATGTTGATGGCGGCGATGTAATACGCCAGCAGGATGAACTCGTTGGCGTGCAGTTCCTGCGTATATTTGCGCGCCAGGTCAGCCGGCCGGAGCAGCCCGCTGGCCAGCAGCCGCTGGATGAAAGTGCCCGTGCCGGTAAAGGGATCCAGGATGTGGATGCCCTCATCGCTCACGGAGGCGCCGAACTCCTGTTGCAGGATGTCCTCAACGGAGCGGATGATGTAATCCACTGCCTCAACCGGGGTGTACACGATGCCCAGGGACGCTGCCGCTTTGGGCAGGGCCGCCTTGAAAAAGTCCTCGTAAAGGTCGGCGATGATGCGCTGCTTGTCCTCGGCTTTCTCCACATAGCGGATGCGGCGCTGGACGCTTTTGTAGAAGCCTTCCAGTTCCCTGGTTTCACTGGCGGCGCCGTGTTCCAGTTCCAGCCGGCTGGTCATCCGCTCCATCGCCTGGGACACCGGGTTGGCGGCGGTGAACCGGTAATCGGCAAAGAGGGCGTCAAAAATGGGCTTGGTAATCAGATGCTGCGCCAGCATACTGACGGCGTGCTGCCGGGTAATGCCGTCGTTCAGGTCCCGTTGCAGGGAGCCCAGGAAAGCCTGGAACTCGGCTTGCAGTTCGGGGTTGTCGGTGTCCAGCAGGGCGTCAATGCGGGTTTCGTACTGCTCGTTGATGCGGCTGACTTCCTCGGCCCAGCGCCGGTAATAATGCTTGTCCGCCAGGCTGTCCACGATGCGGGCATAGACGGCGTTGCGGATTTCCTCAATCGCGGCGCCGGGCAGCGGCATTTGTATGGGCTGCGGTTCGCGAATGGTCGGCTCCACCGGCGGCTGCGGCGGGCCGCCGGGCGGGTCAAAGATTGCCACCGAGATTTTCTTGCCCTGCTGCAAGTCGGACTGGTTGATGGTGTCGTAGAAATCCTCATCGTGGGATTTCAGGGCCTGCAACACCTGCCAGGTAGCGCGGTAGCGGCTGTCCCGGATGGACCGGGCATAGTTGCCGTCGGCTTTCACGGCAATGGGAATGATGATATAGCCGTACTTCTTGCCCGGCGCTTTCCGCATGGCCCGCCCCACGGCCTGCACCACATCAATCTGCGAGCTGCGGGGCGTGAGGAACAGCACGGCGTCCAGGGCCGGCACGTCCACGCCCTCGCTGAGGCAGCGGGCGTTGGAGAGGATGTGGCACTCGTCCCCGGCGCCGGCGTCCTTGAGCCATTCCAGCCGGTTGGCGCGTACCAGGGCGTTCTGCCGGCCGTCCACGTGCTCCGACAGGTAGTTGAGGCCAAGGTCAATGTTCTGATTGCGCGCGTACTCGGTGACGGTGGCGTTGAAAGTGGCGGTGAACTGCTCCGACTGGTTGATACGGCTGGCGAAAGCCACCACGCGGCGCATGGGTTCGGGGTCGTCGCCGAAATCTTCGTAGTCGCTTTTTTGCTTGGCGATGGCGTTCCAGCTGGCCACGATTTTGGCGGCGTCGTCCAGGTTGAGCGTGTTGTCATCGCTGGCCAGGATGCCCTGCACATTGCGCGCCACGGCATCCTCGCTGACGCCGAAAATCAGGACGCGGTAGTCGCAGAGCAGGTCTTGCTCCACGGCGTCCCCGAAGCTGAGGCGATAGAACTCCGGCCCGTAGATGGACTGGTCGTCCATTGAAGTCAGCAGGGCATTGGCGTCTTTGGCTTTGGACTTGCTGTCGGGGTGAAAGATGCGCGGCGTGGCCGTCATATAAAGCCGTTTGTCGGCCCGGATGTGCTCGTTGCGGTGGACTTTGGTGAATTCGGATTCGTCCGTATCGGCCAGCGTTACCCCGGTGGTGCGGTGGGCTTCGTCGCAGATGATCAGGTCAATTGCGCCCAAACCCTGCCGCTGGGCGGCGATGACCACATCCAGGGACTGGTAGGTGCTGAAAATGACGGTGCGATGTTCCGTGGTCCGGGCCTTGCCGACATTGGCGGCCAGGGTTTCCGGGTCGGTGGTGGCCGGGCTGACCAGGTCGTGGGCGGCGATTTCGCTGCTGTCATCGCTGGCGCGCGTCTTGCCGACCTTGGCGTCGGAGCAGACGGCGTGGAACCGCATGGGCACGGAGGCGTCATTGCCCCACTCCCGCAAGGACTGCGATACCAGCGTAATGGACGGCGCCAGGAACAGTATTGTCCCGCCGGCGGGAACCTGCTGTTCGGCGATCTGTAGGGCGGTATAGGTTTTGCCGGCGCCGCAGGCCATAATCAGCTGGCCGCGGTCGTGGGTCCGGAACTTTTCCAGAACGGCGGCGATGGCTTCCTGCTGGTGGGGGCGCGGCGCTTTGGGCGCGCCCGGCGTCATTTTCGCCGGCTGTCCAATGTCGTACTGCGACCAGTCGATGGACGATTTCGCAAAGGCGTCCATGCCGATGCGGGCCACGGGAATCCTCTGGTCTTTGAGGGTGTCCTCGGCGTTTTGGCTCCAGCGGTCGGTGGTGCTGACCAGTATGCGGCGGGAGAAAACGATGGTGCCGGAGGCGCTGAGGAAGGTGTCGATGTCCGGCTTGGCGATTTGGTGGTTCGGGGAGTAAAACTTGCACTGGATGGCAGTGAATTTGCCGTCATCGGTGTTTTCGGCTACCAGGTCGATGCCGGTGTCATGCCGGCCCTGGTTGCCCGTCCACTCGCCCCAGCTCCAGACCTGGGCGAACTGGCTGGCGTACAGTGGATCCTGTTGCAGGAAGGCCTTGGTCAGTTCCTCGAAACGGCGGCCTTGCTCGGCTGCGCTGTCGGAGGAAGCGCGGATGGCGTCAATGACATCCGGGAAGTTTTTGATGGCCATTATAGCCCCCGGGTTGTGGATTTTGGCCGCCGGCGCGGCTGGTTGCCCGCATTCGTAGGCAACGGCTAGGCGGTATTGCGGGCTAACACCGGGTAGTTTCAGTTAGGAGTTGGCCTTGGGTGGCCGCGGAGCGCGTGGTGGTCCACGGGCATTTCGTCATACCTCCGAATTGGGCGGGGATAATAAATAGCAGAGCGTTGTGCTTCGGTCAACCGGCCGGGCGGCGTTGCCGATGGCCCAGTTTCCAGGCTGGTTCCGGGTGCGCTTCCGGGATTGGGGCCGGAATCCCGCTGCTGGCTTTGCCGGGCGGCGAATCGTCAGAAATTGGCCTCTCGCTTCAGGGCATGATTTTTTGACGCCTCCCACATTAAGCGTCAAGAGCGAGGATTGGGTTTCGCTTGTGGTTTCACCCTCCATGGCGGGAGTGCGAGGCGTTCCGCGATGTTATACGCTGGATGAAGCGGCCCGCAATCGGGCGGGCGTTGCGCAACATCGCCAGAGTCGGACGGAACTGTCAGTTCAAGGGAGTATAGCAAAGAAATAATGACGGGTTAGCTTGCAGTAGCCGCCGATGTCTGCCCCGGCCGTGTCGACCTGCGAGCCAGGGCCGGGTCGTTGCAGTAGGGGGCGGCCTTGGGCGGGCGCATCCGGGGCGAGTTCCACTGGTAACTCTTGCACCTGGGGCCGACCTTAGGCTCCGGCAAGCCCGGCTGCTTGGGGATCCAGTGGTGGGAACAACGTTCGCACAGAAAGCCGTCAATCTTGACATAAGCCATGGTTCCATTCTTTCGGGGGCGTGGCGGCCAGGCCAAAGCCTGCTGGTTTTTACCATACCACTATGGTTACCTTGCTGACAAGGCCTGTCGCGCCAGTTCCCGAAGGCGAAATGGGGCATATATACCCCGTGAAACTTGAGTGAATTACCTCAAATCCATTGCTATGGATACATTGATATAGTATGATTATCCAAGCGTTCTGACTGCTTGGTCAGACGCGTTGGAATAGAGTGAGACCGCCGGAGTTGGCGCTTCCGACGGCCTCGGTTGCACACCCGGGACCACGAAATCCAAGATGATTGTTTGCGATAGTATAGCACGGCAGAAAAATGCACAAGCCGACGGCGGCGGCGATTTGGTAGATGCCTGCGCGGCCTTGGCATTGATTGACATCGCATGGCTGGTGGCTAGCCTCTTTCCGCGCAAGCCCAAGACGGCGAAGGGCAGGGTTATGGACCGGCCAGCTTACCGCCGCAAGGCCATTGTGCGGGCTCTGTACTGGTAGCCCATCCTGATGTGGCCGTGCCCAGCGTAGCGGCGCTGATCCGGCACTTGCGCAACAATCCGGCGCTACGCGCCGTGTGCGGCTTTGAGGGCAAGATCCCGTCCCAGCAGGTTTTCTGTGAGGTGTATAAACCTTTGGCGCTAGTTAGAGTGCGGGTGGAAAATGCCCACGGCATCCGGCATCCTGTGTGCTACACACATCCCACAGGAGGAACCAGACACCGTGAACATCACCAATTTTAGCGCCGCAAATCTTTTGCAAAGTAGATAATGCCATCCCCGACGCGCCCCACCACTCCCAGGCCATCCTATCCATCAGCGAAGTCATAACCATCGGCATCCTCTACGCCGTCAAAGGCCTCACTGCAAAAGATCCGGCAGCGCGCTTTCTACCCTGGCTCCGCGACAACTACGGACAGTTGTTCCCCCAATTGCCGGAACGCTCCCGCCGGTTCCGCCGCTGGCACACCCAACGCTACTGGACCGGGCGCTTCCCGGTCGCCCCTACTCTGATGGGCATTGCCGACAGTTACGGCGTTGAGCTGCGCCATCCCATCCGGGATGGACGCCGCGCCGGACAAATCGGACGCAAGGGCATTTCCAATCAGCGCTGGCTCGCCGGCGGCAAGTTCTGCGCGGCAGTGAAGCGGTTCGGCTGATTTGCGCTTGGGACTGCGCTGGGGCCAATGTTCACGACCAGACTTTTCATCCGCTGCTGCGACGGTACGATGGTCGGATGATTGTGCTGGCGGACTGGGGGTTTCACCGGGCGGCCGGCGGCCCGGCCAATGTGATGATTTGCCGGCGTGGGCAGTGGAATGTGGGGATGAAAGTGGAGACGGCGCTTTCAATGCTGAGTGTGAAGTGGGGTTTCAAGGAGCAGCGTCATCGGGGAGGCGGGTTTTGAGGCGCATTTGGCGTATGCGGTGGCGGGGTTTAACATACTGGCGCAATGGCATGGACTAGAACCGGATGCGCAGGGACCCGTTCAGCTGTCTATTGCCCAATTCACCCTCTGACACTAACTAGCGCCAATGGTTATAAGCAGCTCGCTGCCAACCCCGATGCGCTGGCGGAACTTTTCGTTGATTTGACTGACCGGATTAAGAGCGCGTGTCCCGATTTCGGAACGGTCATAGCCGTGGATTCCACTACGGTGCCAACTCATGCCAACCCAAACCAGCGCGTGCGGCTGGTTTCCGATGTGGAACTGGCCGGCTATGCCGAGGAGGATGAAGTGGAACGGCGGCAGGCTGTAGCCGCCGGCAATGGTGGCCGGTGGCGGCGTCGGATCCGACCGGAGGAGACCAGCGACCCGGAGGCGTCCTGGTACGCGCAAGAGCCAGGCCAGTGCCTCCGGCGGCAAGCAGTGGGTATTCTGCTACCAGGCGCACAGGCTGTGCGACATGGGAACGGAGCTGCCGATTGCTATTGTGGTTACGACCGGCAGTAGGAACGACTCACCGTTGTTGCAGAAGCTGATTGACCGGGGCGCAGTGGACTACGCTTGGTTCGGTCCGACGGTTTGCGCGGGCGACCGAGGCTACGATTCCGGGAGTAATTATGCCCGGTTGCTGGATCTGGGCGTTGCGCCCGTGCTGCACAAGCGGGATTTGAAGGCGGGCGAGTTGCATTACGGCGTTTATACCGGCGACGGGGTTCCCACCTGTTCGGACGGGACGCCGCTGGAGTATGTCCGTACCGATGCGGATACGGGTTGCTATGTCTATCGGTTGTCGGACGAATGCTTGGTCGGTGGCGGGAACTGCCTCCGGCGCAAGGTGAGGCGCAGCGTTAAGGGCTATCAAGTAAAGGACAATGAGGTGTGGGTGGACCAGCAGGCGAATGTCCGACTGTTCGGCTATCCGTGCCGGCGGGGTAGCCGGGAGTGGCTGGATTACAGCGGGATGCGGGGCGGCGTGGAGCGGATGTATTCGGTGTGGAAGGGATCGTCGGCTCTGGAGCGGCACTGTTATCGTGGCTTGGCGAAGGTGCGGTCCCGGGTATTGCTGACGGCGATAATGCGGCAGGCCATGGGGTTGCTGGAGTTGCAGCGAGCATCGGCGTGGCAGTCGTCGGCTGATGGCAGCCTAACAGTAGCGGCGTAGCCAGAGGCTTTTGGGCCGGCGACTGTTGGTTGCGGACGGTTGCGGCGTGTCAAGGCTGGCGTGGCTGTGCGCCAGCCTTTTTGGTTTTCCGCGTTGCGCTTTGACGCCGGAGGGCACTGGCTTTCGGGCCGGGCTCAGGTAGAATCCCGATTGCGCAAAATGGCTGTCAAGTGGCGGAAATAGGGTGTTGATTCGCTTTTCAGAGCTGATTTCATAATCAATGAATCCGGTATCCGACTTTCAGAAATCCCTACCTAGGGTCACCGCCACCGCACCATCGGAACGATATACTTACCCGGAGTCGCCGGCTGTGGCAAGCAGCCAACCCAAAGTGGGTACGCGCGAGCTCCACCGGCCTCCGCCGGTATCTACTTTTTCAGGTGGTGGGCAAGCCGAACCATCCGGGCGGTGGCTCCGGCGTGGCCAGATAGTACTCCATGCCCAACCGCGGCAGCCCCGGCTGCCCCTACGAACACACCCGCCGCCGGAACTGACACGACGCCCGCCGCCCCAGCAGCAGCAAACAGCAAGTTAGCAATAGCCCCGCCGGGCATACGCCAGCCGCGCTGTAGTAGTTGCCGCCCCCTGATCCAGGGCAAAATACTGCTTGCCATCGCGAAAGTACTGCTATGGCGGCATCCGCTGGCGATACTGCTGGAATCCCAAGCCAGCGCGCCATGAGTTCTAGCTCCTTGTCGGCGGTCTGGCGCTACTGGCCAAGCTTTCGGAGTGGGCGCCGATGACGCCGGGGTAGCTCCTAATAGTAATACCGAGAGTAGTGATCAATGTAACGCCCCCTCTGGTATGAGTGCAATTCGTCCATAATCGCCACCGGCACTCCTGCGTAAAATCAAGAGGCAATTGGCTTTATATCATGGGGGAAAGCATCATTGGCTGCCAGAAAATCACGAACCGGCGCATAATTTTCGGGAGCGTCAAGCTCGATTTTGACGATGATATTTCCCGGAATATCCGGGAAATACTGGTTACCCATAATATCGCGTGCAGTCTCAGCCGCAGCGAACACGCCGCCGGCGTATATCGTGAGTGACTTGTTGAGGCTTTGTTCCATATTGGGGTAGATGTCGCCGGTGAAAGCGTGCCGGAAAGTCGGATGACGGGTGATGTCCGGCAGTAGGGTCGATGGCGTTTGGGATTCCACTGCGCTGGCTATGCTGTCTTTAATTACGCTGCTGTCGGTAGCGCTGTTGCCCCGGAGCACCCGCTCCAGGTCGTCCACCTCGCTCGTCCAAGCCGTAACATGGACATAGATACGCTCCGGCAGCTGCGGACCGGCATCAGCGCCGCTGGCGCCGATGCCCCGGCTCTGCTGCTGCTCAGCCAGCCGGTACACGGTACGCTACATATCCCAGCCTTGGGACAACGCCCGGTTCCGGCGTAGGGGGTGGTTCCGGCATAGGGGTAGCGGGGGCAGTGGCGGTCGGATCGGCCGCGACCGGCGGCGTATTGTCTTGCGTCCACGGCGCGTCGCCTGGTGTGGGCGACGCGGCCGGCCCGCAGGCCAAGGCCAGCGGCGCCATCAGTATCAAAGCCAGGGCCAGCAGGGCAATCAGGGGTGTAGCTTGACGGGGCAGCATAGCTGGCGCGCCTCCTTGTAGTCGGAGCAGGGAATGGCATTGCGGCATTCTGCAGGGGCGGCCCTATCGCAACCCCTATAGCCGTCGGCGGTTTGGATGCGGACATTGCCCTTGAGCTGCGCCACATAGTCCACGGGTCAGTTGTTGTGCCGGAGTCGTCGGCTGCGGCAAGCGGCCAACCCAAAGTGGGTACGCGCGAGGGCGCGGGTAGCGTTTCTTTTTAGGTGGTTTGGTTATAAAATGGGAGTACAATGCTCGCCCTACCCCTACACTGGAGATGCGCCGCTATGGGACTGCTACACCACCTGGAAACCCAGCTGGAACGCCAAATCCCCGCCCAACTGCAAGCCGCCCTCCAACAAGCCCTGGACGACTACCAGCCTCTTTGCGACCATTGCCGCCTGGCCATGCATCGCCACCATCGCTACGCCCGCGCCATTGCCACCGGCTACGGCGAAGTTCGTGTGCAGATCCCTGTGTTCCGCTGCGGGCAATGCCGTCGCATGGCCGGCGGCATGACGCTGCTGGGCGATAAAATGCGCCACCAGCGGTTTTCCAAAAAACCGTGACATCGCCATCAGCCTGGCCGCGCGCCTGATTGAGCTACGCTCACGCCGGAAACCGGGTGGGCTGAGTCAAGAGTACCGTCGGCCAGTGGCTGCGGAAGGCGCCTTTGGCCGTGCCGGAGCTGCCGCCGGGCGGAACGCTGGAACTGGACGGTTTGTGGACGCGAACCCGTAGCGGGGAACCGAACTGACTGAAGGTAATCCGCGCTGCTGTTGCGGGGACGGCGTTGGGGGCTTTTGGTTCTTGGGCGGAAGTGATTGACCGGGCTTGGCAGCAGGGGGCACAGCGTCCGGCGCATTTGGCAGTGATGGGGATGGGGCCATCGCGGCGGGGATTGAGCTAGTGTACGGCTGGGATGCGCCGCATCAGTTGTCCCTGCTTCACCTGCTGTGGGAGTATCGGCGGAACATTGGGGTCGTGGGGTTTGCGTCGGCGCGGCGGCCGTTGGACGCGACTAGTCTGGCGGAAGGTGGGGAATGGGCGCGGCGGAACATCGGACGACGTCGCGATTAGAGCGGCGCAATCGGGAGTTGCGGCGGTGGGAGCAGTTGGGGACGGTGTGGACGGAGCACAACCTGCTGGCGTTGCTGCAAAAGCAGGGCCTGCCCAACCAAACCACCTGAAAGGAAACGCTACCGAGGGCGCAGGGCTATCGCATATGGATTTTGCGGCGTCCGGTATGATAGCGGCCAACGCCGCCTGGCGTGAAGCGAAGTAGAAGCAGAAGCAGAGGTGACGCCGCCATGACCGAGTCCGCCGACCTGTTCAGCGCCCTGGACGACCCCCGCGCCAGCAACGCCCGCCGCCATTCCCTCCACGACATCCTGGTCATCGCCTTCTGCACTATGCTTTGCGGCGGCCAGACCTGCACCGATATGGAACTCTTCGGCCACGCCAAACGGGAACTCCTCCAATCCTTCCTCAAACTGGACCACGGCATCCCCAGCCACGATACTTTCTCCCGCCTCCTGGGGATGCTGGATCCCGCCACTTTCCAGCAGTGGTTCATCGGCTTTATGCGGCAGTTCGCCGAAGGCAGCGAAGGCATACTGGCGGTGGACGGGAAAACCTTGCGCCGCTCTTACGACCGCGCCGAGCAACTCTCCCCGCTGCATCTGGTCAGCGCCTGGGCTGAGGAACAGCGGCTGGTGTTGGGGCAATTGGCTGTGGATGACAAATCTAACGAGATTACGGCCTTGCCCAGGCTGCTGGAAATGCTGACTCTGCGCGGCAAAGTAGTTACTGCTGATGCTATGCATTGCCAGCGTCAAGTGGCGCAGCAGGTGATTGAGCAAGGCGGCGACTATGCCTTGGCTCTGAAAGGCAATCAGGGCAGTCTGCGGGATGACGTACAGCTGTTTCTGGACGACCCGGCCACGCCCCTGGCCCAGGATGTCCAAATCAGCAAAGGACACGGGCGTATTGAAACCCGCATTGCCAGCGTCAGTTCCGATGTGGCTTGGCTGCAAGAAACGCATCAGTGGCCGGGTTTGTCTGCTGTGGGCAAAGTGACTGCTATCCGGCGGCAGAACGGGGCCGAGAGCGAACAAGACCGCTACTATCTGCTGAGCGAAGCGTGCACGGCGGAACGGTTCAACTACATTGTGCGGGGTCATTGGGGGATTGAGAATCGGCTGCACTGGGTATTGGATGTGACCTGCCACGAGGATCAGGCGCGGAACCGGAAGGGGCATTGCGCGGAGAACCTGGCGCTGCTGCGGAAGCTGGCGTTGAATTTGGCGCGGTTGGAGGCGAGCAAAGGTTCAATGCGCGGCAAGCTGAAGCGGGCGGGTTGGGACGATGGCTATCTCATCAGCATCCTGTCCCAATTCACCAAAATCCATATGCGATAGCCCTGCAGGTGCCGCGGGTTTCAGTTGACGGGCAATCCCCGCCCGGTGTAGGCTCGCGCCCACCGCACATCGCAAGGAGGACAAAATGACGCATCCGGTCGCCAAATGGGAGGAAGGCACTTACATCAAAATCAGGCTGGCCCCGGATTGCGTGGGACTACACCCGTTGGGGCACGAAGCGGCGGTCGTGGTGAATGACGGCGATGACCGCTATTCGGCGTGGGTTCCGACCCACACCCTGGGCAAAGACTATGCGTATGTGCCGGGACGGTATGTGGGGCGGGTGCGCAACCTGGCCCTGGTTGCCCTGCCGGTGGGCAACGACGGCGCCACCACCTGGCGCATTCCGGAGGACCGGCTTCCCGGACTGCTGTTCGAGTAATCCGGCGCATTCGTCCCGGCCGCGGACATTCCGGGCAGTCAACCAAAGCAGGCCACGCTATGCTGCTGTCAAACCGCGAAATCAGGGATGCGGTCGCCTCCGGGGAACTCGGCATTACGCCCTTTGAACCCGACAGCGGCCGCATTCAGCCGGCTTCGGTTGACCTCCGGCTGGACGCTCCACTGCTATTGCAGAGCAGCGAACCCATCCGAGGGACTATCCTTGATACCGAGGCCAGCTGGACGTTTCCCGCTTGCTGAGAGGTTATTCGGAGGAAAGGGACATATCCGACGGCTGGGAATTCCGGCCCGGCCGTTTCGCTATCGGGCAAACGCTGGAAACCATCCGCTTGCCCTGGCATCTGTCGGGCCGGGTAGAGGGCAGAAGCCGGCTGGCCAGACTGGGCATAGGGGTGCATATCACCGCCCCGAAGATTGACCCGGGGTTCGACAATCGGATTACGCTGGAGATTTTCAACCTCGGCCCGTGGCGCATCCGGCTGAAAGCGGGGATGACTATCTGCACCTTGCTGGTGGAGCGGTTGAGCGAACTTGCTACACAGGGCTACAGCGGTATGTTTCAGGGCGGCCCGGGGGCCACCGGCCGTTAGCATCGGCTGCGGCGGTGCGGCGGCGTTGATTATGTTGCGGCCGCGTTGCCGCCGGGTGGGTTGCCCGCGCCGCCGGGCAGTTCTGATAGGCGATAGCAAGGAACAGGCCGCAGAGAGGCGGCCGCATCCCCCCTGACTTTCAGCACAGTATTTCTCCAAACCTACCCCTGCTGCCCCCCCAAGCCAAGGGTGAAAACTATGGACACCACCCTCAAACCCGAAACCGCCGCCCGCATTGCCAGGCTGTCTATCCGCCTCGGTTACGCCGGCCCCGATGCGTGCGAACAGGTGCTCAAAATGGCCCTGGACGACCTGGAGGCGAAAGCGCCCCCGCCCTACAAGCCCACGCCTGCGGAAATCGCGGCGGAGATGGAATACTGGGCCGAAATAGGCCGGCGAAATCGTGCGTTGCACCCGTTTGACGATGCCAACCCGCCATCCAAAGTATGGCAGGATGAACTATACGACGAAAACGGGTTGCCCATATGATGGCGGCGGATACCTCGGCCATAATCGCAATCCTGAACGATGAACCGGAAAGGGCCGTGTTCCTGAACGCTATGCTCAACGACGGGCAAGTTCTGGTGTCCACCGCCACCGCCGTTGAGCTTTTGACGGTCGCGATGGGCAAAAGCGATGTCGTTTATCAATCGGCTGTGGAGTTTCTGGCCAGGCCATTCATCCAGCTGGTTCCTCTGGATGAAGTCCAGCTCTGGGCGGCGGCCGCCGCTTGCCGCCGCTACGGCAAAGGCCGCCATCCGGCCCGGCTCAACTTCGGCGACACTTTCGCCTACGCGCTGGCGTCAACTCGCCGCGTCCCCCTGCTGTTCAAGGGCGGCGATTTTGCGCTGACCGATCTAACGCCGGCAGTGCTCTAATCCCTCATCGGCGTTGAAATATGCCCGGCGGCTGACCGCCGGGCCGTTGCCCTGGACAGCCGGGCGTCAATGCCCGGCCGGTGGCCGCCGCCCGCCCGCCGGCCCCTGTGCTATCATAGCGGGCCAATCCCACCAGCCTGCCCAGCTGCTCACGAGGTGCCGCTATGCCCCGCACACTGCCCTATGCCGATATGGACAAAATCCTCTCCCTCTCCAAACGCCGCGGGTTTGTGTTCCAGTCCAGCGAAGTGTACGGCGGCCTGGGTTCCACCTGGGACTACGGCCCCCTGGGCGTGGAACTCAAACGCAATGTCAAGGAAGCCTGGTGGCGCGCCGTGGTCACCGGGCGCGACGACGTAGTCGGCCTGGACGCCGCCATCCTGATGCACCCCCGCGTCTGGCAGGCCAGTGGCCATGTGGAGAATTTCTCCGACCCGCTGGTAGAGTGCCGCCGCTGCCACCGCCGCTTCCGGCAGGACCAGCTGGAGGGCGCCAATTGCCCCGAATGCGGCGGCGACTTCACCGCGCCCCGCCGCTTCAACCTGATGTTCCGCACCTTTATGGGCCCCGTGGAGGACTCCTCCGCCGAAGTTTTCCTGCGCCCCGAAACCGCCCAGGGCATCTTTGTCAACTTTGAAAACGTGCGCGTGGCCACCCGCAAAAAGCTGCCCTTCGGCATCGGGCAGATCGGCAAAGCCTTCCGCAACGAAATCACCCCCGGCAACTTCACCTTCCGCACCCGCGAGTTCGAGCAGATGGAAGTGGAGTTCTTCGTCAAGCCCGGCGCCGATGACGAGTGGCTACAGCAGTGGGTCAAAGACCGCTTTGACTGGTATGTCCGCTACGGCATCCGGCCCGAAAACCTGCGCCTGCGGGAACACGGCGGCGACGAACTGGCCCACTACGCCAAAGCCACCTACGACATTGAGTACCGCTTCCCCTGGGGCTGGGGCGAACTGGAGGGCATCGCCAACCGCGCCGATTTCGACCTGCGGCGGCATACCGAATACAGCGGCGAGGACTTGACCTATTTTGACGAGGACACCCGCGAGCGCTACCTGCCTTATGTCATTGAACCCTCCGGCGGCGTGGACCGCGCCACCCTGGCCTTCTGGCTGGACAGCTACGACGAGGAACCGGACGGCAAGGACACCCGCACTGTGCTGCATCTGCACCGCGCCCTGGCTCCCGTCACCGTGGCCGTGCTGCCCTTGAGCCGCAACGCCCGCCTGACGCCTACCGCCCGCAGCGTGTACGACCTGCTGCGCCGCCGCTTCGCCTGCCAGTTTGACGATGCCCAGAGCATCGGCCGCCGCTACCGCCGCCAGGACGAAATCGGCACCCCCTACTGCGTCACTGTGGACTTTGACACGCTGGACGACCACGCCGTAACCGTCCGCGACCGCGACACTATGTTGCAGGAACGCATCCCCGTCAGCCGCCTGCCGGAAACGCTGCAAGACCGCTACGAACACGGCTGGTAGCCCGGCAGTTTGGCAGCCCGATAGCTAGGCAGCCCGGCAGCAGAGAGGTCAACGCTTATGCCGCCCCGTACCCGCCGCCCCGAAGCCCCCGCCCGCCGGGACGCCCGCATCCGCAAGCATATCGCCCAGGCCAGGGAATACTGGACAAAAGCCCCGGCCTACCTGGCCGAAGGCGACCTGTGCCAGGCCGGCGAAAAGGGCTGGGGCGCCGTCGCCCAGCTAACCAAAGCCGTCGCCACCCTGCGAAGCTGGGAACATTACGGCCACGAAGCGATACGGGATGCCATCCGGGGGCTGGCTTACGAGATGCCGGAGCAGGCGGCGGTAATCATCCGCGCCCGCCGCTCTGCCGAGCAGTTGCACGGCAATTTCTATGAAGTCCATATGAACCGCGACCAGGCGGAGGGTGCTCTGGACGACGTGCGTTCGCTGCTGGAAATCCTGTGGGAACTGCTGCCGGCCGAATACACCGGCGGCGCGTCCTTTGCCCAATGGCGCGCCGCGAGCTAAAATCGTCCCGGACACTGGATTAGCTATCAATGCGGAGGGATTGCCGATGCCGCCCCAAATGCGCCACCAGGAAGCGCCGCCGGACCAGCGGGATGCCCGCATCCAGAAATATCTCAACCTGGCGCGGGAATACTGGCGGAAGGCCCCGGCCTACCTGGCCGAGGACGACTTCCGCCAAGCCTGCGAAAAGGGCTGGGGCACGGTGACCCAGCTGACCAAAGCCGTGGCCACCCTGCGCGGCTGGGAACACTACGACCACGATGACATCAGAGACGCCGTCCGGGATCTGGGCCGCGAAATGCCCTCCAAGTCGGAATACGTAGCCGTCCTCCGCTGCTTGCGCGCCGCCGAAAGCCTGTACGGCAAGTTCTACGAAGTTTCTATGGACACTTTTACCGCGCGCCTTGCTCTGGACGACGTAAGCCCGCTGCTGGAAATCCTGTGGCAGCTGCTGCCCCCCGAATACACCGCCGGCCTGTCCTTCGCCGCATTCTGCTCTCTGGAACCGGAGCCGGAGTCGGAGCCGCCCCAACCCCCTGGAGCTAGGGCCGGAGCCGCCCCGGCGCGCGGGACGACTATTATCCCCACCCCCAACTTCGCCAACCGCACCCTGTATCACGGCGACAACCTGGCCTTCCTGCGCGGGATGAACAGCGGCACGGTGCAGCTGATTGCCACCGACCCGCCATTCAACAAGAACCGCGATTTTCACTCCACCCCGGACAGCCTGTCCGCCGGCGCCGGCTTCCAGGATCGCTGGCGCTGGGAGCAAGACGTCCACCCCGATTGGCTGGACCAGATCAAGGACGACTGGCCGGCCGTTGACGCAGTGGTTGAAACCGCCAAACTGGCCTACGGCCCCGATATGGCCGCATTCCTCGCCTTTATGGCGGTGCGGCTGCTGGAAATGCGCCGCGTGCTGTGCGACAACGGCAGCGTCTATCTGCACTGCGACCCGACCGCCGCCGCCTATCTGAAAGCGCTGATGGATGCCGTCTTTGGCCATCAGCAGTTTCGCAATGAAATCGTGTGGCAAAGGACGGAAAGCCACAATACGGCCAATCGTTACGGAAACGTCGCCGACGTTATCCTGTTCTACACAAAATCCGGCCAAGCAGTGTGGAACCGACATTTTCACGAATACGACGGACAGAAGTACAGTGAACAGCAGCTGAAAAGGTTCCGCCATATTGATGACGACGGACGACGGTACAAGCTGGAGAACCTCACCGCCCCCAGGATTGACAGCGATTCCGGCAAATTTGAATGGCGCGGCACGACGCCCGGCCCAACGCGTGGGTGGGGCTACGCCCTGGAACAGCTGGAACAATGGTGGGCGGAAGGCCGGATCCACACCAGGCGCGACGGCGCCCCGCGCACCGATGGCCTGAAAGTTTATCTTGACGAGTCGGCGGGGAAACCGCTCCAGAACATCTGGACGGACATCACCAGAATACCTAACACTTCATCGGAACGCGCCCACTGGCCCACGCAGAAACCGCTGGCTTTGTATGAGCGCATCATCGGCGTTTCCAGCAATCCTGGCGACATTGTGCTTGACCCGTTTGCCGGGTGCGCCACCACTTGCGTTGCCGCGGAGCGACTGGGCCGCCAGTGGGTCGGCATCGACATTTGGGATCAAGCCCACGCTATGGTGCTGGATCGGTTGCATCAGGAGGGTCTGGCGGTGCAACGTGCCGATTCGACGCAGCCTCACTTGCTCACTTTCGGCGATGTCTATTACAGTGCCGCGCCGCCGGTACGCACCGATGACGCGGAACCGGCCCCACCCCAACCCGCCGGATAGCCATTATGCCCACCCCCAACTTCGCCAACCGCACCCTGTACCACGGCGACAACCTGGCCTTCCTGCGCGGCATGAACTCCGGCGCCGTGCAGCTGATCGCCACCGACCCGCCCTTCAACAAAAACCGCGACTTCCACGCCACCCCCGACAGCCTGGCCGCCGGCGCCGCTTTCCAGGATCGCTGGCGCTGGGATAAGGACGTCCATCCCGATTGGCTGGACCAGATCAAAGACGACTGGCCCGGCATTTGGATCGCTGTAGAGGCGGCAAAGGTCAGCTATGGAATGGATATGGCTGCCTTCCTCGTCTTTATGGGCGTCCGCCTGGCCGAAATGCGCCGCGTCCTCACCGATGACGGCAGTATTTATCTGCACTGCGATCCTACTGCCAGCCACTACCTGAAAGCCCTGATGGACGCTATTTTTGGGCCGGATAATTTCCGCAGCGAAATTACCTGGCAGCGCACCAGCTCCCACAACGACTCCAGGCGATTCGGGCAGGTTAGGGACATCATCCTGTACTATTCCAAAACGAACCGGCGAATATGGAATCCTGTCTATGTTCCCCACGATGAGGCTTACGTAGCCAATTTCTATCGTCATCAGGACGACCGGGGAAGGTACAGGCTTGACCATATCATTCGGACAGCATCTATGGGGCCCAGGCCGAATCTTGCCTACGAATACAAAGGCTACACACCGGAATGGGGCTGGCGCATGACCCGAAGCAAATTGGAAGCCCTGGACCAGGAAGGATTGCTGGTATGGTCAAGTAGCGGCCGCCCGTATCGCAAACGGTATTTGCCGCCTGGCCAATCCGCAACGAATCTGTGGGCGGATATTCCGAACTTGTCCGGCCGGGGGACGGAACGTACCGGCTATCCGACGCAGAAGCCGCTCAAACTATACGAGCGCATCATCGCCGCCAGCAGCAACCCCGGCGATTGGGTGCTTGACCCTTTTGCCGGGTGCGCTACTACGCCCATCGCCGCCGAAATGCTGGGCAGAAAATGGATCGGCATCGACATCTGGGACAAAGCCTACGAGACCATTCTGGAGCGGCTGGACAAAATCGGCTTTGACGTCGACGATAACAGCCACTTGCCCAGCGGGCGCAATGTTTTTTACTCCCAGGCCCCGCCGGTGCGTAGCGACGACAACGAAACTGCCGCCCCCAACCTCAAAGTCAGTGTCCGCTTCCCCGAACCCCCCGGCCCCAAACTCTCCCGCGACCAGATGTTTGCCATCCTGGTGGAACAGAACGGCGCCGTCTGCCGCGGCTGCGACCGCCGCTTTGACGACCCCCTGTACCTAGAGCTGGACCACAACACGCCCCGCTCCGACGGCGGCCTCAACCACATCTCCAACCGCATCCTCCTCTGCGGCCCCTGCAACCGCATCAAGTCCAACACCCTGACCCTCTCCGGCCTGCGCCGCGAAAACCGCCGCCGGGGGCGGATGGCCGGGATGCTGCCGCCCGCCGCCGGCGCCGGCTAGAGGTTCCCGGCTAAAAGTTCCCGGCCAGGGGTTCCGCCGGATCGGCATTCCAGCAAGGGTTCCAATAAAGGTTCCGGCCCTATGCCCGCCAGCGTGGTCGCCCAAATGCTCCGCAGCGGCCTCTATACCGCCATCGTCGGGCGCCGCGTCCGTTTCTACCAGTCCACCCCGTCCACAATGGACGATGCGGCCCGGTGGGCGCGGGACGGCGCCGCTGAGGGCGCCGTAGTGGTTGCCGAAACCCAAACCGCCAGCCGGGGCCGCCTGGGGCGCCGCTGGGTGTCCGACGCCGGCAACCTGTACTGCTCTGTGCTCTTTCGCCCCGACGCCGCTGCCTTGCCCCTGCTCAACCCCCTGGCCGGCGTGGCCGTGGCCCGCGCCGTCCGCCGGGTGGCCGGCCTCTACCCCGCCATCAAGTGGCCCAACGACATAATGGTTGACGACCGCAAGGTGGCCGGCATCCTGGCGGAAAGCGCCCTGTCCGGCGCCCGCATTGACTACGCCATTGTCGGCATCGGCGTCAACATTGCCCTGGATGTATCCGCCGACCCGGAAATCGCCGCCACCGCCGGCAGCCTGAATGCGCTGGCCGCCGCCGAAGTGGACCGCGCCGAGCTGCTGCGCCGCATTTTGCAGTATCTAGACGCCCTGTATCTGGACTTGCGCCGCCGCCGTTCCCCCGTTCCCGAATGGCGCCGCTGGCTGGACACCCTGGGCCGCAGCGTGGCCGTAACCCACCACGACATTACGCATACCGGCGTAGCCGAGGATGTCGACGAACAGGGCAACCTGCTGCTGCGCGTGGCCGACGGCCGGCTGTTGACCATCGCCGCCGGAGACATTACCCTACGCCCGCATTCGCCCGCAGGAGAAACCGGCGGAGGAGAAACCGTTTCCGATGCTTGAAAGCCTTAACCTGGACGGCCGGGTCGTGGTCATCACCGGCGGCGGCACCGGCCTGGGCCTGGAGATGGTCCGCGCCCTGGCCCGTTCCGGCGCCCGCCTGGCCATTGCCGGCCGGCGCCCCGGCCCCATTGCGGCCGCCCGCGACGAGGTCATCGCCGCCGGCGGCGACGCCATCGCTGTCCCCACCGATGTCTCCCGTTCCGATGACGCCAACGCCCTCATCGCCGCCGCCGTGGCCCGCTTTGGCCGCGTGGATGTCCTCATCAACAACGCCGCTATGGTCGCCGACAATGTGCTCAAGCCCATCTGGGAAATCACCGATGACGAATGGGAAACCGCAATGTCGGTGAACCTGTCCGGCGCCTTCTACTGCGCCCGCGCCGCCGCCAAACCTATGGCCGACGCCGGCAAGGGCAAGATCGTCAATGTGGCCTCCGGTTTCGGGCTGCGCGGCGGGCGCGACATCTATATGTACTGCGCTTCCAAGGGCGGCGTCATCCAGCTGACGCGGGTGCTGTCCTTCAGCCTGGCCCGCTACGGCATTACCGCCAACAGCATCGTTCCCGGCTTTATTCCCACCATTGACCCCGGCGCCGAAATCAACCGCACGCTGCCCCAGTCCGGCGACTTTCTGCCCACGGGCAAGCTGGGCAAGCCCGATGACCTGGGGCCGATTGCCGTCTTTCTGGCGTCCGACGCCTCCGACTATATGACCGGCGAAATGTTCATCCTGGACGGCGCCGGCCTGGCCGCCGGCATCGCTCCCACCGGCTATGCCCCCGTGGCCCCGCTGGAGCCGTAGCCGCCGCCCACGCCGACCGGAACTGCCGCCGCCGGGAGCCGTACCCGCCTGGAGCCATAGCCGCAATGACTTTGCCCGCCGAATACAACCTTGCCGGCCGGACTGCCATCGTCGCCTCCGCCGGCGGCCGCGAAACGCCCCACCTGGCCGCCGCCCTGGCCGAAGCCGGCGCCAGCGTGTTCGCCGTGGCCCGCTCGGCCGCCGCCGCCGCCGCCATCCGCGAGGCCGTAGCCGCTGCTGCCGGCCCCCCGGCCGCTGCCCACACCCACGCCTACGCCGGCCGCTGGGACACTCCGGAGGGTGCCGCCGCCGTCCTGGACGCCTTTGCCGCCGTCCACCCCCGCGTTGACATCCTGGTGAACGACGCCCGCAGCTTTTTCGCCCAACCCGCCCTGGACATTGCGCCGGCAGAGTGGGACGAACTCCACGCCCGCAATGTCCGCGCCACCTTTATGCTCTGCCAGGCCGCCGGCGCCCGGATGCTGGCCCAGCGGTACGGACGCATCGTCAATATCATCTCCAACCTGGCCGAGCGGGGCATACCCAACTGCGCGGCGTACAGCGCCACCCAGGCCGCCGTCCTCTCCCTCACCCGTTCCCTGGCGGTGGAATGGGGCCGCAGCGAGATACGGGTGAACGCCATCGGCGCCGGCTGGACCACGGCGGATGACATCCCCCTGGAAACCCAGCGTCAGGAGCTGCTGGTGCGCTACACGCCGTTGCGCCGCAAGGGCCACCCCCGGGATCTGGCGGCGATGCTGGTCTATCTGTCCTCGCCCCACTGCGACTACCCCAGCGGCCAGCCGGTGTACATTGACGGCGGGGTCAACGCCCGCCCGTAGCCGGCGGATTCGCACCCGGTCCGCTGCCCGTGCCGGGGCCAACGCCCGCCCGTAGCCGGCCTTTGGCGGGCCGGGCGGGCCGGCGAACTGGGGCGGGATTGCGCCCCCGCAGCCCGATGGCGCACGACCGCCAGGACTCAGTGCCGGCACCGTCAATCCCGGCGGCCCGCATCGCCGCCGGCAGATCCCGTATCACCCGTTCCCGTTCTATGTCCAGCTCCCACAGGTCGCAGAACGCTTCGATCTGGTCCGGCAGGGGCCGTCCGGTTTCGTCCCGGTAGATGGCGTTGTAGGCGCGGTTGGAATTGAACGGCGGGTCCAGGTAAATCAGATCCACGCTGCCGGCGGGCATATCCTGCATAATCGTCAGGCAGTCGCCATAGTAAAGCCGGTTGGGGGGAGCCGTTTCGCCCGCCGCCTGGCGCGGCGCCTCGCTGGTAGCATTAGTAGCGTTCATAGCGTCGTTCCCCTCCAAAGCCGATGCCGCCGGCAGGTTATAGCCCCGATTCCGATTCCGCCCCGTTGCCACCGCCGATTATACCCCCCGCTGCCGCATTCTGATGGTACAATAGCCGGCGATGATTGCGCCAATTACGGCGCTCCAATCAGGGACGGGAGGCAACGATGAGCAACGAACCGCAGATGTTCCGCATCAACCCGGAAAACCGGGCATCGGAAAAAATCAGCGAGGTGGAGTTCTCCCGGCTGGGTTTGCAGGAACGGCGCGACATCCAGGAATGGATTGCCGCCAACCCCGGCATCCTGGGCGAAGGCTTGCTGATTGTCGGCAAAGAGTTCAGCGGCTTCGACCTCACCAACGAGCGGCTGGACTTGCTGGCCGTGGACTGGGATGGCAAGCTCGTCATCATTGAGCTCAAGCGCGACGACACCGGCGCTGATGCCCATTGGCAGGCCATCAAATACGCCAGCTATTTGCGCCACGCTACCCCGTCCGACATTGTGCGTATGCTGGCTGACTACGGCGAAATAGCGGAATCCGACGCATATAACCGCCTGTTGCAACACATCGACGCCGATGACCTGAACACCCTCAATCACGACCAGCGTATCATCCTGGCCAGCCACCGCTTTGCGCCGGAGGTTACCTCCGCCGTGCTTTGGCTCAACGAAAAAGTGCCCGATGACAGCCTGATTACCTGCATCCAGCTGATACCCTACCACGACCAGCAGCAGGATACCCTGTATGTGCAGGCATCCACCATCATTCCATTGCCCGGCATTGACGACTATGTGGTAAAAGTCGCAGATAGCCTACAGCGGAAGGACGGACAAACCGGTGGCGGTTACTCGGGAAGGAATCGGAGCCAGACCTTCAAAGAAAACCAGAATCACGAAACTACTCCGTTTCTCCGGCAAGTAGGAGATTTGGTTACAAGCCAACTCGCGGACGAAATTAGACCCGACAGGAGGAGCAGGTGGTCTAGAAGCCATTCGAGAGGTTTTCGCTACTACCATTTCTGGTACTCTCAATCACCCTGGAGCAATTGGGGGTTATCCTATCGGGTCAACCTTTACCCCCAGCAGGAACCCGGGTCGTGGCAGGCGGATGTGGAGCTCAAGCGGTGCAACGCCGAACTCAAGCGCAGCCTTGCCGGAATCAGTCTGCCCGTAGCGCATAGCTACGACGATGAGGGCATCGTTGCCCCCGTAGGCATCGGCCTGCTGGACGACGAATTCGCCGGCCGCATTGTTCCGGTAGTACGGAGTCTTATCGAGCAGGCTACGCCTGTCGTTGACGACCTGGCGAACGCAATTAACGACCCGGGGAAATAATCCCCTGGCCCTCCGTACCGGTGGTACAATAGCCGGCGATGATTGCCCAATCCGCATCCGCACCCACGCCCGCCCCGGCCCCCGCCGCGCCCGTCCGACGCCTGCCCGGTATGCGCGACCTGTCCGACGCCGCTTGCCGCCGCCGGCTGGCCGTGCAACGCCGGCTGGCCGGCTACATCCGGCAGTACGGCTACCGGATGCTGGATGCGCCCGCCCTGGAACCCACCGAGCTGTTCCTCCGCAAATCCGGCGGCGCCCTGGCCGCGCGGATGTACTCCTTCACCGACCCCGGCTCCAATGCCGTCAGCCTGCGCCCGGAGTTCACCGCCTCCGTGATGCGTCATTACCTGGAATCAGCCGGTGCATCGCCCGGCGCTGACGCCGGCGCCGCCCGTTCCGCCGTCGCCCGCCGGCAGTACGCCGGCCCCGTGTTCCGTTACGACCCGGACAACGCCGCCGCCAGCGGCCAATTCACCCAAATCGGCGCGGAACTGATTGGCGTTGCGGGGATTGACGCCGACGCCGAACTGCTCACCCTGGCCGCCGGCGCGGTGGCCTCCCTGGGCATCAACGACTACCGGCTGCGCCTGGCCGACCTGGCGGTTCTGGACAGCGTGCTGGATACCGTCGGATTGTCGGAACGCGCCCGTTCCCTGATCGTCGCCAATATGAACCGCATTGGCGACGCCGCCGGCCGGGCCGACCTGCTTCGGCGGGCCGCGGAGCTGCGTATCGTGGCCGGGGGCGACCTGCCCCCCGAGGAAGCCAACCTGGCCGCCGCCGTGGCCGGCCTGCCCGACGCCGAAGCCAAAGCGGTGCTGGCCGGGTTTATGCGCTGGCGCAACGCCGCCGCCGGCGCTACCCTCGGACAGCGCACGCCCGGCGAAATCATCGACCGGCTGCTCCACAAGCTGCGCGGCGGCGATGACCCCGACGCCCTGCGCCGTGGCCTGGCCCTGGCCGGCCGGCTGGCCGGCGTCAGCGGCGCGCCCGCCGACGCTGTGGCTCGCCTGCAGGCCGTAGCCACCGACGCCGGCGCGCGCCCGGCCGCCGTCAACCGCCTGGCCGAACTGGCGGCATTGGTCGCCGCAGAACCCGTCCTGCGCGGCCATCTGGTGATAAACTTTGCCCTGGCGCGGGGCATCGCCTACTATAATGGCATCATCTTTGACATCGTGGCCGGCGATGCGCCGGAGGCTGTGCCGGGAGCGGGGCCGGCGGCGGCCGGCGTGGTCCTGGGCGGCGGCGGCCGCTACGACGGCCTGGCCCGCGCCCTGGGCGGCGCCCGCGAGACGCCGGCTCTGGGCTTTGCCTGCACGCTGGAAACCCTGCTGGACGCTATGCCGCCAAATGCTATGCTGCCGGACGATGCGCCAGCAGACGATGCGCCGGCTGCGGATACGGATACGGACTGGGAATGACACGATGCGACTGGTAATTCCAGGCGACGGCGAACTGGGCGACGCCACGCTGCGCTTTATGGCGGCGTGCGGCGTCAAGGTCAGCCGCCCCAACGCGCGCCGCTACACCGGCAGCATCCCCGCCCTGCCCGGCGTGGAGACACTGTTCCAGCGCACCGCCGATATTACCGGACAGGTTGAGGACGGCAGCGCCGAAATGGGCATTACCGGCCTGGACCGCCTGCTGGAATATCGCCACGACGACCGTTCTGTCATCGCCGTCATTGACGACCTGGAGTACGGACGCTGCGAATTCGTCCTGGCCGTCCCCGACGGCTGGCTGGACGTGGCCTCCGTTGACGACCTGGCCGACCTGGCCCTGGAGTTTCACGAACGGGGCCGCCAGCTGCGAATCGCCGCCAAATACCAGCGGCTGCTGCGCCGCTACCTCTTTGAGCGGGGCATCAACTACTTTACCATCGTTCCCGTGAGCGGCGCCCTGGAAGCCGCCCCCGCCGCCGGTTACGCCGACCTCATCGCCGACCTCACCGCCACCGGAACCACCCTGCGGGAAAACCGCCTCAAGACCTTGGACGGCGGCGTCATCCTGTCCTCGCAAGCCTGTCTGATTGCCAACCCGCGCGCCCTGGCCGCCAGCGCATCCCATCTGCGGCTGGCTCAGGCTCTCACCGAAACCCTGGAAGCCCACCTGCGCGCCGAACCCTACTACCGCATCACCGCCAACGTGCAGGGCCGCTCCGCCGAGGAGGTCAGCGCCATGATACTGGCCCGGCCTGAAATCGCCGGCATCCGCGGCCCCACCGTGGCCCGCGTGTTCAGCATTGAGGAAGCGGACTGGTACGCCGTTTCCCTGCTGGCGCGCAAAGACCGGCTGCTGGACGCCGTGTCCCACCTGCGGGAATGCGGCGGGGTGGACATCGCCGCCGCCCAGCTGTCATACCTGTTCAAGGGCGAATCCCGCGCCTTCCGCCGGCTGCTGGACACCATCGCCGCCCAGCAACCGGACGCGCCGCAGCCGGACGCACCACAGCCGGAACCGGAAAGGACGGCCGCCAATGCCTAACCTGCCCATGCACATCTACCTGTGCCAGCAGGTCGCCATGGAACTGGACTGGGGCTACGCCCACGACCACCCCGGCGCCGCCTACCTGGGTTCCACTACCCCGGACATCCGGGCAATGACCAAATGGGACCGGGCGCGCACCCACTTCTCCGACCTGTCGGTGCGGGAAATCGGGGCCGGCGTGCGGCGAATGTTTGAACTCCATCCCCACCTGGCCGGGGCCGACAACGGCCTGACTCCCCCAACCCGCGCCTTCCTGCTGGGCTATGTCAGCCACCTGGTCGCCGACGAGGTGTGGATCACCACAATGTTTCGGCCTCACTTTGCCGCCGGCAACCGGATTACCGACACCGACATTGAGGCCCACATCTGGGATCGCGCCCTCCAGCTGGATATGGACAACGCCGTGTTGAGCGACAACGGCGGCCTGTCCGCGCAAAATGACGCCATCGCCGCCCTGGAACAGATGCCCGCCCTGGGCTTTCTACAGGACGAGCTCATTGACGAATGGCGCGGCTGGGTCGCCCGGCTGCTGGGCTGGGACTTCACCTGGGAACGCCTCAAGCGCGCCCTCAACCGGATGTACCGGGACGATGACGAAGTGCAGCAGGTGGTGGACGGCTTTCTCGCCAATATGCCCCGCAGCCTGGAGCGGGTCTATGAACGCGTGCCCCGCGCCCTGATTGACGACTATCGCCGCCGCGTAATTGATGAAACCAAAGTCCAGGCCCGGGAGTTTCTCAGTGCGACTTAAGCAGGTACGCGGGCTGGCCGCCGCCGCAACGGCCCTGACCCGCATTGACCCCCTGGACTGGTCCGCCCTGCCCGCAGCGGCCTTGCAGCGTACCCGCGACCTGTTCGGCCCGGACGCAACCCCGGAATCCTCAATCCGGCAGATGCTGCAAGCCGTGCGGGACGAAGGCGACGCCGCCGTCCGCCGCTACGCCCGGCTGCTGGACGGCGCCGCACCGGACGATTTGCGCGTCTCCGCAGCGGAACTGGACGCGGCCTGGGACGCCACCCCGGACGACCTGAAGCAGGCCCTGGAACTGGCCGCCGCCCGCATTGCCGACTTTCACCGCGCCACTATGCCCCGCGACTGGGTCGACCTGGGCGGAGGCCTGGGCGAACTGATCCGTCCGCTGGAACGGGTTGGCCTGTATGCCCCCGGCGGCGCGGCGGCTTACCCCTCCACCGTGCTGATGACCGCCATCCCCGCCCGCGTGGCCGGCGTGTCCGAGGTCATCCTGACCACCCCGCGGCAAGGCGCGGCGCCCCTCAACCCCACGGTCCTCGCCGCCGCCCGCATCGCCGGCGTGGATGCCGTCTATCAGGTGGGCGGCGTCCCGGCCATCGGCGCCCTGGCCTACGGCACGGAAAGCATCCCCAAGGTGGACAAAATCTGCGGCCCCGGCAATGTGTTCGTCGCCTGTGCCAAGCGTATGGTGCAGGGGCAGGTGGACATTGACGGCGTGTTCGGCCCCACGGAGACCATCGTCGTGGCCGACGAAACCGCCAACCCGCGCTTCTGCGCCGCCGATCTCATCGCCCAGGCCGAACACGACCCGATGTCCACCGCCATCCTGGTCACCGACTCCGCCGCCCTGATCCAGGCGGTGAGCACGGAGCTGGACACCCAAATTGATGCCAACCCCCGCGCCGACACCATCCGCCGCGCTTTGGAACGGCAGGGCTGCATCGTGCTGGTGGACGACTTTGCGGAGGCCATCGCCGTGGCCAACCGCATCGCCCCGGAGCACCTGTGCCTGATGGCGGCGGATCCCTGGGCGTGGGCCGGCCGGATCCGCAACGCCGGCGGCCTGTTCCTCGGCGAATTCTCCCCCGAAGTGATGGGCGATTACATTGCCGGCCCCTCTCATGTAATGCCCACCGGCGGCACGGCGCGCTTCAGCTCGGCGTTGAGCGTGCATCATTTCCTCCGCACAATGCCGGTAGTGGGCTTGAGCCCCGCCGGCTTCCGCGCCCTGGGCGCCGCCGCTGTCCGCATCGCCGAAGCCGAAGGGCTGCCGGGACACGCCGGCGCCGTACAGGCCCGCCTTGACTACCTGGCCTGACTACCGGGCGGCATCTCCGGGCCGCTAACCACATCAGGGACGAACTCCCACTAGGAACGAACTCCTGCCAGGGGCGAACTCCGATGACTGACATAGAAAATCTGCTGCTGCCGCACATCAGCCGCCTCAAAACCTACCAGGGCGTCTCCCCCAGCGAAACCCTGGCCGAGGAAGCCGGCGTCCCCCTGGATCAGGTAATCCGGCTCAACGGCAACGAAAACCCCTACGGGCCATCCCCCCGCGTGGCCGCGGCGCTGGGCAATTTTCGCGACTACAATCACTATCCCGACCCGGCCCAGCGCCGGCTGCGCGCCGCCCTGTCCGACTACTTGGGCGCGCCGCCGGAGAACATCGTCGCCGGCAACGGCAGCGACGAAATCATCGACCTGCTGATGCGAATGTTCCTGGCCCCCGGCGACGAAATCATCATCCCCGCGCCAACCTTCGGGATGTACTCCTTCTCCGCCGATGTAGCCGGCGCCAGGGCCGTCTCCGTCCCTCGTACCGACAATTTTGACATTGATGTGGAAGCCATCCGGGGGGCGATTACGCCGCGCGCCAAGGCCGTCTTTTTCCCCAGCCCCAACAACCCGACCGGCAACTTGGTCACCGAAGCCCAAGCCCGCGCCTTGCTGGACACCGGCCTGCTGGTGGTGGCCGACGAAGCCTATTACGATTTCTGCGGGCAAACCCTGATGCCTCTGCTGACCGAATACCGCAACCTGGTGGTGCTGCGCACATTCAGCAAGTGGGCTGGCCTGGCCGGCCTCCGCATCGGCGCCGGGGCCATGGACGCCGAGCTGGCCGCCACTATGATGGGCATGAAGCCCCCCTACAATGTCAACCTGGCCGCCGAAGTGGCCCTGCTGGCCTCCCTGGACGACCGGGGGCATCTCTTGGAACGGGTGGACGCCATTGTGCGGGAACGCGCCCGTATGTACCGGCTGCTCTGCGCAATCCCCGGCATCGTCGTGTGGCCCTCCGAAGCCAACTTCATCCTCTGCAAGATGCCCGACGGTCGGGGCCGGGAAATCTACGAAGCTATGTGCCGGCGGGGCGTGTTCCTCCGCTACTTTGACCACGACCTGCTGCGGGATTACATCCGCGCCAGCGTGGGCAAGCCGGAGGAAACGGACGCCGTCATCGCCGGCCTGCGCGCCGCCCTGGACGCCGGTTAGGGGCAATTCAGTAATGACCACGACCGCATCGGAAACAACGCCGCGCGCCGCCACGCTGAAGCGCGCCACCGGCGAAACGAGCATCGCCGTCTCCGTCAACCTGGACGGGCGGGGCGATTACAGCGTCAACACCGGCAACGGCTTCCTGGACCATATGGTCAGCCAGCTGGCCCGGCACGGCCTCTTTGACATTGACCTGCGAGCCCGGGGCGATACCCACGTCGGCTGGCACCACCTGGTCGAGGACACCGCCATCGCGCTGGGCCGCGCCTTCGCCCAGGCCCTGGGGGAGCCGCGCGGCATCCGGCGGATGGGACACGCCATTGTGCCCCTGGACGAAACGCTGGTGATGGTGGCCGTGGACTGGAGCGGGCGCCCCTACGCCTGCGTGGACACCACCCTGAACGATACGATGGTAGAAACCCTCTCCGGCGACCTGATAGCGCACTTTCTGGAATCCTTCGCCATTGAGGCCCGCATCAACCTGCACGCCAGGGTGCTGGCCGGCGTCAGCCCACACCACAAGGCGGAAGCGTTGTGCAAAGCCCTGGCCCGCGCCCTGCGCGACGCCGTAGCGCCCGACCCCCGCGCCGGCGGCCAGGTGCCCAGCACCAAAGGCGTCCTGGACGCCTAGCATTCCAGCGGTGCGTGTGATATACTGGCCTCTGCGTCGGAAAATCGCGTTTGCCAACCCGCCCCAATTTGCCGGTAGCAACCGGCAAGACCTACTGGACACTGGAGGAAATTATGGTTTCGCACAACCCGCAGTACTGGTGCCTTGATCAGTACAATCTCATTTGCTACGGAGATGCCAACGATCGGATCTTCAAGAACTCGGCAGGGCGTTCTGTTTTCGAGCGTGATCGTATGTTCGAGTTCACAGACTTGGCAGTGAAGGAACACTATGAACAGGACATCAGCAAATTGGCCACTTTGCCAACCGTTGTGGTTGCTGAGCTTGCCAATTACTATCACCAGAGCGGGCCTGTACCATCTCGCTTTACGCGAATCTCCAACGTCCAGCTTCAAGCAGGCAATTCGAAGGTCAGTTTTGAATACCAGCACTTGGACGATGCAATTTTGTCCGAAGATATGTTCAATTCAGACCTGTTCAAGATGCATGGCGAACGGCGTGAGAGGAATAGAACTCATTGGGCCGTCAAGACAGGGAACTTGACTGAATGGATGATCATCCAGTGGAAAGAACGAGCGGCTTTGGCAAAACCTCGTTTTTTCGAAGTACCTGAATGGCCTCTATCGAAGCTCCATGACATCGCCATAATGATGCCTTTCTCGGCAGAGTTTGGCAACGTGTACAAGGCTATCATAGCGGCCTGTGATAGCGCACGAGCAACGCATATACGCGTTGACGAGATTTACAAGCCCAGCAAAATTGCCAACGACATTTTTGCCGCCATCGCTCGGAGCCGGCTTGTCATCTGCGACCTTACCGACAGGAATCCCAATGTACTGTACGAAGCCGGATTGGCGCACGCACTTAACGCCGAGGTCATTATGCTGACCCAAAATGGTGACGACGTGCCGTTTGACCTGCGCCATTTTCGGTTCTTTACGTACCTCAACAACGGAGAGGGCTTGCAAAAGCTACAGGCCGACCTCAAGCGCATTATCCGCGAGTGCTTGGCCAAATAGTTGTCATTGAGCAAGCAGTCAGGGGCGAATAATTATTCGCCCCTGACTGCCTGACGAATTGCCGTTTGCCGTTATTGTTGCCCGCCTGCCGGGTGCCAGGTGGCCAGTGCCAAAGGCGCCCAGGACGCCTAGCCCCTCCCCAAAGCGGGCATCACCCGGCCACTATTTACCCCCGCTGTCACCGCGCCACCACATCCGCAATCAGCAGCGCATAGGCGGCAATGAGCGCCGGTATGATGATGGCTTTGGCCGATTTGGCCAGCGCTTTGACAACCGGCTTTTCCCGGGTCAGCAGCACCCATTCGGCCAGCGCTCCGATCACGAAAGCCAGCAGAATAGGCGCCACAACTTGCGGTGGAATGGCCAGCAGCGCGTCCATAAAATGAAAACGCTCACGCCGGCCGGTCCGGCTTGGCCTTGTCCTTTTGCCTCTGCTCCCGCCAGTCCACGATGCCGACCAGCAAAAAAACCAGCCCGATCAACCCGAAAACCAGACTTACCGCCTGCGTCACCTGGCAGGAGTATTGCGCGGACGGGCAGATGACGAACATAGAGCCGGTAAGTACGATTACCAGCAAGCTGCCTGCTATCAAAAACATCCTGCCCCCTCCATATTCCCGTTTTGCCGTCCGGGCGGAAGCGGAACAACCATCCGCTCCCGCCCGGACGCTGCCTCGTCGGGCTTCCCGTCCCCGTTGCGGGTACAACCATCCGCTCCCGCCCGGATGCCGCTCTGCGCTCCGCGTCCGTTTCCTACCCCGTCCCCCCGCCTACCGGCCGCCCCCGCCGCGCCAGAAAATCCGGGAACGCTTCCTCCGCCAGGGTGCCGCGCAGTTCGTTGGTAGTGAAGTCCTTCTCGTTGGCCCACTGCTGTTCCAGGCTGCCGCCCATATGCCGCAGCAGCAGCCGCTTGATGCCGATGACCGACGGCGTGTCGTTGGTGGCAATTTCCGTAGCCACTTCCATCGTCTTTTGCCGCAGCCGGTAAGTCGGCACCAGGTGGTTGAGCAGGCCGATGCGGTAGGCTTCCTCGGCTTCCACAATGCGCGCTGTGAACAGCAGCTCTTTGGCCTGCGGCCAGCCCACTTGGTTGGTCAAAGTCCAGGTGGAATTGATGCGCCCGTAGGCGGCGGCCAGAAACCGGAACCGCGCCGCGTCGGAGCCGATGCGGATGTCTAGGGATGACGACAGCACGGCGCCGCCCCCGTAGGCCAGCCCGTTAATCATCCCGATGACAGGCTTGTCGGAGGCGCTGACTTCGTAGCCCCCGCGCTGCCGCCGGGCGGAACGGGCGTCCATATCATCCAGGGTCAATCCGCCGGCGTTGAGGGCCGCCTGATCCTCCCGCTGCTCGTGGATGTCGCCGCCCGCGGAAAAGGCCGGCGCCCTGGGATGCGTGTCGGCGCCGGTGATGACGATGCAGCCGATGTCCGGGTCGGCGTTGGCGCAACGCACGGCGTCGTGCAGTTCCTCGGTAAGCTGCCGGTTCATCGCATTGAGCACCTCGGGGCGGTTCATAGTGATAAAGGCCACCTGGCCCACCTTCTCACGCCGCCGCTCGCCGCTGCCCTCAAAGCGGGACACGCGTTCTTTATCAAACAGAATGTGCTGGTAGTCCATTGGGGAATCTGCTCCTGCCGCGCTTGTTCGGTTGCCCGCATTGTATGGGCAGATGCGGCCATAGTCAAACCACGCCGGGCTGACGGGCGCAGCCGGTGACCGGGATAGCCGGGATAGCGGGGATAGGGTAGCGCATTAGGGTGTATCGCCAAATCGCCCGCCATCCCGGCGTCAGCCGGCATCTGCCCCGCCTCCAAATCCGCCCGCCGGAATTTAAAAATCGCCGCCGATTAATGACAACCCGCCCCTTGCGCCCCAGAACATCCGACCATTATGCTGATAAACGGGTAAAGCAGCCCGGCCGCCGGCAAAGCTTTCTAGCGCGCTACACCGGACGGCCACCGCCACAACCCCCGGCGTACGACGGGCAGCCCGGCGGCAACCGGCTCGCTTTTGTGTCGACCCAACCGGACAACCCTGTCCACCGACCGACGATCACTCAACCGCGTCACGCTATCGAATGGCTGCGTGGGCGTCGCTGGTCAGCGGCGTCCACCAGCCAACCAACCGCTTCACACCCACACCGGGGGAAAGTTTCGGGCTGGCCGGCCCGCCAGGAAACGGCCTAACCCTTGTCGGAATTCACTATGCAGCTGGTCCTGCTTCGTCGCTATACGCATCGTATGGCCCGTGTAGTTCTGTGCCAGCCAGCGGGTGTCACCACCATGCCGTGCCGGATGACCGAACCGGCTCGCCGGAGCAGGCCCTGAACCTGTTCTTACCTGCCGTAAGTCCGTCCGGGACACGGAAAACTAGGACGAAACTCACGCGTTACGCTCTCAGGCCGTAGCGCCGACAACCTGGCAACTCCGGTTTGCCCGGACAACCCCCCGGTGTCCCTTATCAATCATCCGTCAACTGCCAATCGCCCATCGTCTAACCCGCCGAAAAGGAGCCACCTTCCAATGACAACCGTCCTGCCACCGCCCACCTGCTGCCGTCCGCCGCCGCGATGTCCCCGCCCGCCGGAACCCCCTTCCTGACCGGAACCTCCGCGCGAATCAAGGCGTATCGTCAAACGCCTTCTTTCGCCGCTCTGACGGCATAACATAATCGCCCGTCACTCCGACGCCCGCCGGAATCCGGCATCTTGGCCGCTTGTTGCGTAGCAGTGGCCGCCTGTTCCTAGTTCCGGCCCCCGCCGGGCGGAATGAGACCCAGACTCGCGGCGCAAGACGCCAGGACGCCGGCCCGGGGTGGTATAATGCCGCCTATGATTATGGAGACCGACCAGGCCGCGCCACCCGACGACGCCTCCCAGGACGCCTTCCAGCCGGCATTGACCCTGCTGGAATTCGACGCCATACGCCAGCGGCTGGCGGCTTCGGCGCGCACCGCCGTCGGCGCCGAAGCCGCCGCCGACCTGACGCCCTCCTCCGACCCGCCAGAGGTTGCCGTCCGCCAGCAGGAAACCGCCGAGGCCCGCCGCCTGCTGGAAACCGCCGGCCCGCTGGAACTCGGCCCCGGCGATGACCTCCGCCCCGCCGTCCGGCGCGCCCAACTCGGCGGCGTCCTGTCCGGCGTGGAACTCCGCAGCGCCGCCGCCCTGGCCGCCGCCGCCCGCCTCAACCGCAGCGCCCTGGCCCGCCGCGACGACCTGCCCCTGCTGTCCGCCATCGTCCAGAACCTGCCCGACCTGTCGGAACTGGAAAACGCCGTCAACCGCGCCGTCAGCCCCGCCGGCGAAGCCCTGGACCAGGCATCCCCGGAACTGGCCCGCCTGCGCCGGGAATCCCGCGCCGCCTACACCGCCCTCAACGAGGTGATGCAGCGCGCCCTGCGCCGTTACCAGCGCGCCGGCGTGGCCCAGGAAAACATCGTCACCGAGCGTAACGGGCGTATGGTGCTGCTCATCAAAAACGATTTCAAGGGACAGGCGCCCGGCATCATCCACGATGTTTCCGACAGCGGCGCCACCGTATTCATCGAACCTATGCCCGCCATTGAACTCGGCAACCGCTGGCGCGAAACCCGCCTGGCCGAACAGCGCGAGGAGGAACGGGTATTCCGCGAACTGTCCGCCCTGGCCGGCCGGCTCTCCGCGGAAATCACCCTGACGCTGCGCCTGATCGGCCGCCTGGACCTGGCCGTCGCCAAAGGCCGCTACGCCGCCGCCCTGCGCGCCGTGCCGCCCCATTTCCTGCCGGCCGACGAACCCCGCCGCCTGAAACTCACCGCCGCGCGCCATCCCCTGCTGGCCGGCGAAGTGGTGCCGACTACCATCAGCATTGACGCCGGCCATCCCGTGCTGCTCATCACCGGCCCCAACGCCGGCGGCAAAACCGTGGCCCTCAAAACCGTGGGCCTGCTGGCTATGATGGCCCACGCCGGGCTGCAAATCCCCGCCGGCGACGCCGTATTCCCCCGGCTGGACGGCATCTACGCCGACATCGGCGACCAGCAGAGCATCTTTGAATCCCTATCCACTTTCAGCAGCCACATCCGCAACCTGCGCCGGATTATGGACGCCGCCACGCCGCAATCCCTGGTTCTGATTGACGAACTCGGCTCCGCCACCGACCCCGAGGAAGGTTCCGCCCTGGCCATCGCCCTGCTGGCCTACCTCCGCGACCGGGGCGCAACGGTGGTCGCCACTACGCACCACCGCAATGTGGCCCGCCGGGCCCAGGAAGCCCCCGGTATGCTCAACGCCAGCGTGGACTTGAACCCCCGCACCCTGGAACCCACCTACCGCCTCACCCACGGCGTCCCCGGTCGCAGCTATGCCCTGACCATCGCCGCCCGCCTGGGGATGCCCGCATCCGTAATCGCCGACGCCCAAACCCGCCTGGAACCCTCTCACCTGCAAACCGACCACCTGTTGCAGGAATTGCAGGAGGAACGCCTGGCCGTGTCCGAACTGCGCCGGCAGGCCGAGGCCGCCCTGGAAACCGCCCAGCGCCAGGAGCAGGAAACCGCCCGGCAGCTGGCCGCCGTGGAGGAAACCAAGTCCCAGCTGGTGGAGGATGCCCGCCGCGAACTGGCCGCCCAGCTCCAGCAGGTTGCCAACGACATTCGCCGCGCCGAGCGTACCCTGCAACGCCAGCAAAACCAGCAGAGCCAGCAGAACGGGCCGCGCCAGCAGAACGCCCCGGCGCCGCCCGAAGTTGACCTGCCGGCGGAACGCCAGCGGCTGGACGAAACCCGGCAGGAAATCATATCCCCCGATTGGGCGCCCATCCCGGTGGAACGCCCGCCCTGGTATCACGACCTGCGCCCCGGCGACCGCGTCTATATCCGCGGCGTAGCCCGCCCCGTGGAAGTCGTAACTGCCCCCAACAGCCAGCAGGAAATCGAGGTCGTCATCGGCAATATGCGCGCCCGCTTGCCCGTATATCAGCTGGACCGCCCCGCCGACCGCCTGCATCCCGTGGCCGAACAGGCCGGCGTGGTCTATCGCCGGCCGGCCGGCAAGCGCACCTTAAGCCCGGAAGTCAACCTGCACGGCTACCGGGTGGACGAAGCCCTGTCGCTGATTGACTCGCTGCTGGACGACGCCGCGCTGGAAGGAATGACCTCCCTGAAAATCGTCCACGGCAAAGGAACCGGGGCGCTGCGCCGGGCAATACGGGAGTACCTGGGGGGACACCCGCTGGTAGCCGCCACGCAGCCGGGCGAAGGCGGCGCGGCGGGCGGCGTTACGATAGTCACTCTGCGCTAACCCATCAGGCGATAACCCCCCAGGGCGTGTGGTCATAATTCACCCGACATTCTGGCGTCAGCCGGCAGCGGCCCCCGGGCGACTGGCTCCGCGTTTGATGAGAAAGTCTCGGTGACGACGCCGGACGCCGGCTGCGGCGGTTTGTACCCCTCTAGTGCTTCCTGCACCTCCGGATCTGTGAGGTCGGCGCCATACCCGACACCATAAACGATGAGCGCGCCGGGCTGTTGTGAAAAGGGCAATATCATTCGGAACGGAATCAAACCGCCCACAACAGTACTGTCGGAAGGAACCGGAACCAAATACACCCCATTATCCTCCAGGTAGCGGCGCGCATTTTGAGCGTTGGTCGGATTGTCAAAATCCGAAGTCAGCAAAACCCGGTTTTCCCAATGTGGCAGCAAAGATTGGGCCACGGCCTCCTGCTCCGTAATCAGACCGGCATCATACTCGGCGATGATCGGGTTCAGGTTCCCGTCCAACTGTTCGTAATACTTTTCAGTGCTGTCAATGAGGCCCACCGCCGGGTGCACCGACAGGGCTTGCAACAGTGACACCGGCACATCGGCGAACAGAATAAGGCACTCATCGCCACATTTCATTTTGTCAAGAACCGGAACCCCGTTGTCCGCCAGGAAGGGTTCCACATCGCTGCGCTGCTCGTCAACCGCGTAAATGGAGACATCGATAATCTGCGGGCGGGTGGTGTCGTCTTGACCGGGCACTGCGCCGGAGGCGTCGCGGGCTGCAAGAGTGGCTTGCTTCACCATTACGGCGTTGACCAGCGGGCTCAACTCGGCTTGCAAGGTAGTAGGGGCAAGGGTGGCAGTAGCCGCAACCGCAGCTTCGGTCTCGGCCACCGGGCCACCAGCGCCGTTCTGACCGGAAGGGGCGTACGGGGTGCAAGCCGGCGCCGCCAGGGACAGGGCAATGAGCGCCGCAACGGTTGTCAGCAGGACGAGTTGCAAGGCGATGGGGCGGCGCGTCATAGTGCATCCTCTCTGCGCCGGGCTGTGCGCCGGCGAATGGCGGCAGAATACGGCACGCGCGCCGGATGTCAAACACGTACACCGGCACCATCAATGCCAGCAGTCGGCGCCGTGGGTGGCAATTGCCAAGCTGACTGCGGTAGGGGCGGGGAACTGGCGTTGGTGTTGGTGTCCCACGTTACTGGCTATTGCCTCTCCTGAAATTTGCCGAGACGACGGAGCAAAAAACTGCGCGTCTATGTATTCCTCCAGTACAGGGTCGGGATTGTCATTGTCGTATCCCATAGCGTAAACCCCTATATGAAGGACGCCGGTGCGTTGCGACAGCGGTAGAATCAACGACACTGGTATCAATGCTGCAAAGAATGTGGTGGTCAGCAAATTTTCTGTTGGCACGTAGACATCATTGTTTTCCAAGAAATTGATAACGGTTGCAGCGTTAGTTTCATTGTCCACCGTTACCGTTAGCAGGACACGGTCATTGCGACGCGGCCCAAGTATCCGGGCCAGGGCTTCTTGCTCCGTGATCAGACTGGCATCATACTCGGCGACAATAAGGTGCAGGTACTCGTCCAGCTGTTCGTAATACCTCTCAGTGCTGTCAATGAGGCCCACCGCCGGGTGCACCGACAGGGCTTGCAAAAGCGATACCGGCACATCGGCGAACAGAATAAGGCACTCATCGCCACATTTCATTTTGCCATCAACCGGAATCCCGTTGTCCGCCAGGAAGGTCTCCACACCGCTGCGCTGCTCGTCAACCGCGTAAATGGAGACATCGATAGTCTGCGGGCGAGTGGTGTCGTCTTGACCGGGCGCTGCGCCGGAGGCGTCGCGGGCCTCAATAGTGGCCTGCTTTACCATTACGGCGTTGACCAGCGGGCTCAACTCGGCTTGCAAGGTGGGGGTAGGGGCAAGGGTGGCAGTAGCCTCAACGGCAACTTCGGTCTCGGCCACCGGGTCGCCAGCTCCGCCCTGCCCTGCCGGCGCGGATGGCGCGCAGGCCGGCGCCGTCAGGGACAGGGCAATGAGCGCCACAACGGTTGTCAGCAGGACGAGTTGCCGGGCGATAGTGCGGCGGGTCATAGTGCATCCTCTCTGAGACCGGCTGTGCGCCGGCGAATGGCGGCAGAATACGGCACGCGCTCCGTATGTCAAACACGTACACCGGCGCCATCAATGCCAGCAGTCGGTGCCGTGGGTGGCAATTGCCAAGCTGACTGCGGTAGGGGCGGGGAGCTGGCGTTGGTGTTGGTGTCCTACGTCACTGGCTATTGTCTCTCCTGAAACTTGCCGAGACGACGGAGCAAAAAACTGCGCGTCTATGTATTCCTCCAGTACCGGGTCAGGATTGTTATTGTCATACCCCATAGCGTAAACCCCGATATGAAGGACGCCGGTGCGTTGCGACAGCGGTAGAATCAACGACACTGGTATCAATGCTGCAAAGAATGTGGTGGTCAGCAAATTTTCTGTTGGCACGTAGACATCATTGTTTTCCAAGAAATTGATAACTGTTGCAGCGTTAGTTTCATTGTCCACCGTTACCGTTAGCAGGACACGGTCATTGCGACGCGGCCCAAGTATCCGGGCCAGGGCTTCCTGCTCCGTGATCAGACTGGCATCATACTCGGCGACAATATTGTGCAGGTACTCGTCCAGCTGTTCGTAATACCTCTTAGTGCTGTCAATGAGGCCCACCGCCGGGTGCACCGACAGGGCTTGTAACAGCGATACCGGCACATCGGCCCACAAAATAAGGCACTCATCACCACATTTCATTTTGCCACGAACCGGAACCCCGTTGTCCGCCAGGAAGGTCTCCACATCGCTGCGCTGCTCGTCAACCGCATAAATGGAGACATCGATAGTCTGCGGGCGAGTGGTGTCGTCTTGACCGGGCGCTGCGCCGGAGGCGTCAAGGGCCGCAATAGTGGCCTGCTTTACCATCACGGCGTTGACCAGCGGGCTCAACTCGGCTTGCAAGGTGGGGGTAGGGGCAAGGGTGGCGGTAGCCGTGACGGTGGTTTCGGTCTCGGCTACCGGGGCACCAGCGCCGTTCTGCCCTGCCGGCGCGGATGGGGCGCAGGCCGGCGCCGCCAAGGACAGGGCGATGAGGGCCACAACGGTTGTCAGCAGGACGAGTTGCAGGGCGATAGTGCGGCGGGTCATAGTGCATCCTCTCTGCGCCGGGCTGTCTGCCGGCGAATAACGGCAGACTACAGCACGCGCTCCGTATGTCAAGCACATACACCGTCACCATCAATGCCAGCAGTGTGCCATGACCGCGCTCCGTGAACCTGGGCTGCTCGCCGAGGAGGTTGAGATTGAAACTCCAAATGTTGCGATTCCGGGAGTATTTTCTCCACTTCTATCGGAGGTAAGTTGACGTAAGTAACTCCCGTCAGCTTCGAAACAGGGACAACTAAGCTTGGCGGGATGATTTGGGTGCCGTCGAAACTCCCGAGATCTCCAAAATCGGGGTACGTAAGCGGCACTTCATAGCGTTCCAATAAAAGGCGCACGTTGGCATAGCCTTCTGGCGCAGCCTCAATTACTACCTTTATGCCGCCACTTTCAGGAAGCAAGGCAGGGTCAATGCTTTGGGCAACAGCGTACTCTATGACCAGCTGGCTGATGTCACTATGCACTTTTTCATACACCTTGTCTACGTATGCGTGGAGAAGGTCGGGGCGCTGAGAAAGAGACGGCAGGAGAGCTGGCGGCATTTCCGCGACAAATGTCCAGCTGGGCGGGGTATTTATCAGGGAGTTTTCCGTAATGTTGCCGCCATTAGCTTCCAGAAAACTCTGCGTGCTTTCCATATCCAGGGTAGAAATGCTCACCGTAATCAGAGACGGCAGCCTGATGGACGGAAATGCAGGCTCCGTATCAGCCCCGGTCGCACCGTTAACGGCGTTGCCGGAGCGGGCGGCCAAGCTCATGTCCTGGTTTGACAATCCGTTAGAACCAACAGAATCAACGCCCTCGCCACCGGGAGCAGCCTCGGGTGTTGGGACGGACAGGAACGCGATGATGGCTGCGGCGCCAACGCCCAACTTTGACAGATCAGGCGTTACAAGCAACGTCGGAGCAGGCTCGGGCGTGCTGGTAGTGGCTTGAGTATGCGGCGGCGGACTCAAGCCGCCGCCGCTCTGCCCTGCCGGCGCGGACAGGGCGCAGGCCGGCGCCGCCAGGGACAGGGCAATGAGTGCCACGACGGTTGTCAGCAGGACGAGTTGCAGGGCGATAGTGCGGCAGGTCATAATGGAATCCTTCTGCGCTGGGCTGTCCGCCGCTGATAGCGTCATAATAGGGCGCGGCGTGACGGACGACAAGTGCCAATATCCGTTGCCGTACTGCCCCCGCTGTTGGTAATATGTCCGCCATCGCAATGTTGCGCCGCCGGCCCCCGGATTTTGTCCCCCCCGGCGCGCATCCCCCATGTTCAGGATAGTTGGTTAAAGGATAGAAGAACCTTGCGTTTCCCGCCACTGGTTGAGGGCCGTTTTATCAGACGGCTGAACCGCTTCGCCGCGCTGGTGGATGTTGACCGGCAGGAGCATACGGCGCACGTCCCCAACTCCGGGCGGCTGGGCGAGCTGCTGGTGGCGGGCTGCCGCGTCCTGCTGGCGCCGGCCGTATCGGCATCGGCGGCGGCCGCCGGCGGCGCGGCTCGCAAAACGGCCTATGACCTGGCGTTGGTGGATACCGGCGGCGGCAACCTGTCGTCCATAGACGCCCGACTGCCCAACAAGTTGCTTGCCGAAGCCCTGGCCGCCGGCCGGCTGCCACAGTTCGCCGCCTACCCCGTGATACGCCCCGAACAGACCTATGGAGAAAGCCGCCTGGACTTTCGGCTGGAAGCGGAAGCGCTGGCAGACCGGCCGGCCGGCGGCTGCTATCTGGAAACCAAGTCGGCCACGCTGGTAGTGGACGGCGTGGCGATGTTCCCCGATGCGCCCACCGCGCGCGGCGTCAAGCATCTGCGCAGCCTGATGGCGGCCCGCGCCGACGGCTACCGCGCCGCCGTGGTTTTCGTCATCCAGCGCAGCGACGCCGGCGCCTTCGCGCCCCACGATGCCGCCGATCCGCTCCTCGGCGCCGCCCTGCGGGAAGCCGTCGCCGGCGGCGTGGCCGTGTATGCCTACCGCTGCCGGGTGGACGAAACCGCAATTGCCCTGGCCGATGCCCTGCCGGTGCGAATCTGATGGCGCTGCTGACCATCTACCGGCGACTGCTGGACGCCTACGGGCCCCAGGGCTGGTGGCCCGGCGACAGTTCCTTTGAGATGATCGCCGGCGCCATTCTTACCCAGGCCGCCGCCTGGCGCAATGTGGAACAGGCGCTGTCCAACCTCCGGGAGGCGGGCATTGACGACTGGCCGGCCGTCCACCACAGGGCGGTGGACGACCTGGCGGCCATCATCCGTCCGTCGGGGTACTACAACGCCAAAGCCCGCAAGCTGAAAGCCTTTGCCGCCCATCTGTGCGACCACTACGGCGGCCGCCTGGAGGCGCTGTTCGCATCCGATACGGACGCCTTGCGGCGGGAGCTGCTGTCCATTCACGGCATCGGCCCCGAAACGGCCGATGATATTCTGGTGTACGCCGCCGGCCGGCCGTCGTTTGTCATTGACGCCTATACGATCCGCATAATGCGGCGCATCGGCATCACTCCCGCCGGCGGCGCCAACGGCTACGATGCCTGGCAGGCGATGTTTCACGCCGCCGTGCCGGCTGATGTCCGGCTCCATAACGAATATCACGCCCTGCTGGACCGGCATCACAAGGCCGCTTGCGCCAAAAACGCGCCCCGCTGCGCCGGCTGCTGCCTACAGGATCTTTGCGCCTACGGGCGAAGCGGCCAGGGCCGGGACTGATCGTCGTATTGCCCCGGTATTGCCCGCCCCTTGCTCTTACCGGCGCGGTTCCAGGTCGTTGAGGTCATCAAGCAGGGATGACATCGTTTCGGCGTCATCCCCCTGCCTTTGGCCGCCATAGTAGTAGCGCTGAAAGGCGCTGACGATGCGGGCCACGGGCGGGGCGGGCAGCGTGTGCCGGACATCCTCGCGGTGTTCCCGGGGCGTTTGGCTGGGCCGGCGGGGGAAGCCCATATTGGCGGCGATGTCCAGCATCCGGTGGTAGGCGGCCCTGGGGTTGGCCGGGCGGGGACGGCGGCGGCGTCCGGCGGCGGCATTCAGCAGCCCGGACAGGGCGTCGGCTACATCCTGCCCGGCATCCTGCCAGGTGAAGGTTGACTCGCGCACCTCATCGGCGGCGTAGTTCCCGCCGTCCAGCCGGCGGCGCCGGAACATCCGAAAGAGTATCCACCCGGCCAGGGCTACGGCGAGCAGAAAGGCCAGCCACTTGAGGGCCGTCAGTATGGTGCCGGGCGGCTGGCCGCCTTCCACCTCGCGCAGGCTTTCGTGGAACTCCTCGATTTGCAGGCGGGCCAGCTCCAGGCCGCTCAAATCGCCGCCGCCGAAAATGCCCGATACCCAGTTGCCCACAGCCACCAGGCCAGCGGCCAGCAGCCCCAGCAGCAGCAGCAGCGGGCGCAGAATCCACAGGCCCAGAAAGGATATGCCGCTCATGACGGCGCGGGCGGCGTCGTCCAGGCCGCCCACGCCGGCGGCGGCCAGGATAAGGGCCAGCAGCAGGACGCCGCCCACGCCACCGCCGATGGCCAGCAGCCAGCCCCGGTTCATCCGGCCGGCAGCGCCGCCCTCGGCGGCGAAGCGGCTCAACGCCAGCCCCGACAGGCCGATGGCGAAAAACAGCAGCAGCCCCGGCAAACGGATGATGGCGGCGTCCATAATGGTGTCCACGGCTACCGCCGCAATCACAATGGCCACGCCGCGCACGAAGGCGTTGCGAACTACGTCCATAGTGACATCGTCGCGGGCAATAGACGCGCCGCGCCACCACAGGGTCAGCATAAACACCGTGGCCAGCCCCAGCGCGGCAGCCAGGCGCAGGTCACCGGCGAATACCGCGCCGACGGGGAACCAGCCGGCGCCCACGCTGGCGGCGGCCAATGCCAGCACCGAAACGGCGCTCAAGATCAAGCCGATGACGCCGCGCAGGTTGAGGGAAAAGCGTATGGTCTGCACATACCAGGACAGCAGGAAGGCCCACCCGATGCCCAGGGCGGCGATGCCCAGGGGGATGGCGGCGTCGGGCAGACGGATGGCGTTGGCCAGCAGGCGGGAGGCCAGATAGACGCCGAAGCCTTCCAGAAACAGGGCGATGCCCGTAATTAATGCGGCGCGGGTAAAGCTGCCCATTATTGATACATCCGGGGCCGGTCGGCGGCGACGGGCAGTTGCGGGGCTGTTGCGGGGCTGTTGACGGGTTGGCGCGTATCTTACACCCTGACGCCGGCGTCAGGGTTGGCGTTGTTATCGGGCCGCCGGCGGTGGAAGCGGGGTGGCGGCGGGGTTCATTTCCGCCAGCGCCGCCCGAATTTCGTCGACGTGGACGGCGTAGAAAGTGCCGACCACCGTACTGCCGTCGGCCGATTGCCGGGCGGCGGCGCGCACCATTCCGATGACTTCCCCCGCCGGGTTCAGCACCGGGCCGCCGCTGTCTCCCGGATCCACGGCGGCGTCCATTTCTAAATTGCGTCCGTAGCTTTCGGGGCCGAAGTTGGTGATCTGCGACAGAATGCCGGCGTTGGCCTTGGGGGAACCCACGGCGCCTTCGCGTCTGACGCCGCTGCCGGAATAGCCCAGTGCCAGGAGAGGCATGGCGATGTCGCGGCTGGTTACATTGCCCAGGGGCAGCGGGGCGGCGCCGTCCGGCAGGGGCGCCCGGGCGGTGTCGTAGGCCAGCAGGGCCACATCGCGGCGGGCATCCCGCCCGGCGACAGTGGCCACGAAAGTCGGGGCGGTGGCCTGGCGCACGATGACCTGTTCCTGTCCGGCCACCACATGGGCGGCGGTTACGATGCGGCCGGGTTCCAGCAGCCAGCCGGCGCCGTGCTCCCCGTCGAGGCCGCCCGGTCCGTTGATGGGGTCGATGTAGAAAACGGACGGCCAGACCCGCCGATAGACGGCGTTGCGGTCGGGCGGGGCGGGAACGCGGGCCAGGGCGGCGTCCACGGCCCGCCCGATGCGGGCGTCCAGTGCGCGGTCGGACGGGCCGCAGGCGGGCAGGACGAACAGCAGCGATGCCGCCAGCGCCGCTGCTGCCAGCGTTTTCAATGTCGCTACCGCCGCTGATGCCGCCGGCGTTTTCAATGCCGCTACCTCCACTGATGCCGCTGCCGGCGCTGCGTCCGCCGCCATTTGTCCTCCGGCCGCCCGGCCAGTCCGGTTGCCGGCGCGGGAACGGAGCGGCCGGCAGTCAAGGAACCGGGAGGGCAAGGCGCGGCGGCGGCTAGATAAAGCGCGCCTGTGCCCGGGGCGCATCGGCGTAGTCGATATAGACGGTGATGACTTCGCTGAAAAAGTCCACGGCTTCCACGCCCTGCTCGCGCTGGCCCACGCCGGAGGCTTTGAGACCACCGAAGGGCAGATGCACCTCGCCGCCCAGGGTGGGGGCGTTGACGTGCACCATGCCGGCGTCCACGGCGCTGATGTAGCGGAAGGCGCGGGGAAGGTCGCGGGTGTACACGGAGGAGGAGAGGCCGAACTTGACGCTGTTGGAAATGGCCACGGCATCGTCCAGGTCGCGGGCGCGGAACACGGTCAGCACCGGCCCGAAAATTTCCTCGCGGGCGATTCGCATTTCCGGGGTGACATCGGTAAAGATGGTGGGTTCAATGTACCAGCCTTCGTCGTAGATGCCGCCGGCCAGGGTGCGGCCGCCGTAGGCCAGGGTGGCGCCTTCGTCCCGGCCGGCGGCGATATATTCGGCCACCGTCCGCTGCTGGGAGGCGCTGGACAGGGGGCTGACATCAATGGTTTCGTCCATGCCGTCGCCGATGGTCAGGCGGGAAGTGCGGTCAATGAGGTCTTCCATAAACCGGTCATAGACGCCGTCCTCAACGATGACCCGGCTGGTGGCGGTGCAGCGCTGGCCGGTGGAGCCGAAGGCGCCCTGCACGATGCCGCCCAAGGCTTTGTCCAGGTCGGCGTCGGCCAGCAGGATGACGGCGTTTTTGCCGCCCATTTCGGCCTGCACCTTTTTGAGCAGAGAGGCACCGCGGGTGTAAAGTTCGGTGCCAATCTCGGTGCTGCCGGTGAAGGAAATGCCGGCCACATCCGGGGATTCCACCAGGGCGTTGCCTACGCTGCCGCCGGGGCCGGTGATGAGGTTGAGTACGCCGGGGGGCAGGCCGGCTTCCGCAAAGACCTCGGTGAGTTTGACGGCGCACAGGGGCGTGCCGGAGGCGGGCTTGAATACGATGGCGTTGCCGCAAATCAGGGCGGGGGCCATTTTCCAGGCGGGGATGGCGATGGGGAAGTTCCAGGGGGTGATGATGCCGACCACGCCCAGGGGCCGGCGCATAGTGTAGGCCACGGTGTTGGGCAGTTCGGAGGGCGTGGTGTAGCCGAACATCCGGCGGCCTTCGCCGGCGGCGTACTCAATGATGTTCATGGCCCGTTTGACTTCGCCGCGGGCGTCGGCCAGGGGTTTGCCTTCCTCCTCGGTGATGGCGCGGGCGATTTCCTCGCTGCGGCGGGCCATAATGTCCAGGGCGCGGAACAGGACCTGGGCGCGGACGGGGGCCGGGGTGTCGGCCCAAGCGGGGGCGGCGTCAGCGGCGGCGGCCACGGCGCGCAGGGCGTCCTCCGGGTTGGAGAGCTGGAAATGCCCCAGCAGGCGGTCTTTGTGGGCCGGATTATAGACGGGATAAGTGCGGCCGGAGTCGGAGGGCGTCCACTGGCCGGCGATAAAGTTTTGATAGGCGCGAACATCGGCGGTGGCGGTGGCAGCGGTGGTTGTGGTGGCGGTCATTTTGGGTAGTTGCTCCTGTGTCCGCCGCGTTTTGGCGGGCGGCGGGCGGGCTGTGCGGTGCAGCACTTGCTCCGCAGAATACTACCCGCCGCCGATGCCGGCAAGCGGGCGGGCGGGCCGGGCGCGTCGTGAAATGCCCCGCCAGTCCGGGAGGGGCCGGAATCCGGGGCAAGGGCCCATGGCCTGCGGAGCAGGCGGGCGGTGAGGATGCCCGGATGCCGGCTTGCACCGGACCGACGGGGGTTATGGTATGCCGCCGTTGGCGACGGCACAATGCGCTTGGCGACGGGCCTTAATTCACTGGCGCTCCTTGATTGGCGTGGATGTTGCGGTTACCGGGGCGGTTCCGGCGGGCGGGGGGCGGGCGGTTGGGGGCAGGGAAGTTTTCATGGGGAAGTCGGCTCCTTTCCGGTGGGTGGGCGATTGACGATTGATAAGTGGCGATTGGCGAATTGATGGCATCGGGGAAGGCTCGGGCTGGCCTTGGGGTTCCAGGTTGTCGGCGCTACGGCCTGAGAGCGTAAAAGCAAATTTCGTCCTAGTTTTCCGTGTCCCGGAGCGGCAGCTTTTGAGGGCCGACAGCCCGGCACGGGGCGGTGGTGACACCCGCTGGCTGGCACAGAACTACACGGGCCGCACGATACATACAGCGACGAAGCAGGACCAGCTGAAATTGGGTTCCGACAAGGGTTAGGCCGTTTCCTGGAGGCCCGTTTGGTTAGCCCGAAATGGTTTCCCCGATGGTGGTACGACGTCGATTTCGGATTGGAGTAGGCATAGCTGGTGTCCGTTTTGGCGCCGGGCGCGCGTCCGCGCCGGGGCTGTGGCGGATGGCGGTCGGGGCAGCTGTTCCCCTGGTCGCCGGGCGGGTTGCCGCATCCGTGTTTGAGGTTAGCAGTACTAATGTTCAGAGCGCAAGAGCGCGGATGTCATAAATGGCGGCGAATTTTAAAATCCGGCAGGCGGATTGGGCGTGGCGCCAGCGGAGGCCGGAATACGGGCCGATGCGGACGCCGGCTGAGGCCGTATCGTGAATGCCGTCTTTCGCGCGGAGGACATGGTCATCGCTGAACTCCAGAGGCCGGAACAATCGCGCCAGAGGAAGTTCATACCGGCCGTTCACCTCGGGTTCACCGAATTCGGCCCGTACCGCGTCGCGTATTGCGGGCGGGAAAGGTTAGGTATAATTTCAGGTGGCTTATAACGGTTGCTCATAGCAATGGCCGGGATGCCGTAGCGGCACCCCGGCCTATGCAACAGGTGGACGAATGAATTCGGGTTAGGCAGCGATGCCGCTTTCCCCTATCTGCTGACGGCTTTCCATGATGCAGAACTTTTGTTTGTCATAAGGGATGAAGCGTTGCAGCTCGTCAAAAAAGCCCAACACGCCATTAGGCCAGTTGCGGAAGTCGGCAGTCGCGCGGTTCGTTGCGCCGCAGCGGCGCGTTGCGCGCCACCTGGTAGCTCCAGCGGGCGGCGCGCATCAGGTTTTTGTGGGCGACTAGTTCAGAACGGCGTTCCGATTTATCTCATCCGGTGAACCGGGCAAATCGCCGTCCCAGCCATTACCCTCGCCGGTCGTTTCAACTCCGTAATCGGTTCGGAACACATGAGCCAGCGCCGGATTGACTTGGGCGTCTCCCGATAATTCCAAACTGAAATCCCGATGTCCGGCTCCATCCGGGCTGATTCTGGCGGGGACGGGTATGACCGGAGCATTGGGCGGGGAACCGGCTGGCGCCGTCCAGGTGGCCAGACCCACGGCGACGAACAAGGTGCTGAGGCCCTTCTCATCCAGATGCTCCTGCGTCCGCCGTTGCAACGCCGACAGCCGCTTGCGGGCGTCAGCCCGTGATTCCTCTACCGGGAAAAGCCCGGTCATCCGCACAGTACTGCCCTTCAGCAGGTTTTCCAGGACGGGGGCACAGATTCCCGATGCTCCGTCGGGCGTCAAATCCAGCGTACCGACCTTGAGGTCGCTGTAGTTCAAGAGGCGATTGCGCCCCGATACGTCGATCAGCTGGTCCCGCCACCGCTCTGCTGCGCGCCGGACCGCTTCCATTCGTTCAGGCATTGTACTCGGCGCCTCCCGGGAGAGGTTTCCACCGAACCCGACCGGGCAGTGATTTTGACGGGCAAGGTCCGGAGCCGGAGTTTTCCGGCCCGGCTATCGGCGCGGTATGGCATGGTGGGCCGTGTGGGGATCGAACCCACGACACCCGGATTAAAAGTCCGGTGCTCTGCCAGCTGAGCTAACGGCCCGTGAGCGCCAAAGGGCGGGGCTTATCGCCCGCTATCCTCATTATAGCATAAGATTATAGCACAGGACGGCCGGAGCGGGGGGGCGCGCGGCGCGGGAAAAGGGCCGGAAAATTCGTCGGCAAAAGCCCCTTGTCAAGCCGCCGGAAATGGGGCATAATGGCGGCATTGACTTTCTGGTGGTTCAAGCGGGGTGGCCCCACCCGTTCCCATCCCGAACACGGAAGTGAAACGCCCCAGCGCCGACGATACTGCTCTGGCAACGGAGTGGGAAAATAGGTCACCGCCGGGAAGTGTCAATGGGATAGCGGACGGAGCGGCGGTTCGGTCGCTCCTCCCTGTTCCGGGGAAGTCCATTTGCAACCGCCCCGGAGGGATTGCGCTCCGGCGCAGCCACGAGCACCCAGTGGCTCTCCGGCACAGCAGGCAGTAATTGGGGGCAGGGGTGATGACGCACTCACCGGCGACCGGCGACCCCGGCGCAGCGCAATCGGGCAACTGAAGGGTTTTCAAAACGGCGTCGCCGGCCGCAGTTCGGGGCTGGCGGCAGCGCCGTTTTTATTTTTGCCCAATTTGCGGTACAATGGCGGCGCCGGCGCAGCGTCATCGGCCTGACACCAACCTCAGGAGAGACCCATGGGCAGCAGATTCGAGAAGTTTTCAGAACGGGCGCGGCGGGTTTTGTCCCTCGCCCAGGACGAAGCGCAGCGGTTCAACCACAACTACATCGGCACCGAGCATATTCTGCTGGGGCTGGTGCGGGAGACCGAGGGCGTGGCCGCTCGAGTCCTGGACGGGTTGAGCGTTGACCTGACCAAGGTGCGCTCGGCCGTGGAGTTCATCATCGGGCGGGGAGAACGGCCGGCCCAGGGGGAAATCGGGCTGACGCCACGCGCCAAGAAGGTGGTGGAGCTGGCGGTTGACGAAGCCCGGCGGATGAACCATACCTACATCGGCACCGAGCATCTGCTCATTGGCCTGCTGCGGGAAGGGGAAGGGGTGGCCGCGGGGGTTCTGGAGAGCCTGGGGGTCAACCTGGAGAAGGTGCGGGCGGAAACGCATCGCATTCTGAGCAATTCGGGCAGCGGCGGCGGCAGCGGTTCCGGTTCGCGTTCCCGCACGCCGATGCTGGACCAGCTGGGCGTTGATTTGACCAACGCGGCGCTGGGCGGCAAGCTGGATCCGGTCATCGGACGCGGCACGGAAATCGAGCGGGTCACCCAGATTCTGAGCCGGCGCACCAAGAACAACCCGGTGCTGGTGGGGGAGCCCGGCGTGGGCAAGACCGCCATAGTGGAAGCGATGGCGCAGCAGATTTCCACCGGCGATGTTCCCGATACCTTGCAGGGCAAGCGGCTGGTGACGCTGGATATGGGCGCGCTGATTGCCGGCACCAAGTACCGGGGCGAATTCGAGGAGCGGCTCAAGAAGATCATTGACGAGATCAAGACCTCCGGCAACTGCGTGCTGTTCATTGACGAGATTCATACTCTCGTGGGGGCCGGCTCGGCCGAGGGGGCGGTGGACGCTTCCAACATCCTCAAGCCTTCGCTGGCGCGGGGCGAAATTCAGTGCATCGGCGCCACTACGCTGGACGACTACCGCAAGTATGTGGAACGGGATCCGGCGCTGGAGCGGCGGCTGCAACCCGTGCGGGTGGAGGAGCCGGACGCGGAGATGACCGTGGGCATTCTGCACGGCGTCAAGGGGCAGTACGAAGACCACCACAATGTGGACATTACGGACGCGGCGGTGCAGGCGGCGGCCACTCTGTCCAACCGCTACCTGCCCGACCGCTTTCTGCCGGACAAGGCGATTGACCTGCTGGACGAGGCCGGTTCCCGGGTGCGGCTGCGGGGCAGCTACGCGCCGCAGGACATTCGTGACACCATAGCGATGCTGGACCGGGTGCGGAAAGAGAAGGATGAAGCCATCGCCGCCCAGCAGTACGAACTGGCGGCCGAGCTGCGGGACCGGGAGCTGAGCCTGACGCAGAATATCGGCGAGCTGGAAAAGGAATGGAAGGCCGGGCGCAGCAAGGAACGCAGCCAGGTTACCGAGGAGGACATCGCCGAAGTAGTCAGTATGTGGACGGGCATTCCCGTGACGCGGCTGGCCAAGGAAGAGACGGAACGGCTGATGCATATGGAGGAGGAGCTGCACAAGCGCATCATCGGCCAGGATGAGGCGATTGTGGGCATTGCCAAGGCGGTGCGGCGGGCCCGGGCCGGGCTGAAAGACCCGCGCCATCCCATCGGGGTGTTCCTGTTCCTGGGGCCTACGGGCGTGGGCAAGACGGAGCTGGTGCGGGCCATGGCGGAGTTCCTGTTCGGGCAGGAAGACAATATGATCCGGCTGGATATGTCGGAGTTCCAGGAGCGGCACACTACGGCGCGGCTCATCGGCGCCCCGCCGGGGTATGTGGGCTACGACGAAGGGGGGCAGCTCACGGAAGGGGTGCGGAAGAAGAACTACTGCGCCATTCTGCTGGACGAAATTGAGAAGGCGCACCCGGAGATTTTCAACATCCTGCTGCAAATCTTTGACGCCGGGCAGCTGACCGACGCCAGGGGGCGGCGGGTGGATTTCCGCAATTCCATCATTGTGATGACCAGCAACCTGGGTTCCGACCTCATCAAGCGGGACACCTCGATGGGGTTTGCCGTGAAGTCGGACCAGGCGCAGTCGGACCGGCAGGCTTACGAGCGGATGAAGGACAAGGTGATGGACGAAGTCAAGCGCTTTTTCCGTCCCGAGTTCCTCAACCGCCTGGACGCCACCATCGTGTTCCACGCGCTCAGCCGGACGGAGATTCATCAGATTGTGGATCTGATGATGAATATGGTGCGGGAGGAGCTGAAAGACCGGCAGATCAGCGTGGAGCTGACGGAAGCGGCGCGGGAATATCTGGGGGACAACGGCTTTGACCAGGTGCTGGGGGCGCGCCCGCTGCGCCGCCTGATTCAGAACGAGGTTGAGGATCGCCTTTCCGATGAGCTGCTGGGCGGGCAATTTGAGGAGGGTGATACGGCCATCGTGGATCTTGACGAGGACGGCAAGGTGTGCATCAAGGTGCGCAAGCCGGATACGGATGAGGAGGCGATGGCGCCGCCGGCGCTTGCCGAAGGGGAGAAGGAGCTGGCTTTGCCCGTAGCCTAGGCGGGGGCAAAACCGCTACGATTGACCACCGGGGGCGTCAGCAAATGGCGCCCCTTGTTGCTATAATTTGACGCCATTTTATCCAACTGCTACATTGCGCCAGCGGCTTGCCGGCGGGCCGTTTGTCCCGAGGGCAACCCGGCCGGGGCAGCGCCGGCGTTGGCGCTGGCCGGCATTGGCATTGAGGTGACGCTATGGCCCGACGACTGCTGAAAGAACTGGAGCGTTCCTACGGGTTTGACGAAGTTGCCATCGTCCCCGGCGAAGTTACCATCAACCCGGAGCTGGTGGCGACGAAGATGAGCATCGGGCCGTACTCTTTTGAGGCTCCGGTCATCGCGTCGGCGATGGACGGGTCGGTGTCGCCGCGTTTTGCCGCGCTGATGCACGAGATGGGCGGGCTGGGCGCGCTGAACGGCGAGGGGCTTTATACCCGCTACGAGGACCCTTATTCGGTGCTGGAAGAGATCACTTCAATGCCGCAGGCCGAGGTTACGGAGTACCTTCAGGAAGTGTACAGCGAGCCCGTGCGGGAAAACCTGATTGGCGAAAGGGTGCGGGAAATCAAGGGGGCCGGGGCGGTGGCCGCCGTGGCGTTCACGCCGCAGACGACCAAGCGGTTCAGTCCGCTGGCGGTGGAAGCCGGCGCCGACATCATCATCGTCCAGTCCACGGTTACGACCGCCCGGCATATTTCCCGCAGCTACCGGGGGCTGGTTTTCGCCGATCTGATTGAGACGCTGAAGGTGCCGGTGGTAGTGGGCAACTGCGTCAGCTACAATGTGGCCAGCGAGTTGATGGAGACGGGGATTGACGCGCTGCTGGTGGGCGTTGGCCCCGGCGCGGCCTGCACCACGCGGGAGGTTACGGGGGTGGGGGTTCCGCAGGTTACGGCGACGCTGGAGTGCGCCGCGGCGCGGGAGGATTATTTCCAGCGGACGGGGCGTTATGTGAGCGTCATTACCGACGGCGGCATCCGCACCGGAGGTGATGTCTGCAAGGCGATGGCCAGCGGCGCCGACGGGGTGATGCTGGGTACGCCTTTCGCCCAGGCGGAGGAGGCGCCCGGCCGGGGCTACAACTGGGGAATGGCGAATGCCCACCCGGAACTGCCGCGGGGCACGCGCATCAGCGTAGGCGCCAAAGGCACGCTGCGGCAGCTGCTCTACGGCCCTACCAGCGTGACTAACGGCACGCAGAACCTGGTGGGCGCGCTGCGGGTGGCGATGGGGATGTGCGGCGCTTACACCGTCCGCGAGTTTCACAAGACCGAAATGGTAATTGCCCCCGCCATCAAAACCGAGGGCAAGCACTACCAGATGCTCGGCTGAACACGGAGGCATCTATGACCACTCTGACCGTTGAAATCCTGGACCCGAGGCCGGAGCAGGAAACGTCCTTGCGCCCGGCGGCGGGCCGGCTGCCGGCCCTGGCGGGCAAGACCATCGGGCTGCTGGAAAACCGCAAGTATCACTCCGACAACTTCCTGCTGGAATTGCAGACGATACTGGAGCAGGAATACGCTGTGGAGAAGGTGCTGTACCTTCGCAAGTTCAGCTTCAGCGCGCCCTGCGCCGAGGAAACTATTGAGGAGCTGGCGGCGCAGTGCGATGCGGTGGTGCACGGGGTTGCGGATTGAGGGAGCTGCACGGCGTGGGGTCTCCACGACACCGTAGAAACCGAGACGCGCGGCATTCCTTCGGTTAGTCTCATTACCGAAAGCTTCACCCGCGCCGCTCACGCCCGGGCCGCCTCTCTGGGGATGCCCGACACCAGGATACTGGCGCTGCCCAGCCCGCTGGCGCCGCGTTCCGTTCCCGAAGTGCGGGAAATGGCGCATCACTACGCCGAGCGGATTGCCGCGCTGCTGACCGGCGACGATGAGGCCGCAGCGGCGGCGCAGTCGCCGGCCTGATCCGTTCCCCATCGCGCGCCGGCCGGGGCGAACCGCCATTCGCTCCGGGCCGGCTTGCGCTTCCTACCGAGGTTGTTCCACTATGACTGCCAACGCCCCGGCTTTGACCTCCCGGCGCATTGCGGTGCCGGATTCCTACGACGCCATCCAGGATTACTACGAGGAGCAGGGCTGGACGGACGGTATGCCCGTGGCGCCGGCTACGGAGGCGGCGGTGCGGCGGATGCTGGGGCCGTGGGGCGAGAATCCCGGCGAGTCGCTGGGGGTGGCGCAGCCGTCCAACGCCGAGGTCACTATGGAGAAGGTCGCCATCAACGCGGTGATGGCGGGCTGCCGTCCGGAGTATTTTCCGGTAGTGGTGGCGTGCGTCCGGGCGGCGTTGCAGCCGGCGTTCAATCTGGCCGGGTGCCAGGCTACTACCGGCGGGGCGGCGCCGGTGGTTATCGTGAACGGCCCCGTGTCGCGGCAGCTGGGCATTAACGGGGACTCTGGCGCGTTCGGGCCGGGCTACCGCGCCAACGCCACCATCGGACGGGCCCTGCGGCTGTTCGTCCGCAATGTGGCCGGCCTCATCATCGGCGATATGGACAAGGCCACGCTGGCGATGCCCGGACGCTACTCTTTCTGCTTCGCTGAAAACGAAAGCCGCAGCCCCTGGGAACCCCGCCACATTGAGCTGGGGCTGGATCCCGGCGACAGCATGGTTACGCTCCATGCCATCCGGGGTTTCTATCCGATTATGGAGACTACGGTTTCGCGGGGCGGCGATGTGCTCAACACCTTGGTGCAGGCGACGCGGGCCACCGGGTTTTCCAACTACTACCAGATTGGCACCGGGGCGCAGGTTACGCTGGTATTGAGCCCGGAACACGCCGCCGAAATCGCCGCCGACGGGTTTTCCAAAGCGGATGTGCGGGAGTATGTGTACGCCAATGCGCGGATGTCCATTGCCGAGCTTGCCGGCCTGGGGCACTGGGGCAACCGCAACTACCCCGACTGGATTGACGATACGAATCCGGCCACGATGGTTCCCATTGCGCCCGGCGTAGATGACATTGTGGTAGTGGTGGCCGGCGGCGACGGACGGCATTCGGCTTGGCTGGCGGGATGGGGCGTGACCCGCGTGGTGACCCAAAAGATTGAGGCGCCGGCATAGCCGGGGGCCAGAGGCAGGGCAGTCAGGGCGGTTATCGGGGCGCGGCGCCGTTGCCGTTCCGAAGGCGACGACGGCGGGAGCGGGGCGGCGTCTGCGCCTGGGCCAGCTGGGCCTTGAGGGCCTGTACTTCGGCCTCGGCTGCTTGGCGCAGGAGGGCTTCTTGCTGGGCTTTTTGAGCTTCAGCGTCGGCTCTTTGCGTTTCCTGCTGGGCTTTCTGGGCTTCGGCTTCGGCCCTTTGGGCTTCGGCTTCGGCCCGGCGGGTTTCCTCTTGGGCCCGGCGGGCGAAGTAGTAGCTGGACAACACGGTTACGATCCCTCCCGGCAGCGTGATGGTCGGGCTGACGATCTGGAATATCCTGATCCAGGTCCAGGACGGGCCGCGCGGACGATGCTGTCGTCCAGCATGGGGATGATGGAGTAGATGGCTACCGTGGTCGCCGTTGCCGCCGCCTGGAACAGGATAAAATCTAACACAAACAGCAGCGCGATGGCAAAATGCGCCAGCAGGAGCATACCCGGGACAGCAGCCGGCCGGCGTTCCGGGACATCAGGGCGGCGGCCGGTCATAAGGAGGCTCCGCCGGTGTCTTCGGCCGGCGGGCCGATTTTGCTGGGCGACGGCCGGTCATAAGGAGGCTCCGCCGATTTCTCCCGCCGGCGGGCTGGTTTTGCCGGGCGACAGTTGGTCATAAAGGGGCTCGGCTCTGTTTCCTGCCGGGTTGCCGTGGCGCCCCGGTGCTGGCGTTTCCCGCCCGGGCGCGGTCAGGGGGCGCGGGAGGGGAGGTTCAGCCGGGCGGCGCCGATGACATAGGGTCGGTCGGGAACGGGGCCGGTCATCGTGATGTCGCACTGGATGCGGTTGCCGGCGGCGTCCTGGATGGTGTCGCTAATCTGGATGCCTACATACAGGGGGCGGTTGTGCGGCACCGGGCCGCGAAAGACGAGATCCAGGTCGGCGATGACGCCGGCGCCGGCCCAGTCGGTAAGCACGCGCGCAATCAGGGCCATGGTCATTATGCCGGGGACGATGGGGCCGTCCAGCCCCACCCGCTCCGCTTCGGCCTGGTCGGTGAAGCGGTTCGGCGCCGGGTTGCCCCACAGGGAACAGAACTCCACCACTTGGGCGTGGGACACGGAGAGCTCCGCGGGGCCGATTTCGTCGCCCAGCTCCACATCCTCAAAATACAGCCTGGCGGCGGCGGTCTGGGTGTGGTTGTCGTTGTGGTTGTCGCTGGTCATTGTCATCGCAACATTACTCCCGCACAACCTGGGAACGCTGGACGTCGGCGACGACGGCGCCACGCTGGTTGCGGAATGTGGTTTCCCAGACCACATGAACCATAACGCCGGAACGCCCGGTTTTGGTGTACACATCCTTGAGGTGGGAGGAGGCGGTGAGGGTGTCGCCGGCTACGATGGGGGCGCGGGGTTCCACGCGCTGGCCGCCGTGGAACTGGCGGCGTCCGAACTGGAGCTTGATGTCGGGCAGTTCGCCCCGCTCAAAGAGGGCGCAGAGGGCCGGGGGGGCCACCAGGTCGGCATAGCCGGCGGCGCGGGCGGCGTCCGGGTCGGTAAAAATCGGGTTGTCATCCCCCACGCTGCGGGTATAAGTGTTGATGATTTCCCGGGTGACGGGAAAGGGGCCGGATTCGTGTTCCACGCCGTACAGGGCGCGGTCGTATTCGTACTCAATGTCGGTAGGCATCGGGGCGGGTCTCCTTGCCGGGGCGGGAATGGGCGGGGCATCGGCGCCCGGGCCGCCGGTTGCTCCGGCCGGTTAATGCGGCTGGCCGGCGCGTCAGTCGGCGGCAGGGGCGGCGACAGCGGCGTTGGTAGCGGCGGTTTCCGCAATGTAGATGGGGCGGAAATCGCCGGACAGCAGGGCTTCGACCAGGTCGGGTTCGCGGCGCACGGGGCGTTGGAACTCGGTTACGGCGCGGCCGATGTGGCTGGCCAGGTGGGCGTCGCTGCCGGCGGTGCCGAGGTAGCCGGCCTGCCGACAGAGGGCGTCGGCGCGCTCGTTTTCCTCGGGCTTGCTGCCGGCGTTGACCCGTTCCACCACGGTGACACCGTCAAAGGTCACGCCCTGTTCCATATATTCCACCAGGCCGATGCCGAAGCGTCCGGGGTGGGCCGGCACCACGAAGGCGCCGTGGTGCCGGGCGGCCTTGATGAGCTCGCGCCCGTCCATTTTGACATCGGCGAAGTCAATGTCGCGGGCCAGGGCGGGGGTGATGTTGTACACCAGCATATGGCCGTGGCAGGTGTCCAGTTCGGCGCCCTTGAGGATGATGACGCCGTACTGCGCCGCCAGGCGGGAGTAGTCGACGTCAAAGTCAAACTGGCGGTGTTCGGTGAGCACAATGCCGTCCAGGGTGTAGCCGCGCCGGCGCAGCACCTGGATAAACTTGAGGAACTGTTCCACGGTGGCGCGGGAGTCGTCGGACGCCACGGAGTGGCAGTGCAGGTCAAGGTAGGTGGGTGTGGTTGCAGTCAAAAGAGGGCCTCCGGGCGGGGCGGGCAACGGCCACCGCCGCCAGGGATTATATGGCGCAGGGGCGGGGGATGCAACCGGGACTGGCGGGGGATTGGCCGGGGCGTTTCCGCTTGCGGGCGGCGGTGATGCGGAATGGGGTGATGCGGAATGCGACCTTGCGGGCTGCGGTTATGCGGGCGGCGGCGATGCGAACTGCGGCGATGCTGGCTGGGGCGATGCGGGCTGCATCTTTGCGGGCTGCGGTTATGCTGGCTGCGGCGATGTGGATTGCAGCCATTGGGTGAAGGTATGCCCCAGGGTTACGGGGTCGTCCAGCAGCAGGGGGACGCCGGCGGCGTTGCCGGGGGCGATATGCATATGCACAAAGGCGGGGCCGGGGGTGGCGGCGGCTTCGGTTAGCGACTGTTGCAGGGTTTCCAGGTCGTCGGCGCGCCAGACCTTGAGGCGGCAGGAGGCGGCGATGTCGGCTAGGTCCAGGTGGGTGGTGAAGGTGGGCTGGCCGCCGGTGGAGGCGTACTGGCGGTTGTCCAGGACGATGAGCAGCAGGTTGTCGGGTTGCAGGTAGCCGATGGTGGCCAGGGCGTTGAGGTTCATCAGCATCCCGCCGTCGCCTTCCACGCCGACGATTTTGCGGTGGCGGACGCCGGGGACGTCCGTTTCCAGGCCCAGGGCGAGGCCGAGGAGGATGCTGCTGACCAGGCCCATTGAGTCCACCACATAGAGGTGGTTGGGGCGGCGGTCGAGGGCAGCCATCTCGCGGCTGGTAGAGCCGCAGGTGAAAACCACCGGGTCGCCGGCGAATTCGGCGGCGATGGCGCGGAGGGCGTCAATGCGGGATGTGGTCATACCGGATAGTCCTCACCATAGCAACTACGGAAACTACGCCGCCTCTTGCGCCAGGCGTTCCCGCAGGTATTCGTTGCCGCGGGCGCCTTTGGTGCGGTTGCACCAGCCGCAGAGGAGCTGGAGGTTGCTGTCAATGTCGGGGCCGCCTTTGGAACGGGGGATGATGTGGTCGATTTCCAGCAACCGCTTGCGGAGGCGGTCGCCGCAGCCGGGGCCGGCGCAACGGCCATCCTGCTTTTCGTACAGAATGTCCTTGATGTTGGGCGAGCGGCGGGGGGCGTCGGCGTCGGTGCGTTTGGGGGCATCGGTACGGTGATGGACGCTGCCGAACAGGGCGGGCAAGTCGTCATCGCCCAGATTGACTTCAACCCGCATTCGCTCAATGACCAGATCGTAGGCTTTGGGGGCGATGTCAATGCCAATCCACCGGCGGCCCAGACGCTCGGCGGCGATGCAGGCGGTGGCGCAGCCGCAGAAGGGATCCAGCACCACATCGCCGGGGTTGGAGGAGGCTTTGATGATACGCTCCAGCAAAGCCAGAGGTTTCTGGGTAGGATAATCGGTGTTTTCTTTGGAACCGGCCGTCACCGGGGCAATGTCGTGCCAGATGTTGTCCAGAATCCGGCCCCGCATTTCGTTGAGATAGCGCTTGACTTGCGGCCTTTTCTGCCTGGAATCGGGATGCCAGATGCGCCCCTCACTGTCCAGACGGTTCATTGTCTCCGGTGAATAACGCCAGCCCTTGGCCGGGGGCGGATAGCCTTGCCATTCGTACATCAGATTGGGGCGCGGGTTGGGGCTGGTAATATCGCCCAGGCGGTAAGGGCCTTTGCCATCATCGTCATTGTGCCGGTAGTTTCTTTTCACATATTCCGGGTCATATTCTCCGTGCTGGGGGTTCCAGAGGAATCCGGGGCCGCCGGAGTAGTAGAGGATGATGTCGTTGACGGCGGCCCAGTTTTTGGCGTCGCTGTGGGTGCTGGTGCGTTTCCAGGTGATTTCGCTGCGGAAATTGGCGGCGCCGAACACGGCGTCCATAGCGGCCTTGAGGTAGTGGCTGGCGGTGGGGTCGCAGTGGAGGTAGATGCTGCCGTCGGGTTTGAGGATGCGGCGCATTTCCAGGAGGCGGACGGTCATCCAGGTGAGGTACGCCTGCATGGCCTCGGAGTGGCTCTTGCCGGCGCTGGTGATCATATAGGCCAGGGCGGGCTGGTCGTCTTCGATTTGTTCCACCCATTCCTGCTTGACGTCGTCCAGCGTCCAGGCGTCTTTGAAGGCGGCGCCGGCGGCGCGGCTGCCGATGGGGGCTTCGAACATCCGCTTGGAATTGAAGGGCGGGTCCAGGTAGATGAGGTCAATGCTGGCGGAGTTGACGCCGCGCATAACTTCCAGGTTGTCGTGGATAAAGATGGCGCGGTTGGGGATGTTGAGCATAAGGGACTCGCATTACACGGGGGCGACCTACGACCTGCGGGCGGGGCATACCGGCGGCGGGCGGTTCAGTCTTTCAGGTTGAGGAACACCACGATGGGGCGGCGGGTCATTTGGGCGTAGTCGTAGGCGGATTTGATGACGCCGGGCCACTGGGGCAGGGGGACGCGGTAGTCCAGCGTGGAGGCTTTGATTTTCGTTGCCGCCACCATTTCCGGGGCGGTTTCGGAGTAGTTGTGGACGGCGGCGTTGAACTCGCCGAAGCCGCCGCGCCGGATGGCGAGGATGAGCATCGGCATATGGTAGGCCATAGCGAAGGTGGTGAGGGCGACCATGGAGTTGCCGAGGCCGACATCCTGGATGAACATAGCGCCCTTGCGGCCGGCCATAGCCAGGCCGGCGAGGATGCCCACGCCCTCCTCCTCGCGGGCCACGGGGAAGCAGCGCACGCCGGGGGCGGTTTCAAAGTGGGCCACGACGGGGGCGCCGAAGCTGTCGGGGATGTGGATGAGGTGGTCCACGGGGATGGCTGCCAGGCCGGCGATGACGGCGGCGTTGGCGCGGGCGGGGTAGTTGGCGGGGGCGTCAGGGGCGGTTGCGGATGGTGTCATTGGGGTGCCTCTATGGCTTGCCGCCGTTGTTGTTGCCGTTGCCGTTGTGGAAATTGGGCAGGGGGTCTCCGGTGTCGGGGTCGATGCCGTTGCGGAGGAGCATTTCGCGGAAAGCGAATGCCTCATCGCGAGTGGCCAGGTTCTGATCGCGGCGGGCGTTTTCCTGGGCGAGCAGTTCCGCTTCGCGGGCGCGCATTTCCGTTTCACGGGCCAGTATTTCCATATCTTTGACCCGCAGTTGGGCTTGCAATTCCGCATCTTTGGCCCGCAATTCCGCATCTTTGGCCCGCAATTCCGCTTGCGCGGCGGCGTTTTCCTGCCGGGCCGCCTCGGCGGCCGCCTTGGCGGACTCGGCGGCGACCTTGGCAACCTCGGCGGCGGCCTGTTCCCGCTTGGCCGTTTCGGCGGCGGCCTTTTGCACTTCCCGCAGCTTCTCCTGCGCGGCGGCGCGTTCCTGCTTGGTGGCCTCCGCGGCGGCTTTGGCGGCCGCCTTTTGCGGGCGTTCTTTCCACCAGTCCCAAGCCAGTCCGATTGTCATGGCCAAAATACCTCCCGAGAATTCCGCCAGGTACGCTATCACCATACCCTGCCACAGGTAGGGGCGCATCTGGTCCAAGATTACCAGAAAAGTGACCCGCACGCCGGCGTCGCAAGCTTCCCCGCCGCAGACGGCCAGCGCTGTCAGGCCGTAGGCGCAGAGCAGGCCGAGGAAGATGAGGCGGCTGAGTTCCCGGCGCAGTTTTGCCAGCAAAGGCAGGAGCAAGGGTTCAATCATTGCAGTTTCCTGGGGTGTTTCAACATTGGGTTTCAACGTTGGCCGGGAGGCAGCCGCGTTCAGCGGCGTATTTCGGCCAGAAATTGCGCGGCGCTCTGGCGGATGAAGTCTTGCAGGTTGACGGACATCAGGCGCACGCCCCGGCTGACGAAGTGATGGGGGCATAGAAGTTGAGGCCGCCGCCGGCGATTTCGCCGGCCAGCAGTTTGGCTTTGGCGCGGTTGACGCGGACTATAACAGGCTCCTTCAAATGGCGGCGGTGGCGGTAGGGTCAGGAAAGGAGAACGCCGGGCGGCCTGTAAGCCGGGTTCTGTATCCGCTTGCCGGCGGGGCCGGCGCGCGGGCGGTGGCCATCTATCTAGCCCCACGCCGGGCCGATGGGCCCGGCGCGCCCGTTCCTTCCCAGGGGCTTACTCCCTACTAGGGGGCATCCCCGGGGCGGGTGCGGGCGGCGTTGCCGCCGGGGTCGAGCGGCCAACCCGGGGACGGGCCGGACACCCATTGTCCCCCTATTTGGCCTTGCTCCAGGCGGGGTTTGACCGCCGGTATGTCGCCATACGCGGCCGGGCGCTCTTACCGCCCGATTTCACCCTTGCCGCCGGTTGCCGGCGGCGGTATGTTTCTGTGCCACTTTCCGTCGCCGCTGCGCCGGCGCCGCGCCATCGGGGCGACAGCGCAGGGCGACGCAGCGACGCCTGGGAGTTACCCAGCGCCCTGTCCGGTGGAGCCCGGACTTTCCTCCCCGCAGCGACGGCCGGCATCCTGTAAAGGGCGCGGAGTCGCTGCGCGGCGGCCACCCGGCCGGTCCGGCGTTCTCAAGGGCGAGGCTAACATAAGGAGTTTTAAGGGTCAAGGCGGTAGGCGAAAGCGATGGGGCGGGCGCGGCAGCGCGTGGCCTTGCCTACGGGCGGGTTCCGGTGGCCCAGGCTTTGATCAGGTGGTGGGCGATGGCGATGGGGCCGGGGACGGTCAGCTGCTGGCTCTGGCCGGCCAGGGCGCGCAGGGTTTCGGCGCGGTCAAACCACCGGACGTCGGTCATTTCCTCGGCGTCCATTTTTATTTCCGTGGTGGCGGCTTCGGCCAGGCAGCCAATCATCAGCGAGGACGGGAAAGGCCAGGGCTGCGAGGAGTGGTAGCGCACATTTTTGACCTGGATGCCGGCTTCCTCCATTACCTCGCGGGCCACGGCTTCCTCGATGCTTTCGCCCTGGTCCATAAAGCCGGCCAGGGCGGAGTAGGCGCGCATACGCTGCAAGCGGCCGCGGGACTGGCCCAGGAGGCAGCGGTCGCCGGCGACATCGGCGACGACGGTGATTATTACCGGGTCGGTGCGCGGGAAGTGTTGGGCCTGGCAGGCGGGACACTGGCGCACCTGGCCGCCGCGGAGTTTGGCGGTGGGATGGCCGCAGACGGAGCAGAAGCCGTGGCGGCTGTGCCAGAACAGCTGGGCGCGGGCCTGGGCCACGATGCCGCCGGCAGCGGCGGACAGGGTTTCGCCGGCAGCGCGGCAGTCCTCATAGCGGCCGCCTACGGCGGCGGCGGCGCGTTGGGCGGCGTCGGCAGCGTCGGGGCCGGAGAGGTCAACGGCGAAGTGGGCCATGCCGTGGCGCAAGCCGAGCAGGATGGCTTCGCCGGCGCCGGCGGCATCAGCATCGGAGTCGGCATTGTCGCTGGCGTGGGCGTTGTCGCCGGCGTTGGTTGCCAGCAGGGAACGGCTTACCCAGCCCAGCGCCGGCTGGTCGTGGCCGGCGAGCAGGACATTGAGGTCGCGGAAGGGCAGGAAGCGGGTGTCGGGATTGCGGGCGGCACGGGCGATCCATTCCTCGTCGCGGCGTTCCCGCTCGCCGCGGTCAAGGGGGTTGTTGGCGAAAATGTGGGCAAAGGGCATTGAGCAAGGTCACCTGTGACTGGTGTGGTATGGTTGGCGTCGGCGTTGGGTTTGGGGCCGGCCCCGGTTTCGTTGGCCGGGCAATGCAACCGGCGGCGGGGCGCATCATACCGCAAATCCGGGGGCAATGTAAGCGGGCTCCGACGGGATACGCCGCCGGTCGGTATGACGCTATGGCGGATGGCGGCGCTGCCCCAAATGCGGGCGGCCCGGCGTCCGCGCCGTCGGGCCGGGGCGGTAGGGTTGCCCTTTTTTATGTCATTCTGCTAGACTGGCGGCGCCGGCCGGCGGGGCGTTGCCGCAGCAGCGGGTCAAGCCGGCGCCGGCGCAATTTCGCCACAAAATCTCGCCACGCTGACAGGAGGCGCAACTGCTGATGATTTACGAAGTGCGAACCTATGACCTCAAGCCCGGCGGCGTGCCCATTTTTGAGGAGGCGTTTGCCCAGGCGCTGCCGCACCGGGAGAAGTACTCCAAGCTGGCGGCCTTTTTCCATACGGAAATCGGGCCGCTGAACCAGGTCATTCACATCTGGCCCTACGAAAGCCTGGACCAGCGCAACCAGGTGCGCGCCGCCGCCGGGCAGGATCCCAACTGGCCGCCGGACAGCCAGGGCACCATCCTGCATATGGAGTCGGAAATTTTCCAGCCGGCGCCCTTTATGCGGCCGATGGGCGGCGGGCAGAAGCTGGGCAATGTGTACGAAATGCGGATTTACGAGTACCAGAACGGCGCCATTCCGAAGGTGCTGGACATCTGGGGCAACGCCATTGAGCACCGGGAGAAGTTTTCGCCGCTGGCCGCCGGGATGTACAGCGACATCGGCGGGCTGAACAAGTGGGTGCACATTTGGCCTTACGCGGATCTGGCGGCGCGGGACCGCATTCGCGCCGAGGCGTCGGCCACGCCCCACTGGCCGCCGCCGACGCGGGAGTTCCTGGTGAACCAGGAGACCAAGATTCTGGTGCCGGCCAGCTTCTCGCCGCAGGCGTAGCGTAACGGAGGCGAATCAGAGACAGGGACGCCGCCGCCCGGCTCCGGGCGGCGGCGGTTGGCTCCGGGGTGGCGGAGCAAGGCCGGTGAAGCAAGTCAGGTCAGCGCACCGTTGCCAGCCAGGTGTAGGCGGCGGTGGGCAGCCGCAGGGGCGGGGGCAGCAGGGCGTTCAAGGTGGCAAAAAACGACGGGCTGCGTCGGCAGGCATCCACGAACTCCTCCTCCGGCGTATCCAGGTTGTGCTGGAAGTTGTGGAGGCGCACCAGGTAGGTCCATCCGATGGTGTTCAGGGGGTTGCGGAGCATCGGAAACCGGTCGGACAGGTACGCTTTCAGGAAGCGCCGCCGGGTTGTGGAGCTGCCCAGCCGGCCTTGACCGGCGGTAAGCATCAGCGCCGAAATCAGATCGATGCCGGCGCTCCAGACCAGCGTGGCCGCGTCGGCCAGCTCCAGGTACGAATCGGCGTAGGGTTGGGCGGATGATTGCCGCCAGGAAGCGGCGGCTTTCTCCAGCCGGAGCCGGGCCGCCCGGGCGTAATCCGCGGCTACTCGTTCAGCCATTGAGTTCCGCCAGTTTGATCACCATGCTCTCGGCGATTGACTGGTAGTCATCCCAGTCATCCGCCTCATAGACGCTGAACTTCGCCTCGCTGCGGCTGTCCTTGTCGTAGTACACCAGCGCCTGGTAGCCGGATTCGTAGGCCCAGTCGTCATGCTCGCGGGCCAGGCGTTGCATGGTTTCCCACGGGTCGGCGTTGGGGGCAACCGTGAGGACGGCCTTGTTGACGGCCTTCAGGAGCAGGGGCGGGGCTTTGGCGGGGTTGGTCTGGTGCGACTGGCGGGCCTGGGCCAGGAGCTCGATGATTATGGCGGTGTCGGAATTGAGGGATTGCAGCGTCATCGCGGATCCTCGCGCGTCGGTTGGTTGAGCATTTTGGTGTATTATACGCCGGCCGGCGCCAGTTTGGCGACCGGCGCAACGCTGATTTTTGATGACCACCCCTCTGATGACGACTCCTCTGATGATGACCCCGGTGATGATGACCCCGGCCCCACCTACGCTCACGCCGGCGCAGTTCATCGCCCGGTGGCAGGACGCCGGCTTCGGCGAAAGGCAGGGGGCGCAGTCGTTTTTCAACGACCTGTGCGCCCTGGTGGGGCATCCTACGCCGGCGGCTTACGGCGAGCCCGAGGTTTTTACCTTTGAAAAGGCCGTTCCCGGCGGGTTTGCCGACGCCTACTTTGAGGAACACTTCGGGTGGGAGTTCAAGGGCCGCGACGCGCAGCTGGAAGGGGCTTTTGACCAGCTGCTGCGTTACCAGGTGCATCTCAAAACGCCGCCGCTGCTGGTGGTGTCGTCCTTTGATACGATACGCATACAGACCAACTTCCAGAATATGGAGACCGCCCGCTACGAGATTCCGGTGGCGGGGCTGGAGCAGCCCGACCGGATGCAGCTGTTGCGGGATGCGTTCTTTGCGCCGGGCCGTTTCCGGGAGCGGCTGCGCTCCGTGGACGAAGTCACCCGCGCCACGGCGGCGCTGTTCCAGGCCATCGTGGAGTATATGGAACAGGGGGCTACCGCCGGGGCGCCGCCCGACCCTGAACGCCTGGCGCGCTACCTGAATCAGCTGGTGTTCTGCCTGTACGCCGAGGACGCCGGGCTGCTGCCCGAGGGCCTGTTCACGCGCATTGTGGCGCAGAATTACCGCGCGCCGGCTCACTTTGACGGCGCCGTCCGCAGCCTGTTCGCGCAGATGGCCGCGGGCGGCTTTGCGGGCGCCGACCCCATTGCCCGTTTCAACGGCGACCTGTTCCAGGCCGGCGACACGGTGCCGCTCAACAGCGCCGCCCTGCAAAAGCTGGGCGAAGCCTGCGCCAGCAACTGGCGCAACATTGAGCCGTCCATCTTTGGCACGCTGTTTGAGCGGGCGCTGGACGCCGCCAAGCGCACTTTGCTGGGCGCCCATTACACCGGCGCCGAGGACATTATGCTGGTGGTGGAGCCGGTGGTGATGCAGCCCCTGCGCCGGGAGTGGGACGCGGCCCGGCGGGAGATTGATGAACTGCTCTCCGATGACCGCAGGGAGGAGGCTTTCGCCAGGCTGGAGGATTTCCGGCGGCGGCTGGCGTCCGTAACCGTGCTGGACCCGGCCTGCGGCAGCGGCAACTTTCTGTACCTGGCCCTGCGCTCTTTGCTGGATCTGGAAAAGCAGGCCATTGACTACGCCGCCGCCCAGGGCTGGCATGGGCTGACGCCTACGGTCAAGCCCAACCAGATGCTGGGCCTGGAACTGGAACACTACGCCGCCGAGCTGGCGCGGACGGCGCTGTGGATTGGCTATATCCAGTGGCACCAGAGCAACGGGTTTCCCTACACCCAGGATCCGATTTTGACGCCGCTGGACACTATCCGGCGCCGGGACGCCATTTTGGATTGGTCGGATGCGGACAATCCTACGGAACCGGAGTGGCCGGCGGCGGAGTTTATTATTGGGAACCCGCCGTTTCTGGGGCGACGCAGCTGGAATCGGAACTTTGCGCGGGAATATACATTGGCAGTTGACCAGGTTTATAAAGACACAATGTCAAGGTCATCCGACTTGTGCTGCTACTGGTTTGAGAAAGCGCGCCGCCAAATTGCCGCCGGCAAAACCCGCCGCGCCGGCCTGCTGGCGACGCAGAATATACGGGCAACATTCAGCCGTGGCGTACTGGAAAGCATCAACGAGTCCGGCGGCATATTTATGGCGTATCCCGACCGGGATTGGCTACTGGAGGGCGCCAGCGTACACGTCGCAATCATCGGTTTTGACGATGGCTCGGAGTCGAACAAGATGATTGACGATAATCCGGTTGACCGCATCAATGCGGATCTTACGAGTGGCGTTGATGTCACTATCGCCAAAAAACTGCCGGAAAATACCGGCATTGCATTCCGCGGGCCGGGCACTGCCCCATTTGACATTCCCGGCGATTTGGCGGCGACTATGTTGGCAGAAGTTGGCAATCCTAATCAGCGGCCCAATTCCGATGTAATAATGCCGGTTCGGAACGGGCAGGATTTATCATCCCGTCCCCGTGGGCATTACACCATCAACTTTGCCGATATGACATTGGCCGAGGCGGCGTTGTATGCGGCGCCCTTTGAGCACGCCAGGCAAGCCGTGATTTGGCAAGGCCGCGATTTGACCGGGAATTACTGGCAATATCGCCAGTCCGCCCGGAATATGACGGCGGCGCTGTCGGGGTTGTCCAGATTCGTCGGACACTCGGTTACTGCCAAACATCTAACCTTTGTGTGGGTTGACGCCGGCACAATATGCAACAGCGCGACCAATGTATTTGCGCGCGATGATGACTATTTTTTCGGCATACTGCACAGCCGGATACACGAAGTTTGGGCGAGGGCATTGGGGACGCAGCTACGCGAGGCGGAATCCGCTTTTCGCTACACGCCCACTACCTGTTTTGAAACCTTTCCGTTTCCGCAGCCGACGGATGAGCAGCGGGCCGCCATTGCCGCGGCGGCGGTTGAGTTGAACCGGCTGCGGGAGAACTGGCTGAACCCGGTGAATGGCGAGGGCGGGCCGGCGCTTAATGCCGCCGATTTGCGGCGGCGCACGCTGACCAGTCTGTATAATCAGCGGCCTACCTGGCTGGACAACGCGCATCGGGCGCTGGATGCGGCGGTGGCGGATGCCTACGGGTGGTCGGGGGATGTGGATGTGGGGGACGGGGCGATACTGGCGGGGCTGCTGGCACTGAATTTGGGGCGTGCGTAGGGCGGCTAAATCACCCGTCCGGCGGGGCAGTGTGGTAATATGCGAGGCACGGCGCGCGGGCGCGTGGCGACAGGTTTTGCGTCATTGGCGCAAAACTAATCGGGCAAGGCACGCCCGCGGGCGCGTGGCGACAGGACAGCAGGAGGTGAATGGCAATGGACTTGTTCTGGCAGATACTGGGGATGACGCTGATTGTGGTTGGGCTGATCGGCTTTCTGATTGCGGTGGGCGGGATGCTGTATCCGCTGTACCGCTCGTACCGGGCGCAGTACGGGGGCAAGCAACCGGCCAACCTGGCCCCGGATGGGCAGGGCGGCGGGGACGAAACGCAGTCATGAGCGCGTCATTGCATCCGCTATGGCTGCTGCTCGCCCTACTGACTCTGATAATGATGGGCGTGGGGATTCTGGTGTTTCTGGCGCCGGTTCCCGTCGACCTGCTGACGCCGGCGCAGGAAAACCTGCTGATTATCGGGGACGGGATGGTGAAGGTGTGCTTGGGCGCGATTCTGGGGCTGGGGGTCTCGTGGTTGGTATCAGCAGGGGGGCGCGGTCGGGCGGCCGATTTGGGCGAGGCGGGCTGAGCAGACCGCTGTTGGGGCCGGCGACAGGACGGACGCCGGCCCCGTGCCCGGAATGCCCTGGGCGCTGAATTTGGGGCGGGCGGGCGCGGGGAATTACTCAACCTTGCCGAAAATGCCGGCCAACACGCCGGTAAGCAGAACCAGCGCTACGGTCGTATAGGCCGCCGATAACAGCCACTGCGGGATTTCCAGCAGCCCGCCAATGTCCATTCCGACCAGAATACCGGCCGGCAAGCCGACGAGCAAAATGATTTTGCTGATGAAATTCATGGCTCCCTCCGGTTGGGGCCGGTTTCCGCAGCGTACAAAGCGTACAATCGGATTTTGCGCTACATTGTAGCATACGGGCGCAGGCTTGCTGGCGGTAGAGGCAAAACGGGAAACGGCGGCGCGGGCCGGAGGATTGCAATGGACGAGTTTATCCGGATTATCGGCATTGCCCTGGTGGGATTGGGCGGCGTGGGTTTCGTAGTATGCCTGGTCAGGATGGTCGGCTGGTACCGCAGGCAAAGCGGCAAAACCGGCCCGGCAAGCAGAGGCGGAAAATAAAGCCCGTCCGACATCGGGGAGAGTGTTCAATATGAAAAGCGGCGAAATGCCCTCCGGCCTGCTGCTGCTGATTCTGTTCATCCTGTTTGCCGTTGGGCTGGGGGTTCAGGGGCTGCTGGCATACGGAACGGACGAGGCGCTGACCGCCGCCCAGTCGCGGCTTTTTGGGACTGCCGACTGGCTGGTCAAGGCATCGGTGGGCGCGATGTTAGGGTTGGTGGGCGGCGCCCGCCTCCGTTCCCGAACCGGCGGCGGAGCGTCGGGGTAGCGCGTGCGGCCCGCGTGGCTGCGGCGGCCAGAGGGGGCGATGGCGGCGAGGGTGGGGGCGGTGGATTTGGGGCGGGCGCGCGGGCCGGCAGCGGCCGCTTGCTTATTAACCCGGGATGCCGTACAATCGCGGCACGGATTTTCCCGCAACCTGGCATACGGAGGAGAGATGCCGTGGCAGAATACGCACAATTCGAGCAGGACCGGGCAAAGTTGGCCGAGGCTGCCATCTACCTGAGCCAGCTCTCCGTAGATGATCCCAATTTTGAGATGGCCAAACTGGTCAAGCTCCTCTACTACTCCGACTGCGCCGCTTATGCCAAGTACGGGCAGCCCATCACGGGCACAACTTATCTGCATTTCCCGCACGGGCCGTTCCCGGAGAACTGGCATCGGGCGGGCGCGCAGATGGAACGGAACGGCGATGTCGACGTGCTGTACGAAACCGCCGCGACAGGCTATCATCGCTACTGGCTGCGTCCGCGCCGCGCCGCTAATTTGGAGCTGCTCAGCCCTGAAGACCGGGCCATACTGGAGGAGCAGGCGCAGCGTTTCGCCGGGTTTAACGTAGCCGGCATTGAGCAGTATTCGCATCAGGAGGTTGGCTGGCTGTCCACGGAGGATGGCGAGCCGATGGCGTATGAGCTGGCCGGCGTCGTTTCCGCCCCGCTGAGCGAGCGGGAGCTGCGCGCGGTCAGCGCTGACTTGCCGTTCTGAAAGAAGGCGTACGCCGCGCCGGCAGGGTTGAGGGAGCAGCATAGTTTTGACGATGGGAAGGGGACGATACCGGGTTGACGAGAGCCATCAGTTCAACCAGGACTGGTCACAGGGCGTGGCCGAGGGTTGGATCAATCCTATGGCAGACCCAAGCACGTTGGCGGCGATCAAAGAAATCCTGGCCGCCAGACCCCTATCGGGGCAAGCCCAGCCCGGTTTGCCGGCGAATGTGCGCTTTTATCGATTTCCCCGCTCTGCCGCCTACGACCGGGGGCGGGTCATATTGCGGTATTCGATCATTGAGGACGACCGCCGGGTAGCGCTGGAACGTCTTATCCCTGTTCCGTAAAGAGCGCTATTCTATGGGCAAATGCGGGTGGCGCGGAGCTGCTGCTTGCGGCCGGCCATCTTTGGCCCGGCTATCAGCGTTGCCCCGACCGGATGTTCCGCCGCCACTGGTGCCGTATCCGCCCCGCCGCCGCAACCCTGTTATAATAATTGCGGCGCTGCAATGCCGACGCCAGCCAACGGCCAACAGGTGACCACCGAACAATGATTAGAGAAGCCATATCAGCGGCAGCGGCCGGCCAATCGCTGGACATAGACGACGCCGTAGCGGTGATGCGGGAAATTATGGAGGGGGAGGCTACCCCCGCCCAGCTGGGAGCCTATCTCACCGCCCTGTCGGTGAAGGGCGAAACGCCGGCGGAAATCGCCGGCTTTGCCACGGTGATGCGCGAGAAAGCCCTCCGCGTCAATGCTCCCGGCCCGGCCATTGACACCTGCGGCACCGGCGGCGACCGCAAGGGAACTTTCAACATTTCCACCGCCGCCGCTTTTGTGGTGGCCGGCGCCGGCCTCGTGGTGGCCAAGCATGGCAACCGCGCCGCTTCCGGCGACTGCGGCAGCGCCGATGTGCTGGAAGCCCTGGGCGTACGGATTGAACTGCCGCCGGCAGCGGTGGAACGCTGCCTGGAGGAAATCGGCATCGGCTTTATGTTCGCACCCGCCTATCATCCGGCGATGCGCTACGCCGCCCCGGTGCGCCGGGAAATCGGCATCCGCACGGTGTTCAATGTCCTCGGCCCGATGACCAATCCGGCCGGCGTGTCCGGGCAGCTTATCGGCGTGGGCTACCCCGAAGTGGGGGCCAAGATGGCCGAAGTGCTGCGGCTGCTGGGTGCCCGCCATGCCATCATCGTCCACAGCGAGGACGGCATGGACGAACTTTCTCCCGGCAGCGACACCAACGGGTGGGAAGTAGTCAACGGCGCCGTCCGGCCCTACGCCGTCCGGCCCCGGGAACTGGGGCTGCCCTACGCAACGCCCAACGACCTGCGGGGCGGCCGCCCGGCCGACAACGCCGTCACGATGCGGCGCATCCTGTCCGGCGCGCCCGGCCCTATCCGGGACGCCGTGGCCCTGAACAGCGCCGCCGCACTGGTGGCCGGCGACCGGGCGGATACGCTGGCCGAGGGGCTGGCGCTGGCGTTGGCGTCAATTGACGAGGGCAGGGCGGCGGCCCGGCTGGAGGCGCTGGTGACGCTGACGCAGGAACTGGCGGTGGCAGCGGATTAAGACGGATTGGACGGATTTTAAGGAGATAGCGGCGATGCCCAGCATCCTGGACCGGATAGTAGCCCAGAAGCGGGAGGAAGTGGCCGCTGCCCGCGCCCGCGTTTCCCTCGCCGTGTTGCGGGAGCGCATTGGAGGCAGGGTGCCGGCGCTGGACTTTGCCGCCGCCCTGCGCGCCGACGGCGCCGGCAATGGCAACGGCAGCGGCGCCATCGGCACCGGCATCAGCCTGATTGCCGAAGTCAAAAAGGCGTCCCCTTCCAAAGGGCTGCTGCGACCCGATTTTGACCCGGTGGCGCTGGCGGGCGTCTATGCCGCCAACGGCGCGGCCGCCATCTCGGTCATCACCGACGGCCACTTTCTGGGCGCGCCGGAACACCTGACCGCCGTCAAAGACAGCGGCGCGTCCGGCGTCGCTCCCGTGCTCCGCAAGGATTTCATCTTTGACGAGTACCAGGTTTATGAGGCCCGCGCCATTGGCGCCGATACCTACCTGCTGATTGTGGACATCCTGTCCCCGGCGCAGCTGGCCGAACTGATCGACGCCGGCCGGTCATTGGGAATGACGCCGCTGGTGGAAACCCACGATGCCGGCGAAGTCGCCGCCGCCGTGGGCGCCGGGGCGCAGGTTATCGGCATCAACAACCGCAACCTGCATACTTTCGTCACCGACCTGGCGACTACCGAAGGGCTGGCGCATTTAATCCCGTCCGACCGGGTTGTGGTCAGTGAAAGCGGCATCAGCGCGCCGGCCGACCTGCTCCGGCTGGCGCCCTGGGGCGTCAATGCCGTTCTGGTGGGCGAAGCGCTGGTTACGGCGGATGACACTGCCGCCAAAGTCCGCGCCCTGGTTGCCGCCGGGGCCGGCGTGGTTGAGGCCGGCGCGGTTAGCGCCTGCACTGTGGGGGCGAATGGGGGCAGGATGGCAAGGGCGGCCGCCGGTGTCTAGCCCGGTGGTCAAAATCTGCGGTGTGCGCCGCCGGGAGGACGCGCTGGTCGCCGCCGACGCCGGGGCCGATTATGTGGGCATCGTGTTCGTCCCCGGCCGGCGGCGGCGCATTGCGCCGGGCGAGGCCCGCATCATAACCGAAGCCCTGCGCGCCAAGGGTGGCGCCGGCGGCGGCGATGCCCCCAACGCTCCGCAGTCCGTGGGCCTGTTCGGAGACCAGCCTGTGGCCGAGGCGCTGGACACCATCGCCGTGGCCGGGCTTGACGCCGTCCAGCTCTGCGGGGACGAAAGCGTGGCCTACTGCCGGCAGGTTTTGACACTCGTTCCCGTCATCAAAGTTTTGCACATACCCGATAATGCCGGCGATGATGAAATTGCCGGCGTGGCCCGGCGCATTGACGAATACGCCGCCGCCGGGTGTATGATTACGCTGGACAGCCAGGTGGCCGGGCTGCATGGCGGCTCCGGGCAAGCCTTTGACTGGCGAATTGCCGCCCGTTTGTCCGCCGCCGGCGTGTATGCCAATTGCCCGGACGCCAATGGCCCGGGCACCGGCGGCCGGCGGTTCCTGCTGGCCGGCGGTCTGACCCCGGACAATGTGGCCGCCGCCATTGCCGCTGTCCGGCCCTGGGGGGTGGATGTTTCCAGCGGCGTCGAAACCGGCGGCGTCAAGGACGCCGCCAAAATCCGCCGATTCATCGCCAACATCGAATCGGCCAACATCGAATCGGCCAGCCTCGAATCGTTGCCAACGCCAAAGGATTGACTTGACTATGGCGCTTGCCGCTCAACCTGCGACCCGGTCGGCCGCTCAGACCGGGCTGCCCGACGCCCGCGGCCGCTTCGGCGATTTCGGGGGGAAGTTCGTCCCCGAAACGGTGATGGCAGCCCTCGCCGAACTGGAACGGGCGTACCGCGCCGCCCAGGACGACCCGGCTTTTGCGGAACGACTGGACCACCTGCTGCGGCGCTACGCGGGCCGTCCTACTGCCCTGTACTATGCCGAAAACCTGACCCGGAGCTGCGGCGGGGCGCGCATTTACCTGAAGCGGGAGGATCTGGCCCACACCGGCGCCCACAAAATCAACAATGCCCTGGGGCAGTGCCTGCTGGCGCAACGGATGGGCAAGCGGCGCATCATTGCCGAAACCGGCGCCGGGCAGCACGGCGTGGCCACCGCCACCGTGTGCGCGATGCTGGGCTTGCAGTGCATCGTCTATATGGGCGCCGAGGACACGGTGCGCCAGGCCCTCAATGTGTACCGGATGCGGCTGCTGGGCGCCGAGGTCATTCCCGTCAACGCCGGCACGCGCACGCTGAAAGACGCCATCAATGAAGCCATCCGCGACTGGGTCACCAATGTGGAGACGACCCACTATCTCATTGGCAGCGCGGTGGGGCCACATCCCTACCCGATGCTGGTGCGGGATTTCCAGTCCGTCATCGGGAGGGAGGCGCGGGCGCAGATTTTGGCCGAAGCCGGCCGGCTGCCCGATGCGGTGGTCGCCTGCGTGGGCGGGGGCAGCAACGCCATTGGCGCTTTCTACGAATTCATTGGCGACGCCGGCGTGCGACTGGTGGGGGTGGAAGCCGCCGGCGAGGGCGTGAGCACGGGACGCCATTCCGCTACCCTTTCCGCCGGGCGGCCGGGGGTTTTGCACGGCTCAATGTCCTACCTGTTGCAGGATGAACACGGGCAGATCCAGGAGGCGCACAGCATTTCCGCCGGCCTGGACTACCCCGGCGTGGGGCCGGAACACAGCTGGCTGAAGGCCACGGGCCGCGCCGAATACGGCGCCGTAACGGACGATGAGGCCCTGGAAGGGTTCCGGCTGCTGTGCCGCACGGAGGGCATTATCCCGGCGCTGGAACCGGCCCACGCTATCTATCGGGCCGGCAGGATGGCGGCGGAACTGCCGGCGGAGGCCATCATCCTGGTGTGCCTGAGCGGGCGGGGGGACAAGGATGTGCCGGCCATTGCGGAGCGGGAGGGGATTGGGGTTCAGCAATAGTGTATAATCGCCCTCCGACGTTATGCGCCGGGAGCAACCCGCAATGCCATACCCTGCCATCCTTGACTCCGCCGTCCTTGACTCCGCCGTTGTCGGTAGCGACCGCCCCGGGCCGGCCACTGCCAGCCCGGTCAACGGGCAGTTGACGCTGGAACGGAACGGCGATGCCGGATGCGCCGGGCATCGGGGCGGCAACGCGGCGCCGGGTACACCGGCCGTGGCGGAGGATGCCGATTATCTGTCCCGGCAGCTGATTACCTACATTGGCAACAAGCGCGCCCTGTTGGGGCAAATCAGCGCTGCCGTGCAGCGGGTCAAGCAGCGGCTGGACAAGGACCGCCTGCGCGTTATGGACGCTTTCAGCGGCTCCGGCGTGGTGTCCCGCTTTCTGAAGGCCCACGCCGCGCTGCTGATCAGCAACGACATTGAGGATTACACCGCCGTTATCAACCGCTGCTATTTGCAGAACAGGAGCGATGTCGACCTTGCCGGCATATCCCGGATCGTGGCCGAATTGAACGGGCGCGTGGTTGCCGGGTCATTCCCCAAAGGTTTCATTGAGGAGCTGTACGCGCCGCAGGACGAAGGCAACATTGCCGCCGGCGACCGGGTGTTTTATACGGTCAGCAATGCCCGCCGTCTGGACAACTACCGGCGGCTGATTGACGCCGCGCCGGGGGAGGCGCGGGATATGCTGCTGGCGTCGCTGTTGCACAAGGCATCGGTGCACGCCAATAACGCTGGCGTGTTCAAGGGGTTTTACAAGAACCGGCATACGGGGCTTGGGCAGTATGGCGGCACATCATCGGACGCCTTGCGCCGCATCAGGGGCCGGATTGAGCTGGAGGCGCCGGTGTTGAGCCGGTTTGAGTGCGAATATGCGGTGCGGCAGCAGGACGCCAACGAACTGGCCCGGCAGGTAAGGGATTTGGATTTGGCGTATATTGACCCGCCGTACAACCAGCATCCCTATGGTTCCAACTATTTTATGCTCAACCTGCTGCTGCATTACCGCAGGCCGGAAAACATCAGCCGTGTGTCGGGCATACCGAAAAACTGGCGGCGTTCCGGCTACAATGTGCGGGCGAAATCGCTGCCGCTGTTGCAGGAGTTGCTGACCACGCTGGATGCCCGGTTTTTGCTGGTGTCGTTCAGCAACGAGGGGTTCATCAAGCCGGCGGCGATGCGGGCGATGCTGGAACAAATTGGGACGGTTGACGCGCTGGAAATCAAGTATAATACTTACCGGGGCAGCCGCAACTTGCGCGGCCGCTCCATCCATGTGACGGAGCAACTATTCCTGGTCGAAAAGAGGTGATGTCATTATGGCACGCAGCGAGCAACTTCGGGGCCAGCGGACTGGCACCGTAATCAACGCTACATCCAAGAAGCAGGAGACCGACCTGATCAAAGCATTGAATGAGGTGGCCCAGCACCTGGACACCACATTTCCGGGCGTCCGGTTCGTTCACGAGAAGTCGTGGCGGCTGGGCGACATTGTACGCGAGCTTCGAGGCAGCTTTTCCGAAGTTGATTTCAGCTATCATTTCGATTCCAGTAACATTCGCCCGGACGGAGGTTTTCTGTACATCCGTAGCAAGCCGGACGACCCGCTGACATACCCGATTTTGATTTCGGAGGTCAAGAATCAGGGGACTAATGACCGGCGGGCACAGGAAGGATTGAGGAAACAGGCGCGCGGCAACGCCATAGAGCGCTTGGGCAAAAACCTGATCGGATTGCGGGCGGCGTTGCTACGGGAAAGCATTTTCCCGTTCGTCTGCTTCGGGTACGGGTGCGACTTTGAGGAGAATTCCTCAATTCTGGACCGCGTGTCCACAATGGCGATGTTCGGCGAGCTGAACAAAACCTACCTGCACAATCTGGAGGACGGCAAATTCAACCGGGGCAGTTTTTACTTCCGCCCTGAACGGTGGACCGTCGACGAAATGAGCGAGGTTATGAAGGACATTGCAGAACGGTCTGTGCAGTATTACTTTTCTAAGTACCGCGCCGACCGTTTTAAGACCGAATGATCCCGGACAGCCGGCCGGCGTGTGCTGTCCGTATCGGGCTTTGCCTTTATCATATCGCCGGCGGGCAACCAGTCCCTCACCGCGCCCGTCAACGCCGTTTCCAACCCTGCTATACTTTGCCCGTCCTCCGATTGACAACCCTCGCCTACGGAGCATTTCCCGAATGGTCACCGCCTTCCAGTCCCACTACATCCCCAACACCGCCGCCGAGCAGGCGGAGCTGCTGGCAGCCACCGGCCACAGCAGCATTGACGACCTCTTTGCGGACATTCCCGACGCCTACCGCAACCCGCCTCTGGCGCTGCCGCCGCCGCTGTCGGAGCTGGACATCCAGCGGGAACTGGCGGAACTGGCGGCGCGCAACCGGACGCTGGACAGCGGCCCCTCTTTCCTGGGGGCGGGCTGCTACTACCACTTCATCCCGTCCATCGTCAAGGCGGTGATGACCCGGGGCGAATTCCTGACCGCCTACACGCCCTACCAGCCGGAGGTGTCGCAAGGCACTTTACAGGTCATTTTTGAGTTCCAGACGATGATCAGCGGGCTGTACGGGATGGAGGTCGCCAACGCGGGAATGTACGACGGCGCCACCAGCCTGGCGGAAGCGGCGCTGATGGCCTGCCGGGTGACCCGCCGCCAGCAGGTGGTGGTCTGCGACACCGTGGCGCCGGCCTACCGGCAGGTGATTGCCACCTACTGCCAGGCCCAGGGCATCGGCATTGAGGTGGCGCCGGCGGCCGACGCGGCCGGCGCCGTTACGGAGGCCACGGCCGGCATTGTGGCGCAGTATCCCAATTTTTACGGGGCCCTAGAGGATCTGGCGGCGCTGGAAAAGGCGGCGCACGCCGACGGGGCTCTGCTGGTGGTATCCGCCGACCCGCTGGCTATGGGTATGTTGCGACCGCCGGGCGAGTTCGGCGCTGACATCGTGACCGGAGAGGGCCAGCCCCTGGGCATTCCGCCGTCTTTCGGGGGGCCGTATCTGGGGCTGTTCACCTGCCAGCAGCAGTATATCCGGCAGATGCCCAGCCGCCTGGTGGGGCGCACCACGGACACCCGGGGGCGCACGGGCTATGTGCTTACCTTGCAGACCCGGGAGCAGCACATCCGCCGGGAGCGGGCGACTTCCAACATCTGCACCAACGAAGCGCTGTACGCGCTGGCGGCGACCATCTACCTGTCGGCGATGGGTCGGCAGGGGTTGCGGCAGGTTGCGGAATTGTGTTATCACAAGGCGCACTACGCAGCGGAGGCCATCGCCGGGCTGCCGGGTTATTCCCTGGCGCAATCGGGGCCGCAGTCGGGGCCTTTTTTCCAGGAGTTCGTCATTTCCTGCCCGGCGGCGCCGGCGGAAGTGAACCGGCAGCTGATGAAGCGGAACATCCTGGGCGGCCTGGATGTGAGCGACCGCTTTGAGCGGGGGATGCTGCTGTGCGTGACGGAGATGAACAGCCGCGCCGATATTGACGCCTTGATTGACGCGCTGCGGGCGGTAAAATAGACTGGCGCGCCATGCTACACGCCGGCGGCAGCGCGTTCCGGGCGACGCTTTCGTCTTTTGCCCTGAAAGCGGCTGGCCCGGCCTCTGATTATGACCTGCGGAGACTGACCCCGATGCCACGCTTACGGACTACCTACCAGGACGACTGGGAGGATTTGGCGCTGACCAATGCCCTCCGCATCCGTCTGCTCGGGCTGTCGTTGCATCCCTTTGCGGCGATGGGCGGGATGCTGTGTTGCGTGGTGGTTCTGGTGACGCTGGTGGCGGTTTCCCAGGCGAGCTGGTTCCCGGACGGGCCGGTAGTGCAGTGGACGGTGGTAGGCATATCTCTGGTTGGGATGTGCGTGGTGGCTACGCTGGCGGTCATCCTCACCTGGACGATGGCGCGCGCCTTGCATCGTTCCCGCCAGCATCTGGCGCGGCTGGACGGGGCCACGGACGAGGAAGCGCGGCAGGAAAGCGACCGCTATTTGGCCCGAAACCTGTTCCTGCGGCTGGCGCTGTATGCGGTGGTCATCGTGGGCATATGGGTTGTGCTGGGCAGCCCGTGGGTGTTCCCCTGGGGCGGCTTGCTGCCCTATGCCGGGGCGCTGGTGGCGCTGGTGGCGGTATTTACGCTGTATATGATTTTCCGGGAACGGATGGTCACAACGCTGCGCCGGCTGGTCGGCCGCGGGTAAGGCTGGCCCGGAACCCGGCGGGAGATCGGAAAGTGAGAACGGAGGTCGCGCGATGACGCCGCGCTCCCGTGACGCCACCGAAAGATTCTGGCGCGTTTCCCCGGCGGACGATGCGCCGGGGTCGCCGGCGCCGGCCCAAATCAGCTACTTTTGGGGGCGTCTGCGGCTAACGCCCTGGCGGGCCAGAATCATCGCGCTGCCGCTGATCTTCGCTCCTTTGGGCCTCTGGCAGCTGTCCCGGCAGACCTGGTGGCCCGAAACGGCGTGGCTGAACTATCCGGTAGAGGCGTTAATGTTCGCCATGCCGGCCCTGGCAGTGTATCTATGCCACAAAACCTTGACTTTTATCCTGCGGAAGCAGGACGATATGATGATGGAGCGTTCACTGCTCAATGGGGAAACGCCGGCGGAGGCCCGCGCCCGGCGGCGGCGTTTTTACCGGGAGCATTGGCTAACCGTGGCCGCTATGCTGGCGGTCGTAATCGGGCTGTTTGCGCTGTTCGGCACCAGGGTGGTATTTTCCTGGGGCGGCATCCTGCCGGCCGTGGGGGCGACAACGCTGGCGGCGGTGGTTGGCCTGGGCGCGCTGGCGCTGGCGACTTGGGCGCGCTGGCGGATTTCCACGCGGACACAGCGGCGGCGGCCCGGCGCGGGCGGTTTTACCGCCGCCTCCGGGGGCCGGCGCCAGCGCGAAAACAACGGAATCAAGCGGGGCAATGATGATTAACCGCAATCGCGACAAAGAGGAACTGGCCCGGTTGCGGAGCTACCGGGACCCGGACGACGATTATTCGGAGGAACCGGATCCGCACAAGGACGATGTGAAATGGTTCGGCATCTGGATGTCGGAGCGCAACATTATGCGCATCGGCTTCGGCAACGGCGCCTTGATCATACTCGCGTATTTCGTCAAGTCGCAGTTTGGCGACCAGATCCCCTGGCTGCCGAAATCGGCCTGGTTCGATTGGGCCTTCGTGGGCCTAGTTATGGTGATGGGCTTCCTCTCCTTCACAATGTTCCACACGGCGGGGCAGAAGTACCGGGGGCAGATCCGGGAGATTGACGAGCGCGTGGCGCGCCGGGACAAGGCCACGGACGAGGAAGTTGAGAAAATAGTCAACGAATCGGAGAAGCGGATCAACCGCCGGCTGTGGAAGCGATTCTTGTTTTTCGCCCTGCTGGCGGTACCACTGTGGCTGCTTATTGGCACGGACGCGATTTTCCCCTGGGGGAATATCATCTTCTTTACCTTGGCGGTCGTGCTGATTTTCGCGGTGGCTTACGTCTGGGAGTATCACCGCCAGGCGCTGGTGGACAAGCTGCTCCGGCTTTTGCTGGGGAGCTGACGGCCGCTTTGGTCAGACAAAGCCTCATCAGACCAGGCTCCGTCAGGCAAAGCTCCATCAAGTAAAGCTCCATCAGGGGCAAGTCGATTCGGACACGCCGGCGGCGCAGCCCCGGCCGCCGGCGCGCGGCTTAATGCCAAAAGGCAATCAATTACGACCAGGAGACGACGGCAACGATGTTGATCAAGGGCGGAAACCGAGACACGACCCGGCTGCTGATGGACCGCAGCGTGCCCGACCGCGTCGGCGTGATTGCGCCGGCGGCGGATGTGCCGGCGGCGGCGCTGCCGCCGGCCGCTTACCTGCGCGACGACCTGCCGCTGCCGGAGGTTTCGGAGCCGGAAGTGGTGCAGTATTTCACGGCCCTCAGCCAGCTCAATTTCAGCATTGACACGCATTTTTACCCCCTGGGTTCCTGTACGATGAAGTACAACCCCAAGGTGAACGATGAGGTGGCTTTTCTGCCCGGCTTTGCGGGCATTCACCCGCAGCAGCCGGCGGCGCAGTCCCAGGGCGCCCTGGCGGCGTTGCACCGGCTACAGGGCTACCTTTCCGAAATTACGGGGATGGCGGCCACCAGCCTGGCCACGCTGGCCGGCGCGCACGGGGAACTGGCGGGCGTGCTGATGATGCGCGCCTATCACCTGGCGCGGGGCGACGCCGGACGCGCTAGGATGGGCATCCCCGACAGCGCGCACGGCACCAACCCGGCGTCGGCCGCTATGGCCGGGTTTGATGTGGTCACCATTCCCTCGGACGCCGACGGCAACACCGACCTGGCGGCCCTGCGGGAACTGGCCGGCGATGACCTGGCCGGGGTGATGATTACGCTGCCCAGCACCCTGGGGCTGTTTGACACCAACATTGTGGAAGTCTGCCGGATCGTTCACGAGTGCGGCGGGCTGGTTTATGGCGACGGGGCGAATATGAATGCCCTGCTGGGCCGGGCCAAGCTGGGGGAGCTGGGCTTTGATGTGTGCCATCTCAATCTGCACAAGACTTTCAGCACGCCCCACGGCGGCGGCGGCCCTGGCGCCGGCCCCGTCTGCTGCGGCGAAATCCTCGCCCCCTACCTGGCGGCTCCGGTGGTAGCGGAGAACGGCACGGGCGAGTATGCCCTGGTGGAGCCGGAGCGCAGCATCGGCAAAATCAGTGGCTGCCACGGCAATTTCGGGGTGCTGGTGCGCGCCTATACTTACATTCGCACGCTGGGGGCGGCCGGGTTGCTGTCCATCAGCGGCAATGCCGTCCTGAATGCCAACTACCTGATGCACGCTCTCAAAGACCGTTATGCCCTGCCCTACGACCGCGCCTGTATGCACGAGGTGGTCTTTTCGGCCGACCGGCAGCTGGAACGGGGGGTAAGCGGCCTGGAAGTCGCCAAGCGGCTGCTGGACTACGGCTTTCACGCCCCGACGATGTATTTTCCGCTGATTGTCCACGAAGCGCTGATGATCGAGCCCACGGAGTCGGAGACGAAGGAAACGCTGGACGCTTTTATCGCGGCGCTGCGGGCGATTGACGATGAAGCTACGGCGGAGCCGGCGCTGGTGCGGGATGCGCCGCATACCACTCCGGTGTCGCGCCTGGACGAGGCTACGGCGGCGCGGCGTCCGATGCTGCGGTGGACGCCGGGGGCGGACTGAATAACCGCCCCCGGTCGCCGGGCTAACCGGGCTAATCCCGGGACAGCCTCCTGCCGGGACAGCTTCCCGAATGAAGGGAAGCGCGCCGCAGGGTGCCCGGCGCTGACAGGGCACCGGATGGATTGGCGCCGTCCGGCGGCGCGGCCGGTCTGTGTGCCGTCGGCCTCGGAATTGATCCATCGCCGGCCAATGCCCCGCCCACGGCCGGTTTGTGTTACACTGACCCCGGTCAATCTGTACCCAACCGATGACGGTCAACGCCAAACGCCAACACGCCCACCGGGCAGGAGGTTCCTTATGCCGAAAAAACGCGGCGCCGGCTTGATGATGGTCTGGTGCGAAGTCCCCGCCAATGTTGAGGATGAGTTCAACCAGTGGTACAACACCGAGCATTTGCAGGAGCTGCTCGCCGTGCCCGGCGTTCTGAACGCGGCGCGCTACGAGGCCACCAGCAGCGGCCCCAAGCATCTGGCGATGTACGAGCTGGAATCCGCCGATGTCATCAATACCGAGGCTTTCAAAAACCGCCCGCCCACGCCCTGGGGCCAGAAAGTCGGCCCCCGCGCCGTGGCCACCACCCTCATCAACAATGTCTATCGGATGATCCACCCGACCACGCTGTCCGACGAACTGGCGAACGCCGATATGTCGCCGGCTCTGCAAATCGGCCGCATGGACGTTCCCGCCGAAAACGACGACGAGTGGAACGACTGGTACTCCGGCGTCTATGTGCCCAACTACGAAAAGGCGCCGGGCGTCATCCGGGGCCGGCGCTGGAAGGCGGTCCGGGGCGAGCCGGCCTACGCCACGGTGTACGAGTTTGACAACCCGGAGGTATCGTCCACCGCCGCCTGGCTGGAGCAGCGGGAAGCGCATCCCGACAATGCGCGGATGCGGGCAGTAATGACCCACGCCGCCGGCTCGCCGGGCATCTGGCGCAAGACTTTCCAGCCCTGACCGACTTTTTACGCAGCGGGGCGAGGGCATTCGCAATGCGCGGCGCAGCCGGCAAACTGCTGGTCATTGTGCTGCTGGCGCTGGCCGGCGTTGGCAGCGGCGCCGGCGGCGCATCGCCGGCGTACGCCCAGGACATTATCGGGCTGGATGAACAGGAGCGGGAAACGCAAGCCGGCCCTTACACGGTGGTGGTGAATGCCAGGCCCCTGCCGTCGTTGCAGGCGGCGTGGTTTATCATCCGGGCCACGGATACGGCGTCGGGCGCCCCGGCCGGCGACCTGATCGTGCGGATTATCACCTCGCGGCAGGGCAGCGAGGATACCGGGTATGCCCTCGCCACCAAGCTGGACCAGCCCGGCACTTTCGTGGCCATGGTGAATATGAAAAAGGCCGGCGTGTGGGAAACCGACCTGCTGATTGAAACGCCGGACAAAGTTGCCTACGGCGCGGAGGGTTTTGACTTTGAGGTGATTGCGCCCACAAGCAGCCCGCAGGCCGGGTTCGTTTTCATCGGCGTGGCGGCGGCGATTTTCGCCGGCGCCGGCTATCTGCTCTGGCGCATCCGCAGGACGCAGCGGGAACGCGCCGCCCGCGCCGGCGACGCCACGGCGGCATAATGGCAACCGGCCGGCGTTGGATGATTACAGCCGGCGCAATCGGCGGCGGCATTATCGCCGGCGGCGCGGCGGCGTTGCTGACGGGTGTCCACATCGCTTCGGCGCACCAGGGCATTCCGCCGGGGCAGACGCCGGCCACCGCCTGGGGGTTCACCACCAACCCCGTCCCCAGCCTGTTCCTGCTGGCGGCGCTGTATCTGTACTTCAACGGGTTGAGCAACTGGCCCAACCCGACGCATCGCGTCGGCGGCTGGCAGCGGGCCAGCTTCTGCGCCGGCATTGTGGTCCTGTTCGTCGCGCTCCAGTCGCCTGTTGAGCCGCTGGCGGAGCATTATTTCGCCATCCACCAGGTGCAGCATCTGCTGGTGCGAATGGTGGGGCCGCTGCTGATACTGCTGGGGGCGCCGCTGACGCCGATGCTGCGGGGGATGCCGGCGTGGCTGCGGCAAGGCGTGGTGCGGCGCATTGTCCGGCAGCCGGGCGCAAGGTGGCTCTACGGCAAAATCACCAACCCGATATTCACGGTAGTGACTTTTCTGGCGCTGCTGTTCATCTGGCAAACGCCCGGCCCGCACAATCTGGCGGTGCACAATGACTGGGTGCACGAGGCGATGCACGCCACGATGCTGGCCAGCGGGTTCCTGTTCTGGTGGATTGTGATTGACCCCAAGCCCCACCGTTCGCGGCTGCATTACGGGCTGCGGGTGCTGTATCTGGGCATCATTGTGCTGCCCAACACGTTGCTGGGGGCGGCGATAACCTTCCGGGATACGGCGATCTACTCGGCATACCAGACGTTGCCGCGCCCGTGGGAAGGGCTGTCCTACCTCTCCGACCAGCAACTGGGCGGGCTGGCGCTGTGGGTGCCGGGCGATATGATGAGCATCATCGCCGCCGGCATCGTAATGTATATGTGGTACCAGCGGGAGATGGAAATAAACCCCAACCCGCCAATGCCGACGCCGGCGGCGCGGTCGGATGGCGAGGACGCCGGCGATGTGGGGGCATAACCGCCGGCTAGGATAACGCGCTCTTTTATGATTGATTGTGATTGATTATGTGTGACCGATTATGATTGCTGTCGGGATGCGATGTGCCAGGCCGGCGCCTGCGCCAAACCCTCGGTAACGGCTTGCAGGCGCGCAATCCCTGTTCCCCAATCCTTGCGCCGGCCCGCCAAAAAGCCCAAAATAGCCGCACTCGCCCCTGTCTCAAAACCGCCGACGCCCACCGACCGCAAGGAGCTCATTCCATGCCCGCTACTGCCCCCGTCATCGACGCGCAGGTGCACGCCTACGAACGCAATCGTCCCGAACGCCCCTGGGCGGGCCATCTGGAAGGCCCCGCGGAAGTTACCGGCGACGACATGGTGGCGGCTATGGACGCCGTCGGCGTGGCTGGCGCGCTGCTGATTTCGCCCTACTCGATGTATCGCTACGACGCCAGCTACGCCCTGGAGGTGTACGCCAAACACCCCGGCCGCTTCGGCCTCATCAAGCCCTTTGATCCCCAATCGGAAACCGTGGCCGACGAAGTGGCCCAGTGGGCCGCCACCCCCGGCGTAGTCGGCGCCCGCGTGATGCTTTCCTACCAGCCCTATGAGGCCGACGACCCCGGTCTCGGGCGCATCCTGGCCGCGGGCGCGCAAGCCGGCATTCCCGTCAATGTGATGTGCTCCGGCCATCTGTCCCTGTTCGGCGAGCTGGCGCGCCGCCATCCCAACACGCAGCTGGTGATTGACCATGTTGGCCTGCCCCAGCCTTTCACGCCGCCGGCGCCGCCGGAACCCTTTGCCGACCTGCTCAATGTTCTGGCCCTGGCGGAATACGACAATGTCGCCATCAAAATCTCCGGCGCCTGCACCCTGTCGCACCAGCCGTTCCCCTACCCCGACATCTGGGAACCCCTGGGGCAGGTATTCCGCGCCTATGGCCTGGAGCGCTGTCTGTGGGGCACCGACTGGACGCGCGCCGTCAATCTGCTCACCTACGAGCAGGGCGTGGCGGCGTTCCGCGTTGCCGAGGGGCTTTCCGATGCCGAGCGCGCCACGCTGATGGGCGGCAGTCTGGCCCGGATTTACAACTGGTCGCCGGTCATTGCGGAATAGCCGGGAACCGGCGCGGGCAGGCGGATTGCCCGGCTCCGCATCCGCCGGCGGTGCAGCACAGGGCTATCATGCTTGGAGAATTCCTTTGCTGCTTCGTTGATACGCCCCGTTCCTATGCTACGAATGCAGCGCGATTCGCAAACACATTTACGGATTCGGTCACATTCTTCCGTGCAATCGGCACTACATAGAACACATTGGCCCCAAATGTGATGGCTCTGACCGAAATGCAGTTCCGGTTGACACAGACCGATACCCGGAGTAAAATCAACGTGCCTGTGTTCGCTGTCGGGTCCGACAGAATACGAACAGGGTGCTCTGTGCAATGCAACCTACTACGCCATAGTGGAGCGGCTGACCTCTAAGGCAGACAGCTAGCGACGCTAGGCCATGAGTGGAGGAACATTTCCGTATCCACAGCAAAAGCGTGCCTCAAGTGCGCAGCAGTACTAACCAAAGGAGGAAGCATGAGCATCGCAGATCAGGAATACACAACGATCGCTGAAGCCACGCGGAAGATCACGGATGAGTGGCGGAGCAGATTCGGAGAGGCTGGCAATGCCATGGCCGACGACGCGGACAAGATCATTGAGCTTGTGCTGTTGCACTTGGAGCAGACATACCTCACTCGCGAGCAAATAGCCGAGATGATCCGGCTGTCTGTCGCACCATGGGCACTGGCCGGCAACGAAGATCCGATTCCGATGGAAAAGATCGACAAATCCGGTGTGATAATGCTGGTAACCAACCCGGATTTTATCACTGATGGCGAACTGATGGAGATCATCAAAACGCGCGACGAGTTCCGCGCGCGGATCTGAAAGTATGCTACATCGCCTCAACTACGGAAATCTATCAGCAAGTACCGACAAAGCAGCCGCGAGAGGCTATTCGCTTGGCTAGCACGGAGAATGCTAATGATTACGGTCTGCCCTGTAGGGCAGACCGTAGGTCTATCGCATTGGGCATTCATCTTGTGTTATCTTAGGTCCTGTTGATATTTCCCGGTCAGGGCATTCGGTGTGGCCGTTTTCTGCTCCAAGCGGCGATTCCAGGTTCATATCATACAGATGGAGTCGGCGAAAATGGTGGCAAAAACGCCTGGTTTCCGGTGCCATCTGGAATGACGAAGCAGCGACGAAATGTCAACACGGCCTAGTGATAAGCTTATTTTAGAACGACGAATGCAACAGTATTCGCACATCTGGCTACGGCTTTGGTCACATCTTCCTGTGAAATCAGACCCCACAAGGCGAATTGTCTCAAATGCGATGGCCCTGCGGTGCGACAAACAACAAGATTGACCGTCATCGCCGCCGGGTTGTAGGATGTCGCCCGTTGGCATCCCGCCTTTACCCCAGAGCTGACTGGTGACTTATGACACTGCACAACGGGTTTCGGCCCGAACCCCGCTTTGACTGGTTCATTCCCATTGACGGCGACGGCGACCGGGCCGGCGTCCGCCGCGCGCCGCGCCCTCCAACCTTTGACTACCTGCGGCAGGTCGTTGCCACCGCCGAGGAGTGCGGTTTTTACTCGCTGCTGATACCCACCCGCTTCGCCAACGGCCTGTTTGCCGAGGACGCACCGCTGGCGGAAACCTGGACTACCGCCACGGCGCTGGCGGCCGTCACCGAGCGCATCCGCTTTCTGGTGGCGGTGCGGCCGGGGTTCATCGCCCTGGGGCTGTTCGCGCAGATGGCGGCGGCGTTGCATCACATATCCGGCGGCCGGCTGGACATCAATATTGTCCCCGGGGGCATCCAGAACGACTTCGAGCGCATTGGCGAAGTAAGCGACCACGCCACCCGCTATGAACGCGCCGAGGAGTTCATTGCCGCCTGCCGCGTGCTTTGGCAGCAGCCCCAGCCCGTGTACTACGACGGCGATTTCTACCGGCTGGCCGGCGCCTACTGCGCGCCGGCGCCGGGGGATGACGCGCCCCGTTTCTACCTGGGCGGCGCATCGCCCCGCGCGGTGGGCCTGTCCGCGCGCCAGGCCGATGTCCACCTGGGCTGGATTGAGCCGCTGGAGGATACCGCCGGGCGCATCGCTAACCTGCGGGAGCAGTACGCCGCCGCCGGCCGCCCGCTCTCCCTGGGCCTGCGTACCCATCTGGTCATCCGCGAGGACGAACAGGACGCTTGGGACGCCGCCAACAACCTAATCGCTCACGCCGACCCGGCCGTCAAGGCGCAGCGCCGGGCCGCCATTGCCGGCACGCCCATGGTAGGCCAGCAGGCGCAGGCGCGGGCCGCCGCCGGCCATCGCCTGGGGCGCCAGCTCTGGAACGGGCTTTCCGAAGTGCGCGTGAACTGCGGCAGCGCCCTGGTCGGCACGCCCGACCAGGTTGCCGACGAACTGCTGCAATACTGGCGCCTGGGCATTGACGAGTTTATTTTGAGCGGCTTTCCTCATGTTGAGGAATGCCGGCGCGCCGCCGACACGCTGCTGCCCCGGCTGCGGGAACGCATCGCCGCCGAGATGGCGGCATAGCGCAGCGTCCCGTCCGATTGCACCGCGTCTCGACTGCGACACCGCCGGCGTCCGCAATGCCCAACCTTGCCCTGCTGCTCTGGCTGCTGCCCCGGCGGATGCGCTCGGCGTGGGGGCTGCTGGCTGTTACCGCTTTCGGCGTCCTGGCCGCCGTAACCATAGTGGCCCTGGGCGCGATGTACTCCCAGGCGCTGGCGGAGGCCGGGCTGCGGCACGCCCTGGCGATTACGGCGCCCACGGTCATCAATACGCAGGTTATTGTTCGCAACCGCCCGCTGGGGCCGGAGGACTACGCCGCCTTGCGCGCCGATATTGAGGGCGCTATTGACGCCGAAATCGGCTATCTGCAACGGTTCCGCAACCGCTACGCCAAGATGACGCCGACGCTGCCGTTGACGCAGGCGGGCGCGCCTTATGGCGTGGTTGATGTTCCGCTGGGCCGGCCCTTTTTCGTTACCGGGTTCACGGAGAACGCGCGGCTGGTGGCCGGCCGGTGGCCCTCCGCAGCTGTAACCACAGATGACGGCGGCAGCCCCCGCATTGAGGGGGTCCTGGGGCTGGACACGGCGCGGCTGCTGGGCTGGGAGGTGGGCAAAGAGGCGTGGCTGGTGGTCTTTCCCGGCGACGAACCGCAATATATCGCCGTTACTGTCGTCGGCATTGCTGAACCCGTTGCGCCCCGCGCCGAATACTGGATGAGCGCTTCCGATTATTTCCGAATGGGCGACTGGGAAGGCCGCCCCGTAGCGCCCATCTATGTGTCGGAAGTGGCCTATTTCAACGGCATTGGCGTTCCCTATCCCACGCTGGTGGGAGATTACGGCTGGTTTGTCTATGTCAACCCCGATGTGATTACCGCCGGCGCGGCGCAAAAGGCGCGGGACGACCTGACCGCCCTGGAGACCGAAGTCAACAGCCGTTTCCCCCGTTCCTATGTGCTGACGGGGCTGGAGAACAGCCGGGGGACGGGGCTGCTGGCGACCTATCAGCGCGATTTGACATTGGCGCGCGCGCCGCTGTTCCTGTTTATATCGCTGGTGGTAGTGGTGATCCTGTACTTTCTGGCGCTGGCGGTGAGCCTGCTGGCCGGGGCGCGGGCCGCCGAGGCGTCAATGCTCCGCAGCCGGGGGGCCAGCGTGCCGCAGGTGGGCGGCCTGCTGGCTTTGGGCGAGGGCGTCATCGTCGTCATCGCCACGCTGATTGGCCCGCTGCTGGCCTGGGGCATCGGCAGCCTGCTGCTGGCCACGACCATAGAACCGGCGGCGCGGGAGGGCGTGGGCGAAACGCCCCTTGCCATATCCCTGTCGTGGCAAATGTACGCTATGGGCGCTCTGGGCGGGTTGTTGAGTCTGGCAACGCTGATGGCGGCGGGCGGCAGTCTGGCGCGGCTGGGGATACTGGACTTTCTGCGCGCCCGCGCCCGTCCGCCGTCCGCGCCGTGGCTGCAACGCTACTATATTGATGTCCTGGCGGTAGTGGCGCTGGGGCTGCTGATCTGGCAGATCAGGCAGCGGGGCGGCTTCGTGGAGGGGGCGCTGGCGGAACGGGGGCCGGCTTTGGATCCCTCGCTGCTGCTGGCGCCGGCGGCGGCGCTGCTGACCCTGGCCTTTCTGATGCTTCGCGTCCTGCCTTGGACGCTGGCCGGCACCGCGTGGACGGCGCAGCGGATGGCGCCGGCGTGGGCCGCCCTGTCCCTGCGCCGGATGGCGCGGCGTCCCTTGCCTTACGCTTCCCTGACGGTGGTGATAACCCTGGCGGCGGCGCTGGGGGTGTTCGCCGGCTCTTTCCAGACCACCCTGGCGCGCAGCGAGGCCGACCAGGCCAGCCACGCCATTGGCGGCGATATTGTGCTCGGCGGCGCCAGCTTCATTGGAAGTTCCGAGGCGGAACGGGTGGCCCGTCTCAATGCTGTTGACGGCGTTGAGGCCGTTTCGGCGGTCATTCGCGAGTCGGTGGGCTTCATTGAAGGGCCAACCCAACGGGGCGTAGTCCTGGGCGTTGACCCGATCACGCTGCCGCCGGCGTCCTGGTGGCGCAACGATTTCGCCGACGGGGATCCGGCTTCGCTGGACACCCTGCTGGCCCCCCTGCGCCGCACGCTGACGCCGGCGGCGGCCGGCGTGGCCCTGCCGCCCGGCGCGCGGCGGGTGAGCATCCGCGCGCTGCGGGACGACGGGGCGGTGGCTGCCGGCGTGCCGCTGCCCACTTATCGCCTCTGGATGCGGATTGGCAACCAACGGGGTTTCTACCGCAACCTGGAACTGGGTACGCTGGCGCCTCAATTCGGGAACGAAGCCTCCTGGCAGACGCTGTCCGCCCCGCTGCCGGAACCGGACGTCGTGGCCGGCGATGACGGCAGCGACCGCTGGCGGGTGGTGTCAGTGTACCTGTCGGGCGATTCTTTCTCCCGGACGCCGCCGGGCGGTTTGTCTTTTGACCATATAACGGTCCACGGCGCCGGGCTGCCGGTCGGGGGGCAGCTGGTGGAAGGATTTGAGGACGTCGGCCCTTGGGTGGCCCTGCCGCAGGACGGAGCTGTTCCCGACCGGCTGGAACGGACGCCGGACGCCGCCTACGCCGGGGATGCCGGCCTGTCCATCCGCTGGGAGGAACCCCTGGGGCGTTCCCCGCGCGGCATCATCATACCGCCGGGGCCACTGCCCCTGCCGGCGTTGGGCGGGCCGGGTTTCACGGCCGGCCAGCCCGTGCGCATCACCGTGGACGGGTACATTGTGCCTATGCAGGTCACGGCTACGGTCAATCACTTCCCCACGCTGGACGCCGGCCGCGCTTTTCTGGTGGCGTCGGTTCACGAACTGCGCGCCTGGCTGGCGCAGGCTCCCGGAGCGCAGCCCATTACCCCCAGCGAGTGGTGGTTTGACATAGCCGATGACGTTGCCGACCGGGACGCGGCCGCCGCCGCTATCCTGGACGTAGGCTACCGGCTGTCGTTTCTGCGCGACCGCGCCGCCGCCGTGGATCTGGCTACGCGGAACCCGCTGGCCGGCGGCGCCTGGGATGCCCTGACCGGCATCGGGCTGGCGGCGCTGGCGCTGGCGGTGGGCCTGGCCCTGTGCGCCCACGCCGCCGTCGCCGTGCGGGAGCAACGCATTGATCTGTCCGTTGGGGCGGCGTTGGGAACCCCGCGCTGGCAGGGGTTCGCCGGCCTGGCCCTGGAACGGGTCATTGTGGCTGCGCTGGGCATCACAGCCGGCGGGCTGGCCGGCTGGGGGCTGGCTCGCTGGACGCTGGGCGAGCTGGCCGGCAACGCCGCCGGGGGCGCGGTCACTCCGCCGCTGGTCTTTGTGGCGCAGGGGCCCTGGCTGGCGGCGACTTTCCTCTGCCTGGCGCTGGCGGCGCTGGCGGCGATCGCTCTGGCAGGGGCCACAGCGGGGCGGCTGCGGCCGGCCGAAGTATTGCGGGACGCGGAATAAGGCGCCGGCGGCCGGCCCGGTACCCGTTGCCGGTTAGCGTGGAGGTTTAGATTATGGCGGTGCAGAGCATCAGCGCGATTACGCTGGCGGTGCGGGATATGGCGCGGTCGGTGGCGTTCTACGAAGGCGGGGCCGGCATCCCCATTCTGTACGGCGGGCCGGACGCCGCTTTTACCTCGTTGCAGGTAGGCGACGGCTATCTCAACCTGATTCTGTGCCCCGATGCCGAAGTGCGTTGGTGGGGACGCTGCATCTTGTATGTGGACGATGTGGATGCGCACCATCAGCGGATGATCGCCGCCGGCTACACGCCGGACACGGCGCCGGCCGATGCTCCCTGGCGGGAACGGTACTACCACATTGCCGACCCGGACGGACACGAAATCAGCTTTGCGCGCCCGAACTAGGGCGTGTTGCCGCAATCATACTGCCATACTGCTCGCCCCGCTATCCTACGTTATTCAGGCGTCGGTCTTGCGATTGCCCGGTAAAATCACCCCGACAACGCCCCGTTAATTCGCCCGACTTATAGTATAATAGCCCCAACTACCCTACGAGGCGCCATTATCATGGTCACCATCAACACTACCGACGACCTGCTGCGCGCGCTGGCCGAAAAACCGAGCTGGAAAGAGGCCGTGCGGCGCGAAATCCTCACCGAGGAGCTGCTGAAGCTGCCCGCCCGCTTCGAGCGTTTCGTCGCGACTACCGAAGCATTTATGGCCGAACAACGGCAGATCAACGCCAACACCACCGAATTCATCGCCGAGCAGCGGCAGATCAACGCCGAACAGAAGGAATTCAACGCCAACACCACCGAATTCATCGCCGAGCAGCGGCAGATCAACGCCGAACAGAAGGAATTCAACGCGCGGATGGAGCGGCGGACGGAACGGATGCAACACGACATCGGCATTCTGCGGGGCGACTACGCCCGTAGGCGTACCCTCAACGAGGCTGAGGACATTGCCCTGGATATGGGCTTCCGCCTGTTGCATACCCTTACCCAGTCCGACCTGCGGGCGATGCACCAGGCTGGCGACGACGCCGGAATCAGCAGCGACGAGCTCCGCAGTTTCCGCCGCGCCGACCTGATCATCGCAGTAGCCGACGGGGACGACGCTACGCATTACATTGCCATGGAAGTCTCGTACACCGCTGACGACCGCGACACCGGGCGCGCCCTCCGCAACGCCGGCTTCATCACCCGCTTCACAGGCTGCCCCGCCCATGCCGCCATCGCCAGCATCCGCAACGATGACCGCATCCAGCCCCTGATCGACAGCGGCCAAATCCACTGGCACCAGCTGGAAGACCGCGACTATCCGATAGAATAGCCGCATCCGGCCCGGCCAAAGGAGACAGCGCAGTGAGGAACCATTCAGGCGGCAACGGAGCGGGGGGAATGGCGCCGGCGCCGACTGCGGAACCGGCGACGCCCAGCGTGTACGGAGCCGACGGCGTCACCATTATCGGAATGATTGGGGTGGTACGGGAGTCGGAAGCCAACCGCGGCGCCACTCTCAGCCTGTTCGGCGGCGGCATCAACCCCGGCGCCGAAGTGCCGTCGGGAGTTGACCCGGCCTATATCCTGGACTTTGCGCGCACTCACGAGGCCGCCGGGTTTGACCTGGTGCTTACAGGTTATTCGTCGTCCACGCCCGACGGCTTTGAAGTGGCGGGCTACGCGGCGGCGCATACGCAGCGGCTGGGGTATCTGATTGCCCATCGTCCGGGTTTCGTGGCCCCCACTCTGGCCGCCCGCAAGGCGGCAACCCTGGACCAGCTGACCAACGGACGCATCGCCCTGCATATCATCACCGGAGGCAATGATGTGGAGCAGCGGCAGGACGGGGACTGGCGGGATCACGACGCGCGCTATCGCCGGACGGACGAGTACCTGGCGGTAATGCGGCGCATCTGGACGGAAACGGAACCCTTTGACCACGAGGGCGAGTTTTACCGCTTACAGGGGGCATACAGCCAGGCGCGCTGCCGGCAGAAGCCGCATCTGCCCCTCTTTTTCGGCGGCGCGTCGGATATTGCGCTGGATGTCGCCAGCCGCCGGGCTGACCTGTTTGCGCTGTGGGGCGAACCCCGCGCCGCCATCGCCCGGCGCATTGCCGACGTACGGGCGCGGACAGCGGCGGCCGGGCGGGATCCGGCCGCAATGCGGTTCAGCCTGTCGGCGCGTCCGATTCTGGCCGACACCGAAGCCAAAGCATGGGCGCGGGCCGAGGAGATACTGGCGCGGGTCAGGCAGGCCACGGCGGGCCGCATTGCGCCGGGAACGCCCACGCGGCCCCAGTCCGAAGGAGCTTGGCGGCTGCTGCGCTTTGCCGCCGAAGGCAATGTCCACGACGAACGGCTGTGGATGCCCATCGCCGCCGCCAGCGGGGCCTCCGGCAGCACTACCTGCCTGGTGGGCACGCCGCAGCAGGTGGCCGACGCGCTGCTGGCCTATTACGACCTGGGCTGCTCGGCATTCATCATCCGGGGGTTTGACCCTCTGGCCGACGCCGCCGAGTACGGCAGGGAGCTGATACCGCTGGTGCGCGCCGGCGTGGCCCAACGCCGGCGCGCCGCCGCTGCCGCCGGGCGCGTTACCTGAACCCGTCTTACACAGGTCAAAACGGAGCCGCCCCGCCCCGGAGCAGCCGGCCTGCCGTACCATCTACGGCGTCGCCATGCCGGCGGCCCGGAACAGCAGCCGGTCAATCGGCCGCGTCGGAAACCGGCGCCGGGGAAAGCGGGAAGCCATTTTCCCATCCCGGCGCCGGTCAGTTAGTTAGTTAACCCTTTGAGCCGGCGGGTGAATCAGCGGGCGGCCGCGCCGGCCAGAGTGGCGCCGGCGGCCTGCTTGAGGGCTTCCGCCTTGTCCGTGCGCTCCCAGGGGAGGTCCAGGTCGTTGCGCCCGAAGTGTCCGTAGGCCGCAGTCTTGCGGTAGATGGGGCGGCGCAGGTCCAGGTCCTCAATGATGGCGCCCGGGCGCAGGTCAAAGTGTTCGTGCACCAGTTCCACAATGCGCTCGTTGTCAATGTGGTTGGTGTCGAAAGTCTCAATGGCGATGGAAGTGGGTTCGGCCACGCCGATGGCGTAGGAAACCAGCACCTCCAGGCGGTCGGCCAGGCCGGCGGCCACCAAGTTTTTGGCGACATAGCGGGCGGCGTAGGCGCCGGAGCGGTCAACTTTCGTCGGGTCTTTGCCGGAGAAGGCGCCGCCGCCGTGCCGGGCGATGCCGCCGTAGGTGTCCACCAGAATCTTGCGCCCGGTCAGGCCGGTGTCGCCCTGGGGTCCGCCCACCACGAACCAGCCGCTGGGATTGACGAAGTACTTGGTTTCGTCGTCCAGCAGCTGCGCCGGCACAATCGGCCTGATGACCTGCTCAATAACATCCTGGCGGATTTGGGCGCGGAAAGCGTCGCGGTCGGCGGTGTCATCGTGCTGGCTGCTGATGACCACGGCGTCAACCCGGTGGGGTTTGCCATAGCGGTATTCCACGGTGATTTGCGACTTGCCGTCGGGGCCCAGATAAGGCAGAGCGCCATCCTTGCGGACGGCGGCCAGCCGCTCCACCAGGCGGTGCGACAGGTCAACGGTGATGGGCATCAGGCTGTCGGTTTCGTTGCAGGCGAAGCCCACCATCATACCCTGGTCGCCGGCTCCGGTGGCGCGGCGGGCGTCGGCGGCGCCGGCGCCGTTGGCGCGATGCTCCAGGGCGGTGCTGACGCCGGCGTTGATGTCCGGCGACTGCTGGCTGGCGTTGCGGATGATGCCGCAGGAGTGGCCGTCGATGCCGTACTTGAGGTCGGTGTAGCCGATTTCCAGCAGCGTCCGGCGGGTGATGGCGTCAAAGTCCAAAGGCGCCTGGGTGGTGATTTCGCCGGTGACCATTACCAGGTTCTTGCCGGCCACGGTTTCGCAGGCCACGCGGCTCATGGGGTCCACGGAGAGGGCGGCGTCCAGCACGGCGTCGGAAATCTGGTCGCACACCTTGTCGGGGTGGCCCTCGGTGACCGACTCGGAGGTGAGCAGGTACCGGGGCGAGGTGTTGAATTGTATGGGCATCGGGTTGGTTCCTCCGCGGGATAGTTTCAGGGAGCGGTTTCCAACGGGCGGCCGGCGATAACCGGCGGGCGAGCCAGCGGCCCGTAATTTGACGGCAGGCGGCTAGGTGCCTTCCTCCCAGCTTTCGTTGTAGGCGGTCTGTTCGGCGGTGAGGGTATCAATGCGGATGCCCATCGTTTCCAGCTTGAGGCGGCCCACTTCGGCGTCAATTTCGCGGGGGACGACGTGGACGCCGTTGGCGAGGTTCCGGTAGTTCTGCGCCAGGTACTCGGCGCTCAACGCCTGGTTGGCGAAGGACATATCCATTACGGCGGAGGGATGGCCTTCGGCGGCGGCCAGGTTGATGAGGCGACCCTCGCCCAGCAGGTAGATGCGGCGGCCGTCGGCGGTAGTGTACTCCTCAACGAAGGGGCGCACTTCCCGGTGGCTGACGGAGGCGGCTTCCAGGGCGGGGATGTCAATCTCCACATTGAAATGGCCGCTGTTGGCGACGATGGCGCCGTCGGACATCACGGCGAAATGGTCGGCGCCGATGACGTGCCAGCCGCCGGATACGGTGATGAACACCTCGCCCTGGCGGGCGGCTGCCACGCCGGTCATCACTTGGAAGCCATCCATTACGGCCTCCAAGGCCCGCACGGGATTAACCTCGGTGACGATGACTTGGGCGCCCAGACCCCGGGCCCGGGAGGCCACGCCCCGTCCGCACCAGCCGTAGCCGCCCACGACCACGCGGCGGCCGGCCCACAGGATGTTGGTGGCTCGGGTAATGCCGTCCAGGGTGCTCTGGCCGGTGCCGTAGCGGTTGTCAAAGAAGTGCTTGGTTTCGGCTTCATTGACGGCGATGATGGGGTACTTCAGCTGCCCCTCGGCGGCCATGGCAGTGAGGCGCACCACGCCGGTGGTGGTTTCCTCGGTGCCGGCGATGACATTGGGCAACAGGTCGCTGCGTTCCTTATGCAGGATGCCCACCAGGTCGGCTCCGTCGTCCATCGTGACCATCGGCGCGTGGTCCAGCACGGCGTTGATGTGGCGGTAGTAGGTTTCGTTGTCCTCGCCCTTGATAGCGTAGGTGGGGATGCCGTACTCCTGCACCAGGGCGGCGGCGGTTTCGTCCTGCGTGGACAGGGGGTTGCTGGCGCAGATGACCAGGTCGGCGCCGCCGGCTTTGAGGGCAATGGCCAAGTTGGCGGTTTCGGTGGTCACATGAAGGCAGGCGGCCATGCGGACGCCGGCCAGGGGCTGCTCCTTGCGGAAGCGTTCCGCAATCATATTGACCACGGGCATTTCCCGGCCGGCCCACCGGATGCGGTCAACGCCGGCCGGGGCCAGGGAAAGGTCCTTGACGTCGCCTTTGACTTTCTGTTCAAGCAAATCGATTTACCTCCGAATCCCGCTGCCGCGTCATCCCGGCTGGCGCCGGAATCCGGGTAGCGGTTGGCAGATTCCGGCTGGCGCCGGAATGACGGGTTTTGAGTTGCGCGTGGCCGGGCGGGCCGGCTACGGGTTGTCGCCATAGGAAGTGGGGTTGCCGGCGGCGATCCAGGCGGGGGTGCCGTCGTCCACGTTGTAGAGCATTTCCGAGTCGTAGCCCATAGCGGCGGCCAGTTCGCAGGCCAGGCCGCTGCGGACGCCGGCGGCGCAGATAAAGAGGACTTTCTTGTCCTCCGGCACTTCGTCCATCCGGCCGGGCAGGTCGTCAACATTGATGTGAACGGCGCCGCTGGCGTGGCCGGTGACCCATTCGTCGTCCCGGCGCACATCAATGACTACCGTACCCTCCGGGTCGGCCTGCAAAATTTGGAGCGCTTCGGGGGAATCCACCCGGTAGTAAGGTTCGCCGGGATTCTGTCGTGGCATTCGGTTGCCTCCTGTCGCTTCCGTTATTCCGGTACTTTTGTCACTCCGGCTGGCGCCGCAATGACGGCGGGTTTAACACGCGCCCTAGGGGTTGGGCGGCGGGTCAAGGTGGTGGCCGGCGATGGGGTACAGCCGGCGGTAGGCCGCTTCGGAGATGCGGTGGCGGTCGGTAATAACGGCGTTGGCCAGGGCGGTCTGGCATTCGCAGGGGCCCAGCGCCGCCAGTTCAGGCACGATGTGGCGCAGTATGATGCGGCTGTTGGCGATGTTGGCGACCAAGTTCTCAATCACCAGGTCAACGCTGACATCATCGTGGTCGGGGTGCCAGCAGTCGTAATCGGTGACCCAGGCCATTACGGCGTAGCACATTTCGGCTTCCCGGGCCAGCTTGGCCTCGGGCAGGGTGGTCATACCAATCAGGTCGCCGCCCCAGGCGCGGTACATTTCCGACTCGGCGCGGGTAGAAAAGGCGGGGCCCTCCATCACCACCAGCGTAGCGCCGGCGTGAGTGGGGATGCCCTGCCCTTCGCCGCCGTCGGCCAGAATGCCGCTGACGGCGGGGCAGAAGGGGTCAGCGAAGCTGATGTGCGCCACCACGCCGTCCTCAAAAAAGGTACTTTTACGGGCGCGGGTGCGGTCAATCAGCTGGTCGGGGATGACCAGATGCTGGGGCTGGTAGGGCACTTGCAGGCTGCCCACGGCGCTGACGGACACGATGCGCCGGACGCCCAGGGTTTTCAGGGCGTAGATGTTGGCGCGAAAGGGCAGCTCCGAGGGGCTGACCCGGTGGCCGCGCCCGTGCCGGGGCAGAAAGGCCACCGATGCGCCTTGCAGTTCGCCCACGGTAATGGCGTCGCTGGGCTTGCCATAGGGGGTATCCGGGTCAACCACGGCAGTCTCCGCGAAGCCCTGTATTTCGTAGAGGCCGCTGCCGCCGATGATGGCGATTTCCGCTTGAGGGTGGTTTGGCATTAGGGGTTGCGTTCCTTTGCTTGTAGGAAAGGCCGCATCAGGGCCGGGCCGGCTAGGTAGGCCAGATGATGCCGGCAATGGAGCCGAGCCAAGCTATGATGCCGAGGCCAATGCATACGATTTCGCCCTTGCCGAAACGGGCGGATTGCGTCAGCCGGTGGTCCACATCAGCCCAGTAGCGATTGAGGTTGGACTGAACACGGCACAGCACACCAATGCCAACCACGATGGCAGTCAGTTGAATGACGAATGCGACCAGTCGCGTCGCCAGACTTACGCTAGAGCTGCCGCTCAAACCTCCGGCAGTGATACTCACGATGGTACTAACGACCACGATGGTGCCCAGCAAGTCCAGATTGAGGGTGTCCTGCATCGCGCGTTGCCGCATCAGTGCTTTGAACGCCCCGGCGTGGGCATAAAAGCGAAAGAAGCCGTACACCGGCACCAGCTGAGTCAGGCCGTGCCATACCGGGTAGGCTTCCTCACCGGTATGGTCGGCATACTGCTTCCAGGTGCGATACATCCAGTAGATCCAGTAGATGCCAAAGCTGATGACGGACAGGGCGATGATACGGCCCGTCGCAATGTAGGCGCCGCCGGCCAAATCGCCGGTGTGCGGGTTCTCCTCTCCGTAGTTGTCGGTCTGCCAGGCTGCCATCGGATTGCCTCTGTTGGGGGAAGCAGGCTTGCGCCGGAACGACTAGTGTGATGGGTCAGCGCAACTGCGGTATTGCGTCCGGCGGGTAGTGGGTGGCGCGAAAGACGCTGTTGACCAAGTAGCCCTGTTCATTGGGCGCGAAGTGGGGGTTGATGTACTCCCACACCACTTCGCCGGCGGGCGTTGCCTGGAAAATGCGTCCGAAGTGGCCCTCGGTGACCAGCGTGTTGCCGTTGGGCAGGCGGCGGGCGCCGGAAATGTAGGCGCTGAAAAAGTTGAACGGCGGGTTGTCCCGGTACTGCCACACGATTTCGTTGGTCGCCGGGTCAACCTCAATGACGCGGGACGCCGGCAACGGGTCGCGCTTGCTGTGCGAACCGTTGTCGTAAATCAGGATGTTGCCGTTGTCCAGCAGGGACGGGTCATGCTGCTGGGCTAGCGTGTCGTCGCCAATCTGCCAGGCAATTGCGCCGCTGTCCCGCTCAATGATGCCCACGGTGGATATGTTGCGGAAGCTGAACATCACCCGGCCGTCGGGCAGCGGAACCACGGTGTTGCCGTGGCTCCATTCGTCGCGCAGGTCGTTGAAAGTGATGATATGACGGGCCGGGTCCAAGTGGTCGGCGGCGCGCCATTCCCAGACGCGGTTGCCGGCGGCGTCCACGGCTACCAGCACATCGCACCACATACCCTCCGCGCCGGAACCGGGCTGGCCGCCCCGCACTTTGGCGGCATCCGCAGCGTCCATCCGCTCTACGGTCATATAAAGGCAGCCGCCGGACGGAGTGCGCCGGGCGTCGTGGTGATGGTACGGATCCCGGTGTTCCCAGAGGATGTTGCCATCCCAGTCGGCTTCCAGCATTATGCCGCCCTTGAACCGCTTGAAGCCGTCAAAGATGTCCCAGGCGCCGTCGTCCCGCACCTTGCCGCCGTAGAACAGGTTGCCGTTGGGCAGCAGGTAGCCATACAGCCCCGGCGGGTAGGGCATCTGCCACTGGTGGGCCACCTGGCCGGCGGCGTCCAGCAGATAGACGGCGCCATTGCCTGACATCGGGGCATAAAGGGTATGGCCGGGGCAAGCGCGCTCCGGGTCACCGGCGGTGAGGCCCGTGCGGGCGATGCGGCGGCGGGTTTGCTGGTCAATGGGCATTATTTTTCACTGCGGCGTACCGGATTACCGGATTGTGGCACGGGTTCAGGCGGCGTCCACGGCCTGGCGCAGGGATTCGGTATAGGGCGGGCGGCAGACCATCGCTTCGGTGACGATGCCGGCAATGTAGCGATGGGGAGTGATGTCAAAGGCGGGGTTGTAGGCCGGAGTGCCTTCGGGCGCGACCGGAGTACCCCCGTAGCCGGTCACTTCGCGCTCCGGGCGTTCCTCAATGGCAATGGCGTCGCCGTGGGACAGGGCCAGGTCAACGGTGCTGGTGGGCGCGGCGATGTAGAAGGGGATGTCGTTTTCTTTGGCCAGGACGGCCAGGGAGTAGGTGCCAATCTTGTTGGCCGTGTCACCGTTGGCGGCGATGCGGTCGGCGCCGGTGATGACGCAGGAAACCTTGCCCTGCCGCATCAGGATGCCGGCGGCGGAATCGGCCACCAGCGTGGCCGGAATGCCCAGCTGCTGGAACTCCCAGGAGGTGAGGCGGGCGCCCTGCAACCAGGGGCGGGTTTCGGTGTTATAGACGGCGAACCGTCCGCCGGCTTCCCAACCGGCGCGGATGACGCCCAGGGCGGTGCCATAAGCGGATGTGGCCAGGGCGCCGGTGTTGCAGTGGGTGAGGACGCCCCGGCCGTTGGGGGGCAGCAGGGCGCGCCCGTGTTCGCCGATGCGGCGGTTGACGGCTTCGTCCTCCTCTTGGATCCGGCGGGCTTCGGCTGCCAGGCGGGGGTAGATGCTGCCGGGGTCGGGTTCGGCCTCGGCCACGCGGAGCATCCGGCGCACAGCCCAGCCCAAGTTGACGGCGGTAGGGCGGGCGGCGGCGATGTGGGCGCCGGCCTGCCGCAAAGCGCCGATGAAGTGGTCGCGCTCCCGGGACTGCAACTCGGCGGCGGCCAGCGCCATAGCGTAGGCGGCGGCAACGCCGATGGCCGGGGCACCGCGGACGCGCATCTCGGTGATGGCGGCGGCGGCGTGGCGGTAGTCGGTGATGCTGACGATGCGGCGCTCGTGGGGCAGCAGCGTCTGGTCGAGCAGCTCCAGGCGGCTGCCGGTCCAGTTGATGGGGCGAATTTCGGTCATAATGGCAATCTGTCGGTCGGTCTGTCGATTTGGCCGGATACGGCGGCCGGGGTACGCCGGGCGGGGTGAATGCGGGGCGCCAACCGGAAGGGCGGGCAAAAAATAAAGGCCCATCCTTGCCAGGAGAGCCCATGAAACACAGTCCTCCCCTCATCTTTGCGTCATACCGCCGGGGCGCGCGATTGCCACGCGCCGCGGGCGTACGCCGGAATTAGCACCTGACCCCGCGGATGGGCAGGGTTGGTTGCCAGGCTTCACAGGGCCGTTCCCTCCGCCTGTCTGGATAAGGGTTCCAGCAGCGTATCCGATTGTTAAGCGCCTACGATGCTACCCGCCAGGAGGGGTTCTGTCAAGGCAGAGTTCTGTCAAGGACGAAGTTGGCCAAGCCGGCGCCGGCGGTTTTATTCTCTGGCCTGGATTAGCCATCCCGGCGCCGGACGAAACTGCGGAACGAATGCTGCAATGCCGTCGGGACGGAAACGGACGCTGAACGGGATCCGGGCGCGCGCCTAGCCGTCCTGCTGGCCGCCGCCCAGGCTGACGGACAATACCCGGTCGCGGCCGGTCAGGTCCGGCTCAACGCTGATTTCGGCGCCGTGGAACGCGGCGGCGGCCAGGCCCCGGGCAGTGGGCATCTGCTCCGGATCCATTTCCAGGAGGATGACGCCGTGGGCTTTGAGGCGGTCGCCGGCGGCGGCCTGGACGAGCAGACGGCGGACGTGATCCAAGCCGTCGGGCCCGCCGTCCAGGGCGGCCACGGGTTCCCACTGCACTTCGGGCTGCAAGGTCGGAATCCGGTCAGTGGGCAGGTAGGGCAAGTTGGCGACGATGACATCCACCGCCTCCGGCAGCGGTTCCAGCAGGTCGCCTTTGAGCAGCGTTACTCGGTCGGCCACATTATGCATCCGCACATTGTAGGCGGCCACATCCAGGGTGCCGTCAAACAAGTCGGTGGCGTAGATGCGCGCGGCCGGCAGGTGGATGGCCAGGTTGACGGCGATGGCGCCGGCGCCGGCGCCGATGTCGGCTATCACCAGCTCCCGGCTTTCCATGCCCATAAGCGCCATAAACAGCGCGTGTTCTACCATTGTCTCCGTTTCGGGGCGCGGTATCAGGGTATCGGGGTTGACCAGCAGGTTGACGCCGTAGAACTCCCGGTAGTTGAGAATGTAGGCCAGGGGTTCGCGGGTCAGGCGGCGGGCGACGATGGCAGCCAGGTGCGCTTCCTGGCCTGGCGATACCTGGGTCTCCTGCTCGGCGAAAATGGCCTGGCGGGGCATCCGCATCGTGTCCATCACCATCACCTCGGCTTCCAGCCGGGCGTCGGGGATGCCGGCGGCGGCCAGGGTATGGTGGGTATCGCGGATGACGGCGCGCAGGCTGGGCATAGTCGGGGGCCGGGCGTTGCATCCGGGCGTATAGGGCGTTGGTGCTATGCGGTGATGCTTTCCAGGCGGCGGGCCTGGTCGTCGGCAATGAGCCGGTTGATGATGTCGTTGAGGCCGCCGTCCATCAGCCGCTGGACGCCGTGCGCGGAGTGGCCGATGCGGTGGTCGGTGATGCGATCCTGGGGATAATTGTAGGTGCGGATTTTTTCGCTGCGGTCGCCGCTGCCGATCTGCGCCTTGCGGTTGCTGGAGATTTCGGCCTGGTGGCGCTCCTGCTCGGCGGCGTACAGGCGGCTGCGGAGGATGGTCATCGCTTTGGACTTGTTTTTGTACTGGGAGCGCTCATCCTGGCACACCACCACCGCGCCGGTGGGCTCGTGAACGATGCGGACGGCGGTGGCGACTTTGTTCACATTCTGCCCGCCATGCCCACCGGCGTGAAAGATGTCAATACGCAGGTCGTCCTCTTTGATGTTGACTTCAACCTCATCGGCCTGGGGGAGGACGGCCACGGTGACCGTGGAGGTATGGATGCGTCCCTGGGTTTCGGTTTCGGGGACGCGCTGGACGCGATGTACGCCGGCTTCAAACTTGAGGCGGCTGTAAGCGTCTTTGCCGTCCACGGAGAAAGCGATGCGGCTGTAACCGCCCAGGTCGGACGGGTTGGAGTCCAGGATGTCCACCGACCAGCCCTGTTCCTGGGCCAGGCGGTAGTACATCCGGTAGAGGTCGGAAGCGAAGAGGGACGCTTCCTGTCCGCCGGCGGCGGCGTGGATTTCCACGATGACATCGCGCTGGTCGTTGGGGTCCCGGGGCAGCAGGGCGATGCGGAGTTCCTGCGCCAGGCGTTCCAGGCGGGTTTCCACTTCGGCCAGTTCCTGCTGGGCCATTGCGGTCAGTTCGGGGTCGCCGCCTTCGCCGACCAGGGCGCGCAGGTCGGCCTGTTCCGTAACCAGCCGGCGGCGGCGGGCGTCAATGGCGACCAGATCCTCCAGGCCGGCCCGTTCCCGGTTGAGTTCGCCCAGCCGGGTGTAGTTGGCGGCCACTTCGGGCTGCGCCATTTCAATCTCAATAGACTGGTAGCGGGCTACGATGGGTTGTAGTTTGTCAAAGATGTCTGCCATTATGCCGCCGTTAGCGCCGGAGGGGGAGAGGGAAGGTGGAAAGGGTGAATTGCCGGCAACCAGTATAACCCGTCCAGCGGCAGATCGGCAATGCCTGACTTCGGGCGCTTTGGGCCTGAATCCGCCCCGGCCCGTTTTGCCCGGCATCTTGTCGGCGCGGCGTTCCGGCGGGTTATAATACCGCCAGATTGCCAGGAGGCGCCAGACCCCTATGACCCAGCACAGCACCGCCAGCAACGACTCCCCCGAAAGGCTCTGGACTTACGACGCCGTCCGCGTCGGGCAGGCCGGCAACCCCACGCGGGTCACCCTCGCCCCGGCGGACATCGCCGAATACGCCGCCTGCGCCCAGAACCCCGACCCGCGTTATGCCCGGCCCGGCCCGGACGCCGGCGATGGCAACGGCAACGGTTCCGGCGCTGGCGGCCACGGCGGCGCCCCGATGCCGGCAATGCCCACTATGGCCCTAGCCTACGCTCCGCTGCTGCGCGAGGACATTGCCGCCGCCAACGGCTTCGTGGCCCAGGAACGCTCCCGCGCCGCCCGGCGGCAGACGCCCTTCGCCAAGTGCGAAATCCGCTGGTATCGCCCGGTGCGCGCCGGCGAAACCCTCGCCGGGGAACGCCGCGTCCACCAGAAATATGAACGCCGGGGCAGCAAGTTCGTCACCTTCCGCGTCTCCGCCTTTGACCAGGCCGGCGCGGTCGTCGCCAGGTACGACTATACCTGCATCTTTGAGTACGCCGGGGGCCAGCGCGCCGTTCCCGAAGCGGCCGAGTCCGCTGCCGGCAGCCCCGACGCCGGGGCCATACCCGACCCGGCCCGTTTCCTCACCTGGGAACAGGCTGTCGTGGGCGCGCCGTTGCCCCGCGACCTGGCCGTAACCGAAACCACCGACAACATCCTGCGCAAAAACGCCCAGCGGCTTGCCGGCGAACCCAGCCCCAGCAACATTCACACCGACGAGGAATTCGCCCGGCGGAACATATTCGGCGGCGCCGTGAACGCCGGCCCCGCTACGATGGCCTATGTGGACCGTTTCCTGGGCCTCAACTTTCCGCCGGAAGCCCTTTACAACGGTGGCAGTCTGGTGATGCGCGCCATTACGCCGTTCCGGGCCGGCGACCTGGTCACCTTTTCCGGCGTCGTCACCGGCGCCGGCGGCAACCTTTATGGGCAGCGCCAGGCGCAGTGCCGCATCCGCGGCGTCAACCAGCGCGCCGAACTGGTCTGCCTCTCCGACGCCACGCTTACGATGGGATAACGGGACAGCCGATATGACCGCTACCGACATTACCGCATCCGATGCCATCGCATCCGGCGACACTGCCACCATTGACAATGCGACCGCTGTTGACGATGCCCCTGCTGTTGACGATGCCACCGCCGTCATTGAGGCTCGCGTGCGCAATGCGCTGGCCCGGCTGGACATCGCCGGCTGGGAATGGATTGAGATTGACCCGCAATTTGGCGACACCGCCGATTTCTGCGCGCAGTACGGCTTTGACCTGCCGCACTGCGCCAATACGATTATCGTGGCCGGCAAGCGGGGGCCGGCCGCCTGCTGCGCCGCCATCGTGCGGGGCAGCGACCGGCTGGATGTCAATCGCGCCGTGCGGCGGCTGATGGGCGTTTCCCGGGCGTCTTTTGCGTCCGCTGAGGAAACGCGGCAGTTGACGGGGATGATGATTGGCGGCGTAACCGCGCTGGCGCTGCCGCCGGAGCTGCCCATCTACGCCGACGAGAGGCTGCTGGAAATGGACTACATCATTCTGGGCGCCGGCAGCCGTTCCGCCAAGCTGAAAATGCCGCCGGCGGAGCTGGGCAAGCTGCCCGGCCTGCAATTCATTGCCGGCCTGTCCCTTGCGGCGGCGTGACGGCGGCGTTCCGCGCCGGCGTCGCCCGGTGCCGGAGAAGGCGGCGCTTCGCCGTCTCAGAGTGCTGTCCAGCAAAATGACAACACTGTGCCTCCGGACGGAATCATACCAGACGCCGGCCGGCTATCCGGCGCGCCGCAAAGATCGTGCCAACCCTGCTACCGTCCGCCCGGCAACAGATAGGCGCGGCATTGCCGGCGCGCGCCGGCAGCATATGAGTTGAGCCCAGTTGCGCCCGACTGGTTTGCCGGCGTTGCTGTGCTTGCGCCCGCGGCGGGGCCATAAACCCCAATGCCAGCGCGGCGCTGTGCTATAATTGCCGCTGACCGATTTTTGCCGCGCCGCCGGAGGGAGACCCGCCGAAATATGCGTATCAGCAGACTGGTTACACGAACTTTGCGCGACGACCCGCCGGAGGCGGAAACCGCCAGCCACCGGCTGATGCTGCGCGCCGGCCTCATCCAGCAGGTGGCCGCCGGCGTCTATACCTACCTGCCCCTGGCCTGGCGCGCGCTGCTCAAAATTGAACAGATTGTGCGGGAGGAAATGGACGCCGCCGGCGGGCAGGAACTGCGGATGCCAGCGCTACAGCCCATGGAACTGTGGCAGCAGACGGGGCGCGCCGCCGCTTTCGGCGACAACCTGTTCGCCCTGGAGGACCGGCGCGGCCGGCCCCTGGTCATCGCCCCCACCCACGAGGAAGTGGTCACCAATGTCGTCAAAGGCAATGTGCAGAGCTACCGGGATCTGCCCGTAATCCTGTACCAGATGCAGACCAAGTTCCGGGATGAACCCCGCCCCCGCGCCGGCCTGGTGCGCGTCCGCGAGTTCACCATGAAGGATGCCTATTCCTTTGACGCTGACGACGCCGGGCTGGACGGGTCTTACGAGATTATGGCGCAGGCGTATCGGAATGTGTTCCGTCGCTGCGGCATCCCGGTGGTGATGGCCGAAGCGGACAGCGGCGCCATCGGGGGCAAGGATTCCCACGAATTCCTGCTGCCTACCGACGCCGGCGAGGATACGGTCATCACCTGCCCGGCCTGCGACTACGCCGCCAATGCGGAGAAGGCGGAAGGCGTCTATCCCGCGCCGGCCACGCCGGAACCCCTGCCGTTGACGGAAGTCAGCACGCCGGGCATCAAAACCATCGCCGGCCTGGCGGAGTTCCTGGGCGTGCCGGAATCGCAGACGCTGAAGGCCGTGTTCTACGCCGCCGACGGAGAAGTGGTATTCGTTACCATCCGGGGCGATCTGGAAGTCAACGATGTCAAGCTGAAAAACGCCCTGCACTGCAACGAACTGCGGCTGGCCGACGACGATGAGGTGATAGCGGCCGGCCTGGTCGCCGGTTCCGCGTCGGCCATCGGCATTGCCGGTATGCGCCGCATCGCCGACCCGTCCATTGCCGCCGGGGGCAATTTTGTGGCGGGCGCAAACCGGCCGGACACCCACTATCGCAACGCCAACTATCCCCGGGATTTTGACGCCGACCTCATTGCGGACATCGCCCTGGCGCAGCCGGGGCAGGGCTGCCCCCGGTGCGGCGCAACGCTGGAAGCCACGCGGGGCGTCGAAGTGGGCCACATTTTCAAGCTGGGGACTTTTTTCAGCGAAACCCTGGGCGCGCATTACCTGGACGCGGACGGCCGGCAGCAGCCCATCGTAATGGGGTGCTACGGCATTGGCGTGAGCCGTATCCTGGCGGCGGCCATTGAGCAGAACCACGACGAACGGGGCATCGTTTTCCCGACGCCCATCGCTCCCTACCAGGCGCATCTGGTGGGGCTGAATATGTCGGACGCCACGGTGGCCGACGCCGCCAACGGGCTGTACCGGCGCCTGTGGGCCGCGGGGATTGAAACCCTGTTTGACGACCGCGCGGACGCCGCCGCCGGGGTCAAGTTCAACGATGCCGACCTGATTGGCCTGCCGGCGCGCCTGGTGGTCAGCCCGCGCAACCTGCGCCAGAACGCCGTGGAAGTGCGCGGGCGCACAGCGGCGGCGGCGGAATTGGTGGCGCTGGACGATGTGGTGGACGCAGTGCGCAGCCTGCTGGCAGCCGGCGCCCCGGACGCCGGCGCCCCGGCCAATGCCGCCGCCGTTGCCGCGGGGACTGGGGAGGGCTGACGGCTATGCCTGGGGAATCGCGGGGGATGCGCCCCCTTTCCCTGTCCGAGCGGGGGATGACCACCATCTACGGGATGATACCCGCCAGCCTGGCGTACCTCCTGCTGCGGGTGGCTTTCTTGCTGGTTCACATTGCCCGCAACGGCGTCGGCGGCGCCACTTTCTGGGAAGTGTTCCGCTACGCCATCGGCCTGTCGGGGCCGTCAAGCATTGAAGTGGCGGTCATTGAGCACAACGTGCCCCAGATGATGGGCAACGGAATGTATGCGGTGTTCTATTTCACCTATGGCCGCTCCCTGGGGCATATGCTGGTCAACGCCCACATCGTTGACGCCGCCACCGGGCGCCGGATGCGTACCTGGCAGAAAGCGTTGCGGGCCGCGTTGCAGATTGCCAATATGTATTCGGATCTGGCGCGGATCCTGGACTGGCTGTCCGTAACGCTGGTGGTGCTGGACCGGGGCCGGCGGCGTTCACTCTACGACCTGCTGGCACGGACGGTAGTGGTAGTCGGCGACCCGGTTGAGGACGAGCCGGCGCCGGCGCGCCAGCGCAGCCGGCTGCCGGCGCTGTTCGGGCGGGCGCGGGGACAGCAGGGCGCCGGCCGGGGTTAGGGTCAGGGCCAGGAAGTTAGGGTCAGGGCCAGGAACAGGAACAGGACGAGTTGCTATGCCGAACACCTTGCCCGGGATGCGCCCGCTTACACTGTTGGAGCGGGGCATTTCCGCCCAAATCGGAATGATCCCCTCCGCGATGGCGATAATTGCGGCGCGGGCGGTTTTCCTGCTGCTGCACGTCGTGCGCGGCGATGTGACCGTTACCTTCTGGGACGCCGTGCGCTATGTTACCTTGGTCTTTGCCCTCGACACCGATTTGCCCATGGTGATCGGCGTGGTGCGGATCCCCGGGCCCCAGATTCTGGGTTACGACATCGGGGACGTCCCATTTGTGTTGCCGGATATGTTCGGCTCCTGGATGTACCCGGTGTTCTACTTCAGCTACGGGCGCACTTTGGGGCATATGGTGGTGAACGCCCGCGTGGTGCATCACCGTACGGGACGCCGGATGCGAACCTGGCAAAAGCTGGTTCGGAGCCTGCCCGGGCTTCACCCGATATTATTTCCGCTGTTCGCTTTCCTGTCGCTGATGCTGGTGCTGGTCGACCGGCAACGTCGCCGCTCGGCCTTTGACTGGATGGCCGGCACGGTGGTAGTGGTAGGAGAGCCGGTGGCGGATGAGCCGGCAACGGCGCGGGAACGCGGGTGGGCGTCGGGGCTGTTGGGCCGGCTGACGGGCCGGTCGCACGCGGGCGAAGCGGGCGGCTAACCGCGCCCGCGTGGGTTGCGGGATGCCCGGTATGGCCAGTCTCAACCCGACATAAATGCAACCCGTGTGGGTCAACGCGGCGCGCGCCGTCCGCCGCGCCGTTGCCTCCGCCGGATGCCCCTCCGATCCCCGGAAACGGCTACATCATTGACTGTCGCCGCCGCATCATCGACATCGGCGTCGGGGGCTAACGCCGGGGCGGGGGCCGGTTCCGGCGTAGCGGGCGCGTGGCTGGCGGCATCGCCGGCGCTGGTATGGCCGGATCTGTTGCGGCCGGCAATGCCGCCGCCGGCGCGGAACAGCCCGCCCACCAGCAGCCACGGCCATTCCAGCGCGCTCCAAAGGAACCAGGTTTCCAGGACATTGCCGAACCAGCCGTCATCGTCATCCGAGAAAATGTTGACGAGGGCCAGCGCCAGGGGCAGCAAAAGGGCCAGCACCAGCAGCCCCAGAATAATCCACGCCGCCGTACTGACGGGCGAGGGCAGATAGAGGGCCGCAATGACCAGCATCGCCAGCAGAGCGATGCCGGAAACGGCCCGTTTGATGAAAGTCATCCCGGGCCGTTCCTTTAGTTGACCTGGTCGCAGACTTCGTCCAGGCCCGCCTTTTTCAGGATTTCGCGCAGGGCAATGCGCTCAATGGCGTTGAGTTCCCCCGGCTTTTTGATCTGTTCAATAACGTTTTCGGGCAGGCCGGCCTTTTCGGCGGCGTCAACGCAGGCGGAGGGGGCGGCGCTGGTGCTACAGGCCAGCGCCGCCAGGGCTATGGCCAAGGCAGCCAGCGCCGATGCCAGCAGACGCCGCCCCCGCGCCGGTCGCTTTTTGTTGCCGGAGAGTCGGGGGGGGGGGGGGGGGGGGTAGAACGGCAGTGTCAGGCATACTTGCTCCTGTTGCGCCCCGGTGCGGTTTTGCCGCCGGGTCGTGCCGATACCGGCGGCGCCGGGCGCAGTAAAGTTAGCTCACTGGCCCCACCATAGCAGAATCGGACGCCGCCCGTATCAGGGCTGCAGCAGCAGCTTTCCGAAAAAGTTGGCCGCTTCCATTGCCCGGTGCGCCTCGGCAGCTTCCGCCAGAGGGTAGATCCGGTGGATGGCGGGCTTGATGACGCCCCGGTTGAGGCTGGCGACAATCTGCCGCATATCCTCGCGGGAACCCATATAGCCGCCGTAGATTTCAATCTGGCGGCTGAACAGCAGCCCCAGATGCAGCTCGGCGCGCAGCCCGCTGGTGGCGCCGCAGGTGCAGTAGCGCCCGCCGGGGCGCAGGGCGCGAAAGCCGTGGGCCCAGACGTCGGCGCCCACATGGTCCACCACCAGGTCCACGCCGGCGCCGCCGGTGATTTCCCGCACCCGTTGGGTGATGTCCTCCTCGTTGTAGTTGATGACATAGTCGGCGCCCAGGTTGCGGGCCAGCTCCGCCTTTTCGGGGGTGCTGGTGGTGGCGATGACGGTGGCGCCCACCACATTTTTGAATATCTGAATGGCGGCGGCGCCGACGCCGGCCGATGCCGAAAACACCAGCGCCGTCTCCCAGGGTTGCAGGGCGGCGCGGCGCACGGCCATATTCCAGACCGGCAGGCAGGTGGTGGGAACGGCGGCGGCGGCGGCGAAAGATACGCCTTCGTCCAGCTGGTAGGCGTTGACTTCGGGGACGACGACCAGTTCGGCATAGCTGCCGTCAATGGCAGTGCCGAGAAAGCGGCTGCGGCGGCACAGTTCGTCGCGCCCGGCGCCGCACCGCGCGCAGACGCCGCAAGCCAGACGGGGGTTCACCACCACCCGGTCGCCGGCTTTCAGGGTAGTCACCCCCTCGCCGGCGGCGACCACTTCCCCGGCCGTGTCGCCCCCCAGGATGAGCGGGGGCGGAAACTGCCGCTCCAGCCCGCGCTGCCCCTCGCGGGTAAAGATGTCCAGGCGGTTAAGGGCGCTGGCGCCTACTTTTACGACCACATCGCCGGGGCCTGGAGTAGGCTCGGGGCGGTCGCCGTACCGGAGAACGCCGGCGTCGCCGTGGGCTTCAATATAGACGGCTTTCATAGGCGGTTGCTGCTCCTTCCCGTTGGGGGCAATGCTAATGCGGTTGCAACTGCTGCCGCATTGCAGTCGGGGCACTATTGCGGTTAGACGCTGTTCTATTGCGGGCGGGACGATGCAGAGGCGGGATGGCGTTTCCGGTAGCAGTCCCGGCACAGGAAAATCACGGCCAGAGTATCCTGGTGGCTGGCGGCGCGTCCGCAGCGGGGCGCATCACTTTGCGGCAGCCAGGGGTAATGGAACGCGCCGCCGCACATCTGGCAGGCCGAGCGGTGGGGGCCGTCCAGTTCGTCATCGCAGACCACGCAACAGGCCGGCGCCGGGGGCTGAAAAGGCGGCGTTGACACGGGCATTCGGTTGACGAGAGTTCGGGTTGCTTGATGTCCGGCGGTGCCGGCGTCTGTCTCACGCCGGCGCCCATTGGCGGGCGAGGCGTTTTTCGTCCTGGCGGGTTTGCGCCGCGCCGTCCAGCCGGGCCTGGCGGATGGCGCGCAGGGCCTCGCCCACAGCCGGGCCGGCCGGAACGCCCAGCCGGAGCAGGTCGGCTCCGCGTAGCAGCGGCGACACCGACTGCCATTCGGCGCGGTAACGCCCGATGACGGCGGCGGCGGGCGCCGACCGGGGCAGCAATCGGCGCGCGGCGTCCAGCGCGTGAGGCGAAACGCAGTCCAGCCGGGCGCAGACGGTGGAGGGCGACGCTTCGGGCGCAGAGAGTTCGGGCAGCAGCGCCACCAGGCGGGCGGTGTCCCCGATAACCCGCCGCCACGGAGTGGGGGCGTTAAGGCGGGCCGCCAGGCCCGCGCCGGCGTCGGGCAACAGCGGCCAAACCAGCATCGCTAGAAGGGTCAGGGGCGACGGCCGCGAAGCATCATCAGCATCATCCCATGCGCCGGCGCCGGTATCGGCTGCGTCGGGCAGGTGAGACGCGCCCAGCACCGGGTGGATGGCGGGCAGAATGCCCCAATCTCCGGCGCGGCGCATGATGGGCAGCGGGGCGGGTTCGTCAAGGATGCGCGCCACCTCGTGGCGTATCCGGTCGCCTGATATGGTGGACATTGCGTCATCGGCCAGCGCTGCCTGGAGCCGGGCCAGGGTGTCGTCGGCCAGTCGAAAGGAAAAGCGGCCGGCATAGCGGACGGCGCGCAGGATGCGGGTTGGGTCGTCCCTGAAGCTTTGGGGATGGAGGATGCGGATGACGCCGGCATCCAGGTCGCTGCGCCCGTTATGCGGATCAACGAGTTCCGCCGGCCGGCCGGCGGCAATGGCCGGCAGGTCGGCGACAGGTATGGCCATGGCGTTAATCGTGAAATCGCGCCGGGCCAGATCGTCGGCAATGCTGCCGGGACGCACCATAGGGAGCGCGCCAGGATGGGGATAAGTTTCACGGCGGGCGGATACCAGATCAACAGCACAGCCCCGGGAGTCCACAACGGTGGCAGTGCCGAAGCGGCGGTGCACGGTAAGCCGGCCGCCGCCGGCATCAGACCAACGCTGCGCCAGAGCGATGGCGTCGCCGGCTACGGCGATGTCCAGATCATTAACGGGCGCGCCGAGGAGCAGGTCGCGGACGGGGCCGCCGACGAGGTAAGCAGGGGTGGGGACGCCGCCGCCGTCAGTCGTCAGCCGGCGCAAGGTATCACACAGGGCCTGCAACCGTGGGCCGGCGCCGGCGAAAACATCGGCCGTTGGGGCGTTGGGCGGGGTCAGCATATATGGGAGGCGCCGGGCTGTGGCGAGGGTTTGCCGGCGGACAGATTGGCAGTCTAGCATCGGGGTGCCCGGCGGGGCAAGGGTTGTTGTGGCCGGGAACTTTCAACGCGCGCCGGCATTGGATTTTTGACGCCGCCGGCCGCGCCGCAGGCAGCCGGTTCCGGCGCGCCCTGAAAATGCCAGCTCCCCTACAAACTCCGCAGCAGCTCCTGGTAATTCTCCCGCCCCGTCCGGCGCAGCCGCCCGTCCTCCGTAATCTCCAAATCCCCCGAATCCTCCAGCAGCTCCGCGTGCGACACCACCTCCGTCAGGGCCGCAAACAAATTGCCCCCTTCCAGCTTCCGCCGCTCAAAAGTGCGCCGCGTAACCACCTCCAGCGCCTTCGGATCCGGCCCCGCATTCACCAGAATCCGGCCCAGCCGCCGCGCGTGGAACCGGATCAAGTCGGCCGCCCGCTGCGTCGTCTGGAAATTAAACCTGTGGTTGTTGTACAAGCGATGGGCCGGCAGCGCCGCCACTGCGCTGCCCAGCTCCGCCACCCGCTGCAACGACCGCAAATAGGTCAGCAGCCCGTAAGATCCCTCCGGATCGTGATACCGCGCCGGCAGATTCCGGCGCATCTCCTCCGTATAATCCGTTTTCATCGTTGGATGCGGACTGATTTCCGGCAGCACATGGTCGCCCGTGAACACCATCCCCCCCAGCGTAGCGCAAATCTCGTCCGGCGAATGTCCCGGCGCGTGCATATAAGTCAGCGCCCCCTGCTGTTCCCCGTGGGCAATCGGATGGGCCACGGCCACCGACTGCCGGGCGTCCAGATACCGGCTCCGTTCCTCCGAATTGGACAGCCCGAACCCGTTGGCACGCGCCGTGGCCCACAGCGCCTCCTTAATCGGCGACGTAGGCGCCAGCTGCAAATCACGCGGGTCAAAGGGCAGCAGCGGCTCGTAAATATCATGCGCCCAGAACTCGGCGCCCGACGCCTCCAGCAGCTGCGCTACCCCGCCATCGTGGTCGGCGTGGCCGTGGGTGATCACCACCCGTTCCACATCCGCCGCCGTCCGCCCGAACAACGCCATCCCCGATTGCAGGATGTCAAAAGAGGCGGCGGCTCCGGGGTCGATCAGCGTCAGCCCCTCGTTCTCAAAAATATACGCCCACGTCGGCCCCGTGTGCGAATGGCCCTCTTGCGGCACTGCCACCGTATGAATCCGCCGCCCCTCTCCGTCCGTCAGCGCCAGCGTCATGCCGTTGCCGGCCGAATCGCCGCTGCGGAGAACGGCCACCTCCGTAAAGTAATCGGGCATCGCAACATACCTCCCGGGTCGCAGGCCGCTTGCGGTCATCCCCGCAAGCCTTGCCCGCTATTATACCCGGAACTTGCCCTCTTTTTCGGGTGCATCATCGTCTCCCGCCCGGCAATCCCTTGCGGCGGCCGGTTTGGTTGCTAACCGGCCGACCGCCGCCGGCGTTCTTATGCCCCGTTTCCGGTTCGGAATTCGTCATCAATCAGACCCGGCCAGATCCATTGCCAGCTGCGCCAGCGTGCGCGTTGGCGTTCCGGTGGCGCCTTTGACGAGGTGCCCCTTGTTGGCGGCGGCAGTGGCAGTGCCCGCGATGTCCAGGTGCACCCACTCGGCATCCTCCGCAAACTCCCGCAGCAGCATCGCCGCCGTAATGCTGCCCGCCTGCCGCCCGCCGGTGTTTTTCATATCCGCCACATCCGATTTGATCAGATCGCGGTAATCCTCCAGCATGGGCAGTTCCCAGAACCTTTCCCCGCTGCGGTCGCCTGCCTTGCTGACGCTCCGGGCCAACGGCGCCGAATTGCCCATCATTCCGGTGCACGCCTTGCCCAGCGTTACCACCATCGCCCCGGTCAGCGTGGCAATATCCACCAGCCGGGTAACGCCCAGGCTGCGGGCGTAGCACAGCGCGTCGGCCAGCACCAGCCGCCCTTCGGCGTCCGTGTTGATGACCTCAATGGTCTTGCCGTTCATCGCCGTGACCACATCCCCCGGACGCTGCGCCTGTCCTCCCGGCATATTCTCCGTGGCGGCCACCAGCCCGGTCACATTGATGCGCGGCTTCAGCATCCCGATGGCCCGCATAGCGGCGATTACCGCCGCGCCGCCGGCCATATCGCCCTTCATCGCTTCCATATTGGCCGCCGGCTTCAGCGAAATCCCGCCGGTGTCAAAGGTAATGCCCTTGCCCACCAGCCCCAGGTTGTTGGTCGGATGCTCCGGGTCGCCCCGGTAGGTCAGCGCGATGAGCTGGGGCGGCTCGGCGCTGCCTTGCGCCACGCCCAGCAGCGCTCCCATCCCGTGCGCCCGCATCCCGTCCCGGTCTATGATGTCAAGCTCCAGCCCTGCCTCTCCGGCCGCTTCCCGCGCCGCTTCCGCCATCCTGGTGGGCGTCATTATGTTGGCCGGATGATTGACCAGATCCCGGGCCAGCATAGTAGCTTCCGCCAGCGTCGTCCCCGCGGCTATCCCTGCGGACAGAGCGTCCAGGCCGGCGGCATCCCGTTCCACAATGACGACCCGGTTGATTGCGCCGCCTTCGTCCGCGTCATTTCCAACTCCGTCTCGGGCGCTGGCGTTGCCCTTGCCGCTGCGATAGGCGTCAAAGCGGTACAGCCCCAGCAGCGTACCCTCGGCAATGGCCTGCGCCGACTCGCCTCGGTCCAAGCCGCCGATGCCCGCGCCGTGGGCGATGGTGGCGAACTCGGCCACGCCCTTGCCCCGCAGGAACCGGCCCACATCCCCGCTGACCCGCCGCACGGCGGCCGCGTCAAAATCGTCGGCCTTGCCCAGCCCGGCCACCACCACGCGCTGGGCCGGTATGCGGCCCATGGTATGCAGCAGCGTCATTTCGCCCGGCTGTCCCTTGATTTCGCCATCGGCAATGAGGCCGGAAATCGCCCCGTCCAGCGCGCGGTCAATGGCGCCGGTAGCGCCGGCCGGCTGCCTGACCCCCTCAAAAAGGTTGACGACCAGCGCCGGCGTGGCAAAAGCGGCGACATCGCCGGCAACGGCAGTAACGGTAACGGCAGCCATAAACAATTCTCCTGATGCGGGGGCGCCCCCCGGCGTAGTAAGCGGGATTATGCCCGGACGGGAACGGCGGCGCAAGCGCAGCAGCGGGCGGTCCAGCGCTGGCGAAATCCGCCGCCGGATTACAAGGCAAGACACCGACAACAGGCTTCGTGGTGCAGCCCGTAATACAACCGGCCGATGACGGTGCGATGCTCGGCCGGCGCAGCAGCCGAACGGCTTAATGCCAGACCCAGTTCGTAAAACTCCAGAGGCGTCATACCGACAGAGGAACCAGCTCATAGTGAACAGACTGTGCATAATCGGCGCGGTCAGAATCGCTCCAGGAGGCAGCCGCAGCCCCAACAGCCTGTGCCATGGCCTTATGGACTTTGCCGAATTCGGGACCGTCAATGGTCGCCAGTATGCTTAAAGTCAAAACCGGCGGAGCGGGTTCCCAATGGCTCCGATACACCGAAACCTCTGCTGCTTGCAACGCATCGCCCAGCTCGCGGCAGGCGGCGGCGTAGGCCAGGTTGAGGACATAATCCCGGAAATCCGTACGGAGTTCAGCCGCATCGGCGGCAAAACGCAGGCCGGGCGGCGGCATCAGCGCGGCCGGCGCCGGCAAAAGGGCCGATACTGAGCGTTCCGTTCCCGTGGTCATCATTATCTCCCGTCTCCGGTAAAACGAAGGTTGACGGCCAGCTCCGGTGGATTACAAGGCAAGACACCGGCAGCCATCCGCCGCCACCCCCGGAGAGAAATCGTCAAGTACCCGCAGCAATTCCTCTCCCGCAAAAAGGCATCGCCGCAGCAATTGTTCCGGGGAATGGCGGCGGTTGCGGTAGCGCAGGGGCAAATCAAGCTGATAATCCGCTTCGGCGCGCATCATTCGGAGATTTGACAACAGGCGGCCAATTCTGATGGGGCCATAGTCCCCCATACCAATAAACCGGTCGGCCAGCTCGGTATGCCGCCGACGCCGGGGCAACGGCGCGCCGGCCGGCATGGTTCGGAAGTACCGACAGCAGGATTCGTGATGCAGACCGTAGTAAATCCGGCTTATTGCCGTCCGGTATTGAGCCTCCGTTTCGGCAGCTGCGGCCAGCTGTACCCCCAGGTCATAGAAATCCAGCGGTTTCATGGGTCAATGGGTTCCACATCAATATGTATCGCGCTCCGGTAATCCTCGACCTCCGCGCTGCCCCAGCGGGTCGATTCATCAATCAGCGTTTCGATGAGAACCTTATTGACCCGGCGCCACTGGTCTCTGCCTACATCAGCCCAGATGGTTAAGAGCAACCGGGGCGGCGCCGGCTCGTCAGGGCTGTGCCAGGCAGAAACCTCCGCTGCTTGCAGCGCATCGCCCAGCTCGCGGCAAGCGGTTGCGTAGGCCAGGTTGAGGACATAATCCCGGAAATCCGTGCGGAGCTCAGCCGCGTCGGCGGCAAAACGCAGGCCGGGCGGCGGCATCAGCGCGGCCGGCGCCGGCAAAAGGGCCGCTCCGGGGCGTTCCGTTCCCGTGGTCATCATTCTCTCCTGGTTGCGGTAAAGCGTATGATACTGCCGGATCCGGCAAAGGGCAATGCGAAATACTGCCGCTGCCTAGCAAACCGTTCCGGCGACGATAGCGCTATCGCCGCCGGCCGGCGCGCCGCAGGGTTTCCCCCAGCGCCCATTCCAGGTGATCGGGCCGCGCCACCAGCAGATGCGGACGCGGCGGCGGGCCGTCAGCGGCGGCCATGCGCGTGTAGATTTCCCAGCCGGCGTCGCTGTCGGCGGCGTCGGCCAGACCCGCCGCCCGTTCCGCCAGCCGCCGCCGCGCCAGGCCAATGCCGGCCGTAAAGCGAATAAGCAGCGGCGTTACCCCGGCCGCCTCCGCCACCGCATACAGCGGGCGCCGCACCTCCTCATTAAGATTGGTGGCGTCAAACACCACCGCCCGGCCCGACGCCAGCAGCTCGGCGATGACCGCGTGCATCGCCGCGAAAACCCGTTGGTGTTCCTCCCGGTCGTAGTCCGGTTGGCCCACCAGCAGCTTGCGGCAGTAATCGCTGTTGACCCATACGAAGGACGCCCGCGCAATCAGCGCGCGGGCAAAATGGGACTTGCCCGTCCCCGGCAGCCCGCAGAGTATCACCAGAGCAGGGTTGCCGCCGCCCGCCGGAGCCGCGCCGGCGAATGCCGCCCGCAAGCATTCCAAATCCGCCGGACGCAGCCCGCCATCCGTCCAGTAGCCGTTGGCTGTACCTGACCCGAGAGACATCCATCACCCGCTGCGGTTCTCATCCAATCAGCCTCTGTAGCGCGAACTGAATGACCATCAGCACCACCAGCACCACCAGCGGGCTGAAGTCAACCATCCCCGTCTGCGGCAACAGACGACGAATGGGCGCCAGAACCGGCTCCGTAATGGCGAACACCACATCGTACACTTTGACCAGCGCATCCGGCGCTCCGCCGCCCTGCATCCCCATATACTGCACCACAAAGCCCAGGATGATGCGCGCCAGCAGCGTCAGATAGCACAGCGTGATAAAAAGGCTGATTAACTGCATTGCAACCCTCGCACTGCCGCCGCCGCCATCATTCCTGCCCCAGCCGGATGGACTTGAGGTAGGCGGCGTTCACCGCGTCCACGATGGCGGCGGGCACGCCGGCCCGTTCCAGCGCCTGCAACCCCTCGGCGGTGGTGCCGCCGGGCGAAGTGACCATATCCTTCAGCGCCGCCGGATGCTGCCCGGTTTGGGACACCAGCTCCACGCTGCCCTTCATCGTCTGTAGCGCCAGCCGCCGCGCCACATCACGGGACAGCCCCACATACACGCCGGCGTCAATCAGCGCCTCTACTATCAGAAACACATAGGCCGGCCCGCTGGCGCTCAACGCCGTCGCCATATCCAGGTACTTCTCATCGTCCACATAGATGGCGTCGCCGATGGTGGACAGGATGGCGGCGGCGGCATCCCGTTGCTTTTGGTTGACCGGTTCCCCGTTGCAAACCCACATCGTCATGCCCTGGCCGATTTGCGCCGGGGTATTGGGCATAGCCCTGATGATACGCTGATGGTTTAGTCCGCTTGCCAAAGACTGCATCCGGGCGCCAGCGACTATGGACAGCACGGCTTGGCGCGGCGTGAAACGCCCGGATAAGTCGGCATAAACTTTCGGCAAATCCTGCGGTTTGACCGCCAGCAGCGCCATTTCGGCATTAGCCAGCACGGCGCGGTTGCCGTCTGATACCGCCACGCCGTACCGCTCCGCCAGGTAGTCCCGCCGGGCAGCCACCGGCTCGCCGATGACGACATCGCCGGGATGGGCCACGCCGGCGTCCAGCATCCCGCCCAGGATGGCTTCGGCCATAACGCCGCCGCCGATAAAGCCGATGTTCATCGCGATTAGCCCTCGCCCCAGGTGTCGGTCAGCCCGTCGCCCCGCGCAAAGGCAACGGCCATGCGGATGGATTCCAGCATTGAGGTATGGTCGGCCACATTCCGGCCGGCGATGTCAAACGCCGTGCCGTGGTCAACCGAAGTGCGGATGAACGGCAGCCCCAGGTTGGCGGTGATGCTCTCCTCAAACCCGTACACCTTGACGGGAATATGCCCCTGGTCGTGGTACATACACAGGGTGGCATCGTAGCGGCCCTGTATGGCCTGGTGAAAGATGATGTCCGCCGGCACCGGCCCCACGGCGCCAATGCCTTCGCTTTGGGCCTGGGCCACGGCGGGGGCGATTTCGTCGGCTTCCTCGTTGCCCAGAAGCCCGCCGTCGCTGCCATGGGGGTTGAGAGCGGCCACGCCAATGCGCGGGCTGGCGAATCCCCATTTTTTGAAGCTGTCATCGGTGAGGCGCAGGTAGTCCAGGATGCGGTCTTTTTTCACATAATCGCAGGCGATGCGGAGGGAGCGGTGGGTGGTGAGATGCACCACCCTCAGGTTTTTCGCCATCAGCATAGTGGCCACGGTTTTCGCCCCGGACAGCTCCTGGAGCAGTTCCATATGGCCGATGGCTTCGTAGCCGGCCAGGGCGGCCGCTTCCTTGTTAAGCGGGGCGGTAGCCAGGCCATCCACCACGCCGGCCATGGCCAGCTGGCCGGCCTTGCTGACCCACTCCATAGCCGCCTTGCCGCAGGGAACGCTGATTTGCCCCACGGCGATGTCCTCCGGGTTCAGGTTGCCGATGTCCACTACGTCGATGACGGCGGGATTGGCGCCGGCGCCGGTCGGATCGGCGACGCGGTTGATGGACAAGGGCAGGCCGGTCATCCGGGCCGCCGTTTCCATAGCGTGGACGTTGCCCACGACCACCGGGCGGCAGGAGGCATAAACGCGCGGGTCGGCCAGCGCCTTGACCACCACCTCCGGGCCGATGCCGCAGGGGTCGCCCATGGTAATGGCGATAGCGGGGCGGGGTATGCCGTTGCTGTGGTCGTCTGCTGCCATAATTTTCGCCTCGTGGTGAAACCGGGGGAATGCGGATTTGGACTGCCGCCGATTATAGCACAAGTTGGCAAAACGGGCGCGCCAGTATTATGCCCAGTCCGCGGCATTGGGCGACGCCCTTGAAAATCAACTGCTGCTTTCCGCGCTTCGCCAGCCGGGGAAGCCCGATTCATCAGTTGAACAAGTTTGAAATGGTTTCCGCGGTCCTTGTTGCGTGATATGCGCTTTGTGCAGCTGGCGGTGTTTTCCCTGCCAGCTTATTGAGGCGTTCCCAAATGCCACGACGGGGTTTGCCGTTCCCATCATCGCAGGCATTCAGCTCATCGGCCAAAATTGCCGCCGTCGCATAAGCAATTCGCCGTGCGCTCCAGATGGGCTGTTCCAGAGACAGCGCATAGAGGTTGCGGTTCACCACTTCGTGAGTACGCGGCAGAAAGGACTCCGGGGCGGTTTTCATTTCCGACAGGAGCTGCAATGCGCCGTCTCCATCGCCGTGGCCCGAGCCTATAAGGATGTCCATAGGCATCACCGGCTTTCCCGCTTGCAACATCTGGTCGCCAATAACATAAGCGCCTTTGCCCCCGCCTACAACTATTAAAGCGTCGGCCAGGTCGGACTGCAACTCCCTGTAACTGCCTCCATAGTACAGGTTTTCCTCTATATGGCGGACGTCTATCGCGCCCTTTGCCTGGAGCAGTTGAATTAGCCGTGCATTTTCCGGGCTGAACCTTTTCCTAATGCTGTCGGCGCCCGTAACCACGCGCGCCAGTATGCGACCGGAGTTCTCGCTACTGTCCTCCAAGTGCTGCGCGATGGTTCGCAGCGCTGTCCAGTCGAAGGTGAGCGAAACCGGGCCATCCGGTTCAGCGCGCGTTGGCTCCCTGGAGGCCAGGACGGCAAGGGAATTGCCGGTGTGCAGGATCTCCTGCGTCACCGCCGCGACGAATTGAGTCGCCATAGCCAGCTTTTTGCCGTCGCAGTCCTGGGCTGCGCTGCCGGCTATCAGTACATACTTGGGTTGCATTTCCAAATCCCTCGCATTGCAGGGCAACGATTTTACAGCAATCCATCGGCCCGGCACTGACTAACCGCCGGTCGGTGGCATTGGGCATACTGTGACCCGCTCCCGCACGGGCAGGCTGTGATACCCGACACTTCCGCGCCGGCGATACGCCGCAATGGGGCCAAGTATTGTTCGGGGCCATTCCAATGGTCATATTCCGGCCAAAGATCCTGCCTTGCGCGTTTCAAGCCGAAGCGTTCTACGCAAGCCAGCCGGTATAGCCAAGCGGTTATATCCTCCTCGAAAAATTTGGGCAGGTCAAAATCGGCACTGCACGGCACTACGATGTTGAATCCAAGGCAACATTCGCCGCACTCGTACATATGCAAGTCAGCCAGTGACAAATTGCGGGCTATAGCCAGTCCCAAGGTTCTGTCACCGGTTTCGAAAACTGGCGGGTAGCGGTTTGGGATGCCGAACCATCTGGCGTTGTATCGGAGCAGGATTTCCAGTTGGTATTCGCCCTCCAGAACTGGATTTGCCGGGTGCCAAGGATTTGCCGTGAGGCGCTCGGTATCAGGGTCCCACGACGCCCGCATAGTGAAAGTTCCGGCAATAACGCCGTACCTTTCATCGTAGAACATCCTCGGCTGGTTGACATTGAGCCAGGCAATATTGGCAGCGCTCAACGGTGTCAAGTCGTACTGGTACCTATTCCTCGCCCTACCCGGCGCCGACGTTAGCGCAGGCGGCGTAGCGTAAGGACGCGGCGGCGCGAACGTCCGCGTCGATACAATTGGCGGCGGCGCATTTCGGGTAACGGTATTCCGTGTGCCGGCAGGGGAAGGACGATTGCCGCCGGGTTGTTTTGGCGAACCCCCACCGTTTCCACCACCCCCATTATTGCCGCCAAACAAATCATCCAAATCATCGATGGATTTGCAGGCATTGATCCGCCGCCCCATCGTCTTGAAGTGTTTTTCCGCCTGTTTGCGGTGGTTGCTTCTGGCCTTGCCCATATACTCGTCAACATACCAGGATTGCCCGGTGGAATCGGTAATCGGCCGCAGTACAGCCTTGGCGGCAGCATTGCAGAAGTGGATCAGCATACTCCGCAGGTCATACGGCCCTTGGTAATTGATGAAAGCCTCAATCGCCAAGGATTCCATATGGTAGCCGCTGATTTGCTCCTGCTCCCTTCGGATAACCTGCGCGGCCAGAGACTTGGCAAGTTTGATGGTCGGGATAACTTGACCGTTGTTGGCCTGGTTAACCTCGGTCAATTTTTGAGCGAACCGCTCCGGGTGCAGTACAATGCTCCAGCCACCGCGCTTCGGGTCAGCTATACGGATGCCCGATTTGGTCCGTATAGCCGGCAAAACCTGAATTTCGATATCGTCAGAGAACGTGATGGTCACCGCCAAATCGCCGGAAGCGATTCTCGTCTTGGGCAGCCTCTGCCGGAACAAATTTTCCATATGTTGGATAGCATCCTCCGGCCGCTGTCCCGACAAACTCGAATCGTTCACGACGAACAGAATGTCGATGTCGCTCAGGCCGTCAACATAGGTATGCTTGGCGACGGAACCGCCGAAACGGGTCGGTATCACATCGTCATCATTCCGCTCCAAGGCGTCGCGCAGGGTCTTGATGTGCCTGCCAACAGCCTCGGTGTCCCGGTCGTTGTAACCTCGCAGCAAATCGCGCAAGTAGCCGTTAACCTCGCTATCGCTTGCGGACGGCGAAGGCCGTCGCCCGCTAGAATCCGAATTCCTAGCCATTTCCCTTGCCTCCTTATCGAACTTTCCCGCAGTGTACGGCGGAGGTCCAGCACCTCTACTATACCACATTCTCGCAAATCGCGATTGAACAGGCGGTAGGGTGCGAACCCTTTTCGAGTGGGTTCGCACCCTGAAGGTGAGGTCAATCGCACTTGTTCCACCCGCAGGCCAGGCAAGAAACGCAGCCCTCCTGGTTCACCACCCCCCCGTTGCATTCCGGGCACCGCCGGCCGGTGGCGTCCCCGGCCGGCGGCGTCCGCGCCGACATCGCATACCCGTACCCGTTGCCGTTGCCGCCGCCATTCCCATTCCCATTCCCGTTCCCCTTGCCGGCTCCGTTGGGCAGGGTGAGCTGCACGCCCGCCGCCCGCCCGTCCTGGATGCCTTCCCGGACGCCTTCCCGGACGCCTTCCCGGATTTTGTCCAGCACCAGGGCCACCGCATCCGGGCCGGAGCCGACCAGCGTGCCTTCGTCCCACGCCGGGCAACAGGTGATGCCCCGCAGCTGCCGGGTCACTTCCCCGGTTTCAATCCCCGCCCGCAGCGCCAGCGACACCAGCCGCGACACCGCCTCCAGCAGCGCCGCATCGCAACCGCCCGCCTTGCCCATCGTCCCGAACACCTCAAAGGGAAGGCCGTCGCCGTCCAGGTTCACGGTTACATACATATTGCCATGTCCGGTGCGGACGCGCTCCGTGATGCCGTGAGTGCGCCGGGGGCGCTGGCGCGGAACCCGGGGGCCGGGCACTTCAATGACCACGGGCTTGGCCTCATCGCCGGCGGGCGGGCCAGATTCAGTAGTAGCGGCAGCAGTGGCAGTGGCGCCGGCGCTCAACACCTGCTCCGCCTTGCTGCCGTCGCGATAGACGGTGATGCCTTTGCAGCCCAGAGCGTAGGCGGACTGGTAGGCTTCCGCCACATCCGCCACGCTGGCATCGTGAGGGAAGTTGATGGTCTTGGAAACGGCGTTGTCGGTGTATTCCTGGAAAGCGGCCTGCATCCGCACGTGCCAGCGGGGGTGAATGTCGTGGGACACGCGGAAAACATCCTTGACCCAGCCCGGAACCCCGTCCAGATCGTCCAGCGACCCCGTCTCCGCCAGCCGTTCCATCAACTCTGCGGAGTAAAACCCCTCGTGCCGGGCTACCGCCTCAAAGTAGGCGTTGCCCTCCACCAGCCGCGTGCGGTCCATCACATTGCGGACATAAGACAGGGCAAACAGGGGTTCAATCCCGCTGGCGGCGCCGGCGATGATGCTGATGGTGCCCGTAGGCGCAATGGTCACCGGGGCGGAGTTGCGCATCCGCCGGGGATTGGCGCCGCCGTTATAAACGCTGCGTTCCCATTCCGGGAACACGCCCCGCTGTTCCGCCAGCTCCGCCGAGGCGCGGTAGGTTTCCTGCCGGATGAACCGCATCACTTCCCGGGCCAGCTGCAACGCTTCCTCGCTGTCGTAGCGCACCCCCAGCTGGATGAGCATATCCGACCAGCCCATCACGCCTAGGCCAATGCGCCGGGTGCGCCGGCTCATATCGGCAATCTCCGGGATGGGGTAGTCGTTCATATCAATCACGCTGTCCAGCATATGAACGGCGGTGGCGATGACTTCGGCCATACGCGGCCAGTCCGGCTCGGCGTCGTCATCGGTGTACCGCACCATACGCGCCAGGTTGAGCGACCCCAGGTTGCAGGATTCGTAGGGCAGCAGGGGCTGCTCGCCGCAGTTGTGGACATAAAAGCCGTTGGCGTCAAAGGCATTGACGCCGGGCACGGACACATCAAAGACGTCTGCCACGTCGTTGCCCTTCGCCTCGACAACTTGAGCAGTGAAAGAACGGCTGTCGGCCGGAGATTGCGAAATCTCCCCCCATCGCTCAAAGCCTTCCGGCTTGATCACTGCGTTGTATCTGTCAAAGTGCTCGTTGGCGACCAGCAGTTCCGGGTACCCTTCCCCGTACCAAATGCTGGACCTGATGGCCAGCCGGAGCAACATCCTTTGCAAGCCCTGCAAGGTCAACTCGCCAGCCTTTCTGGGAGCGATGTTGATGCATTTCGGATTTTTGCCAGTGTGCTCACAGTGCCGCTGGGATATTCCCCTGAAAAACCCCGTGTAGAATGCACTGGACGCCTGCTCCATTTCGGGCGTTATGGTGGGATCCTGCGGGTCAATGTTCAGCCGCCGCCTGATTTCATCCAGCAACGCGCCTTCTTCTGAAGTGGGCTCTTGCGGGTCCCTTCTGGCCCGATGGGTGTCCGGGTTGCTGACAATGCGGTGCGGGTCCTTCATAAAGAACCTGCCCAGCAACAGACCGTCCGCCTCCTCGTATTGACCAGGCCATTGGGAGAAATTGCAGTGGCCATTCAGCGTGATGACATCGCCCTTTTCCAGAGATGCCGCCTTCTGCCACCCCTGGTCAGTCATCACAAGATGATCGGCGGTCAGGCGCAGGCTGTAGCCTTCCCTGGTGGTCAGGCGCAGCACAGCTTTGCGGCCAGTGCGGAAAAATCCTTGCTCTCCGCTCCGGTGCTCTTCGCCATTGACTACCGCCGTAAATGGCTTGCCAACAAGTTCGGCAACCTGCCGGGGCCCTTCCGTAGTCTGCACCCAGGCATCGGCGGTTACGCAGGGGTTGGTGGACTCGATGTCGCCGAGCTGCGGGTTGGGGTTGTCCCGATTGATGCGATCCAAAAAGACGATGCCGGGGTCGCCGGTGCGCCAAGCCAGTTCGGTCATCCGCTCGAACACCGCGCGGGCGTTGAGCTGGCCCACCGCCAGACCCGTGCGGGGGTTCACCAGATCATAGGTCTGGTTGTGTTCCACCCGCCGCATAAAGTCCTCGGTAACCGCCACCGAGATGTTGAAATTGCTCAGCCGGGCACCGTCCTCTTTGGCAGTGATGAACTCCATAATGTCCGGGTGGGACACATGGAGGATGCCCATATTGGCGCCCCGGCGGGTGCCGCCCTGCTTCACCACATCAGTGGCGGCGTCAAAAGCGTTGATGAAGCTCACCGGCCCTGAAGCCACGCCCCCGGTGGAGCCGACCACATCGCCCTCCGGCCGCAGCCGGGAAAAGGCAAAGCCGGTGCCGCCGCCGCTCTTGTGGATCAGCGCCGTCTCCTTCACCTTGCTGAAAATGGAATCCAGCGAATCCTCCACCGGCAGCACAAAACAGGCCGACAGCTGCTGCAACTCCCGTCCGGCGTTCATCAGCGTCGGCGAGTTGGGCAGAAACTCCAGCCGCCGCATCGCCTGGTAGAACCGCTCCTCGGCTTCGGCCCGCCGGGCCTCGCCGGCCCCGTATTCCAGCTCCGACGCGGACAGGTTCCGCGCTACCCGGCGGAACATACCGTCGGCGTTTTCCAGCGTCCGGCCTTCCCGGTCTTTGGACAGATAGCGCCGCTGCAACACTACCTCGGCGTTGTCGGTCAGCCGGCCCCGCCGGTTGTTGTAATCGTCGGCGATGCCGGCGGCGACCATCGCATCGCGGATGCGCCGCCGGACGGACGCCCCGCCCGGACGCCGGGGCGGACGCCCCGCCGGGTCCTCCGCCGCATAGTCGTTCAATGTAGTGGCTACCACGGTTGCCTCCACGCTCATCCTGGGGTATGTCGCCAAATCACCCGTCATTCCGGTTGGCAACGGACGCCGCTTCCAGATTTCCGCTTCCGCCGGAATGACGAAAAATGCGTTTGACGACACAGCCTAGAAAGGATGTGCTAATTATACCTATTCTGGGCCGGTTTGTCATCCTTTCCGTTCTTTTGAGCTAACCGGCCGGGCTCGGATTGCGCCGGGACGCGTTCCGCAGCCGCGCGGACAGCTCCCGGTCAAAGCGCAACCCCTTGTAGAAGTACAGCACCGGCACTTCCCGGGCCGGCGCTTCCCCGGTCAGACGGGCGTCCCGCCCGGCGGCGCCGGCGGCCGCGATGGCGCGCCACAGGCGCGGCCACGCCCCGGCCGGATGCGCAACCCGCCGCACCACGCCACAGGTCATCCTGATGCCCAGCCCGGTGAGGGTTTCCCCCACCAGGTCGGCAAAGTCTTTCAACGCCCCGTCGGCAAAGGGATGGGCCGAAGTCAGGCGCATGGCCAGCCCATTCGGCGTGTGCTGGCAGACGGTGACGGGAAACGCCGTCTGCAACTGGCGGGCAATCTGCGCCGCATACCCCTCGGGGCAGGGGGCGCAGTCAATCTCAACGCTGTAATGGACGGTTTTCTGCATTTTGGTCAAGCTCCGAAACCCTGCGGTCAATGCCGGATTGTGGGGAGAGGAGTCGGGAGGGGGCGCGCCGCCGTACCCGGCGACAGCCGGAATGACGGCGCGCCCTCCCGGCGCATACCTTCCGGGAAATGAATGTCGGACGCGGCGCGCCTAGGCGCAAAAGAGGTCGTCGTCCTCCCGCGCGGCCGGCAGGGCCGCCCAGCAGCTCACCAGGCAGGCCCGGGATTCCCGGTCCAGGTCGTCCTGCAATTCGGCAAAGGGGTTCGGAATCCACGCGTCGCCAATGTCCTCGCCGCTGGCCGTCCAGCCGGCGGGAACCCACATCCGCTTCAGCATCTCCTCCATATCGTGAACCCGGGTGTTGTGGGTCAGAAGCCTCGTCAAGGCGGAGTACTGAACGCTGCTGCTCATACGGTTTTGCAAACCTCCGTAGATTGCGGTCGGCGAGCAGTTGGCACTTTCTGGTTGCCGTTTCCGGCTGGAATCAGGACGCCCGGCGATGGTGGCGGTGCCGGAACGCCCCTGGCGAATTAGACTGGTTGAACCGATTGAACCGGCTCATTGCTCGGCTCGTTAGTCGGCCCGTTGGGCAGGGAAGGCAGTCGCATTTGCGGCGGTGGCAGCGCCGCCCGTCCGCCGTTCCCCTTTGGGCAAGTCGGATTTGGGCAAGTCGGGTGGGCAGTTGGAACAGGTGGGCAGTTCAGGTGGGCAGTTGGCAGTTGACGATGCCCGCTAGGGTCGGTTGCCCTCGCGCCGGGGACGGCGCGGACGCGCCCGGCGGGGGCTGGCGGCGGCAACGGACACCAGCGGCTCCGGCTGCCCCGTTCTCAGGTTCCGCAGCTGCTCCTCAAAATCGCCGGCGTCCTTGAAGTCGTAATAGACCGAGGCGTACCGCAGATAGGCCACTTCGTCCAGCGGACGCAGCCGTTCCAACGCCATCAGCCCCAGATCCCGGGACTTGACGATGTTCACGCCCCGCCGCTGCAACTCCGATTCGATGTCATCCACCAGCCGCTCGATGTCCCGCCCCGGAATCGGGCGCCGGACGCAGGCCATATTGACCCCCGCCAGCAGCTTGTCCCGGTTAAAGTCCTGCCGCCGCCCGTCGCGCTTGTCCACCAGCAGCACGGGCAGCCGAACCTGCTCGTAGGTGGAAAACCGCCGCCCGCAGGAAAGGCACTCCCGCCGCCGCCGGATGCCGTTCTCCGCATCCCGCGAATCGGTGACTTTGCTCTCGGTCGCTGCGCAGTAAGGGCATTTCATAAAACCCACCGCCTTTTGGTTGAATTCTCAAACAATTTTTGAAAGCGGCGCATATTGTGCCTTATGACAAACGCGCCACAACAACTTGTAGCCCAATTATAGCCTCCCGGAACGCCGGGCGAAAGCGATGGCAACGCCAATTTTTCAGGAATTTCCCCGACTTCGCCGGCGTCGCTCTCAAACCGCAATCCATATTCCGCATTCAGTCAATTTCTTGTAAATCGCTGAAACTGGCAGCCGCCGGCTGGGGCGCAAAACCGCCATCGTTGCTATAAATAAAGGCATTATGACGGACGCCGCCACTGCGCAAAAACCGAAAAAGGAACCGGAACCCGAGCCGGAGCTGGTCAAGGTCACCGGCCGCGGCCGGGGCGGGCTGGTCAACTTTGAGATTGACGACGCCGCCCCGGTGGCGGCCGTCTGCCGCGCCCTGCGCTCCTACTTGGGCCACCATCGCAGCCTGTACGCCCACGGCGAAGTCACCATCAACATCGGACGGCGGATGCTGTCCGATGCGGAACGCCAGCGCATCGGCAAGGTCATTGATGCCGAATCGGGGTTGTCGGTAAAACAATTCTGGTGCCAGCCGGAAATACTGGAGCGGGAACGCCAGCGCATCGCCGATCTGCTGGCGGCGCAGGCCGCCACCGTCCGCCGCCACGCGCCGCCGGCGGAGCAAAATGGCGCCGGGCGCAACGGCGTCGGCCCGGGCGCGGGTGTAGTCGTAGGCAGCGTCGCCGCCGACGGCCGCTATGTCGCCGGCGCCGCCACCCAGGACCTGGCGCGCCTGGCCGACCCGGCCCTGCTGGTGCGCGGCGCCTGCCGCGCCGGCGAGTCGCTAACCTTCCCCGGCGATGTAATCATCCTGGGCAGCGTGAATCCGGGCGCGGAAATCGTGGCGCAAGGCGATATTATGGTGTTCGGGGGGCTGCGCGGAACGGCCCACGCCGGCGCCGGCGGCGATGACGACGCCATCATACTGGCTATGTTCGCCGCCACGCCCACCCTGCGCATCGCCGGCCATTCCTGGCGCCCTGAGGAAAGCGACAACCCCCGCCGCCGGCACAACGACAGCGGCAAAGGCGCCATCATCGCCAGAGTAGAGGACGGCGCAATCCGGGTTTCCGGCTACCTGCCGAACCACGCCATCAATCACGGAGGAATCGCCAATGAGTGGTAAGACCATCGTAATAACTTCCGGCAAGGGAGGCGTGGGCAAAACCACGGCTACGGCCAACATTGGCACCGGGCTGGCCCTGCGCTCCCACCGGGTGGTGGTGATCGACACCGACATCGGGCTGCGGAACCTGGACGTAGTCATGGGGCTGGAAAACCGCATCGTCTATGACCTGGTGGACGTAGTGGAAGGCCGCTGCCGGATTGAACAGGCGCTGATTCGCAACAAACACGCCGGCGAACTGTTCCTGGTGGCGGCGGCGCAGACCAGGGACAAGGACTGCGTGTCCGCCGCCCAGCTGGTCGACCTGTGCCGGCGGCTGGAGCAGGATTTCGACTATGTGATCGTGGACTGCCCGGCTGGCATTGAGCAGGGCTTTCGCAACGCCATCGCCGCCGCCCGGGAAGCGTTGGTAGTCACCACGCCCGAAGTATCCGCCATCCGCGACGCCGACCGCGTCATCGGGCTGCTCAACGCCAGCGACATCCACCAGGCGCGCCTCATCATCAACCGCATCAAGCCGGAAATGGTGCGCCAGGGGGATATGCTGGATTCCTCGGACGTGCTGGATATGCTGGCGGTGGCAGCCATCGGCCTGGTGCCGGCCGACGACCGGGTCATCACCGCCACCAACAACGGCACGCCGGTGGTGCACGACGGCCAATCGCCGTCGGGCCGGGAATTCGCCCGCATCGCGGCCCGTCTGGACGGGGAGGCGATTCCACTGATTGAGCCGATTGAGGAAACCGGCCCTTCCATAATGGACAAAGTGCGCCAGCTGATGGGCATCAACCGGAGAGCTACGGCCAATGTTTGATTTGCTGCGGAGAAAACGGGGCGCTATGGCGCCGGCGCCCAGCGGAAGCCCCCGCCAGCTGGCGCGGGAACGGACGGAATCGGCCCTCCGCCGCGACCGGCTGGAGGTGATGTCCTCCCAGCGGCTGACGGAACTGCGCCACGATATGCTGGCCGTCATCGGCCGCCACCTGCCCGCCGCCCCCGATTTCGAGGAGTTCGGGCTGTACCGGGAGGACGGCGAAGTCTATCTGGTGTCGCGGGTGCGGCTGGAACGGCGCCGCAACGCCGCGCGACGCTGACGCCAGGGGCGACGCCGGGATGGTATATTCGCCATACCTTCCGTCATTATGCCCTCGTCATTCCGGCGCATCTCCCGGCAAGGCGCCGGCGCCCGGAACGCCGGCAACCGCCGTCGCAAAGCGCAATGCGCCGGCAACTGCCCCCGGCGCCGCAACCGGCTTATGACCCTGTGACTATGACCACCGCCGCTGCCAACCAGCGCCTGACCCCGGTGCGCCGCCAGTGGCTCGCCATCAAGCACTCCTACCCGGACGCCATCCTGCTCTTTCGGATGGGCGACTTCTACGAGTGCTTTGACCACGACGCCCATACCCTCGCCGCGGCCTTGGAAATCGCCCTCACCTCCCGCCCTATGGGCCGGAGCAACCCCGCCGTTCCCCTGGCTGGCATCCCCGCCGTGGCCCTGGATGCCAACCTGGCCAAACTCATCCGGCAGGGCTACAAAGTCGCCATCTGCGAACAGCTCAGCGACCCCGCCGCCTCCAAAGGCATCGTGGAACGGGGCGTCGTCCGCGTGGTCACCCCCGGCACCGTGCTGGAAGCCGCCCTGCTGGACCACAAGGCCAACAACTACCTCGCCGCCGTCTGTCCCGACGGCGCTGAAGCCGGCCTGGCCTATGTCGATGTCACCACCGGCGAATTCGCCGCCGCCCAGGTGCCCGCCGGCGACCTGCCCCTGGAACTGGCCCGCCTGCAACCCGCCGAAATCCTGGTTCCCGCCGGCGACGACCCGCCCGACTTCGCCGCCGGCGCTACGCCATCCCCGGCGCCGTCCCCGTCCGTCACCACAATGGACGCCGCCGCTTTCAACCCGGAAATCGCCCGCCGCGCCCTGCTGGACTACTACGGCGTCCTGTCCCTGGAAGCCTACGGCATTGAAACCCTGCCCCTGGCGACGCGCGCCGCCGGCGCCATCGTGGACTACCTGCGCTACACCTGGCAGGGCGAGCGGCCGGCCCTCTCGCCCCCTTCCGCATACCACACCGACGCCTATATGACCCTGGACACCCAGACCCGGCGCAACCTGGAGCTTTTCGAAGCCGGCCGCTGGGACAGCCAGGACTGGTCTCTGCTGACCGCCCTGGACGATACCCGCACGCCTATGGGCGCCCGCCTGCTGCGCCGCTGGCTGGGCCGGCCCCTGCTGGATCTGCAACGCCTGGAACGCCGCCTTGACGTCGTGCAGTTCTTTTACGACGACGCCTTTCGCCGCCACGCCGCCGCCGCCGCCCTGACCGAAATTTCCGACCTGGAACGCATCCTGACCCGCATCCAGACCCAAACGGCGGCGCCCCGCGACCTGCTGGCCCTGCGCCGCAGCCTGGACGCCGCGGCGCGGCTGGGCGGCGTAATGTCCGGCGAGAGTGATGGCTACGGCAACGGCGATAGCGATAACGCCGGCGGCGACAACGGCGCCAATGCCGATGCCAACGCCGCCGCCCCGGTAAGCTGGCTGGCCGGCCAACTCCGCCCCCTGCCCGAGGTCGTCGACCTGGTCGACCACGCCATCAACCCGGCCGCCGCCGGCGCCGTGGGCGACGGCGGCGTCATCCGCAACGGATTCGCCCCCGAACTGGACCGGCTCCGCGCCATCGCCAGCGACGTGCGCGGCTTTATCGCCGGCATGGAAGCCCGGGAACGGGAGAATACCGGCATACGGAACCTGAAGGTAGGCTACAACCAGGTATTCGGCTATTACATTGAAGTCAGCCGCGCCAACCTGGCCGCCGTGCCGCCCCATTACCAGCGCCGGCAGACCCTCGCCAACGGGGAACGCTACATCACCCCCGAACTCAAGCAGTACGAAAACCAGGCCCTGGACGCCCGCGAGCGCCTGGAGGAACTGGAGCGCGCCCTCTACCGCCAGGTTTGCCGGCAGATCGCCGACCACGCCGCCGCCGTTACCCGCATCGCGGCCGCCGTGGCCCGCGCCGACGTGTTCGCCGGCCTGGCCAGCATCGCCGTCCGGCACGATTACGCCCGCCCCGCCCTCAACCACGGCGCCGCCATCACCATCGTGGCCGGCCGCCATCCCGTAGTGGAACGCGCCCTGGACGCCGGCGCTTTCGTCCCCAACGACGCCGCCCTGGACGCCGACGACGCCCAGATTATGCTCATCACCGGCCCCAATATGGCCGGCAAGTCCACTTACATCCGCCAGGTCGCCATCATCACCCTGCTGGCCCAGGTGGGCAGCTTTGTGCCGGCCGCCGCCGCCGCCATTGGCATCGTGGACCGCATCTTTACCCGCGTCGGCTTGCAGGACGACCTGGCCACCGGGCAGTCCACCTTTATGGTGGAGATGGTGGAAACCGCCGCCATCCTCAACCAGGCCACCTACCGCTCCCTGGTGGTGCTAGACGAAATCGGGCGCGGCACCAGCACTTACGACGGCCTGTCCATCGCCCGCGCCGTGGTGGAGCATCTGCACAACAACCCGCGCCTGCACTGCCGCGCCCTGTTCGCCACCCACTACCACGAACTGACCGACCTGGCGGCCACTCTGCCCGGCGTCCGCAACTACCGCGTGGCGGTGTCCGAGGACGAAGGCCGCATCGCCTTTCTGCGCCGCATCGTGCCGGGCGGCGCCGACCGCTCCTACGGCGTCCACGTCGCCATGCTGGCCGGGATGCCCCCGGCCGTAGTCAGCCGGGCGCAGGAACTGCTGGCCGAACTGGAAAACGGAACGGCGCCGGCGGGCCCCGCCGGCCGGCGCCGCCGCTCCCAAACCGCCCCGCCCCCCCAGCTGGCCCTGCCAATGTTCGGGGCCGCCGACGGCCCGCTGGCCGACGCCCTGCGGGAACTGGACATCCCCAACCTTACGCCCCTGGAGGCCATCAACAAGCTCTACGAACTGCAAGAACAGGCGCGCCAGCCCGCCGCCTAGCCTTTCCGGCCCCGCCCGGGCCGGCCGGAAATTACATAGATTTTACATCGCAACTACTTATGCCGCCGGCGGCCGGGGGTATAAAATAGCCCAATTACCGCCAATCGCGCCATCGCGCCGGGCCACCCCCCGGCCCGGCAAAGGGAGCTGGAGTACCAATGAGCAGCGCCGCCACCCTTTACTGGTGGCCCCGTTGAAGCAGCTGCCGCAAGGTGCGGGAGTTGCTCGCCCAAAACGGAGTCGCCATCACGGAACGGGACTACTTCAAGGAACCTTTCACCGCCGCGGAACTGCGGGCCCTGGCCCACGCCGCCGGCGCCCCGGGCATTGGCGCCCTGTTCGCCAGCCGCAGCCCGGCCCTGAAAAAGCGGGGCCTCAACGCCGCCGACCTGTCCGACGACCGCAAGCTGGAACTGATGCTGGCGGAACCCCGCCTGGTGCGCCGCCCCATCATCCGGCTGGCCGACGACCGCCTCATCATCGGCGCCAGTCTCAAGACCGTAGCCGAGGCCATCGGCGCGGCGCCGCCCGGCTGATGTCCCCCCGGCCCGCCCCCGCCCATCCGCAACCATCCGCCATTGGCAACCCGTCATCCGCCGTCACACCCGCCACCGCAAGAGCGACTCCCGGCCATGAAAATCTTTTTTGATGTTGACTATACCATCCTGGGGCTGGACGACACCCTGCGTCCCGGCACCGTGGACACTTTCCAGAAGCTGCTGGACGACGGCCATGAGATCTACATCTGGTCGGGAATGGGCGAGCGGTGGGAAGTAATTGAAAAGCACGAACTGGGCCGGTTCGTCAGCGGGGTGTACGAAAAGCCCACGCACCACTACCACGAGCGCCTGGCCGAGCTGAAGGTGCCGGTGGAGCCGGAATTCGTCATTGACGACTACCCCGAAATCGTGGCCGCCTTCGGGGGCGTGTGGGTGCCGCCCTACTTCTTCTCCCGCAGCGTGGACCACGAAATGGAACGGATCTACCGCATCATCGGCGACTTCCTGGCCACGGGCGCCTCGGACGACCGGCAGTACCGCGCCAAAGGCACCAAAATCCCGCTGTTCTAGCCGGCTTGCCAGCCCCGCCGGCGGGTGGTAAGATGCAAATGGAGGTACAATATGGACAAGCAGCTTAAACCCATTCCTCACTTCGCCAGCGAAGCCGAGGAACGCGCCTTTTGGGAAAGCCACGATTCCACCGAATACGTGGATTGGGATAAGGCGCAACTCGTCGTGTTCCCCAATTTGCGGATGACGGCGGCGACAGCAGAGGAAGCGGCTACGCCGGAGACAGCCGAGGATTAGTCCGGCGGACTAGCCCGCCCCGCGATCTGCTCGCTCACCAGGCAGGGTGCTTGCAATGAATATGAAATTACTGAGAAACTACCTTCCGCTCTTGGCAGCATTCGATGCCTTGTGCGGGTCACCGACAATTCAACTGATGGGACTGCTTTTTTCCATTGCTCACCCTAGTATCCCGATTATCAATCGGTGGTTGTGGATACCTGTCCCACTTTGGTCACTAGCGATACTACTGCTGGTCATCGCATTGGCGATAATACTGATCATCATCGTCAGTTCGATGCGGTCTGACCAGACACGAGCTGTCGCGCCTCAACCAAAGCAACGCCAACACCAACTCCATCCTCTCACAGCCAAAATGTTCGGAGTAGAGCTTCACTGGAAGATTACCAGAGATCATGAAGGCTCGTCCATAATCTCTGACCTCGAAACTTGGTGCCCACAGTGCAAAGTCGCGTTGGAGACAACGTTTTCGGCATCGAGCCACAATAGTCCGTGGTGCATCGTTTGTAAATCGCAGTACCATACTCCGTCTGAGTACGAGATTTACAAGCACATCCTCAGTCGGCTTCGACTCGGAACTATTGGCCAGGAAGAAACAGAATGACCACACAACCCAACTTCGCCCTCAGTGCTCTCTACGCGCTGGACAACCTGGAAGTAATGCGCGGCATGGACAGCGAAACGGTGGACTTGATCTATCTGGACCCGCCGTTCAATAGCAAGCGTATGTACCAAGGTATGAGCGGCAGCAAGGCCGCCGGCCATCAGTTCCGCGACACTTGGAGCTGGAACGACGCCAAGCAGGAATGGCTGGACCAGCTGGAGAACGACTACCCGGACCTGCGCCGCCAGATCGATGTCGCCAAGGCGCATTCCGACGGCATGGGCGGCTATCTGGCGTTCATGGCGCCACGCATCATTGAGATGCATCGCATCCTGACGCCGGGCGGCTCGCTGTACCTGCATTGCGACCCAAACGCCAACTCCTACCTGCGGATTCTGCTGGACTTGGTGTTCGGCAGCAGTAACCATCGTAACGAGGTAGTGTGGCATTACGGGAAAATGGCAAACACCTCCCGCAATTTCCCGTCGAATCACGACACGATTTACCGCTACAGCAAAGGCGATGACTGGACTTTTAACCCTCTGAAAGGTAGCGAATCGGAATACCGAGCCCGGTTTGCCCGCTACCTCACAGGCAACCGGGTCCTGTACGGATCCGTCAATCAATCCAAAGACAAATTGATACTGCGCCGCGCCAAGAAGGTTGAATCAGAACTGGGCAGGCCCCTGACGGATTCCGATGTATTGTTCGACTTTGATGTCGAATACAAAATCCAGTCGGACGTCATTTACGAATCCATCATCAAAGGCAATGCCAAGGAGCGCACCGGCTGGAACACCCAGAAGCCACTTGCCTTGCTGGAGCGTATCATCAAAGCCAGCAGCAACGAAGGCGACATCGTGTTTGATCCGTTCTGCGGCTGCGGCACCGCCCTGGTTGCCGCCGAAAACCTCGGTCGCCGCTGGGTTGGCGCCGATGACGACGCCAACGCCGTGGACGTCATCCGCAACCGCATCGCCAGCATGAGCGGACAGGAAGGGGCGCTGCCGATACCCGTCTCCGTACTGTACCACCCGCCGCAGCGCACGGAAGTCGCCACCGACGGCGACGTGATCCGCGACCCCACGGGCATAATCATCCCCAAAATGCCATCCGACAAGATGAGCAACGCCGCCATCCGCGACCAGCTTATGGAGTGGCAGCAGCAGCCGGACGGCAACATCAAATGCCCGGGCTGCGGCGAATGCCTCAAGCCTCGCCACTTCCATGTTGACCACATCAACCCGAAAAGCGCCGGTGGCACCAACCGCATCGACAACCGGATCCTGCTGTGCGGAGCCTGCAACACCGACAAAGGCAACACCAGGACGCTGCCCCACCTGTGGAACGAGCAGCAGATCCGCGGCCGGCAGCGTCAGGAGATGCAGAGGCACGTCACGGAGATTCAGAACCAGGCCCGCGCCCACGTCCGGCAGATGGACGCCGGCGCGCCGGCGCCGCTGCGGTGAGACCGGCAGCAAGGGCGCCTGGCAACGGATTGCTCCGCCGCCAGGGGATTCCTTTTACCGGAGTCAGGAGTCTCTCGAATGACCCCCAACTTCGCCCTCAGCGCCCTCTACGCGCTGGACAACCTGGAGGTAATGCGCGGCATGGACTCCGAATCCGTGCCCCTGATCTACGCCGACCCGCCCTTCAACTCCAGGCGCATCTACCAGGGCCTGAGCGGCAGCAAAGCCCAGGCCCATCGCTTCCGCGACACTTGGTCCTGGGACGACGCCAAACAGGAATGGCTGGACCAGCTGGAGAACGACCACCCGCCTCTGCATCGCGCCGTCCTGGTCGCCAAAGACCACTCCCCCGGTATGGGCGGGTACTGCGCGTTTATGGCCGTCCGGTTGATTGAGATGCGCCGCATCCTGACGCCGGCGGGCTCGCTGTACCTGCACTGCGACCCCAGCGCCAACGCCTACCTGCGAATGCTGCTGGACGGCGTGTTCGGCGCAAAGCAGTTCCGGAACGAAATCGTGTGGTGCTACACCGGGCCCGCCAACGTCCGCGACCATTATCCCCGCAAGCACGACACGATACTGTTCTACGCCAAGTCGGGAAACACAAAATTCAACAGAAACGCAGTTCGCATCCCGTACAAGGAACTCGCCTCTGGCGGAAAAGGTGGCGGTACCATTTTCCCCGAGGGACACGACGAGAATAGAATGTCCGAGCTACGCAGAATCGGAAAAATTCCCGAATCCTACTGGACGGACATCAATCCGCTCACCCGCAAGAACAAAGAGCGTACCGGCTGGAACACCCAGAAACCGTTGGCGTTGCTGGAACGCATCATCAAGGCGTCCAGCAATGAGGGCGACATCGTGTTTGACCCGTTTTGCGGTTGCGGAACTGCCCTGGTGGCCGCCGAAAACCTCGGCCGCCGCTGGGTCGGCGCCGATGACGACGCCAACGCCGTCGACGTCATCCGCGACCGCATCGGCGCGATGTCCGGCAAAGCCGGCGCCCTGCCGGTCGCCGTCTCCGTGCTCCACAACCCGCCCCAGCGCACGGAAGTCGCTACCGACGACAACGTGATCCGCGACCCGACGGGCATCATCATCCCCAAAATGCCGTCCGACCGGATGAGCAACGCCGCCATCCGCGACCAGCTGCTGGAATGGCAGCGGCAGCCCGACGGCAATATCCGGTGTCCGGGCTGCGGCGAATGCCTCAAGCCCCGCCATTTCCACGTCGACCACATCAACCCGAAAAGCGCCGGCGGCACCAACCGCATCGACAACCGGATCCTGCTGTGCGGGGCCTGCAACACGGATAAGGGCAACACCAGGACGCTGCCCCACCTGTGGAACGAGCAGCAGATCCGCGGCCGGCAGCGTCAGGAAATGCAGCAGCAAGTCGCCGAGATCCAGGCCCAGGCCCGCGCCCACGTCCGGCAGATGGACGCCGGCGGCGCCCCGGCGCCAGCGCCACTGTCGTAGCGGGTAGCCGCCTAACCCCAGCCAATGCCCATCCAGCAGCTGCCCCCCCACATCGCCGCCCAGATCGCCGCCGGCGAGGTCATTGAGCGCCCCGCCTCGGTGGTCAAGGAACTGGTCGAAAACGCCCTGGACGCCGGCGCCACCCGCATCGCCGTGGCCATTCGCCAGGGCGGCGTGGCCGAAATCAGCGTGGCCGACGACGGCTGCGGCATCCCCGCCGGCGAACTGGCCCTGGCCTTCCGGCACCACGCCACCAGCAAGCTGACCGCCGTGGCCGACCTGGCAGCCGTGGCCACCCTGGGCTTTCGCGGCGAAGCCCTGCCCAGCATCGCCGCCGTGGCGCGGGTATCCTGCCGCGCCCGCCCCCACAATGCCGAGGCCGGCGCCCGCATTGAGTTTCGCTACGGCGATCTGGTCAGCCAAACCGAAGTGGGCTGTCCCGCCGGCGCCACGGTGCAGGTGATTGAGCTCTTTGGCAACCTGCCCGCCCGCCGCCGCTTCCTGCGTTCCGCCGCCGCCGAAGCCGCCCGCGCCCAGGAAGTGGTGACCTGCTACGCCCTGTCCCACCCCGAAGTGCGCTTCACCTTCACGGTGGATGACCGGGAGCAGCTGAACACGCCGGGCAGCGGGCGGTTGCAGGATGCCATCCTGGCGGTGTACGGCGCGGAAACGGCGGCGCGGATGCTGCCTGTTGACCATACGGCCGGCGACCATACCTCCGTCGACCGCGCCGCCGGCGCCATCACCGTCAGCGGCTACACCGGCGCCGCCGACCTCACCCGTGGCAACCGTGCCCACATCACGTTGCTGGTCAACCGCCGCTGGGTGCAGAGCCGCCGCATTGCCTACGCCGTGGAACAGGCTTACCGGGGGCAGCTGCCCGACCGCCGCTATCCGGTGGCGGTAATCAACATTGCCCTGCCGCCGGGGATGGTGGACGTCAATTCCCACCCCGCCAAGCGGGAAGTGCGGTTTCGCCACGAAAACGCCGTCTTTACGGCCGTGCACCGTGCCGTCGGCGATGCCCTGCTGGCCCACGCCCCGGCGCGCGCCGCCACCCGCGCCTTTGCGCCGCCGGGCGGCCGCCCCGCCGCCGCGCCGGCGCCGGAACAGCATAACGGCCCGGCCGCGCCATATGACGGCGGGCCATCGCAATCATCATCATCGCCTTCGTCGCCCGACCGCCTGGCGCTGCCCGTCGGCGCCGGCGCGACAACGGGCGCTTCTCTGCGGGAAGTGCTGGCCGGCCTGCGGGTCGTCGGCCAGATCCGGCAAACCTACATCGTGGCCGAAGGCGACGGGGGAATGTATCTGGTGGACCAGCACGCCGCCCACGAGCGGGTGTTGTACGACCGGATCCGCCCGGCCGCCGCCGGCCGGGAACGGGCCACGCAGCCCCTGCTGGCGCCACTTCCAGCCGAGCTGTCCCTGGCGCAAGTCGCCACGCTGCGGGAATACGCCGCGCTGCTGGCCGAATACGGCTTTGACCTGGAGGCTTTTGGGGGCAACGCCTGGCTGGTGCGGGCCCTGCCGGCGGCTCTGGCGGAACGCCACAACCCCGACCCGGCGCGCGCCCTGGCCGAACTGCTGGACGCCGTAGCCGTGGAACAGGTGGTAATGGAACGGGAGGACGCCCTGGCCGCCACCATCGCCTGCCACGCTGCCGTGCGCGCCGGCAAGACCCTGGCCTACGCCGAAATGGACGCCCTGCTGCGGCAGCTGGAGGCGACTCCCAACCCCCACCACTGCCCCCACGGGCGCCCCACGGTGGTGCACTTCACCGAGTACCAGCTGGAACGGGAGTTCGGGCGCCGCTAATTGCCCTTGTCCCCGTCGGCGACAAAACGCCGCCCGCCGTAGGCGAATTGGGGCGGCTGGCGCGCATCGCCTCGCTGCCTGGTCGCCCGGCTTGCCTACCGGCGAGGATCTTGCCGCGGGTCTTGCGCCGGGTGAAAGATGGAATCCGGCCCCGGAAACTCGCTGGCCGCTTCCGCGCCCTTGTCCCCTCGTCCCATGGACAGCATACCGCCGACCAGCGCCGCCCCGGCCACCCCCAACCCCAGCGCGCCCAGAAAGCGGCGGCGGGTAGTTCCGGCGGTAGCGGTTCCGACGGTGGTAGCGCTGGCGGCGCGCTTCTCATTTCGTTCCGACACTTTGCGACAACTCCATAATGCGTTTTTCGGACGCCAAAATCCTACCAGCCGGCATCCCCAATGTCAATTGCCCGCCGGCCCTGCTGGTTGACACCCTGTGCTACAATCCTGCCCAATCCCGCCGCCGGCAAAGGTGGCTACCGGCCAGAGAGGTGCGATTATGACTGCCATCATCGGCGTCGATTTCAGCGGCGCCAAAGCGGAAAACAAAACTTGGATCGCCCAGGGGGTGTTGACGGAGGACGGCGCGCTCCGGCTGAATAGTGCTCAGAGCATCACACGCGCTGTTCTTTGCGAGCTGCTTGCCATCGTACCCCCGCCCGCTGTGGTAGGGATGGATTTTCCGTTCGGAGTGCCCAAGTGCTTTGCCGAAGCGGAATTTGGATTCAAGGGCACTCAAATGCCGGAGATGTGGGAGGTTATCGCGAAAATTCCTGATTTGCCTGCGTACATCCAGGCAATACGCCCTCGCCTTCGCCCCGGAGGGGATTTGAGCAGGTTCAACAAGTGCTTGAGGCAAGGAGATAAAAAGCACTTCAGTGGGGTGGCGTTTTCCCCACTGAATCCCACGTTCCCCGAAATGTTCCCGATGACGTTTTATGGCATGAAAATGCTGCACACGCTGTGGACACAATCGGATCGCAGGGTGCCGCCGCTGGATGATGCCGGCCGCAAAGGCGTCGTGCTGATAGAACTGATGCCGGGCGCATACCTCAAAGTCGTTGGCCTCCCTTCTAAAGGCTATAAAGAAAAGAACGAGCGGGCACGGCAAAAACGCGCCGACATATTGTCCCTCTTGCCCAAAGCTGCCGGCATTTCGTTGTCCTACTCGGACATGGTTCACCGGAGTTGTATCGACAATGACGACTGCTTGGACGCAGTGGTAGCCGCCGTCTGCACTGCCGCATGGGTGCAGTACCCCGAGAGATTCTGCCATCCCGAGACGATTACCTTCCTGCCGCCCAACAGGAAGGCTGGATCTATGCGCCGCCTTGGCCGAAATAGACAGGCAATAGCGAAACAAGGCACCGGCTTGACACTGCCGCCCCTATCTAGGCTTGCGCGGTACGCGGCGCGGCGGCGGTAGCACCATCGCCGCCGCCGTTGCGCCATTAGGAGGGAACCCTGCTATGTACGACCTGCTCATCAAAGGCGGCACGCTCATTGACCCCGCCGCCCACCGCAACGGCCCTTTTGACGTCGCCATATCCGACGGCAAAATCGCCGCCGTAGCCCCCGATCTCGCCGCCGACTCCGCCGCCCGCGTCGTTGAAGTCCGCGGCAAGTATGTCACCCCCGGCCTCATCGACCTGCACACTCATGTGTACGAAGGCGTCAACGGCAACGGCGTCAACGCCGACCTGGGCGGCGTGCGCGCCGGCGTCACTACGATGGTGGATGCCGGCAGCAGCGGCTGCGATACCTACGGCGGTTTCCCCGCCCACATCATCCCCAACAACGCCACCGAAATCATCCCCTTTCTGCACATCTGCCGCACCGGGCTGGCCACCACGCCCGACATTTTCGCCCCCGGCAGCATTGACCTGGAACGCACCATCCAGGTCGTTGCGGAAAGCAACGGCGTCATCCGGGGCATCAAGGCCCGCATGGTTTCCCCGGCCCTGGAAATTATGGGCATGGAAATGCCCCGCCTGGCCAAGCGCGCCGCCCGGGAAGCCGGCGTCCCTCTGATGGTGCATATCGGCGACACCGAAAAACGCTACCCCGCCGAAGTCATCCGCGACCTGCTGCCCATTATGGAACCTGGCGACATCGTAACCCACTTCTTTACCGCCAACCCCGGCGGCGTCCTGGACGGCGCCGGCAACCTGGTTCCCGAAGCCCGCGAGGCCCACGAACGCGGCGTCTGGCTGGACACCGCCCACGGGCGCGCCAACTTCAGCTTTGACATCGGCGAGCGCGTGCTGGACCAGGGCATAGAACCCCACTGCATCAGCACCGACCTCACCGTACCCGGACGCCTCCGCACCGTCCACAGTATGACCGAAATGATGACCCGCTTCCTCGCCCTGGGCTTCACCCTGGAGCGGGTGGTGGAAATGTGCGCCATCAACCCGGCCCGGGCCATCGGTGAGGAAACCCGCCTGGGCAGCCTGGAGCCGGGCAAGCAGGCCGATGTGTCCGTGCTGGACATCCAGGACGGCGACTGGGTCGTGTACGACGTGCTGGGCAACGGACGCCCCTCCGACCGGGCGGTGACGCCGGTTCTGTCGGTAAAGCGCGGCATAGTTCACGAAGCCGGCTGGGGCCCCCGGCCCTGGGGCTGGACGCCGGACACGGCGTAAAGCGGCGCGCCCCGGCCGGGCAGCGGACGCCGCCGTCTGCTATGATGGGCTACGCCCAACCGCAGCGCACAGGACGGCTATCCGATGTCCCGCCTCAATGTTCCCAACCGCACCCTGGCGATTATGGACAACCTGCGCTTCCTCCGCAGCCTCAACAATGAGTGCGTTGACCTGATCGCCATCGACCCGCCCTTCGCCGCCAACGAAACTTTTATCGGCCGCCCGAACCCGCCCATCAGCGCCGCGGAGTTCGCCGAGGAAGTGGCGCTGGCCCGCTCCCACGGCGTGGCGCACCACGAGGGACGCGGCGAAACCCGCGTGCGCGACATCTGGACCTGGGATGCCGACATCCATCCCGCCTGGAAAATGCAGATTGAGGACAACTACCCCGCCGTCCACGCCGTCATTGAGACCACCGAAGCCTGCGCCACCGAAAACGAAGCCGCCTACATCGCCTATATGGCGGTGCGCCTGCTGGAATGCCACCGGGTACTCAAGCCCACCGGCAGCATCTACCTGCACTGCGACGATCACGCCGACAGCTACCTGCGGCTGCTGATGGACGCCGTGTTCGGCGCCGACAACTTCCGCAACGGAATCATCTGGCGGCGCTACGGTTCGCATAACGACGCCGGCAGCCGCTTCGGGCGCATTCACGACACCATATGGTTCTATTCCAAAGGAGCAACCTATACCTGGACGGACGATGCCAGGGAACCCTACGATGACGAATATATCGCCAGGGCATACCGGAATGAGGATGCCGTTGGCCGCTATGCGACCGCGCCGTTGCACGCCCGCCGGCTGTCCGGCGGCGGGCAGGAATTTGAATGGCGCGGCGTCCGGGATCTATGGCGCTTCAGCCGGGAAAGGCTTGACGAAATGGACGCCGCTGGACTAATCCACTGGCCCAGCCGGGGTAACATACCCCGTCGCAAAGTGTATCTGGACCCGGAAAGAGGCATTCCGGCGCGCGATATGATACTGGACGTCAAGCCCCTCTCCCGCACGGAATCCACCGGCTACGCCACCCAGAAACCCTTGGCCCTGTACGAGCGCATCATCGCCGCCAGCTCCAACCCCGGCGATGTCGTCCTTGATGTATTCGCCGGCTGCGCCACCACCGCCGTGGCGGCCGAGGGATTAGGCCGCCAGTGGCTGGCCTGCGATATGGCCTACCGCGCCTGGACAATGCTCAAACGCCGCTTCTACCTCAACGGCATTATGCTGGCCGGGATGACCGACGCCACCAAAGACGCCCTGGCCTCGGTGCGCAAAGGCCGCGCCTTCCAGGAACCCCAGCAGTGGACCACCAGCCACACCATCGGCCCCCGCGAACTACCGGCGCGGGATGACGCCGACCCGGCGCCCCACCACCGCCTGCCCTCCGCCCGGCGCGGCGCGCCGCAGAGCGTCCAGTCCGCCGGCTGGTCCGGGCGCATCCCCAAGGAGGAGGCCAAACGCTTGCTGATTGAACGCTTCGGCCCCGTCTGCTGGGGCTGCGGCTACGAACCCCGCCGGCCCAACGGCAGCCTGGACGAAACCCTGCTGGAAGTGGACCATATCCGCGCCCGCCGCGCCGCCGAAGGCGCTCCGGGCAACGATGAACTCTACAACCTGGCCCTGCTGCACCGCACCTGCAACGGCATCAAGCGCAACCGCCTGACCCTGGAGGAACTGCGGAACCACAACGCAATGCGGGGCCTGCTTTATGTGGACAGCGTCAGCCAGCTGGTTGACTTGTACGAGGCCACCCAGTTTGCCAACGAACAGATTTTGCGGCACGCGATGGGACAAGGCGCGGCCGCCGGCCCGGGCGCGCCGTCGCCGGCCGGCGTCAACCCGCCCTGAACCGGCCCGCGCCGCCAAGCCGCCGCCGGGCATTGCCAGCCACCCACACTGCCGCCGGCGCGGCCCAAACCGGAAGGAACCATCCGATGTCCCGCCTCAATGTTCCCAACCGCACCCTGGCGATTATGGACAACCTGCGCTTCCTCCGCAGCCTCAACAACGAGTGTGTTGACCTGATCGCCATCGACCCGCCCTTCGCCGCCAACGAAACCTTTACCGGCCGCCCGCGCCCGCCCATCAGCGACGCCGAATATGCCGAGGAGCTGACGCTGGCGCAGGCCCACGGCGCGCAGCATAACGAAGGCCGGGGTGAAACCCGCGTGCGCGACATCTGGACCTGGGATGCCGACATCCATCCCGCCTGGAAAATGCAGATTGAGGACGACTATCCGGCCGTCCACGCTGTCATTGAGGCTACCGAAGCCTGCGCCACCGAAAACGAAGCCGCCTACATCGCCTATATGGCGGTGCGCCTGCTGGAATGCCGCCGGGTACTCAAGCCGACGGGCAGCATCTACCTGCACTGCGACGACCACGCCGACAGCTACCTGCGGCTGCTGATGGACGGCGTGTTCGGCGCCGACAACTTCCGCAACGAAATCGTCTGGCGGCGCACTAACAGCAAAAACGCCGTAACCCGTGATTTCGGGCGCAACCACGACACCTTGTTGCGATACCGAAAAACGCGACGGGCATTTTTCAACCGGGACGCGGTGCGTCAGCCCTATGACGCTAGCGGCGGCGTTCCCGAAGGTTATCGGTGGGACGCCGGTTTGCAACGCTACATAGCCCTGGCGCCCGTACACGCTCCGGGAACCAGGCACGGGGACTCAGGCCAACCGGCAACTTTCCGAGGCGTCACATATGTCCCGCCGGTAAATCGACATTGGGTAGTTCCGGGTGGGCGTATGGCAGGAGAAACCACTGCCCAAGGCTGGGAACGGCTGGACAATGAAGGCCGGATGTATCTGGCGGAGAATGGCAGATACCCGATGAGCGTGCGTTTTCTCGACGAAATGATGGGGGTGGCCCTAGACGATGTTTGGGTAGATGTGTCCATACCCAGCGGCGTTGAGGATACCGGATACGCCACCCAAAAGCCTTTGGAACTTTACGAGCGCATCATCGCCGCCAGCTCCAACCCCGGCGATGTCGTCCTCGACGTGTTCGCCGGCTGCGCCACCACCGCCGTGGCCGCGGAGCGCCTGGGCCGCCAGTGGCTGGCCTGCGATATGGCCTACCGCGCTTGGACAATGCTCAAACGCCGCTTCTACCTCAACGGCATTATGCTGGAAGGAATGACCGACAGCACCAAGGACGCCCTGGCCTCGGTTCGCAAAGGCCGCGCCTTCCAGGAACCCACCCAGTGGACCACCAGCCGCACCATCGGCCCCCGCGAACTGCCGGCGCGGGATGATGCCGACCCGGCCCCTCATCACCGCTTGCCGCCTACCAGGCGCGGCGCCGCGCAAAGCACCCAGTCGGCAACCTGGTCCGGCCGCATCCCCAAGAACGAAGCCAAGCGGCTGCTGATTGAGCGGTTCGGCCCCGTCTGCTGGGGCTGCGGCTACGAACCCCGCCGGCCCAACGGCAGCCTGGACGAAACCCTGCTGGAAGTGGACCACATCCGCGCCCGCCGCGCCGCCGAAGGAACGTCGGGCAACGACGAACTCTACAACCTGGCGCTGCTGCACCGCACCTGCAACGGCATCAAGCGCAACCGCCTGACCCTGGAGGAACTCCGCAGCCACAACGCCCTGAACGGCCTGCTCTATGTCAACAGCGTCGGCGACCTGGTCGACCTCTACGAAGCCACCGAGTTTGCCGCCGAACAGATCCTGCGCCTCACCACGGAGCCGGACGGCCCGCCACCGCCCACTGGCCCGAACCCCTCTGGAACCGCATAGCGGCGGCCCCAACCCTTTGCCGCCCGCAATCGTCCCGGCAATCATCAGGAAGGAGAGACCATATGGAGGAAACGATATGGTTGAAGTAGTGCTCAGTTCGCCCCGCGGTTTCTGCGCCGGCGTGGTGCGCGCCATTGAGGTCGTGGAGCTGTGCCTGGAACGGTTCGGGCCGCCGGTGTATGTCAAGCACCAAATTGTCCACAACCCCTATGTCGTGGCCGAGCTGGAACGCAAAGGCGCCATCACCGTTGAGGATGTGGACGAAGCCCCGGAAGGCGCCCTGGTGGTATTCTCCGCCCACGGCTCGCCCCCGGACGATTTCGCCCGCGCCGCCGCCCGCAACCTGCGGGTCATCGACGCCGTCTGCCCGCTGGTCACCCGCGTCCACAACGAAGCCCAAAAGTACCACCGGGAGGGCAAGCGCATCCTCCTGGTGGGACACCGGGGGCACCAGGAAGTGCGCGGCACTATGGGCCAGGCCCCGATGACCCTGGTTGACGACTCCGCCCCCCTCTCGGAACAGGCCGTCAGCGCCGACCTGGACTGGTCGGCGGACGCCGGGGTCGCCGTCATCACCCAAACCACCCTTTCCGTGGGCGACACCGCCAACGCCATCGCCGCCATCCAGGAACGCTTTCCCGAGGCGGTGGTGCGCAACGACATCTGCTACGCCACCACCAACCGCCAGGATTCCGTCACCAGGATGGCCGGCCAGGTGGATGTGGTGCTGGTCATCGGGGCGCAGAACTCGTCCAACTGCAACCGGCTGCGGGAAGTCGCCGAGGCCAACGGCGCGCCCGCCTACCTGATCAACGGCCCGGACGAAATTAACCGGGAATGGCTGGCCGGACGGGACAAAGTGGGCATAACCTCCGGCGCGTCCACGCCGGAGGTACTGGTGGCATCGGTCATTGACGCCTTGCATCCGGAACAGGTCACGCTGCTGTCCGGGGCGGAGGAAGACATCACCTTCACGCTGCCCCGGGAACTGCGTTAGCAGCGCACGGCGCCCGCAACGCCCAAGCCCGGCCATCTACCGAAGTGCCGGCCGGCGGACTTGATTTGCCTCCGCGCCGGCCGGCGCCCGCCGTTATTGCCGCGCCGCCCCGCCGGCCGGCCGCCGCGCGCCGCCCGTCGTCCCGCGCCGGAACAGCCCGTATAGAACGATGCCGCTTTAGATTACATAAAAATCCGGCCAATGCCCCCGTATTCCTTGACTTTGCCCCCCGTCAACACTAGGATAGTCAGCGGGCAAGACTATCCCCCGCACACGCCCGACGGACTTCGAGGAGGGTCTATGACCACAATCATCATCCTGTCCGTCCTGGCGGCCGCAGGGTTGGCAACAGGCATCGCAGCAGTGGTTTGGCTGCTGCTCTCTGCCAGGAAAAACGGCAGCAACCTCCGGCGCCGCCGCGAGGAAGCCACCGACACCGTTACGCAGGCCGAGGAGGAAAAGCGCAACATCATCCTGCAAGCGCAGCAGGAAGCGCTCCAAATCCGCGAGGCCGGCGACAAGGAAATCTCCGAACAGCGACGCGAACTCAACCGGATGGAACGCCGCTATCACCAGCGTGAGGAACAGCTTGACCGCAAATCCGAATCCCTGGAGCAGCAGGAATCCCAACTGGCCCAGCGGGAAGCCGAAGCCCAGTCCGCCATGCACAAAGCCGCCGATCTGAAGCGGCAGCATACCCGCGAATTGGAACGGGTGGCCTCGCTGTCCACCGACGAAGCCCGCGCCATCGTGCTCAAGCGCACCGAGGAGGAAGCGTCCCACGAACTGGCCCGCCGCTACTACGAACTGGAAAAGGAGCACCAAACCCGGGCCGACGAAAACGCCCGTCGCATCCTTACCCTCGCCATCAACCGGCTTTCCACCGACGTCGTCTCGGAAAGCACCACTTCCGTTGTCGCCCTGCCCAACGATGAGATGAAAGGCCGTCTCATTGGCCGCGAAGGACGTAACATAAGGGCCCTGGAGGCCCGCACCGGGGTCGAAATCCTCGTCGACGACAGCCCCGGCATCGTAACCCTGTCCTGCTTTGACCCGGTGCGCCGGGAAATCGCGCGACTGGCGCTGACCCAGCTGGTCAAGGACGGGCGCATCCAGCCCGCCCGCATTGAGGAAAGCGTCCACCGCGCCCAGCAGGACATTGAACAAACCATCTGGCGCGCCGGCCAGGACGCCACCTTTGAGGTGGGCGTCAGCGGCTTGGACCCGGAACTGATCCGCTTGCTCGGCCGCCTTAAATACCGCTACAGCTACGGCGAAAATGTGCTGACCCATTCCATTGAGGTTGGCCTCCTCGCCGGTATGCTGGCCTCCGAAGTCGGCGCCAATGTCCAAATGGCCCGCGCCGGCGGCCTGCTCCACGACATCGGCAAGGCGTTGACCCACGAAATCCAGGGTCCCCACGCCGAAATCGGCTACGACCTCACCCGACGCAACGGCATCGCCGCTCCGATTTGCGACTGCGTCCGGGAGCATCACGACGACGACCATTCCAGCATTGAATCCTTCCTCGTCGCCGCCGCCGACGGCATCAGCGCCGCCCGCCCCGGCGCCCGCAAGGAATCCGCCGAACAATACACCCGGCGCCTCAAAGAGCTGGAGGATACTGCCTACAGCTTTGACGGCGTGCAACGCGCTTTCGCCATCCAGGCCGGGCGCGAAGTGCGCGTCATGGTCAGCCCTGAGGACGTGGACGACGTGGCCTGCGCCACCCTGGCCCGCAACATCGCCGGCAAGGTCTCCAAAGAATTGCAGTTCCCCGGCCAAATCAAGGTCACGGTGATACGCGAAACCCGCGAGGAAAGCATCGCCCGCTGAAGCCATTGCCGGTACTCGCCGGCAACCTCCGCGCGTGGCCGGAGCCGGGCCGGGCCCTTGCCCGACGGCCCCGGCCGCGCCGCCGGCAATTCCAATCCCTCGTCCATCTGTCACTCTGCCGTTCTGTCGCTCCGCCATTCTGGCGTTCCGGCGCTCTGTCGTTCCATCGGTATCCATTCCATCGGCGCCCATTCCATATTGAGAGCATCCGCAATGCGCGTCCTGATGATAGGCGACATCATCGGCCGGCCCGGCCGCCGCACCCTGGCGCAACTGCTGCCGTCCCTGCGCCGCGAACTGGCCGTCGATCTGGTCATCGCCAATGCGGAAAATACCGCGGGCGGTTTCGGCCTGACGCTCAAAACCGCCCGCAGCCTGCTGGCCGCCGGCGTGGATGTGATGACCTCCGGCAACCACATCTGGGACAAAAAGGAAATCATCCCCCACTTTGACGAACTGCCCCTGCTGCGCCCCGCCAACTACTACGGCGCCCCCGGCCGGGGTTGGCTGATGCATGGCGAAGCGATGGTGCTGAACTTGCAGGGACGCGTCTTTATGCCGCCCATCGACTGCCCCTTCCGGGAAGCCGACGCCCGCCTGGCCGAAGCGGAACGGGAAACCGGGCAGCCGCCCCGCATCGTGGTAGTGGACTTTCACGCCGAAGCGACCTCCGAAAAGCAGGCCCTGGGCTGGTATCTTGATGGCCGCGTCAGCGCTGTCGTCGGCACCCACACCCATGTGCCCACCGCCGACGCCCGAATCCTGCCCGGCGGCGCTGCCTATGTCAGCGACCTGGGGATGACCGGCCCCCTGGACTCCGTAATCGGCACCGAAACCGCCCCCGTCCTGGAACGCTTCCGCACCGGCCTGCCCCAGCGCTTTGAACCCGCCGCCCAAGGCCCCCGCGTCCTCAATGCGGCGCTGATTGACATTGACGACGCCACCGGACGCGCCATCGCCATCGCCCGCGTCGACCGGCCGGCGGATTGATCGGCCGGCAAATTGACCAGGCCGGCCCGCCGGCCCAACGCTTTGCCGGCGCCGGCCACGCCCCGTTCCGTTCCATACCTAACGCCGCCGCAACGGGAGTACCAATGCCCATTACCGTTGACCTGCATCTCCACACCACCGCCTCCGACGGACGCCTGACGCCCACCGAACTGGTGCAGCTGGCGGCCTCCAGCGGCCTCCGCACCATCTCCGTAAGCGACCACGACACCACCGCCGGTCTGGCCGAGGCCCAGCGCGCCGCCGACGCCATCCCCGGTATGCGCCTGATACCGGGCATTGAATTGAGCTGCGACGTCCCCGGCGGTGAAGTCCATATGCTGGGCTATTTTATGGACATCGCCGACGCCGGCTTTCAGGCTATGCTGGCCCGGTTCCGGGAGGGTCGCCTGGCCCGGGGCGAGGGCATGGTCCGCAAGCTGGCGGAGTTCGGTATGCATATTGAATGGGAACGGGTGCTGGAAATCGCCGGCGACGCCTCCGTAGGCCGCCCCCATATCGCCGACGCCCTGGTGGAAGCCGGCTACTTTCAGCAGCGCTCCGACGCCTTTGCCGAATACCTGGGGCGCAACGGCAAAGCCTATGTGGAGCGTACCAAGCTGGAACCCCCCGATGCCGTCAAACTGCTCAGCGAAGTCGGCGGCGTGGCCGTGTTCGCCCACCCCTGGTTTGAACGGCGCGGCAACGAACCGGAGCCGGAGCAGTCCCTGATTGAAACCGTAGAACAGCTGAAAGCCGCCGGCCTGCATGGTATGGAAGTCCACTATGCGATGTACGACTCCGCCACCGTGGACTGGCTGGCCGATGTCGCCCGCGCCTACGACCTGATCCCCTGCGGCGGCAGCGATTACCACCACAGCGGCAACCCCAAAGAACCCCGGCCCGGCGTCAACGGCCCGCCCCCGGAAACCGTGGAACGCCTGGAAGCCGCCGCCCGGCGCCTGGCGAAAACCACCGCCCGTTAGCCTGCCTCGCGCCGGCCCGCCGGAACATTCATCGTACCGCTATGCTCCCCCCGATACTAACCGCCATCGGCCTGTGGGCCGTCGCCGGGCTGGTCGGCGCATTGCCCGTTTCCCATCTGCTGGCGCGGGCCGCCGGCGGCATTGACCTGCGCCGGCACGGCAGCGGCAACATCGGCGGCAGCAACCTGGCCGCCCAGCTGGGCAGGGCGTGGCTGCCCGCCGTAGTCGCCATTGACTTCGCCCGTGGCGCCGGCCCCATCCTGCTGGGCCATTACGCCCTGGGCCTGGACGAAATGCCCTGGCTCCTGGCGGTTGCGCCGCTGTTCACCGTGCTGGGCAACTGCTGGTCGCCCTTTCTGCGGTTCACCGGCGGCCGCAGCGTGGGTGTGTGGGCCGGCGGCATCCTGGCAATGTCGCCGCCCCTGTTCGCCGGCGCCCTGGCCGCCTATGCCGGCGCCTGGGCCATCACCCGCCGTTCCGCCGAGTCTCTGCTGGCCATAATGGCGCTGCTGCCCCCGGTCTGCGCCGCCCTGCCGCCGGAAGCAATGCTGCTGGGCGCGCCGCCCCACCTGGCCGTCTATGCCGCCGCCGGCGCCGCCATCATCCTGCTCAAACGACTGCTCTCCAACGGCCAGCCCTGGCCCGCCGACCTGCCTCGCCGCAGCGTGATCTTCAACCGACTGTTCCGCGACCGCGACATCGCCGACCGCCAGCAGTGGCTGTCCCGCGGCTCCGCAACCCACCGCATAACGGAGGCTGACTGATGACTACCGCCCAAGGATTGGACGACCATTTTGACGAAGTAGAGCAGGCCATCGACTGGGTAGAACGCCTGGAACACCTGCGCTCCCGGCACGACCGAGAAACGGCGTCCCGCGCCGCGATCCAGTATGTTGAGGAACTGCGGCAGGTGGTGCGTTTCCTGGCCGGCCCCCTGACCACCGACGAACTGGCGGAACGATGCGGCGACTCAGCCAGCCTGGCCGCAAACATTGCCCTGGGCCAGCCCGATGTCTGGACGGAGCGCATCCGCCCGGCCCTGCTTGCCGAAGAGTGATACCATATCCCCGGCCCCGGATCCGTAGCCACGGAAAGCCAAGCCCTACTTTTGAGAGCGACGATGGCTGAATCGCAAGCCGAACCCCAAGCCTTTACCTGCCACTGGCACCCGGAAACGGCCACCCGGCTGTCCTGTAGCCAGTGCCGCCGTCATATCTGCACGGTTTGTCTGGTGCAGGCCCCCGTCGGTATCCGTTGCCGGGAGTGCGGCCGGGCGCAGCCGCTGCCCACCTTTGACGTGCGCCCGGTCAACTACGCCCGCGCCGTGGCGGTGGCCGCCGGCGTCTTCGTCCTGGGCACGCTGGTCTGGTTCGGCCTCGCCCTCGTCAACGGCTGGCTGGCAAGTCTGATAATGCCGCCGGTCATCGGCTACGCCACCGGCTACCTGGTCAGCCGCGCCGTCAACCTCAAGCGCAGCCGGGGGTTGATGCTCATTGCCGGCGGCACGGTGGTGCTGGCGTCTCTCGTCGGGGTTGCCTTGACTACCGGGCTGGGTCCGTGGGGATTGTGGGGCCTGATGTCGGTGGCGGTGGGAGTGCTAATCGCCATCGGACGCGTGCGAATGTGACGCGAACTCATCCCAGAGCCGCTGGATCGCGGCGCGCGTAACGCCCCCGGAGAACCCGCGCCGTTGCAGGTAGCCGCCCATCCGGCGCCGGTAGGTCTGATAGGGCATCCGCCCCCCGTCCAGCCAGTGCTGTGCCTGACGCTGCCCGGCCCGGTAGGCGTTCCCGTCATCGTCAATGCCCTCCAGCGCCTCGTCAATGATGCCCTCGGCAACCCCTTTGGCGCGCAGCTCCCGTCGCAGCAGGAACTCCCCCCGTGGCCGCCGCCGTTCCCGGCTGCCGCGCCACTGCCGCGCGTATTCCGCATCGTCCAGATAGCGGCGGCTCTCCAGCAGCGCCAGCGTGGCCTCCACCACCGTCGCCTCAAAATCCCGGGCCAGACGCCGCCGCACTTCCGCCACCGAGCGCGGCCGGTAGCCAATATAGCGCAGGGCGACCGCCAGCGCCCTGCGCTGTGGGGAGGATGCGTCCGGGCCGGCCGTCGCCGGCCCGTCGCTTGCGGTCGGAAACAACGGTTAGTTCAGGCTGACGGCGGCGGCATCCGCGATCTGCGCCGCGCCGCCCGCCGACTTGGCGACAGCGCCGGCGGCGTCATCCGGCGGAATGTCGTCCGTCTCTTCGCCCCGTATCAGTGCCTCAATAGTCTCGGCCACGTCGCTGCGCTCGGTCAGGAAATTCTTGGCGTTCTCCCGCCCCTGCCCCAGCCTGGTGTCGCCATACGAGTAGTAGGCGCCCGCCTTTTTGACAATGCCCCGGTTCACGCCAATGTCCAGCAGGTCCCCCATCTTGCTGATGCCCTGGTTGAACATAATGTCAAACTCGGCCACCCGAAAAGGCGCCGCTACCTTGTTCTTGACAATCCGCGCCCGCACCCGGCTGCCGATAATTTCGGAACCCTGCTTCAGGGATTCGCTACGGCGCAGGTCAATCCGCACCGAGCTGTAAAACTTCAGCGCCCGCCCGCCGGGGGTAACTTCCGGGCTGCCGTAGCTGACCCCGATTTTCTCCCGAATCTGGTTGATGAACACCACGGCCGTGCGGGAACGGTTGATGGCCGCCGTCAGCTTCCGCAGCGCCTGCGACATCAGCCGCGCCTGCATCCCCACATGAACATCCCCCATATCCCCCTCAATTTCCGCCTGCGGAACCAGGGCGGCCACGCTGTCAATGATGACGGAATCGATGGCGCCGCTGCTCACCAGCTTTTCGGTAATGTCCAGGGCCTGCTCGGCGGAATCGGGCTGCGAAATCAGCAGGCTGTCAATGTCCAGCCCGCAGTTGGTGGCGTACTGGGGATCCAGGGCGTGTTCGGCGTCAATGTACGCCGCCAGCCCGCCCAGACGCTGCGTCTCCGTCATAATATGAATGGCCAGCGTGGATTTGCCGGCCGACTCGCTGCCGTAAATTTCCGTGACCCGGCCCCGCGGCAATCCCCCCACCCCCAGCGCCAGGTCCAGCGACAGCGACCCGGTGGGGATGGCGTTGGTAATCAGATGCGCCACCTGCTCGTTCCCGCGCATCACCGACCCCTTGCCGTGGTCTTTCTCGATGCGCCCCAGAGCAAGCTCCAGGGCCGCCAGCTTGTCCTTGTCCAGTTTGAGGACGGACGGGTCAATGGGCATTGGTCAACCTCCGCACGAATGTTTTGTCATTGCGGCAATGGTAGCACACCAGTTCCCCCGATGCAAGGGCAATTTGCCTCCAATTCGGGGTTTTTTCAAAATTGCGGCGTTATGGCGCCCCGGAGCCGGAACGCCATAGCCCCCACCCGGCTGCCGGCTGTGCCGGCCCTGACGGGCCGGCCGGAAATACGATGGGGATACGGCGGGACGCACGGCCCCGGCGGTGGCCTAGAAGTCTCAAAACCCGCCCTGAAAGCCGATGGTAACCACGCCGTTTTCCACAATCACCGGCGTCACCCGTTCCCCCCCGGACAATTCCAGCAGGGCCGGCACCTGGTCGGGCTGCTTGGCGACATCAATCTCCGTGTACGGCGTCCGCTGCCGGCGGTAGTGCATCTTGGCCTGCGCCGAAAAAGGGCAGTCCGGGTGCGTATAAAGGATAATTGCGGGCTGCTCTGCGGTGGTCAAAACTGCATTCTCCTCGCGGGGTTGTCCTGGCCCTAATTGTAAGCAGGCCGGCGCAATAAATCAAACCGCCCACCGCGCATTGCTACGCCGGCTCACACCGGCACTTCCTGCTCCGCCAGCGCCTCGGAAATTACCGAACTCTGCGTCCGTTCCCGCAGCCGCGCCAGGCTTTTCAGTATCACCCGGTGCGCCAGCGCCGGCCCGGCCAGCGTCTTGATGTCATCGGGCGTCACATACTCCTGCCCCCGTATCGCCGCCAGCGCCTGCGCCCCCCGGTACAGCCCCAGCGTGGCGCGCGGGCTGGCCCCCAGCTCCACATCGGGATGCTCCCGCGTGGCGCGCGCCACCCGCGCCAGGTAGCTCCGCAACGGCGGCGCCACATAAACCCGCCGCACCAGACGCTGTATCACCAGCACATCCTCCGCCGCCACCACCGGCTCCAGCTCCCCCAGCGGGTCGGCGTCCTCAAACCGCTCCAGCATCCTCACTTCATCCGTTTCCGATGGGTAGCCCAGGCTCAACCGCAGCAGAAAGCGGTCAATCTGAGCTTCCGGCAGCGGAAAAGTCCCCTCCAGCTCAACCGGGTTCTGCGTGGCGATGACCAGAAACGGCGCCGGCAGCGGCAGCGTGTTTTGGTCCACCGTAACCTGCCTTTCCCCCATCGCCTCCAGCAGCGCCGACTGGGTGCGGGGCGTAGCCCGGTTGATTTCGTCCGCCAGCACAATTTGAGAAATGACCGGGCCGGGGCGAAACTCAAACTGCCCGCTGTGCTGGTTGTAGTAGTTGATGCCGGTAATGTCCGACGGCATCAAATCGGGCGTGAACTGGATACGGCTGAAATCGCAGTCCAGCGAACGCGCCAGCGCCCGGGCCAGCGTCGTCTTGCCAATGCCCGGAACATCCTCAATCAGAATGTGGCCCGCGCTGAACAGGGCCGCCAGGGTATGCTCAATAACCTCAGCCTTGCCCACAATGGCCCGCTGTATGTTGTCCCGGATGGCGGCGGCGGCGTCCGCAATGCGGGCGGTTTCGGCGGCGGTGGCAGCGGTCGTCCCGGCGGTCGCCGCGCCTGCCGTGGCAATGGTCGTCATAGTGCCGTCCCGCCGCCTGCCGCCGGCTGGCCGGCGGCGATATATTCCTCCGCTTCCCGCAGGTCTTTGAACGAGTCCACGCTGCGCCAGAAAACGCCCGGCGCGGCCGGCGCCGCCGACATCCCGCCGGCTTCGGCCAGCGCCGGAAAAGTGCTGACCTCATGGTCGCCCCTCTCCGGCAGCAGCTCCGCGATGGCGGGGTGCAGCGCATACACGCCCCCGTTGATGGCATAGGGCAGCGGCGTCTTTTCGCGGAACCGCCGCACCAAGCCGGCCTCATCGGTGTCAACAATGCCGTAGGGACTGGTCATCGGCACGGTGAGGATAGTCGCCAGGTGGCCCGGGTTGACGGCCCGCCGGGCGGCGTAATCATCCAGCAGGACGCCCGGGTCGGCATCGGTGATGATGTCGCCGTTCAGGGCCAGCGCCGGCGCTTCATAGCCCGCTGGCAGCATCCCCAGCCCCTGCCGCAGCGCCCCGCCCCGCCCCAGGGGCGACCGTTCCACGCTGTAGTGGGCGCGGATGCCGTACTGTCCGCCGTCCCCGAAATAATCCTTCACCGCATCCCCCCGGTGCCCAATCAGAAAGATGACATCGGTCACGCCGGCGGCCCGCAGCCAGCAAACCTGCCGCCGGAGGATGGGCCGACCCGCCACGGGTATCATCGGTTTGGGCAGGCGGTCGGTGAGCGGACGCAGCCGCTCCCCCTTCCCGCCGGCCAGAATCAGGGCGTACATAATCAATACGGTATGCTAATGCCCATCCCGCCCGGGGTCAATAAGCCCGGCGGGGTAGGTAGCGTTTCCAATCGGGTAGTTTGATATTTGCCCGTCATTCCGGCTGGCGCCGGAATCCAGGCGTTTCTACTGGACTCCGGGCTTTCGCCGGAGTGACGATCTTATTGCTAAACCGCCCAGAAAGAAACGCTGCCATCGCGCCCGGTGGTTAACGCCGGGAAGCCCGGGCATAGCTAGACAGCCGCCGCCCGCGCGCAATCGTCATCCTCGGCAACCTCGATGAGTTCAATGTCCGGCTTGCCCAGCAGCAGTATCTCCTGGGCGAAAATAAGCCATTCCCGAATGGCGATTTGGATGTTCTCCAGCGCCTCATCCATACTGCCGCCCTGGGAATTGCAGCCGGGCAGCATCGGACAGAAAACGGCATAACCCTCGGAATGCTTGACCACCCGAATCGGGTAGCGCATCGCAGAACCCCCGCGCCCTGCGTCCAGCCGCTCGCCAACGGCGACATCCACCTCGCGCAGATATTCGTCGCCCCCGTTATCCTGCCAGAACAGCCCTTCCCGCGCGGAGACCGCAGCGCCGATCTCCGGCTTGATGTTGTCCAGGGCTTCGACCACGGTGGCCCCCTGCGCTTCGCTGTCGGGCCAGCCGGGACAAAAGGCGGTGTACCCGCCGGCGTACTCTTTACGCAACAAAACCCGGTACTTCACCATAACCTCCTGCCCGGCAAATCCAAGCGGCCAAAAGAAATTGCGCCCCTGTCGTTTGGGCATTGTGCGACAGAGGCGCATCCGGCACTGCGGGGGCATAGCCGTTCAAGGCCATCCGCCCCCGTCCCCAACGCGCCCTACTGGTAGGCCCGGGGCCGGAACTCCGACGAGCAGTATCGCACATTTTCCCAGAGCGACGAATCCCCGGCGGCAGCCCGTATCTGGTCCTGTATGCCCTCCGTCCCCAGCTGCGCCAGCGCCGGACTCCCACTCTGCGTTATTGTCAAGTCGATCAGATCCCGGAACCGCATCTGCTCATCCTTCTCGAGCATCGCTTCCCGTCCAATCTGATCAAGCGCTTCAGGGGCAGCGCCGGCCGACCTGGCAATGTCCGCCAGCGCAAAGTGGTTGCCTGGAGTATCGTAGATGACGCACGGCGCCCACAGCGCAATGTCCGGGAAGGCGAACAGCAGCGCAATCACCACCGCCATACACCCCATAAAGGGCAGCACGCCGATGTACACATCCGTAATGGTGCTTTCTCGTAACACCTCCTGCGCCGCCGCCGTCTGTTCCGCCATCTGTTGGTCAACATCCTGCCGCACCCCATGCAGTATGTACAGGTTGATCCCCTCCGGCGGGCTGATGAGCGCCGCCTCCACCAGAATCACCATAATGATGCCGAACCACACCAGGTCCACGCCCACCGCCTCCAGCGACGGCGTCAGAATCGGAATGGTGGTCACCAGCATGGCGAAGCTTTCCATAAAGGTGCCCAGCAGCAGGTAGAAAAACACCAGGATGATGACGAACTGCAAGGCGTTCAGATTCAACCCGGTAATCCATTCCGAAATGTCCGACGATATGCCCAGCCGCGCAAAGGCGAAGCTCAAGGTGAACGCCGCCATCACAATGAGCATAATCATCGAGGAAGTCCGCACCGTGGAGATAATGGCGTCCAGCAGCATATGCCGGATGCCCCGCACCGAGTCGCCCCACTCGGCGTAGATGCCCTGAATCTTTTTGAACAGTTCGTTGGCGATGGCCACCACCAGCGCTCCGAACACCCCCAGCGCGGCCGCCTCCGTAGGCGTGGCCCAGCCCGTGTAAATGGAACCCAGCACCACCACGATGATAATCAGCACCGGAATGATGGCCGCCATTCCCACCACGGCGCGCCCCAGTATCCGCAGCCATTCGCTCACCGCCTCCCCGTATGACAGCATCGTACGGTCGTCTATGCCCACCCCCGCCGCCTGCTCCCGCCGCATCGTCTCCTGCTGCTCCGCCGTGTACCGTCGGATGCCCGCCCCGTGAAACCAGGCCCGGTACAGCCGCTTTATTTCCTCGTCCATCGGCGCCGTGCGCGGAAAGATGATGGAAGTCACCACCATCATCACAATCATCGTGAACGCCAGCAGGAAACCCGGCAGAAACCCGCCCATATACAGCCGCCCGATGGATTCCTCTACCAGCACCCCGAAAATAATCAGCCCGATGCTGGGCGGAATCAGAATTCCCAGCGTGCCGCCCGCCGCCAGCGACCCGATAACCAGCCGCTCGCTGTAACCCCGCTGCCGGAAAGACGGCAGCGACACCCGGCTGATGGTCGCCGAAGTCGCCACGCTGGAACCGGAACAGGCCGCGAACACCGCGCACGAAGCAATGTTCGTATGCAGCAGGCCGCCGGGCAGAAACACCAACCACCGGGACAGCGCCGCGTACATCCGCTCCCCCATCCCGGAACGCAGCATCAGCTCCCCCATCAGCAGAAACAGCGGCACCGCCACCAGGATAAAGTTCGTGTTGCTCTCCCACGCCTTGTTGCCCAGGATGTTCCACAGCGGCGCGTCGGAAAACGCTTCCATCATCACCAGCGACAGCACGCCCAGCGCGCCGGCGACATAAAGGCCAACGAGAAAGAAAACCCCCATCATGCTGAATGCGGTGATGATTGCCATTTTGGTCGTGACCTCCGCGCGGTAGTCGGCCTTCCCCGATCAGGGCCGGGGCCGGCCGGATTGCGATTCAATCAGGTTCGGACGGGCGGCTAGACGCCGGACGCGCCGCCTTCGTCAACGGCGGCCGGCGGCGCCAGCTCGCTCACATCGCCGCCCTGCTGCTTGTGCCAGATTTCCAGCAGACCCCGCACCAGCATAGACAGCATCCACTGGAACGCCGTGAACGCCAGCATCGTAAAGCCCACGGCGACAATCATCTGGAACATCCACAGCTCCGGCAGGAAATTGCCAATCAGGTAGGTATTCGCCAGCGCCGGTTCGCACATCCCCTCGGAATTGGTGCGGATGCAGCGCGATTCCGCCACTTCCTCCCAGGACTTGATGGCCGTAATCAGCCCGAAAAAGCCCACCGACGCCAGCGCCAGCCAGTCCGCCGTAGAGCGCAGGTAGGGGTGAATACGCGAGAACAGGGGCAACAGGATGTCAATGCGGACATGGGAACCCGTCCGCAGCGAGTAGGAAAACGCCCAGGTGCCGGCAAAGGCCAGGATGTACCCGCCCACCAGCTCCTGGTTCCCCAGCACCGGCCCGCCCAGCTTGCGGACAATCACCTGGTAGGTGATGTAAATCCCCAGCAGCAGCAGCAGCGTGCCGCAGATGTAGCCGAACACGCGATAAACCCAGTCCAGCCCGCCGTCGACCCTGTGGATGAACCTCGTTATCGTAACCGCTGCGGGTAGAGAATTGCCTTGCGTGGTCAAGTTGCGCCTCCCGGTTGGCCGTAGGGTATGCTCGGCAAGGGTATGCCTGGCGAAGGGTATGCCTGGCGAAGGGTATGCTTGGCGATTGGCAAGTCTATGCGCCGGGCAAAGGGATGTCAACGCCCGCTTGTTGCTTCCCGGCAACGCCGCAAACCCCGGGGTATGTCCTCAAATCGTCCGTCCCTCCTGCCGGAGCCGGCATCCGGGCGACCGGGCAGCCGAATGCGTAGGAAATGGCGTCGCCTCCAGATTCCGGCTGGTGCTGTAGTGCCGTAATAGCGAAAGATGCATTTGACGACGCCCCCCGGATAGGCTGGTTTGCCGGAGCCAGCGCCAGCCTTGCTCGCACTTGTCGCCGCCAACGATGCCCGGCGTATCAAATCAAGTCAATCAAACGCCCGGAACGCCAGATCACCCGATTGGAAACGCTACCCGGGCGGCGTTCCGGCGTTGATAGCGGCGTCCGCCCTGTGCTATATTGGCGCCGGCAATTTCGGACGATGCGCTCAATTGGAACCGATGCATAGATTAGCGTTGCTGCCGGCCGCCGACGCGCCGGTCACCGCAATGATAGCGGCGATAGTGGCGGTCATCACGATGCCGCTGGCAATACTGGCCACGGCCGCACCTGCCGAGGCCAACGGGACGGCAACGGTCATTATGGAACGCACGCAGGGGCCCTACCGGGTGCTGGTGGGCATCATTCCCGCCCGCCCGGTGATACCGCAAACGCATCTTACCATACAGGTTTTCGCCGCCACCCCGGACGCCGGCGTCGCCAGTGCCGACCAGGATGATCAGCTCCCCCTGCGGGACACCGAAGTTGAGCTGCTGGTATCCGCATCCGGGCCGCCGGGAGCGCCGTCCTTCGGCCCCCGGCGGGTTTTCAACGAACAGACCCGGCGCTACTTTGAGGTGGATGTGCCTTTCGCCGTCACCGGAACCTGGGATGTGGCGCTGTCCGTAACCTCGGAACGGGGCACGGAAGTTTTCGCCCTGCCCCTGGAGGTAGGCGAGCCGGGCGCCCGCATCCAGTGGGTATGGGTGGCGGCGGTGATGGCGGCAATCCTGGTAGTAGGAATATGGACTATCCTGACCCTGCGGCGGCGGGTGGACGGCGACTAGCCGGCCAGCCGGCCATCCTCGCCGGCGCCGGCATCGGCAATGCCCCGGATAGACGATGCCCCGGATAGTAGATTGCGCGATGGACAAAACCGGCCGGGCTTCGGATTGCCGGGGCGGTCAACATTCCGCCTCGGCTCCGCAGCGCCAAAAGTCGGCGCCGCCGGCCAGGGTTATCCTGGCCTTGGCCCTGGTGCTAGTAGCCGGCGGCGGGATGACAGCAGCGGCGGCCGTCGTCCCTCCGCCGGCCTACGCCCACGGCTTCGGGGAGCGGTACGATTTGCCATTGCCGCTGTCGTTGTTCATCGTGGCCGGCGTGGCGGCGGTGCTGCTGTCCTTCGCAGTCGCGGCGGTATTCCTGCGGGACGATGTGGCGCGTCGCCCCGGTTATCCGCGCGTCAACCTGCTGCGGGCACCGCCGGGGCGATGGCTGGCGTCCGCGTGGGTTGCCGGGTTACTGCGGGCGCTGTCCGTGATTCTGACGGCGTATGTCATCTTGGGCGCGCTGGTCGGTTCGGAACGGGCGGCGCTGAACCCGGCGCCGGCGGCGGTCTATGTCGCCTTCTGGGTCGGGTTGAGCTTTTTTACTGCCCTGTTCGGCAACCTGTGGGCGCTGGTCAACCCGTGGGCGGCCGTCTGGCGGCTGGTGGAAAGCCCGGCGCCGGGCGGCCGGCTGCGGCCCCGGCGCCCGTACCCGCGCCGGTGGGGGCAGTGGCCGGCGGCGCTGGCCTTTCTGGGCTTCGCCATCCTGGAGACGGTGGCCGCCGATGCCGCCGGGCCGCGCGCCCTGGGCTGGATTCTGGTGGGCTATACGGCGTACAACTTTGCCGGGATGTACCTGTTCGGACGCCAGGTCTGGTTGCGCAACGCCGAAGCTTTCACGGTGGTGTACGGGTTTATGGCACGCTTCTCCATAACCGAAGTGAGGGTTGCCGCTGCCGGCGCCGGGCGGGGACGACGCCGGCAATCGGTATGCGACCGCTGTTCCGGCCCGGATCTGTGTTCCGTCGGCGAAGCCGGCGGCGGCGAAAACGACTGCGTGGACTGCTACGAATGTTATGCCGCCGCGCCGCCGGCGCAGAGGGAGTTCAACCTGCGCCCGCCCTGCGTGGGGCTGAACCGGACGGGGGCGACTACGCCCGCCGCCGCCGGCCTGGTCATCCTGCTGCTGGCCACGGTGTCCTTTGACGGGCTGTCGGCCACGCCCGAATGGCTGCTGTTCAGCACGCAGTTGCAATTGGCGATACCCGGCGTCGGCAGTTACGCGGCCAATCTGCTGGGCGCCCTGGGGATGCCGGTAGCCTTCGGGCTGCTGTATGTAGCCACCTGCGCGCTGATGGCCCTGCTGTCCGGGCAACGGCAGCCCATGGTCAGGGATCTGGCGCTGAAGTTCGTGTTTTCACTGCTGCCCATCGCGCTGGCGTATCATTACGCCCACTTTCTGGGGTTTCTGCTGGTTAATGGGCAGCGGTTCATTGTGCTGGCCTCGGATCCCTTCGGCTGGGGCTGGGATTTGCTGGGCACGGCGGACGCCATCATCAACATCGGGGTCGTGTCGCCGGTGTTCATCTGGTATTTTTCGGTCTCCGCCATTGTGGTGGGGCATATCGCCGGCGTCTATCTGGCGCACGGGCAGGCGGCGCGGGTCTATCCGGGCCGCCGCGCCGCGCTGTTGAGCCAGCTGCCGATGCTGGCGCTGATGGTGTGCTACACTGGCGTCAGCTTGTGGATCATTTCCCGCCCCATTGCGGAATGAGACCGGCTGCGGAAAACGACGCCAACATTGCCAACGAAGCGTCCTGCTAACAGAGCATCGCTGCTAACGGAGCATCACTAACGGAGGTGGACATCGTGCCGGAACGCGCTCCCCGACTGGAAGGAAAAGTCGCCATCGTAACCGGAGCCGGTTCCAGCGGGCCGGGGGTAGGCAACGGGCGGGCTACCGCCACGCTGTTCGCCCGCGAAGGCGCCAAAGTGCTCCTGGCCGACCGGACGCTGGAACGGGCCGAGGAAACGCTGGCGATGATAGAGGCGGAAGGCGGCGCGGCGTCGGCCATCCAGGCCGATGTCACCAAAGCCGACGACTGCGCGCGTATGGTGGACGCCTGCCTGGAACGCTACGGCCGGCTGGACATTCTGGACAACAATGTGGGCATTTCCCGGCGCGGAACGGTGGTTGAGGTGTCGGAAGCGGACTGGGACGACATTATGGCCATCAATGTCAAAAGCATCGTCCTGGCCAGCAAGTACGCCATTCCCCGGATGATGGCCGGCGGCGGGGGTTCCATCATCAACATATCGTCCATCGCCGGGCTGCGGGCGCACAGCAGCACGCCCTACACCGCGTCCAAAGCGGCGGTGATCGGGCTGACGATTTCCATGGCCGCCGACCACGGGCCCGATGGCATCCGCACCAACTGCATTGCGCCAGGGCTGGTGTACACGCCCATGGTGGCGCCGCGGATGGACGACGACCTGCGGGGCATCCGCAGCCAGGCGGCGCCACTGCGGACGGAGGGGACGGCGTGGGACATCGGCAACGCCGCCCTGTTCCTCGCCAGCGACGAGGCCAGGTGGATTAACGGGGTAGTGCTGCCGGTGGACGCCGGGCTGGTGGCAACCTCGCCGGTAACCTACCAGACCCTGGCGCAACAGGTGCGGCGGTAGCGACCAGCCGTAGCGCGGCCCCGGAGTGGCAACAAAGCTATTCCGGCGTACAAACGACCGTTATTCCGGCCCAACGGAATCCGGCGGTTCCGCCAGAAAATCAAGCGACAGGCCGGCAATCAGCAGGCCAACCAGCAGTGCCAGTTCCGCAATAAACAGGATGTAGATCAGGTTGGCCTGCCGCCGCCGGTCAAATCGGGCAATTCCCTGCCGGGGCACAGAGAAAATCACCACGCTGCGCGCTTTAACCAGCAGAACGATATATGCGGAAAGCGCCCCCAGCGCGCAGCCGAGCTTGATGACCAGCAACGGCATCAGCCGGGCGTCGGCGGGAATATTTACGCCCACGATGTCGGCGCCAAACAGCGCGATCCCTATTGCCGCCGTTGCCACGGTGACAATTCCCAGGCAGACGCTACTCCAGTGTCGTTCCGTTTCCGAAGGCATTCCGGCCGGTCTCTACGGCGCTTGCGGCGGCGCGGCGGGCCTGGATTCGAGTTTTTGCACACTGCGCCAGTCCAGCCAGGCATCAACCGTTATCCAAATGCCCGGGCCTATCGCAAGCAGCGTTCCGCCAATGAGCAGGGTAACCGTGACCGGCAGCGCCGTCATCGGGCGGGACAATACGGCAAACATCAGAAACAGCCCGCCAAGCAGCCCGCCCCCCAGCCAGGCCAGCAGCAGCCCCGGCAGTTCCTCGCGCCAGACCGCCGGCAATGATTCATTGTCGTTGTCCGGGGTGTTCTGCATCGTGGTCACCGGCAAGTCCGCAGCCGTGTTGAGAGGTGCGACGGATCCGCCAAGCATCAAGCCTTGATCCAGTTCAGCGTTTTCGGAGGAAGTAGGGACAGGTTCAATACGCATTGTGCCACCTCCTGCGTCAATTCCAGCATAGCATACACAGGCGGCGGTTGCGCTATCCGGCAGCGATTCGCCGGTCATTTTCCAGATCGTAGCCCGGTTTTATTTAACCCCGGCTGCCCGCATAGCGCGCTTTCTGCCGCTATCAGGGGCTGCCCGGTTATCGTATATGCTACCCTACCCTGCCGCGCCGCGCCGCAACCCGCCGCAACGCCCGTCCCGGAGGAAACCCCGTTATGCCCCGCGCCGCCTTTGTGTACGACGACGCCATGAGCCGGCACATCCTGCGCCCCGACCATCCGATGCGGCCCGTGCGCCTGCGCCACACCTATGAACTGCTGGACGCCTACGGCGCATTTGACGGCGCCGATTCCCGGCTGGTGGCGCCCACGATGGCCGGCGAAACCGAGGTCGGCGCCTTTCATTCCCGCGACTACATCGCCGCCGTCCGCACTTTCAGCTTGGGATTGACCGGCTACCAGCCCCAGCGGTTCGGCTTTGCCCAGGGCGGCGACAATCCCACCTACCCCGGTATGTACGAGGCGGCAATGTTGAGTACCGGCGCCACCCTCGCCGCCGCCCGCCTGGTCGCTGACGGCGCGGCCACGGCGGCGTTCAACATCAGCGGCGGGCTGCACCACGCGGCGGCGCGCCACGCCAGCGGCTTCTGCGTGTTCAACGACCCGGTGGTCGCCATCAAATACCTGCTGGGACGGGGCCTGCGCGTGGCCTATGTGGACATTGACGCCCATCACGGCGACGGCGTGCAGGACGCCTTTTACGACGACCCGCGCGCGCTCACCATATCGGTGCACGAATCGGGCCGCTACCTGTTTCCCGGCACGGGCTTCGCCGGCGAAACCGGGGCCGGCGCCGGCGCGGGCTACGCCGTCAACCTGCCCCTGTATCCTTACACTGATGACGAGATTTACCTGGAGGCTTTTGAGGCCATTGTGCCGCCCCTGGTGCAGGCTTTCGCCCCCGACATCCTGCTCACCCAGCTGGGCATAGACTCCTATCACACCGACCCGTTGACGCATTTGCAGGTGACCAGCCGGGGGTTCTGCGCGGTGGTGGAACGGCTGGGCGGGCTCGGCTACCCGTGGCTGGCTACCGGCGGCGGCGGGTATGACATCGGCGCGGTGGCCCGCTGCTGGACGCTGGCCTACGGCGTAATGTGCGGCGCCGAGTGGCCCGACCGCATCCCCGCGCCGGCCATAGAACGGCTGGGTCGCGCCACCCTGCGGGACACGGAGACGCCGGAGATACCGGCGCCAGTACGCGCCGACGCCCGCGCCCTGGCCGCCGAAAGCGTGGCCGCTATCAAGGATGCGGTGTTCCCGGTTCACGGATTGGCGAAATAACCCCACGAGCAGAAGGACGGACAAAAGCGGCCGGATTCCGACCGGCTGTCGGATGGTGCGGCGGCGGGAGAGGGGCGCTTTAACCCGTTTCCGGTTGCTTGCGATTGTCTTGTCTGCCGCCGCCCGGTTTTACATAGCGGCGTATAGCCGGCATAATAGGCGGCCCGGCTTTGCCGCCGGTCGCCGGCATCGTCCGCCGGCGCCGCCGGCGCTTTTGACCGGCGCTTTTGAATCGAAGCTGTTGCCGTCACAGAACAGGAAAAGAAAGGAGAGCTGTTATGCGAGGAGTAGCCATCGTTTCCCCCGTGCGCACCGCCGTAGGCAACTTCGGCGGCGCCCTGCGGGATATTCCCGCCGCCGAGCTGGCGTCCACGGCCATACAGGCCGCCCTGGAACGCAGCGGCGTTGACCCGGCCCGGGTGGATGATGTCATCCTGGGCCACGGCTATCCGTCCGGGGAGAACCCCGCCATCGGGCGGCTGGCCGGCCTCAAAGCCGGGCTGCCCATTGAAGTGCCCGGCTACCAGCTGGACCGCCGCTGCTCGTCGGGGTTGCAGGCCATCCTCAACGCGGCGATGCTGGTGCAGACCGACAACGCCGATGTGGTCATCGCCGGCGGCGCTGAAAGCATGAGCAGCGCCGAGTTTTACAGCAACGAATCCCGCTGGGGCGCCCGCTTCGGCTCGGTCACTTTCCACGACCGGCTGGCCCGCGCCCGCGTCACCATCGCCCCCGACGAACGCTTCGGCCCCATCCCCGGCGGCATGGTGGAAACCGCCGAAAACCTGGCGCAGGAGTATGAAATCCCCCGGCAGGAACAGGACGAATACGCCCTCCGCAGCCACCAACGCGCCGTCGCCGCCCGGGACGCCGGCAAGTTTGACGCCGAAATCGTCCCCGTCAGCATACCCCAGCGGCGGGGCGACCCGAAAATCTTTGACCGGGACGAAGGCCCCCGCGCCGATACCACAATGGACATCCTCGGCCGCCTGCGCCCCGTAATGCGCGACGGCTGCGTAACCGCCGGCAACGCCAGCAGCCAGAACGACGCCGCTTCCGTCTGCCTCGTCGTCGCCGCGGAAAAACTGGACGAGCTCGGCCTGACGCCCATGGCCTACCTCAAGGGCTGGGCCGTCACCGGCTGCCATCCGGCCACTATGGGCATCGGCCCTGTGCCTGCCGTCAAAAAGGTGATGTCCAAAATCGGAATGTCCCTGGAGGATATGGACATTATTGAGCTGAACGAAGCCTTTGCCGCCCAGGTGCTGGCCGTGCTGCGGGAATGGCAGCTGCCTCACGAGGACAACCTGAATGTCAACGGCTCCGGCATTTCCCTGGGGCATCCCATCGCCGCCACCGGCGCGCGCATCCTGACCACAATGCTGCACGAAATGGAACGGCGGGACGCCCAGTGGGGGCTGGAGACGATGTGCGTCGGCGGCGGGCAGGGCGTGGCCGCCGTCTTTGAGCGGCGGTAGGCGGGTAGATAGACCGGCAAAAGCCCGTCGCACAGATGCCGCCGGCGACGTAACACTCTGCCGCCGGCGGCAAGCCCCTTACGGCGACGCCCGGCGCAGCTAGGCGCAAACCACAATCGCCTCCCCCAGCCCTTCTATGGACACCCGGCCCTCCGAGGCGAAGCTCAACGGCGTAGGCGGTATCAGGCTGCCGGTGATGACCACATCGCCGGCCCGGAGTGGATGCTGCCGCGCCGACAGTTCGTTGGCCAGCCAGGCCAGCGGCTCAAAGGGATGCCCCATCACATCCCGCCCGTAGCCCTCGCCCACCGGCTCGTGGTTGATGGTCATCACGCCTTTGCAGTTCACCAGGTCCAGCTTCCGCCAGTCGGTCACCGGGTCGCCCAGCACCACGCCGGCGTTGAGAATGTTGACGGCCACGCCCAGCAGCGTCCGTTCCTCGGTGGTCAGGTCGGCGGGCGCCCGCATATCTACAATCTCAAATGCCGTCGCCACTTCTGCAACCGCCGCCGCTACCGATTCCCGCGTGTAGGGCGCGCCCGACGCCGGCAAATCCTGCCCCAAAGTCACCCCCACTTCCAGCTCAATGCCCAGGTTGACATACTCGGTGAAGTTGAGCACTACGGGCGAGCGCAGCACCGTCTTTTGGAACACGCCGCCGAGAACGGGATGATCCAGGCCGGCCCGTTCCTGCATCACCGGGGTCGTGTAGGCCAGCTTGTAGCCGGCCAGTGGCCCCCACAGCCCGGACAGCAGGCAGTGCAACTCCCGCTGGATGGCGTAGGCGTCGGCCAGCGTTTTGGGGAACAAGGCCTCCGGCAGCCGCTCAAAGGGCTGCACTGCTTGGTATTTGGCGAAAATCAGCTCGGCGGCCTGGCGGGCCGGCGTGGTGGTTGCCATTCTGCGCCTCCTGTATCGGCAAAGCGATACGCTCTCGTCTCAATCCGGTCAATCTGACTGGTCAAGCTGGTCGCTCCCCTCCCGTGGATGCGGGCATCCGGGATTGAGCCACGGGTTATCCCTCGGCGTTTTCGGATCGATGCGCCGGCTCCGGTTGTCGCTGTCCTCGTTGCCGTTGGCGCCGGCGATTGTAGCCGATGGCGATGATCCAGAATATGGCGACAATTAAAGCCGACAGCGCCAGCAGGATGATGCCGGCGCGGGAGAACAGCCCGAAAGGGCCCACGATGCGCCACCAGGCCACGGCGGCAATCTGCGTGACGATTATCGCCACGGCCAGCGGAATGCCTCCGGCCGTGTACTTGCGATACAGCCAGAACTCGACCACCCCGACCACGATGATGGCGATAATCAGCAGTGCCAATGGCGCTGGCGGCTCCGGTTAGGTGTTGCCTGACGCTGGCACCGCCGTCTGCCGGAGCGCTTGCCGGGGCGGGCGGCTCCCCGCAAACGATCCCGGCAGACGGCCCCGGCAAATGGCCCCGACAGACGACAGCGGCGGCCTGGTTAGCGGGCTTCGCTGGCGGCCTCAAACCCGCAGTTGCGGTGGGTGCCGTCGCAGAAGGGCTTGTTCTCCGAATGCCCGCAGCGGCAGAAAGACACCCACTGCCCCTCGGGCAGGGTGTAGGCGTTGCCGCCCTGGTCCACAATCTCAATTTCGCCGGTGACCCGCAGGGGGCCGTTGCCCCGGACTTCTACCTTGACAGCTGCCATGGCGCGTTTCCTCCTTCTGGCATTGCTTTGCCTGGCGTGCTTTGCCTGATATTGCCGGCCTGTTAGCGGCGGGCCGGCAACGGCTTGGATAACAGACCCGCCGGCGCGCGACGCGTTGGCAGGCGCGGCGGGCAACGATGGGGATTATCGTACACTGCGGGGCCGGGGTCAAACGCCGCCGGCGCGGGCTGCGCCGGCGTAGCGGGAGTTGCCGGCTACGCAATGCCGGCCCGGTTGGCGAGTTACAGGTTCACCACCAGGTTGTCGGGCGCGCGGCACAGGATGCCCACCTGCTCCTCATCGTAGGGATTCTCCTCAATGTGCGGCGTGTTGGCGGGGACAAAGATAAAATCGCCGGGGCCGGCTTCAATCCACTGCTCAAAGTTCTCGCCGAACCAGACGCGCACATAGCCTTGCAGCACATAGGCGGCGGTTTCGGCGTCCAGATGGGTATGGGGCGGCCCCTTTTCCCGCGGGGCAGCGGTCACCTTGCCCATCCAGATTTTGGTGGTTTCGCCCTTGCCGGGCATAATGGCCGGCTGGCGCACCATGCCGGGAGTTTGGATGGTTTCCGAGGCATCGCCCACGGTGTGGACGACATAGGGCTTGGCGCCGGTCTGGACGGCGGCAGTTGCGGTTGCGGTGGTCATCGGGGGTTGCTCCTTGCGTTGGCGGGATGTGTTGTGGCGTATCACGGCCCGCCGTGGCCCGTCGCGCCATAGCCCGGATATGCCGGCTCCGGCATATTATGGTGGGGAGGATTGACGGGATAATCGGCGGGCATCCCGGTATCGCCGGGCTGGATGATACAGTCGCGGCGGTCGTGATACAAGCGGGCGCGGTTGAGGACGATTTCGTCGTCATCCCCAAGAGAATCCGGGTTAGCCTGGTCGCAGGCCGGGAGGCACCAGTATTTATAATCGGCAATAAACAGGTAGGTAGGGGTGATGTTGAAAAACCGTCCCGTCAGCCCTTCGCCGGCGCCAATACGGGCGCAGACGGCGTCAAACAGGGCGCGCTGCCCGTCTTTTTTGACGAGGACATATTCGTGCGGCCAGGTTTTGCGGTAGGTAACGGCCTCCCGCCAGGAGGCCTGGGCGATAAGTTCGGTCAGCTGCATCGGGGTTAGCCTCCTGTCTGATGGTTAAATTCATCGTTGCGCTTGTGGTGACAATGCTAACTGAAACCTGCCGCCCCCTCCCGGGGCCATATCCGGCATCTCTTATCTGCCTGCTACGGCGCCGCCAGCGGGTTCCGCCACTGCAAGCCGGGGAAGCGGCTGAAGTCGGCATCGTTAGAATGAACCTCGGCCCCGTACTCCATTGCCAGTGCAGCGATATGGGCGTCGGGAACCAAATCGCCGCCGGCGCCGGTCGCATCCAGGATACGCTGCGCCAACATCAAATGGGCTGTGCCGGGATTAATCGGAACGATGTGGTTGTAATCCAACCAATCCCGCACATAGCCGATTGCTTGCGCCGGCGTCATGGGTGGAGTCAATGCCCGGGGATGGGTCGCCAGCCTGACAAAGCTGATGACGACGGCCCAAGGCATACCAACCTGCTCTGTGCCATTGACCAGCCTCTCCCACCAACGCCGCGCCGCATCATGGTGCAACGATCCGCTGTTGAAGGCATACAGCAGCAAGTTGACGTCCGGCACAATCATTGTATCCGTTCCTGTTTCGCCAGATAGTCCTCCGCATCAAGGTCGGCGAGGATGCGTTTCGGGTTTTCTGGGTCAACGCCGGGAGCAAAGCCGGCGTGGTGGGGAACGACCTCGTAGGGATCCATGCCTCTGGGGCGGATGTCGGCCAGCAGATGCTCTGGCGCCTCCGGGTCCGGGCGGTTCCGGCGCGTTTCCCGGAGCTGCCGGCTCCGTTCCTCAAGGTATTCCCTTTCTTTTTGGCGAACAAGCTCCCACACGCTTTTGGTGTAGGACATCCAAGCGGTCATATACTCGCGCTCATTGGCCATATGACTGTTGGCTCCGCACTTCTGCCAAAGCCAACGCCTGAAAACGGGATCCTGCCGTTCCATTCTGCTGATGTTGTCCGTCAGCTCATTACCGCGTTCGCAAATTGTGTTCACGCCGGCTATGACTGGCGGGAAAATTTTCCATTCGGGCGTCTTGCTTTCTTTGGACCATTCAATCCGATCCAGCAAATCATCCCAGTCATCCCAAGTTGCCGCTTTGACCCAAGCCCGAGCATCCTCGTATCCGAGCGTTTCCCAATCAAAATCGATCGCCGCCTGAAACTCCTTTTCCTGCTCCCAAACGCGCGCCACCGCTTCCTGGACGCCGGCATCAGCCAGCCGGGCCTGCATCTGTTCGTAGCTCTCCGCTTTGGCTTCCAGGGCCTCGCGGCACACCTGCGATATGTTCAGCTCCGGTTTCAGCGGTTCCAGCCGCCGGAGCAGTTCGTCGGGAACGTTGATGCCGATACGCATTTTGCGACCTCCACGATGCGGCGTATGCCGTATGCCTATAGCAAGCATACGGCATACGGTTGTCGCTGTCAACCCGATCCGGAACGCCGCAACCAAGATCGGTATGCCGGCTTGGTAAAGGTAAAGGGCAAGGCCGTTCCCCGCGCCGGCCGCCAGCGCCATCAAGGTGCCGGGCTGAAAGCGGTTTAGCGCCGGTCATAAGCGGCCAGGCCCGCTCTATTCCGCTTTGGCTTCCGAGTCTTTGCGAGCTTTCCGGCGTTTTTTCGCCACGATGGCTTCCAACGCCTCGATGGAAAGGCTCTCGGCCATTATTTCAGCCGTCGGCTTGCGCGATTTGGCAATTAGCATGATCGCCCCCGTGATTATGTAGTTCCAAACGATGATGACCACCTCAACGGTCAGCCACGCCATGCAGATGCTGAACCCCTGGTCAAAAGCGTTTTCGCCCAGCAGTTCCAGCAGAGCCGCCCGCAGTTGGCCGCCATTGATATACGGCAGCGCATCGGTAAGCAGAATACGGGCGCACCAGAACCCTGCCCAAACCAAGCAAGCCCCGATGCGCGCCGACCGGGTCAGCGGAACGCCGGCTACTGACGCCAGTAGTGAATCGTCATCCTCAACCCGGCCTCGCCGTCGTCCATTGCTCATAACGCCAGTATATCATCCGATTTTCGGCCCAACAATTCCATCGCGGCCCCGTAAGGCTCCGCGGTTCTGCCGTCAATCCCGGCCAGCAGCGGGGCCAGGGCCGCATCGCCGGCCAGCTGCGATGCAATGCGACGGTACAATTCCTCCTGGACGGTCTCCAGAAACTCCTGGCGGTGGTGCTCCCGGCGGTGGAGTGAAAGCGGTTTAGCGCCGGTCATAAGCAGCCAGGCCCGCTCTATTTCGCTTTGGCTTCCTGGTCCTTGCGAGATTTTTGACGCTTTCTCTCCACAATCTCTTCCAATCGCTCCAGTGGAACGCGCTCCGCCAGCTGCTCCAGGAATGGTTTGGTCGTCTTGGCAATCAGCATAGTCACCCCCATTTTGAGAAAATTCCAGACGATTACAGCCACCTCAACCGTCAGCCACGCCATGCAGATGCTGAACCCCTGGTCAAAAGCATTTTCGCCCAGCAGTTCCAGCAGAGCCGCCCGCAGCTGGCCGCCATTGATGTACGGCAGCGCATCGGTAAGCAGAACACGGGCGCACCAGAAGCCGGCCCAAACCAGGCAAGCCCCGATGCGCGCCGACCGGGTCAGCGGAACGCCGGCTACTGACGCCAGCAGTGAATCGTCGTCCTCAACCCGGCTGCGCCTTCGTCCACTGCTCATAGCGCCAGTATATCATCCGATTTTCGGCCCAACAATTCCATCGCGGCCCCGTAGGGCTCGGCGGTTCTGGCGTCAATCCCGGCCAGCAGCGGGGCCAGGGCCGCATCGCCGGCCAGCCGCGATGCAATGCGACGGTACAGTTCCTCCTGCACCGATTCCAAAAACTCCGCCCGCCGCCGCTGCGCCCGCCGCCGCCCCAATTCGCCCGTGCCGGTCAAATGCCCCCGGTGCGCCCCGATGCTTTCCCACAGTTCGCCAACCCCCACAGCAGCGTGAGCCTGCGTCAGCAGCGCCGGCGGGTTCCAGTCCGGCGACAAGTCGGCCATCTGGAGCGTCGCCGTTATCGCGGCGGCCAGCCGGTCGGCCCCGTCGCGGTCGGCCTTGTTGATGACATAAATGTCGGCGATTTCCATCACGCCGGCCTTCAGGGTCTGTATGGAATCGCCAGATTCGGGGGTCATCGCGACGACTACGGAATCGGCAACGCCCATAATGCCCAGCTCCGTCTGGCCCACGCCCACGGTTTCCACTAGGATGACATCCTTGCCGGCGGCGTCCAGGGCGCGCGCCATGCTTTTGACGATGCGGGGCAGGCCGCCGGACTGGCCGCGGGTGGCCACGCTGCGGATGAAAACGCCGGCGTCCAGATAGTGGCGCTGCATCCGTATGCGGTCGCCGAGGAGCGCGCCGCCGGTGAAAGGGCTGGTAGGGTCAACGGCCAAGATGCCAACGGTAAGGCCCTGCGCGCGGAGATGCTCGGCAAGCCGGTCCACCAGCGTGCTTTTGCCCACGCCCGGCGGGCCGGTGACGCCTACGGTGTAGCCGCGGCCCGTGTGAGGGTCAAGACGCTGCATCACCGGAGCGGCGTCTGGGCTGCCCCGCTCCAGCAGCGACAGGGTGCGGGAAAGCGCGCGCAGTTCGCCGGCGAGGACGCGATCCGCTAAATCGTTGGTCATAAATCCGGTCAGATTATCGACTGTCCAGAGCCGAAACGCCGCCGCTATCGCCAGCGGCCGCGCGCCGGGCCGCTGGCGGCTAGTGCCGAAACCCGGTGTCAAACCCCCGCGCCGCCGGGTTGATCAGCAAATCGGGCCGCGCGCCCCACCGCTTGAGGAAACGCCCGAAGTTCTTGCGGCTCAACTCGTTGCGCTGGTTTTCGTCCAGCTCCTCCCACTGCCGGTGTTCGTGGCGCACCAGCGGCAGACTGCTGTCGCACACAATGCGGTAGCCCGCATTTTTAAACTGGAAGCAGTAGTCAATGTCCAGGTTGCGGTAGAACCGGAACGACTCGTGCATCAGTCCCACCGACGGCAGGTCGGCGCGGCGAAAGGCCATGCAGTAGGCTTGCATCGCATCGGCATCGCCCCGGTCGACTTCCTCGTGGAAATGCTGCATATCATCCGTGGTGAGACCGTAGGGGCCGAAAACCCCAACGCTGCCGTCGGCCAGCTGCTGCGCCACCGGCGACAGAATATCGCCGACCACTTCGGTGGATGCGTCCAGCAGAATGATATACCGCCCCCGCGCCTGCTTCAGCCCGATGTTCTTGCCGGCGGCGTCCCCCACCACATGGTCGCAGTGAATCACCCGCAGGTTGCCGTGCTCTGCCTGCGCAGCTTCCAAGTATTCCGCCGTGCCGTCGGTGGATCCGTTGTCCACCACAATGACCTCGGCCGACGCGCCGGCGGTGTGCCGCAGCGCCGCCTCAACGCAGCGCCGCACATCGTCAACATAGTCGTAGGCGTTGACCAGAAAGGTAAAGTCGTACAAATCCGGCTCGCCCAGCAGCGAAGGCACTTCGCGGGACGCCGATACGGAAGCCCAGCGGGCCTCCTGCCGTTCCAGCGGGGTTTGCGGGCGGACGCGTGTAACCTCGCCGGCATCCTCAACCACTATGCCTTCGGCGATTGCCGCGGCGCGCATCAGGTCGGCGGCGTCATAATCGGCGCGGCGGCGCAAATCGGCGCGCCGGACGATGGACTCCCGGGCGCCGGCGCCGATTTCGTAGCGCGCCGGCGCCGGCGCCAGATCCAAGCCAAACACCCGGTCAAAGTCCAGCAACAGCTCTGCCTTGTCGACATCGGGCAGTTCGGAGCGTGCCATTGCCCAGGTAACAGCCAGGGCGGCCGGCAAGTCTAGGTCGTTGCGGACGGCAGTCCAGAAACGGCGGCGCCACTCGGCGGCGGCAGCGCTGCCGCCGCTATGGCCGGCGTCGGCGGCCCCGGCGCCATTGCCGCTGCCGTAGCCGTTGCGCCAGACCCAGACGCGGTTGCGCAGGCTGGTCAGAGCCTTTTCGGCGGCGCGCAACGAGGTAAAAGTGAAGTTCATCCGGTGGCGGTAGCGCACCGTCATACAGAGGTAGCGGAAAGCCAGCGGGTCGAAGCCGCGGGCGGCCAGATCCTCAATCAGAAAGACATTGCCGGCGGATTTCGCCATCTTGGCCCCGTCGGCCAGCAGATGCTGTCCGTGCACCCAGTAATTTACGTGCCGCTGCCCGAAAGCGCCTTCGCTCTGGGCGATTTCGTCCTCGTGATGCGGAAACACGTTGTCCACGCCGCCAGTGTGGATGTCAAACCGCTCGCCCAGGTACTTGTGCGCCATCGCGGAACATTCAATGTGCCAGCCGGGGAACCCCTCGCCCCAGGGGCTGTCCCACTTCACATCCCGCCCCGGTTCGGCTGCCTTCCAGAGGGTAAAATCGCGCGGGTCGCGCTTCAGGGGATCGGCGTCAGCCCGCACGCCTTCCAGCAGGTCGCCGCCGAAATTGCGCGACAGCTTGCCGTATTCGGGGTAGCTGTTCACGTTGAAGTAGATGTTGCCGCCGGCCGCGTAGGCCGCCCCGCTGTCCAGCAGCGTCCCGACCATCGCCAGCATTTCCGGGATGTGGCGCGAGGCCCAGGGGAACACATGGGCCGGCAGGATGTTGACCCGTTCCTCATCCCGCCAGAAGCAATCGGCGTAGAACTGCGCGATTTCGGCCACGGTTTTGCCCTCGGCCAGCGCCGCCAGGATCATCTTGTCGCCGCCGGCCTCCACCAGCTCCTGGCGCATATGCCCCACGTCGGTGATGTTCTTGATGTGATAGACCTCGTTGCCGTCCGCAACCAGGATGCGGCGGATCCAGTCGGCCATCAGGTAGGTGCGGAGGTTGCCGATGTGGGCATAGCGGTACACCGTAGGCCCGCAGGTGTACATTGTGACGCGGCCGGGGGTGATGGGCCGGATTTCCTCAACGGATTTGGTGAGGGTGTTATAGATGCGCAACATATCGGCGCCTCCTGCCGGGGCTTGCCGGAGAGGGTATGTGTGGCCGCATTTTAGCACAGACGGCGGGGGATTGCTATCCGCTGCGGCCGCCGTCGCGCCCGGGCGCGGGCGGGGTTTAGGGCGGCGGGCGGCAACGGGCGACTGCGGCCTACCGCCGGCCGGCGGCGTTACGAAGCTATGTTCAGCGCCCGCCGCGCATTTTCCAGCAGCACTTTGGGAACGACATTTGCGCGCATCGGCAGGTTCTGAAAATCCGCCAGCCAGCGGTCGGGCCGGATGAACGGGTAATCGGAACCGAACATCACCTTGTCCTGCAAGCGCGTGTTGGCCTCCCGGATCAACGCCTCCGGGATGAAACGCGGCATCCAGCCCGACAAGTCCAGGAACACATTGGACTTGTGCAGCGCCACCGCAATCTGCTCGTCAATCCAGGGCCAGGCCGGATGGGCCATAATGACCGTCAGGTTGGGGAAATCGGCCGCCACATCGTCAAAGCCGGGAATGGGGCGGCTGTATTTGAGCTTGAGGCCGCTGCCGCCCGGCGTGCCCGAACCGGCGCCGGCGAACCCGGAATGAAACAACACCGGAATGCCCAGTCCGGCGGCTACTTCGTACAGCGGGTAAAAGCGGGCGTCGTTGGGGTAGAAAGCCTGGTGCACCGGATGCAGCTTCAGCCCCTTCAGCCCCAGTTCCTTCACGGCGCGTTCCAGTTCGTAGCAGGCTGCCTTGCCCAGCCACGGGTCCACGGAAGCAAACCCCATAAACTGCTCCGGGTGGGCGTTGACGATGCTGGCCACCCAGTCGTTGCTGTCCGGCTTTTCGCCGGTGTTCGTGGTGGTGTCCACCGAAAAGATGACGCCGAACAGGTCCAGCTCCCGGAAGTGGCCAGCCATTTCCGCCGGATCCCGGGGTGGCGGCGGCGCGCGGAAGTAGCGCAGCAGTTCCGCTTCAATCTCAATCTCGGGCAGCCCCGGCTGCCGGGGAGCATGGATGTGCATATCAATGGCTTGTACCATTCGGAAATTTCTCCCTCCGGGGCCGGGCCCGGCTCTACCGGAACAGCTCTCCCACCGAGCGGCCCTCGTGGATGCGCCTGATGGCTTCGCCCAGCAGGGGGGCCACCGACAGCACCGTCAGGTTGCCCACTTTCTGCTCCTCGGCCAGGGGGACGGAGTCGGTGACGACCACTTCCTTAAAAGGGCTTTCGGCCAGACGGCGGGGCGCGGAAGCGGCAAAGACGGGGTGGGTGGCGCAGCAGAAAACTTCGGTCACGCCGGCGGCCAGCAAAGCGTTGGCGGCGTTGACGATGGTGCCGCCGGTGAGGATTTCATCGTCAAAGGTGAGCGCCCGCTTGCCCCGCACATCGCCGATGACATTCAGCGTTTCCGAGCGGTCGTCGTTGGCCGTGCGCCGCTTCTCAATGACCGCCACCGGCACGTGCAGCCGTTCCGCCATATCCCGGGCCCGCTTGCTGATACCGAAGTCCACCGCCACCAGCGCCAGGTCGTCCAGCCCCTTTTCGGCGAAGTAGGTGGACAGAATCGGCTCGGCGGTGAGTTCGTCCACCGGGATGCTGAAAAACCCCTGGATCTGCCCGGCGTGGAGATCCAGGGTAAGCACCCGGTTGGCGCCGGCGGTGGTAATCAGGTCGGCCACCAGCCGCGCGGTAATCGGCACGCGGGGCTGGTCTTTCTTGTCCGTGCGCCCGTAGCCGTAATACGGAATCACTGCGGTAATGCGCCCCGCCGAGGCCCGCTTGCAGGCGTCAATCATTATCAGCAGCTCCATCAGGTTGTCGTTGGTGGGCGCCACCGTGGGCTGGATAACGAACACATCCCGCTCGCGGATGTTTTCCCGGATGCGGACGAAGGTGTTGTCGTTGGCGAACTTGAAGGTTTCGCTCGCGCCCAAGGAGATGCCCAGATAGGCGCAGACGTCCTGCGCCAGCCGGGGATGGGCGTTGCCGGAAAATACCTTGAGTTCGTTGAGCATTGACATAGCGGCACCTTTCGCAGCGGGCGGGTGGGGACGGCCGGCGCGCCGGGCGGGGCCGGCCAGTCATTATGTCCGACCATGCATTGATTATGTACGGCGGGCCGGCGGGCGGCACAATGGTAATGGGGCTAACCGGGCTAGTCAACGGCGGGGGCTTTCCGGTTGCGGCATTTCCGGCGGACAACGGCCCGACAGGGCCGGGTCGGGGAACCACGCGGGCGGCGCGCCACGGCGCCCCGCCGGTCAGCCGCCGCCAATACCGCTACGAGCCGGTGAGACAATCCCGCCGCGCCGTCCGCTGTGGTAAAGTGAACCACTATGGTAAAATGAGCCGGAAAAGAGCAACGGAGTCGTTGTCATTTATGACGGAACGGAACTGGCTACGCGAACTGCTTGAGGCCGCGCTGATCGGCGCGCTGGTCTTTATCGCCGTCCAGGCGTCGGTGGTGAACTTCAGGGTGGAGGGCTCCAGTATGCAGCCCACGCTGGACCCGGGGCATTACCTGATGGTCAACCGGGCGCTCTATTTCCGGCTGGACACGGGCCGGCTGGGGCAGATTATCCCCTTTTGGCAACCGGCGTCGCCGGCGGAGCTGTACCTGGCGCGCCCCCCCCGCCGGGGCGATGTCGTGGTGTTTGACTACCCCGTGGACACCCAGCGGCAGTTCGTCAAACGCATCATCGGCGTGCCGGGCGACACCGTTGCCATCAGCGGCGGGCAGGTCATCGTCAATGGCGCGCGGCTGCGGGAATCCTATCGTAAAATCCCCGGCCACACGAATATGCACCAGGTGCGGCTGGGCGCTGACGAGTACTTTGTGCTCGGCGACAACCGGCCCGGCAGCCGCGATTCCCGGCACTGGGGCGTGGTGCCTTCCGACCTCATCATCGGCAAGGTCTGGGCGATTTACTGGCCCAGATCCGCCTGGGGATTCCCCGACTAACCGCCCGGCCGGCCGCCGCCGGATTCTGCCCGTCGGCTGCCGCCCATGCCACCGTCGCGCCAGCGCGTGCGCGCCGCTATTCGGCGGCCACGGCGGGGCCGACCAGCACGTCCTCGCCCTCAATGCGGACGGCGAACTTGCGCAGGGCTTCGGTAGCCGGCGGCGTGACCGGGTTGCCGCTGGCGACATCAAAGACCGCTCCGTGCAACGGGCAGACCACTTCGCCTTCCTCCAGGTCGCCCTCGGACAGGTTGGCGTAGGCGTGCGTGCAGATGTCATCGCAGGCGTGCATTTCCCCGTCCAGATTGACCAGCAGGATTTCCTCGCTGCCCACGCGCACGGACAGCATATCGCCCGGCGGGATGTCGCCAAGCGCGGCTACCTTGACAAATTCGTCGGCCATTTTGATACTCTCCTCATACCCGTATATTCGGTTCAGACTTGACGCTGACGCCGATGTCGATGCTGCGCCCGGACGGCGCGCGGCGCACGGCCCGGACGGCGGTTATTATATGCCAGGAAACCGCCCGCCGGCACGGGTTGGGGGGGCGGCGCTTTCCGGTTTTCGCCGGAATTGGTGGTAGAATGCCGGCGGGCCTGGCGCCGGCCGCCGGTCGCCATCAGCTGCCGTCGGCATCAGTTGCCATCGCCGTCAGCAATCAGCTGTCATCAAATGGGAGGGAAACCATAATGAAAGCCGCCGTACTGCGCGAAGTGAATCAGCCCGTCGTCATTGAGGATGTGCAGGTGGACGCGCCGGCGCCCCGGGAGACGCTGGTGCGTACCGGCGCTTCCGGCGTGTGCCACAGCGACCTGCATTTTGTGGAGGGCCTCTACACCACGCCCATGCCCTGCATCCTGGGCCACGAAGCCGCCGGCACGGTGGTCGCCGTCGGCGAACAGGTCACCTACGTGCGCCCCGGCGACTCCGTGATTATGTGCCTGTCGGTGTTCTGCGGCGTCTGCGAATACTGTATGCGGGGGCAGCCTTATCTCTGCACCCGAACCGCCGTGACCCGCGGCCCCGACGACCCGCCCCGCCTGCGGAAAAACGGCGAGGCGATTACCCAGTTCGCCCAGCTGGGTTCCTACGCCGCCGAAATGCTGGTGCACGAAAACGCCCTGGTCAAAGTGGACGGCGACATCCCCTTTCCGCAGCTGGCGCTGATCGGCTGCGGCGCCACTACCGGCCTGGGGGCGGTGCTGAACACGGCGCGGGTGGAACCGGGCAGCACCGTGGCCGTAGTGGGCTGCGGCGGCATCGGCATTCACTGCGTCCAGGCGGCGCGGCTGGCCGGCGCCCTGCGCATCATCGCCGTGGACACCACCGAGGACAAGTTCGCCCTGGCCCGGGAATTCGGCGCCACCGACGTCATTGACGCTACCGCCGGCAATGTGGCCCAGCGCATCGTTGACCTCACCGACGGCGGCGTGGACTATTCCTTTGAGGCCATCGGCCTGAAGCATACGGCCGAGGATTGCTACAATATGCTGCGGCCCGGCGGCGTGGCCACCATCATCGGCATGGTGCCGGAAGGTGTCAAGATCGAGCTGGACGCCGGCAACTACCTGCGCCGGGGCCGGGCCATCCAGGGCTGCACCATGGGTTCCAACCGCTTCCGCACCGATATGCCCCGCTACATTGAGTTCTACCGCCAGGGCCGGCTGAAGCTGGACGAGCTGGTGAGCCAGGAGCTGGCGCTGTCGGAAATCAACCGCGCTTTCGCCGATATGAAAGCCGGCAGCGTGCGGCGGAGCGTCATCACCGACTTTGACGGGTAAATCAGGCGGGCGCGGCGCAAACCTACGGAGACGGATGCGGCGTTCCTGATGCCCGGAGCGCCGTATCCGTCAGCGCTATAATGCGCCGGTCTGCGCTGACATCGCAGCGCATCATACCAACAGGAGCGCAAGTGCTATGAAAGCTGGGTTCATCGGCGTCGGCAATATGGGCAACCCCATGGCCGCCAATATGATCAAGGCCGGCCACCAACTGACGGTGCACGACCTGCGCCGGGAGTCGGCCATTAATCTGCTGGAAATGGGGGCGGCGTGGGCCGACACCCCCGCCGGCTGCGTGGCCGGCAACGATGCCGTGTTCACTTCCCTGCCCGTGCCCAGGGACGTGGAAGCGGTGGTGATGGGCGAAAACGGGATTATGTCTGCCGCCGGCGCCGGCGATGTCTATGTGGACCTGTCCACCAACTCGCCTACGGTCATCCGGCGTATTCACGAGGAATGCGCGGCCCGGGGCGTAACGGTGCTGGATGCGCCCGTCAGCGGCGGGGTGTACGGCGCGGCCGCCGGCACCCTGGCGGTGATGGTGGGCGGCGACCGGCCCGCCTACGACCAGGTCAAGCCGATGCTGGACGCCATTGGCGCTCATGTCGTCTATTGCGGCGACATCGGCAACGGGATGGTGACCAAAATCTGCAACAACCTGCTGTCCATGGGCATCGGCGTGCTGATGGCCGAGGCGCTGACCCTGGGCGTCAAGGCGGGCGTACCGCTGGAAACGCTGGCCGATGTCATCGTCAACAGCAGCGGCGGCAACCGGCGGCTGGCCGAAAAGTTCCCTCGCTACCTGTTCGCCAACAACTTCGAGCCGGGCTTCGCCACCGCCCTGGCGGCCAAGGATGTGCGCCTGGCTACTGACCTGGGACGGGAATACGGCATCCCCATGGAAATGTCCAACCTGGTTGACCAGCGGCACGTGGAAGCCCTGCTGCGGGGCTGGGGGCCGGAGGATTCCGACGCCGTGGCCAAGTTGCAGGAGGAAAAGTCGGGGGTGCAGCTACGGTTTGCGGGCCTGGAAGGCTAATGGGAGGCTGATTGGCCGGCCAATGGCGGCGTGGATAGGGCTGCTCTGTCGCCGCCGCGCCGCCCGGATTCGCTATGCCGGCCGGGCGGCCGGCGATCTGAAGCGCAACGGCGCCGGCCCCGCTAGGCGCAGTAGGCGGGCAGGATGGCGCGCGCCGACTCGTCAATGCTGGCCAGGATGGGCTGCATGGCGGCGTCCCGCAGCACATCGTTGCGGTTGACGCGGCGGCGGGATGCCTGCCTTTCCGCCACCAGCGCCGCCACCCGCCGGTGCGCCCGCTGCGACTGGGCGGCCAGGTTGGCGTGATGCCCGTTGCCGGCGTCATAGGCGGGAATGGGCAGGTTCTGCACGGGCAGCATCTGAAAGTGCCGATCCGAATAGCGGCAAGCATTATGGAAAAAGTCGGCCAGTGCCGGGGCATTGAATATCGCCGACAAGTAATGCAGTTCGCTTTCGTTATCGCTGGCGAACCAGTTAAGCGTGCCGTCCGCAATCGTCTGCGTATCAACTACTGCGGCAATCAGCCACGACCCGGAACGCTGATACACAACCTTTGCAGTGTGCTTGCCACCCAGCTGCGATGACAGTTTTCTTTGCCAGTTAATCTGGTCAAGCAAAGTGTGCGGCGGCCGGCTGCTGCTGTTTTGCCGCCAAGCGTAATCCACTGCATCCCAGAACTGCCGGAAACGCGCGGCATCATTGCCCGGCGGCAGTTCCTCCATCAAACCACTGCCGTCGGCAGTAAAGGGGGCAATGATGTGGGAATGCCCGATTGCGCCAAAGGGCAGCAACAGCCGGGAAAACAGCGCCGGCTTGACAAACCGTTCCTCAACCTGTCCTTCGCGTTCCTTGCCGGCCCAAGTCCCTTTGCCGGTGTTAGTCTTGAAATACACTCGCCCCAATGCGCGGGATTGCGGGCGTTCAAAGACGGCCAACGGCTGCGGAAACAGCGTTGCCCCGTTGCGGAAAGCGTTGGCATACGCCGGACTGGGCGCAACCGGCTGCTTATCCCTGCCGGAGAATGTCAGCTTCAACCTTACATCATCCCAGGGCATTGTTACGGCGACATCGTTCCCGGTTACTTCCACAACGCCGTCCAGCGATTTCAAGTTGGGCGACTGCCGGTCGGCGGCCACTTTCGTGCCGAACACCACCGACGAATTCGCCTGCGGGAACGGCGGCGCATTGACTCCGTAAAAATCCCAGGCATCCTTGCTCAAATCGACGTGCGTACCCCGCTCAGTGTCTTGCCGCAGGCTCCAGTCGCCGGTGCGAAACAATGCCCAATGGCGGGAGCGCAGGGCGGCGTAGGGCAGCACAAAGCCGAACTTGCCCCCCGTTTGCAGGTAGTAGTCCACGCAGGTAGCGACGAAAGTCGCCGCCAGGTCATTCTGCGTCGCCAGGTGGGCGCCGGCCCACAGGTTCCGGTCGGCGGCGTGCCGCCGGAAAGCGTCCTGCCGGTCGTTGTCCATCGCGTTATAGACCACCCAGGGCGGGTTGCCCACCAGACGGGTTGCCGGCAGCCGCGCCAGCCGGATCGGTTGCGCCATATTGGATATGTACCAACGCCAGACGCGATTGCGATTGGAACGAATGTAGGCGCGGAAGCGCCGGTAGGCGGCAATGGCGGCGGCCTGCTCGGCGCTGTTCGGCAAATCCAGCGCCGTTGCCAACGCCGCTTCGGCGCCTTCAAAATCAGGGCCTTCCGCATAGTCAAACATCACGCTGATGAGAGGATTGAAGTGCTCGGACAGCAGCAAGGATCGTGGCAACAGCAAAGGTTCGGACGCTTCGTCTGTCGGTATCGTAATCAGGTTGCCCTGGTTAAACAGTTCCTCGTTGCGCCGCGTTTCCCATTGCAAGCTGTCGCCCAAATGGATATTGGCGAAATTCTCCACATAGGTTAAAGGCATACCGGCATTGGACAAAGCCAGCAGCTTGGTGGTTTTGGCCAGTTCTACCGCTACGGGATGCAAGTCCATTCCGGCGACCAGCTGGTTGACGATTTCGGATTGAGCTTCGCGACTGTTGGCCAGTTCCGGGTGTTGGGCGGCGTCCTCCAGCAGCAGTTGGGTGGCATGATAAAGAAAAGTGCCGGAGCCGCAGGCCGGATCCAGAACCGCCGGGCCAGTCAGTTCGCTTTTTACGGCTTGATCGATGACTTCCCGGCGCCATTCCGCATCCAGCGTTTCCTCGCACACCGCCCGCGCCAGCCAGTCCGGGGTATAGTATTCCCCAAAGTAATGTCGAATGTCGCGGGAAATGACAGTATGGTACAGGTCTTTCAGCGTATCCCGGTTAGCCGCCAGCCAGGCGTATCGGTTCACTTCCGCCACCAGGTCGTCCACCGCATTCGCCCCGTCGTCCCCGGCGGCGTCAACCAGCCAGGCGGCGAACCCTTCGGTCAGCGCGCGGCGCACTCGCTCCCGGGACACGGCCTCCTGTTCCGGCGGGCGCAACGATTCGGCCACGGCGCGGGCGATGACCACCAGCAGCGTATGGCGGGCGAACAGCTCCCGCCGGGCGTCCGCATCCTCCGGCGGGATGATGAATGCTCCGCGCAATACGCCTTCCCACAACCGGCGCTTGACTTCGTACTCCGACCGGCTTTCGTGCCGGGCGGCCAGGTCAATGAAGGGCTGCGCCAGCCCCTCTACCCACACCCGGTTGTCCGTGGGCGGCGCCAGCCTGACGCTGCGGTTGACGAAATCGTACAAGCAAGCCAGCAGCGTTTCGCCATCCTCCGGCGTATCCAGCCGCAGGATATTGACCGCCGTCAGTTTCGCCCCATCGGGTGCCTCCCGGTCGTAGTCGTAGAAAAACCATTCCTTGCCGTCGGTCACGCCGGCCCTCCACCCGATGCCCGCGCTGGCGAACATATTGGGCTGCGCCGTCAGAGCGTCCAGGTAGCGGACGGCCTGCTCCTCCGGGGTTTCCGTAGTGCCGTCGGGTTTGCGCCGGGCGTCCAGCTTGCCCTGCCCCTTGGTTTCAAAGACCACATTGCGGCAATATACGTCAATCCGCCCGTCGCCGGCCGCCTTTTCCAGCGTCAGCTCCGACTGGGGCAGGCCGGGGAACAGGAACCCCAGAATGGACATCAGCTGCCCCTGCACATTGGCCTCGGCGGTGGCGGCGGGCATTGCCTGCAACCGGGCGATGGCTTCCCGGGCCAAATCCCAGTTGGGCGTTCCGGTGACATCCTGCGGCGGCGACATAGTTATGCTATTTCCCCTGTCGGCAAGCTGGCGTCAACATAGCGCCGGGCCCGGGTATCGTCAACCGGGTATCGTCAACCGAATGCGGCGATTGCATCCGCCGGCGTTGCCCGGTTACACTGCCGCCCAGCGCCACTGCCACCGCTATCGCCGGCGCTACCGCAAACACGGAGGGAACCCCGAGTATGAAAGCCGTCTATATCAACGAAACTGGCGGGACGGAAGTCCTCGCCTACGGCGACCGCCCCGAACCGGAAATCGCCCCCGGCGAAATCCTGCTGCGCGTCCGCGCCAGCGCCCTCAACCACCTGGACCTCAACCTGCGGGCCGGCAACTGCCGCCGCTTTCCTCACATCCTGGGCTGCGATATGGCCGGCGAAGTGGCGCAAATCAGCCCTGACGCCGGCGCTGCCCTCAAAATCGGCGACCGGGTGCTGCTGGACAACCGCGTCAAGTGCGGCGGCCATAACCTCTGCGAACACTGCGGCAGCGGCAACGACCAGTGGTGCGCCCGGCAGCAACGCATCGGCGTTGACCTGGACGGCGGCCACGCCGAGTATGTGGTCGCCCCGGCCATCAACGCCTATGCCATCCCCGATGCGATGCCCTTCACCGAGGCGGCGGCGCTGCCCATCGCCGCCCATACTGCCTGGCACTGCCTGGTCACCCAGGCCAAACTGCAACCCTGGGACGATGTGCTGGTGCAGGCGGCCGGCTCCGGGGTAGGCAGCATGGGCATCCAGATTGCCAAGATGATGGGCTGCCGGGTCATCACCACCGCCGGCAGCGACTGGAAGCTGGACGAGGCCAAAAAGCTGGGCGCCGATGCGGTTATCAACTACCGGGCGGTGGACAGCATCAGCGCGCGGGTGCGGGAGCTGACCGACGGCAAGGGCGTAGATGTGGTCTTTGACTGCGTGGGCGCCGAGGTGTGGCACGAAAATATGCTGTGCCTGAAACCGGAGGGGCGGCTGGTCATCACCGGCGTAACCTCCGGCAGCCGGACGCCAATGGACTTGTCCATCCTGCACGGCCGGCCCCTGCACTTGATGGGCAGCGGCGGGCGCAGCCGGCGCACGATGGCCGATGTGATGAAAATGGTCAACCAGGGCGCGCTGCGGGGCATCGTGGGGCGCACGTTCCCCCTGGACGGCGTGGCCGAAGCGCACCAGGTGATGCAAGACCGGGATTTCTTTGGCAAGCTGGTGATTGAACACTGACTTGCACCGCTGCACTGACTCCGGCCACTGCACTGACTCCGAACACGGCGCCGGCGCCGGGCGCAGATTCCCGGCCCGGACCGGCGCAACCGGCGGCGGGCAAAACCGGGCGAAACCCGCACCGGGCGCAAGGGGCGGCCGGCGGCATGAGGATACTAGAATGCCCAGACGCAATGCCGGCGCAATGCGCGTGGCCAGCGGCGCGACGCGCGGCATCCGGCTGAAAGGCCCCGCCGTGGCGGGCGTCCGGCCCACTACGGAACGGGTGCGCGCCGCTATCTTTAACATTCTGGAACCCGGCCAGGTTGCCGGCCAGCAGGTTCTGGACCTGTTCGCCGGCACCGGCAGTCTGGGCATCGCGGCGTTGAGCCACGGGGCCGCCGGCGCCGATTTTGTGGAACGGAACCGGCGGCAGTGCCAGGCCCTGCTGGAAAACCTGGCGCGGACCGGCTACGCCGGGACGGGGCGGGTGCACTGCGCCGACGCCCTGGCCTGGCTGGCGCGCCCGCATCCTACCCGGAACGGCGGCCCGGACGAAGCCGGCGGCGGCGAGGCTGCCAATGCTGATGCTGACGCCAATCCCGACGCCGGGACGGAAGGCTACGGCCTGGCCCTGCTGGACCCGCCCTACGGGATGGGCGCGCCCACGGGCGCGCTGGCGGCGCTGGACGCATCCGGGCAGCTGCGGGACGGGGCGGCGGTGGTCGTGGGCCACACCAGCCGGCTGGCGCTGCCCGACCGCATTGGCGGGTTGCGCCGGTACGACCGGCGGCAATACGGAGACAACGCCATCGCCTTTTATCGCCGGGCGGCGTGAATGCCGGCATCCACGGGCCGTCCGCGGGCGTCCGCGGGCCGCCGGGCGGGCCGGAACGGAATTGACAATTGACACTGGAGAACTGCCGAATGGTAACCGCGCTTTATCCGGGTTCCTTCGACCCGGTGACGATGGGACATCTGAATGTGGCGCAGCGCGCGGCGCGGCTTTTTGACCGGCTGATTATCGCCATCTACGACACGCCGGCCAAGGCGCGGGTTCTGTTCAGCACGGCGGAACGGGTGGCGCTGATGGAGGAGGCGGTGGCCGATCTGGACAATGTGACGGTGCGTTCCTTCACCGGGCTGGTGGTGGAGACGGCGCGCGCCGCCGGCGCGGCGGCCATCATCCGGGGGTTGCGCAGCGGGCCGGACTTTGATTACGAGTCGCAGATGTTCTTTATGAACCGCCGGCTGGCGCCGGGGGTGGATATGGTGTCGCTGATGAGCGACCAGGAGCATACGTTCATCAGTTCCAGCCTGTTGAAAGAGGTCGCGCAGCTGGGCGGGGACATTTCGGGGATGGTGCCGTCTCATGTCGCGCAGGCTCTGGCCGAAAAGTATCAGCTGCCGCAGCGGTAGCCGTGGCCCGGCAATCATCCCGCCGGCACAAGGGGGGTATCATCGACATCAACAACATTATCGACCGCATTGAGATGCTGGTGGAATCCAGCAAATCGGTGCCGCTCAGCGGGAATGTGATGGTGGATAAGGAGAAGCTGACCGCCCTGGTGGCCCAGCTACGGATGTCCATACCGCAGGAAGTCCGGCAGGCGGAGGAAATGCTGTCGCGGAAGGATGATATTATGTCCTCCGCCGTTTCCGAAGCTCACCAGGCGCGGCAGTACATTGAGCAGGAGTTCCGCAACCGGCTGGGCGACCACGAGCTGGGGCGCAAGGCGGAGGAGCTGCTGCGGGACGCCGAGGTGAAGCACAAGCGCATCATCGCCCAGGCGGAGCAGGAGGCGGAGAACCGCCGCAACCAGGCGGACGCTTACGCGCTCCGCACCCTGCGCGACCTGGAGCGGGAACTTACCGCCGCCACCGGCTCCATACGCAAGGGCATTGACGCCCTGGCGGGCACTGCCCTGGCCGCCAGCAACGGCCACTCATCCGTGCCCTCGCCCAGCGATTTCGCCCCCGATGACATATCGGAACGGATACGGATGCGCTGACCGGACGGGGATTTCAACCGGACGCCGGCCGGGGACGAGTCTGACGACTCGTCCCCGGCTTTTTGGGGCGGCAAACGGCGATGCCCCGCCGTGCAGTGAGCGCCGTCAAAAGCGTTTTCCGCATCATTCCGGCCGGCACTGGAGCGACGCAAAAAATGCGTTTGACGACGCGCCTTGCTGCACCGGCACGGCTTAATTCACGGGTAGGTTCCGGTCAGGAAGGGGGCTCCGGCGGACGGGGACATCGCGGCGGCGGGCGGCAGCAGGTGGGCGGTGGCAGGACAGTTGTCATTGGGAAGGCGGCTCCTTTGCGGTGGGTCAGCGGTTGGCGATTGATGGTTGGCAGTTGACGGGCGATTGACGGTTGATGATAAGGGACACCGGGGGATTGTCCGGGCGGCCGGATTCCAGGTTGTCGGCGCTACGGCCTGAGAGCGTAACGCGTGAGTTTCGTCCTAGTTTTCCGTGTCCCGGACAGACTTGCGGCAAGCAAGAACAGGTTCAGGGCCTGCTCCGTCAAGCCGGTTGGGTCATCCGGCACGGCACGGTGGTGACACCCGCTGGCTGGCACAGAACTGCACGGGCCGTAAGATACATACAGCGACGGAGCAGGACCAGCTGCATAAGGATTCCGACAAGGGTTAGGCCGTTTCCTGGCGGGCCGACCAGCCCGAATTTCCCCCCGGTGTGGTTGTGATGCGGTTGGTAGGCCGGTGGACGCCGCTGGCCGGCGACGCCTACGCAGCCCTTCGATAGCGTGACACGGTTGGTTGAGCCGTCGGTCGGTGGACAGGATGTCCGGTTGGGTTCACACAAAAGCGAAGCCTTATGCCGCCGCGATGCCCGTCGTACGCCGGGAGTGGTGGCAGTGGCCGGTCGGTGTAGCGCGCTAGAAAGCTTTGCCGGCGGCCGGGCTTGCTTTACCCGCGCACCAGCATAGCGCACTTACGTGCGTGGCGCAAGGGGGTAAATGGCGCTGATTCGCGGCGAATTTTGGATTCCGGCGGGCGATTTGACGACACGCCCTAGCCTAGGGACAGGCTCTGCCCGAAGCGCTCGCCGTGCGCGATTTCCGACAGCGGCTTGCGGGGCGTCCCGGCGCCGGGCGGACGGGCAATGCGGTAGCCGAAAGGCAGCACCGTAACCAGTTCCAGCTCGTCGGGGATGCCCAGCAGGGTTTTGACTTCCTGCTGCTGTTCGCCCCGGATGCCCACAAAGCAGGTGCCTAGCCCCTCGTCCCAGGCGACCAGTTCCATTTGCTGCAAGGCGCGCCCGGCGTCCAGCTGGGGGCGGCGCGCACCGGCCATGGCGATGGCAATGGCCAGCGGGGCCTGCCCGATGAATGCCCCCTGGGTGCAGATGCGCCCCAGCGCGGCGATGGTATCCCGTTCCCGCACCACGATGAAGTGCCACGGCTGGGTGTTGCTGGAGCTGGGCGCCCACCGCGCCGCTTGGAGGATTTTGTGGATGACGGCGTCCGGCACCGGGTCGGGCGTAAAATCCCGCACCGTGCGGCGCGTCCTGATGCACCGGAACACTTCCATAAACGAAACCTCCTGTATTTGCGGGCGGGGCGGGCTGCGCCGCCGCCGCTTTCGCCGGGCAGCCGGGTTGCCGAATTGCCCTGGATGGCCCGGATTGCCAAACCGCCCGGCTAGAATTGCGGCGCCCGCTTCTCCAGAAACGCCGTCATCGCTTCTTTGGGGTAGGGCGTGGCAAAGCAGCGGGCAAAGGTTTGGATGCTGTATTCCGTGGCCGCCGTTTCGTCCAGTTCCAGCCACTTAGACACAATGGCCTTCTGCTGGGCCAGGATGTACCGGCTCATGCCGGCGAACTGCCGCGCCGTGTCTTGTGCCGCCGCTTCCAGTTCGGCGGGGGCCACGATGCGGTCAATCAGGCCGATTTGCCGGGCTTCGCCGGCGGTGATGGTTTCCCCGGTGAGCAGCATACGGCGGGCGCGGCCCAGCCCCACGGTGGGGGGCAGCAGGGACGCTTCAATCACCGAGGGCAGCCCGACGCGCACTTCGGGCAGACCGAAAATGGCGTCATCGGCGGCGATGCGGATGTCGCCGGCCAGCGCCAGCTCCAGGGCGCCGCCCAGGCAGGGGCCGCGTACGGCGACTATGACGGGCAAGAGGGCGTTGAGCAGGCTGCGGGCGGCGTTATGCAGCGCCCGGATGAACGGCTCGGCGGTGGCCGGCGTCAGGTCTTTCATCTCATGCAGGTCAACGCCGGCCGAAAAGGCGCGTTCCCCGGAGCCGCGCAGGATGATAGCGCGCAAGGCGTCATCGGCTCCGCACTGCTCAACCCGTTCCCGCAGGTCGTGAAAAACCGCCGGCCCCAGCAGGTTGAGATGGGTCCGCCCCTGCAAGGTCAGGATGGCAACGGCATCCCGCCGTTCCAGCGCTACGCCGGTGGTCATATCATCCTCCGTCAATCCGTCACTGACTGATTCCAAATGGGTTGCCGGAGGGGGATTTTAGCACGGATTGGGCACCGGGATGGGGTATATTCGACACCGGCGCCGGGCCACAAGAGGTTTGCGCCGGGCCGAAAGGCGTCTATGCGAAAGAAGTCCAGGGGAGGAAAGGAGTACGCGCAATGACCGAAACGCAACGAACATCGCCATCGTCCGGCGGCGCCATAGCGGCCATCGCCGATTTTATGGCCGCTTTGAATGCGGGCGACGCCGATGGGCTGTATGACCTGCTGCACTTGCCGCACATCCGCATCTCCGGGGGCGGCGTGGCCATCTGGCGCGACCGCAACGATCTGGAGGCCACTTACCTGCGGGATTTCTACAACCGCGCCGGCCCCGACTGGCATCATACCACCCTGGACTCCGCCGAGGTTCTGCACCAGGCGGAAAGCAAAGCCCATATTCTGATTCAATTTACCCGCTGCCGCGCCGACGGCGCCGCCATCGCCGCCTATCGTTCCCTCTGGATTATGACCCGCGTCAACGGCAGGTGGGGCGCCCAGGCCCGCTCCAGCTTTGCGCCCTGACCACGCGCCCTAGATGCCGCCGTCTAGCCGGTTGATGACCAGGCCGGTGGGCAGCTTGGGGTAGAAAAAGGTGGACTTGGGCGGCAGACGGCGGCCGGCGCCCACAATCCGGCGGAAAGGTTCCAGCGGGAAAGGCTTGAGCAGAATGGCCGCCTGGTGTTCGCCGGCACGCGCCTGCCGCACAATCGCCTCGTGGTCGGGGCTGTAGTCAATGTGGCCGGGCAGGGCCTCGCCCAGGACGGGCGCCAGGATGCGTTCTTGCAGTACCCACGCTTCGGATACGGCCAGTTCATCCCAGGATGCCCAGTCCACGCCAGGCCGGATGGTGTACAGGGCCGGCGGGGCGTCGTCGCCCCAGCAGGCGGCAAAGCAGAGAGTATCGGCGCCGGCCTTCGCCACCAGGGACACGGCATCGGAAGCGGGCGCTCCGGCGTCCAGCGGGCGGACCTCAAAAAGGTCGCCGATGCGCTGCCGGACAGCGGCCATCTGTTCCGCCGTCATACCCCCAAGCACCCGGTGATAGGGCAGCAGCAGCAGGCCGGGGTCGTCAAACTCCACCAGCGTCATCATTACATAGTTGCCGGCGGCGGCTTCATCCTGCTGTTGCGCCGGGGGCAGCCGGCGGCGGTATCGGAGGGCGGCTTCATAGCGATGATGCCCGTCGGCCAAAAAAACGGGGCGGCCCGCGAAAGCGGCGGCGATGTCGGCCTGTAGGCCCGCGTCAGTGATGCGCCAGAGGCTGGCGTGGCCCCCGGCGGGGGTATCGGCGGCGGCGTCCGGCGGGCCGGCGACCACGCCAGCACAGATGCGGCGCAGGTCGCCGGCGGCATCGTGGTACAGGGACATAATGGGGCTGAACTGGGCGCCGCCGGCTTCCAGGAGCGCAACCCGGTCCCGGACGGCGGGCTCGCGGGTGAATTCGTGAGGCAGCACGGCGCCGGCTTCGTAATCCTCCACCAGAACGGCGGCAAAGAGGCCCAGATGCTGGCGGCGTACGCCGTCAAAATCGTAGGAATGGCGCATCAGATAGAAAGACGGAGCATCGTCCCGTTGCAGGACGCCGTCGGTTTGCCACTGCCGGAACCGGGCGGCGGCTTCTTGGTAGCCGGCGGCCGGGTCAACGGGATCGGGCTGTTCGCCGCCTTCCAGATGGACGGCGTTGTAGGGGCTGCGCTGTTGCAGTTGGGCTTTCAGCGGCCCGTCAATCATATCGTAGGGCGGGCAGATTGCGGCGGAAAGGCCGCCGCCGATGGCATCGGGGCGGTAGCGGACGCCCCGGAAAGGTTTGATGACAGCCATAGGTTAGGGAACTCCGGCGGGGTGTTTGAAAAGCCGGGCGCAGCGGCGGCAGCGTGGGGCCGGGCCGGCGGCGGGCGCATTATGATACCGCCCGGGCGACGGCCCGGTTATGGACGCGCCATAATAATGCCCCCCGCCCTCGCCCCCGCCCCTGCTTTCATCGGGACAGGGACAAGGACGGGGACAGGGGACGAGGGGTTGGCGTTCCCGCCGGCGCGCCGGCGGGGGTTGGTTACTTGACGGGTTCGGCATCCGGCGGGCGGTTGTGAATGGCCTTGGTGCCTTTCTTGAAAATGCAGGTGCGGATGTTGTTCTCCAGCTCCGTGGGGTCATCCACATTAGGGTAGCGCGCCTGAGCCTCGGGGCTGCTCAAATAGGCGTACATTTTCTGGAGCACATCCTCCTCGGAATTCCCCACGATAACGGTGCGGTCGCGGGGGTCGGAAAGGAAGTTGCTGGGCCGGGCGTAGTAAGTATCAGGCATTTTTCCTCCTCCGTGGGCCAGGCTGCCGGCGCCGGCGCGGGCCGTGGCGCGCAGTGGCAGATAGATACACCATAAGATGGTGTATTGTCAAATGGCGCTGGCGGTTGGGGCAGCGGTTGTTCGGGACGATTGCGGTTTGGGATGACTGCGGCGCGGGATGCCTGCGGCTCGGTATGATGACAAGCGCGGCGCTAGTCGGCGGCCGCGGTCGCGTACCACTCAGCGCCTTCCTGCCCCGGCTCCGGCAGCACCGAACCGTTTTCCATCGTCCAGGAAGCGGGGTTTTCGGTGATGCGGCCGGCGATCTGCTCCGGCGCCACGCCCGTGATGTCGCCAAACGCGGCGGTGAGGTCCGCCAGCAGCTGCCGCTTGACGGCTTCGGGGCGGCCGGCGCGGTTGGCGCCATCCACATAGTACGGCGCGGGATGTTCGGAAGCCGCGTCCGCTTCCTGCTCAAAGAAAGTGACATGGACGAAGCTGCGGGGGGCGCCGGTGCTGGCGCAATGGATGTCGGTGAACGCCCGGGCAACCTGCTGGCGCTGCTCAAAGGGAACCGAGTCCCGGGGAACGAAACAGCGGTAGTGCGGCATAATGTACTCTCCTGGTGACGGATTTGGATTGCGGGGCCGGCCCCCGAAGGCGTCCGGTCAGGGACGTCCGGTCAGGGGCGTCAAGACAGCGGCGTCCGGTCAGGTCTGGCGGTCGCGGGCGGATACGACCAGTTCGTCGGTGGCGCACCCGGTGAGGTCGTACCACAGATCGGAGATGCGCTGCATCAGAAGGACGCGGGTCGGCTGGTCGCAGCCGGGGGGTATGCGCCCGCGCACGGCGGAAGTGGTGGAGATGGCGCCGCCGCGAAAGCCGTAGCCGTGAGGTATTTCGGTGAATTGCACCGACACGGCGTCAGTGTCGCCGCCCAGGACGCCGGCGCAGATGCGGGCCAGTTCCGAGGCCAGGCGAGGACGCAGCTCATCGGGAATGACGCCTTCCTGGACGGTGCAGTTGAAAGTAATCATCGCATTGGCCCCCTTGCTCCCCCGGTTAGCAACGCCCCGGTTAGCGCCCCGGATGTTCCGGCGGCCGGCGCTATCGCATCCGCCCGGCCGGCGCAACTCCGGCGGGGCGTAGTGTAGCACAGCGCGGGGCGGTTTGGGCAAGGGCGGGGGGCGGGAATCCGGCCGGCCAATGGCGCGGGCGGGGCGCCGGCGGCCGGCCGGCCCGCATTACGCCGCTAGGCTCTGGGGAAGTAGTAGATGGCCGGCAGCTGCCGGTAGTTTTCCGCCAGATCCATGCCGTAGCCCACCACGAAGTGGTTGGGGATGGTGAAGCCGACATAGTGGTAATCTATGGACACCTCGCGGCGTTCCGGTTTGTCCAGCAGCATACAGCAGCGGATGGACGCCGGTTCCATAGCGCGGATGTAGCGGGTGACGGCCAGGCAGCTGTGGCCGCTGTCGGCGATGTCGTCCACAATGAGGACATGGCCGCCGGCGATGTGGCGTTCCTCCAGCAGGCTTTGCACCTGCACGGCGCCGGCGGATTCGGTGCCGGCGCCGTAGCTGCGGGCGCGCAGGAACTCCATATGATGCACCGGGCAGCGCAGCTGCCGGAGCAGGTCGGCGGCGAACACGGCGGCGCTTTTCAGCACGCAGAGCAGCACCAGGCCGGTGTCGGCATAATCGGCGTCAATTTCCTGCGCCAGCTCGGCGATGCGCGCCTGCAACTCATCCGCGGCAATCAGCAGCTCCAGACCATCGGCGTTCATCGGGGTGGATCTCCGTCTCTGTTTTCCGTCTCCGGGCCAACCAAACCACCCTGCGCCGGCAATCATCCGTTACACGTCCAGGTTTTTGACGGCCGTGGCGTAGTTCTGGATGAAGCTCTTGCGCGGCCCCACCTGTTCGCCCATCAGCATCGCAAAGACTTCGTCGGTGCCGGATATGCCGTCGGCGTCGTCCATAGCGTCTATGGACACCTTGAGCATTTTGCGGGCCACGGGATCCATTGTCGTTTCCCACAGCTGGTCGGCGTTCATTTCGCCGAGGCCCTTGTAGCGCTGCACCGTGGGTTCGGAACGGGGCGTGGACATCCGCTTGATCAAGCCTTCCTTTTCGTCCTCGGTGTAGGCGTAGGCAATGCTGCGCCCGCGCTGGACGCGGTACAAAGGCGGCTGGGCGATGTAGAGGTAGCCTTCCTCAATGAGCGGGCGCATCCGCCGGTAGAAGTAGGTGAGTATCAAGGTGCGGATGTGGGAGCCGTCCACGTCGGCGTCGGTCATAATGATGATGTGGTGATAGCGCAGTTTGGCGAGGTCAAAGGCTTCGCCCTCGCCGGTGCCCACGGCGGAGATGATGGCGCGGATTTCCTCGTGGCTCAAGATGCGTTCCACCTTGTCCAGGAAGCGTTCCACATTGAGGATCTTGCCCTTGAGGGGCAGGATGGCCTGGAACTGGCGGTCGCGGCCCATTTTGGCGGAGCCGCCGGCGGATTCGCCTTCTACGATGTACAGCTCCGATTTGGCGGGATCCCGTTCCGAGCAGTCGGCCAGCTTGCCCGGCAGGGATGACCCGTCCAGGGCGTTTTTGCGCAGCACCAGGTCCCGGGCCCGGCGGGCGGCTTCCCGGGCGGCGTGGTTGGTCTGCACCTTCTCCATTATGCCCTTGGCGGCGGCCGGGTTTTCCTCCAGAAAGCGGGCCAGACCCTCTCCGGTGGCCGCTTCCACCCGGCTGCGGACTTCGGGGTTGCTGAGCTTGTTCTTGGTCTGCCCCTCAAACTGGGGGTCGCCCAGCTTGACGCTGACCACGGCCACCAGGCCGCCGCGGGTGTCATCGCCGCTGAAGGAGTCCTTGGCGTCTTTGAAGTAATTCTGCTTGCGGGCGTAGTCGTTGAGCACGCGGGTCAGCGCCGAGCGGAAACCCGCCAGGTGGGTGCCGCCCTCCGGCGTCAGGATGCAGTTGGCGAAAGTGCGCTCGTCGGAGGCCAGGTTGTCGTGGCCGTCGGTGTGGTGATACTGGAACGCCACTTCCACATCGGCGTCCTCGGCGATGCGCTGGTAATAAAAGGGGGCTGGCATCACCACATTGCGCTTGCGGTTGATGTTCCGCACCATACTGGCTACGCCGGTGTCAAAGAAAAAGCCGCGTTCAATGTCGCCGTTGCGCTCCTGTTCGTGGAATTCGCTGGTCAGGCGGATTTCCAGCCCCTTGTTGAGGTAGGCCGTCTGCCGGAGCTGGGCCACCAGGCGTCCGAAGTCGTAGCTGATTTCGGGGAAAATTTCCGGGTCGGCATAGTAGGAGACGGTGGTGCCTTGCCGCCGCACTTTCTGGTGCGTCACCAGTTCGGAGGTGGGTATGCCCCGCGCGTAGTCCTGGGTGTAGCGCAGGCCGCCGCGGCAGACCTCGGCGTGCAGGCTGGCGGCCAGGGCGTTGACCACGGAAGCGCCCACGCCGTGCAGCCCGCCGGATACCTTGTAGGCGGCGCCGTCGAACTTGCCGCCGGCGTGCAGGGTGGTCATCACCGTTTCCAGCCCGGAAACGCCCGTTTCGGGGTGAACGTCCACCGGAATGCCGCGTCCGTTGTCGGACACGCTGACCGCCCCGTCTTTGGCGATGCGGAGGTCAATGCGGTCGCAGTGGCCGGCCAGGGCCTCGTCCACCGCGTTGTCCAGCAATTCCTTGATGAGATGGTGCAGGCCGTCCACGCCGGTGCTGCCGATGTACATTCCGGGGCGCACGCGCACGGCTTCCAGGCCCTTGAGCACCTGAATGTTGTCGGAAGTGTATTCGGACGACAGGTCGTTGGCGGGCAATGTTGTCTGCTGCGTCATACTGCGGTCGGTCTCCGGGTTGTGGCGCGCCGGGGCGATGCCAACGCCGGCCTTGGCCCCGGTTCGGCGGCATAATGACGCAGCTTCAGGCTCTGCGCCGCTACCCCGTCCCCATTATAGCAGAACGGCGTTCCGTCCGCTACGGCGGGGCGGTCGCTATTCCGCGATTCCGGCGGCAGGCGGCGCATCCGGCCCGGCGGGGAACGGCGGCGCCAGGTAATGCCATTGCCCCGTAAGCAGGCTATGCAGGGCCAGGCGCATCGGTTCAAACAACGGCTGCGGCGGCGCGTCCAGGGCGAACCAGCCGTATTCGCCAAAGGAACCGTCGGCGGCATTTGGAACGGGTTCCTGGGCGCCAATATCGCCCAGAAATTCGATGTCCACATAGTGGCGGTCGTAGGCGAGGATGTTGCTGACGCACAGGATACGCAGTTCGCCTACGGTTACGCCCAGCTCCTCGGCGGCCTCCCGCCGGGCGCACTGTTCCGGGGTTTCCCCGTACTCCAGATGGCCGCCGGCGGATGCCCACGCCGCCGCGCCGTGGGAACCCCGCCGCCGCGCCAGAAACACGCGCCCCCGGCGGATGAAAACCACCCCGACGCCAACCAGAGGCCGCTTGTCCCGCTGCGCGCTCACCCCGCCATTATACCGCTATACCGCGCCGGGAGCGGACGTCGCGGGAGCGGGCGTCAGGCGTAGCGGATGCGCGGGTCAATGTAGGCATACAGGATGTCTATGGCCAGGTTGGTGAGAATGTAGATGACGCTGAACAGCAGCACAACCGTTTGGATGACGGGAAAGTCCCGGGCCAGGACGGACTGGAAGGCGAGGAAGCCCACGCCGGGCCAGGCGAACACGGTTTCAATCGACACCGAGCCGACCATCAGGGAACCCAGGATGATGCCGAAATAGGTGATGGGGGCAATGGCGGCGTTGCGGAGGGTGTGTTTCCAGATTACCTTCCATTCGGGCAGGCCCTTGACCCGGGCCAGTTTGACATATTCGCTGTCCAAAGCGTCCAGCATTGACGAGCGGATGAGCCGCATCAGCGCCGCCACCCAGAACAGCCCCAGGGAAACGGCGGGCAGGATGTAGGATGCCCCGCCGCTGCGCCCGGAGGTCGGCACCAGATCCAGCGCTACGCCGAAAACCCAAATCAGCACCAGGCCCACCCAGAAGGGGGGCGCCGCCTGCCCAATCAGCGCCAGCGCCTTGCCGCCGTAGTCGTATATGGAATCCCGCTTGACCGCCGTGATGACTCCCACCGGAACGGCAATGAGGGTGGCGATGGCAATGGCCAGGCCGGCCAGCGCCAGCGTGGCCGGCAGACGGTCCACCACCAGGCTGCGGGCGGAACGGCGCCACTTGAAGGATTCGCCGAATTCGCCGCGCAAGGCGTTGCCGATGAAGGCGAAATACTGGATGTGCAACGGCCGGTCCAGCCCCCAGGCGGCGGCGACCAGCGCCCGGTCCTCGGCGGTGGCCTCAAAAGACAACAGCGTGTCCAGGGGGTTGCCGGTAACCCGCGCCAGGGCAAAGACGATGACGCTGACCGCCCACAGGGCCACGATGGTCTGCAAAACGCGGACAAAGATGTAACGCTGCACGGGTTATGCTCTGCTCCAACGGCGCGGCGCGCCGCCGCCCCGGGATGCGCCGGTGCGCTGTCGGTGTTGTAGTGTTCGGTGTAGTATCGGTGGCGCAACAGACGCTGGCCGCGCCATCATCATAACCCGGCGGGGCGCGATGTCAACTTAAGGATGCCGGGCTTGACGCGGTCAGGCTGCCGCCGGCGCCGCAACCCGGGCGCGCCGAAAATGCAGGCCGCCGCCCGCCTTGCGCCCGGCCCCGGCGGGGCATATTATGTAGCGGCGCGGCGCCGGCCCCGGCGGTCGCCCCCAGCAGACAAGCGGAAAACAATCAGGAGGCAATCGAAAATGGCGTTGACACTGGCGGACAGCAACCGGATTATGGCGGCGGCCATCGCCAAAGCCGAGGAACTGGACATCAAAATCAGCGTGGCGGTAGTGGACGCCGGCGGGCGTCTCATCGGCCTCCAGCGTATGGACGGCGCCATCTGGGCCTCCGCCTACGGATGCCAGGGCAAGGCTGTGGCCTCCTCCGCTTTCGGTCGCCCCAGCGGCGAGATGCAGGCCCGCGCCGATGCGCCCACCCCGGCCGGCATCCGGCAGCGCTCCGGTTCCGAAATGATACTGGGACAGGGCGCGGTGCCGGTAGTCCAGAATGGCGCCGTAGTGGGCGCCTGCGGCGTGGGCGGCGGCACCAGCGAGGAGGACGAACAGTGCGCGGCGGCCGGCGCCGCGGCTTTGTAGCCGTGTGGCCGGATCCGGCGGCGTTTCGCTTCATCCTCAAAATGATATGGAAACGAGGCGCCGCCAATTTTGGGTAGCGTTTCGTTTTGGGTAGCTTCGTTGATCAAGCACTGCTCTGGCAGCAGCGCCAGTAGGTTGTGCTCTGTCCACCCATACCGTCCCCAACTGCTCCCGCCGCAACTCCCGATTGCGCCGCTCCAAACGCGACGTTGTCCGATGCCTCGCCGCACGGCTAGACTGATGGCGATGTCACGGTTTTTTTGGAAAACCGCTGGTGGCGCATTTCATCGCCCGGTAGCGTCATAGTGCCGGCCATACGGCGACACTGCCCGCAGCGGAACATGGGGATTTGCCGGCGGACTTCGCCGTAGCTGGCGGCAATGGCGCGGGCGTAGCGGTGATGGCGATGTATGGCCAGGCGGCAATGGTCTCAGAGGGGCTGGTAGTCGTCCAGGGTTTGTTGGAGGGCGGCTTGCAGTTGGGCGGGGATTTGGCGTTCCAGTCGGGTTTCCAGGTGGTGTAGGAGTTCCATAGCGACGCATCTCCAGTGGGAGGTGGGGTGGAAATTGTACCTCCATCTTATAACTAAACCACCTAAAAAGAAACGCTACCTTCGCTCACTTACCAGTATCCGGGGATGCCTGTAGGGGGCATAATTTTCAGTTCTCCTGCGGCGGTAATCTCAAAGAGACCGCACTCGGCGTTGCGGGCGCTAAAAGCTTCCAGCCACTGGTCCAGGTCGGGGCGGTCCGGCGCCATGCCGAATTCGGACAGGGGCAGCAAAAAGCAGCCCACTTCCGGCTCGGCGGTGGCGGCGCCGTATCCGTCGGCAATGCGGTCGTCATAGTCAGCCGGGGCTACGGACGGTGCCGGGGCCGTCCGTTCCGGGAGTACTGCGGTGGTCATCGTTTTTCAGCCTGGCATTTCCAGCGTGGCGGCGATGGTAATTGTGATGGTGATGGGGCTATTTTAGCAGGTAAATCCGGTTGGCGCGGGCAAGCCGGCCGGGGCGCCGGGTATGGTATGATGACCGCCGCCCCGAAGGTATCGTCCCGGATTCCCTTTTGCCGCTGTATGGCTATCATTCCCGCCGTCCTTAAACCGGCCTGGATTCGCACCTACGCTGCCGTTACCCTGGCGGTGGGGGTAGCCGTCAATCTGGTCGTCGGATTTTCCCAGTATGTGCAGGCACTGACGGTGCCGGGGATGAAGGCCAGTTTCGCGCTGTCCTACACCGAGACTTTTGTCCTGGTAGCCAGCCTGTTTCTGGCGCGGATGGTGACGGCGGCAGCGGCGGGCGCGCTGGCGTCCCGCTACGGCGGTCGCTGGATGACGATAGGCAGCCTGCTGGTTTCGGCGGCGGCCATGGCGCTGCTGGGGTGGTCGCCCAACTACTGGACGGCCCTGGCGGCGATGATTGTCATCGGCGGGGCTTCGGCGTCGGCGCTGGTGCCGATGATGGGGCTGCTGCTGCCCTGGTTCGGGGCATCCGACCGAGGGACGGCAACGGGCATCGCTACGGCCGGCGGCAGTTTCGCCATCATTATGACCGGCATCCTGACGCCGCCGCTGGACCGGTATTTCGGGGCGGACGCCTGGCGTTATCTCTGGTATCTGTTGAGCCTGTTCAGCCTGGCCGGAGGGCTGCTCAGCTGGGGTTTCCTGCGCGCCGCGCCGCCTACGGCGCCGGGCCGCCGTCCGGCCGCCGGACGCCGGGGGCCGGCCCGGCCCGCCGGCGGCGCCGGCTCCTGGCCGGCGGAAGTGTACACCAACCCCTATGTGTGGCTGGTCACCACGATGGCGATCTGTTCGGGGTTTGTGCAGGGCATCTTTACCTCCGCGTACGGGGCCTATCTGGGTCTGGAGCACAATGTGGCGGTGGGCACGGTGGGGGCGCTCTTTACCACCGTAGGCATTCTGGGCATTGCCAGCACCATTGTTCCGGGGACGCTGTCCGACCGGATGGGGCGTGGCACGGTCTATGCCGGCGTTTTTCTGATCCAGGCGGCCAGCAACGCGCTGTTCTGGCTCTGGCCCGACCTGGCGGCATTCGTGGTGGCGTCGCTGCTGACCGGCATTACCCTGCGGGCGGCCATTGCCCTGTGCGCGGCGGCGGCTGGCGATTATGTGCCGGCGGCGATGGTGCCGGCGGCCTTCGGGCTGATCGGGATGGGCGCCAGCATCGGCACTACGGTGTCGCCGGCCATAGCCGGCCCCATTGCCGACGCTACGCAGACGCTGAAATGGGCCTTTGCCATGGGCGCCGTGGTAGCCCTGCTGGGAGCATTGCTGGGCTTCATCCTGCATTTCCGCACGCCGCGCCAGCGACGGCGGGGCGCCGGGTAAGCGCTGATTTTACACCGGGGAGCGACCGGGGAGCGACCGGGGAGCGATTGAGGAGCGATTTGGGTATGACCACAGGTTTTGACGAGGACGGCCTGGGCCGGGCGATGGTAGTAGCGGCTCACGCGGACGACGCCGAATGGGGCTGCGGCGGGACGGTGGCGCGGTGGTGCGCCAGCGGCTGGGATGTGCGGTATGTCCTCTGCACCGACGGGAGCAAGGGCAGCGACGACCCGGCGATGACCGGCGAAAGGCTGGTCAAAATCCGGGAACGGGAGCAGAGGGAGGCCGGGCGCATTCTGGGCCTGTCGGAGGTCATATTCCTGGGCTACCCGGACGCCTATCTGGAGGCCACGCTGGGGCTGCGGAAGGATGTGGCGCGGGCCATACGCCAGGGCCGGCCGGACATACTGGTGTGCATGAACCCCGTCCGCAACTTCGGGCATAACGGGTATATTGACCACCCGGATCACTTGGCGGCGGGGGAGGCGGCCCTGGCGGCGGCGTTTCCGGCGGCGCGGGACCGGCTGACTTTTCCGGAACTGCTTGAGGATGAGGGCCTGCCGCCCCACAAGGTGCGGGAGGTGTGGATTATGGGGCATCCGCATCCCGACCGGTATGTGGACATCAGCGACCATTTTGAGACGGCGATTGCGGCGTTGCAGGCCCATCGCAGCCAGGTGACCGGGGACGCGGATGTGGTGGGAGGGTATCTGAAGGATGTGTGGCGGCGGAACGGCGGGGTCATCGGGGTGGAATATGCGGAGGCGTTCAAGCGGTTCCGGCTGGCCTAGCCGGCGGCGTTGCCGGCGCAGTCGTGGGATGGGAGTATTGGCGATCTGCCGGCGCCCCGCGGGCGGGATGGTTCCGCTATACTGGGGCAATACGGACACGCTGGCGCCGGTTTGAGGCTTGCTATGACGCTGACCAAAGTAACGCTGGAACGCTTTACGGCGTTTGCCGAGGGCTTCGCGCGGCGACCGGGGCGCGCAAACCCGCCGGACCTTCCTGTCGGCTAGAGCAGAACCATATTGTTCCGGTGCACCACTTCGTCCCCGTAGTGGTAGCCGAGGGCGGCGACGATGTCGCCGGAGCGCCGGCCTCGGATGCGGGCCACATCGCCGGCCGGGTAGTTGGCGATGCCGCAGGCAATGTGGTTGCCGGCGTCGTCGCTGATGTAGATGACATCGCCGCGCGCGAAATCGCCCGCCACGCGGCGGACGCCGGCAGGCAGCAGGCTGACGCCGTGCCGCCGCAGGGCGGCCACAGCGCCATCGTCCACGATGACCTGCCCCCAGTCGCTGTCGCCCACGCGGGAAAGCATCCAGCGCTTGCGGGCTTCCAGCTTGCTGGCGGCGGGCTTGAAGTAAGTGCCCACGGGTTCGCCGGCGGCGGCGCGCAGCACGGCGTCGGGGCTGCGGCCCCGGCAGATGAGCATTGCGATGCCGGAGGTGGTCACCAGACGGGCCGCGTCCAGCTTGGTGGGCATACCCCCCCGGGCCCAGGCGTTGCTATGCCGGCCGGCCATGGCCGAAATGCGGTCGTCAACGAAATCAACCACGGGGACGGGGGTTGCGGACGGGTCGGTTTTGGGGTCGGCAGTGTACAGGCCGTCCACATCGGACAGGATAATCAGCAGGTCGGCGTCAATGAGGGCGGCAATGAGGGCGGAAAGGCGGTCGTTGTCGCCGAAAACCTCGCCGATTTCATCGGAGGCGACCACATCGTTTTCGTTGAGGATGGGGATGACGCCCAGGTCCAGCAGGGACGACAGGGTGTTGCGGATGTCCAGGTAGGATTGGCGTTGCGCCATATCGTTGACGGTGAGCAGCACCTGGGCCACATTGACGCCGTGGTCGGCGAACAGGTCGGCGTAGGCGCGCATCAGGCGGCTTTGCCCCAGGGCGGCGAGGGTCTGCCGGGTGGGAATGTCGGGGACATCGGGCAGGTTGACGGTTTCGGCCAAGACCTGGCGGCCGGCGGCGATGGCGCCGGAGGTGACCAGCAGCATCTGGACATCGCAATGGGTACGCAGGCGGGCAACTTGCCGGGCCAGGTCGGCCAGCACGCCGGCGTCGGGGCCGCCTGCGGAGTTGTCCCCGGCGAGGTAGTTGGTGCCGGCCTTGACGACGATACGGCGATAGGCCGGCCGGCCCCGGGCCGAGGCGGCGGCAGCGGCGGTTTGGCTCCCGACGGGGGCGGCGGGGTTCAGCAAATCGGCGGGCATAGCGGCGGCGGATAATGACTGGCAATGACTGGCGCGGATTGGGCCTGCGCGGCATAGTATAGCGCTCCGACCGCAACAGCCCCGGGCCGGTCAGCCGGGCTGCCCATTATCCGGTCTGACCGTCATCCGTTCCGGCCAGACCATCAGCGCCGCCCGGCGGCGCGTTGCCGTCGGCGGCCAGGGCGGCGGCCATTGCGGCGATGGCGACCTCAATCTGCCCGTCGTCCGGCCGGCGGGTGGTGATGCGTTGCAGGAGCAGTCCCGGCGCGGCCAGCGCCTGCCCGAACCAGGCGCGGCGGTGGGCGCCGGCAAAGCGTATGATTTCGTAACTCACCGCCGCCACTACCGGAATCAGGGCGATGCGCGACAGGATGCGCCATTCCAGGTCGGGGCGGCCGAGCAGGGCGAATACGAGAACCGAGACTACCGCCACCGTCAGCAGAAACGCCGTGCCGCAGCGGGGATGGGGCGTGGGATGCCGGCGCACATTGTCCGGCGTCAGGGGCTGGCCGGCTTCGTAGGTATGCACCGCCATATGTTCGGCGCCATGATAGGCATAGACGCGGCGGATGTCCTTCATTGCCGAGATGCCGGCGACGTAGCCCACCAGTATCGCCAGCCGGATGACGCCCTCAATGAGGTTGCTGACGACGGACGAGGCCAGGAACGGGTCAATCAGGCGCACCGCCAGCAGCGGCAGGATGAGAAAGATGCCGATGCCGAACAGCAGCGCGATGGCGATGGTCAGGGCCATTGCCCAGTTGCTGATTTCCGCTTGAGGGGCGCGGGCGGCGGTGGCAGGGCCACCAGCGTCGCCGGCGGCAACGGGATGGGCGGGGGCGCCGGAGTTGGCGGCGTCGGTGGAGCTGGCGGACGATGCCGCCGGTTCCTCGGCGGCGATAACGGCGGAGCGTTGCAGCGATTTCATTCCCAGCCAGAGGGTTTCGGCCAGTATCAGCACGCCGCGCAGGAAGGGGATGCGGCGGGCCCGGCCGGAGAAGCGGCTGCTGACGGGTTCGGTGGCGCAGAAAATGGCGCCGTCGGGGCGGCGCACGGCCAGGCTGTAATGTCGCGCGCCGCGGATCATTACGCCTTCGATCACGGCCTGCCCGCCGTAGAGAGGACGGTTGGGCAGAGGCGCGGGAACGGACGCGGCGGCTGGCGGCTGGCGGCCGGTCACGCCGGGGTCGCGCCGGTGGTCGTGGTCGGAGTCAGTTTGTGCCATGCTTCCCTGAAATCGTCCGCTGTGAAAACCGCCGGTTGCAGCCAGAGCGCTCCGTCGTACTCCTCCTCCAGCCGGCCGGGGGCGCGTACCTCATCGGGCGACAGGATATAGGTCACCGGCGCGGCGTCCAGGATGCCGGCGCTGATGACCAGATAGTCCCATGCCCAGTCCAGGCTGGCGCGGTCGTAGAACCGCACCGCCTGGCAGCGTTCCTGGGCATGGAACTTGAGGCGGACTTCCCGTTGCGATTCGGGGATGCCGGCGATTGCCTCGTCCTCGTTGGGGCTGCGCCGGGCGATGAAACACTGCCAGCCGTGTTCGGCCAGGCGTTGCGCCAGGTAGATGCGCCCGTATTCGCGGACGGTTCGGGGGACATAGCGCGGCATCGGAATTGTCATCTATCGGCAGGGGCATCGGCAACGGCATCGGGGCAATAGCATCGGGCAACGGCGCATAGCAAAACGGGAACCGGCGTCGGCGCCGGCTCCCGTGGGGCTACTTGGGGACGAGGCGGAGCATCTTACCCGTCCAGATTGAAGCGACGGCTGAAGCGCTCAATGCGGCCCTGGGTGTCCACGATGCGCTGGGAGCCGGTGTAGAAGGGGTGGCATTTGCCGCAGATTTCCACGCGCAGTTCGGGCTTGGTGGCGCCGGTCTGGAACACATTCCCGCAGGAACAGGTTACGGTGGCGCTGAAGTAGCGGGGATGGATTTCGGCTTTCATTGATGATTCCCTTTCCTTTCCCGTCCCGCCCCGTCCCCGGTTGTCCGGCGGAGCGCGCCAGGCTAGGCGGCGGCGGCCAGGGCATTGGCGGGAGTATGGGGATAGACGCTGACCCGGCGGCGGCCTTTGGCGGCCCATTCGTAGGTGACCTGGCCGTCGATTTTGGCGAACAGGGTGTAATCGCGGCCCATACCCACGTTGACGCCGGGGCGGATGCGGGTTCCGCGCTGGCGGACGATGATGGAGCCGCCGGTGACGCGCTGGCCGCCATAGCGTTTGACGCCGAGTCGTTTGGCGTTGCTGTCGCGGCCGTTGTTGGTGCTGCCGCCGGCTTTTTTGTGGGCCATTTTGCTACCCTCCGGTCTGGATGTCCTGGATGCGGATGCGGGTGTACTGCTGGCGATGCCCGCGCTTGCGGCGGTAGCGGGTTTTGGCCTTGTACTTGTACACGATGACCTTGCGGTCCTTGTAGTGGGACTGCACTTCGGCGATGACCTGCGCGCCGGGGACGGTGGGCGCGCCGAAGCGCACCTGCCCGTCGCGGGAAACGGCGAGGACGTCGTCCAGGGCAGTGGTGGTTCCTGCGGAGGCGTCCAGCAGTTCTACGTCCAGCACATCGCCCGGCGAGACGCGGTACTGCTTGCCGCCCGTTTTGATGATTGCATAGTCCATTTTGGCAAACTCCCAAACGGCGAACCATTTTATTGCGGCGCGCGCCGGCTGTCAAGTTTGGGGCGCGCCCGTACAGGGCAGTCGCATCGGGTGTCCTGGGCGGCGTTGCGGCGGGATGCCGTTACAGCATCGAGCCGGCGCCGCTATGGTCTGTTCCGGCGCAGGGCCATTCTATAATATCGCAGCCCAGAAAGTTGCGCCCGGCGGCGCGCGCCGCTGACAGGGCAGAGTAGCTGCCGGCGGCCGGATCCAGAACCACGTCGCCGGGATCCGTTACCGCTTCGATCAACGCCGCTTGCAGGCGCACGGGCTTGGCGTGGGTATGCAGATTGCCGGCGGTCTTTTCCGGCCAGACATCGGGTATGTCGTGGCGCTGCCAGACGCCTTTGGCCCGCTTGGGCGGCTTTTGGGCGATGATCAGGTACTCGCTGCGCCGCCGGGTGCGATAGCCCATGCCCAGCTTGCCCTTGTCCCAGGTGACCAGGTCAACCGTCTCCAGCCCGGCGGGATTGAGCAAGTGGCCTACGCCGGCGCAGAGGTGGTATTTGTCCACCCAGAGGAACAGATGGCCGGAGGGGGCGAGGGCGGCGGCGATGCCGGTAATGAACCGGGCTATGGCAGCCTCGGACATCTGGGGCAGGCTGCTGCGGCTGCGGCCCCGGCTGACGCCTTCATTGCCGTACTGCATTTTGTCCAGTATTCCCCGGTACTGCGGGTCAAAGATGCATAGCGGCGCCGATTGCGGCTCCAGCCGGGCCAGCAGGTCAAGCCCGTCGCAGACATTGGGCTGGTTGAGCGGCAGCGGCCATTCCGGGAGGGGACAGCGCGCGGATTTTGGTTGCCGGGTGGTTGCGAAAACGCTCATATCGGGTATCCTTCTATCGGGTATCTTTCGGCAAGGCGGGCCAGCGGCAAGGCAGGACGGATTATAGCCGCCCGTCCGGTTTGGTGTACCTCGCCCCTTTGGTGTGCCTCCGCGCGCGTGACCGCTGGCAGAGTTCAGGGTGGGCAGCAGCGCCACCTACAATAAAACTGCGCGGCAACTACAAAGAGGTCGCGGGCTGGGGACTGCCGGAAGGAGGGCCAGCGGGCGATGGCCGACGCCGGTATATGGAGCCGGTTTGAAACGGCCGGCTGTTGCTGTGCCTTTCGCCAATGCGGCCCGCCGGGGGCCAGATGTGGTAATCTGACTGCGGCCGGCCGGCTGATGCGCCAACCGGCCAATCCGGTTCCGTCAACCCGGTTTCATCAACCCGGTTCCGTCAACGCCGTTTTTGAGGAATGACGCTATGACTGTTGCCACCCGAATGAGCCGTCTGGGCACCGAATCCGCTTTTGAAGTGCTGGCGCGGGCCCGCGCCCTGGAAGCTCAGGGCCGCGAAATCATCCACCTGGAAATCGGGGAGCCCGATTTTGAGACCCCGGCACACATTGTCCAGGCCGGCGTCAAGGCTCTGCAAGACGGCTACACGCACTACGGCCCTACGCCCGGTCTGCCGGAACTGCGGCAGGCCGTGGCCCGCAACAGCCGCGAAGTGCGGGGCATTGACACCCACTGGGAGCAGGTTGTGGTTACCCCCGGGGCCAAGCCCATTATGTTCTACGCGCTGTTGGCCCTGGCGGAACCCGGCGCCGAGGTCATCTACCCCAACCCCGGCTTTCCCATCTACGAGTCGATGATTGAATTCAGCGGCGCCAAAGCCGTGCCGATGCGCCTGCTGGAGGAACGGGCCTACCATCCCGACCTGTCCCTGCTGCCGGAACTGGTCAACGAGCGCACCCGGCTGCTCATCCTCAATTCCCCCGAAAATCCCTGCGGTTCCGCCCTCACGCGGGACGAGCTGGAAACCGTGGCCGAGGTGGCGCGTTCCTACCCGGATCTGTATGTGATGTCCGACGAAATCTACAAGGACATTCTGTACACCGGCGAGCATTACAGCATTGCCGCCCTGCCGGGGATGGCCCACCGCACCATAATCCTGGACGGGTTTTCCAAGAGCTACGCGATGACGGGCTGGCGACTGGGCTACGGCATTATGCCGGAGGAGCTGGTTCCGCACATTTCCCGGCTGGCGACCAACAGCGTATCCTGCGCCGCGTCGTTCAGCCAGATCGCCGGTGTGGCCGCCCTGGACGGGCCGCAGGATGAAGTGCAGGCGATGGCCGCCGAGTTCGCCCGCCGCCGCCGGCTGATCGCCGACGGGCTGCAAGCCATTCCCGGCATCAACTGCCCGGAACCGGAGGGGGCTTTTTACGCTTTCCCCAGCATCAAGGACACCGGCCTGACCAGCGCCGAGTTTGAGCAGCGGGCGATGCAGGAGGCCGGCGTGGCCATTCTCTCCGGCGCCGCTTTCGGCAAATACGGCGAGGGCTATGTGCGGCTTTCCTACGCCAACAGCCCCGAAAACATCAGCAAGGCGCTGGAACGGCTGGACGCGATGGTGCGGTCGCTTTAGCATCGTCAGGCGACGTTGCCTGGCGCGCCGGGCATTCCGCCCGCCCGCGCCGCCTTCGGGCGCGGGGCGTTGCCGCCCCTTCCGGCAGTTTCACAAGACAAGTTCACAAGGCAGGTTCACAATGGCAACTTTGGCCGAACCGCGACGGTTCACGGTTGATGAATACTATGCCATGGCCGAGGCCGGCATCCTGACCCGGGATGACCGGGTGGAGCTGCTGGACGGAGTGATAGTTGAGATGGCCCCCATTGGCAACCGCCACGCCGCAACCGTGGACCGATTCACTAAGCGAATGGTTCAATCCGTCGGAGACCGGGCTATTGTGCGGGTGCAGGGCCCGTTGCGGCTGAGCGAACACAGCGTGCCGCAACCGGATGTAATGCTGCTGCGGGAGCGCGCCGACTTTTACGAAACCGGAATGCCCGGCCCCGACGATGCGCTGCTGTTGATTGAGGTGGCCGACAGCTCCGTTGGGTATGACCGCTACGAAAAGCTGCCGGCTTACGCCCGCGCCGGCATCCCCGAAGTCTGGATTGCGGTGGCGCGGGAAAGGCGGCGGGCGGTTGAGGTTTATACCCAACCGGAAAACGGTCGCTACACCGAGATCAGCCGGCCGGGGTTGGACGACACGCTTACGCCGGCCGCTTTCCCCGATTTGGAGCTGCCCGTGGGGCCCCTGCTTTCCGCCTATGCCTGATGCGCCCGGCGTGGTTGCGCCCCGGCGTCAGACGAAATGGGGCAGCACCTTTTCGCCAAACAGCCGCATTGACTTCTGCACCTGCCCGGTGTCCATTTCGCCTACATTCAGCTTCAGCATCAGGTTGCGGACGCCGATGTCGCGCATCTCGGCGATCTGTTCCGCGGCCTGCGCCGGCGTGCCGAGGATGAAAGCGTGCTCCAGAACCTCGCCGGCCGGGGGCGGGCGGTTTGGATCCGGCGGCGGAAATCCGCCGGGGTTGTACAGCTCCCGGGCCCGGCGGAAGTGGACGCGTTCCCGTTCAAACCCGGCCGAGGCGATTTCCAGCGCTTCGTCATAGCTGTCCGCGATGAACAGGTCGCGCGAGGCCCAGCAACGATCCAGCGCCGCTTCCGTTTGAGGCGCGCCGAAGCCGGCGGTCAGCATCGTCTCCCGGTAGCTGTCCAGACGCTCTTGCAGTGTGGGCAGGGTCTGTACGCCAATCATTACCGGACGCCCGATGCGCGCCATATTAATGACCGAGGCGGCGCTGATGCAGGCCCGGATCAGCGGCGGGTGCGGCTGCTGGTAGGGACGGGGCCGCAGTTGGGGAAACTTTACTTCCCAAAACTGGCCCTGATGGTGCAAATCCTGCCCCGTCCAGGCTTTGACCAGCAATTCCTCCGCTTCGTCCAGCCGGGCGATACCGTCGGCCATAGTGATGCCAAAGCCGAGATATTCGTAGTGGTTGTAGGCGGAACCGCGTCCGGTGCCGACAATCAGGCGTCCGTGGCTCAAATTGTCCAGCAGGGCGGTTTGCACGGCCAGGCGCACGGGGTGGTGAAAGGCCAGTTCGGCCACCGCGAACCCGATTTTGATGCGGGCGGTGCGGGCCGCCACCGCAGCGCCCAGCACCAGCGGATCGGCGTGCGCCGCCGCCCCGTCAAAATGATGCTCGGTTAGCCACACCGAGTGCATCCCGATGCGCTCGGCCAGCAGTATCTCCTCCAGGGTACTGTCAATAACCGCGGCGTCGCGTTCGGGATGGTGGCTGACGGGAAAAACGAAGGAACCAAAGCGCATCGTGTCCTCGCTCTATGGGGTCTATGGGGTGAAATCCGGCCGGGCCGGCAAGGGGCGGCCGGCTGGCGCCGCCCCCCGGAAAGTTTCCGGGCTAATCGTCCTCCTCGAGGTCGTCGTCATCCTCAAAGATGTCGTCGTCATCGTCATCATCGTCGTCATCCTGGCGATAGGCGGCGGCAATGATGAAGTCGGGAACTTCGTCCGGTTCGTCCGGCGCGAACGGGGCTTCGTCGGACGAGGGCAGCCCGGACGGGGTCAGCCCGGACGGGGCCAAGCCGTACGGCGCCAGCGCCGGCAGGTCGTATGCGACCAGCGCCGGTTCCGGGGCAGGCTCGGGTTCCGGTTCCGGGGGCGGAACGAGGGCAAAGCCGTAGAATTCGTCGCTGTCCAGGATTCGTTTCAAGCCCGCCATGGTAACGGTGATGGGGCGAACTTGGGTGGACCAGCGCTCGGTGAGCTCCTGGTGCAGTTCCGCCAGGGTGATCGCCGCGCCGCCGTTGAGCAGCAGGGTGCGAAAGACGATTTCCTGCAAGGGCAGGGCGCTGCGGATGTAAGTATCGTCATCGGCGCAGCGGGAGCTGATTTCGTTGACCAGCCGGGACGGGTCGGCGACTGCGGTTGGTCGCATACCGTAGGATGGGCAGTTCGGGGTGAGACGCGCCAGCAGGAGCGGCGCCGGATCCCGGTTGAGCTGATCCAGCCGCTCCAGGCTGAAGCGGTACTCCAAATCGGCCAGCGGGCTGTTGGCGGCAACTGCGGTTGCGGTGGTCACAGGTCAACCTCCTCGTTCCAGTCCAGCATAATGATTTTGACGGCCTGCCCGGCGTCTTTGCGCGGCAGATCGGCGGGGCAGACGGCCAGCCCGTTGGCCAGGGACAGGGAGGTCAGAATGTTGGAACCCTGCGGCCCGGTGGGGGTGGCGTACCAGGCGCCGTGGCGTCGTTCTACCGACACCCGCGCGTACACCCGGCGGCCGTCGTTGTTGAAAATCGGGCCGGTGAGGATGCCCTCAACGGCGGGGCGCGCCAGCAGATCCCGTCCCAGCATCCGGCGGATGGCCGGCCGGCCGAACATTTCGAAGGCCAGCAGGGCGCTGACCGGGTTGCCCGGCAGTCCCAGTAAGGGCAGCGGCGGGCGGCCATCGCGGCGCAGCAGGCCGAAGGCCAGGGGTTTGGCCGGGCGCATCCGCACCGACCAGAAGTTCATATCGCCCCGCTGCTCCAGCACATCCTTGACCATATCGTAGTCGCCTTTGGAAACGCCGGCGGAGGTTACCAGCAGGTCGGCGCCGGCGGCGGCGTCAATGCAGCGGTGCAGGTCGTCCAGGTTGTCCCGCGCGATGCCGATGACTTGGGGAACGCCGCCGGCGACGGTTACGGCGGCGGCCAGGCCGGCGCCGTTGCTGTCGTAGATATGTCCGGGAGCGAGGGGTTCTCCTACGGGCGTCAGTTCGTCGCCAGTGGACAGGATGGCGACTACGGGGCGGCGGATGACACGGGCGGCGCCCAGGCCCAGGGACGCCAGCACGCCGGCCTCGGCGGGGCGAACCGGAGCGCCGGCCGGCAGCACTTCCATGCCGGCGCGCACGTCCTCGCCGGCGGGGCGCACGTTGCTGCCCCGGGGCAGGGCTTTGCGAATGACGATTTGGTCCAGCGGCGTTCCGGCGGCGCGGCGTTCCAGCTCGTCCGTTTCCTCAAATGGGATGACCGTATCCGCGCCGTCGGGCACCGGCGCGCCGGTCATAATGCGGATGGCGGCGCCGGGGGCGACGGAACGGTCGGGAACCTGCCCGGCGGCCACGGCGGCGATAACCGCAAGGGACGGCGGCGCGGCGTCGGCGCCGGCAATATCGTTGTGGCGCACGGCGTAGCCGTCCATTGCCGAGTTGTCCAGGGGCGGCAGGTTCAGCGGCGAAAGGACGGCTTCGGCCAGGGCCAGGCCCAGGCATTCCGAAATGGGCAGTTCCACCGCATCCAGGGGCGCAAAATGGGCGATGATGCGGGCGAAGGCGTCCTCCACTTCCAGCAGATCCTCGTCGGCATGGCCGCCGGGCCGGTGGTGGCGATGGTGGCCGTGGTCGGCGCCGTGGCCGCTGTGCCGGGGAGTGTGGTCGTGGACGCTTTCGTGGTCGCCGTCGCCGTGGGCGTCGTGGACGTGGCGGCGGGTCGGGGAGCGCTGGTGAGTGGTAGTCATAATGCAGTCGTCCGTATGGATATGGGGAGCTGGCGCGGGGTTTCGATCAATCCCGACCATCCTAACAGATTCCAATTGATTTTCGGTTTCCATAGCGACGGCTTCCGGTACGAGCCGGTTCAGCTCCGCACCGCAGCCCCCGCTTCGCGTTCCAAAGCCCGCGTCAGACCGTTCAGGGCCCGGTTCACTTCGTCCGCGGTCAGCGTCCGGTCGGGGGCGCGGAAGCGGATGCGGAAGGCCAGCGAGCGCATACCGGCCGGCAGGTTTTCGCCCGCATAGACATCAAAGAGTTCGGCGCGTTCCACCAGTCGCACCCGTTCAATGAGTTGCTGCACCCGCGCCGCCGGCGTTGCGCCGGGAACCAGCAGGGCCAGATCGCGGTTGGCCGAGGGGAAGCGGGAAAGGGGACGGAAACGATTTTCGGACGAAGCATCATCAGCCCATACACGCAGCAAATCGTCCAGCCGCAGCTCAAAATAGACCGCCGGGGCTTCGCCCAGGTCAAAAGCGGCGGCGACATCGGGGTGCAGTTCGCCGATGATGCCGATGCCGGCCGGCGCGGTTCCGCTGGCGCTGATGCGGGCGGCGCTGATGCGCGCGGCGCGGCCGGGATGAAAGAGGGGGTTATCGCCGGCTTCGTATGAGGCGGCGATGCCCATCCTTTCCAGGGCGGCGGTGAATGCCCCCGACAGGTCGTAAAAGTCCAGCAGATCTCCGGCGGTATGCCAGTTGGCGTCGTAGCGGGGGCCGGACATTACGCCGGCAGCCAGTTCCCGTTCCAGGGGCAGGCCGTCGGGCTGCGGGATGAAAACCCGTCCCACCTCAAAAAGGCGGAAACCGCCGTCGTTATGGTTCCGGTTGTAGGCCAGGGTTTCCAGGATGCTGGCGGCCAGTGTGGGGCGCATTGTATCCTGTTCGGCGGACATCGGGTTGGCGATGCGGAGCAGGGGCGCGTCGCCAGCGTCCGGTACGGGGCCGGCGGCGCGCAACCGCGCCAGATCCGCCGGGCTGACCAGGGGGTAGCTGATGGTTTCCTGCATCCCGGCGGCGGCCAGGGCGTCGCGCAAGGCATCCTTCAGGGCCGTCATCGGGTTGGGCCGGTGGTAGGGAATGGGGGAGGAGAGCATCGTTGTGGGCACTTCATCGTAGCCGATGATGCGGATGATTTCCTCAATCAGATCCTCCTCAATGGCGATGTCGCTGCGCCAGTAGGGGGGCTCCGCTTCCAGAGCGTCCGGCCCGGCGCGCCGGGTGGCGATGCCCAGGCTGCCCAGCACGGCTTCGGCGCGGGCGATGTCCAGATCCATGCCCAGCACCTGGCGGAGACGGGCCACCGTCAACGGAACGGGGGCGACGGGCCGGTCGCCGGCGGGATAGGCGTCAATGATGCCGGCGGCGGCTTGTCCGCCGGCGGTCTGGAGTATCAGTTGGGTGGCGCGGCGCAGGGCGATGGGCGCCAGCTCCGGGCGCAGCCCTTTTTCAAAGCGCAGGCTGGCTTCGGTGCGCAGGTTCAGGTCGGACGCCGTGCGGCGGTTGTTCAGGCTGTGAAAGGTGGCCGATTCCAGCAGCATACTGGTAGTGGACGGGGTGATTTCGCTGTTGGCGCCGCCCATCACGCCGCCGATGCCGATGGCCTTGTCCGGGTCGGCGATCAGCAGGTTGTCGGCGGTCAGGATGCGTTCCACGCCGTCCAGGGTGGTGAACTTTTCGCCCGGGGCGGCGCGGCGCACGAGGATATGACGGTCGGCCACGGTGTCCAGGTCAAAGGCGTGCAGCGGCTGGTTGAACTCCAGCATCACATAGTTGGTGACATCTACAACATTGTTGATGGGGCGCAGGCCGGCGCGGGCCAGGCGGTCTTGCAGCCAGTGGGGGGAGGGGCCGATTTTGATGCCGGTGATGACCGATGCGGTGTAGCGGAGGCACAGGTCGGGGTCGGCGATGGTGACCTGCGCCAGGGTGTCCACCGGCGGGCCGGCTTCGTCATAGGCCACGGACGGCGCGCGCACGAGCTGGCCGGTGATGGCGCCGATTTCCCGCGCCATGCCGAGGATGGACAGGCAGTCGCCCCGGTTGGGGGTTAGCTCCGGCTCCAGGAAGGTATCGCCCAGCACATCGTCCAGCGGGGCGCCCAGCGGCGCGTCCGCGGGCAGTACGATGATGCCCTCGTGTTCGTCGCTGATTTCCAGCTCGGCTTCGGAGCAGATCATACCTTCGGACAGGATGCCGCGGATACGGGCGGGTTTGAGTTCCTCCCGGCGTCCGGTATGCATATTGCGGAGGCTGGCGCCGGGGCGGGCGAAGCAGATTTTCTGGCCGGCGGCCACATTGGGGGCGCCGCAGACCACCTCCACGGTGGTGGCGCCGGCGCCGGGGTCCACTTCGCAGAGCGTCAGCGTATCCGCGTTGGGGTGAGGCCGGGTGGCGCGGACGGCGCCGACCACGCAGCCGTCCCAGCCGCCGCGGACGATGACGTCGCCCACCTCAATGCCGGCCATCGTCAGCCGGTGGGCCAGTTCCGCCGGCGGCAGGGCGATGTCAACATATTCGGAAAGCCAGGAGAATGGAATCAGCATAGGGGTTCACGCGGGGAAATCCAGGAAATGTTGGGGCAGCCAGGGATAGGCGCAGTTCTGGGGCGGGAGGATGGCGATGTGCGCCGAGGCGTGACCGCCGCCGGGGAGCACCGCGCCGCGCCAAGCAAGCCACCGGCCGGGATGGATGGGCGAGTTGCAGCGCAAATTGTCGCTCTCGTCGATGGCTACCGCAACGCCGATGGTGCCGGGGTTTGCCGGCAGTACGCTTTGAGTGAGGCGCTTGATGGCAGAACGGATTTCCTCCATCGGCGCAGCCGGCGGATCAGCGGAACAGGTTTTTAAAAAGCGCCGGGGCTGATGCTGGAAATCGGCGCAAAGCAGCGGCTTCCCGCCAGCATCGGCAATAGTCAGCCCGTTTGGGGTGCTGGGCGCGACCAGCAGCCGCAGGCCGGCGGCGGAGATGAGCTGCTCTGCTTTCCGAAGCGTGGCCCGGCGCATTTGGGGGCCGGAATGCGCGGCGTAGTGGTATCCCAGCCAGACCACTGCGGCGCCGAATATGCCAAACGCCAGCAATGCCGATTCGGAACCCGCCCGGTCAGCATCATCCCAGAGAATTTCCAGCCCCGTGATGTCGTCGTCAGCGCTGAAATCCACGATGAAATTAGCGGCGATTTCCAGGCTGACTTCAGGACGCCGGTCGGAGAAATTCAACGCCATCGCCTCCGGGTGGCGGCTTATCCTGGGGAAGCGTTGAGTTATTGCGGACATACCAACCTCCGGTCAGGATGTACGGTAATGACAAAATTGCGCTGCCGGATACGCACCACTACCCGGAAAGGGCGCCGCTTTCCAGGAATGCAGCGCAAAAAGCGGATGCGGTCCGGTTTCGGGTCGGGTTCAATCCGGTCCGGATCGGATAGACAAAGCGCGACCCATTCTTCCGATATTCCCTGCTCGGCCATCCGCTCTCTGGCGTGTGGACTGTACTCAATCATAGCAGAAATGGCTATAGCAGAAACGGCGGGTCAGAACTGGCGGAGGAACCTCATGTCGTTGCGGTAGAAGTGGCGGATGTCGTCAATGCCGTACTTCAGCATCCCGATGCGCTCCGGCCCCATGCCGAAGGCAAAGCCGGTGTAGCGCTGAGGGTCGTAGCCCACGCCGGCCAGCACGCGGGGATGCACCATGCCGGCGCCCATAATTTCAATCCAGTCCTCGTCCCGGTTAATGGGGCGGCGGCCGGTGGCCGGGTCGACGAAATTGGAGATGGACATATCCACTCCCGGTTCCACAAAGGGGAAATAGTCGCACCGGAAGCGAATCCGGCGGTTTTCCCCGAACACCCGGCGGGCGAATTCATACAGCGTTCCCTTCAGGTTGGCGAAGGTAATGCCCTCGGCCACCGCCAAGCCCTCAATCTGGTAGAAGTGCCATTCGTGGGTGGCGTCGGTGGCCTCGTAGCGGTAGCACTTGCCCGGCACAATCACCCGCACCGGCGGTTCCTGGGCTTCCATAACGCGGGCCTGCATGGGCGAAGTATGCGTCCGCAGCAGCATCGGCTGCTGCCCGGCTTCGTTCACATAGTCCACCCACAGGGAGTTCCACATATCCCGCGCCGGGTGACCGGCCGGGATGTTGAGCATCTCAAAGTTGTAGTGATCCAGCTCAACCTCGGGGCCTTCCACCACGCTGAAGCCCATAGCCATAAAAGCGGCGCAGATCTCGCGCACGATTTGGGTGGTGGGATGAAGCCGGCCGGTGATTGCCGGGCGCCCCGGCAGGGTTACATCCAGGGCGTCCCGCGCCGCCAGTTCCGCCTGCGCCAGCTGCCGGACGCGGCGGGCGTGGGCTTCCTCCAGGGCGTTTTTGGCCTGATTGGCCTGCGCTCCGACCGTCCGGCGCTGCTCCGGCGCCAACTGCGAAAGGCCTCGCAGCAGCCCGGTAAGGTGGCCCCGCCGGCCCAGATAGGTCACGCGCCACTGCTCGGCGGCGGCGGCATCGGCGGCGGCGTCCAGTTCGGCAAGGGCGTGGCGGATCAGGTTATCAACCGCGGCGGCGGACGGCGGCGGAGTCGCTGGTGGTATGGACACGATAATATACTGCCGATATTCGGGATTGGGGACGGAGCGGGCGGCGCAAAAGTATAGGCAAATCCGGGCGATGGGGTCAAGGGAATGACGTTCCGGGTATTTTAAGCGCGCGTTGCTCCCTGGCCTCGCCTGTCGTCCGACGACCCAGGCGACGCAAGCCCCCCGGCCATTGCTCAGGCGAACCGGGACAGCAGGCTATTTACGGCCGCCAGAAAGTCCGGCGGGTTGTCTCCCTGCACCAGATGGCCGGCGTTGGCGATGGTGATCGTAGTGCAGTCGTGATGCTCCGCCGCCATTCGCGTCATCGTTTCGTCGGCAAAGATGTCGCTGCGTTCCCCGCGGGCTACCAGCGTGGGGCAGTCAATTCGGCGCCAGCCGGCCCACAGCTGCTCCGGCGTCCAGGCCGGGGCGCGGAAGCCGGGAACGCGCATGGCCTTGTCGTACTTCCAGGTCCACTTGCCGTCGGCCCGCTGGCGGATGCTGTACTTCAGCGCGCCCAGGGTCTGCTCGCGGCTGCGGCCGGTGTATTCCATCACCCGCCGGGCGAATTCGTCAAAGGTGTCCAGCTCGTCGGGCAGTTCGCGGAATTGCTGGATGCGGTTCTGCCCCCGCCGCTGCGTTTCCGGGCCAGTGTCCACGATGGTCAGCGACCGCAGCATCCCCGGCCGGCCGGAGGCCCACGCCAGGCTGTTGCGCCCGCCCATTGAGTGTCCCATCAGGTGAAAATCCCGCAGGCCCAGGGCGGCAACGATGCCATCTACGTCGGCCACATAGGCGTCGGTGGAATAATCGCCGTCGGGCGCCCAGTCGCTGTCGCCGTGTCCCCGCTGGTCAAAGGCCAGCACGCGGTAGCTTTCCGACAGGGGCAGGCTGATAAAGTCCCAGCTGTGCGCCTGCTGGCTGACGCCGTGCAGCATCAGAATGGTTGGCCGGCCGGCTTCGCCCCACTCCAGGTAGTGGAAGTTCATCCCGCCGACGGCCAGGAACCGGTCCACGGGTTCATTCGCCAGCGTAAAGGGAACCCCCATCTGCCGGGCTGCGTCATGCAGCGAAAGCCCCAGGGAATGCGACGCCATAGTAGGTAGCCTCCTTTGATATTAACCTGCCCGCCATATTACCACCATATCGCCGCGCCGGGGATAGTTCCGTAGGGTATAATGCATGGGGATGCCCGATCCGAAACCTGATGAGGAATGCTATGACGATCCGACCGATTGCGCCGCCGGCGGTCGCCGTTCCCGCGCCGGCGGTTGCCCATTTCCCGGATTTTCTGCCCAGGAACGATTTGAACAACTCTATCATCCTGGACGAACCGGCCTACCAGCCCGCCTTGCGCCGGCATCTGGGCGCCGAGCGCACCACCGTCGTCATCAGCGAATCCCCCGTAGGCTGGCGTCTGACCCGCCGGCGCGCCGGGCTGCGCGTTCCCGACCTGCTCATCGCTTTTGATGTTGACCGCGCGTCTATCATCCGACAGCGGGGTTATTCCATTGCGGAACACGGCAAGCCGCCCGACTTCGCGCTGGAAATTGCTTCGGAAAGCGCCGCGCATACCGACGAAACACAGAAGCTGTTGGACTACGCCAACTTCGGCGTACCGGAGTACTGGCTGTTCGACCCGGAAGGGGGGCGTTTTTACCGGGCGCATTTGGCCGGCTACCGGCTGGTGGGCGGCGTGTATTACCCCATCGTCATTCACCGGGTGGACGCCGACCGGCACTGGGGCCACAGCGATGCGCTTAACCTGGATTTGTGCTGGGAACACGGCTAACTGCGCTGGTATGACCCGGCAGCGGGACGCTATCTACGCACCTACGATGACGCCGAGGACGACCGCGCCGCCGCGGAAGCGGAACGGGATTTGGAGCGGTCGGCGCGTCTGGCTGCCGAAGCCGGGCTACGGCAATTGCAGGATGAAATCAACCGGCTGCGGAACGGGTAGCGCTGCCCGGACGACTACTGATCCGGATCCCTTTCCAGTAGCTTCCGTAGCGCAAAAAGCCGCTGGAACAGGGTGAAGCAGGATACGCCGGCAATCGCCCACAAGATCCATACCTATATTGACCTGCCCGCCATATTACCACGCCGCCGGCCCCGGTTGCGGCGCGCCTTTGCCGTGGTGCGGCGGTTCAAAACCGCCAGGCCGACGCCGGCTAGTTTGCATCAAAAATGCGCCGGCGAACCGCAAACACGAAGCCCGGCAGTTCGGGATCGCCGCTCACCGTTTCCGGGTCGTCCAATACTTCCGGGCGCGCTCCGGGGCGGTAGATATGCACCCGGCGGCGGTAACGGTCAATCAGCCAGCCCAGCAGGGCGCCGTTGGCGATATACTCGGCCATTTTGCGCTGGGCCGCCGCTACGCTGTCGTTGCGGGAGAGGATTTCCACTACGAAGGCCGGGCAGAAGGGCAGCAGCCAGTCTTCCTCCAGGGGCGGCAGACGGTTAGCCTGCTGTTCCGGCGAAATCCAGGACGCGTCGGGGGCATACCGCTGTCCGCCGGGCAGACGGATGCCCAGCCGGGAGCCGTGGGCTTTGCCGCCATACTCACGGGTCCAAATGTTCAGGTCAGTCAAGGTTTCCACTTCGTCGCGCGAGCCTTCTACTTTCAACATAGGCGATACCAGCAACCCGCCGGCGGCGTCCAGTTCCAGCTTGCCTACCAGGTCGCGGTTGGCCTGGTTGAATTCGAGCAGCCACCCGTCCACATCCCGCTCGGCGTAGCCCAGTTTGGCGAGCAGTTTGAGCGCCGGGCGAAAGTCCAGACGCAGGGGAGACGGCGTCGGGTCGCCGTCAACCCAGCTCCTTTCCGGCGGCGGCGCGGGCGCGCCGGGGCGCGCCGGGGCAATCGGTTTGGCAACCATTGGAACCGGCCTCATTTCCGGCGGCAGCGCCGGTTAGCGCAAATCAAAGATGCGGCGGCGCACCTCAAAGCGGAAGCCCGGCAGTTCCGGGTCGCCGCTTACCGTTTCCGGGTCGTCCAGCACTTCAGGGGGGACGCCGGGGCGGTAAATATGCACCCGGCGGCGGTAACGGTCAATCAGCCAGCCCAGTAGGGCGCCGTTGGCGATGTATTCGGCCATTTTGCGCTGGGCCGCCGCCACGCTGTCGTTGCGGGACAGGATTTCCACTACGAAGGCCGGGCAGAAGGGCAGCAGCCAGTCGTCGCTGTCCTGCAAAATCCGGTTGGCATCCCGTTCCTGCTCCGGTGTCAGCCAGGCCGCATCCGGGGCATAACGCTGGCCGCTGGGCAAGCGCACTCCCAACCGGGAACCATAGGCTCTCCCGCCATAATCCCTGGACCAGTTGTTCAGGTCAGTCAGGGTTTCCGCTTCGTCTCCGGCGCCAGCTTTACTTTGCATCGGTGATACCAACAACATTCCTTCAGTGTTCAGTTCCAGCTTGCCCACCAGGTCGCGGTTGGCCTGGTTGAATTCGAGCAGCCACCCGTCCACATCCCGCTCGGCGTAGCCCAGTTTGGCGAGCAGTTTGAGCGCCGGGCGGAAGTCCAGGCGCATGGGGGATGGTGTTGGGTCGCCGTCAACCCAGCTCCTTTCCGGCGGCGGCGCGGCGGGCGCTGGGGCAATCGGTTTGGCAACCATTGGCATCAGTCTCCTTGCTGCTCCAGTATTCCGCGGATGGTGAACATCCGCTGGAACAGGGTGAAGCAGGATACGCCGGCAATCAGCCACAATACCCAGACCATTACGGGAACCGGGGACAGGCCCTCGGCAATCAGGCCCGCGCCCAGGATGGCTACCCGCTCGGTGCGGGTCATTATGCCGGCGCGGGTGAACGCGCCGAGTCCTTCGCCGCGCGCCCGCAGATACGAAACGCCCTGGGAAAAGACCAGGCCGAGGAGCACCGCCAGCATACTGGCCAGCAGCTGCGCCGGCGGCAGCCCGTCGTCCAGCAGGTAATACACCCCCAGCCCGACGAACAGGGCCGCCTCGCCCAGCCGGTCGAACACCGAGTCCAGCAGCGCCCCGAAAGGCGACGCCCGTCCGGTCAGCCGCGCCAGGGCGCCGTCAAACAGGTCCAGGATGCCACCGGCCAGAAAGACGATGCCCCCGTACAGCGGCCAGCCCAGCGCCGTCAGCGCCGCCCCGGCCACGCACACCGCAAAGCCCAGCAGGGTGATGGCGTTGGGCGTCAGGCCGATGGCGTTCATCCCCCGGGCGCCGGGTATTTCGACATAGCGCAGCACGGCGGCGCGCAGCTGCTCTCTACCGGGCATTGCCAACGGCTTTGGCCTCCTGAATGCAGTCCTGGTAGTAGCTTTCGACATCCGATGCCACCCGCTGCCAGCGATAGTCCAGGGCGGCGCGGCGTCCGGCGGCGGACAGCCGGCCGGCCAGTCCGGGGCGGTCGGCGACGCGGGCGATGGCGGCGGCGATGGCGTCCGGGTCCCGCGGCGGCGCCAGCAGTCCGTTGTCGTCGTGGCGGATAATGTCCCGGTAGCCGTCAATATCCGATGCCACCACGGGCGCGCCGGCGGCCATCGCTTCCAGCAGAACGATGCCGAAACTTTCGCCGCCGGTAGCCGGGCTACAGAACACATCGGCGCTGGCGTAATAACGGGGCAACTCGCCGCCGGGAACTTCGCCGACCACCGCAACGGCGCCGCCGTCCGCTCCCCCGAGGTCGTCCAGAATCCGCGCGCTGTCCTTGTCCGGGGCGCCCGGCCCTACGATTACCAGGCGCAGGTCGTTGCGCTGCGCCCGCAGCCGGGCGAAGGCGGCCAGCAGGTAGCGCAGCCCCTTGCGTTCATCCTTGCGTCCCACGAACAGGATGTTGGTTTTCCCGTCGCGCAGCCCTGAAAGCGGGCGGGCGGCGGCGAAACGCCGGTAGTCAATGCCGTTGGGTATGACCCGGTAGGAGCGCTGCGGAAAGTGCGGGGCCACGAATGACTGCGCCGCCGGCGATACCGCAATCCGTCCGTGCAGCCGGCGCTGCCACCGTCGCAGTGCCGTCCGCGCCCAGCGGTACAGCCGCTGCCGGTCGGAGTAGGCGTGAAAGGTGCCGATGTTGACGGAGTTGGAATGATGCAGCACCAGCAACGGCAGCAGCGGCGCCAGGGGCTCGTGCAGGTGGACGATGTCGAAGCTTTCCCGCGCCATCAGCCCGCGTATGCGGGGATAGAGCCACCAGGCCAGGCTGACCCGCGCCGTAGAGCCGCCGGCCGAAAGGGGAACGGTGCGCCCCATAGGAATGAATTGGTTGCTGTCGTCAACCCCGGTTGGCGGCGCCGCGCGGGCCGCCGAATGGGGCGCAATCACCCGCACGCAATGCCCCCGTTCCCGCAGTTCGGCGGACAGCTGCGTCACATGGGCGTTGACCCCGCCCGGCCAGGCGAAATCGTAGGGCGATACCATGGCGATTTTCATAGGCGAGGCCCGGTGCGGAGGGGCGTGGAGCACGGAGCGCGCGCCGGCCCGTTTTATTTGACCCGGACGCCGGCCACCGACGGGTCGGCGATGAACGCTTCTACCATATCGTGGGCCTCGGCGTCGGTGAATTGCACCGGCGGGCTTTTCATAAAGTAGGCCGACGGCGCCAGCACGGCGCCCCCCTGCCCGTGGTCCAGGGCCAGCTTGGCGCAGCGGATGGCGTCCACTACCACGCCGGCCGAGTTGGGGCTGTCCCACACCTCCAGCTTAACTTCCATCTTGACGGGCGCGCCGCCAAACACCTTGCCGTCAATGTGGATGTAGCACCACTTGCGGTCTTGCAGCCACGGCACGTGGTCGCTGGGGCCGATGTGGATGGCGTCGGCGTCGGGTTCCTCGGCCATCTGGCTGGTCACGGAGCCGGTCTTGGAGATTTTCTTGGACACCAGGCGTTCCCGTTCCAGCATATTGAGAAAATCGGTGTTGCCGCCGAAGTTGAGCTGGTAGGTATTGTCGATCTCGGCGCCCCGGTTTTCCATCAGCCGGGTCAGCACCCGGTGGACGATGGTGGCGCCGACCTGGGACTTGATGTCGTCGCCGATAACGGGCACGCCGCGTTCCTCAAAGCGGTTCCGCCAGTAATCCTCGCGGGCGATGAACACGGGGATGCAGTTGATCATAGCGCAGCGGGCGTCCAGGATCTGCTCCACATACCACTTCGTGGCCATCTCGCTGCCCACCGGCAGGTAGTTGATGACCACATCCACCTGGCGCTCCCGCAGGATGCCGGAAATATCCGCCGTGCTGTGGGGGGATTTGACCACCGTGTTCGCCAGATAGCGGCCGATGCCGTCGTGAGTCATCCCCCGCTCCACGGGCACGCCCATATGGGGGACGTCGGCGAACTTGATGGTGTTGTTCGGCTCGGTGAAAACGGCCTGGGACAGGTCTTTGCCCACCTTGTTGCGGTCGACGTCGAAGGCGGCGACGACCTCAATGTCCTCAATGCGGTATTCGCCGATGCGGTTATGCATCACGCCGGGGATGGGTTCGTCATCCGGCGCCTCAACATATTTGTGGATGCCTTGCACCAGGGATGAGGCGCAGTTGCCCACGCCGATAATGGCAATCTTGATCTTGCCCAATTTCGAGTACTCCTTCGTGGCCGGGCCCGGCGCCGACCCGCTCCGGCAGAGGGCGGGCGGCGGGCGGCGGGAAACGCATACATTGATTGTTGCCGGCGCTGGCCTGCCCGCTATTCTAGCACACCGGGAACTTTGACAAAACGCCGACCGGCCGGGCATCAACGAGCATAGTCCGTCGCCGGTCGGTTGTAGGCGGGACACTGCGACTGTTCTCCGTTAGCCTAGTTGCCTTGCCCTGCTGAGGCGAGCAGTGGACCGACAATCGCAACCAGCGCAAACACAAGAGCCGCGTAAATCTGGAGGAGAAGCACTTTGGCCGAGTGTCTGGCCTCCCGTTCCCGATCTGCCTGAGACCTCTTGAACAGCGGCGACAAACCCGCCACCACAACCCCGTAGTATGCGATAAGACTGGCCACCGCCGGGCTGACCGCCACCCAAATCAGTGGCAAGTCCTCGCTTGTCCTCTCCCATACAATGCCGACGGCTAGCGCGGCGGTCGCCGAGGCCACAATGGTCGCTATCGTCACAATGCTGATGCCGACTATAACCCAGTCCGGGTGCTTATTGCCTGGATCAATGCCGGATTTTTCCGAGTTGCCGCTCATCGGTCAATGCTCCGTCCCATTTTGGCGATGAGATAAATGACGCCGACGGCGACGGCGACAGTTCCGATGGCGAATATCAGGTCCCAGGCATCCGTGCCATAAACCAACAGCATCAGCACTGCGGCGGGGACGCTCAACCCCAGGCTGATGCCCAGTTTGCCCCGGTGCCTGGTCAGATCCATAAACCACGGCACTTCGTTGCGCCTGTTCATTTTGCTTCCTCCTTGCCGTTTGCCGGCGTTAGCCTTTGGACAATGATACCACCGACGCCACGCCGCTGCGCCGGCGGCGCGCTGTTTCCGTCAGCACTGACTAGCCGGCGGTGAAAAACCGGAAAATCGCCGTTTCGTCGTCATGCCGGAACCGTCCCCCCCGGAACCGGATGTCGCGTCCCTGCTCAATGTGCCGGTTCACCAGCGCCTTGACCCGTTCCGAGGCTTCGTCCGCATCGGCGGCCCCGCGCACAATCTCCATCAGCTCGTTTCCCAGCAGGTTGTCGCTGACCCCGTCGGTGCAGCAGACCAGGCGGTCGGCGGGCGTCAGTTCCACTTCGGCGCGGAACACCGACAGGGCGGCTTCGGCGCCGATGGCCTTGGAAACGCCCAGCCGGATGAGGCCGCCCGTACGCCCGCTGTATTGCTCGTAGTCGTCGGGACGGATGACATAAATCGGGCTGTCGCCAACGGCTACGATGTGCAGCCGCCCATCCAGGTACAGGGCCGCGGAGGCCGTAGTCAGCAGAAACCGCCCGCCGCCCACCTGGTAAAAGTCGGCGTTCTGTTCCTCCAGCACGGCCACTATGTCCTCCGGGCCGGCAATGGCCGCCCGGTTCAGGGCGTCGGCTACGGAGGAGCTGGCTTCGTCGCCGCCGTGCCCGGTTACGCCGTCCAGCACGGCGTCCAGAAAATTGCCGCCGCCCAGGTCGCGGACGAGATAGCTGTCCTCGCCGTGGGCACTGTTGTCGTGCAGGGTAGCCAGTGAACTGGTGCGCATAAAGCTTCTGTGCCTCGCTAAAGATTCAGCAGCAGTCATTGCAGGATTGGTCAAGATGGCGGGTTTGGGCAAATCACAGATCGAAGATGACATCAAAGGCGTAGTCGGCGTCAAACAGGTAGCGTTCCTGCCAGTGGGGTTCCGCAAGACGCTCCGCCGCGTCGCTCCAGGCCAGCAGCAGCGCCGGCATTTCCCCCTCGGGTTGTTCCGCAAGGGTGTCGGCCACACCAGGCAGAGCCCGGTTGCGAATGGTAATCAGATGCAGGCATTCCTGCAAGTCTGGCCCGAACTGCGCTACGCTGCCGTAATCCCGGCGCCGGACGCGGGCGATGCAGCCGACGACGGCATCGGCCAGTTCCCCGCCGGCCGCCGTGAACGCCGCTGTCAGCGCGTCGCATTCCTGTTCCAGCGAGATTACCGGACGCTGGTTGTAGGGGTCGTAATAGCCGGCCGGCTCCGTGGGCGGCAGCTCCGGCGTGATGTAGAACTTCAGCATCTCCAAATAGAAATCATGCACGTCCTGGGGAGCATTGCCGTAGGCGCGTTCTACGCCGTGTCCCACCAGCGCGCCGGCGTCAACCAGCGTAACCTGCTTGTCGCCCGGCGAGTAGAAAACATTGTGCGGCCCCAAATCCAGCAGGGCGTAGCCGGCGGCGGCGAAAACCTCCTGCGCCGCCAGCAGCTGCCGCTGCACCGGCCAATCATCGTCATCGAACTGTAGCAGCAGCGGATGCAGGGCGAACAGGTTCTGCGGCAATCCGATGGGAACGCGCAGGATGCGGCTGCGCGGGTCGCCCACCAGGGGAATGCCGTAGGCGCGTTCCTCCACCCGCACCCGGTAGGGTTGGCCCACATCATCGCCAAAATAGGCGTCGTGGATGGCGGCATCGGTAACGCCGATGATGCGCGGTACGCCGGCGGTAATTTGTCCGGCTTCCATGGAGCCAACGGGGCCGTCGATGGTCGGGCAATACTGTCCGGCGGCCTCGTAAGCCGCCAGGATGCGGTCGGTGCGTTCCTCAATCGGGCCGTGCATCTGTCGGCGCACCGCCTGCGGGCTGGGGCGCTTGAGGACAACCGGCCGCCCGGTTTCCCGGTCCACGGCGGCGCGCACATCATAATCGGCGCCGCTGCCCAGCGGCCCGGCCAGGTCAAACCGTTCCAAATCAACCGTAGCAACCATCCGATTTTCCTCTTTCCTCAGGCCGGGCGGCGTCATTGCCGGCGGCGGCAAATCAGCGTAAGCCAGTCCTCCCGCGGCCGCATTTCGCTGATGGCCAGCCCGGCGCCGGCGATGGCGGCGGCGGCGTCATCGTATTGCTCGACGATAATTCCCGAGGCGATGAACGCCCCGTCCGCCGCCAGCAGGTCGGGTATTGCCGGCGCCACCAGCCCGATGCCGCGCGCGCTGATATTCGCCACCGCAATATCGTAGCGGCGGCCCTGGGTTGCCGGGCCGGGAACGCTGCCCGTCGCCGCGTTGACCCGTTCCGCAATGCCCGTGCGCCGGAAATTGCGCCGCGCCGCCCGCACCGCCTGCCCGTCAATGTCAACGGCGGTAATGTGGCCCGCGCCCAGCCGGGCGGCGGCGATGGCCAGAATGCCCGAACCCGTGCCTACATCCAGCACGGAACAGCCCGGCCGCGTCAGATCCTCCAGCGCCTCAAGACACCCGTAAGTAGTAGGATGATAACCCGTTCCAAAGGCCAGCCCCGGGTCCAGGTCAATCACCACATCGTCCTCTTGCGCTTCGTACTCAATCCAGGAGGGCTTGACCACCAGATGCCGGCCCACCCGCAGCAGCGTGAAGTGCTGTTTCCAGGTGTGGCGCCAGTCCTCGTTATCGTCCAGCGGGCGGATTTGCAGCTCCCCCAGGTCGGCCACGCTGGACGCCAGTTTGACGCCCACTTCAATATGCGCCAGCCGCTGGCGGGAAAGGCTGGGCAGATAGGAACGCAGCACCGCGCAGTCGCCCGGCTGCGTTTCCACGCTCAACCCGTAGCCGTACCGCTCAAAGAGGTACGACACCGGCTCCACATACTCAAAGGGAACCCGGATGCTCAATTCGTGCCAGGTCATTGCGGTTGTCCCCGGTTCGGTCGTGTCGCGTCTGTGGGGCAACAGCGGTCAGCCGGCGCGTTCCCCGTCGCCGGAGGGCGGGGTGTTGGCGGGCGGGCTGAAGGTATCTTTGATGCGGTCGAAAAGGCCCCGCGGCTGCTTTTCGTCCGGGGCCGTGGCGCCGGCGGCCGGAGTCGGCGGGGCGTCGGCCGGTTCCGGGCTGGTGTCGGCCGGCTCCGTGGCCCGGGCGGAGGCTTTCTGGCGGCGGTTGCGCGGGCGTTTGGTCTTGCCTTGGCCCGAGGCGCCGCTGGCCGTGGTGGCGGCTTTGGGCTTTGCCGGCGCCGGCGGAGCCTTGCCGCCGTGCTCAAAGGAGTAGGCCAGATTTTCCAGCAATTCCCGCTGGTATTTGTTCAGCCGGGCGGGTATGTCCACCGTAACGATGACGCGAATGTCGCCCCGCCGGTTGTTCATCCTTCCATCGCGGCGCAGGTGGGGGATGCCCCGTCCCCGCAGGCGGAAATAGCTGCCCGATTTGGCGCCGGCCGGAATTTCCAGCGGCACTTCCTCGCCTTCCAGCGTGGGCGCCGGCTTGGTGACGCCCAGCGCCGCTTCCGCCATATTGATGGACAGGTCGCACACCAGGTCAAAGCCGTCGCGCACAAACACCGGGTGATCCTGGACGCGCACCTGCACATACAGGTTGCCCGGCGGCCCGCCGTTGCTGCCGGCGTCGCCCTCGCCGGTGACGCGCACCTGCATCCCGTTTTCAATGCCAGCCGGGATGGTGATGGCGCGGGTACGCTGGCGTCTTTCCACGCCCCGGGCCCTACAGTTGCGGCACGGGGTTTCAATGACGCGGCCCGTGGCGCGGCAGTCGCCGCAGGGCGTAGCAACGGCGAATTGGCCGAACACGCTGCGCTGGGCCCGGCGCACCTGGCCGCTGCCGTGGCAGGTGGCGCAGGTAGTTACCGGCGTTCCCGGCTCGTTGCCGGCGCCGGAGCAGTGACGGCAGGGTTCCACCCGGTTGATTTCAATGTCCCGCTCGCAGCCGAACACCGCTTCCTCGAAGGAGAGCGTGATCCGCTGGGTGATGTCCTCGCCGGGGCGGGCGCGGTTGGCCCGTTGCTGTCCGCCGCCGCCAAAGAAGGTGTCAAAGATGTCGCCGAAGCCGCCGAAGGGGTCAAACCCGTCAAAGGGGCGGTCGCTGCTGCCGCCGCCGCCGTTGACGCCGGCGTGCCCGAAGCGGTCGTAGCGCGCCCGCTTTTCCTGGTCGCCGAGCACCTGGTAGGCTTCGTTGATTTCCTTGAACTTGTCCTCGGCGCCCGGCGTCCGGTTCCGGTCCGGATGAAACTCCATCGCCTTCCGCCGGAAGGCGCGCCGGATTTCCTCGTCGTTGGCCTCCCGGCTCACGCCGAGGGCTTCGTAGTAGTCAACTGGCATAGCATTTCTGTGAACAGGGACAGGATGACGCCGGCGATTATAGCCGAATCGGGGGCCGTTGCTCAATATCCGCCGCCGGCGTATCGTATAATTTGGTGGTATGCTTGGATCCTACTGCTCCCGTCTGCGGAAACGCTTATGACCGCTGCCCGCGCCGCAACCTACCCGCCCCGCCCGGTGGTGGACCGCCGTAGCCTGCCCCCGGGCCCGCCGGAGCTGCCCGTCATCGGGCAGACCCTGCGCTATCTGCGCGACCCCATCGGCTTTATGCAGTCCGCCGCCGCTTACGGCGATGTGGCCACGCTGTCGGTCAAGCCCGCGCTGCTGTACCAGGTCAACCATCCCGACCTGGTGCGCGACCTGATGGTCACCCACCACCAGCGCCTGGGACGCGGCCCCAACACCGAAGTCCTCAAATGGGTGATGGGTGAAAGCCTGGTCACTGCCCAAGGCTCCGACCACCTGCGCCAGCGGCGGCTGATGCAGCCCCAGTTTCACCACCGCCGCGTGGACGGCTATGGCGCGGTGATGGCCCAGTACGCCGCCGGCCACGACCGGAACTGGCAGGATGGACAGCGCGTCGATATGGCCCGGGAAATGGGCGAGCTTGCCCTCCGCATTGTCGTCAAAACCCTGTTCGGACTGGAGCTGACCGGCGAAGCCCGCCGCCTGGGCGCCGCCTTTGAATTGACCAACAACTACCTGGTGCGTCGCGTCAATCAGCCCCCGCGCCTCCGCAACCTGCTGCACCGGCTGCCCTTGCCGTACAGCCGCCGCTTCCGGCGCGCCCGCGCCAACCTGGACCGGGTCATCTACCGGCTGATTGCGGAACGCCGCCGGTTGATGTCATTGGGGCAAGAGGCCCCCGCCGACGACCTGCTCTCTCTGCTGCTGGAAGCCCGGTTTGAGGATGACGCCGGCGACTGGCAGCCGCTGACCGACGAACAGGTACGCAACCAGACCATTACGATGTTCGCCGCCGGCCACGAAACTACCGCCGTCAGCCTCACCTGGACTTGGTATCTGCTGGCGACGCACCCGGAGATTCAGGCCCGTTTTCACCGGGAGCTGGACGAGACGCTGGGTGGCCGGCCGCCCCGCCCTGACGACCTGCCCAAGCTGACCTTTACCGACCGCATCGTCACCGAGTCCCTGCGCCTTTACCCCTCCGTCTGGTTCTGGGCGCGGATGGCCTACGAGCCCTTTGACCTGGGGGGGTACGCCATACCGGCGGGAGCCGTGCTGACCGCTCCGCCGCTGATTATTCAGCGCGATGCCCGCTGGTTTGACGCCCCCGACGAATTCCGGCCCGACCGCTGGACGCCCGAGTTCCGCGCCCGGCTACCCCGCTACGCCTACTTTCCTTTCGGCGGCGGCCCCCGCCAGTGCATCGGCAATGCTTTCGCCTGGATGGAAATCAAAATGATTCTCGCCGCCATCGGGCAACGCTGGCGCGTCCGCCACGACCCCCGCCACCGGGTAAAGATGCTGCCGCTGATTTCCCTGCGCCCCGGCGGCGCCGGGGCCGAGGGTATGCCGCTGTTCCTGGAACGGCGTCAATAAACCGGAACGGAGCCGACCTAATGACCACCCGAGCCCTGTACCCGCCGGCCCCGTCCGTGGACCGGCGTTCCCTGCCGCCCGGCCCCAAAGAGCTGCCCCTGGTGGGCCGGTCTTTTCGCTATGTCTTTGACCCCATCGGCATTATGCGGGAAACCGCCGCCTACGGGGATCTGGCTACGATGTCCGTCAAGCCGGCCCTGGTCTATCTGCTCAACCATCCCGATCTGGTGCGCGAGGTATTCGTCAACAACCACCAGAAAGTAGGGCGCGGGCGCAACACCGAAGCCCTGCAATACCTGCTGGGCGAGGGCCTGGTTACTTCCGACGGCCCCCTGCATCTCCGGCAGCGACGGCTGATGCAGCCCCAGTTTCACCGCCGCCGCATTGAGGGCTACGCTGAAATTATGGCCGACTATGCCCGGCGCCACCAGCAAGGCTGGCGGGACGGCGCCCGCCTGGACCTGATGGCCGAGCTGGGCGACCTTACCCTGCACATCGTCGTCAAGACGCTGTTTGACCTGGAGCTGCCCGATGCCGTGCGGCGCATTGGCGCCGCTTTTGAGGTGGGCAACGACTATGTGACCGCGCGGGGCAACCAGCCCCGCCGCCTGGGCGCCCTGCTGCACCGCCTGCCCGCGCCCTTTACCCGCCGCTTCAAGCGCAACCTGTCTTTCCTTGACGAAACCGTGTACGGCCTGATTGAGCAGCGCCGCCAATCGGGAGTGGACGGCAGCGACCTGCTGTCAATGCTGTTGCAGATACGGGATGAGGACGCCGCCAACCCGGACGAGGCGGTGATGACCGATGCCCAGCTGCGGGATGAAGTGATCACCCTGTTCGTGGCCGGCCACGAAACCACCGCCGTGGCCCTCGCCTGGACCTGGCATCTCCTTTCCGTCCATCCCGACATCCAGGCCCGCTTTCATGCCGAGCTGGACGAGGCGCTGGCCGGGCGCCCGCCGGCTCTGGACGACTTGCCCAACCTGCCTTTTACCGACCGCATTGTCACCGAAGCGATGCGCCTCTACCCGCCCATTTGGACTACCGGGCGGATGGCGTTCCAGCCTTTTGAGCTGGCCGGCTACCACATCCCGGCCGGGGCTGTGCTGGCGGCGCCCCAGCTGGTCATCCAGCGCGACGCCCGCTGGTTTGAGGCGCCGCTGGAGTTTCGCCCCGACCGCTGGACGCCGGAGTTCCGGGAAAGCCTGCCCCGTTTCGCCTACTTTCCTTTCGGCGGCGGCCCCCGGGTGTGCATTGGCGAGGGTTTCGCCGGCATGGAAACGCGACTGCTGCTGGCGACCATCGGCCAGCGCTGGCGGATGCGCCCCGACCTACGGCACAAAATCCGGTTGCAGCCGCTGGTATCCCTGCGTCCCAAAGGCGGCCTGCCGGTGTACCTGGAACGCCGCGCATCGCCTGAATAACCTGAATAAAATGACGGGCGAAAAAATGGCCGGCCCGGCGGTGGCAACGCGCCGGGCCGGCTATGCCGGCGGCGATCTGGCTGCCCCGCCAGGATTCGAACCTGGGCTTTCAGCTCCAAAGGCTGACGTGCTGCCGCTACACCATGGGGCAATCCCTTCGGATTCTATTGTGCGCCGCCGGGCCGCTATCGTCAAGACGCCGCGCTTTCCCTTGCGGGCGTCTTTAATGCCCGGCGTTCCGGCGGAGACGGCGCCGCCGCGCCGCGCGGCGCGCCCTAGATGTCGGGCCGCATCCGGTGCCACCCCGTAACCTGCTGGTAACTATGCGCGATGTTCAGCAGCGCCGACTCCGACAGGTGGGGGCCGATGAGCTGCAAGCCCACCGGCAGGCCATCCGCAAAGCCGCAGGGAATGGACATTGCCGGCAGCCCGGCGATGTTCACCGGCAGCGTGTAGATGTCCACCAGATACATCCGCAACGGGTCGTCAACCCGTTCCCCGATAGGGAACGCCGCCACCGGCGATACCGGCGCCACCAGAGCGTCAACCTCGTCAAAGACGCGGGCGAAATCCAGCCGGATCAGCGTGCGCACCTGCTGCGCCTTAAGGTAGTAGGCGTCATAGTAGCCCGATGACAGCGCAAAAGCCCCCAGCATAATGCGCCGTTTCACTTCGGCGCCGAACCCGTGCTGCCGGGTGCCTTCCATCGCCTGCCACAGATCGCCTTCGCCCTGGTGGGAATAGCCGTACTTCACGCCGTCGTAGCGGGCCAGGTTGGCGGAACATTCCGACGGGGCGATGATGTAGTAGCAGGCCAGGGCGTACTCGGTGGTGGGCAGGGATACCTCATGAATTTCGGCGCCCAGGGCGGCCAGCCGGTCGATGGCGGCGGTCACGGCGGCGCGGACGCCGGCGTCCATGCCGGCGCCGAAATACTCTTGCGGGACGCCCAGTCGGAGGCCGGCGATGTCGCCGGCGAGGGCGGCAGTGTAGTCGGGAACGGCGTCGGGCAGGGAGGTAGCGTCGCGGGGGTCATGGCCGGCGATGGCCTGTAGTACCAGGGCGCAGTCGGCGGCGTCGCGGGCCAGAGGGCCAATCTGGTCCAGCGAGGAAGCGTAGGCCACCAGTCCGTAGCGGCTGACGCGGCCATAGGTAGGTTTGAGTCCGGTGACGCCGCAGAAAGCCGCCGGCTGGCGGATGCTGCCGCCGGTGTCGGTGCCGAGAGCAAAGGGCGCCGCGCCGGCCGCCACTGCCGCCGCGGAGCCGCCGCTGCTGCCGCCGGGGACGCGGGCCGTGTCCCAGGGGTTGCGGGTGGGAAAGAAAGCGGAGTTTTCCGTGGACGAACCCATGCCGAATTCATCCATATTGCCCTTGCCCAGCAGCACGGCATCCTGGGCGCGCAGGCGGGCCACGGCGGTGGCATCGTACACGGGAACATACTCGGCCAGCATCCGGGAAGCGCAGGTGGTAGGTACGCCGTTGGTGCAGAGCAGGTCTTTGACCTGCATCGGAACGCCGGTCAGCGGAGCGGCGTTCCCGGCGGCAATGCGCCGGTCGGCGGCGGCGGCCTGCCGGCGAGCCAGGTCGGCGGTTACAGTGATGTAGGCCGACAGGCGGCCGTCAACGGCGGTGATGCGTTCCAGGACGGCGTCCGTGAGTTCGGCGCTGCTGATTTCACGGCGCGCCAGCAGACGCGACGCCTCGCTGACGGACAGTTGCCAGAGTTCGGGCATAGGCATAGTGGCACCTCTGCTCGTCTCTACTCGTCCAGCACGGCGCGCACCCGGAAAAAGTCGCCGTGGCGTTGGGGAGCGTTGCGGAGGGTATCGGCGACGTCCAGGGGCGCGGCGGGTTCGTCGTCGCGCAGCACGGTATCCAGGCCGGCCGCATGGGCCGTAGGTTCTACGCCGGCGGTGTCCAGACTTTGCAGGGTCTGGAACTGGTCCAGGATGTCGGACAGCTGGCAGGTAAAAGCCGCGGTTTCGGCATCGGTAAGGGCGATGCGGGCCAGGGCGGCGATGTGCTGTACCTGGGCGCGGTCGATGGGCATAGCTCTGCGACCAAGGCAGTGCGGCTAGGTGAAATCAGCCAGGCCGGCCGTGTAATCCGTTGCCGTCTGAACAAACTGACTGTCGGTGGCCTCGTCGACCAGCTGGGCATCGATGGCTGACACCCCTTTCTGAGCCGCCAGCATACAGGCATGAGCCGCGTTGGACAGCAACTCGCGCGGTAGCTGTGCTTTTTGCATCAGGGCGGACAAGCCGTCGTCCGTGAATGGCTTGATAGAACGGTCCTCGCCGTGATCGAGGCGATAATAGTCCAGATGAGCGGTGATGATTGCGGTGGCCTGAGCTGGTGTCGGCAAGGGTAGTTCCACTGACGTGGGGGCGTCGGGCTCTAGGCGAGCAAAGGACGACAGGCCGGCTTCAGCCCACGCCCCCGAAAGGCGTTGTACGACGTCATGGTGGGTGGTTAACACGCACGAGAAGAAGCCGTAGGCTGAGTTGGCGTAGCCAGGCCGGACGGTGCAAATGCCCAATGCTTTGACAAACTCTAGCTGGTGCCGTGGCCTCATCTGGTCGGTCAGGTTTTCGACGTCGTCGATGAACAGGTATCCACCGGCAAAGCCGGCGGCCCGCAGGTAGCGTACAACATCGTTGAAGAAAAGGTTGCACGCGTAATCCAGCCCTTTCGTATCCCGCGGAATGTAGTAAGGACGAAGCTCGCCATCCCGTCGCAGGCCCTTCAAAAATCCTTCGAAATCGCCCATGGCCAATGCCTGGGCTGCCGCTCGGGTCACCCCTTCGCCCAACAGAAGGCGCTCAATTTTGCCGTCCACGTCGTAGGGGTTTATCCCCACGTCTTCCAGGATAGTGTCGTCCAGGAGGTTATCCAGACGAGGAGCGTCGCTGAAATTGATGATGGCATCAACCTCACTGTCGGTCATCACATCACGCCGCAATGCTGCCCGTGACGCCGTTAGTACGCCATCTTCGCAGACGTTGACCAACGCAGCCCAAGCCAGCTGCTCCATCCAGCGCCGATCTACCTGGTCGGGAAACGCCACATAGACGACCACGGCGGAAAATTGGCCGTCGAACTCTTCGTACCCCCAGTCCTGGTTGATGCGACGCTGAAAATAGCGCAGCAGAGCCGTTTTGCCCATGCCCCGCCCCTGGTAGGATTCGCCTTTGGCCCACAGTGAGGCCAATTTGACCCGATTGCCGAAGTCCGCGGGGCGGATCAGCAAACGCTCGAATTTTTCGATCTCCGCCTGCACCGACGAAGTAGCGAATATCTCACCGTTGCGGCGCGGGTCAATGCTGTTGGGGTCAATCAGGGGCTCGGTGGCAAAGGGCAAGTCCCGGAGCCCCAGTTTTTCGTACGGGGATGTAGTTGGTTGGGACGGCCGGCGGGGAAGGTTGAGCATTACTGCCTCCTGATCAGATTGTGGAGCTGGTTGGTATGACGGCGAACCAGCGGCTTGCGATTGGCCGAAATCCTTTCGTAATGGAACCCAACCGACAGCGGCGACGGCGTGCGATCCAGCAGACAGTTGAGGCCGTCATCGAATGCCGCCTCCGGTATGAGCAAACCCTCGCAAACCGTGTCGCGCAGGTCGGGGATGTCATGGTAACCAGCCACCGGGGTCAGCTTAAGCATAGCATTGTCGATGGCGTCGAGCAAAATGCCCTGATTACCCCTCTCTGCCATATCCGGTTCGCAGAAAAATATCCGGTAAGTTTCACCGTTGGACAGAGGTACCTCCAGAGGCGTGTACCAGTCATACGGAGCCACTTCGGCCACGCAAGGGGAGTAGGTCTTGTAGAACTCGCAGTTCTTGACCGTATCGCGTCGGAGATTCAACAGCCGCAGGGTGGCCAAGCGATCGCACATACCTCGGAAATTGGCCACGCCCATTCGTTGACCCGGCAAAAATTGCTTGATGACCCTGGCGTGCAGCGCGTCGCGAATCTTGCTAGGGCTTTGTTCACCATGTTCGGCACGGATCGCAACCGCGACCGCGGCAGCGTCGCTCCCGAACGTGGGTGCCAGCAATGCCTCAAGGTAGTCCGCCTGTCCAATGTGTTCTGCCTTGACTTCGCTCGGACGCCATACCGGGCCGGCCGCGATATGGTTTTGCACCACGGCGCGGAGGTTGTCGTAGGTTTGCAAGTGGATCCGGGCCATTAGACGCCGCAAAGCCACAGCGTTTTGTTGCGCCATCAGATCCAGGATGTGTCTTCCTGATTCGGTCAAGACATATCCGATTTCGGCTGATTTTCCCTGAGACTTCACGAAATGGAAATCCTTCAACTCCGCGCATATTTTTTGCGCAGTGCCTCTGTAGGTGGAGTCACGCACTGTTACCATCAGGCGCCGGTTCCTGTCGCTAACGAACTTACGAACGTTGCTGGCAACAGCTTCTATCTGTTCGGTACGCTTGGTGGCCGGGGGCATCCCATCCAACACACGCAATCCGATGTAATGATAAGTGACGTCGGTGATGTTGTAGCTGCTGATGTTCATTGTTAGCCGTCACTCCGTGCGTTGGGCGTGTTGAAAGGCTCGGTAGATTGCCATGCAATCACTGTTAGCCTGTCGCAATTCCGCCGCTAAATCGCACGCATCAATCGGTTCCGCAGATTGAAACAGCAAACCATCATTGGAGGAAACGTATCTACATCGGTCGTTCAGCCAAGTTTCCCGCAAAGCTAAAGCCATGCGATTGAGATTGGCGCAAAAATCTTCAAAACGCGTCAATGATTGAGGGGCGACTTGCAACCCTCGATCCAATTCCACTTGCATCGCCATTGCATTATTGACCAGCACAGGGAGTGGGCGTAGATCGGACGATACCGGATGTATGCCCAAGCTCAAGCAGGCCGCCAGTACCTTGCAGTCGAAGGTAGTCCGCGACACAAAGGCCAGGCAAATGTCATCATAGGCCAAATCGGGATTAGCGAGCAGGTAGTCGAGAATCTTGGCATAAAAGATGACTACGTCATTTTTGCCGGGCCCGCCGGCCAGATTCTTCAGTTCAGCCGCTGCGGTTGTCCCTTTGATTTTAGCTACGATGTCCACCTCGTGCGATGTGCCTGACAGCGTATCAAGCCACGCGCCCAACCGCAGTTCGTGCGGGGGCGCGATTGACCACCCCGGCAACTGCCGGACGCAGCTGTCTCGGAACTGCCCCTCGAAACCAGCGTCTGGCACCGCTTCCCGCACTGCGTGCGGCCACTCCAAGCTGACGAAACGTAAACAGCGTTTCAGGAATTCCAGCGTTGGCGCTGGCGACGCTATTTCGGGTCTGATCAGCAACGCAACTTCTCCGTCGATGAGGATCCTGTGCGCCTGAGCTGACGCACGGCAGGACTATAGCAGCCCCTGGCGTCGGTGTCAAATCGGGCAAAGCCCCTCGCCCTAGCTCATCTCCGACCCCCCGGACACGCTAACGCTCAACCCCGTCATATAGTCCGACTCCGCCGAGGCCAAAAACGCCGCCATCCGCGCAATGTCCTCCCCCTGCGCGATGCGCCCCAGCGGAACCCGCAGCTCCCGCTCCCGCACCATCAGCGCGCGGTGTTCCTCCCCCGACGCCCCCTCCGGCGCCAGGGCGGCGGCGATGAAATCCACCCGCTCCGTGTCCACCAGGCCCGGGCAGATGGCGTTCACATTCACCCGGTAAGGCGCCATTTCGTGGGCCAGCGACTGGGTAAAGCCGATGACCGCGAACTTGCTGGCGCAATATGCCCCGTAGCGGGCAATGCCCCGCTTGCCGGCGCCGGAGGAAATGTTGATGATCTTGCCGGGGCCGCCCCGTTCGATCAGGTGGCGGCACACGGCGCGGCTGACCAGATAAGTGCCCCGCACATTGACCCGCATCACCTCGTCAAAGGCGTCCTCCTCCAGCTCCACAACAAGCACCCGGTCGCGGCCGGGGCGGGAGCCGGCATTGTTGACCAGGATGTCCACCTGCCCGAATTCGTTGAGGGCCTCGGCCAGCATAGCGTCCACCTGGCCGCTGTCGGCGACATCGTAGTAGAGGCCCAGACTGCGGCGGCCCAGGGCGCGGATTTCCGCGACCACGCTGGGCAGACCCTGCCAGCCGTCCAGCCGGTCCTCGGTGCGGATGGCGTCCAGGGACGCTTCAATGTCGGTGACCACCACATCGGCGCCTTCGGCGGCCAGGCGGGTGGCAATGGCGCGGCCGATGCCGTGGCGGCCGCCGGCGCCGGTGACGAGGGCTACTTTGCCGTTGAGGTCATACATCAGGCGGGTTCTCCTGCGAGTGGTGAATGATGGTAAGCAAGGCGGATTGTAGCGGGGGCAGGGGCGGCTGTAAATTGCCGGCGGCGGGGCGGGATTTTACTATGGCTAACGAAACTTCCCGCCAGGCGTCTCCCGGTTGTAGGGCCAGCATTCCATGCGGCCATTAGTGCGAACCCCACAGGCCTGGTATCCGCCGGCGCTAACCGACCGAAACTTTTTGCCCAGCCCACGCGTTCGCCCATATCTGTCACTGCCCCAGCATTCCACCAGGCCATTAGCGCGCAGCCCACAGGTATGGGATTCGCCGGCGCTGACCGACCGAAATGCTCCCATCGGCATCCACGATTGACCATATTCGTCATCGCCCCAGCACTCCACGCGGCCATCCGTGCGCACCCCACAGGTATGGGATTCGCCGGCGCTAACCGACTGAAATGCTCCCGCCGGCGCCCGGGATTGTCCATTTTTGTCATTGCCCCAGCATTCCACGCTGTCGTCCATGCGAATCCCACAGGTATGAAACCCGCCGGCGCTGATCGACCGAAACTCTCCCGCCGGCGCCCGCGATTGCCCATACCAGGTAGCGCCCCAGCATTCCACGCTGCCATCAACATGAAGCCCACAGGTATGCATACCGCCGGCGCTAACCGCCCGAAACTCTCCATCCGGAGGGCGGTAATACCAGGCTTCGTAATCGCCCCAGCATTCCAGACTGGCATCAGGGCGAACTCCACAGGTATGATCTCTGCCAGCGCTGATCGACCGAAACGCTCCCCCGGGCGCCCGAGTTTGCCTAGAACTGTCATCGCCCCAACATTCCACGCTGCCGTCCGTGCGGATCCCGCAGGTATGAGAGCTTCCGGCGCTGATCGTGTTTGGCAAGGCTAATTCACTGGTGCAGGCCATCGCCGTCAGGCCGGCAACCAGTCCCGCCAACAGCAGCAGCCCGATCCGGGCGGCCACGGCGTTTGCGATGGCGCGGCCGAGGCCATTGCGCCCCATCCGCCCTATCCGCCCCGCCCCGGCCAGTCAATATGATGGTCGTGGTGATGCAGCGCATACACCCCGCCGGTGGCGTGCACCACCAGCTGGTGCCCGAACACATTGGCCAACGTGGACTCCAGCAGCACCTCATCCGGCGGGCCGTAGGCCACCAGACGGCGGTTGATCAGCGCCACGTCGCTGGCCCGGGCGGAAACGCAGGTCAGGTCGTGGGTGCTCATAATGACGGTGGTTCCGCCGGCGCGCAGCCGGTCGATGATGTCCAGAAAACGATGCTGGGCGTTGGGATCCAGGCCGTTCATCGGCTCGTCCAGCAGCAGCGCCGAAGGCCGCGCCGCAATGGCCCGCGCCAGCAGCGCCCGCCGTCGCTGGCCCCCGGAAAGCTCGCCGATGGAACGGCGACGCAAATCGATCAGGTCAACGGTTCGCAAAGCCTCGGCGGCGGCCTCGCGGTTGGCCCTGCTGTGGGCGCGGAACAGCCCCCGCTGCGGCGTCAGCCCCATCAGCGTCACATCCCACACCGACACCGGGAAGTTCCAGTCCACCTGCTCCAGCTGGGGCACGAAGCCGATCTGTTTCCGCATCCGGTCGCTGGGGCGGCCATGCACCAGCGCCTGCCCCGCATCCGGTTTCACCAGCCCCACCACCGCCTTGAGCAGGGTTGACTTGCCGCCCCCGTTGGGGCCAACCACGCCGGACAGGCTGCCGGCCGCAACGGAAAACGACACTCCGTCCAGCGCCAGAATGGCGCCGTACCGCACCGTCAGATTTTCAAAGACCACGGCCTGCGGAGCCTGGCCCTCGTGGGTATGTGTCCGGCCGGCCAGCGAATGGGTATGGCCATGAACGGGGGACGGCTGTGGCATCGCGCTACTGCCGGAACCAGTCGTCGCCGGCCGGCGGCCAGGGATTTTCGGCGTCCAGAACCTGGGACAGCTGCGTGAACGCCCCTTTGAAGGTGGCCGGATGCAGCCAGATGCTGTTGAAACCTGAATTGACATAATTATCCGTGCGTCGGGAGGTGGTAAAGCGGATGTCCTGCGTTTGCAGGTAGGCGTCAGCGCCCAGGGAGTCGGCTATTTCGTAGATGGTGAGGTATATCCCCTCGCCATAGCGGGCCAGGAAACGCCCCGACGGGGAATCCGCGCCGGTGGGTTGGGCCAGTTCAATGAAAGTATCCCGCCCGCCCAGGGGCAGCACGGCTATTTCCAGGTCGGTGAAGCTGATCTGAAACCGCTTGGTGGCTTCCAGCCCGAACAGCCGGCCCCAGTGGGCCAGTGCCGCGTCCAGGTCGCGTACGATGATGGCCACCTGGCGCAGCCGGACCACGCCGGGCGGTGAGGCGCTAGGCGGTCGGGGTAGCGACGCCCAGTCGGGGCCGGCTGCCGGCCAGGGGTTGTCGGGATCCGACGCCTCCACGATTTCCAGGAACGCCCCGTTGCAGGACGACGGATGCAGAAATGCGGAACGGCTGCCGTGATGCTCGGTTTCGCCGGTGATGCGAACCCCCGCCTGCCGCAGGCGCCGCCGCAACCGGTCGTACTCCCTGGTCTCAAAAATGATGAGATACGGCGCCTCGCCCCGCCGCCGCAGAAAGCGCGCCCCGGCGGAATTGGCGCCCGCCGGGGATGGCGCCGGCGCCAGCAGCTCCACAAAGGTGCCTTCGCCGGCCGGCAGCACGGCGTTGTCCAGCCCGAACTGGGGCAGCCCGCCGGCGCGGGACGGTTCCATCCCCAGGATGCGCCCGTACAGGGCCACCGCCTCCGGCAGGTCGTTGACCATCATTGCGATTTGGCGCAGTTTGTAAAGCATGGCAGTTTGCGGGCCGGGGGTAGGATGCCGGGGGGAAGGTGCCGGGGGTAAGATGGGCGATGGCGCGAAGCCCCGTTGCGGCTGCGCTGCAATCATAGCACAGCAGGGGATTAAAGCAATCGCTGCTCCGCGCCGGCCCCCGGCGTTTATGGCGCCCTCCGGCGCCGCTCCGGCTTGCCCGCGTATGGCCGGCCTATCCTGCTTGCGGGAGGCAAACCGGCCCGGTTTGTGTTATGGTAAGGCAACGGCCCGGCCGGCAGCCATTATCGCGACCAGCGCCGCATCTGCCACGCCGCCACCCGCCGCCACACCGGAGGAGCGAGGAGCAATGAAATACGGATTGTTTATGATGCCGTCCCATCCGCCGGAACGGAACATCTACGACGCCCACCAGTGGGATCTGGAATACCTGACCCTGTGCGATGAGCTGGGCTTTGACGAAGCCTGGATTGGCGAGCACTTCACCTCGCCCTGGGAACCGATTCCGGCGCCCGACCTGCTGATTGCCCAGGCGCTGATGAAAACGAAGCGCATCCGCCTGGGTTCCGGGGCGCACCTGCTGCCCTTTCATCACCCGGCGGAACTGGCGCACCGGGTGGCATACCTGGACCACCTGTCCCAAGGGCGTTTTCTGTTCGGCGTGGGCGCCAGCGGCCTGCCCAGCGACTGGGCGCTGTTTGATGTGGACGGCAACAACGGCCAGCACCGGGATATGACCCGCGAATCCCTGGACATCATCCTCAAAATCTGGCAGAACGACGGCCCCTTTGAGTACCAGGGCAAGTACTGGAATGTCAGCATCCCGGAACCGATGTACGGCACCCTGGAGTTTTTCCTGCGCCCCTACCAGCGCCCGCACCCGCCCATCGGCGTGGCCTCGGTGAGCTACCGTTCTCCCACCCTGACCATTGCCGGGGAACGGGGCTTTATCCCCATGAGCCTGGCCCTGAACAACGATTACTGCCGCAGCCACTGGGAAGCCATTGAGGAAGGCGCGCAGCGCACCGGCCGCACGCCGTCCCGCGCCGACTGGCGCCTCGTCCGGGACGTCTATGTGGCCGACAGCGACGCGGAAGCCCGCGACTTGGCCCTCAACGGGATGCTCGGCCGCGTCTGGCACGATTATCTGCTGCCCCTGTTCCGGGAATTCGACCTGATGAAGGTTTTCAAGCACGACGCCGAAGTTCCCGACGAAGCCGTGAACATTGAGTATATGGCCGACCACCTGTGGCTCATCGGTTCGCCGGACACGGTGGCCGGCAAAATCCGGCGCCTGTACCAGGACGTGGGCGGTTTCGGCGGCCTGCTGATGCTGGTGTACGACCAGTCGGAAAACAACGTCGCTTGGGAACGCTCAACCCGGCTGCTGGCGGAGCGGGTGATGCCGCAGGTCGCCGACCTGAACGGAACGGCGGTGGCGGCGTAAGGCGCGCCGCCCGCCCGGTCATTGCCCGATTTTGGGCAATTTTCAAAATAATGACAGCCAGCGCCAGCCGGCAAAGGCGCCGGGGGCCGGCGATGGTGTATGATAGCCCCATTACGAAACCCGGCAGCGCGGCCCCGCGCCGTCCGCCGGCCCCAAACCGGACGAGGGAATATGGCGACGCAGCGAATCAAAAAGACCAAGTTGATGCGGAGCGTGGAGGAAAAGCACGGCCGTCCGCTGGAGCATCTGGTGCCGGACTTGGTCAACGAAATGGGGATGAGCCGGGCCGCCGCCCAGCTGGGCGTCAGCCCGGCGACCCTGGGCTACTGGATGCTGAAAATGGGCATCCAGTACCGCCGCGTGGCCCTGGCGGACGGGGAGACCATTGAGGTGCGGCGGCAGGGGTAGCCGGCGGCAAGGGTAGCCATCGACAGGGGTAGCTATCGACAGGCGGCCGCCCGCGCCGGTCAGGGCGGCGGCAGCGTAGGAGGGCCCAGGCCGCCACTTGCCGGCGGCAGGATTTCGGCCTCGTCCATCCCCGGCCAGGGCGGCATCGTAACGCAGATAAAGCGCAGCCCGCCGGCGCCGGTGTCCGCATCGCCGGCGCTGTCGTCATTGCCGTCGGCGGCGAACTGAAACGCCCAGCCGGTGGGGATCACGATCGCATCGCCGGCCGCCACTGCCACCGGCGTGGCTTCGGCAGCCGGCAAATCCGGCGGACAACGCCAGACCCGCCCCCGGCCGGCGATAATGTACCACACTTCCTCCACGGCGCGGTGGCGCACCGGCCGGCTGACGGCGCCGGCGGGGATGCTGACCTCTACCATGCTGTACCGGGTGGCCCCGTGCACCTCGGTCAGCAGCAGACGCACCGCGGAGCCGTCCGGGGCGGTAATCGCAGCACCGGAGCGGCGTCCGACGGGCGGCAGCGTTGGTTCGGGCATAAATCCATCCTTAATAGGGACGAGATTCCAGCTCAATCCAATAGGCTTCCAGCCATTGGCCCTGATACCGGACGTACACTTTTCCATCCTGTTCTTGGCCGCTGTACAGGCATTCGCCCCAGTTCCACTCGATATAATCGCCGGACTCCACCACGCGGTCAACGCATATGGTTCCGTCTTGCCATGTATTGTACCAACCGTCATCCCAAGCAAGGACGGCCAAGAATGAACCATCGGTAAGGTCGGCTTTGGGGATGGGCGTGGGGGCCGGCGTAGGGGTTGCCGCGATGCGACTTTGCCCCCTTTTTAAAGCGTCAAATCGGCTGAAAATCTCCTGCATTGGCAGCGCATAGCCGACGTTCTCCAAGTCAGTCCTTATCCAGGTGTTCATACCAATAATTTCACCGCTGAGCGTCATCAGAGGCCCACCGCTGTTGCCCGGGTTGACTGCTGTATCGGTCTTTATCCAGCCTATGCCCGTTCTGTACCCGACATCATATGCCCGCTCGACCGATACGATTCCTCGCGTTGTAGTCCTGCCGCCGCCGCCATCGGGGAAGCCCATCGCCAAAACCTCTACGCCTTGCCGTATGGAGGTGGACGCCCTTATTCCGTCGCCCCGGTAATGCAGCAGTTCAAGGCCGTTGGGCCAGTTCGTACTGCTCAAGTCAAAGTCGTTGGGACTTACATCCAGTAGTGCCACGTCTGCAAATTCATCCACGCCTAGTACGCGAACGTAGCTAATGACCGGGATTCCGATGTAAGCCCAACTGACTTGTACATAGTCGTTATTGCCAACGACGTGCGCGTTAGTGACTACGTACCAATCCGAATTCCGTACGGGATCATTAATAAAGAACCCCGTGCCTATGCCGCCGTCAGGTCGTGCTACATGAACTACCCATGGCTCTAATCGTTCGCTCCAATCAGCGATCGTCGGCGTGGCGGTCGGCCTTGGCGTTGGTCGCGGAGTTGGAGTAGGCTGCGGAGTCGATGTAGGGTGAGGTGTTGGTGTAGCAGTGGGGTACGGGGTTGCCGTCGGCTGCGGCGTGGCCGTGGGTTGGGGCGTGGCTGTCGGCAGGGGTGTTGCGGTAGGCAGCGACGTAGGGGCGTCCAGCGTCGCCGCCATAGCGCTGATTGTAGCCGGCAAGTCAGGCGTGGGCGTAGCAATCGGTTGCGGGGTATCAGTCGGCAAAGGCGTCGCGTTGGGAGCGTCTATCGTTGCTGCCATCGCGCTGATTGTGGCCGGCAAGTTGGGTTCGGGCGTGACGCTCGCCGAATTAGGCGGCGCAGCGCAGCCGGTCAAAGCCAGCGCAATCGCCGCCAGCGCGCACAGCAGGAAATACCAGGCTGCCATCCGCAAATTGCGGACGGCAGCCGGCAGCGTTTCACAAATCATCATTGTGCGGCCTCCCGGTTGCAGTGTGGGCCTTGCGGATCAAACGGCGCGCGGCTTGCGGCCCTTGCGATCCAGAAAATCAGCGAACCCTTCCTCAACCGACAGCCCCTGGAAGCGTCCCGCGCGCCCCGCGATTTCGTTGCGGAACTGCTCCCCGATGGGCTGGCCGGAATGTTCCAGCAGCAGCTGTTTGATGTTCGCCACCCCCTCAGCGCGGTTGCGGGCAATGCCGGCGGCGATGTCCAGCGTGCGTTCCATCAGTTCCTCGGATGGAACCAAATGGTTGATGAGGCCGATGTGATAGGCTTCGTCGGCAAAGACTTCACGCCCGCTGAACAGCAGCTCTTTGGCGCGATTGATGCCTACTAACTGGGGCAGGCTCCAGGTGGCGTTCATCTGACCGTAGTTAACGGCCAGGAAGCGGAAGCTCGTCTTTTCGCAGCCCACCAGAAAATCCAGGCTGGTGGCAAGTACCGTGCCGCCGCCGTAGCAAAGGCCGTTGACGGCGCCAATGACCGGCTTGCTGCTGGTATGGAGATGCCAGGTATATTCGGCGCGCTCCGCCTGACCGGCTTCCCGTTCCTCCGGGGCAAGTTCCCGGTTTTCGTGAATGTCGGCGCCGGCGGAGAAAGCGCGTTCCCCGGCGCCGGTGATGATGACGGCGCCCACGCGGTCGTCGTTTTCGTAGTCGGTGATGGCCTGGTCCAGCTCGCGCGCCAGCTGCAAATTGAGGGCGTTAAGCACTTCGGGCCGGTTGAGGGTGACCACGCCGATGTGAGTTTCAACTTCATTGCGGCCCATCATGGCGGGGCGGGCCACGGTTTCGGCGCTGATGCAGGAGTAGGCGGTGGTGACCATAGCGTTGTCGTCCTTTCTAGTCGTCTCTGGTCGTCCTTTCCGGGAACAGGGGCGCTGCCGGCGACGGGCGGCGGCCGGGGCCAGGCTCCGGGATGTCCGCTACCGCAGATAGCGTCCATCCCGGCCGGCAACAAGCGGGAACCCCCGGCAACTGCCGAGGATAGTCAGGGGATAGCGATGGCTGATGGTTATGGAGCGGGCGATGGGAATCGAACCCACGTAGCCAGCTTGGAAGGCTGGGGCTTTGCCACTAAGCTACGCCCGCTTGCTGGGGTTATTATACCGCGCCGGCGGCGCGGCGTCATCCCCTTTGACAACGGCCTGTAGATGGGTTACACTGATTGTGAACTGGCCTTTCCCACCGGCCCACGGAGATGGTAAAATGGCAACCGCTAAAATCAGCAAGCGCTCCAACGCTACCCAGAATCCCAAGGAGCCGACGCCCGAGCAGGTCAAGGCTGTCGTCAACCTTATCCTGGCAACCAACGAACCGGCCCTGCGCGCGCTTGCCCGCCGCTGATATTTCCGGTTGACCTGCCTAACGAAAGCCCCTCTGAGCGATCGGGGGGGCTACTAATTTTGCTATCAGCTCAGATCGGAGGTTACCATAATGCCTTCCCGACGCTACCGGTTCGTCACCATAGATATGGTGGAACGCAGTTTTGCCGAAGCCATTGCCGAGTTTTTCCGCAATTACCCGGATCCGGTGCCGGATTACCAGTACCTGGACGGGGAACGCGGTCGTGGCCTTCTGGAATCCGCCCTTGCCGAACCACGGCAAACTTTCGGAGGGCAGTACCTGCACCGCACGATATACCACAAGGCCGCCGCGCTGTGGCGTTCCGTAACCTGCAACCACCCATTCATAGATGGCAATAAGCGGATGGGCTTTATCTGTTGCCTGACTTTTCTGGCGTTCAATGACTATCTCATCATCGCTCCGCAGGACGAGGTTGAGGAAACGTGCGTAAGAATTGCCGCTGCCAATCCCGCCCCGGAGGTGGCGTTGCTTGCCCGGTGGTTGCGGAAAAACACCATCTCAGTAGAACGCCTGGCGCGCTGGCGCCGCATTGCCGAAGCCAAGCCGGACTACCTGCAACTGGGGATAGATGCACTGAACCACCTTGCTAACAATGCCGACGATTAGGCTAACCTCGCCTCCCGCAGTGCCCGCGCCGCCGTGGCCCCAATATCCGCCGGCGTTGGTATAATCGCCGCCCCGGCCCGTTCCAGCGCCGCTATTTTGGCCGCCGCCGTGGCCGACTCGCCGGTGATTATCGCCCCCGCGTGGCCCATCCGCTTGCCCGCCGGCGCCGTGGCCCCCACCACCAGCGCGCAGACCGGCTTGGTGAACTCCGCCGAACCAATGTATTCGGCGGCCTCCTGTTCCATAGCGCCGCCGATTTCGCCAATGAGTGCCACCAGATCAGTGTCCGGGTCATCATTGTACAGCCGCAGGATGTCCACAAAGCTGCTGCCGATAATGGGGTCGCCGCCAATGCCCACGCAGGACGACTGGCCGATGCCCAGCCCGGTCAGCTGCCCCACCGCTTCGTAAGTCAGCGTGCCGCTGCGGGAAACCACGCCCACCCGCCCCGGCAGGTGAATGCTGCCGGGCATTATGCCCACCTTGCAACGGGCGGCCGGGTTGATCAGGCCGGGACAGTTGGGGCCGATGAGACGCGAGGAACTGTCCTGGACATAGCGGTACAATCCGACCATATCCTGCACCGGAATGCCTTCGGTGATGGCGGCGATCAGCGGTACGCCGGCGTCCACCGACTCGGCGATAGCGTCGGCGGCGAAAGCCGGCGGGACGAAAATCAGCGCCACATTGGCCCCGGTAGCGGCCACCGCTTCGCCTACGGAATCAAAAACCGGAACCGCCTCGTCAAACCACTGCCCGCCCCGGCCCGGCGTCACCCCGGCCACTACCTGCGTGCCGTAAGCGCGGCAGGCGCGGGCATGGAAACCGCCTTCGCGCCCGGTAATCCCCTGCACCAGAACCCGCGACTCCTCGTTGAGCAGAATGCCCATAGCTCTACCCTGCGCCTACCCGTCCGGCGCCGTCGCCAGCGCCGCCGCCGCGGCGGTCAGCGTGTCCGTGAAAGTTACATTGAGGCCGGACTGCGCCAGAATCGCCTTGCCTTCCTCCAGGTTCGTCCCCAGCATTCGCGCCACCAGCGGCTGGGTGGCCTGCCGCTCGGCGTAGGCCATCACGATGCCCTGCGCCGCAACATCGCAGCGCAGGATGCCGCCGAATATGTTGACCAGCACCCGGTCCACTTTCGGATCGGACAGGATGATGCCCACCGCCGTGGCGACTTTCTCCGCCGATGCGCCCCCGCCAACATCCAGAAAGTTGGCCGGCGCCGCGCCCGCGGCGTTGGCGACATCCAGCGTGGCCATGGCCAGCCCGGCGCCGTTCACCAGGCAGCCCACGCTGCCGTCCAGGCTGACATAAGCTATATCGTCATCGGCCGCGCGGGCTTCCAGCGCGTCCTCTTGCGCCCGGTCGCGCAGTTCCCGCAGGTCGGGCTGACGAAACAGGGCGTCGTCCTCAACATCCATCTTGGCGTCCAGCGCCATCACGCCGCCGTCGCCGGTGACCACCAGCGGGTTGACTTCCACCAGAGCGCAGTCATTTTCGGTAAAGACGCGGTACAGGGCGGCGATGACATCGGCCGCGGCCCGCGCCGTGGCGCCAGCCAGCCCCAGCCGCGCCGCGATGCGCCTACGCTGGTAGGGCATCAGCCCCAGGACGGGGGCCACCGCTTCGGTGATGATGGCGTCGGGGTCGCTGGCGGCGACTTCCTCAATGGACATACCGCCGGCGGCGCTGGCGATGAGCATCGTCCCCCGGTGATTGCGGTCGATGGTCAGGGCAAGGTATATTTCGCGCGCGATGTCGGCCAGTTCCTCCACCAGCACGCTGTCCACGGGCGCTCCGCCGCCGCCGGTCTGGTGGGTAACCAGGCGGGAACCCAGCAGGCCTGCGGCAAAATCCCGCCCCGCCGCCGGCGAGTCAACCACCCTGACGCCGCCGGCCAGGCCGCGCCCGCCGGCGTGCGCCTGAGCCTTGATGACGGCGCGCCCGCCAAAATCGGCCACGGCGGCAGCGGCATCGGCAGCCGTCTGCGCCACCCGGCCTTCGGGGACGGGGATGCCGTAGCGGGCGAAAATCGCTTTGGCCTGGTATTCGTGCAGTTTCATAGTGCTGGCTATTGTGCCCCATCGCGCCGCCGGCGTCAACGCAATTCGCCCGCTATTGCTGCCGGCCCGGGCCGTTCATTAGGCTGACCTTGCCATACCAGTCCACTAGATTTCGCCGCTCTGCCGCAACTGCGCTATTGCCATTCCTGTTACGCCGGCGTATTCAATCGGCTGCTTGAGGTAAAATTCGGCGAAAGCCTGTCGTTCTGCAATCGGGAATCGCCGCAAGTCGGCGACGATACGGCGTGTCCATTCCAAGCGATAAAACAGCACGTCCAGTTTGTTCAATCCCAGGTCGTTGATGGTATCCAACGCCTTCCGGCGCGCTTTCTCCGACAAATCGGTGCGGGGAACGATGTGGCCGGAATCCAGGTCGTAGTCAAAATACCGTTCCGGGGAATCCGATTCGTCGGCAGCGGCAGGATCAACATAGCCGGCGGCCGGCCATTTGTCCTGCTTGTTTTCACCTTTGCACCTTTGACAACTGAATATCCAGTTGCTCCATGCGTAGGCGAGTTCGGGGAAGCGGCGCAAGGGTTTGAAGTGGTCAACCGTCGCCGCCAGGGGAGCTTCGGCCGGCGGTGCGAGCGCGCATCGCCGCTCGCAGTACCAGCAGTTGCCGTTGGAGAGGTGGCCCAGATCGGCGCGATACTGCCTCCAGTAAGAATCGGTGGGGCGACCGCCGGTATTATGGCGGAAGTACGCAACCCACCCCGGCGTGAACTGTCTGGCATAGCCGGCTACGCCGTCCGGTTCCGGCCCCCGGTCAATCCAGCGCATTATGCCTCGCCGCTGTCGGGCGCGGCGTCGGACATACGGGAGCGCAGAAACCGCTCCATCAGATCCGAGTAGCGTTCCCGCTGGGCATCAAGCTGCGGGTCAACCGGGTTCAGCGGGAAACTTTCGCCTACCTGACGGCGCAGGTCGTTCAGCTCGGCTTCCTCCTCCGCGGTAAGGGATGCCTTGCTATGCAACTCCCGCAGGCGGTTGTTCCGGTCGACGGTAAGCTGGTCGGTAGGCTCGTCAACCCCCATAAAGGTTCGCAGTATCTGGTCCGCCGTCCAGCCGATGATGTCCCGGTCGTTGGAGCTGGCCGTAATCACGCCGCCAGCGTCCCGGTTCAGCAGATGCACCTGCCCGGTACGCAGCCCGGCCACCACAAATGGCGAGTGGGTAGTGGCGAAAATCTGCAACCCCGGAAAATGTTCCAACAACGCCGGTATGACGCGCCGCTGCCAGCTGGGGTGCAGGTGGTTCTCAATTTCGTCAATCAGCAGGATGGCTGGCCTGGTGCTCCAATCCGCGTAGTTTCGGTAGAAGTCAGCCATTTCTATGGCCAAATACCAAATCCACAAAAGAGTCGCTTGAGTGCCGGCACTCAAGTCTCCAGCGAAGATCAAGTCACCGCTTGTGCCCGTGTGTGTTATACCCATATAGTCAAGTATGCTAGGGACTGCAAAATCATGTCCCACGACTTGATCATACATATAGCCAGATGGGACATTGTTCGACGACAAAATATCGTGGCATATGCTCTGAGAGCATTCGTACGCCACCTTTGTGACAAATTGATGCCGTGCAATGGCATTGGAATGTGCCTCGTTCGTCCTGAACAAGTCAGTTATCATTTTGCAGTACCTTTGAATTATGATACCGTCAAAGCGATATTTGGACAACGAGTGATGTAGTGCTCCAATCGGGTTCGGCTCGATCTCTTCGCCATCAAATACCACCATAGCCTCAGGCGATTGCAGGGGGTGCATAGCACCGGTGTCGCCGCTGAGTGGCAAGCTGAGGCGAAGCGCCGGAACATACATCCACGGCACCATGTTGGATTCTTCTTTTTGCGTCGGCCCTGACGAAAGCCTGACCGTACTCCGAGCGCGCGCGGCCATCCAAGGTACCAGCGATGATTGCTGCCAATCCTCACTCAGCTGGAAGTCAAATCTTTCGTCCAGCGTAGTGCGAGCCTGCAATATCCGCAGGGCAGTGGATTTTCCCGACCCGTTTGGGCCGATGAACAGGTTGACCCGTTCATCAAATTTGAACTCCACCGTCTCCGTGAACGGGGGAATCCCGCTTATCGTCATGCCGGTAACGTGCATCAGAACAACCTCCTTGCCGCCCAGTATAAGCAAACCCGGCGTTTGTGTCAAATGCCGGTCACCTTGCCGGGTTGTCGGCTAGCTCCCGCTCGTACAGGTACAGCGTCAGGCTGGTGTGCGGGAAGGCGTGCTCCTCCACCTCCCGGTAGCCCCGCCGTTCCAGGAAAGCGATGGCCGCTGTCATATGGTTGCTGGTCCAAACGATGACGCGGGCGTAGCCGGCGTCCCGGCAGAAAACCTCGGCAGTGTCCAGCAGCCGCCCGGCAATGCCTCGCCGCCTGGCCTCCCGGCGCACGGCAAAGCGGCGGATTTCGGCCTCGGCCCCGCTGCGGCGGTAGGCGCCCAGGCAGCCGGCGGGCAGCCCGTCCAGCTCCGCAATCCAGAAATTGCTGCCGGGCCGTTCCAGGTAGCTGTGGCCGATGTCCGCCAGGTCGTGGGTCAGCGCGCCGTCCACATACTCGCGGAACCCCTGCCGGTCCGCCTCGGTGTGCAGGTAGCTGGACACGAAATCATCCTGCGCATGCGCGAACAGGTCGCGCACGGCCGGAGCGTCGTCGGGTCGGAACCGCCGGATGGCAACGGCGCCGGTTTGGGCGGTGGGCATCGTCATTGTCATTGTCAATGCGTCAGGTATTAATCAGAAAGTTGATGATGTCGCCGTCGCGCACCGGGTAGGTTTTACCTTCGGAGCGCAGGCGGCCCTCTTTGCGGCCCTGCGCCATGCTGCCGCAGGCGTAGAAATCGTCGTAGGCGATGACTTCGGCGCGGATGAAGCCGCGGGTGAAGTCGGTATGGATGACGCCGGCGGCGGCCACGGCGGGGATGCCTTCCGGCACGCTCCAGGCGCGCACTTCGTCGGGGCCCACAGTGAGGAAAGACACCAGCCCCAGCGTATCATAGCTGGCGCGGATAACCTGGTCGGTGGCGGATGCGCCCAGCTCCAGGTCGACGCGGAACTCGGCGGCTTCGGCGGTGTCCATCAGGGCCAGCTCGGCCTCGAGGCGCGCGCTGATGCTTACTTCCCCCACGCCACGCGCCAGTTCGGCGTCAACGTCCAGGTCGGCAATGGACAGCGCGCCGGCGTCCTCGCCGGTGTTGAACACGGCGATAACTTCCTTCTCGGTAAGCAACTGGTAGTTGAGCAGCGCGGCACGCTCCGAGTCGGTAAAGGACTGCCGGCGGACGGGTACGCCGTTCTCCAGGCCGGCGCGGGCTTTGGCTACGGCGTCCTGATGCCGGGCCACCGCCGGGCGGTCGGCGGGTTTGGTTTTATTGATCTGGTCGGCCAGGCGGTCTGTAGCGCGTTCCAAAACCTCCAGGTCGGCGAAGGACAGTTCGGCGAGCATCGTCTCCAGATCGCCGGCCGGGCTGCCCCCGCCGGAGGGATGGGGAACGGCTTCGTTCTCAAAGGCGCGCACCACCACCAGGAAGGCGGTGGCCGACTGCAATATGTTGCGGTAGCGCCCGCTGATGCCCCGGGATTTCGCCATACTCTCCGGGCCAGGCAGGTCGGTATAGCGGATTTCGGCCGGCGCCACCTTGCGGGGGCGGTAGATGCCGGCCAAGTAGTCCAGGCGCGGGTCGGGCACCTTGACCACGCCGCGGCGCATTTCGGCGGCGCTGCCGGCCACGCCGCTGGCGTCGGATTTGCCCTGCGTCAGGGCGTTGAACAGGGAGGTTTTGCCCGATTGGGGCAGGCCGATGATTGCGATTTCCATAAGCGGCTAGGAGTTGCGATCCTCCTCATCTTGCAGGATTTTCATGACTTCCTCCGGGGTGAGCAGCGCCGGCTCCCCATCGGCCGGCGCGGCCAAATTGGCGAGCGTAGCCCTGATGCGCTGGCTTTCTTCCTTGCGACCTTCCTCTCGGCCTTCCGCCTTGAGTTTTTCACCGCCGCCGGGATCAGCAATACCATGCGACCACCTGCCTCCGGTAAGATTGCGATGCCAGGGGCAACGCCGGCCGCCGCGCCGAAAATGGCGGCCGGCGGACTATGCTACGGCTAGGAACGGTTGCTCTCCTCCGCGTCTTGCAGAATTTTCATGACTTCCTCCGGGGTAAGCAACACCGGCTCCCCACCGGCCGGCGCGGCCAAATTGGCGAGCACGGTCCTGGTGCGCTGCCGTTCTTCCATACGGCCTTCCTTGTGACCCTCCTTGCGGCCCTCCTTACGACCTTCTTTCCGGCCTTCCTTGCGGCCCTCCGCCTTGAGTTTTTTCACCGCTGCCGGGATTAGCAGTACCATGCGACCACCTACCTCCAGTGAGATTGCGATGCCAAGGGCAATGCCGGCCGCCGTGCCGAAAATGGCGGCCAGCAGATATATGCTGTCGTCCTGCATCACCGGCTGCCGCCAGTACCACAGCAGGCGGGGCCAGTAGCGCCACAGGCCGGCGCCGGACAGGCCCAGATAAACCAGGTAGTAGATTATCCAGTACTTTTCGGCTGCCGTCTTGACAGTTTCCATTGTAGCGCTCCTTCCCGGTGGTACGCTTCCCCGGCAATGACTGCCCGGCAATGACTGGCGGCCTAGCCCGTGGCCAGCGCCACCGTGCCGGTGGACGAAAGCGAACCGCCGGTGCCGTTGACGATGCCGGTAGCCGCCGGCCGGTCGCCGGAACCCTTGCGGTACACCTGCCGTTCCCCGCATTCCCCGCGCAGCTGCCGCACCGATTCCACCAGCAGGAAGCTGCCGTACATCCCCGGATGGCTGTACGACAAGCCGCCCCCGTTGGTGTTCAGGGCGAAATCGCCGCCGGGCGCCGTGCGCTGGTTGGCCACGAAATCCGGCCCCTCGCCCGGCCCGCAGAACCCGAGGCCCTCAATGGTCACCAGCGTGGTGTAGGTGAACGAGTCGTAAATCATCGTGTGGTCAATGTCGGCGTGGGTCAGCCCGGCCCGTTCCAGCGCCAGCGGCCCGGTTTGCCGCGACCAGGTGGAGGTATGGTCGGGCATAAAGCTGATGAGGTTGTGGTCGTGGCCCTCGGCGGCGCCCAGCACCCACACCGGCTCCTTGCGGCAGTCCCGCGCCTTCTCCGCCGTGGTCACGATAATCGCCGCCCCGGAGTCGGTCACCAGACAGCAGTCAAACAGGTGGAAGGGCCAGGCCACCCAGCGGGAGTTGTGGTAATCGTCAAAGGACATCGGCGTCCCGTGCATATAGGCCACCGGGTTCAGGTTGGCCCACTTGCGGGTGGCGACGGCGATTTCGGCCAGCGCCTGGCGGGTGCGTTCCTCGCCGTACTCGTGCATATAGCGAGTGCAGGCCATGGCGTAGTTGATGGGCTGTCCGATCATCCCGTAGGGCGTTTCGTACTGGGCCACCGGCAGGTTGCGGTCCGGCGGCACGGGAACGCGGGTGGAGCGTCCGGCCTGCCCGTGAGTAATCAGCACAGTGTCGCAGTACCCGGCGCGGATGGCGGCGGCGGCGTGGGCCACATGGATGACGAAAGAGGAACCGCCCACCGAAGTGTTGTCGGTGAAAGAGGGCTGCAACCCGAAGTATTCGGCGGTGGCCAGGGTGCTGAAGCCGGCCGTCATCAGCCCGTTGATGTCCGACAGCTTCAGGCCGGCGTCGGCCAGGGCGTTGTGGGCGGCTTCGGCGTGATGCTGCAAGGATGACTTGTTGGGAACGTTGCCCATAACATCCGATTCGGCGACGCCGACGATGGCGATGTCGCGCTCGCGTGCGGTGCTGACCATAGTTGAACTCCCGTAGTTGAACTTCCATTGAATTGAAAAGGCCGGGCGGCCCCAAGTGGACGGGCCGGCCGGATTTGAAGGGCACCTCGATGGTACAACATTCGCCGGCGCAGGACAATCGGCAACTTCGGGCGAAGCCGGCCAGCCCCTGCGCCGGCTTCGGCGCGCTGGCCGGAAAGACCGCCCGCCTGAATATGCCCGGCACCGGCCGGACATCGGCAACCGCGCTCATCAGCAGCGCATTAGCTGCCTATGGGGAGCGCAGGTCTTTTGCCCCACCCGCCGCGCCGCGCCAGTCATTCCGTCATCAGTCCGCCGCCAGTCAGTCGGACGACGGCAGCTGCTTGGCTTCTTGCAATTCCATAGGCGCGCCGTTGAGCCGCAAATCGCACTTGCCCGCCTTGGTGATCAGCACCGATACACTGCCGTCGGCGGAAGTCAGCCGCTTGCCCATAGTGACTTCCGGCGCGTCCTCTGCGGTTGCCGCGCCTCCGAAATCCACATCGGGGCCTTTGATTTGCAACGGAATGTCGCCATCGGTCAAATCGCCCGCGCCGCTGGCCTTGCTGACAATCATCTCGGCGCCGCCGGGGCCGACATAACGCTGTCCGGTTTTCAGATTCATCGCCTGGAACACCTCGCCAATCCGTAGGTAGAATGATGCGCGGAATTATAGGCAGCCACCGCCCGCAGCGTCAACACAGAAGGTTGACTGGAAGGCCGCCCGCCGCATCAGCCCGGCGCCTGTCGCCCCCATTGGCGTATGCCCGGCTGGCGTATGCCCGGCGTCGCCATATGGCCAGACCTGTCCGTCAGCAGCAGAGGAAGCAAATTGAGGGGCGTCATTGCCGGGCCGGCCGGCGTTGGCCGGCGTTCCCGCGTGCGTGCCGCTTGCCGGCGCCCGCATAAAACGCTACATTCACCACTGACCAATACATCGCCTCGTTGCCCCCCTTATTGTCATTGTCCGCCGGAGGTAGCGTCCCTATGTCCGACTGGTTCCACAAGCAGACCGTTGGCGACCTGATTAACCAGGCCGCCGCCCGGCACGGCCCCCGCGAAGCCCTGATGCACCAGGGCCGGCGCTGGACTTTCGCCGAGTTCCGCGCCGAAACCGACCGGGTGGCCCGCGCCCTCATCGGCCTGGGCGTCGGCCCTGGCGACAAGGTATCCGTATGGATGCCCAACCGCGCCGAATGGCTCTTCCTGTTCGGCGCCATCGCCAAAATCGGCGCCATCATCGTTCCCATCAACACCCGCTTTCGCACCGGCGATATGGAGTATCTGGTCAATCATTCCGACTCCGCCGCCCTGGTTCTGATGGACAAATCCGGCCCCGTGGATTATCTGACAATGCTGCGGGAAGTAGCCCCGGAGATTGATGGCGGCAATCCCGATGCCCTGCATCCCGCCGCCTTTCCCGCCCTCCGCAATGTCATCGTCATCGGCGCGGAACGGCCCGCCGGCGCCATCGCCCGGGGTGTCACCGATTGGGATGCGCTGCTGGCCGGCGCCGGCGAAGTCCCCGCCTCCGAACTGGCCCGGCGGGAGCAGGCCGTCCATCCCGACGACACCTTTCTGCTGATGTACACCAGCGGCACTACCGGCTTCCCCAAAGGCGTAATGCACTGCCACAACCCCATCCGCACCATCACCGACGCCGCCAACCGGATGGGGATGTCCGCGCGGGATGTCATCCTGATGTACCTGCCCCTGTTCCACTGCTTCGGCCTCTACGAAGGGCCGCTGATGTCCTGGGTTGCGGGCGCGCGTATGGTGCTGACCACAATGTTTGACGCCGGCGAAACCCTGCGCCTGCTGGAGTCGGAGCGGGCCACCGTGATGAACGGCTTTGACTCCCACTTCTACGACCTCTGCCATCATCCCGCCGTAGCCGAAACCGACCGCAGCAGCCTGCGTACCGTCCTGCTGGCGGTGGGTATGTCCAGCAGCGAACCCGTGGCCCGGCTGGCGCAGCAAAAGTTCGGCCCCACCCTGTCGGCCTGGGGAATGACCGAGGTGGGCGTGGGCGCCACCCGCACTTTTCTGGACGCCCCGGTGGACGACCGCTGCTCGGAAAGCGGCCACCCTCTGCCCGGCTATGAGTTCAAGGTCATTGACCCCGACACCGGCGACACGCTGCCCCCGTCCACGATGGGCGAGCTGTGCGTGCGCGGCTACGCCCTGATGCAGGGCTACTACAAACGCCCGGAGGCCACCGCCGCCGCCATTGACGCCAACGGCTGGTTCCACACCGGCGACGTTTGCGCCATCCGCGCCGACGGCAGCGTCCGCTTCCTGGGTCGCTACAAAGACCAGCTCAAGGTGGGCGGCGAAAACGTTGACCCCACCGAAGTAGAGGCATTCCTGTTGCAGCATCCTGCCGTCAGCAAGGCCCAGGTCATCGGCGTGCCGGACGCCCGCCTTTCCGAAGTCGCCTGCGCCTGCGTGGTGGTTGAGCCGGGTCTGTCCATCGCCGCCGCCGATGTGGCCGATTTCTGCCGCGGCAAAATGGCCAGCTTCAAGATTCCCCGCCATCTGCTCATCGTTGACGATTACCCGATGACCTCCAGCGGCAAGGTGCAGAAATACCTGCTGCGGCAGATGGCCGCCGAAAAGCTGGGACTGGCCGGCGTCTGATGATGACCACGCCCGCGCCTTACATCGGAATTACCGGGTTCACCACGGCGGATGAAGTGGCCGCCGTCATCGGCGCATTGCCGGAGCGTCCGGCGCGGCTGCTGATGTGCGGCGTCCTGTTGAGCAACGCCCTGCTGTCCGGGCAGCCCAGCGCTGCGCCCAACCGCTGCCCGCCGCCGGACGCCATCGCCGGCATCTTTGCCGACGACCCGCGCTGCCTCAACCTGGTTCACTACCGCCCCCGCGCCGGCGCCAACCTGGCCGACGCCCTGGCCCGCGTGTCCGACATCGGCGGCCCCAACTGCCATGGCGTCCAGATTAACGCCACCCGCGGCGCGCCCTGGCCGGAACCGGCGGCGTTGGCCGAATACCGGGAACGCCGCCGGCCCCGGCGCATCGTGTTGCAAGTGGGGCGGGAAGCCACAGCCGCGGCGGAGCATAACCCGGCGGAAATCGCCCGCCGCTGCGCCGCCTACGCCGGCATCATCACCGATGTTTTGGTGGACGCATCGGAAGGTCTGGGACAGCCTCTGGACGCGGAACGGACGGCTCGTTATCTGGGTGCGATAGCGTCCGCCGCCCCGGCTTTGGGCCTGGTCGCCGCCGGCGGCCTGCACGCCGGCAACCTAGCCGCGCTGCTGGCGCCCCTGCTGCCGGATTGGGGCAGCGTTATCAGCATTGACGCCGAAGGGCGGCTGCGGGATGGGAACGACCGGCTGGACATCGGCGCGGCGCAGGCCTATCTGGAGGCGTCGCTTGCGCTTATCGATTAACTGTGCGCCGGTGATATACTGGCGACAATCGCGGCGCAAGAGAGGCTGATTATGACTACCGCAACCGTCAAACGCATCGTCTGCTTCGCCAACTCCCGCCGGATGAACGGCCGTTGCATAGCCGGCAAGGAGCTGCTGCCCGGCGGCCGCCCCGGCCCCTGGCTACGCCCGGTCAGCAACCGGGAAGGCGAGGAAGTATCGGAACGGGAACGACAGTATGCCGACGGCGGCGAACCTCGCTTGCTGGACGCCGTTGATATTCCGGTACTCAACGCCGCTCCGGCCGCCTACCAGCGAGAAAACTGGCGCCTTGACCCGGCGCGCCGCTGGGCCCGCGCCGGCAGTATCGGCCGGGCTGACCTGCCCGTGTGGGTTGACCCCGATGCGCCCCTGTGGACTAACGGCCATAGCTCATCCGGCGGCCAAAACGACCGGATTCCCTTTGACGACGCCAGCCGGCTGGTCGATTCTCTGCGCCTGATCCGGGTTGACGCATTGCAGGTATCGGTGCTGGAACCCGCGCGTCCCAGCGCCAACTTTCCCATCCTGCGCGGCCGGTTCCGGTACAATGGCGATGATTATGCGCTACGCATCACCGACCCCGAAAGCGAAGCCGGCGCATTGCAACTGGACTACGGCGACTATCCGGTCGGGGAACGCTACCTCACCGTCAGCCTCGCCGCCTACCCCTTCGAGGGCTACATCTACAAGCTCATCGCCGCCATCATCAAACCCTGACGGAGCAGACCCCGCCGTGTCCCTGACCCAATATCCCGTTTTTACCGTCGGCCATTCCAACCACCCGCCGGATGCCTTCGTCAACCTGCTCATCCGGCACGGCATTGACGAGGTGGCCGACGTACGTTCCGCCCCGTACAGCCGCTATACCCCGCACTTCAATCACGATGCCCTGTCCGGGCTGCTGGACGATGTCGGCATCGGCTATGCTTTCCTCGGCGGGGAACTGGGCGGCCGGCCCGCCGACCGTTCCTGCTACGATGCCGACGGACGGGTAATCTACGACCGGGTTGCCGAAACCGACGGCTTTGACGACGGCGTCCGCCGCATCATCCGCAGCGCCGACGACCGCCGCATCGCCCTCCTGTGCAGCGAAAAGGAACCCCTGGAATGCCACCGCACCCTGCTGGTAGCCCGCAACCTGGCCCGGCGCGGCGTCGCCGTTGAGCATATCCTGGCCGACGGGCAACTGGAATGCTACGATGACGCGCTGTCCCGCCTGCTGGACATTCTCAAGCTGCCCCAGCAGGGCGATCTGTTCCGCACCCGGGATGATGTCATTGCCGAAGCCCTGCATCGCCAGGCGCAGAAATTCGCTTATGTGGACGTTGCCCGGCCGCCCGCCGGCCCGCGCCCGCAGGAGATGGCATCATGAAGGTGTACACCATCGGGTTCACCAGAAAATCCGCCGCCCATTTCTTTGGCCTGCTGCGGGAATCGGGGGCGCAGCGGCTGGTGGATGTGCGGCTGCGCAACACCTCCGGCCTAGCCGGTTTCGCCAAAAAGAACGACCTGGCCTGGTTCCTGCGGGAACTTTGCGCTATGGACTACATCCACCTGCCCCGGCTGGCCCCCACCGGAGATATGCTGGACGCTTACCGCAAACGGCAGCTGAACTGGGCTGCCTACGAAAGCCGGTTCCTGGCCCTGATGGAGCGGCGACTGATACAGGCTGCCGTGCCGCAGGATATAATCAGCAACGCCTGCCTGCTGTGCAGCGAGGACAAACCGGAACGCTGCCACCGCCGGCTGGTCGCCGAATACCTGCAACGGCATTGGGGCAATGTCGAAATCGTCCATCTGACCTGATCTGACCGGGCCAACCGGAGGGAACCGCAAATGGTGCCAGTCAACACCGTGCCGGGGCCGTCAGAGCGGATTGCTGATACATCGATTCTGTCCACGGAGACGCGCTATGAACATCGGCTTTTCCCTCTCCAACAACCAAGGCCTCACCGACGTCCAGGACGTGGTGCGGATCGCCGCCCGTGCCGAGGAACTGGGCTACGATTCGGTGTGGGCCAGCGACCATGTGTTCAATGTCAGCTATGTCTATGAGCGCATCGGCCGGCGGCCCTACTATGACCCGCTGACCATCCTGGCCTTTGCCGCCGCCCGCACCGAGCGCATCACCCTGGGCACCAGCGTGCTGGTGCTGCCCTACCACAACCCTATGCGCCTGGCCAAACAGGCGGCCACCCTGGACCAGCTCTCCGGCGGACGCCTGACCCTGGGCGTAGGCGTGGGCGTCATTGACACCGAGCTGGAAGCCATGGGCGTCCCATTCGCCGAGCGCGGCGCCTATACCGACGAGTCCATCGCCATAATGAAAACCCTGTGGCGCGATGACAACCCCCGGCACGAGGGCAGGTTCTTCCGGTTCTCCGGTATGGCCTTTTCGCCCCGCCCGGCGCGCCCCGAGGGCATTCCCCTGCTGATTGGCGGCGTCAGCCGGGCGGCCATCCGCCGCGCCGCCCGCCACGGCCACGGCTGGCATCCCACCGCCATGCCGCCGGAGGATCTGGCGCAAGGCATCCGCTACCTGGGCGAACAGGCCGAACAGGCCGGACGCGACCCGGCGTCCATCCCCGTATCCGTCAGCGTGCCCCTGCGGGGCGGGCGCCCCGGCCGCTTTGCCCTGGGCGCGGAGCCGGCGGAAATGCGCGCCAACGCCCGGGCCTATGCCGACCTCGGCGTATCCCGCATCGTGGTGTCGCCCTACTCCGGCAACCCCTCGGAAGTGTTCCCGGCCCTGGCGACCATCGCCGCGGAGGTGATGCCGGCCGTAGCCTGACCCGGTTCAGCCTGATCCGGTTCAGCCGGACAGACTGCGGCGCGGCCGGCTCCGGTCGGCGCTGTCCACCAAGATGGTCACCGGACCGTCGTTTTCCAGCTGCACATACATATACGCCCGGAACTCGCCGGCTGCTACCCTCAGGCCGGTTTCCCGGAACAGCCCGATGGTGTATTCGTAGAGCTGTCGCGCCGCATCGGGCGCGGCGGCGCGGGTGAAATCCGGCCGCCGCCCCCGCCGCGTGTCCGCATAGAGGGTGAACTGGGACACCACCAGCAATTCGCCATTCACATCCAGGACGGAGCGGTTGAAACGGCCCTGCTCGTCCGCGAAAATCCGCATCTGCGCCGCTTTATCCACCACATACCGCGCGTCCGCCTGCTCGTCGCCCTCGGCTATGCCCAGCAGTATCAGCAGGCCGGGGCCGATGCGCGCCGTTTCGCCGGCGCCGATGCGAACCGACGCCGATGTAACCCGTTGCAGCAAAGCGCGCATAATGTGCCTCACCCTCGTCGGGAAGTGTAGCGCCCACGCCGACGACGGGTCAATTCGCCGCAGACGCCAGGGCAGCGTTTCCAATCGGGCGGTTTGATCTTTGCCCGTCATTCCGGCGCCGGCTGGCATCCCGGCGTTTCCCTACATCCGGGCGTTTCCCCGACATCCCGGCGTTCCCAACAGACTCCGGTCTCCGCCGGCGCCCGCCGCGCCCTGATCCCGGCGCCGCGCCCAATCCGCCCGTCGGATTTTAAAATTCGCCGCCAATTATGACATCCGCGCCCTTGCGCCCTGAACATCAGTACTGCTAACCTCAAACACGGATGCGGCAACCCGCCCGGCGGCCCGGGGACAGCTGCCCCGACCGCCATCCGCCACAGCCCCGGCGCGGACGCGCGCCCGGCGCCAAAACGGACACCGCAATGCCCAATCCAATCCGAAATCGACGTCGTACCACCATCGGGGAACAACCTTTCGGGCTAACCACCAAACGGGCCTCCAGGAAACGGCCTAACCCTTTGTCGGAACCCAATTTCAGCTGGTCCTGCTTCGTCGCTGTATGTATCGTGCGGCCCGTGTAGTTCTGTGCCAGCCAGCGGATGTCACCACCGCCCCGTGCCGGGCTGTCGGCCCTCAAAAGCCGCCGCTCCGGGACACGGAAAACTAGGACGAAATTCACGCGTTACGCTCTCAGGCCGTAGCGCCGACAACCTGGAACCCAAAAGGCCAGCCCGAGCCTTCCCCGATGCCATCAATTTGCCAACCACCCACGCACCGAAAAGGAGCCGACTTCCCTATGAAAACCGTAGCCATCCCCCCAACCGCCCGCCCCCCGCCCGCCGGAACCGCCCTGGTAACCGCAATATCCACGCCAATCAAGGAGCGCCAGTGAATTAAGGCCCCTCGCCAAGCGCATTGTGCCGTCGCCAACGGCGGCATCGCATAACCCCCGTCGGTCCGGTGCAAGCCGGCATCCGGGCATCCTCACCGCCCGCCTGCTCCGCAGGCCACGGGCCCTTGCCCCGGATTGCCGGCCCCTCCCGGACTGGCGGGCGATTTCACGACGCGCCCCGGGAAACTCCCTTCGTTATGATAACGGTGCCACGATGACGGCGGATGACATTTCGCGCTCCTCCTGCTATCATTCCTGTCGCCAACCTACCCTACAGGAGATTCCCTTTGCCGGCACCCAAAGCCCACCGCCAATCCGTGAAACGCTACGCCCGCAATATGAGCGTGCGCCGCGCCACCCGCACCGCCGTCGGGCGCGCCCGCCGCGCCCTGTCCGTCGCCGCCCCCGAATCCGAGGACGCCGTCCGCAACGCCATGAGTATGCTGGACATCGCCGTCCGCAAGGGCGTGCTGCACCGGAACAACGCCTCCCGCCGCAAAGCCCGCCTCGCCGTCGCCCTCAACCGGATCCGCGCCATCCGGTAGCCAGCCTCCCCGAAGCCCTCTGCGCCGCGATGCCCCCGGCGTTTCAGCGCCGGAGCTACGGATCCCGGATGAACGGATCAATAATGAATGCGATGACCGACTTCACCGCCGGCAGCGTCAACGCCAACGGCATCAACTTCCACTACCTGGAAATGGGCGAAGGCCCCCTGGCCCTTTGCCTGCACGGCTTCCCCGACCACGCCTGGTCCTTCCGCCACCTGCTGCCCGACCTGGCCGCCGCCGGCTTCCGCGCCGTGGCCCCCTTTATGCGCGGCTATGCGCCCACCACCGCCCCGGCCGACGGACGCTACCACCCAGCCCTGCTGGCCCGGGACGCCGTGGCCCTGATCGATGCCTTAGGCGCGGAACGGGCCTGCCTCATCGGCAACGACTGGGGCGCCGGCGCCGTGGTCGGCGCCACCGTCCTGGCCCCGGAAAAAGTCAGCCGCCTGGTCACCATCGCCGCCGGCCAGGTGGACCGGGAATTGAGCCGCGACTTCCAGTACCTGCAAGGCACCTGGCATTCCTACTATTTCCAGATGCCCTTCGCTGAGGAAACCGTGGCCCACAACGACTTCGCCTTCATTGAGCAATGGTGGCGCTGGGCGGCGCCCGAGTGGGACATCCCGGCGGCGGCGCTGGAGAGCATCCGCGCCACCTTCCGGCAGCCCGGCGTGGTCCAGGCCGCCCTGGGCTACTACCGCGCCCGCTACGACGCATCCCAAAGCGACGCCGCCGTGCGCGCCGACCAGGCCCGCATCGACGCCGGCCCCGTAACTGTCCCCACCCTGGCCCTGCACGGCACCCGCGACCGCCCCCGGCGTCTGGAAGCCTTCCAGAGCGCCGCCACCGACGCCTACTTCGCCGGCGGTCTGGAACGGGTCATCATCCCCGGAACCGGCCACTTCATGCACCAGGAAAAACCGGAGGCGGTGAACCCGCATATCGTCGATTTCCTGCGCCGCTGACCGGCCACGCCGCCACCCGACGACGCCGGGGGCCGGGGACAATCGCCATTGTCCCCGGCCCCCGCTGTCCGGCCGTTATCCTGGAGCTTGCGGTCAGCCCCGGAACGGGCGGAAAAACGCGCGGATTTCGTGAGCCAGCAGCTCCGGTTCCTCCAGCGCCGCAAAGTGTCCGCCCCGCGGCATTTCCTGCCACCGCCGCACATCGTAGGAACGCTCCGCCCACTCCCGGGGCGGGCGGGCAATTTCCTGCGGGAACATCGCCATCCCCGCCGGCGTGCCCACCTTCTCGTCCCGGCCCATCTCCCAGACCGAACTCTGGTTTTCCTTGTACATCCGCACCGACGACCCAATCGTCTGCGTGGCCCAGTAAATGGTCACGGTAGTGAGCAGCTCGTCTTTGCTGTACCGGCTCTCCACATCGCCGTTGCAGTCGCTCCAGGTGCGATACTTCTCCACAATCCAGGCGGCCAGCCCCGCCGGCGAATCGTTGAGGCCATAGGACAGGGTTTGCGGCTTGGTGCCTTGAATGTGGCTGTAACCGCCCTCGCTTTGCTGCCACCGTTCCCGCTGGTCGGAATGGGCCTGCTCGGCGGCGGTCAACGGCTGCGAACCGGGGCCCAGGTACGGCGTGGGCCGGGTTATGGAAGTCAGGTGAATGCCGATCATCTTGTCGGCATGAGCGTAGCCCAGCCGGGAAGTCACCCCGGCGCCAATGTCCCCGCCCTGGGCCGCAAACCTGCCGTAGCCCAGATGCTCTGTCATCAACTTGGCCCACAGGTCGGCGACTTTCTGCACCTGCATCCCCGGCGCTTGCGCCGCCTGCGAAAAGCCGAAACCGGGCAGCGACGGCGCCACCACATCAAAGGCGTCCGCCGGGTCGCCCCCGTGCCCGCCGGGGTCGGCCAGCAGCGGAATGATTTTCGTCATCTCAAAGAAAGTGCTGGGCCAGCCGTGCGTAATCACCAGCGGCATCGGACTCGGCCCCGTCCCCCGCTCCTGGATGAAATGAATGTCCAGCCCGTCCACCGCCGACTTGTAATGCCGGAAAGCGTTGAGCTTCTTTTCCTGGGCGCGCCAGTCAAATTCCGTGCGCCAGTACTCCACCAGCTCCCTGATATAGGCCAGGTTGGAACCGTAATCCCAGCCCACGCCGGGCATCTCGTCGGGCCACCGGGTCTGCCCCAGACGATGGCGCAAATCGTCCAGCGTCTCGTCGCTGATATTGATGACAAAGGGTTCCATAGCAATGCTCTCCTTGACCTTCGGCGCGGCGGAAAGGGAATGAGACGCGGCGTTGCCCCGCCCGGTTGCTCCCGTCAGGTTGCCCCCGTCTAGTCGGTGATGCGGTAAATACGGACGGCGGTGTCGTGAAAGGCGGCGGCGCGCTCGGCGTCCGTATAAGGCCCGGCAATGCGCTTGAAAGCGTTGTAGAGGACATTGTAGGAGAAGGACACCTTGTCCACCGGGAAGTTGCTCTCAAACATACAGCGGTCGGGGCCGAACTGCTCCAGGCAGTAATCCAGCCACGGCCCGACGGACGCCGCCAGTTCCTCCGAACCAATCGGCGCGGCGCGGGTGTGCCAGTCAAAGCCGATGCGGGGCATACCGATGCCCCCCAGCTTGAGCGCGATGTTCGGGCAGGCGGCCACCGCGGCGATGCCCCGCCGCCACTGCGCCGTCACCTCATCGTCCCGGTTGGCGTAAGGCCCGGTGCGTATCATTCCGCCAATGTGATTGAGGACGATAGGCAGGTCGGGAATCTTGCGGGCGAAATCGGCCAAGTCGGGCAGCTGCGGAAAATAGACCGTAGTCTCCAGCAGCAAGCCCATATCCCGCAGAACGCGGGCGCCGGCCAGGTAATCGTCCCGGAACAGGCAGCCTTCCACCTCGCGGTTTTCCACCTCCGGGTGGGGATCCCAGCCCACGGCGTGGCGAATGCCGCGCAAGCGGTCGGGGCTGGCGGCCTGCAAAGCTTCCAGTACCGGGCGGACGGCGGCGCCCATTTTGAGATCAGCGCGCCCGATGATGGCGGCGGCGGCGCGGCTTTCCCCATAACGGCCCGACGCGCTTTCCTCGGCAATCCGCTGGACGAACTCCACCTCGCCCACGGAGCGGAACTCCTCCGGCCCGTCGGCGCGGTATTCAGAGCGGGCCTCAATAAACACCGTGGAACGGACATTGTGGCCGCTGTTGATGTCGGCCAGCAGTTCGGGCAGCAGATACTGCTGGTAATCCGCCGGTTCCGGGCGTTGCACCCAGAAGTGATGATGCGGGTCGCAGATGGGCAGGTCGGGTTGCCGCGCGGGTTCCGTGGTAAGAGCCAGCCAGTCATTGCCGGTCGGGGACATGGGAATACCTCCACCTGTGCGGTTCGGGGTGGCAACGGGCCGACAGCATCAGCTATGCCGGCCCGCCCCATAATAGCACACGCCGCCCGCCTTGTTCCGGGCGCGGGCAACGCCCGCCGCTGCCCGGCTTGCCCTGTTGATCCTGATCGTATTGTGACTGACCGGCTTTGACGTCAGGCCGTTGCCCCGGCTTTACGGCCCGTCATCGCCATTCAGTTCCCCATCGTCAAACCCCTCTGCCCGCAGATGACGGCGGATACGCGCGCAGAAGGCGGCGGCCTGCCGGCGGTGGCCCTCCGCTTGCCATGGCGTGAATGCCGCCATGACATCGTAGTCCGCCTCCATCCTGGCCCGCATCGCAGCCCGGAACACATCCAGCCATTCCCGCTCAACAAAGCCAGCGTAAATCAGATGCCGGTTCAACAAACGGTTGATGGCATGGTGGCTGCTGGCAGTTATAGATCTGGTTAGCAGCGCCGCTTTGGCGGCGTGGAGGATGGCATAGTAGGCCCGGGAGATGGCATCGGCAGAAAGCTCGGCCCGGCTCAATACCGACGCTGATTGCAATGCCGACCGGCTGCGCTGCCATTCCGCAACCGCCAAGCCGCGATTCACTGTAACCATACACCGTGCTGCTCCATCGCCTGCTGGAATAGCGACCCGGCTTCTTTCTGCCGGCGCCATTCCTTTTGTGTCCAAACCGTAACGAATGGAAAAGTTGCCACGAAATCGGCCAGGCTGTACCCCAGCAGTTCCATTGGGTACGCCTTTTCCTCAGCCTCGTCCCGCGTTACCAGCAGCAGGTTCAACTTGTTATCGTCAAGCAGACAGCCTCGGGCTTCCGCGCCATACAGCAGCATTCGCATCACCGTCCCCGGATACTGCTCGTCAACAGCCTTGCGGTAGGCTGCAACCCATTCCAGTTCGGCGGCGTTCAGATGCGGCTCCATAGTCCGGTTCCTCCCGGCGCTCCGCGCCCGGCGTCCGTGATTGCGACACCCGCCAGTGTACCCGCCGGCGCGGGCGCGGGCAACGCCGCCGGCCCGTTCCTTGACTGGACGCCCGTGGCCCGTACCCGACCACGCGCGCGCTGCCCCTGCCCTGTGAGCCACCCGCGCCGGCGCCTTGAGCCCGGCAATGCCGGTTGCGGAGATGGCCGGTCAGCAACCAGCGCCGGGACGGGCGGCCGGCCACGCCCCCGCCAATCGTTACGGCAGTCGCCGGCGCGGGTTACGGGGCATAGGTGCCGTTGCGATGTGGTGGTGGCGGCGCAACTATGCCGGGCGCCGCCAGCCCCAGCGCCTTGCGGTAGCGCGCCAGCGCCAGCAGCGGCCAGGTGTTCCGGTACAGGTGATAGTTGATCATAAACCCGGCCGACAGCTCAGCGCCCTGAAAGCCCCGTTCCCCCGGCTGCGGGATCTTCGCGACCCGTTCTCCCTTCAGGTAGCCGGGAAACCCCGTGCCGGTGAAGTGCGGTTCATCCCAGTCGCCGCCCGGCCGCTGCGTGTCCAGCAGGTAGCGGACGCCCCGCTGCGTGGCGGGATGGCCGGCCTCGCCCGCCGCAATCATGGCGATGATGGCCCACCCCGTCTGCGAGGCCGTGCTTGGCCCCGCGCCGCGCTGCGCCGGGTCAATATAAGAGGCGCAGGACTCGCCCCAGCCGCCGTCATCGTTCTGGCGGGACGCCAGCCATTCCACCGCGCGCCGGATGTAGGGCTGGCGCATATTTTCGCCCGCCGCTTCCAGCGCCGGCAGCGCCGCCCCCAGGCCGTAGATGTAGTTGACGCCCCACCGCCCGAACCAGCTGCCGTCCGCTTCCTGTTCGGCGCGCAGGTAACGATAGGCGGCCTGTAGGGTGCGGTCATCGGTCTTGTAGCCCAGCCGGCCGTACATTTCCAGCACATGGGCGGTGACATCGGCGCTGGACGGGTCCAGCACCTCGCCGAAATCGCTGAAAGTAAGGGCCGTCAGGTAGCCGTGATTGTTGTTCTTGTCAAAAGACGCCCAGCCGCCGTCCTTGTTCTGCATCCCGGCAACCCACTGCAAGGCCCTGGAGATGGCCTGGCGGCGGCGTCCGTCCTCGGCGCCGGGCAGCCGACCCAGACGCAAGGCCAGAACCACCTCGGCGGTATCGTCAATGTCGGGGTAATAGTCGTTGTAAAACTCAAAGGCCCAGCCGCCGGGCTGCACCTGCCGGGCTTGCACCTGCCAGTCGCCGCCCACCAGGATCTGCTTGTCCACCAGCCAGCGCGTGGCCGCTTCCAGCATCGGGTCGTCGGGCGCCACGCCGCTTTCCGCCAGCGCCTGCACCACCAGGCAGGTATCCCATACCGGCGAAATGCAGCCCTGTATCGTCCACATATCGCCCTTCTGGATGCCGAAGCCGTCCAGCCCGCTGAACCCTTTCGCCATGGCCGGGTGGTCGTTGTCAAACCCGCACACGCTCAAGGCAATCAGGCTGTACACCCAAGGGGGCTGAATGCCGGCCCAGCTGCCGTCGTCCTCCTGCCGCTCCAGTATCCAGCGGATGGCCTTCTTTTCGGCCAGCTTGCGGAAGGGGTTGAAGCGCAGGCGGTTGTAAATCGTGCCTACGGTGCGCTCCGCCAGATGCACCAGGCGGGGCAGGTTGAATCCCGGCGGCGCCGGCAGCGAATAGTCGGCGGCGGAGCGCCCGTTGGGGAACAGTTCGTCAATGGCGCATTCCGGCGGTATGGTACGCACCGGGCGGCGGGACAGCACGATGGACAGGGGCACGATGCAGCCCCGGGCCCAGCTGGCGAAGCGGTAGATGCTGAACGGCGCCCAGGGGGGCAGCAGGATCATTTCGGTGGGCAGACGCGGCGTGCCGTCCCATTCCCACTGGCCGAACAGCGCCAGCCAGATGCGGGTGAACATCCGCGTTTTGGGAATGCCGCCCCGTTCCAGGATGAACCGGCGAGCCCGGCGCATCGGCTCCGCATCGGGAGACTGGCCGCACAACTTCAGGGCGAAGTAGCACTCTACCGAAGTGGACAGGTCGCCGGGCGCGCCGTAGTAAATCGGCCAGGAGCCGTCGTCCCGCTGCTTGTGCAACAGGTAGTTGACGATATGCCGTTCCCGTTCCGGGTTGCGCCGCCCCAGGAAGCGGGATAACATAACGTACTCCGCTTCCATCGTATTGTTGGATTCCAGCTCGCCCCACCAGTAGCCGAGGACGTTCTGGATGCTGCGGAAGTGATCCTGCAACCGGCCGATGGCGTCGTCCAGCGCCGCCGGCGCCGGCGTGGCGGCGCCGGGCGAGGCGGGGCTGTGGATGGCGCGGGTTGCCGATGATGTTTGCTGTACCATAATCACCAGTAACGCAAGGCGGAATTGACGCCCTAATTATTCAGCAATGCCGCCGTAAATACCCGTAATCCGCAAACCAGCGGACGGCTTTTTCCAGAGCCGCTTCCACCGGGCTTTGGGGCAGGCCCAGTTCGGACACCGCCTTTTGCGGGCTGACATACATCGGATGGCGGGCGATTTTTATGCCCTCCAGGGGGATGGCCGGCGGGCGGCGCAGCAAGCCGCTTTCCAGCCACTGGTCGCAGCGGGCGGCGCCCAGAATCAGCCAGTAGGGAAAACGCAGACGGGGGGCGCGCCGGCCGGTAATCTCCGCCAGCATCCCGAACACCTCGCGCAGCGTCAGGTTGCGATGCCCCAGAATATAGCGTTCCCCCGGACGGCCCCGTTCCATCGCCAGAATATGCCCCTGGGCCACATCGCCCACATCCACCAGGTTCAGACCCGTGTTCAGATAGCCGGGGATGCGCCCCCGCGCAAAGTCCAGCGGGATGCGGCCCGTCGGCGTTGGCTTGACATCCCACTTGCCTACCGGGGCGCAGGGGTTGACCACCACCACTTCCAGGCCGTCGCCGTTGGCGGCCAGGGCAATCCGCTCCGCCCGGTATTTGGACTGCTTGTAATGGCCGATGAGATGAGAGGCGTCCGGCGGCATAGTTTCGTCACCCGGCCACTGGTCTGACGCTCCGCCGGGGGGCAGGCCAATGGTAGCCACCGAGCTGGTGAACACAACCCGGCGCACGCCGGCGGAGCGCGCCGCCGCCAGCACGTTCTCCGTTCCGGTCACATTCGCCGCGTAGATGGCCGCCGGCCGGCGCGCCCAGAAGGCGTAAGTGGCGGCGCAGTGATAGACGGTATCGCAGCCGGCCATCGCCCGCCGCAGCGATGCGCTGTCCAGCAAATCACCGGGCAGCTGCGTCACGGCGCAATCGCGGATGGCCAGGTCATTGGCCCCCGGACGCACCAGGGCGCGCACTGCGCCATCGCCGCGCCGGGCCAGGGCGCGGGCCAGGTTGCCGCCGATAAAGCCGGTGGCGCCGGTCACCAGGGTAGCCGTCATAGCGCCTCCATTACGCAGCGGGTCAAGCGCTGCTGCGCCTGCCGGGACTGTCGCGCCAGCCGGACCAGCGCGGGCGCACGGCCGGGATGGCCGGCTACGCCCAGCGCAAGGCGCAGCGTACCCGCGCCGCCCGTTATGCCGTCCGCCGTCAAACAATCCGGCAGCGACTGGCCGGCGGTATCCAGCACCGTCCGGACGGAGGCAAAGGGAAGGCCAGTGCCGGCCGCCGCCTGCGCCGCCCAGTAATCCTCCATATTGACAGTGCGGCCGGCGCCGGTTTGCCACAGCGTCGCTTTGGCGTCCGGCTGGGCGATGCCGGCCACTGTGACCGACGGGCCGGCGGCGGCGTCCGGGGCGGCCGCGCGGAGCCGCGCCGTCAGCCGCGCATCCGCCGGGATGGCATACTCAGGAACGCCGCCATAGTCTCCGCTATGGCCGTTGGCGTGGAATTCGCCGGCAATGTGCAGATCTCCGGCGCGCAGCGCCGGGTCCAGCGCGCCGCAGAATCCGACGGCAAGGATGGCCGTGGCCCCCTCGGCCGCCGCCTGCGCCACGCCGGCCGCCACCCGTTCCCGTCCGATGCCGGTAACGCGCACGCCGGCGCGGGTATCGGGGAGCCGGCGCAGGGCCCGCTGGATGCCGGCCGCTTCAACGGCCATTGGCGCCAGTATGAATAGCATATGCAGCCACGCCTCGAATCAAGGGCGCCGTTGCCTGGTCAGCCGACGCTGATGCCGCCTTTGTGGGCCGCGCCGGACTTGATGAAAGTTACCCACTCCCGGGGCTTGCCGATGGCGTTGAAAATCGTGGCCGACTCGAACCCGCAGTGCATCATGCAGTTGCTACAGCGCGGGTCGCGGCCCACGCCGTACTGTTCCTCCCACAAGCGGGGTTCGTACAGGTCGGCCACATCATGGGTATGCTCGTCGGCCAGCGGGTAGCAGGGCTGGCGCCAGCCCAACACCGTGTAGGTGGGGTTGGACCACGCCGTGCACTGGTATTCCCGTTCCCCGCGCAGAAAGTTCAGGTAAAGGGGGTTGTTGTAGAAACGCATCCCGTCCATTCGGGCCGGGTCGAGCAGGCTGCGGAACACGCGCCGCGATTCCTGCCGGGTCAGGAACAGATCCTGGTCGGGCGCGTCCTCAAAGTCGTAGCCGGGGGAGAGCATTGAACCCTCAACCCCCAAGCTGCTGACATAGCGGAACATGGCCCGCAGATCCTCAACATCGCTGTTGCGGAACACGGTGGTGTTGGTGCATACGCGGTAGCCGCGCGCCACCGCCATTGTGATGCCGTCCACCGCCCGCCGGAACACGCCGGGGCGGGCTACGGATTCGTCGTGCTTTTCCTCCATCCCGTCAATATGCACCACCCAGCAGAAATACTTGGACGGGGGGATTTTGTCCAGCATCCGGGGCAGCAGCAGGGCGTTGGTGCAGCAATAGACGAAATATTTTTCGGACACCAGCGTGTTGATGATTTCGTCAATCTGCGGGTGGATCGTGGGTTCGCCGCCGGCGATGGAAACGATGGGCGCGCCGGCGTCCCGCACTGCCGCCAGGGCCTGGCCAACGGGCATCATCTGGTCCAGCACGCCGCGATACTCGCGGATGCGCCCGCAGCCGATGCAGGCCAGGTTGCACATTTCCAACGGCTCCAGCATCGTCACCAGGGGGAAACGCTTGCGCCCCCGCAGCCGGTTCTTGAGGATGTACCAACCCATGCGGACGCCCAGCTCCATCGGCCGCTTGGCCGGCTTGACGGCAACGGGCGGGTCTTGGTGAGTTTGGGCCATAATTGACGGTCTCCGGTGGTTCCGTTTTTTTCTGGCGTTTTCCGGTCGGTTGTCGCCGAAGGATTCGGGAATGATAGCGAGCAGGCGGCGGCGTGACAACAAGGTGCTGCCGCGACTTATGCCTCGTCCTCGGCGGCGCGCAGGCGGGCGAGTTCCTCCAGCAGGCGCTGCGCTTTCGCTTCGGCGGCGATGCGCCCGCGGCGCTCCTCGGCCCGTTGTGTTTCGGTTGCTTCCAAGCGATCCTCGGCGGCGATGCGCCCGCTGCGTTCCTCGTCCCGCTGCGTTTCGGCTGCCTCCAGCCGATCCTCCGCGGCGATGCGCCCGCTGCGCTCCTCAGCCTGATGCGTTTCGGCTGCTTCCAGCCGATCCTCGGCGGCGATGCGTCCGCTGCGTTCCTCATCGTGTGTCCGCAGATACCCCACGGCCGGGTCGTACCAGCGCAGCCGGCCATATTCCCAGCAGATATACAACCCCAAAACATCACTCCACCCGTAGTGCAGCTCCGGCCCGTACTGGTGAATGGCAATGGGTTCGTAGCTGCCCTGCACCAGCGTCCAGCCTATCAGCCCCCGCTCGTAGCGCTGCCCCCAGTCGGGGTCAAAGAGCCAGTATTCCGTTACGCCAAAAGCGGCGTAGTCGCGCCTTTTGGCGGTTTCATCGTTGCGGGCGGTGGAGTCCGAGGCCACTTCCAACACAAAATCGGGAGGTTTGCCCTGGTCGGCGATGGAAAATCCCTTCTGGGCGCTGATGAGGGCGCGGCGGATGTTGAAGGCGATGAGCAGGTCCGGCACGCGCACGCCAGCCCGTCCGGTGGGGACGCGCCAGTAGATAGGCGTTTCGCCGAGTACTGCGGTAGTGTCCGGGTTGCCCAAGTGGAGGCGCAGGGCGGGCTGGTTGCCGTAGTCGTGGAGATTTTCGGAGTTCATCAGATCGTTGCGGGGCGGGAAGTCGGGGAATGCGGCCGGGGCCGGGGCGGGCGTGGGGGCGTCTTTGGGCAATGGCCGGCCCGGCCGGGTAGTGGTTGTGGCGGCGGCATTGGCGTTGGTAGTCATCGTTGCGTCTCCCGGGTAGCGCCCGGCGGGGCAGTTGGAGGGTATTCAACAGGGGCGTCATGGGCAAGAGCAAGGTCAGGGGCAGAGCAAAGCATTGCGCCGGCCACGGGATGGCGCCGGCGCCGGCTAGAACAGCCGGTACGCCATAAAGTCAATCAGACTGCGGGCTTCCTTTTCCGGTCGTTCCCGATCCTTCGGGATGATAGCGTCCGGGCGGCGGCGTGGCGACAGTACGCCGCCGCGGCTTATGTTTCGTCCTCATTTGTGGCGCGCAGGCGGGTGACTTCCTCCCGCAAGTACTGCGCTTCCGCTTCGGCGGCGATGCGTCCGCTACGCTCCTCGGCCCGCTGCGCTTCGGCTGCCTCCAGCCGATCCTCCGCGGCGATGCGTCCGCTGCGTTCCTCATCGTGTGTCCGCAGATACCCCACGGCCGGGTCGTACCAGCGCAGCCGGCCATATTCCCAGCAGACATACAGCCCCAAAACATCGCTCCACCCGTAGTGCAGCTCCGGCCCGTACTGGTGAATGGCAATGGGTTCGTAGCTGCCCTGCACCAGCGTCCAGCCTATCAGCCCCCGCTCGTAACGCTGCCCCCAGTCGGGGTCAAAGAGCCAGTATTCCGTTACGCCAAAAGCGGCGTAGTCGCGCCTTTTGGCGGTTTCATCGTTGCGGGCGGTGGAGTCCGAGGCCACTTCCAGCACAAAATCGGGGGGCTTGCCCTGGTCGGCGATGGAAAATCCCTTCTGGGCGCTGATGAGGGCGCGGCGGATGTTGAAGGCGATGAGCAGGTCCGGCACGCGCACGCCGGCCCGTCCGGTGGGGATGCGCCAGTAGATGGGCGTTTCGCCGAGTACTACGGTAGTGTCCGGGTTGCCCAGGTGGAGGCGCAGGGCGGGCTGGTTGCCGTAGTCGTGGAGATTTTCGGAGTTCATCAGATCGTTGCGGGGCGGGAAGTCGGGGAATGCGGCCGGGGCCGGGGCGGGCGCGGGGGCGTCTTTGGGCAATGGCCGGCCCGACCGGGTGGTGGTTATGGTGGCGGCATTGGCGTTGGTAGTCATCGTTGCGTCTCCCGGGTAGCGCCAGGCGGGGCAGTTGGAGGTTATTCAACAGGGGCGGCAGAGGCAAGGGCAGGGGCAGAGTGAAGCATTGCGCCGGCCACGGGATGGCTGCCGGCGCCGGCTAGAACAGCCGGTACGCCATAAAGTCAATCAGACTGCGGGCTTCCTTAGTGGCCCAGGGCGGCAGTTCCAGCGTGGCCAGGGCGGAGCGCGCTTCCCGAGCGGTGGCTTCGGTAAGCTCGTCGGTTTGCTGCGCCGCGCCGATGTGGTCCAGAATGTTGAGGACGCGGTCCACATCGCCTTCATCCAAAGCTTCCTGCCCGTAGAGACGCCGGAGTTCCTCCTGGTGGACGCCGGCCGATTGCTGAAAAGCGTACACCACAGGGTAGGTCTTTTTACGCTGCACGATGTCGCTGTCGGTAGATTTGCCGGTGATGGCCTCATCGCCCCAGATGCCCAGGTAGTCGTCCCGGATTTGGAACAGCCGCCCGATGGCGCGTCCGAACCGGGCCACGCCGGCGATGGTATCGGCATCGCCGGTAGCGATGGTGGCCCCGATGACCAAGCTGCTGCGTATCAGCGCCCCGGTTTTCAGCGCAATCATATCCAGGTATTCGTCAATGCCGATGACGGCGCGGCGCTCAAACTGCAAGTCCCGGCACTGCCCCTCAATCATCTCCAAGCAGCTTTGCGTCAGCAGCCCGGCAATCTGGACGGCAACGGCGGCGGGGACGCCGGGGACGCCGCTCCGGTTGCCGCGCGCCGTAGCCAGGTCGCCTAGCGACTGCATGGCGTTGCCGGCCGCCAACGCCTTTGCCGTTCCCCAAAGCGCCCATACCGTGGGCTGGTGGCGGCGCTCCAGGCCCTCGTCCTGGATGTCGTCGTGGATCAGAGAGAAGTTGTGGATCAGTTCCAGGGCGGCGGCGGCGGGCGCGGCGCGGCGGGGTTCTCCCCCCAGGGCGTCGCAGGCGAACATACAGAGGGTAGGCCGCAGCGCCTTGCCCTGGGAGGCCGGCGTGGGCGACGGGTTGCCGTCCCGGTCTGACCAGCCCAGATGGTAGCGCAGCACGGCGTTGACGGGATGCAGTTCCGCGCGGGGCACGGCGCGGGCCAGCGCGGTTTCCAGATAATCCCGGTAGCGGTCAAACATCCCCGGCAGTTCCGGCCCGGCGCGGGGATGGGCCGGCGGCTGGACCGCATTGCCCACGGGTTGGCGGGCGGACACGGTGGCGGTTGGTGCAGTGCCCATTGGTAACAGCCTGCCGGGCGGTTAGGAATAGACAGACAAAAGACGGGTTAGCGCGCCGCAGGGCGGGTTCATTTCCAGTGCGGGCAGAATCTAGCGAACTGGGTTAAACCTGTCAAGCGCAAGGGCAGACGCAAAGCAGGGTCTTTCAATCCGGCCCGATGCCGTGGTCCGGATCCATCATTTCGACGCCAGCCGGTGCCGGCCGGCACCGGGCGCGGCGCGGGTCAGCGCGCGCCGATAAAAGCCCGGCACACCTGCGCCGCGTCCAGCACTTCGCTGATGCGGGCCGTTTCTCGGGTAGTATGGAAGTCGCGCACCCCGATGCCGACGGGCAGGGCGGCGATGCCGCGCTCAAAGAACACATTGGCGTCGGAGCCGCCGCCGGTAGTCATCATTGTGGGCGCGAGGCCGGCGGCCGCCACCGCGCCGGCGATGTCCTGTAACGCCGGGTGGTCGTCCGGCACCCGGTAGGCGCGATACTGGCTGCGAATGTCCAGGTCAACCTGCGCTTTGGGGTACAGCGCCGCCGCCTGGTCAAAGGCGCGCCGGAACTCGGCGGTGTAGTTGTCCAGGCTGGCCTGACGAAGCGAGCGCAGTTCGCCGTCCAGGTACGCCGTTTCGGGGATGATGTTCCGCTTCAGGCCGCCATGCAGGGCACCGATGTTGGCGGTGGTTTCCGCGTCAATTCTCCCCAGGGGCAGGCGGGTGAGGATATGGGCGGCCACCAGCAGGGCGGAGACGCCGTTTTCCGGTTCCAGCCCGGCGTGGGCCGCTACGCCGGTGATGTGGCACTGCACCACATTCTGCGCCGGGGCACCCACGCAGATGCGGCTCACCGGCCCCTCGCCGTCAAAGACGATGCCGGCGCGGGCCTGCACCAGCGTAAAGTCCAGGTTGCGCGCCCCGTTCAGTCCGCCTTCCTCGGCGCGGGAGAATACCACCTGCACCGGACGGCGGGGGATGCCGTCCTCAAGGGCGGATTCCAGCCCCTCCAGCACGATGGCCAACCCGGCCTTGCAGTCGCCGCCGAGGATGGTGCTGCCGTCCGACCGCAAGGTATCGCCGTCGGCGTCCAGCGTGGGTTTGATGCCGCGCCCCGGCTCCACGGTGTCCATATGGGCGGACAGCAGCACGGGATCATCGCTGTCCGCCGGGTTGATGCTGGCGCTGCCGTTGCCGGGGCTGCCGGGCAGGGTGGCCACCAGGTTGCCGTAGGCGTCGTGGCGCACGGCGGCGCCCAAAGCGGAGAGGCGGGCGGTAAGGTGGGCGTCAACGGCGTCCTCCTCTCCGGTGGGGCTGTCAATGCGAATCAGGTCAATCAGGGTCCGGGTAAGGCGGGCGCGGTTGGGCATCGGGGCATCTCCGGGCAGCAGGCGGGCGCTAGGTATGGGGTTCCGGTTGTTTTGGAATGCGCGGGGGTAGGGTAGCCGGGCGGTTCTGCCGGCGGGATATTATGCGCCGGCGCCGGCGGTTTGCGCCAGTCGTGGTGGGGCGCTAAAATCGGCCCGGCTCCGGGCGTTGGAATTGAGCAAGAGCGGCCTTTTATCCCCGTTCAGGTCGGCAAGTCGGCTAAACCTGTTCCCGACCGGCGCACCGGCTTTTTCGCAATTGACACCCTTGCCCATAATCCTTTGGTGTGATGAGTACAATGCGCTTCGAAGTCCGCCTTTTCGCCCTCTACCGGGAACGCGCCGGCGCCTCCGTGGTGGCGGTGACCCTGCCCGATGGCGCCCTGGTCGGCGACCTGGTGGCGGCGGTGCGGGCCGCCTACCCACGCCTGGCGCCTCCGGAGGTGCGTATCGTGGTTGCCGTCAACGCCGAGTACGCGGACGACGACCAGCCCCTACAGGCCGGCGATGAAGTTTGCCTGATTCCCCCCGTGAGCGGAGGTCGCTGACCCGATGATTATCCTCACCGACGAACCCCTGGACCCGGTGGCCGTCACCGATTCCGTGCGCCAGGACGGCAACGGCGCGGTGGTGACCTTCCTGGGCGCTACCCGCGACAACTTCGGCGGCAAGCGCGTCACCCGGCTGGAGTACGAAGCCTATGACGCGATGGCTATCAGAAAGCTGGGCGAGGTGCGCGACAGCCTGCGCGCCGATTTCGGCATTGAGGATATAGCCATTGCCCACCGCACCGGGCGGGTGGATGTGGGCCACATCAGCCTGGTGGTGGCGGTGGCGTCGCCCCACCGGCGGGAAGCCTTCGAGGCGTGCCACGAAGCCGTCAACCGCATCAAAACCATCGTTCCCATCTGGAAAAAGGAATGGTTCGCGGACGGCTCCCGCTGGGTGGCCTGTGAAAATCACGAGTTCGCCGACGAGGCCGAGCATCACCGCGTCCACGGGGAACAGCACACGGCAGCGGCGGCCGATTAGGCCATACTCCAACCCGGATGGCCCGGACGCTTCGGCCAGGTCGGGCCGGGTTGCTACCGCAGGCCGTCCAGCAGGCGCACCAGCATCCGGCCGGCGGCCAGGTCAATATCCTTGACGACCTGCGTAATGGCCGGCAGCAACAGTTCGGCGCCGTCATCGGATTTAACGATATAGACGTCGTTGCTGCCGGTGACCAGCACTTCCTGCACCCGGCCCAGCCTTTCGCCCTGCTCGGTGATGACCGTCAGCCCCACCAGCTGGTAGTGATAGTACTCGCCCGGCGGCAGCGCCGGAGCGGGGTCAACGGGGGCCAGCAGCCACTGGCCGGTCAGCCGGCGCGCAGCGTGGGCATTTGCGATGCCCTCCAGACGGAGCAGGGCGTGGCTGTCGGGCAGTGGCTGGCAGGATGCTACGGTGTGGGGTTCCCCGGCTACGGAAAGGACGCTGCCGGCCAGGAAGCGGGCGGGGTTGTCGGAATGGGACCGGATACGCAACGCGCCGTCCATGCCGTGACTGCGGACGATGCGGCCTACAATCACCATCCCGGCCGGGGCTTCCGGGGCGGGCGGCGGATCCGGCCGGCGTGGCGGGGACGCTGGCGTGCGACGCCGGCGTCCATTGCCGCGGCGTTTAGACAATCTCCAGCACGGCGCGGGTGCCGTCCTTGACGGCGGCCACCCGGAGCAGCGTGCGCATTGCCTGCGCCACCCGGCCCTGTCGCCCGATGACTTTGCCCTTGTCTTCGGGCGCCACTTCCAGGCGTATTACGATCTGGTCGCCCTCGTCGGACTTCGTGACCCGCACCGCGTCGGGGTTGGAGGTCAGCGACCGGGCGATAAACTCAATCAGTTCTTTCATCAGCGACACCCGGGCGAACCTTGCTGAAGACGTCGTGGTAGTCAAAGATGCGACGCACCGGATTCGAGGGCTGGGCGCCCTTGCGGAGCCAGTCCACCGCCCGCCGCTCGTCCAGGGTCACCGCGGGCGGGTCGGCCATGGGGTCATAGTGGCCGATGCCGTCAATGTAGGCCCCGTCCCGGGGGCTGCGCTGCTCGGCGACGACGATGCGATAGTAGGGGCGGCCTTTCTTGCCCACGCGCCGCAGGCGGATCCGTAGCATTTCAACTCCGTGTAGCCGTTCGTGCCGGAAAATGAGGGTATATTCCAATTTAGGGAATAGCGCCGGATTTGTCAAACGCCGCCGCCGGGCGCGGGCGTAGCGCGGGCTAGTGCTATCGGCCGGCAACGCGGGGCGGGCGGTAGAGGAACGGGGCGGCGGCCGGAAGGGCGGCGTGCCTTAAAAAGGTTATCGGGCCCAGACTGGACTTTTGGATGTGCCCGAGAGCTCCCACGACCCGTGGGGCGACGGTAGGCACTGGTCTGGGCCCGACGGACGGGCAGAATGCCGTTTGGTGTTGGAAAGCGATGACGCTAGGAGGCGTTCACCCCGTCGTGTCCAGACTGGTGCCTACCATCGCCCCAGTGTGTTAAACTGTGTTCCATTAGCCATCACCTCCTTGTTCAAATTCCGCAAGCGCAAGCGGTTGACCCATAATTTACCGCCGGGAGAGCGCCTTGTCAACCCCTGTCGCATCCAATTTTACGCCCTGGCGCGCCGTATTTTTCGGCACGCCGTCTTTTGTCGTCCCCGCGCTGGACGCGCTGGCGGCCAACCCCGGAATCGGGCTGGTCGCCGCCGTTACGCCGCCCGACCGGCGGCGGGGCCGGGGGCAAGCCCTGGAAGCGACGCCCGTCAAGCGGCGCGCCCTGGCTCTGGGCATCCCCGTATGGCAGCCGCCAAGCCTACGCAGCCCGGACGCCGTGGCGGAACTGGCCGCCCTTGCGCCCGACCTCATTGTCGTGGCCGCCTACGGACGGCTGCTGCCGCCATCCGTTCTGGCCCGGCCCCGGTTGGGCTGCCTCAACCTGCACCCGTCCCTGCTGCCGCGCCACCGGGGGCCGGCACCCGTCGCCGGCGCGCTGCTGGCCGGCGATGCGGTCACCGGCGTCAGTGTGATGCTCCTGGACGAGGGGATGGACACCGGGCCGGTCATCGCCCGGCGGGAACGGCGCATCGCTCCCGAGGATGACGCCGCCACTTTGACTGCGGCCCTGTTCAGCGACGGCGCCGCTCTGCTCAATGACATCATCCCGCAATGGGCGGCAGGCGCCCTGGTCGCCGTGCCGCAGGCTGGCCGCCTGGCGACCTACAGCGCCAAAATTGAGCGCAGCGACGGCCGGGCTGATTTTCGTCTGCCGGCGGCGCTGCTGGCGCGGCGGCAGCGGGCTTATACGCCCTGGCCGGGGCTGTACGCCCGCTGGAACGGCGCCGAGGTCAAGCTGTTGCAGGTTGACGCTATTCCCGGCAGGGACGATATTGGCGGGGGCGATATTGTCCCCGGCCGCGTGGCATTGGCCGGCGGCACCGGCGACGATAGCACCGGCGGCGGCATTGTCATTGGCGCCGGGGACGGGCTGCTGGCGGTGCGCCGGTTGCAGCTGGCCGGCCGGCGGCCGGCCGCCGCCGCCGATTTTCTGCGGGGCTACCCGCAATTCATCGGGGCGCAACTGGATTAACCCCGGCGCGCGTCAGTCAATCGAGGGCAGCCTGGGGGTAGCCGCTCAAATACGGGCGCGTAACAAGCGCGCAAATACGACACGACGGCGATTTTTTAGGATGGCGCTATGTCCACCGATCCGCATCCCGGCGCCGGCGTAAGCCGGTTCGTTCACGCCAACGGCATCCGTCATCACTATCTGGAGTGGGGCGATGATGCGGCCGGCCCGCCGCTGCTGATGCTGCACGCCACCGGGCTGTGCGCGGCGCCCTGGCAGCCCATCGCCCGGCGGCTGGCGGCGCGCTATCGTGTGCTGGCCTTTGACCAGCGAGGACACGGGGACACGGACCGCTCCGACAAGGGCTATCGTTTTGAGTACGCGGGCGAGGACCTGGCGGCGATTATCGCCGCCCTGGGGTTGAAAGAGCCGCGGGTCATCGGACATTCGTCGGGCGGGCTGGCGACGATTATCGCCGCCGCATCGCTGCCTCCCGGCAGCATCGGGCCGACGGTTCTGGTGGAGACGCGGGTTGGCAATGACCCGGCCACCGCGCCGGGGCAGGATTTGCAGCGCCGCGCGGAACGCACCCGGATGAAGCGTTCCGTCTGGGCCAGCCGGGAGGCGATGTTTGACGCTTATCGCCACCGCGCCGCTTTCCGGGACTGGCAGGATGAGGCGTTCCGGGCTTTTATCGATGGCGGCGTCCGCCTGCTGGCCGACGGGCGGGCGGAGCTGAAGTGCCATCCCGAAACGGAGGCCGCTTTTTACGGGATGCGGGATGATTTGCCGATTGCGGATTACCTGCGGGGGCTGCCCGGCGACTGGCTGCTGCTGCTGGCCGATTATCCCGGTTGCCAGCGGATTGATAACCCCGGCATCCGGCGGTTCCGGGAGCTGGTGGCCGGCGCCGCAGTTATGCCGATGGGCAAGGGCAGCCATTTTCTGCCGATGGAATACCCGGACGATGTGCTGGCGGTGGCGGGGGAATGGTTTGACGCCGGGCGGGATGCGCCGTAATATCATCCCCAACCGGCGGCAACCGCCATCCCTTTGCCCGGTTTTGCCTCATCAACCAACCCGTTCTCCTTTTGCCCGGTTTGTCCCGGCCGCAATCGTCCGTTGTCGCTATGCGCTGCCGTCGCTGCCGCTCCAAGATGCGGGTTGAAGCCCATCGCCCGCACAAGCAGGAAAAGTGGCGCTGCCCGCAGTGCGGGGCAGTGCGGATGAAACCGGCCGCCTACCAGCGTCGAGGCCGCCATAATGACTGACCCATCCGCCGGCGAATCCCCGGCCTCCTCTCTGTCCCCGGATCCGGTGTCCGAGGCGTCCGACCGCGCCGCGCCGGCCGCCGGCCCCCTGGCGGGGCTGAAGGTTCTGGACCTGTCCATCATCGTGGCCGGCGGCACGGCGTCGTCGCTGATGGCCGATTTTGGCGCCGAGGTGGTCAAGGTGGAACGGCCCGGCGCGGGCGATCCGCTGCGGAACTGGGGGCCTTTTTACCGGGGCGTGTCGCTGTGGTGGAAGGTTCACTCCCGCAACAAGCAGTCGGTTACGCTCAATATGGCGACGCCGCAGGGGCGGGATTTGCTGAAGCGGCTGGCGGCGCAGGCCGATGCGCTGATTGAGGGGTTCCGGCCCGGCACTCTGGAACGGTGGGGGCTGGGGCCGGACGATTTGCGCGCCCCGGAGGTCAACCCGGGCCTGGTCATGCTGCGTTTTTCAGGGTTCGGGCAGACGGGGCCGTATAAAGACCGCCCCGGTTTTGGCACCATTGCGGAATGCATGAGCGGGTACATTGGCATGACGGGTTTCCCCGACACGCCGCCCAATCTGCCGCCGGTGCCGCTGGCTGACGAAATCGCCGGCGTGTTCGGAGCGATGGCGGGGATGATGGCGATTTACCGCCGGGACGCCGACCGGCGCGCCGGGCTGCCGGGGGCCGGGCAGGTAGTTGACCTGAGTCTCTTTGAGCCGCTCTTTCGCCTCTGCATCCCGCATCTTGCCATCTACGACAAGCTGGGGGAAATTCGGGAGCGGGTAGGCAACGATTTTCCCGACGCGGCGCCGCGCAGCCTGTACCGCACCGCCGACGGCCGCTGGCTGGGCCTCTCCGCAACCTCTCAAAACACCTGGGAAGGACTGGCGCGGGCTATGGGGCTGGACGAACTGCTGGCCGACGCCCGGTTTGCCGATAACGCCGCCCGCTTGCAGCACAAGGACGCCCTCAACGAAATCCTGCAAGCCTGGCTGGGGCGCCGTAGCGCCGCTGATATTATGGACGAGCTGATACCCGCCGGCGGCGTGGTCGGGCCGGTCTATAACAGCGCCGACATTATGGACGATCCCCACTACCAGGAACGGAACGACATCGTGGCGCTGGACGACCCGGAGCTGGGGCCGACCCGGATGCCGGGGCTGGCGCCTAAATTCAGCGACACGCCCGGCGAACTGCGCGCTATGGGGCCGTCCCTGGGGCAGCACAACGCCGCCGTGTATGGCGGGTGGCTGGGGCTGGACGATGACGAACTGGCCGGCCTGGCGGCCGCCGGGGTTGTTTAGGGCGGGTTTGTCCGGACGGAATTATCCGGGGAGTATCGGAATTATCCGGGGAGCATTGGACTATGCCGCCACCCACTTTGTTGGTCGCTACCCGCAATGCGGGCAAGATGCGGGAGTACCGGGAGCTGCTGGGCGGTTACGCCGGCCGGCTGATTTCGCTGGACGAGGCCGGCATTCCCGACGAGGTCGAGGAGACGGGGGCCACCTTTGCGGAGAACGCGCGACTGAAGGCGGCAACCTACTGCCGGCTGTCCGGGTGTCTTACGCTCTCCGACGATTCCGGCCTGGAAGCGCACGCTTTGGGCGGGGCGCCGGGCGTGTATTCGGCGCGCTATGGCGGAGACGCCTGCCGCTCCGATGCTGACCGGGTGGCGCTGCTGCTCCACAACATGGACGGCGTGCCTTGGGCGCGGCGCATCGCCCGTTTCCGCTGCTTTACGGCAGTTGCCCGGCCCCACGGCGGCGGCCAGTGCCGGATTGCTATCCTCGTGGGTTCCGTGGCCGGGATGATACAATACGAGCCGGCGGGCGAACACGGCTTTGGCTATGACCCGGTGTTCTACCTGCCATCGTACGGGCGGACGCTGGCGCAGTTGCCGGTGGACGCCAAGAACCGCATCAGCCACCGAGGGGACGCCGCCCGCAAAGCCCGGCGCATTCTGGATGCACTATGATTACCGATCTGTTGGGACGCCCGCTGCGGGATTTGCGGATTTCCGTGACCGACCGTTGCAATTTCCGCTGCCCCTATTGTATGCCGGCGGAGATTTTCGGCGAGGCGTACCAATTTCTGCCCAAAGAGGAAATCCTCACCTTTGAGGAAATCGCGCGGCTGGCGGGGCTGTTCGTGGGCGCGGGGGTGAACAAGCTGCGCATCACCGGCGGGGAACCGCTGCTGCGGGCGGACCTGTCCCGGCTCATCGGGCAGCTGGCCGCCATCCCCGGGGCGGACGACATTACGCTGACCACCAACGGCTACCTGCTGGCGCAGCAGGCGCCGGCCCTGGCCGAGGCGGGGCTGCACCGGGTCACCGTGAGCCTGGACTCGCTGGACGAGGACGTCTTTAAGGCGATGAACGGGCGGGGTTTCGGAACCCGGCGGGTGCTGGACGGCATTGGCCGGGCGGCCGCCGCCGGGCTGAACCCGGTGAAGATCAACGCCGTAGTGCAGAAGGGCGTCAACGACCATAGCATCGTTGACCTGGCGCGCCATTTCAAAGGCACGGGGCAGATTGTCCGCTTTATTGAGTATATGGATGTGGGCAACCGCAACGGCTGGCGGCCGGCGGAAGTGGTGTCCGCCGCCGAAATCGTGGCGCTGATTGACGCCGAGCTGCCGCTGGAGGCGGCGGAAGCCAACTATACGGGCGAAGTGGCCCGGCGGTGGCGTTACCGCGACGGCGATGGCGAAATCGGCGTCATCGCCTCGGTGACGCAGCCCTTCTGCGCGGACTGCACCCGCGCGCGGCTGTCCACCGACGGGCGGCTTTACACCTGCCTGTTCGCCACTGGCGGCGTGGATTTGCGCGGGCCGCTGCGGCAGGGGGCGTCGGACGCCGAACTGGGCAGCATCATCGCCGGCGTCTGGGGCCGGCGCCGCGACCGCTACTCCGAGGAACGGGCCGGCATTGCCGAGGCCGGCCCGGGGGCGCGTCCCAAAGTTGAAATGTACCAGATTGGCGGGTAAGGGAGATACGCTATGACCACTGGAAACGCCGTCCCGCCCGCCGACCGCCTGACCCATCTGGCCGAGGACGGCAGCGCCCGTATGGTGGACGTGGGCTGGAAACCCGTTACGGACCGGATGGCGACGGCCACGGGCGAGGTGGCAATGCAACCGGCCACGCTGGCGCTGATCCGCGACGGGCTGATGAAAAAGGGCGATGTGCTGACCATCGCCCAACTGGCCGGCATTATGGGCGCCAAGCGGACGGCGGAGCTGATTCCCCTGTGCCACCCGCTGCCCCTCAACAAAGTTGATGTGTCGCTGGTTCTGGATGAACCGGGCAGCCGGGTCCGCGTTACGGCCACGGCGACCACTTCGGGGCAAACGGGCGTGGAGATGGAAGCGCTGACGGCGGTCAGCGTGGCGGCGCTGACGGTCTATGATATGTGCAAAGCCGTGGACCGGGGGGTGCGGATTGACGGCATCCGGCTGCTGCGGAAAACCGGCGGCCAGTCGGGGGATGTTGACCTGACCTGACCTGACCTGACCTGATCTGGTCGGGGCGGGGTTGGGGGTTAACCGCCGCGCCGGCGCAGTTCGGCGTCCAGCTGGCGGATGGCAGCCAGCAGATAAATGAGGTATTCCTCGGCGGCGAGGCCGTCCAGGGGTTTGAACTCCTCAACCTGGTCGACTTCCAGGACGCCGACGATGCCGGGGATGGCGGCGATGTCCAGCTCGGCGATGGTTCCCTCCGGGGTAACGACCACGCAGCCCCGGTCGCGGGGGACGGCCAGCGCCGGCTCCAGTTCCACCGCCTGGATGGTAGCCATCCCCATAAAGGCGGGGAACGGGGTCAGGCGGCGGCACTGGTCGGCCAGTATGGCTTCCAGCCGGGCGGCCGCTTCGGCGAGGACGGCGTCAGCGTCGCCGGGCAAACTGGGGGCGGGCGAGGGCATAGGCATAGCGGCTATGGTTGGGCGGGTTATGGGCCGGTTTGGACGAATATATTGGCGGAGTTGACGCCGCAGTGTTGCAGCAGTTTTGCGGTATAGGTGATTGCCTGCCCACCTGTGTTTCATTCACGCTGGCCAGGCCGTCAATGGGCATCGGGCTTCTCCTCGCCGGAAACCCGGCACCGATTATACCGCATCCGGTCAACAGCAACATTAGTAGGGTTCGCCAACCCACAGGCCGGGGATGGGGCGGCGGTTGACGCGGCGGATGAAGGCGTCGTCCCAAACCAGCAGTTCGGCGCAGTTGTATTGGATGGCGGTGGCCAGGTGGATGGCGTCGGGGGGTTTCAGTCCATATTCATCGCCCATACGCTGTGCGGCAAAGGCTATCTCCGCATTAACATCTACGGTGCGAAGGTAGGGCAGCCCAAAGATGCCGCCCTCGCTCTGTGGCAGAGCGGAGGCTATGGTACCGCCCGGCGTAGTGCGTACTTCGGCGATAGTCAACACCGAGGTGAGCATCCGATATTCGCCGGCGGCGGCGTTTCGGAAAATGCGGAGCGCCGCATTGAACCGGGTCGTCCCGGTACCCGTCGCTATGCTCTCCCTGTTGAGCAATGCCAAAAGGAGCGATGAATCGGCATAGCGCAACCGTGGCGGGCTAGTCATGGTCGGGTTCCGGGTAGTCGTCATAGCCTTCGCTGCGGAGTATGCGGAGATGTTCCTCGACGCTGCGGCCTCCGGTGATGTCGGGCAGGCTGCCCGCCAGTTCGTCCAGGGATGGCAGTTCGTGGGCCTCGGGCATTACCAGGATATGGCTGACTTCCACGCGCTCTTTGGCGCCGTCCGCATTGCGATACAACTTGCCGGACATTGCCACCCGGCGGTGCGCGGCGGCGGCGGCAGCGGCTTGCTGCTCCAGTTCGGGCGGGACGAGGCACTCCACTTCCCGGTCGGTGAGCTGCTCCGCCACCAGGTATTTGCGGTTCCCGCCGACAGCAGGCACGGCCTTGAGGCGGCCCTGCACGCCGCCATAGCCGATGCGGAGATGGGGGTATTCCCGATAGATTTGGCTGATGTCCATAGCATTGCTCCTTTGCTGTCTCCATTTGATGGTCAAGCGGCCCGGTCGGCCGCCGTCAGCCCGCAGCCCAGGGTGTGCAGGGCTTTATCGATCCGGCTAATGGGCGTGCCGTAGTCAAGGCGCAACAGTTCGCTCGCTTTCGCAACGCTGATGCCCAGCCGCTCCGCCAGGTCGGCCCGGCTGATGTTCTGCTTGCGCATCGCGGTGTAGAGGTCAAGCTGGGCGGCGATAACCGGCTGCACGGTTAGCAGTTCCTGGCCGTCTTGCATCGGGCTGGGAATGGGCAGATCGCGCTGGCGGTCAATATAGGCGCCCAGCGCCGCTACCAGGCAGTCCTCGGCCAGAATGAGAGTTTCCTGGAATGTAAAGCTGCCGGTGATGGCGCCTGGCACATCGGGAAATGTAGCTACAAACCCATCCCCGTCTGCCGCGTTGCCCACAATGTCGCAGGGATAAAGGTATCGCATAGTCAGAACTCCTTCGCTTCAATCCGCAGCTGCCGCAGCATGGCAAAAAATGTTCTCCGGGGAATCTCTCCGTGCTGAACCGTGGTTTGATACTCGCCCAAGCGAAAAGTCCCGTGGCTCCCTTTGCCATGCGCGGGGTCGAAATAGCAATCCAGCCCGTGACGTCTGGCGTAGCGACGGGCGCGCCGCACGAATCCTAGCCGTTCATTGCCGTATTGTCCTGTGTAGCGGCGCGCCCGTCAACAGGCGCAGTTCTGCGGTCAGTCCTCCAGGGTGGTGATGTCGCCCGGATCCAGGCCCAGCTCCCGGGCCTTGAGGAGGCGGCGCATTATTTTGCCGGAGCGGGTTTTGGGGAGGGCCGGCGTGAACTCGATTTCCGCGGGCATTGCGATGGGGCCCAGCTCCCGGCGGACGTGCTGTTGCAGGTCGTTGACCATCCGGTCGGAACCCTGGCTGCCCATTCGCAGGGTTACGAAGCCCTTGATGACTTCGCCGCGCAGCTGGTCGGGTTTGCCGATGACGGCGGCCTCGGCGACTTCGGGGTGGGACACCAGGGCGCTTTCTACCTCGGCGGAACCGATGCGGTGGCCGGCTACATTGAGCACATCGTCGGCGCGGCCTACTACCATATAGTAGCCGTCGGCGTCGCGGAGGGCGACATCGCCGGAAAGATATACGCCGGGCACCTGCTGCCAGGTGTCGGCGTACCGTTCAGGGTCGCCCCAGACGGTGCGGGAGAAGTGGGGGAAGGGGCGGCGGATGACCAGGAGGCCGCCCTGGTCGGGTTCGGCGATGGACTGGCCTTCGCGGTCCACGATGTCCATTACGGCGCCGGGCAGGGGTTTGCCGACGCGGCCGGGGCGGGTGGGCATCGTGGCGGTGGTGCCGAGGCAGGGGCCGCCGGTTTCGGTCTGCCACCAGTTGTCCACCATATGCGCCCATTCGCCGTTGCCGCAGATGTGTTCGTAGGCCCAGCGGAGGGCTTCGGGGTTCAGGGGCTCGCCGGCGCAGGTCAGGAAACGCAGGGAACGCAGGTTGTAGCGGCGGGCCGGTTCAGCGCCGTAGCGCATCAGCATCCGCACGGCGGTGGGGGCGGTGAAAATCACATTGACGCCGTACTTCTCAATGACTTCGTAGAACACGGCGTTGTGGGGATAGTCGGGGGCGCCTTCGCGGAACACGGTGGTGGCGCCGGCGACCAGGGGCGCATAGACGATGTAGCTGTGGCCCACCACCCAGCCGATGTCGGACATACACCAGAACACATCGTTGTCCTTCACATCCCAGAAGGTTTTGAAGTGGTAGTGGGTGCCGACCATATAGCCGCCGTGGACGTGGACGACGCCCTTGGGTTTGCCGGTGGTGCCGCTGGTGTAGAGGATGTAGAGGGGATCCTCGGCGTCCATAATTGCGGCGGGACAAGCGATGGGGCTGTTGGCGAGGAGTTCGTCGAAGTCGGTTTCGCCGTCGTTCAGGTCCGTCCGGGGGAGTTCGCGGCGCCAGACGATGACGGCCTGCAAGGTGTCGCAGCCGACGACGGCTTCGTCGGCGATGGCTTTGAGGTCGACGCGGCCGCCGCGGCGGTAGCCGATGTCGCCGGTGATGAGGGCTTTGGCCTGGGCGTCCTGGATGCGGTCGCGGAGGCTGCCGACGCTGAAGCCGGCATAGACGACGCTGTGGATGGCGCCGATGCGGGCGCAGGCCAGCATACTAATGGCGCCTTCGGGGGTTAGGGGCATATAGATGACCACGCGGTCGCCCTTGCCGATGCCGAGGGACTTGAGGCCGTTGGCCATGCGGTTGACCTGCTGGGCGAGGCGGGCGTAGGTATAGACCTGTTCGGAGCCGTCCTCGCCCAGCCAGATGAGGGCGGCCTTGTTGCGGCGGGGGGTGTCCAGGTGGCGGTCGAGGGCGTTGTAGGCAATGTTGGTTTGGCCGCCGACGAACCAGCGGAAGTTGGGGTAGTCCCACTGGAACACTTCGTCCCAGGGGCGGAACCAGTGGAGTTCCGCGGCGGCCTCGGCCCAGAACCCTTCGGGGTCGGCTACCGAGCGCTGATAGACGGCGTCGTAGTCGGACAGGGTGGCCTGGGCGGCCACATAAGGCGGCGGGGGGATTTCGCCGGCCTCCTGCAAAAGATGGTCAATCTGTCCCTGCTGAACCATAAAAGCGTACCTCGCAACGGGGATGGCGTGGGGGGCGCATAGCCTCTTTCTATTGTAGCGGGAATGCCGAATGGACGCCGGCCGGCCGGCTGTCCGCCGCCGGCGTTGTTCATCCCGGCGGCGGACGGGGCATTGCCGGGGGCCGGGTTTTACAGGGCCAGGGCGGCCAGGCCCAGGCGCGCCAGATCCTCGTCCTCCTGGGCGGTAAGGCCGCTGACGCCGATGGCGCCCAGCACCAGGTCGGTGGCCGGGTCGCGCACCACCACGGCGCCCTGCACGGCCACCAGCTGGGGGTCGCCGAAGTCGGCGACGCTGCGGTTTTCATTCTTAAGGCGGCGGGCGTAGGCGTCGGAGTCCTGGCCGGACATTGCGGAGGTGTAAGCCTTGCTGACGGCCATCCGCTGGGGCAGGGCGCGGCAGTGGTCCATACGGGCGTAGGCGAGCAGTTTGGCGTCGGCGTCAACGATGGCGATGGCCAAGGGGCGGTCGGGTTCGGCTTCGGCCTTGTCCAGCATGGCGCTCATCGCATTGCGAACCTGCTTCAGGCTCAGGGTGGGTTTCTGATACATAGGGTGGCCTCCGTTGGCGTTGGGCTGGCGGGTGGGTTTGCCGGCGTCCAGCGTCCGGCGCCGGACGCCGGCATTCTACACGGGGGCGTTGCCGGGGGGCAATTTTGCGTGGGGGCGACCCGGCGGCGGGTGCGGTTTCCGGTCAGCCGGTATCGGGGGAGTGGGGATGAAAAGAGAAAAGCGCCGGCGATGGCGCTTTCAGGGCGGCGGCGATGGCGCGGACGTTTTTGAGCGGCGGGTTGCTTACGGCCGGCTCAAGGCCCGACAGGCGGGTGGCAGGGATGGCGGCGCCCGAAATCCTTTGGGCAAGCGTGCATGACGGCGGCGATGGCAACGGGGGCGCAGACGATGAGGCCGCAGGATATATGCCAGGGGGCGTCGTGAAAATCGCCCGCCAGTCCGGGAGGGGCCGGCAATCCGGGGCAAGCGCCTGTTGCTGCGGAGCAGCCGGCGGGGAAGATGCCCGGACGCCGGCTTGCACCGGACTGACGGGGGTTATGCGATGCCGCCGTTGGCGACGGCAAAATGCGCTTGGCGAGGGGCCTTAATTCACTGGCGCTCCTTGATTGGCGTGGATGTTGCGGTTACCAGGGCGGTTCCGGCGGGCGGGGGGCGGGCGGTTGGGGGCAGGGAAGTTTTCATGGGGAAGTCGGCTCCTTTCCGATGGGTGGGCGATTGATGGCTGGTAAGTGGTGGTTGGCAAGATGATGGCATCGGGGAAGGCTCGGGCTGGCCTTGGGGTTTCCAGGTTGTCGGCGCTACGGCCTGAGAGCGTAACGCGTGAGTTTTCGTCCTAGTTTTCCGTGTCCCGGAGGCGGCAGCTTTTCAGGGCCGTCGTTTCCGGCACGGGGCGGTGGTGACACCCGCTGGCTGGCACAGAACTACACGGGCCGTATGATACACACAGCGACGAAGCAGGACCAGCTGAAATTGGGTTCCGACAAGGGTTAGGCCGTTTCCTGGAGGCCCGTTTGGTGGTTAGCCCGAAATGGTTTCCCCGATGGTGGTACGACGTCGATTTCGGATTGGAGTAGGCATAGCTGGTGTCCGTTTTGGCGCCGGGCGCGCGTCCGCGCCGGGGCTGTGGCGGATGGCGGTCGGGGCAGCTGTTCCCCGGGCCGCCGGGCGGGTTGCCGCATCCGTGTTTCAGGTTAGCAGTACTGATGTTCAGGGCGCAAGGGGGCGGGTGTCATAAATCAGGGCTATCGCATATGGATCGATTCGCTTGATATGGGCCCGGTTTTAGCGGACAGCCACGACTGAATTCGTAATGCAGCTACGAATACAGCTGCATTGTGGCTTCTGGAATCCGGTATATCGGTAAGACGGCCGGAGAGAAATCCATATGCGATAGCCCTGTGTCATAAATGGCGGCGATTTTTAAAATCCGGCGGGCGGATTGGGCGCGGCGCCGGGATCAGGGCGCGCCGGGCGCCGGCTAATGCCGGAATGCGGGTGCTTTTGCCGCCGTTTTCGCTGGCGTCAAGCGGCCGGGGTATGAACCCGGAACCGGCATTGGAAGGGGCAAAGGGGCTGTCTATGCCAATGCCCGGACGGGGAAAGGCTTTGACGCCGCTCCTGGACGCCATGCCTCCGCGCTATGCCCATACTCGGACGGGGAAAGGTCAACAGTATCCAGTTAAACAGGAGCGCCGGATGCGGGCGAGGCTCCGGCGCGCGCTGAAATTGGGGAATGGCCGGCGGGCGTTTGGAACCGGGCTGCCGGCGGGGTCTCAAACCGGCTATCCGGCGGGGCGGAGAACGGGGAGGGCGCCGAGGCGGTTCTTTTTCCGGCCGCAGACGGCGCAGATGCCGCGGCTGCCCGGGTGGCCGTTGCCCATAGTATAGAGCTCGGGGTTGATGGAGGCAGTCCGCTGCTTGCAGGTGAGGCAGTGGAAGGGCCCGCAGACGGCGCAGATGGCCAAGGCAATGGCTACTCCGTCTTTCATCGTCTGCCCGTCGGCGGCGAGGGGGGAATCGATCAGGTTTTCGCACTTAGCGCAGTTGATGGCCACTTGGGTTGTCATCTGACAAAACCTCGTTTCGGGAATGGGTGGGAAGGAGCTCGAGAATGCGACGAAATCCGCAGCCCGCGCCCGGAATCGCTCCGGTTTTGAATAGCCCCGGGTGGAGGTTCAGGTCAATGCGCCGGCGGCTTTCAGATCAATGAGCAGCCGTACGCGCCGGGGGTTACAGGGGCGGGCGGCGGTCGATGAAGCGGGCGGCCTGTTCGTAGGCGTGGGCGACGCGGAGGGCGGTGGCTTCGTCAAAAGGCCGGCCCACCACTTGCAGGCCCATAGGCAGGCCCGCGGCGGACAGGCCGCTGGGGGTGGATACCGCCGGCAGGCCGGAGACATTGAAGGGGCCGGTGAAGCTGGGCTGGGTCAAAGTGCTGGCGCCGGCGTAGCCCTGGATTTCCGGCGCCGGAGACGCGTAGGTGGGGGTGACCAGCACATCGGACTGGCGGAGGGCCGCCGCCATTTCATCCTTGATGACGCGGCGCATTCGCAGGGCCTGGTTGTAGTCGGAGGCGGACAGCAGGCCGCCGAGCAGGAAGCGGTTTCGCACCATATCCCCGTAGTCCTGCCGCCGGCGTTTGAGGTCGGCTTCGTGGTAGGAGTAGGCTTCGGAGAGCATAATGACCTGGTTGGTGGCCTGGGCGTAGCCGATATGGGGGAGTTCCACATCGCGGATTTCCGCGCCCAGTTCCGACAGGGTTTCCAGGGCGCGCTCGGCGGCGGCGATGACCTGAGGGTCAACGCCGGGGGCTGCCTCGTAGAAGTGCTGGCGGGGGACGCCGATGGTCAGGCCGCGCACGCCGTCGCGGAGGGCGGCCAGGTAGTTGGGCGTGGGGACATCGGCGGTGGTAGGGTCCTTGGGGTCGTAGCCGGCGATGGCCTGGAGCATAATGGCGCAGTCCTCGACGGTCCAGGTCATCGGGCCGCAGTGGTCCTGGGACCAGGAGAGGGGGGCGACGCCGTAGTTGCTGACGCGGCCGAAGGTGGGTTTGATGCCGGCGATGCCGCACATTGCGGCGGGGCCGCGGATGCTGCCGCCGGTGTCGGAGCCCAGGGCGCCCATACAGAGGCCGGCGGCCACGGCGGCGCCGGAGCCGCTGCTGCTGCCGCCGGGGATATGGTCGGTGTTCCAGGGGTTGCGGGCCGGAGGGAACAGGCTGGTGAAGTCGGGGCCGCCCAGGGCGAATTCGTGCATGGCCAGTTTGCCGAGGAGGATGGCGCCGGCGTCGTAGAGCCTGGCGACGGCGGTGGCGTCCGCGGCTGGCACACGGTCGGGGGTGACGCGGGACATCGCGGTGGTTCTGATGCCGGCGGTGTCGTAGAGGTCTTTCAGGGCGATGGGGATGCCGTGCATGGGGCCGCGGTAGCGGCCGGCGGCGATTTCGGCTTCGGCCTGGCGCGCCTGGGACAGGGCCAGATCCGCCGTGAGGGTGACATAGGAGTCCAGGCGGGCGTCGACGGCGGCGATGCGGTCCAGATAGGCGCGGGTGAGTTCTACCGGCGAGAGTTCGCCGGCGGCGATGAGGGGCGCGGCGGCGCCGATGGTCAGGTAATGCAGTTCCCCGGATGTGGCCATTGTGATTGTCTCCGTACTCATCCCGTGCCTCGATGTCGCGCCGGGCGCCGGCCTAGCCGCGCCAGTCGGCGGGGAAGATCGCGGAGGGCACGGACAGGGGCAGGTCGGCTTCGTGGAGGGTGTCGGCGCGCTGGCGCAGGAGGCGGTAGAGGGGCAGCAGTTCGTCTATTTCCGGTTCGTCCAACGACAGGCCGGCGAGGCGCAGCAGGGCGCGCAAGTCGTCCGAGGTGACGGCGGACGGGCCGGCGTCGGCGTTAGCGGCGGCATCGGCCATATCGGTAGATCTCCTTCTGTCGGTAGTCCGGCTGTAGTCCTGTAGTCCGGCTGTAGTCCGGCGCGGGCTAGAACACGGCGACGGGGTTCACGGGGGAGCCGGTGGTGTTGTGGAGTCGGAGGGGGTTGATGCTGACCAGGAAAGTCCAGCGGTTGCGTTCCTGGCAGGCGGCGGCGAGTTCCTCCAGGTTGGCGTTGTCCAGGATCCAGAGGCCCATAGCGGTGATGGCAACCTGGTGGATGGGGTTGGTGAGCTGACCGCCGTACTGGGGCGGGCTGACGTCGTTGCCGGTGTCGGAGCCGAGGACGGCGATGTCGCGTTCTTTGAACAGGGGGAGGCAGGCGGCCTGGCAGGCGGTGGAGCCGGCTTCGCGGGGGACGGGGCCTTCCACATTGCGGCGGTGCAGCTGGCCGGTGCGGACCAGCAGGATGTCGCCGGCTTGGATTTGGAAGCCGCAGCGGGCCTCGGCGGCCAGGATGTCGTCGGGCATAACGCCCTCGCCGCGTTCTACCCAGTCGATGTCCCGCACCAGGGGGACGTCCACCAGCACGCCGCGGGTGATGAAGCCGCGGCGGGCCTGTTCCACGGAGCAGACGGTGGCGCCCAGGCTGGTGGATACATAGTGGGCGGGCTTGCCGTTGTAGGTTTTGCCGTTCCAGAAGAAGTGGGCCAGGCTGTCGACGTGGGTGATGGAGACGCCGTGGAAGATCATACCGATGTAGTCGGTGGCGACAGCGGAGGGGCGGGAGGAGACTTTGTCGCCGGTGGCCCAGCCTTCGCCGCTTTCCACCATATAGTGGACGGGCGGGGCGGGCACGTCGGGTGCGGGTTCCCAGTTGAGGGTGCGGGAGAGGGAGACGCAGTGGCCTTCCTGGACGGTGGCCAGGGCGGCGCGGGTTTTCTCGGGGGTGATGAGGTTGGGAGCGCCTAGTTCGTCGTCGTCACCCCATCGTCCCCAGTTGGAGAGGCGGTCGAACCAGCCCAGGACTTCCTGTTCCGACGGGATACCGGCTTGCGGCATAAGAGTTCCTCCGGTTGACGGGAGTACGGGTTGGCGGGGCGTGGGGCGGCAGTGGGCGGGGGATTGCCGGCAAAGGGGATGGTGGCACAGGGAGGGCCGGCGTGTGGGGGGTGATGTGAATGCAGGGGATAATGCCACAGGCTTGGGGATGGCGCAACCGCCGGCGGCGGGTTTTTATGACGGCGCGCGAGGGCCCGGATCCGGGCGGGCGGGCCGGTCATCGCCCCGGTTATTTTTATCCGGTCATCTTATCTCCGAATCATACGCGGGGGTGATTGCGGGGCGGCAGTATGGGCTATAATGCGGTTGCGAATTGTGATTCGCAAAACCCGTGTGGAGGCGCGCAAATGGCTGACGATTGGGCCGGCGGGCTGCTGGCCGAGAGCGAACTTACCCTGCTGGACGGGACGCTGGAACGCACCGAGGGGCCTCTGTGGCATCCGGGAGGCTATCTGACTTTTGTTGACCTGGCGCGGGAGCAGCTGCTGAAGTGGGATCCGGCGTCGGGGACGACCAGCGTGTTGCGGGAGAATACGGGGGAAGGCAACGGGTGCACGCTGGATCGCCATGGCAACCTGCTGATGTGCGAGGGGGCGGAGCATCGCCGGGTCACCAGCATGGACGCCGAGGGCCGGATAAGCGTTATTGCCGAGCGCTGGGAGGGCAAGCGGTTCAACAAGCCGAATGATGTCATCTGCCGGCGGGACGGGACGGTTTTCTTTACCGACCCGCACCTGCGTTTTCCCGAGGAACGGCGGGAAATTCCCTTTTCCGGCGTCTATCGGATTGACGGGTCAGGGGGCGTTCAGCTGGCTACGGACGAGTGCGAATACACCAACGGGCTGGCGCTGTCGCCGGACGAATCGGTATTGTATGTCGCCATCAGCCGGGCCGAGGCGGCGGATTTTGAGCGGGAGGAACGGGGGGAGTTCTGCCCGAACCGGCGCATTCGCGCCTTTGATGTGGCGGCGGACGGAAGCTTGAGCGGCAACCGCATTCTGATTGAGATGGGTTCCGAGGCGCCGGGGGTGCCGGACGGGATGAAGGTTGACACGGCGGGGCGGGTCTGGTGCACCGGCTCCGGGGGCGTCTGGATTGTGGATCCCGACGGGCAGCGGGCAGGGGTTCTGCCGACGCCGGAGGTGACGCGGAACATCTGCTTCGGGGGCGATGATATGCGGACGCTGTTTCTGACGGCCGGGCAGTCGCTGTATTCCATTCGGGTAGTTACGCCGGGGATTGGCGCTTTTTGACCGGCCGGGCCAGCAGGGCAAGAGTGGTGTAAAGCAATGCCGTCATTACTGATACGATCCGGGCTGATACGCGCAGGCAAATATCCGGCGGCGGTCGCAGCGCTGGCGCTGATGCTGGCGGCGCTGATGCTGGTCGGGTGTTCCGGGGGCGGGGGCGATGAGGGCGCGGCGGCGACGGCGCCCGGCTGGCCGGCAAAGGCGCAGGCGGGGGAGGCGGCGTTTAATGCCCGCTGCGCCGTTTGCCACGGGGTCAAGGCGGCCGGCACCGGGCTGGGACCGCCCCTGGCGCACCGGATTTACGAGCCCGGACACCACCAGGATTTTGCCATTCGCAATGCGGTGCGGAACGGGGTAGTGGCGCACCACTGGCAGTTTGGGGATATGCCGCCCGTGCCGGGCGTGTCGGACGGTGACATTGAGGCGATAATCTGCTATGTGCGCGAGTTGCAACGGGCGGCGGGCATTATTGCGGAAAGCCGGTGCTAGACCTCGCGCGTACCCTCTTTGGGTTGGCACTTGCCACAGCCGGCGACTCCGGGTAAGTATCAGGATAGCTACCATCCGATACCTCGGGAGCCGCCGACCTATGCCATGGTATCACCACATCGCCGCCTTTCTCCACCACAACCTGCCTCAAATGCGCGCCACCCGGCGCACCAACCTGGCCCTGCTCACCGCCGCCATCCTCAACCGCCGCGCCCTTTCCCTATCCGAACTGGCCCGGCCCTGGATGCCCGGACTCCCCCAAAACCACCATCAGCGCAAAAAGCGCATCTTCCGCTTCCTCTCCAACCCCAGTTTTGACCCCATCCAAACCCAATGCGCACTGATGCCCGCCATCTGCCAACTGGCCGGCCTCAAGGGCCAAACGCCCATTATGATTGACTGGTCCGACCTGGGCCGCAAGCGCAACGGCCTTTTCGCCGCCGTCTGCTACCGCAAGCGCGGGTTGCCTTTGCTCAGCTGGGCTACGACCGTCGATGAACTGACCCCGTCTCAAAACCGGCTGGAAGAGACTTTCATCGCGCGCCTGCTGCGCAATCTGCCTGACAACATTCGTCCGCTGTTGCTGGCTGATAGAGGCTTCGGACGCGCTAGTCTGCTGCGCCGGTTGCAGGAAATGCCCCGGCACACTGGCCGCACAGTGGACTATGTAGTACGACTCAAGGGCAATGTCCACATCCAGACTGCCGATGGCTATCAGGGATTGCTGCGGAAGTATCCCCTGCGTCCAAATCGCTATGTGTTTCTGCCTGGGGTCCGCTATCGTTCCGATGGGATAGTGACGGTGAACCTGGCGCCGTACTGGGGCCGGGGGCATCGGGAACCCTGGTATTTGGCGACATCGCTGCCCGACGCCAAGGTGGCGGTGGGACAGTATCGCAAACGGATGCAGCCGGAGCAGTACTTTCGCGATGGCAAGCAGTATTTCGCGTAGGGGCAGGGAACGGCAACCACCACGGCGCGGCTGGGGCGTATGCTGGTGGGGCTGTTGCTGGCGTGTTGTTTGCTGCTGTTGGTGGCGCGGCGTGCGTCGTGGCGGTTCCGGCGGCGGGTGTGTTCGTGGGGGAAGCTGGGGATGCTGCGGCTGGGCATGGAACGCTATCTGGCTACGCCGGAACCACCGCCTAGATGGTTCGGCTTGCCCGACACCTGAAAGTGGGTACGCACGAGGGTGCTAGACGGGTCTTTTTGGCGCTATTATGCCGGCGTCAAGTTGCGGGTGAATGCCCGTATTGCCGGCAATCCCGCACAGAGGAGGTGAACCCCGTGGCCAAAGTGTTCGTGCCGACGATGTTGCAGTCGGCTACCGGCGGCGTCAAGGAGGTGGAGGTTGAGGCGCGGAATGTGCGCCAGGTCATCGAGAGGCTGGATGAAATGTTTCCCGGCGTTGGCGCGCGTCTGGTTGAGGATGGGGACATCCGGGCCAATCTGGCGGTGGCGGTGAACGGGGAAGTGGCGCGAATGGGGCTGCTGGAGCGGGTTGGGGAAGACGCGGAGATTCACTTTGTGCCGGCCATCGGCGGGGGGTGAATGGCGGGATGGCATTGCGGCGTCATTCGTAATTGCCATTCATCATTGCGGGTGGCGCCGGCGTCCGGGCGGCAAGCCCGGCCCTTTGCTATACTGACGGCGGGCAACCTTACTCTGAACGGACAACCCTGAACTGGCAATCCTGAACTGGCAACCCGGACGGACAATTTTGACGATGACAAGGACGGGCGCAATGTCCACTAATAACAACGCTAACGCCGCCGCGGCTTTTCCGGCCACGCTGGGGGAGCTGCGCGACAGCGGCTATGAAACGGCATCGGTGCGGGCGGAAATCCGCCGCAATCTGATTGGCAAGATACGGGCGGAGGAGCCGGCTTTCCCCGGGATCATCGGCTTTGAGCAGACGGTCATCCCGCAGCTGGAGAATGCCATTCTGGCGGGGCAGGACATCATTCTGCTGGGGGAACGGGGGCAGGCGAAGACGCGGCTGATCCGGGAGATGGTGAACCTGCTGGACGAAAGGATTCCGGTTATCGCGGGCAGCGAGCTGAATGATGATCCTTATCATCCGCTCAGCCCGGACGGGCGGCGCATTGTGGCCGAGCAGGGGGACAATACGCCTATTGCCTGGCTGGAGCGGGAGGCGCGGTATTCGGAGAAGCTGGCGACGCCGGACATTTCCATTGCCGACTTGATTGGGGAGATCGACCCCATCAAGGTTGCGGAGGGGCGGCATCTTTCCGATGAAACCGCCATTCATTACGGGCTGGTGCCGCGGACCAACCGGGGGATTTTCTGCATCAACGAGCTGCCCGACCTGGCGGAACGGATTCAGGTGGGGTTGTTCAACCTGATGGAGGAGCGGGATGTGCAGATTAAGGGCTACCGGGTGCGGATGCCGCTGGATGTGTTTGTGGTGGCCACGGCGAACCCGGAGGATTACACCAACCGGGGGCGGATTGTGACGCCGCTGAAAGACCGCTACGGGGCGCAGATTCACACGCACTACCCGCGCACCATTGAGGAGGAAATCGCCATAATGGAGCAGGAGCGGGGCCGTTTTCCGGATGAGGACAGCGTGGTGGCGCCGGATTATATGCGGGAAATAGTGGCGGAAATCACGGCGCGGGCGCGCAACAGCAACGAGATCAACCAGCGTTCCGGGGTCAGTGTGCGGGTGTCCATTGCCAACTACGAGACGCTGATCAGCAATGCGCTGCGGCGCAGCATCCGGCTGGGGGAAAGCGTGGCCTGCCCGCGGGTCAGCGACCTGCCCTATCTCATTGCCTCGCTGGGGGGCAAGATTGAGCTGGAAACTTTGGGCGAAGGGCGGGGCGACCGGCTGGTGGAGGATCTGACCAAGCGGGCCACGCTGGCGATTTTCGGGCGTTACTTCGGGAACCTGGACGAGCTGGACGACATCGTAACGGCCTTTGACCTGGGGCAGACGATGGAGACGGGGCAGGATGTGCCGGCGGCGGCCTATGCGGCGGCAGTGGAGCGGATTGACGGCCTGGCGGAAACGGTGTCCGCTCTGGCGGGCAGCGATCCGCGGCCGGAAGTGGCGGCGGCGGCGGTGGAGTTCGTGCTGGAGGGGCTGCATCTGAACCGGCAGCTGAATTGCGCGCGGACGCCGGCGGGGAGTTATCGCTACGGGCGGTAAGCGTTCGTCGGAGCAAGGGGACCGGAAAGGCGCAACGGGCCGGAAAGGCGCTACAATTGGACAATCGCCCCCGTTCCGGGAGGCGTTCCCGCGTTGCCGGCGCAATGCCGGCATTGCGAAAAGTAACCGGCGGTGTCGCTATGTTGAGATTACTTTGGCCGATCCTGATGATGTTCGGGCCGCAGCTGGGGCCGCGGGTGGTGAAATTCGTCCGCGCGCTGTGGCGTTTGCACCGGGATCCGCGCGTGAACCCGCTGCTCAAGGGGCTGGTGCCGCTGGCGATAATTTACGGCATATCGCCCATTGACCTGGTGCGGGACCGCATTCCTTACGGGCTGGGCCGGTATGACGATTTCATCATCCTGGGGCTGGCGGTGTTTCTGTTCTGGAACCTTTGCCCCCGGGCGGTGGTGCGGGAGCATATGGGGGAACCGCCGCCGCCGCGCCCGGAGGATCGGGATCCGGACAGCGTTGTGGATGGGCAGGCCCGGCCGGCGGACAAGGGCGAGGCCGGCGATCCGGGCGACGACCGGCGCGCCGGCTAGTTCCGATGCGCGCGCCGCCGAAAGGGCCGGAAGGGCCGGCACCGGAGTTGGCCGGCGGCATTTCCCTGTACATCCACATCCCCTTCTGCCTTACCAAGTGTCCCTACTGCGATTTCAACACGTACCAGGGAATTGAAGGGCAGATTGGCGACTTTCTGGATGCCGTTGCCGCCGAGCTGGGCGCGTGGTCGGTGGCGCTGGGCAGTCCGCGGGTGAATACCATTTTTCTGGGCGGGGGCACGCCGTCTTACCTGCCCGACGGGGGCGTGGCCCGCATTTTGGAGGCCGTGTCGGCCGGCTACCCGGTGGGCCGGGATGTGGAGATAACCGCCGAGTGCAACCCGAATGACCTGACGCCGGGGCGGGCGGGCGGGCTGCGGGCGGCCGGGGTCAACCGCATCAGCATCGGGGCGCAGAGCATGGACGACGGCCTGCTGGCGATGCTGGGCCGGCGGCACAACGCGGCGGAGACCGTGGCGGCGCTTGACGCCTGCCGGCGGGCGGGCTTTGACAACATCAATCTGGATTTGATGTACGGGCTGCCCGGCCAGACGCCGGGCCAGTGGCGGGAGACGATGGCGCAGACGCTGGCGCTGTCCCCGGAGCATCTGTCGCTGTATGCCCTGACGCTGGAGGAGGGAACGCCCCTGCGCCGGTGGGTTGCCGAAGGTCGTCTGCCGGAGCCCGACGCCGATTTGGCGGCGGATATGTATGATTACGCCCGGGCCCGTCTAGGCGACGCCGGCTATCATCATTACGAAATCAGCAACTGGTCGCGCCCGGGCCGGCAGTCGGAGCATAATCTGGCCTACTGGCGGAACGGGCAGTGGCTGGGGGTTGGGCCGGGGGCGCATTCCGCCCTGTCGGGCTGCCGTTTCTGGACGGCGCGTTCCCCGCGTGATTACGCCCGCCGCGCGGCCGAATGGGCGGCGATGGCCGGCCGGTGGCCGACGATGGCGGCGAAGCGAATCGCCGCCGTCCCCACGGTAGCCGGCCACGAGGTTATAGAGGAGGCGACGGCGGCTGCGGAAACGATGTTCCTGGGGCTGCGACTGCTGGACGGGATGAACCTGGCGGCGGCAGCGGCAGAAACGGGCATCGAGCTGGCGGCGCGCTACCGCAAGGAGCTGGCGGAATTGACCGATGAGGGGCTGCTGGTTTGGGAGGCCGACGGCAGGGTGAGGTTGGCGGAAGAGGCGTACCTGGTGGCTAACCAGGTGTTCACGCGATTTTTGTGAAGCCGGCCGGCCGCGGAAACGATGGGGGTCTATTCAGCGCGCAGTAGTCGGGCGCCAACAGGAAAGCAGGCGTCAAGTTTCCTGTTGACACCCGTGCGGGTGGTTACCTGTCGTGGCGGGGCTGGGAGCCGTCGGGATACAGGTCGTCCCACATAGCGTCGCGCCAGTCCACGCCTATCGGCAGGATGGCCTGGGCGGGCCGGAGCATATAGTAGTTGTCGCCGGCGCCGGGCGGGGAGTCGCCTTCGGCTACGGCGCGGGCGGCTTGCAGGAGCTGGCGGCGGGCGTACACGATGGCCATATCGGTGCGGGACAGGTTTTCCCGGGTCCGGTCGACGATGTGGCCCATACTTTCTTGCACCGCCACGTCCTGGGCGTTGACGCCGTCGATGCCGCTGAAGGTTTCGGTTTTCTGCACGGCGCGGTCAATCATCCAGTTGTTGGCGCGGTTGACCCTGGTGCGGAAGTTGTCCAGCATATGTTCCGGGCCGCGTCCGTAGCTGCGGTCCATTTCCACCCGTTCCTCGGCTTCAATGGGGTCGTCGTAGGACAAGTCCCAGTTCCAGACCATCACGCTGTGGTCGTCCATTGGCACCCACATATGGCCGGAGGCGAGGAAGCCGACGGGGCCGGGTTTGCCGCGGTAGCCGCGCTGGCTGGCGCGGATCTGGTGGAAGGGCATCACGAAGTGGTAGGCGCGCACGTGGCTGCCCTCGTCGCCCAGGGAGCGGATGCCGGCGTAGCGGTAGCCGTAGTCGGTGAGGTCGACTTCGAGTTCCGGCGGGCGGCCCTGGACGTGGGCGGAATCGATGCGGAGGCCGGCGTGGGTGGTATCGGAGCGGAGGGTGCGGTGCAGGATGGTGGCGTGGGCGGAATCGATGCCGCCTTCCAGGGCTTGTAGCCAGTTGCATTCCTGAATGTTTTTGGTGACATGGCGGTGGGTTTCCGGCACGGCGGCCCACTCGAATTTGGGCGGGGGCGGCATATGTTCCGGCGGGCCCATATAGGCCCAGATGACGCCGCCGAGTTCCAGGGTGGGGTAGGCGGTGGTGGTCATTTTGGAGGGGAAGTCGCTGTCGGCGGGCTCGTTCATCATATCAACGCACTGGCCGTTGACGTCGAATTTCCAGCCGTGATAGATGCAGCGGAGGCCGCATTCCTCGTTGCGGCCCAGCCAGAGGGAGGCCAGGCGGTGGGGGCAGAGTTCCTCCAGGAGGCCGATGCGTCCTTGGGTGTCGCGGAAAGCGACCAGCTGCTCGCCCAGCAGCTTGAGGCGCACGGGGTCGCCGTCCGGTTCCGCCAGTTCCCAGGACAGCAGGGCGGGCATCCAGTAGCGGCGCATCAGGTGGCCCATAGTGGTGCCGGGACCGACGCGGGTCAGGGTGATGTTGTCGGCTTGCGAAATCATAGTTTTGCTTGCCTCCTCTGTTGGTTGGGGTTCAGGGCGGCGGCGGCCTCCTATACTGACTCCTATGAGGCACAGGGTAGCAGTTGGCGGCGGGATTTGCTATGCTGTGGGCGCCGGCGGGGGGCGCGGTTCGGCGTACTGCCGTTCCGCCGCTCCATTCATTGCGCTTCACTCAACTGCGCTTTACTCGACCTGACTGCGCCGGCAAGGAAACGCTGCGATGACTACGATGACCACGCTGGCCGATGTTCGTTCTACCCTGCTTGGCCGGGGCTACCCGCCGGAAGAAGTTGACGCCATGCTTGACCTGGCGGGGCGGATGGTTCTGGAGGGTTCCCTCGCTTCCAAGGAGGAAGTGGCGCAAGCGCGGGCCGAGATGCACGAAAAGTTCAGCGAACTGCGGGTTGAATTCCACCTGACGACCGGAGATCTGCGGACCGAGATGAACAGCAAGTTCGCGGAGCAGAACGCCGGAATGGACGCCAAGTTCGCCGAGCAGAGCGCCGAAACGGGTGCCAAGTTCGCCGAGCAGAACGCCGGAATGGACGCCAAGTTCGCCGAGCTGCGCATCGAGATGAACAGCAGGTTCGCCGAGCAGGGCATCGAAACGGGCACCAAGTTCGCGGAGCAGAATGCCGGAATGGACGCCAAATTCGCCGAGCTGCGTACGGAGATGAACAGCAGGTTCGCCGAGCAGAGCGCCGAAACGGGTGCCAAGTTTGCTGAGCAGAACGCCGAAACGAATACCGAATTCGCCAAGTTGCGCGCCGAGATGAACAGCAGGTTCGCGGAGCAGAGCGCCGAAATGGACGCCAAGTTCGCCGAGCTGCGTACCGAGATGAACACCAAGTTCGCCGAGCTGCGCGCCGAAATGGACGCCAAGTTCGCCGAGCTGCGCGCCGAAATGGACGCCAAGTTCGCCGAGCTGCGTACCGAGATGAACACCAAATTCGCCGAGATGAGTGCGAAGTTCACCGAGCAGAACGCCGAAACGAATACCAAGTTCGCCGAGCTGCGCGCCGAGATGGACGCCAAGTTCGCCGAGATTCCCGTACAGCTGCGCGACCAGAAGATCAGCCTGGTGAAGTGGATGGTCAGTCTGGTGTTGGCCGGGATTGGGATTAATGCGGCGGTGGTTGGCATTGGGCTGGCGGTGCTGGCATTTTCCTGACCCGGCTCTTTCCAAACCGGCGGGAGGGGCAGCGAATGCCGGAAAGCCCGTCTGCCGGAAAGGCCCGCCGGCCAAGCGGATGGACGCTATTCCCAGGCGACAAACCCCATGCCGCAGCCGGTGCCGGCCGGCGAGCGGTAGCAGGGCATATAATCCAGCAGCCGCGCATCAAGATGTTCCGAGGCCCCGGCTGCCGCGATCCAGTTGCGAATTTCCGAGTTGCCGGAATTGAGCTTCTCCCTGGGCAGGTTGCAGAGCGTGTCTGCGTCCCGGTTGCGGAAAGCGTCGATGGTGGTTAGATCCAGATCCTCGTCCACCACGAAGTGGCTGAGGCCGCCGGATGCGATGACACCTACCCGGCAGTCCTCGTCCCACGATGCCACGGCGCGGCGCACGGCTTGTCCGAATTCGTAGCACCGCCGGGGCGTAACTTGGTTGGGCGGGTAGTAGGTGTTAATCATCAGGGGCACCGTGGGCGTCTGTTGCGGGGCCATTATCCGCTGATAGACGAAGCCGAAGGCGTGGGCCATGCCCATTCCCGCCGGCAGGCGCCGGGTGTGCGCCACATCGAACCGCTCCTCCATCAGCGACTCGATGATGTGCAAGGACAGGCGATGCTGCACCGGGTAGTCAATTTCGCGGTCGGCGGCCCAACCCCATGCGGACGCCTTGCGGCTGGCCGGGGCGTTTTCGCCCAGGGTGGGAGGCAGGTTCTTTATGGTCTTGCCCCAGTAGGCCGCCAGCGCGGGCATATTGTCGTCGTGGAACTGTTCCTGCTGGTCGTTGCCCATAATGATGAGGGCGTCCAGGTTGGCGGCGGCGAAGGCGGACGAGAGGCCGGCGATGGCCTGCTGGCAGGCGTTGTAGCGGGCGGTGAACTTTGCCGGCGTCAGCTCTTTTTCCAGGGCCGGGTCGGCCATATCCAGCAGCTGCCCGTAGGTATAGACTTTGCCGTCGGGGGCGTGGAGGGCCGGGTTGTTCATATCCCGCCGGGCGTGTTCCGCCCAGAGTTCCGGGGGCGTGCTCAGCTGCGGGCTGTGAGGAGTGCCCATTCCCAAAACGATGCTGGCCATTGCTCTTGCCTCCTCTTTTAGTGTGTGTGCGCGCGTAGTTGGGAGCGTGCGACTGCGCCGCATTATACAAAAATCCGTCCGCCGTGTATGCTTTTGCCGTCGTTTTCCGGGCAACCGCGCCGGGGTGGGGCGGCGTGGCGCGGCGGCGCAACGGATAAGGATGCCGCCCGGAATGCCGGCGCAAATGCCGGGGAGCAGGGAATGCATAAGAGGAAACGTATAAAATGACGGCGCCATAGCGGGATGGGCTGGCACGCGTCCGGGGGGGCGTTGCGTCCCAACCTGTTATCCTGCCGTTGCCGGGGCCATTTTGAGGCGCTTGGCCGGTTGAGCCGCTTTGCTGAAGGGAGGCTGCCAATGCTGATTGTAGATACTCATGTCCACATTGGACGCGACCACTACGAACCCGTGGAGATGCTGCTGGCGCAGATGGAGCTGAACGGGGTCGCCAAGACCGTTCTGGTGCAATCCACGGCCACGCTGGACAATTCTTATGTACTGGAGTGCGCCCGCCGTTTTCCCGGCCGTTTCGCGGTGGTGTGCCGGGTTGATGTGGACGACCCGGCGGCGGCCGACACGCTGGCCGGGCTGCGGGAGGCGGGCGCGGAAAGCCTGCGTCTGCGCAATTTTCACCGCTCGCCCGGCGCCGACCCGCTGGCGGTGTGGCGTGCCGCCGCCGCGCTGGGGATGTCGGTCAGCGTGGGCGGGCCGGCCGAGGGTTTCGCCGGCGCCGAGTTTGAGGGCCTGGTGGCAGAGCTACCCGGCCTGACCGTTATCATGGAACATTTGGCGGGGATGGGCATCCACGCCATTGGCGCCCCGGCGATGCCGTCAGAGGACACCTACCGCCGGGCTTTGGGTCTGTCCCGCTACCCCAATACGGTCATTAAGATTCACGGCATGGGCGAAATCAGCGACCCGCCCTTTCCCTACCGGGACACGCCGCCCTGGGTGCGGATGGCCTACGACGCCTTCGGGCCGGAGCGGATGATGTGGGGTTCGGACTGGCCGCGGGTGGCCAACCGGGAGGGTTACCGCAACGCTCTGCGGCACACGATGTCGGAAATGGAGCGATGGTGTCCGCAGGAGGATGTGGCGCGGATTTTCGGCGGGACGGCGCTGGGATTGTGGCGGTTTGAGTGAAAGCGGCCGGCCCGAAGCCGGCCGCATCGGACAAGCAACGATTTTTTTACATAATAATAGCGCAACCGCCTTATTCCCGTGCTATAATTGCGCCCATCATTGCCGGGCTGTTGCGGTTTCGCGAGGCGGGGCCTGACAGCGGACAACCACAGGAGGTAAATTACCGATGAGCCGATTCACCAAGTACCTTGCCGGGGGCGCAGTCATTCTGCTCCTGGTGGCCGCTTTGGCCTGTCGTTCCGAACCGGAGCCGGTTCCGACGACGGCGCCCGCACAACCGACTGCCGCCGCTATGCAGCAGGAGCCGACTGCCATGGTGGAGCCCACTGCGGCGATGATGGAAGCCACCAGCCCGCCCGCCGCCCCGACCGAGGCCATGGCCGTGGGCGCCCAGGAGGGCCGCCTGGCCAGGGTCATGAGCCGCGGCCAGCTTATCTGCGCCAGCAACAACAGCCTGGCCGGCTTCGGCTATGTTGATGACGCGGGCAACACCGTGGGCTTTGACATTGACCTGTGCCGCGCCGTGGCGGCCGCCGTACTCGGCAACCCCGACGCTGTGGAGTACCGCCCCACCACCGCCGCCGAGCGCGGGCCGACGATGCAGTCCGGTGAAGTGGATATGATGTCCCGCAACACCACCTGGACCAGCAGCCGCAACATCACCTGGGGCAACTTTGCGCCCACGATGTTCTACGACGGGCAGGGCTTTATGGTGCCGACCGCCCTGGGCGTCTCCAGCATGATGGATCTGGGCGGTTCCGCCGTCTGCGTACAGCAAGGCACTACCACCGAGCTGAACCTGAACGACTTCATCAGCCAGAACAACCTGGACATTGAAGTTTCCACTTTCCCCGACAACACTTCGGCCAACGAGGCGTACCTGGCCGGCACGTGCGACGCGCTGACTACCGACCGCTCCGGGCTGGTCAGCACCCGCGCCGGGTTTGACAACCCGGATGGCCATGTCATCCTGGCCGGCACCATTTCCGAGGAGCCGCTGGGGCCCGTGGTTCCCCACGGCGATGAGGAATGGTACGACATTGTGTCCATCGTAATGGGCATCCTGATTTATGCCGAGGCTTTCGAGATTACCAGCAGCAACGTGCCGACCGCCGCCACCGGCGAGAGCGCCGTGGACCGGCTGTTCGGGCTGGAAGGCTCCTACGGCCAGGAGGAGATCGGCCTCAGCACTACCGTGGCGCAGGATGTCATCCGCGCCGTGGGCAACTATGGCGAGATTTATGACCGCCATCTGTCCCCGCTGGGCCTGACCCGCGAGGGCAGCCGCAACGCCCTGTGGGGCGCGGCTACCTGCGGCGACTGCCCCAAGGGCGGCCAGATTTACACCGCGCCGCTGCGGTAAGGAACGGCCATCATCCCGGATTTACCGGGTGAGACGCCAATTGACCACAGGGGGACGCCCGGCGCAATGCAGGGCGCCCCCCTGTTGCTTTTGCCATCCCCTCTCCTGGGAGAGGGGGGCGAGAGCCGGGCGAGGAATACGGCAATGAAGTTGCGCTATTTCAAGTACGTGGGCATCATCGGGGCGCTGGCGGCGCTGGCATTGGGAGCAGCCCTGGCCTGCACGCCGCCGGAAAGCGCCGGCCCGTCGGGGGCGTCGGAGCAGGGCGCCGGAAGCGGGAGCCGGCTGGAGGCGATACGGGCGCGGGGCAATCTGGTCTGCGCCGGCAACAACGCGAACCCCGGTTTCGGGTTCCTGCAAGATGGCAACAATGTGGGGTTTGATGTTGATTTGTGCCGGGCGGTGGCCGCCGCCGCGCTGGGCAACCCGGACGCCATTGAGTTCCGCCCGGTTACCGCCCCCGAAATGGGCGTTACCATTCAGTCCGGCGAAGTGGACCTGATGGCGCGCACCATTACCGTTACCAGCACGCGCGAGGCGCAGTGGGGGAACTTCGCGCAGACGATGTTCTACGACGGGCAAGGGTTTATGGTGCGCCGGGACAGCGGGCTGACCGGCGCGCTGGAGCTGGCGGGGGCGTCGGTGTGCGTTACGCAAGGCACTACTACGGAACTGAACTTGCAGGATTTTTCCAACAAGAACAGCCTGGGCATCCGGGCGGAAACTTTTGAGAAATTTGATACGGCGGCGGAAGCTTACCGCAGCAGGCAGTGCGACGCTTTCACTACCGACCACTCCGGCCTGTACGCCTACCGCAGCGGCTTTGAGGACGCGGACGACCATATCATTCTGCCGGAGGCCATATCCGAGGAACCGCTGGCGCCCGTAGTTCCCCATGGCGATGAGCAGTGGTACGACGTCGTAAAGGCGGTGATGGCCGTCCTGATTTACGCCGAAGCGCATGGGGTGACTTCACAGAATGTGCCAACCACGCCGACGGGCGACCCGGCGGTGGATCGCATTTTCGGGCTGCAAGGCTCTTTCGGACAGGGGGATATGGGCCTGAAGGGTACTTTCGCCCAGGATGTCATCCGCGCGGTGGGCAACTACGGCGAGATTTACGACCGCTATCTGGCGCCGCTGGGGATGGCGCGGGAGGGGGGGCGCAACGCGCTGTGGAGCGCGGCGCCCTGCGCGGACTGCCCCAAGGGGGGGCAGATTTACGCGGCGCCGTTCCGGTAGGCAGTGGGGCAAACGGGCGGGCGGCGCGGCGGTTTGCCAAGCGCCGGGCGATGGTGTACTATCTGCCTCGAACTCCGGCTGCCCCGAACTCCGGCTGCCCCGAACTCCGGCTGCCCCGAACTCCGGCATAGGCGGTATCGCTATGACGCAGCAGATTCCACGATTCCTCACCTACCAGAACATCCCCGTCTGGCGGCACGCCGTCATCATCCAGTGGGTGGCGCAGCTCGTTTCCGCTTTCATCGCCGTCGGCCTGGTAACGGCGGCGGCCGTCAACCTCATCGACGCCATCAATGAACGGAATATCAGCTATAGCTTCAGCTTTCTGTCCCGCGCGTACCAGACGCCGATCGGGGATCATTTCCTGCCTTATGACCCGAATACGGACACCTTTCTTTACGCCCTCGCCGTGGCGGCTACCAATACGCTTTTCGTGGCCGTCATCGGCGTGGTCCTGGCGATTGCGCTGGGCATCGTCATCGGGGTGATGCGGCTGTCCGGCAACTGGCTGGTAGCAAAGGCGGCGATGGTTTATGTGGAGTTTTTCCGCAATGTGCCGCTGCTGGTGCAGCTCTTTTTCTGGTGGGTGATACTGCTGGCGCTGCCGCCGATACGGGAAAGCTATATCCTGCCCGGCGGCCTCTTTATCAACAACCGGGGACTGTCGTTTCCCGGCCCGGCAGCGGACGGGTCGGCAGCGTGGGTCTGGCTGCTGCTGGCGCTGGTCATTATCGCTGCCGGGGTCATGGTCAGCCGCCGTCTGGACCGGCGGGAGGTAGAAACGGGCCGGGCTTCGTATCCGGTGGTGGCCGGCTGGGGGATAGTACTGCTGGGCGGCGCGCTGTCCTGGGTAATTATAAGCCTGATTAATGGAGCGCCGCCGCTCACGCTGTCCGTACCGGAGCAGCAGGGGCGGTTCCTGAACATCGTAGGCGGCCAGACTTTCAAGCCGGGAATGGTGGCGCTGCTGATTGGGCTGGTAATGTACACGGCGGCTTTTATTGCCGAAATTGTGCGGGCGGGCATCCAGTCGGTGGGGCGCGGGCAGACGGAAGCGGCGCGGGCGCTGGGCCTCACGCCGATGAGTACGCTGCGGACGGTGATCTTTCCGCAGGCGTTGCGGGTTATCATCCCGCCGCTGATCAGCCAGTGCCTCAACCTGACCAAGAACAGCAGCCTGGGCATCGCGGTTGGGTACAGCGAGCTGACGGGCATCGCGCAGACGATGACGCAGACGGCGCCGGCGATTTCCATCTTTCTACTGATAATGCTCTGCTATCTGGCGATGAGTCTCACCTGGTCGCTGATTGGCAACATTTACAACTGGCGCATCGGCGCATCGAGCAGCAGGTAAATGATGGCGGCGCAACCGGACACTGTGAACCGAATGACGGGGCCGCTGCCGCCGCCGCCCGCCAGCGCGGGCGCGGTGGGCTGGCTCCGCGACAACCTGTTCAGCACCTGGTACAACGGGGTCATAACCGTAGTCGCCGGGGCGCTCATTGCCCTGGCGCTGTGGTACGGCCTGCGCTGGGCGCTGGTGGACGCGGACTGGGCGGTTATCGCCCGGATTGGAGGCCGGTTTGCCATCGGGGGGTACAACACCAGCCAGGCCTGCCCCGGCCAGGACTGCTTCTGGCGTCCGCAGGCCATCCTGCTGCTGATAACCGTACTGCTGGGGATGGCGTGGGGCATTGCCGGCGCCGGCCTGGCGCGCGCTACCGCGCTGGTGGTTGCCGTAGCCGCCGCCCTGTTCGCCCTGCTGCCGTACGGCCTGGACAAGATGGGGATGGATGTGCGGGCGCTGCTGGTGGCGAACCTGCCGGCGGTGGCGCTGGGGTGGGCGCTGGCGCGCTACACGCCGCTGGGGACGGCGCGGTGGGTGTCCATATTGGCCGTCGTGGTGTTCGTAGTTTCGCTGGTACTGCTGCGCGGGCTGCCCGGCGTACCGGGGCTGCAACCGGTGTCGGTGAACCATTGGGGCGGGCTGATGCTCAACCTGCTGCTGGCGACGGTGGGCATAACGCTCAGCTTGCCCATCGGCATCGCGCTGGCGCTGGGACGACGCAGCCATCTGCCGGTGCTGAAGGGGCTGTGCGTGTTTTTCATTGAGGTGTTCCGGGGGATGCCGCTGATTACGCTGCTGTTTATGGCGCACGTGCTGGGGCCGCTGGTTTTTCCCGGCACTTCGCCGCTGCTACGGGCCGGGGTAGTGATAACGCTGTTCAGCTCGGCGTATATGGCGGAGAATATCCGGGGCGGGTTGCAGGCGCTGCATCCCGGGCAGGCGGAAGCGGCGCGGGCGCTGGGGCTGGCCGGGTGGCAGACGACGCTGCTGATTTCGCTGCCGCAGGCGTTGCGGAATGTCATCCCGGCCATCGTGGGCCAGTTCATCGGCCTGTTCAAGGACACCAGCCTGGTCTATATCATCTCAATGCTGGACATCGTGGAGATCGGGCGGACGGTCATCCGCGGGAATGTTGAGTTCCAGGACAACGCGCGGGAGCTGTATGTCTTTCTGGCGCTGGTGTTCTGGGTGTTCACCTATGGGATGTCTTACATCAGCGGACGGCTGGAGCGACATCTGGGCGTGGGCGAGCGGTAGGCGGGCGGCCCGGCGACAAGTATCGGCATGAGAGCCTGGCGCGAATTTTTCAGCCGGCGACTGGCTGAGATCAGTTTCTATATTGGACTGGACGCGGTAACGGCAGCGGCGACCTATATCGTCAGCTACGGAGAACCGGGCTTGTATCCGGGGCAGCTGATGGTGCGGATGCTGGGGGCGATGCTGCTGGTGAACGGTCTGGTAGGAGGGCCGGATACGATGATGTACTGGAAGGAATCGGGGCGGCGCATTGAGGCGGAGAAGGAGCGGGATGCCGCCGTGGCTCGCGCGGAGAAAGACGCGGCCCGTGCGGAGAAAGCCGTGGCTCGCGCGGAGAAAGCGGAGGCCGACGCCGCCCGGGAACGCGCCGCCCGGGAGAAGCAGACGGCGGAGCAGGGGCAGGAGATCCAGGCTTTGCGCGCTCAAATTGACGAAATACAGAATGAACGCGGCCAGCGGCGGCGCGCCCGGCGACGCCGGCTGCGGGATGCCGTCTAACGCGGCGCATCGCCACTACAAGGGAGGGAGCTACTGCTATGACTGCCAACGGGAACCCGGCGGGCGCCGCCGGGGACATTATCCTTTGCCGCGACGCGAGTAAGAGGGCCTGATACGATGATGTACTGGCAGGAATCGGGGCGGCGCATTAAAGCCGAAAAGGAGCGGGACGCCGCCGTGGCCCGCGCGGAGAAAGCGGAGGCTGACGCCGCCCGGGATCGTGCCGCCCGGGAAAAGCAGAGCCAAGAAGTCCAGGCTTTGCGCGCTCAAATTGACGAAATACAGAATGAACGCAACCGGCGGCGCAGGGCGCGGCGTCGCCGGTTGCGGGATGCCGTCTAACGCGGCGCATCGCCACCGCAAGGGAGGGAGCTACTGCTATGACTGCCAACGGGAACCCGGCGGGCGCCGCCGAGGACATTATCCTTTGCCGCGATGTGCATAAGTGGTTCGGCAACTTCCACGCCCTGCGCGGCGTCACTACCTCCGTCAAAAAGGGCGAAGTGGTGGTCATTATCGGCCCCTCCGGGTCGGGCAAGTCCACTTTCATCCGCACCATCAACCGGCTGGAACAGCACCAGCGCGGGGACATTATTGTGGACGGCATTGAGCTGACCAACGATGTCCGCAACATAGACGCCATTCGCCGCGATGTGGGGATGGTGTTCCAGTCTTTCAACCTCTTTCCCCATCTGACGGTGATGAATAACATCACGCTGGCGCCGATCAAGGTGCGGAAGCTGCCGGCCCGGGACGCGCAGGGCAAGGCTATGGAGCTGCTGGAACGGGTGGGCATACCGGAGCAGGCGGACAAGTACCCGGCCCAACTTTCGGGTGGGCAGCAGCAGCGGGTCGCCATTGCCCGCGCGCTGGCCATGGAACCCAACATTATGCTCTTTGACGAACCGACCTCGGCCCTGGACCCGGAGATGATTCGCGAGGTTCTGGATGTGATGCGGGAACTGGCGGCATCCTATATGACCATCCTGGCCGTGACCCACGAGCTGGGCTTTGCCCGCGAGGTGGCCGACCGGGTGGTGATGTTTGATGAAGGCCAGCTGGTGGAGGACCAGCCGCCGGACGAATTTTTCAACAATCCCCGCCACGAACGGGTCAAGGCGTTTCTGTCGCAAATCCTGTAGGCCGGTGGCGGCGTTCCGACGGGGACGACCGGTTGCCCCCGGCGCAGGCCAGGATTTTTGCGACGCCAGCGCTGACGCTGTCAACGCGGGCGCGCGCCAACGATAAAGGGAATATGCAGTTAGCCCGGAAAATTGCCCGCTGGGTGTGGGCGGGCGGCAGTGGCGAAGCCCACTGGGCGCGGGAACGCCGGCTGCCCTTTTGGGAGCACCCATGGTTCACCCGGCTTTACCGCATCGGGCTGCTGGCCGGCTGGGCCGGGGTTATCCTTTTTCTGCTGCTCTGGAATCTGGTCTGGGCCACGCCTTAAGGCCGGCGGGGAAACCCGTCCGGGTGCGGGCACGAGCACGAGTCCAACTGTAACTATCGCGCCGTCAGGAGGCCGGATATGTCATCGGGTCAGCAAATGCAAATTGGCGTCGTTTTTCCGCAAACCGAGATCGGCGCCGACCCTATCGCGGTGCGCGACTACGCGCAGGCGGCGGAGCAATTGGGCTACGCCCACATCATCGCCTACGACCATGTGCTGGGGGCGGACACCGCCTATCACCGGCCCTGGACGGGGAGCTATACCAAAGACAGTATGTTTCACGAGATTTTCGTGGTCTTTGGCTATATGGCGGCGCTGACCAGCCGGGTTGAGCTGGCGTCGGCCATCGTCATTCTGGGGCAGCGGCAGACGGCGCTGGTGGCCAAGCAGGCCGCCGAGGTGGATGTACTCAGCGGCGGACGGCTGCGGCTGGGCGTGGGCATCGGCTGGAACCCGGTGGAGTACGAGGCGCTGGGCGAGGATTTCACGACGCGGGGACGGCGGGCCGAGGAGCAGATGGAGCTGCTGCGCCGGCTGTGGACGGAGGAAGTGGTGGATTTTCAGGGCCGCTACCACAATGTTACCCATGCCGGCATCAACCCGCTGCCGGTGCAGCGTCCGATACCGCTGTGGATGGGCGCCGGCAGCCGGGCGCGGGGGCCGATTCCCGCCGACCGGGTGCTGCGCCGGGTGGGGCGGTGCGCCGACGGCTGGTTCCCGCAGTTCCAGCCCGACGATCCGGCGGCGGAGGATGCCATCGCCAAAGTGCGCGCGGCCGCCGTGGCCGCAGGCCGCGACCCGGACGCCATTGGCATGGAACCCCGCGTCAATTATTCCGAAGGCGACCCGGAGTTCTGGCAGGCGCGGGCCGAAACTTGGCGGGGGCTGGGCGCTACGCACTTTTCGGTTAACACGATGTCCGCCGGTTTGACTACGCCGGACGCGCACATCAACGCAATCCGCGAGTTTAAGGAAGTCATCAACGGGTGAAGTCAGCAACGGGCAAGGAAGGAGGCCAAATTATGGGCAGGCTGGATGGCAAAGTGGCGCTGATCAGCGGCGGCGCCAGAGGGCAAGGGGCAGTGGAGGCGCGAATGTTCGCCGCCGAAGGCGCTTGCGTGGTCTTTGGCGACATTCTTGACGAGGAAGGCCGTCGGGTGGAGGCCGAAATCCGCGAACTGGGCGGGCGGGCGACTTATGTGCGCCTGGATGTTACCAGCGAAACGGACTGGGCCAACGCGGTCAACGCCGCCGTTTCCGAGTACGGCCGGCTCAATGTGCTGGTGAACAACGCCGGCATTGTGCTGGGGCGCAGCATTGAGGAGATGACCGTTGCGGAATGGGACCGGCTTTTTGATGTGAACGCCAAGGGCGTATTCCTGGGCACCAAGGCGGCCCTGCCCGCTTTGCGGGACGCGGGCGGCGGCAGCATCGTCAACATATCGTCCACCGCCGGGCTGGTGGGCAACGATTACAACCTGGCCGGGTACAGCAGCACCAAAGGCGCGGTGCGGCTGTTCACCAAGTCCACGGCGATACAGCACGCGGCCGAGGGCATTCGGTGCAACTCGGTGCATCCGGGGCCGATTGACACGCCGATGTTGCGGGAATCGCGGCGGGGGCGGAACAGCGGTCTCACGGATGAAGAACAGCGGCGGCGGGTGCCTCTGGGGCGCATTGGCCGGCCGGAGGACATCGCTTACGCCGTAGTGTATCTGGCGTCGGACGAAGCGTCTTTTGTGACCGGCAGCGAGGTGGTAATTGACGGGGGGCGCACGGCGATGTAGGCGCGGCGCTGCACGGCATAGCAAAGAGGGGACGATGCATCATCGTCCCCTCTTTGGCACAAGTTGCGCGCTGGTTGGCAAGATGGTCGGGGCGGCCAGATTCGAACTGGCGACCCCCTGCACCCCATGCAGGTGCGCTACCGGGCTGCGCTACGCCCCGCCCCGACGGCAATAGAATATCACATTCGGCTACCGGATGCAATAGCGTCGCGCGGCGGCATTTTCGGCACGCGCCGGCACCGGATTTTTGGCCCCGGCGCGGACGCAAACGCGGCAACGCCGGCGAACCGCGCAATACCCATAACGGCTTCGTGTAGTCTGTCGTGGCACGCGCCAATCGCTTCAACCGCCCCCGATACTCCGAATGCAACCCCGCGTCGCAACCCCCCGTTCCGGTTCGCCAGTTGCCTATTCCCTACCGCATACGCTCCGCCGGCAGTGGCAAAATACAGCCCAAACTGTGTCGCCAGCGCGCGCTGAAAATACCGCCGGCGCCGATTCGTTGACATCCCGCATCATCCCCGCTACATTGTGCGGCAAAATCCTACCCGCCCACTACCCGCTGCGAGGCCGTGACGATGACGATGCTGAAAGAGCGTATCCACGACGAGCTGCTGTCGCCCGAAAATCTGCGGAACCCCTACCCGTACTACGCGACCCTGCGGGAGGAGGCACCGGTCTATTGGAACGCCAAGTTTGACACCTGGGTCGTGACCTCTTACCAGGCTGTGGTCTGGGCGCTGCGCCATCCCGAGTATTTTTCCTCGGAGGTTTTTCTGCGGGACCAGAAGCCCCCCAGCCCGCCCATTTCCGAGGCGGATTTCCCCAAGTACAAGTTCAACCTGGACTATATGAACAACTGGTTCATCCGGCGCGACCGGCCCGACCACCTGCGGATGCGGCGCGCCGTGCATCCGGTGTTCAACCCCAAGTACATTGACAACCGCTTCCGGGTGATGGTGCAGGACATCATCCAGGACCTGCTGCGGGACTTTGACGCCGAAAGCGGCGCTATGGATGTCCTCAAGGATTTCGCCAACGCAATGCCGGTGTTGGTCATCGCCAACTGGCTGGGGATGCCCGCCACCGACCGGGAATTCATCCGCACCCTTTCCCGGCAACTGCTGTCGCTGGATCAGGAGACTCCCGACCGCCACACACGCGTTCACGAGGCCATTACCACGCTCAATGACTATGTGAACCCGCTGGTGGAGCGGCGGGTCAGCGAACCTGCCGACGACCTGCTGTCCGTGCTGGCCATCGGGGAACGGGAGGGGGAACTGTCCCGCGAGGAAGTGCTGGGCAACACGCTGCTGCTGCTGATTGCGGGCCACCAGACTACCATCAACCTGGTGGGCAACGGCACTATGGCCCTGATGCGGAACCCGGAGCAGTGGCAGATGCTGAAGGAGGACGACAGCCTGCTGGTGCGCGGCACCGAGGAACTGCTGCGGTACGACTCGCCGGTCAAGCGGGCGCCGCGCATTGCCTTGGACGATATTGAGCTGGGCGGCCAGAAAATCCGCGAAGGCGAAAAGGTGATGGTCATCATCAACGCCGCCAACCGCGATCCGATGGCCTTTGAGAACCCGGAGGATGTGGACATTACCCGCTATCCCAATCCTCATGTGGCCTTTGGCGGCGGGATTCACCATTGCCTGGGGGCCAACCTGGCGCGGCTGGAGGGGCAGGAGGCGTTCCGCGCCCTGACGCGCAAGTTCCCGCCCTTCCGTTTCGCTACCGACCCGGACACGCTGGAGTACCATAACCTGCTCAACATCCGCGGCGTGGTCAGCCTGCCGGTGGAGTGGTAGCCGCCAACTGCCGGGCGCAGGCCGGGCGAGCATTGCGGGGCGGATCAACCATTCGCCCCGCCTTTGTTGCCGGGGTTCCTCCGGGCCGGTCATTCCATCCTCCCGCTATAATTTATGCGCGCGCCGGGCGGGATTGGCCCGGCGGAAGGAGTTTTTGCGATGTCGCCCCAATTATCCGCCGTCCCGGAACTGCCGCGCTCCCGTTCCGGCCAGACGGCGCTGTCGGTGTGCGAAACGGCGGCGCGGCGGGCCGGCGAACTGGCGGCGGCGCGCTTTCGGACTGATGTTGAGGTCAGCCTCAAGGGCCGCGCCAATGTGGTCACCGATGTGGATCTGGCGTCGGAGCGGCTGATACTGGATTATGTGGGAAGGGAATATCCCGATTTCGGCATCCTGTCCGAGGAATCGGAACCCGTCCCCGGCGCGGCGCCCTATACTTGGGTGGTTGATCCGATTGACGGCACGCGCAACTTTGCCGAAGGCATTCCCCATTTCTGTGTGGTGGTCGCCATTGCCGCCGGGGATGAAGTGGTGGCGGGCGTAACCTACGACCCGGTGCGCGATGAACTGTTCGCGGCGCAAAAGGGGCAGGGGGCGTATCTCAACGGGCAGCGCATCCGCGTGTCGGACCGGGCTGATTTGGGGGACGGCGTGCTGGGCTTTGACCTGGGCTATGATTTCGGGTCGGCCAAGCTGCTGCTGGAAATGGCCGCCGGCATTTGGCCGCGCACGCAGGCTTACCGGCTGATGGGGTCCAGCGCGCTGAGCATTGCCTACACCGCCTGCGGGCGGATTGACCTTTACTTTCACCACAGCCTGTCCTCATGGGACATCGCGTCGGGCATTCTGCTGGCGCGGGAGGCCGGCGGCCAGGTTCTAGACCGGGCGACGTTGCAGGACGCGACCCTGTTCTCGCCCGGCCTGATCATTTCCAGCGCCGACCTGGTGGCGCAGTTTCTGGCGATGACCGACGGCGCCGCCTGGCGAACTATGTAGCCGCCGCCGCTGCGGGGAAAGGCCGCATCTTTACGGGACGCAACGCTTATGCCGCCGCCACAACAGCAGGCCGAAGGCTCCCGTGGCCGGCGTCTGATTATTGGACTGGGCAATCCGGGGGCGCGCTACCGGGGGACGCGGCATAATGTGGGATTTGAGTGCGTTGACCTGCTGGCGGAGCGCTGGGGCATTGCGGTCAACGACCGGCGGCGCACTACGGCTCTGGGGCAGGGGTATCGCAACGGGCAGGCGGTGGCGCTGGCCAAGCCGCGCACCTATATGAACCTGTCGGGCGAATCGGTGGGCTACCTGCTGGCGCGTTTCGGGGGCCGGCCGGCGGATCTGGTAATCGTTTATGACGAGATGGCGCTGCCGATGGGGCGCATCCGGCTGCGGGCCCGGGGTTCCGACGCCGGCCATAACGGTATCAAGGACATCATCCGCGCGGCGCGCACCACCGACTTTCCGCGTCTCCGTATCGGCATTGGCGGCTCCGGGGCGACGGGCGGCGTGGAGCACGTGCTGGGGCGGTTTTCCGATACGGAACGGGTCACGATGGATGCGGCAATCCGGCGGGCCGCCGACGCCGTGGAATGTCTGCTAACCGACGGCATTGACACTGCGATGAACCGCTATAACACCGAGCCCGCCGCGCCGGACGGGAACGGATAGAATGGACGGGAACGGATAACCGATGCGGGCGGCGATAATCCGGCTGGCGGCGGCGCTGGCGCTGATGTTGGGGCTGGCGACGGGCTGCGGAGGCGAGGGCGATGCCAGCGGGGGCGGCGGCGCTGATCTCCCGGCGTCCGTCCTGCCGGCCATTGGCGGCGACGAAATCGGCGGGGGCAAGCGCGCTGTGGCCGGGAATGCGCCGGCGGCGATTCCAACCCCGTCGCCAACCCCGGCGGCGGATGCTGTCGCAAGGCTTGTGGACCGGCCGGCTGCGGAGGCAACCGTAGTCCCGGCAGCCATCAGACCGACCGTCGGCGTCGGCGACCCGGCGTTGGTGGCGCCGCTGTCGCCTCCGGTCGGGGCGATGACGGCGGCCTATTTCCCGGCGCCGCCGGAGCGGGATTTGCTGCTGCTGGCGCAGCAGTTGCGCTGGCGCGGCCCCCTGCCTACTCCGACGCCGGGGCCGGCCGCCGCCCGTCCCACCGAACTGGGCGGCACAACCGATTTCTGGGTGCTGGACTACCCGCAGCGCAAGATGGCGCGCCGGCATTTCCGCCTGGCCGGGGTATCGGAGCACGCTTACTGGTGGGTTGAGGAGGGGCTGAAAGTAGCCGATGATGCCCTGCGGCAGGCGATGGACGAGGTGGAAACGCAGGTTTATCCGCGGGTGCGCGCCGCTTTTGGCGGCATACCGGAGGTTGACGCCGGCGGGCGGGGGCATATCATCACGGCGCGAATACCCGGCCTGGGCGGGTATGTGTCGGGCGCCGACCCCTATCCGTCCAGCGTGAACCCGTACAGCAACGAGGCGCCGGCCATCTACATCAACGGCGCCGTGGCGCCGCCGGGCAGTGAGGGCTTTGCCAGCATTCTAGCGCACGAGTTACAGCACGCCATTCACTGGTACGCCGACAGGTCGGAGGAAGGGTGGCTGAACGAAGGGCTGGCCGAGCTGGCGGTAACGGAAGCGGGCTACAATGTCGGCAGCATAGCCCACTATCTACAACGGACGGACCGGGCGTCGCTGGTGAACTGGCCGAAGGAACTGGGCCAGGAAGTGGGCCTTCACTATGGCGCATCCGCGCTGTTCGCCCATTATCTGCGGGAACATTACGCGCCGGGCGATGGGTTGCAGCGGCTGCTGGCGATTGACGCCGACGGCATCGCCGGCCTGGACGCCTTTCTGTCGCAGCGGGGCGCGGTTGACGCCGCGGGCCGGCCGGCCGATTTTCACGCCGTGTTCGCCGACTGGGTGGCGGCCAACCTGCTGGACCAAGGCTCCGGCAAACACGGGTACGGCAATCTGGACATTGCGGCGTCGGCAACGCGCCAGCAAAAGGTCGGGGATGCCGCCCAAGCGCAGGCCCTGGCGCAGTACGCGGTGGACTATGTTGAAATAGACCGGGATGGCAGCGACGCCGTGACGATACACTTTGCCGGCGATGACACTGCGCCGCTGCTGCCGGGCGATATTCCCGGCGGTTCCTGCTGGTGGAGCAACCGGGGCGATTCCATATCGTCCACCCTGACGCGGCGAGTAAGGGTGCCGCTGGCCGGATCCCCGGCCCCGTCCGGGGACAAGGACGCGTCGCCGGCGCTGTCTTTTCGCTACTGGCACGACATTGAGACGGATTGGGACTATCTGTATGTAATGGCGTCCGGCGACGATGGCGCAACCTGGGATGTTCTGCCGGCGGATGGGACTACCGCTTCCAATCCGCTGGGCAACGGCTACGGGCATGGCTATACCGGGAATAGCGACGGCTGGCAGGATGCCACCGCTTCGCTGGCCGCCTACGCCGGCCAGCAGATACTGGCGCGGTTCCACTATGTAACCGATGACGCCATTCACGGGCCGGGGTTCTGCGTGCGGGAGATGCGGGTAACGGGGGGCGGGGGCGACAATAATCCCGCCGGCGGCGAATGGCATCCCGACGGGTTTGTTCTGGTCAACAACCGGGTGCAGCAAAACTGGATTGTCTGGGTGATGGACGGGTTGGGCTACGGGGAGCGGGCGGCAACGGCGACGCGGATGACGCTGCGGCATTACGAGGACGCCGGCCAATATACGGGGACGGTTTCCGTGCCGGCGGGGGCGACGGTCGGCGACAGCGATGATGCCGGCCGGGTTATTGTGGCGGTGTCCCCGGTGGCGCCGGCTACCACTGAAGCGGGGCGTTACCGGGTGTGGGCCGAAGCCGGGGGCGGCGAGGGGGCGTCGCCAAATTGAGGGCCTGGCGGTAAGGCGGCACGGGCAGACGGCATTTGGCACCGCGAGGGCTGTACCATTGCCACTGCGATTTTCGCCGCCCGCCGTTATATTTCCGACCGGGCGGGCGACGTGCTTGGGAAACCCGCGCGCAGCTACTCCACGGCAACGCCGGCGGCGTAGGATAGGGATGATGGCGGCTCGGCGCGTTACGCTGACGGCAAAGGCTGGCCGCAACGGATGCGGCGGATGGGTATTTCGCTCTCGCGGAATACCACTGCTGCCCTGATTCGCTTGCGTCCGGCTTTATCGCTGCCGGATGCAAGTATGGGCAGCAATTTTACTTCGCAGTCGGTTGGCGTCAGGTGTGCAGCAACATTGGCACCAGCTTGAAGTTGATCTTTGACATCGCCGGGGCCGGCGCGCCCAGCTTTTAGCTCAATTGGGTAAATTAATCCCGGCTTGTCGGCAAGTTCGGCCAGAAGCAGGTAATCGCAACGGGTCTGGTTTTGCGACAAAGGGGAACCGGGCTTGTCAAGGTCAATTATCAAGCGTTTGGGCGGCGTGCCGTCCAGCGAAACGCTACAACCTTGTCCCCTGATGGATTCCGCCCTACAGGATTGGGGCACACAGCTCTTGACGGCGGCCAGCATACCCATCATTGACCTGTTCTTATCCGGGTGGTGATGTTTGCCCAGTCGTTGTGCAGGGCGATGGCAACATCGTCAAATCTGGAATCGTAAAGGTCATTTTCGCCTATGGGGATGTGGGTGACTACGGATCCTTTGGGGCGACGTTTGTGCTGGAACAGCCAGACGCCTACCTGGTTGGCCGGCAGAGCAGCGTCGCCAGCGCCGCCGGGGATGTCGGCGCGCAGGGCGGGAGGCAGTTGTGAACGGAGGACGACGTTGGAGAGTTCCTCTAGAATCCATTCACTGTGGGTTGTGATGATGACACGGTAGCCGGCCGCGACGATCTTGGCCAGCTGGCGGGTAAGTTCGACCTGCATTACCGGGTGGAGGTGAGATTCCGGTTCCTCAATAATCAGAATGTTGCCTAGTCGGACGATGTGGCGCAGGTAGAACACAATTGGAGCCAAGTCCGATACCATTGAGGATGCCTGCGTCAGGGACAGATTTTCCTTCCAGCCAGCAGGGCGGTAGGTGAAGTGAGGGTAGTTGGTGAGTTCCGAGCGATTGACGGACACCGTTCCCTGTAGAATCAGTTTCTCTATCTGCGCGCCGGCATCGTATTCGTCCAGCCGACGCCGGTCAGGCACACGATCATTTGCTAACAGCTGACCGAGGAAATCCGCCATAACAGCCGGAAGCAATGGCGTCGGCGCCGGGGAGCGCATTCCGGTAACAGAGTGGTAGCCGAGCATGGCACTGACGATAGCGCCATGGGCGTGCATTGCGCCGGTGCGGTCGGCGGGCAGGTAATAGGCCGGCGAATGGAGGCTACCCATTATCGTGGCGGCAACCAACCCCATCAAATGGTCGACGGCGAGCTGGAGTTCAAAATATGCTCCGGCAATGTCATCGGACTGGGTGACTGCCAAGCAGGCAGTTTCCAGGTCAAAATAGAAATCATTTCTGGCATCATCGCCAACAGGAATTCGTTGGGGCATTGAGGTTTTAAGATTCAACTTTGGGGCGTCGAAGGCAAAAGTATGCTGCAATGGGGCAACGTCGCCGGGAAGGCTGCGGCGTATGTCCAGGCGCGGGCAGGCGTTGCGGCCTTTGCGCGATAGCGCCGCTAACTCATCCTGACCAAAGCAACGCAAGATTTCAGCAGTGAGCGCGCCGTACAAGCTGTCAAATTCATTGCGGAGCAGTTCAATAATTCCGTCCGGCAAAAGAATGTTGCCCGTCTCCATACTATTGATGACCTCCTGCTTTAAGCGGTCAAAGTCGGCGCCGATTTCGGGTGACAGGTGCGGCGGCGGCAATCCACCACGCCGGAATTGACGGGGGCCGGCCTGCTGCCAGAGGCGGAATCCGGTAGAACTGCCGCTGAAAACCCGGTGCAGGGCATAAATCAAGGTGGCCAGGTACGATTTGCCGGTGTTGCTTGGCCCGATGAACACCGTCATTGGGCGCAAGTCCACTTTGGCGTGGACGATGGGGCCGAAGTCCGCGACTTCGATTTCAAGGGCGTTGGCGGGCTGCGGGGCTTCCATAGCAGTCACTGCTGCCCGGCGGGGCGTTCCGACATTGCAAGCACTTCCGCCCATTCCGCCGGCGTTACGGGCTGGATGGAGAGGCGCTGGCCGCGTTTGGTGACCAGCATATCCGACAGGGCGGGGTTGGCCTTGAGTTCGTTGAGGCTGATGTAGCGGGGTAACCGCCGCTCCGCCTTGATGTCCACCATCAGCCAGGTGGGGTTGGCCGGGTCGGATTTGGGGTCGTAGTAGCGGGTGTCGGGGTTCCAAGCGGTGTCGTCTGGGTAGGCTTCACGGACGATGCGGGCCGTGCCGATGACGCCGGGGGGTTTGGCGTTGCTATGGTAGAACAGCACATAATCGCCCACGCGCATAGCATCGCGCATAAAGTTGCGGGCTTGGTAGTTGCGGACGCCGTCCCATTCGGCGGTCTGGCCGTCCTCGGCGGTCAGGTCATCCCAGGAGTAGGAGGCGGGTTCGGATTTGAAAAGCCAGTAGCGGGGTTCGGCGGGCATAGGGTCAGCTCCACAGACAGCGGGGGCAGCGGCAAGGGGAGGCGGCGCTACACCGCGTCGGGGCCGTGCTCGCCGGTGCGGATGCGGATGGCGTCGCCGATGTGGTAGGTGAAAATCTTGCCGTCGCCGGGGCTGCCGGTGATGGCGTTGGTGCGGATGATGTCCACGGCGCGGTCGGTGTCGGGGTCGTTGACGACCACTTCCAGCTTGACTTTGGGCAGCATATCAATGCGGTAGGTGCCCAGACCGCGGGCGGCGGTCACTTCCACGCCGCCCTGGGCGCCGCGCCCGCTGACCTGGGTGACGGTGAGGCCGACGATGCCGGCGTCGCTGAGGGCGTCCCGGACGCTGTTCAGACGCTCGGGGCGGAATATGGCTTCAATCTTAATCATCGGCGCGGGCTCCTGGTCGGTCTCCGGCGGGCGGCAAAGGGGGGCTTTCATCGAGAGGTTTTCAAGGGGATGGTATCAGCGGCGGATGGCGATGCCGGCGGCCTCCCGGTCAAAGCAGCCGGCGGTGAGGTCGGGCCGTTCCTGGCGCAGGGCGTCCTTGCGTACCCGCAGGCTGGGCGTGCGGGGCAGTTCGTGGCGCACCTCAATATAGCGGGGGACTTTGAAATACGCCAGATGCTCGGCGCACCAATGGACGACATTCGCCGGATCGACGGTGGCGCCGGGGCGGGGAGTTACATAGGCTTTAACTTCGTCCTCGCCCAGCTCCGAAGGCACGGCGATGATGGCGCAGTCCAGCACGCTGTCGTGGCGCTTGATGACATCCTCCACTTCCTGGGAGGATATGTTTTCGCCGCGGCGGCGGATGACATCCTTTTTGCGGTCCACGAAGTAGAGGTAGTTGTCGTCATCCAGCCAGCCCAGGTCGCCGGTGAAGAGCCAGCCGTCGCGGAGGGCGGCGGCGGTTTCCGTTGGGTTGCGCCAGTAGCCGGCCATGGTGGCGGGGTTGCGGATGGCGATTTCGCCGGGCTGGCCGCTGGGGACGGGGGCGCCGGCGTCGTCAACGATGCGGACGGCGTTCTCGAAGGCCGGGTCGGGATGGCGGCGGGGCTGGCCGGAGGAGTTGGGGCGGCGTGCCCCGCCGATGGTCTCAATGGTGCCGTAGCAGGTTTCGGTCATCCCGAAGCCCACGATGATGCCGGTGCCGAAGCGGCGTTCAAAAGCGGCCAGGAATTCGGGGGAAAAGGCGGGGGAGCCGTAGAACAGGCGGACGGTGTTGTCGGCGTCATCGGGCCGGAGTTCGTTTTTGACCAGGACGGGCATCATCATACCGATGAAGTTGACTACGGTGGCGCGGGCGTCTCTCACCTGTTGCCAGAAGCGGGAGGCCGAAAAGCGTTCCTGCACCACCAGGGTGGCGCCGGCGGCCAGGGCGCCCATAGTGCTGTAGTACTGGGCGTTGGCGTGGAAGTAGGGCAGGCAGGTAAAGAAGCGGTCATCGGGGGTGGCCTGGGTCCAGAGGGCGAAACCCTGGCCGGCGGCGACATACATCTGATGGGTGACCATTACGCCTTTGGGGTTGCCGGTGGTGCCGGAGGTGTACTGGAGCATTGAGATGTCGGTGGGGGCGACGGGGGGCAGGTCGCCCAGCTCCGGGGCGGCGGCTAACAGGGTGGCGTAGGACTGCCAGCCGTCGGGTGCCGAGTCGACGGCCGGGGCGTGGGGGCCGGCGGCGTCATTGCCGTCAGCGCTGTCGCCACTGTTGCTGCCGGCGTTGCCGCTGACGAGGAGGCGATGCTGCACGCAGGGGGCAAGGTCGGCGGCTTGGGTGGCTACATCCAGCAAGGTGTCGTGGGCGACCAGGGCGGCGGCCTCGGCGTTGTTGAGGATGAAGGCCGTTTCGTCGCGGCGGTAGGCGGTGTTGATGGGCACGGCGATGCCGCCGATGAGGGCCAGGCCAAACCAGGTGTAGAGCACCTCGGGGACATTGGGCAGGAACAGGGCCACGCGGTCGCCGTGGTTGATGCCCAGGCGGCGGAACATTGCGGCGGCGGCGCGGCAGCGGCGGTAGAAGTCGGCGTAGGTGATTTGGTGGCCGGCGAGCTCCACGAACACCTGGTCGGGGCGGGCGGAGGCGGCGATGGCCAGGAATTCGCCGAGGGATTTTTCCCAGGATTGACGGCCGGGGTTTGGTTCCAAACCGAGGATGTTGGGCATAGCAAGCAACTCAACCGGAGGCGCCTGGCGGGGGCTTTGGGGACGGTCGTGGCTCACGCTAACACGGCGGGCCGGCAAAATCAATACATCCCCCCGCATCCGGCGGGGGGCGGGGGTTGCCGGGCGGGTCTGGGCCGCAGGGGCTGGGGGCGGTATTCCGGGGCGGGCGGCACTAACGGGCGGCGCCGGCCAGTGATTCCAGCCGGGCCAGCCAGGCATCAAACCGGGGACACTCGGCGCGGATGGCGGGCAGGCCGATTTCCAGAGCTACCACATACCCGTCCGCGCGTTTATTATAACGGGGTATCACATTTGCGATCCGTTTGCTTGGAGCGGTGTCCGGGCTGTCGTTGATGTCTTCCGGGGTGGGGAACTGGAACTGGTTTCGCATGGCGCGGAGCCGGGCCACTTGCTCGTTTGATATGCCGGGCAGAACGCCAAAGGCGCCGGCGTCCGAAAACAGCAATGCCTCGAATTCATACTGCTGGACATAGGCGAAAGCGTGCGATGAATCCCAGTTGGGAGGCATTCGCTGGCTAACCGCGGCGTCAATCCGATTTTGCAATTCGTCCGGGCCTGCCGCGCTGCGGCGCTTGAAGCCGTAGAAATCTACCAGCGAAGTTACCCGGTCGTGCAAATACAGCAGACCCGCCATGCGAGACGCAAGCGGTTCCAAGCGGATATTGCCGTCCAGCGAAATAGGGAAGGGATAAACCTCCCGTTCCGACAAGTGAGGGCATAGCACATTTTTGACAAAATCGGTTTCGGTTCGCCCTTCGACGACAATAGCGAGTCTGGTCATGGCTGCCCTCCGAAAAAGCTTTGCTCCCAGAGAGTTCCGGCAGTAAAGTCGTCGTCAAGCCAGATGCGGTACTGCTCCGGGTCCAGTCTGTTGATACGAGTTTGGCCCTTCTCCAGGTCCAGCGTAAAAATTTCATCCAGCTCAAAGGTGTCAACCAGCAGGGGCGACTGGGTTGCCACAATGATCTGCCGCTCTGCGGATAGGCCGTTGATCATTCCGCCCACCAGGTCCACGGCGGAGGGATGCAGGCCGAGTTCCGGCTCGTCCAGCAGGATGACGTCGGGCAGCATCTCCGGGGGCAGGTTGAGCAGGGTGGCCAAGGCAAAGAACCGCAGGGAACCGTCGGAAGTGAGGTGCGCGCCGATGGTCTTGTCGCCCCATTTGGGGCGCCAGCGCAAACGAACCTTGCCGTAGCGTTCCGTGATGTCAAAGCGGTCGAAACCGGGCAGTATCCGGCCAATCTGCTTACAGATGTATTCGTAACGACGGAAATCCTCCTGTTCCAGCCGGTGCAGCACTGCCGCCAGGTTGCCCCCGTGGCTACGCAACTGCTCATTGTCGGCTACATCCCACAACTTGTTGAAGTTGGAATCGTCGGAGGTGTCGTGAAACTGATAGACGGCGCAGGAGCGGAGCAACCTGGTGATTACCCGTGCCGTCTGCGTGCTAACACCGGGGTATTCAGCGGATTGCGACGCTTCAACAATTTGCGCCTCCCGGTGGCCGCTGTCGAGATATTGCCACGGAGCTTCGGTGTCCCGCGCAGCGTCGCTGAACCGGAAAGCTTCCTTGGCAAAGAAGAAGCGGTCGGGGTGGGCGTAGGCGAGGGTAAAACGATAGTCGTTGCGTCCCCGGTCGGCGCGCAGGGAGATTTCTGCTGCGATGCGGGATGTAACGCGGCTGCCGCCGAAGAGCTGGTCATCGCCGCCGCCGTTCCGTTCCACGAACTCGCCGAGGCGACGGGAGCGGAGCATCCAGCTGACCATCTCAAAGAACCTGATGATGTTGGACTTGCCGGAACCGTTGGCGCCAATTAAAACCGTGGCCTTGGGCAAGTCGACAAGCTGCACATCGGCCAGGGAACGGAAGCCGCGAATGTGAACGGACTCAATAGCCGCCGGGTTCTGGGGAGCATACTGCTCGGATTGAGGTAGATTGAGCGCGGTTGCGGTGGTCATAAACTGGTCTCTCCAGAGTGGCGCTGGGTATCGCCAATGGGGGTATCGTCAATGCACGCCCGTCCATCCGCAACACGCATCGGATAGATCACAGGGCTACGTTATCGCCTGGCCCCTCACCAATGCGCGCACGAATCCTGTGCAGCAGTCTGTCGCGCAATTCGTCAGGGGTTTCCCAATCGATATGGGCGTACTGCCGCGTGTCAAAGTGCAGTTTGTCCATCATATCCTTGCGGCAGGTGTAAATCACGGGTATGCCCAATCCCTCTGCGAACCCGGCTTCGAAATAGACGCCGCCCCTGGCACCTTCATCTCCGTGCGTAAAATCCGCCACCAGGAACCGGGAGCGGCGAATTTCGGCGATGATTTCGTCGTCAATTTTGTTGACGTCCGGCTTCAGGTCGATTCTCAACGGCTTGTACCCAGCTTCCTCGATAGCAAGTTTGATGCCGTTTTCAAAGGCATCGTTCATTTCATCGTCGAACCACATTGCAACGAATGCCTGCGTAGTCGCGATATGGGCTTCCTGTTCGGCGATTTTGCGGTATCCATCTACGGAAATCATGCACCTGAAACGCCCTGTCTCGGAAGATACGCTGATCAACTTTTCGTTACGCAGGTAGGCAAGCAAAACGTCAATCTCCCCCCATTTTGTCGACTCAGACCATGCATAAGCACCATCATCATCCTGGTAGATGCATATTCTAGTAGCTATCGTCTCTGCGCGTTCAGCCATGAAGCGCAGCAACCGCATAGCACGCTCGTGCGGCTGTAGCGAGCGCTTTCCCCTGGCGTATTCCACAATTTTGCGGGTGATTTTGGGGCACTGGGAGCCCAAGCACCGCTGGTCAACAAGCCACGTCGTTAGACGTGCGCGTGCGCGGAGGCCTAGTTCCTCAACCAGATCCTTGGCTAGGACGTCAATTTCGTACCTACCGCCGGCGCGGGCCGATTCAACTATCCAAGTCAATCCCACGCGCTGTGGGTGTATGGCAGCCCTGAAGTCAGGCCAAATCGGGCATTCGTTCATTGGCCTCATAGTGATTGATGTCATATTGATCTCCTTTACGCTTACGGCGGCGCGGCCCGCCCAGACTCGTTGTACCCCCAGCATACCACACGCCCGCCCATCCGCACGCCGCAGTTATAGCCAGAGCCGGCGCTAACGGACTGGAACGAACCTTCCGGTGATTTATCCTGCCACCACCCGTTGCTTCCCCAGCATACCACACGCCCGTCCGTCTGCAACCCACAGGTGTGACCGGCACCGGCGCTAACGGACTGGAAAGTGCCTTCCGGAGGTGTGGCTTGTCCCCACTCGTCGTACCCCCAGCAAGCCACCGCGCCATCCGTCCGCACCCCGCAGGTGTGGTCGGCGTCCGCGCTCGCGCTAACGGACCGGAAAGTGCCTTCCGGAGGCGTGGCTTGCCCCCACTCATCGTACCCCCAGCAAGCCACCGCGCCATCCGTACGCACCCCGCAGGTGTGGGCAGCACCTGCGCTAACGGACTGGAAAGTGCCTTTCGGAGGTGTGGCTTGTACCGCCTCGTCGCCCCCCCAGCAAGCCACCGCGCCATCCATACGCACCCCGCAGGTGTAGTTGGAGCCGGCGCTAACGGATTGAAACGAACCTCCTGGCGGCGCAGCCTGCCCTGACCAGTTCGCCCCCCAGCAAGCCACGGCGCCGTCCGTCCGCACCCCGCAGGTGTGGCTCGAACCGGCACTAACGGACTGGAACGCTCCGCGAGGTGGGAGCTCACGGGCATAGTGGCTGTTACCCCAGCAGACTACTGTACCGCCAGTTCGCACACCGCAGGTGTGTTTGTAGCCGGCACTAACAGACATATACGTTTCTGACGACAGCCGATACAAAAGAGGCGTGGCTGCCCCGTAGGAGCTATCGCCAAGGCAACCAACGTTGCCACTTGCCACTATCCAGCAAGTATGTTCATCGCCAACGCCGACAATCACAATGAAATCACGGTAGTATGTCTGGTACATATTACTGTCCAGACTGCTGCCCCAACAATACGCTCCATTGTCGGCAGTTACGGCGCAAGTGTGCTGTCGTCCGGCGACGACCATTTCATACCGGCCTGCTACAAGCGGAGGCGCAACGGCGGGGTTAGAGCCCCAGCAGGCGATGCTCCGGTCCTGCTTGATGCCGCAGGTATGGGCAAAGCCGGCGCTTACCGAGTGGAACAGCACTGCCGCGGGCGGCGCCGACTGGCGGTAGTGGTTGTCGCCCCAGCACTCAACCTGCCCGTTGCCCCGCAGCCCGCAGGTGTGCTCGCCGCCGGCGGTGAGGGCGGTGAACGGGCCGGGCGGCGCGTCCGTCTGCCCGTACTGGTTGTGGCCCCAGCAGGTTGCCGTACCGTCGGCGCGCAGCCCGCAGGTGTGGGCGCGCCCGGCGTCCACGGCGGCAAAGACGCCCGGCGGCGGCGTGGACTGGCCGGCGGTATTGTCGCCCCAGCATTCAATTCGCCCGTCGGGGCGGAGGCCACAGGTGTGTTCGTAGCCGGCGCTGATGGCGGCAAAGGCGCCGGCGGGCGGGTCGGCCTGTCCTTTGTCGGCATCGCCGTTGGCGCCCCAGCACTGGACGATGCCGTCGGCGTCCAGGTAGCAGGTATGCTTGCCGCCGCCGGTGATGGCGGGTTTGTCGTCGGGTTGCGGCGGCGGGGGCGGGGCCAGGGCGGCGGCCCGGCCCCAGTTGCTCCACTGGGACCAGGCGTTGCCGGGCTGCCCGCCGATGACGATGAACCAGTATTCCTGTCCGGCGGCCAGGTCGCTGAAAGTGGTGGAGCCGGCGCCCACCAGACGCCACTGGTAATCTCCGCCGACAACGGGCCGGTATGCCACCAGGTGCAAAGTGGCGTTGGCGGCCGGCGTCCAGGACAAGGTAACCTCGCCGATGCCGGGGCCGGGGGTGGCGGTCAGGCCGGTGGGGTTGCCCAGGGCAGCAGTCTGCGCCCGCGCCGCTGGCGGCGACGCCACCAGCAGCAACGCCAGCGCCAGGGCGACGGCTACCGCCAGCAGCAACGGGCGCGCGGGCGCGGCGGCCCGCAAAAATTCCGCAGTATGTCTCCGGGGCATCATAACGGGGCGTATTATAGCACGCTGGCCGCAAATTGACACCAGCGGGATGCGCGGATACACTGCCTGTCATTAGGCCGGCGAAAGGGGCCGGGGGGCGAGCGTTTTTGATGACCAGCGTGCAATCCGTTGACGAAAGGCTGTTGCGGCTGACCGATGCCAGTGGCAAGCGAGGCGTTCTGCTGGGGATGCGGTGCCGCGTTTGCGGGGTGACGGTGTTCGGGCCGGCGACCTTCTGCCAGTCCTGCACGGGGGCGGATTTGGAGCCGGTGGAGCTGTCGGGGCAGGGGGCACTGTACAGTTATACGATTGTGCGGGCGCCGCCGGCGGGGTGGCCGGGGCCGACGCCGTATGCGCTGGGGGAGGTGGAGCTGCCGGAGGGGCCGCACATCCTGGCGGAGGTGGTTGACTGCCCCCACGAGGCGCTGCGGATCGGGATGCCGGTGCGCCTGGCGCTGCGGACGGTGGGGGAGCGGGCGGTGTACAAGTGGCGGCCGGCCTGACGGGATGGGGAACGGCGGCGGCAAGATCAGGCGCCAATGCCAGTGGCAAAGATCAGCGGCCAATACCGGCGGCCAAGGTCAGCCGCAAATATCGGACCCCAAGATCGGGCGGCGGCAGAGCAGACAGGACAAGACAGGAAAGGAGCAGGACGATGACGCAGTTTCGGCCCGGTCGGGAGGTGATGGTGGCGGGGGTGGGGTTGCATCCCTTCGGGCGGTTTCCGGAGCAGAGCCTGTCGGATCTGGCGCGGGACGCTGTGGTGTCCGCTTTGGGGGACGCGGGCGTGGCGTGGTCGGCGATTCCGGTGGCCTACTTCGGGCACGTTTATTATCACGGGATGTCGGTGGGGGAGACTACGCTGGCGCAGCTGGGGCTGACCGGGGTTCCGATTATCAATGTGGAGAATGCGTGTTCCAGCGGGTCCACGGCGTTCTGGCAGGCGTACTGGGGGATTGCGTCGGGGGTGTTTGACCTGGCGCTGGCTTTCGGGGCGGAGAAGGTTCCGGGCGGGCCGGTTACGGTTACGGCGGAGGACAGCCCGGCGCGGTACATTGGGGGCGACCATATGATGGCGGGGTACGCGCTGCGGATGCGGCGATATATGGAGGAGACGGGGGCGCCGGCGGCGGCGCTGGCGCAGGTGTCGGTGAAGGCGCGGCAGAACGCGGCGCTGAATCCTTACGCTCACCGGAAGGAAACCTACACGGTGGAGGATGTGCTGAACTCGCGCCCGATTGCTGACCCGCTGACGCTGTACCAGTGCTGCCCGACCAGCGAGGGCGGGGCGGCCGCGGTGCTGTGCGCCGGCGAGGCGCTGGACGCCTACGGGATTGACCGGAGGCGGGCGATTCGCGTGGCGGCGGCGGCGCTGACTTCGGGGAACTACAACGGGCGGGGCAGCGACCACTCGGCATTCAGCCCGTACCGGACGGAGCCGGCGGCGTTGCAGGCGTACGAAATGGCGGGCATCGGGCCGGAGGATGTGGACATCGCGCAAGTGCATGACGCCGCCACCATCGGGGAATTGCAGCAGATTGAAGCGCTGCATCTGGCGCCCTTCGGGGAAGCCTGGCGGGCCACGCTGGAGGGGCGGACGGCGCGGGACGGGGATATTCCGGTGAATACGGACGGCGGGCTGCTGGCGATGGGGCATCCCTTCGGGGCCACGGGCATTCGAATGGTGCACGAGACGGTTACGCAGCTGCGGGGCGAGGCGGGGGCGCGGCAGGTGGACAGCCCGCGGGTGGGCGTGGCGCAGTGCTCCGGGGCCGGGGATGTGACCACCGTGCATATTCTGACGCGGTAGGCTGGTTCGCCGGCGGGCCGGTCGGTCGGCGGCGGGGATATGCCTTATGGCGAACTACCTGATAATGGCGGCGATGAAGGGGCGGTTTGTGTCGGAACAGGGCAACCTGTACGACAACTTTCAGATGCTGGGGTATGTGGAGGGCGCTTCGCCGTTTGAGGCGGTGTGCGCCTTTTTTGACCAGCCGCGCTTTCCCATCGTGTGGGGGGATGTGGAGTATATGTGGGCGGAACGGCTGGCGGATGCCGATCCGTCCACGGGGCATTACGGGGATTACGAGCGGGTGTATGTGGCGGCGCTGCGGGAGCGGTGGGAGGGGGGTTCGCGGAATTGAGGGGAACGCGTCCGGCGGGCGAAGTCGCCGGACGCGTAAAACCGATGCGCGCTAACGGCGGCGGTTGGCGTAGCCGTAGCCACCGCCAATGCCGGCAACCAGGCCGCTGAACAACCCGCCGATGCCGAAAATGATTTCGCGCAGCAAGTCCGGCCTTTCGTTGACGGTCATAAAGACGATGATGCCCACGACGACCAGAACCAGGAACCCGGCAAAAGCAAATCCCAACTTGCGGAGGCTGTGTTCCTGGTCAGAATTCTTACCCCGTTGCTTGATAATTTCTGAGATGTGCTCAGATGTTACCTGAGACAGGATAGGATTCATCCTGTTGCCCGGCGTCATCTCCATTGACACAGAGGTGCGCCTAGAGCGGCGGGAGATCACAGTGCCTGCTGGGGCCGCTCGCTCCAAAAGCGCCTGCACATCGGGAGGCAGAGACGCCCGTACATCAGGATGCAAGTTTGTTAGCATTTGCGCGGGAATGGAAATGTCGGAAGGATTTTCCTCGCCGTTTTCCGGTGAGGTCGGTTCAATCTGTTCCGGGTTAGGTGACATTTGGGCACCCTCCTACAAAAACGAAAAGTCGCCTTGGAATCCCTCGTTACGCATCCGATGGCGGGAGGGGGAGAAAAAACTGGTGACCATGCCGTTGACCTCGTGGTCGATCATATGAGCAATCGCTTCCCTGAGGAGCAGCTCAAAGTCCGCATCGGTGATCTGCCCTTCCCCGTGCAGCTGGACGCAGGTTTCAACAACGCGCCGCAGGTTTTCTTCCGGGGACAGCGGCTGCGGGTCAACTGCCGCCAGCAGATCATCCCAGGATACGGGGGGCGCGTTCCTGGTGGTCGTCATCGTGGTGGTTCCTCCTCCAGTTGTGGTTGGACGCTGGGATTGTAGCAGAACCGGCGCCCGGTGGCACAACCCAATTTTAGCAGGGCCGGGCGATTTCGTCATCCCCCACCCGTCAGCCCGGCAGCGCGATTACGCTCTGCGTGTCGCCGGCGGACAGGGCGTTCATATAGGCCAGTATCAGCTCTTTGGTGAGGTAGCGGCCCTGGTGGGCTTGTTCTTCGTTGCGGCGGGTAATCGGGAAGGAGTCCAGCACATAGGCGGCGTCATCACGGCTGATGCCGTACAGGATGAAGTAGAGGGCGTCCAGGCGGGCGCGCAGGTGACGGCGCTGCTCCGGCTCCCAGGGGAACGGCGCGCCGTCATACCCCTGCGCCCGGGCGAAGGGTTGCAGGTCGTAAGCGGTGTAGCAGAGGCGCAGGGTGTGGTCGCGCACCAGATCAGCGGCGGTTTTGTCGCCGAACCGGCGGTCGTAGGCGGCGCGGGTAATGACGGGCAGCTGCTGCAAGACATACCAGTTCATATTAGTGCCTTGCAACTTGCGCTTGGCGACAAAGTCCATAGCAAAACTGCTGAAATTGGCCGCCCATAGCGGAGCGCAGTCGGTGAAAGCCCCGGCCGCCTCATCCGAATCGCAGACCAGTAGCGGCAGGCTGTTGCCGTAGCCGGCCCATGGCACGATAGTCGCAATGAGGGTGCGTTCATTTGTTGCGTTTGTGATGAGTCTGAATCCGACAGCGAAAGGCGGAGTATCCGGGAACTTTGCACTGACAAAATCCGCGCCTATCCAGTATTGAGGATTGGCGTAAAAGCGCGGATTGGCGTATTGAGCAACGCTAGTATCTATGTTGACATAGGGGTTGCTCACGTTGCCCGGGTTGACCTCAACCGAGTTATAGCGATGGTCAAAGTGGTAAATCATTCTCCCCTGATACAGTGGCAACATCATCTCACTGCCGCGCTGCCAGCGGTTCAAGTCCACGGGATACCAACCATCAGATTCCAGCTGCTCCCGTGTGCGGAAATGCCCGCTGTCATTCGTCATATGCGCCAAAGCGAGGTGACGGATGACGCCGGCCGCGGCATGGCCAAAGACGGGATGGTTGCGGTAGATGTCCAGCACAATGTCCGCATCCCGCCGGTTAAGGAAAATCGGCGCGGTGCCGGTGTCGGGGTTGACCAGGGCAAAGTCCGACGCCCGCATCGTAACCAGCCGCTCCGGGCCGACATCATCCGGGTGGTCTTGCAGCAGAAAAGCGCAGGGCACTGCATCGGCAGTGCGCTCCGTACCACCGGCTATCAGCGCGCAGAACTTGAACTGCGGGTGTACTTCAGGAAAAAACCGGCTGCGTTCCGCCCCCCGCCGGTTCTCAAAATCGTACAGCGCCAGCAGCCGCTCATCCCGGGCCATTGCGCCAAAGTATTCGGAAGCGGAGCGGTCGGCGTAAATGCCCGACGGCGTAAGCAGGGCGTAAATGCCCTTTTCGTCCGTCAGCGACTGCGCCCGTTCTACAAACAGGCGGTACAGGTTGGCGTCGCCGCCGCCCAGCAGGGGGTAGCTGCCGCTGGCCCGCCCGTATTGCAGCATGGTATCGGCTTGGGTCAGCGCCGCCGCATAGTCGGCATAGAGAGGGTCGGCGTCGGTTTCCAGCTGGGACACCATTGCGCTGCGGCGGGATGCCGGCGTCGCCCGCGCAATGGCCGGGCGGCGCGTTGCCGGCTGGAACCACTCCACTTCCTGCAACTTGACCCGGTCCCACGGCGGGTTGCCGATTACGGCGTCGAAGCCGCCGTGGCGGGGGTGCCAGCCGTCAAAGACGCCGGGGAAATGCAGTTCCCAATGGACGATGCGGCGTTCCGCAATCAGGTGGCGGATTTCACGCCACAGGGTGATGAACCGGGCCAAGCCGGCAAAGTCGAAGTTGGACGCGGCCCGGTGAGCTTCGGAGATGGCGTCCGGGCCGGCTTGCAGCAGTTTCAGCCGCAGTTCGTATTCCTGCGCCAGCCACCAGGCGACGGCGGCGGCGCGGTCGTCGCCAATCTGCCGCCGGAGCTGGGCCGGTTGGCGCAGGGACAGGGGGCGGCCGCTTTCGCCGGCGGCCAGCCAGCGCAGCGCGGCAAAGAAGTCCAGCAGATTCCGCAACGGTTCCTGTTCCTGCGCCATCCGGTTGAACCGGGACTCCGACTCTTTCACGGCGGCGACATCGGCATCGTCAATCTGTTCAACCCTTTGGATGGAGTCGGCGTCGGCGGTCATCCGGCCGGCGATAAAGCTGGCGAACCGTCCGCCGGCGTCATCGGCGACTTCCAGATCGGCCACCGATTGCGCCATCCAGCCGCCCACCAGGGAATCGCCGCAGCGCAGGTGGTGGTCCAGATAAGTCAGGGGGGCGCCCACGGTAAAGCTGTGCAGCCACAGGGACATTTTGGCCAGCTCTACGGCCATGGGGTTAAGGTCAACGCCGTAGATGCAGCGTTTGAGGACGATGCGCCGGATGATGGCGTGGTCGGTCAAGTCCTCGGGGCGCATTTCCCACCGGCCGGCGGCGGCCTGGCGATGCAGTTCGGCGCGGATGTTGGCAACGCGCGCCAGCAGGGGCGAGACGTAAGGGGCGTCCTCCGGCAACCAGTGGGCCAGTTCCGCGGCGTCGCCCACCAGTCGGTCCACCGCGTCGGTCAGGTAATCCAGGGCCGCCACCAGAAAATGGCCGCTGCCCATAGCCGGGTCCAGGACTTTGAGCCGCAGGCAGGCTTCCGCCGGGTCGGCGCTTTCCAGGGCCTGCCGCCGCGCCGCGTAAGGACGGGTGTCGTACTCCAGCGACTGCGCCAGCCGCTGAAACGCGTCCTTGCGCTCCTGGACCAGGGGATCCAGGGCCTGCGCGACGATGAGGCGCACCAGTTCCGGCGGGGTGTAGTAGCTGCCGGTGTCCTTGCGGGCGTGGGGTTGCAGCTGGGTGGCAACGGCGCCGTTGTTGATCACCGGGCGGCGTTCCAGCAGGCGCTCGTACAGGGTGCCTAACTGCCGCACGGACAGGTCGCGGAAATTGACCAGGACCTTGTCGGCGGCGCCATTAACGCGGGCGGCGCCCAGGTTATTGATAATCTCGGCCACGCTGGCGTCAGGCAGTCGTATCCGGGCCAGCAGCTCCGGGTGTTCCCGGTTGAACAGGCTGCTGTTGTAGGCCGGCAGGCCGGCGTCCGGCTCGCCGGCGTCAATGCGCTGGAACAGCTCTTGCAGCAGGGGCCAGTAGGTATAGGTCCGGAGAAAGACGGGGCTGTGCTGCATCCGTTCCAGTATCTTCTGCCGCAGGCGGCGCAAGCTGATGGTGGCATAGGCGGGATCCCGGGTGGGCAGCAGCCGGCGATCCTCGGCGTACATCAGAAAGAGGAGGCGGTAAAGGAAGGTGAGGGCGGATTCCTGTATATCATCCGGGTCGGCCTCCGGGTCGGCCTGGTAAAAGGCGGCAATCAGCTGCGGGTAAGCGGTCTCAAAGACGGCGGCCTGTAGGGTTTCCGTAACCGTTTGGGCGTAATCGGCGGCGCCGGCCAAGGCCCGGTCGAGGAAGCAGTAGCCGTCGCCGTCAACGCGAAAGGCGTCCCGGTGAAAGAACAGGAGAAATCGCCGGCGCGCCTCCTGGCCGGCGTCACCGATACATTCGCCCAGACTGATTTCTAGCCAGACATCCTGCGTCTGGTGAAACTTGCCGTCCGGTCCGGGGCCGGTGGCCCGGTACAGCCGCCAGGTTTCGCCATTGGTGAGGATGCCCCACTTGACGCGGCCGCGGGTGGATTGCCAGAACTCTTTGAGGTAATCCTGTATCTGCCCGCTGGGGCTGCGGGCGCCGTCGCGCCGGTCCAGGTTCACCTGCCAGGCTTTCGCTTCCGCCGGCGCCAGCGGATAGCGGGTGACGTCCGCGACGACATCCCCGGCGCCGGTAAAAGCGGCCCGGTCGGCATCGTCAGCGAACAGCATATAATCGGGCGTACGACCGCTCGCCGGAATCGGCTGCTGGGGCAGATAGCTCCAGCCCAGGGCATTCAGCACGGGTCTGATGAGCGCATCCTCAATCTGCGCTTCGTTGGAACCGCCATAGCTGGCGACGAAACTGCGATAAGGACGCGCCAAATCCTGCCGGAAATGCGCCAGCCGGGACCGTCCAATTTGCTGGTACTCATCCGTTTCCGCCAAGCCGGATTCCAGATAAGACTGGCTGAACAGGGTGTCGGACACTGCGGGACGCTCCCTTGGCGGCTACATTGCCACGCTCAACCACCGTTCGTCAATAAACCGGGCGGCCCGGCTACAAGCCCGCCGCCTTGGCCCGCAGGCGGGTGAAATCGGCGCGAAAGCCTTCGGCCATTGCCCGACGGTCGGTGCCGTGGAGGACGAAGCGCGCGCCCTGCTCAATCCAGTATTCGGAAAGTTCCGGGGTCTGGTGGTGCACCAGGGTGGGCAGGCCGTGGGCTTCGCACTGGTCGATGATGCCCTTGACGGTGGCTTTATAGATTTCCTGGGCGAAGTCGTCCGGGACGCCCAGGGTGATGCTCATGTCGTTGGGGCCGACGAAGATGGCGTCAATGTGGGGAACGGCCAGGATGGCGTCCAGGTTGTCCACCGCCGCCTGGCTTTCAATGCCGATGATGCAGATGTTGTTGCGGTTGCGGTTGGCGAGGTACTCGCGGCTGGCGGCGCTGGGGAAGTCGCCCGTGGCCAGGGCCTGCTCGGCGGCGGCGCCTTTCAGGGGCCGGAACTTGGTGGCCTTGACCACCTCGCGCACTTGCGCCACGGTTTCGCAGTAGGGCGCCAGGACGCCCTGGGCGCCGGCGTCAATGGCCATGGTGACATAATGGGAGTCGGGGATGGGGATGCGGACGATGGGGACGACGCCGGTGGTGTTGAACATCGTCAGGTAGTCGCCCAGTTCGCCGCGGCTGCGAGGGTTGTGCTCGGTGTCAATGATGACATAGTCCAGGCCCACGCCGTCCAGAACCGGTATCCAGCGGGGATTGCGGTTGACGCTGATCATCGTGCCGAAAATGCGTCCGCCCTGTTGCAGGGTTTGCTTGAGGTCTGCGCCGCTCATTTTAGTAGGTGCTCCTTGCCGGGGGGTTGGTTGCCTTGCGATGGCGAGGTGATTGACTTGCGGGGCAGTATAGCATGGCGGCGGCGGATTGCGGGCGCCGGCCGGCGGCCGGCGCTGACCGACGGGCGCCGGGCGGGCGACAAGGCGCGATTTGTGCTAAACTGCCCGGCGAAAATCGCTGCGGTCAGCGGAAATCGCCGCCACTGCCCGCCGGCGCGCAGGAACGTCCTTTGCCCAATCATTATCATCATTACCATTACATCAGCCGGCAGTCGGACTGGGACGCGGTGGCCGCCGGCCTGGGCACCGCGCCGCGCCTGGCGCTGGACACGGAGCGCAACGGGCGTTTCGCCTACCGGGAACGCATCTGCCTCATCCAGATTGCGGACGGACGGCAGACTTGGCTGCTGGACCCGCTGTCCGTGCCGGATCTGTCCGCGCTGGGGGCGCTGCTGGCCGATGACGCCATCGTCAAGACGCTGCACGGCGGCGAGGAGGACGTGCGCTTTTTTCACCGGGATTTCGGTTTTGAGGCGCGCAACCTGTTTGACACCGGAATGGCCGCCCGGCTGCTGGGGGTAAGCCGGCCCAACCTGGGCGCGGTGCTGGAGGAGTTCTGCGGCGTCAGCATTCCCAAAGACCCGCGTATGCAGGTGTCCAACTGGGGGCAAAGGCCGCTGTCGGAGCGGGCGCTGGAGTACGCCGCCGGCGATGTCAGCTACCTGCTGCCGTTAACCGACGCCCTGCAAGGCCACCTGGACGCTTTGGGCCGGGCGGAGTGGGCGCGGGAGGAATACCAGCGCATCGCCGCCTTGCGCCATCCCCCGGAGGAACCGCTGGAGACGGCGTACCGGCGGGTGAAGGGCTGGGATACGCTGACCCCGCGCCAGGCGGCGGTTCTGCAAGAGCTGTACGCCTTTCGGGACGGCAAAGCCTGCGTCTGGAATATGCCGCCGGCCCAGGCGGCCAGCAACGCCGATTTGCTGCTGCTGGCGCAGTCGGAGGGCGTGGTGGAACGGGGCGTGGGCGGCCTGCTCGCCCACCGCTGCTACGGCGAACTGCTGGATGCCCTGCGGAAGGGGCTGGCGAACCCGGAACCGCCCCCGCCGGAGAAAGGGGACGGCGCCCGCGAGCTCTGGACATCAGAGCGGCGGGAACGGCTGAAGGCGCTGAAGCAGTGGCGGGCCGGGCTGGGCGCCGAGCTGGGACTGGCGGTGTCGCACATCTGGCCCACGCGGAGTTTGGAACGCATCGCCCTGGCGCCGGATTGCCTGGCCGGGGAACTGGCGGGGGGCGCGGACGGCATCGTGCGGCGGTGGCAGCGGGCCGAGTTTGGGGACGGGCTGGCGGAGCTGGTTGGGGCGGCGGGGTGGCAGTGACGGGAATTCACAACGATGGAGGTTATTTTATGCCCGGCAACAGCATCATCGACTTGGCGAAAACTCTCCTTGCCAAAGAACCGGAGTGGTACTGCTACGACGCCCTCAACAAGGCGCTGCCCGACGAGTGGCGGCTGAAAGCCTGGGAGGATCTGACGGAGCAGCAGCGGCAGACCATAGCCCGGCACGTGGGCGATATGTCGCTGTGGCGGGCGGAGGGCAAGCTTGACCCGGGCGATGTCGGCCTGCGGTTTGAGCATTACGCCGAGCTGCGCGAACTGCTCGCCTGAAGCCATAATGCGACGCGGCGCACAATCCGGTATTGGGGCTGCCCTCTGGCGAGGCAGCCCCGCTTTTTTATTGACAACGCGCTGAGACCTCGCTAAGCTAGCGGTAAGTGCAGGCTGATTGACTATCGTAACCGGGACACGGTTACTTACTCAGCGAGTACTAATCCACGCACTGGATCGCAAAATGGCCTTACCACCGCAACGGGCGTTTCTGCGCCCAATCTTGGAAATTACGGCTAAAAACGCAGGGAGGCTCTCCTACAAAGAAATCCTCACGGAACTGGTGCCGATGCTCTCGTTGGACGAGGAGGGTTTGCAGGAAAGGACACCGCATGGGGCGTTTCGGGTTGAGAAACATACCCGGTACTCCATGCATCTGCTCAAGAAAGCCGGGTTACTGGACGCGCCAGCGCGGGGCGAAAATCGCGGGCGCTACCGGATAACCGAAAGCGGGCGCCGGTATCTGGAACAGCACACCGACGCTTTGGACCCGGCCCAACTCAATATGCTCGCCGCGGAGCAGGAGGAGGATACGCCGCCCGTTCCCCTCATCGTCCCGGCTGCTGGTGATGTATCTCCGGACGAGCAGTTCGAAGTAGCCTACGAGCAATTGCAAACCAGGCTGGCTGACGAATTGCTGGACAGCATCAAAGCCGTGTCGCCGGAACGCTTTGAGGATCTGGTAGTCGAGCTGCTGGTCAAGATTGGCTACGGACGCGGGCGTCGGGTGGGACGCACCGGCGACGGCGGCATTGATGGCATCGTGACTCAAGATCGTCTGGGGTTTGAGAGGGTCTATATCCAGGCCAAGCGTTGGGACAAAGCCCACGTTGGAGAGCCGGAGATACGCACCTTTTCCGGCAGCCTTGACCCGCACGGGGCATCGAAGGGCGTGTTCATCACTACCTCCCGTTTCAGTCAGGATGCCCAAAAAACCGCAGCCGAGGTCGCCAGAAACAACAAGACCATCATGCTGATTGATGGCCCCAAGCTGGCGAAGCTCATGATTGAGTACGAAGTCGGTGTGGTCGTCAAAGCCGTCTATAAAATACAGGAGGTTGACGAAAACTATTTCGCTGATCTCTGAATCGTCAAGCGGCCGCCGCAGAAAAAGGTCGGATACCGACTCTCTGTGCAAAACGGTATCCGGCCTTTTCCATTGCCTCGCAAGCAGGCGGCCTGCCCCCGACTCACGCCCCGTAGGTCATCAGCTGTTCGCAGAAGCGCGCCGTGTCCAGCAGGTCGGGGATGACCACATACTCGTCTATGGTGTGCATCTGGTTGGTGGCCATCCCTACCACCACGCTCTCAATGCCGTGCAGCCGGAACACATTGCCGTCGGTGCCCCCGCCGGAGGGCCGGATGTCGGGTTGCAAGCCCATATCCCGCATCACGCGGGTGACCAGTTGGGCGGTGGCCTCGTTGGGATCCAGGCGGTACATCTGGAACATCATCTCCAGCTTTTCGGTGATTTCCGCTTCGGCATAGCGGCCGCGGATTTTGCCGATGGTGGCGAGGAGCTGCATCCGCAGCAGTTCCAGGGATTCCGTGTTCATACTGCGGAATTCGCCGGTTATTTTTGCCTCCGAAGGCACGGCGTTGCGCACGGTGCCGCCGGTGATGGTGGCGATGTTGAAGGTCGTTTCCTCGTCCATCCGGCCCTGGGGCAGCTGGGCGATGAGGTCGCTGGCGATTTTGATGGCGGAGAGGCCCTTTTCCGGCTCCACGCCGGCGTGGGCGCCCCGGCCGCGAATGTCAATGTCAAAGGCCATATAGGTGGGGCTGCCGCCGGTGATGGTATTGACGGGGCCGTTGCCGTCAAAGACCACGGCTTCGGTGGCGGAGAGCATCGTAAAGTCCAGGTTGGAGGCGCCGACCAGCCCGATTTCCTCGCCCCGGGTGAACACTACCTGCACCGGGCGCCGGGGGCGGCCTTCGTCGCGGACGGTTTGCAGGGCTTCCAGGATGGCGGCCACGCCGGCTTTGCAGTCGCCGCCGAGGATGGTGTTGCCGTCGGAAGTGATGCGGTCGCCCACTACCTGGGGCTTGATGCTGCGGCCGGGGTTCACGGTGTCCATATGGGCGGAGAGCAGCAGCGGGCGGTCGCCATCCTCCCGGGCGATGACATTGCCGTGTTCGTCCCGGCCCACCTGGAAGCCCAGGCCGGCCAGCCGGTCGGAAAGATGGCGGGCGACATCCCATTCCTCGCCGGAGGGGCTGTCAATTCGTACCAGGTCGCTGAAATCGTTGACCAGTCGTTCCTGATTGGGCATTGGACACCTCGGAATCCAGGGCGTTAGCGGCCGGCGGGTTGGGTTGCGCTATTATAGCGCCGGTCATTAGAATATGCCGCCAGGGAGCAGGCTATGGAAATACGCAACGCAACCCCGGATGATGTGGCGATCATTGCCGAGTTCAACGCCGCCATGGCGCTGGAATCGGAGGATGTCGTCCTGGATCCGGCAATCCTGGCCGCCGGCGTGGCGGCCGCTCTGGCCGACGGGGGCAAAGCCTTCTATCTGCTGGCGGAAATCGACGGCGCGCCCGCCGGCCAGGTGATGGTCACTTACGAATGGAGCGACTGGCGCAACGGCTGGATCTGGTGGTTGCAGTCGGTCTATGTCCGGCCGGGACACCGCCGCGCCGGGGTATTCAGCAGGCTGTACCGGCGGCTGCGCGCCCTGGCGGAGGCGCAAGGCGATGTCCACGGTCTGCGCCTGTATGTGATGCGGGACAACGCCGGGGCGAAGCGCGCCTACGAAGCGGCCGGAATGGCGCACGCGCAATACGATATGTACCTGACGGAATTTTAGACCCGCCGGCGGACAGGGACGGGACGGCTTTGACGATGCCGGGCGATTTGCCTACCGAGTTTCATTACACGGCGCGCGGCCAGTTGGCGTTGCAGGCGGGCCAGGCGCCGGCGGCCATTGCCGATTTCAACCGAGCGCTGGAACTGAACGACGACTTCGCCCCGGCCTACTACTACCGGGGGCTGGCGCACCGCAACGGCGGCGACCTGGACCAGGCGGTGGCGGATTACACGCGGGCGATTGTGGCCGACCCGGACTATCCGGCGCCATACTACGCGCGGGGGGTGGTGCGCCGCCAGCTGGGGTTTTACGAGGACGCCATCAGCGACTATACCGCCGCCATTGGCCTGGAGCCGGACGACGCCGATTATTATTACGCGCGCGGCGTGGCGCAAATCGCCCTGGCCCGCTACCCGGAAGCCATCGCCGATTTCCGGGCCGGCATCCGCATCAACCCGGAACACGCCAACGCCTTTTACAACCTGGGCATTGCCCACCGGGATCTGGGCGAGGAGGATACGGCGCTGGCCTGTTACGACCAGGCCATTGCGCTGCGTCCGGGAGAGCCGGATTACCGCTACGCCAGGGGCAATTTGCGCAGCGACCGGGGGGACTACGCCGCCGCGATCGCCGACTATGACGCCGCCATTGCCCGGGCACCGGGTTTTGCTAACGCCCGGTACAACCGGGGCATCGCGCGGCGCAACCTGGGCGAGACGCTGGCCGCCATCGCCGATTTTGACGCCGCCGAATCCTGCGGTATGGACACGGCGACGCTTTATCACAACCGGGGCGCAGCCCGCGCCGATCTGGGCGAACATACCGCTGCCATCGCCGATTACGACGCCGCCCTGGCCCGGAACCCGGAGCTGGCTGCCGCTTACCGCAGCCGGGCCCGGGCGCATCAGGCGCTGGGCAACGCGGCGGCCGCGTCATCGGACTGGCGCGAATACGCCCGGCGCGCCGGCGGCAGCACCGGCGGCGGCGCATAGTGGGCGCGATGCGCGGCGTATCAGGGACGGAGTTGTCGCCCGGCGCGCAGCTGGGCAACCTGGAGTATCCCGTTGACGGCGACGATCTGGCCGGGTACCGGGCGCTGGTGGGCGAGGGCGGGCATTATCCCAACCTGCTGGCGGATGACTGCCGCGCGCTGCTGCGGCAACGCTGCGGGCCGCTGTCGCTGACGACGTTGTGGCGGCGGCTGGAATTTTTCCGGCCCCCGGTTCCCGGCCGGCGGGTGCAGGTGGGCGGCTGGCTGCGGGAGACAGACGATGCGGACGGACGCCCGTCCCGGCTGCGGGTAGCCGCTTTCGCGGTGGACGAAATCGGCACGGAGATACTGCGCTCCGAGGCCATCTTTGGCCTCGCCGGGGCGCATTCCGATCGGGCCGGGACGCATTCCGGTCGGGCCGCGACGCCGGCGGTTGACGCCGGGGAACCGGCGCCGGCCATTGCCGCCGGCGGATTGGCCGGGGTCGGGCCGGGCGATACGCTGCCGCTGGGAGCATTGACCCTGCCGGCGGAAGCGGAGACGACGGCCCTCATCGCCGGCTGGCTGGAAGCTGGCCTGGGCTACTACTTTGGGGATGATTTCCGCTGGGGCGGCCGGCTGGCGCTGGCCTATCCCGACCCGGACGGCAGCCGTGCCGGGGATGCCTTGATTGCTACCGCCGTGGTCACGGCGCGCGACCGCCGGCCGGACGGTTCCCTGGCATGGCGTCTCGCCATATTGGCGCGCCGCCAGGGCAATGGCCGGGGTGATGTGGTGGCGGTGGGCGACAGCGCCATTGCTACCCCCAGCCCCCGCCGGCTCTGATACCATATAGCGCAAATACCCGCCCGACAAACCCGGAGGAAGTACCAGTATGAGGCCGTCCCCTGCCGCCCTGTCCGCCGCCGTCCCGGAAAACTGGCAAACCGCCCTGGCCATCGTGGCCCACCCCGACGACCTGGAGTACGGGGCGGCGGCAGCCGTGGCCAAGTGGACGGCGCAAGGCAAGCGCATCGTGTACCTGATGGCCAGCCGGGGCGAAGCGGGGATTGACGGGATGCCCCCTTGGGAAGTGGCGCCGCTGCGCGCCCGGGAGGAAATCAACAGCGCGCGGGTGGTCGGCGTGGACACGGTGGAGTTTCTGGACTACACCGACGGCGTGATTGAATACGGACTGCCCCTGCGCCGGGATTTGAGCCGGGCGATACGGCGGCACCGGCCCGATGTGGTGATAACCATCAACCACCATCTGCAATTTTTCAGCGGCCACCTGAATATGGCGGACCACCGCTGGGTCGGCCTGGCCGTATTTGACGCCGCCCGCGATGCCGGCAACCGCTGGATTTTCCCCGAACTGCTGGCCGAAGGCTATGAACCCTGGAACGAAGTTCGCTTCGTGGCGGTGTTCGGCTCCACCAATCCGACCCACGCGGTGGATGTTTCCGGGTACTGGGAAACCGGGATGGCGTCCCTGCGGGAACACCGGGCTTATCTGGAAAATCTGGGCGATGTGGGCGAGGGCCCCTTTGAGTTTCTCACCGCGCACGCGCGGGACGCCGGCGCCGCTTTCGGGTGCGAACACGCATCCTATGCGGAGCTGGTGCTGATCAACGAGTCGTTCTAAATCGGGGGAGGGGCAGCAATGGCCGGTTTCAGCGAACAGCTCCGCAACGAGGCGCAACCTATCTGGCAGGCAATTTTCGCGCACCCTTTCCTGCGCGAAATCAAGGACGGCAGCCTGCCGCTGGCGACTTTTCAGTACTACCTGGGGCAGGATTATCACTACCTGGAAGGATTCGGGCGGGCCGTGGCGCTGGCGCTGGCGAAAGCGCCCGATGCGGATCTGTTGCAACAGCTGGCGCAGCGGGTGATGACGCCCGTGGAACGGCCCCTGCATCACCGACTCATTGCGTCGGCCGGGCTGACGATGGACGGCGTGGCCGCCACGCCCCGCTCGCCGACGAATACGGCCTATGTGAACCATATGCTGGCCACGGCGGCGCAGAGCGGACTGGGGCCGACGGCGGCCAGCCTGCTGCCCTGTCCCTGGACTTATCATCTGCTCAAAGACGAAGTGGGCCAGTCGGAGCATCCCCTGTACGGGCAGTGGACGCGCTTTTATGTGGAGGGCTTTTTGCAGTCCAGCGTGGACGCCTGGACGGGTTTTGTGGACGAAATGGCGGCGCGGGTGGGCGAGCAGGAGCGGGAGGCGATGCGCGGCGCCTTTCTGACCAGCAGCCGGTACGAATATCTGTTCTGGGAGGCCGCCTACCGAAGGGAGCAGTGGCCGGTGTAACCCGCCCGGGTCGATCAGCCGGGTTAGCCAGCCGCGGGTAACAGCCGGAGTCAATCAGAGGAGGAATCGCAATGCCCTACGCGCCAGTCAACGGCACGCAAATGTTTTACGAAAGCCACGGCGACGGCCCCGCCATTGTATTCGCCCACGGGCGGGGCGGCAATCATCTCAGCTGGTGGCAGCAGGTGGCGGCCTTCCAGGACAGGTATCGCTGCATTGCCTTTGACCACCGGGGATGGGGGCTTACGGGCGGGCCGGCGCGGCAGCCGGAACCGGCGACGATGGTGGACGATCTGACGGCGCTGCTGGACTATTTGCAGGTGGAGCGGGCGTTGCTGGTGGCGCAGTCGATGGGCGGCGTTTCCTGCCTGGGGTTCGCGCTGGCGCACCCGGAACGGGTAGCCGGGCTGACGCTGGCGGATACCACCGGCGGCATTGGGGACGCCTCGGTAATATCCTTGCTGGCGGATACGCATCCGCCGGAGGATCCCCTGCGCCGGGCGTTGAGCGACGCATTCATTGCGGAACAGCCGGCGTTGACCTTTCTGTACGGCGCCATCGGGCGCATTAACCAGGAGATGCCGGTCAGCGTGGTATCGGGGCTGTTCCGCAACGCCGGCGGGCCGCAGGCCGGCGACCTGGCCCGGTTGGGGACAATCCCCACGCTGCTGGTGGTGGGCGCGGAGGACCGGATTTTCCCGGTTCCCGTCATTGAGGCGGTGCACCGGCTGATACCGGGAAGCCGGCTGGAAATTGTGCCGGGGGCGGCGCACTCCACGCACTTTGAGCAGGCGGCCGTGTTCAATCGCCTGCTGGCGGAGTTTATGGCGGGGCACGGCATTGCCACTTGAATAGAAAAGGCCGGGGCGAATGGTTATTCGCCCCGGCCCGGCAGTCCGTCCGTATGCCCGGTCGTCCCGGCTAGAAGGGCAGATGCGCGGCGATGTCGTTCTCGGTGCGGAAGGGGCCCCATTCACGGGGGATGTTGAGCAGGCGTTCCTCCAGGTCGTCGACGCTGTTCTGGCCGCAGTAGGCCATGGCGCGGTTGAATTCCTCCCGCAGCAGTTCCAGCATATGGTGGACGCCCTCGGCGCCGTTGACGGCCAAGCCCCAGTAGAGGGGGCGGCCTACGGCCACGGCGGTGGCGCCCAGGGCCAGGGCCTTGAGCACATCGCTGCCACGGCGCACGCCGGAGTCGACGTACACCTCTGCTTTTCCGCCCACGGCGGCGACGATTTCCGGCACCATTTCAATGCTGGACATTGTGCTGTCCAGCTGGCGCCCGCCGTGGGTGGACACCAGGATGCCGTTGACGCCATGCTCGGCGGCCAGGCGGGCGTCCTCGGCCACCCGGACGCCTTTCAGCACAATGGGCAGGTTGGTGAGGCTCCGCAGCCAGTCCAGTTCTTGCCAGGTGAGCGGGGGCGACTGTGGCATTTCCCAGCGGGGGGATTCGTCGGTGCCGCTGACTTCGTCCAGCCGGTCCTGCTGTTCCCGGAAGTTGCCCAGTTCGCCGGGGCGCTCGTAGCGGTTGCGGATGTCCCGCTCTTTGGGGCTAGGCACCGGGGTGTCCACGGTGAGGACGACAGCGCGGTAGCCGGCGGTTTCGGCGCGTTTGACCAGATTCTCCGTGAGGTCATAGCTCCGGTGGTAGAGCTGGAACCAGAGGGGGCCAGTGGCGGCGGCGGCGATTTCCTCCAGGCTACAGTTGGAGGAGGTGCTGCACATCATCAGGGTGTTGGACATACCGGCGCCGCGGGCGGTGGCGCACTCGGCGTCCGGGTGGGCGTTGCCATGGCCGCCGGTGGGGGCGATCATCACCGGGAAGCTGATGTCCGTGCCCTGCACGGTGGTGGCGATTTTGCGCTCCGTGGTGTCCCGCAGAAACCGGGGGCGCAGGGTGAGGGATTCGAAAGCGGAACGGTTGCGCGCCGTGGTGATTTCGTCCATCGAGCCGGCTTCAATGAACTCCCAGTTGTTGTGGGGCAAAATCTGCCGGGCGCGGGCCTCGTAGTCGTAAAGATTGACGGGGTCCAGTCGCATTGTTTTCTCCTTCCGGGCGTTGCGGCCAGGAATGAACTTCCAGGAACGAACTTCGAGGAATGAACTTCAGGGAGCGCCACTCCGGGAGCGACGCTCCCGAAGCGGCGCTATTGCCGATCAGCCTTCGTTGTCATCGGGGACGGACGGGGTCAGGTTGAGCCTGACAATGGCGTCGGCGACGTCGGGCAGCATTTTGTAGTCGTCCGTTACCACGTCGAAGGACATAGGGTGGGGCAGGGCGATATTGTGCCGGCGGCGCATCCGGCGCACGGCGTGTCCCTGGGATGACATCCGGCCGGAAAGCTGCCTTTCGGTCAGGCCCAGGGCATCCAAGAGGGCTTGCCGGGGCATTACGTAACCGCTGCTGTGGGCCACCCGGTGATAGACCTGTTTGGCGTTGGCGCCCAGGTATTCCCAGAAAGTGCGGACGTGGTCGATAGTCCAGCGGCCTTCCGGGACGGGGGGCGGTTCCGGTTCCGCGATGGGGATTTCGGGGCTGCCCTCGGCGAGCTGCGGCGTGGGGTCCGGCTCGACGATTTGGGGCGCAGATACGGGAGCCGTCAGCGCCGGAGACGCGGCGTCCCCAACGGAAAGCTGGCGGAGGGCGACAATAACCTCGTCGGTATTGCCTTCGACTGTCAGAGTAACCTTAACCATTCGTCAACCTCGCGAGGTATCAGTTGTGCAGCAAGCATAGCATATTATTGCCCGTAGTCAACATATTTCCGAAAATTGGGTATTTTCAACACGCGCTGGCATCGGATTTTTGGCCCCGCCGCGGACGCAAACACAGCAACGCCAGCGAACCACGCAGCGCCCACACCTGCTTCGTGTAGCCCGTCGTGGCCCGCGCCAATCGCTTCAACCGCCCGCGATACTCCGAATGCAATCCCTCATTCCGGTTCGCCAGCTTGCCCTTGCCCACGATGTGCCGCTCTGCCGGCAGCCAGCTCCCGTACACCCCGTAGTCATCGCTGTAGTACCGCTCCGCCTCCGGCAACCGCTCGTACAACCGCAGAAAGGTTTCTCCACTGCGGTCGCCCACCTCAAAGTCCACGCACCGCCGGCCGTCAAGCAGCTCAATCACCGCCGTCCAGATCCACACTTCCCGCCGCTTCTTGCCATGTCGCGCCTGCTGATAAGTCCACATCTCGTCAAAAGATATGGCCGGCACAATGCCCCACCGCTGGCGCTGCATGGTCACCCAGGCCCAAATCCCCAGGGCCCACCGGACTTTTTTTTGACCCACTCGTACACGGTGCCCAGCTTGACCTCCAGAACACGGCTGATGGCGGCTATGGCCATGCCTTCGCCGTACATATCGATGGCCTGTTCTTTGATCTGTTCCGAGTAGTAGTGGCGGTTGCCATCGGGCGTGAAGCGGTAGTGGCACAGGCGGCAGCGGTAGGTTTGCTTGCCCCGGGAATGTCCGTCTTTGGGCAGCCAGTTGGAGCCGCAGTGGGGGCACTGGAGATCGTCGCGGTAGGAGCGGGCGGCGGCCATGGGATTACCTCCGGCAGTGGCAAAATCCGGCCCCAATTATATCACCAGCACGTGCTGAAAATACCGAAAATTGGGGCGGGCGTCCGCGGTTGAAAATCCCTTTTCATCCCGACAGGCAGAGCGCCGGGTTTTCAGAGACGGGAAACGCGCCGGATTGGCCGGCAAATGGCGCGGATCCGGTCATCGCCGGCAGCGAAGCCGGAGTCGGGCCGGGCATGGCATTATTCCAGCCCGGCAAGGTCAAATGGCAAGGGGCGTATCCGACCGGCACCGGTCGGATACGCCCATCTGTTGCCCGTAGCGCCGTGCGCTGCCCGGAACGCCGGGCGTTGGCTGTGGGGCCGGGGTGGAAGGCGACGGGACAGAACGAGGGGCTTACCGTCCCATGGCGTAGCCGTCGCGCCGCAGGTCGGCGCCGCCGTACAGGGCACCCCTTTCCCGGTTGATTTCAATGGCGCACAAGGATCCCATGCGGGGCGTCCATTCGTCCCACACGGCCACATCGTGGCCCCGCCGGCGGAGGTCGTCCACCACGGAGGGGTCAAGGCGGGATTCCACGCCCACCAGGCCGGGGCGGTAGGCGTGAGGCCAGAAGGAATTGGGGAAGCTCCAGGTGGAGGCGCGGGGGGCTTCGATGGCCTGCTGCACGTCCATGCCGAATTCGGCCACATTGAGGAACAGTTGCACCATAGACTGGGGCTGGACATCGCCGCCGGGGGTGCCGAAGGGCAGCCAGGGGAGGCCGTCCTTGAAGGCCAGGGCGGGGTTGGGGGTCAGGCGGGGGCGCTTGCCGGGGGCCAGGCTGCTGGGGTGTTCGGCATCCAGCCAGCTCTGGGCGCCGCGGGCGGACACCATAAAGCCGAGGCCGGGTACGATGGGAGCGCCGCCGAAGCCGTCGCTGGGCGTGGCCGAGAAGGCGTTGCCCCAGCGGTCCACGGCGCAGATGTAGGAGGTGTCGGCGGCCAGCATTCCGGGCAGGGGTTCCGGTTTGGCGGCGGGGGGATGGCCGGCGCCGGCCTGATGGGGCCACGGGTTGCCGGCGTCGGGCATTTCGGGATGCGCCCGGCGCGGGTCAATTTCCCGGCGGCGTTCCTGGGCGTACGCGCGGGAGAGCAGGCCCTCCAGGGGAACGGAAACGAAGTCGGGGTCGCCGTAGTAGGCGTGGCGGTCGGCAAAGGCCAGTTTCAGGGCTTCCAGCACGGTATGGATGTAATCGGCGGAGTTGTGGCCCATACCCGGCAGGTCGCAGTCCTCCAGGATGCGGAGGGCGTGGAGGTTGACCGGGCCCTGGCACCAGGGGCCGCAGGCGTACACGGCGATGCCCTTGTAGTCGATGGACGGGGGCGTGTCCACGCCCACGGCGAAGTTCGCCAGATCCGACATAGCCAGCCAGCCGCCCTCGCCGCGAATGAAGGCCACCATCTCCTCGGCGATGTCGCCCTGGTAGAAGCGATGGCGGGCGGCGCGGATGGCGGCCTCCCGGCCTTGCCCGGCGGCGGCGCGCTCGGCGTCAATCAGGCGCCGGAAGGTTTGCGCCAGGTCGGACTGAACCAGCAGTTCGCCAGTGTTCAAAGCCTTGCCGCCGGGGTAGAAAATCCGCATTGTGCTGGCCCAGCGGCTGGTGTCGCCTTCGTCCAGGATGATGTTGTCGCCGCTGTTGACCAGGGCGCGGTGGAGTGTGGCGGGGATGGGGAAGCCGGCGGCGGCGAGTTCCAGGGCCGGCGTGACCACCTGTTCAAAGGACATTGTGCCGTAGCGTTCCAGGGCGGTCAGCCAGGCGTCGGGGGCGGCGGGGGTGACGGTGCGCATCACGCCGTGGGGCAGGTCGCCGCCCTGTTCGCGGTGGAAGTAGTCGATGGAGGCTTCGGCGGGCCAGCGTCCCAGGCCGCTGATTTCGCGGGTTTCGCCGGTGGGGGCGTGGTGGATGATGATGGGGGCCACGCCGCCGAAGCTGGTGTACTGGGGCAAGGTGACATTGATGGCGATGCCGGCGGCCACGCCGGCGTCAATGGCGTTGCCGCCCTGTTCCAGGATGCGATAGCCGGCGGCCGTGGCCAGGTAGTGGCCGGTGCTGACCATATGCGTAACGCCGCCCACCAGGGGCCGGTAGGTTCTCAATCCGATGCCCATAATGACCTCCGCAGTGAATCTGCGCCGAAGGTTTTTTGCCCACAGGCGGGCTGCGGGGCAGTATAGGGCATTGGGGCGGGGTTTGCCAACGGAGGCCGGCGGGCGGGCACTGGCGGGCGCGCTTTTTGTTGGAGCGCGCGACGGGTGATTATGCTATGCCGCCAGAGCGCCGCAAAAAATGCGTTTGACGACACGCCTTGATGCACCGACACGGGTAATTCACGGGGAGGTTCCGGTCAGGAAGGGGGTTCCGGCGGGCGGGGAAATAGCGGCAAGCAGCGGCGGGTAGGTGGCGACAAGGCGGTTGTCATTGGGAAGGCGGCTCCTTTCCGGCGGGTCAGGCGATGGGCGGTTGATGATTGAAAGTTGACGGGCGGTTGATTGATGGTTGATGACGGTTGATTGATAGGGAACACCGGGGGATTGTTCGGGCGGCCGGAGTTTTCCAGGTTGTCGGCGCTACGGCCTGAGAGCGTGATGCGTGAAAAAGTGTCCTAATTTTCCATGTCCCAGACGGCCTGGTGGCAAGCAAGATCAGGCGCGGAGCCTGTTCCGGCGAACCGATTTTGGTCATCCGGCACGGCACGGTGGTGACACCCGCTGGCTGGCAATGTCGCTCGATCCGTAGAGTGGATCGGGGACGAGACGGGGCCAGCTGTGAAGAGGGTTCCGACAATGGTTAGGCCGTTTTCCTGTGGGCCGGCCGGCCCGAATTTTCCCCCGGTGTGTGGGCGTGAAGCGGTTGGTTGATTCGGTGGACGGATGTCCGGTTGGGTTCACACGAAAGCGATCCTTATGCCGCCGTGGCTCCCGTCGCGCGCCGGGAGTGGTGGCGGTGGCCGTCCGGTGTAGCGCGCTAGAAAGCTTTGCCGGCGGCCGGGCTGCTTTACCCGTGTATCAGCATAATGGACGGGTGTTCAGGGGCGCAAGGGACGGAGTGTCACTAACGGGCGGCGAATTTTAAATTCCGGCGGGCGGATTGGGCGTGGCGGAGGCCGGAATGCGGGCGTCCGGGCGGGGGGATGCGCGGCGATGGGGATGCCGGCTGGCGCCGGGATGGCGGGCGGTTTGGCGGCACGGGCTGGCGCGGCGCAGGGGCGGGCGCCGGTTTTACCTGCGGCGCCGATGGGAGTATAGTTGGCGGGACAATTCCGCCGACGCCGGCGGCGCAACTGGACAACGCCGGGGGCGACGCCGGCCGGGTTATTGCGCGCGGATTACGCTCCCGGATTGCTGTCATTGCGAGGCTGCGCTCTGCAAACTTCTTTTTTACGCAAACTGCTGGCCTGGCGGCCGCCGACGCCGTTCTATTACGGCTGGCTGGTGCTGGGGATGGCGTCGCTGTCCACGGCGGCGGGTTCCAGCGTGTCGCAGGTGGTGCTGGGCGCCATCCAGGTGCATATTGTTGAGGATACGGGCTGGAAGATCAGCACTCTTTCCATAGCGGTTACGGCCGGCACCTGGTGTTCGGGGGCGCTGGCGCCGCTGGCGGGCTTTCTGGCGGACCGCTACGGGCCGCGTCTGCTGGTGGCGCTGGGACTGGTGGTGGTGGGCGGCGCGCTGGTGGCGCTGTCGCAGACCTCGGCGCTGCCGGCCTTTTCTGTGGCCTACATCATCGGGCGCGCCATCAGCAACCCTTTTCTCATTGGCGTGGTGCCGCGCACGGCGACGGTCAACTTTTTCCGGCGGCGCCGCAACATTACGCTGGCGATTTCGGGTATGTCGCGGCCCATTGGCGGGGCGGTGAACATACAGATAATTACGCTGATTGCCTTGAGCCGGGGGTGGCGGGCGGCCTACGGGTATCTGGGGATTTTCACGCTGCTGCTGGCGATTCCGGTGTTCATTATAATGCGGCGGCGTCCCGAGGAAATCGGGCTGCTGCCGGACGGGGCGCGTCCGGAGCCGGTAGCTGCGCCGGCGGCGGGGGCGCCGGAGGGGCAGAGCCCGGGGGCGCCGGCGGCGTCCGGCAGAGGGCGCGGTCGCCGGGGCCGGGCGGCAGCGGCGGATGCGCCGGAGTTCAGCTGGACGGCGGGGGAAGCGATGCGGACGCGAGCATACTGGTGCATCGCGATGATGGCGGTGCTGGCGGTGCTGGCCTCGGCCGGCGTGGGGTACATCCTGGCGCCGTATCTTTATGAGGAAGCCGGCCTGTCCCGGGGGGAGGCCACGCGGGTGGCCAGCCTGGGGGCGGCGCTGGCGGTTACGACCCTGGGCTGGGGAATGCTGGCGGACAAACTGGGGCCGCGGGCCTGCATCATCCTGACCATCAGCGGGGCGGTGCTGTCGCAGCTGTACCTGATAACGGTGGTGGATTCGGCGTTCACGGCGTACATTTTCGCCATCGCGTGGGGGGTGTTTTCCAACACGGTAGGCACTCTGGAGCATATGCTGCTGGCGCAGTATTACGGGCGGGGTTCCTTCGGGGCGATACTGGGCTGGCTGGGGCCGGTGCAGACCACGGCGCTGGGGCTGGCGCCGTCTTTCGGGACGCTGCTGGGGGAGTTCACGGACAGCTACACGGTGGTGTTTGTGGTATTGATGGGGCTGTACGCGCTGGCTGGGCTGATGGTGTTTCTGGCCAGCCCGCCGCGCCGTCCGCCGCGGGCCGACCGGGCGGAGGCGGCGTGGTCGGGTGTATAATGGCCGGGCGAGGCGCGGCCGCCACCAGCATTGAATAATAGCGGTGACGGCGGCGTCCGCGGTTTCGCTGCCAATCGCGAGCAAGCGATCAACAGGAGGTTTTCCAATGTCTGACATCGTTTATATGAACCCCGGGGGGATTGCGGACCCGTCGCCGTCGGGTTTTACGGCGGTGGTGAAGGCGGGCAATACGGTGTACATTGCCGGCATGGTGTCGCAGGACGAGAGCGGCAATGTGGTCGGGGCGGGGGACGCGGAGGCGCAGACGCGCCAGATCTGGCGCAACATCGGAGTGGCGGTGGCGGCGGCGGGCGGCAGCCTGGCGGACATCGTAAAGACGACCACCTATGTGACGGGGATTGAGCACGCGGCGGCGGTGCGGAAGGTGCGGGGGGAGTTGTTCGCGGAGAACCCGCCCACCAGCACGCTGCTGGTGGTAAACGAGCTGGCGAACCCGGCTTATGTGGTGGAGATCGAGTCCATCGCCGTGGTTGGGTAGGATGGCTTGCCGCCGTCTCCGTGCCGGTTGCCGGCCGGGGACGGCGGCGGCCGGGCTAACGCTCGGCCCGGCGGCGGCGTTCTTGCAGGATCAGCCACATCTGATGCCAGACGAAGCGTCGCTCGGGCTCCTCCAGACGGCGTCCGAGCAGGCGGCGGACGGCCAGCACGGCCTGGCCGGCGAAGAAGCCCCAATGCCCGGGCTCGTTGCGTACCCAGGCGGCCAGGCGGTCGGGATGGGCGTCGGCGATGCCGGCCAGCAGGTCGGCCAGGGCGTCAGGGCAGGCATTGGCATCGGCGTTGTCGCCGGCGTTGCCGGCCCGGGAGGCGGGGTTGGGCATCGGGCTGCTACCCGCCGCCCACGGGGCGCACGATTTCCAAGGCGTCGCCGGGGTTGAGCTTGACGGCGGCGAAGTCCTCTTTGCGGATGACCTGGCCGTTGTAGCCAACGGCGATGAACCGCATATTGACATCAATGGTAGCCAGGTAAGATTGCAGGTCCAGCCCCTCGTCGATTGCGCGGGGCTTGCCGTTCACTTTGAGGGTAATCATACGGCGTTGGCCTCCTGTGCCTGTGCCTGTGCCTGTGGTTGGGCGCGCCGGCGGGGGCCGGGGCGGGCGCGGGCCGTGATGGCGGCCTTGAGGCGGCGGGCGGCGGCGGCGGGGTCGGGGCTGGCGAGGATGCTGGTGATGACGGCGACGCCGTGGGCGCCGGCGTCCATTACGGCTGGGGCATTGCCGGCGTTGATGCCGCCGATGGCGATCATAGGCAGGGGGACGCCGGCGGCGGCGATGCGGCGCAGCAGGTCGGGGCCGGCGGGTTCCGCTCCCGGATGGGAGCTGGTGGCGAACATTGTTCCCACCAGCAGGAAATCGGCGCCCGAGGCGGCGGCGGACACGGCGGCGGCCACGGAATGCACGGAGCGGCCAATCAAGGCGTCGGCGCCGATGATGGGGCGCACGGATTCGGTGGGCAGAGCGGCTTCGCCCAGCTGTACGCCGTCGGCATTGGCGGCGAGGGCTACGTCGGCGCGCTCGTTCACCAGCAAGTGGGCGTGGGGCGGCATAACCGGCCGGAGCCGGGAGGCGAGAGCCAGCAGGGCGCCGCCGGGCAGTTCCTTGTCGCGGAGCTGCACCAGGTCGACGCCGCCGGCGACGGCGGCGGCAACCCGCGCCGGCAGCTGCTCCGGGGGGCAGACGCTCCGGTCGGTTACGAGGCAGAGGCAGGGGTAGGGCAGGGTTGCCGTCATAGCGATAATGCGGCGCCGGCGCAGGGGCTGTGGCCGGCCGGCGCGCGGGGTTAGTCGGCGGCTACCGGCTCGGGGACGTCGGCCGGGGGGCTGCTGGGGATGGCTTCGGTGCGGACGGGGATGCGGCCGGCGAGGAACGCCTGGCGTCCGGCGGCCACGCCCTTGCGGAAGGCGTCGGCCATCAGGGCCGGGTCCTGGGCCTGGGCGATGGCGGTATTGACCAGCACGGCGTCGGCGCCCATTTCCAGGGCCCGGGCGGCGTCCGAGGGGACGGCGAGGCCAGCGTCGACGACCACGGGGACGGTGGCGTTTTCCAGGATAATGCGGATTTCCTCGCTGGTGTGGATGCCCTGGCCGGAGCCGATGGCGGAGCCGAGGGGCATAACGGTGACGCAGCCGGCGTCCTCCAGGTTTTTCGCCAGAACGGGGTCGGCGTGGATGTAGGGCAGGACTTTGAAGCCTTCCTGGACCAGCTGGCGGGCGGCTTGGAGGGTGCCGTTGGGGTCGGGGAACAGGTATTTGGCGTCGGGGATGACTTCCAGCTTGACGAAATCGGTTTGGGCGACTTCGCGGCCCAGGCGGGCGACGAACAGGGCTTCGTCCACGGTGCGGCAGCCGGCGGTGTTGGGCAGGATGCGATACTGGTCCAGGTTGATATGCTCCAGGATGTTCTGTTCCGGGTTGTCCAGGTCCAGTCGCCGGATGGCGACGGTGACCATTTCCGCGCCGGAGGCGGCCAGGGAATCGACCATATCCTGCATGGTCCGGTGCCGTCCGGTGCCAACAATGAGGCGGGAGCGGAAGGTTACGCCCCCAATCATCAGTTCATCGGCCATGGCTGCTACTCTCCTGCCTGTGCTGTGACCCGGCGTTGCATTGCGCTACGGTGGGATAGGATAGGATGGGGCGCAATGCGGCGCCGGCGCTTAATTTACGAAACCGCCGGGGCGGAACCCGGCGGCGGAACATCGTCGGCGCGGTCTGCTGTCCCGATGCCGGCATTACCCGGGTGGTACAGCGGTCGGCGACGAAATCGGCCACCCTCTCAGCCCGGTTTGCCCGAGCTCCCGCCAGAATTGCGTGAGGCATTCGATTGTAGGGGATGAATGTAGCATTATGGCGGGGGCAAGTCAAATTGCGGCGGGCGTCCGGTCGGCGGCGATGGCAAGGCCGGGGCTGGCGGCAATCCGCCGGCCGGCGCCGGAGTGTGGCCCGCAATCCGGTCGGAATGCGGCGGCGATGGCTTGGGCACGTCGGGCGGGCGCATTGACGGTTGCGGCGCAAGTTACTATATTGACGGTGTACACTGCGGAGGCATCGTTGACGCTACATACCGCGCAGGCACCGTTGAACGGGAGGGCTTTGGAATGGCTGGCGACAAAATTGAGTGGGGACACGACCGGGAGGAACCGGAGGGGGTTAAAATCCGGCTGACCTATGTCGGTCCTGGAATGATGCCCGACGAGAGGTTCGTCAAGTTCGTCATCGGCGACAAAGAATACGGGGGCTGGATGCCGGATTATTCGGTCAACGAGGAGCACAAGTGGCTCAAAGCGTTCATCGTGGCGGATTTTGATGACGGGCGGTGGCTGGTTCGGCTGCCGGATGAGACGCTGATGTCCGGTCCCAACATTTTCATCCCCAAAGAGAACCATGATGTAGCGCTCAAAGGCTGGTGGTGATGATTTACAGCGATGGCGACCTCAGGAAGGCCCTGGAAGCCGGCGCTTTGGTCATCGCGCCGCGGCCGGCCCGTTCCCAGTTCTCCACCTCTGCCGTGGATTTGCGCCTGGACAGCCGGTTCAATGTTTTTGACGCCCCGCCGGATGGAACCGAGATCCTGGTACACGCGGCGACGGCGAATGCGGAAGCCGTGGCGCAACGGTATGGCCGGGCGGTCAATGTGCCACCAGGTTCGCACATCGATATGCCGCCGAAAGCCTTTGCCCTGGCTTACACCCTGGAGCAGGTGTCCGTGCCTCTCAATCTGGCGGCGCGGGTGGAAGGCAAGAGTTCCATTGCCCGTCTGGGCCTGTCGATACACCAGAGCGCTCCGACCATACACGCCGGCTTTCGCGGCCATATCCGGCTGGAAATCGCCAATGTCGGCCCATTCGTATGTCGTCTGCATCCCGGGATGCAGATTTGCCAGTTGATAATTGAGGAATTAAAGAACTTGCCTGAGGACGAACTGCAATCCCGTTTTCAAAACCAGAGCCCTTTCTGATTGGTGCATTATGACCGCTACTACTACCGCGCCGCTACCATCCCCTGCTGTCGTTGGGCGCAGCGTCCCCCGCCGGGAGCTGGGGGACAAGCTGTCCGGGGCCGCCCTGTATTCGGCCGATATTGCGCTGCCGGGAATGTTGCACGGGGTGATTGTGCGCAGCCCGCATCCCCATGCCGACATTCTGGGCGTGGACGCCGGGCCGGCGCTGGCGCTGGCCGGCGTGCGCGCCGCAGTTACGCCGGCCGATGCGCCGGCGGCGCGCCTGGCCCCGGATTTGCCCCTGCTGGACATCCGCGTACGCTTTGTGGGCGACGAAGTGGCGGCGGTGGCCGCCGATGACCTGGACACAGCCCGCGCGGCGGCGCAGCTGGTGCGGGTGGAGTATCGGCCACTGCCCTTTGTGACGGATCCGGTGGCGGCGCTGGAGCCGGAGGCGCCGGCGATACATCCGCACGGCAACCTGGCCATTGCCGAGCCTCTGGCGTTGCAGCGGGGCGATGTTGACGCCGGGTTTGCCGCCGCCGACATTATTCTGGAGCAGACCTGCTATCTGCCGACCCATTCGGCCACGCCACTGGAACCGCGCGCCGCACTGGCCTCGTGGGACGCGGACGGCCGGCTTACCGTGTGGAAATCCACCCGCGGCGTTCATGTTGACCGGACCGCCCTGGCGCAGGCGATGGCAGTTGACGTCGGCCGGGTGCGGGTCATTGGCCCGAATATGGGCGGCGGGTACGGCAACAAGGACGAGTCGCGCTTGGCGGCGCTGGCGGCGCTGCTGTCCCGGCGGGCCGGGCGTCCGGTGCGAATTGAGTACAGCCGCGAGGAGGAGTTTGTGGCCGGGCGCACCCGGCACGGCGGACGCATCAAGCTGCGGATGGGCGTAACGCGCGAAGGCGATATTACCGCCATTCACGGCGATGCGGTGATGGATTCGGGGGCTTACCAGGCGTCCGCTCCCGGCGTGGCCCGCCGCACCGGACAGGGGATGCTGTATCTGTATCGCTGCCCCAACGCGCGCTTTGACGCCCGGCCGGCGACTACCAACAAGCCCGTGTCCGGCAGCTACCGCGCGCTGGGGGCGCCCCAGGGTCATTTTGCGCTGGAAACGCTGGTTGACCGGGCGGCGGAGGCCATCGGGATGAGTCCGCTGGAGTTCCGGCTGCGCAACTATGTGCCGCCGGAAGGGCAGGCCGGGCCGCGTCTTTCGCCGCCGGATGAGATTGTGGACGGGCAGCCCGTTGAGGGGGGCATTCCCTTTTCCAGCAACGGGCTGGAGGAATGCCTGCGGCGCGGCGCGGAGGAAATCGGGTGGGATACGCCGCTGGAGCGCGTCGAGCCCGCCAACCCGTTGCTCCGCCGGGGCCGGGGGATGAGCATGATGATCTACCGGGGGGGCGTGGGTTCCGAATCGGCGGCCGCTCTGGGCATCAGGCCGGACGGCAAGGCGCAGCTGGTCAGCGGCCTGATTGATGTGGGGGAGGGGGCGGTTACGGTGCTGTGCCAGCTGGCTGCGGACGCGCTGGGGGTGGGCTATGATGACATTGTGCCGGTGTTCGCGGATACCGACAGCACGCCCAATGCGCCGATTACCGCCGGCTCTACGGCGACCTTTTCCACGGGAACGGCGGTGCTGCGAGCGGCGGAAATTTTGCGCCGGAAACTGCTGGAGGCGGCCGCGGGCCGGCTGGAAACCGACCCCGCCGCCCTGTCCATCGGCAACGGCGCGGTGTTTGTCAGCGGCGACCCGGCGCGGCGGATTGGTTACGCCGAGCTGGCGCGACGGGCCGGGCCGGATGAACTGGCGGCGGAAGCGGTGGTCACGCCCGGCAGCCCTGATTACATCGTCAACTCTTTTGGGGCGCATTTCTGCGAGGTTGAAGTTGACACCGCCACCGGGCAAGTGCGCGTGTCGCGTTATGTGGCCGCCCACGATTCGGGGCGGATTATCAACCCGCGCACGGCCCTGAACCAGGTTGAGGGGGCGGTTTCGCAGATGCTGGGGTTTGCGTTGAGCGAGGAACTGGTTACGGATGCGCCGACGGGCGTAACGCTCAACGGGAGCTATCTGGAGCACAAAAGCCCAACCATCCAGGATTATCCCGACATTGCGGTGATTTTCGCCGATGTGGTGGACCCGGTGGGGCCGATGGGGGCGAAGGCCCTGGGGGAAGTGCCTGCGGTGGGCGTAGCCCCGGCGATTGCCAACGCCCTGTATGACGCCATTGGCGTGCGTTTTACCCGCTTGCCCATTACGCCGGACCGGGTTCTGGATGCATTGGCCCGGGCGCCGGCCGGATAGGTGGCATTTGGCATGACTTTTCAACTGCGACAGCCCGATACCATTGCCGAGGCGTGCGAACTGCTGGCCGGGGCGCCGGCGGGAGAGGCGGCGCTCATTGCCGGCGGCACCGACCTGTTGTCGGAAATCCGGGACGGCACGGCGGCGGCGGCCATGCTGGTGGCGCTGGACGGCGTGGCCGATGCGGGGCTGCGGGGCGTCAGCGAGACGGCGGACGGCGGCGTTCATATCGGCGCGCTGACCACCATTGCCGCCATAGCCGCCGACGGTAGCATCCGCCGGCGGTACGCGGCGCTGGCGCAGGCGGCGGGCGGCCTGGCGACGCCGCAGGTGCGGAACCTGGGGACGCTGGGCGGCAACCTGAACCAGCGGCCGCGTTGCTGGTACTACCGGCATCCTCTGACGGTGTGTCTGAAGCGGGGCGGCGACCGCTGCTACGCGCTGGCGGGAGTGAGCAAGTATCTGTGCATTACCGGCGGCGACCGCTGTTTTATTGTGCATCCTTCGGATACGGCGGTGGCCCTGACGGCGTTGGGGGCGACGGCGAGCATCGCGTCCGGGGACGGGGCAGTGCGGCGGCTGCCCATTGCGGATTATTTCACCGGGCCGGACGTTGATTTGACGCGGGAGAATGTTCTGCGACCGGGTGAAATCCTTGTTGACGTAAGCCTGCCGCCGCTGCCGGCGGGTACGGAAAGCGTCTATTTAAAGGCGCGGGAACGGGAGTCGGGCGATTTTGCGCTGGTCAGCGTGGCCGCTGTCGTGTCGGCGACGGACGGCGTAATACGGCGGGCGTCGGTGGTTCTGGGCGGGGTTGCGCCGAAGCCCTACCGGGCGGCGGGCGCGGAAGGGTATCTGGTGGGCCGTCGGGTGTCGGCGGTGGCGCCGGCGGAGGCCGGGGCGGTGGCGATCGCCGAGCCGCGCCCGTTGCGGGATAATGGCTACAAGGCGCCGATGGCGGCGAACCTGGTGGCCCGCGCCGTGGGCAGTCTGCTGTCCAACGCGGGTTGAGGTGGGATATGAGCGCATTCACAGTTCCGGTGACCATTACCGGGATCGAATCCGGGCTTTCCGAGACTATGGACGCCGTGGTGGACAACAGCGTCCTGCACAGCGTCATACCGGCCGACACGCTGGCGCGGTTGGGCATTTCGCCTGGCGGACGCAGCAGTGTGATTGACCTGCCTCGGGGCAACGCCAGGGCCCGGTTGCGCAGATCAGACGATGATAAAGAGTCTCATAAGGACGACTTCGGGGACGACTTTTGCGCTACCATCTCCGTCCTGTTCGGACCGGCCGGTGGCTGCCCCATTCTGGGGCGCACTGCGTTGTCAGCGCTGTTACTGGAAGTCGACGTTGACAACGGCCGCCTCATTCCCGCCAAATTGCGAATCCCGGGCGACGCTATGGCGGACATATTGACCGCCGGCGAGCAATCGGCGGCAAGCGGAGAACCGGATGGGGCTGTTTAGAGTGCCAATGACGATAACCGGGCCGGATGCCGGCGTCTCCGAAACCGTGGCGGCCCTTGTTGATACCGGCGCCAGCTATAGTATGGCGCCGGTCGATTTGCTGGCCCGCCTGAGCATCACTCCCACCAGACAAGCTCGCGTCCGCACTGCGGACGACAGGATAGTCGCCGTATCCATTGGCGAAGCGCGTCTGGAAGTTGCCGGCAGCAGCGAAATTCTGGCCGTGATTTTCGGGCGCCCCGGCAGTCGCTCGATTTTGGGAGCCAGCGCGCTGGAGGAGCTGGAGTTCGGGGTTGACCCGATACGGGAGCGCCTGATTCCCGGCGAGCTGCTGGCGATGCTGTACGGTCGGCCGACGGCGGGGGCGTTGCCTTGACATATGGCTACCCCTGTAACAGAATAGCGGCATCCTCACTTTGGCAACAGGAACGCGCCTATGACCAGCAACAACGGTTCCCGCACTACCGTGAATGTGAACGGCACTGCGGTGGAAATGTACTCCGGCGGCGACGGATACCGCCCCATCGTCTTTCTGCATGGCGCCGGCGGCTCCTCCGGCTGGCAGCCTTATCACGATGACCTGGCCGAGGAATATACCGTCTTTGCACCCAGCCAGCCCGGTTTCAACGGCACCGAGGCGCCGGCCTGGGTCAAAACCATCAGCGATGTGGCCCATTTCAACCATATGATGATTGAGGCCCTGGGGCTGGATGATGTCATCCTGATGGGGTCGTCAATGGGCGGCTGGGTGGCGGCCGAGATGGCGGCCATGGACGACCACAACATCCACGCGCTGGTTCTGGTGGACGCCGCCGGCATCAAGCCCAGGGAGGGGGAGATTGCGGAGATTTTCATGGTCTCCGCCAGCACCCGGCTACAGCAGCGGTTCCATGACCCGGCGCAGGTGCCGAATTACGAACAGTACGCGCGGGAGCTGACGCCGGAGGAGCAGCTGGTGGTTCATTCCAACGCCATTACGGCGTCGCAGCTGTGCTGGAAGCCCTACCTGCACAATCCCAGCCTGCCGCACACGCTGGCGCGGGTGGACACGCCCACGCTGATTGTGTGGGGGAACCAGGACGCCATCATTCCGGTGGAATGCGGCCACTTGTTCCAGCAGGCTATCAACGGCAGCCAGCTGGCGATTATTGACCAGTGCGGCCACTCGCCGGCCATTGAGAAGCGGGGCGAGTTCGTTGCCGCCGTCACCAGTTTCCTGGATCGCCTGTAGCCGGGGCCGCGTGCAACCCGGCCGGAGGCCACGGACACGGGGGACGACGCAGACGCCAGGCGATTGCCCGCCAACCCGCCTAACCGTCCGTCCGCCTGCCTAACCGCCCGTCAACCCGCCCGACACCGCCGCAGAAGGAGCAAGCATTATGGCGCACGAACTTGAGGTTTTCTGGTTTTCCGAACAGCCCTACGGCCATGTCACCGAGGATGACCTGGCTTCCTACGAGTCGGGGCGGATGCACTTTCCCAACACCTACTTTGACCCGGAGAAGGCGCACGTTCTCTACTCCAACTACCATGACCAGTACCAGCTGGCCGATGAGGTGGGGTTCGATGGCATTATGTCCAACGAGCACCACAGCAGCTACTGGTGCATGAAGCCGTCGGTGAATGTGGACGCGGCGGTGATTACCCAGCGCACCAGGCGGGCGAAGATCGCCATGCTGGGGAATGTGATTGCGGTCAACGATCCGGTCAAGATGGCCGAGGAAATCGCGATGCTGGACTGCATCAGCGGGGGGCGCATCATATCCGGTTTTGTGCGTGGCACCGCGGTGGAGACCCTGCACGCGGGCTATCCGCCCACGGAAAACCGGCCGCGCTTTGAGGAGGCCCACGACCTGATTGTGAAGTGCTGGACGACGCCCGGCCCGTTCCGCTGGGAAGGGGAGTACTGGCCGCACCGGATGGTCAACCCGTGGGTGGTGCCGATGCAGAAGCCGCACCCGCCGGTGTGGTTCCCCGGGACGGGCAGCCCGGAGTCGGTCATCTGGGCGGCGAAGCATCGCTACCCCTATATGAATCTGGGGTCGCTGCTGGATCTGACCAAGCAGCTGAAGGGGATTTACCACGAGACGGCCGCGGAGGAGGGCTACGAAGCGGGGCCGGAGCATTTCGGCTATCTGATCCGGTGTCTGGTGGCGGACACGGACGAGAAGGCGCAGGAAATCGGACGGACTTTCCTGTGGACGGAGAACCACCGGAACCGGGGGCCGATTGAGTTCAATGACCCGCCGGGGTACCAGTCCCGGGAAGCGCTGCGGATCAAGATGTCCCGTCCGCTGATTGGGACGGGGACGATGGGGCGGCGGATGACCTACGAGGATTTGCAGGCGGCGTACAACATCATTGTGGGCAGCCCGGAGACGGTGGCGGAGAAGCTGCGGCACATCAAGAACGACCTGGAGCCGGGGTACATTCTCATCTACGGGAACGAGGGGCATATGGCCCACGAGGATGTGATGCGCTCGGTGGAGCTGCTGGGGACGAAGGTGATTCCGGCGCTGAAGGAAGGCTAGCAGGCAACGCCGGGCCGGCAGTCGCCCGGCGTCTGTTCCCCGTAAAGTCCAGCATCCGTAGAATCCGGCGGCCGATGGTCATACCCATCGGCCGCCGGATTTGGGTTTTGCGGCGCGGCCGGGCAGGATTACCGGCACCGGAACTTTACGGGCGTCAGTTGCCGGCGCCGCCCGTGGCCGCCGGGGCGGCCGGAGCCGGTGGGCGGTGCGCGCCGGCGCCGGCTTCGGCGCCCAGCCAGCGGCGGCGGGAGCTGGGCGGGGGGCTGGGGCGGGTGGAGAGCAGAAAGGCCAGAGCGCTCACCAGATACAAGGGCGTGAATACCGCCAGGATGATGTAATAGCTGCCGGTAAGGTCCGCCACACGCCCGGCGGCGTAGGGGGAGATGAACATCCCCACATTCATAAACAGACTCATGAAGCCCATCAGGGTGGCGAAACGCGCCCGCCCGTAGTAGTCGCTGAGCATCAGCCAGTTGACGGAAGTGATGCCTTCCACGATGGCGATGCCGACTACAAACAGCAGCAGGCCGGGTAGGCCCGGCCCGATCCACAGGCCGCCCATTCCGACGGCGCCGACGACCATTCCGGCGGCCAGCAGGATGTTGCCGCGGAACTTGTCGGTGGTTACGCCCATCACAAAGCGCAGGGGTATGCCCAGAAAGAACATTGCGGCTACCCACATAGAGGCTTCCCTTTCCGGCACGCCCCGCAGTTCCATTATTGGGAAGATATGCACCAGCATTCCGTTGGTGGCCGATACCCGGATGATGGCGCCGACCATAATCAGCCAGTAGGTGCGGGTGCGAATGGCCTGGCGGAAGGTGAAGCCGGTTTCGCGGAGGGCCCGGCCGGGCGCGCCGGGAACGCTGCCCGAGGCCGCAGCGTCCGGGGGCGGGTCGCCGTCGGGACGCATCCCTACATCCTCGGGGCGGCTGCGGATGATGAATGCGATGGGCAGGGTCAAGAGGACGATGAATACGCCCGTCCAGAACACCGTGTCGCGCCAGCCGAGGCCGCGGATGCCCCAGTCCAGCAGGAGGACGACGAAGGCGCCGCCGCCGGCGAAGGAGGTCATCAGGGTGGACATCGCTACGGCGCGGCGGCGGATGAACCACTGGTTGACGGCGGCCATCAGGGTTTGCCCGAAGCCGGCGCTTTTGCCCATTGAGATGAGGAAGGAGAACAGAACCAGCAGCTCCCAGTAGGTGTCGGCCCGAGAGAGCAGGATGGTGCTGACGCCGGCGAGGAGGCCGCCGGCCAGTATCATGGGGCGGGCGCCGAAGCGGTCGACCACCCAGCCCACCAGGGGGCCGCCGGCGCTGCCCTCGGCCCGCGCCAGGCTGAACACCAGCGACATCTGGGTGTTCGTCAGGCCCAGGTCGGTGCGGATGGGCGTAAAAAAGCGCGGGAACCCCTGGGAAATGGAGCCGTTCCCGAACATTCCCAAGACGGATGCGGCGGCGACAACCCACCATCCGTAAAAGACGCGGGGGCGGCGCCGGGCGCTGCCGGTATAGTCTGTCATCACGCCGGCTGATTATAGGGGGGCGGCGCTATCCGGTCAAACGGAGGCTGCGGCGGCTTTTGCCGGCAGGGGCGGCGCCGTGATATATTGCGGCCGGCGCCGGGCTTGGCTACGGGTTCAACGCGGCCAGCGCGGTATGAAACGCTGTACCTGTACAGAGGTAGATTCGGGAATGTTCAAACTGCCGGTTATCGTCTGGGGATTGGCGGCTTTGCTGCTGGCTACGGCGGCGTTGGTAGCCGGCCTGACGCCGGCGGGGGCGCATAATGACGCGCCACTGCCGGCGGCGCCTACCAATGCGCGAGCCGCCGACGGGGCAACCGCCGGCGCCGTGGTCATGGCGTGGGACGCGGTGGACGGGGCGGCTTTCTACCGCATCGGGTGGGTGGCTATGGACGATATTCCGGCGGTACGGGCCGAGGGTCGGGAGTGGCTGGACGCTTTCGTCTTTGCCGATGTCGCTAACCGGGGGCAGACGACTTACACCATAACGGGGCTGGTTCCGGGGCGGGATTATGCGTTTATTGTGGCCAGCGTCGCGCAGCGTTTTGGCGCGGGGGCCTGGTCGGAATGGGCTTACCTGACGCCGGCGGGCGTGGCGTCCTGCCCGGCCGGGGGCGGCGGCGAGCCTATCCCGGAGCCGCCGGCTACCCCGGCGCCGCCTGCGCCAACGGCGACGCCGGCGCCTACGCCCACCGCAACGCCGGCGCCCACGCCGACCCCGACGCCGATGTCCACGCCGGTTGCCGGGGGCGTGGGCGGGCGCAGCTATGATGCCGACGGGGACGGGTTGATTGAGGTGTCCAACCTGGCGCAGCTGGCTGCCATCCGCGCCGATTTGAACGGGGACGGGGCGTCGCCGGCACCGGGCTACGCCGCCGCTTTTCCCGAGGCGATGGTGGGGATGGGCTGTCCGGACTCCGGTTGCGCCGGCTACGAGCTGGTGGCCGATTTGGACTTTGACACCAACGGGAACGGGGCGGCTGATGAGGGCGACACCTATTGGAACGATGGGGCGGGGTGGATTCCGATTGGGGATGCAAGGCATAAGTTCACTGCCGATTTTGATGGCAACAATCACACCATCGCCAATTTGTATATCAACTATACCAACCGGCGCGAGGACTATTATGTAGGCTTGTTCGGGTATGCTTCGGACAGCAGCATCAAACAGGTTGGCATTGTATTTGCTGTCGTGTCCGGTTATCGCAGCACTGGCGGTTTGGTCGGAGGCAGCAGCGGCGGCGAAATCAGCGACAGTTACGTCACGGGCAGCGTGTCCGGCGATTACTCTGTTGGCGGCCTCGTCGGGAGCCGCAACGGCGGCACAATCAGCGACAGTTACACTACGGTCAGCGTGTCCGGCAGACGCTGGGTTGGTGGTCTGGTTGGGGGTAACAGCGGCACAATCAGCGACAGTTACGCCACGAGCAGCGTGTCCGGCGGTACGGATGTTGGCGGTCTGGTCGGGTGGAATAGCGGTAGCACAATCAGCGGCAGTTACGCCATGGGCATCGTGTCCGGCGATGACTATGTTGGCGGCCTCATCGGGAGTAGCAGCGGCACAATCAGCGGCAATTATGCTGCGGGCCGCGTGTCCGGCAATGACCATGTTGGCGGCCTCATCGGGAGCAGCGATGGCACGGTCAGCGCCAGTTACGCCATAGGCAGTGTATCCGGCAGTGACTCTGTCGGCGGCTTCATCGGGAGCAGCAACGGCGGCGCAATCAGCGGCAGTTACGCCACGGGCAACGTGTCCGGCGATAACTATGTTGGCGGTCTGGTCGGGGAACAATCCGGCAACACAATCAGCGCCAGTTACGCTATGGGCAGTGTGTCCGGCGGCGGTGATGACATTGGCGGCCTCGTCGGAAGGAACGAAAATGGCGCCATCACCACCAGCTACGCCGCCGGGCGGGTATCCATCTCGGTCGCTGCTTTCTACATTGGCGGCCTGGTTGGGTATGACGAAGGCGGCGCCATTACCGACAGCTACTGGGATACGCAGGCCAGCGGGCAAGGCAGCAGTTATGGCGGAGTGGGCCACACTACTGCCGAATTGCAGTCGCCTACCGGCTACACTGGCATTTATGCGGACTGGAACCTGGATCTGGACGGCGACGGGGAGGGCGACGAGCCTTGGGACTTTGGTAGCCCGGGGCAATATCCTGTCTTGCAGTACGGCGGGCTGGATGTTGGGGCGCAGCGGCGGTAGGCGGCCGGCTGGCGCCCGAAAAGGTTTGTTTTGCTATGCGCCGGCGCCAGACCGGGGGATGCAATTCCGTTCCATTCCAGGCGCTTTGTGGTATATTATCCTCAATCAGGATTGCGGCATAGGCTTACCGCGAAAGGAGGATACCTGATGGTTATGGTTATAGAGACCGAGCGTCTGGGAACGTTGCGAATACCGGGCTTTACCGGGATGCTGGCGATGACGGGCAATGGCAACCGGCTGGTCATCCCGGAGGAGGCCACGGCCCATTTCCCGGATGTGGAATGTTTCAAGGTGGTTTGCGAGGACGACCGGATTGTGCTGATCCCGATGCGGCTGCCCTCGGCGGATGCCGTGCGGGACAAGCTGGAAGCGCAGGGGATTACAGATGCCGATGTAGCTGACGCCATTGCCTGGGCGCGCGGCTACTCGCAACCGTGATGCGCGTAACGCTGGACAACAACGTATTTAGTATCCACCCTGGCGCTAAAATATCCCCGATTTGCCTGGTTGCGCCCGGCTTGAAGGGAGCTCATTTTGGCGCCCGGCGACGACTTGTCCGGCCTGCCGAATTGCGCGCAATGTTGCAAATTGCCGGCGGCTGACGCCGGATCCGCGTAACTGACGGATTCGCTACCAGGTATGCCGGAAAAACGAAGCGCCGGAATCACCGCCGATTTCCCCGGCGCCGCCTGTCCGGCCGGCAGCGTAGTGCGTTTTCGCGGGCGGGGCGGCACTGAAATGCGGGGCACGGTGACGCGTATTCAAGCCCGCCACGCTGTGGTGATGGCGCGGGCCGGCGGGGACGGGGGCGATGGCGATGCGGCCGGCGTGGAGTGGACGGTGCCTTACGGGGCGATTGTGGCTGTTGAAAGCGCTCCGCCTTCGGAATGCACGCTGCGGGAAGTCGAGGAGCTGGCGCGGCGGCTGCTGGCGGAGCATCAAGCGGCCGGGCGGCTGGGGCGGGGGTGGACTTTCGGGTTTGACCTGGCGCCGTCCCGCGCCGGCGTGTGCCGCTACCGGGAGAAGCGCATTGACCTTTCGGTGAGCTACTGCCGCCGCGCCACCCGCGCCGAGGTTGAGGATACGGTGCGGCACGAAATCGCACACGCCATTGTGGGCCCGCGTCATAATCACGATGCCGTCTGGAAGGCCAAGGCGCGGGAAATCGGCTGCATGGGGGAACGCTGCCACCGGGTGCAGCACAGCATACCGCGGTGGGTGGGCGAGTGCGGCTGCGGGCGGCAATGGTTCCGGCAGGCCCTGCAACGCCGGATAATGACCAACCGGGTCTGCCCCCAGTGCCGGGGCGTCATTAGATGGCGGCGGAATACCGAGGCGGTGCCCGGAGCGCCGTAGCCATAGCAGGGATTTCTGAATACATACGCGCCACACTTGCGCGCATCCGGCACAACTCCCGGCGCGGCGGGTTGTTCCGCCGGCGCGGGTAACGGAACAGCCGCGCATCCGACTGCGGTCGAGCTACACCTCACCGGCGCACATCCGACAGCCTTTGACGCTGCGGCGCGCCTTGCCCTGGAAGCGCCTCCCGACTCCGACCAGGCGCTCGTCCGCCAGCCGACAAACATAGCAGCCAGTGTCAGCACCGGCGCAATGTTCAATTTCAGCAGACAAGAGTAATGTTTGACGGCATCGCAGCCCCGGTCGGCCCGGCACGCCGCCGGATCCAGCCCGTTATAAGATGCCAGCGCCGTGTCAACGACCTCCGGCAACAGCAGGGAATCGGTTGACCCAAGCACAACGCCTTGCTACTATCCCACCGCCAAAAAATAAAGGACAGCGCCGCCAAATAACCGCCGGCGGCACTCACGCCGGCGCCATCCGGCGGAACCGGAACGCGTCTCGGAAGCAACCGCCGCAAAGGACAGAGGAGACCAAACCCGATGGCACTGAAACCCGTCCTCGTTGCCTGTCCGCCCCGCGACAGCATTGCCAGCGCGGACAGCTACGCCGCCAATCTGGATGCCGCCCTGCGCGAAGAAATCGCCACGCCTCAGGGCGCGCTGGAGTTTTTCCAGACCACCTATCCTACGGACGCCATATCCCGGGCGTGCCGCATGGCCTTCAGCCGCCTTAAGTACGGCAAGGCCAGCGGCCAGCCCAGCATCTACCGTTTCAGCTCCGTATATGGCGGCGGCAAGACGCACACCCAGATTGCCATGGCCGCTGTGGCCAAGCATCCCGAAGTCTGTCGCAGCAGTCCGGACAACCTGATCAGCCCTGACTTGGCTGTGGATGGCGTGGCCGTGGTCAGTTTCAACGGCAAGAACGCCGATGTTGTCGACGGAATGAAACTGGACGCCGCCGGCAACCGCGCCAAATCGCTGGCCGGCGTTATTGCCTACCACGCCGGCGGCGCGGCGGCGCTGGACGCCATCCGCAACCACGATGACAGCCTGTCCGATCCCGGCGGGGCCTACTTCGCCAATCTTTTCGGCAACCGCCCGGTTTTGATACTGATTGACGAACTGGTGGAGTGGGTGGCGCGGATGGTGGTCAGCGATCCGGAGCACGGCGGCGCCAAGGCCGGCCTGTGCATCAGCGCGCTGTGCGAAGCGGTGGCGCAGTGCGACAAGGCGGCGCTGGTAGTCACCACGCCGGAACCCGGCCATGACGCTTTCCAGCGCAACATTGCCCAACTGGATGACATTATGGGCGAAATCGCGGCCACGCTGGCGCGGGAATCCTACGAAATGACGCCGTCAGCCGAAGCCGACCTGCCGGCCATCTTGCGCCGCCGGCTCTTTGCCGCCGTTGACGATGACGCGGCCGACGAAACTGCCGCCGCTTACGCCGCAATCGCGCAACGCTACCGTCCGGACGACCACGATGCCGAGGCGCGTTTCCGGGATGCCTACCCGTTTCACCCGTCGCTGATCCGCATCATCCAGCGGCAGCTGGCGATGAACCGGGACTTCCAGCGGGTGCGCGGCACCATCCGTCTGCTGACCAACATTGTCCGCCGCATAGCCGAGCAGGGTAGCCGCGATGCGCTGATACATCCGCACCACGCCGATTTCGCGGATCAACCCATCAGCGACCATCTGATTGCGACATTGCACCACGAGGGCATCGCTCCGGCCATTGGCGCGGATGTGGCCGGGCCGGACAGCGTGGCGGCCAAAATGGGCGCCGGCTGCGGGGCCCAAATCGCGGCCACCATAATGCTGGGCAGCCTGTCCACCGATGAAGCCAGCGGGCTTACCGAGCACGAGATTGTCAGCGCCGTGCTGGCGCCCCAACCGGAGGCGGAGGGCGGCGGCATCCGCACCGATGACGCCGGCGTGGTTGCCGGCGAATTGCGCCGCTACCTCAACGCCGCCCTGTACCTGGACGAAAACCGTTCCGCCAGCGGTCGCTACCGCTTTACCAGCGAACCCAATGTGCGCCGGATGGTGAATGACCGCAAAGACCGCTTCCGGGCGCCCAACTACCTGGCCGACCGGGTGAAAGACGCCCTTATGGCGGAATACTCCGCGCCGCGGGGGAAGGGCGACGCGCTGGGCCTCAAGGTTTATCCGGGCAAAAACGACAACGCCGCCGATGACCGGAACCAGTGCCAGCTGGCGGTGATGCCCGCCGACTACTTCAACTGGCGGAACGCCCCGGCCCAGGCCCACATTCTGGCCGAGCTGTACGAATGGCGCAGCGGCGGCAATGACCCCCGCCAGCACAAAAACGCCATTGTCTTTCTGGTGGCCGACAACAATGATCTGTCGGTTCTCCAGGAGCAGATCGTGACCCGCGCGGCCGGCGAGGCCCTGAAGCAGGAAAATTCCAACCTGCCGGCGCGCCAGCGGCAGCTGCTGGATGAGATAATTGCCCAGGCCGGCAAGGATGTCAGCCAGGCGGTGCAAAACAAATGGACGCACCTGTTCTACCCCGCCGGCGGCGAGGGCTTCAGTCCCCAGGCTCCCGGGCTGCGTCACGAGCAGATCGCGGTGGCTACGGACAAGGCCAACCGGGGGCAGGAGGCCGTGCTGGGCAAGCTGGCGGAAAGGAACAAGATACCGAACCCGGCCAACCCGCGCCTGAACCCGGCGGAATGGAGCAACACGCGGCTGGGCGGGGCGCAGGAGAGGGAAGGAATGACGCTGGCCGAGCTGCATCGTTCCTTTACCGCCAGCCCGGCGCGCCCGATGATGACGGGCCGCGCTGCTTTCCTCGACTGCATCGTAGCGGCCATCAAGGCCGGCGACCTGGAAGTCGCCACGGGGACGGGCGAAACCATTACGGCGGACAAGGCCCACCGCAGTTTTCTGGATGACGAGTGCCGCGTCTGGATGCCCGGCAAACGGCCCGCGCCGCCGCCGGCGCCAGCGCCGCCTTCGCCCCCGCCGCTGCCGGCGGAAAGCGCCGGAGGCAGAGGGCCGGCGCCGGCCCCGGCGCTGCCCGGCATCCCCGATTTCACCGGCGATACCTTCAAAGCGGACTACGCCTTCACGCGGCTGGCCGACCATATGGCGCAGCACAACGCCGGCTGGGACGATGTGGACAGCCTGGTCATTATGTGCGATGACCTGTCCGCCGTGACCTGGCTGCTGGACCGGATGGGGGCGGCGGCGGCGCCGGCCCGCTGCCGTGTGACTATTGCCAGCGACGCCGTGCGCATCGACGTCGCCGACCAGACCCCCGACCAGTGGCGGGAACGGGAGCGCACTTTTGAGCGCGTGCGCGGGTACGCCGGCAACCCGGCGCCGGACGCCGCCATCGAGTTTTTCGCCGGCGCCGACTTCGCCGCCATCGTGGCCGCTATGGACAGCCGCTACGATGTGACGCTGCAAGTATCCTTCCGATAGGCCGGAGCCGTTGCCGGAGGCGCTGCCCCAATGACTGCCACCGACGCCCTCACCCACGCCGTCTATTTGGATCGCACCGCTACCGGGGCGGCGCGTATCGCCGTAACCTACGCCCGCAAGGGGCGGCGGGGCGGTGGGCGGCGGATTATGTCCCTCGCCGGGCGGGACCGGGATGTGGCCTATCCGCACATTGCCGCTATTCTGTGGAACTACTACGGCAAGCGGCTGCGCACGGTGGCCGACGACCTGCCGCCGGGGGAGTACCACGCGGTCAGCGAACTTTGCGCGGCGCAGATGCTGCTGGCGATGGCAGTGGTCAAGGCGGAACGGGATACGGGCCGCGCGCAACGGCTGGCCGGCGAAGTCGCCAATATGGGGGCCTGTGAAAGCGCCTGGTGGTACGCCTGCCACCGGAACCGCAGCCGGCCCCGCCGGGTGCTGCGGGCGATGGCGCTGATGTACGGCTGACGGCAGAGGCGGCGTAGGCTTTGACGGCGGGGGCGCGCCGGGGTATAATGGGCGCCAGCTGGACTGGTGCAACTATGAAAACCGTTACGCCTACTACCGTCCTGGACTACTACGACGGGATACAGATTTTTGCGGCCCAAGACGCCACCGGCGGCCATTACATCGGCACTATGGTCGGAACCGAAGGCGATTACGGACGCTACCTGGTCACGGGTGTTTCACCCGAAGACCTGCATCTTTTCCGTTGCGGCGCAATGGACCTGCGGGCGCTGCTGCTGGCGTCGCCAACGGACGAGAGGTTCATCACCGTAGCCACCGGCAAGTTCTCGGATCCGCTGAGGCTTACCGCGGTGGAGGAACCTCTGGAGCAGACCGCTTTCCTGCCGGAAGAGGGGTTTTTCCTGGAAGAAGAGCCTGAACAGGAATCGTGGGCAGCCACGGCGCCGGCCACCACCACAGCCGCCCCCGCCAGGCGCTGCGGGCCATGAAAATGGAGCTGATGTATGCGTAAAGCAATCGGAACCTGGAGGGCGGCATTGACCGGCAGGTTCCCGCTCTGGGCGGTATGTGGCATATTCGCCTTGTGCCTTGCCTTTGCCTTGACGGTCGGCATCGTCCAGAACGCATATAGCTGGAGCAACGCATCTCCGCCGCCTTTTATCGCCGCCATCGATGTTTGGAAACTGGGGATGGTAACCGGCTCCGCAGGAACGGCCGCCGCACTGCTGGTTACGCTGTATATCTCCGATCGCAACTACCGGCGTAGCCGGGAACACATTCCCAGCCTCAGTATGGATTTGAAGGTAGATAGGACGCCGGTCAGTGCACACTATGACGCCGTGTTCGCCGTTCTGAACGCGAAAAACACCGGAACCGGCCTGTGTCGCGTCGGCCAAGTGGATTGGGTGGTCACTGCGCTGGCGCCGTATGGCGATGAGACAATTGAGGAAATGCGCAAGGAGTTTTCCGACGCGGCCAAGGCCGGCGAAGCCCCGGACATCGTATTCCCATGGGCGGAATTGGAACGCGCATCTGCGACGCCGGGCAACTCAATTGAACCCGACGAGACGGACCAGATAACCTGCGATTTCATAATCCCCGCCGCAGTTACGGCAATTGCCGTATCCGTGTGGGTTGCCGATGCCTCAGATTTGCAGCATAATGCCGGCTGGTATCGCAGGATAGTTCACATTGCCAGGGAGTCCTGAATATGAGCCTGGACAAGGTACTGGAAACGATTGGGGGCATTCTCCACCCCGAGAGCGAAAAGCCGTCCGACGACACGGCGCGGCGGCGCGGCGGCAGGCGCGACAAGTCGCCCATCCCTGAGGCCGGCACAGTTAAACGCTGGGAACCCCCCACCGAAGGCACGACACCGGCCAGCCGCAAACGCAGCCGCCGCAAGCTGAAGCAGGTGAGAAATGGCTAATCAGCAAGAGCCCAAGGACGCGCAGCCGGCCCCGAGAGTTCCCTCTGGCGAGGATGCCGCGCTGATCGAAGACCCCGGGATATTGGAATTCAGGCGCCGCGCCGGCCCACCGCAGCTGCCGACCGGAGATGGCCGGCCCCGGAAATGGGAGCCGCCCAAATCCGAATCTACTCCCGCGAACCGAAAGCAGAATGACAAGCAGGACAACCCTGAGGCTCGCTAATGCCCACAGCTTACGACCGCCGCCTTATTGAGGATTGGCTGCCGGTTAACGAAATATCGATTGAGGCGATCCGGGAACGGAACGCCGCTTCGGCGTTGCCGCCCATCAACTGGCTCCATGTCTGGTGGGCGCGGCGGCCGCTGGTCGTTAGCCGCGCCGCGGTGGCCGGCGGGCTGCTGCCGGCCGACGCCGACCGGGGAATGTTCACTTCCGCTATGGGCACTTACCCTGAAATCGTGGGCGATCAGGCCGCCCTCGACAAGGCCAAAGCCACGGGCGTCAGTCTGAAGCAACCCGTGTATGTTAATCCCCAGCGGCCCAACGGGCGGGAAAACCATCGCCGCGCTTTTACCCATAACCTTACCCCGGCGGAACGGGAGTGGTTTGAGGAGAACCGGGCCGGGGGGAGCGCTGATCCGGTGGTGCTGGATGTTACGGCCGGGGGCGGGAGCATTCCTTTTGAGGCGGGGCGGCTGGGGCTGCGCTCTTACGCCAATGAACTTAATCCGGTGGCCGGGATTATCCTGCACGCTACCTGCCGGTGGCCGCAGGAGTATGGCAACGCTCTGCGCGCCGAGTATGATGCGGTCAGCGCCAGGTTTCGCGGGCGGGTTGCGGAACTGCTGGCGGGCGTTTATCCCGCGGTTCCCCAGCCGGATGGCGATGGCAATGCCAATGCCGCCGGCAACCTCGAAAATAAAAATTCGCGAATCGTCCGCGCCCAAAGATACGTTTGGGCATATCTTTGGGCGCGGACGATTGACTGTTACGAATGCGGTCGGGAAGTTCCTCTGTCGCCCAACTGGCGGCTGTCCTCCAAAGGGGATGGGGTGCGGGTGTGGCCGGATGAGGGCAAGGGGGTGTGTGATTTTGAGATGGTAAAGCGGGCGGCGGAGCAGTCGGAGGGGACGGTGCGGCAGGGGATTGCGCGGTGTCCCTACCCGTCCTGCCGGGCGGCCAGCCCCAAGGGCTACCTGGCGGAGCAGGCGCAAGCGGGCCGGATGGGGCACCGGCTTTACTGCGTCATCTACCGCGACCAGGAATGGGGCCGGACTAAAGCCGGGCGGGAAAGCAAGACGCCCAAAACCCGACGGGTATTCGCCAAGCCGCGTCCGGAGGATGACAACGGCGAGGCCGTAGCCACCCGGCTGGCCGAATTGCTGCCCCAGTGGGATGCAGATAACATTTTGCCGGACGAGCCCAAGCCGCCGGGCGATGACAATCGTCCCATCACCTACGGGATGTCGCCGTGGCGCAATATGTTCAATCCCCGTCAGCAGCTGGCGCACGGCTACTGCGTGCAGGCGTTTCGGGATCTGGTGGGCGCCGATGACGCCGCCGGCCAGCTGTCGGAATTACGCAAGGCGGCGTGGTGCTATGTGGCGCTGGCGCTGGACAAGATGGTCAATCGCAATTCGTTGATGAGTACTTGGGTGCCAGACGCCAATAAGGTAGCGCAAACCTTTGCAACCCACGATTTCGGGTTCAAGTGGTCATACGCAGAGATGGCCGTTACTATCAGAGGACTCGGTCTGGACTGGGCTATTAACGACATCGGTGACTGTATCACCGAATTGACCAAAATGGTCGGCCATCCGAAACCTGACGCCAACGGGGCAGAAGGCGGGCGGGCCGAACTAATCGTTGCCGGCCGGCAGCCAGAGGATGATGACACAGCCGCCCCGAAGTCTGAAGTCACCGCGGGCCCGGCGCAGGATTTGGACTTGCCCAATGCCAGTGTGGACGCCATCGTTTTTGACCCGCCCTATCACAATAATGTGAACTACGCCGAGCTGTCCGACTTTTTCTATGTGTGGCTGAAGCGCACGGTGGGGTGTATTTACCCGGAGCTGTGCCGTCCTTATCTGACGGACAAGGTGAATGAGGCCATTGCCAGCCCGGCGCGGTTTCGGGAGCAGGCCGGCGGCAAAGGCCAGTCGGCGGGCAAGCTGGCTACGGCGGACTATGAGGCCAAGATGGGGGAGATATTCCGGGAGTGCCGGCGGGTGATCAAGCCGGACGGGATAATGACGGTGATGTTCACGCACCGGACCACGGCGGCCTGGGATGCGCTGGTTACGGGGCTGATTGGGGCGGGTTTTCGCATTACGCGCACCTGGCCGGTGAAAACGGAGGCGGAGGCAGCGCTGAATATCAAGGGCAAGGCGGCGGCGCGCACCACGATTCTGCTGGTGTGCCGTCCCCGGGGGGACAACCGGACGCCGGCGGCGTGGCCGGATGTGGAGGAGCAGATTGCGCGGGCGGTGCGGGCGGACGCGCCGGCGCTGGACGCCTACGGGCTGAAGCCGACGGATTTGTATCTGGCGGCATTTGGGCCCGCATTGCAGGTGATTTCGGACCACTGGGGGTCGCAGCGGGCCAGCGCGCATCCGGACCCGGCGCGGTCGGAGAACCCCTTTGCGGTGACGCCCACGGACGCCATGCAGGTGGCGCGGCAGGAGGTGAGCCGGCACCGGGCGGCGCAGTTGTCGCAGCAGTTCAGCAATGTTACGGATCCGGCGGCGCGGTTTTACATACTGTCAGCGGACAGCGTGGGCGGGGACACTTTGGAGTATGACGATGCGGCGCTGATGGGTCGGGTGGCCGGTTTGGAGCTGGACAGCCGGGAGGGGCGGTCGCTGGTGGTGAAAAACGGGTCGCGGGTGACGCTGAAGCGGGCGAAGGAGCGGCAGGCGGCGGGGGACATCGGGCGGGACCGGGCGCCGGCTACGCCGCTGGATCAGGTGCATACGGCGGTGGTGATAACGCTGGATCAGGATACGGGCACCGCTGACGAGTGGCTGCGGATGCAGGCGATCGACCGCAACGGCGACGCTTTTAAAGGCACCTTGCAGGCGCTGTACGGGGCGCTCAAGCCGGAATCGGGGGCTACGAAGCCGGAGGAAAGAGACCGGGAGGCGCTGGGCAACCTGCACCGGCGGCTGTACGGGGCGGAGCCGCCCCGGCAGGGGGAACTGGGGCTATGACGCTGCGCGACCTGAAGCTGCGCGCCAGTTACGATCCCGATACCTGCCCGGAAGTGGTGGCGGAGTTTTACAGCCCGGCGCTGGCGGAGTCCGTCCGCTATGACCGGGCGACATTTACATTTACGGCTCACGGGCTGGCGGCAGCGGCGGCGGGGCTGGCCGGGCTGCTGCGGAATGACGGGGGCGTGCGCATCATCTGCGAGCCTACGGAGCTGCCGCCGGCTACGGTGCAGGCTATCATCGCGGGGCAGATGCAGGCGGGGGAAGCGCTGCTGAAGGCGATTCCGCCGGCCCGCCTGACGGCCGTCACGGCGGACGACATCATTCGGAAGGAGCAGCTGGAGCTGCTGACCTGGCTGGTGGCGAATCAGCGGCTGGAAATCCGCATTGCGCTGCGGCGGGCGGCGGGGCCGGGGATTTACCACGAGAAGACGGGGATTATGGCGGACGCCGCGGGGAACCGCATATCCTTTGGCGGCAGCCCTAACGAGACGAATGCGGGCTGGAGCCGGAACTACGAGCGGTTTCACCTGTACACTTCCTGGGGCGATTTGGCGCGGGTGGAGGATGATGAACGGCACTTTGAGCAGCTGTGGGGCGACCGGTCGGGCAATGTCAAGGTGATACCGATACCAAACGAATACACGGAATATCTGAAGTCGGTGGCGCCCGCAACGAATCCGGCGTGTCGTAGTATCAACGAAAAGCGGAGTTGCTACACTGACCGGCGTTCCGCCTACTGGGCGCGGATCAGGGAGGCGATGGCCAATGACCCGGAGAGTACGCCGGCGACCATTCCGGCGGCGCTTTGGCCGCACCAGGAATCGTTTCGCCGGGCGCATCTGGATGGGGATGACCGGGCGCTGATTGCGGATGAGGTGGGGCTGGGCAAGACGCTGCAAGCGGGGATACTGCTGAAGACCCGGATTAACCAGGGGCGCGTGGTGCGGGCGCTGATTATCGCGCCCAAGCCGGCCCGCAGCCAGTGGCAGCAGGAGCTGCGAGGCAAGTTCAACGAATCCTTTCCCATCCTGGAAGCGCGGGGGCGAGCGATGCAGCTGTTGCACCCGGACGGCACCCGCAGCGAGGCGCCGGCGGAGCCGTGGCGGGAAGCGCGCCTCATCGCAACCTACCAGTGGCTGACCCGGCACCGGGAACGGTTCCTGGCGGATGACCCGCAGTATGACCTGGTCATTGTTGACGAAGCGCACCATGCCCGCTATGACCGCAGCAGTCGCCAGCCACGGCCCAACCAGTTTTTGCAGCTGTTGCAGGCCCTGTCGGGGCGTACGGCGGGGCTGCTGCTGCTGACGGCCACGCCGATGCAGACGCACGAGGATGACCTGTGGGGGCTGCTGCGGGCGCTGGAACCGGACGGGTGGACGCCGGCGGAGATGCAGGATTTTTACGATGACGCGGCGCCGGTGGACGCGGCGCGCTTCGGGCGGCTGGCGCGGCTGTACCGGCGGGGGCGGCGGCGTCCGATGCTGCTAGGGCCAGAGGAACTGGCGATCTGGACGGACAACCCGTCGGTGAGGCTGGAGGCGGTCGGCGACACGGCGCGGCGCGATGGCGCAGTGGCGCGGATGCGGGACGGCGCCCCGCCCCGGCGTCTGATTTCCCGGCACACCCGCGCCGCCCTGGAGGAATACCGGCGACAGGGCATCTTTGACGCCAAGCTGCCGCGGCGCAACCCCAGGGACATTTCAATACGAATGGCGGCGGGCGAGCGCCGGCTGTATGACGGCATCGACGAGCTGGTGCGCTTGTGCTACCGGGACATCAACCCCAGCGCCATGGGTTTTGTGATGACCACGTACCGGCGCCGGCTGGGTTCGTCGCCCTACGCCTACGGGCAGACGGTTACGAATCTGCTGCGCCGGCAGGCGGCGCCAGTGGACTGGGGCGACCTGCAAGACGCTGATGAGCTGCCGGACAACGACGACATTCTGCCCAGCCACGCGCTGGACGCGCGGCAGACGGCCGTCCTGCGGAGCGCCTTGTCCCAGGCAGGGGCGTTGCGGCAGAATGACACCAAATATCGCCGCTTCCGCAGGGAATTGCGGGCGCTGCAAGGCGATGGGCACCGCTGCATTCTGGTATTTACCGAGTTCCGGGACACGCAGATTTACCTGCTGGAACGGCTGGCGCAGTACCCGGAGCTCAACGCCCAGGCCATTTATGGGAACGATAGGGGCGAAGCGGAAAGCCGCGCCCACCGCATCCGACAGGTGCGGGACAACGGCGGGCTGCTGGTTTGCACGGAAACGGCGGCGGAATCGCTGAACCTGCAATTCTGCACCGCCGTCATCAACTATGACATTCCCTGGAACCCGATGACGCTGGAGCAGCGCATTGGTCGCATTGACCGCATCGGGCAAGAGCGGGAAACGGTTGATGTGGTTAATTTATTCTACGCCGACACTGCCGAGTATGACGCCTACCAGGCAATGCAGGAGCGCATCAGGGCCATCACGCAGCACGTTGGCCCCTACCGGGCTATTTTGGAGACGATGCTGCCGGACATCATTGCCAACGCTCCCGCGGACGCCGGGGAACGCGCGGCCTACATCGGGCGGCGGCTGGATTCCGCGGCGGCGGCGCAGAGCGACCCGCTGGCGCATTTTGCCGCCACGCCCAGCGCAGGGGTGGCGCCAAACCCGCGCATCACTATGGCCGATTTGCAGCAGTGCCTGGATGACCCGGCGCTGCTGCCCGATGGGTGGCAGGCCCAGCCGGATTACGGAGGCCACTGGGTGGTGACACGGCCTGATGGCCGGAAATTCACGGTCACTACGGTGGCGGAAAACTACGAGTATGCCGCCGGGCGGGTGGAGTGGTTTGGGCCCGGCTCGCCGGCCTTTCCGGAATGAAAATGAATACGGCCCCGAAATGATCAGTTTGGCATTGCGAAATCCGTCACAGTGATTCTGGCCGGCATGGCTTTTAGAAAAGCCCTATGATAGGAATGATGCTATAATGCGGCCAACCGGCGGCCGGGGATAAAGGCGGCCGGAATGGAGCGAAGGGGAATGGATTTTGCATTGAGCAGCGATGCCATCGCCATCATCGGCGTCCTCGCGCTGATGATGATAGCTATGGTTGGCGGCTACATATCGCTGGTGCGCCGCATTGCCAGCCTGCCGACGCGGGAGGAGTTCAACGCGTTGGTGCGGAGGGTGAACGCGTTGGCGGAGCAGGTGAGCTCTATGCCCACGCGGGAGGAGTTCAACGGGCTGGTGCAGAAAGTGAACGGGTTGTCGCAGCAGGTGAGCGCCTTGCCCACGCGGGAGGAGTTCAACGGGCTGGTGCAGAAAGTGAACGGGTTGGCGCAGAAAGTGAACGTCCTGCCGACGCGGGAGGAGTTCGGTGCGCTGGCGCAGAAGGTGAACGTCCTGCCGACGCGGGAGGAGTTCGGTGCGCTGGTGCAGAAGGTGAACGCCCTGCCGACGCGGGAGGAGTTCAGTGCGCTGGTGCAGAAAGTGAACGTCCTGCCGACGCGAGAGGAGTTTAACCCGCTGGCGCAGCAGGTGAGCGCTTTGCCGACGCGGGAGGAGCACACCGCTCTGCGGGAGGATATGCACCGGGATATGACGGCGATGCGGGACGAGTTCCGGCGCGATATGACGGCGATGCGGGACGAGTTCCGGCGCGATATGGCCGCTATGGACGAGCGGTTCGGGCGGGAGATGGTAGCGCTGCGCGAGGAGTTCCAGCGCAACCTGGCGGCTATGGAGGAAGGGTTCCGCGAGGAAATTCGCGTCTCAATACGGGAAAGCGAAACCCGCATTGTCAAAACCATCGTCAACCACCGGCACCAGGTTCTGGAAGGCCCGCCCGTTTTCACCGAACCCCTCTGATGTCGCCGGCTGCGACAGCGTTGCCGCCAACGCCATTGCTCTATCCTCATCTGTCCCCCGTCATCTATCCCCATCCGTTACCGACAGGAAAAGCGCAAATGCAAGCTCTGGTACTGGAACGGTTCAACGGCCCGTTCGTCGCCAAAGAAATGCCAACGCCGGCCATTGCGCCGCACGAGGCGCTGGTGCGCGTGCGCAATGTGGGCGTCTGTGGCACCGACCTTAAAATCCGCGCCGACCGGATGGGGCTGGGCGTCATTCCCTTGATTATGGGGCACGAAATCGCCGGCGAAGTGGCGGCAGTGGGCGCGGAAGTGTCCGGCTTCGTCCCCGGCGACCGGGTGGCGGTCAACTTTTACCTCACCTGCGGCGTGTGTGAATACTGCCGGCAGGGGCGCGACACCCTTTGTCCACAGCTGCGCCAGCACGGGTTCACGGTGGACGGCGGCTTTGCCGAGTACCTCAAGACCCCCGGCGTCAACCTGTGCCGCGCCCCGGACAATGTGCCTCTGGAGCACGCCTGCATCCTGGGCGACGCCGTGGCGACTTCTTACCACGCAGTGGTCAAGCGGGCGCAGGCGCGCGCCGGCCAGACGGTGGCCTGCGTGGGAGTGGGCGGCGTGGGGTTGCACGCTCTGCAAGTGGCTAAGCTGTCCGGGGCGCGGGTTATCGCCGTTGACATCAACGGGGAGCGGCTGGAAGTGGCGCGGGAGCTGGGCGCCGACGAAGCAATTTATGCCGGCGGCGCGGCGGGGTTCCATGAACGCATCCGCGATTTGACGGGCGGCCGCGGCGTCGATGTTCTCCTGGAGTTCGTTTCCAACGAACAGACGCTGCCTTCCAGCCTGGCCAGCGTCAAGCGGGGCGGCCGCCTGGTATTCGTGGGCTATGTGCCGGAAATTTCCCTGAGCCTGCCGCCGCATTATGCCGTCCGCAACGAACTGGAGATTATGGGCAGCCGGGCCAACACCAAACAGGACCTGCAAGACACTATGGACCTGGTCGCCGCCGGCAAAATCCGGCCCATCGTGGACCGGGTATTCGCACTGGACGATGTGGAGCTGGCCTTTGACGCCCTGCGGCAGGGAACTTCCATCGGGCGGAATGTAGTCGCGGTGTAGTGCAGCCGCCCCGGACTGCTTTGCCGGCGTTGCCTGTTACCGGCAGCCTCGGGCGCCGGGCGCTATAATCATCCCCGTCCGGCGGGCCGGCGCGCCGCTCCGCGCGCTAATCAGCCCCGCCTTTTTGAGGATTTGGCAATGAAAATTGGCGTAAGCATTCCCCGTCTGCCCGATGCCGACGGCATCCGCGAGTTCTGCCAGCGGGCGGAACGGCTGGGCTTCGAGTCGGTGATGGCCGGCGACCATATTGTGCTGCCGGTGGGCGGCACTAACCAGTATCCCTACACGCCCACCGGCGCCTTCCAGCGGCCTTCGGACGAGCCGTTCCTGGAAACGATGACGATGCTGGGGTTTATGGCGGCCTGCACCAGTGAAATCCGGATTGGCAGCACGGTGCTGATTCTGCCCTACCGGAACCCGGTGGTGCAGGCCAAGATGTTCGCTTCGCTGGATGTGCTGTCCGGCGGGCGGGTCATCTGCGGCGTGGGCGTGGGCTGGCTGGAGAAGGAGTTTGACATCCTAGGGGTGCCTTACGCCGACCGGGGGCCGATGACGGACGAGTTCCTACAGATTTTCAACGCCCTCTGGACGGAGGAGATTCCCGATTTCCGGGGCAAGTATTACCAAATCGACGGCGTCTATTTTGAGCCGAAGCCCGTCCAGCAGCCGCGCATTCCCATTTGGGTAGGCGGCCACACCCGCCGGGCCCTGCGCCGCACCGCCCGTTATGGCGACTGCTGGCATACTACCCGGCAGACGCCCGATTTCGTGGCCGCAAACCTGCCCTACCTGCGGGAGCAGACCGAGCGGGCCGGACGCGACCCCGCCGACATTGTCATCTCCCTGAAGCGCAGCCTGCACTTTACCGATCTGGGCGGCGCGGAGGAAGGCGTGGGCGTCCGTTCCGGCGGGGCGCTGATTAACACTACCCAGGCGGTGATTGACGACGTTCACTACTGCAACGAACTGGGGATCGACCAGCTGACCTTTGACTTCCGGGTGGATGGCATCGGCCCCTGCATTGAGGTGATGGAACACCTGGCGGAGCATATCCTGCCGGTGGCGGAACGCCTGGGCTAGAGTGCGCGGCGCAACGGTGCGGCAATGGGAACGGGTTCGCGCCATCCGGTGGTGTTCCACGGTTGGTACATTGTCGCTTGCGGTTTCCTGAGCCAGGGAATGCGCGTGGGATTGGGGGCGCAGACTTTCGGGTTCTTTTTCAAGCCAATGACTGACGAACTGGGCTGGAGTCGCACCGTGATGACCGGGGCGCTGCTGGTTCGGGATCTGGTGCGGGCGGCCATTTCGCCCGCTTTCGGATTTGCCGTTGACCGGTACGGCCCCCGGTTTCTGGTAGCGGGCAGCGCCATTGCGCTGGGCATATCGCTGATGCTGCTCTCCCAAACGCGGGAAATCTGGCACTTTGCGCTGTTCTACGGGGTTATTGGCACTTTTGGGATACCTGGCCTGGCTTACGGGGTAATCAGTCCTACGATCGCGAAATGGTTTATCCGGCATCGCGGCAAGGCGACGGGGATTGCCACCGCCGGCCTGAATGTCGGTTCGGTGGCGATGACGCCGCTGATCTTGTTTCTCATCAACGCTTACGGCTGGCGAACCGCCTGGTTCTGCCTGGCCTTTGTGCCCTGGGTTGTGGTGGCGCCGGCGGCCCTGTGGTGGCTGCGGCGGCAGCCGGAGGATATGGGCCTGCTGCCCGACGGGGCCGCCGCCGCTACGCAAGAGGGTTTGGAACAAGGGCCGGAAGGGGCGTCAAAACCGGCGCCTGGGCCGGTGGACGAAGCCAGCCGGACGCTCCGGCAGGCCGTCCGGTCGGCCGCGTTCTGGTTTCTGGCGGGGTACGAGCTGCTGGCCGGAATGGCAATCGGATCGCTGATCATCCACCGTATTCCGTATATGACGGACCTGGGGTTTTCCGATGTGCAGGCGGGGGTTTCTTTCATCATCTACAGCGTCTGCGCTTTTCTGGCCAAACTGGTCTGGGGGTTTCTGGCCGACCGGTTTCCGGTGCGCGTGCTGGCGGCAGTGGCATTGATTGGCAGCGCCGCCAGCATTTTCGCCGGCGTGGGGGCGGCGAATGTCTGGCAGATGCAGATCACATTCGGGGTAATGTATGGTTTCACCGGCGGCGCTCTGGTGGTCATCAGCCCCCTGCTCTGGGCCGGTCATTTCGGGCGGCGGCACCAGGGCGCCATACAGGGAGTGTTGAGCGCCGTTTTCCTGACCGCCAGCATTGGCGGGCCAATGTTCGCCGCTCTGGTTTATGACCGGTTGGGCAGCTACGATTTGGCCTTTCGTCTTTTTGCGGCCTACTTCGCCGCCGCGGCGCTGCTGGTGTGGCTGGCGGGCAAGCCGCCGCCCCGTGTCGCCATAGCTCCGGCCGTTACCTGACGAGGGCCGTGGCCGGTGCGTTGCCCATTGCCCCCGGAGGCGCGGGATGGGTTTGCCGGACGAATTACGATTCGCCCGGCCCGGCGGTTAGAGGCCGCTTTCCTTGAACCACGCCGCCCGTTCCACCAGATGCTCGGCAGTGGTTCGCATCTGGGCAACCTGGGCGTCGGTGACCGGGCGTTTGATGGAACCCGGCACGCCGGTAACGAAACTGCGGTCGGGCACGGCTACGTTGGACAGCACCACCGAATTGGCGGCAATCAGGCACTCCCGCCCGATGGTGGATTCGGTGAGGAAGGTGCAGTTGTTGCCCAGCAGGCTGCCGTAGCCGATGCGGTCGCCGTGAACTACCACGCTGTGGCCGATGGACACATAGTCCTCAATGACCAGGCCGTCGCCGTGGACGACGGAACCTTCCTGGATGTTGACATAGTTGCCGATGGCGATGGTGTCGCCGTCGCCCCTGATGGTGACGCCGGGCCAGACGCTGGCGTATTCGCCGATGGTCACATTGCCCACCACATAGGCGAACTCGCTGACCCAGGCGGTGGGGGCGATTTGGGGTTCAATTCCGCGCAAGCTGCGTATCAAAGCAGCGACTCCTTTCTTTGCGTGGCGCGCCGGCACCGGGGGCAGGCCCCGGCCCGGCGCGCGGCGAACAGTATGATGGTGGGCGCAATTATACATCATTGCGATCGGTTATGCCGGCGGGCTGGGATGCCGGCGGCCGGTTATGGAGGTGGCCGGGCCCGGCGTTGGCAGACGGCCCCGGCCAGCCAGGCGGCGCCGGCGGCCAGGGCCGGGGGGACGCCGCCGGCAACCAGCGTGAAAACCACTTCGTTTAAATGAGGCTGACAAGGTGGCTCTCCCCAATCGAGAATCGGGCAAAGGTGGGAATTGGCGTGAAAGCCCCATGCAAAAGCCAGCGCGGCGAGGCATATGGCCAGAGCAGCCCAACATCCGACGGCGACAGCCAGCAGGAGGCCGATGCGATACTGACGCCAGGCACGGACGCCGGCGAAGGCGGCAACAGGTATTACGAAAACGATGCCGATGAACCCTATTGGGCCGTTGAAGCCTCCGTGCCAAGCGAATGCCGTCAACCAGCCCACCGGATAGGCGGCAATGCCGACCAGTGCAAAAAACCTGACTACCCCACGGTCGGCGGCAAGCTTGATTACTGCTGCCGTGATGATCAGCGCCAGGGCGGCGGCGGCCAGGCCCACGGGAACTAATGCGGGACCAGTGTCGTTTCCCCAAACGGCGCAAGTGGATGCTGCCAACCCGGCGCACACCGCAATTCCCAGCAATGCCGCCAGCCGCCAAAACCGGCGGGGCGCCGGCCGCACTACCCACCCCACCAGGACGGCTAGAGCCGTAAGCGACATAGTCAGGCCGGCCGCCAGAGCATAGAAAGCGACATAGTGGCCGCCGTGGATGTGGATTAGGAACCCGGCACCGGTGGCGCTTGCCCAGCCGGCGCAGGCAGCAATGGCCAGCCCTACGCCGGCGACAATCGCCAGGATGACCAGTTGCGGGCGTGGTCGTCCGATGGTTGGCGTCATCTCGCATCAGCCCTTTCGTTCCGGTTTGCCGATTGGCTGATAGCAGGTACGGACGGCCGGGGCGGTTGGATCTGCGCGGCGGATGGGCAGGTCTATCGCCGCTCAGGGGGACGGGGATTGCGCGGGCGGCTGGTCCAGATAGAGAACTTTCAGCAGGAAAAAGGCGGTCAGGAAGGAGTCCACCAGGATGCCGATGGCGAACAGCGTCATTACGCCCTCAAAGCCAGGTTGCCACACGCCCGTGGCGTACAGCAGGAAGGCAGTCAAATAGACGGTACCGTTGGTGAGGAAAGACTGGTAAGCCATATATTGCGTTTTGCCCAGGCCGTAGAACACGGCGTCCATTACCGTATTGAAGGAAAACAGCACATAGGGAACGAACAGGATGCCGAAGGCGGTAACGGCCCATCCTACCGTGGCCGGGTCGTCGGTCAGCAGGCCGGCGAACACCGGAAAGGCCGGCGCCAGCGCAATCCAGATTACCATCATACCGGCGGTAATCAGCACTGATGATTGCCAGAGGCGGCGCACCTGCGGCAAATCGTCGGAAGCATTGGCAATCAGCGCCTTGGCCGAATCGGAAAGGGCCAGCACAGGCACCAGCATAAAGCTCCAGAAAATCTGAATGGCGACATAATAGCCGCCGATTTCCGCGCCGCCGATGGTGTTGACGATGCGGATGATCATTACGAAATAGGCGACATTGCGGATCAGGCTGTCGGCGCCGCTGCCCAGCCCGACGCGCAGGTACTGGCGCATATCGGCGAAAGTCGGCAGCGTTTTGAGGTCGCCAAGCCGGATTTCCTTCGCCCACAGCAACAGCAGCAGCCCCACGGCGAAGAGGCCGGCGCTGGCGGCCAGGGTGGCCCAGCCGACGCCGATCACGCCGGCGTCCAGCGAAAAGGCGTAACCTCCGAAAAACAGGCTGTCCAGCGCCAGACGCAGCAGGACGTTGCCCACCGCCATCACGAACACCAGCATCCGCAGGCCCAGGGCTTCAAACAGGACGACGATGGCGGCGGCCAGGACCGTAAAGGGGATGCTGAATATGCTGATGCCGAGGTAGGCGCGCGTCCGGTCTTGCAGCTCCGGCGCGGTTCCGATCAGCGTAATGAACGCGTCGCGGAATACGAACACGCCCAGCGCAAAGGCCAGGGAGGCCAGAAAGATAAACGCCAGGACGCTTTTGGCCCGGTCGAGCTGCACCGCCGCGCCACTGCGTATTTGCGAACCCAGGAAGAAGAAAATCGCCAGCACGGTGGCTTCCTGGAAAATTTCCACCACCAGCCCGACGAACTGCCACTGGGACACGATGGCCAGCCCGCCGGCGTCGGGTATCTCGGCGCCGATGAGATAGACCCGGTAGAGCTGATAGACATTCGGCAGCCCCAGAAAGAGCAGGATGAACAGGAACAGCCGCCAGTCCCAGACCCTGATGCCATCCCGTATGTAGGCCAGCGTAGTCATTTTGCCAGTCGCAGGTTGGGGGCGTTTAGCGCTAAAATCGGAGGCGTCCGCGGGGGTTCCGGTTTCCCTGGCGTGGTGTCGCGCCGGCGCGCGATGCGACCATAGTACGCGATGCGGCCAGAGTACCGGATGCGGCGGGCATTGGCAACCGACGACATCGCCCGGCCTGCCCGGTGGAGGGGAGGCGTACAGAAGGCGCACAGGAGGCGCGCAATATGACTGCCCAGCAGATTGCCCTGGCGCCGCCGGCCATTGACCCGGGCCGGGCGCATCTTTACGACGAGAACGGCGTTTTCTACCCCGAACCGGACGGTGAACCGATGCCCGACGCGGAATACCAGGACCGCAACATCCGCTCCGCCCGCTACCAGCTGGACGGCTTTTATCACGACCGCCCCGGCACGTATGTGAGCGGCAATACGGTCATTTACTACGAGCAGGGCAACCCCCGGCGCAATGTGTCCCCGGACTGCTATGTGGCGTTCAATGTGGACTACAGCGTCATCAACTATCACGGCAGCTACTGGGTGTGGGAGATGGGCAAGCCGCCGGATTTTGTGCTGGAAGTGGCCTCGGAAAGCACCGCCGGCAACGATACCGGCCGGAAAATGCTCATTTACGCCGGCATGGGCGCCGGAGAGTACTGGCTTTTTGACCGGACCGTGAACGGCAAGCATTACGGCTTTCGGATGGCCGGCTACTACCTGGGGCCGGAAGGCTACGAACCTTTTGCGATTACAGAGGATGCCGCCGGCAACCTCCGGGCGCACAGCCCGACGCTGGGGCTGGACATCTGCTGGGAGTACGACCCCGCGCTCCGGCACGGGATAATCCGCTTTTACAACCCGGTGTCGGGGGAGTATCTGCTGGATTACGAGGAGTCTTTTGACGCGCTGGAGGAAGCGCGGTCGGGGCGCGCGGCCGCCGAGGCGGCTTTGCAGGATACCGAGGTGGCTCTGCAAGACGCCGAGGCCGCGCGCGCAACCGCCGAGGCGGGCCGCATCGCGGCAGAGGCCGAAGCCGCCGCCTTGCGCGAGCAGCTGCGCCGGTTACAGGCGGCCTCCCCGGACGACCAGACCTGCTGAACCCGCCGGCGGCCGGGGCCATTTCCCCAATATAATGCGCCCGATGCGATACACGGCGGGTTCCCGCGCCCACTTTCTCCCGGAGCGATCATGCAGTACGAAACCGTCATCGGCCTGGAGGTTCATGTCCAGCTGGACACCCGCAGCAAGATGTTCTGCGGCTGCCCGGCGGATTACCAGGCCGCCGCGCCCAATACTCGCGTCTGCCCGGTGTGCCTGGGGCTGCCGGGGGCGCTGCCCGTAATCAACCGCCGCGCCGTGGCATATACGGTGATGACCGGGCTGGCCCTTAACTGCCGCATCCCGGAGTTCACCAAGTTTGACCGCAAGAATTATCCCTATCCCGACCTGATGAAGGGTTATCAGATTTCCCAGTACGACCTGCCGCTGGCGCAGGATGGCTGGCTGGAAATCGCCAATGGCGACGGCCCGGTTCGCATCGGCGTGGAGCGCGTTCACCTGGAGGAGGATGTCGCCAAGATGCAGCATTTCCCCGATGACGGCGACGGGTATTCGCTGGTGGATGTGAACCGTTCCGGCGTGCCGCTGATGGAAATCGTCAGCAAGCCCGACCTGCGTTCCCCGGCGCAGGCCCGGGAGTATCTCGTTGCGCTGCATTCGCTGGTGCAGTATTTGGGCGTTTCCACCGGCAATATGCAGGATGGCAACTTTCGCTGCGACGCCAATGTGAGCATCCGGCCCCGGGGCAGCTACGCTTTTGGCGCGCGCGCCGAAGTCAAAAATATGAATAGCTTCCGTTCCGTTTATCAGGCGCTGGAATACGAAGCGGGGCGGCAGCGGCGGGTGGTTGAGGACGGCGGGCAGGTGACCCAGGAAACCCGCGGCTGGGTTGAGGAACGGGGCGCGACCGTATCGCAGCGCAGCAAGGAATACGCCCACGACTACCGCTATTTCCCGGAACCGGATTTGCCGCCGCTGCGTATCGGCGCGGAGTGGGTGCGGGAACTCCGGGCGGAATTGCCGGAGCTGGCGCCGCAGCGTCAAGCCCGTTTCCGGTCCGATTACGGGCTGTCCGAATATGACGCCGGCCTGCTCACCGGGTCCCGCAGGATGGCGGACTATTTTGAGGACGTGGTGGGCCGGCGCGGCGGCGATGCGGCCAAAGAAATCGCCAACTGGATCCTGGGCGACCTGTCGCGATTGCTCAACCGGCATCATTGCGACATCGCCGATTCGCCGGTAACGCCGGGCGGGCTGGCGGAGCTGCTGGAGCTGATTGCCAACGGCAGCCTGTCCACATCGCTGGCGAAAACCGTTCTGGAGGATATGTACGCCACCGGCGATGGGGCGGCAGACAGCGCGCGCGCCAAAGGGCTGTCTCAAATCAGCGATACCGGCGCTATCGCGGACGCCGTGGCTGAGGCCATAGCCGCCAACCCCGGGGCGGTGGCCGATTATCTGAACGGCAAAGAGAATGCCGCCCGTTTTCTGATGGGGCAGGTGATGCGCCTCACCAAAGGGCAGGCGCAGCCCGAGCTGGCGCTGCGGCTGGTGCAGGAAGGGCTGGAAGCCCGCCGCAACGCCGCCCCGTAATGCGGCGCCGGGCGCCGGCGCCGTGCTACAATATCCGCATCGGAATTAGACCAACAGGTCAACAGGTCGCAGGTGCAGGTGAACGATATGATCTGGCTAAACATCGCGCAAATCATCGCCTCCGTGGTGCTGGTGCTGATTATCCTGTCGCAGGTGCGGGAGGCGGGCAGCGGTATGTTCGGCAGCGCGCAGAACACCGTGCGTACCCGGCGGGGGCTGGAGCGGACGCTGTTCCAGCTGACCATTGCGCTGATTGTGGTCTTTCTGGCGGTATCCGTCCTCAGCGCCCGCTTTACCGGCGGGTAGGCGCCGGGCGACGCGGCCGGACGGGCGGGGCTGCGCCGGCTTCCTTGCCCCACTCCGCGCGCCGCCGCATTTCCGGCGGCGCTGGCATTGCGGCTGATTTCCGATTATGACGGCGCCCGTTATTGTCCTGGCGACGGATTTCGGCTTGGCCGACGCCTATGTGGGCATGATGCGCGGGGTTATCGCCGGCATTAACCCCGCCGCCAGCGTGATTGACCTTACGCACGGCATTGGCCCCCAGGACATCCGGCACGGGGCGGCGGTTTTAGCCGACGCTTTCCGCTATTTCCCGCCCCACAGCATTTTTGCGGCCGTGGTCGATCCCGGCGTAGGCACGGGGCGCGCCGCCATTCTGCTGGAGACGCCCGACGCTCGCTTTCTGGCTCCCGACAACGGGCTGCTTACTCTAGTGTGCCGGCAGTACGATGCCGCTTTCGGGGACTTTGGAGTTGGAGATGGAGACCGGGATACGCCCGTGGCGCTGCCGGCGCCCCAGGGCTGCTGGGTGCGGCGGCTGACCAACCCCGATTACTGGCGCCATCCCGTAAGCTTTACCTTTCACGGACGCGATATATTCGCGCCCGTTGCGGCGCATTTGTCGCTGGGCGCGCCGGCCGCTGACCTGGGGACGCCGGCCGATACGCTGGTTGCGCTGCCCCTGCCGGCGCCGCGTCCGCAAGGCCGGGCGGTGACCGGGCAGGTTATCTACGCCGACGCTTTTGGGAACCTGATTACTGACCTCACTGCCGATATTCTGGCCGGTATGGGCATTGTCCCCGGCAGTCAATCGGCGACAGTGACCATTGCCGGGCATACGCTGGCCGGCGTCGCGGTCACTTTTCACGACCCGCCGGGGACAGGATTGCGCGCCCTGGTGGGTAGCCACGGCCGGCTGGAGATCGTCGTCGTGGATGGCAGCGCGGCGGCGCTGCTGGGCATTGACGCCCGCCGCAGAACGCCGGTGGCGGCAGTCGCCGGCGCCGAATGACCGGATGATGATAAACTGGCGGGCGGATGCGGGGCGCAACTCCGTTGCCGCCCTGCTCGCCGTACCATTATCAGTACCGCCAAGTCATCAGAGCTACCATATCGTCAGGGCCGTCAAATCGTCAGGGGAGATGAGCTATGCCGCCGGAAATTCGCGCCATCGGAATTGAGGGACTGCCCGAAGTGCAGGCCGGCGACGACCTGGCCGGACAGATTATGGCCGCCGCCGCCGCGCAAGGCACGCCCGTTGCGGACGGCGACGTGCTGGTGGTGACGCAGAAAATCGTTAGCAAGGCCGAAGGGCGGGTGATGACCATTGACGAGGTGGAAGCCTCGCCTCTGGCGGTGGCGATTACCGAAGGTCATCGCCGGGACCCGCGCCATACGGAAATGATACTGCGGGAAAGCCGCCGCATCGTGCGAATGGACCGGGGGGTTATTATCAGCGAAACCCGGCATGGCTACATTTGCGCCAACGCCGGCATTGACGCCTCCAACATACCGGGCGAAAATGCCATCTGCCTGCTGCCGGTGGACCCGGACGAGTCGGCGCGCCGCATCCGGGACGCTATCCGGGAACGAAGCGGGTGGACGCCGCCGTGCTGGTGTCGGACACTTTCGGACGGCCCTGGCGCAACGGGGCGGTGAATGTGTCCATCGGCGTGGCCGGGTTCAATCCGGTGGTGAGCTATGTAGGCGAGTTTGACCCCCACGGCAACGAACTGCATACCACGACCATCGCTGTAGCGGACGAGCTGGCGGCCACGGCAGAGCTGGTGACGGGCAAGCTGCTGGGCGTGCCGGTGGCGATCATCAAAGGCTATCCCTACGAGCGACAGGATGACGCCGACAGCCGCGCCATGGTGCGCGATGCGGACAAAGACCTGTTCCGGTGACCGGATAGCGCGCGGCGGCGTCAACACCCCCGGTTCCCGTCGGGCATCTAACGCTCTTGCGACATTGCCGATTGGCGAGGCTGCTATGACTACCAGGCCCATTGTGCCGCCGTCCGACGCGGCGGTTCCATCCGTCAAGCAATTCCCCGATTTTCCGCCGCGGGACGATATGAACAACTCCGTTATTCTGGACGAACCCGGCTGGCAGCCGGCCCTCCGGCGTCATCTGGCCGCTACCCATTCCGGCCTCCTGGTCATCAGCGAACTGCCTATGGGCTGGCGACACGACCAGCGCAGCGGCATACTGGTTCCCGATCTGCTGATTGCCTTTGATGTGGACCGGGACGCCATCATCCGGCAGCGGGGTTACGCTATTTCGGAGTGGGGCAAGCCGCCGGAGTTTGTGCTGGAAATCGCATCCATCCACACGGCGCGCAACGATGAAGTGGGCAAGCGCATTGCCTACGCCCGCTATGGCGTGGGCGAGTACTGGCGCTTTGACGCGGAATGGGGCCGATACTACTCCACAGGGCTGGCCGGGGACGAAAAGGACGATACGGGGGAAGGTAATCGTCCCGTCACCATTCACCAGTACGCGCCGGGTATGTACTGGGGGCACAGCAGGGTACTGAACCTGGATTTGTGCTGGGAACACGGCGCGCTGCGCTGGTACGATCCGGTGGCCCGTCGTTACCTGGACACCTACGATGAGGAAGCCGATGGCCGGGTTGAGGAGCGCGCCGGCCGCATCCTTGCCGAAATGGATCGGGATACCGAACGCGCGGCCCGTATTGCTGCCGAAGGCGCGCGGGACGCGGATCGCGCGGCTCGTATCGTCGCCGAAGGCGCGCGGGATGCGGATCGCGCGGCCCGTATCGTCGCCGAAGGCCAACGGGATGCGGAGCGCGCCGCCCGCATTGCGGAACAGGCCGCCCGCATCGCCGCCCAGTCCGAGGCGCAGCAGCTGCGGGACGAACTACGCCGCCTGCGCCGGCAATAACCCTCCAGCAATAACCCCCGGCAATAAACCGCCGGCAGCAAAGCTCACGGCAAGTTTCGCGGACCGGCGGCAGGGCGCCGGCAGTGTTATACTGGCGCCATTCCACCGGCCCGCGAGGCAACGAGGTAACATCGTGCAGACTATTGACGCCATCGCCGAGATTTTGAAAAGGGAAGGCGTGCAGTACCTTTCCTGTTTTCCCACCACGCCGGTCATTGAGGCGTGCGCCGCCGCCGGCATCCGTCCGGTCATCTGCCGCCAGGAGCGCGTGGGCGTGGGCATTGCCGACGGGTACAGCCGCGTCACCAACGGGCGGCCGCCGGGCGTGTTCGCCATGCAGTACGGCCCCGGCGCGGAGAATGCCTACTCCGGCGTGGCGACCGCTTTTTCCGACTCCGTGCCTGTCCTGCTGCTGCCCCTGGGCCATCCCCGGGAACGGCAGGGCGTGTTCCCAATGTTTGATTCGGTGGAGAGCTTTGCCAGCGTCACCAAGCACCTGGAACGCCTCAACCTGTCGCAGAGTACCAGCCAGGTGATGCGGCGGGCCGTCAATGCCCTGTACACCGGGCGTCCCGGCCCGGCGATGGTGGAAATCCCGGCGGATGTGGCGCTGGAGGATGTTTCCGAGGAGGCTTTTTACTGGAGCGGCAACCTGCGCCGTTCCGCGTCGCAGGCCGACCCGGACGATGTGGAAGCCGCCGCCCGCGCCCTCTGCGCCGCCACCTATCCGGTAATTCACGCCGGGCAGGGGGTGATGTACGCCGAGGCTACCGACGAGCTGGTGGAACTGGCGGAGCTGCTGTCGGTTCCGGTGATGACCACGCTGCTGGGCAAGAGCGGGTTCCCGGAGCAGCATCCCCTGTCGCTGGGCAGCGGCTCCGGGGTAATGAACGGCGCCGTCTATCACTTTGTGCGCCGCGCCGATGTCATTTTTGGCGTGGGCGCCAGCTTCACCAAACACGGGATGTCCATGAACCTGCCGGCCGGGCGCACGCTGATCCAGAACACGAATGATCCGCGCGACCTGAACAAGGACTACGATGTCCAGTATCCGGTCATTGGCGACGCCAGGCTGGCCCTGCGCCAGATGATTGAGGCGTGCCGGGAGATTGTAGGCGAGCGCCGGCGCGACAACGGGGCGGTTGCAGACGAAATCGCCGCCGTGCGCCGCGCCTGGCTGGCCGAGTGGGCGCACAAGACGGCTGACGCCGGCCCGCCGGTCAATCCCTACCGCGTCATTGCTGATTTCCAGCAGGCGGTGCCGGCGGACGATGCCATCATTACCCACGATTCGGGCAGCCCCCGGGACCAGATTACGCCCTTTTACCGGGCCGGCGGGCCGCGCAGCTATCTGGGCTGGGGCAAATCGCACGGGCTGGGCACGGGGCTGGGCCTGGTCATTGGCGCCAAGCTGGCCGCGCCCGACAAGATGTGCGTCAACTTTATGGGCGACGCCGCCTTCGGCATGGTAGGGCTGGACTTTGAGACCGCCGTCCGCAGCAACGCCCCCATTACCACCGTGGTGCTGAATAACTCCACTATGGCGGTGGAGACGGGCGCGATGCAGCGTTCCCACGCCCTCTACAATACCCGCGACCTGGGCGGCAACTATGCGGATATGGGGCGGGCCATGGGTGGCTATGCGGAACGCATCACCGACCCCAATGAAATCATTCCGGCGTTCCGGCGGGCCCGGCGGCAGAATGAGGAGGGCAACGCCGTTCTGCTGGAGTTCATCACCGGCGAGGAGATTGACTACTCGCACAAGCGGGCTTTCTGACCGGGCGCCGCAAAGGGGGTGGCGCCGGAGGGCGGCCACGGCGGTGGCGGCGGGCCGGGTTGGCGCCGCACCTACAGATCCGGGCGCTTTCCATTATGAACCCCGCCGTTGTACACTGGACAGCGCGATTTACCCGGCGCGGGTAAAAATCAGCGGCAGAAGGAGGCCCAGTTATGGCAGCGCCAATGATGAAAGGCGGCCGGGGCGGCGGCGGACGAGGGGGAGGACGGGGCGGCAGCGGTCGCCCGGCCAATGCCCCCAGCACTACCGGCCGACCCTCCGGCGGCGGGCGGGGCAACAACGCTCCGAAAAAGTAGCGTAGGCTCAAGCAAGCCCAACCCGGCCGGGTTGGGCTTGCCAATGATCGGCCCGGTTCAGCGAATCGGCGCCGCGTCGGCCGCCATTTCCCGCTATGTCCATTCCGCGCCGGGCATCCGAACCTTCGCTGGATGACCTGCTCCGCAGCGCGGATTGCAGGCTGGATGGCGGCAATCCCGACGCCGCGCTGGCCGATTTGGACCTGGCCTATCTGATAGACGCGGCTGACGCCCGCGTGCGTTGGCGCCGGGGCAAGGCGCTGGCGCTGCTGGGGCGCTACGAGATGGCTCTGGCCGAACTGGATGCCGCCATACTGCTGGACGCCGCCAACCCCGACGCCTGGCTGCAACGGGCCACCGCCAACCTGGCGCTGGAAAACTGGACGGACGCGGACGCCGATTGCAGTCAAGCTTTGCAGCGGGACAGCCGTAGCGCGGACGCGTGGCAAGCCCGTGGCCGCGCCCGCTATAAACTCGGCCGGCTGGACGAAGCCGTCGCCGACTGCGCCGCCGCCCTGTCCCTGTCGCCGGCCAACCCGGAAAGTCATTACTGGCGGGGACTGGCGCTGCGGGACGCCGGGCGGAACCGGCCGGCTATTGCCGATTTTACGGTGGCGATCGCCCTCAACGACCGCTATACCGTGGCCTATGTAGCGCGCGGCAAGGCTTACGCCGCGCTGGGAGATCTGGCGGCGGCCCGTTCCGATTGGGCCATCGCCGCGCAGATGCTGCATCAATCTCACTGATCAAGCCGCGCACTGATAACCCGCACACTGATCAAGCCGCGCACCGACCAACCCGCCACACTGACCAACCCGCCGGAGAGGCTGTTATGTCCGACCTGAAGTCCAAATATCTGTTCATCGCCAGTATGGACATTGACCCGGCTCACGAAGCCTTGTTCAACGAGGTGTACAACACCGAACATTGCCCGCTGCTGAACGGCGTTCCCGGCGTAGTTGGCGTGACGCGCTACGAAACGCAGCGGCTGGTGATGGCTATGGGGGGCGAAGTGCGGGAGATTGAAGTGCCCGGCGCCCCCAGGCATCACGCCGTGTATCAGCTGGAAAGCCCGGAAGCGCTGACTTCCCCGGAATGGGCGGAGGCGGTGGACGCCGGGCGATGGCCCGGGCAGGTGCGGCCCCACACCAAAAACCGGCGGCACATCCTGCTGAAGCTGACTTATCCCGAATCGTGATGGTCTGCGGCGCCGGCGGCCTGGCTACCGCCGGCGCCGGTTCGGTTCAGGCCCGTTCCATCCGTTCCGGCGCCGACATCCCCATCAGCGTCAGCGTCCGGCGGAATGCCACCTGCGCCGCCGCCACCAGTTTAAGTCGGGCCAGCGTCAGCGCATTGTCCTCGGGGTTGGCCGATATGACCCGGCAGCTTTCGTAAAAGTGGTGGAAGGCCGTGGCCAGTTCCATTGCGTAGTGCGGCAGATGGTGGGGCTCCAGGCTTTCGGCAACCTGCGTCACCAGTTCCGGCAGCCGCAGCATGGTCCGTATCAGGGCCAGTTCGTGGGGATGCACCAGCAGGGCGACGTCGCCGTCCGCGTAGTCAATGCCGCGCGCGGCGGCCAGGTTGAGGATGCTGGCGTTGCGCGCGTGGGCGTACTGGACATAATAGACGGGGTTTTCCGCCGATTCCCGCGTGGCCAGCTCCAGGTCGAATTCCATCTGTGTGGACGCCGCCCGCGCCAGGAAAAAGTAGCGGCAGGCGTCCTTGCCCACTTCGTCCACCAGTTCCCGCAGGGTGATGAAATCGCCCGTGCGCTTGGAAGCGCGCACCGTTTCGCGGCCCCGTTTCAGGGTCACCATCTGGGCGATAAGCACCGTGAGCTGCTCCGGGTCAATGCCCAGGGCCGCCACGGCGGCTTTCATTCGCATTACATGGCCCTGGTGGTCGGCGCCCCAGATGTCAATGACCCGGTCGTAGCGCCGGCCCTCGAATTTGTTGTAATGATAGGCGATGTCCGACGCGAAGTAGGTTGATTCCCCGGAGGAACGCACCACCACATTGTCCCGGGCGTCGCCCAGGGCGGAGGAGTTGAACCACAGCGCTCCGTTGCGTTCGTCCAGATGCCCGCCGGCGCGGAGGCGGCCGAGGGCCTGCTCGTAATCCTCGTTTTCAAACAGCGACCGTTCGCTGAACCAGTGGTCAAAGACGACTCCGATGGCTGCCAGGTCGTCGCGGATGAGGTCGACCATTTGGGCGCGGGCGATGTCGCCGATGCGGCGGACGGCGGCCTGGTCGGACATTCGCAGGTAGGCGTCCCCGTGGGCGGCGATGATCTCGCCGGCGATGCCGGCGATGTAGTCGCCCTGGTAGCCGTTTTCCGGCATACCGGCATCTTGCCCCAGGGCCTGCTGGTAGCGGGCCCAGACGGAGCGGTAGAAGGCTTCCATCTGCGAGCCGGCGTCGTTGATGTAGTACTCCCGGGTGACCGCGTAGCCCGCCGCTTCCAGCGCGTTGGCCAGGGCACTGCCCAGCACAGCGCCGCGGGTATGGCCCACATGGACGGGGCCGGTAGGGTTGACGCTCACGAATTCCACCATCACCCGCCGGCCGGCGCCGGCGGCGGCGTTGCCGAAAGCGTCGCCGGCGGCGCGCACCGTTTCCACCTGCTTTTGCAGCCATTCCTGGCTGAGGCGGAAGTTGATGAACCCCGGCGGCGCGGGCGTTACGGCGGCGATTTCCGGGCCGGTGTCCATGCGTTCCGCAATTTGCTCCGCCAGCCGCAGCGGATTGGCGCGGGCGGCGCGGGCCAGACGCAGGGGCAGGTTGGTGGCGAAGTCCCCGTGTTCCGGGTTGTTGGGGCGTTCCACCTCTATGTCCGGCACGGCGGCGAGGCTGATGACGCCCTCCCGCTGGGCCTGTTCCAGCGCGGCCTTCAGGGCATTGGCAATGGTGTCTTTGAGCAGCATAGTGAGCAAGTCCGTAGCAGCGGGAGGGCCGGAGCGACAGGATGGACGGATGGATGGATGGCGGAGCGCCAGGACGGGGCCGGCGGGCGGTCTAGCCCTCGGCCAGCTGGAAGGGGTAGCCGAGGGCGCTGGCGGCGGCGATGTTGGCGGTCATATAGCCTTCGGCGCTGCGGGACATTCCGTTTTCGCCGCGCATTTCGTTGCCGCGGGCGGCCAGTTCCGCCGCCTTGCCGGCGAGGTCCGACACCCCGAAGGCCAGGTGATAAGGGCCGGGGCCGAAGGTTTGCAGGTAACGCCCCATAGCGGAATCGGCGTCCAGGGGTTCGGTGAATTCAACATTCGTGGCGCCGACTTTGTAGATGGCGTTTTTCATTCCGCGCTCGGGGTACACCTGGATTTTCTCCGGCGTCAGGCCGAAGTTGTCGGCGATGTATGCGGCCATAGCGTCGGCGTCATGGACAAGGATGCGGACATGGTGTATAAACTCAAACATCTTTCTGTGCTCCGATTTTTTGATCCGGCGCCGGCACGGGCGGCACGCCGTCGCGCCAGTGGCGGGGATGGCGGCAACCGGCGCTGCCGGCGGCGCAGGTGAGTTGATGGCGATGGCCCGCAGGATTCTGTTGGTGGGCGGCGACGAATTCCGCCCGGCGTGCGCGACGATGGACAGGGCCCTGCTGGCGTTGACCGGCCGGCCGCAGCCGCGGGTTGCCATCATACCAACCGCCGCCGCATTAGAAAACCCGCAGCGGGCGGCGGACAACGGCGTGCGGCATTTCGCCGGGCTGGGCGCGGCAGCGTACAGCATAAACGCAGTGCAACGACTGGACGCGGAGAACGCCGGGGTTGCGGCGCAGGTGGCCGGGGCGGATGTCATCTATTTTACCGGAGGCAGCCCGGAGCATCTGCGGTCGGCGCTGGCGGATTCGGCGCTGCTGGCGGCGGTACGGGCGGCCAACGAAGGCGGCGCAATCTGGGCCGGCTCCAGCGCCGGGGCGATGGTACTGGGCGAAGTGATGCGGCGGCCGGCGGCCGGGGCGCCCGTAGCGCCGGGGCTGGGCATCCTGCCCGGAATTATGGTTCTGCCCCACCACGAGCGCAGCGACCCGGAGGCTACGGCCGCGCAGCTGGCGGGCGTCATTGCCGCGGATCTAATCGCGGTGGGCATTGACGGGGCCACCGGGATACTGCTGGAACCGGACGGGGCCACGGCGCTGGGGGCGGGCAGTGTCACCCTGTACCGCGCGGGCCGGTGGGAGCGATACGCCGCCGGGGATACGGCGCCGGGTTTGACGTCCGCCGGAGGCGGCACCGGGTTCATCTAACCGCTAATCGCAACCGCTAACCCCGTTTAACCGCGCCGGGCGCGCAATTCCGCCCAGACGGCGTTGGGGGATACGCCGGCCGAGGCCATCAGCGTGAGCGTGTGGTACAGCAGGTCGGCGATTTCGCCGGGCAGATTGGCGGCGTCGTCCGTGGCGGCGGCCAGGGCTACTTCGCCGGCTTCCTCAATGACTTTTTGGGCTACCCGCGTGGCACCTTCGGCCAGCAGCCGGGCGGTATAGCTGCCGTCGGGCATTTCCCGCTGGCGGTCCTTGATGACGGCGAAGAGTTCGTCCAGCACCCGGGGGCCGCCGTCGTCGGTGGCGTAGTCGTCGGGCAGGCCGTCCATTGGAGTGTAGAAGCAGGAAACGGCTCCGGTGTGGCAGGCGGGGCCGTCGGGTTCCACCTTGAGCAGGATGGTATCGGAGTCGCAGTCCACATACCATTCCCGGAGGTTGAGGTAGTTGCCGGAGACCTCGCCCTTGTGCCACAAGTCCTCCTGGCTGCGGCTGTAAAACCAGACCTGGATGCCCTCTACGGTGCGTTTGAGGGAGCCGGGGTTCATATAGCCGAGCATCAGCACCTGGCCGGTGTTGATGTCCTGGGCGATGGCCGGGGCCAGGCCGCGTTCGTCGAGTTTGATGGTAGTCATTGGCGCCTCCGGTGGGGATTGCCGGCGGATTCCGGTTCCAGTTCCAGCTGCGTCAGAACGGCGGGCAGTTCCAGCAGGCTGCGGATTGCGGCGTCCGGCGCGGGCAGGGACGGGTCAAGGGGGGTGTCAAAGCGGTTGATCCAGACGGCGGACATACCGGCGCCATGGGCGCCTTTGACATCCTCAAACTGGCGGTCGCCCACATAGACGCACTGCGCGGGCGGCACATTCAGGGCGGCGGCGGCGGCGGCGAAAAGGCGGGGGTCGGGCTTGTAGCAGCGCGCGCCTTGGGAGGAGATAACGGCGGCAAACCGGGCCGGGATGCGGGCGACTACCGGGTCAAGATAGGCGTCGTCGGCGTTGGACAGCACGGCGATGCGCCGGTGGCGGGCGATGAGCTCCAGCGCGGCGGGGGCGTCGGGCCAGAGGGGGCGATAACCCAGGTCGTCAATGGATTTTTGGGCGGCGGCGCGCGGGTCGCCGGCCAGGTTCAGGTTGCGGAAGGCCACGGCGAAAGCGTCGGCCCAGCCGTCCAGGTAGGAAATGAAGGGAATCGCCGGGTCCAGGCGGCGGGCGCGAAATCCCGCCGAGCCTTCGTCCCAGGCTTGACGCAGCAGTTCCGGGGTGGTGTCCAGATGCTGGGCGGCGATGATTTCGGCCAGGGTGCGGCGCCAGTGGTCCCGCCCGTCCTCGGCTATGGTGTTGAACATATCGAAAATTACGGCAGCGACGGCGGGCATCGGGCAAGACTCCGTTAGCCGGCGGATAGCGGATGGTGGATAGTGGACGGACGGGCGGGCGGTTCAGATACGCATTGGAATGCCGCGGGCGGCCAGGAACGCTTTGGCGGCGGCGATGGTGTAAGTTCCGAAGTGAAAGATGCTGGCGGCGAGGACGGCGTCGGCTTCCCCGTGGGCAAAGGCGTCGTACAGGTGCGCCAGTGTACCGGCGCCGCCGCTGGCGATGACGGGAACGGGGACGGCGCGGGAGATGGCGGCAGTCAGGGCGAGGTCGTACCCGGCCAGTTGCCCGTCCTCGTCCATACTGGTCAGCAGGATTTCGCCGGAGCCCAGGGCCACGGCGCGGAGGGCCCATTTTACGGCGTCCAGCCCGGTGGGGTTGCGCCCGCCGTGGGTGTACACCTGCCAGCGGGAGTCGGCGTCGATGGCCAGAGAGGGGTCTTGGGGGCGGGGGAGGGGTTCGCCGGGGACGATGCGGCGGGCGTCAATGGCGGTGACGATGCACTGGCTGCCGAACTGGGCGGCGCCGGCGGACACCAGGTGCGGGGTATTGATAGCGGCGGTGTTGACGGACACTTTGTCGGCGCCGGCGTTGAGCATACGGCGCACGTCGGCGATGGCGCGGATGCCGCCGCCCACGGTGAGGGGGATGAAAACCTGCTCGGAGACGGCGCGCACTACGGCCACCATAGTGTCGCGGGAGTCGCTGCTGGCGGTGATGTCCAGGAATACCAGCTCGTCGGCGCCGGCCTCGTCATAGCGGGCGGCCAGTTCGGCGGGGTCGCCGGCGTCGCGGAGGTTGACGAAGCTGGCGCCTTTGACCACGCGGCCGGCGTCAACATCAAGGCAGGGGATGATGCGGCGGGTAAGCACGATAGCGGCGAAATCCGTAGGGCAAAGTCCGTAGCGGCAAAATCGCCGTTTATTATAGCATTGGGCGGGGGCATTGGGGCCGGCGGCGATGCGGCGCAATTTTCGGAATGCCGGCTTGCTGCCTACCGCCGGGGCCGGCGGAAATTGTCCCGCAAGGGAAACGGCAAAGGGAACGCGACCCGTCAGCGCAACGATATGTCCGCAACGATATGCCCGTGGGGTTGGACACGGCGGGCGGCGGGCGCCGGAATTCGCGGTCAGCGCCGCCGCGGGGTTGCCGCCGAGCTTTGGCCGCCAAGGCATAGACACCGGGAGACGCTGATGACCGCGTTGCACATCATAGTGGAAATCACGGAGCAGATACCGACCGGGCGCACGGAGTGGCGGGTGGACTGCGCCGAGTGCGGGTGGTACGACATTTTTGACGACCGGCGGCGGGCCGAGGATGGCGCCACCCGGCATATGGCGGAGACGCACGGCCGCGAGCCGGCCTACAATCGCATCGTCCAGACGCTGCGGATTGAAGCGAACCCGGAGGAAAGCGAGCTGATTGCGGCGCCTCCCGCCGGCACTGACAGTTAGAGGCGCCGGCAGTTAGAGGGGTTATGGCGACATAATCGCTATGCCGCTGCCGCGCCGGGCGTACCGCCGCCGCATTTCCCCGCATTTTAAGGAGAGTTGCCATGTTTTCCTGGCGCAAGCCTCTGGGCGCCGTGGCCCTGATTGTGGCGCTGGTCGCTCTGGTCAACTATTACCTGTTTGCCGTTGACCGGGCCACCGGGCAGGTAATCTGGAACATCATCGACCCGGTCATCATCGTCGTCCTGGCGGCGCTGATCCTGCTGAACATTGCGGACTCGGTGCGGATCCGGCGGCAGGCTGCCGACGGCGGCGGGCACAGGCACGGCCTCTATCAGCTGCCCCGCGACGTCATCACCGTTATCGCGGCGGTGACGACGATGTTCTACCTGCACAACTACCTGCTGAAAATCGCCTTCGGAACGGCGGCGGCCAACCCCTGGATCTGGCACTTTATCGTGCCGCCGGTGGTGGTATTGCTGGCGGTTGAGGGCATCGGGCAGTGGCTGCGGGCCGGCCGAAAGGGTTAGCCGGCCGGCCCGGTTCCTGCTGGGTTAGCCGGCGGCGGCCAGGGCCGGGATGATTTGCGCTCCGAAAGCCTGCACTTCCGCGCGAGGCGGGGCGAAGGTGAGGCAGGGCATCAGGTACAGCTGCCGGACGCCGTGGGACGCCATTTCCTGTATGCGCCGGAGGCAGTGTTCCGGCGTTCCAATCAGGCCCAGGGCGTCGCACAGTTGATCGTTCACTTCGTCGCTGACGAATTGCGTCAGTTCAATGGCTTCCGCCCAGTTGGGGGCGTGGCCCAGGTCGGGATAGACGGCGCGGACGGCCGGGGGGATTTGGTAGTCGGGCAGGTCGATGTCGGAGTAGGGCAGCCAGTTGGGGCCGCCCCAGAGCAGGCCCCAGTGGACGGCGACGGGACGGGCCAGGCGGCGGGCTTCGGCGTTGGAGGCGGCCACGCAGGTGCGGACGGCAAAGACGATGTCCAGGTCGTCCAGCGTGCGCCCGCTGCGTTTGGCGCCGGTTTCCAGGTGCGCTAGGGCCTGTGCGACGATGCCGGGGGTGTAGCCGACCAGGACGAGGGCGCCGTCGGCTACCTCGCCGGCCAGTTCCAGGGCGCGGGGGCCGGACGCGGCCATCAGCACGGGAACGCCCGGGCCGCCGTCGCTGCCGGCGAAGTCCAGGCGGTTGGACATCCCGTTGTAGGCTACCGATTCGCCGGCCAGCAGGGCCCTGACTTCGGTGATGCAGCGGCGCATTTGGCGCAAAGTGGCGGGCCGGCGGCCGATAGTGCTGGCGGAGGTGTAGCCGGTGCCGATGATGAATTTGGTCCGGCCCGGCGCGATTTCGGCTACCGTCTGGGCGGCGCCGGCCAGCACCGACGGGATGCGCCCGAAGGGGTTGGTTACGGCCGGGAACAGGCGCAGGCGGCTGGTGGCGGTGGCGGCCAGGCCCATGGTTACGAAGGTATCGCGGCAGATCATCTGGCTGTCCAGGATGCCGGCGCCGTCAAAGCCGGCGTCCTCAATCTGCCGGATGAGGGCCAGCAGTTCGGGCATTGGCGACGTTCCGGGAACGCGCATTGATATTTTGATTGCATCGGACATTGTAATGGCCTCCTGTCCGGGGCGGGCATTCCGGCGGCCTTGCCGCTCTGAATGGGGATAGCGCCAAGTATAGCAATAAAGCCGCCTTGCCAGCGGGCGCCGCCGGCATTACACTGGCCCCATCAATTCGCCGAGGAGGACATTATGGCAGCCGTCAAGTATGCGCTGGACGATTTCGTTCAGGAAATGGAGGAGCTGCTGGGCAGCCAGCCCAGCAACGAAAAGATTTTTGACCGGGGTTCGGACTGCCTGTCCCGGCTGATCGCCAACCCGGAGGCGATACCGGAGCGGTTCCGGCAGCCGGTGGGGGTGGGGCGGCGGGCCAATCACGGTTCCTGGCTGCTGCACCACAGCCCCGACAGCGGGCTGCTGGTGACGGCGGTGGTGTGGGGGCCGGGCGACCACGCCGCGCCGCACGACCATCGCACCTGGGGGATGATTGGCGTGATGGACAACGCGCTTACCGAAACCCGTTTCCGGCGGGTGGACGACCGCCAGCGGGAGGACTGGGCGCAGCTGGAACAGGATCGCTCCGCTGTGGTCAAGCCCGGCGAGATCAGCCTGCTGATTCCCGAGGTGGACGAAATTCACCAGATGGACAACTACACCGACCGGCCTACGGTGGAAATCCACGTCTATGGGCAGGATCTGCGGGGGCTGGAGCGGGTGCGCTACGACCTGGAGACGGGGGCCATCAAGCAGATGATGACGGAGAAGTACGACAACTGCTGACCCGCAACGGCGGGATACAACGCGGGATATGCCGCCGCGCCGGCGCCGTTGCGCCGGCATCGGGGCGTGGTTATGATTGCCGCCGCCGGGTAGCCCCGGCGACGGCAATCGGTCTGACGGGGTTGGGGCGCGGAACCGGCCGGCGAAGCGCGGGGAGGCGGCGGGCCGGCGGGCGGAGAGGGGACTATTGCGGGGTAAACCGGAGCCGGTTTGCGGCGAAGTTGTACACCATTTCCAGGCGGTTCAGCACATCCCGCCCCAGCAGGGATTCCAGCCCGGCAAGGGCCGGATGCGGCTTGCCGATGAATAGATGGTCAACGCGAAAATCGTGTCGTCCGCCGCCATCGCCGTAGTAGAAAGATATTACCGCCGGCTCGGCGTAGTAGATTTGGGGGCCGCTGACGCTGATGATGCTGGTGGGGTTTTCCAGTTTGTCAAAGGGGCAATGCAGATCCTCGCCGGCACCCGGGTGCAGAACAGAGGTATGCGACCCGGTGTCAACCAGAAAATCCGCTTCTCCGAGCACGCCCAGGCGGGGCAGATGGACCCGCGCCCGGATAACGGGCCGGCCGTCGGACGTGAAACTGCCGGCAATCACAGGATCACCACGCTGCGCGGTTTGGTGTTGAGGAAATCCCGCGCGGCGAAGCCGGGGCGTTCCCCGAGTTCCAGGATTTTCGCGGCTCGCTCCGCAGCCGAGTCGGCGACTACGAAAACGCCGTTTTCGGTCAGCGCTACGTACTTGTCGGGGTACTTTTGGAGCAGTTCGGGGCGCATTGCCGCCAGGCGCTCGGCGCGGGCGACATAGTCCCAGTGTTCGGCCAGTTCCTCCGGGCTGGCGATGTGGTACTCGGAGGTCACTTTGCCGGGCGGGTCGTGGCTGATGATTACCATTGGCTGGCCTCCTTCCTTGTTTGCAGTTGCGGATGTCGTGTCGTTATTGTACCGGGCATTGGGAGTTTTGAGGAAATCCCGCGCGGCGAAGCCGGGGCGCTCCCCAAGTGCCAGGATCTTTTCTACCATCTCCTCAACCGAGTCGGCGACTAAGAAAACGCCGTTTTCGGTCAGCGCCACGTGCTTGTTGGGGTATTTTTGCAGCAGTTCGGGGCGCATTGCCTCCAGGCGGTCGGAGCGCGCGACATAGTCCTAGTGTTCGGCCAGTTCCCCGGGCTGGCGATGTGGTACTCGGAGGTTACCTGGCCGGGCGGGTCGTGGCTGATGATTAACATTGCCAGCCTCCTTCCTTCGTTGATTGCGGTTGCGGATGTCGTGGCGTTATTGTACCGGGGCGTTGGGGGTTATGCTACTGACGCTCCGGCCCAGTTGCGCCACTGGGACCGGGCGGCGGCGGCGGCGTTGTCATAATGCGGCGCGGCGATGACGATGAAGAACCGCCAGCGGGTTAGCGGGCGCCTTTGATGCGGTCGGGGAGCCAGGTGGCGAGGTCGGGGAAGGCGATGATGAGGCCGATGACGATGGCCATGCAGGCCATAAAGGGGAGCACGCCGATATAGACGTCGTTGATGGTGCCGGTTTGGGCCGTCTGGCCGGTTTCGGCGACCTCGCGGCGGGCCACATCGTGGCGGGCGCCCTGGAGGACATACAGGCTCAAGCCCTGGGGCGGGCTGATTTGCGCCGCCTCCAGCAGGATTATCATTATGATGCCGAACCAGAGCAAATCCACCTCGGCGGCGCGCAACACCGGCGATATGATGGGCAGCGTGGTCAGCATCATTGAGTAGGCTTCCATAAATGTTCCCAGCAGCAGGTAAAATACCACCAGAAACAACACGAGATGCACCGTGGTCAATTCAAAGCCGGCGACCCATTCGGCCATAGTCACCGATATACGCAGGTAGGCGAAAGCGAACTGCAAGGTGAATGCCGCCATCAGAATGAACATTATCATTGCCGAGGAACGGGCGGCGGATACGCAGGCTTCCAGAGTCATTGTGACCATAAAGCGGCAGTAGTTGCGGAAGTGTTCGCGGTCAAAGCGATGTTGGGTCTGCCAGTCGAGCAGGGCGGCGCGGACTTCGGGGGAGACGCGGGCGGCGATGCCGGCGTTGAGCAGGAAGGCGGCGATGTTGCCGGCGAAGAGGCGGGCGAAGTTGTAGAGGAGGGCCAGGGCCATGGCGCCGCTGACGCCGAAGCCGGCGGCTTCGGAGGGGGTGGCCCAGCCGAGGTAGATGCTGCCGAGGACGATGAAAATCAGCGCCAGCACGGGAACCATCAGCAGGGTGAACAGGAGGCGTTCGGTCCAGCCCTGCCAGGTCCAGAAGCCGCTGCGGGACTGGCGTGGGGCGATGGCGGGCCAGATGACGGAGGCGATGCCGATCATCAGCATAAAGACGCCGGCGAGGAGGATGCCGGGGATGAAGCCGGCCAGGAAGAGGCGTCCGATGGATTCGCCTACGGTGAGGCCGTAGAGGACCAGCAGGATGCTGGGGGGGATGAGGATGCCGAGGGTGCCGCCGGCGGCGAGGGAGCCGACGACCAGGCGTTCCTGGTAGCCCTGGGCGCGGAAGGAGGGCAGGGCCACGCGGCTGACGGTGGCGGCGGTGGCGATGCTGGAGCCGGCGCAGGCGGCGAAGACGGCGCAGGAGGCGATGTTGGTGTGCATGAGGCCGCCGGGGATGAAGTCCACCCAGCGGGAGAGGGCGCGGTACATCAGGTCGGCGAAGCCGGCGCGCAGGACGATTTCGCCCATCAGGATGAACAGGGGAATGGCCACCAGGTTGATGTTGGTGTTGGTTTCCCAGGCGCGGTTGCCCATAATGTTCCAGACGGGGTTATCCGAGAACAGGTTGAGCAGGATGAGGGCGAGGGAACCGAGGGCGCCGGCGACATACATACCGGCGAGGAACATAATGCCCATCAGGGTGAAGGCGACGGCGATCAGCATAGGTCAGGCTGCCCGGAGGTTGGTATGGGATGTTGCGCAACACGCAAAACCCCCGTCGTCCGTGATACGGCGATTGTCCGGCGCAGAGAGTCGGCCGGGCCGCGGCGACGGGGTGGTAAAGCGGACGCTATGATAGAACAGACGCCGGGCGGTGTCCAGCGCCGGAGGGCTCCGGGGCCGCGTTTCCAGCCGGGGGGCTAGATGGGGAGGAGCTGGGGGATTTGGAGGTGGGGGTAGGCGTCGGCGAGGGCCTGTCGCCACTGGGGGACTAGGATGATGTTGCGGTCGTGGTCGGTGACCAGGTGGCGGGGCTCCGGGGCGCAGCGGCAGAGGCGGCGGGCGGCGTTGCCGTAACCGGGATAGAGGTCGAAGTTGGTGGACATTGGGATGCCCGTAAGGCCGTACCGCTTCACAAATTTCTGGTAGTAGGGGAGGCGGGTGATTTCGCCGGCGGACTGGATGGCGCCGTGGGTGGGGGTGGTGGGGACAAAGTCGATGTCGAAGCGGAGGCTGCGCTTGGCGGGGCGGACCAGCTTCGGGCGGCCGGCGATGATGGCAAAGATGGCGTTTTTGAGGGACGCTACGCGTTTCCGCATCTTGCGGATGGTCTGGATGGCGGTTCCCATGGGGGTGTGGCCGATGGGGACGCGGAGGCCGGTGGTGGCGTGAGGGGTGCGGCGATGGGGGCGGCGGCGGACTACGTGGCCGGCGTTGCCAGCGCTGGCGGCGTGGCCGGCGTTGGCGGCGGCGCGGGCTAGGCTGGCGATTTTGTAGGCGGGCGTGGGCAAGTTGAGGACTGCCGCCAGGGTGTAGGTGTGCCGGAAGGTACGGAGGTGGCCGCGGCGGAGGTGGTCGCAGAAGATGGCGTCGGTCAAGGCGATTTGGAGGCGGCGGGTGGTGTTGTGGCGCAGTCCGGTGTGGACGGCCAAGGCGGTGGCGGCGTGGGCGGCGGCGCGTTGGATGGAGTCCGCGGCGTCGGCGAGGCCGTCGATGAAGGGGTCGATGTAGCCCGGCGGGTGGGGGCCGGGGGTTGCGGGGGCGGCGATGGCGGCTTCGGTGGCATTGTGGGCGTGGCGAAGCAGGGCATCGCTGCGGGCCTGGTGGTGCTGGACGGTTCCCATAATAAGGAATGCTCCTTTCATTTCATCGGGCCGGCTGCTGGCTGGTTGCTGGCGGTTGGCGGCGGGTTGGCGGCTAACGGCTGGCTGGCGGCTGGCGCTGGCTGATGGTCGGTAGATTGGAAGGCGATTGACTGATTGACTGCTGGTTCGGTAGTTGGTAGATTGAAAGGGCATCGGGGAAGGTTCGGGCGGTTCCGTTGGGTTCCAGGTTGTCGGCGCTACGGCCTGAGAGCGTGCAAAGCGAATTTCGTCCTAGTTTTCCGTGTCCCGGAGGGGCGGCTTTTGAGGGCCGTCAACCCGGCACGGGGCGGTGGTGACATCCGCTGGCTGGCACAGAACTACACGGGCCGTACAAGTCATACGGCGACGAAGCAGGACCAGCTGAAAATTGGGTTCCGACAAGGGTTAGGCCGTGTTCCTGGAGCCCGGTGGTGGTTAGCCCGAAAGGTTTTCCCCGATGGTGGCGTGACGCGGATAGAGAGCTACGGATCGGATCCGGTGGGTGGGCAGTTGCTTTGTCCGCTGTGGCTTTGGGCGCGCGTCCGCGTCCGGGGCGTTGTGGCGGATGGCGGTTGGGGCAGCGCTGTTCCCCTGTTCGCCGGCGGTTGCCGCATCCGGGTTTGATGATAGCGGACGGATGTTCCGGTTGTCAAGGGGGTATGGGGGCGGATTTTGGGGCGATTTTCAGCACGTGCTGGTGATATGATTGGGGCCGGATTTTGCCGTTGCCGGAGGCGATCGCATGGCCGCCGCCCGCTCCTACCACGATGAGCTCCAGCGCCCCTACTGCGGCCAGCGCGTGGTGAAAATACCAGGGGGTGGGCTAACTTGCCGCTAGTGTTGTCGGGGGGTATAATGCGCCCGTCAAAGGCCGCGGCGCCGGGCGAGGCCGGCAGCCGCGGGCGGCAACTTTCGCAAGCAGGATACAAAAGGCAGGACAGGGCTGATGGCTACCGACAGCGCGTATGATGTGGCAGTAATTGGCGGCGGGCCGGGCGGTTATGTGGCCGGGATACGGGCCGGGCAGATGGGGCTCAGGGCGTGCGTGATTGAGCGGGAAGCGCTGGGGGGAGTGTGTTTGAACTGGGGGTGCATTCCATCCAAAGCGCTGCTGAAAAACGCCGAAATCCTGTCGTATATCCACCGGGCGGATCAGTTCGGATTGCGGTTTGACAATTTTGAGGCGGATTACGGCGTAGCGGTGTCCCGCAGCCGGCGGGTGGTGGACCGGATGACGCGGGGCATCGGGTTTCTGCTGCGCAAGAACAATGTGGCGCACATCGCCGGGGCGGGGCGCATTCTGGCGCCGGGGGCGATTGAAGTGACGGGGGCCGACGGCGGGACCAGCCGGGTGGAGGCGCGCAATATCATTGTGGCCACCGGGGCGCGGCCGCGCAGCATACCGCCGCTGCCGGTGGACGGGGCGCGCATCGTCACCAGCCGGGAGGCTATCGTATCCGACAAGGTTCCCGGCGCCGTGGCCATTGTGGGCGGGGGCGCAATCGGGGCGGAATTCGCCTATATCTACCGGATGTACGGCGCGGAGGTGACTATCATAGAGATGCTGCCGCATCTGGTTCCCAACGAGGATGCGGAAATCAGCCAGCAGCTGGAACGGGCCTTCGGACGGGAAGGGATTGCCCTGCGCACGGGCGCCGGCGTGGTGGGGGCGCAGACGGACGCCGGCGGGGTTACGCTGACGATCAGCAAGGACGGCGCCACCGAAGAGGCGCGCTTTGACCAGGCGCTGGTGGCGATCGGAGTGCAGCCGAATACCGAAGACCTGGGGCTGGAGAGCGTGGGCGTGGCTACGGAACGGGGGTATATCGCCATTGACGACCGGATGGCGACGAATGTTCCGGGCATTTACGCGGTGGGGGATGTGACGGGCAAGCTGGCGCTGGCTCATGTGGCGTCGGCGCAGGGGATTGCGGCGGTGGAGGCGATTGCGGGCGAGGAAGTTCAGCCGCTGGATTATGCGATGATGCCTCGCGCTACCTACTGCCATCCGCAGGTGGCGTCTTTCGGGCTGACGGAAGCGCAGGCGCGGGAGCAGGGATATGAGGTGAAAATCGGGCGTTTCAATGTGCAGGCCAGCGGCAAGGCGGTGGCTATGGGGGATACGGACGGGCTGGTGAAGCTGGTGATTGACGCCAACTACGGGGAACTGCTGGGGGGGCATCTTTGCGGCCCGGAGGTTACCGAGCTGCTGGGGGAGCTGTCGATGACCAAGCTGCTGGAAGGCACCACGCTGGAGCTGGGGTGGGCGGTGCACGCTCACCCTACCATTTCGGAAATGGTGCACGAGGCGGCGCTGGACGCCGAAGGGCGCGCGATTCATATGTAGGGGACGAAACGCGGGGGACGGACACCGCGCCGGCCAACGGGCGCCGAGGCAAGGCTTCCGGTTCTGCCTCCGGCACTGTTCAAGGCAGCCGGCGTTCCGCAGACCCGCCGCCGCGTCCGCCGCCCGCTGTCCGCGCCGATGCCGGGGCCGACACGGACTTGTCGTCCAACCGCCCGTCCAACCGCCATGCAATCGCCATGCAATCGCCATACAGAGGTAGGAATATGCTTGAAGCAGCGGATATTTCCCGGCTGGCGAAAGCCGACCACCTGGAGCTTTACCGCCAGATGAAGCTCATCCGGGAGTTTGAGCGGGAATCGGAGCGGCAGTACACGCGGGGGAACATCAAGGGTTTCCTTCATGTTTATAACGGGGAGGAGGCCATTGCGGTGGGGGCCATCAACACGCTGCGCGCGGACGATTATATCGTCACGCACTACCGTGATCACGGGCAGGCGCTGGCGCGTGGGCTGACCAGCAAGGAGGTGATGGCGGAGCTGATGGGCAAGGCCACCGGGTGCAGCCGGGGCAAGGGGGGGTCTATGCATCTGTTCAGCGCGGAGCTCAACTTTATGGGGGGGTACGCCATTGTGGGAGGGCAGCTGCCGATTGCCACCGGCATTGCCCTGGCGGTGCAGTATCGCGGGGGCGACCAGGTGGCGCTGTGCTTTTTTGGGGACGGGGCGGTGAACGAAGGGGAGTTTCACGAGGCGATGAACCTGGCGGCGATTTGGAAGCTGCCGGTGATCTTTTTCTGCGAGCATAACCTGTACGGAATGGGGGCGTCGTCGCAGGAAACGCTGGCGCTGTGGGATTCCATGCACGAGATGGCGGACGCCTTTGATATGAGCAACTACGAGGTGGACGGCAACGATGTGCTGGCGGTGCGGGAGCTGATGCAGCAGGTGAACGAGGAGGTGCGGCAGGGGAACGGGCCGGCGTTCATCGTAGCCAGGACTTACCGGCTGCGGGGGCATTCCGTGGCCGATCCGGCCGATTACCGGCCCGACGAGGAAGTGCGGTACTGGATGGGTCAGGACCCGATACCGCGTTTTCGGGAGTGGCTGACGGAACGGGGCATCGCCACGGTGGAGGATTTTGAGGAAATTGACGCCGAGGTGGATGAGGAAATTGTCATCGCGGCGGAGTTCGGGGAATCCTCGCCCTGGCCGGAACCGGAGGAGCTTTACGAAGGCGTCTATACGGATCGTCCGGCCGAGGGCGTCAGGGCATAAACCGGGCGGGCGCCGCCAGCAACGGGGAGGAAGCACAACAATGCCGGTCATCACCTACCGCGACGCGGTGTCGTCGGTTCTGCGCGAGGCTCTGGATGGGGACGAGCGCGTTTTTCTGATGGGCGAGGACATTGGCCCCTACGGGGGGGCTTTTGCGGTCACCAAGGGCTTTTGGGAGCAGTACGGGAAGCGGCGGATTAAGGATTCGCCGCTGGCGGAGTCGGTTATAGTGGGGGCGGGCGTGGGGGCGGCGATGGTCGGTCTGCGGCCGGTGGTGGAGCTGATGACCATCAACTTCAGCCTGCTGGCGATGGACCAGATTGTGAACCACGCCGCCAAGATCCGGTATATGTCCGGGGGGCAGTTTTCCATTCCGCTGATTATCCGCACGGTGACCGGGGCGGGGGCGTCGGTGGGGGCGACGCACTCGCAGTCTTTTGAGGGGTGGTACGCGTCGGTGCCGGGGCTGACGGTGGTGACGCCGGCTACGCCGCGGGATGTCATCGGGCTGTTCCGTTCCTGCCGCGACCTCAACGACCCGGTGATGTTCATAGAGCATATTCTGCTGTACGGCACGCGGGGCGAAGTCCCGGAAGGGGGCGATTTTCGGGTGCCGATCGGGCAGGCGGAAGTGCGGCGGGCGGGCCGGGATATTACGCTGTGCGGCTACTCGCGGATGGCACTGGTGGCGGGGCAGGCAGCCGACATTCTGGCGCAGGAGGGGATTGAAGCGGAGGTGATTGACCTGCGGTGTCTGCGTCCGCTGGACGCGGAGACGGTGGTCAATTCCGTGAAGAAGACGCACCGGGCTTTGATGGTGGAGGAAACGACGCGGCTGGGGGGTTTCGCCGGCGAACTGGTTTCGCAGGTGCAGGAGGAGGCGTTTGACTACCTGGATGCGCCGGTGGGCCGGGTGGCGGGAGCGGAAGCGCCGATGCCGTACTCGTTTCCGCTGGAGCAGCTGGCGATACCCAATGCGGAAAGCGTGGCGGCGGCGGCGCGGAAGCTGGTGAACGGCAAGTAGGGTCGTTGGGCATCCGGCGTAAAGTTTTGGTCGGCGGCGCGTGGTTCCGGTGGATGCCGGGGCGGCGACGCCGGGGATTTACGGCAACGAGCAACCGGCACGCAGGAGGATCAGGAGGATATTGTGGCAACCAATGTTGTGATGCCGCAGATGGGGTACGATATGCGGGAAGGCACCGTGGTCCGCTGGCACAAGGCGGAAGGGGAGACGGTGAACCGTGGGGAGGTCATCGCCGATATTGAGACCGACAAGGCCACGGTGGAGTTTGAAGCCTATACGGGAGGCGTGCTGGGGCGGATTGTGGCGGAGGCGGGGGTAGCCGTGCCGGTGGGCGAGTTGATTGCGATTATCACGGAGCCGGGGGAAGCGGCGCCGGAGGCGCCGGCGGCCACCGGAACCGCCGGCGCCGGCGCGCCGGCAGGGGCGATGGCGGCGGCGGCGAGTCCGGCGCCGGCGGCAGCGCCAACCGCAGGGGCAGCGACGGACGGGGCGCCGATCGGCGCCGCCGGAGAGGTGCGGTCGTCGCCGATCGCGCGGCGTCTGGCGCGGGAGAAGGGAATTGACCTGGCCCTGGTGACCGGCACCGGCCCCAACGGTCGCATTACCGAGCGGGATGTGAACAACTACCGGCCGGCGGCTGAAGTTGGCGCGGCGGCGCCGGCCATGGCGTCCGCGCCGGTGGCGGCTGATGCGGCTCCGCCGGCGGTGGCGCCGGCGGCGGTTCAGGCGCCGGCCGGTTCCCGCATTGAATTGAGCCGGATGCGGCAGACCATCGCGCGGGTTACTGCCGACAGCAAGAGTGCGGCGCCGCATTTTTATGTGACCGCCGAGGTTGATATGGGGAAGGCGATGACGCTGCGGCGGGAGGTTAACGACGCGGCGGCGGCGACCAACCGGGTCAGCGTGAATGACCTGATGGTGAAAGCGTGCGCGCTGGCGCTGGCGAAGCATCCGAAGTTCAACTCGTTCTACCGGGGGGACTATTTGCAGGTGAACGGGGCGATGAATATCGGCATTGCCATTGCGCTGGAATCGGGGCTGATACTGCCGGGGGTGAGCAACTGCGAGCGCAAGTCGCTGCTGGAGATTGCGGCGGCCACGAAGGATCTCATCAGCCGGGCCAACAGCGGCGCGCTGCGGAACGAGGAGTACAGCGAAACCACTTTCAGCATCAGCAATATGGGGATGTTTGATGTGGAGAGCTTTACGGCCATCATCTACCCGCCCCACGCGGCCATTCTGGCGGTGGGCAGCGTCAAGGAGCAGCCGGTGGCGCGGGACGGGCAGCTGGGTATCGGGCAGATGATGAAGGCGACGCTGTCCACCGACCACCGGGTGGCGGACGGCGCGGAGGCGGCGCAGTTTCTGATGGAAATCAAGCGGACGCTGGAGAACCCGGTAAGCCTGCTGCTGTGACGCGCCCGGCGTCAGGACAGGACAGGAGGGGATGATGTCTGCGGTTGAAACGCGGCCGGCGGCGGATGTGATGGCTACCATATCGTCCGCTCCGGCCGGCGTGACTACTACCATCTTGGACCCGTGGTATAACAAGGGCGTGGGGGGCTACCGGGATGATTATCAGGACTGGCTGGCAGAGGTCATCGGCGCGGCGGCGCGGGTGTCGCAGCACATTTTTGTGTGGGGGTTCCCGGAGATTGTGGCGCACCAGGTGGGGCGGATTCCCGCCGGGTTCAAGCTGACGGCGTGGCTGACCTGGTACTACAAGAACTGCCCGTCGGTGATCCGGGGCTGGCGGTCGGCGCAGAATGCCTGTTTGCACCTGTCGGCGGCAGGGGCAAAGACCTACCCGGAGCATTTTTGGAACGATGCGCAACGGCAGCGATGGGAGTCGGGCAAGATGCGGTTTGTGCCGGGGCCGCCGTCGGTACTGGAGGTACCTTTGAATGTGGGCTTTGTGGGGCGGGATGAGCAGACGGGACATCCGGCGCAAAAGCCGCTGTCGGTAATCAAGCCGCTGATATTGATGACTACCCGGGAGGATGACCTGGTACTGGATCCGATGTGCGGGTCGGGGACGACCGGGGAAGCGTGTTGGCAGTTGGGGCGGCGGGCAATGCTTTGTGATGCGGATGAGCGGTGGGTTGAGTTGACACGGGAGCGCGTCAACCGCTGCTGCCGTAGAACCTGTTGGGGAGCAACGAAAGCGGCATAGGCCGGATTTTCCGGCCGGATGCTTTCGGAAGGCTTAAATCGGCCCTATGAATCGTAATTGCAGCGCGATGGGCGGGGCTCGGCGGGCGCTATGTTTGCTAAAATGAAGGAGCTGTTCGTCCGTTTGCTGGTCATTCTGGCGACGCCTCTGGATGATGACCAGACCGCGATCTGGAGCATTCCGAAGCCGTTGGCGGTGGCGTATTTCATCATATTCCCGGGCGTATCGGTGTGGACGATCGTTGAGATTGTGCAGGTGCGGATGGCGGGGTACTGCGGGTTTGTGTGGACGGTTGCGGGCGCGGCGGCCAGCGGGTCGGATTGCGTGACCACCTGGAATACGCTGGTGCGCGAGACGGCGGCCGAATTCGCGCCGACTGGAATCGGCATCGCCATTGGGACAATGGTTGCAATGTATGGAGTGGCAGTGCTTATGGGCATCTACGGGATTTTGACCAACGCTTTCACGAAGCCGATCATCGAGCGGCATATTACCGAAGGTCGCGCCAAGGGGCACGCTGAGGGTCGTGACGAAGGCAAGGAGGAGGCTAACCGGGCGTGGCGGAAATGGTATGCCCGGCGGATGGAAGCCGAGGCTAACGGCTTGTCTTTTGACGAGCCGATGCCGGACGAATCTGGAACTGCGGGAGGCTGAAATGCCCGAAATGACCGGCGGCCAGGCGGTGGTCGCATCGTTGCAGGCGCAGGGGGTTGATACCGTTTTCGGCATCATCTCCGTGCATACCCTGGATCTGTTTGACGCCCTTTTTGACCGGCAGGACGAGGTGCGGTTTATTGGCGGGCGGCTGGAGCTGGGCTGCGGCTATATGGCCGACGGGTACGCCCGCGCCACCGGCAAGCCCGGCGTTCTGCTGACCAGCACCGGGCCGGGGGCGGCCGATTCCGTGGGCGCGATGGGCGAGGCTTACTTTTCGGCGTCGTCCATATTGCAGGTAACCACCAATGTGGAGGCGGAGTTCGTGGGCAGCGGCCGGATGGCGACCCACGAAACGAAAGACCAGCTGGGGATGTTCGCAGCCGTTACCGACTGGAACGCGCGCATCGGGCAGATTGAGTCCATACCCGACCATTTTGTGGAAGCCTTTGTGCGTTTCCGGGAACGGCGTCCGCGGCCCATTGAGCTGGAGGTGCCGACGGATCTGCTGAGGCAGTCGGCGGATGTGGAGGTGCTGCAACCGCGGGAACCGGCGATTCCGCAGGGGGATCCGGCGCAGGTGGAGCGCGCCTGGCAGCTGCTGCGGAACGCCAAACGGCCGGTTATCTTTCTGGGCGAGGAAATTCATACCACCGGCGGCGGGGATGACATAATCGCCCTGGCGGAACGGCTGGGGGCGCCCGTGGTAACGGGCGACGGGGCGAAGGGAACTTTCCCCGAAAATCATCCGCTGTCGCTGGGGATGGCGCTGGGCAACCGCATCTGGGGGCAGAATCCGGCGCTGGAGTGGCTGGGCGACTGCGATGTGGCGCTGGCGCTGGGCAGCAACCTGCCCTATCGTTCTACCGCGGGCGTGGGCCTCAAGCTGCCGGAAACGGTCATCCATGTGCTGCTGGACGGGGATTATATCGGCCGGAATTACGACACCGCAGTGGGCATTACCGCCAACAGCGGGGCCGTGGTGCGCCAGTTCCTGGACGCCGCGGGCGATGCGGACAGATCCGTTGGGGACGATTACCGCGCCGAAGTCGCCAGCCTGAAGCGGCGGATTTACGCCGGGTTGCAGGAGGAATGGGGGCCGGAGCTGCGGGCGTGGGAGGCCATCCGGTCGGTGATACCGGAGGATACGATTTTCGCCCTGGACGCTACGGTGCCGGCGAACCGGGCGGTGCGTTGTCTGCCGATGAACCGTCCCCGCAGCTATATGTACCCGCACGGGTGGGCCGGGCTGGGATTCGGCTTTCCGGCGGCGATGGGCGCGAAAGCGGGGCGGCCGGAATGTCCGGTCATCTGCGTTACCGGCGACGGCGGTTTTCAGTACAATGCCCAGGAGCTGGGGACGGCCGTCCAGTACGGCATCAACCCCGTTGTGATGGTGTTCAACGACAGCGCGTGGGGAGTGCTGAAGGGTTACCAGCAGAGCCGGGGCGGGCGGCGGATGGGGACGGATCTGGTGAACCCGGATTTCGTCAAGCTGTTCGATTCCTACGGCATCGGGGGCACGCGGGTGCACAATGTGGACGAGATGACGCGGGCGGTGCAGGACGCGGTGGCCGCCGACCGGATACATCTGATTGAGGTGGTGATGCCCGACGGGTTTCCCGCCTTTTGCCGAGGTTAGACGATGACTACCGAGCGCAGCAGCCATACCGACATAGTGCGGGAGCAGTTTCGCATCCAGTCGGAGCAGTTTGAGGAGCAGGTCAGCGGGGGGTACAACCGGGATATTCCGGGGTGGATCCTGGACAACCTGGCGCTGACCGGGCAGGAGGATGTCCTTGATGTGGCCACGGGCACGGGGATTATGGCGCGGGATCTGGCTCCCCGGGTGGCGCGGGTTACGGGGATTGATGTGACCCCGGAAATGCTGGCGCAGGCGCGGCGGATTGCCGGCGAGGCCGGCATCGCCAACATTGCCTTTGACGATGGCGACGCGGCGGCTTTGCCCTATGCCGAGGACCGCTTTGACCTGGTGATCAGCAGGATTGCCGTGCATCATTTCGCGGACCCGACGGTGGAGCTGGGCGAAATGCGGCGGGTGTGCAAGCCCGACGGCCGGGTGGCTATCGTCGACATAACGGCGCTGGATGACGCCGCGCTGGCGGCGACGCACAACCGGCTGGAACGCCTGCGGGATCCGTCGCATACCACAGCGTTTGCGGTGTCGGGGCTGCTGGCGCTGGCGAGCAGGTGCGGGCTGCGTCCGGTGCACACGGCGGAGACGGACGCGGCGCGGGATCTGGAGGAATGGATGGAGCTGACGGCGGCGCCGGAGGCGGTGCGGCAGGAAATCCGGGGGGCTTTGGAGGCGGAGCTGGCCGGCGGCGCGCCCACCGGGATGCAGGCGTTCCGGGAGGACGGGCGGGCGAAGTTCGTGCACCACTGGGCGGTGGTGGTCTGCGAGCTGGCGGAAGAATAAAGCTCCAAATTTGACGCTCGTTTTTGCGGCCATCGTGAGGCCGGCGCGAAGAATAAAGCTCCAAATTTGACGCTCGGTTTTTGTGCATTTTATAAGAAATGGCACTAGTATCCGGCTGATACTCGCAAGGCAGTACCAGCCGGATGACATTTTTGACTGCACAACCGCCGCCGGCGCAATGCCGCCGCATCTATCCCCTGGCGCCCCGGGATTTGACCGAGGAGCAGATCGCCGTGGCCTTTGCGATGACCTCGCGGCGGCCAGAGCCCTTTGACGAGATTGCGGCGCAGGTCAGCGCCGAGCGGGCGGCCGATTTCAACAAGCGCTGGGTGGTAGGCTACGGCCATTCGTCGGTGGCGGAACACGCCGTTGTCCACCTGGCGGTGGAGAACATATCGCGGCTGGCGTGCGATGGGCTGGAGGATAACCGGCTGGCGTCTTATACCGAAAAGTCGTCGCGCTACCAGGTGATTGACGCGGGCAGCTTTTACATACCGCCGGAACTGGAGGCTTACCCGGCGCAGCGGGCGGAGTACGCGGACGCCTGCCGGGGGCTGTTTGACGCCTATCAACGGCTGCTGGACGGGGTTATGGCTTATCTGCGCGGCGCGTTGCCGCCCAAGGACGGCGAAGGGGACGGGGCGTATCGTCTGCGGCGCCGCCGGCTGGCGACGGACGCCGTACGCGCCGCGCTGCCGGCGGCTACGCTGACGAATGTGGGCGTTACGGCCAACGCGCGGACGCTGGAGTACGCCATCAGCAAGCTGCTGTCGTCGGAGCTGGCGGAGGAACGGGAGATCGGGGCAGAGCTGCGGGAACAGGGGCGAAGGATTGCGCCCACGCTGGTGAAGTACGCCGACTATAATCCGTATCTGGCGGAACGGCGGCGGGTTTCCGCAAAGGCCGGCGACGAGGGCGATGATGGGGACGAGCGCGGCAGCGGCAGCGGCGAGCGCGAAAGGACCAGGGTAACGCTGGCGGATTACGACCGGGACGCCACGAGCAAGGTGGCGGCGGCGCTGCTGTTTCGCAAGGGGGGCGGGTATGCGGATGTGGTCAGGCGGGTTGCGGGGATGTCCGCTGCGGAAATGCAGGGAGTGATTGACGAGGCGACGCGGAATATCGGGCCTCATGACGCCGCGCCGAGGGAGTTTGAGGTGGCGGGCTATACCTTTGAGTTCGTCTTTGACTACGGAGCGCTGCGGGAGTTTCGCCGGCACCGGATGCTGACCGGCCTGTCGCAGCCGCTGACGGTGGGCAACGGGTATGATGCGCCGGCGCTGATTGCCGAAGCGGGGTTGCTGCCGGCGTTTGAGGAAGCGATGCTGCGGTCGGAAAGGGCGTTTATGGGTATCCGTAGGGTATCCCCGGCGGCGGCGCAATATCTGGCGACGCACGCCCACCGGCAGCGGGTTCTGGCGCGGATGAACCTGCGGGAGTGCTACCACCTGTTCCGGCTGCGGACGTCGCGGGAGGCGCACGCGTCCATCCGGGGGCCGGTGGAGGAGGCGATGCGGCTGGCGGTGGCGGCGCAGCCAGAGCTGTTCCGGCAGTTGCGGCTGCGGGCGACGCCGGAGTGGTGGCCGTTTCCGGCCAGCCAGCCAGCCGGGTGAGGGTGGCCGCTGCTACCTACGGGTCGGAACAATCCCGGGTGAAGCCGCAGTTGGGGCAGCTGATTTTGCAGCTGCGGGCGCGCATACGGAAGCCGCAGATTTCGCAGTCCAGGCCGTCATCCCGGCGACGCAGGCGCGGGGGTTCCGATGGGGGCGGCGCGGTTGTGGTCGGGGCGGGCATAGTCGGAGCGTTCCTGTGGAGCATCCCCAGTGGAGTATCCCCAGTGGAGCAGCCTAGCAGAGCAGCCTAGCAGAGCAAGCCTAGCGGGGGAGGCGCGGGGGCAGGGGCGGGCCGTTGATGATGCGGGCGGAGAGGAATTTGGCCCCGGTGGGGCTGGTGGGGCCGTGGCGCTCGTCGGGCAGCAGGGCCACTTCGCGGAAATCAAACACCGAGTCGCGCAGTTGCAGGTGCTTGACGCCGGCGCCGTCGTCGTCGTTGACGATGATGCGGTCGACCAGCGTCTGTTTGTTGCCGCGCACCAGCCAAATCTGGTAGGAATCGGCCGGCATACCCGACACCATCAGCACGGCGCGGAGGCCGGTGGGGTCGACGATCAGCACGCCTTTTGCTTCGGGTTCGGTGCCCAGGGGCGAGGTCATTGCCAGTTTTTCCGTTTCGGGCTGGGCGGAGAGGACGGTAGCTTCGACCACATCGGCCATTTCCTGTTTGACCAGGTTGACTTCCCCGGCGCCGGCGGCGGCGAGGGTTTCGGCGTCGGCGTCGGCCGCGCCGGCTATGGCCCGGTCGTTCCGGTCGGGGGACGGGTTCAGGGAGCTGCCGATCCGCGACAGCAGGCTGCCGGCGTCGGCGGCGACGGGAATGTCCGGCGGCGCAGTCGGGGCCGCGGCGTTATAGGCGGCGGCTGATTGGGGCGCAACGGCGGGCGCGGCGGCCGGGGCCGGGGCGGACGCCGGCGCCGCCGCTGCGGATGTAGATGCGGACGCTGACCTGCTTTCCGAAACCGGCGTCCGGGCATTGGCATTGGTAGCGGCGGCAGCGGAAGGGGCCGGCAACAGGACAACGGGAGCGGCGGTGATGGACTCGTTGGCGGCCGCCAGGCGGCTGATTTCGCGCTGCTGCAAGGCGATGAAGGCTATGGATGCCGCCAGCATAAGGCACAGGGCGCTGACGATGGCCGGGGTCAGCCAGCGGCGCAGGCGTGGCAAGGACCAGCGCGGGTCGGGCGGCGGCAAAGCGGCGGGCGCGGCGGCCGGCGGGGCGGGGGGGCGGCCCACGGCGGTGGACAGGACGCGTTCTTTCAAGTCTGCGGGCAGGGGGGTTCCCGCCGGGGCCGAGCCGGTCAGCCGCGCCGCCGTTTCCTGGAAGCCGAGCAGGACTTCCTGGCAATGCAGGCACCGGACGACGTGGTGAAAGACGGCCTGGAATTCGGCGTCGTCCAGGGCGTTGAGCGCGAAGGCGGCCAGGGCCTCCTCCGGGTGTTCCGGCGGGAGTTCCGGGGGATTGGCCGGGTTGGCGGTGTAGTCGTCAGGCGGCCACATATTCCTCCAACGCTGCCTTGAGTTTTTGCATACCCAGTCGCATCCGGGTTTTGACGGTGCCGAGGGGCCAGCCCAGGAGCTTGGCGATTTCGGATTGGGTGTAGCCGTGCCAGGCGGAGAGGTAGAGGGGGCGGCGCTGTTCCTCGGGCAGTTCCAGGAGGGCGGCGCGCACCATACGGGCGTCGAAGCCGCGGGCTACCTGTTCCTCGACGCTCAACGCCGGGCTGGGGATGCGTTGCAGGGCCTCGTCGTCGTGGGGGGCCAGGAGGTCGGCGGCGCGGCGGCGGGAGCGGAAATAGTCCACCACTTTATGGTGGGCGACGGACATAATCCAGGTGCCGGGGGCGGCCATTTCGGGGCGGTAGGTGCCGGCCTTCTGCCAGATGTTGCTGAAGACTTCCTGTACGGCGTCCTCGGCCAGGCTGGCGTCGTTGAGGATGGACAGGGCAAGGGAGTAGATGCGCTGGGCGTAGCGGTCGTAGATGGCTTCCAGGGCGCGTTCGTCGCCGGCGCCGATGTCCAGGATATGCCGGGTATCGGGGTTATTGTGATTGTGGTGGTCGTTCACGATGGCCTCCACAGGCGGGCAAACATTGGGGGGAGTGCCTCCTTGCGCTGTATTATACGCCGGCGGCGGGGGTTTGGATTGGCGGTTTTCAGACGACCAGGCTGTCGAAAATGCCGCGCAGGTTGGGGAGGTTTTCCAGGGACCAGATGAGTTCCAGGGCCTGGGCGCACTGCTGTTCGGTGATGGTGGGGACGGCGAGGCGGCGGAACTTGGCGTCCACTTCGGCGTCGGTGAGGGGGTTTTGGCCGTGGCCTTTGGGGTGTCCGGTGGCGGCGACTTCGGTCTGACCGTTGCGTTTGATGACCTCAATGCGGCAGTTGTACTCGGCGGGATAGCGGGCGGTGAAATCGGGGTTTTCCTCAATTCGCATTTTGCCGATGATGGCGCGCAGGGCGGGGTCGGCGATGCGGTCGGGGGCGAAGGTGGCCGGGGTGACGGCGCCGTCGCGTAGCCCGACGGCGGTGAGGAAGGGGATGCTGTGGTCGGCCGTTTCACGGGTTTTGGGATCCCATTTTTCGGGCTCGGTGGAGGCGCTGCTGACGGCGGACTGATAGGACTGGATTTTGATGGCGGCGATGTCGTCCAGGTTGAGGCGGTGGTGGAGGCGGATGGCCAGGTCGATGGGGGCCTGGGTGTGTATTTGAGAGGGATAGTATTTGAAGATGGTGTCGGCGATGCGGAAGGGGGAATTGTCGTCGTCGCCGCCCAGGGCGGCGATGGCGACGGGGTAGCCGATGGCCTGTTCCCAGAGGCCGCTGCGGCCTTCAAAGGGCGCGCCGGGGCCGGTCATACCCTCGGCGGCGAGCTGGGCGGCGAAGATGCCGGCGCGGGTGGCGGCGGCGGCGGCGCAGCCTTTCCACATTGAGAGTTCGCCCATACGGGTTACGCGCAGAGGGACATTGGGGACGGCGGCCAGGGAGATGGCGTTGCCCATCTGCTCCTCGTCCAGGCCCAGCACCTTGCCGGCGGCGCAGGCGGCGCCGATGACGCTGAATATGCCCTGATCCCAGGGGTTGGCAGGCACCTGGTCGGCGATGCGGCAGAAGACTTCGTAGGCCAGGGTGATGGCGGTGATGATGGCGCGGCCGTCGGCGGCGGCGCAGTCGGCAAAGGCGAAGGCGGCGGGAATCATATCGCTGGGATGGCCGCCGCCGGGGGAGAAGTAGGAGTCGTTGCAGTCCAGGTAGCGCACCATCACGCCGTTGGCGAAGCCGGCGAGATCGGGAGAGGAGTGGCCGGTGGAGCCGAGGATGCGGGCCGGGGCGCCGCCGGTGGCGATGTCGCCGGCCAGTTTGCGGGCGACTTTGGCGGGTTCGCTGAGGTAGCCGCCGATGGCGCAGCCGAGGGTGTCGGCAACGGTGCGCTTGACCTGGTGGACGATGGCCGGCGGCAAGTCCTCGTAGGCCAGGTTGCAGGCGTAGGCGGAGAGCAGTTCGGTGGTGCGGTCCATAGCGGCGTTACCTCTGGTTTATTGGCCGGGGGAACAGCGGGCCTGGGGGAACGGTGGCCCCGGGGGAAGCGACGGGCCGGGTATCCGGCGGCGCGAAAGGGGGGCGTTCAGCGCAGCACTGAGGCGGCGATTCGTTCCAGCTGGGCGGACATTTCGGCTTCGGAGTCGCAGTGTTCGGGGCGGACGACGACGCGGTTGGCGCCGGCGTTGAGGAAGTCCTGCACCAGCGGTCCGTCGGGGGGCTGGCCGTACACGGAGATGGTGAGGGATTGAGGGTCGCGGCCGCGGGCGGCGGCCAGAGTGTCCAGCTGGCGGCGGCTGTTTTCCACTTCGGCGGGCGTGATGCGATTGGGCAGCCAGCCGTCGCCCCAAGCAGCGACTCTCTGAAGCACCCGGCGGGCCAGGCCGCCCAGGATCACCGGCGGATGGGGCTGCTGGACGGGCTTGGGGTTGCATTTGACGGGCGGGAAGTTGTAGTAGGCGCCGTGGTACTCGGCTTCGTCTTGCGTCCAGAGTTCCTTCATAGCGGCGACGGCTTCGCGGGTTTGCGTCCAGCGGTGGTCGAAGTCGCCGCCGAAAATCTCCGTTTCCTCCCGGTTCCAGCCGGCGCCGATGCCAAAGAGGAAGCGTCCGCCGCTGATGCGGTCGAGGGTAGCGATTTCTTTGGCCAGCAGCAGGGGGTTGCGTTCCGGCACCAGGGTGATGCCGGTGCCGAGTTTGATGGCGTTGGTGGCACCGGAAGCGCGGGCCAGGGCGATGTAGGGGTCGGCGAAGTGGGCGTAAGTCCAGGGGATGGCGCCGCCGGAGGGGAATTGGCTGGCGCTCTGCACGGGCAGAACGGGATGCTCGGCGTACCAGATGGATTCAAAGCCGAGGGCTTCAGCGGCGCCCGCCATAAAGGCCGGGTCCAGGGTGTAGGCGGGCAGGGGTATGGAAATGCCAACGGACATAACAGGTTTCTCCTCGGGACGGGGGCAGTTAGCGGCGGGCGGGGAAGCAGTCGAGGCGTCCGGGCCAGTTGAGTATCAGCCGGTCGTCGGTGATGAGCTGGTGGCCGGCGAGGGCAGTGGCGATGATGATACGGTCGGCGGGGTCGCCGTGCATATCCGGCAAAGAACCGGCGCGGGCGGCGATGGCGCCATCAACGGGGATTTCGTGGAAGCCACGGTCGAGCAATGCCTGCCGCCACTGGTCGGCGGTCATATCGTTGTCCAGACGGTTTTTCTGCAACAGCATCGCGATTTCCCAGAGGGAGATAGCAGAAAAGGCGACTTCCTGGCGTCGTTGGGCCGATTCGATTCGGTTGCCGGCTTGCGGGCCAAGCCGGCGGTCCTTGCTAATCAACCAGATGCAGCAGTGGGTATCAAGGAGCATCGGGCGCTACTCCTCATTTCGGGCAGGCGGAGAATACCATTCTGCCGGCATCGGGGAGACGATGTCGCCGAGGATTTCGACTTTGATGGGCGGATACTCGGGGAGCTGCGGGGGTTCGTAGCGGGTCAGGAAAGCAACGGGATCGTCGCCGTCAAAGATGATGACCTCAATGGTCTGGTCATCGTCAGCGGCGGCGATTTTGGAGACGAAATCGAGGCACTGCTCCTTGAATTCGTCCAGGGTAAGGGTGTGGACCTGGTAGCGGGGTTCGACATAATAGTTGAGTTCGTTGGAGGGTTCCATAAGCGCCTCCTGTGGCGGCAAGGTTAGTCGGCGGCGGGCGGCACGGCTTCGGGCCGTGCGATGATGGCATCGTACACCTCGGCGCCGTGGGATTCCAGCGTGGGGATGTCCTCGGCCAGCAGGTAGCCGGCGGCGGCCAGGGCGGCGGCGCAGTCCCGCACCCGCTCCAGGTATTCGTCCCGGGAGGCGTAGCGTTCCTCAATAGACGGGCGCGGGTCGCCGGCAGCCAGCCGGGCGGCGCGGGTGGCAGCGAAAGGGATGGCGCTGCCGGCCAGGGTGCCGCCGGGGGCCAGGGTCTGGCCGGCGCCGCCGATGTCGGGGTGGCGCACGTTCCAGCCGGCGTAGGTGGCCAGGGGGACGGCAATGGCAGGCAGGCGCACGCCGCCGGTTTCGTTGCCGTCATCGTCCAGGGCGGAGACCAGCGTCGGGTAGGGGGCGCCCACGGCCGGGGGTATCCGGGTGGGAACGGCGCGGTCGGGGCCGAAGTCCAGACGGCGGACGGTTTTCAGATGGTCGGGGAAGGCAGCGCCCGGCAGGGTTCGGAACAAGGCGGCGGCGTCTGCGGCGGGGATGATGTTGCCGTCGGCGTGGCAGGGATAACGATTGCCGGGGGGCGGTTCATTATGGGTAACCCAGCGGTCGAGGCGATGCAGGGCGGCGCGCATCAGCGGGCGGTAGTCAACGTAGTTGAGGAAGTGTACGCCGCGCGCGCCGGTGTCGGGGTTGACGTCGGACAAGGGCAACGGAGCGGGGGCGTGCTGGGCGCCGGCGAAAAGCCAGGAACGCACATTGTCGGGCAGAGGAATATCGGTCTTGCCGTCCGGGGTGGTATGGGCCAGGGCGCCGTGTCCGCCCCAGTATTCGGAGGCGGTGTTGGTGTAGATGACTTTGGGGGCGACGCCGCGCCGGGTTGTTTCGGCCAGGATGCCGTCGGAGCCGTCGCGGTTGAGGTCGCGGAAGGGCAGCAGGTTGTTGACGCTGTGGTTGGACAGGCTGGAGGGCTGTCCGAAGCGGACGTTGAATTCGCCCATTTTGCCGCCGGCGACGTTGGGCAGCATCCCGTCAAAGACGATGCGGCCGGCGGTTTCGTCCCGGTTCAGGCCCAGGTAGAGGAACTGGCGGAGGAAGCGTCCGCTCTGGCTGCGTCCGTAGGCGTAGGCGCGGCCCAGGGCGCCGGCGAGAGGGTTGACGGCGCCGGCGGCGTCGGCCGTTTCGTAGCGCAGCCAGGCGGCGATGTCCCGCGTGGCCAGCAGGCCGAGGCCAACTACCGGGGCGTGACAGGTTTCGTAGCGGACGCGATAGACCTTGCCCGGCGCAAAGCCGCCGTCCAGAGTGACGCTGGTGGCATCGGGGAGGCGGCGGCCGTCGGGGGACATACGGGCGAATGCCCACTGCGCGCGAGGGATGACGGTTTCGGGGCCGTCCTCGTAGTCCTGAACGGTAAGGACGGAATCCCAGCTTTCCAGGTGGTTGGTCGGATAGGGCTGGTGGTTGCGGTCGGAGAGGAACTGCGTGTCGGTGGGCAGGGTGGGCTGGAAGGATACGATGACCGGGCCGGAGACCGGGGAGCCGTCGGGGTGAACGGCGTTGGGGACAGCGCAGCGGAACAGGCCGGGGGCGTCGGGGACGTCGTGCTGCCAGCCGCACCAGATCAGGGTGTAGCCGGCGCGCATCAGGTAGCCGTTGCCGGGATGAGGGAGGGCTTCGGCGGGCGTATCGGGGGCACTGTTGAGGTTTTTGAGGGCCAGTTCCCGTCCCCGGTTGGGGACGTCCAGCAGCAGCCGGCCGTTGCCGTGGTCGTTGTCCACGGGCTTGAGGATGCGGAAATTGGCGTAGAATTCCACCAGGCCGGAGAAGTTGCGGGGGGCGAGGGCGATGTCGGCGATAACGGCGTTGTCGGGATGATCCGGGTCAACGGCGAAATGGGCGAAGCCGTCAATGCGCTCGTAGGCGCCCACCGCGCCGAAGGTTTGGCCGTTGGCGAAGGGGAGACGGATAGCGGTGTCCAGTCGGGTTAGCGCCATAGGAGTTCACCTTGAGGTCTGCCGCCGGCGGGATGTGGTGCCGGCGGGCGGCGGGGAAACAGGAATTGGCGCCGGCTTTCCGCAGGGGCATTGACACATTCACGGGGAACGGGGACAGCAGGGCAAGCCGGCGTTGGGTTACGGAATGTTTTCGGTATTCGTTTCCTTATCGTCCGGGGGTTCGGCATCGGCTAGGAAGTTGGCATCGTTGGGTGGTTCGGCGCCGGTGTTGTCCAGCCACCACCGGCGGAAGTCGTCGGCGCCCATTCGTTCGCGCAGACGGGACAGGTGGGCGGTGACGGGTTCCAGCATAGGCAGTTGGTGGTCGGCAATCAGGCGGTAGGTGTGAGCGACCCAGCGGAGGGCGTTGGGCAGGTTGCCGCGTTCCTCCTCGACCATACCGAGCTGGCCGCAGGCGCGGGCGGCGCGGAGGGGGTCGTTGACCTGTTCAAAGGCGCTGCGGGCCTGGTCGTACCAGTGATAGGCCATTTCCAGGTTGCCCTGTTCGTGGTGGATGACGCCCAGCTGGCGGGCTTCGATGCCGACGCCGCGCCGGTCGCCCATTTGCTCGCGGTATTCCATAGCCACGCGCAGCCATTCCTCGGCTTCGTCGGGGATGCCCCGAGCCTGGGCCAGGAGGCCGAGGTGGTGGAATGCCACGACCATCTGGCCGGTCATACCGAGGCGGTCGGCGAGGCCCAGGGCCTGCTGGTACCAGGATTGGGCTTCCTCAAAGAGGTATTCGGAATGGTCCACGGCGCCGAGGGCGTGAAAGATGTGGACGGCGGTTTCCTCGTCCCGGTTTTCCTCGACCAGTTCGCGGGCGCGGTGATACCAGCTGCGGGCTTCGTCGTATTCAAAGCGCAGGTGGCAGGCGGAGCCGAGGGCGCGGAAGTCGTTGACCATTTCCTCGTAGTCGGGCAGGCGCTGGTGGATGTCCAGGGCGCGGGCGTACCATTCTTTGGCGGCGCCGTACTGCCGCTGGTGGTGGCGCACCTGGCCGATGGCGAAGCAGGCGTCGGCGATGGATTCCTGGTCATCGCCGCCGTCGATGATTTCCAGGCCCTTTTCCAGCCATTGGGAGGCATCGTCGAGGTGGCCCCGGCGGGTGGCGATGAGTCCGTTCTGGTGATAGACGGCGGCGGTACGGGGGTCGGCGGCGCCGTCGGGTTGGGACAGCAGGTAGTCCAGCAGGCGCCGGTTGTAGGTTTCGGCGCGGTCCAGGTCCATAAGTTCGACGGATTCCATGGCGTCGGTGCCGAGGAGGTACTGCCAGAAGTCGATGGCGCCGTTGCTTTCGGCCTGGGCGGCGGTGTGTCCGATGGCGTCCAGCAGCTGGGCGCGGAGGCGGCGCAGTTCGGGGAAGCGTTTTTGCATCCGGTACACCTGCGCCAGGGGCTGGATGAGCAGCTGGGAGTTGTCCCACTGGCGGTATTCCAGGGCCAGGCCCAGGGCCTGGGAGAGGTTGCCTTCCTCGGCCAGGACGGCGGTGACGCCGGTGTCCTGGTTTTCGTAGAGGCTTTCCATAAAGTAGTCGGCGGTGTCGGCATAGACGCGGACGAATTCCTGTTCCAGGCGGCGGATGCCGTCGGCGGATACCTGGCGTCCCAGCTTGCGGCCCAGGAACCAGGGCAGGGCGGGGTGAATCTGGTACACGCTGGGGGATACGGCTTCCAGGAAGCCGGCGGCCTGAGCCTGGCGCAGAAGGGTGCGGCAGGCGGCGTAGGAACGGCCGGATGACTGCATCCCGCCCTCGGGGCCCAGCAGGGTGCGGGAGGCGCCGGCGGCCAGGTCGCCGCCCATCACCTGTCCATAGACCCGCTCCTCGGTGATGTGGGACAGGATGTCCAGCATTACCCGGCGCTGGAACAGGGCGAGGAAAGGCAGGTGGGCGCGGCCCCGGCGGGACATTTTGGAGTAGGCGTATTCCATAGCGGCGGTGAGGATGGGCGGGCGGGCGGGTTCGGCTGCGTCGGGGGCTTCGTCGCGCCGGCGGCGGATTTCGCTGACGACGGCGGCCGGCGGCGTGTCCTTGGCCAGGGGCAAGGCAATTTGCATGGCCAGGGGGTGTCCCTGCAACAGGTCCAGCAGTTCGGCGAGGTCGTCGCCGGCGCGGGAGGGAGAGACGCCGGCCTGGTGCATTACGGCAGCGGCCAGGGGCATCCGGTCGGACGGCGACAGCCCGTCCAGGGCGACAGTGGCCAGAGGCATCCGGTCGGACGACGACAGCCAGGTTTCGGAGGGGCGGCGGGTGAGCAGCAGGGCGCGGCTGGCGGCGGGGCCGGCGGTGATTTCGGAGAGGAACGACGTCAGGGCGGGTAGTTCCGATTCGTCCAGCAGGCCGGGGGCGCCGTCGGGGAAGCCGGCGATGTTTTCCGCGTTGTCCCATACCAGGAGAGACGGGTTTTCCTGCAAGTAGGCCGTTACCCAGCGGAGCTGGCGTGCCGCGGGCTGGTCGGCAAAGTCCAGGCCGGCCACGGCGGTGCCGATTTCGTGGACGACCCGTTCCAGGCCCGCCGGCTGGGAGGCTTCAAAAGCGGTGTAGAATACCCCGCCGGGGCAGGCGACGCGGGCCGGCTTGAGGAACCAGCGGCACAAGGCCAGGGCCAGTTCGGTTTTGCCGGCGCCGGCGGCGCCGTGCAGCAGGACGACCGGGTGGGCGCGCAGGGCGCGTTCCAGCTGGCGCATTTCCGGCTGCCGGCCAATCAGCCCGTAGCGGCCGGCGGCGGGTATCTGCAAGTCCTCCTCCGGGGCGGCATCCTCCGGGTTTATCACCGGGGCGGCCAGAGGGTCGGGGCGGTGTTCGGCGATGGCCGGGGGCAGATAGTGGCGGGAACGATAGACGGCAGGGGGCTGCCAGTCCCAGGAAACGCGGCGGCCGTGGATGGTGAGTCGTTCCGGGGCGTTCATCAGCTCCCGGCGCAGGGCGGCCACGGCGGCGGCGACGTCATTGCCCCGGGCCAGGCCGGTGTAGAAAGTCCGCATAGCCGTTTCCGCAATGTCCGGGTGCAATGGCGCGGGCAGGAGGGCAACCTGGGGGACGCCGGCGCCGGCCAGAGCCAGGGCGGCGCGGGTCCAGAGGGCGGCGGCGGGGGCATCGGGCTGGAGGCCGGCGGACAGCAGGGCTACCTTGACGCCGGCCGCGGCCAGCAGAGCGCCCAGTTCGGCCGGGGGCACGGGGTGAGAGGCGCCGGTTTCGTTTTCCAGCCGGACGGCGCCGGCGGCGTCCAAGGCAATGCCGTCCAGATGGGCGATGTGGTAGTGGGCGGGGCTGCGTTCCAGCAGCCGGCGCATTGCTTCCAGAGTGGCCGGGCGCGGGTTGTCCAGGGACGCCTGGGAGTTCAAGCCTTCCAGGGCCGTCACGGCAGCGGACGCCAGACTGCCGCCGGCGATGACGGGGCCGGCAAGCAGGGGGCCACGGGCGGGGATGGCTTCGTCAAGGGGCGATGGCGAAAGCATCAGGACATTGAGGACGTCCTCGCCGCGTTCATCGGTTTGGTCGGAGGGGATAGACGCAGTGGTTTGCCGGGCCACGCCGGCCAGTCCGGGAACGAAGTAGCCCAGCCTGGGGTCATTGAGCAGTTCCCAGGGCAGAGAGAGGAAGTCGGGGTTTGGGGATATGACAGCCAGTTCGGGGGGGTTGGCGCCGGCGGCCAGGGCCAGGGCGTCGTCCAGCAGGCGGCGGGCGGCGCCGGCGGCGGGGAAAGCCAGCTCAAAGAGGAGACGGCCCAGGTTGCGCATTGCGGTTTCCACCGCGGCGAGGCGCGGCAGGGCGTCCACGCCGGGGCGCAGATATTCGGCGTGGTAGCGGTCAAGGGCGGCGCGTTCGTCGGGGGAGAAGGCCAGGGTGAACGGGGCCGGGGGGGCGGGGCGGACGTCGGCTCCCGGCTGGACGAGGCTCACTTGCAGCTGCCCGGAGTCGGATAAGTCCTGGATTTGCAGAGAGGGGGTAGCAGTGGTGGACACGGGCGGCTCCTGTGGGCAGTGGCGGGGTACGATGGGATAACAGAGTCAAGTTTGGAAAGGCAAAGTGTAGCAGGATAGACGGCGTTGGGTATAACCGGATACGGATAGAAGCCCGGATACGATGGCCGCAAGGTTGCCGGCGAGGCGGTCTGAACCTGGCGTTATGCCGGTTTATGCCTCCGGTTTATGCCGGAGAGACGGGCCGCTGTCCAAACCAGTTGCCAAGCCGGTGGCAAGGAAACGCGGTCGCTGGCGGGACAAGGCGCGGACAATCCGGTGTAGTGAGGTGGGATGGCCGGATTTCAGTCTTTACATAACTGGCGTCAAAGGTCGAGGGCGGCAATGTGATGACAGGATGATACGGGAAATTGGGGGCGGGTACGGGCCGGGGACGGCGAGGAATCGGCAGTTGCCCCAATATGTTTGCCAAAGGAGTTGGTATGGGGTACAATCGCCAACGGGAGACGGCTTGCCGTCATTCAAGTTCGCAAGTCGCGGGCGCATTATACCGCATAATGCGCCGTCGGGGTTGCCATAAAAAGGTGGATAAGCATTATGCCGGCTTACGACAAGATACGCCGTTCCTGGCTGCTGACGCCGGCGTCGCAGCCGAAGCGACTGGCCGCCGCGCCGGGGAGCGGGGCGGATGTCATCATACTTGACCTGGTTGAGTTTGTGGCGGAAGGGGACAAGCCGGGGGCGCGGGAAGGGTTTGGCGACGCGCTGGCGCAGGTTCAGGGCGGCGGCGCGGAGGTGTGCGCGCAGATTGACCCGGAGGTGATGCTGGCCGATTTGCGGGCCGCCATCCGGCCCGGCCTGACGGGCGTGGTCATCAGTCGGGCCGAGGATGCGGGACAGATCCGCAAGGCGGATGCCATCATATCGGATCTGGAGGGGAAAAGGGGACTGCTGCCCGGCAGTGTCAGCATAGTGGCGGCGCTGGAAACGGGGTTGGGCAATCATAACGGGATGGAGATTGCCACCGCCAGCCCGCGGGTGTGGGGTCTTACTCTGGGCCGGGCCGACCTGATAATGGATTTGCGCCCGGAGCCGTCGGGCGAAATCCATCTGATGCAGTATCTGATGCAGCGGCTGGTGACGCTGTCGGGGGCGGCGGGGAAGGCGCCGCTGGGGGCGTGGTGGCGGGCGCCGGACCGGGGCCTGCTGGCGACGCCGGCGGCGACGCTGGCGGCGGCGCAGCGCGGGCGGGCCATCGGGTTTAAGGGGTCTTTCTGCGTGCGGGATGAGCAGGTTGGCGCGCTGAACGAGGGCTTTACGCCCGGCGCCGGCGAGGTGCTGGCCGCCAGGTCGGTGCGGGACGCTTACGCCGAGGCGACTCAATCGGGCACTATTGCGGTGGTTTCCTGCGACGGGCGCATATTGACGCCGGACATTGCCGGGCAGGCGGACAATGTCATCGCGCTTTCCGAAGCCTGCGCCACGCGGGAACGGTTCAAGGCGGCGGCGCGGGCCGGCGTTCCGATACCTTTGCCGTGACCGTGACATTTTGCCTGATCCCCCGGAACGCCTGCCCTTGCCGTAGGCGTGACCCTTGCCCCCAGGAGGTTTTCCGATGGCTGCTCACCCGCGCCGGCTGAAGCGCTCCGGCCTGACGATGCCCATTGTTACGGCGCGTTTCATTGACAACGCCTGGCATCGCGGCTGCGACTTCATCAATATGGATTTGGAGGATTCGGTGCCGCCGCGTCTTAAGGATGTGGCCCGCAAGCTGGTCAAGCGGAGCATTCCGGTGGTTAATAAGGGCGGCGCCGATGCGGTGTGCCGGATTAATCACGACCTGATGGAAGCGGACCTGAACGCGGTGGTCTGGCCGGGGCTGATGCAGGTGAATTACCCCAAGACGGAATACGGCGCTGAAATCCGGCGGATGGACGAAATCATCACGCGGCTGGAAGCGGAGCGGGGGATACGCCCGGGCACGGTTGAAATCGGGGCGAACATTGAGACGGCCGTGGGCGTGGCTAACGCTTACGAAATTGCGTCGGCCAGCGCGCGCGTCCGGGATTTTGGCGGGGCGTCGGGGTACGATATGTCCCGGGATCTGGGCGTGGAGATGTTCGTGGGCTTTGACCAGTTTGTGTACGGCAAGGGGGAGGTGGAGCTGGCGGCGCGGGCGCTGGGGGTTACGCCGCGCGCGGCCCCGTTCACGCCCAACATTACGGGCAGCGTCAGCGACCCCGACCGGGCCTTTGCGGAAGCGGACGCGGCGCGCAAGTGCGGCTTTCGCATCGGCGGAGGCTTGCATCCCAATGTGGTGGAGCCCCAGAACCGGGGCTTTACGCCGACGGAGGCCGAGCTTGAGGACGCCGAGTGGGCGCTGGAGGAGTATCGCAAGCTGGCGCATTCCTCCGAAACCTGGCGGCAGGTTGATACCTGGCAGGATGTTGACCGCAGCCTGAAACCCCGGCCGCTGGAGACGGAGGAGGACGGGCCGGGGCGTTTTCGCGTCATTGACCGCTACGAAGCGGAACGGGCCGAGGAACTTTTGCAGTGGGGCCGGGCGTGCCGGGAGCGCGACCGCGAAAAGGCCGAAGCGATGGCCCGGACGCGCGCCGCCGAAACGGGCTGCTGACGCCGCCTCCGACCTCTACCTCCAACCCCACCCAAACCCGAACCGGAGCTAACCGATATGTCAATCCTGGTCAGACGCTCCAACCTGCTGATACCGGCGACGCAGACGCGGATGCTGCGGCTGGGTTGGAAGCACAACGCCGATGCCGTAACCATAGACTTGCAGGACAGCATTTCCCCGATGGAGATCCGGGCGGCGCGGAAGGTTTTGCGGGACGCTGTGGCGCAGATGAGCAAGGGGGGCGCCGAGGTTTTTGTGCGGGTTAACGCGCGGTCGATGTATGCGGACTGCGCGGCGGCGGTTTGCGCCGAGCTGTCGGGCATAGTTCTGCCGGGCGTGGAGTCGGCGGCGGAGATTCGGGAGGCGGACGCCACGCTGGCGGAGCTGGAACGGAGCAACGGGATTGCGCCGGGGGCTTTGGAGCTGGCGCCGGCCATTGAGACGGCGGCCGGGGTCTGGCGGGTGCGGGAAATCATTACGGCGTCGGCGCGCATCCGGCAGACGGGGATTGACGAGTCGGCGCTGGCGATGTCGCTGGGCATCACGCAGAGCGCCAAGCATGACCCCTTTGTGTACGCGCGGGGGCGGATTTGCATTGAGGCTACGGCGGCGGGCGTGCAGCCGGTGGCGGTGGCCGACCCGATGGGGCAGGGCGTTGACCATCTGTCCTTTGAGGATATGGCGAAAATCGCCACCAATGCCCGCAACCTGGGGTTTAAGGGGATGATGTGCGGCCATCCGCGCTGGGTGGAGGCCATCAACCAGTCTTATACGCCCACCGAGTCGCTGGTGGATTACTACACGCAGGTTCGGGAGGTGTTCGCCCAGGCACTGGCGGCGGGGACGGCGGCGGCGCCCTTTGCCGGGCGGATGATTGATGTTCCCGTGGATGAGTGGGCCAAGGATGTGCTGGCGATGAGCGCGGCCTGCGCGGCGCGGGACGCCGAAAAGCAAGCGGCGCGGGAGAGCGCCAACCTCTGGATGGAGAGCGGAAGGAGCCGGCAATGATTTACATTGATGATGACCTGCGGCGGTTGATTGACAATGCGCTGGACGACCGCTGCCCGATGTCCATCGGCACGGTGTCGGGCGAGGGCGAGCCGCAAATCAGCATGAAGGGCAGCGTGCTGGTTTTTGACCGGGAAACGCTGGCCTACTGGGAACGGGCCTGGCGTTCCTCGGCGGCCAATATAGAGGCCAATCCCAGGGTCGTGCTGTTTTACCGCAACCCCGAAAAGCGCATTAACCTACGTTTTCACGGGACGGCGACGCTGTACCGGGCGGGGGCCATCCGGGATAATGTGATGGCGCGCACGGTGGCGGGGGAGCTGGAGCGGGATCCGGAGCGGACTGGAGCGGCGGCGCTGGTGCGGCTGTACCGGGTTACGGAGCTGTCGGGGGCGGTGGTGCAGGAGCGGTAGCTGCGGGCTACCATATGCAAGTCCCCTAATAGCGTGTATCGCAACGCGGAGCCGGATTTTCGGAGGTGGAAATGTACGTCCTTGCTGCCATAATCGGCGGGCTGGTTTGCGGAACCGCCTTCGCTTTTGCGGTCGGAGCCGCTGCCGCCTATGTGCCGTACCTGGGGTGGCTTGCCCCGCTTGCCATCCCGTCATTCTATGCCGTTGGAATACCCAGCGGGATTTTTATCGGCCTGAAATCGGGACGGTTGATATGATGCGCTCACTACGGACACTCGTTGGCGCATTGACCACCGGGGCGGCGAGATGGCTCTGTGTAGGAGTCGCAGTTTGGTTTTTCTTGGGAACGCCTTACGCGGTATCGGCGACCGAATGCTGGTATGCGCGCGAGGACGGCAAAGTGTACCAGTGCCTGAAAAGCGTAGCCCGGAAGCTGCGCGCCGATTCCAACATCGCTACCTACGCCACGGCGACGGTCGCCGCTATAATCGCATTGCAGCTGGCTAACCGGGTGGAGGCTGCGGAACGGGCGCGCGGGGATGAGGATACGGCTTAATTGGCGTGGGGGATACTGAAACTTCGGTATCCCCCACGCGTTTTTCAGGCACTGCGGATGATAGCCAAGGCGTCAACGGCCTTGACGCCCCGGCCGGCGGGCAGCGCCAGCAGCGGGTTGATGTCCAGCTCGGAGAGGGAACCTTCCAGTTGGACGGCCATTTGGGATACCAGCGCCAGCGCATCGGCCAGGGCGTCAATGTCGGCGGGCGGCGCGCCGCGGAAGCCGCGCAGCAGGCGGGCGCCTTTCACTTCGTCAATCATTTCCAGGGCGTCGGCCCGCGTGATAGGGCAGAGGCGCAGGGTCACGTCGTTGTACACTTCCACCGTTACGCCGCCGGCGCCGAACAGCAGGACGGGGCCGAGCTGGGCGTCGTAGGAAACGCCGACGATGGTTTCCACGCCGCCAGCTACCATCTCCTGCACTGTCACGCCGTCAATGCGGGCGTCAGGGTCATAGCGGCGGGCGGCGGCGGTGATGTCGGCAAAGGCGGCGCTTACCTGGGCGGCGTCGGCCAGGTTCAGCCGGATAGCGCCGGCTTCGGTCTTGTGCAGGATGTCCGCCGAATTGACTTTCAGCGCCACCGGATAGCCGATGCGGTCGGCGGCGGCGACGGCGGCATCGGCATCGGCGGCCAGGGCGTCCTGCGTGGCAGGCACGCCAAAGGCGGCCAGCAGCGCCTTGCTGTCGTATTCGGAGAGTGCGCCGGAACCGGGCAGAGCAGCGGCGGCATCCCGCTGGGCGGCGGTCATTGCGGGCGCAGCGGCGAAGCCGCGCGCCAGCCGGCGTTCCCGCCAGTCGTGGTAATCGTTGAGATGGCGTACGCCGGCGGCCAGTTTGTCGGGCACATAGAAAACGGGGACGCCGGCCTGCCGGAGCGTGGGCAGACCGGACTGGGCGCCGCGGGAGCCCGTCCAGAGGAAGGCCACGGGTTTGTCGCTGGCGTTGCGCTGGGCGATGACCTGCGCGGCCTGGGCGTCGGCGCCGGCGGAGGCTACCACCAGGGCGCCCACGTTTTCGTCGCCGGCCATACAGGACATAATGGCGGGGAAGTCGGCGCTGTTGGCGAAGCCGGTGACATCGGAGGGGTTGGCGGCCCAGCCGAAGCCTTTGAGGATGTTGTTGATGCCGTCGCGGGCGTGGTCGGAAAGGGGCGGCAGGTCCAGGCCGGCCTGCCCGAACATATCGGCGGTCAGGCTGCTGATGCCACCGGAATGGGAGACCACGGCCACGCCCCGGCGCGGGGGCCGGGGGCAGCGGGCCAGCAGGTTGGAGACCTGGAGCAGGTCGTCATAATCCTGCACCCGGATGACGCCGTACTGGGCGAAGGCGGCGTCATACACGGCGTCAATGCCGGTGAGGGCGGCGGTGTGGGAGCCGGCGGCGCGGGAGCCCAGTTCGGAGCGGCCGATTTTGATGAGCACGATGGGCTTGCCGCGTTCCGCCGCCAGCCGGGCCACTTCCAGAAACTTGCGTCCGTCCTTGAAACCTTCAACGAAGCCGGCGATGACGCGGGTGGCATCGTCGTCCAGCAGGTAGCGGGCGAAGTCGCAGAAGTCCAGGTCGGCTTCGTTGCCGGTGGAGACGATGTAGGTAAAGCCGATGCCCTCGTCCACGGCGCGGGTGAGGAAGGGGCCGAAAGCGGAGGCGCCGCTCTGGCAGACCAGGCCGATGGGGCCGGTCAAGCCGGCGGCGCCCCGGGAGGAGGCGCTGGCCCAGATGTCGTCCTTGAGGTTGGCGAGGCCGAGGCAGTTGGGGCCGCTGACGCGCAGACCCGATTCCCGGGCGAACCGGCCCAGGTCGGCTTGCAGTTCGCGGCGGTCGTCCAGGCCGCGCTCGGCGAAGCCGGCGGAGATGACGATGGCGGATTTGGCGCCTTTGGCGTGGCTTTCCCGCAGGGTGTCCAGCACGGCGTGGTAGGGGACGACTATGCCTACTACGTCGGGGGCTTCGGGCAGAGCGCTGACCGAGGGGTAGCAGGGGATGCCCTGGATTTCCTCGTAGCGGGGGTTGACGGGATAGACATTGACGCGGCCGGCGGCTTGCAGGGCAGCGGCGAGGAAGCGGCCGCCGTATTGCATCCGGGGGGTGGCGCCGACGACGGCGATGGAACGGGGGTTGAGCATCCGGTGGATGGATGCCAGCTGCTGGTCGGTCCAGAAGGTCATCGTCAGTCTCCAGGGTAGGCGGCGGGGGCGGTCCGGCGTAAGGTCGGCGGCGTATCGGCAAGGTAGAACCCGGCGGCGGGCAGGAAATCGTCGGGTACGGGAGTGGTCCGGCGCCGGCGCAGGGCAATCGGTTTGCCGAAATCGGTTACATCGGCGAGATGCCAGCCCGCCTTTGCGGACTGCCGCAGCAGGGTTTTGAGGTCAATGGCCCCGGATTGAAAGCGACGCAGCCGGGGCATAGCGCAAGGGGCGACGAGATACCGGTCGGACGCAGCGCCGGTTGCCACAAGGACGGCGATATGCAGGCGGCCGGCCGGGTCGTAGGCGGCGAACAGCTGAATGCCGTCGCAGTAGTCCAGGGTTTCGGAGTAGCGGATCGCATCGGTTTTCATAACGCAGGATCGCGCAGACGACTTTGCGGCGTACACTGGAATTGATGCGGGTAATCTACCCGCTGACGGCGATTTTGTACAGGCGCAACCGGGATGGGGGCATCACCCGAGCCGCCCGTTCCTGCGGTTGTCCCACTGCGCTATGGCGTGGTCTGCCCTGCTGCCGGCTGGCTTATGCCGGTTAGCCGGCGGACAATCCGCTCGGCGCTGCTGATGTTGCTGTCCAAAACTTCGGCCGGCAGCGGATCCGGCAAAACCGGCTGAACCCGGGTCAGGTAGCGCTGGAATGACGCTACCCGCCTTTGTACCCGCCAAAGGTAGCAGGACTGGACGGCAACGACCAGAACCAGCGCACCCAGACCGGATAGCGTTGCCGGAAGCAGCGCGGCCACGAAAGAGGAGCCCAGCTGCGTGGACAGGATTGTGCCTATGGCGCCGGTCGTGGACACTGCAAGGCAAATCGGGGTGGCATAGACGCTGATCAGGACGATGAGCATCACCAAAGAACGGCGCTGATTGTGGCGGCCGGCGGCATTGCCGGGGCGTTCCGCCGGAATCGGCCGTGGTTCAAGGTCGGTAGCCTGCTTTCTGATGGCGTCAATCCAGGAAATAAAAAGGCGGGCGGCGGCCAGATACAGGTGGATACCCAGCCAGCTGCCTATGGCGCAGGAAACGCCGGCAACTATCCCGACGGCCGTGGCCAGATCTTGCGACTCGTCCAAGTAGAACGCGCCAGAGAGCAACCCGGTTGCGACGGCGACAGCAACCAGGCGAAATTCGATAGGAAACGCCTTTCGGGCAAGGGGCGCCAATCGGGTGAACATAATCTACTCCCTGGTGCGCCTCACGAAGGTTATGGCGGAGATTACGGCTTCCCAGGTCGCTACGATGGCGCCGGTGACGGCCCACACCAAGGCGCAGATTACCATCGTTGTATCCAGAACGAACCCTACGATTTGGTACGTCAGCGTGTCGTAGCCAACTGCAAGGCCGATAAGCAGATCCAGCAAGATGCCGGAGCCTACCATAATTGCCGCCATGGCCAGCGCCGTAAAAATCTTAACGCCGCCGGCAGCACGCCGTGCAGAGCAGCCAGCAGTTCACCTTTGAGAGACATCGTAGCACAGGATGGTAGCGCCATTATACGGCATCGGCAAATGCCGTCGCGCGGATTGCTAGGCGCCGAGGCGAACCAGTTCATTCCTGGCCCAGGCGGCGGCCTGGCGCAGGTTCACGGGGTCATCGCCCGTCAGGCGGCCGTCTTTGCGGTTGTCGCGGCGGAGGGCGCTCAAGGTTTTGCGGTTGCCTTTTTTGCCGTTGCAGGGGCGGCAGAGGAGGGCGCGGTTGTCCAGGTGGTTGGAGCCGCCGTCGGATTTGGGGTTGACGTGGTCCAGCTCCAGGTATTCCGGCCAGGGGGCGACGAAATCGCAGGCCCAGCATTGGCTGCCGAACTGTTGCCAGAGGATGGCGTGCATTTCGGAATGGCGCAGTTTGGAACGCTCATCGGCGATATAGACGCCGGGGAGCGCGGGGGCGGCGGTTTCGCCGGCGTCGGTGCGTACCGGGGCGTCGGTACTGAAGTGGGCTTCGTATTGCGCCAGCTGGGAGTTGAGCCAGTCGGCCAGGTCGGGGCGCTGCTCCAGTTTGGCGCGCTCGGCGGCGGGGATTGCGGCCATCCGGCAGACGATGTGGTAGCGGGCGTCCTTGCGGCGGTCGATGCCAACCCAGCGGCGGTTGTGCCGGCGGGCGGCGATGATGGTAGTGGCGCAGCCGGCGAATGGGTCAAGCACCAGGTCGCCTTCGTTGCTGCTGGCCAGGATGATGCGCTCGTACAGGGCCAGGGGCTTCTGGTCAGGGGAGCCGGTGCGTTCTTTAGACCATGGCATTATCCCGTTGATTGCAAACACGTCATCCGGGAGTTTGCCTTTGTCGTAGTTTCGTTCAGACCCGTCGGCCCTTTTTTGTCCGTGTACCCATTTATGCGGAGTGCGGACATCGTCGACGTTGAAAGTCCATTCGTTGGACTTGGAATAGAAAAACAGCGTGTCATGCTTGCGGGCCCAACGCTTTTTTGACGCTCCGCCGCCGCTGTAATACCACACCATTTCATTTTGGAAATTTTTCGCCCCAAATATGGCGTCCATTGCCATACGAATGTAGCCGTTAGCGGCATGGTCGCAGTGCAGATAGATGCTGCCCGTCGGCTTCAGTACCCTACGCATCTCCAGCAGGCGCACGGAGAGGAAGCAGAGGAAGGCGGCGATGTCGTCGCCGTGGGAGTGGGCGGTGGTTTCAATGACCTCAAAGAGGGCCTGGTTTTCGTCCCTGATTTGTTCCAGCCAGACGGGGTGGACTTCGTTCCACCGCCACTGGTCGGGGAGGATGCCGGTGTCGCCCCAGCGCCAGTTGTCCACATAGAAGCCGGCGGTGCCGGCGCGGTTGCGTTTGGTGTTGAACGGCGGGTCGGTGGCGATGAGGTCCACGGTTGCGCTGTTCATTCCGCGCAGGACGGCCAGGTTGTCCATTTCGTAGAGGATGTTGTCGGGGAAGTTCTGGTCTGCCATCGTGCGGCCTCGCGGTGGTGGACAATTGGCGGTGGTTGCCGGGCTGTTGCCGGTGCGCCGTTACGGAAAGAAGCGGAGGCGGGCGGCGGGGTAGTCGTAATCAATGCGGAGGCGGTTGAGGACGTCGCGGCCGAGGAGGGAGGGGATGCGGTTGATGATTGGGTCGGGGTCTGAAGAGTTAGGGAGTTGCGGCCTGGCGATAGACAAGGTGATGTGGAATCGGCACTCGCCGTCGCTATCGGTGAGTATGACTGCGGCAGGTTCCTGATAGTACGGTTGGCTACCGCCAATGCCGATGGTAGAGTGCGGGTTGTGCAGTTCGTCAAAGGGGATTTGGATGCGCTGGCCGGCGTGGGGATGCAAGCAGGTTTGGCTGGCGCCGGTGTCGACCAGAAAGTTGACCCACCCGCTAATGCCAAGACGGAGGATTAGCAGACGGGCACGCAGGATGGGGCGGCCCCAATCGTCAAATCTGCCGACGATCATAGGATCCACACTTCCGGTTTGGAGCTGAGGTACTCCACGACGCAGGGTTCTCGCTCGATGCCGCGCCGGTCGATTTCATCGAAAAGCCCGTCCAGCGTTTTCGATGCGATGATGGTATCGTCGGCGGCCATCGCGACGAACTGGTCGGGGTATTGGGCGGTGAGTTCGTCGCGCCGGCTGTCGAACAGGTCGCAGCGCTCCCCGTACCAGCGGATGCCCTCGGCGATGGCGTCGGAGCCGCCCAATTCGGCGATCATCTCCTCAATTCTCTGCTCATAAGCTTCGGGGGACAGCGGCGGGTACATAGGAACCTCCTGTTTGGCGGCTGGCGGCCAGTTTATGATAGCGCATCGGGGCTGCCGACAATCACAAAAGCCACAGGTCGGGTTCCGAGCTGAGAAACTCCCCTACGCAGTCGCCCCGGGATAGGCCAAGCCGGTCGATTTCGGCGAAAAGGCCGTGGAAAGTTTCGGACGCTATGATGGTGTCGTCCGCAGCCATGGCGACGAACTGGTCGGGGTATTGGGCGGTGAGTTCGTCGCGCCGGCTGTCGAACAGGTCGCAGCGCTCACCGTACCAGCGGATGCTCGCGCGGACGGCTTCGCTGCCGCCCATGCTGGCAATCAAATCCTCTTGCTCCTGGCCGGTCACTACCCTGGCCAGCGGAAAATCGGCTGTGGGGTGTTTCAGCTCAAGCATATCAACCTCCTGAGCGACGGGTTGGCTGCCCGTCCATTATAGCGCATCAGGTTTCGCCGGCGGTCCGCAAATCGGCGCGCCAGTCGTCGGGGCTGGGGCCGCGGTCGATCAGGACGTCCACTACGGCGGGCCGGCCGGAGGCGCGGGCCTGGCGGAGGGCGTCGGGCAGGTCGCGGGAGTCGGCAACCTGGACGCCGAAGCAGCCGAAGCCGCGGGCGACGGCGGCGTTGTCGGTTTCGGCGAATTCGGAGGCGATGTACTGGCCGGGAGCCTGGTGGTGGCGCACCATTCCCAGGGCGCCGTCGTTGAATACCACGCAGATGATGGGCAGGTTGTACTGCATCGCGGTGGAGAGGGCGTTGACGGTCATCATATAGCCGCCGTCGCCGGTGACGCAGACCACCGGCCGGCCGGGGCAGGCGATTTGCAGGCCAACGGCGGCCGGCAGCCCCCAGCCCATTCCCGCCGTGCCGCCGGGACAAAAGAAGGTGTGGGCCTGCTGCGCCTGGTACAGGTGCGCCATCCAGGTGCGGTTGTTGCCGGCGTCCAGGGCGTACACGGTGTCGGCGGGCATCGTTTCCTGCAACAGGCGGACGACGCGCTGGGGCAAAGCCGGCGCCGAGTCGGTGTCGCAGCCGGCGTCCGCATAGAAACCCTGCGCGCGCTTGCGGCCGGGCAGGGCGGCGGCCCATTCGCTCCGGCTGCCGGCAGTGGATGCCGCGGCGTCTGCGGAGGCGTGGACCAGCTGGTTGAGGATGCTGCCGGCGTCGCCAATGAGGCCGAGTTCTACGGGGAAAGTCCAGCCGGCGTTGCGGTCGTCAATATCAATCTGGATGATGCGCTGACCGCGAGGGTTGAATACATTGGGGCGTTCCCGCACGGTGTCCTGGGGGCTGAGCTTGGCGCCGACGATGACCACGGTATCGGCGTCGCCGACGGCGCGGTTGGCGGCTTCCTGGCCGTAGATGCCGACCATGCCGACGGACAGGGGATGGGTTTCGGCGATGGCCGACTTGCCCTTGTAGCTGGTGGCGACGGGGGCTTGCCACTGCTCGGCCAGCCGCTGCAAGGCGTCGTGGGCGCGGGCCATATGGACGCCATTGCCGGCCACGATAACGGGGCGCTGCGATTGCGCCAGTATCGCAACGGCGCGCTCAATGTCCTGGGGCGCGGCCTGGGGTTTGGCGGTGTTCAGGTAGCCGGCGGTGTCGTGAATAAAGGGCGGCGTTTCCAGGTCGACCTCGCCCCCGATGGCGGCGGTGCGCATCAGCAGGCAGGCGGGGCCGGGGCGTCCGCTGAGCGAATGCTTGATGGCCAGCTGGGCGCCGAGGGCGGCCTCCTTGGGGGAGGTGGCCAGGGTAGTGTACTTGGTCATTGACCGAAAGATGTTGTGCAGGTCGATGCTGCCGTACTCGCCGGCGCCGGACTGGTTGGCGGGATGCTGGCCCACGCCGCCGTCGGAGGTGTCGGTAAGCACCAGCATGGGGCTGCTGGAGAGCATGGCTTCCATAATGCCGAAGGCGGCGTTGGAACCCATAAAGAGGCCCTGCCCCATAATGACGGCGGGCTTGCCGGCGGCGCGGGCGTAGGCGTCGGCCATTATGGCGGCGGTCTGTTCGTGGCGGGCGAGATAGGTGTTGATGGCGGGTTCCTTGCCGGCCAGGTGGGTAAAGATCTGGCCGGTGCCGCCGCCGGGGATGCCGAAGACGGCGTCAATGCCGGCTTCGTGGAGGAATTGGACGATGAGTTCGCTGGCCTGGGGCATAGTAATCAATCTCCTCAAAATCGGATCAGCGCCGGCGCTGATCCGGTCAGCTGAACATAACGGCGGCCAAAATCCTCGCGATGATACAGTGGCGCCGCACCCCGGTCAACCGAAACGCTATTCCATCTTGGGGTAGCGATTCGGGGTATCAATAATGATATTACAGCCTCGCCACTGCGGTTTTCGCCGGAATGAAGTACACTCAAGTTGGAAATTGGACGTGGGTACGAACTGCGACGCGGCAGCGCTGATTAACCCGACGCCGGCGCCGTGCGCGGGTCAAGCAAGTCCCGCAGCCCATCGCCCAGCAGGTTGAAGCCGAGTACAGCCACAAAGATGGCCGCGCCGGGCAGCAGCAGCAGGCGCGGATTGGCTTGCAGGTGCGGGCGGGCGTCGTTGAGCATCGCGCCCCATTCCGGCGTGGGCGGTTGGGCGCCTAGACCCAGGAAGTTCAGGCCCGCGATGCCCAGGATTATCCAGCCTACGTCCAGGGAGGCGATGATGATGATCGGCCCCATGATGTTGGGCGCAATGTGGCGCAGGATGATGCGGAGGCTGCCGGCGCCCGCAGCGCGCGCCGCAGTAACATATTCCTGTTGCCGGGCGGCCAGGGTGACCCCGCGGATGATGCGGGCATGACCTACCCACCAGACGGCGCCCGCCGCCAGCAGCACATTGAAGAGGCCCGGCCCCAACGCGCCGGCCACCGCCAGCGCCAGTATCAGCGAAGGAAAAGCCAGCAGCAGGTCCACTATGCCCATCAGGGCAGTGTCCAGCCAGCCGCCGTGGTATCCTGACAATATGCCCACCGTCAATGCGATGGTCATACTGAAGGCCAGGGTAACGGCGGCGGCCAGTAGGGTAATGCGCGCGCCGTGAATGATACGGCTGAAGGTATCCCGCCCCAGGTGGTCAGCGCCCATAAGATGTTCCGCTGACGGCGGCGCCAAACGGTTCGGCAGGTCAATTTTAGTAGGGTCATCCAGGGGTAGCCATGGCGCCAGGAGGCCGGCCAGCAGCAGGGACGACACCAGGAACATTCCCAATACGGTGCCGGGCTCGCGCAGCAGGGCCGACCAGCGCCGCCGCCGGCGCCGGTTCGCAACGCCGTTCCCGGCCGGGATGGGGCCTCCGGGGTGTTCCGTGGGCGCCGCCATTGGTCGCTACAACTCCTCCCGCCCGAAGCGAAGGCGGGGGTCGGCAATGCGCAGCGCAATGTCGGCCGCCAGGTTGACGAGCAGAACCACCACCGCGATGTAGGCGACGAATCCCTGCACCACGGGAAAGTCCCGGGTCAGGGCCGCGCTCACCATTAGCTGGCCCAATCCCGGCCAGCTGAAGATGGTCTCAATGATAACGGCGCCGCTCAGCAGGTAGCCGAGATTGACGCCCGTGGCGCCGATGGCCGGCAGCAGGGCGTTGCGCAGGGCGTGCCGGGAGAGCACAGCGCGCTCCGGCAGGCCCTTGGCCCGCGCCGTGCGGATGTAGTCCTGGTTCAGGGTTTCCAGCGTACTGGCGCGTATCAGCCGGGTCATTTGAGCCATCGGCGCCAGCGACAGCGCCACGGACGGCAGCGCAAACTGGGCTGCCGACCCGTAGCCCAGCGCGGGCAGCCATGACAGTTTGACGGCGAACAGAATGATCAGCCCGTAAGCCAGGGCATACGAGGGAACCGCCGCGCCGACCAGAGCGGCTAGGCGCGTGACGGCGTCAATCGGGCCGCCGCGCCCCCGAGCCGAAAGCACGCCCACCGGCACGGCTACCAGGAGCGCCAGAGCCAGGGCGACTGCGGTCAGCAGCGCGGTGGGGACGGTGCGGCGCGCCAGCTGGGGGGCTATGGGCTGTTCGTTGACATAGGACCGGCCCAGATCGCCGCTGACGGCGCGCGCGGCCCAGCGGGCGTATTGCGCCGGCAGGGGGGCATCCAGGCCCAGTTCGCTCCGCATTGCCGCCACTGCCGCCGGGCTGGGCAGTTGGCCGGGATTGCGCTGGCGCAGCACAATCTCGGCGGGGTCGCCCGGCGCCAGGTTCAGCAGCGTAAAACTGAGGGCCGAGATGCCCAGCAGCAGCAGCGGCAGCGTGGCCAACCGGCGGATCAGGTACGCTCCCATGCCGGTTATGATCCCCTACTGGATTGGTCGGATTGCCCCGATTGCTCACTCGGCCAGACCAATGCGGTGGTCAAAGAGATAGAGGCGATGCGGGTGGGGGTCAAACCCGGTTACGCGTTCACTGACGCCGTACACCATATAGGCATGGGCCACCGGCAGGAACGCGATTTCTTCAGAGACGACCGCCAGGGCCGCGCAGGCGATTTGCTTGCGCTGTTCAAGGTCGGACACATCGCCGGCCTGGGCGATGATGTCCACCAGCGGCGCGTTGTCCCAATGCCCGTAGTTGTTGGCGCCGCTGCTGTCGGCGTTAGCCTCCAGGCCGGCGAACTTGCTGACATTCAGAACGGGGTCTCCGGTATCGACGACGTTGTTGTACCATCCGAAGAGGTCCCAGGCGGGTTCCTTCACTACGGACCATTCGGTAATGCGCACCTCGGCCCGGATGCCCACATCGGCCAGCATCGCCTGGGCGGCTTCGGCCATAATGGGCAGCTGGAACCGCTGGGGATAGCCGCCGATAACTATTTCCAGGGGTTGCCCATCCTTATCGACGATGCCGTCGCCGTCGCTGTCCGCATAGCCGGCCTGGGCCAGCAAATCACGGGCGCGCTGGGGGGCGAAATCCGGCCCCGCCACGCCGGGGCAAGACGCCATGGCTTCCGGCAGCAAATGATCCGCAAATGCCCCACTGCCCGCCGGGGCGACCAGGCCGGCGATGCTCTCCCGGTCGATGGCATGGGCCACCGCCTGACGCACCAGCGGATCGGCCAGCGTTTCCCGCTCAAAATTGACCCACCACATTACCACGGAGGTGCCGATGCCTGCCGTTTGAGTGAGCAGCCCGGGGTAGGCGGCGATGGCCGCGGCCCCTTCCGGCGAGATGTTCATGGCAAAGTCAATGTCCCCGGCCTGCAAGGCCAATTCGCGGCTGTTGGTGTCGGGAATGGCAAGGTGAGCAATGCCGGCCAGCGGCGGCGTCCCGCCCCAGTAATCGTCATTGACCACGCTGGTCAGGCGCTCTTTAAGGATGTACTCGGTGGGGATGTAGGGGCCGGTGAAGGCGCCGGCATTCAGGATGTTTCCCTCGCCGGCGGCGTCGGCGGCGGCCGCGTCGGTAATGGCCGTGGCCGGAGCGGACAACAAGCCCGGCAGCGTAGGTCGCGGCGCGGTGGTGGTTATGGTGATGGTCTGCCCGTCTGTGACCACAATGCGGTCAATAGCCAGCGCCTCGGCCGTTGCCGGCGACAATCGGATGGTCCTTTCCAGGGATGCCTTTACGGCGGCGGCATCCATCACCGTTCCGTTGTGAAACCGGACTCCGGACCGCAGCTCAATCTCCCAGGTCAGCGGATCCAGCTGCATCACGCCGGTGGCCAGCCATGGCTCCGGGCTCAAATTGGCCGGGGAGAGGCGGAACAGCTGCTCCGAAAACCCCGACTGGCTGGCTACCCAGGTGCCCTCCACCGGATCCAACGGGCTGTCCAGCCAGATAACGCCCGCTTGCAGGGTGGGACGCTCCGCTTCAGTGGCAAGGGTGGTCGCGGTCGGCGCCGGCGCAGTGGTCGGCGACGGCGGCGGTTCCGGCGCTACGGTCGCGGTCGCGGTAGGCAGTTGCTGCGGGGCCGCGGTGGCTTGCGGCGGCGCGGTTGCGCTCGGCGCGCTGGGCGCCCCGCAAGCCACCGCCAGCAGCAACAGCAGCCCCAGCGCGACGGGCAGGACGCGTTTGATACCGTGTATCAATAAAATTCGCATAACGAACCTCCGATTGGTTGTGGTGGGATTTCAAGACAAACCCGCCGTACCGGCGGGCATTGCTTCCGTGTGGTAGGGACGAAGCGAAATTGGGCGCGGCCGCGATGACGCCGCCGGCGCGCGATTGCCGCGCTGCTTGCCAAACCTTCCGCCAGGCGAGGCGCGTCAGCGGAACCGCTTCGCTGGTGCCGTACCAGTGTGCCGGCGGGCAAGTTTAGCAGGGCTAATTTTGGCTGTCAACCTGACCCTTCGGGTGGTATTTTCAACACGCGCTGAAAATACCTGTCGCCGGAGCTGCTTGCGCCGCCGCCGATATGATAGTAGATTGGGGGAGTCGTAGCCTGTCCTGCGATGCCAAAGGTTGCCGACTGTGACTCCCCGCCAAATCGAAAGTACCACCAATGTGGCGCTGGCCGACTTGCTGCGCCCGATGCTGCCCGGCTGCGTGGTGCGTTCCGAGCTGACGCAGACCATTGCCGGCCATCCGGGGCGGCATCCTGATGTGCTGATCACCGCACACGGACGCTCCCCGGTGGTCATTGAGGCGGAATACGACCCCGGCGCCAACCCGGAAGCGGACGCCCAACCGCGCCTGGGCGTCAGCATCAACGCCGAAATCCGACCCGTGGAGGCCGCCGTCGCCCTGCGCTATCCCGAAACCGTAGCCACGGCGCCCGAGCCCGCCGCCGCCCTGGCCGACGCCCGGTTCCAGTACTGCGTCTGCTATGAAAACGGCGGCCGCTTTCCCGAATCAGGGTGGCTGGAGGGCGGCGTGGCCGACCTGGCCGACCTGGTGCGGCTGGTGTCGGTCCCGCAGAAGGCGGTGGATGCCGCGGCCGACGACCTGCAACAGGGTATCGACTCCGCCGCCAATGTTCTCAACCAAATGCCGCAATCCCGCCCTGACATCAGCCCGGCGATTGCCCGGCGCCTCAACATCAACGATGTGCCCCAGATGCGCCGCATGGCCTGCGCCATTATCGCCAACGCCATGCTCTTTCACGAAAGGCTGGCCGGGCGCCACGGCATCAAGCCCCTGGCGCAAATCTGCAACCCCGATACCCCCAACCCGCAGGCCGAAATCCTGGCCGCCTGGCACGGCATACTGGACATCAACTACCTGGACATTTTTGAGATTGCCCGCGACATAGTGGTGGAACTGCCCACGCAGGAAGCGGCGCAGATACTCAATATCATCAGCTTTCAGGTGCTTAACATTGCCGGTCGCGGCGTGAACAATGACCACGACCTGACCGGACAGGTATTTCAGCGCCTCATCGCCGACCGCAAATACCTGGCGACTTTCTACACCCGGCCCGCGTCCGCGGCGCTGCTGGCCCGGCTGGCGGCGAGCCGGCTGGACGGCGTGGACTGGGGCGATGCCGCCGCCATTGCCCAACTCCGCATTGCCGACTTCGCCTGCGGCACCGGCGCCCTGCTGTCGGCGGTGTACGAGCAGATCGCCGCCCGCCACGAGCGCGCCGGCGGCGATGCCGGCACACTGCATCCGGCGATGATGGAGCAGGTCATTTACGGCTGCGATGTAATGCCCTCCGCCGTGCACATCACCGGCTCCACCCTGGCCGGCCTACAGCCTACCGTAGGTTTCACCCATTCCAACCTGCGGACTATGGACTACGGGCGGCAGGACGACGGCAGTGTCCGCATCGGTTCCCTGGAAATGCTGGACGCCCAAAGCGAACTTAACGCCGCAATGCCCGACGGGTATTTTGACCTGGTGATAATGAACCCGCCTTTCACCCGCGCCACCAACCACGAGGGCGCGCACGCCGCGGTCACTAATCCCGCTTTCGCCGCTTTTGACGCTACCCGCGCCGACCAGTCGGTGATGGGCAAGCGGGTGAACGATTTGGGCAAAGGCACCTGTTATCACGGCAACGCGGGCATTGCCTCGGCGTTTGCGGCGCTGGCCGACCGGAAGCTGAAGCCGGGCGGAGCGCTGGCGCTGGTGCTGCCGCTGTCGTCCGCGGCCGGCCTGTCGTGGCAGGGATTCCGCAAGCTGCTGGCGGCGGAATACGCGGATCTGTCGGTGTTGAGCATCGCGGCGGAAGGCAAGGAGATGTCCTTTTCGTCGGATACGGGAATGGCGGAGTGCCTGGTCGTAGCGCGCAAGAAAGCCGGCGCCGGCCAAACCGGCGGACGGGCGCAGTTCACTTCCCTGCAACGCCGGCCGGCGGGATTTGCCCACGCCGCCGCCCTGGCGCGCCCCATAACCGGCAATGACCGCGTGCGGGGCATTGAGGACGGGCCGTATGGCGGCACGCAGCTGACGGTTGGGGATGACCTGGCGGGGGCAATGCTGACTGCGCCGCAAGCCGGCAACGGCGCCAATTGGGGCAGTGTGCGCCTGTCGGATTACGCGCTGGCCCAGACGGCGTACGCTTTGACGCAATCAAAACTCTGGCTGCCGGGGGAACCGTCCACCCAGGCGCTGCCCACCGCCCCTTTGCGCGAGGTGGGCAAACTGGGCCTGGTTCACCGGGACATCAACGGCCCGATGCCGCGCGGCGCCTTTGACAAGACCGCCCCCAGCCCGACGGCCACCTATCCGGCGCTGTGGAATCACGATGCCAAAAAGGAAACCCGCATAATCTGCGAACCGGACGCGCAACTGGTGGCGCGGCAAGGAATGGAAGCGAAAGCGGCGGCGGTTTGGGCTACTGCCAGCCGTGCCCATCTCAATCAGGATTTTCGATTGAACTCACAACCGCTGGCATCTGCCTTTACCGAGCATAAGAGCATTGGCGGCGTTGCCTGGCCTAATGTAATTTTCCCTGACGATAGGGCTGATTACGCATTTGCTCTGTGGGGCAACTCTACATTTGGATTGCTTATGTTCTGGTGGCATTCTAATCGTCAGCAGGATGGTCGTGGACGAATAACCATTCGATCTGCGGAAACGCTGCCTGTCCTTGATTTGCGGGCGTTGTCTGATGAGCAGCTGGCTACGGCGCAGGCCATCTTTGAGGAGTTTCGGGACAAGGAGTTGCAGCCGGCGTATCTGGCCGACGCCGACGTCAACCGGGCGCTGCTGGACCGGCGGGTGGCGCGCGACCTGCTGGGGTTTGACGATGGGGTGTATCAGGGCGTGCGGCGTCTGGCGGCCAAGTGGTGCGCCGAACCCAGCGTGCATGGTGGCAAGGCGCGGCCGGCGTCGGCCCGGTTCGTTGCCTAATGGCGGATGGCGTTCAGGGCCGCATAGTCCGGCCGGTGGGGTTGGGCCGGGCGCTTGCCACCGCCGGCGGGAGATAGGCTACAATGCGGCTGGCATAACAGAGGCCGGGCGGCGATACCCGATCCGTATGACAACAATGACAACTCCCCGTCAAATCGAAGGTACTACCAACGCAGCGCTGGCCGGCTTGCTGCGGCCGATGCTGCCCGGCTGCGCGGTGCGTTCCGAGCAGACGCAGACGCTGGCCGACTACTCCGGCCGGCATCCCGACATTCTTGTTGCGGCGCCGGGGCGGTCTCCGGTGGTGGTTGAGGGCGAATATATGCCCGCTGCCTCCGCAGAACAGGATGCGCAAGAACGCCTGGGCCTGGCCGTGGTCGGCGAACCGCGCCCTATTGAGGCCGCCATCGCCCTGCGCTACCCGGCGGAAGTGGAGAATGCCTACGATATAGATGCGGCCATCGCCGCTGCCGAACTGTCCTATGCGGTTCTTTATGACGATGGCAGCCGCTTTCCGCAAGCCGGCTGGCTGTACGGCAGCGCCGGCGATCTGGCTGATCTGATACGGCTGGTTTCCGTGCCGCAGAAGGCCGTTGCGGATGCGGCGGAGGCTTTGGAGCAGGGCATAGAACGGGCGGCGGCGGTGCTCAACAGGATGGCGGAGCTGCGGCCTAACATAATGCCCACAGTGGCGCGGCTGCTGGGTATGGCCGATGTGCCGCAGACGCGGCGAATGGCTGGCGCCATTATCGCCAATGCGCTGGTTTTTCACCAGCGCATTGCCGGAATGCACGCGGAGGTCAAGCCGTTGCGGCTGGTCTGCGGGCCGGATGTGGCTAACCCGCAGGAGGCAACGCTGGCGGCGTGGGCGGACATACTCAAGATCAACTACTGGGCTATTTTCGCCATTGCCAAAGACATTCTGGAACAGCTGCCTGACGGAGACGCCGCCCTGATTTTGCGGGAGCTGCGAGGCACCGCCCAGCAGATTGACGCCGCCGGCGTTGACAACGCTCATGACTTGACCGGGCGCATTTTTCAGCGACTGATTGCCGACCGCAAGTATCTGGCGACTTTTTATACGCTGCCGGCGTCCGCGGCGCTATTGGCGCGTTTGGCGGTGAGCAAGCTGGACGGGGTGGATTGGAGCGCCGCCGACGCCATCGGGCGGCTGCGGGTGGGGGATTTCGCCTGCGGCACGGGGGCGTTGCTGTCGGCGGTGTACGAGCAGATCGCGGCGCGCCACGCCCGGGCCGGGGGCGACCCGGTTCAACTGCATCCGGCAATGATGGAGGAAGCGCTGTACGGGTGCGATGTGATGCCGTCGGCGGTGCATATTACCGGCTCTACGCTGTCCGGCGTGGCGCCGGCGGAGCTGTTTGACAATTCGCGGCTTTACACGCTGGCCTACGGTCGGCAAGCGGATGATGGCGTCCGCGTGGGTTCGCTGGAGCTGCTGGAATCCTCGGCGGCGATGACTTTGTTCAACACCAGCGACCCGGCATTGCGGACGGGCAGCGTGGGCGAGGAAACGGCGGCGCAAATCATCGCCGACATCCCCGATGGCGGGTTTGACCTGGTGATAATGAACCCGCCCTTTACCAGCAACACCAAGCACCGGGACGCGGCGGGAAATGTGCAGAACGCCGCCTTTGCGGCCTTCGGGGCGCAAATTGCCGACCAGGATGATATGGCGGCGCGACTGATACGGCTGGCGCAAGGCTCCTGCTATCACGGACACTCCGGGCTGGGTTCGGCTTTTGCGGCCATTGCGGACCGGAAAGTTCGTCCCGGCGGGGTTATTGCGCTGCTGATACTCTTTACGGCGGTCAACGGTTCGTCCTGGGCCAAGTTCCGGCGGATGATAGCGGAGAATTATGCCGATGTGACCATTGTGAGCATTGCCGCCAACGGCCCGGATATGTCTTTGTCGTCGGACACCGGCGTTGCGGAGTGTATGGTGATTGGGCGCAAGCTGGCAAAAGGGGAGAAACCTGATGGCCGGGCGAAATTCGTATCTCTGCGCCGCCGCCCGCTCGGTTTTGCCGAAGCGCGGGAAATTGCCAATTTCATCATCGCAAGCGATGAGTTGCGCCGTTTGGAGGATGGGCCTTATGGCGGTATGGTTATTCATTGCGGCGACGGGGTCGAGTCGTATGGCGAAGTACTGGACGGCCCTCTGGAAAACCATGCGGACGGCTGGGGATTAGGTCGGCTGCTGGACGCCGAAGTAGCCCAAGTCGCTTACGCTTTGACCAGCGGGCGTTTGTGGCTGCCGGCGCAGCCGCAGGCGCGGGATTTGCCCATCGCGCCGCTGGATCGTGTTGGGCAGCGCGGGCTGGATTCGCAATTGATTATCAGCTCCGCGCACCGGGGGCCGTTCACCAGAGAGGCCGCCAGCCCTACGGCTACCTATCCGGCATTGTGGAATCACAATGCCGGCCGGGAAACCTGTATGGTATGCGCGCCGGACTGGTCATTGCGAGTGCGGCGCGGTATGGAAACGCGGGCAGCGGAATTGTGGGCTACGGCCGGCCGCGCCCATATCAACCGGGATTTTCGTTTTACTTCCCAGCCGCTGGCCGCGGCATTTACGGAACGGGAAAGCCTGGGCGGTGCGGCGTGGCCGAACGTAACCTTTGCGGACAGCCGGTTTGATTATGCATTTGTGCTGTGGTGCAATTGCACTTTGGGGCTGTTGCTATTCTGGTGGCACGCCAGTCGCCAGCAAAGTGGTCGAGGCAGATCAACCATTCACCACACCGCAAATCTGCCCATCCTGGACTTGCGCGCGCTCACCAGCGAGCAGCTGGCTGCGGCGCAGGCCATCTTTGAGGAGTTTCGGGACAAGGAGTTGCAGCCGGCGTATCTGGCTGACGCCGACGTCAACCGGGCGCTGCTGGACCGGCGGGTGGCGCGCGACCTGCTGGGCTTTGACGATGGGGTGTATCAGGGGGTGCGGCGGCTGGCGGCCAAGTGGTGCGCCGAGCCCAGCGTGCATGGGGGCAAAAGGCGGCCACCCGGCGCGGGGCTGGTCATATAACCGCTCCGTTATCGTTGTCAACGCCGCGCAATTGGTGTATTGTCTAACCCTGTCCCAACGGGCTGATACCGCCAAATCAAACGGAGAGGATGCTGTCATGACCACTACAGAGACGCCCGCGGTTAGCAAAACCGCTACCGGCATTCCAGTGCGCTACCTCGCGCCGGGGGAAATGCTGGCCGAGCTTGAGGCCGAGTTGCGCCAGTACGAAATTCGCTACGAAATGTCCAGCGAGCGAATGGCAACGCTGGTTGAGCGGGGCGAAATGCAGGAAACTATTGAGGTTCTGAAATGGCTCTTTGCCTATCGCGCATTGGAATTCCGGAACGACCGGACCCGAACGGATGGCAGTCGCGGGAGAACTACCAAGCCGTCCTCGACATCCAGTTAGAGCAGCGTTCTTTTGTTGTCCGGTATTTGGATACCCTGGACATCGGATTGGACGAGGATACCGGAGACCTGCTGGTTAGGGGTACGGTTGGTTGCGAGAAAGGCGTAATGCTGGATGTGCGTCTGATCTTCGAGTACGATGATTCCCATATCCCGCATCGCGTCCGCTGTTTCAGGTACGCTTACATCGGCTGGCAGATTGGCGGCAATCTCCTGCTCAAGTATCACAACCTGCACGATAACCCGGACGATTACATCCACCGGGTCTATGACCCGGCGACGGGCGAGGAGATTTTCAGCGAGGTTCTGCAACGCTACCAGTTTCCCACCTTCCCCGAAGTGCTGGACGAACTGGAGTATCTGGCGCGGGATTTGTAATTCGTTAATCCGCTGTCCGGTTGACCGCTTTGCCCCCGTTGCCCTATCATCCCGCATTGTGGGAGCGGGCGGCGGCGGGCGCATTTGGCCCGGCTAACATAACCGCTCCATCCTGCCGACAAGGAGGAGCCGTTATGCGTGGCGCCGAAGCCGTGGTCAAAGCTCTGGAACAGGAAGGAATACGATACATAACCGGGTTTTCCGGCGGCGGCCTGGCGCCGCTGTGGGGGCCGTTGCGCCGGTCGGCCACCATCCGGCCCTTTGCGGCGCGGCACGAACGGCTGGGCGTGGAGATCGCCGACGGGTACGCCCGCGCCACCGGCGAGGTGGGCGTGGCGATGACCGGCACCGGGCCCGGCGCCACCAACTGCCTTACCGCCATTGCCGGCTGCTATGCCGACAACATTCCCGTGCTGCTGCTGATGGGGCAGCATCCGCTGCGCAACCTGGGGCAGGAATGGCAGCAGGAAGTTCCCGCCAGCATCTTTGACGGGCTGTGCAAGTGGCGGGGAACTTTTACGCGCGTCCAGGACATTCCGCAGGTGATGCGCCGCGCCTTTACCGCCCTGCGTTCCGGCTCTCCCGGCCCGGTGGTGCTGGAAATGCCCCAGGATGTACTGACCGCCGAAGGGGATGACGCCGCGCTGGCCTACACGCCGGTGGGCACGCCGGGCAAGGCGGGGCCGGCCGATGCCGATGTCCAGCGGGCCGCCGAGCTGCTGGTCAACGCCCGGTTGCCCATTCTCAACGCCGGCGGCGGCGCGATGAGCGCCGGGGCCGCGGATGAGGTGATGGAGCTGGCCGAGTTGCTGTCGATGCCCGTGGCTACCACCATTATGGGCAAGGGCATTTTCCCCGAAAACCATCCGCTGTCCCTGGGCGGCGGCGTCTATCCCCGCAGCCGTTACGCATCGGGGGCGGCGTTGCACATCAACCGCAAGGCCGATGTAGTACTGGCGGTGGGCAATTCCTTCCGGCAGCCCAACGGCACCGACGGGCGGCCGATACCGGAAGACGTCAGCGTCATTCATATTAATGCCGACCCGGCCGATTTGAACAAAACCTACCAGGTTGACCTGCCGATGCTGGCCGACGCCAGGCTGGCCCTGCGCGCCATCATTGACGCGGTGCGGGAACGGCTAGGCCCCAGTGGCGGCGGCGTCAAACCGGAAGTGGCTGAGGAAATCCGGCTTTGCCACGAAAAGCAGGCCGCCGAATGGACGCCCCGCTTTATGGACCCGGAAACCCCGACCAACGGCTACCGCGTGGTTCAAGAACTCTATCAGGCCATTGACCCCGACCGCACCATCGCGCTGCACGACGCCGGGGGCAGCCGGGGTTATATGGTTCCCTTCTGGCCGACCACCAAGCCGCGCAACTTTGTCGCTATGGGCGGCATGGCGGCCATGGGCTGGTCGGTGGGCGCCGCCATTGGCGCCAAGCTGGGCCGCCCCGACCATCTGGTGACGCACCTGCTGGGCGACGCTTCCTTCGGGATGACGGGCATGGAGCTGGAAACGGCGGCGCGGATGGGGCTGCCCATCCTCACGGTGGTCATCAACAACGGCGGCATTGGCGGCGGGATGATGGGCATGGAAAACCCCAACGGCACGCCGCCGGAGATGGCGGTGCTGGGCGGCAACTTCAGCGTCGTCGCCAACGGCCTGGGCTGCTGGTCGGAACGGGTAGAGCATCCCGAGGAAATCCGGCCCGCTTTCCGGCGGGCGATACGCGCCACCGACGCCGGGCAGCCGGCGCTGGTGGAGGTGATGATCCGCCCGCTGCCGACGCCGGAACTGCCGGACGACTGGTCGTTGTGACCGGACGGGACGCCTGACCGGGGCCAGGCGCGGCGGGGGTGGACGAGTAATCGTTCACCCCCGCCTTCCTTTTAATTAAGCAAGGCTCCGGCTTAATCGGGCAGGGCTCCGGGCGGCCCCGGAATGATGCGATTCCGGGACGGGATGGCGGCATTGAAAGGATGGCGGTGGTAAGATAGTCATATTTGACATAAAGGAGGGACACTGCCGTGCCGACCATCAGCATTGACCGCAGCAAGCGCCTTAAAGAGGAAGCCCACCTGGGGCACAACCGCTGGCACCCGGACATCCCGCCGATTGTGGTGGTTGACCCCGGCGAGGAGGTGGTACTGGAGACGCGGGACGCATCGGACGGCCAAATCCGGCCGCCGATGACCGCCGCCGACCTGGCCGGTCTGGACGCCAAAGTGGGACATCCGCTTACCGGCCCGGTGTACATCAAGGGCGCCGAACCCGGCGACCTGCTGGAAGTTGAATACCTGGACATTGTGGCGCAGCCCTACGGGTGGACGCGGAACCGGCCGGGGGCCGGCTTTCTGCGGGATATATTCACGGAGCCGTACCTGGCGCACTGGAACATAGTCGACGGGTGGGCGACTTCGGCGCAGCTGCCCGGCGTCCGCATACCGGACGGGTCGTTTATGGGGACGGCCGGGCTGGCGCCGTCGTACGCGCAGTTAAAGGAATGGGCGGCGCGGGAAGCGGAATTCGCGCGCCGGGGCGGGATTGCCGCGCCGCCGGACCCGGAGGACGCGGTTCCGGCCGGCGGCGTCATTGCCAGCGAAGGGCTGCGCACCATTCCGCCCCGGGAGAACTGCGGGAATGTGGACGCCAAGCAGCTGACGAAAGGTTCCCGCCTGTTCATCCCCGTGGCCGTGGCCGGCGGGCTGTACTCGGCCGGCGACGGGCATTTCGCCCAGGGCGACGGCGAGGTCTGCATCACCGCCATTGAGATGGGGGCTACGGCGGCGGTGCGTTTTGCCATACACAAGGGGCAGGCAGCGCGGCATAACATAACGATGCCGCGCTACGCCCATCCCGGCTACTTTCTGCCGCCGGAGTGGGCCGCGCCGCGCAATTTCACCGCCACGCTGGGCTACCCCATCCGCGCCGACGGAACCCAGGAAGGCGAGGACGCGCTGTCGCTGGCGGCGCGCAACGCTCTGCTCAATATGATTGCCCTGTTGCAGGAACGGGGCTGGACGGCGGAGCAGGCGTACATCATTTGCAGCGTGGCCGTGGATTTGCGGGTGAGCAACATCGTGGACTTGCCTAACATAACGGTTTCGGCCTTCCTGCCGGAGGACATCTTCGCCGGGTGACCGCCGTCCGGTCGCCAGGCCCGTCCCGCGCCCGTCCGGCGCAGGAACCGTGCAGGAACCGCAAACCGCCCCGGCCGCTTGCCACCGGCCGGGGCGTTTTGCGTTCCGCCGCCATCGTTGTCCGATAGCGGCGGGCGCAGCGTTGCCGTCGCTCAGCTCGCCATTGAGTGGCGGCAACGCCGCGCGCTGCGCTGCCGTGCCGGGAGCCACCGCCGGCCGGCAGCGTAGTTGCCAGAGGGGGTCAGGCGCTGCGCTTGATTTCCAGCACCTGGCCGGGGGCTACGGCGACGCGCCGGACATTGATGCCCAGCTTGAGCATCCAGTAGCCCAGGGTGGCCTTGCTGACGCCGATGGCGTCGGCGGTGGCCGTGAGGCCCTGCTCGTTGACCAGCTCGGGGAGCAGCCGCTCCAGCGGGCGGTCGAATTCCTTTTCTACACGGAGCATCAGGTTGGTCTTGCGTGCCACAATGCACCTCCGTTGTGTACTGCATTGGCGTACACCCGCCGGGCGGCGTTGGCGTGTACTTCGTTTCCGTTGCATTTCCGGCTCACCGGCCGCTACACCAGTGAAATTAGCAAATGTCTTGGACGATGTCAAGAGCAAGCGTAAAACATTCTAAATAGTTTTTTAGAAACTTTCAGAACGCTATCGGCTACGGGGGCATTCTGCCACAGCCGGCGGCGGGTTGCCAATGGCAGTAATGCCGCATTTAGCCGTTTTCAGCGGATTTGGGGCGTTTCTGGGGATTTCTGCCCTCCCGCTGCGGCCATCCGGCGGGGGCAGGGTTCGCTGGCGGCGATGGGGGGCGACAGGGGCGGCAAAGACGCCGGGGGATAGCCGATGCCGCGCCTCCGACGGCGCGCGGGTCGGATAGCCCGGAAAGGGGCGGCTACGGATGCCCAGGCGCCGGCAAGCGCGTCAGCCCCCGGTGGACGGGGCCAGGGCGACCGGCTGGGCTGTCAAGCGGTGTAACGCTGCGTAGCCGGAATGCAGTACATCGCAACGGAGGGTACGGCTTTGGGCGCACTGCGGCACACAACGCTGCCCCAGAAAAGTGTAGCCGCAAATCGCCAGGCGAAGGCGTGGCGATGGCGTAGTGTAAAGGCGCGTGTACGGCAAGGCGGTCAGCCGGTGTACTTTTGCTACGCCGCGTTCCCGGAATGTAGTACACCGCCCCGTCCAGCGGCGCGTGTAACGGAGCAATGCGCCAGTGTACACGGAGTACTGCGGCAGCAACGGCGGTGTACCGGCAAAATGCTGTACCCGTATCGGTGTACTGCGGTCGTCATAGCGGCAGTACACCGGCGGCGCAGCGTGTACACCGCCGGCGGCGCGTTCCCCGCCGGCGGCGGTTGACACCGGATGACGGCTTGCCTAATCTGCTTGCCGGCATCCTTGCCGGCCTATTGCCCGCGGCCCGATGCCTGTTGCCCAACCCCATCCGTTACCAGGGAGAGAACTACCCGTGAATATCCCAACCCTGCGGGATGTCTATCAGGCCCGCGCCACCATTGCCCCGTACTTCGCCCGCACGCCGCTAACCTATTCCCCGGCGTTGAGCGCCGCCCTGGACGCCGAGGTGTACCTGAAGCACGAGGAGCATCTGCCCCTGGGGGCTTTCAAGGCCCGCGGCGGCGTCAACCTGCTGGCGAATATGTCGGCGGCGGAACGCGCCCGGGGCATAATCACGGCCAGCAGCGGCAATCACGGCCAGTCCATTGCCAGCGCCTGCCGCCAGTTCGGCGTCCGGGCTCTGATCGGGCTTCCCGTGGGCGCCAATCCCAACAAGGTGGCGGCTATGGAAGCCCTGGGCGCCGAGCTGATTTTCCACGGCGCCCACTTCGACGAGGCCAGACAGCACTGCGAAAGGCTGGCCGCCGAGGAGGGGTATCGCTATGTTCATCCGGTGAACGAACCCGCTCTCATCGCCGGCGTGGCCACCGCCAGCCTGGAAATCATTGAGGAATTGCCGGATGTGGCGGTGATGCTGCTGCCCCTGGGCGGCGGCAGCGGCATCTCCGGCGCCTGCGTGGTGGCGGGCGCGCTCAACCCCGATATTAAGGTGGTCGCCGTCCAGTCGGAAGCGGCGCCGGCGGGGTATCTGTCCTGGCAGCAGGGGCAGCTGACGCAGGCGCCGATGCAGACCTGGGTTGAGGGCATCGCCACGGCCGAGGGCTACGAACTGCCGCAGCAGATTATGCGGCACCGGCTGCATGACTTCGTTCTGGTGAGCGAGGACGATGTCCGGCGGGCGGTGGCGATGCTGATTGAAAAGGCGCACACGCTGGCCGAGGGCGCCGGCGCCACCGCCCTGGCCGGCGCCGTGCGGCGTCCCGATCTGGTGCGCGGGCGCAAGGTTTCCATTACCGTAAGCGGGGGCAACATAACCCTGGCGCAGCTGCGGCAGTGCATTGACCTTTACCTGGACGAATAGGCCGCCTACCTGGGCGAATAGGCCGCCGCGCGCCGGCCGGGATACCTTTCGGATGTTCCGGGATACCGTTCAGGGCGCTGTTGACGGCGAATGCGCGCGCTGCTCCAGGTAGCGGGCCAGTTCGTCGCGGCGAAACCGGGGCATAGCGCGTTCGCCGGCGCGGTCAATCAGCCAGAGGCCGAGGTCGGGTTCAATCATCTGGCCGATTTCCCAGCCGTCCACGCCAATCCGGTCCAGGGCGCGCAGGGCGGCGGGCACGGCGCCGGCCGGCATTGTCGCCAGCAGGGCGCCGGAGCCGATCAGCCCCAGCGGGTCAATGTCCAAAGCCGCGCAGATGGCGGCGCATTCCGGCAGCGCCGGAGCGCTTTCGGCTTCCAGGACCGCGCCCAGGCCGGACGCCGCCGCCACTTCGCGCAGGGCGGTGACCAGGCCGCCTTCGGTGATGTCGTGGAGGCTGTGGATGTCGTCAACGGCGTCGCAGAGGGCGCGGGCGGCATTGACGACGCTGATGCCGGGGGCGTCCAGGTAGGCGGCGGCGCGGGCGATGACGGCGGCGTCAACGCCGGCGGCGCGCAGCTCGGCGGCGCATTCGGCGGCCAGAATGGCCGTTCCTTCAATGGCGATGCCGGTGGTCAGGACGATGCTGTCGCCATCCCGGGCGCCGCCGGAATTGATGACCCGGCCGGGCCGCGCCGGTTCGCCCAGCATCGCGCCGGCGATGACCGGCTGCGTTACCGCTCCCGTCACCTCGGTATGGCCGCCGATGATGGCGATGTTCAAGTCCCGGCAGGCGCGGGCCAGATCGGAGAACAGGCGCCGGGCGTCATCGGGCGTAAAGGAGACCGGCAGCAGCGCCGTCGGCAGAAACCAGCGGGGAATGCCGCCGCTGGCGGCAATGTCATTGGCGTTGACCTGGACGGCGTACCAGCCGGCGCGCGCCGCGGCCAGGGTAACCGGGTCGGCGGTGGCGATGATGAAACGGCCGTCCATATTAATGACGGCGCAATCCTCGCCGGCGGCGGGGCCGAGCAGAACGCGCGGGTCGGGGGCGCCGGCGTCGGCGAGGAGTTCGGAAAGCAGTTCGGGGGGCAGTTTGCCAATTTCCAACGGGGCTGGGCCTCCTTGACGGGATGACATAAGCAGTTTAGCGCTGCGCGGGCGCTTTGGGGCGAGGGCGAATGGCTGGCGCCGCGCGCCGCCGGAGCCGGAGTGGAGGCGGCGATGGGGGCGAGCCCGGCTGTCTTTCGTGGCCTGTGAAATTACGAAAACCGCCAATTTAATTACGAATTCCAGTAGATAGATGCGATATTCAGCGTCCATATACGGATTAGCGGTATGAAATCCGAAATGCAACCCCGATTAAGCAGTGGCGGCAAATTTGCCTGACGGCGGATGTGCTATGCTGGCCTTGTCCTGCCGCCCGGCAAGGGGTCTCCGGTTACGGGTCGGGGATCTCCCAAAAGAGGCCGCAGGGTAATTCACCAGGAGGATAGTTGAAATGGGAACGGAACGTAACGCCCGCGCGGACCAGCGTCCCGCAACCCCCCAGGAGGCGTCCCAGGCCGCCGTCGGGTTGTCGCGGATTTACTGGGCCGCCTTCCAAGCCTCTCTGGACACCATCGTGGGCGCCGGTCACGGCAACGACCGCTCCACGGCGGCGCACACCGTCGCCAAGAAGGTGATGGAGGACCTGGGGGGAGACTGCGCCGCCACGGCGAAGCACACCGGGTGACCTCAAGCAAGCAAGCCAACGAGGAGCAAATTCAAAGCTAACACGGCCACGCGGCGGGGCGGGGCGGTCTAACCGGCTGCCCCGCCTCGCTTTTGCTTCCGCCAGGCTGCGCCCCGGGCCGATTCTTGCGGTTGGCAAGGGGGCCGGAGTCTGGTAAAATTGGTCTGGACTTGGCGGGTTGCCGCCGGTTGCGGGCGTGGCGCATTCGTCTAGCGGCCCAGGACACCGCCCTCTCAAGGCGGAGATCAGGGGTTCGAATCCCCTATGCGCCACCACTTTCACCGCGCATCATACGCACAACTACGCCACCGCCGACCGGGCCGGGCTGCCCGCCGGCGGTTTTGCTTTTAGCGACGGCCTTTGTGGACACAACTACGCTGCTGGCGCTGGGACTGGTGGCAGCGTCAGCGGGAGCGCACGCCACCTGGAACCTGCTCCTGAAGCGGGCGCGCCGGCAGGAGGTTTTCGTCTGGTGGCTGTCGGCGTTCGGGGCGGTGGCGCTGCTGCCCGTGGGCGTCGTCCTGGCGCTGCGGACGGATTTCGAGCCGGTGGGCATCTGGTATGTGGTCGGCACCACGCTGCTGCATATCTGCTACTTCGTCTGCCTGGGACGCAGCCTGGCGCGCAGCGATCTGGCGCTGGTGTATCCCATCGCGCGGGGCTTCGGGCCGGGGCTGGTTCCGATACTGGCCGTCTGGACGCTGGGGGAATCGGTAACGGCGGGAGCCTGGGCGGGCATTGCCGGCATCGTGGCCGGCATTTACATAATGGCCTGGTGGGGCAAGCTGCGCGGGCTGGCGACGGCATCGGCGGGAGAATGGCGGACTAACGCCGCCGGCATCGGCTACGCCCTGCTGACCGGAGTCTGGATTGCGCTGTACACTATCGTTGACAAGCGCGGCGTGGGCTACATCAGCCCGTTCCTTTACCTGTACCTGATGACCTGCGGCGTGGCCGTGGGCCTGCTGCCCTACATCATCCGCGCCCACGGGGTGGCGGCCATTGCCAGCGAGTGGCGCAGCGGGGCGCGGTCGGCGATGGCGGCGTCGCTGCTGCTGTTTGTCGCCTACGGGCTGACGCTGACCGCAATGCGGATCGCCGATGTCAGCTATGTGGCGCCGGCCCGGGAAATGGGGCTGCTGTTCGGAGTCCTGCTGGGCGCGGTCGTATTAAAGGAAAGGATTACGAAGGGGCAGCTGACCGGAGCCGCGCTCATCGTAGCCGGGCTGGCGGCGATTACCCTGTTCCGTTAGCCCGGTTTTGCGGGAACCGGGGCCGCCGGCTTTTTACGGAGGACAGGATGCAGGCAGAGGCTACGCTGAAGATCGAAGGGGCGCGTTACATCGTAACCATGGACCCGGAACGCCGGATTATCGCCGACGGGTCGGTGGCGATAACGGACGGGCGCATTGCGCGGGTGGGCAAGGCGGCGGAACTGGCGGGGGTTGCGGCGGAGCGGGTGATTGACGCCGGCGGAATGGTGATGACGCCGGGCTTTGTGAACGGGCATATGCACATCAGCTACTCCCACGCGGTGCGGGGGCTGTTTCCCGACGATCTGGGGCCGGACTATCTGCCGAATGTGTTCCGGTTGCAGGCGGCAATGACGGCGGAGGACGAATTCGCCACTTCGCTGCTGGCGATAACGGAGCTGCTGAAGTACGGCACAACGACCTTTGTGGATCCAGGCAGCACGACCCATCTGGACGTCTGCCTGGAAGCGTACCGGCAAGCCGGCTGCCGCATTGTGGTCGGGCGCAGCGTGCAAGACCGGGAGAACCCGCTCAACCTGCCGGTGTACGGCACGGACGAGGCCATCGGCATAACGCAGGACGCCATCGCCGGGTACGACGGGGCGCTGGCGGGAATGGTTTCGGCGTGGGCGATGCCCTTTTCGCCGGAGTATTGCTCGCCGGAGCTGCTGGCGGCGTGCTACGAAATCGCGGCGGCAAGGGGGACGCGGGCCACGCTGCATTTCAACAACGGGGCGCGGTGGATTGAGGAATGCCGGCGGGCGCGCGGGGTTACGCCGACCGAGTATCTGGAGCAATGCGGCGCGCTGGGGCCGGCGATGACGCTGTCCCACTGCCTGGGGATTGGGGATGACGAGGCGCGGCTGATTGCGGAACGGGGCGCCGGCGTGGTGATGTGTCCTGCGGCCGCCGTCAAAGGCGGGGCCGGAATGACCCGGCACGGACGCCTGCCGGAACTGCTGGCCGCCGGGGTCAGGGCAGGACTGGGCACGGACGCCGGCAACAATTCCAACCTGCTGGAAACGCTGCGGTCGGTTTATCTGGCGGCGACGCTGTACAAGGACGGGCGGCAGGATGTAGGGATGGTGCCGGCGGAGATGGCGCTGGAACTGGGCACGATACGGGGCGCGGCGGCTTTGGGGATGGATGACATAATCGGCTCCGTGGAGCCGGGCAAGGCGGCGGATGTGGCGTTGTTTGACACCCGGCGGGCGGAATGGGGCGCGCTGCATAACCCGGTGAACAGCCTGGTGTACAACGCCGACGGACGCAGCGTGCATACGGTGGTGGTCAACGGGCGGGTGGTGGTGGCGGATTACCGGCCCCAATTCACCGACGAGGCGGCGCTGGTGGCGGAAGTGCAGGCGCGGGGCGAGGCGCTGATCAGGCGGACGGGGACAGATTTTCGCCCCCGCTGGCCCATAGTCTAGGGCGTAGCGGGGGCGCACCGGGCGATGGCGTGGACGGGACGATAGCGCGGGCGGGACGATGGCAGGCCGGTTCCCGTTCCGGCCGGGCTAGGGGTCGCGCGGGGGCGGTTCGCCGATGTCGCGCAGGATGTTTTCCAGCGCCTGGTCCAGGGCCGGATCCAGGTCCACCGGCTCCACGAAGGGCGTGTACTGGTAGTCCAGCCGCACCTGGTCGATAATCTGGCGCGCTTCGCTGTTGGAACGGCCCAGGCGTTCCAGGTTGTCCAGCAGGTCTTGCGATTCCCGGCTGCCCAGCTGTTCCAGCTCGGACAGGTCCAGATCAATTTTGAACAGGGAACGCAGGCGGCGCAGGATGTCGTAATAGGAACGGTGATCCTGGGTGATGCCCACCTGGTTGTTGTTGCTGGTCATAAAGGGGTACATCGGGGCCATGGCGCCCATACGGAACATCTGGACATCGGGGTGTTCGTAGTGAGCGATGGAGACCAGGGCCATGCCGATGGTAGGGCCCTGGCGGCCGCGGCTGCCGTAGCTGGAGAACTGGACGCCGTAGCGTTCCAGGGTGTCGCGCATTTCCGGGCGGGAATAGACGCAGGTGATGCGCCGTTCCAGGTCGGGGGGCGCCGGGCCGTTGACGCCTTCGACGGCGACGGTCTGCCGGATGCCCAGCGCGGCGATGGCCGCGAAAAAGGCGGCGGCGTAGATGTCCAGCCGGAACCAGGGTTCCTCGCCCAGGAACACGATGAGGCCGTTGCCGATTTCGTAGAAGGCGTTCTGCCGGCTCATGGCCGCGCTGGGCAGCCCCTCGTGGAAAGCGGCGGCGGGCCGGAAGGCGTCGTGGGTGCCGGCCACCTGGAAGGGGTAGCACATCCGGTTCACATAATCGGTCAGCTGCCCGATTTGCCGCGCGTCATTTTTCTCAATGAGGTAGCGGGGCAGGCCGCTGGAAATGCGGCCGCCGTTGGACCACTGCCGGCGCCAGCCGGCGATAAGGTAGTGGGCCGTGGGGTGGTCGGTGAGGGTGAAAAGTCGCTGCTGCTGTTCGTTGGGCATAATGGGCCGCCTTGCCGCCGGGCGGGCTGCGCTTGGTGATTTGGGGGTAATATACCACAAATCGTGGGCCGGGTAGGCCGCCGCGTGGCGCCGGCCGGCGGCATTCGCCTTGACAACCCGGCGCCCCCGGTTACAATTGCCCCCAAATCCGGCTCCGAAAGCTGGGAAGGAGAAACCGCAATGCCGTTCTATACCAAAGGGGATGTCCGCATACACTACGAGGAGGCCGGGGCCGGGTTCCCGCTGCTGGTTACCCCCGGCGGGGGATTGAACTCGGTGGTCGGCAACTGGCCGACGCAGGTGTTCAACGCTATGGCGGAGTTCAAGGACGATTTCCGTTGCATTACGATGGACCAGCGCAACGCCAACGGCGGCGAGTCCAGCGGGCCAGTGCCGGTTGAGGATCCGTGGGGAGCCTTCGCCGATGACCAGCTGGGGCTGATGGATCACCTGGGCATAGAACGGTTCCTGTTTATGGGCTACTGCATCGGCGGCCCCTTTGCGATGAAGCTGATTGAACGGGCGCCGGAACGGGTGGCGGCGGCGGTGCTGTGCCAGCCGGTGGGACACGCCAGCAAGACGCCGGACGCGATGTACGACTCCGGGCGCGACATCTGGGCGCCGGAGCTGTGCGCCCGGCGGCCGGACATAACGATGGAGATTGTGGAGCAGTACCTGCACAACCTGTACCGCGTGCAGCCGGATTTCGTGTACAGCGTGTCGCGGGACTTTGCGCGGCAGTGCCAGACGCCGCTGCTGGTGATGCCGGATGACACGCCGGCGCATTCGCTGGAGGCGGCGATGGCGATGGCGGAGCTGGCGCCGAAAGCGGAGGTTACGGCGTACCCGTGGAAGGAGGATGCGGAGGTGTTCGCCAGGACGATTGAGCAGGTGCGGGGGTTTTTGAAGGCGCACCAGTAGGCGGGCTAACGCCGGGATGATCTGTGCTGTCAAAATGCGCCCGGCCACCCATAGGCGGCCGGGCGCATTTTGGCGGCGACGGGTAGGCGAGCGTGGTGATTCCCGGTATAGACACGGAAACTAGCCGCGCACGCCAGATTTGCGAATCTCCTCAAACGCCACTTTGTAGTCAAACATCAGCTTCTTTCTGGACTCCGTCAGGCCGCTTCCCCCGTTAAGTTGCTCCAGGAGGTCATGCTGAAATGGCTCCATATCAGCGTCACGCCAGACAGCTTTGGCAGTGTCTATGATGACATCAACGCTGATCCTTTTGGCGAATGTGCAGTAAGAACGCTCCCTGCCCTCGATCTTCTTGCCTCTATATTTTGAGGCTTGCGGAGAGTAATGCAGAATGGTTCGATCTGGGGGGTACGATTTCATTCTGCTGAGAAAATTTCCTGCGGTATTGCCAATGGCTATTCTCCGTGCGCCGGGTTTTGCCACAAGCTCGAGCTCTTTCTGTAAGAGCGGATACCATTCCTTGTACTTGTTGAGAGACTTGGAAGCGGCATATTTGGTCGCCATTGCGCCTTTTGACAAGTCCGTGAGGTAGTACGTACCACCTCCTTTACAGAGGTACTCCCTGACGCAAAAATGCAGGATGAAATCCTCGAACGACAGGGCGAAATTTTTGAATCCGCCATCTATCATTTTGCTGAATGCGTCATAGCCCTTTCCGCCCAGAGATGGCTCTGCGCCGATCAGGACGAAATCCACGGGAGCCTGCGGCCTGATGTTGGGGATGAATACGGACTTGATGCCGCAACGATTGTCTTTTTCGACTTGGGCCTTGAAGTCGCACACCAAGCTGGCGTAGTCGTCGCTGAATGACATAGTGGCCTCGCTGAAATCGGGGGTGGTGGGCGGTGAGGGGCTCGAACCCCCGGCCTTCTGCGTGTAAAGCAGACGCTCTAACCGGCTGAGCTAACCGCCCGTGGGTTGGTGTTGTCCTGTTGTCATAATGACAAGCGCGGCGGGGCCGTAAAATGGCGCGCTTGGCGAGATTCGAACTCACGACCTCTGCCTCCGCAGGGCAGCGCTCTATCCACTGAGCTACAAGCGCGCGGTTGGGGGAACCCGGGGCCGCCGAAAGGAATGATGGTGCCGAGGGAGGGATTTGAACCCACACGTCCGTAAAGGACACTGCGCCCTGAACGCAGCGCGTCTGCCGTTTCGCCACCTCGGCGGAGGGGCCTGGATTTCCCGGTGAAAGCGGCCGGGCCGGATGCGGTCATAAACCCTGGTGGGCGATGGAGGATTTGAACCTCCGACCTCCTCGGTGTGAACGAGGCGCTCTAACCGCTGAGCTAACCGCCCGGAGCGACTTTCACCAGCCATTATAGCGGGTATCGGGGCGGCGCGCAAGCGGCATTTTTTGGTAGGCGCGCGCGCCGCATCAGCCGTGCTGGTCGCGCCACCGGGCGTTGGCGGCCTGCCAGTAGGCTTCCCATTCCCGGCGCATTTCCGCTTCGGTGGCGCCGTTCCAGTAGCCGGGGGATACCAGGGGCAGGGCCTGCTCCACCTTGACCAGGGCAACGGCGCGCACCCGGTCGGCCAGGCCCTGCAATGACGGGGCGCCGGCGCGCATCCGCGCCACAACGGCGGCGTGGATGTCATCGTCCTTATGAATGGCGGCCGCGCCTTTGAAGCGGTAGCCCCGGCGGGAAAACGGGCTGACGATGTTGATTTCAATGGCCGGGTTGGCGGCCAGGTTGCGCATGGTGCCGGGGGACGCCAGGTCGGCAAAGAGGATGTGGTCGTCATCCCAAACCATCGCCGTGCCTTTGGGGGACAGGTTGGGCGTTCCGTCGGGGCCGACGGTGGCGGCGAAAATCAGACGCTGCTCGGCCAGCGCCTGCTGCATTTCGGGGGTAAGGATGCCCATTGGCGTGATGGCCTCCTGTATCAGGGATTCCGGCGCCGCCGGCGGCCGGGCAGCCACGCGGGCGGGTCGCCCGGCCCGGCAGTCGGTTTCCGGCGCTGTCGGGAGCAGGTTGGAAGCGACGGCCGGCAGTTCGCGATATGCGGTATGTTATGTCAAAAAGGGCTGCAAACGGCCTTTTGCGTAACATAACCCGCCTTGTGCGAACCAATGGATTTCAGGATTTTGAGGGGACTGACGGGATAGTCAATCCCCGATTGATTGATGGTTCCGGCGCGGCGGGCTTACGGCGTCTCTGTCCGCCCGATGACGCCGGCGTTTTTGAGGACGGCGATGGCGTCGGCTTCGTAGCCCAGTTCGGCCAGGACTTCGTCGTTGTGCTGCCCCAGCAGCGGCGGCGGGCGGCGCAGCCGGGCCGGCGTGGCTTGCAGCTTGATGGGCGAGTTGGGGACGCGCAGGTCGGGGACATTGGGGTGGTCGATGGGCAGGAACATATCCCGCGCCTTGACTTGCGCGTCGGCCACCACATCGGAGGTTTTGTTGATGGGGCCCACGGGGACGCCGGCGTCGTCAATGACCTTGACCCAATGGGCCACGGTGTTGGTGGCAAAGATGCCGTTGAGCAGGTCAATCATCTCGGCGCGGTGCGCCACCCGGTCGGGGTTGGTGGCGAATTTGGGGTCGTCTTTCAGTTCGGGGTGTCCGATGGCGTGGCAGAAGCGTTCCCAAAGGTTGGGGTTGGCCACGCCGAGGATGAAGTAGCCGTCGGACGCCGGGAAGCTCTGGTAGGGAACTAGGCTGGGATGGCCGGATCCCAGGCGGTGGGGTTCCACGCCGGTGCCGATGTAGCCGGTGGCGTGGTAGCTCATGGCGGCAACCTGGCCGTCCAGCAGGGCGGCGTCAATCAGCTGGCCTTCGCCGGTTTGATCGCGGTGGTAGAGGGCCGTGACGATGGAGCCGAAAGCCATCATCCCGGTGAACAGGTCAACCAGGGAGAAGCCCACCCGCTGGGGAGCGCCGTCGGGTTCGCCGGTGAGGTGCATCAGGCCGCTGTAAGCCTGGATGATGAGGTCGTAGCCGGGCTTGCTGGCCATAGGCCCGGTGCGCCCGTAGCCGGAGATGGTGCAGTAGATGATGTCGGGGTTGATGGCCTTGATGTCGTCGTAGCCCAGCCCGAACCGCGCCAGGGTTCCGGCGCGGAAGCTTTCAATCATTATGTCCGCCCCGGCGGCCAGTTTTTTGACGATGGCCAAGCCCTCGTCGGACTTGAGGTTGACGGACAGGCTGCGCTTGTTGCGGTTGAAAGAGAGGAACTGGGTGCTTTCGCCGTTCCAGATGGGCGGCCATTTGCGGGTTTCGTCGCCGTCGTTGGGTTCCTCGATTTTGACGACATCGGCGCCCATATCGGCCAGGTTCTGGGTGCAGAAGGGGCCGGCGAGGGTGCGCGTGAGGTCGACGACCTTGATGTTTTCCAGTGGTTGAGGCATTGTTGCAGTCCTCACTTATGTTAAACGGGATGGGCGGCATTATAGCACGGGACGGCGCGGGTTATGGGAAATTCGGCCCGCCGGTTCGGGCGCGGCGCCGGGGCGGCATCCGGCGTTGACCGGCGGCCCCGGCAATGCTAATTTACTCGCCGTCAGCGTTATGCAGCGCCAGGTGGAGACGATGTCCATTGCCATTGCCAGTACGACTGCCAGCGAGCGGCCGCTCATCGTGTCGTTGGGCGGCATTAATATGGACCTGGTGGCCTTTGCGGAACGGCTGCCGGCGGACGGGGAGACGGTGGTGGGCAGCCGTTTCGTGACCTATGCCGGCGGCAAGGGGGCCAACCAGGCGGTGGCGGCGGCGCGGGCCGGCGGCGGCCGCATCCGCGCGGCGATGGCAGGGCGGGTGGGCGACGACCTGTTCGGGCCGCAGCTGGTGGCGGCGCTGCAAGCGGCCGGCGTAGCAACGGACGGAGTGGGCGTAGCGCCGGGCGTCAGCTCGGGCATTGCGGTCATCTGCGTGGGCGAGGGCGGGCAGAACCGCATCGTCCAGGCGCTGGGCGCCAACGATACCTGCGGAAACGCCGAATACGCCGCCATCGCGGCGCTGCTGCCGCAGACGGCGGCGGTTCTGCTGCAACTGGAGGTGTCGGTGGAGCTGTCGCGGCGGGTTGCGGAACAGGCGGCGGCGCAAGGGGTTGCGGTGATTTTGGATCCGGGGCCGGCGCGTCCGCTGTCGGCGGATTTTTACCGCCATTTATCGCTCATTACGCCCAACGAAACGGAAGCGGAAGCGCTGGTAGGATACCCTATAAGCGTTGGGGATACCGTTGAACGGGCGGCGCAGGAGCTGCTGGGGCGCGGCGTGGGCGCCGCGGTCATTACGCTGGGGGCGCAGGGGGCTTACTGGACGGACGGGCGGGCCGGGGGCTACGCCCTGCCGTTTCCGGCGGCGGCGGTGGACACCGTAGCAGCGGGGGACGCCTTTAACGGAGCGCTGGCGGTGGCGTTGACGGAAGGAAAGCCGCTGCCCGATGCCGTGCGGTGGGCATCCGCCGCCGGCGCCCTGGCGGTCACCCGGGTTGGGGCGCAGGATGCGATGCCGGCAAGAGATGCGATCGAAGCGCTGCTGGCGGCGCATCCGTACCAGGATGACGGCGCCAGGTGATTGTTATGTCAAATCGCATTGCGGTGTCAGGATGACCGGCCCGGATCAATTTTGCGCCGGCTGCGGCGCGCGATTGGCGCTGCGCCCGGATGAGGGCCGGCAGCGCCCGGTTTGCCCGTCCTGCGGACGGGTGGTTTATTACGACCCCAAGCTGGCGACGGCCTGCGTGATTGAGCGGGACGGGCGCACGCTGATGGTGCGGCGGGCGGTGCAGGTGGGCTATGGCCTGTGGAGTATGCCCGGCGGCTATGTCGACCGGGGCGAAGTGGTGGAAGCCGCGGCGGCGCGGGAAGTTTGGGAGGAAACGGGGCTGGTGGTGGCCGCGCCACAACTGATTGGCGTGTTCTCCGATGCGGGCAATCCGGTGGTAGTGGTCGCCTACGCCGCGACGGAAACGGGCGGAACGCTGGCGCCGGGGCCGGAATGCCTGGATTTGGGGTTTTTCGCATCGGATGAACTGCCGCCGCTGGCTTTCCCGCGGGATGCGGAAATCATCCGGCGGTGGCAGGCGATGAGGCGGCGCTGATGACTTTGCTGAACCGGCTGGGGCCGCTGCCCGGTCTGATTGAGCAGGTCGGACGCGGGCTGCTGGACGCTTTTTATCCGCTGGAGTGCGCCGGCTGCGGTGGCGCGGGGAAGGTCATCTGCGACAAGTGCGCGGCGGGTCTGGCCGTCCTGGCGCCGCCGTTCTGCGCGGTATGCAGCGCGCCGGGCGAGTGGTCGCGCTGCCCGGCCTGCGTTGGGGCGGACCGGCATTTTGACGGCATCCGCGCGCCGTTCCTCTATACCGGGGCGATACGCCAAGCGGTTCTGGCGTTCAAGTATGGCGGCATCAGGGCGGCGGCGCCGCAGCTGGGCGGGCTGCTGGCGGATTACCTGCAAGCCAACCCGCTGCCGGGGGATGTGGTAACCGAGGTTCCGATGCATCCGCGCCGCCGGCGGGAGCGGGGGTACAACCAGGCGGAATTGCTGGCGCGGCAGGTGGCCCGGCGCTGCGAGCTGCGGCACAGCAAGGAGCTGCTGGTGCGCAGCCGGTATGTGGAACCGCAGGCGGGCACGAGCAGCTCGGCGGAACGGGTCTCCAATGTGGCGGGGAGCGCCGCTGTGGCCGCCGGGCGCGCTGTGGCCGGGGCGGGCATCATACTGGTGGATGATGTGGCTACCACGGGCAGCACGCTGGAGGCGTGCGCGCGGGCGCTCAAAGAGGCGGGGGCGGAATCGGTTTGGGGGCTGACGCTGGCGATTACGGCGCCGCGCGTACGGGATAGCGTTTCTTTTTAGGGTGTATCGTCAGATCGCCCGTCATTCCGGCGTCAGCCTATATTCACATCGGCGCCATCTGCCGCCGTATTCGCGCACCCGGACGCCCGCATTCCGGCATCTGCCGGCGCTATGCCGAAGGGACGGAAATGACCGTTGCCGGCATCAGGGTAAAGCTCAAAGCGGGGGCGTTTCCGTACAGCCATACCGCAACCGCCCACGCCGACCACGGGTACCCACTCCGGGGCGTCCTCTCGTTGTCCATAGCTTGGAACCTCCTCGCGACACCAGGATTAGGCTACTTGCTACAGACGCCAAGTCCATGGGCAGCGTCGCGAGAAGGCGCGACGCCCACCCTGGTCTGCTGCCCGACCCCTCGCCGGAAGGGCGGGACTGGCATCTGTAGCGCGGCCACTATACCGCACATCCGGCCTTTTGGCAAATGGCGTTTTCGCCCTGGCCGCCCGCCGGATTGCGTTTGACATCCCCCGCCCGGTCTGGTGAAATGCGGGCCAGGACTACCGCCATTGTTATGACAAGGCAAGGCGAAGCAAAAGGAGGCCAGCACTATGGCAGGCAGCACTATCGTGTACGTTGGCGCCGAGGCCAGCGGACTCTATCGCAAGACGGCCGGCGATGCCCACTGGGATCTGCTCACCGACGGGCTGGCCCCGGCCACGCAGGCGCGGGCCATCGCCATCCACCCCAACGACCCGCGCACCATCTTTTGCGGCACCCAGCGGGGCGTCTATCGCAGCGCCGACGGCGGCGACCGCTGGCAGCGGATGAATATGACCGAGGGCCGCGTGGTCTGGTCGCTGCGGTTCCATCCCAATGACCCCAGCATTATGTTCGCCGGCACCGAAGGCGCCGAGGTTTTCAAGAGCGAGGACGGCGGCGAAAACTGGTCGCACATCGCCACCGTGTCCAACCCGGAGCAGGTGCAGATGGCCTTTGCGATGCGCATCCTGGGCATCGACATTGAGGCCGGCAACCCCAGCAATATGTACGCGGCGCTGGAAGTGGGCGGCGCGGCCAGCAGCGTGGATGGCGGGCATACCTGGACCATCCGCAACAGCGAGTTCGCCGGCGATGTTGACCTGCTGGATCTGCACGGCGTGGCCGTGGGCGGCGCGGACGCGGGGACGGTGCTGATTTCCAACCGCACCGGCGTGTGGCGGAGCGCGGACAGGGGCGCGTCCTGGCAGGACTGCGACTTCAGCCGGTTCTCCGACATCAAGTATTCCCGGGGCGTGGTGCGGGATCCGGCCGACCCTAACACGCTGTACGCCTGCGTGGGGATGAACTTCGGCAGCGAGCAGGGCGGCGTGATGCGCACGACCAACTTGGGCGACAGCTGGGAGCGGTTCGACCGGGGCGTCAACCCCGGCAGCACGACGTTTGGCGTGGCGGTGAACCGGCAGGATCCGGCGCAGGTGTACTTCTGCACGCGGCGGGGGCAGGTGTTCGGCACTCACGATGGCGGCGCCAGCTGGACGGCGGACGCGCTGCCGGAAACGGCGATGAATGTGATTTCGGTGGCCGTGGCGTCGGCGTAGCGAGTCGCAGAAACACAGCAACTGACCACCCGGGCGGCGGCCTGCATTAAGCAAACCGCCGCCATTATCCATACGAAGCGAAACGAAAAGCGCATTCCCGGCGCCAGAATGACCATCAAAGCTGTAGCAGCGGCCATTCGCGGCCGCCGCGCCATTTTGACCCAATGGTCCGAAATCGGCCTGGACAATTGGAGTGAATGGCATACCCGCTATGCTCTCATTGACCCAATCATTCAGGCGTTGGGCTGGGATACCGGATCTCCCGATGAATGCTGCGTGGAATGGCCGCGTCCTTTGGGCGGCGGCAAGGTTGACTACGCCCTCTTCGGCAATGCAGATCTGTACGACATTGTAGAGGGCAATCTAGCTCCTACCATCATCGTTGAATCCAAGAGGGCAAAAACCGAACTCACCGTCGCAATTATCGACAAGCAGCTGTCAAAATACGCCAATTGCAAGCCGCGTATGTATCGCGGCGTTGCGGTCTTGACCAACGGACGGCAGTGGCTGCTGTATGATATGAGCAAGTGGGTACGATTCGGTCACAAACTATCAGCCATCGTTGACGTTACACAGGACAGGCAACAAGATGCTGCCCGGGAACTGAACCGATGGCTCGGCAGGGAGCGCTGGCGGTAATGCCGAGGCATTCCGCCTTTTGCTGCTCCGCTTTTACGCCCCACTCCAGTGTATCATAAGGCCACAGCGGCGGCGGCGTCTGGGCTTGCCTGCAAGGAGATGAGCGATGCTGGCGATAGACGGATTTTTGCGTGGAATGTGGGTTGGCATCCTGGCCGTGCTGGTCTGGGTCGTGGTGTCCGCTATAACCGGATGGCCATGGATGCCACCGCTGACTTTGCCCGTATTCCTTGTCGTGGGACTGCTGGCGGCGCTGGTCAAGGTTGGCCGGAATTTGCCGTAAGCGAGCGGCAATGAATCCAAAAATACTACGTCCTGCGCTGGTTGCGCGCGCCTTGCTGGCGCGGGTACGCAAAGCGTTGCTCAGCCGGGTGGGAATCGGGGCGGCAATCCTGTTCGCAACCGGGGCGATTTATCTCGAGCCGCATATCTCCGGGATTTTCTCCTGCCTGGCCGATTTGGCATTAGGGGTATTTGAGCGATGCCCGACTGACGGGCAGTGCCTGGCGGATGCGTTGGACAATTTGCGCCGGGACGGCACGGCGGCAACGGTGATACTGGCGATAGCCGCCGCGGTACTGGCCAGCGCGTGGCGCAGCGGCGGTTCCAGCGCATCAGAATGATATAAGGGTGCCGGGATACCCATTCCCGGCGCCCTTATAGGTATCTTTCCCGCCTGGCGAACGGGGTTACTGGTCCGCTTTGGGCAGCCAGTCCTGGTTCCAGGGGAATTCGCCGGGGGCTTCGCCAAAGACGGGCAAGCCCTGGTCAATCCGGTCGCGGTAGGGGCTGGTGACCGGCTCCCGGTAGGGGTAGATGCCGCCCTCGTACATCTGCTCGCCCTTCTTGAAGTGGGTGGCCTGTTCCAGGGTTTCCACAAAGGGCATATTGATGTCGTACAGGTTGCCGCCGCCGGCGCGGGGGCGCGGGCCGGCTTTGGAAACGTGGCCGTACAGCTCGCGGCCGATGATGCGCTCGGCGGCCCACACGCAGTCGATGAGCTTGTCGATGTCCACGCCGGTGGGGATACCCATATCCGCCATCATATGGAGCAGATCCTCGGTGGGGGCCATGCCGGTGGCGCGCCCGTTGCCGCAGTAGGGGCAGCCGCCGAAGCCGCCGATGGTGCCGTCCAGTTCAAGGGTATCCTCCGGGCCGAGGACGCGCATAGCGGCGTAGGCGGAGGCGATGGCCATATTGCGCCCGTTGTGCAGGTGCAGCCGGAAGTGGGTGATTTCGGGCCAGCGCTCCTTGACGCGGCTTACGCTTTCCTCAACCTTGGCCGGGGTGCAGTGGCTCATGGGGTCGCCCATAGAGCAGCTGGCGACCTTGATGCCGGCTTCGTCCCAAAGGCCGTGCTGGTATTCCAGCAGGGTCATCAGGCTGTCCACGGGGAACTCGCCGAGGAAGTTGGAACCCCAGGAGGCGTTGCAGCCAATGCCGGCCGCGGTGATGCCGAGTTCCTGGGCCTGGGCGATGATGGCCGGCCAGCGTTCCATTTCCTGCATTTGGCTGCGGTTGGTGTTGCGGCGGGCGAACACATCGCAGAGGTGGCAGGACAGACGGGGGTAGGCGTCGCGCTCAATGGTCAGCGGGGGCGAGTAGGCGCGGGCGCGTTCCACGCCGCGGGCGTTGAGGGCCAGTGCGGTGTAGGTGACGCCGGGCTTGGGGGTGAATTTCTGCACGATTTCGTCGATGCGCTCCATCTGGGGCGTCCACCTGGGGCTGACGAAGGAGCCGACGACGATGCTGCGGAGGCCGGTATCGGAGAGCATATCGAGGAGGGCGACCTTGTCGTCGACGCTGATACTGGCGTCCTCGATCTGCATACCCTCGCGCATACCTTCCTCTTTATAGTGGACGGTGGGCCATTGCTGTGGCATAGGGATGCTCCTGTGGCCGCGCTGGGCGGCGGCGGGTTGGGTTGGGGGCGGGCGTTTTATGACCAGCGCGGGCGCGCCCGGACAGGCGGGATTGTAGGGCGTTGGCGTTGGGGTTGTCAAGGAAAGGGCGCCGGCGACGGCCCGCCATGCTATAATCTACTCTGCAACCTGTCATAGGGGGCATCTGATGAGCGAATCCGGGGATGCGTCAAATCAGGTTGGGGGAAGCGCAGTGATTATGGCCAGGACAAAGATTTTCGTCAGCTTTGAGTATAAAACGGGCTACGGGCTCAAGGAGACCCTGATTGGCCAAGCCGAACAGCCGGATGCGCCGTTTTCCGTTACGGATTTCTCCCTACAAAAGCGGGAACCGGAGAGCGACTGGCTGGACAAGGCGAAGCAGGCCATTGCGCGTTGCGACGTTTTCGTAACGCTGTTGAGCGAAAACACGCACAACGCTCCCGGCGTTTTGGAAGAGATTAAGATTGCCCGAAGGCTGGGCAAGCCGTGTTTCCAGCTGCGCGCCCAAGGCCACAGGTGGCGCGAGATGCCTGGCGCCGGCAGGCTGGTGGTGTGGACCTGGCCTAACCTGCAACGGGAATTAGCGCCGCGTTAGCATCCTGCCGGCCTCAATCCGGCGGCGTAGGCTACCAGCTTGTACACCAGCCTGGCGGCGGTGTAGCTGTGCGCCGGCAATCCTTCGTTGGGCGCCAGCTCGCAGACATCAAAACCGGCCACGGGGCGGCGCTCGGCAACCTGCCGCAGCAACGCCAGCAGCTCCGCCCACCGCATCCCCCCGGGCTCCGGCGTCCCTACCGCCGCCATTTCCGACGGGTCAAGCGCGTCCAGGTCAACGCTGATGTACACCGGCGCGCCGGGCGCGCCCAAGCCGGCGATGATGTCCGCAGTGTAATCGCCGGGGTTGGCCGGCGGCCAGTAGGTTACGGCAATGCCGGCGGCGGTTATGTAATCCCGCTCCTCGGCGGCCAGCGTGCGGACGCCGGCCAGCCTTACGGGGCAATGCTCGGCAATGCGGCGCGCCGCGGAACCATGCCCCCAGGCCGTGCCCTGATATTCGTCCCGCAAATCGGCGTGGGCGTCAATATAAAGGACGGACATACCGGGATGCCGCTCCCAGCAGGCCAGGGCGGAGCCGATGGCCACGGAGTGATCGCCGCCGATGACGCCGGTCAGCTTGCCCTTCCGTTGGTAGTAGGACACGGCCAGCTGGACGCGGCGCGCCATCCGTTCCGGGTCGCCGACATCCGGCTCCAGCGGCGCGGCGGTATGGATGCCCAACTGCGCCACATCAATGCCCAGCTCCAGGTCATAATCCTCCAGGGCGGCGCTGGCGGCGATGATGGCCGCCGGCCCGTAGCGCGCCCCGCTGCGAAAGGAGGTGGTGCTGTCCACCGGAACGGGTATCAGCGCGACCTGCGCCCTTGCCAGGTCGGCCTGCTCCGGCGGCAGGGCCAGAAAGTTGGCGGGCGTCTGCGGAACCGGCGGCCGGCCGGCGTCGGCGCGGAAAGGTTCCGGCACAAGCCTAACCGGCCGCAGTCTGTAGTACGGCGCGCTGCCGGCGGGTTTCGGCGGCGCCCTGAACGGCGTCCGTCCATTCCAGCCCCCGGTCCAGCAGCCAGGTTTTTATCCGGCGCAAGCCGAACAGGGCGCGGGCATCGGCAGTGGCCTGCTCGTGGTCAAAGGACTTGCAGGAAAAGATGTCGATGTTCACATAGTCCCGGCCGGGGAAGGTATGGACGCTGATGTGGCTCTCCGCAATGATGACGAAACCGGAGACGCCGCTGTCGTTTGGGTTGGGGCCGTGGTACTCCAGGACTTCGGGCTCGGTGATTTTGGTCATCCCCAGGCGGGCGGGGTATTCATCCAGGAAGGCCCGCAGCCGGGCGGTGTCCCACATCATGGCGTTGTCGCCGCCATAGCCGTCGATAATCAAGTGCATTCTGGTCGTCAGCCCCCCGCCGGTAAAATTGGCCCCGTGCCGGCACGGGGCGCGCCATCTTGTGAAATCGTAGGATCTAGCATATCATAGCCGCCACGCCAATTCAAAGCGGCCTCATCCGGGCCACGCCAATCGGGCTATGCCGGCATGAGCCATGCCAGCGTCAAACCTGCCAATGGAGTTATGCCGGTTCGGCGGTCGGGCAATCCGCCCGCCCGTTTCCCCCGTATCAAAAGACGGGCGAAGGGCCGCCGCCGGCGTCTCCGGCCACCCGGACAGGCGCAGACAACGCAATGACTACTACTGCTGCTGAAATTACAACGGACGGCGCGCCCGCGCCCGAAACGGGGGGCGCGCCGCCGGCGGACGCTATGGACGCTATGGACGCTATGGACGCTATGATTGAAGTGCGCGATCTGACGCACTACTACGGCCCGACGCCGGCGGTGGAGAATGTCAACTTCACGGTGCGGCGGGGCGAGATCCTGGGCTTCCTGGGGCCAAACGGGGCCGGGAAAACCACCACTATGCGGATTCTGACCGGGTTTATGCCGCCGACGCGAGGGACGGTCACCCTGGACGGGTACGACGTGGTGGCGAAATCCCTGAAGTGCGCCGGCGGGTGGGCTACCTGCCGGAGTCGGTGCCGTTGCATACGGAAATGACGGTACGGAACTACCTCAAATATATGGGCACGCTGCGGGGGATGAGCGGACGGCGGATGCGCGCCCGCATTGAGGAAGTCATTGATGTCTGCCGGCTGTGGGACTACCACAAGACCATCATCGGCAAGCTGTCCAAAGGATTCCGGCAGCGGGTGGGCATCGCGCAGGCGATTCTGCACGAGCCGGAAGTGCTGGTGCTGGATGAACCGACCATCGGCATTGACCCCATCCAAGTGGTAGAAACCCGGAGCCTGATCCAGGATTTGGGGCGGGAGCAGACGGTGGTGTTGAGCAGCCACATCCTGCCGGAAGTCAGTATGATCTGCCAGCGGGTGCTGATTATCCACGAGGGGCATATCGTAGCGGCGGATACGCCGAACAACCTGGCGCAGCATCTGCGGGGCGTGGAGCAGCTGGAGGTGGAGATCGGCGGGCCGCCGGCGGAGGTGCTGCCGGCGCTGCGGGGGATTGAGGGCGCAACGGAGGTTACGCACCACCCGCGGCCGGGCGTCAATGTGTACCGGATCCAGTTCCGGGAGGGCAGCGACCTGCGGGACGAGATCTCGCGGACGGTGGTCAGCCGCGGGTGGAGCCTGCGGTCAATGCAGGTGAACAGCATGAGCCTGGAGGAAATTTTCCTGCGGCTTACCGCCGGCGAAGGCGAAGGCCACGGCCACGCAGCCGGGGAGCGGGCGTAGTACGATGCGGACGATACGCGCGGTAGCGTTCAAGGAAATCCAGATCTACTTCAGCAGCCCGGTGGCCTACATCGTGGCGCTTATCTTTATGGCGTTGAGCGGGTTCTTCTTCGTGCGCGATCTGGGGAATCCCTTCCCCGAGGCGTCGCTGAGCAACTTTTTCCAGGGGGCCACCTTTCTGCTCATCCCGCTGGCGCCGGCGCTGACTATGCGGCTGCTGGCCGAGGAGCAGAAGCTGGGCACCATTGAGCTGCTGCTCACCTCCCCGGTGCGGGACTGGGAGGTCATCATCGGCAAGTACCTGGCCAGCCTGACTTTCCTGCTGTTCCTGCTGGCCCTGACCTCCTATTATGTCATCCTGCTGCTGGTATTCGCCACGCCGGATCCCGGGCCGATCTATTCGGGCTACCTGGGGCTGACCCTGTACGGGATGGCGGCGCTGTCGGTAGGCATCCTGACCTCAACGCTGACCAGCAACCAGATTATCGCCGCCGTGGTGGGCATCGGCATCCTGGTGGCCTTGTACGCCACGGCGTTCATCAGCGATGTGGTCACCGGATTCTGGGCCACGGTGTTCGGGCAGCTGGGCTTCACGGGGCACTTCAACGACTTTGACCTGGGCATCATTGACACGGCGCATATCGTCTATTTCATCAGCGTCACGGCGCTGTTCCTGTTCCTGTCCATAAGGGCGCTGGAGTCGCGGCGGTGGAGGTAGGATGAGCCGGCAGCGGAACGAGGACACGCCCCGGGACTGGCGCCGGCGCCGGGGACACGAGAGGCAGCCGACCCGGCCGGCGGAACCCACGGAGGAAGCGACGGGCGACGCCGGGGCCCGCGAGGAACAGTCGCGCACGCTGTTCTCGTTCATTGAGCCGTTTTTTGACCTGATTGCCGTTTTCTACGCCCCGATACTCATTGCCGGCGTGGTGGGACTGGTGAGCGGGGCGGCGCTGCTGGCGTTTGTGTCCTCGCTGCGGCTGTACGGATTCATCGTAGTCGGGATTGGCGGCGCTCTGGTGGCGCTGGTGGGCATCTCCTACTTCAGCCAGGTGATTGCGGCGTTTTTCAGCCGCACCGGGCGCTACGGCGTCAACACGACCGTAATGACGGCGGCATTCCTCGGCCTGGTGGTGGTGGCGAATTATGTCGCCTTTGAGAACAACTACCGAATTGACACCACCGCCACCAACCAGTTTTCCCTGGCGCAGCGCACGCAGGATCTGCTGGAACAGCTGGACCGGACCATCAGCGTCGTTGCCTATTATCCCGACGAAATTACCGACCTTGAGGTACTGACGCGACGGGGCAAGGCGGCCACGATGCTGGAGGAATTCAGCCAGCGCAGCGGCCGGTTCACCTACCAGTTCGTTGACCCGCAGAAGGAAGCGGATCTGGCGCGCAGCCAGGGGGTGACGGCCTACGAAACGCTGACGGTTTCCGCAGTAGGAACGGACATCATCGATTTGGTGCAGCCCACGGATCCGGCGTTCAGCCGGCTGGAACAGGATCTGTACACGGCGCTGCTGGTGGCCACGGCAACGGAGCGCAAGAAGGTCTATTTTCTGGCCGGGCACGGGGAACGGGATGTGGCGCGGGAAACGGAGGACGGCTACCTTGAAATCCGAACCGGGCTGGAAGTGGACAACTACGAAGTGGCTACGCTGGAATGGTCGCCGGCGGCGGAGGACGTCAGGGTGCCGGACGACGCGGCGCTGCTGGTCATCGCCGGGCCCACGGGAGCATTGCCCGACGCCCACGCCGAAACGCTGAACGCCTATATGGCCGGACGGGAGCCGGACGGCGCGCCGCGCCGCGAAGGTGCGCGGCTGATTTTCCTGGCGGAACCGGATACGGACGACACCTTCCGGGCGTTTCTGGCCTACTGGGGCGTCATCGTAACGGACGGGTATATCAGGGATGTTGAGGGTTCGGCCCAGGGGGCGCCGCGCACGCTGCGGCTGGGGATCTACAATCCGCAGGCGCCGCCGGAGATCGTGGCCCCACGCGGGCAGCCGCTGAATGTGGCGTTTATGCCCGGCGCGGCGGCGGTGGAACCGATCGTAGAGGAAGCCAATACCAGGCTGCCCCGTCCCATTGCGGCCACCACGCCGGCGGCGCGTCTGATTGACGATATTGAGCGCATTGACCCGGTTGACGGCGACCCGCAGCGGGTGTTTTTCCCGGCGATGTACCTGGACATTGCGGCGCCGGTAGGCGGCGCGGCGCCAACCAGCCAGCCGCCGGCCCACGAAGTCGCCAGCATGGTGGTATTCGGGGATTCCGATTTCGTCGCCAACGGGAACGTGCGGCGCGGTTCCAGCGCGGCGCTGTTCCTCAATTCGGCCAACTACCTGATGGGGGATTACTCGCTGGTGTCCATCCGCGACCGGGAGTTCGTCTATCGGGAATGGAACCTGGACGAGAACGAGTTCAACTTCGTGCGGTTCTCCACCTGGCTGCTGCTGCCGGGGCTGATGGGGCTGATGGCGGTAGTGGTCTGGTGGGTGCGGCGCTGATCCGCCCCCTCCTCTGTCATCGGGCCTGGACTGGACTATGAACATCCGCCTGACCATTCTGCTGGTGTTCGTGCTGACGATTTTCGGCGCGCTGGCCCTGTGGTTCAAGCCCTGGGCGCAGGATGCGCCCCGGGATGAGGAACCCTGGGCCTGGCGCATTGACGACGACGCCATTGTCCATATTGAAGCCACGCACCGGGGACAGAGGGTGGTGTACGACAAGGACCTGGGGCGCGGCAAGTGGTTCATTGTGGACGACGACGGCGACCGGCAGCCGGTTTTCCAGGATAAATGGGCCGGCACCACTTTGCTGTTGAGCGGCCCCAAAGTGAACCGGGTGCTGTCGGATACCATTGAAAATCCTGTCCAGTACGGGCTGGACCCGCCGGAAAGCGTCATCAAAATCACCGAGGAAACGGGCCGCACCTACGAATTCTGGCTGGGCAACGCCACCCCCGACGCGGAATACCACTATATGCGCGTGGAGGGCAGCAGCCAGCTCTTTACCATCCCCGAAGTCTGGGCGCGGGTGGTCAACCGGCTGGTTTTGGAGCCGCCCTATGTGCCGCCGGCCATTGAACTGGGCTACTTTTATGATGCCGATTTCCGCGATATTCAGGAACTGGAAGTTACCCATAACGGCACAAGGGTATCCTACACCCCCAATCCGGCGGAGCGCGTCTGGCAGGCTTCGGTGAACGGCGGGGAGCCGATGCCCGTCAAATCGCCGGAGTGGTGGACGGCGCAGTTGCAGTGGTTCGGCAAGCCGGGCAAACCCGGCGGCCCGGATACGCCGGGAGGCTGGCTGGTCAGCGAAACGGACGCCGCCAATCCCGAATACCGCCTCAATCCGCCGGCAACCGTAGTTCGCGTCACTACCCACGAAGCGCGGCACGAGTTTTATATCGGCGCGCCGCACATTGAAGTTGACGACGCCGGCCAGCCGATACTGGACGCCGCCGGCAACACCCAAACCCTGGTGCATTACGCCGGTTTGCCCGACGACCCCATCGTTTATGTCATTAACGCCGTGCGGGCCCGGCGCACCATCTGCCTGGCCGCCGAGCCGCCGCTGGCCGCCCCCTACGACTGCCCCCGCGCCGGCCGATAAGGAGACTAATTGCCGTGCAAGCTGAAATTATTTCCGTCGGCACCGAGCTGCTGATGGGCGAACTGACCGACACCAACGCCAGCTGGATTGCCGGCCGGCTGCCGGCCCTGGGCATTCAGTTGCAGTGGGTAAGCATCATCGGAGACGACCTGCCCAGGCTGGCCGACGCTTTCCGGCGGGGGATGGAACGCTCCGACATCATCTTTACCACCGGCGGGCTGGGGCCCACGCAGGATGACCTGACACGGGAAGCGGTAGCCGCCGCCCTGGGGGAAACGCCGGCGGTGCAGGCGGCGGAGCTGGAAAACCTGCGCCAGTGGTTCCGCAACCGGGGCCAGGATATGCCGGCCCACAATGTCAAGCAGGCGCACCTGATACCCTCGGCGCAGTTCATCGTCAACCGCAACGGCACCGCCCCCGGCTGGTGGGCCACGAAAGACGGCAAGCATATCGTCTGTATGCCCGGCCCGCCCGGCGAAAACCGGGCAATGTGGCACGACGAAATTGACGCCAGACTGAAAACGCTGATTGACGATGAGGTGACGATTACCCGCAACATCAAGACGCTGGGGCTGGGCGAAGCCGCCGTGGACGAAATCGTCTCCGAATACTTCGGCCTGGAAAACCCCTATCTGGGCATTTATTCCAAGGCCGACGGCATCCACCTGCGGATCATCGCCCGCGCCCGGGACGAAGCGGCGGCGCGGGCCATGATTGCGCCGGTAGAGGATGCCATTCACCAGCGGTTGGCGCCGTACATTTGGGGCTACGATGACGAAACGCCGGAGGCGTCGGTGGGCGCGGCGCTGGTCAAGGCCGGCCTCACGCTGGCCACAATGGAATCGGCCAGCGGCGGGTTCCTGGCGAACACGATCACGGAAACGCCCGACAGCAGCCGCTGGTATCGCGGCGGCAGCGTAGCCTACAACGCGGACGCGATGATTGCCGCCGGGGTTGACGCCGGCGTGGTGGCGGAACACGGCGCCGTCAGCCCGCAGACGGCCAACGCCATGGCGCAGGCCGCGCGCAAGTCCGCGGGCGCCGATTTCGGGATCGGCGTGGCCGGCGTGCTGGGGCCGGAGGAACTGGAAGGACAGCGGCCGGGGACGATTTTCATCGCCATCGCCTATCAAGGCAAGGGGGATAATGCGGTGCGGGAGTTTCCGCTGCGGACGCCGCCGCGCCGGCTGGTCATCAAGCGGCGTTCCTGCAATACCGCCCTGACGGAACTGCGCAAGCTGATTGCGGAAGTAGCCGGATAGCAGGCGCCGGGGCGGGATTTCTCCCGCCCCGGCGCCTTGCTTTCGGCGGCGATGCGATGGCGATGGACATGGCGATGGCCGGCGCCGCTACATCGTCAGTGTGCGGTACAACATCGGCAGGCGTTCCGGCAGGGCCCAGATGTCGTCCAGCACCTCGTAGTTGAGGTCGCCGCACATCGTTTTGAGGTAGTCGTGCCCCGCCTTGTCCACGGTGAGGCAGAAGGGCGTGATCTCCTTGCGCTTGGCCTCCAGCAGGGCCTGGTGGGTGTCGTGAACGGCGTATTCCTTTTCCACGCCCTCGCGGCTGTAGCCCCGGTCCTGCGGCCGGCCGTCGCTGATGAGGAACATAATCTTGGTGACCGCGTCCTGGTTCTCCAGCTTGGTGATGGCGTGGCGGATGGCGGAACCCATGCGGGTGGCGTGCAAGGGCGTCACCTTGTCAATGCGCCGCTTGATTTTGTCGTTGAAGGGTTCCTCAATGTCCTTGATGACATAGAACTCCACGTTCTCCCGCCCGTAGCCGGAGAAGCCGTAGATGCCGTAGGTGTCGCCGATGGACTCCAGGGCGTTGATGAGCAGGGCGCAGCCTTCGCGTTCCAGGTCGATGATGCGCTTGTAGTGGCGGCGCACCAGCCCCTCGCGGCGGCGGCGCAGCCAGACCATATACTCCACGGGGTCATCGGGCGCGTCCCGGTCGTCCACCGAGTGGCGGCCCTCGTCGATGGCCTCGGCGGTGGACGCCGACATATCCAGCAGGAACACCACGGCCACATCCCGCTCCACCCGGTTGCGACGCCAGTAGATTTTTTCGTCCGGCGGCACATTCATCCGCAGGTCGGCCCACGCTTCCAGGGCGGCGTTGAGGTCAATGTCCTCGCCGTCAATCAGCCGGTAGGTCTTGCGCCAGGTTTCCGGCATAATCAGCTCAAACTGCCGCTTGATGTGCGCCAGCAGGGAAGCGTAGTTGCGGAGGGCGTCGTTGTAGAAATTGGGGTCGCCCTCGTCCAGCAGCTTCTCTTTGACGATGCACCAGCGCGGCTTGTAGTCGTTGGCGCGGAAGTCCCATTCGTCATAGACGAAGGTCTTGGGCTCCAGGGCTTCCAGTTCGCCGCCGGCGTCGTCATCGTGGAGAATGGGGCCGTAGCCGCGGCCGGGGTCATTGGAAGGCGGGGGCACGCCGGCTTCTTTCATTATGTTCTGGGCGAACATAGCCATGCTCTGGTCAACATCGCCTTCCTGGGCGTCCAGCTCCAGCTCGGCGCTGTCCTGCAACAGCTGTTCCAGTTCCTCCTGGGTCATCGGCTCGGCGTCGCCAAGCTGGCTCTGGTCCATTTGCAGTTTGGTGAGCAGCTGCACCATTTCGGGCTTGAAATCGCCCCGGTATTCCACAGGCTCGGGCGATTCGTAGGGGTCGCCGTCGCCTTGCTCGCCCTGCTGTTCGTCCATATTGGCCTGTAGCTTGTCCAGCAGCGCCTGGTATTCCTCTTCGGAAAACTCGCCGGGGTCGTCCAGGTCTTCGGGCTGAAACTCCTCCTCCGGCTGCTGCTGGTTCTGTAGGCGGGAGATGATTTCGTAGGCGCGCAGGGCGGCTTCGCCCGTGTCCTCAATGCTGGCGCGGATGGTGCGGAGCCGGTGCATAATGCGCGCCAGCATATAGGCTTCTTCGCGGTATTCCTGCGGCACGGGCAGGCCCTCAAAGCGGTCCAGGCTCATGTGAACCAGCAGCTCAATAAGGGCTTCCTGCAAGGGCAGTTCCTCCACCCGGGGCCGCTGCGCCAGGGCGTCGCCCTGCACATCCAGCGCCGGACGGCGGATGCCGGGATATTCGGTTTTGATGCGATAGTCCAGGCGGCAGTCTTCCAGCACGCTGAACAGGTCAAAGACCATCTTGCGGTCTTCAAACAGGGACAGGAAACGGCCGATGTCGGTATAGACGCGCATCGCGCCGCCGGGGCCGGCGTCCGGTTCCGGCGCCGTCGGGGCCACGCTGATGTCATCGGCGTTGCGGAGGCCGAAATGCTCCGCCGTGGCCGTGCGAATGGCTTCCATCCGGGCTTGCATCGCCGCTTCCAGCTCAAGGCGTCGGTCGGTGAACACATTGGCCGGCCGCCCGAATTCAAACCGGAAACTGCCGAACTCCAGGTGCGAAACCTGGTGCGTGGCCACTACCTTGAACCAGGCGAAGTTCTGCGTCTTGTCGTTGTAGTGGTCAATCATCGGCGGCAGATAGACTTTCGTTCCGTCCGTGGACGCCGTGTCCTGGTCCACCCAGCCGATTTGCCGGCGCACCAGCTCCTCGGTGCTCAAAACCTCAATGTTCTCGCCGGAGAGGGCGCGGGTGTAGAGGCGCATAATCCCCTTGACCCGTTCCAGATCCAGGCTGGAGGACAGGGTTTCCAGCATCGCTTCGGAGGTGTTGGATTCGATCTTGAAAAAGGCGATGCCGCTCTCCGGGTTTTCGTTGAGCAGCGTCACGCCCTGCTGATACCACTGGTCCAGCTGGGGCAGCGTGATGCGGTTCAGCACCGGATCCAGGCTTTTGAGGAAGGGCGGCACCGCATCGGGCGTCGTCGCCAGCAGGCCGTCGCACAGGTCCAGGATATGCCCTTGCGACCCGGCGGAAACGTGCGCGAGGGCCTGCGCGCCGTCATACAGGAACCGGGAGGTATCCCGCAGGCCCATTTTCGCCAGCTTTTCGCCCAGGCGGAGGAAACGCCCGGTCTGCCCTTCCTCCACGTGCTGTAGGGCGCGGGGCGCCATTTCCAGGCACGCCTTGACTTCCCGCCAGCTGCTGTCGGTGAGCGCGCGGGACATTGACAGGAACGCTTCCCGTTCCCGGCCCATAGCCGGCAGCACATCCCGGCCCAGCGCCAGGCATTCGGCGGCCACGTCGTAGGATTTGTAGGACAAGGCTTCAATCAGAGAGGCGAAAACCTCCACATCCCAGAAGGGGAGGTTCCGCACCAGGTCGGGGCTGACTTCAAAGAACCGCGCCGCCAGGGTGCTGGATTTCCAGGTGCCTTTGTAGAGGGAGCGGCCCAGGCCGGCCCAGCGGGGAATGTACTGCGGGCGCAGGTTGGTGACGATGGACGGGCTGGCCTTGAAAAAGGATACGGCCAGCGTAGGCGAATCCTGCGACAGGTAGGCGCCACAACGGGCCCACTGCATAAACGACGCGAAAGCCAGCGCGCGCGCCACTTCGGGGCTGACGCGGTAGTATTCCACCGCCGACTCCCAGGAGCGGACGGTTTGGGAGCCGATGGAGATGCCTTCCCGGGCCCACAGCGCGGCTTCCTCGGCGCTGAAGGACTCCCCCATCGCATCGGCCACGGCTGCGTAGGCTTCCCCCACGGCCGGCGGCAGCTTGCCCAGTTCGGTCAGAAAATCGGCGGATGCGGTACTAGTCAAGGCTGATGTCCTCCTTCTACAAGTCCGTCCTCAATAACATCAAGGAACTGGTCAAGGATTTTCGCAGTGGCGCCGTACACCAGATGCGCCCCGTAGCCGTAGGAACGCACGGCAATGCGCGCTCCGTCCTCAATGCGGGAATCCCAGCGCCAGGTTGCCGGGGCGCGCAGCGCGCTCAAGGGTATTTCCACAACCTCGGCAATCTCAATGGAACTGGGGCGGAATTCGTAGGGGTACGGGATGGTGCCGACAAAAACTTTCACCAGAAAGTTGGAACGGGTGACATTATCGTCCAGCTGCCCCAGAACGGTTATGTCGTCCTCGGCAATGCCCATCTCCTCCTCCGTTTCCCGCCGGGCGGTGGCCTCAAAATCGGCGTCGTCCGGATCGCGGGCGCCGCCGGGGAAAGACATCTCGCCCTTGTGATGCTCAACTGCCATTGAGCGTTTATTGAGCAGCACACAAAGCTCATCGTCCTTGTGGTAAAGCAGAACCATTACCGCCGCCGGCATCAGGCCGGCGGGGGCAGCGGTCACGGGACGGCGGCGCGCCAGCGCGTCGCTGATCAGATCCAGGGTGATAGCGCCCATTTCAAAACCCGCAGCAAACCCGTGGCTTTGCCCCCGGCGGCAAGTCGCGGCCTCCCGTTGCGGCGAGCGGGAACGATGCCCCGCCCGCGGATTCCCGACGGCGCCGAGGGGTGGCATGATTGGGGGTGGCAGTGAATGAATGACGGATGCGCGCCTACTCAAAGATGGAGTGCACCACTTCCTCAATGCTGCGTTGCAGTTCCTGTTCGTCGGTGAGCGTCCACACAATGGCCACCTGGCAGGCGCGGCGGGCGGAAATGCCCTGGGTCATCAGACGGCCGGCATAGATGAGCAGGCGGGTGCTGGCGCCTTCGGCCAGGCCGTGTTCCCGCAGGTTGCGGATTTTGTCGCCCAGACGGGCCAGGGCGTGGGCCTGCTCTTCGTTGCAGCCGCTTTCCTTGGCCACGATTTCGGACTCGACATCTACCGGCGGATAGTCAAACTCAATGGAGATGAACCGCTGCCGCGTGCTGTGCTTCAGGTCTTTCAACGCGCTCTGGTAGTGGGGGTTGTAGGAAATGCAGAGGAGAAAGCGGTCGTCGGCCTCGATGATGTTGCCGGTTTTCTCCACGGGCAGGATGCGGCGGTGGTCGGTCAGGGGGTGAATCAGCACGGTGGTGTCCTTGCGGGCTTCCACCACTTCGTCCAGGTAGAGGATGGCGCCGGCCTTGACGGCGCGGGTCATCGGCCCGTCAATCCAGCGGGTGCCGTTGGCGTCCAGCAGGTAGCGCCCCACCAGGTCGCTGGCGGTGAGGTCTTCGTGGCAGGCAATGGTGACCAGCGGGACGCGCACCTCGCCTTCCCGCATATCCTGCGCCTGCTGGGTGCGGATAGCGGTGATGGGCCGGCCCAGCTTCCAGGCCATATATTCTACGAACCGGGTTTTCCCGCAGCCGGTGGGCCCCTTCAGCAGAACGGGGATGTGCTGCTGGTAGGCGGCTTCGAACAGCTCCAGCTCATCGCCCACGGCGCGGTAGTAAGGTTCGCTGCGGACGAGGAATTCCTCGATGGCGAACTCTTTGTAGCTGGGTTCGTCGTCCAGCATTTCGGCGATTTGTGCTTCAACCATTGCTCTGATTTACCTTTCCTTTGACGCGAGCCTGCCAGAGGGCGGCCACGGCGCGCTCCAGCGCCGCCAGGTCGGAGGAATTCTCCACTACGGCGTGGGAACGGCGGATGCGTTCCTCGGCGGGCATCTGCGAGTCGATGCGTTTTCTGGCTTCCGTTTCGTCAAGGCCGTTGCGCTCCCGCAGGCGGTCCACGACGATGCCGGCCGGCGTATAGGTCGTCCATACTTCGTCCACCAGAGCGTCCCAGCCGGCTTCAAAAAGCACGGCCGCTTCCAGCACGGCCACGGCCACGCCGGCACCCCGCAGTTCCGCCTTGCGCCGTTCCACCATCTGCGCCATCAGGGGGTGCATAATGGCGTTGAGGCGTTCCAGCTGCGCCGGGTCGGCAAAGACGACAGCTCCCAGTTTGCGCCGGTCAATCTCGCCTTCGGGGGTGAGGATGCCATCCCCGAAGGCGGCCACTACGGCGTTCCAGGCTTCGGTGTGGGGGGTATAGGCCGCATGGCCCAGGCGGTCGGCGTCAATGATCGCCGCCCCCTGCTGTCGCAGCAGGTCGGCGACGATGGTCTTGCCGCTGCCGATGCCGCCGGTCAGTCCAATGGTAAGCATAACCGCCCAAACGCTAAAAGTGGGGGTCATTCTAGCAAGGCGCCCGGCTTCGGTCAACCGATAATATCGGCGCCGCGCGCGCCGCCTTTCGGTATGCGCCCGCTTGCCGCCGCCCGCCGCCCCCTCCCGGAATCCGGCGCGCGCCGGGATGACCAATCCGGGCAGCGCCGCCCAACCGGAATGCCCTGCCGAAAATGCCCCGCCGATACGAAGCGGCGCCGTGGCCGGACAATGGCCGGGCGAACCCAGGCCGGGAGCGGAACTGCCTACAATTCAATCCGAATGGCTCCGTAGCGTTCCAGGAACCGCTCTTGCAGCCGGGCAAACTTCTCCCGGTAGGCGCCGGCGTAGATGGGGTCGGTAGTCATTATCACGGCGTCCTCCCTGTTGTCGGCGTAGTAATTTTTGCGGATGCCGACCTCGTTGAAGCCGTATTTGTCGTAAAGACGCTGGGCAATGAAGTTGGATACCCTTGCTTCAAGGGTAACTTCGTCCATGCCCTGCTCAAAAGCCACGCGGACGGTGCCGATGAGCAGCAGCTCCCCGATGCCCCGCCCGCGCAGGGCGTCGCGGACGGCAATCTCGGTGATATGCGCCTGGTCGCCCTGCAACCAGATGCCCACATAGCCGGCCAGGACATCAGGCCGGGTTTCGCCGGCTATGCCCAGCGCCGATTTGACGCCGCGCACCATCCGACCCCACATTGAGGCGTCGGCCGGCGCGCCGGCGTCATCGCCGCCGGCCGGGGGCAGAGCGGCGTCCGACGCCGGGGCATCGTCCGCCGGGGCATCGCCGGTCGCCGGGGTATCGTCGGTAAAGTAGGCCACCAGAAAGCGGCAGTAACGGCTGTTCAGCTCCCGGCGAAACTGGGTTCCTACCCAGCCGGGGGAGAAAGCCTCCCGCTCAATTTCAATGACCTGCGGAATATCCTCGGCCCGCATCCGGCGCAGCGCTACTTCCATATTAATAATCGGCATTACTAATCGGCGCCCGCCTGTCCCGGCGGTCCCGGTTGTTTCCCCGGCCCTGCCCGCCGGGAACGGGACCTGTTCTAGCGCCAGAGGCCGACCTGCTCCGGCGCCAGCCGGATGGCGCCGTACTGCCCGTCGTAGCCCGGTTCAATCTGCACCCGGCCGGCGCGGGCCCGCAGAATGGCCTGGGCTACGGCCTCGCCCGCCACCGGCGTCAGGTCGGCGGCCGATGCGTACAGCAGGACGGACAGTTCACTGCCCATCCGGTCGGTGATAGCGTGATACTGGCGCGTCACGGTGCGGGTGTTGACGCCCACGCCGCGCACGGCGGCGATGATTTCCGGCAGCGGAATCAGCCGGGCAAAAGGCGCCCCCGGCCGGTTGGCGTCGCGGATGAAGCCGTCATCGTCCGGCCCCGGCGTTTCCTCAAAAGGACGGCGGGAAAGGGCGGATACCCGGTGCAACACCCCCAGCGTCAGGCCCCGCCCGCAGACCGGGCATTGGGTTCCGTTGCCGGCCAGGGCGGCCGTGTCGTAGCTGACGCCGCATTTGCGATGACCGCTGTAATGATACTTGCCCTCCTCGGGGTAGAACTCCACCGTATAAGCCACCGCATTGTGGCGCAGCGCGGAGCGCAGGCCGTCCCAGGACAGCGGGCCGGCGAATGCCGTAACCTCCCGGCCCAGACGACCGGGGGAATGGGCATCGGAAAAGGATACGATGGCGCGGCCGTCCAGTTCCGGGACGGCGCGGTTCATGGCGGGGTCGGAGGAAAGGCCGGTTTCCACGGCGGCAATCTGGGGCGTCAGGTCGCCAAAGCATTCGTCCAGCCGGTCAAAGCCGCTGCGGGAACCATACACGCCGAACCAGGGCGTCCAGGCGTGGGCCGGAATGACGATGGCCTCCGGGTGGCAGTCCACGGCCAGGGCCAGCAAATCGCGGGCGGAAATAGTAACGGTAGGCCGCCCGTCATTCCGCAAGTTGCCGTGGCGGGCCAGACGGCCGGTAAGCCGCGCCGCCGCCGCCAGCGTAGGCATCAAAACCAGAATGTGAATCCGCCGCCCGCGCCCGTCCTGCTTATAGACGCAGCTGATTTCGGTTCCCGGCACAAAGCGCATATCCCCATAGTGATACAGCCCGTCATCGCCGGCCGTCAGGTTGTCCTCCAGCTCGGCGGCCCATTGGGGATGCGTAAAATCGCCCGTCGCCAGCAGGTCAATGCCCTTGCGCCGCCCCCACAAAGCCAGGTTGTCCAGCGTCAACGCCTTGCTACAGGCGTAGGCGTAGCGGGAATGGAGATGCAAGTCGGCGATAAAGGTATTCGCCATAGCGACGCGCCCGTATAGCGATGCGCCCGTCAGACGGCCAGCAGGGCTGCGGCCAGTTCCTGCGGCTTCTGGATGCCCGCCTGGTGAACGGCGTCCAGCTCAATTACGGTGGCGCCAGGGATGCGGGCCGCCATAGCCCGCTGGCGGGATGGGGAGATGAGCCGGTCGCCCCCCAGCACAATGTAGGTGACCGGGCAGGGCAGCTGTTCGGTATTGAGGGCAACGGGCCGGGTGAGCATTCGGAGGGGCAGTGGCCCGAAATGGCCTACGGTAGCCGCCTGCTGCATCGGATCCAGGCCGCGACACCAGTATCTGTTGATGATGCCGGCCGGAACGGCTATGTCGCGCCCCACCAGCGCGCCCAGGGCGCGGCAGGCGCGGATGGCGGCGCGGGCCGGCAGAGGATAGGCCGACGCCGGCGCCCTGCGTCCCGACGGCACAATGCCCGCCACCAGCGCCACGCGCCGGGGCTTGACGGGCAGGGCGCCGGCGGCCTGCAACGCCACCGTGCCGCCCAGTTCGTGGCCGGCCAGGATGTAGTCGGCGAAGTTTTCCCGCTCCACCACATTGGCGATGGCCTGCACCGCGTCGGACAGATCGGCCAGGGCCACATCGGGCGCCAGGTCGTTGCCGTGTCCGGGCAGATCCACGGCCCGCACCCGCACCCCCTGGCGGGGACGGTACAGACGCGGCGGATGCTCCTCCGGAGCGGTCATATGGCCCCAGACCTTGCCCCAACTCCAGGCGCCCTGGCCGGCGCCATGCACCAACAGATAGTCCGGCATATCCTTACCTCGCCTCGCCGGGTTTCATCCCACAGGTTATGTACACTTGACCGGGCGCCCGGCTGGCTGAACGCCCAGCGCCGCCGCCAGCCCGGTCAGCAGGGCGTCATCCTGCTCCGGCAGGACGGTGCGCGGGTCCAGACGCGCCGCGTCGTCCTCAATGCGGGCGATGACGGGAACCGGCTGGGCCCGCAAGGCGGCCAGCAGCGCTTCCGGCCGGCCATGGCCGTTGGACGATGACGGTACGGACAATGCCCAGGACGGCAGGGTTTCGCCGGGCAGGCTGCCGCCGCCTACGGCGGAACGGGCCGGCGTAACGGCGGTTTCGATTCCGGTGGCGGCCGCGATGGCCCCGCGCCAGGTTTCGGCGCGGGCGCGCACGGCGTCCGGGTGGGCGGCAATCATCCGCCAGACCGGAATATCCGTTTCCGCCGTGCCCGTCAGGTAATGAACCAGCGTCGCGGTCAGGCTGGCCAGGCTGATTTTGTCAATGCGGACGGCGCGCGCCAGGGGGTGGCGTTCCAGCCGCGCCACCAGCTCCCGCCGGCCCACTACGATGCCGGCCTGCGGCCCGCCCAGCAGCTTGTCCCCGGAAAAGAACACCAGCCCCACGCCGGCGGCGATGCTCTCCTGAGGGGTAGGCTCGTGGGCCAGTCCGTACTTTTCGGTGGGCAGCAGGGCGCCGCTGCCGACATCGTGCAGCACGGCAACGCCCGTTTGCTCGCCCAAACGCGCCAGTTCGCCTTCGTCAACGGCGGCGGTAAAACCCTCCACCCGGAAATTGCTGGCGTGGGCTTTGAGGAAAGCCGCCGTGTGGCCGGTAACGGCATCGGCATAATCGCGGATGTAAGTGCGGTTGGTCGTCCCGACATCCACCAGGGTGCAGCCGCTCTGCCGCAGCACGTCGGGGATGCGAAAGCCGCCGCCGATTTCCACCGCCTCGCCGCGGGATACCACGACCTCGCGGCCGGCGGCCAGAGCGGAGAGGCCCAGCAGCAGCGCCGACGCGTTGTTGTTCACGACCAATGCCGCCTCGGCGCCGGTGATTTGCCGGAGCAGGGATTGCAGATGCGCCTGGCGGGAACCCCGGCGTCCGGTGTCCAGGTCAATCTCCAGGTCGGAATAGCCCCGGGCGGCGGCATCGGCGGCGTCCAGCGCGGCCCGGCTCAAGGGCGCCCGCCCCAGGTTGGTATGGATGATGACGCCGCTGGCGTTGATCACCGGGCGGGGCGACGGTGTAACCAGCGTCTCAATCCGCCGGAGCGCATCGCCGGCGATTGCGGCTTCGGACGGCGCATCGCCGCCCGCCCGGATGCTTTGGCGGGCGGCGGCCAGCGCATCGCGGGCCAGCTCGACCAGCAGGTCGCGCCCGTAAGTGGCGACAGCGTCGGCCAGCGCGTCGCTGGCAACAATGCGCTCAACGCTGGGCAGGCTGCGGAGAGAGGATTGCGGTGGCATCGGTTATGTGACGGCACTGGTCTGGCGGGTTCGCGGTTCGGCGGCCCGGCGGCGATGGCCGGGCGGAAAGCCGGCGTATTCTACCACCAAATTGCCCGTCCGTTGCGCCGCAACGGCGCCGCTTTTCCGATTACGATTCCGGCGCAACACTACCCGGCGGTCTGTGTTACCATTTGCCTATCGGCTCCGTCGCGCGCACCTTTCCATTGCGAGGCCCGCCAATGACTACCGCCAAACCGGCGCCAGCATCGCCGCTATACCGCAAGGCAACATCCCCTCAACTGACGCCGCTGCCCGACCCGCCCCAATGCCCCGACATGGCCGTCCAATACCCCCACATAGCGCGCGCCCACCAGATTCTGGAGGACTGGCTGCGGGACTGGCCCGACGCCGTGGCAATGGGCGCCGGCTATCTGTGCTATGACGCCAACGACATCCGGCAGGCTCCCTACCCCGATTGCCTGGTGTCTATGGGCCTGTCCGTCCCGCCGGCGGAGATCGTAGCGTCCAACGGCTATGCCATCAGCGAAGTGGGCAAGCCGCCGGATTTTGTGCTGGAAGTGGCGTCACGGAGCACCGGCCGGCGGGATTACACGGTCAAGCGTGAGATTTATGCCCGCTACCGGGTGAGGGAATACTGGCGTTTTGACCCCACCGGGGGCCGCTACTACGATGCGGCGCTGGCGGGCGATGAACTGGATCTGACGGACGGAGGCTGGCGGCGCATACCGATACGGCCGCTGGCGGGCGGGGGTTATCGTGGTTACAGCCGGGTATTGGGACTGGAGTTGCGCTGGGAGGATTACAATCTGCGTTTTTGGAACCCGTCAACCGGGGCATATCTGCCGGATCTCACGGAAGCCAAAGCGCAGCTCCGGGAGGCTAACGAGCGCATCCGCGAGCTGGAAGCCCGGCTGCGCCGCCAAAGCGGAAACTAGCCGCCGGCCTCACGCCCACTGAATCGCCCGCCCGTTAAGCGGCAACGGGCGTCGCTCTTGCGCTGCGCGACGTTTTTTATGTGGTTTGGACAGCCGGCCGCTCTCCGGTGCCAGCCGGCGTCCGGCTCCCGGCCGGTCTGTGTTATCATTTGCCTGTCGGCTAACGTCGCGCGCACCTTTCCATTGCGAGGCCCGCCAATGACTACCGCCAAACCGGCGCCAGCATCGCCGCTGCGCCGCAAAGCAACATCCCCTCGACTGACGCCGCTGCCCGACCCGCCCCAATGCCCCGACATGGCTGTCCAATACCCCCACATAGCGCGCGCCCACCAGATTCTGGAGGACTGGCTGCGGGACTGGCCCGACGCCGTGGCAATGGGCGCCGGCTACCTGTGCTATGACGCCAGCGACATCCGACAAGCTCCCTACCCCGATTGCCTGGTGTCTATGGGCCTGTCCGTCCCCCCGGCGGAGATCGTAGCGTCCAACGGCTACGCCATCAGCGAAGTGGGCAAGCCGCCGGATTTTGTGCTGGAAGTGGCGTCCCGGAGCACCGGGCGGCGGGATTACACGGTCAAGCGTGAGATTTACGCCCGCTACCGGGTCAGGGAATACTGGCGTTTTGACCCCACCGGGGGCCGCTACTATGATGCGGCGCTGGCGGGCGATGAACTGGATCTGACGGACGGAAGCTGGCGGCGCATAGCGATACGGCCCATGGCGGGCGGGGGTTATCGTGGTTACAGCCGGGCGCTGGGGCTGGAGTTGCGCTGGGAGGATTACAATCTGCGCTTTTGGAACCCGTCGACCGGGGCATATCTGCCGGATCTCGCGGAAGCCAAAGCGCAAATGGTTGAAGCCAAAGCGCAGATGGCTGCGGAGCAGGTAGCCCGGCAGGCGGCCGAAGCGCAGCTCCGGGAGGCTAACGAGCGCATCCGCCAATTGGAAGCCCGGCTGCGCCGCCAGACCGGAAACTAGCCGCCGGCCACGCCCCTAAATCGCCCGCCCGTTAGCGGCAACGGGCGTCGCTCTTGCGCTGCGCGACGTTTTTTATGTGGTTTGGACGGCCGGCCGCCTCTCCGGTGCCAGCCGGAGTCCGGTAAGCGCGCCCGACCCCCGGCGGTCTGTGCTATCATTGCCCAACGGCTCCGTCGCGCTAACCTTCTCAATTGCGAGGCCCGCCAATGACTACCGCCAAACCGGCGCCAGCATCGCTGCTATACCGCAAGGTAGCATCCCCCCGGCTGACGCCGCTGCCCGACCCGCCCCAATGCCCCGACATGGCTGTCCAGTATCCTCACATAGCGCGCGCCCACCAGATCCTGGAGGACTGGCTGCGGGACTGGCCCGACGCCGTGGCAATGGGCGCCGGCTACCTGTGCTATGACGCCAGCGACATCCGGCAAGCTCCTTACCCCGATTGCCTGGTCTCTATGGGCCTGTCCGTCCCCCCGGCGGAAATTGTAGCGTCCAACGGCTATGCCATCAGCGAAGTGGGCAAGCCGCCGGATTTTGTGCTGGAAGTGGCATCCCGGAGCACCGGGCGGCGGGATTACACGGTCAAGCGTGAGATTTACGCCCGCTACCGGGTCAGGGAATACTGGCGTTTTGACCCCACTGGGGGCCGCTACTACGATGCGGCGCTGGCGGGCGATGAGCTGGATCTGACGGACGGAAGCTGGCGGCGCATACCGATACGGCCGCTGGCGGGCGGCGGTTATCGTGGTTACAGCCGGGCGCTGGGGCTGGAGTTGCGCTGGGAGGATTACAATCTGCGTTTTTGGAACCCGTCGACCGGGGAATATCTGCCGGATCTCGCGGAAGCCAAAGCGCAGATGGCTGCGGAGCAGGTGGCCCGGCAGGCAGCCGAAGCCCAGCTCCGGGAGGCTAACGAGCGCATCCGCGAGCTGGAAGCCCGGTTGCGCCGCCAGACCGGAAACTAGCCGGCCGCCGGCCCCGGCCGTCCCTGCGTAGCGGCGGCGCGCCAGCGGCGCCAGGTCGTGTCGTCAAATGCAATTTTCGTTACCCGGCAAACCCACCTGCGACGGAGAAAGTCCTATGAACCGGAAAGCAATCGGCATAGCCATCATCGTCGTATTTGCGGCGGCGCTGGTGTTCGGCGCCGTCGGTGCGGCGCTGGAAGTGGTTAATGCCACCGCGGCGCCGGCCAGTCCGCCTGACGGCGAGTATGTGACCCGCCTGGCTACCAACGCCGCCGCCGATGACCCGGCCCTGGCCGCCCTGAAGTACATCTGCCCGTTCCACTGACTCCCGTTCCATTGAACGCCCGTCCCCCGGAACTGATGACCCCGTGAACCGATGCCCCCGCCGCCGCGTCGTGACCAACTATCAGCGGAGCAATGATGACCACCACCCCGACCAGCCTGCCCCCCGAACTGGACGCCCTGAAAAACACCGTCCGGCAAATCGTCCGCGACGAGTGCATCCCGCTGGAGCCCGAATACCTGGCGCATCCGCCGCAGGAAGGCGAACCCGACCACGGCGCTCCCCGGGGCGTGCTGGAAACCGTCCCCGGCGTCCTCGGCACCCTGTCCGCCGACCAGTGGGCGCGCCTCAACCGCATCTCCAAGCAGACGGGCATCTATACCTCCTTTGTGCCGGAGGAATACGGCGGCGGCGGCATGGGCGCTCTGGGGCATCTGACCCTGGAGGAGGAAGTGCACCGCAGCATCGTCCACTTGCCCACTTCCCCGGCGCCAATGTTTATGCTCGGCGCCTGCACCCCGGAGCAGGAGGAAAAGTACCTCTACCCGGCCATCAACGGCGATCTGTACTACGCCTTCGGGCAAACCGAACCCCAAGCCGGCTCTGACCCAGGCGGGATGATGCAGACCCGCGCCGTCCGGGACGGCGACGACTGGGTGCTCAACGGCACCAAGATGTTCATTTCCGGCGCCGCCTCCGCCGATTTTCTGCTGGTGCAGGCCGTTACCGACCCGGACCAGCGGCAGCGCGGCGGCATTACGATGTTCATCATTGACAACCCCACGCCGGGCGTAACCTTCGAACCCATCCGCGTCTGGATTGTGCCCACCAAAGCCCAGCAGCACTACATTCACCTGGACAATGTGCGCGTGCCGCAAACCCAGGTGCTGGGCGAAGTAGGCGCCGGCTTCACCCTGGGACAGCAGTGGCTGGTGCATCACGACCGGCTGCTGCGCGGGGCCATGGCCCTGGGCATCCTGACCCGCGCCCTGGAAATGGCGCTGGAATGGTCGCAGCAGCGCGTAACCTACGGGCGCCCCATCGCCGACCGGCAGGCCGTGCAGTGGATGCTCACCGACGTCTATATGGACATCATCGCACTGCGGGCCGTGGCCCGGGAAACGGCCGCCCGGGCCGACGCCGGCGAGGATGTGCGCGTGGAAGCGTCAATGGTCAAGTATGCCGCCGGCGAATGGGGCTGGCGCAGCATTGACAAGATTATGCAGGTGTTCGGCGGGCTGGGCGAAACTTTGGACTTGCCCATCGCCCACTGGTACCATATGCTACGCCACGCCCGCATCGGCGGCGGCACTTCGGAAATCCACAAGTTCGTGATGGCGCGGGCGCTGTTGGGCGGGCGGGTCGGCTTCCAGGGCTGAACGCCGGGCTCCCGGCGCGCGCCAATCCATAAACGGGGGCAGCGCGGCGTATCCAAAGCGTCAAACTCCAGCGACCCGGATGCATCAGCCCGCCGGAGGCTCGCCAATGAAACTGCGTAACGTCCGCAATTACATCCTGCTGCCCGCGTTGGCTCTCCTGCTGCTGGCGGCGCTGGCGGTTTGGGGATACCAGCAGCAGCAGCAGCCGGCCACGGCGGCCCTGGACGACAGCCCCGCCGACGCTCCCGCGCTGCCGGCCGGCCAGGCGGCCGGCTACCCCTACGATGTCATCCAGGTCAGCGGAACCGGCACGGCGACCGGGACGCCGGATCTGGCCCATATCTCGTTGAGCGTCTCGGTTACGGATGACACCGTAGCCGCCGCCCGGAGCGCCGCCGCCGTATCCCTGCAAAATGTGCTGGACGCCCTGCGGAACAGTGGCATCGCCGCCGCTGACATCGCCACCAGCCATTTCAACGTTCATCCCGATTACGACTGGAGCCAGGGCGAGCGCCGGTTCCGGGGCTATGTGGTGAGCAGCGGGCTGGATGTAACCCTGCGGGACACCGGCGCCGTCGGCTCCGTGATTGACGCCGCCATCGCCGCCGGGGGCAACCACATTGCCTTTGACAGCCTGCGCTTTTCCTTTGCCGACACCGGGGCGATGGCGGCAAGGGCGCGCCAGTCCGCCGTCGCCGATATGCAGAACAAGGCGGCCCAGCTGGCCAGGTTCTCCGGCCGCCAGCTGGGCAACCTCAAGCTGATTTCCGAAACCCCGCCGGCCGCCGGCTACCCCCAGTCCATCCTGGCCCGGCTGGAAAGCGCCGGTATGTCCGCCGACGCCGGCACCCCCATCGCCGTCGGCGAGGACGAAATCGCCGTCACCGTCTATGGCGTGTACGAACTGCGGTGACGGCGGGTGACTACGATGGTACTCAGCGACCGCACCATTCGCCGGGAAATTGACGCCGGCCGCATCGTCGTCAATCCCATCGACCCGGACGACATCCAGCCGGCCAGCATCGACCTGCACCTGGGCGGCCGCTTCCTGGTGTTCTCCAACGCGCGGGTAATGCCGTTTATCGACGTGCGCGAACCACTGGACAGCCTGATGGAGCCGGTGGACATCGCCGGCGACGCGCCCTTTATGCTGCACCCCGGCGAATTCGCCCTGGGCAGCACCCTGGAGCACATTGAGCTGCCCGCCGACCTGGTGGCCCGGCTGGAAGGCAAAAGCAGCCTGGGGCGCATCGGCCTGCTGATACACAGCACCGCCGGCTTTGTCGACCCCGGCTGGCGGGGCCGCCTGACGCTGGAATTAAGCAATGTGGCGCGCCTGCCCATCGCCCTGTACTACGGGATGAAAATCGGGCAGATTTCCTTCCTGAGGCTCACCACCCCGGCGGAGCGGCTCTACGGCGCCCCGGAGCTGGGCAGCCGCTACCAGGGGCAGTCCGGCCCCACCGCCAGCCGCTTTCACCTGGATTTCAGCGGCGGGAACGAGGATTTCAGCGGGAACGGGGATCTTGCCGGAAATGCCGATTCCGGCCGGGAGCAGCCGGGCTGATCCGAGTATGGACACCGCCGCCGCCCCAATGCGCCGGGCAATTGCGCTGGCGCGCTCCGCCCTAGGTACAACCAGCCCCAATCCGGCCGTTGGTGCCGTGCTCGCGCGCGCCGACGGCGTCATTCTGGGCGAAGGCTGCACCCTGCCGCCGGGCCAGCGTCACGCCGAAATCGGCGCCTTGCGGCAGGCCGGCCCGGCGGCGCGCGGCGCCACCCTTTATGTCACCCTGGAACCCTGCTGCCACTACGGGCGCACGCCGCCTTGCGCCGACGCCATCATCGCCGCCGGCGTGAGCCGGGTAATCTACGCCGTCACCGACCCCAACCCCCGCGTCTCCGGCGGCGGCGCGGCGGCTCTGCGCGCCGCCGGCATCGTGGTTGAGCGCCAGCCCCACCCGGCCGCCGACGAGCTGTACGAGGCGTTTCGCAAGCATATCCTTACCGGGTTGCCCTATGTGGTCGCCAAATTCGCCATGAGCCTGGACGGCAAAATCGCCACCCGTACCGGCCATTCCCAGTGGATAACCGGCCCCGAAGCCCGCGCCCGCGTCCAGCGGATGCGCCGGGAAATGGACGCCATTATGGTCGGCATCGGCACCGCGCTGGCTGACGATCCTCAACTCACCGCCCGCGCGGACGACGGCAGCCCGCTGCCTTCCCACCGGCAGCCCGTCCGCGTCGTGCTGGACAGCAATGCCCGTCTGCCGCCGGCGGCGCGGATGCTCCGGCAGCCGGGGCATACCATCGTTGCCACCGCCGGCGGCGCCGACGCCCGCCGCAGCGCCGCCCTGGCCGAAGCCGGCGCCACTCTGGCGTCTTTCCCCGGCGGCGACCGCCGGGTGAACCTGCCTGAACTGCTGGCCGGCCTGGGCAGCCGGGGCATCGTCAGCCTGCTGGTGGAAGGCGGCAGCGCTACCCTGGGCGCCCTGCTGGACGCCGGGCTGATTGACCGCGTTCACGCCTTTATCGCCCCCGTGCTGATTGGCGGCAGCGGCGCCCCGGCCCCCCTGGGCGGCGACGGCGCCACCATAATGGGCGACGCCTGGCGGCTGGAACGCGCCACTATGGAAGCAATCGGCCCCGACTGGCTGATTGCCGGATACCCCACACGGCAGGAGGCCCCCTGAATGTTCACCGGAATCGTCGAGGAAGTAGGGCGGGTGGCGTCCCGGTCGGATTACCGCCTGGCGATCAACGCCGGCAAGACGCTGTCCGATGTCAAGACGGGAGACAGCATCGCCGTCAACGGCGCTTGCCTGACAGTGGTTGACTTTGACGCCGGCAGTTTCGCTGTTGACCTGGCCCCGGAAACGCTGCGCCGCACCGCCCTGGGGCGGGCCGGGCCGCGCCGCGCCGTCAACCTGGAAAGAGCCCTGGCCGCCGGCGACCGTATGGGCGGCCACATCGTCCAGGGGCATATTGACGCCACCGGCGTCATCACCGCCATCACGCCGGAAGCCGACTGCTACATCCTGGAAATTGAAGCGCCCACGTCCCTTGCCCCCTACATCGTGGAA